>CBDHDR010000002.1:0-3699399 GCA_965261815.1 Dehalococcoidia bacterium
AGGAACTCGCTGCCCGAGTCGCGCATGTACTCGATCATCCGGCGGTACTCGGGCGTCTCTCTGGGGGCGGCCTCTCCGTCGGCGGCGAAGGTGTTCACCGGTTGGTGGAAGTTGAGGTCGCAGAAGTCTGCGAACTGTTGCCGCAGCACCGGAAGGGAGTCCCCGTTTCGAGCGCCCAGATAGAAGAAACCGATGGCGCGCATCGCTGGATCAGGACAGGTAGAGTATGCGCTTACAGCTGCTGCATCTGACAGGGGTGCGCGACGTGCGGGCGCGCTGCAGCTCCATAGTCGACAGCGTCAGTCTGCAGCCCTGACACATGCCGCGCTCGACCCTGGCGACGGGGCTGCCGTTGGTGGTCTTGCGCAACAATTCGTAGAGGGCTATCAGGTCGGCCGATATCTCAGGGACCATGTCGTCCCGCTGCCGGCGCCGTTCGTCCAGCTCGGCGGCCGTCCGCTGTTCCGACTCCCGGAGCTGTGCCTGCTCCGCCGGCCAGCCCGACTCCAACTCGGACAGCGCCTCCCGCGCCGCGCTCCGGGCGCTTTCGCCGTCCTCCGTCTGGACCATCAGATCGAGGAGATTGTCCTCCTGCTCCCCGAGCTGCTGGACGACGAATTTCCGCTCCTCCTCCGCGGCGGTCATCTCGTCCAGGCTGGTGATCGCGCCGCCGTAGAGCTTCTTTTCGATGCTCTTCAGCCGCTCCTGCGTCTCTGCGATCTCTCGCTCGGCCGCCCGGCGTCCGGCGCCGACCTCGTCCAGCGCCTTCGAGAGAGCGGTCAGTCTTGCGGCCGCCGAGGTGACCGCGGAGTCATCTTCCAGCCGGGCGCGCACATCGGCCAAGACACCCTCGAGCTCGTCGACCTTCAGGTCTATCCGTTGCAGGTCGTGTAGGCGTTTGATAGTCTGCATGGCAATAGCGGTGTCGGCGGTCGTGACGTCGACGCCATTGTATCGCAGCGGCGCCATGTCGGGGTGGCGGGCTGAGTGGAGGGGAGAGGTCTGGGGGCGAGCAAGCTGCGAAGCCCGCTACGGTGCCTGGACGGAGGGCTCGGACGTCAGGGCGGCGAGCAGGTTGGAGACCAGGATGTCGTTCTTCGAATGGTGGCGTAGAGGCAGTTCGGGATCGACCTCGTAGAGGTTCCGCCTGCCGCTCTTACGCCTCTTGGTGTATCCCGCCTCTTCAAGGTCGGAGATCATCTTGTGGGCGGTCCGCTCCGTGATCCCGACGTTGACGGCGATCTCCCGCGCGGTGTGGCTCGGGTTGTGGAAGATGTAGCTGAGTACCAGCCCGTGATTCGTGATGAAGGTCCATCTGCTATTCGCCATAGAACCCTCAAGAGTGGAGTGGTGCGGCCAAATCCTATCACAGACGCCCCTTTCGATACAAACGACGTGGGCGGGCCAATCCCGCACCTCCGTCATTCCCGCGAACGGAGACCTTTGCGCAACTCCCCCTGTGGGGGACAGCGTGGCGGAGATGGCTAGCATTTCTAGCGGGGAACCCCCAAACCTGGATTCCCGCCTGCGCGGGAATGACGGTTGTGCAAAGTTCTCCGAACGCGGGAATCCATCCACGACAAGGTGCGCCACCATGACACCGTAAGCAGTCCGTCACGCCGGCCGGCCCAATCACGTGGGGAATCTGGGTGGGCTGGGCCTGCGCGTCGGGTTGCCCGATCGTGGGTATCCGGTTATTCTTAACGCCCGGCCTGCTGCGGGAGCGGAGGTGATCCTTGGTTCGCGCTTACGTACTGATCGAGATGGGTGCCGGCCAGTCCAGGAGTCTGGTGGACGCTCTGACCTCGACACGAGGCGTCAGGGACGCGGTCCGCGTCACCGGCCCCTACGATGTCGTCGTCGTGCTGGAAGGTAGCGACCTCGGGCAGATCAGCAACTTCGTTACCGACTCCATTCACACCAAGAAGGGGGTTGTCAGGACGACCACCTGCGTCTCCTGGGATAGCGCCGCCGGTGGCGCCGGCCGCTAACGCGAGTCCTCGGAAGTGCCGGCCGAGTCGTCGAGCGCTTCCATGTCGCCGGAGTCCCGTCTCCTGATGTGGCCGCGGATGGCCCGCGCGAGCACCAGTCCGGCGAATCCGCCGATTCCTACGGTCAACGCCATGTCGCCGTCCTGGGCAAGGTTCAGCTCCGGGGTGAGGTTCAGCACCGCCAGCGTGCCGTAGCCGAAGACGATGCCGAGGAGTGAAGAGTAGGGCATTCGCTGCCCGCCCAGGGACACGAGCATGGCGACGAACACGGCGACGATGCCGGTGACCGGGAACAGCGCGATGATGCAGCCACCCAGGGTCCCCATCCCGTCGCCGCCTCGAAAGCCGCTGAAGACCGAGCCCCAGTGGCCCATGAGTACGGCGCCAACCGGGAACAGCACCTGCGCTCCGTCGGCGCCCATCCACCAGCCGGCAAGGACGGCGAGGCCGCCCTTGGTCAGGTCCCATATCAGCACGAGGACGCCCTCGATGCGGCCAACCGATCTCATGACGTTGGCCGCGCCGGCCAGCCCCGTGCCGGCGGAGTAGATGTCGATCCCGCGGCGGCGGCCGAGCCAGCCCGCCATGGGGAACGCGCCGAGGACGTAGGCGACCGCCATGGAAGCCACGATCGCCGCGATGGACCCGAGAAATTCGCTCAACCCGGACGCCCTCCTCGCTTCTCCTCCGCGTCGGGATTATAACCGCAACACGCCCTCCCGTCACGACCTTCGGCAGGCGTTTGTCCCTGACGATTTGAGGATTCGAACGACCTGCTCACCCCGGGGTGGCGTCTCATACCGCGACCGATCCCGAGGATCGCCTATCACAGCGCTGCTCACCCCGAGGTACCGCCCCACACAACCCCGTTCACCCCGAGTAGTGCCGCTGCTTCAGCGGCGCGTATCGAGGGGCGCGCGCACTCCTCCGACTCGACGCTCCACCCCCGCCGACGCACTCCATACCGGTCGCCGTGGGCGCTTCGATACACCCCGCCCAAAGCGGCGGGGCACTCAGCGCGAACGGGTTGTGTTCGCCCAAAGCGGTGGGGCACTCAGCGCGAACGGGCTGTGTGCGCCCAAAGCGGCGGGGCACTCAGCGCGAACGGGTCGTGTTCGCCCAAGGCGGTGGGGCACTCAGCGCGAACGGGCTGTGTTCGCCCAAGGCGGTGGGGCACTCAGAGCGAATGGGCTGTGTGCGCCGGCACCGCGAATGGGCTCGGGGGTGGCCGCCACGGGGGGCGCGCTCGCTAGTCTCGCGGCGGCGGGGCCTCCGCGTCGCCTTCGGTGTAGATGTGGGGCATGTCCGTCGGCGTCACCGCGAGTCGAACGGTAGTCTCGTCTCCGACGCTGGTGATCCCGTGCTTGAGCCCCTCCGGCACGAAGACGATGTCTCCCTGCCGCGCTTCGATCGGCGGGCGCCCCGTGCCGGTCTGCCATCGGAGCTCTCCCTTGAGCACGACCCACCACTCGTCGAGGCCGGGATGCCAGTGCGGGTTGCTGCTCATGCCAGGGCCGTAGTGTATGAAGCCGGCCTTGTTGCGCTCGTCCAGCACGACGGGCTCAGTCCACATCGGCGGGCCGAAACGCGCCAGCATCCCTTCGACCGTCGTGTGGAGCATATTCGGCGGGCCCTCCGGATCGACGGGGGTCCTTACGTGTTCGCCATCAGGCGCGGCCGACGCCGGCCGCGGAACAACCGCGATCCTGAGCGAGGGGCCGTCTCCAACCGTCTCTATCGAGTGGACGACGCCGGCTGGACAGAAGGCTATGTCCCCCGCCGAGGCGTGGAACGGCGGGCGTGACCCGATCCGCCACAGTAGCTCGCCGCCCACGACGACCCACCACTCGTTGAAGTCCTCATGGCTGTGCGGCTTCGTGCGGTGGCCCGGCGGATCGGCGCTGAGCATCGCCCAGTTCCGGCCGTCGTCCACCACGGCCTCGCTCCACGGGGGCGTTCCCAGCCGCTCGGCGACGTCGGACGGCCGGATGCGGGTCGGCTCGGTAATCGAAAGTGGGGGTTTCATGGCGTTCTCCTGAGTCGTCATCCCGGCGGTCGCTTCGCAGGCTCGGGCCGTAGGCCTGCGGGCTATGCTACCGCATCTCGAGCGCGGCCGGCCGCCCTGGCGTCACGCCCCGGGGCCGCGTCTGTTGATGAGCGATTCCTCGTCGGCCAGGAGCTTCTCGTAGCCTATGTGGTACTTGCCCCGCTGAGGCCACGCTGAGACCGACGCCTGACCTGATTGGGTCCTGCCTGCACCAAGCTCGGCGGAGTCGAAACCGGGGTGTCCCGGCGTTGCCTGCGGCTACAGGTCTTCGACGGCGGGCAGGACCTCGGTCGCCAGGAGCTCCATGGAGCGGTAGAATTGCTCGTTGCCGTTGCCCCAGTCGTCGGTCTGGACGAGCAGGGTGCCGAAGCCGCCCGACTGGTCGTGCATCTCCCGGACCTTCTCCACGCAGTAGTCGGGGTCGCCGACGATCCAGTAGTTGTCGAGCATGTAGTCCGGCGTCACGTCCTCGTCCGGGATGTCCGGGTCGTACTTGAAGGTGCCGACGCCGCGCGGGCTGTTGCCTATCAGTTTCATCCAGTAGTCGGAGAAGTCGCGGGCCAACGCGCCCTGCATGGCCTCCTTGCGTGCCTGCTCGGTAGTCTCGGCGACGTATACCTGCTTGGCGATGCGCCAATCGGTACGGGACGGCGTGCGGGCGCCGCGCGCGGCGCCCGCCGAGATCGACTCCCAGTTGGCCCCAAGCTGCGACGCGTGGACGAGGCTGGCGCTCAGCGGAATCCATCCGCGTTCGCCCGCCATCTCCAGCGTCGACGACCGGACGCTGGCCCCGGCGACCGCGATCGGCGGGTGCGGCTGCTGGTAGGGCCGCAGGTGGAAGGCGACCTCCATCTCCGGGCGGTCCTGCGGCTTGCGCGTGCTGTAGAATTGGCCGTCGAAGTCCTGCGGGCCGTTCTCCCAGATGCTCAGGATCAGGTCGATGCTCTCCATCATGCGGTCCCGCTGCGCCCCGGCGTCCGGGTCTATGCGCAGCATCTCGGCGTCGCTGGGCGTGCCGCCGGAGCCGATGCCGAACATGAACCGCCCCTTGGCCATGTGGTCGAGCATGGCGATGCGGTGCGCGACCTGCACCGGGTCGTGGAAGTGGAGCAGGACGACGCCGGTCCCGAATGAGATCTGCTCGGTCTCGCCCAGCGCGCGGGCGATGAATAGCTCCGGCGTAGGCATGTTCTCCCAAGGGAGCATCATGTGCTCGCCGATCCAGATTTCGGAGAAGCCGAGTCGGTCGGCCCTTCGGACCAATTCCAGGTCCTCGTCGTAGGTCTCGGCCGGGGGCCTCCCGGGCGGGTGGAGCGGCATCATGAACAGACCGAACTTCATTGGTATCTCCTCTTGGGCGTCTCTCGTCTGATTCCGTACGCGTCAGCGTCGGGACGGCGGTCCGCCGGCTCGCGGCGGGCTTGCCGCCCGCGCGTATTTGAACACGGGCCGGCCCTTCGTGTCCACGGTCGGCCTCCTCGGTGACTGTTCAGACTTGCTGAGGCGAACGGTCGCGAGAGTGCGTCAAGGCCGCCGGCCGCTTTTTCCGCCAAAAACTGTACCATTCGTTCCGTTTGTATCTGGCGGGTGGAACACCTGGCCGGTAGATGGGACACCCGGTGTAGCGCTCGCGCTATCTGAGTGGGGACACCGTGGTACGAAGTCACAAGCCGTGTTCCGAGTCGGGCCTGCCGAGAAAGGGGATGGGGAATGAAGATGGATGCAGTTTCCACGCGGGGAAAATAGCACAGATGTGCTGCAATCGCAACCCGGCTGGCGGCCCCAGATTCCCCACCTAGATAAGAGGAAGACCTCGTTGGCACCCGCCACGAAGGGGGCTAAGATGTTTCTTGACCAAGAGAAACGATCACCAACGAGGTGCAGCTATTATGAAGCAAGGCTTACTGGCATTCCAGTACGAGCAGGAGAAGGGCTCGACAGGTATGACGGGGCTGTCCGGCCTGATGACGTACGTGGAGTTGATGGCCGCAGCGGGTTTGAGGTCATCGGTAGAGCGCCACGTGAGACTGCGGGAGAGAGGTCAGGGCTGGACGGACAGCCAGATAATCACGTCGCTGATGCTGCTGAACTTGGCAGGCGGCGAGTCGGTGTCCGACCTTGATCTCCTTGAGAAGGACAGAGGGTTGTGCAGGATACTTCGAGAGTTCGAAACCTGTGGTATGCGTCTCAGCGAGCGCAGGGCGTTGGAGAAGAGATGGCGAGTTGGGCGTCGTCGGAGTGTGCCGTCGGAGTCGGCGGTGTTCCGGTACTTGGAGGGGTTCCACGACATGGACGAGGAGTCGAAGCGGGAAGCTCACAGGGCGTTCATAGCGGCTCCCAACGAAGCGCTACAGGGTCTGGGGAAGGTCAACGCCGACCTGGTGGGCTTCGTGCAGAGCCGTTCGCCTCAGACCGAGGCCACACTGGACATGGATGCCACACTGGTGGAGACGCGCAAGCAGGAGGCGCTCCACAGCTACAAGGGGTACAGGGCCTACCAGCCGCTGACCACCTACTGGGCAGAGGCCGACCAGATTGTGCATTCAGAGTTTCGGGACGGCAACGTACCTGCGGGCCATCAGCAGTTGCGAGTGTTGATTGAAGCGCTGGGCCGTCTGCCTGCGGGGGTGGAAAAGGTGATGCTGCGGTCTGACACGGCGGGGTACCAGCAAGAGTTGCTGCGGTACTGCGCGGAGGGTAGAGCCGAGCGCTTCGGGGTGATCGAGTTCGCGGTTGGGGTTGACGTGACGGCAGAGTTCCGCCGAGCGGTGTCCGAGGTCGCCGAGCAAGACTGGCAGACGCTGTACCGCAAGGTTGGGGAGCATCGTGTGGACACGGGTCAGCAGTGGGCTGATGTGAACTTCGTGCCCAAATGGATAGGGCACTCCAAAAACAGCCCTGAGTATCGGTTCATAGCTACCAGGGAGCGGTTGATCGAACAGCCTCTGCCGGGAATGGAGGGGCAGATGGAGCTTCCGTTCCCCGCGATGGAGCTGTCCAACAGAGGCTGGTACAAGGTCTTCGGAGTGGTGACCAACCGGAGCATTGCGGGGGACGAGTTGATCTGGTGGTCGAGGCAGAGATGTGGCAAGGGCGAGGAGGTCCACGGCGTCCTCAAGAGTGACCTTGCCGGGGGCAGGCTTCCGTCGAGGCTGTTCGGAGCCAACGCAGCATGGTGGGCTATATCGGTGCTGGCCTTCAACTTGAACTCTGCCATGAAGCGGCTGGTGTTGGGCGGACAGTGGGTGGGCAAGCGTCTCAAGGCGGTGCGCTTCGCCCTGATCGCCCTACCGGGCCGTGTGGTGCGTCACGCCAGGAGGTTGATCATCCGTCTTGCCCGTGGCCATCCCTCATACGAGTTGCTGCTCAGGGCGCGGCTGAGGATATTGGCGCTGGCTGCCGAGCCGTATCGGGCATAGGCGACCCTGCCTGGAGCATCGGTTTGTAGGCGACTCTGCCGAGTTGCCAGGCCGGGCCATGCCTTCTTCGGCCTGACAACAGCCATAATTGGCAGCGAACCGCTGCCGATACCCTCAAAGACGGCACCCGAGACCCTCTCCGATGCCTGATCATGTCATGCGTCACCCCAAGTCGACACCCGGACACCCCTGAAAGCACACGAAACAGCTCTCAACAATGTCAGGTGGGGGATTTGGGCGGCCCCGCAAGTGTTCAGAGTCGGTGAGGGGAATACCCCGCCCCTGGATACCCGCCTTCGCGGGTATGACGGAGAGATGCGGCGGCTCTTCGAGAGATCCACTCAAGTCTGAACAGTTGCGCGGGCGGGCGTGTTCAGGAGCCCGGCGTCTGGACTGGGGTAGCTGGATGCGACTATGCTGGGGCGCGAAGTTCGACGCCGCACCGCGAGCGGCCGTTGGCAGGAGGATATGCCTTGAGCAACGTACCGATGACTCGGCCGGACGAAATGATCGCGATGGACGACGATCCCAAGGGCAACTACTACGCCCAGCTCGAGGACGGACGGATACTCTCCGTGGCCGACGACGGGTTCCGGACGTCGGAAGACGGCGGCCTGACGTGGTCGGAGCCGTCGGAGCGCAGGGACGCCGACGGCGCGCCGCTCGGCGAGGGCGCCATGTCGCTCCTCAGCCTGTCCGACAACAAGGTCGGCCTGGTGGCTAATCCAAGGCCGCCTGGAGACGGGCACGTGCTGTTCTGGCGTTCCGAAGACGGGGGCGAGACGTGGTCGTCTCCCGTCCGGGCGACGCCGCCGGGGACGGGCACGTACGTTGTCAGCACGGACGTGGTGATGCGCACGTCTTCGGGCCGGATCATCGTTCCGTGCTACGTGGCGCTGGGCAAGGAGCGGGACGCCGCCGACCGGCTTCCCACGATGTGGGGCAAGCTGATCAACGGCCAGTGGGCGCCGGTGAGCGGGCACTACTCCGACCCGCGCTTCACGGCCGTATACGTCGCCTACTCGGACGACGAAGGGCGGACGTGGCGCCGCAACGAGGACGGCGAGCTGCTGATAGCCCTGGATTGGAGCGCCATGTTCACCTTCGTCAACGAGGCGAGCGTCGCCGAAGTGGCGCCCGGCCGCCTGCTGATGATGCTGCGCACGGGACTGGGACGCCTCTACCAGGCCTGGTCGGCCGACGACGGCACGACCTGGAGCCGTCCCAAGCCGACCAGCCTGGCGGCGAGCACGACCCCGGCCTACGTCGCGTCGCTGCCGCACCCGGGCCATCTGCTGGTCGTCTGGAACCAGCACAGCGAGGAGGAGATCAAGCGGGGGTACACGCGCTCGCGCCTGTCGGGCGCCGTCAGCCGCAACGGGGGCAGCGTGTGGGAGTTCTTCCAGAACGTCGAGTCGTGGCACGAGGAGACGCGCGTGGAGCCGGGGCCGATCCGGCCCGTTCGCCCGGCCGAGTACGACTTCGAGCCCGGCATGCCGGCCGCGGAGCGGGAGGTGGAGCACATCCTCTCACTCACGACGGACGACAGCTCATGGGACTGGCGCATCACGTACCCGAGGGTCAACGTCATGGGCGACAGGGTCTTCGTCCAGTACGGGTGCTCCCGGTACTCGGAGCACGAGACCAGGGCGGAGTACAAGGTGGAGAAGGGCCAGCGGCTGAAGATACTGCCGGTTACGTGGTTCTACGGCGGCAAGCAGCCTGCGGACAACCCGTTCCTGCCGTCGTCGAGCTTCGTTCTGTCGGGCGAGTAGGGGATAGGGCCGCGAGGACGTGGGGTAGAGCTAGGTTCCCCACCTGATTGGGCCGACCGGCATGACGGACTGCTTCCGGTGTCGTCGTACCGCACTTTGTCGGGGATGGATTCCCGCCTTCGCGGGAATGACGGTTGTTCAGCGGGAATGACGGTTGTACCCGGCCCTCTCCCGTCGACGGGAGAGGGGGTTTTCTGATTGGCGGGGGTGTTTGGTGGGTCTCCGAGGTAGGATGCTAGGCGCGGGCGACCATGTCGCGCATCGCCTTGGAGTTTTCCTGCCACCATGAGTGGAGGATCAGCAGGTCGGACCCGATGCTGAAGTGGCGGACGCCCAGATCGAGGAGAGGCCCGGCGTCGTCGACGGTCCGGAGCTCGGCGCGCGGCTGTACGCCCATCTCGAGCGCGGTGCTGTACACGTGGTCGCGCACCTTCGTGATCTCGGGGCCCCGCGCCTCGCCCGGCTTGCCGATGCTCATCGAGTAGTCGCTCCCGCCGAAAATCACCATGTCGACGCCGGGGACGGCCAGGATCTCCTCGAGGCTCTCGACGGCCTCCCGCTTCTCGATCATCAGCACGACGACGACGTCCTCCAGCGCCTGCACGTACTCCGGGCTGGCGCCGTCGAGGATGAACCGGGCGAACCTGCGGGCGGCCGCCCCGTACCTGCCGCCCGTCTCCGGCGTCTCGGCGCGCACGGCGGAGACACACTCCCTCGCCTCGTCGGCGTTTCGGACGTCGGCGAAGTTGATGCTCTGGAACCCGGAGCCGATGCCGCGCTGCGCCAGGAACGTCCGCGGCTCCTGGTCGACTTTGAGCATGGCCGAGAAGCCGTCGAACCGGTCCACGGCACGCCCGAGCTCGTCGAGCATCGGCAGGTCGTAGGCGGTGTACTCGCCCTGGAACTCGACGTAGTCGAAGCAGCCGGAGTGGCCGATCAACTCCACGACGCTTGGCCACGGCGACGCCACCTGCGTGCCGAGAGTCGGCTCGCCGGCGTTCAGCTTTTCTCTGATTATGTTGGGTCGCATTGGTTACCTCCCTGGGGATTGGTTGTTTGAGAATACGGTGCCGTAGCGAAAGAGGGTGCTACGGGTCCCAGATCGTCGCGGCGGAGTGGGTGACGCCGTCGGACAGCGTGATGTAGTAGGCGGTGAAGACGCCGCCGCCGTCGAGATCCACCGATATCGGGTATCCGACGTCGGCCGCGCCGCCGGCCGGGTTGGGATTGAGCTGGCTGGCCGTGCCGCCGTCGGACCGCAGCACGACGGTGTTGTCCGTGTCCCAGCTCTCGCCGCCGTCGTGGCTGAATGCCGCGCGGATGCCCATCGGGTCCTTGCGGTAGCCGTAGGTGCACAGGATGCGGCCGTCCCGCAGCGCCAGCAGGTGAGGCGGGTAGCCCCAGATCTCGGTACGAAGCGGCAGCGACCAGGTGACGCCGCCGTCCTCTGACCATCGCTGCACCATGTAGGCCTCGTCGTGGTCCTTCGGCTGCGTGCGCGACATGGCCATGACGCGGCCGGGCGACACCTCCAGGAACGCTGTCTCGTTGTCGTGCACTCCCCGGGCGCCGGTCCCCAGAGGATGCAGCCGCCACGTGACGCCCGCGTCCGCTGAGCGCCACACGTAGGTTCGCTCGTCTCTGTCGTGCCAGCCGTCCTCTCCCGAAGTGTCGGTGCCGTAGACGGGAACGAGCACCGTGCCGTCGGCGAGCTGCGTCCCGCGGCTGAACGACAGGAGGTATCTGAACCCGGGCACGGTCCACTCGCGTCGGCTCCACGTATGGCCGCCGTCGGTCGAACGCTGTGCGAACAGCTTCTGCCCTCCGACGAGAATCTTCCCCTCGCCGTCGACGGTGACCCCGACCTTGGCGTAGCGTCCAAGCCGCTCGTTGACGTCACGGAGCCGCTCGACCGGCCACAGCTCCCACGCGGTCGCGCCGGCGCAAAGGTAGCTGCCGTCGGGCATCACCGCGGCGAAACGGTCTTCCTTCTCGCGGGTCGTGGCGCCGGGCCAGCCCTGGGGGACGCCGGGGTCGTCCGTCGCGGACCACGTCCGCCCCTCGTCCCGGGACTCCAGCACCATCCAGTCGCCCAGAAGGCCGACGGCAGGGTGCTGGCTGGCCGGAGACTCGGTGATCCCCACCGTCAGCCGGCCGTCCGGGAGCTTTGCGGGCTGCGGCCAGGGGACGTAGAAGCCGTCCCGCTTGCGGAGGACTACGGTGTTCCATGAGCGCGTGCGGCGGCTGCGGTCAGCCCGCCGCAGCGCGCGGCGGTAACCGCTCCGACATGGGAGATCGGCTTCAGTTTAGACGCCGCCCGGCGAGAGCTGCAGCTTCAGCGGGCCCTGGCGTTCGCCGATCAGCTCGCCGGCGCCCAGGATGTGACCCTCCATCGCCTCGAGTAGCTGTTGTCGGGTCGCTCCGGGAGCCAGATCGAGCACCGTGTCCAGCGCGTAGACCTCGAAATTGTACTTCTCGATCTCCTGCTTGGGATTGGAGCCGCCTCCGGGTACGGATGCATGTCTGCTGATGAGGGGCGGCGGGCAGGGTCCGAGATACCCGACTACGCCGGCGCCGTTGAGCCCCTGCCTGGCGCCGTTCTCCAAAGTCTCCAGCTCCTCGATGCCCTCTTCGAGCCCGGTCAGGTCGGCCGGCAGGTTCCAGATCAGCCAGTGGATCCAGAGCTCGTCCGAGGCCTGCGACTCGGTGCTGTGAACGATCACCGCGAAACTCTGCGTCCCCTCCGGGACGTCCGCCCAGTCGAGTGGCGGCGACAAGTTCTGAGCGTCCGAGCCGGTCAGCTTGCCCCGGGCGAACATCTCGCCGGCCTTGTCGGACTGGCCCGACCGGTCGACTTTGCCACCGATACAGGTGGCCTTGATGGGGATCCGCCTCTTCGCGTGGAAGACGGGGCTGGTGAAGGTGATGCTGAGCTCGACGTGTTGCTGGAACCGCTGTTGCAGGGCCGCCCCGCCGGCCGCGGCTTCGGCGGCGGAGCCTCCGGACCCGGCCGCGGCGGCGGCAGGCGGGGCGGTGTCGCCCGCGCCGCCGGCGGATTCTTCTCCGCTGGAGCATGCGGCGGCGATGAGCGCGCCGACAAGCAGAGTAGCCGGTATGACCAGGAGCGTTCGAAGTCGGTACATTGGAAAACCTCCCACCGGATCGCTTTCTCTTCGGTGCTTGGCCCCGGATTATATCGCCATCGCGCCGGGAGTGCGAGACGGCGCCGGGCTTCTGGTAGAATCGCGGGCACGCGGACGCGGCGCTCCGGTGAAGGACAAGCGCGGGAGGGTCTCATGCTCGACTTCGGCATTGTCGACACTCACGTCCACCTCTGGGACGTCGACAGGCTCAGATATCCGTGGCTGGACGACATCCCCCTGCTGAACCGCCCCTACCTGCCCGCGGACTTCCGCGACGCCCACGGCCCGATACCGGTGGAGAAGATCGTCTTCCTGCAGGCCGAGGTCGAGCCGGCGCAGTTCCTCGACGAGGCGCGGTGGGTGGCGTCGCTGGTGGACGAGGAGCCGCGGCTGGCCGGCATGGTGCCCTGGGCTCCCCTGGAAGATGGCGACCGGGCGGCGGACGCTCTCGACCGCCTGGCGGAGATTCCACAGGTCAAGGGAGTCCGGCGCATCATCCAGTTCGAGCCAGACTTGGGGTTCTGCCTCCAGGCGGACTTCGTTCGCGGCGTGCGGCTGCTGGAGCGGTACGGCTTCAGCTTCGACATCTGCATCTCCCACGTGCAGCTCGCCAATACCATCGAGCTGGTGCGCCAGTGTCCCAATATCCCGTTCGTGCTGGACCACATCGGCAAGCCCGATATCGCGGCGGGCCAGATGGAGCCGTGGAAGAGTGAGCTCTCCGAGCTGGCCCGGATTCCAAACGTACACTGCAAGCTGTCGGGCACGGTCACCGAGGCAGACCACCAGGCGTGGACTCGGGACGACCTGATGCCATACATCGATCACGTGGTCGAGAGCTTCGGCTTCGACCGCGTGATGTTCGGCGGCGACTGGCCGGTCGTGCTGAACGCCTCGCCGTACGCCCGTTGGGTGGAGACGCTGGAGCAGGCCCTCGCCGGATCGTCGGAGAGCGAGCTTCGCAGGGCGTTTCGCGACAACGCCATCGACTTCTATCGGCTGGACTAGGACGGCCCATGGCGCGCATGACCGGCAACAGGTTCATCGCGGAGACGCTGGCCGGCTACGGTGTCGACCACGTATTCTTCGTGCCCGCCGGCACGTACAAGATGCTGGCCGCGATGGAGGGACTGGGCATCCGGCGGATACTGGCTCACGCGGAGAAGGCGGCAGCGTACATGGCCGACGGCTACGCGAGGGCCAGCGGCCGCCCGGGTGTCGTCATGGCGCAGGCCAGCCCCGGCGCGAACAACCTGGCCGCCGGGCTGGGAGACCCCTACGTCGGCGTCAGCCCTGTTATCGCCCTCACGACGGCGCGGGCGCCCGAGGAGCGGTACCGCCACGCCTACCAGGAGCTCGACCAGATGCCCTTCTTCGGGCCGGTGACGAAGTTCAGCGCGTCGGTCGACCGGGTCGACCGGATACCCGACCTGCTGCGGCAGGCGTTCCGGGAGGTCACCACCGGCACGCCGAGGCCCGCCCACCTGGACATCCTGACCGACGCCGCCGACGAGGAGGCCGACCTCGAGGTGGTCGTCGAGGATGCCTTCCGGCGCCTGCCCGCGTTCCGGCCCGAGCCGGACGCCGCCAGCGTCGCGGCCGCTGCGACGGCGCTGGCCGCGGCGGAGCGTCCTGTCATCGTGGCCGGCGGCGGCGTGATCGCGTCCGAGGCGTGGACGGAGCTGGTCGAGCTCGCGGAGAAGCGGTCCATACCCGTAGCCACGTCACTCAACGGCAAGGGAGCGATCGCGGCGGACCACCCGCTGTCCGTCGGCACCTGCGGCCTGTACTCGCGGTCGAGCGCCAACCGCGTCGTTGGCTCGGCCGACCTGGTCCTGTTCGTCGGCAGCCAGACAGGAGGCCAGGTGACCAACAACTGGACCGTACCTCCCGTCGGCACGCCGGTCATACAAATCGACGTCGAACCACAGGAGCTGGGGCGCAACTATCCGAACACGCTGGGCCTCCTGGGCGACGCCAGGATCACGCTGCGGCGGCTGATCGACGCGCTCAGACCGGGCGCGCCGGCAGAGCAGTGGCTATCTGAGACGCGCATGGCCGTGGAGGGGTACCGGGCCGACGTGGCCGAGCACCGGGCGTCGGACGCGGTCCCGCTCCGGCCGGAGCGCGTCATTCAGGAGATGGAGGTCGCGCTGCCCGAGGACACGCTGCTGGTGTCGGACACCGGCCACTCGGGCATCTGGACCGGCGCCATGATGGACCTCGACAGGTCGGGCCGCACCTACGTCCGAGCGGCGGGCTCGCTCGGCTGGGGTCTGCCGGCGGCCATCGGCGCCAAGTGCGCGGTGCCCGACCGGCCCGTCGTGTGCTTCACCGGCGACGGGGGCTTCTGGTACCACTTCGGCGAGCTGGAGACGGCCGTGCGATACGGGATCGCCACCGTGACCGTGGTCAACAACAACAGCTCGATGAACCAGGAGACCAGAGGCATCGAGATGGCGTACGACGGCGATCCTCCCAGCTACGAATTGATGACCTTCAACGACATCGACTTCGCGCGGCTGGCCGAGGACCTGGGCTGCTTCGGCGCCCGCGTGGAGGAGCCGGGGCAGATACGTCCCGCGCTGGAGGCGGCGTTGGCCTGCGGCAGGCCAGCCGTGGTCGACGTCGTCACCGACCGGACAGTCCTGCCCCCGCCGCCCTTGGTCCCGTGACCCTGTGAGCATGCCATGTCAGAGCTGACGCTGAAGCTGGACCACGAGGACGCATTCATTCCGGCCGTCTCTCCGCCGGGCGGGGCGCCGGGACGCACCGCGCCTACCACACAGGTGCTGGTAACGGTCGAGCAGTGGCCCGGCGACGTCTTCCGCCTGTGGGCTCCCGAGAACGTCGGGGGCCTCTGGCGCAACTGGGACTCCGGTGGGGCGCGCCAGGGCTTCTCGCGCGCCGACGGCGGCCTGACGTGGCGGCTGGAGGGCGAAAGCGGCTGGACCGCGGAGACGAGGCTGCGCGCCCGCGGCGCCGTGCTGACGATCGAGACGCGGGTCGACAACGGCTCGGACGTCCCGCTGTCGGACGTTTCGTCGACCAACTGCGTCCAGTTCAGGCGTGCGCCCGAGTTCGCGTGCGACGACTTCTCTCGAATATATGTCCGCGTCGAAGGGGAGTGGTCGTCGTTGGCCTCCCTGCGTCCTGGCTCCGACTATCCGCACTACCTGCGCCAGGACATCGTCCACCACGACGGCAGGGTTGGATGGGGTGGCAGCCTGAGCCACCTGTTCGAGTCGGTCCGCTCCGACCATCCGCTCATGGTGTGCGTTTCGAAGGACGGCCGCCGCGCCGTGGCGACCGCGTCGAGCGACTACGAGCACCTGTTCCACAACCGCGCGAATCCGGAGCTTCTGTGCATCCACAGCAGCCAGCACGGGGTGCCCGAAGTTGTGCCGGGCCGGACGGCCGCCTTCGTCCAGCACGTCTACTTCGTCGAGGGCGGCGTCCGTGAGTGCGTCAAGGCGTTCGAATCCGACGGCCCACCGGAGCTAGAACCGACGCCGGGATGATCACGGCAGAAGCCTCCCTTGGCGGCAACCTTCGTCGCTGGCTCCTGGCGGGCGTCGCGGTCGCCTGGGTAGCGGGTTGGATGTGGTTCGCCCGCTACCATTTTCTTGACGACGCGCTGATCCATCTCCGCTACGCCGACTTTCTGTGGGAACGCGGCACGCTGACTTTCGACGGCATCGTCAGTAGCTATGGGACATCGAGCCTACTGTATGTTCTGCTTCTCGCGCCCTCTCGCGCCGTCACGGACACTCCGTTGGCGGCCAAAGTCCTATCGTCCGTCTTCTACGTGGGCCTGATCACGTTGGTCGCCGGGCAGTCCGTCAGGTCTGCCGGCCTCCAAAGGGCGCTGTGGGTCGGGATTGCAGTAGCCGTCGTCAGCCCAATGGGCGTCCGATGGCTGACCGACGGAATGGAGACCAGCTTGGTGGCGATCATGTCCGTGGCGCTACCCCTCATCGCCTACCGGGCTAGTGCCTCCCCGAGTACGCCGCTCCGTTACGCGGGGCTGGCGGTTCTCGGCGCGACCGTGTTCCTGCTCCGGGTAGAGATGGTGCTGCCGGTCGTGGCCGCGAGTATCGGCCTATGGCTTTGCAGTTCGAAGGCTCGGGAGAAAACTCTGTCGTCGGGCCCGCGGGTTCGCCGATTGGCTAGTGTCGCGCTGCGTGACAGCGGCCTCCTCGTTGGAGCCATCGTCTGCGGGTTAGTCATCTACGTAGTTTTCGGCCAGCTACTGCCGGACACTGCGGTGGCCAAGTCGGCCGGTTGGGGGGGGGGGTAGATGCGCTGCGTAGAATCAGCTTGTCCACTGCGTCGGCGCTGACTCTGGGGACGGGACTGTCGGTGCTGTGGGCCGCGTCGGCTGTGAGCGCCGCCCATGTCGCGTGGACAGGGCGGCGCGCCCTCCTCCCGCTTGTCCCGGCAAACGCAGTCATCGTGGTCGTTGTGCTTGGTGTCGCGGTGCGTGGTCAGGAGCCCTGGTTGCCCGGGTACTCCCTGATACGGGCTTCAGGAACATCATATGGGCGCTGCTGTTCATGACGGCCTGGAACGTCGCCAGCATCCCTGCGACGATCCAGTTGCCGGGAAAGATCAGGAGGGCGCTGTCGTGGCGCACGCTCGCGGGAAGAACCGCGATTCTGGGAGCGCTAGGATTGCTGGTGACCGCTTGGGCCGTCGAGGGCTATTTCGTAAAGCGAATCGTCGACGACCGGTCTCGGGCATACTCCGACATGCGGGAGCAAGATCTGGGACGCCTATCCGGTCTGCAGGGCGTGGCCTTCGATATTGGGTTCGTAGGCTACTTTACCCAGGGCGCGATATGCGACCTGAGCGGTCTGGTGAATGGGCCTGAGGCCGCACGGCTTTCCGAAGACGAGCGGGCGGCGCGTTGTGCCGAGCAGTCCCCTGTGTTCGCATTCCTCACGCCTTCGCAAGCCGGATTTGTGCAGAAGTACGTGGACATGAGCACGTGGGCCGTCTGCCACAGGTACGAGTTCACGAATCTACGCGTTCCGGAGCCCCACTATCTGCTCGTCGAGCCGCGTCTGGCGAAACGCATATGCCCGCAGCCCGCGTCTGCCTACGGCGATGCCGGTCTAGGTTAACCCGAATAGCGAATCCGGCAGTCGATGTCCCGCATGGTCGCACTTGACACGCGGTGCCGAACACTATTGAATCGATAGTACGGAAAGCCACGACCGTGACGTTTCGTGTTGGAGGAGCTATATGACGAACAGAGTAAACGTGCTGCTGATGGGCCTGGCGCTGCTGGCGGCGCTGGTCATCGGCTGCTCGAGCAGCGACGACGGGGAAGAGGGCGGAGCGGCGGCGGCCTCCTCCGGAGACGAAGGGGCCGCAGTCGGCGATGCGTTGAGCGAGTACAAGCTGACCCAGGAGGTGGACTTCACCGCCATCGAGGTCACCAGCACCAGGATAACCCGGGTCAGGCGCATCGGTCTTCCGTATAGCTGCGCCACGGAGCGGAGCGCGACCGGGTTCGAGTTCGGCCAGAACCTGTCGCCGCCGCTAGCCTGGACCGGCGTCCCCGAAGGCGCCAAGAGCCTCGCGATGGTGGTGACTGGTACCGACAACCTGGTGTCGGTGATCGACCCGGCAGCGGGGACCAAGGCCAACGAGTTCACGCCGCCGTATGCTGAGCCGTTGAGGGTCCACTGGATCATGTGGAACATCCCGGTCGATGTGACGGAGCTGCCCGAAGCCATCGCCACGACGACCGAGGCGGTCTCCGTCGGAACGACGGCGCGGCAGGGAATGAACTACGACGGCTTCCCCGGGTGGTCCGGGCCGTGCCCGTCGCCCATCGGCCTCGCCAGGGAGTACAAGTCGACTCAGGGCGGATACAACTACACGTACGGCTCCCCGATGCGGGGTATCGACGACCTCTTCTTCCAGATCTATGCCTTGGACACGGAGCTCGACTTGGGGCCGGAGGCGACCAAGGACGATCTTCTGAAGGCGATAGACGGTCACATCATCGCCGCGGGCGAGCTGAACGGGAAGTACGCCCAGCGTCGGAAGTTCTAAGCGAGATGGTAGGCTCGGGCTGGCCGGAGCGCCGTCGGGACCGTCAGTAGACGCGCTCCAGCCGCCCCAGCGGCACCTCGATAAGAGTCGGCGCGTCCGCGGCGAGCGCCTCGCCCAGAGCGTCCTTGAGCTCGGTCGCGCCGTCCGCCACGACTCCCCGGGCGCCGTAGCTCCGGGCCAGTGCGGTGAAGTCCGGGTTCTGTAGTTTCGTCCCCAGGACGTGGCCGTCGAACTGCTCGATCTGCGCCCTGAGGACGTTGCCGTAGGCGTTGTCGTTGAACACGACGACCACGACGTTGATCCCGTACTGCACGGCGGTCGCGAGCTCCTGAGAGTTGTACAGGAAGCCACCGTCGCCCGAGAGCACGACCACCGCTCTGTCCGGCCGCGCAATCTTGGCGCCGACGCCGACCGGGAAGGCGTGGCCGAGCGTCCCGTGGTGCGAGGCCGTCAGGTACGTGCGGCTCTCGTACACGGGGAGGTAGTTGCGGCTGTAGTAGCCCATCTGGTTCATGCCCTGGACGACGATACCGTCGTCCGGAACGGCACGGCGGACGGCGTCCATCAGCGAACGCTGAGGCTCGAGCTGGTTGTGCGGTGCGAACCGATCCTCTCTAAGTGCGGCTACCGTCGCGGCCTCCCCGCTGCGCGGGTCGCTCCGGCCGGGCGATTGTCGTAGCTCGCGGAGCAGCGCCTCCAGCGTCGCCCTGGCGTCGCCCGTGATCCCGACGTCGCGGTCGACGTCGGTCGACGTGCGCGCGCCGTCCACGTCGATGCGAACGACCCTCTGGCCGGCCGGCCGGTCGTCGAACCCGGTCCTCGTACCGACTGCGAGCACCGCGTCCCGCCGCGCTATCCATTCCCGCAGCGGTGCGTAACGGAGCTCCGCCAGTCCCAACGACAGGGGATGGCGGTCCGAGACGGCGCCCTTGCCGTTGGACGAGGTGGCCACGGGCGCCTGGAGATGCTCCGCCAGGGCGAGCAGGGCGTCGGAGGCGCCGGAGACGTGCACGCCTCCGCCTGCCCATATCATCGGGGACTTCGAGTCGCGGAGGAGCTGCGCCGCGCGTCGGACCAACTTCGGCTCGGCAGGATCCGGCCCGTAGACCTCCGGCTCCGGCAGATCGACATCCTCCTCGGCTGCCAGAGTCGCCCACGGCCCCTGAAGCAGGACGGGGCCGGGGCGCCCGTTCTTCATCCGTCTCATCGCCTCCTGAACGGCGGCGGGGACGTCGGCGGGCCGCTCGACCCGGGCCGTCCACCGGGCCAACGGCTCGAACCATCCTGCCTCGTCCTCCCACTCGTCGCGGAAGTTGCTGTCGCCGGTGATGACGAGCATGGGGGAAGAGAGGTCGTCGGCGGTGGCCATGCCGGCCAGTGCGTTGAAGACGCCGGGTCCGGGAACGACGATGGCCGCGGCTATGCCCCCTCCGGCCCGCGCGTAGCCGTCCGCCATGTAGGTAGCGGCCTGCTCGTGGCGAACGGAGACGTACCGGATCTCGGGAGTCTCCCAGAGCGCGTCGACGGCCTCGTACTGGCCCGCTCCGGGGATGCCGAACACGGTCCGCACCCCTTCGCGCAGCATCGAGCGCGCCAGCGCCTGGCCGCCTGTCATTCTCGTCATGTCAGTCCAGCTCGCCGCCTACCGTCCGATGTCGGGGCGGCGGGCAAGTCGTTCTGTACGGAGTAGCTCTTCATTCCAGTGGGAGATGGACCGCCTCGCCGGTCTCCTCGGAGCGTATGATCGCCAGGGAGGCCTCCAGCGACGCCCGGCCGTCGTGTCCGTCGCACGATGGCGGACGCCCCTCGATGATGCTGTCGACGAACTCGCGCTGATGGTCGCCCACCGGAGGGGAGTCGACCGTCGTCCAGCCGTCCTTGCCCAGACGCACCTCGTTCCCGATCTCGATCATTCCCTTCGTGCCGACGATCCGCCAGTCGCGGTCGAGGCCCCCCGGGTCGGAGGTGCCCTCGTTTATCGTGCCGAAGGCGCCTGACTTGAACCTGAGGGCGCCGATGGCGTTGTCCTCGCCGTCCCCGATGGACGAGTACACGCCCATGCCGACGCTGAAGACGGTGGCCACGTCGCTTCCGGTGAACCACCTGAACATGTCGGTGAGGTGGGTGCCCTCGTATACGAAGAAGCCGCCGCCGGACTTGCGCCACCGGCTCCATCGGTCGGGCTCCCCCGTGGGGCCGGACAAACGCCATCGCGGGTTCGCGCCCCGCATCCTCGTCCAGGTCGCCCAGATCACGTCCCCGATCTCGCCGTCGTCGATCAGCCGCTTCGCCCTGTGCTCGTTGGCGCTGTAGCGGTGCGTCTGGGCGAACATCAGGTTGATGCCCGACTCCTCGGCGGCGGCGATCATCCTGTCGCACTCGTCCAGCGTGACGGCGAAGGGCGTCGCGACCGCGACGTGCTTGCCGGCCTTCGCCGCGACGATGGTCGGATGAGCGTGGTGCACCGAGGGCGTGACGACCTCGACCGCGTCTAGGCCCGGCGTCTCGACCATCTCCTCTACGGTCGCGAACGCCCTGGCGCCGTACTTCGCGGCCACGGCCTCGGCCAGAGCCGGCACGACGTCACAGACCGCGATCAGCTCGGCGTCCGCCATCTCGGCTACTCTGGCCGCGAGCTGAGGGCCGCGGTGTCCGGTGCCCACGATGCCGATACCGACTTTGGCCATGTCAAGTCCTCCTCCGGGCGTATAGAGCGGGCCGCGGGCCTATCGAAGCCAGGGACGGTACACCCTGCCGTCCTTGACCGTCATGACGTGAGCCAGGCGCTCCCGGCCCTGAACGGAGACGCCGAGGGCGTCCTTGAATGTGAAATCGCCCTCTTCCAAGCGCATCAGGATGAGGTCCCCTTCGGCGCCCGGGCGCAGCGTCCCCAGCGTTTCGGCCGCGCCCAGGACCTTCGCGGTCGACTGCGTGCTGAGCCCGATCACCTCGTCGAGGGATAGCCCGAGGTGCATGAACTTGGACAGCACCGAAACCTGGTCGTGGACCGGGCCTTCGACGTTGTAGACGTGCAGGTCGCTGCTGATGTTGTCGGGCCGGAAGCCGTCTGCGAGCGCCTTCTCGGCCGTGTCGAAGGCGAAGCTGCCGGCGCCGTGGCCAACGTCGAAAACCACGCCGCGTCGCTGCGCCTCCGTGATTCCCGGCTTGACTCTGCCCGCGTCGTCTATCAGGCCCTCGGCCCGGCCGTGGAACGCGTGGGTGACGACGTCGCCGGGCCGCAGCATCGCGGTCAGCTCCTCCAGCGGCGTCTTGGTGTTGCCGACGTGGATCATGACGAAGCCGTCGAGCGCCTCGGCGGCCTCGATGGCCCGCGTCAACGCCTCCACGTCGTTCTCGCCGGCCGTCTCCCGAGACAGCCGCGCCTTGATCCCCACGACATACTCCGGGTTCGCGAGGCCCGTCGCGACCGCGCTGTCGACCATCGCCCAGCGCATGTCTTCCAGCTCGCCCACGGCCATGTCGATCATCCCCATCGCGGAGATGTTGAGCAGAGCATAGATGCGGGTGTCGGACGGCCCCAAGACGTACCTGCGGAAGGCGGGGAAGGTGGCCGCCCCGGCGGAGCCAGCGTCGACTATGGTCGTCGCGCCCTTCGCCAGGCTCGTCATGTCCGGGTCTATCCCGAAGTGCGAGACTCCCCAGAAGACGTGGACGTGCAGATCGAGCAGCCCCGGTGCGACGACGAGGTCGGCCGCGTCGACCACCTCCCGCGCCTCGTGGTCGCCTATCGACGCCTCCACTGCCGCGACCTTGCCGTTTCGCAGAGCCACGTCCCGGACGGCGTGCAGTCCCTGCGACGGGTCGACGACGGTACCGCCTTTGATCAGAAGATCGTACATCGGCTGCTCGGCCTCGCTGTTCGGGTTCGCTCCCGGACCGCTAAGGACGGGAGCGTCGCAACCCCGGACTGGGGAATTGCGGCGATACTACCATCTCTCCTTACCGATGGCGACTCGGCCGAGCGACCCCAACTGTTCGGAGCGATGGCTGATTCTAATGTAAGGTAGGCCGCCGGCGAGTTACTTCGCGTTAGCAGAGCACTTTTCCGTCGGCCCCCTTCCGAACCGGACGTGCGGCTTTCACCGCATCCGGCTCTCCAGTGTCTTTTGATGTCGGTGGTGTCTAAGTCCCCAGGCAACGGCCTTAAGCGTCAGCCCGACCACGATGGCGGCGATGCCCCCGATAATCGTGATAAGGCTACCAATGGAGGTGATGAACGCCATGAGGTCGAACACTCCGGCAACGGCAAACCACCATATCAGCCCAATGGACAAGCCAAACAGCAGGGCGAGCACCACACTCGCAATTGTGAGGAGGATGCCAATCCTGATGAGGTGCCGACTGAGCCTATGCACGGTAGCCTCGTACGCGTGGAGTCGCGGAAGGGATACCAGGCAGGGTCAGCAGAATGTCGACGGCGTGAGGGTAGGCCGGCCTTCGTCCAAGCATCGTCCAAATTACGGGCACTATCAGGGCGGCAACCGGGTACGTGACCAGCCGCCAGACGTAACCTTTGCCTTCGAACTGTTGCAATCCTGAGAAGGTGCCGAATACGAGCAGGCTGATCAAAGCCGCCTTCACGGCAAGATTGACCCAGAATGCCAGTGATTGGTTCCGCAGGCCTGAGACTAGCCGGGATCCGCTCATTGCAACTCCAGCTTAGTCGGTTTCTTCAGCTTGTCAACAACCACGGTCATTTGAGCAACTTGGTGGAATCGTAAGCGCCTACCGGGCCGTGAAGGTGTTCGTTTCGCCGTTTACGACGACGGTGTACTGCTCGCCGGGAGTGAAGTCCGATCCCAGGGGTATCTGGGTGGTCACGGCCGGCAGGTCGCGGGTGCACATCGTGTTCTTGTCCAGGACATTCAGGTGAGTAACCGTCACGCGTATCTCATTGCCCCCGCGCCGGTCGATGTCGTAGCCGTTGAACTTGGAGCACTTGCTTCCCAGAGGCAGCGTCGATACGACCGACACCTGGTATTGCACGGGGAAGGACTCGAGTATCACGATCTCGACCATCCGGATAGGCGACTCGGCCACTGACATCGCGGGCCACTCGGGGTCGCGGGCGACGAACGCGTTCGTCACCTGGCCGTTCACGACGACGGTGTACGTGACTCCTGGTGCGAAGTCGGCACCCAGGTCGACCTCGCCTTCGTGCCTGTCGTAGACCGCCGTGCAGGCGACCGGGTCGGTGGGCATCAGGTTCGTGACCGTCACTTCGAGCACCTTGCCGCGGTGCTCCACGTGGTAGCCGTCGAACCTGGCGCATCCCGATGGCAGGCCGGACACGATCGACAGCGAGTAGCCCGTGTGGTCGCCGTTCACGACGACCGACTCGATCGGCGCGGGGGTGCTCGTCATTTCGGGCGCCGGGGTAGCGGACGCGGCGCCCACGCGCTCCAGCACCATGTCGACGTGGGTCGGGTTGCCCCGTGTGATCACGTCGTACGCCGTGGTGTTGGTGAAGAGCATGCGGCCTCGGTCACGTATGGTGGTCTGGACGGCGTACGTGGCCCGGTCGTCGATGGCAGAAGGGTCGTACTCGATCTCGAACTCTATCGGGACCTGGCCCGGGTTGGTGATCGTCACCTTGGCTATGGTGATCGAGGGCGCGTCCTGCAGCGACACGTCCCGAAGCTCGACCTCGACGGTCGCGTCGGGTCCCAGTGCCATCCGCTCCCGGTAGGTGATCGTTCCGCTGACCTTGCCCGTCCCCGCCGCCGGCTCCGGCGCCCCGGCCGAGAAGTTGGCGGCGGTGAATGCATACTCCTCGTCGGCCATGTTGGCCACGTAGTCGATGCTGACGTCCTTCGGGTAGCCCAGCCCGGGATCGTAGCTCACGGTAATCCGTGAGGCCTTGCGGTCTATACCTTCCTGGATCACGGCGAACAGACCGTCGACGGTCACGTAGCGCCCGAATCCGTCGTGTTCCGGCGTCTTGCCCGACTCGACGTACGTCACCGATGCGACGACTCCGTTCGCGACGCGGATCCTGACCGGCTGCACGTACTCTTGCGGGCAGAAGCAGAGCGGCGTCAGCTCGAACGAGTAGTCCTGTGGGCGGTTGGCTTGCCACAGGGCCCGGTGTTTGTCGAGCTCCGCCTGTGCCTCCCTGAGCGCGTCCGTGTTCCCTACGGCATCTGTCCGCCTGTCCAGAGTGGGCGTAGGCGGGTCGGCCGGCGTCGGGACCGGGCTGGCCGGCGCCGGGTCGGTCGCCATCGGGTCGGCCGACGTTGGGGCCGGGCTGGCGGGGGCGGTCTCACACGCGATGGAGAAGATCATGATCACGCCTGCGAGCAGGGCGATCATGGCGGTCAGTCTGGCGCTCATCTCGTCTATCCTCCAGTTGGGCTCGTCTTCCGGGCCCTCATCGATTATGACGAAATCCGACAGCGCTTTGTTCCCGCCCGTATATCGCCCCGTGTCGCGCGACAGCGGAAGGCTCTACGGTTGTCGCCCCTTTGGCCAAGCTCGTCATGTCCGGGTCGACCCCGAAGTGCGAGACTCCGCAGAAGACCTGAACGTGCAGATCGAGCAGGCCCGGCGCGATGATGACCTCGCGCGCCCCTGCGAAAGGAAGCGCCGGTCCGCGCGTGGCGGGCCGGCGAGCTCGGTCGGGGGTGTCGTACCTACTGTGCGGTGAAGGTCGTCGTCACGCCGTTGACGACGACGGTGTACTCCTCGCCGGGAGTGAAATCCGATCCCAGGGGTATCCGGGTGTCCAGGGCCGGCAGGTCGCGTGTGCAGGGCAGGTTCTTCTGCAATACCTCGAGGTGAGTAACGGTCACATGTATCTCGTTGCCGCCGCGCCGGTCGATATCGTAGCCGTTGAACGTGGAGCAACTGCTTCCCAGCGGCAGCGTCGACACGACCGAGAGCTGGTATTGCGGCGGGGAGGACTCCAGCACGTCGACTTCGACGCTCCGGATAGGCGAATCGACCACGAGCGCGAGGAACCACTTGGGGTCGCGGACGACGAAAGCGTTCGTTATCCGGCCGTTCACGACTACCGTGTACGCGACTCCTACTTCCAGGTCGTCGCCCAGGTCCACTTGGTCGCCGTGAATGCTGTAGATCGCCGTGCAGGCGACTGGGCCTGTGGGAACGAGGTTGGTGACGGTGACGTCGATGACCTTGCCGCGGAGCTCCACGTCGTATCGGCCGAATTTCGCGCATCCCGAGGTCAGGCCGGACACGATCGCGAGCGAGTAGCCGGCGGAGCTTTCGTAGCTCACGTCGACCGTCTCGATCGGCGCCGGCACACTGGCCACTTCGAGCTCCGCCGACGGCCCTCCGGAAGAGTAGTCCGAGGCGGTGAACCGGTACTCCTCGTCGGCCATCCTGGCGTCATAGTCCAGCTGGCCGTCCGTCGGGTAGCCGACCTCAGGGTCGTAGGTCACGGTGATCTGCGCGGCCTTGCGGTCTATCGCTTCCTGGATGGTGTCGAACAGGTCGTCGATGGTCACGTAGCGGCCGTACCCTTCGTGCTCGGGCGCCTTGCCCGACTCGACGTAGGTTACGGATGCGACCGCTCCGCTCACGACGCTGATCCTGACCGGGTCGAGCAGCCTCTGCGGGCAGAAGCAGATGGGCGTCAGCACGTACGAGTAATTGTCCGCGTCGCTTGCTTCCCACAGCGCCCGGTGCCTGTCCAGCTCGGCCTGGGCCGACCTGAGCATCTCCGGGTCACCCGGGACAGCCGTTGGCACTTCAGGAACGATCGCCGTCGGGTCGGCTGGAGGCGGAGCAGCAACAGTCGTCGTTGGGTCCGCTGGGGCCGGAGCGGCAACTGTCGCCGTCGGGTCGGTCGGGGTCGGGGCGGTGCTGGCCGGGCCGCTGTCGCACGCGATCGCGAGGACCATCAGCGCCCCGGCGAGCAGGGCGATCGTTGCGGTCAGTCTGGGGCTCATCTCGTGTCTCCTCCGGTTGCCTTGGCTTTCCGAGTCCATATATTCGTGACGGCGCATGGCCGCGTCTTGTTCCCGGCTATCCCTTCTCACAGTGTAGCGGGTACGGCCTCCCCATGACCGCCCATGATAGACTCCGGCTGCGGCCAGCCTGGGTCGCGCCAACCCCGGACGAGTCGGACGAGTCGGAGGGATACCGTGGACGCTGAAATCACCCGGTACGAGGTCCCGGTCTCGATGGAGATGATCGAGGAGATATGGGCGATGTGGGAGACGGTGCCCGAGGAGGTGGGGGTCGGCGAGGACATCTCGTGGGTGCGCGACGAGCTCTCCAACGCGGTCAGGGCTGAGGATCGCAAGCTGCTGTACGTAGCCAGAGTCGACGGGAAGATGGCAGGCACCTCGGTGATCTGGGTGTCCCGGAGGGACCCGAAGCTGGCCGAGTTCGCGCTGCCCGGTACCGCGCCGGAGTTCCGTCGGCGCGGCATCGGACAGGCGCTGTTCGACGCCCCGGTCGCCGATTTCCGAGCGACGGGCGGCGAGTCGATCTTTCTCGGCGCGAGCAGCTACGCCTTCCGGACGTACATGCGCGCCGGCTATCACAAGCTGGTCGGCACGAGCGCCCTCGGCTACGTCGCCAGCGGCGAGTCGCCAGAGGCCTACCTGGTCGACTTCTTTCGCGGCCTGGGACCGGCCACCGTCGGGCCCGGCGAGCACGCCGACCGGACTCCCGCGGTGCCCCTGGTGCACACGCCGCACGACTGGCAGGTGATGGACGCCAACGTCGGCCTGCTCTCGCTCCGGTACAGTCAGCCCAAGGGGTTCTCAGGCCAGTCGGGCAGGTTCGTCGACCTGCTCGACAAGCCCGAGTCTACTTTCTTCGCCGCACGCGCCGGGGACCGCGGCAAGGTCGTGGGGCTCTCCACGGCCAAGCTCGCGGAGGGCGTGTGCTCCGTGGACGGCTTCACGCATCCCTACTACGAGGACAACTGGAACGAGCTGATTGAGTCGGCCGCCGCCTGGGGCGCCAAGCGTGGCGCCAAGCGGTCCGCGGCCGTCGTCTCGGAGGAAGACTGGCGGAAGCGGGAGATGTTCGAGGCACTCGGGTTCGAGGCGGCCAGCAGGGGAGACGACTTCCTGCTGGACGGCATGCAGATGCGCATCTACGCGAACGGCAAGAAGGTGCGCTCGATCCGGCTGGAAAGGCCCTAAGCAGGCCAGGGTTCTCGGAGACAGACGACCATGTGAGGACCCGCGCTGAGTTTTGGCCGGCAGGCCGCTGCGTCGAGCGAGGTGATGATGCACTCCCGTGATGAATGGAGCTACAAGGCCATCGATGCCGAAAGCCTGACTAGTCTGCTCTACATGGAAGAGGGCCTGACCCTTGATTTCAAGAGAGAACAATATCGGTTCAACAAAGCAACTGACTCCGACAAGAGCAAATTGCTGAAGGACATACTCGCCTTTGCCAATACCCAGCGCTACAGTACCGCATATATCGTGGTCGGCGTGGAAGAGGTGAAAGGCGGGCGCAGTGCGGTCGTCGGTGTCGATGACCACGACCACCTGGAAGATGCCAGCTTACACCAGTTCGTCAATGGCAAGACGAACAGGCCGGTCGATTTCAGCTACTCGGCACAGGCCATCGAAGGCAAGACTGTTGGAGTCATCAGCATACCGATTCAGCAACGCCCCGTTTGGGTGGAAAAGACATATGGCGTGGTGAAGGCTAACGAAGTGTGTATTCGAGACGGTAGCTCGACGCGGGCTGCTTCCCCTGATGAGATTGCCGCCATGGGCCGCGGCAATCCGGCAAGGCTTCAGGTGCAATGGGGAGACGCGACGCGACGAACCGTCTACCCGCCCGACCATGTGCATCGCAATACGGGCCTGAAGCTGCCGGACCAGTTCCAGACCTGGGAGGGTAGAAGCGGAGACTACGATTTCAAGGCCTTGGCCTGGAAACTCGGGATAGACCCAGCAGTATATGACGCTGGCAGGTTCAGTTGGGCGCGGGAATGGGCAATATACAAGCCGTTGGGGCTCTGCTTCTACAACAGCAGCGGTTCGGTAGGCGAGAACGTCAGATTTACCGGCATACTTGAAGACAGAAACCAGTCGCGGTTCGAGCAATCCGACGACACACCTGGTTGGCGCTTCGGTGGCGAGAACTTCCAACTGGAAGACGACAAGAAGATTCAAACTGCCCCGAGCGGAGATGGTCTTGAGATCGCCGTGGAAGTCGGCCATATCCGCCCCGGAGAATATGTTTGGGCAGGGCAGGGCGTTCGGTTTTCGACAAAGACAACCGGGACATTGACGTGGAAGGTAAGGTTCGTAGCAGACAATCTCCCGGAGCCGATCGAGTATCCGCTCTCTCTCCAAGTCGAATATGAAGAACGAGGGATACAGCGGGAAGACGTGGAGTTCCCCTCCGGGCCACCGGACGCGGGATGGCTGCCGTAGGGTATACAGCTTCCTCCTATAGCCGGTCGATGGAGCTAGATCAGCTACGGCATCGAGCACCGTATGGGACGAGAGGATGTCCAAGATAGGCCATAGTGCATCAAATGGACCAAGTTAAAGACTTCTCCGACAGTCGAAATAAGGCTTTCTGCGTCCACTGCGGGGATTGGCTCACGGTCGGGGAATCCAGCAAGGATCACGTTCCCACCAAGGGTCTCTTGGATCCTACTCATACTGACCATTTGCCCGTCGTGAAGGTATGCCGACCCTGTAACTCTGGATTCGCGGCCGACGAAGAGTACCTGATCGCTTTTCTCGGGTCAGTGCTCAGCGGTTCCACAAGACCAAATCCGGTTCGATTCCCCAAAGCTGTCGGCATTCTAGATCACAGTCCTCGGTTGCAGGATCGTATTGAGCGTTCTCGAACAGTTCAAGGGACTCTATGGGGCGATACCGAAGTCCTATGGAGGGCTGAAGTCGACCGCATAGAACGAGTCACCGTGAAAAACGCGCGTGGACACGTTCTCTACGAAATCGGTGAACCGATGTTTGAGCAGCCTTCTCACGTATCCGTACGCCCTATGCCGGCAATGACAAGACGACAGGTAGAGCAATTCGAAAACATACCGCCTCTAGTCGTTTGGCCGGAAGTGGGCAGCAGGATGATGATGCGCGGAATTCTCACCTACGAACACTCGGAAAATGGCCGGGAAGGCTACATTGATAGTGGCTGGATAGATGTTCAAGATGGCGTGTATCGCTATGCCGTCATTCCGCTCTCAGGACAGGTGCTCGTCAAGACTGTCATCTATGAGTACCTGGCGGCTGAAGTAGTCTGGGATTACTGAGATCAAGGACGAGCGCGCATCGTGGGACCGGCTGATTCTGGAGCACTCCACGCGCATGGAGAAGATGGACGATGAAATCGTTTGGCAGGATTACCGTCGATCCCGCCGTCATGGGCGGCAAGGCGTGCGTCCGGGGTATGCGCGTAACGGTCGGGACGGTGGTGGGCCTGTTGGCGGCCGGTCGCTCGCACGCCGAGATACTTCGAGCCTATCCGTATCTCGAACGGGAGGACATCGACCAGTCGCTGGCCTACGCCGCCTGGAGGCTGGAGGAGCGCGAAGTCCCTCTCACGCCGTGAGACCGAACTAGAGTAGCTGCCTCTCGCCTGTCTCGGACGCGCGCTCTACCGCGTCCATGAGCCGGTGCCTCGTCAGCCCGGTCTCGAAGTCCGGCACCCGCGCCTCTTCGCCCCGGATGACCTGGCCGAACCTGCGCCACATCTGCGCAACGGGGAACGCCGCTCCGAGGTCCGCGGCCTCCGGCGCCCAGGTCAGCCTGTCCGGCACGTCGATCTCCGTCATGGCGCCGTCGCCACGCCTGCCGCCGCGCAGCCGCAGGGTGCCCAGCGAGCTCGTCTCGGAGGCGTCGAGCCGCAGCGTACCGTCGCGTCCGTAGATCTCGGCCCGGTACCCGCTGGCATGGGCCGGTACGCTCGCCACGTGCGCCGACATCACGGCGCCGCCCTCGAGCCGTCCGGAGACGAGCACGTTGTCCGCGGCGGTGACGTCGATCGTGTTGCCTGAGGCCGGGTCCTCCCAGCGGTCGACCGTGGTCGCGACGACCGTGGACACCTCCGTGAATTCGCCCAGGACCATGCAGAGGGCGTCCATCAGGTGGCCGAAGCCCACCGTGAAGACGTTCGCGCCCGACGCTCTGTCCGCCCGCCACCACGACGACGGCGCCGCGTCCAGGACGCCGGACTGGTACCAGCTCATGCTGCACGACAGCACCTCGCCGGCGTACCCGTCGTCGACGAGCTCCTTAAGTCTCAGGTAGATCGGCGTCAACCGCTCCTGCAGGCCGACCATCGTCCGCACGCCCCTGGCGCGGGCAAGGTCGGTCATCTCCCGCGCCTCCCGGAGATTGGCTCCCAGGGGCCACTCGGTATAGACGTGCCTTCCTGCCTCCAGCGCATCCATCGTGAGGCGGTGGTGGTCCGGCACCTTGACCGACACCGCGACGGCGTCGAGGTCGGCCCGTTCCAGCATCGTCCTGTGGTCGTCGTAGGACTCGGCTGCGCCGAACTTCTCCGCCGACTGCAAGGCCGACTCCGCCCGTGTCGTGCACACGGCGGCGAGATCGAACTCCGGAAGCGTCCGCAGCGCCGGCAGGTGCGACTTGGCGGCCCAGCTTCGCTCGGCGTTCGCGCCTATGACCCCTACTCGGATTCTTTGTGACGTCATGTCTGCTCCGGTTGTGGTGCTCGTCGGCTTCGAGGCTGGGTCGATGTTATGAACGCCGGGTCAGGCCGTCAAGTCCAGGCGCGGCCGGTTCCAGGGCCTTTCGGTTGTTGGACACGGTGCGATCGGTATGGCGCCGATCAGCCTCGTCCCGACCCTCTCGCCGAGCGCAGCCGCGAGCCGATTTCGTGAAATGTGTCCCATTTCGTCCCATTATGTCTCATTCCTATCTGAGAGATGAGACACCTGGCCGGAAAATGGGACACCGGGTGTCTCACTGACCCTATCTGAGGCGGGACACCGGGCGACACGATGAGACACCGATGTCTCACGGCAGCGGTCGTATGTGCGCCGCGAGGGAGCTCGAGCTATCTGCTGGCGAGTGGTTGTCACGAGCACAGAGTAGCACGAATGTGCTGTCAGGCGCAAGAGGGACTGTCGAGGGGTAACTGTTCAGACTCGAGGAGATGGACTCGGCGGGGGACTTTCACCAACGATGAAAATGAGGCTGCACCGGAAGGCGGGTTGCAAACCCGCCCCTACGCCTACAGGGAGAGGCCGCCTACGCCAGCCAGGGCCACACGCAGGTCGGCCAAGGTTTTTTCTCGGAGAAGCACTGAACAGTTACGTCGAGGGCCGGTTCGGAGTTTACGCGCGGCCGCGGCGCAGCGCTCGGCCGGGTAGGGCGTCTGTGTGCTTTCCCCACTCGATGACGGACTCGCCGTTGACTATTACATGCTCGACACCCTCGGACGTCTGCCGAGGCCGCTGGCGCGTCGCGTGGGCCTTTATCGTCTCAGCGTCGAACACGACTATGTCCGCCTTCATTCCGTCGCGTATCAGGCCTCGATCCGAGATGCCCAGCCGCTGCGCCGGGTACCAGGTCATCTTGCGTATGGCCTCCGGCAGCGGCAATCTGCGCTCCTCACGCACGATCTCCGAAAGGATCTGCGGGTACGTCCCGTAGGCCATCGGCACCGGGTAGTCTCCGATGAGGAGGGCGTCGCTGCCGACCATCTGCAGCGGGTGGACCACGAAGTCGGAGATGGTGGCCGGGTCGACGTTGGCGGTGAAGTAGGAGACCTGAAGGTCCTCGTCCAGCAGCAGGTCGCACAGTGCGTCCACCGGATGGCTGCCCATGTCGTCGGCTACGGCGGCCAGCGACCAGCCTTCGTACCTGCGGTTGTGCGGCTGCTCGAAGTAGGTCAGCCACATCTCGTCCCAGCCGCGGCCTCGCGGGACCGTCTCCGTTCTCAGCCTGTCGCGGGCATCCGGCGACCGCAACGTCTTTCGAAGCCCGTCGGGGCCGCCGTCCTGCGTCCACTGCGGCAGGACTATCGTCGCGCGGGTCCCGCCGTAGGGGTATGGGAAGCAGTCGAAGGTGACGTCCAGGCCCTCGTCCCGCGCGTCCTCGACGAGGTCGATTATCGGGCCGCTGCCGCCGGGGTTGGTCGGTCGACGGAACATGTGCGTTACGTGCACCGGGACTCCGCTGCGCCGTCCGATCTCGATTGCCTCCTCGAAGGGGTCGAGGTAGCGGTCCCCCAGCGAGTAGCGCACGTGCGTATGGTAGATGCCTCCCAGCCTGGCTGCTTCGGCAGATAGCTCGACGAGCTCGTCGGTGTCGGCGAAGCTGCCGGGCGGATAGTCGAGCCCGGTGGACATGCCGACAGCGCCCTCCTCCATGCTCTCACGCAGCACAGCCTTCATGTTCTCGATCTCGCCGCGGCTGGCCCGGCGGTCGGTCCAGCCGGAGGCCGCGATCCGGAGCGGGGAGTTGCCCACGATGTAGACGACGTTCACGGCGACTCGACGGTCGAACAACGCGAGGTACTCGGACACCGACGACCAACGGTCCTGGAGCTCCGGCCTGCCGTCGAGTCCGGAGTTGAGGTCGATGAACCGCTCGAGATCGTCCGGCGACTGGAAGGGGGCGTATGAGTTGCCGTCGATGCCGACGAGCTCGGTGGTAACGCCCTGGTGCACCTTCGGCATGTGTCTCGGATCGGCCAGCAGCATCAGCCCCGAGTGCGAGTGGACGTCTATGAACCCCGGGCAGACGACCTTCCCGGCGGCGTCTATCGTCCGCGCCGCGGGAAGGTCGGAGATATCGCCTCGTATGACCGTCAGGCTGTCGCCCTCGACGCCGACGGCGGCGTGGAAGCCGGCGTTTCCCGTGCCGTCTACGACCAGGCCGCCTGTTATGAGCAGATCGAGCATTGCTTGTGACTATCCGGCTGAAGTGTCTCGTGGCGTCCTAGCGTAGCATCCCGTGCGGGCGCGAGCCACAACGATTCCGCCATGTAACTGGTCAGAGTTGAGGGGACGAATGTCCCTTCAGACCCTGGATACCCGCCTTCGCGGGTATGACGGTGCTCTGGCTATCGAGAGTTTCTCACGAGGTCTGAACAGTTACTCCGCCATCTGGGGCAACCTGGATTCCCCAACTGGTTGGGCCGGCTGGCGTGACGGACTGCTTCTGGCGTCATAGTGGCGCACCCTGTCGGGGATGGATTCCCGCGTTCGCGGGAATGACGGGTGGGGCGTGGCTGAGGGGCGCGCATGGGTGTTACACTGTCGTTCGTCTTCCCGCCGGCCGAGGCCAGCATCAGGAGTTTGTAGCTTGCATCTCGTCGTCGACGGTTACGGGGCCGATCCCGAGAAACTGACCGACGAGGATCTGCTGTTCGCGTTCCTGGACGAGTATCCGGCCGTGATCGGCATGACGAAGATGATCACGCCCCAGGTGTACACATACCGGGGCAAGACGGCCGAGGACTGGGGCCTGTCCGGGTTCGTCCTTATCGCGGAAAGCCACATCAGCGTGCACACCTTTCCGGACCGCGGCTACGTGAACATAGACATATTCTCGTGCAAGGAATTCGATTCCGACGTCTCGCTCGAAGACGTGAAGAAGACCTTCGGTCTGAGCAACGTCCGCGTGTGGACGATGGACCGGGGCGTCGAGTTCAGCAACCCCCGCACCGCGTTCGGCGGGATGGTGCGCGAGAGGGTAGGGCTGATCGGCTCCGGCGGGCCGTCGGATGGCTGACGGACGCCCCGATCCCCTCGAGGGTGTGGCGAGGCACTGGGACACCTTCCTCGACACGCATCCGGACGAGGTCAGCCTGGAGGATGCGCGCGTCGCCCTCGTCCCGGTACCCTACGACAGCACGACCTCCTATCGTGGCGGGGCCAGACACGGCCCGGCGGCGATCGTCACGGCGTCGAGACAGCTCGAGGACTACGACGTGGAGCTCGACCGGGACATCTCGGAGGTCGGGATATATACCGTGCCTGAGATCGTCCCGAACGTCAGCGGGCCGAAGGCAATGATCGACGTCGTCGAAGAGGTGGTGACGCGATTGGCCGCTCCCGACAGGCTGGTGGGGCTGCTGGGCGGCGAGCACTCCATCACGGTCGGCGCGGTCACCGCTCTCGCGGCCTCGCACCCGGACATCAGCGTGCTCTACCTCGACGCTCACGCCGACCTGCGCGACGAGTACATGGGTTCCCGGTGGGGCCACGCCTCCGTTGCGCGGCGCCTGCACGAAGTGTGCCCGCTGGTCGAGGTGGGCGTCCGCAGCCTCAGCCTCGACGAGCGGCGCTTCATCCGCGACAACGAGGTCCCGGTCGTCTTCTGGCCGCCGGACAACGGGAACGCGCAGAGCCTCGCGGAGACCGTCATAGACTCGCTGACGCCGTCCGTCTACGTGAGCATCGACCTGGACGTGCTGGACCCCGCCCTGATGCCGGCCGTGGGGACGCCTGAGCCTGGGGGCATGAGCTGGCACGATCTGATCGGGCTCGTCAGGGCGGTGGCGCGCGAGCGGAAGATCGTCGGCTTCGACGTCACGGAATTGAGCCCCGGGGAGGGCCCGGAGGCAGGCGCGTTCACCGCGGCCAAGCTCGTGCAGAAGCTGATCGGGTACTCGGTACCTGCCGCATAGCTTCCGGGCGTGCGGATTGGCGCCGACCGCGAAGCGCGACGGGCGCCCCGGCCGACTCAGTCGAGTATCTGGGACAGGAACAGTTGGGCGCGCTCGTGCTGTGGGTTGTTGAAGAAGTCGTTGGGCGGGGCCTCTTCGACTATCTTGCCCTCGTCGAACATGATCACCCTGTCGGCGACTTCCTTGGCGAAGCCGACTTCGTGGGTGACGATGATCATCGTCATGCCGGACGTGGCGAGCTCCCGCAGGACGTCCAGAACTTCCTTGATCATCTCGGGGTCCAGGGCCGAAGTCGGCTCGTCGAACAGCATGATCTTGGGCTGCATGGCGAGCGCCCGCGCGATCGCCACCCGCTGCTGCTGACCGCCCGAGAGCTCGGCGGGGTACTTGTCGACCTGCTCCGGAATGCCGACCCTCTCGAGGAAGGCGATGGCCGCTTCCTCCGCCTGCGCACGGGGCCATTTCCTGACCTTCATCGGCGCCAGGGTGATATTGTCCATTACGGTCAGGTGCGGGAACAGGTTGAACGACTGGAACACCATGCCGACCTCTCTCCGGATGGCGTCGATGTTCCTGACGTCGTTCGTCAGCTCTATGTCGTCGACTATGATGTCGCCCCGCTGGTGCTGGTCGAGGCGGTTTATCGTGCGGATAAACGTCGATTTGCCCGAGCCGGAAGGCCCAAGGACCACCACCTTCTCGCCTCGTCGCACGGACGTTGTGATTCCCTTGAGCGCGTGAAACTCGCCGAACCACTTGTGGACGTCTCTACAGACGATGATCGGTTCTGTCGTGGCTTCTTTGGTGTCAATCACGGGGCCCTCCACGGGTTGTTCCGACTAGCGCTGGCCGACGCCCAGGTGACGCTCTACGCGTTTGCTGACGTACGACATGCTGTAGGTGAATATCCAGAAGACAATTGCCAGGAAGACGAACAGCTCGAGCGCGTTGTCCAGGTATTCCAGGTTGCTGTTGACGAACACACGGCCTATCTCGACGACGTCGAGCATGCTGATGATGTACACCAGGGTGGTGTCCTTGAATAGGGAAATGAACTGGCCGACGATGGCGGGGATGACGTTGCGAATGGCCTGTGGCAACGATATGAGGAGCGTCGTCTGCCAGCCGGGCAGCCCCAGCGCCCGGGCCGCTTCGGCCTGGCCGGGGTGCAGGGACTGCAGTCCTCCGCGGACGTTCTCCGCCATGTATGCCGAGCTGAACAGGGTGATGATGATGGCGGCGCGGCTCAGCGAGTTGAGCGGGAAGTTTTCGGGGAAGGCCAGCGGCACGAGCGTCTGGGACATGAACAGCAGGGTGATCAGCGGCACGCCCCTGAATACCTCGATAAACGCAATGCACAGCAGCCTGACGACCGGGAGGTCGCTTCGTCGTCCCAGGGCCAAAGCGATGCCTATCGGCAGGCTGAGCGCGATGCCGATTGTCGCCAGCAACAGATTCAGCATCAGGCCGCCCCAGTAGTTGACCGACACGGGCTGCAGCCCGGGCACGCCGGACAGTCCGCGGAGCAATACAAGCCCCAGCACGAACGCGACTACGCTCAGTATGACGAGCCTGCGCGGGGTCCCGAGGGATGTGTATGTCGCCGCAGCCCAGCCGAGCGCCGTTGCGGGCACGCAGGCCAGGAGCAGAAGGCGAATGTCCAGCCCCATTTCGTCGAGGCCGTAGGGCAGGAAGGCGAACGCGGCCGCCGCGACCGCAACGATGATGGCTGCGAGCCGTGCGGTGCCGCCGGCCATGCCCCAGGCCATGCCCAGAAGCGTCGCGACCATGATCAGGCCGGCCTGTGGCCGCCAGAAGCAGTTCTGTCCCGCGCAGGCGGCTACCGTGTTGTACTGGCCGATGACGAACCGTCCGCCCAGAGCGGAGATCACGGACCAGTCGGCGTCTCCGAGAACCCAGCCCAGGCCGAACCACAGGCCCAGGGCCAGCACAGCGCCTGAGATGACGGTGAGCAGCCCATCGTACCAGGTGCCGAACAGGTTTTCGCGGGCCCAGCCGGCGGCTCCGGCGCTCATGATGGGAGGCCTGACCAGCGTCTCTTCGTAGTTGCTGGCCATCTATCGGCCTCCGAAGCGGATGCGCCGGTTGTACAGGTTGCCGAGTAGCGACCACGTCAGGCTCATCGCCAGGTAGGCCGCCATCACGATGATGAAAATGGAAACGGCCGGCGCCGTCTGTGTCATCGTCTTGGCGACGTTCAACAGGTCGGAGTAGCCGATGGCGGCGGCCAGGCTGCTGTTCTTGGTCAGGTTCAGGTACTGGCTGATGAGCGGGGGGATGATCACGCGGAGCGCCTGCGGGAAGGTCACTTCTCGCAGGACGCGGAGCGGCGACAGTCCCAGCGCCGACGCGGCTTCGGTCTGGCCTCTGCCGACCGACGTTATGCCGGCGCGCACTATCTCCGCGATGAAGGCGGCGGTGTACATCACCAGTCCGAGTAGCAGGGCCAGCAACGCCGCCGGCGCGGTAAATCCGCCGACGATTTCGTAGAATCGGCCTTCCGGCGCCGGCGTCGATATTGCGAATGGAGCTTCGCCGTGTACGGCGGTCACTACCAGCCATGCGGTGGCGCCGATCACCACCGCGGTGACACAGCCGGACAGCACGGGGTACGATTCCTTCCCGCTCTCGATCTCCCGCCGCGTCAGCAGCCGGTGGACCCCGATTCCGGCGACCACGGCAACGGCCGCCATCGCAAGCCAGGCCAGCGCCGCGTACAGCCCGCTCCCCGTTATCCAGGGAATGGATATGCCCCTGTTGTCGATGTAGAGGCGCCCCTCGATCTTGTAGCTGTCGCCCACCTCCGGCAGAGTGAGCCAGATGTAGAACCAGAAGAACAGGATGATCAGCAGAGGCACGTTGCGGAAGAACTCGACGTAAACGGTGGCCATCTTGGAGACGAGCCAGTTGCCCGACAGCCGGGCAACGCCCACGACGACGCCCAGTACCGTAGCGAAGATCACCCCAACTATGGCGACCAAGGCGGTGTTGACGGCCGCAACGAAGATAGAGTAGCGGAAACTGTCCGATGGATCGAATGGGAGGAAGTGGTGTCCCATCCCGGTCTGATAGGCGCGGGTGAGGAAGCTGAAGCCGTACGGGATTCCCCGTTCCTGTATGGCGTTGCCGATGTTAGCGAAGAACCAGACGACGAGCGCCACAACGACGATCCCGGAGACGATCTGGGACGTCCACTGGATGACCTGGGCGTGACGCCAGAGCGGAATGCCCTGGTAAGTCAGCTTTCGCGCTAGTGACGACATACGCCCTTCAGAAGCTCCCAACCGCGGCGCCACGCGACTCTACGACATCGCCGAACGGTGCGCCCTTCCGAATCCGGTCCATCGGACACGAGGGGTTGGCCGGAAGCGCGCTCTGCCGTACTGCGAGCGGCTTCCGGCCAGTCCCGGCGGGTTCTCCTACCTTAGAGGCGCGGCGTATATCTGTCCGCCCTTGGGGCAGCCGCTGCACGGGGCGTCGGCCCACAGGGCGTTGCGCCCGTCTTCGCGCGGCAGGCCGATGCCGTCGGGTCCGAGGTGCCGTTCGTATATCTCGCCGTAGTTGCCCACGGAACGAATCACGTCCTGCGCCGCCGTATTCTTGAGGCCCAGGCTCTCCTGGCCGAACGAACCCTCCAGTCCGAAGAGGCGGTCGACCTTCGCGTCGCCCGTTACGGCCGTGGGTACGCTGCCCGAATTCACTCCGTAAGCCTCGGAGTAGATGAGGATGCCCATCACTGTCTTGACGATGTCGAACCACTGGTCGTCACCGTGCGGGACCACCGGGCCCAGAGGCTCTTCGGAGATCGTCTCCGGCAGAATCAAGTGGTCGTCGCGGTTGGCGAAGGCGCTGCTGATGGCTGCGAGCTGCGAGCGGTCGTTCGTGAACGCGTCGCACTGGCCGCTCTGGTAGGCCGCCACCACCGCGTCGGTGTCCTCGAATGTCAGCGGCGTAATGCCGAGATCGTTCTGGCTGGAGAAGTCCTGCAGGTTCAACTCGGTGGTCGTGCCCAGGGTCACGCAGACGGTGGCCCCCTTAAGCTCCAGGGCGCTGGAGACGCCCAGGCTCTTGTTGACCAGGAACCCCTGCCCGTCGTAGAACATAGTCTGTGCGTAGTTGCCCCACTGCGCGTCGCGGGAGGTCGTCCAAGTGACCGTACGCACCAGCATGTCGACCTCGCCGGACTGCACCGTCGGCCCGCGCTCGCTGGCAGAGATCAGCTTGATCTCGATGGCGTCCGCGTTCCCGAGGACGGCGGCGGCCAGCGCGCGGCAGAGGTCAATGTCGAAGCCCGTGTTGTTGCCGGCCGCGTCGAGCGATCCGTAGCCAGGCACGTCATTGCGGCTCGCGCAAATGACCTTGCCCCGGTCCTTCACCACCTCGAGCCGACTTTGCCCATCCCCTTCCTCGCCACCACATGCGACCAGCGCCAGGAGCGAAGTCGCTAGAATCATGATCAAAAAGGTCAATCGAGTGCTCAATAGTCACCCTCCTTTTTCATGTGTCCCCGTTGCCGATTTTCATGTGTCCCCGTTGCCGACGAGTAGAACGTCCAAATCGGACGGTTCCTTCAGCGCGGCATTATATACCACAATACGCGCCCGCGAGCGATTATAGGGCGTATAGGGCGCAATTCGTCCCGGCGACGTCTCCGGCGCCTGCCCGAGCTTGCGGATCGGGGTCGGGGACTGGCCCGGCATCGCTGACCCCCACGGGCTGTATAATCCGGCATGATCGAAAGCATGCGGGGGACTGGATGACCACAGCGGCAAACGGACCGGCTCGATCACCCAAGGAGGGCGCCGTCGTACGGCAGCTCGGAGACGGTATGGTGCTGCGCCGCGGCAGGGTCGAGGACACCGAGGCGCTGGCCGATTTCACCGCGATGCACGTCGGTCCCGAGGCGCCCGACGAGGGTATCAGGCACTGGACGCGCGACCTGATGAAGGGCGACCTTCCCGGGTTCGGGCCCCAGGACTTCACGATAGTCGAGGATAGCCGCACCGGGGCCATCGTGGCCACGATGAACCTGATCTCTCAGACCTGGTTCTACGAGGGCGTCGAGTTCCCCGTCGGTCGCATCGAGCTGGTGGGAACCCACACTGACTACCGGCTGCGCGGCCTGATGCGCGCGCAGCTCGACACCGTCCATCGGTGGAGCGCGGAGCGCGGGGAGCTGGTCCAGGGCATCACCGGCATCCCGTGGTTCTACCGCCGGTTCGGCTACGAGATGACGATGGAGCACATGGGCGGCCGGATCGTCGCCGTCGAGGATCTGCCCGGTCTACCGCCGGGCGAAGTGGAACCGTACGCGCTTCGCAACGCCACCGACGACGACGTGCCTTTCCTCACCGAGACCTATAGGCGCTCGACCGAGAGGTTGGTCGTCTCCTGCGTCAGAGACGAGGAGATGTGGAGGTACGAGCTGGTCGGGAGGGGCGAAGGCTCCATGTTCCGGTTCGGCACGCTCGTCATCGAGTCTGCGGACGGACGCTCGGCCGGGTACGTACTCCTGATGCCGGGGCTCGACGACGGCGTGATCACGTCTATGGCGTACGAGGTCGCCCCCGGCTTTTCGTGGCTATCGGTTACGCCCTCGGTTCTCCGCCAGATTCGGGAGATCGGCGGCCAACGGTCAGGGGGAGGGCCCCTCGCCGCCATCCGCCTGGGCTTCGGGTCCGAGCACCCTTCCTACGAAGTCGCCAGAGATGCGCTGTCGCGCTTCGAGCGGCCGTATGCGTGGTTCATCCGGGTGCCGGACGTGCCGGGTTTCGTCAGGCGCGTCGGGCCCGTTCTCGAACGCCGCCTGGCAGACTCATTTGCCGCGGGCCACACCTTCGAGCTCTGCCTCAGTTTCTTCGACAGCGGGCTCAGGCTGGCCTTCCGTGACGGCAGGCTGATAGTCTCGGAGAGATGGCTGCCCGGAGCGCGGGACAACCGGCTGGCGCCAAAGGAACGCGACGCCCTCTTCCCCGGCCTCACCTTCCATCAGCTGCTGTTCGGATTCCGCTCCGCCGAGGACTTGGAGTACGCGTTCCCGGACTGCATTGTCAGCTCCGATCGTTCTCGGTCGCTCCTGAACGTGCTCTTCCCCAAGCGCGCTTCGCGCATCTGGGGGCTAGAGTGACGGCGCCCGGCCGCGAGGACGACGCCGGGGACGTTACCGACCTGGGCGGCGGCCTTCTCCTCAGAGGGGCTACGGTGGACGACACCGAGCCGATCGCCGCGTTGATCGCGGACAGGGGCGGCGACATCGCCGAGCCCCGTGGACCCATCCCGACCTGGACTCGCGACCTCATGGCCGGCAACCTGCCGGGCTTCTCGCCCGGCGATTTCACCGTCGTCGAGGACGCGCGCACCGGCCGAATCGTCTCCACGCTCAATCTGATCTCGCAGACGTGGTCGTACGAGGGAATCGAGTTCCCGGTCGGCCGAGTCGACGCCGTCGTCACCGACCGCGCCTATCGCAGACGAGGGCTTTCGCGCGCCCAGATGGGACTTCTGCACCGGTGGAGCGCTGATCGGGGGGAGATGGTCCTCGGCATAACCGGCATACCCTGGTACTACCGGCAGTTCGGCTACGAGCTCGCGCTGGACTGGCAGGGCGGGCGTCGGGGATACGCCGGCAGCCCTCGGCTTCCCGCCGGCGAGACCGAACGCTATCGCTTCCGGCCGGCAGCTGAGACGGACGTGCCTCTTTTGGCCGAGCTCTACGCGGAAGGCATGAAGCGGTACGCCGTATCGTGCGTGCGCGACGAGGAGATGTTCCGGTACGACCTCGCCGCCCCGGTGGACAAGGCCACCCACTGGAACGTCTCGCTGGTGATCGAGACGGCCGCCGGCGAGCCTGTCGGGATGCTCAGACATGGTCACAGGCTGCGGGACGGCGTAATGGCCGCCGGCGTCTACGAGCTGCGGCCGGGCACGCCGTGGCTGGAGGTCACGCCCAGCGTGGTCCGGCGCCTGCGCGCGACCGGCGAGCGCTACGCCCGACGTGAGGGAGTCGGCTATTCGGGCGGCTTCGCGCTGTCGTTAGGCGTCGAGCACCCGGCGTACGCCGCCATGGAGGAATGGCTGCCCGTCGTCGAGCAGTCACGCGCCTGGTACCTTCGCGTACCGGACCTGCCGGGCTTTGTCCGACACATCGCGCCGGCGCTGGAGCGGCGGCTTACCGATGCGTTCGGGGCGGCGTACACCGGCCGCCTCGTATTGGGTTTCGTCCACGGGGGCCTGGTCATGGACATCGAGGACGGGCACATCACGTCGGTCGAACCCCGGACGCCCACCCAGGACGACCTGTCGGCGACCGAGAGCGCCGTCGACGCGCTGTTCCCGGGGCTCGTCTTCCTGCAGCTGTTGTTCGGGTTCCGGTCGGTACGGGAAATCGAGTATGCTTATCCGGACTGCATCGTAACGTCCAATGAGGCTCGATCGCTTCTCGGCGCCCTTTTCCCGAAACGGCCGTCGATGGTCTACGGGATACAGTAGGACCGATGGGGAGTCGTTGTAGGAGGGCAAGTTGCTCTGGATGCTGGCCGGGTTAGGTGTCCTGGCGCTGCTGGCTGCCTTGATAGGCGGCATAGGCGCCGCTCTGCCCAAGGCATACTCGGTGTCGCGCCGGGTCCAATTCAACCGCTCCCGGTGGGACGTTTGGAAGACCATCACCGACTACCAGCAGCAGGTCACGTGGCGCGACGACCTGGGTCACGTGGAGCGCCTGTCGAACCGGAACGGAATGGAGGTCTGGCGAGAGACCGGCCGGCGCCGTCAGCCTCTGGTGTTCGAGACAGTCGAGTCCGCGCCGCCGCGCCGCCTCGTCAGGCGCATCGCCAACGAGGGCCTGGCATTCGGCGGAAGCTGGGCGTTCGACATCGAGGAGGTCGGCGAGGTCACGGTAGTCACGGTGACGGAGGAGGGTGAGGTGTACAATCCCTTCCTGCGGTTCGTCTCACGGGTGATCGTCGGGCAGGCGGCGGCCATAGACGGATATCTGAGAGCTCTTGGCGAAAAGCTAGGCGCCGACGTATTCATCACCAGGGCCTGAAGCCACTCCGTCCGCGGCGAGATTGGCGGTACGGACAACAACTTTGCGAAGGAGAGAGTCTTGACCAGAATAATGGTGATAGTTGGGCATCCACAGGACACGTTCGAGCGGTCGGCCGGCACGGTCGCCAAGCACTTGGCCAGGGGCGACGAGGCGATGTTCCTCAGCCTGACGACCGGCGTCGTGACCCACGCATTCAACGTCTTTCCGCCCACGGGCGAGGACAAGCTGAAGGACGTGGAGAAGGTAAAGCAGGACAAGCGCGAAGAGTTCGACCGGGCCGCCAGGGTCCTCGGAATCACAAAGGGGGAGGTGCTCGACTTCCCCGAGAGTCCCATGCTTCTTGGGATGGATGAGTACGTCGCGGTTGTCGACCGGATCCGCGATTTCCGTCCGGACGTCGTCCTCTGCCCGCACCCCGTCGAAGTCGGCCGCCAGGACCACATGGACGCAGGGCGGTTCGCCGTCGCCTGCGTCGACTACGTTCGGGCCGACGGCTTCCCGTCGTCGTTGGCGCCCATCACGGTGCCCCACGTGTTCATGTTCTACTACCCCGGCTTCAACGCGGACCAGCTCATGGGTACGGCCCGCCATCAGCCGGACGTGGTGGTGGACATCACCGACGTCATCGACAGGAAAAGGGCGGCGATGGCCGAGTTCGAGGGCACGCAGGCCAAGGCCGACGAGGACTACGGGGCCAAGACGGACAGCCTGCTGGAGCACGTCGACGGCCACGCCGGGTACATGAACGGCATAGCGTACGCGGAGCAGTTCACGCGGCTGAACCGGCCTGTCCACCAGTACCTGCCGATCTGAGAGTGAGCCGGAGGCCGACGCCGGTATGAGCGGGGTGTTTCTGACAGAGGACGAGCGGCTTCTGCGGTTGGCTGTGCGCGAGCTCGCCGACAAGGAGCTCGCGCCCCGCGCATCGCACTACGACCAGAACGAAGAGTTCCCCTGGGAGAACCTGCGCCGAATCGCCGAAATGGGGCTGTTCGGCCTCACGATCGACGAGGAGTACGGCGGCTCGGGCGGCACCGCGCGTCAGCTCGCGGTGGTGATCGAGGAGCTCGCCCGCGGCTGCGGCGCCACGAGCGTCGTCTACATCGCCCACCTGGCGCTGTGCGCGCAGTACCTACACAGGTTCGGCAGCGAGAGACAGAAGCGCGAGCTTCTCCAGCCGCTGGTGAGCCTGGCGAGCGTTGGGGCCTTCGCGCTGACCGAGCCCGGCGCCGGCAGCGACGCGGCGTCGATCCGGACCTCGTTGAGCAGGGTCGACGGCCACCTCTTGCTCAACGGTACAAAGCTGTTCACTACGAACGCGGTAGAGGCCAATATTTTCGTGGTACTGGCCACCCACGACCCGGAGCAGGGCACGAACGGGATCGCCGCCGTCGTCGTGGAGCGTGGTACGCCGGGCTTCACGATAAATCCGCAGCACGGCAAAATGGGGATGCGCGGCTCTTCCACTGCTGAGCTGGTCTTCGAGGGCTGCCGGATTCCGGAGGAGAACAGGCTCGGCGGCGAAGGCGTCGGCTGGGCTCAGACGATGGATGTGCTCAACGCAAGCCGCGTCGGCATCGCGGCCCAGTGCGTCGGGCTGGCGCAGGCCGCCTACGAGTCGGCGCTCCAGTACGCGGGCCGGAGAGAGGCCTTCGGCCGGCAGCTCAGCGGCTTCCAGTCGGTCCAGTGGACGCTCGCCGACATGGCTACCGAGATCGACGCGGCGCGCCTGCTGGTCTACCGGGCAGCGAGCCTGCTCGACGACGGCGCGCCCTTCGTCACGGAGGCGTCGATGGCGAAGCTGTTCGCGTCCAGGGTCGCGGTCGAGTGCGCGGACCGCGCCGTGCAGCTTCACGGCGGCACCGGCTACTTCGCGCCGACGACGGCGGAGCGGCTCTACCGGGATGCTCGGGTCACGGAGATCTACGAAGGCACGTCGGAGGTGCAGCGGATGATCATCTCCCGCGGTATCCTCGGTGGCTGAGGGAGGCGACGTGTCGCGAGAAACGTCGAACAGCGAAGGCGACCGGTACCGGCGGATACTCTCGGAGTACGCCACACGGGTGTCGTGGGATAGCCTGCCGGCCGAGGCGGTGCACGAGGTCAAGCGCCGTACGCTCGACAGCATAGGCGTAGCCATCGCCGCGTACGATGACGACGCGCCGTCCGCCGCGCGAGCGTACGCCTCCGGGCTTGCGCATCCCGACGGAGCGACCGTGTGGGGACTCGGTGCAAAGGTCGCGCCGGAAGCCGCGGCCTTTGCCAACGGCGTGATGGTCCGATACCTCGACTACAACGATACCTACCTGTCTCTGGAGCCGCTTCACCCGAGCGACGTGCTGCCCGGCCTGATGGCGTTGTGCCAGTACCGGCATCGGTCCGCGCGCGACTTCATCACCGGCGCGGCGGTCGCCTACGAGGTGGGGGTCTCGCTGTGCGACGCGGCCAGCATCCGCGCTCACCGTTGGGACCACGTGATGTACACGTCCATTGCAGCCGCGTGCGGGGCCGGCAACCTGCTGGGGCTGAACGAGACGCAGGCCGCCAACGCCATCGCGATCACGGTCGTGCCCCACGCGCCCATGCGGCAGACGAGGGCAGGGGAGCTGTCGATGTGGAAGGGCGCCGCGGCGGCCAGAGCGGTCAGCCACGCCGTCTTCGCCGGCCTGCTGGCTGCGGAAGGCTTTACGGGGCCTGATATGCCCTTCGTGGGCGAAATGGGCTTCTTTCGCCAGCTCCTCGGGGGCGGCTCGTTCGACCCTGCGGCGCTCGAATCGATCGAGCAGGGGCGGGCGCCCCGGCGGATCGTGGACACGTACGTCAAGAAATGGCCCGTCGAGTACCACGCGCAGAGCGCCGTGGACGCGGCCATAGAGCTGAGGGACGAGCTGGAGGGAGCCGCCATCGAGTCGGTCGAGCTCGAGACGTTCAAGGTGGCCTACGAGATAATCGCGAAAGACCCGGAGAAGTGGGCTCCGAAGACTCGCGAGACCGCCGACCACTCGCTGCCGTACATCGTCGCAGCGGCCCTTGTCGACGGCACGGTTACCAAAGAGTCGTTCTCGGACGAGCGTCTGCGGGATCCCGCGCTCGCGTCGCTCCTGGGTAAGACCACGCTGTCTGAGGACGACCGGCTGACCGAAGGCTACCCGCGGGGAATTCCGAACCGGGTCCGCGTGACGACCGCCGCCGGCCGGTCCGCCGAGAGGACGGTCAGCTTCCCCAGGGGTCACGCGATGAACCCGATGACCGACGACGAGCTGGTGAGCAAGTTCGTGGGGAACGTGGCCGACCGATGGCCCGAGCGGAAGGCGCGCGACGTGATCGACCTTGTCTGGGACCTCGAGAGCCAGCCGGACCTCGAAGGGCTGATGGAGGCGATACGCCTGTGAGCTGGCTCCTGGAGGACGCGGCGCAGGAGAGTGCCGGTGCGCGTTTTCGCCGCATCCTGGACGCTCCCGAGGGGGTGGAATGATGGATGATCGTAGCGCACAGGCTGTTCTCAGAGGAGCCGCAGTCCACTCCACGACCCTGCTGTGAAGCGGAGGGAAGGAGATTGGTTTGGCCAGGGAAAGACCTGACAACATCATCCTGAGCCCAGGACGGCCAACAAGACCCCGACGGGGCTTGTTGGCGGTAATTTTTGGTACACGCAAGCGGGAACGGGCGTCCCTTACCGTTGGTCCGTACCAGGTTGGGATAATCATCTGGGATGGCGCAGTGCTGGATGTCTTTTCGGAAGGCACGCAGATACTTCCCGAAGGTGAGGTGCAGACCTATGTAGCTTCCACAGCACCGTTCAAGTTGACCTTTCGGCTTAAGGTACCGGGGAAATCCTCCAACCAATACGACATCGTACTCGATCCACCGCTGTTGACTTCAGACGGGAAGTATGTCACAGGCCGGATCGATCTCACGGTATCGGTGATAACCCAAGGGTCTAGGCTCACGTCAGTCATACCCGAAAAGGCGGATCGGCTGCTGCAGCTGATGGGGCTATCCGGTGATGTCGTCACAAAGTCCGATGTTGCCAGGATAATCAAGGGTGAGTTGTCGCCCAAGGTGCTGGCTCTCGACCTTGGTGAATATACTGCCGATGAACTACAGGGCAACCGAGAACTGCTGGAGGAGATCTCCGGCGCGCTCAAAAGAGGCGTGGACTCAGCGATCGATCGCTTCGGCATTCAACTCGACGACTTTCAAATGAACTGGGCCCCACAGCCCCAAGAGGCCGCACCGATCGAACAGCCAGAACCCGACAGTCGTCCGTCTCGGCGTGAAAGCCGGTCTTCTGCGCCTGCCAAGAGCACTCCCAAGCAAACCCGCACTCAGGACCCTAGACTAGGGCAAGGAAGCCGACCCTCCCAAACGCGCCGTCCATCGGCGAGCAAGCGGACAACAAGCAAATCAACCGTTCATATGTCGGTCAAGCAGCAACTGAGAGAAAGTGGTCTATTCGATAAGGGAAAGCTGCAACATAGCACCGGAACTGTAAGTTTTCAGGTCACAGGACGGAGTGGAGCGACGATCTACGTTCTCAAGAACGAGCAGGACATCCACATAAGGGATAACGCCCTAAAGAACAACAAATTCCCTAACAGCCGGAAGCTGTACGATTTGGTGCGTAAGCGTGCGCTTGGCACGGTACGTGGCGAAAAGGACCCAAATCATGCCTTTAAGCTCAGCCGCGAACACATCGCGGAGGTCATTGAGGTGATTCGCCCAGGTTTGTAGCAGCGAGAGTAATCGATTGAGGACTATCTACTTGGCACAACTGCTGTGAGCTGGCTCTTGGAGGGCGCGGCGCAGGAGAGTGCCGGGGCGCGGTTCCGCCGCATCCTGGACTCTCCCGAAGCAACGCCGGTGCCGGGCGCGTTCGACGGGCTGAGCGCCCTGGTCGCGCGCGAGGCGGGCTTCGACGCGCTGTATCTGTCCGGCGCGGCCTTCTCCGCCAGCCTCGGGCTGCCGGACGTAGGCCTGATCACTCTCGACGAGCTGGTCGACCGGACGAGGCGCATAGTCCGCGCCAGCGGGCTTCCCGTGCTGGTCGACGCCGACACCGGCTTCGGGGAGGCGCTGAACGTGGTGAGGACCGTCAAAGAGCTTGAAGAGGCAGGGGCGGCCGCCGTTCAGATAGAGGACCAGGTGACGCCGAAACGCTGCGGGCACCTGGACGGCAAGTCCGTCGTTCCCGCGGAGGAGTTCGCCGAGAAGATCAGGGCGGCCGCGCAGGCGAGGACCGATCTCGTCATCGTCGCGAGGACGGACGCGAAGGCCATACACGGCATGGACGAAGCCATACGGCGGGCGCGGCTCTACCGCGACGCCGGCGCCGACGTGATATTCCCCGAAGCGCTGGGCTCGGAGGAAGAGTTCAGGACGATGGCGGACGCGGTCGGCGGACCGCTGCTGGCGAACATGACCGAGTTCGGCAAGACGCCGTACATCTCGGTAGACCGGTTCGGCGAGCTTGGCTACAGCATAGTCATCTTCCCGGTCACGGCCCTGCGGGTGGCCGCGCGTGCGATGGAGTCCGCGCTCGCCGACCTGAAGCGCGACGGCACGCAGGAGCCATGGCTGGACCGGATGCAGACGCGACAGGAGCTCTACCGGCTCATCCAATACGACGAGTACCGGGAGCTGGACAGCCGGATCTATTCAGGAAAGCCGGCCGAGGAGGCATCGGAATGACCGCACAGCCCTTCAGTCCCGGTCTCGACGGCGTGATAGCCACCGACAGCAGCGTCTCCTATCTCGACGAGGAGAACGAGCAAATCGTGGTCCGGGGCTACGATCTGATTGAGCTCGCCCGGAACCTCAACTACACCGACGTGGCGTACCTCGTGATGTACGGCGAGCTGCCGGACCGCGACTCGGCCGACTCCTTCTGCGCCGCGCTCGCGGGAAGCTCGGAACTGCCGGGCGACGTGTACCGGCTGCTCGACCTGATGCCGAAGGGGACCAGCGTCATGGACGCCCTGCGCACGGGAATCTCGTACCTCGCGGGCCACGTCGATCCCGGCGCGCTGAGCGACACGTCGCGCGAGGCGAACCTGGCCAAGGGCGAAAGCCTGTTGGCCCAGGCCCCGGTGATCTCCGCGAACGCCTACAGGGCGCTGAACGGCCTCCCCTTCGTCAAGCCCGACCCGGAGCTGGGCTACTCGGAGAACTTTCTGTATATGCTCAGCGGCGAGCGTCCGGACGCGGAAGCGCTGGATGTGTTCGACCGCATCCTCATCTGCTACATCGAACACGAGATGCCCAACTCGACCTTCGTCGCGCGAGTGATCGCATCGACTCTGTCCGACGTCTACGGCGCGGTCGCCGGGGGAGTGGCGTCGCTGAAGGGCCCGCTGCACGGCGGCGCCAACGAGGCCGCCATCGCGATGATGCTCGAGATACAAGAGCAGGGCGGTCCCGCCAGAGCCGAGCCCTACGTCATGGAGAAGCTCGCGAACAGGGAGCGGATCATGGGCTTCGGCCACCGCGTCTACATGAGGAAGCACGATCCCCGCGCGCTGTTCCTGAGCGACTACATCGACGGACTCGCCGCACGGGTCCCGGACGGCGGCGACCTGGCCCGCATCTACCGCACCGTCGAGCGCGTGATGGAGCGGGAGAAGGGCCTGTTCCCGAACACCGACTACCCGATAGCGCTCCTCTTCTACCTGCTGGGCATTCCGGTGCCGCTGTATACGCCGGTTTTCCTGTGCTCTCGCATGGCCGGGTTGGTGGCGCACGTCGTGGAGCAGCACGAGGACAACAGGCTCTACCGGCCGCGCCTGCTCTACGTGGGAGCCCGAGGGCTGACACCGCCCGGCGCGCCTATCTCCGCCGGCTGACGCGAGAACAAGAATGGCTATTCGGGCCCTGATATTCGACTTCGACGGGGTCGTCATAGACACCGAAACGCCCGACTTCGCGACGTGGCAGCGGGTCTTCGACGACCATGGCGTCTCGCTCGACCGCGGGTTGTGGGAGACCTTCATCGGCGCCGGCCTAGGCAGCTTCGACGTTTCCCAGCACCTCGAGGAGATGGTCGGCCGCTCCCTCGACCGCGACAGGATCCGTACGGACCGCCGCGCCCGCTACCTAAGCGTCGTGGAAGCGAACCCGGTCCTGCCCGGCGTGGCGGATTTGATCTCTGGCGCGCGGGCCCTTGGGCTCAAGCTAGGCGTCGCGTCGAGCTCCCGGCGCGACTGGGTGGAGGGGCATCTCGACCGGCGAGGGCTGCTCGGCCACTTCGACACGGTGCACTGCCGCGACGACGTGGCAGCGGCAAAGCCCGATCCCGAGCTCTACACGTCCGCCCTGGCCGCACTGGGCGTCGAGCCGGAATCCGCCATAGCCATAGAGGACTCGGCTAACGGCGTGACCGCGGCGAAGCGAGCCGGCATGTTCTGCGTAGTCGTTCCGAATGCGATGACGAGCTCGATGCGGCTGGACCATGCCGACCTGCGGCTGCAATCCCTGGCCGATGTCTCGCTGGACGACCTGGTCGAGGCGGCCGACGGCCGGTAGCGAACGCGCGGCCGGCGGCTCTGAGTCCGTGATCGCTGAGACTCGGGCGGTCGCCCCAGCCTTCCCGCTACGGCGTCCGCGACGGGACGGCGCGTTCCCGCGGGACCGTCATCGTCGAGCGACGATCAGCGGGACCATCATCTCGGCGGGCGTCAAGCCGCCGTGGTCCGCGACCTTCTGGCGGTCGTCCTCTTCCGTCCGGGGGTACTTGTAGTAGATGACTGGCGCGCCCGTCGAGACCGCCAGGTAGTTCCCCATTCGACGCCTGGTGACGGGCGACACGGGTCCCGGCCCCAGGAGCTCCAGCTCCAACACCTCGTCGGCAGTCAGCAGGTAGAAGTGCTCGCCGAACCGCGCTCGAAAGTGCGCCTCGAACTCCGCGGCTCGGTCCTCGCGCACCTGGAGCATCACGGAAGGCGCGGTGCCCCAGGGCTCATGCTCCAGGTAGCCGACCAGGTCGTCGTCGGGCTCGATCTCGTGGGCGGCGGCGTCCATGTCGAGCAGGCCGTGGTCCGAGGATACGACGATGGCCGCGTTCGGGGGCAGGAGCGCCGCGATCTGCGACAGCAGGCCGTCGACGGCGGCAATGGCCTGTTTCGTCACGTCGTGGTCGATGCCGTACTCGTGGGATGCGGCGTCCACGTGGGGGATGTACAGGTGCGTGAAGGTCGGGCCGCTGGACTCGCCCAGCCGCTTCAGCACCGCCCCCGCCGCGTCTTCGAGTCCCTTGTATCCGTAGCCGGGCGAATGCCCACGACTGTAGGTCGAGTAGGGGCTGTCCACTATCTCCTCGGGCACTATGCCGAAGGTGGACCACGCCATCCTAGCCGTCGTCGTCGGCGCCGGGTACGCCTGTTCCGGGGTAAAGCCCAGGCTCCCCAGGTCCTTGTCGTCGCCTCGGCGGGTGAAATGGATGATGGTCGCGATGTCGTCGATTTCGTCCAGGTAGAGATGCCAGCTCGGCACGCCGTGGCTGCTGGGCCAGAGCCCCGTGGCGTAGGACGTGAGCACGGTCGGCGTCGACGACGGGAAGACGGTGGTGAGCTCGGCCGCTACGTGGGCCGCGAGGAAGTTCGCGCCGTGTTCCGCGTCTACGACGTTCAGCCCCAGGCCGTCCACCATGACGACGACGACATGGTCGGCCGGCCCTATCAGGTCAACGATAGCCGCGGCCCCGTGCGAGCAGGGGACGTTGGGCGCACCGCCGATCGACGCCAGGGCGTTGGCGAGGTCGACGACGTTCAGCCTGTCGGGAGACGGACGAACAAGCTCGCCGGAGTCGAACGCCGCCAGCAGCCGCTCTCTATCACTCATGTGTGGACTCTCAACCTGCTTTCCAATATCCTCAACTGTCAGACGAGAATGGTAGTCTCGGCCGAGGGTGAGGGTCAATGTTCGTTAGCGCCAGCAGCAAGAAGAGAGCGGTTGGGATCGTCCTCTTCCTCATCATCCTGGGCCTGTTCCTGGCGTTCAATCGCATACCCAAGCTGGACGCGGTCGGAGTAGATCTGGCGATAGTCGAGTCGCCAAACGTCCAGTGCTTTCAGGGCTTCTGCATCGAGCGGGACCCCGGCACGAGCTTCCTGTCCCGGTGGTGGACCTTCTCCCTCACGTACTTCCGCCTGGTGGCAATGGGAATGGCGTTCGCCTTTGTGGTCGCGGGGCTCGCGGAATCGTTCCTCTTCACGGCCGCGCGCGGCGCCGGTTTCCAGTCGGGAGGCGTGTTCGGACGGACGGTGAGAGGCATGGCCGCCGGGCCCGTGATGAATCTGTGCTCCGCGTGCGTGGTGCCGGTCTCGGCCGCGTTCCAGCGAAGGGCCGGGATCGAGGGCGCCATCGCCATGGTCCAAGGCTCCGCCACGATGAACATCCCCGCGCTGGCGATGGTCTTCTTTGTCTTCACTCCGTTGCTGGGACTGAGCCGGCTGATGCTCGCGGTCATCGGCGCGCTGATTCTGGGGCCTCTCGTCGCCTTGACGTTGCGAGGGGGAAAAGGCGGCGGGCCCGAATCGACCGAGCAGCTGAACCTGGAGGACGACCCTCCGCGCGCCGCTTGGCGTCCGGTGCTGAGGGAGGCCTTCGGCGATTGGGCCAAGACATCGGCGGGTTACGTGCTCCGTATGGGTCCGATCATGGTGGCCGCCGGACTGCTCTCGGGGCTGGTGATCCAATGGATCAGCCCCGACACGGTGTCGCGGTACCTCGGCAACGACCTCGGCGGCGTGGCCATAGCCGCCACGGTCGGACTGCTGATCAACGTGCCGCTGCTGTTCGAGATCCCGCTCGTGGCCCTGTTGCTCACCCTCGGCATGGGTACGGCGCCGGCGGCGACCCTGCTGTTCGCCGCCGCCGCGGGCGGCCCCGTGACCTTCTGGGGGCTGGCGAGGGTGATGCCCCGCCGCGCCGTGGCGGTGTTCGCCGGGGCCACGTGGGGCCTGGGTGCGGTCGGAGGTGTGGGAATTCTCCTCGTGGGCGCGTTGATCTGGGAGGACGCCGGCCTGCGAGCGGAGCCGGGCGTCGCGCAGGCGGTCGACGAGCCGACTTCCTTCACCGACGTCACCGAGGCGGCCGGCGTGGCGTTCGATCATGTGGCACACGAGACGGAGATGTTTCCTCTCGGCGGCGGTGCCGTCGTGATCGACTTCGACGGCGATGGCTTCCACGACATCTACGCCGTCAACTCCGTAGGGCCCAACGTCCTCTACCGCAACAACGGCGACTCGACCTTCACCGAGACGGCGGCCCTGGCGGGGGTCGACGATCCGGAGGGCAGGGGAAACGGCGGATGCGCGGCCGACTACGACAACGACGGAGACCAGGACCTGTTCGTGACCAACTACGGGCCCAGCCGGCTCTTCAGGAACGAGGGCGGGTCGTTTTCCGACTCGACCGTCTCCGCCGGCGTGCTCGACTCCGGTAGTGCCTTCCGCAACACGGGCTGCGCCTGGGGCGACTACGACCGGGACGGCTTCGTGGACCTCGTCTTCGTGCGCCATCTGTACGAGAGCCACCGCCGCATGTTCCAGACCAGGGAGTTCCTCGACGCCATCGCCAGGCTGGTCCTATACCGCAACAACGGCGACGGTACGTTCACCGATACGACCGCCATACTGGGGAATGTGTCGGGGCCGAAGGACCCGGGGTACGGCGGGCAAGCGGGCAACATCTGGGGCGCCGGCTTTCAGCCCGGGTGGGCGGACTTGGACAACGACGGAGACCTCGACCTCTATGTCGTCAACGACCTGGGCACCGATATACAGGGCAACGTGCTGTGGCGGAACGACGGGGCCGCGGACGGGGGCTCGTGGACGTTCACCGACGTGTCCCGCGGCTCCGGGGCCGACGCGAGCATCTTCGGGATGGGGCTTGCGGTCGGAGACTACGATCTGGACGGCATGCTCGACATCTTCGTGACCAACATCAGGGACAACGTACTGCTGAAAAACGAGGGGACGGGCCTCAAGTTCGAGGACGCGGCCAAGGACGCCGGCGCCCGCGTCGGCCTCATCGGCCGGAAGGCACGGGTCGCCTGGGGCACCTTCCTGTTCGACTACGACAACGACGGGGACGAAGACCTGTACCTGGCGAGCGGCTACCTCAGGGCCGACAGCGCCACGATAGGCGCGGCCGCGAATCCGGTGGAGCAGCCCAACGTGCTGCTGCGAAACCAGGGCGACGGGACTTTCGTGGACGTGTCGTCGGCCAGCGGCAGCGACGATTCCGGCATAGGCCGCGGCGCCGTCTACCTGGACTACGACAACGACGGTTGCCTCGATATCTTCGTGGTCAACCTGGGGCAGCGCGCGAGTCTGCTGCGCAACCTGTGCGATACGGAGCGCACGTGGATAGCCGTCAAGCCGGTCGGCACGTCCAGCAACCGCGACGCCATCGGGGCCAGGGTGACGATCGACGTCGGCGGCGCGGTCCAGATCAGGGAGATAGCCGCGGGATCGAGCCAGATGGGCCAGAACATGCTCGAGGCCCATTTCGGCCTCGGCACGGCTCGCACAGTCGATTCGGTGACCGTAGCGTGGCCGAGCGGCGCGGTTACGCGGCTGACGGACGTGCCGGCGAATCAACGCATCACGATAGTCGAGCCTTGAACGAGACGGCGGCAATAGGCGTAACTGTTCAGACTTCGTGAGAAACCCTCGATAACCACAGCACCGTCATACCCGCGAAGGCGGGTATCCAGGGTCTGAGGAGCATTCGTCCCCTCAACACTGAACAGTTACCAATAGGCGCGTAGGGTTTTCCAATCCATGCGTTCCGGTATATCATGTCGACGTTACGTCGGTTGACGGTTCGACCATCCGGCGCCGCCGGCCTATGCCTTGTCCAGTTGCCCTGAGATCGGAGGGCGGGACCGTGGGGCACGTATCGTCGAGACGGGGCGCCGCACATCAGGAAGGGGGTTCCGGGCATGTCTCTCACTCGTTCGTTTACGGTGGCGCTCCTTACGTTCTCGGTCTTCGGAGTGTTGCTGGCAAGCTGCTCCAGCGAAGACGATGGCGGGACCGCGACATCTGTCGCTCCCGCGGCAGCGGACGGCGCTCCGGCCGCAGCCGATACGCCGGTACCCGCTGACACCGAGGTACCGGCCGAAGTTGTGGAGACTTACGCGCTGGCACAGCAGTTTGAGCTCAGCCTCAACGTTACCAGCACGAAATTCAACAGGATAAGACGCATCCCAAGAAAGTACAGCTGCACCGAAGAGGACATATCGCCGCCCATATCCTGGTCCGAACCTCCAGAAGGCACTGTCAGCCTCGCGTTGGTGGTGGACAGCAACCAGCACCCCGGCGCTCTGTGGGCGCACTGGGTGCTGTGGGGCATCCCTGCGGACAGCAGGCAACTGCCGGAGGCGGTGCCCGGGGGGCCGGAGGCGCCATCGGTAGGCCCCGATGCGAGACAGGGGACCAATAACGAGGACGAGGTCGGTTGGTCAGGTCCTTGCCCGCCTCCCGTCGACCTTGCGAGCGACGCTAGGGGAACGGCAAAAGACAGGGTCGTCAGCGAGTATTTCTTCAAGCTGTACGCGCTGGACACGGACGTCGATCTCGGCCCTGACGCGACCAAGGAAGACCTGCTGAGGCAGATGGACGGGCACATCCTGGCCGGTGGGGAGGTGATGGGAGAGCATGTCTCGCAGAACCAGATTCACACGCGGTAGCCGCGCTGATAATGCGAGGGAGGAGGCGCGGTAGCATACTCCCGGTCGCGGTCGGCGATGTGGGTGATTGTCGCGGCCATCGGATGCCTGTCATTCTGGGGAAGGAGACCCGACGGCCGGCGAAGCTACAACGATCCCCAGAGTCGGCCTGCAGCGCCCAGCGCCAGAGCCCACAGCGACCCTCGAACCGGCGGCGCTCGCCGCGACGGCGGAGGCGGTTGCATCCGCCTTGAAACCGTCGGATGCCGCCGGACACGTCGGCGAGGAGCAGACGGTATGCGGCACCGTGACCGGCACCAGGCAGGCAGGCAGACAGCTTCAAGCCGCTGTTCCTCGACTTTGGTCCTCCGTTCCCCGACCAGGTGTTCATGGTCCACTTCATCACCTTCACGGGCCGTGTCGGCGACTGGCCCGACCAGATCGACCGCAGCATCGACATAGATGAATGGTTCGACGGCAAGAGCATTTGCGTCAAGGGGCGCATAGATGCGTCAAGGGGCGCATAGAGTGGTATCGCGACACGCCGGCAATTAACGCCAACTACTGGTACCAGTACCACATCGTCCGTTAGCCTGACACATCGTGCCGCTATCGGCCGATTCCTGCGTGTGCCGTGTCGATTCCAGACGGCCGTAGCCGGTTGCTCAGCGAGGGAATCGGAAATGCGCTGCCCCTCCTCCGTTGGGGTTACGGCCCGGATGGCCGCCGCATTGGCGACGACAACCGGCGATATAGACCCGTTGGGCTGGACAACCCAAATCCCCCACCTCCGTCATTCCCGCGAACGCGGGAATCCATCCCCTACAAGGTGCGCCGCCCATGACACCGGAAGCAGTCCGTCACGTCGGCCGGCCGAATCAGGTGGGGAAGGAACAAACTGGGCACTTGACAGGGCAATTGACCGCTCATATACTGGCCATCCGGTTCATTGCGGGCGCGATACTGGATTTTCTGTTGGGGAGCGGGGGCCGAAGGACTCCGATCCATCCGGAAGCGTCTTGCATAAGGGGGAAAAATGACTACGGAGATTACGAAACGTGCCCTAGTTTGTGTGGTACTGGTTTCGCTACTATCGTTAGTGGTCCTGGCGGCCTGCGCGGGAGCACCCGGCAAGCCTGGCAAGCCCGGCTTGCCAGGGCTGGCGGGAGACCCAGGCAAGCCGGGTAAGCCGGGTCTGGCGGGACTGCCAGGCCTCCAGGGACTGGAAGGGGACCCGGGACTGCCCGGCAAGCCGGGACTCCAGGGATCGTCTGGCGAGCCCGGAAAGCCGGGGCTACCCGGACTGCCCGGCGCGCCCGGCGAGCCCGGCAAGCCGGGTCTACCCGGTGAAGCCGGCAAGCCCGGACTCCAAGGGTCGCCGGGGATAGCCCCGCACGCCAACGTCCGGTCGGCCGGCTCCACGCTCTACCTGGATGGCATCGCGGGCATATGGGGTTCGGGTTTCCAGAAGTTCGAGCCCGTCACGGTGTACATCGACCTGGAGACCGGGGGAGCATCAATCGCGCTGGGCTCCACCGATGCCGACGCGGGAGGAGCATGGCAGGTCCAGGCGTCCGGGTACGACCAGGGGCTGGACGAAAGTACAGCGAATGCGTTGTCTCTCGGGATCAATGCCGGCAACATCTTCTCCATCGTCGCCGAGGGCGCCGATGGGACCAAGGCATCCACGCCTGTGAGGATAGCCGCTCAGACACCCGCGCCTCCGTTGCCGCCGGCAACTCCCGTAAGGGGCTCGGTGCTGGTAGGCTCGTTCGCGGCGGACGGGTCCTTTAGAGTCGGAGTTGCTGACGAGGGCGGGGAGGTCACTCTCGTCGCCGCCGGCTTCACTCCCGGAGAATTGATCAACGTCACGCTCAATGGGAACACTTGGACGACCATGATCGCCGGGGAGGATGGCGGCGCCCAGGTGAGCGCCGTACCAAACATCTTCGTGAGCCGGGTTATCACGATCCTAGGCGCCGGCTATCACCAGATCGAGCTCACAGACTCCCATGGCGGAACTGACTACAAGGCGCCAATCTGGATTCTACCGGCAGCGGGACAGTAGCTGAACGTCAACTGGATAGGGAGTAGACATGTTTGCCAAAAAGACGATATCGAAACTACTGCTGCTGGCTGCGGTCTCGTCGATCTCATTGGTGGCTGCCGCGGCCTGCGGGGCGGAAGAGGCGGAGGAGCCCGAAGCGCCGGCTCAGCCCGTCGCTGGACGGGCGGCCGACGAAGCCGCTGCGCCCGCGGCTCCCCAAGCGCCTACCGGTAGGACCGGAGCGGCCCAGTCTGCCGCTGAGCCCGACGCGGCTTCGGGCACGGTGGCGAAGGCGCAGGCCCCGGCCCAGCCGAAGGCGGGAGAGGCCGCGCAGGCTGCCGCGGACCCCGAGAAACCAAAGGCCGCCGCAGCCGCCGAAGGCGCCATGATGCGGAAGACGACCAGGGCCGGAAGCGGCGTAGACCTCAACCTGGCGGACAACCAGGTGCTGAATCTGCCCGGACAGCAACGCAACAGGAACGTCGCGCCGTGGCGTGACGGCGGGGGCGGTCGATATTACTCCATGGCGGTCTTCGGCACGCTGTTCCGACTCAGCCCCAAGAACGACATACTCCCGTGGATCGCTTCAGCCTGGTCTGTCAACGACGGTCTGGACGTGTTTACCGTTACGCTCAGGGACGACGCGGTCTACCAGGACGGGACTCCGATCACGGCAGCCGACGTCAAGGCGTACTGGGAGCACGGCGCCAAGCCGGAGAATATCATAGCCTGGGGCGGCTCCAGCCTGACCATCGGCGAGATCAAGGGCTGGGACGAGCTCAAAGCCGGCGACGTCACTGAGGCCGAGGGCCTCGTCGCCCTCGACGACCAGACACTCGAAATCACCCTGAGCCTGCCGTTCCCCACGTGGCCGTTCGCCATGTCGGCGTGGCATACGGGCATCTCCAAGCTGGACCAGGTGAAGTCCGACGAGAATTGGTGGCAATACCCCGTAAGCGCCGGTCCATTCAGCATGACAATAGACCCCGACTCGGGCCTGACCGTCGTGTCCTCGGGTGCCCAGTGGTGGGGCGACGACTCGATCCTCGAGAAGATGGTCCTCGAGGACGTCCCGGACCGGCAGGTCCAGATCATCATGTTCGAGAACGGCGAGCTGGACATGATGACGCTGGACGGACCTACGTATTCCGCTGCCTTGGATCCGAGCCACCCGTTTAACCCGTTGTTGAAGAGGACGCCGGGCGGGGGCTTGGGAGGCTACTTCATAGCACATGTCGCCAGGCCGCCGCTCGAAGACCTGTTCGTGCGCAAGGCGCTGGCCGCGGGGGTGGACATGCGGACCATCCTGACGGCCGTGCGCGGCCCGACCGCTCAGATGGCGACCGGTCTCGTCTCGCCTACCATAAACTGCCACGATCCCGATGCCCCCGGCCAGGTGTATGATCCGGACCTGGCGCGGCAGTTCCTGTCCGAGTCGAGCTACGGCAGCGCCAGCAATCTACCGGTATTGAAGACCGACCTCGCAAATCCGCAGATGATCAATATCGGCGTCGCGATGAAGGAGTACTGGAAGGACAACCTCGATGTGGAGCTCGACATCGTCAGGCGCGAGAGGGGCATAGGCCGAAGATCGGACTCCCAGTGGGGCCGGCACAGCGCAGGCGCCTGGATTCCGGACCCCGTGCAGATCGTAAGCACGATGACCGTCAAGGACATAGGAGAGTTGGACGACGCTCCGGGCGTCTACGATGTCATGGACGCCCTCGAGGCCTACGCCAGGACGCTGCCGCTGGACCATCCCGACCGGTGCGCGGCCTTCCAGGCCGTCGGGCGGGAGTACATCGACCAGGTCTACATGATCCCGCACCAGTGGATCTTGGGCCACAACTGGGTCGTCCAGCCGTGGGTACGAGGCTTCGACAGCACCTTTAACCTCGAAGTCAACGTGTGGGAAATCTTCATTCAGAAGCACTAGGCGTATGGAGCCAATCTCTCGAATCGTCAGTGCGGGACTTCTGACCCAAGACACCAGGTCCCAGTAGAGGCAAGAAGCGAGGCCCCGGGGCGGAGAGTTCCCGGGGCCTCGTCTGTTTACGGCCCGGAGTAATACCAATTCGTTTTGAGGACGCCGTGAATTGCCAAACCGTAGTGGCGGGTTTGAAACCCGCCTTCCCCCTATCGACCATGGGAAGCACTACCCCAATACGGCCTCATCACAGTAAATCGGTATAAGCCGGGAGTTGTCGGCCATCGGTCACAGTGCTACGATCGGCTATGTGAGCATGCACAACTGGGTTCGGGTGTCCATGGGAGCGGTCCCGCTGCTGCTCTTGGCCGCGGCCGCTGGGCCGTTGGCGGCCATCATATCGACAGCGCCGGATGCTCCGAAAGCTGCCGTGACGGATGGCCTTCAGGCGCAGGCGTCGACGTCCACGCTGCCCCTGGACGTCGAGGCGATCAAGGCGGACCCCGCTTCGGCGGGGAAGGCGCTCGCGGAGGCAGCGGCCGCCGACGCGGCGACCGTCGGCGCGCTCCTGGTGTCCGCGGCGAACTCAGACCCCAGGGCGACCGCCGACGCACTCAACGCGGCCGCCCGTGAAGACGCCGCCGCCATCGGCGAAGCCCTGGCGTCAGGCCCGGCTAAAGATCCCGACGCGCTGGCCGCCCTCGGCGAGCTCCTGCCGGTAACACCGTGGCTGCCAGAGGACGCACCGCGGGAGGGCCCCAGCCGGTACAGCACAGGCGTCTGGGAGAAGGCCGGTTCGCAGGGAGTCATCGATCTGGTGCTCGTCAAGCTCACCCAGCCTGGTCGCAGGTCCAATGTATCAGTGACCGCGCTGCCGGTGGGTATGCTCTCCAAGTTCCAGGAGCGCACGGCCGGGGCGACCGAGCGGAAGCTGGAGGACACGACTCCGACCTCGGCCGGGACACTTCGGTCCAAGCTGCCGGCGCCCCCGGTCGGCCAGGTGGTAGCCGCGCTGGTTAGACTCACGCCCAGCGGCTTCCCGACTCTGGGCCTCATCGCGGGCCACGTCACCTTCTCAGTAGAGAAGAGCTGGCTCGACGAAAACGGTATTCACCCGTGGTCCATCAAGTTCAGCGTGTACGACCTGGAGCAGCGTGCCTGGCAGTTGTCATCGGCAAAACGCGTGCGGGAAGACGCTGGGCGCGTCTACTACAGCGTCGTAGTCCCGACCTTCTCGACGTGGGCCATTCTGGGCAGCGAGGAGCCCCCGGAGCCGTCGTTCCGAGTCGACGACCTGACCATCGCGCCAGCGCAGCCCCGGGAAGGTGAGCCGGTTACCGTGGAAGCACGGATAACGAACCTTACCCAAGAGCAGATAGCGCCCATCGTCGCCGTCTACCTGGACTCGCTGGCGGACTCGGCCCAAAGGGTGCTTCTCGGCCCAAACGAGGCGCGGACCATCACGTTCGACGTCGAGCCCAAAGAGGGCGCCCACGAGGTGCGGCTTGACCGACTTACAGGCAAGCTGACCGTAGGTCCCGCCATCGCCGCCACCGCCACCCCGTCCGGTGACGTCGACGGCCAACCCGATGGCGGAGGCGGCGCGGGCGTCGTGGTCGTTGCCGGCGCCGTTGCGGTGGTCGTTATTGCCGTTGCTGTCATAGTCGTCTATCGGAGGAGACGGGCAAGGCGCCAGGCGTAGCTTTTCACCGTACCCAGCGAGCTATCGCATTGGAGGATAGCTGCCGTGTCGGAATCCGACTTCTTTCTGCGAGGTGAGCCATGGCTTTGAAGATCGCGACCCAAGAGGACATAGACAACCTGCGCACTCCCGGCGACCCCCAGGTCTCGCCGGATGGCGGGACCGTGGCGTTCGTGCTGCCGACGCGCTCAGGCGACAAGACAGTTACGAACGTCTGGGCCGTATCGACGGGCGGCGGCGAGCCGCGGCGCCTCACCGCGGGACCTGGCTCGGATACCGCGCCGAGGTGGTCGCCGGACGGCCGTACGCTGGCGTTCCTGTCCGACCGCGGCAAGGACCGGGCCGACGTCTACGTGGACGACTGGCAGATCAAGACGCTCACGCCCTCCAAGGAGACGCAGATATACCTGTTGCCCGTGGACGGAGGCGAGGCCGTCCGGCTCACGAGCATCAGGGGCGGCGTGCTGTCGCCGCGCAACCTCGGCCCGTTCGTGTGGTCGTCCGACGGGCGTCGGATCGCCTTCCTCAACACCGACCAGATGACCGACGATGAGAAGCGCCGCATCGACGAGAAGGACGATCCCATCGAGTTCGAGCAGCGCCCGAAGTACACGCGGCTCTACGTGGTCGACGTGTGCACGGGGGAGGTCGAATGCGTTTCGCCGGACGGGCTCCAGGTTTGGGAGTTCGCCTGGTCCGGCGACAACAGCGAGTTTGTCGTCGTGTCGTCCGACCTTCCGTACGAGGGCTCTTGGTTCACGAGCTGCAGGCTGGCCGCGTTTTCGTCCGGGGGAGAGGGGCTGCGGACGCTGCACGAGTCGAGGCGGCAGGTTGCGATGCCGGCGTGGTCGCCGGACGGCGCGGGGGTGGCCTTCCTTTCGTCCAACTACAGCGACCGCGGGGCCGTCGACGGCGGCGTCTTCATGGTCTCGTCGCAGGGCGGACCAGCCCGTGAGGTCAGCGCCGGCCATAGGGCCAGCGCCAGGTATCTCGTCTGGTCGGACGACGGCTCCCGGCTGCTGACGACCGCGACGGAGCAGGGAGGCATGGCGCTGGCCGAGATCGACGTCGCCACCGGCGAGCGCACCTCTCTCTGGCACGAGCTCGCCAGCATATCCGACGCCTGCAGCTTCGACGCCACCGGCAACGTCTTTGCGGTGGCGCGCGAGGATTCCGTCACGCCCAAGGACCTCTGGCTCGTGAAGAGAGATGGCGACGCCTTGGACTGGACGCAGCTCACCCGGTGCAATCCTCAGGCCGCGGAGTTCGCAATCGGAGTCACGGAGTCCGTGTGGTGGAAGAGCGTCGACGGGATGGAGATACAGGGGCTGCTGACCAGGCCTGTGGGCGCGTCGACCGACGGCCCGTACCCGCTGATGGTGACGCCCCACGGCGGGCCGACTGGAGGCGTCACGCCCCACTACAGCGTCGGGCGTTGGTACCCCCTGCAGTCGAAGGGAATCGCCGTTTTCTCCCCGAACTTCAGGGGCAGCGTGGGCTTCGGGTTGGAGTTCGCGGAGGCCAACATCGGCGACATGGGCGGCATGGACTGGCACGACCTGAACTCAGGGATCGACTACCTGGTCGAGCAGGGCATCGCGGACCCGGAGCGGATCGGGATAGGCGGCGGCAGCTACGGCGGGTACATGAGCGCTTGGGCCGTCACGCAGAGCACACGTTTCCGGGCCGCCGTGCCCAGGGCGGGAATCTTCGACTGGCGCGCCTTCCACGGCAAGTCGTACCTGAACGGATGGGAGGTCGTCCACTACGGCGGGACCGAGCCGTGGGACGTGCTCGACCTGTGGGAGAAGTTCTCACCCATCAACCACGTCAGGAACGTCGAGACGCCCACCCTCATAGTGCACGGCGACCTCGACCTGTCGTGTCCCGTGGAGGGCGCCTACGCGTTCTACAGGGCGCTGGTGGACCTGGGAGTGGAGACCGAGCTGGTCGTCTACCCCCGGGAGGGGCACGGCGTCACGGAGAAGGTGCACAGTCGAGACCAGACCAGGCGCAGCGAGCAGTGGATCATAGACCGCCTGCTCGGTTGACCGCTGCGATTCAGCCTGCGGGCGGCCGCAGCTCCAGCTCGTCCATCGACAGCCGTCCGCGCGGCAGGTTCTTGAAGCCCACGAAGGCGAAGCCGTAGCTGTTGCAGTTGATCAGCAGGTCTTCGAGGGTCGGGGGATTGGCTGGGTTGCTCGCCCAGCTACGGTGCCACAGCGACTCGTCGGTCGTCAGCGTGAAGACGTTGGGCTCTGAGGTCCACGCTTCGTCGCCGATGGTCAGCGGGTTGCTCGTGAGATGCCACCGGCCCGAGCTGCGCCCCTCTCTGCCCGAGCCGACCACCCAGAAGTAGCAGTTGGCGCCGTCGAGGTCCAGGTCGTCTCCCCTCAGGTAGACCGACACCCTCGTGTCGCGCAAGTCGACGGGGCCCAGGCCGATGTAGTGGCGGTACGTGATCAGAGGCAGCATCGATACCGGCCTCTCGGGCGTGTCCGCGCTCCAAACGTGGTAGTCGGTCCAGATGTAGCCCGAATCGTTGACCCCGCCGCTTCGCTCCCACTCTGCCAGGTAGTAGATGTTGCGGCCCGCACGGATACAACCGTGGTAGTCGTAGGAGTACCAGCCCTCTTGTCCGACGTCGAACGTGTACTTCATGGTCGAGTCGCCTCCCGGGGCTTCAGGGCAGCTTGATCTCCAGCTCGTCCATCGCGATCTTCCCGGCCGGCAGCGACGTGAAGCCGGAGAGCTGCACGGCGATGCTGGAGCAGTCGGTGAGCGCCGCCTCTATCCCGCGGACCCCGGCGGGGTCCGGCGTCCACGTCTGGTGCCACAGCGACTCGTCCGCCTCGAGCGTGAACCTGTTCGGCTCGGACGGCCATTCCCCGTCGCCGATCTCCAGAGGATGGCTGTTCAGGTGCCAGGTGGCGCCGCCGCCGTTGACCCAGAAGTAGGCCCGCGAGCCGTGCAGTTTGAGGTCGTCGCCGCGAAGGTACAGCGATACTTCGGCGCCCAGGATATTGTAGGACTCCTCGCCGACCCAGTTCCGGCGCAGCGTGAACACGAATACGGAGATCGGGTCCTCCGGGGTGTCCGCGCTCCAAGCGGCCTGATTTGTCCAGATGTAGCCGGAGTCGCCAACACCCCCCGTGGGCGACCAGGCGGCCAGGACGAAGATGTTCCTGCCGGCTCTGACGCAGCCCTCGTAGTCGTAGGAGCACCAGCTTTCGGGACCGATATTGAAGTCGTGCTTCATCGGAATCGTGACTCCTCCGCCGGCCTGCGTCAACTCGCTAGGGTGATCTCGAGCTCGTCCATGGATATCCTGCCGGTGGGCAGGGCAGTGAAGCCGGAGAGCTGGATGGCGTAGCTGGTGCAGTTCGCCAGCACGTCGCTGAGGCTGGTGACGTTGGACGGATTGCCCGACCACGTTCGGTGCCAGAGCGACTCGTCGTCGGTGAGTGTGAACCGGTCGGGTTGGTCGGGCCATCGGCCGTCGGCGATCTCGATCGGATGGCTGTTGAGGTGCCAGCTTGTGCCCCCGCTCACGACCCAGAACAGGGCCTTCGATCCGTAGACCTTGAGCTCGTCGCCTCGCAGGTATACCGAGACCTCCGCGTTGCGAAGGTCGACGGGCCCCTTGCCCACCCAGTTCCTGCGCAGATCGAAGGGGAACACCGAGATGGGGTTCTCCGGCGTGTCGGCGCTCCAGCCGTGCTCGTCGCTCCAGATGTAAGCGGAGTCGTTGATGCCGCCGCTCTTCTCCCAGATGACCAGGATGAACATGTTGCGGCGGGCGCGCTTGCCCGCGTGGTACTCGTAGGAACAGAACCCCTCAGGACCTCGGTCAAATGTGTGTTTCATGTCGTCTCGAACTCCCTTCGGTCCCTAGGCCGACGTCCGAAGCGTATGTACCGGCCTCTTCCGTAGGCAGGGGCGGGCTGCGCCAAGATAGCCGAGGCTCCGTGGGAGTCTTTCCCACGGAGCCTCGGTAATTGCCTACCCGTAGCTGGTCGAGCTATGGGCCGTCTAGTGCTTCTCGACCCACATCTGCCATAGCGGCGTGTCAATGTTCGGGCCGCTCTCGAAGCCCTGGATCCACGGCTGAATGGCCCAGTTCGGACCGTAGAGCCAGTTCCAGGGGATCATATACACGCGTTGGGTGTAGTGCTCCTGGACTGCCTGCCAGGCCGTGCAGGCCTCCGGATCGTCCAGCGCGAGCCCTCTCGCGAAGTTCTCCAGGGCCGCCAGCTCGGTGTACTCGGTGGCTCCGGCGAGCTCTTCGCTCGGGAGCACTCCGATGTCAGTGGCCGTGAAGGTCTTGACGATCTGCGTCTCGTGCGGCACCCACATCGCCTCGCTGAAGCGTTTCAGCTGCGACTCGGGGCGCCTGGGCATGCCGCTCTCGCGCTTGAATATGTCGAGCTCGATGTTCAGGTTGTCCTTCCAGTACTCCTTGACCGCGACAGCCACGCTGATGTCTTCGGCGGAGCCGAGGTCCGTCTTGAGCACCGGGACAGTCCCGCCGCCGTAGGTCGACTCCGCGACGTACTGCCGCGCGAGGTCGGGATCGTAGTACTGACCGCGGTCTTCGGAATTGTGGCAGGCTGTCCCGGGCGCGAAGAAGCCCGTCGCCGCGTGCCAAGGCCCGCCCAGCACCGCCTGGATAATCGTCTCCATGTCCATGCCGTAGGCCAGACCCCTACGCAAGTTCAGGTCGTTCATAGGCTCCAGGTGGATCATGGTGCCCCACCACTTCAGGCCGGGATACAGGGCCGTGTGCAGCAGCTTGTTGAACGGGTGGTTCGCGTCCTCGACCGCCTGCGTGTAGGTCGCGGAGTCGAGCCCGATGATGTCCATCTCCTGGTTCTCGAACATGATGACCTGGACCTGCCTGTCGGCGACGGCGGGCATGATCAGCTTGTCGACCACGCTCTCCTCACCCCACCAGTGCTTGCCCTTGAGGCCTACCCGCGTCGATACCGTGAGTCCCGAGTCGGGGTCGTACGTCGCGTCATAAGGGCCGGCCCCTATCGGGTCGTACCACCACGAATCGGGTTCCGCCAGCACCTGGTCGATCTTCGACAGCCCTGTCATCCACACCGCCATGTACAGCGGCCAAGGCGGCCACGAGTACTCCATCGTGATCTCGAGCGTGTGATCGTCCAGCGCCTGCAGACCGAGCACGTCGGTGACATCGCCGGCTTTCAGCGCCTCCCACTCTTTGATCGTGCCCAGCGCCAGTGAAGCCGCGCCCCAACCAGCAATGTTCTCGGGCTTGGCCCCGTTCTCCCAGTAGGCCTTGACCTGGGCCGCGGTTATCGGGGTGCCGTCCTGCCAGACGGCGTCGTCACGCAGCTTGACCGTGTAGACGGTGAAATCGTCGTTGGCGGACCACGCGGTCGCTATCCACGGCACCAGCTCGGTGTGCGGCGGGTCGGGGCTGTACTGGAACAGCGTGCCGAACACGCCCATCGAGTACTGCCGGTTGCCACCGCCGTCCCGCCAGGGGGCGCCCTGGCTTCGCATGCGGCCCGGCGTGTTGATCTCCTGCAAGTCGTGCAGCGACGCGCCTGCCGGAATCATCGGCATGGCAATGTCCGGCAGCGCCGGCGTCGGCGTCGCGGGCACCGCCGTTGGAGCCGCGGGCGGTGTCGTCGGCTGGACTACTGCAGCCGTTGTGGGAGCCACCGCAGGCTCCGCATCCTCGGTGCCACACGCCACGAGCGTAATGGCGCCCAACGAGAGCACCATTACGAATCCCGCGACGAGTCGCCATTTCGACGTTAGACAAGTCATATCAATCTCCCTCTCTCGACTCGGTTCAATGCGCGGCATTATTACGCTTCGGTGAATCGGTGTCAATACCACGCGGTCCGATGCGGTCAGCCGGCCATAGGATCGCGCTTCTTCGATACGTGCTCGCCGACGACCTCTCCCGCGCCTATGATCTTCCCGTCGATTGCCTTGAGCAGGTCGTCCTTGGTGGCCTCCGGCCCCAGAGTGATCTCGGCATTCAGCGCGAAGACCTTGAAGGTGTACTGTTTGACAGGGTCTTCCAGCGCCCCTCCGCTCGTCCACTGCTGGCGTACCACGGGCGGGCAGGGACCGTTCCAGCCTACGTTGCCGTCGTCGTTGGTCCCTTGTTTGGCCGCCGGTCCTACGGACGCCGCCTCGTGGGTCTTCGCGAGGTCGGCGGGCAGGCCGACCTCGTCGGCAGGAATGCCCCACATCACCAAGTGGGACCAGGGGGCGCCCGGGTTCTGGTTGCTTTCCATGACGACGGCTATGCTGACGGTGCCCTCGGGCGCCTGGCTCCATGTAATCGGCACCGAGATGTCTTTATCCGAGCAGCTGTACTTTCTTGGGATGCGTCGTCGGTGGTCGAACTCCGTGCTGGTGACCGTCATGGTCAACTCGTACGTCTGGGTGATCAGGTACCCGCCGAACTCGCCCAGTCCTGTGGCGCCGCCGCGGGCGTTCGAGTCGACGACCTCGGCCGGTGCCTCCGACGCGGCCATCGGTGTACCAGCCGCGTCCGACGCTGCGGCCGGCGCCTCTGTGCCGTCGTCGCTGGAGCAGGCGAGCGCTGTGGCCGCCAGCACTATCGCCGCGAGAAGTGCGGTCCGGACTGAAAACGCCTTGGTCATCCTAGTCCTCCTCGTCAATCCAAGCCCGGGGGCTAGCTGCGCCGCCGCTATCGCCGTGGAGCGCCGCCGCTGCCGGGTGGCTCACCCTATGGTATCAGCGTCGCGCAAGCCGCGTGCGCCCTCACCCGCTACGTGGCGGCGGCGATGCCGCTATTGGGCCATGGGGTCGCGCTTCTTCGATACGTGCTCGCCGACGACCTCTCCCGCGCCTATGATCTTGCCGTCGATCGCCTTGAGGAGGTCGTCCTTGGTGGCCTCCGGCCCCAGAGTGATCTCCGCGTCGAGCGCGAAGACCTTGAAGGTGTACTGTTTGACAGGGTCGCCCAGCGCCCCTACGTGGACACTCTCACGTACCTCGGGCGGGCAGGGGCCGTTCCAGCCTACGTTGCCGTCGTCGTTGGTCCCCTGCCTGGCCGCCGGTCCTACGGACGCCGCCTCGTGGCCCTGCGCGATGTCCGCGGGCAGGCCGGCCGCGTCGGCCGGAACGCCCCACATCACCAAGTGGGACCAGGGCGCGCCGGGGTTCTGGTTGCTTTCCATGACGACGGCGATGCTGACAGTCCCCTCGGGAGCCTGGCTCCAGGTTATCGGCACGGAGATGTCTTCGTCGGAGCAGCTGGACTTTCTGGGGATGCGGCGCCTGTGGTCGAAGTCCGTGCTGGTGACCGTCATGGTCAGCCCGTACGTCTGGGCGATCAGGTACTCCCCGAACTCACCCGGTCCTGTGGCGCCGCCGCGAGCGTTCGAGTCGACGACCTCGGCCGGTGCCTCCGACGCGGCCATCGGTGTAGCGGCCGCATCCGACGCTGCGGCCGGCGCCTCTGTGCCGTCGTCGCTGGAGCAGGCGAGCGCTGCGGCAGCCAGCACTATCGCGGCGAGAAGTGCGGTTCGGACTGAAGACGCCTTGGTCATCCTAGTCCTCCTCGTCAATCCACGCCCGGGGGCAAGCTGCGCCGCCGCTGCCGAGTGGCTCACCCTATGGCATCAGCGTCGCGCAAACCGCGTGTGACCTCACCCGCTACGGGGCGGCGCCGATGCCGTTACTGCGCCATCGGGTCGCGCTTCTTCGACACGTGCTCGCCGACCACCTCGCCGGCGCCGACGATATTGCCGTCGATCGCCTTGAGCAGGTCGTCCTTGGTGGCCTCCGGCCCCAGGCTGATCTCCGCATCCAGCGCGAATACCTTGAACGTGTACTGTTTGACGGGGTCCTCCAGCGCGCCTCCGCCGGACCAAACGTGGCGCACCTCGGGCGGGCAGGGGCCGTTCCAACCTATCTCTTGGTCGTCGTTGGTCCCCTGACGAGCGGCGGGTCCTACGGACGGCGCTTCGTGGGTCTTCGCGATGTCGGCCGGCAGGCCGACCGCGTCGGACGGAATCCCCCACATCACCAAGTGGGACCACGGCGCGCCCGGGTTCTGGTTGCTTTCCACGACGACGGCCATGCTGACAGTGCCCTCTGGCGCCTTGCTCCAGGTAATCGGCACCGAGATGTTGTCGTCGGAGCAGCTGTACTTCCTGGGGATGCGCCGCCTGTGGTCGAACTCGGTGCTCGTGACCGTTATGCTCAGCGCGTAGGTTTGGGCGATCAGGTATTCGCCGAACTCGCCGAGCCCGCTGGCGCCGCCACGGGTGTTCGTGTCGACGACCTCGGCCGCCGCCTCCGTGCCGGCGGTAGGCGCTGCGCCCGCCTCCTGCGCGGCCGCCGGCGCCTCCGCCGGGGCGTCGGCTCCGTCGTCGCTGGAGCACGCCAGCGCTATGGCCGCAAGAATTACCGCTGCGAGAAGGGCCGTACCGAATGAAAACGCCTTGGTCATCTTACGCCTCCGCACCCATCCACGCGTTGGGAGAGACTGCACAGCCGATATCGGGATCATATCAGCGCCGCGTCAGCCGCGCACGCGTCTCCCGCGCCGGCGCAAGGTTATCCGCCCTGTGGGCCTGCGGGCCGCATCAACCTGTTGTTCCCGGTCGTGAAATAGGCGTCCATCGGGCGGAAGTATCGGCTCTCCCACCAGTCCGGCGAGAAGACGCCGCCGGCGTCGACCCCGGTGTGGCGCAGGATGATCGTAGTCCCGTCGTCCTGCGGGTTCCCGATCCCCCCGTAGTTGGAGCCCGTGGCGAGCCTGACCTCGACCCGCGTGACGCTCCCGGCTTCCCACTCCCCTGACGTGTTCAGTTCGTGGACGATGAGACTGTTGGGTTCGGACTCCACAATTCGGCCCAGCACCGCGCCGTCGAGCAGGCTGACCGGACCGTCTGCGGAGGCGTCGATCGTCGCCTGCCCGCCGGTCATGTCACCGTGCTCGCGGCTGTCCAGCCAGGACTCGAACAGCCTCTTGGGCGTGGCCAGTACCACACGTGTGACCACGTAGCCGTCTTCGAAGTTGGTCACAATCATGTCGAGACGCCGTTCGCCCTTGCGGCTCAGCATCGTCCCTGTCTGGGCACCACGACCAAGCTCGTGGGGTTGAGGAACCACAGGTTCTTGGTCACGCCGTCTTCCTGCATCTTGACGTACCACTCCTGCCCCCGGTCCAGGAGCTCCGCGGTCCAGACGCCGCGTAACAGGAGCTCGGCGCAGGCGACGCTCTTGGCGTTGAGATAGTTCTGCACGATCTCGATCACTATCTCCTCCGTCAGCGGGCCGTCGATTGGCGTCGGCGTCGGGACCGGAGTCTCCTTCGGTGAGCCGTCGCCGCAGGCCATCTGTACCAGCAGGAGGCACAGCGCCAGGACGACCAGGCCGAGGGCCACTCGACAATTGCTCATCCGTTCTCCCCTTTGATCAGATGCGCAGGCGGAATCGGGCATCGCCTACAGGTCGGCGAAGTTTCCGCAGGTTGTTACGCTACGACATTCGGCCTGAAGGGTCAACCTCTACAAGCTGTCGGGACACCCATGAACCCGTGGCAGCGGAGCTTTCGCTCATCGCCATGAGCCCAGATTCCCCACCTAGGGATGCTCTGAATAAGTCCCGGTGGTTTGCGGGATAGTAACATAGGGCCAAGGCCTGAAGACGTGGGAGGCGAGGCAATGAACCAGCCGACGTTTGCGGACTTGGACTACGAGAGCAAGAAGCGAAAGACTCGCCGGGAGAAGTTCCTTGAGCGCATGGATGGACTGATCCCGTGGGAAGAGTTGGAAGAGCGCATTCGACCGTTCTATCCCAAGGCTGGCCGAGGTCGGCGTCCCTACGAGTTGTCGGCGATGCTACGGATACACTGCGTGCAGTTGTTCTACAACCTGAGCGACCCTGGGATGGAGGACATGCTCTACGAGGTCGAATCGGTGAGGCGGTTCGTAGGGCTGAGACTGTCTGGGCCGCTGCCGGACGAGACGACGATTCTGAACTTCCGCCACCTGCTGGAAGAGCATGAGTTGGGCGCGGGTCTGTTCGAGGAGATCAACCGCTATCTGGAGTCCAAGGGTCTCCGTCTTCAGGAGGGGACGATAGTGGACGCGAGCATCATAGCGGCGCCCTCATCGACGAAGAATAGGGCTAAAGAGCGCGACCCCGAGATGCACCAGACGAAGAAGGGTAACGAGTGGCACTTCGGGATGAAGGTCCACATCGGTGTAGACTCGCAGACGGGAGTGGTGCACAGCATGACCACGACATCTGCGAACGTGCATGACCTGACTGAGTTGCCCCGGTTGCTGCACGGTGGGGAGTCTCAGGTGTGGGGAGATGCTGGGTATCAGGGAGTTGACAAGAGGCCGGGCAACCAGGGCTTGGATGTGGAGTGGCAGGTGGCGATGAGGCCCGGCCAGCGTCGGAAGCTGGAGCCTGAGAGTCCTGAGGCGGTGTCAGAGAAGCGCAAAGCGTCGGTCAGAGCTAAGGTGGAGCATCCGTTCCTGTACATCAAACGGCACTTCGGCTACTCCAAGGTCCGCTACAGGGGTCTGTCCAAGAACACGCAGCGGCTGATGACGCTGTTTGGGTTTGCCAACTTGATGAGGGCCGAACAGTACCTGGCGGCGTGAAGCCTTGTATAAGTGCGCCCAAAATCAGGCCTAACGGCGGCGAAACGCCCTGTCAGGGCCGTTTGTAGGCCGAGAATAACCCCCACCACGGCGCCATGAGGCAATTCAACGCCCCCAAAACCACTTCGGTCAACTCGGCCCAGCCTGAAGCCGGTTGTTCAGAGCATCCCTAGATAAGAGGAAGACCTCGTTGGCACCCGCCACGAAGGGGGCTAAGATGTTTCTTGACCAAGAGAAACGATCACCAACGAGGTGCAGCTATTATGAAGCAAGGCTTACTGGCATTCCAGTACGAGCAGGAGAAGGGCTCGACAGGTATGACGGGACTGTCCGGCCTGCTGACGTACGTGGAGTTGATGGACGCAGCGGGTTTGAGGTCATCGGTAGAGCGCCACGTGAGACTGCGGGAGAGAGGTCAGGGCTGGACGGACAGCCAGATAATCATCTCGCTGATGCTGCTGAACTTGGCAGGCGGCGAGTCGGTGTCCGACCTTGATCTCCTTGAGAAGGACAGAGGGTTGTGCAGGATGCTTCGAGAGTTCGAGTCCTGTGGTATGCGTCTCAGCGAGCGCAGGGCGTTGGAGAAGAGATGGCGAGTCGAGCGTCTTCGGAGCGTGCCGTCGGAGTCTGCGGCGTTCCGGTATCTGGAGGGGTTCCACGACATGGACGAGGAGTCGAAGCGGGAAGCTCACAGGGCGTTCATAGCGGCTCCCAACGAAGCGCTACAGGGTCTGGGGAAGGTCAACGCCGACCTGGTGGGCTTCGTGCAGAGCCGTTCGCCTCAGACCGAGGCCACTCTGGACATGGATGCCACACTGGTGGAGACGCGCAAGCAGGAGGCGCTCCACAGCTACAAGGGGTACAGGGCGTACCAGCCGCTGACCACCTACTGGGCAGAGGCCGACCAGATTGTGCATTCAGAGTTTCGGGACGGCAACGTACCTGCGGGCCATCGGCAGTTACGAGTGTTGACCGAAGCACTGGAGCATCTGCCTGCCGGTGTGGAGAGCGTGATGCTCAGGTCTGACACGGCGGGGTACCAGCAGGAGTTGCTGCGGTACTGCGCGGAGGGTAGAGACGAGCGGTTCGGGGTGATCGAGTTTGCGGTTGGGGTGTAATTGATTAGCGGTTTAGTGGCCCGTAGAGGGGTTGCGGCGAGCGCTGGGTGCTGGTTTAGACTTTGGCTATGTGCAGTTCCCCAAGCTTGTCCCCCTCTGAACGGGATCAGTTTATCGCGTTGGTGACGCGGCTTCAAGAGCAGAACGCGCGGTTGACGGCAGCCAACGAAGAGTTGCATAAGGAACTCGCCGAGGCCAAGCGAGCGGGAAAGCGACAGGCTGCGCCGTTCTCCAAGGGCAGGCGCAGCAGCAAGCCCAAGCGTCCTGGCCGCAAGCCGGGTACGGGGCAGTTCATCTACCGCAAGCCGCCGTCTGCCGATGAGGTGACCGAGCCGGTTGTAGCAGTGCCAGTGTTGGGGGACACCTGCCCCGGATGTGGAGGCGTCCTCGAACATGAGGGAGTGCGGCTTGCCTACGTGACCGACCTTCCACCGGTCCCACGTCCCCAGGTAACGGCGTATCGTGTGCAGGTATGCCGGTGCCGGTCGTGCGGCAAGGCTGTGCGAGGGCGTCATCCGGACATAGCGCCTGACCAGTACGGGGCCAGCGCCCACCGAGTGGGGAAGCGGCTGATGGCGGCGGCCCACGTGCTCCACTATGGGGTGGGCGTTCCGGTACGGAAGGTTCCTGCCGTTCTCAGAGCGCTGACTGGTGTGAGAGTGAGCCAGGGAGCGATCAGCCAGGACGCGCTGCGTCGTGCCAAGGGTGCGGTGGGTGATGCCTACCGCAAGTTGCGGACATCGGTGCGGGCGAGTCCGTTCGTCCACACCGACGACACGGGCTGGCGAGTGGGAGGCGAGCGAGCGTTTCTGATGGCGTTCGAGACGGATGAGGCTGCGGTGTATCAAGTCCGTGCTCGTCACCGGAACGAAGAGGTGCGGGAGGTGGTCCCCTCGGACTATGGAGGGGTGATGGTGACTGATCGGGGCCGCAGCTACGACGCCCAGGCGCTGTCCGAGGTGAGGCAGCAGAAGTGTCTGGCGCACGTGTTGCGCTCGGTCAGCGAGGTGGTCCAGACCAAGACAGGGAGGGGACGCAGCTTCGGCAAGAGTCTGAGTGCGCTTTTGCGAGAAGCGATGGACCTGTGGAGGGCATATCACCGAGGAGAGGCTGAGAACTTTGCGGTCCAGGCCGAACGGTTGAAGCAACAGCTGAGCTATCATCTCCGCGACCGCCCGATGGCTGATGCGGACAACTTGAGGCTGCAGAACGAGTTGGGCTGGCACGACGACCGGGGCAACCTGCTGCGCTTCCTGGACGATCCGGGCATTGAGCCGACCAACAACCGTGCTGAACGAGCGCTCCGCCCGGCAGTGATCGCGCGGAAGGTATCGCACTGCTCCAAGACGGTGGAGGGGGCCGATGCGTTCTCAGCCTTCACCAGCGTAATCAGGACGTTGGAGCGCAATGGAGGCGACCAGCCTGTCGTGGACCGGCTCTGCGCTGTGTTCAGCGGCACTCCCATCTACTCCCCTTCACTCTGAACACCCTTCCCTTCCATCCGCTAATCAATTACGTTGGGGTCGACGTGACGGCGGAGTTCCGCCGTGCGGTGTCAGAGGTCGCCGAGCAAGACTGGCAGACGCTGTACCGCAAGGTTGGGGAGCATCGTGTGGACACGGGTCAGCAGTGGGCTGATGTGAACTTCGTACCCAAATGGATAGGGCACTCCAAGAACAGCCCTGAGTATCGGTTCATAGCTACCAGGGAGCGTCTGGACAGGCCGCCTCTGCCGGGAATGGAGGGGCAGATGGAGCTTCCGTTCCCCGCGATGGAGCTGTCCAACAGAGGCTGGTACAAGGTCTTCGGAGTGGTGACCAACCGGAGCATTGCGGGAGATGAGTTGATCTGGTGGTCGAGACAGAGGTGCGGTAAGGGCGAGGAGGTCCACGGCGTCCTCAAGAGTGACCTTGCCGGGGGCAGGCTTCCGTCGGGGCTGTTCGGAGCCAACGCAGCATGGTGGGCGATAGCAGTGTTGGCCTTCAACTTGAACTCTGCCATGAAGCGGCTGGTGTTGGGCGGACAGTGGGTGGGCAAGCGTCTCAAGGCGGTGCGCTTCGCCCTGATCGCCCTACCGGGCCGTGTGGTGCGTCACGCCAGGAGGTTGATCATCCGTCTTGCCCGTGGCCATCCCTCATACGAGTTGCTGCTCAGGGTCCGGCACAGGATATTGGCGCTGGCTGCCGAGCCGTATCGAGCATAGGCGACCCTGCCTGGAGCATCGGTTTGTAGGCGACTCTGCCGAGTTGCCAGGCCGGGCCATGCCTTCTTCGGCCTGACAACAGCCATAATTGGCAGCGAACCGCTGCCGATACCCTCAAAGACGGCACCCGAGACCCTCTCCGATGCCTGATCATGTCATGCGTCACCCCAAGTCGACACCCGGACACCCCTGAAAGCACACGAAACAGCTCTCAACAATGTCAGGTGGGGGATTTGGGACCTCCCGGATTCACCACTTGATTGGGAGGATGGCGTGACGGGCTGCTTCCTGGATCGTGATGGTGCACCATGTCGAGGATGGATTCCCGCGTTCGGAGACCTATGAATGAACAACCGTCATTCCCGCGAAGGCGGGAATCCAGGGTTGGGGGTTCCCTGCTACGGATGGCAGGCGTCTCCTACACGCTGTCTCCCGCAACGGGAATGACGGAGGTGGGGGACTTGGGACCGCTTCTAACGCTGTGCCGACCTGCCCGCCGGCAAGGGGAGTGACGTCGATTGAGGCTCAGACTGGCGGCGGCCCTGACGCTTGCGTTGACGCTGCTTACCGGCTGCGCCCGGCCGGACGGCGACGAGCTGCTCGTCTTTGCGGCGGCCAGCCTGGCGGACGCGCTGGAGGAGATCGGAGAGCGGTTCGGAGAGGAGACAGACACAAAGGTGGTCTTCAGCTTCGGCGGGTCGCAGGCGTTGGCCCAGCAGATCGCCAGCGGTGCCCCGGCGGATGTCTTCGTCGCGGCCGGCCGCCAGCCCGTGGACTTCCTGGTCTCGCGGAACGCGGTCGACGTGGTCGAGGACGCGGTGGTGTACAACGAGCTGGTCGTCGCCGTCAGGGAGGGCTTCCCGGCTCCCGGGTCGATGTCGGACCTCGCCGGGCCGGCGGTGGGGAAGGTCGCAATCGCCGATCCCGACCTCGCGCCGGCCGGCATCTACGGGCGCGAGGCCCTGCGGCGCCTGGGACTCTGGGAGTCGCTGCTGCCCGCTCTCGTGTTCGGGGCCGACGTCCGAGCCGCGCTGGCGTACCTCGAATCGGGCAACGTGGACGCCGCTCTCGTCTACGCCACGGACGCCAGGGAAGCGCCCGGAGTGAGGGCGCTCGACATCGTGCCGCCGGACAGCTACACGCCCATCGAATACCCCGCGGCGGTACTCGAGGACTCGGAGAACCGGGGCGCCGCTCTGGAGTTCGTGCGATTCCTGAAGTCGGACGCGGCGCGCAGCATATTCGAGCGGCATGGCTTCCGGACGACCGGCGGGCCGCGCTGATGCTGATGTCGAGTCCGACGTCGTTTCCGGCAGGCGAATACCGTCGGCGATTGCCTGCCGGGCCGTGGAGCGGCGGCCCCGGCTCGGAGTAGACTGAAGTCGTGGACCTGCATCCGATCCTGCTGACGCTGCAAGTGGCGGTGGCCGCCACGCTGATCAACGTGCCGCTCGCGCTGGCCGTGAGCTGGCTGGTGGTCAAGCGGCGCGTCCCTGGGCGAATTCTGATCGAGGCCGTCGTATCGCTGCCGCTGGCGCTGCCCCCGGTGGCCGTCGGGCTCTTTCTGCTGCTGCTGCTGGGGCGCGACGGGCCGATAGGGGGCCTGCTGGACGACTTGCTGGGCGTGGACGTCGTGTTCACCTGGGTCGCGGCCGCCATAGCGTCCGCGGTCGTCTCGTTCCCGCTCATGGCGCGGGCGATCATGGTTGCGATGGGCGACGTCGACGCGCGCCTGGAGATGTCCGCCAGAAGTCTCGGGGCGGGCCCGCTGCGGGTCGCCGCCACCATAACCGTTCCTCTGGCCTACCGGGGGATTCTCGCTGGTCTGCTGCTCGGCTTCGTGCGCGCCCTCGGCGAGTTCGGCGCGACGATCACCGTCGCGGGAAACATCCCGGGCAGGACTCAGACGCTGCCCCTGGCCATCTATCAGAAGGTTCAGACGAGAGACGACGACGCGGCGCTCGCCCTGGCCGGCGTCTCCATCGTGCTCGCGGCGGCGACGCTGCTGGTGCACAACTGGCTGCTCGAACGCGGCCGCCAGACACGGCAGCCGTAGAAGATGACCACTCCCACGCTGTCGTTCAGGCTGACCAAGCGCTATCCGGGCTTCGCGCTCGAGTGCGAAGCGGACTTTGCCTCCGGGCGGGTGGCCATCTTCGGCCCCTCCGGCAGCGGCAAGACGACAATCCTCGACGCCGTGGCGGGCCTGACGCAACCCGACGCCGGCGAGGTCCGGATCGCCGGCGAGACGGTGTTCTCCTCGGAGCTCCGCCGCAACCTGCCGCCAGAGAAACGCCGCATAGGGTACGTATTCCAGGACTCGGCCCTCTTCCCGCACATGAGCGTCCGGGACAATATCCTGTACGGGCACAGACTCACCGCGGCAGAACGTAGGAAGCTTCGGCCGGGACAGCTCGTCGAGCTGCTGGGACTCGTCGAGCTGCTGGACCGGTCTGTTACCGGCCTGTCGGGAGGGGAGCGCCAGCGCGTGGCCCTTGCGCGGGCGCTCGCCACGTCCCCCGACCTGCTCCTGCTGGACGAGCCGCTGGCGGCGCTGGACGTCGGCTTTCGCGGGACGATCATCCGCTATCTGAAGCGCATCGCCCGGGAGCTGGGAACGCCGATCGTCTACGTGTCGCATTCGATGTCCGAGGTGATGGCGCTCGCCGAGGACGTGCTCGTGATCGACGGCGGGCGCAAGGTGGTGCAGGCCGCCCCGTCGATCGCGCTGGCCCACCCGGGCGTTCGCGCGCTGGCCGACTACGCCACGTTCGAGAACCTGCTCGACGCGGTCGTCGAGGAGGAGGCCGCCGGCGACGGCATGGCGACGCTGCGGGTCGGAGATGTGCTGCTCTCCGCGCCCGACGTCCGCGCCGGCCGAGGCGATGAGACGACGGTGTCGATCAGGGCCGGCGACATAATACTGGCGCTGGAGGTGCCGTCGCGGATCAGCGCGCAGAACATCGTCCGCGGCAGGGTCGAGCAGCTTCACGTCCGCGGCTCCCGCGTTCTCGTGTACGTCGACGTGGGCGCCAGGATCGTCGTCGAGATCACGCCCGGCGCGCTGGCGTCTCTCGACGTTCGCGAGGGCCAGGATGTCTACATGATCGTCAAGAGCACCAGCATCCTGGCGCTGGACGGCCCCGAGCGTCCGGCGGGATAGTCCTCCGGAGCCTGCAACTGTTCAGACTGGATGAGGCGGACGGCTGCGGGAGTGCGCCGAGGCCGCCTTTTCGTGTGATCTGTTCCAAAGTGTTCCATTCTGTTCCGTTTGTATCTGGCGGGTGGAACACCTGGGCGGGAAAATGGAACACCGGTGTTCCGCGCGCCCTATCTGAGGTGGAACAGTGCGGTACAAAATGGAACAGGGGTGTTCCGTGGGGATAGTGGGGAAGTGGATAGTGGATAGTTGGGAAGTGGGGCGCGGTCGTCATGCGGAGATAGTAGTACGGATGTGCTGTGATTGCAAGCCAGCGCCCGCTGCGTAAGTGTTCAGATTTGAGGGGCGCGCAACTCTGTCTACAATACTGACGTGGGCCCCGCCCAAGCACTGAGCCGTGCGGGCCCTTCGATACACCCCGACGAAGCGTCGGGGCACTCAGGGCGAGCGGGTTGTGTGACTACGGCCCCACCCCAAAGGACAGCCTGATTCTGCCGATGTGCGACGACGAACGTCGCCCGGGTCTGTCAGCTCAACTCCGAACAGCCCGGCGGCTACCGCACCAGGATGAACCCGGCCATCTCCTCGTGGCCGTCGATGGTGCAGACGTAGAGATACGTCCCCGTGTCCATGGCCGGCAGCTCGACTATCTTCTCGGTCCCCGGAATGAATGCCACGTCGATGCCGAGCGGCTCGACCGAGAACCTGTGCGCGACGAGGTCCCTGTTCCTGATCGCCAGCCTGACGGGCTCTCCCGCCGAGGCGCGGAGGTCCACCGGCTCGAAACGCGCGCCCTTCATCTCCAGGCGGGTCGTCCCGAACCTCTCGGCCGCGACCACCGATTCGATCCCGGCGAGATGGACGGCGCCCGACGCCGCCATCAGCGCGACGGCCAGCCCCGCGGCAACGCCCCACGCCCATCGCTCGCGGCCGATGGACTCCGTTCGGGCCGTGCCGTTCCGCTGCTGGATGAACGAGACCGTCCCGGCGACCAACGCGGCCGCCAGTCCGCCGAATACGGGCACGACGACACCGAAGTCGAAGAAGCTGTCGAGCCATCCCAGCGCGTGTACCAGTATCGGAAAGTGGAACGCCAGGTTGCCTGCCGCCCAGACCGCCAGCACGAGCGCCGCCCACCTGCCGCGCTTCCACGCCAGTCCTGCCAGCGCGACCGATACGACGGCAAACGGCGCCGTGAACGCGAGCGGCGCCGCGTTCCCCTGGACCGCCGGCACAGACCCGACGACCAGCAGCGACGCCGCGAAGACGACCGCCGACACCGCGGCTACCCTGGTGTGGAAGGGCGCGCTCACGCGGTCGCCCCTCGTGCGGCGGCCGATTCGGACGCGCGGCCGGTCGCGCATATCTCCAGCAGACAGCAGCCGCGGCACGCGGGACGCTTCCTGCAGACCGACTTGCCGTGGGTCACGATCAGCGCGTGGTACTCGTCGAAGGTCTTCGGATCGCGTTCGAGGCTGTCCTCGAACAGCCGCTTGTACGCCTCGTAGGTGTCGCGCTCGGGCACGATCCCGATCCGGGATAGCAGGCGCCGGGTGTAGGCGTCGACCACGAACGACGGCATTCCCAAGGCGTACAGGAGGATGCTGTCGGCGGTCTCGTCTCCGATGCCGTAGACGCCCAGCAGCTCCGCCCGCAGGTCGGTGGCGTCGACTCGCCTCATGGCGTCGAGGTCGTCGCCGAAACGGTCGCCGAGGTACGCGGCCATCGCCTTGAGCTTGCGCGCCTTCGTGTTGTGGAAGCCGGCGGAGTAGATGGTCCGCGCCAACTCCTCGTGGGACAGCCGCCGGATCGCCTGCGGTGACAGCGCGTCGGCCGCCTTGAGGCTGTCGACGGCCTTCTCGACGTTGGTCCAGGACGTCGACTGCGTGAGCACCGCGCCCACCATGACCTCGAACGGCGAGTCGGCTGGCCACCAGTGCTGCGCCCCATACTGCCGGAGCAGCCTCCCGTACACGTCGCGAAGCATTTCCCGTTTTGCTGCCAAGCTCACCCGTCTCCACCGGCGTCCGGTTCCCGATCGTGGCCCTCTCCGGTCGACCCGCGCAAGTTTGCCCAATCGAGGATTCTGCGTCAAGCAAATCTGGCGAGCCCAGATTCCCCGGCTGATTTTGGAAGGTAGGCGTGACGGACTGCTTTCGGGGTCGTGATGGGGCGCCATGCCGGGGATGGATTCCCGCCCCCGCCTACGCGAGGGCAGGCTCTGCGCGGGAATGACGGAGGTGGGGAATCTGGGGCGAGCGACACACGGGCAGCGACCGGCGTCGACGAAAACCGTAGACAAAGGTCGCCGCTCTATGCCAGAGGTGGGGCGCCAAGCTGTTCTCCGAATGCGAAGCCAGGGCAACACCTGGAGCGGTAAATCGCTGCCCGCAAGAGATGCAATACGATGAATCGGTTGAGGCGCTGTGGCGTCGCAGTCGAAGATCGTGGTCGGCCAGACCACGACGATAACGGCCGGCTGGAGCAACGTGGACCAGGACCCGAGCATCGTCCCCAGCAGCACGTCGCTGGCCCCGAGCTGTGGTGGGGCCACGGGCAAAAGCATCATCGGGCCCCAGCAAACCCAGGTCATGACGGGCTGCAGCGCCGGCACGGTTGCGGTGACGCTTCGGAACGCAGCGAACAACAAGATTCTGGCGACCGTCACGGTGTATCCGGTGCCCGCCATCACGTCGTACACGAGAATAGGCTACCGCTATTTCGAGATCGACTGGCGCGCTCACTCAGACTTCGTGGCCTTCGACGCCGAGTGCGCGCAGCATCGGGGGCCCGCGATGGCTACCTATGGCCACGAGCGGCATAGTCGACGAGCGGATACTGGTCAATAGTACGCGCACAGGGGCCGCGATACGCGGGATTCCACGTCACGACGGTGCTATCGAGCTACAGTTGATAGGCTGCGTCTTCGGCTATCAGGTCGGCATACCGGAGCCGCTTGCTTCGCCAAGACGACGTGAGTACCACCAGGCCCTAAAGAGTATTGACAAGCGGGGTAACCGTCGTTCGGGTTTTCGGGATTCCGAACCCGGTTTCCCGGAGGGCAAATCTATGGTGGCGCACTTCAGACAACATCTATCAGGAATAGCGGCCGTGGTGCTGTTCGGCGCGGTCGCGGTGTTTGCGACTGTCTACGGCGAGGACGAGAAGGACTTGGGGGGCGGTTGTTGGTGGAACGAGTGGCAGGAGGTGGTCTGCCCCGATCCGACTAATACACCGCTGCCGCCGACGAACACGCCGCGTCCTAATTACCATGCGACCGCAACGGCGGTGGCCCAGAAGACGGCGGTCGCGGCGGCGAAGACCGCTGTGGCGGCGCAAACGGCTGCAGCAAAGGCCAAGACGGCAGCGGCAGCGAAGACGCAAACGGCTATCGCAACGAGGATCATCATAGACCATTTCACACCGCGCCCTGCTGAGCTAACCGCGACCGCAAGAGCCAAGAAGACCGCGACGGCTCGCGCTACTGCCACGGCGAGAGCGCGGAAGACTGCCACGGCTCGCAGGAAGACCGCGACGGCAAGAGCTAGACTGACCGCCACGGCAGAGGCGGAACCCACGATCACCCCGACTCCAACTCCAACTCCTACATCAACGCCGACGCCGACGCCGACACCGATACCCGTGGCCCTGCCGGACCCGCCTACCGGGCTGACGCAGCACCAGATCGCGTACCGCTGGCTCAAGCTCGAATGGACGGCCGACCCGCGTCTCGTCGACTTCGTGATCCACTGGCGCGACGACCATGTCGGGTGGACGCCACTGTCGGAGACTGCTGACCGGGGAGAGCGCGTCTCAATCGACAACGCCCGCCGGACGGCGCAGATTCGCGGTTTGCCGTACCGGTCTGGTCTCGTATACGTTAACGTGATAGGCATAACAGCGTCGAAAGACCGGGTCGAATCCGGAGAGTATTCGGTTCGCCGAAGCCCGCGTCCGGATCAATCGGGGCACCAGCATGACCACACGCTGTCCTATAGTCTGGGAGGAGTGCCCCTGAGCGTGAATGGCGTCACGACCCGCCTCGCCATCGCAAACGCTGCGCAACAGTGGCGGGACAGGCCGCTCGTGGTGGTCTGTACTGACCCATGTGCCGGGAACGACGATGAGAAGGTAGTGGCGGTGAAGCTGAAGCGGTCGAATGGCTGCAGCCAGGGCATCGCCTGCCTGAAGAGGTCTAGCGGCAATATCGAGGACCACGTTGGCAACCACGATCTGATCATCGAGTGGCCGCCCGTCAGCCAATCCGGGTTCAAGGTCATCTGGACGCGGGACGAGAGTCTTCATTACGAAGAACATCCGAAAATCAAAGGGACGTGGTGGGTCTACCTGGACGCGGTCGTGCTTCACGAATTTGGTCACGCGCTTGGCATGAAACACTGGCCCAAGACCTACGTTGCCGTGATGCAAGAGAACATCAATTCGGCCGTCATGACCCAGACAGATCGAGACGGGCTGCACTCCATATACGAAAGCCACACTTCGATGAAAGGCTGGTGACCTGATGTTCAAACACCTGTGGGTTCTTGCACTACTGGGCGCGCTGGCAGTTTTAGGCTGCGGGCAGGTAGACTCCGGTCCGTCAGAAGTCGGCACCAATCCGTCAACCGGACTGGACACTATGGCGGAAGTCATTCTGGACACGCCGATTATCGCGCACGTCTCCGTCACATCGGTGACGATGAGCGCCGCCCCGTGGCGCGAAGGGGACGGTCCGGAAATGTGGGTCCCGGCGCTGGAGATCACGTTCAAAGTGCTGGAATACCTGAAGGGTACCGGCGATAAGTCGGTCGTCGCTTACGTGCGGGCGTACGAGCCCTTTGACAGCCGTACTGATGCGGAAAATCAAACATGGCTGATGGAGGCGTTCGACGACCGCTGGAACGACCGGGAAGCCATCGTGTTCCTGGACGATTGGGGACCGTATATCCCGCTGCCGGACGACCGGCTGTACCTCGGCGGTATCTCGGAGCCCGGCTCCGACAACTTCAGCATCACCAGCCACGAGAGCAGGAAATGGCTACCGGCTGCCCCGGCCTCAGGTGTACGCAGTGCGACGGACTCCGATCCAGCCTTTTTGCTGAGCGCCCCAACAGCACAAACCGGCGCTCGCAGCACGGCGGCTCGCAGCGCCGACAGCAGTACGCCGACCATCCGGCTCAGCGCACTGAAGGCCCAGATCAACACATTGGAAGCGGACGCGAACGCCGGCGGGGAGATGTACCGCAACTGCCTGATCTGGTCAGCCGAGAGAGAACGGATGGCCAACAGGAAACTTGCCGCCATGGGGCCGGTGACGCACACGACCGAGGTGGAAATTGCGTCCGGCCAGCCAGCCGGGACCGTCTTGCATGAAGGTTACCTCGCCAGTGGCCTGCCGCCCGACAAAATCGGTCGCCACTGGTTCGAGGGCGATGACCCACACATAGTCACGACCACGGTCTCGAACATCGGGACGGAACCGGCCTTGAATACTCGCAACTTTGTCGAGGTAATCCTCACATATACGACCCACTTGAGGACGACGCGCCCGTTGCCAGATGGCAGGTACCAGTTCTTCCACAATCACCAACACCCCTTCGACGCTGTCTGTGACGGATTCGTCAAGACGAATTTCTACAGCTACGAGCTGACCGTGACGGCGCCGGACCGCGTTCTGCACGAGGCGTACTTCGATCCGGTGACCATCGGGACCGCTGTGGGCGCCGATAGCGCGAATGGCGTCCTGAGCCCCGCTGGCTTCTCGCTGACCAACACCAACACCACTATCTCCAGCCTGAAGTGGGAAGACGGCGCCGTCACCATGACGCTCAGCCCCACCGCCTCACTCGCCGACTACGCTATCGACTTCATCGACGTGAACGGCACCACCACCCTCAGCCTCACATCCGACAACTCCAGCACAACTCCCCTGGCGTGAACCGTCCCGGACAAGCCCTGGAGCGACGGCGACCTCCTCATGCTCAGGATACACAAGCCCATATCCAACGACGCCACGCTGAGCGGCCTCGCCCTCAGCGGCGTAGACCTCACCTTCGACCCCGCCACGACAACCTACGCCGCAAGCGTGCCAGCCACAACGACGCAGACCACCGTCACGCCCACGACCAATCACGCCAGCGCTACATACGTCGTCAAGCTCGCCGATGTCGTCGACGCTGACGGCACCATCCCTCTCGCCGCCGGCGCCAACGTCATCACCATAGACGTCACCGCAGAGGACGCCGTCACCACCCAGACCTACACCGTCACGGTGACTCGCGCCACCCCATCAGAGCCCATCACCGTGACACTCATACCCCGTGTCGACGGTCTTACCTTCTTTGACCTTACCATCGAATGGAACGACCCCCAAACGTGTGACAATCGCTACTTCGTGACTGTAAGACGCAACGATGGTTATATCGTCAGGAATATGGGCTTCCACCCCGCCGAAACGACCTCCGCCACCCTCGTCACCTACTGGCCCATGGATAACGTGCCGGACTTCGTCGCGGTGGTGGAATGCGACCCAAGCTCCGGGCCGCGCAGAGAGGTCGGGCGAATGTCCCTGAGGTCCGCCCAGAATTAGACAACGAACACCTACCTGCCCCGCGCCTGTTGCGGTACCCCAACGGCGACCACGCGCGGTTCTGAGGGTCGTGCGGCAGACCCTCGATCCCGCCGACGACTGTCCCGCATGCGGCGCCGCCGCGAGGAAGAGCACCCCTCGCCGCTTGACGCTCGACGACCTGGGCGGTCAGCGCACATGGCGAAGATCGCAACCGGGGCCGCGCGCAACCACGATGCTCATGCCATCCGCGGAGAGGTCAATCCCCGCCGACCCCATCATCCAACCTCCGGACGACTGTCCCTGAGCGAAGAGGAGCTCCCGGGCGCGAAGCAGCAGCGGCGTCGAGGGCGGACACGACCGCGCCAAGGCGCTCAGCCGCCTGAATGCACGACCGGCTCACCGCGCCGCACTCGCTCTCCCAGGACAGAGCCTTCGCACGCGAGGGCTGGTCATGGCGCTTCCCCGCCGACGCATCCACCGCAACCATAGTCGGCAAAGACTGCTACTAGACGACCGACCGCCGGTCTATCCGCACGGCGCCCGTGCTCGCCATCGACTTGAATCTCACTTGGACCGCGTTGCGTCCCAAGCTCCGATGGCGGACACGAACGTAACGTAGCCGCCTCCGAGGGACCACAATATCTTCCCGATCGACGCCGACGCCTGAGCCCACGACGACCGAGCCGATCACCGTCACGCTCACACCGCGCGTCGACGGATCGGCAACCTACGTTAACATCACGATCGCATGGGACGACCCCCAACCCTGCGCCGGTCAGTACATGGTGGCGCTGTACCCCAGCTCCGACTATCTCGTCCAGTTCATGGACTTCCATCCGGCGCCTGAGACGACCTCTCTCAGCAGGGAGTTGGGCTGGCGCTGGGACTTCGAGTTCTTCCCGGACTACTGGGCTGGTGTCCGTTGCGACCCAAGCGACTACTCCGGAAGCAGAGAGCTGGGCCGGGCCTCCCTGCGGGCAGTACACCCGGACAACAACTAGGCAGGGGACCATCCCGCTGGTGGGCATCCCGGGTCACCCACCAGCGGGGCGCAGGCTCGCGTCGCGCATCGGGTGAGGCGTCGCCGACCGTCAGCCTGCGATGACGGCGCGGAGGCGCTCTCCGACGACGGCCTCCTCGCCCGAGTTGAGGGTGTGCGGCACGATTGTCAGGTCGTCGCCCTCGACGCCGACCCTGATGCGCGGGTTGCCGGCGTCGAGCTCGTCTGCCACGTCCTGCGCGGTCGTGCCGGATACGGGATCGACGGTGACGTGCAGCCGGACGGAGAAGTAGGCGTCGTACGGCTCCGGATGGGCACGCACGCCGGCGACTCCGTCCAGGTGTTTCTGGACCACCGCCATCTTGCGGTCGTACTCCTGGAGGCGGTCCTCATGGTTCATCGTGAACCAGTGATCGATGGCGACAACGACGGCGGCTATCTCCTGGCGGTCGAGCTTCATGCCGCGGCCGATGGCGTAGCCGCTCTCGTACAGGCCGTGGCTGTAGGGCAGGGTCGTCTGGAAGCCGAGGGCCGCGATGGCGTCGATCAGCTCCCTCTTGCCGGTCACGAAGCCGGCCGAGTTGGGCCCGCCGTAGTACTTGCTGCTGAAGCAGACCAGCTCCGCCGCCTGCGCGGTTCGCCTGAAGTAGTCTACGGGGTATATCTGCGCCGCGGCGTCGACTATGACCGGGACGCCCGCCTTGCGCGCGACGGCGGTCGTCTCCTCCAGCGAAAGCGCGCCCTGCGTGTACTGCGGGTGCTCCACGTAGGCGATGGCGGCGGTGTTCTCTCCGACGCCGGCTTCTATCTCGGCGGCGGTGTTCCCCACCTCGACCAGCTTCGCGCCGGCGAACCGGAAGCACGGGTCGGCGGCGTACCGCTGCGCACTCTGGATGAGTATCTCGTTCTTCATCCCGGTGGTGTCCGGCAGACGCCCCATCTTCTCGACGTCGTTGCCGGTCATGACGACGGCTGAGCTGAGCGTCATCGCGGCCGCGCAGCCGGACGTGGGATAGGCGGCCTCGGTGCCGAGCAGCCCCGCGATGTAGTCGCCCGCCTTGGCCGTCAGGTCGCCCATGTCGACGAAGCCGTGGCTCGCCTCCTCCATCGCCTGCTTGATCATGTCCGAGGGCGTGGAGCCGCCCAGCATGGTGGAGTTGCCCACCGCGTTGATCATGGGGCGGACCCCGAGTTTCTCGTAGACCTTCCCGTCGGCGAAGTTGCCCAATTCAGAGACTCCTGGATGCGTAGGATGACGCCGTCCTCGGCGAACGAGGACCGGCGAGTCTGAGCCTACGCCCGTCAATCTAGAGGTGTCAAGCCTGCGCGAGACCCCCGGAACGCCGCCCGGCGATGTCTATTGCGCCCGACGCTCGAGCCGCCCCACCCAATCGGAGAAATGCGGGCATTCCCTGCGCATGGTGTCGAGACCGAACTCCTGAGCTGCGAGTGTTCCCAGTAGAGGCTTCTGGTAGCCGGGGAACAGACCAAGGACTCTTTTGGAGGGGGCGGTGTCGGGGGAATCGTTGATCTGTTCGGGCGTATCGAACTCGTTGCGGATCGCCTGGAAACTCGGAGTTAGATCGCCTTTTCCTATGCTCCTACCGAATCCCTCGGGGTCGCTGAACAGCAGTCCCTCGAACTCGTGCATCACCACGTATGGGGTGAAACGCCGCCGATCGAAGCTGTCGCCCAATTCGCCGCTCACGTCATCGAGAATCTCGCGCTCGACAGAGCCGGCCCTGTCAGGGAAGGGTAGTGCGGGTGCTTTGGCCCGTCCCGGCCAGGTGGTCGGCAGCCCGTAGTAGTCGACCATCGTTGTGACCGTGAGTTCTTTATCTGCCTTCAAGTGACTGAGTATCCCGTCACGCACCAGAGCCCATCTTCTGATGCCACCCCGCCGGCTGCGCTGACGAGCGTTGCCAAGCAGACGAGCACTTACGCTGGTGTACCCGCGGTCACATAGATGGGGCGCGAGGACCTGGTTAACGAAGCTCTCCTCCGTCTGGCCTTCCACGTGTACGATCAAGCGTGACAACCCGAGTCACTCCATCTTCGGGCGTCCGCCCAATTCGTTCTTTTCCCATAACTGGCCCAGGCTGTACTCCTCCAGCCACGGCTCCAGATCGGCGGGATTCAGCCGGGTAAGCTGGGTACCTCGGTCGACACGGTCGGCGACCAGCACGTCCTCCGGCTCGAAGTGGTCCAAAAACAGCGACGATTGCGTGGACACGATCACCTGTGTCTCGACCGACGCCTGCTTCATCAGCGACGCCAGCAGGGTGATCGCGAACGGGTGCATGCCCAGCTCGGGTTCGTCCACCAGCATCACCGACGGGCGCAGGTTCGCCGGTTGGAGGAACAGGGTGGCCAGGGCCATGAACCGGAGCGTCCCGTCCGACAGCGACGATGCGTCGAAGTAGGCGTCAGTGCCCGTATGCCGCCACGCCAGCAGTATCTTGTTGGGATTGAGCAGCTGTGGCTCCAACTGAAAGCCTTCGAAGAACGGCGCAACCTGCCGCACGGTCCGCGTGATGAGACTGTACGAGTCCGGGTATTCCTTACTTAGCAGATATAGAAACGCCGCGAGATTCGACCCGTCCGGGCGCAGGTGACGATTGTCGTTCACATCGGCCGTCTTCTTCATCGGCGATGCGTCGCTGGTGTCGTGGAAGTGGTAGAGCTTCCACCGGTTCAGGCGTTTGCTCACGTACGAGGTCACGCCGGGAGGCGCCGATCTGGAGATCCCCGCCTCCTTGCCGTGCGGCTCAATGAGAATGCCCAAGGATCCCCCTGGATATCGTTCTTTGTTCCAGAAGTGCGCGAACTCGGAACCGGGGACCAAGTCGTCCGCACCGGCCGGCTGCAACGTGATCTCGTACCGGTTCGTACTGTCCTGGAACGAGATGTCTATGTACAGCTTGTCAGTTTCTCTGGCGCCGAAGTGCAGTACCTTGTCAGCGCCTCCTGCCCTGACGACGTAGTCCTGCAGTTTGCCCGACCGGATAGCGTTCAGGAAGGAGAATACGCCAACGAAGTTGGACTTCCCCGATCCGTTAGGGCCGATGAGCACGTTCATCGCGCCGATCCGCAGCTCCTCGATGGCAGCGATGCTCTTGAAGCCCTTCACCGTGATGTAGTCCAGTTCGAGCATTGCTTTCGTGTGATGGGCTGCCCGTTCGGTCTCGATAACTCGGCGGATGGCTCAGAACGGGTCCACGGCGGTTACGCCGTCGTAGGTCTGTCCGGAGTTCAGGTCTTGAGTATAGAGCGTGGCGCAGCCCAAGTGTACGGCCGCGGCTACGATAGCCGCGTCCCAGTAGCTGATGTGGTAGCGGTTTCTGATGTCAGTTGCCCGCAGGAACAGTTCGGGCGTGGTCGCTACGACAGGACGAGTCAGCAACAGCCGTACGAACGAAACCGCATTGTGGGGCTGGACCTTGCCTCGCATCTTCCCTGTGGCATTGACGTAGAACTCCTGCAGCACCTGCACTGAGATGGCCCAGTTGTCCTCTTGAAGAATGCGGCGGGCCGCCTCTCGTTCCCTGACTTCAGACGAGGCGCTGGACGCCGCGTACAGAAGGACGTTCGTATCGACGAATGCTTCAGGCCCGGCCATCGTAGGTGCGGCTGCGGGTTGGACGCTCGCCGACCTCGGCCCCCCAGGAATCGACCATCGCCCAGAGCGTATCCCAATCGGCGGGCCGCTCCGTGTCAGTGGGCAGTCCGTTCAGGAATTCGCGCACCAGGGCGCTGACGGAGGTGTCCCGCTGGGCTGCGACTACGCGCGCCCGCCTATACGTGTCGTCGTCAACGCTTACAGTGATGTTCTTCATCGTGATCACAGTTTCACATTTTACGTGAACCACGTCAAGGTCAGCCGGCTGGCCGAAACCGTTCACTTATGGTGAGGTCTTGGGGAGGCCGGTGCTGGTGTATACTTCCGGTGCTGGTGTATACTTTCGGCATGGCGTTCTTGATAGAGGCGGAGGCGCTGACGAAGCACTACGGCGCCGTCATTGCCCTGGATGGCGTGGACTTCCGCATCGGCGAGGGCGTCACCGGGCTGCTGGGGCCGAACGGTGCGGGCAAGAGCACGGCGATCAAGCTGTTCCTCGGCCTGATCAAGCCGACCTCGGGCTCGGCGCAGGTGCTGGGCGGACGGCCGTACGAGTCGATAGAGATCCGGTCGCGGCTCGGCTACATGCCCGAGCACGACTGTCTGCCGCCGTCGCTGACCGCCTCCGAGTTCCTGACTCACATGGCGCAGGTGAGCGGGCTGCCTCCGGCCCATGCACGGACCCGCGCCTCGGACACGCTGCGGCACGTGGGGCTGGCCGAGGAGCGGTACCGGTCGATAGGCGAGTACTCCACCGGCATGAAGCAGCGCGTGAAGCTGGCGCAGGCGCTCGTGCACGACCCGGTGATGGTCCTGCTGGACGAGCCCACGGCCGGGCTGGACCCGTCGGGGCGCGAGGAGATGCTCGCGCTCGTCCGGCGCACCGGCAGCGAGTTCGGCATCAGCATCATGCTCTCGTCCCACCTGATGGGCGACGTCGAGAGCACGTGCGACAGGATCGTCGTGCTGGAGGGCGGGCAGGTAATAGAGGACGCCGAGGTCTCGCAGCTCACCCAGGAGACGGAGACGCTGTACGTCGACGTCGACGATCGGCGGGACGAGCTGCTGGCCCTGCTGCGAGGACATGGGCTCGAGGCGGGCCTCGACGGGATATCGATCGTCATAGAACACATCGATGACGGCGGCTACGATACGGTTCGCGACGCAGTCGTCGAGTCGGGCGCAAGGCTCCGGCGGATGGCGCCGCAGCGTCACCGTCTGACCGAGATATTCAGGAGATAGGGTTTGGCCGCGCAGTCTAGAGGCGAGCTGTACGACATAGGGTACCGGCACTACGAAGGGCCGCGCGAGGGGCGAAACCGCGCCCGCTTCGCCCTGTGGACCAACGGAATGCGCACCGCGCTCGGGATTGGACGCGGCGGACGCGCGAAGATACTGCCGATACTCCTGTTCGCTGCGATCACGGTCCCCGCGGTGGTCATCGTGATGATCGCGTCGTTCGCGGAGGGTTTCGGCGCGTCCGACGTCGTTGACGTTCCGGGACACGCCGACTACTACGACTTCGTCTCGATACTCATCCTGCTGTTCTCCGCCATCATAGCGCCGGAGCTGCTGTGCGCCGACCGGCGCAACCAGGTGCTTCAGCTATATTTGGTGAGGCCGCTGACCTCGACCGACTACGTGGCTGGCCGCTGGCTCGCGTTCTTCACGATCGTGCTGGCGCTGGTCTATTCGGGCCAGATCGTGCTGTTCGCCGGGTTCACGCTGGCCGCGCAGGAGCCGCTCACCTACGTCAGAGAGAACTGGCTCGACGTTCCGCGCTTCCTGGCGGCCGGCGCGGTCATCGCCGTCTTCACGACGACCATACCGCTCGCCGTATCGGGATTCACGAACCGCCGGGCCTACGCCGCCGGGTTCGTTATCGGCCTGTTCATCATATCCACGGCGGTCGCGAGCTCGCTCACGGGTTGCATCAAGAGAGAAGTGGTCGTAGAGAACGGCGAGGTCGTAGTCGACCGGTGCGAGACGGTCACGGGCAGATGGGCCAAGTGGATCGCACTGGCGGAAGTCGGCGCCGTTCCCGCGCACGTCAGCGACATGATCTTTGACGAAACCCCCGACTCCTCGGACGCGGCTCGACAGGTGAGCGATCTGAACGACGCCATCCCCGTCGCGTGGTACCTCGTGCTGACGGCGGGACCGGCCGCCCTGTTGCTGTGGCGCTACCGGAAGGAAGCAGGATGACGGCGTCCATAGTGCTGCGGTCGGTCTCGAAGTGGTACGGCAACGTCGTGGCAGTCAACGACGTGTCGCTCGAGGTGCATCCGGGCGTAACCGGCCTGCTCGGGCCGAACGGCGCCGGAAAGACGACCGTGCTGCACATGATGGCCGGGCTCGCCGCCGCTTCCGAGGGCGACGTGGAGGTGCTTGGCCAGCCCGTGCGCGATAATCCGGAGATATACCGGGTGCTGGGAATGATGTCCGAGCACGAGGCCGTCTATCCCTTCTACAGCGGCAGGCAGTTCGTGCAGCTCGCCGCCCAACTCCACGGCCTCGACGACGTCGGTGCCGCGGTGGACAGGGCGATCCAGTACGTGGGACTCTCGGACGTACAGGGCCGCGCCCTCGGCACGTACTCCCGGGGAATGAGGCAGCGCATGAGGCTGGCTGCCGCCCTCGTGCACGATCCCGAGGTGATGATCCTCGACGAGCCCCTGAACGGCACGGACCCGCGCCAACGGATCGAGTTCCACGATCTCATGAAGCGGCTCGCGTCCGAGGGCAGGACCGTGCTCGTGTCGTCGCACATCCTGGAGGAGGTGGAGACGGTTGCCGACCGCCACCTGCTCATGGTGAGCGGCAAGCTCGCCGCGTCGGGAGAGTTTCGCGCCATCCGCGAGGCGCTCGACGAGCAGCCCTACAAGGTCAGGGTGGTCTGCGAGGAGCCCCGCACCATGGCCTCGGCCCTGGTGCGCCTGGAGTCTGTGGAGTCGGTCTCCCTGGACGACGACGCGGTGCTCGTCCTGAGCCGCAACGTCGCCTCCCTCCAGCGTGCCGTGCCGGTGACGGCCCGCGAGCTGGGCCTCAGGCTGACGCGGGTCGAGCCGCTCGACGAGTCGCTGGAGAGCGTCTTCAGCTACGTGGTGGAGGGGTAGCGTGGGCCCGATCTTCCGGTTGTCTCTGCGCCAGCTCCTGGGCAAGTGGCGTATCGCCGTCATCGTGCTGTTGGCGGCCGCCCCCGTCGGACTCGTGGCGGCCATCCGAGCCTTCAACGCCGACATGCAGGCGGACGACCTCGACGAACTTGCCGTGGGCATCGTAGGCGTCCTGATGGTCGCAGCCGTTCTGCCTATCGTGACGATGACGCTGGCCACGGCCGGTTTCGGTAACGAGGTCGAGGACCGGACGCTGGGCTACCTCGTGCTGAACCCCGTCTCGCGGTGGTCGATCGTCCTGTCCAAGATGCTCGCCCCGGTCGTGATCGCGGGGCCGGTGCTCGCCGTCAGCGGCATGTTGGTAGCGGGCGTCTGGCTGGAGGGCGACGGCAGGACCGTGGCGGCAGTCGGAGTCGGCATTCTTGCGGGAGTCGCCGCCTACTCCGCGATATTCACGTGGCTGGGTCTGACGACGGGCCACCCGCTCGGCTTTGCTCTGGTGTACGTATTCATCTGGGAGGGCGTGCTCAGCAGCCTGCTCAGCGGTACGAGGTACCTCAGCGTAAGGGCGTACACGATGACGCTGATGGAGGGCATCGACAACTCGCGGCTTCATCTGTTCGAGGAGCAGGCCATCGAGATGCGGGTCGCCATCGGCGGCGTCATCGTCGTGACGGCGCTGTTCTTCTGGCTGACGGTGCGCCGACTTCGCAACATGGACGTGCCCTAGCCGCCGAACGCCCGGTCGTCCGGCAGGTCTCCCGGCGGTTCGGGCTACCTGCTCGCCCACGTCTCGTGGAAGTGGTTGACGGTGCCGTGCGCGCCGATGGGGAGCGCGTGGCGCAGCGCGCCGGTCACGTACTTCTTTGCCTGCGACACGGCGTCGCGGACCTCCAGCCCGTTGGCCAGCCCGGCCGCGATGGCGGCCGAGAACGCCGCGCCCACGCCGCGGTCGTTGGCGGTCTCGACCCGCTGCGCCGTGAACGCCCGGAGCTCTTTCCCGTCGTACATGACGTCGGTCGCCGGGCCGGCGAACCCGCCGCCGGTGACGACCGCGCAGTCGGCGCCCATCTCGACAAGAGCGCTGGCGGCGGTCCGGGCGTCGTCCAGCGTCTCGACCTCGCGTCCCGTAAGCAGACCGGCCTCCCGCGCGTTTGGCGTCACGACGCGGGCGAGCGGTACGAGCTCGGTACGAAGACTCTCCACGACGTCTTCGTCCTCGGCAAGGGTGTCGGCGTGTGCAAGCACCGGGTCCAGCACAAGATTCTCGATCCCACGCTCTCTGATTCGGCCCGCGACCGCCTCGACGGTCTCGCGAAGCGGCAGCATTCCGGTTTTGACAACGGCGGCGCTCATGTCCGAAAGCACTGCGTCGATCTGTGACGCGACCAGCGCGGCGGGAAGGTCCCGGACATCCACGACGCCCACGAGGTCCCGAAGGGTGATCGCCGTGATCGCGGACGTGCCGTAGACGCCCAGGGCGGCGAACGTCTTGAGGTCGGCCTGCACGCCAGAGGCGCCCGCGGGATCCGATTCGGCGACCGTCATCACGACGGGAGGGGCTGGGTTGCTGATCATTGGCTGTCTGACCTGTGCACGGTAGGCTGGGATCGGGATGTTGGAGGTGGCTGAGAGTTGCGCCGGCGCGAGGGGGGCAACGCCGGTTAGCCGTCCTTTTCGGACAGCTTCTCGGAGCGGCGGCGGATGATCTCCTGGAGCAAGCGTACGCTGCGCCCGGCTACCATCATCTTACCGCGCTTTCGACGCTTCTTATCGCGCCGCTCGGCCTTGGTCTCGTGCTCGTTCACGAACGTTGCTCTACCGGGCAAGATGGGTCGCTAGATTATACCCCGCAGCGGCCGCACCGGTTTGCAAGAGGACTACGGGCGTAACTGTTCACATTTTGACGGACCCCGCGTGCGCCTGTCCGAGCTTCAGGCGGGCCCTTCGATACGCACCGGTCGAAGCCCCGACGCCACTCAAGGTGATCTGGTTGCGGCCCCGTAAGTCTGAACAGCTACGGTATACGGAGCGGGTCTACGAGCCGGCAACGGCAGATAGCAGCGCCGGCTCTCCCTTCGTTCTTCAGAGGTGTCGGAGGCAGAGTCGGCGCACGGGCGGAACGTAGCTATACGTCGTCCAGCTCCTCTTTGGAGATGCCCAGATTGCGGATAATTCGGAGCATCGTTCCTTGTTTGAAGTCGCGACTGCCGTGGCGTGGTATGGGCGACGTGGCCCCGGTCCTGTCATTTGCCCATATTTCGTGACTTCCCCTCGCTTGACGCACAAACACGCAACCCAGTCTCCGCAGTTTGCGTGTGAGTTCCCGATAGGTCAAAGGGAGATATCGAGAACCTTCGTCTGGAAAGAGCGGGCGGTCTCAGTCTCCATCGGCGCCACGCCGGGGGGCAGGCGGTATCCACGTTCCTGATAGGTCCGAATCGTTGCCGCCACAACGCTTTCCAGTATTTCGATGGCCTCTTCAGGGGTGTCCCCCCAAGCGACGCAGTTAGGGAAGGAGGGCGTCTCCGCCATGTACTTGTCCGGTTCCGTTGACTGCGATGGAGCGTACAAGGCGCAAAGCAGCCTGTAGCGCTTTCCGGTTGTGGTCACGGCTGCGCCTCCCTGGGTGATGTTTCATGGACGACGGACTCGTTCACGCTCATCCCGCGATTTCGGCTGCGGCGCGCTAGCCGTCGCGGGCGGAGTTCAGCTGCGCCATCAGGCGCGACTTGCGGCGGGCGGCGTTTCGGCGATGGATGGCGCCCTTCTGGGCGGCCTTGTCCAAAGCGACGATCGCCTGCTGGACCGTCTGCTCCGCGGCGCCGGTGTCGTCGGACTCGATGACCCGCCGGGCTCTCCTCACGTAGGTTCGGGCCTGGGAACGGAGCGGTGTGTTCCTACGGCGCTTTCTCTCTGCAACCCTTCTCGATTTTGCACTAGGCACTTCAGAAAACTCCTTGGCTTTGGCGGACCGGCCGGCCGGGGGCCGCCCGTTTGATCGGCGTGGCGCCGTCGTTGTTGACGCGAAGGACGTGCATCACGCCCTCGACTCCCTCTAGTTTAATGCAAAGACGGTTCAGCTGATCAATACCGCGTATATGCACGGTAACCGTGATCATGCTGACGTCGTCCGCCTTTTCGGATACGCACGCAACGATGTTGACGTTCTCGGCCGATACGACCGAGGTGACGTCGCTGAGCAGGCCGACGCGGTCTAATGCTTCGACGCGCAGCCCGACCGGGTACACGGTCTTGGTCTTTCCCCAGCTCACCTCGACGAGCCGGTCGAGCTCGCTCTCGTTCGTGACGTTCGCGCACGACTCGAGGTGGACCGTCACCCCTCGGTTGCGCGTGATGTAGCCGATGATGTCGTCGCCTCGGATCGGGGCGCAGCATCGCGCCATTCGCGTGAGCAGGTCTCCCACGCCGAGCACCTCGATTCCGGTTACGGGCCCGTCGCCCGGCGGTGCCTGTACGATCTCCGGCTCCGGCGCGACCTCCTGGGATGACAGGCTATTGACTACCTGGACCGTCGAGATAGTCCCGGCGCCGAGAGCCTCGAAGAACTCATCGTCCGTCTCGAACTTCATCACCCTGGCTACTTCGGCGACGTTCAGGGTGCTGTCGAGCCGGCGGAGCTGTTTGTGGAAGATCTCCTTGCCCTGCAGGATGTTGGTCTCGCGGGCCTGGCGATTGAACCACTGGCGGACCTTATCCCGCGCGGACGCGGTCTTCAGATATCCCAGGTTCGGGTTCAGCCAGTCTCGGCTGGGGCCGCGCATCGTCCTGCTGGTCATGATCTCGACGGTGTCGCCGTTCTGAAGCTCCGACTGGAGCGACACCAGCTTGCCGTTGACCTTGGCGCCGATGCACCGGTGCCCGACTTCCGTGTGGACCCTGTAGGCGAAGTCGAGCGGGCCCGCTCCGGCGGGAAACTCCTTCAGGTCGCCCTTGGGTGTGTAGACGAACACCTGGTTCTTGAAGATGTCCGTCTTGAACGACTCGACGTACTCGACGACGCCGCTCACCTCGCGCTGCCACTCGAGCAGCTGGCGGAGCCACGTCATCTTCTCCTCGAAGCGCCGGTCGGCCGTCCCGCCCTCCTTGTAGAGCCAGTGGGCGGCGACGCCGTACTCCGCGAGTTGGTGCATCTCGTGCGTTCGAATCTGCACCTCGACTGGGAAGCCGTCCTCACACAGTACGGCGGTATGCAGGGACTGGTACAGGTTGTCCTTCGGCGAGGCGATGTAGTCGTCGAATTGGCCCGGCAGGGGATGCCACTTGGCGTGGACGACGCCCAGGGCCGAGTAGCAATCCGTCACGTCGTCGACCAGGATCCGCAGCGCGAACAGATCGAATATCTCGCCGGTCGTCTTGTTCTGCTCGGCGTACGCGTTGCTCTTCTTGTAGATCGAGTAGATGTGCTTGGGCCGGCCGGTCACCTGAGCTTCGATCCCGGCCTCGTCCAGCTCGGCGCGCAGCAGCCCAATCACCCGCTGGACGTAGTCCTCCCGCGCCTCCCTCTTGGCGTTGAGCAGCTTCGAGATGTCCCTGTAGGCGCTCGGGTTCAGGTGCTGGAACGCCAGGTCTTCCAGCAGCCACTTCATCTCCCAGAAGCCCAGGCGGTGGGCCAGCGGCGCGTATATGTCCAGCGTCTCCTGGGCGATCACGACGCGCCGCTTCTCCGGCAGCGCGTCGAGCGTTCTCATATTGTGGAGGCGGTCGGCCAGCTTGATCAGAACGACGCGGATGTCCTCTGCCATCGACATCAGCATCTTGCGGACCGTCGCGGCGTGCGCCAGGTCGTCTTTCGAGCGGCGGTCCACGGCCCGCGTCTCCGCCGTGTCGGGCAGCAACTCCGTTTGGGTCAGCTTGGTAACGCCGTCTACCAGGGTGGCCACTATGCCCCCGAACTGCTCCTCCAGCACGCCGTACGGGACATCGCAGTCCTCCATCACGTCGTGCAGCAGAGCGGCGGCGAGGGCGTCGGAGTCCAGGTGCAGGTCGGCCAGAAACAGCGCGGTCTGCAGGGGATGCTCGACGAACGGCTCCCCGGACAGCCGCTTCTGGCCGTCGTGAGCCTTCTCGGCGAAACTAAGGGCGTTCTCGACCACCTCCACCTTGTCTGCGGGTAGGTAGCCGGCCGCCTTCTCGAGCAATGTGTCGGCGGTTGTCAGATCGGTCCTCGCGGGCCCGCGCTATGGCGCGGGTGCACCCTGAATTATAGCCGGGGAGCATTGGCCGCGCAAAGCGGATACGGGCGTCGTGGCAGTCGCGTTTCGTCCCGGCCCGGTTTGACAGGGCGTCCCGGTCGTCGTAGATTCCGGATGCCGACGGACTTCACCCGACGGAGGAAGCGATGGCGCTGCTGGACAACGACACCCAGGTCTCCGTCTTGGTGGAAGGACTCGATCACCCCGAGGGCATAGCCTGGGGCCTCGACGGCTACGCGTACGCCGGCGGCGAGGCCGGCCAGCTCTACCGCATCGACGTCGACCGGAAAAAGTCCGTCCGTTTCGCCGACACCGGCGGCTTCATCCTCGGCGTTGCCCTCGACGCCCGCCACAACCTCTACGCGTGCGATGTCGGGAACAAGGCCGTGATGAAGCTCACCCCCGGCGGCGACGTGTCCGCCTATTCCACCGGCGCGCCGGGCGAGCCATTCACGACGCCCAACTACCCCGCCTTCGACGCCGAGGGCAACCTCTACGTCTGCGACTCGGGCGACTGGAAGGCCGACAACGGGCGGATCTACCGCATCAGGCCGGGCGGCGAGACGGCGGTGTGGGACCGTCGCCCGAAGGAGTTCCCCAACGGCCAGTGCCTGGCCCCGGACGCCCGGTCGCTGTACGTCGCCATGAGTCTGAACCCGCCGCGGGTCGACCGCGTCGAGATCGAGCCGGACGGCGGCCCGGGCGCGGTCGAGACGGTGATCGAGCTGCCCGGCACGGTGCCCGACGGCGTGGCCTTCGATACCGGCGGCAACCTGTACGTCTCGATGTACCGGCCCGACGTCATATACCGCGTATCTCCGTCCGGTCTCGCCGAGGTCTTGGCCGAGGACCCCGAGGGCACGCTGATCGCGGCGCCTACCAACATCGCGTTCTGCGGCGAGGACCGCAGCGTGCTGCTGAGCGCGAACATCGGCCGCTGGCACATCACGCGCTACGAGACGGGAGCGACCGGCCATCCGCTGATGTATCCCGATCTCGGCTAGCCCCACGGCGCCGGCGCCTCACGGCGCCAAGGAGTCGATGACATCGCCCTAGCTCGCAGACTTCGCCGCGCCGTCGGCCGGGGCGGTCTGCGCGTCCATACGCTGGACTCGCTTCGATTCGGCCGATTCAGGCACTACTGGGCCGCGATCCTGCTCAGCAGCGGCGTCCAGTGGCTCCAGCAGGTCGTGGTCGGCTGGCTGACCTATGACGTGTCGCGCTCCCCGTTTCTCACGGTGCTTGCGCTGGGCCTCGGCACCCTGCCGTACCTGCTGACCGCGCCCATCGGCGGAGTGCTGGCGGACAGGCTGGACCGGGCGAGGCTGCTGGCCTCGATCTACTTCGGCAAGGCGCTCGTATACGCGGTGTTCTCTGTGGTGGTGATCGCGGGCTGGGTGGAGGTCTGGCACGTCTTCGCGTTCGTCATCACGATGGGGCTGCTCCAGTCCGTCGCGTTCCCGGCGAGACAGTCGATAGTCCCCAGCGTCGTCCCGAGGGACTACCTCGTGAACGCCTTCGCGGTGATGCTCCTGACGTCCAGTACGCTGCAGCTCGCCCTACCGACGCTGACGGGACTCTCGATCGAGATCCAGGGCCCGGGCCCCACCCTGTTGGTCGGCGCCGTGATGTATCTGGGGGCCGCCATCGCGGTCGGCACGGTCCGGCTGCCTGCCGCGGATAGGATGGGGACGCGCACCGCGTCGCTACTGGGGCAGTTCGCGGACGGGCTTCGTTACGTCAGGCGCGACCCCGTGCTGCTGCCGGTCGTGCTGATGAGCGCCGCGGTGTACATCCTGATCGTTCCGACCGTCCACGGGCTGCTGCCCGTCTACGCCTCTGAGGTCTTCGACGTGGGCCCGGTAGGGCTTGGGCTGATGGCGTCGTCGCTCGGAGTGGGGGCGGCGCTGGGCGCGGTGATTCTCGCGTCCGTCCGGACGCTGCGACACAAGGGGCGTCTGATGGTCGGCTGCCTGGTGCTCAGCCTCGTGGCCGCGGCGGCGTTTTCCCAGAGTCCGTCACTGCTGGTCGCGCTGCCCCTGATCGTGCTCGTGAACGTTGGGTTCGACGGTTTCGCGATGGTCCGGACCGCGTCGATTCAAATCGTGGCGCCCGACGCCATGCGCGGCAGGGCGACGGCGGTGAACTCGATGGGCTCCGGGGTCGCGCCGATCGGCGGCGTCGCCCTGGGCGCCGTAGCCCAGATGCTCGGCGCGCCCTTCGCCACGCTGATCGCCGCCGTACTGATGGCGCTGTTGCTGCTGCTCATCGCCCACCGGTTCAGGCAGATCCTGCGGTTCGACTAGCTGGCCGGGCCGAGAGGGCCGCTGTGATGCGGTTGCGCCGCCTCCACCCGCCGTGGATTCCCGCCGTCGCGGGAGTGACGACATAGGTGCGCCGCCGCCCACCGTCGTTCCCGTGGAGACGGGAACCCATCGCCGCCTCCACCCGCCGTGGATTCCCGCCTGCGCGGGAATGACGACATAGGTGCGCCGCCGCTCACCGTCGTTTCCGTGGAGACGGGAACCCATCGCCGCCTCCACCCGCCGTGGATTCCCGCCGTCGCGGGAATGACGACATAGGTGCGCCGCCGCCCACCGTCGTTCCCGTGGAGACGGGAACCCATCGCCGCCTCCACCCGCCGTGGATTCCCGCCGTCGCGGGAACGACGACATAGGTGTGCCGCCGCCCACCGTCGTTCCCGTGGAGACGGGAACCCATCGCCGCTTCCCCCGCCGTGGATTCCCGCCGTCGCGGGAATGACGACATAGGTGCGCCGCCGCCCACCGTCGTTCCCGTGGAGACGGGAACCCATCGCCGCTTCCCCCGCCGTGGATTCCCGCCTGCGCGGGAATGACGACATAGGTGCGCCGCCGCTCACCGTCGTTCCCGTGGAGACGGGAACCCATCGCCGCTTCCCCGCCGTGGATTCCCGCCTGCGCGGGAATGACGACATAGGTGCGCCGCCGCTCACCGTCGTTCCCGTGGAGACGGGAACCCATCGGAGCTTCCACCCGCCGTGGATTCCCGCCTGCGCGGGAATGACGACATAGGTGCGCCGCCGCTCACCGTCGTTCCCGTGGAGACGGGAACCCATCGCCGCTTCCACCCGCAGTGGATTCCCGTCTGCGCGGGAATGACGACATAGGTGCGCCGCCGCTCACCGTTGTTCCCGTGGAGACGGGAACCCATCGCCGCTTCCACCCGCAGTGGATTCCCGTCTGCGCGGGAATGACGACATAGGTGCGCCGCCGCTCACCGTCGTTCCCGTGGAGACGGGAACCCATCGCCGCTTCCCCGCAGTGGATTCCCGCCTGCGCGGGAATGACGATGTGGGTGCGCCGCCGCTCACCGTCGTTCCCGTGGAGACGGGAACCCATCGCCGCCTCCACCCGCCGTGGATTCCCGCCTGCGCGGTAATGACGACATAGGTGCGCCGCCGCTCACCGTCGTTCCCGTGGAGACGGGAACCCATCGCCGCTTCACTCGCCGTGGATTCCCGCCGTCGCGGGAATGACGGTCACATGGAGGTCGTGACGGGGGCATGCAGTATACTCTCCGCAGCTACGAACGCGCGGGTGGAGCAACCATGGGCATGGCGGCAGACGGCGGACCCGGGGGCGGTCTGTCGGCCAGGGCGAGGCGGACGTTCGTCGCCCTTGGCTATCGCGAGTACCTGCTGTTCTGGGTGGGCGCCGCGTTCTCCAACCTGGGCATCTGGGCGCTGTTCGCCGGCCGCCTGTGGCTGATGCACGAGCTCACCGAATCGCCGGTCATGCTGGGCCTCGTCACGGTGTCGAGCAGCGGCCCGATTCTGCTGCTGTCGATGTGGGGCGGCGTGGTCGCCGACCGGGTCAACCGGCTCAGGCTCGTCACCGTCAGCCGGGCGATGTTCGCGGGCATTGCGCTGCTGACCGCGCTGCTGATCGCCACGGACCTGATCGAGCCGTGGCACATCATCGCCACGTCGGCCGCGACCGGCATACTCGTGTCGTTCGACATCCCCTGCCGGCAGGCTATCGTGCCCAACCTGATTCCCCGGGAGCACCTGCTCAACGCCATCGTGCTGTACTCCTTCCTGGGCAGCAGTTCCGGCGTGATCGGCCCGTCGCTGTTCGCCCCGATGGTCGAGACCGCCGGCCTCGAGGGCCTCTTCCTCTTCGTCGGTGTCGCGTACGCGCTGACTGTGGTGATGTTGCTGATGATGAAGCCGATGCCCGCGGCTCGGACCGGCGTGAAGAGCCGGCCGCTGGATGACCTGAAGGACGGCTTCGCGTACATCGCAAGGGACCGGCGAATCGTCAGCCTGATCGCGATGGGGGTCATAACCGGCGTGTTCGGAGCGTCGTTCGGCACCCTGTTGCCGGTCTTCGCCGAGCGACTCAGCGACGGAGGGGTGCAGAGCTACGGTAATCTGCTTCTCAGCTCCGGCGTCGGGGGCCTGGCCGGTCTCGTTGCGCTGGCGGCCTTGGGCGACATGAAGAGGTCGGTGCTGCTGCAGCTCGTGTCGGGCGTCGGGTTCGGACTTGCGCTCGTGGCCTTCTCGCGTACCGCCTGGCTGCCGGCCGCCATCGCATTCGTGGGCGTCGCGGGCGCGTGCAGCAGCGCCTTCGGGACGACCAACAACACCCTCGCGCAGAGCGTCGTCGAAGACCAATACCGAGGCCGCGTGATGAGCATCCACCAGCTCGGTTGGGGCGCCAGCGCCGTCGGCGGGCTACTGATGGGCTTTCTCGCTGAGACGGTCGACGCGCCCTTCGCGCTCACCCTGGGCGGCGGCGTGATCGCGGGAGCCGCGGCGACGCTTACGGTCGTGCTGGCCCGCGAGCGCGCGGTGCGCGAGGGCCGACGTAGTAGAACGCCGTTTGTTCGAAGCAAGAAGGACAGTTGATCTCTACAGTTGGGCGGCTTTTGTATGGCGTTGGGAGGAGGCGAGCGAAATGAAACGTCGCATCAGACAGCTGTTCAGAACCGAGGGGCACACAACCCGCCCACCGCGAGTAGCGCCGCTGCTGCAGCGGCTCGTATCGAGGAGCGCAGACCGCGTCCGATCTAATATGAACAGAACCCTTATCCACCGAGGCGTTGACGTCTACAAGATGGTTCTTTGCTACGGCCTCCTCTATGTCGGCGCACGTGCGATCAGCAATAGCGAAGTCTCACATGTTGGCAAGGCAGCTCTACTTGCGTTCTTTTCTGCTACCGCGATGACTTTGGAGTTGCTACCTGGCAGCGATGGAAAGGTCGCAACCTTGGCCACTTGGTCGATCCGCGCATGTGGGGCTTTGCTCGCGTTGCTTGCTGGCCATCAATTGATATTGAATGAAGGAAACGGGCTTTCCTCATACCTATGGCTCCCCGCCCTGGTTATCTGTAGCGTCGGGATTCTCCTAGCTTGGAGCAATCTCCTGTGGCCGGACGAGTAATGCCACAACAAGACGTAGTGTTGTCGCATCAGCCGGAGGGCATCCTTACCTCTCCAGAACTCGTGCAGGACGAACACCGGCTGAGAGCCGAGCCCGTAGCGAGCCTACAGTACGTAGCCGGCGCGGGCGCCGGTGTGGCCTTCGGGCGCGACCGTGATCCGACCGTTCACGATTACCCAGGGCATGCCCTCCGGGTATTCCTGGGGATTGGCGTAGTCCGCCTTTTCGATGACGGTCTCGGGATCGAAGATGACGATGTCCGCGGCCATGCCTTCGCGAAGCACCCCTCGGTCCCACAGCCCCACGCGTGAGGCGGGGATGGCCGCCATCTTCTGTACCGCCTCTTCCCAGGTGAGTATGCCCCGTTCGCGCACGTACCGGCCCAGCACGCGGGGGAAGGTGCCGTAGGAGTTGGGCCGGTCCTGGTAGGCCAGCGGGCCCGTTGGCGCGAGCGATCGTCCGTCGGCGACGGGGATGCCCAACGGGTGCTTGATCAGCATGTCGACGTCCTCGTCGCACTTGTTGGTGGGCGCGACGCCGAACTTGCCCTCGTCGGCCAAAACCAACGACATGGCGGTGCGCCCCGGGTCCTCGCCTCGCTCGCGGGCGATCTCCCCGATCGACCTTCCCAGCCACGCGCGGTTCTTTGGGTCGGCGACGTGGTGGACGAGCTGGTCGTCCCATCCGAAGGCGAACGAGTAGTACTCACCGGCCTCGATGGCGGCGATAATCCGTCCGCTGATCTCCGGGTCGCGCACGCGGTCCAGGGTCATCGCTATGCCGCCTTCGCGTGCCCAGGGCGGGAAGTACGATATGAACGGTCCGCCGCCTCTCAGCCACGGGGTGACGTCGAAGCCAGCTTCGAGCCCGCGGTCGCGCGCCTTCTCCAGCATCTCGATGCACGCGCCGGCCTGGCCCCAGTACTCCTTGCCCGCCGGGTACATGTGGGACACGACCAGCGGGACCTCGGCGCGCTCGGCGATCTCGATGGCCTCGGCGACCGCTTTCTGCAGATGCCGGCCGTAGTCCCGTATGTGGGTGTGGTAGGCCCAGCCGTACGGCGCGAGCGCCTTCGCCATCTCGACGACCTCGTCCGTGTCGGAGAAGACGGTGTGCTGGTACATCAGCCCGGTGCTGAAGCCCCGCGCGCCGTCCGACAGGGCGCCGGCCACCAGGTCGCGCATCTTGGCGCGCTCGTCGGGACGTGCCGGGCGGTTGGCCTCTCCCATCACGACGTGCCGGACGTTCAGGTGCCCGGTCAGCGCCACGACGTTGACCGACGTCCTGGCCTGCCGCACGGTGTCGAGATACTCGCCCATCGTCTCCCAGGTCCAGTCGTAGCCGTCGACCTCGTAGATGGCGGCGCCGGCCCGGTAGTCGTCGACCATGTCCGTCCGTACGGGTGCGGCGGAGTGGCCGCAGTTTCCGACGACCAGGGTCGTCATGCCCTGTCGGATGCAGCTCTGGGCGAGCGGGTCGACGAGGAACGTCACGTCGGCGTGGCTGTGCTCCTCGATGAAGCCCGGGGCGACGAAGTGCCCGGCGGCGTCTATGGTCTGTGCGGCTTCCCGGTCGCCGAGCCGTCCCATCGCGACGATCCTGTCGCCGACGACCGCGACGTCGGCTCGGAACCAGGGGCTGCCGGTGCCGTCGAGCACGCGGCCATTCTTGATGAGCAGGTCGTACATGTCTGCCTCCGACTTCGGCGATTTGCGCTAGGGTACAGCAAGATGATGGGGAGTGCCCCCAGACCTCTGGATGCCCGCCTTCGCGGGCATGACGCAGGTGGCGTTCGCAGGGTCGCCTTGGGGGTTAGTCGTCATTCCGGCCCCGAGCTGGAATCCAGGAGTGGGAGGCCAACCTCCCTTTCGGTGGCCCCTTACGGGTACGGCTGGACCCACCTCCGTCATTCTCGCGAAGAGCCTGCCCTCGTGAAGACGGGGGCGGGAATCTATCCCCAGCATGGTGGGCCATCATCATCCCGCAAGCAGTCCATAACGCCGGCCTTCCGTATCAGGTGGTAAGTCCTGGGTAACTGTTTAGACTTCTCCGCCATAACCTCTGGCCGGCCTGGCGTAGAGGCGGGTTTGAAACCCGCCCTCCCGGTGCAGCCTCATTCTAATCGTAGGGGCGGGTTTGCAACCCGCCTTCCGGTGCAGCCTCATTTTCAGCGTTGGTGAAAGTCCCCCGCCGAGTCCATCTCCTCGAGTCTGAACAGTTACAGTCCTGGGCGAGCCCTTGTCCCTGGCAGCACAACCGTGCTAGTCTGTGCCTGTGACAAGCACTCGCCCGCAGATGGTTCGAGTCCCCTCACCCGCCCATGTCCCGGACGAGGCCAGACACCGGGGTACCATCCTGTCACGCGGTGTCCCGCCTCAGATAGGACGAGTGGCACACCCGGTGTGCCATTTCTGTGCCATTTCTCGGCCAGGTGTGCCACCTCACAGATAGGGATGGCCCAGAATGGCCCAAAATGGCACACTTTCGTCGAACCGAGGCCGCAGTCGGTGAGAGGGCTACGGCTGGAGGGGCCGCGAGCTTTGCGCCCCGATTCGTGGCATAATGGACTGCCAACTAAGGAGAACACATGCCGTTCAGAATAGGTCCGACAGAGCTGATCATCGTGCTGGCGATCGTCATGATCATCTTCGGCGCGGGCAGACTGCCTCAGGTCGGCGCCTCCATGGGCAAAGCGCTCCGCGAGTTCAGGCAGGCCGTAGCCCCGAAGGACGACGACGACAAGACCGCCGACGACAAGATCTCCTAGCGGACCGCCACCGACCGGCCCCCGGCACGCAACTCGGCGGGCCGAAAACCCCCTCTCCCTCGACGGGAGAGGGCTGGGGTGAGGGTGAACGTCGCCTCAGGCAGGCTGCGTCCCCTGTCCCGACGGAGCATGTGTTTTCCGGCTCCCCACCGGAACCACCGGATAGCTCCCCGAAAACGCGCCCGGCCGCCGCGCCTACTCGGCGTTGGCTGCTTGGACCAGGCCGCGCATGTAGCCCATTGCGAAGGCGTGCGACGGGTACTGCCGGTCGCCGCCGACCATGACCGGCACGTGGTCGTCGATGAACGGGCCGTCGTAGCCGACCTCCTTGTACGTCCGCATCGCCTTCAGCATGTCGACGTAGCCCTCGTCGATGAACGTCTCCGAGAAGCTGGGCACCCTGCCGGTCACGTTCCTGAAGTGGACGTAGGCGATCCTGTCGCGGCTGCCGAAGTACCGTATGGCGTCGTACACGTCGCCGGGCATCTCCGAGATCGTTCCCTGGCAGAAGCCCACGCAGTTGGAGGGGCTGGGGACCAACTCGATCAGCCGGCGTAGCGCCTCGTGGCTGCGGAACACGCGGGCGACGCCGCCGATCGGCGACATGGGCGGGTCGTCCGGATGCATGCCCATCCTCACGCCGGCGTCTTCCGCCACCGGGATCACCGCCTCCAGGAAGTAGGTCACGGCGGCCCAGACGTCGTCCTCGGTCACCTCCAGGGAGCGGTCGACCGGCGGGTCCCAGAACCCCTGGTTCGCGCCCTGGATCAGCTCCCAGTCGAAGCTGGTGACCTTCGCGCCGCCGCGGCCCGGCGTCGAGCGGGACGTCCTCAGGCCGTAGTGGCCGATGCTGCTGCGTGGTGAGAAGAAGTAGCCGAGGGCGGGCACTCCCGCGGCGCCCATGTTCTCCAGCGTCCTGCACCAGTTCGCGATCTGCTCGTCTCGCCCCGGCAGACCGAGCTTGATCTTGTGCTTCCACTCGGCGGGCATGCCGTCGAGCACCGCCCACCGGAGCCCCGCGTCTTCGATCCGCTGCCGCATCAGCATCAGGTCCTGGAAGCGGTAGTAGCCGTGGTCGGTCGGCATGTCGTGGCCGCCGCCTATGAAGTCGGTTGCTCCAACCTGCTTCGCGTAGGCTAGGAACTGGTCGTCGGTCTTTCCTGATACCGCGAGTCTCATCGTCGTGCTCCTGGTCCCCGATGTCCTATCCGGCGGATGGTCCCTAGACGGCTACAGCCACCTGTCCATCCAGTCGTACGCCTTGGCGCCGCTCCACGCGTGCGCTCCGTCGAACTCGTCGACGTCGAAGCGCTCAGGCACTCCGGCCGCGGCGTAGGCGCGTCCGACCGCGTCCGAGGCCCGCCGGCTCGCCTCGATGGGGAAGACGCTGTCGTCGGTGCCCGACTCGATCAGCAGAGGTCTGGGCGCGATCAGGCTGGCGACGTCTTCCATCTCGCCGTATCTGAGCAGGCCCACGGGAAGCTGAGCGCCGCAGAAGTGCCCCTTGTTCAGCGCGAACGACTCGAAGCGGTTGAGGTATCCGCTGACGACCGCGCACTTGATGCGCTCGTCGACGACCGTCGCGAACAGCGTCATCGTTCCGCCGTAGGAGAGCCCCGCGCAGCCGATGCGGTCCGGGTCTACCTCCGGGCGCGACTGCAGGTAGCTGACGGCGCAGCGTGCGTCCCACACGTTCAGCGTCAGCAGATTGTCCCCGAACAGGAGCGCCTTGTCCTGGAGCAGGTCGCAGACGTCCTTGCCCGGCGCCGTGCCGCCCGTCCTGCGCTCGCCAAAGGCGCGCCAGTCCGGGGCGATGACGACGTACCCCCGCAGCGCGAACTGGCGGGCGTAGTCGTAGTTGAGGGCCATAATGCGGTCGACGCGCTCCGCCTCGCCGTGGCCGATGCCGCAAACGTCGTCCTTGCCGCCGCCGTGGCCGTGCGCCGCCAGGATCGCGGGCCGGCGCTCGCCCGGCGCGACGTCGTTGGGCACCAGCACGTGCGCGATAACCGACATGCCCGGCTCGGAGTCGAAGACGACCTTCTCGCGCCGGTATTCGCCCTCGTCGACGACCTCGATCACCTCGGGGTTCGGGTCGACGGGGTCGGGGAACGGCTCCAGGCACCTGGTCAATGCGCCCTGGAACTCGCTCTTCCACGCCTGGAACTCCTCGGGTGTGGATGCATCGAACGCCAGGGGGCGGGGAGTCCGATCATACTTGCGGCGAAAGTACTCACCCATCGACAGGTTGCGAACGCGCTGAGTCACGGCGGAAGAGGCCTCCAGAGGGATGACAGCCGACCTCGGGGAGTCTATTGACGCCTTTCGGCGTTGTCAAACCGGCATATCGTCCCAATCCCCCTCCGTCCTTCCCGCGAACGGACACCCTTGAACAACCGTCCTTCCCGCGAAGGCGGGAATCCATCCCCGACAAGGTGCGCCACCATGACACCGGAAGCAGTCCGTCACGCCGGCCGGCCCAATCAGGTGGAGAATCTAGGCCGGCCGCAGCCCGCCTAAAACCGTGGGCTCCACCTCGGGGGTTGGAGCCAGCAGGCGGCGCATCACGGTGTAGTAGGTCGACCCGCTCGGCGTCTCGTGGAACCCGGCGCCGCGGAACAGGCCGATGCCTCCGCTGGAGGCGGGCTTGTCGACCGTGTTGCGGCCCGCATAGCCGTCGAGCGACGCCGCGCCGTTGTCCGCCGCGTACGGGACCGCCCCGTGGACAAGGGCGGAGGCGACTCCACGCCGGCGGAATCCGGCCCGAACGTAGAAGCAGGTGATAGCCCAGGCGGGCCGCTCGTCCGCGTGCGGAAGCGTGCGGGAGCGTACGAGCCGGCCGAAGGTCTCCCGGGGCCCGACGCTGCACCAACCGACGGGCGCGCCGTCGACGTACGCCAGCAGGCCCGTCGGCGTCCCTTCGGCCACCAGCGCCTCGAGCCGCTCGCGGCGCTCCGCCGCCGGAGTCCGCCTCAGCTCGGTCGAGCTGAGACGCCAGACCATGCACCAGCATCCGCCCCGGGCGCCGTTGGAGCCGAAGACGCGCAGCAGGTCGTCCCACCGATCGGGCGTGACGGGACGCACCTCGACCGGGGCGGGGAGCGTCGTTTCATCTACGTACAGCCGGCTTCGACGCGGCACGAGCTTACGCCCTCCTGAGTCGAACGCGCGTGCTCATCGGTCGAAGACGCCCTCCGGCAGTCCTGCGGGCATGGTGGCGGGGCGCTCGCACGTCGTCGTAGTTTCGGCGTGCGTACCTGAGTCGGAGGCCTCGTGCACCGCGTGCATGACGTCCAGGACGTGGTTGGCGAGCCGTCCATCGGCGCGGGGCCGGCGGCCCCCGCGTATCGCCCAAGCCATCTCGGCCGGGCCCATCCCCCTGCCGCCTTCGCGGTAGGCTAGTGGGACGTCGCTCCACCCGTCCTCGCCGGCGCCGCGGACGCGTACGGCCCCCTCGAACACGTTCGGGTCCGGCACGCTCAGCGCCCCCTCGGTGCCGTAGACCTCGATCCGTGGCAGGTCGGAACCCCAGACGTCGAAGCTGGTGACTATCGTGGCGACGGCGCCGGACTCGAAGTCGAGGACCCCGGCGACGTGCGTCGACACCTCGACCTCGATGACCGTGCCGTGCTTGGGCTGGCTTGTGATGGTGCGTCGTTCGAACGTCCGGCGGTGCGAGCCGGTGACCCTGCGTACCGGCCCCATCAGGTTGATCAGCGCCGACAGGTAGTAGGGCCCCATGTCGAACATCGGCCCTCCGCCGTGCTTGTAGAAGAACTCCGGCGACGGATGCCACGACTCGTGGCCGTGGTTGACCATGAACGCCGTCGCGGCTATCGGCTCGCCGATGCGCCCTTCGTCCATCAGCTTGCGGCAGGTCTGGATGCCCGCTCCGAGAACGGTGTCGGGCGCGCAGCCGACCGACAGCCCTCTGGCCGCGGCCGAGTCGACTATCGCCTGGCCGTCCGCCCGTTCGACCGCGAGAGGCTTTTCGCTGTAGACGTGCTTGCCCGCCTCGATGGCCGCGAGGCTGACCTCGGCATGGGCGGCGGGGTTGGTCAGGTTGATGACGAGCTCGATGTCCGGGTCCGCCAGCAGGTCCTCCGTCGAGACGGCCCTGGGCACCCCGAATCTGTCGGCCGCGGCCCGCGACCGCTCCGGGACCAGGTCCGCGCACGCGACCACGTCGACCACCGGGTACCGCGTCTTGAGGTTCTCGAAGTAGACGGGGCTGATGTTGCCGCAGCCGATCACTCCCGCTCGCATCCTGGCTTCGGACAGGCCCGTCATCTGGCAGCCTCCTCGTCGCTCCGGCTCGCCCAGAGCATGCCGCGCTTGATGATCGTATTCGCCTCGGGCACGACGAGGTCTTCGATCTTGTGGCCGATGGAGGAGTAGAAGACCCGGCCCTTGCCCCATGTACGCTTCCAGACCACGGGCATGACGGTGCCGTCGATCCAGGGGCAGTCGTAAGACGCCCGGCCGCTGACTGGCTGGTCGCCCTTGAAGGTGGTTGTCGCCAGCACCTCGTTGTTGGGGTCGACGTGCATGTAGTACTGCTCCGTGTGGAGCTTGAAGTCGCCGAGCCCGGCCGTTATCGGGTCGCCGGTGTCGAGGATGTTCACCTCGTAGTCGATGAACCCGCCGGGATGGGCGACCCACTGTCCGCCGACCATGAACTGGTAGTCGGTCGACATTCTGAACGAGTCGGCCATGCAGCCGTGCCAGCCGGCGACACCCACGCCGGACCAGATCGCCTCGAGTAGATTCCGCTCCTGCTCCTGGGTTATCGTCCCCTGCGTCCAGACGGGGACGACGAGATCGAGCGACCGCAGCCTGTCCAGGTCTTCGTAGGCGGTCAGGGTGTCGGACACCTCGACGTCGTAGCCCTGCTCCTCCAGCCAGGGCGCGAACAGGGCAGTGGCCTCGTCCGGGACGTGGCCCTCCCATCCGCCCCACACCATCAGCGCCGACTTCTGTGTCACTGTTCTCTCCTCTCCCGCCGCCGCGCCGGGACCGGATCGCAGGACACGGACGGCTCTCGCGGACATGCACGTCTTTCGTTCCGGTGATAATATCGCACAAAGTCCCCATTGCGTACGGGGCATCAGGGAGGCGACATGACTGACAAACTGGCAATACACGGCGGAACGCCGGTGCGGACGAAGGAGTTCGGGCCCCACCACGAGTTCGGCGAGGAGGACGTGGCTGCGGCCGCCGAGGTGATACGGTCGGGCAACCTGCACAAGGGCCCCAAGGCGCGGGAGTTTGAGGCGGCGTGGGCCGCGAAGCACGGCGTAAAGCACGCGATCACCACAACGTCGGGCACCGCGTCCCTGCACGTTTGCGCCGGCGCGCTCGACCTCGACCCGGGGGACGAGATAATCACCACGCCCATCACCGCAGGCGGCAGCATCATCGGCATCCTGCTCCAGAACTGCGTGCCGGTCTTCGCCGACGTGGACGAGACGCACAACATCGACCCCGAGGACGTCGAGGCGAAGATCACCTCCCGCACGCGGGCCATATGGGTTACCCACATCTACGGCAACCCGTGCGACATGGACGCGCTGCGGAGGATCGCCGACCGTCACGACCTGTACCTGGTCGAGGACTGCTGCCACGCCCCTCTCGCCGAGTACAAGGGCCAGATCGTCGGCTCCATCGGCGACGTCGGCGGGTTCAGCTTCGGAGGCAAGCACCTGTCGGCCGGCGTCGGGGGCGCCGTCGTTACCAACAACACGTCGCTCTGGGAGCGGGGCGTGATCTTCTCGGACGTCGGACTGCCGCGCGCGCACGGCCCATACGCCGAGCTGCCGTACCAGCACTACTTCCTGGGCCCCAACTACCGCATGAGCGACCTGACGGCCGCCGTGCTGCTGTCCCAGCTCAGGAAGCTGGACGGCTACGTAGAGAACAAAGTCCGCGCGGCGCGAAACATCAACGCGGGCATCGCGGACGTGGACGGCATCGTGCCGCAGCCCGTCAGGCCGGACGACCGGAGCAGCTACTGGGTGTGGGTCGCGACGCTGGAGGAGGAAAAGTTCACCTGCGACGCCAACGAGTTCGCGGACGCCCTCGCGGCGGAGGGCCTGGAATTCGACGGCCCGGGCTTCAACGACGGACGGCGCAGGCTGCTGTACAACAACCCCTTCCTGACCGGGCCCCACCTCTACGGCCGCAGCCACCTGCCGCTCGACATCGGGCGTGAGCGCCCGTACGACTACAAGAAGGTCTATCTGCCGGTCGCCGAGGACATCTCCCGGCGCCGGATCGGGATGCAGATGAGGCCCACCTTCACCGAGGAAGACGTGGGCGACATCATCGAGGGACTGCGCAGGGTCGCGGCGCACTACAGGGCATAGCCGGCGCCGTCCCGCGATTGTCGGACGCCGCCGGTGCTGCTAGCATTGGCGGCAGTCTTGCGTAAGAGTGCTCGGAGGCAGGCGATGGGCGAATTCAGAGGTATCTATCCGGCGATAATCACTCCGATGAGACGGGACGGCGAGATCGACGAGGCGGCGTTCCGCGAGGTCATGGAGTACAACATCAGGGCGGGCGTCCACGGCTTCTGGGTCGCGGGCGGCACCGGCGAGAGTATTCTGCTGACCGAGGACGAGAACGGCCGGATCGCGGAGGCGGCCGCGGACCAGAACCGCGGCAGGGTCAAGAACATCATGCATGTGGGCGCCGCGACCACGGCCCAGACGATCAGGCAGGCCGAGCGGGCGGCCCGCGCCGGCGTCGAGGCGATCTGCGCCGTGCCGCCGTTCTTCTACAACGGCTCCGACGACGACGTGGTCGAGTACTACCGCGCCGTCGGATCGGCCACCGGCCTGCCTCTCTTCATCTACAACCTGCCCAGCGCGACCGGCGTGGAGATCACCACCGATCTCGCGGACAAGATCCAGGACCGGGTGCCCCAGCTCGCCGGCCTCAAACACTCCGCGCTGAACTTCGGGAACATCGTTCACTTCGTCAACATGGGCCTCGACTGCTTCACGGGCAGCGGCATGCTGATGGTGTCGGCCCTGAGCCTGGGAGCGGCTGGGACGATAGACGGGCCGCCGTGCGCGGCGCCGGAGCCCTGGGTCGAGGCGTGGGACGCCTATCACGCGGGCGACGTTAAGGCGGCCGAAGCGGCCCAAGCCCGCGCCAGCGAGATGTACCCGCCGCTCTTGGCGGCCGGCTACCTGCCGGCGATCAAGGCGCTGGTCGGCGAGCGTCTCGGCATAGATTGCGGGAGCCCGCGGCCGCCCGCGTCGCAGGTGACGCCCGAGATACTGGAGGTCGCGCGGGCGGAAGCCCGTCGTCTGGGCCCCGTACAGGTCCCGGTAGGATAGATGGCCATGGCAAACCCACCACTCTCCGCGCCGGTCAAGGCGGGCCTTGATGTCCTTAAGCGCCTCGGTCTGACCGCCGAGTCCTCCATGGAAGACAAACTGGACGAGATCGAGGACTTCGCCGATGTGCTGATCAGCGCCCACGCGCCGTCCATGATCGGCGAGTTGCGGCTCAACGTCGCCGCCACCGAAGACGACTTCCGCAGGGAGTCGATTGACCACCTTAAGGCCTTCGTCGACCAGGCCAGCGGGTTCCCCCACGTGCGGCAGGTGAACATCCACTTCGCCCCAAGGCGGTGGGTCGACGACACGCAGACACGCGGACAGCGCGGCGACTACGAGCGCCTGATCGATGGCGTCCGCGAGCTCGCCGCGTTCGCCGACGGTCATGACATCGAGATCGTCATGGAGAACGCGACGACAAAGTGGTTCGGCGTGGACGACGACGTACCCGCCAACGCCGTCGACTGGTCGGACCGCAACGTCTACTTCGCGATGGCCCCGGAGGAGTGGATACGGATCTGCGAGGACGTCGACCGGCACAACGTCGGTCTGTGCCTGGACTCCAGCCACGTCTGCACCTATGCGCAGACCTTCGCCGACCACTCCCGCCGGGACGAGGTGGTGATGGCCTACGTCGCGCGGCCGGAGCTGATCCGCCACGTCCACTGGAGCGACAACTACCTCTACGATCCCCGTGGGCGGGAGGACTCGCACCTTAGCGTCGGCAGGGGAACGCTGCCTACCGAGTTCCACAGCGCCATCAAGCGCCTCGACGCGACCCTGCTGCTGGAGCACTTCTACACGGAAGAGGAGCTGTCGGAAGAGCTCGCGTACATCGAGGGCCTGTGACGCCTCCACGGCGGGATGCCACGGGTCAGATCTCGTGAGAAACTCTCGATAACCACAGCACCGTCATACCCGCGAAGGGAGACCCTTGCATAACCGTCGTTCCCGCGCAGGCGGGAATCCAGGGGTGGGGTCCCAGCTAGGGAACCTACGGATCTCCACCACGTCTGCCCCCCGCAAGCGCCATTGCGCAAGGGTCTCCGAATGCGGGTATCCAGTCTGGCCCGAGCGGGCCGGTGCTAGAATAGACCGCCGTCTTTGAGTCGCGCAGGAGGCGCTTATGTACCCTATCGACCTGCAGGGGAAGACCGGCGTCGTTTTCGGCGTCGCCAACCACCGCAGCATAGCCTGGGCCATCGCGCAGGTGCTGCACCAGGCCGGCGCCAGGCTGGCGTTCGCCTACCAGAATGAAAGGGTGCGAGAGGGCGTAGCCAAGCTCGCCGATCCGCTGCCGGGGTCTCTCCTGGTGGAGTGCGACGTCTCGGACGACGACAACGTGGCCCGGGCCTACGACACGGTGATGGGCGATTTCGACCGGCTCGACATCATCGTTCACAGCATCGCGTTCGCCAACCGGGACGACCTGGGTGGCCGCTTCATAGACACGGGGCGCGAGGGGTTCAGGCTCGCACTCGATATCAGCGCCTACTCGCTGCTGCCCATCGCGAAATTCGGCGCGCCGCTGATGGCTCCGGACGGCGGCTCGATCGTCGCCATGACCTTCCAGGCCTCGGAGAGGATCTTCCCCGGCTACAACGTGATGGGCACGGCCAAGGCCGCCTTGGAGAACGAGGTCAAACATCTCGCGTTCGACCTGGGCCGGGACAACGTCCGCGTCAACGCGGTCTCCGCGGGCCCGTTGGACACGGTGTCGTCGCGTGTCATCGGCAGGTACCGCGACATGAAGCGCGTTCACGCGGAGCGCTCGCCGATGGGCCGCAACATCACCGCGGAAGAGGTGGCGAAGACGGCCCTGTACCTGTGCAGCGACCTGGCTTCGGGCGTGACCGGCGAGATACTCCACGTCGACACGGGCTACAACATCATGGGCATCTAGATGCCGGAGCAGATATTTCTCGAGGTCGACGAGAACGACAACTGCGACTACATGCCGCTGCAGCTATACGAGGCCACGGCGCCCCCGGCGCCGATTCGCAGGGTCAGGCTGTTCGAGCCCGACCGTCCTCACGGCGTCTACGAGGTGACCGGATGGCAGAGTGACGCCGGCGGTTCGCCGACGCCGGCCATGTACGCGCCGGTGTCCGACTCCGGTCAGGCTGAGGTCCACCTCGTCTACGGGGGCGACTGGGGCGTGCGGTTCAGGCCGGCGGACTCCGACGGCGGCTGGGACCTGGGCGATCCCGACCAGTGGGGCGAGCCCTACGTCATGTTGGTCGACGCCGACGACATACTGCTGGACTCGCAGTAGCCGTCGCGAAGCCCGCGCGGTCCAAAGATTCGGGATGCCCCAAGGCTCGGTACGTCCTCCCGACGCGTGCAAGGGGAGGGGCGTCCGGCGCTGTGGCTCGGGCGGCTGTGCCGGGTCTCAGTCAAGGAAGTGGCTGCTATAATTCAAGATAGGCGAGTTGCGGCAACGTCGACAACGCGGAGCGGTAGGAGGTCTGACATGGCAGGAACGACCCGGACCAGCTTTGTTTGCGCCAAGTGCAATCACACGGAGTTCAAGGTGGACGAATTTCGCGCGACGGGCGGCAACTTCGCCAAGATCTTCGACGTACAGAACAAGAAGTTCAGCACAGTGTCGTGCCTCCACTGCGGCTATACCGAGATCTACAGGGGAGACACGTCCACGCTGGGGAACGTCTTCGACTTCTTCACCGGCTAGCTGAGTTCTGCCGGGCACCGCGAAGGCCCGACTATTCGGGCTGACGGGCGAAGGCGAGGCCCCACACTTTCGACGCTCCGGCAGCCTTCAGGGGCGCCGCGCAGGCCCCCATCGTGCTGCCCGTGGTGACGACGTCGTCTATCAGGAGCACTCGGCGATCTCGCACGTCGGCCACGCATTCGAAGACGCCCTCGATGTTCGCGCGCCGTTTCTCCAGTCCGACCATGGCGACCTGAGGCGGCGTGTCCTCGGTGCGGCCCAGGGCCGGGACTACCGGAAGCCCGGTACGACGTCCCAGCTCGTACGCCAGGAGAGCGGCCTGATTGTAGCCGCGCTCACGCTCTCGACGACGGTGCAGCGGCACCGGGACGATCAGGTCTGCCGCCAGGCGGGAGGACTCCAGGTGCCGGGCCAGAAGCTCGCCCATGTCGGGCGCCAGCGCGCGGATGCCGCGGTACTTCAGGTCGAAGACGATGTCGCGCACTCCGCCGTCCATCAGGTACGGAGCCGCGATCCGGTCGTAGGCCGGGGGCCATGCCTGGCACGAGGAGCACGGCGAGCCGGCGCCGGGGCTCGCGCAGAGACCGCAGTAGGGCCGATGAAGCTCGGGTAGGGCGCTTTCGCACGCGGCGCACACGAAGTCTCCCTCGCGGCCGCACACGGCGCACTTTGCCGGGAGTACGAGCTCGACGGCGGCTCGGGCCGCTCTTGCTACAGCTCTCCCGATGGTCGACACCGCAAGCACCTCGCGGCCTGGTAATCGCTCTCTATCGCGACCGGTGGACCGCCGACGTGGGCGTTCCGGTCGGGACACCGATCGCCGTTCTACTGCGGCGAACCGGAGAGCGCGGAGACAGGGAGGCCGCTCAGACGGCGTAGAAGTCGACCATCTCCTGGGCGGTCCGCACGCGGGCTTTCCCGGTGGCCGCCGCGACGCGCTCGTGGAACGGCGACCGGTCCTCGTCGCGATAGAGGACGCCCAGCGGCACGCCGCCGTTTCCAACCACTCCGAACGCCGCCGAGATGTCGTCCTCGGCGTGCTCTTCGGGTATGTCCCAGGCCAGCGGCTCGATGCCCTTGCGCGGGTTGCCCTTGAGCTGCTCGTAGGTGTTGTTGTACTCGGTGCAGGGCGACTGCACGTGGACAACGGAGAAGCCCCTGTGGCTCATGCCCTGGTATATGAGGTCGGCGAGGTCCTTGATCTTGCTGGACAGGCCGGATGCCACGAACGACACGCCGACGGTCAGATACAGCTGTAACGCGTTGAGGCCGTCTTCGGATTTACCGTACGGCGTCGAGCTGGTGACCATCCCTTCCGCCGCGGTCGGCGAGCTCTGGCCCTTCGTCAGGCCGTAGACGGCGTTGTCCATGATGACGGCGCAGACGTCGAGGTTGCGCTGCGCCTGGGGCGCGATGTGCTCCATGCCGATGCTGAGGAAGTCGCCGTCGCCGGCCACGATAACGACGTTGAGATCGGGCCTGCCCGATTTGATCCCCATGGACAGCGGCAGCGTCCGGCCGTGCAGCCCGTGTATGCCGTAGGGTTGCGGGCCCTCCAGGAGATGGACCATGTTGCCGGAGCAGCCGATGCCCGCCACGACGACGTTGCTCTCGACCGGCTCTTCCGTCTCTACGAGACGTTTAGCCACCGCCTGCTCCAGGGCTCGGCGCACGCCGAAGTCCCCGCAGCCGGGGCACCACTTGAAATCGTACTCGGGGTTCTTGTCGGTCATACTGCCACGCTCTCCTTGCGGCCCGCTTCAACTCTCTCCGAGATGCGCGCTACCAGGTCCGAGACCTTGAACGGCAGCCCGGTGTACTGCGTGATCGACTCGGCGCGCACGCCCTGCGAACGCAGGATCGCCGAGAACTGCCCGAGGTAGTTGAGCTCCGGCACCAGGACCAGCTCCTTCTGGCGCAGCTCGTCCAGCAACGCCGGCGGCAGCGGGTTCAGGTACATCGTGTAGTACCAGCCGACGTCGGCGCCCGCGGCGGCCAGCCGCTTATACGCCTCGTCGGCCGGGCCCTTGGAGCCGCCCCACGGCATCACGGCAACCGGGGAGTCCGTGTTGTCCGACTCGAAGGTGCCGTCTTCGAGCAGGTCCAGCTTGCTGAACCGGCGCTCGGTCATGTGGACGTGCCGCTCAGGCAGGTGGGTGGTGTCGCCCATCGCGTCGTGCTCGCTGGCGTTGGCGACATAGCTGCCAGGGTTGCCGGGACGCGGCATGGGGGACATGGTCTTCGCCTCGTACCTGAGGTAGCCGTTCTGTCCGCGGTAGACCTCGCGGCTCTCGACGTGCAACTTGCTCAGATCGGGCTTGCGGATGTTCTGTTTTCTTTCCGACAGCGAGTGCTCGCTGAGCAGAATGACCGGGCCCTGGTACCGTTCAGCCCAGTTCATAGCCGCCACCGTGGCGTAGAAGCACTCCTCCACGGTGCCCGGGGCGATCACGGGGAGCGATACGTCGCCGTGGGCAGGCTTCATCGCGCTCGCCAGGTCCGACTGCTCGGTCTTGGTCGGCAGTCCTGTGGCGGGTCCGCCGCGCTGTACGTCGATCACGACGACGGGTATCTCCGCTATCCAGGCGAATCCAAGTCCCTCGCTCATGAGTGAGAAGCCGGGGCCGGCGGTCGCGGTCATCGCCTTGGCGCCTGCGTAGCTGGCGCCGATGATCGAGTTGATCGCCTCGATCTCGGAGCTGGCCTGGTAGGCGAAACGTCCCTCGCCGACCAGGTTGTCCTCCATCCAGATCAGGATCGTCGTAGCGGGGGAGATGGGGTATCCGACGTAGAACTCCAGGCCGCCGGCCACCGCGCCGAGAACGATCGCCTCGTTGCCGTGGATGAATATCTGGTCGTAGTCCGGCGCTGTCGGAACACTGAGCTGACCGAGGCTGAAGCCACTCTCCCGCGCCGCTTCTCGGCCCAGGGACAGCGCCTGGATGTTCTGCGGCACCACCTTCTCGCCGTATCGGGCGGTGTTGCCCCAGCGCTTTCTGACGAAGCCTTCCAGGACATCCTGGGACATGTCGACGAGCTGCGCCAGGGCGCCCATCATGACCATGTTGCCGGCGCGGCTGTTGCCGGTCGACTTTGCCAGCTTCTCGAACGGGATGCCGAGGCTCTTGCCGTCGTCCTCCAGCGTGAGGCCGTCGGAGTCGTACAGGATTACGCCGGCCTCTCGCACCTCGTCCTTGTGCGCCTCGTAGGCGCCCTCGTTGAAGACGACGAGCACGTCGAGCTCGTCGCCCCGGCTGAAAACCGGAATCGTGGAGATGCGGGCCTGCATCCACGTCGGGCCGCCCTGTATCTGAGACGGGAAAGTCGCGAAGGTCTGGGCGTGGTAGCCGGCCTGTGTGTTAGCGCTGGCGAAGCCCTCGGCCGCGGTCATGAAACCCTGGCCGCCTTCGCCGGCGAACCGGACTACAAAGTCACTCTTTTTCAACTATCGCCTCCGAATGCCCACGGTGGCAGATTGCGGCGCGCAAGCCGACTGAAGGCATTTTCGCGCGGGCGGATGGGTCAGGGTGGCCGCTATCGGCCTGGCATGGTGCCGCGGCGGCATAGCCGCACGCACCGATGACGATACACCGGCGTCCGCGAGGACACTACTGCGGGGCCTGTGGGCAGCGTCGTGTGGAACATCAGTTTACCACCGCAAATATAGCAGTTTGGCTCTTCGAGTGTCAATCTGCGCGGCGGGCCGGGGCTCGCTCAAATTGACGCTGTTTTTTCGATTGTGATAGAATCCACAAGCTCCGTCCGGACGGGTGTTTTGGGAACAACGTTCAGGTTGCTCGGAATCGGCTGGTTCGTCGCCCTCTGCATAGTGGGAGGCGTGATCGGCGGCCTATTGCTCGACGGCGTTCTGGGGACCAGCCCGGCGCTTGTGCTGGTAGGGTTGGGCCTCGGGCTGTCCGTCGCGGTCGTAGGCATGTATCGTATGCTGATGGCGGTACTGAGTGACGATGGCGATAGGACGGACAGAGGGGACACTTAGTTGTCAAGGCTGCTGACCAACCCGAAGGCGCTCGCGGTAGTTGTCTTCCTCGCAGGCCTCTTCGTTCTAGGCGTTATCGGTGGAGCACTCGGAAACGAGTTCGGCGGCGGATTCCTCGGCTCCCCGATAGCTCACATTCAGCTTCCGGCGGAGAACATCACCGCCAAGCCGCTCATCGGCGACTTCTACGTGACCAACACCATGGTGGCTACCTGGGCCGCCATCCTCGTCATCGCGCTGCTGTCGTTCCTGGCGACGCGAAAAGTCCAGGAGGTCCCGGGACGGCTCCAGGGCATGATGGAGAGCGTGCTCGAGTTCTTCCTCTCGCTCGCCGAGTCGGTGGCTGGGCCGGAGAAGGCGAGGCGATTCTTCCCGCTGGTGATGACGATCTTTCTGTTCATCGTGACCGCCAACTGGATGGGCGTCCTGCCCGGGTTCGGCACGATCGGCAGGTTCGAGCCAGCCGAAGAAGTGATCCATCACGCGGAGGACAAGGCGGAGAAGAAGGGTGAGCACGCCGACCTTGAGGCGGTCAAGCTGGCCAGGTTCGAAGGAGACGGCGCCCTGGCCATCCAGTGGTTCGGGTCGGTGGGCGACGAGATCACGGCGGCGGAGTACGAGCACAAAGAAGAGAACGACCGGCCAAGGGCCGGCCTTCTGGTGCCGTTCCTCAGGAGCGCCAACACCGATCTCAACACGACGCTTGCCATCGCCCTGGTCGCGATGGTCATGGTCCACTGGTGGGGGTTCCGGGCGTTGGGCGTATTGGGACACGCCGGCAAGTTTCTCAACTTCAAGGGCGGGCCGATAGGGCTGTTCGTCGGCGCCCTGGAGATGGTGAGCGAGGCCGCCCGGGTCATCAGCTTCACCTTTCGACTGTTCGGGAACATCTTCGCCGGGGAAGTCCTCCTGATAGCGATGGCGTTCCTCTTACCCCTGGTCGGCCTCGTGCCGTTCCTGGGTCTGGAGCTGTTCGTAGGCCTCATTCAGGCCTTCATATTCTCGATGCTGACACTGGTCTTCGCGGCGACGGCCACGGTGAGCCACGCCGCCGAGGACCACTAGGCGGCCATTGGACGATTGCGGCAAAGGGTGACACCGAGAGCGTAACAAGCAGACCGTTAAGGAGTTTGAGCAATGGATGGGATCACCGGCGACTTTGGAGTAATGAAGACGATCGCGGCGGGACTGGCCATAGGGTTGGGGTCCTTCGGGCCGGCCATAGGCATCGGCATGCTCGCGGCCAAGGCCATGGAGGCGTTGGGGCGCAATCCGGAGGCTGCCGGGCCGATTCAGCAGAACATGATTCTGGCCATCGCCTTCGCGGAGGCCATCGCGATATACGCCCTGGTCGTGGCCGTAATCATAATCTTCGCCGCATAAGACCCGACGCGGCCGCAACCGCGGCGACCGGAGAGACGGGAGCAGCTCATGGATGCCCTGGGGATTAACCTACCGGGACTGATCACGCAGTTAGTCAGCTTTCTGCTGCTGTTTGCCGGCCTGTACCTGTTGCTTTACAAGCCCCTCCTCAGAATGATGGACGGCCGGTCGGCGCGGATCAGGGAGAGCCTGGAGAAGGCCGAGCAGGCGAGGGAGCAAGCAGCGCGCTCCCAGGAAGATATGCAGCGCCAGATTGAGGAGGCGCGCGCCGAGGGCCAGACGATGATCGCCCAGGCCAGGGAGGTCGCGGACCGGTTCCGCGAGGAGGAGCTGGCCAAGGCCCGGCAGGATATCGCCGCGGAGCGCGACAGGGCCCGGGCGAACATCCAGCGCGAGCGCGACGCCGCGATCGAGGAGCTGAGGGGCGAGTTTGCCGACCTCGCCATCAAGGCGGCCGAGCGGGTCGTTGGCAGGTCGATCGACGAGTCGACGCACCGAGACCTGATCGAAGACGTCCTTGCCGAGAGCACGAAGATCCGGCGGAATTGATCCAACTACGGCGGAGCCCCCGGGCCCTTCCATTCGAGATGGTAGACAATGAGACGACGGTCGGTTAGCAGGGGATAGGCAAAAGATGCCGAGAGCGCTCTCTCCGCGGCGCTATGCGCAGGCGGTCTTCCAAATCGCCGTCGAGGCCGACGATCTCGACGAGTGGCAGCGGGACCTGGAGACGCTGTCGACGGCGCTTCAGGACCCCGATATGTCCCGGTTCCTTGACGCGCCTCAGGTGCCGGCGACCGCCAAGACGGACGCCGTCAACCAGACGTTCGGCGGCTCGGTCGGGCCTCTCGCATTGAACCTGGTGCTGCTGCTGGGGTCGCGGGGCGCGGCCAGCCTGGTACCCGCCGTCACGGAGGAGTACGGCGGCCTGCTGGACGCCCATCGAGGCATCGAGCAGGCGGACGTGACGTCGGCGGTGACACTGGACGAGGAGCAGATGCGCAGGGTCACCGAGATACTGGAGGGCGTCGTTGGCGCCAAGGTGCGCCTGTGGGCCCACGTCGAGCCGAGCATAATCGGCGGACTCGTGGCCCGAGTGGGCGACCGCGTGATCGACGGCAGCGTTCGAACCAGACTGGAGAAGATGCGCCGCAGCGTCGTTCAGCGCGCGTAGCTGATCTACGGGTCGGCGAAAGGGGAAGTCATGGCGGTCAGAGGGCAGGACATAGCTTCGGTCATAAAACGCCAGATTGAGGAGTTCGGCCAGGAGCTCACGATGGTCGACGTCGGCGTCGTCATCGAGGTCGGCGACGGTATCGCCCGCATCCACGGGCTGTCCGGCGTCGGGGCCAACGAGCTGGTCGAGTTCGAGGGCGGCGCAATCGGCATGGCGTTGAACCTCGAGGAAGACAGCGTCGGTACGGTGATCCTCGGCGATCCCGAGGGCGTGAAGGAGGGCACTGAGGTGCGCGGCACGGGCCGCGTTATGGAGGTGCCGGTCTCCAACGCCGTGCTCGGCCGGGTCGTCGACGCGCTGGGCGAGCCGCTGGACGCGAAAGGGCCGATCGAGAGTAGCGAGAGCGCTCTGGCAGAGGTCATCGCGCCGGGCGTGGCGCAACGCCAGGAGGTGAACGTCCCGGTCCAAACGGGAGTCAAGGCCATCGACTCGATGGTGCCGGTGGGGCGCGGCCAACGTGAGCTCGTCATCGGCGACCGGGCCACGGGCAAGACAGCGTTGTGCCTGGACGCGATCATCAACCAGAAGGACGGAGACCTGGTCTGCATCTACGTAGCCATCGGCCAGAGGGCGGGCAAGGTCGCTCAGACGGTGTCGCTGCTGGAACGCCACGGAGCCATGGACCACACTGTCGTGGTGGCGGCAAACGCCTCCGACTCGGCGCCGTTGCAGTACCTGGCGCCGTATACGGGATGCGCCATCGGCGAGTACTTCATGAAGCAGGGCAAGGACGCCCTGATCGTCTACGATGACCTCTCCAAGCACGCGTGGGCGTACAGGCAGATGTCGCTGCTCCTGAGGCGGCCACCGGGCCGGGAGGCGTACCCGGGCGATGTCTTCTACCTCCACAGCCGCCTGCTGGAGCGCGCGGCGCGTCTGTCGGACGACCTCGGCGGTGGATCGCTGACCGCTCTGCCGATCATCGAGACTCTGGCTGGCGACGTCTCTGCCTACATCCCCACCAACGTGATCTCGATCACGGACGGCCAGATCTATCTTGAGCCTGAGCTGTTCAACTCCGGGATACGACCGGCGGTCAATGCCGGGCTCTCGGTGTCACGGGTTGGCGGCACGGCTCAATCCAAGGCGATGAAGTCGGTGGCCGGCAGTCTGCGCCTTGACCTGGCGCAGTACCGGGAGCTGGCCGCGTTCGCGCAGTTCGGCACCGCGGACCTCGACGCCGCCACGAGATCGCAGCTCGAACGAGGGCAGCGCGCGGTCGAGGTCCTGAAACAGAACGAGAGCACGCCGTTGAAGCTGCCGCAGGAGATTACGATCCTGTTCGCTCTCGCGAACGGACATCTCGACGACGTGGAGATCGCGAAAGTCGGCTCCTTCGAGACGGCGATTCACAGCTTCATGGCGTCCAACCACCCGGAGATCCTGAAGACCATCGACGACGAAAAGGCCATATCGGACGAGACGGAGGAGGCCCTGACGGAGGCCGTCAAGGAGTTCAAAGCCAGCGTGCCGTACTAGCCTGCCGTAGGACCTGTAATCGGAAAAAATGCCTAGCGTAAGAGACATAAGGCGGCGCATCAGAAGCGTCGAGAACACGGCCAAGATAACGAAGGCCATGTCCATGATCGCCGCGTCGAAGATGCGGCGGGCGCAGGAGATGGCGCTCCAGGGCCGGCCGTACTCCGAGCGGATGCGGAATCTGCTGGCGCATCTGGCCGCTCAGCGGCAGGAGGACGAGGATATACACCCCCTCCTGAGACGGCGTGACGTGGAGCGCCTGACGATTGTGCTGATAACGCCGGACCGCGGGCTCACCGGCGGACTCCATAGCAAGATCAACCGGGAAGTGGGGCAGTTTCTGCTCGAGCAGACGGCGGAGACCCGGCTGGTCACCCTGGGCCGGAAGGGCCGGGACTTCATGGTCCGCACCGGGCAGAACGTGCAGGCGGTCTTCACGGACCTCGGCGACAGGCCCTCCCTCGTAGACGTCACGCCGGCGGCGAGCATCGTGATCGACGACTATGCGCAGGGACGCGTAGACGCGGTCTACATGGCCTACGCGGACTTCGTCGGCACGACGGTGCAGAAGCCCGTGATCCGGCCGCTGCTCCCGGTCGTCCCCGCGGAGCTGCTCGCTCAGGACGCGGTGGGCTACATCTACGAGCCGACCCGCGAAGAGGTGCTGTCGGACCTGTTGCCGCGGTTCGTGGAGCTGGAGCTGTACCACGCCGTCCTGGAGGCGGTCGCGAGCGAGCAGTCCGCGCGCATGGTGGCGATGCGGAACGCGACCGACAACGCGAACGAGATGGTGGTCGATCTGACGCTCGAGATGAACAAGGCACGCCAGGAGACGATCACCAAGGAACTGTTGGATATCGTGGGCGGCGCCGCCGCGGTCAGCGGATGAGGCTGAACGGCAGGCGTCGGCGGCTGACTGGCGGGTTGTAACCGCGAAGTCAGCAGGGTCGGATTCGGGGGAGTCGGACAAGGAGACGAGATGGCGACCGGGAAAGTGACCCAGGTAATCGGCACCGTCGTGGACGTGGAGTTTCCCGCCGTGGAGATGCCCGCGGTCTTCAATGCGATCGAAACTCAGATCGCCGGCAAAAAACTCGTTCTGGAGGTGGAGCAGCACGTCGGCAACAACTGGGTGAGGTGTCTCGCCCTGGGGCCGACGGACGGCCTCAAGCGAGGGACGGAGGTTGAGGACACTGGCAGCCCGATCTCGGTCCCTGTTGGAGACCCGACCTTGGGCCGGCTGTTCAATGCCCTCGGGGACACGATAGACAACCTCGAGGAGGTCGAGTCGTCCGAGCACTGGCCGATCCACCGCGACCCGCCCGCGTTCCACGAGCAGGCGACCGAAGTCGAGATGCTCGAGATGGGCGTCAAGGTGATGGACCTGGTCGCCCCCTTCACGAGGGGCGGCAAGGTCGGCGCGTACGGCGGCGCCGGTACGGGCAAGACGGTCATCATCCAGGAGTTGATCCGCAACATCGGAGCCGAGCACCAGGGCGTGTCCGTGTTCGCCGGCGTCGGCGAGCGGTCCCGCGAGGGCAACGACCTGTGGCACGAGATGCAGGACTCGGGCGTGCTCGGCAGCACCGTGCTCGTATTCGGCCAGATGAACGAGCCGCCGGGCATACGGGCCCGCGTCGGCATGACCGGCGTGACGATGGCCGAGTACTTCAAGGAGACGCGGAGCCAGGACGTCCTGCTGTTCATCGACAACATCTACCGCTACATCCTGGCGGGGATGGAGGTGTCGGCGCTGCTGGGCAGAATGCCGTCCGCGGTGGGCTATCAGCCCACACTGGCCACCGAGATGGGCGACCTGGAGGAGCGGATCACGTCCGCGGGCGACGGTTCGATCACGTCGTTCCAGGCGATCTACGTCCCGGCGGACGACTACACCGATCCGGGGATCGTGACCACGTTCGGCCATCTGGACGCCGTCGTCTCGTTGGACCGCGGACTGGTCGAGCAGGCTCTCTACCCCGCCGTCGACCCTCTCGTTTCGTCGTCGCGAATCCTCGAGCCGTCCATAGTCGGCGACGACCACTACAACGCCGCCCGCGGCGTCCAGCAGGTGCTTCAGCGCTACAAGGACCTGCAGGACATCATCGCCATCCTCGGCGTCGAGGAGCTGTCTGACGAAGACAGGCAGACGGTCGCGAGGGCGCGGAAGATCCAGCGATTCCTGACCCAGCCGATGTTCGTGGCGGAGCAGTTCACGGGCCAGGAAGGCCGCTACGTATCGGTAAAGGACACGGTGCGGGGGTTCATGGAGATCCTCGACGGCAAGCACGACGATCTGCCCGAGCAGGCCTTCTACATGGTCGGCCCAATCGAAGAGGCCGTGGAGAAGGGCGCACGGATGGCCGCGGAGTAGTCTCAGAACTGTCATGGTCAAGATGCAGCTGGACATAGTTACGGCTGAGCGGCTGGTGTCGTCCGACGAGGTCGACGTGCTGGTGGCGCCCGGAGGCGACGGCGAGCTCGCCGTGCTGCCCCATCACGCGCCCCTGCTCACCACGCTCAAGCCCGGCGAGATGCGCGTCGTCAAGGACGGCGAGGAGAGCTACATCGCGGTCAGCGGCGGCTTCCTGGAGATGATCGGCAACACGGTCACCGTGCTCGCCGATACCGCCGAACGGGCCGAGGAGATCGACGTCGAGCGCAGCGAGGAGGCCCTGCGGCGCGCCGAGGAGCGGATCTCCGAAGCTCCCGCCGAGGCTGACCTTCAGCGGGCGATGGCGTCGATCCGCAAGTCGCAGGCGCGGCTCATGGTCGCCCGGAGGCGCCGTCGAAGCGGGGCCGGAGGACAGCCGCCCTCAGCGTAGCCGCAGCTACACCCGCTAGCCTGCCTTCGACTCCCCGTTTCGGCTGTCGAGCAGGTAGAAGGTCATCGACTGGAGCGACAGCAGCGGGTCGATGCTCCTGAGCACGACGTTCAAGGGCACGTGCGGCGCGACGGGGGCGTAGTTGAGTATCCCCTTGACGCCTGCGGCCACAAGCTGGTCGATCACCCGCTGGGCGTACGGTGCCGGGACGGCGACGATCCCGATGAGGATATCACCGTTTGCTATAGCCTCGCCGAGCTCCTCCATGGGCCTCACGCCGACGTCTCCGATTAGTCTGCCGACCTGAGTCGGATCGGCGTCGAAGGCCGCGACGATGTTGAAACCCTCCGGCACGAATCCGGGGTAGTTGATGATCGCCTGGCCGAGCCGTCCGACTCCGACCAGGCATGCGGGCCACTTCTGGTCGAGTCCCAGGATTTGCCGGAGCTCCTCCCCGAGGAAACGAACGTTGTAGCCGCGGCCCTGCTTTCCGAAACGGCCGAAGTAGCTGAGGTCTTTGCGGATCTGGGCCGGAGTCATCTGTAGAAGGCTCCCTAGCTGCTGGGAGCTTACGACTTCCTCGCCAGAGTCCTCGAGTTGGGACAGCGCCCGTACGTAAAGGGGTAGCCTGAGAACGACTACGTCGGGCACTTCGTTGGAGTCCATCGACCTCCTCAGAAGGGCGACGTGACGTGAGAGTCCGAAGCCCTGCTGCAAATGGGGATGCGACCCGGTAATTGTATCCACCGCGAGAATGACCGTCAACGACGCGTACTCGTCGTAACTGTTCAGAGTTGAGGGGACGAATGCTTCTCCCGACCCCTGACGAATGTGGGTGCGCCCGCCGCCCGCCGTCGTTTGTGGGTGCGCCGCCGCCGCCCGTAGTTCCCGTGGAGACGGGAACCCATCGCCGGCCCGCCGTCGTGGATTCCCGCCGTCGCGGGAATGACGAATGTGGGTGCGCCGCCTCCTCCCGTCGAATGTGGGTGCGCCGCTGCCTCCCGTAGTTCCCGTGGAGACGGGAACCCATCGCCGGCCCCCCTCTGTGGATTCCCGCCGTCGCGGGAATGACGATTGTGGGATCGCCCGCCGCCCACTGTCGTTTGTGGGATCGCCCGCCGCCTCCCGTCGTTTGTGGGATCGCCCGCCGCCTCCCGTCGTTTGTGCGTGCGCCGCCTCCTCCCGTCGTTCCCGTGGAGACGGGAACCCATCGCCGGCCCCCCGCCGTGGATTCCCGCCGTCGCGGGAATGACGATTGTGGATGCGCCCGCCGCCGCCCGTCGTTTGTGGGTGCGCCGCCTCCTCCCGTCGTTCCCGTGGAGACGGGAACCCATCGCCGGCCCGCCGTCGTGGATTCCCGCCGTCGCGGGAATGACGAATGTGGGTGCGCCCGCCGCCCGCCGTCGTTTGTGGGTGCGCCGCCTCCTCCCGTCGTTCCCGTGGAGACGGGAACCCATCGCCGGCCCGCCGTCGCGGATTCCCGCCGTCGCGGGAATGACGAATGTGGGTGCGCCCGCCGCCCGCCGTCGTTTGTGGGTGCGCCGCCTCCTCCCGTCGTTCCCGTGGAGACGGGAACCCATCGCCGGCCCGCCGTCGTGGATTCCCGCCATCGCGGGAATGACGAATGTGGGTGCGCCCGCCGCCCGCCGTCGTTTGTGGGTGCGCCGCCTCCTCCCGTCGTTCCCGTGGAGACGGGAACCCATCGCCGGCCCGCCGTCGTGGATTCCCGCCGTCGCGGGAATGACGATTGTGTTCCCCCTTGTGCGCCCTGTAGAGCAGGGGGTAGCATTGCGCCACGACAAACCCCCCATGCCGGGGCGGTCGCACGGAGAGGGAATACGATGACGACCTTCAGCGGCGGCGGCTTCTACGAAAAGCTCGGAGTGCGGCCCTTCATCAACCTGGAGGGCTCGCTGACGTTATCCGGCGGCTTCACGCCGTCTCCGGCGGTGAGCGCCGCCATGGAGGAGGCTAACGCCCGGTTCTGCGACATGGAGCACCTGCTCGACGGCGCGGGCAGGTTCATCGCCGACGCCCTCGGAGTCGAGGCAGCCTACGTCGCCCCGGGCGGCATCTCCGCCCTGATCCTCAGCGCCGCGGCGCTCATGTCCGGCGACGATCTGGAGCTGATGAGACGACTGCCCGACACGGAGGGCATGGACAACGAGTTCGTCGTGCAGGCGTCGAACAAGGCGGCGGAGCGCGCCTTCGAGATCGCCGGCGGCAGGGTCGTCTACGCGGGCGACGACACCGGCTGCACCGCGGCCCAGCTCGAGGCCGCCATCGGGCCCAGGACCGTGGCGATATGCCAGTACTTCGCGCCGGGCGACGGCGTCCTCCCGATCGAGGAGACGCGGGCCGTCGCACAGGCCCACGGACTCCCGCTCGTCGTCGACGGCGCCGCGACGAGCCGCCCGCTCGACCTGTTCCGCGAGGTCGCCCACAGCGGCGACCTGGTCAGCTTCGGGGGCAAGTACTTCGGCGGGCCGAGCGCCACCGGGTTCGTGTGCGGAAGCAAGCGCCTGGTCGACCTGGTCGCGATGCAGGGGGTCTCACACCACCCCGGCGACTTCGTGGCGTTCGGACGCGGCTACAAGCTAGACAGGATGCAGGTCGCCGGCATCGTCGTCGCGCTCGATGAGTGGATGAGCATGGACCACGACAAGCGGCTGGAGGACACGGCCCGCATGCTGAAGGTGATCGAGGACAGGCTTGAAGGCGTGCCCGGCGTGCGGACCGAGCAGGTTACCGGGTTCGGCTACGCCGACCTGTCGCTGGTGATAGTCGTCGATTCGGACGCGGACAGGACCGCTGAACAGGCCATCGTCGAGCTGGAAGTGGGGCACCCGAGCATCAAGGCCACGTCGGCGGGCCCGGATGTCTACAAGCCGGCCCCCGGCGAGGGGACCATCATGGTCCGCCCGTTCAACATCCACGAGGGAGAAGAGGTCATCGCCGCCGAGCGCCTCCGCCAGATACTACGCGGCTGAGCACAAGCCCGTATAATACCTTACCGGCGACTCCATTGGGGTCGCATCGGCCGGCGCGTCACGAAGGAGGACACGACGAAATGGCAGAGTTCCACACCAGAAAGGGTATTGTGTTCCACCTTGATCGGATAATCGATGAAGCTGCGAAGGAGCTTGTCCTGATCAGTCCCTACATCAAGGCTGACGACGAGACCAAAGAACTCCTGAAGGACAAGACACGCCGAACCGCAATTCACGTGCTCTACGGAAAGAAGGAGCTGAACAAGAAGGAACAGTCATTCTTCGAATCACTGGGTATCAAGACCTCCTTTCTCAAGGATCTCCACGCAAAGTGCTACCTCAACGAGAACGAGGCGCTCTTGACGTCGATGAACCTGTACAAGTACTCCCAAGAGCACAACGATGAGATGGGGATACTCGTATCTAAGGAGGGAGACGAGGAACTCTACAACGCGATATACAAGCAGGCGAAACGGTGGATCGGAGATGATGTCGAGAATCCGCCTGCACCTAAGGCTCTGGCGCCGAGCGAGGGTTTCTGCATCCGCTGCGGAGACACCGTACGCGCCAATCCGTATCGTCCATACTGTGAGCGCTGTTTCAAGAGTTGGAATCGGTTCAAGAACGAGACGTATGGGGAAAAGGGCTGCCACACGTGCGGGAAAGAGCACGAGGCGACTATGAGTAGGCCCCTGTGTCTGACCTGCTACAGGAAGCACAAGAATTGGGTAGACTCGACGATAAAGTAGCCGTCGTTACGGGCGGCGGAACGGGCATCGGCAAGGGCATCGCCCGCGCGTTCGCGTCGGAGGGCGCTGACCTCGCCATCGCCTCGCGCAACCGCGACAGGCTCGAGGAGACCGCGGTCGAGCTGCGCGCTCTAGGCGCGGACGTGCTGGTGGTGACCGCCGACGTTGGCGACGAGCGGCAGGTCGCCGCGCTGTTCGAGGAGGTCGTGGACCGCTTCGGCAGGCTCGACATCCTGGTCAACAACTCCGGCATCTTCGAGCGCGGCCCCATCGACGAGCTCACCGTCGAGGCCTGGCGTAGGGTCGTCGATGTCAACCTGACCGGCCCGTTCCTTTGCACACGGGAAGCGATGCGGATCATGAAGCGGCAGTCTGGTGGCAGGATCATCAACATCGGTAGCATCTCGGCGCAGACGCCGCGCTTCGACTCGGCGCCGTACACGGCCACGAAGCACGGCTTGGTCGGCCTCACGAAGTCGACCGCGCTGGAGGGCAGGGAGTTCGGCATAGCCGCCTCCTGCCTCCATCCCGGCAACGTGGAGACCGACATGACCAGCTCGGTGCAGGGTAAAGAGCCGATGATGACGTTGGACGACATCGCTTCGGTGGCGCTCACGATGGCCGCTCTGCCGCCGCACGCCAACATGCTGGAGGCGATCGTGCTGCCGATCGACCAGGAATACCTCGGACGCGGCTAGCCTCTTACCGGCAGCCCCAGGAGGAGTCGTTATGAAAAAGGTCCTGATCACTGGGATGAGCGGTCTTATAGGCGGGCTGCTGCGAAGCAGGCTGGAAGAGGCCGGCGGCTACGAGCTCACGGCCCTCAACCGCAGGCCGGTCGAGGGGGTAGAGACCGTCCAGGCCGACGTTGCCGACCTCGACGCGATCAGGCCCGCCTTCGAGGGGCAGGACGTGGTGGTGCACCTCGCGGCGGAGCTCTCCGAGGACTGGGGCAAACTGCTCGCCACCAGCGTCGTCGGCGCCTACAACGTCTACGAGGCGGCTCAGTCAGCCGGCGTCAAGCGCGTCGTCTTCGCCAGCTCCGGCGCGACGATCCGTGGCTGGGGCAGCGTCGCGCCCTACGAGGCCATACAGGCCGGGCGGTACAGGGACGTCCCGGAGCCGTGGCCCATGATCACGCACGAGAACGTGGCCCGCCCCCAGGGGCTGTACGGCACGACGAAGGTCTGGGGCGAGGCCCTGGGCCGCCACTTCTCCGACACCTACGGCCTCTCGGTGCTCTGCGTGCGGATCGGCGCCGTTCCCGCCGATAACCGCCAGGGCGATCCGACTACCGCGGCCAACTTCCTGAGCCACGGCGACGTCGTCTCCATCCTCCAAGCCTGCATAGAAGCCCACCCGATGCTCGCCTACGACGTCTTCTTCGCGACGTCCAAGAACAGATGGGGCTACCGCGACCTCGAACACGCGCGCGAAGTACTCGGTTGGGAGCCCCAGGACTCGGCGGAGGCTCTGTCGAAGTAGGCTTGGTTAGTACGTGATCACGGTGATGGCTTCAGTCGCACGTCTACGATGGAAGGCCCACCCTCCGTCTTGGATTCTCGTGTCTCGAACAGTTCGGGGCGGGACTTGACCAGAACTGACAATTGCTTGTGGCCGTAGCTACGGGGGTCGAACGCCGGGTCCAATTGTCGAAGACCGTTGCCTACGGCTCCCAAGAATGCCCAACCGTCATCCTGAGCGGCCATCTCGACCGCCCGCGCAGCAGTGGATGTCCAGTCCGAGGAAACTAGGCGCGCCTCCGAGGTCTGATCTCCCGGTTCTGACGATAGGTTCTCAGTGTAGACAAAGACCTCACATGCGTTCACGAAGGCCTTGGGGGTTTGTGCACGGCCGATGCCCATCACGAACTGCCCTTGCTCGCGGATTCTGGTAGCTAACCGAGTGTAGTCGCTGTCGCTGGAAACAATGCAAAAGCCGTCGACCGTTCCACCGTGCAGCAGGTCCATAGCGTCGATTATTAACGCGCTGTCGGTTGCGTTCTTGCCTACGGTGTAGCGGAACTGCTGCATGGGCTGGACTGAGTGGATGTGAAGAGATTCTTTCCACGGGGCCATTTCTGGCGTCGTCCAGTCACCGTAGATGCGCCGCGTGGTTACGATTCCATACTTCGCGGTTTCGGCCAGCACGTGTCCGACCAGTGATGCCTGGGCGTTGTCTCCGTCAATCAGAATCGCGATGTGGCGAGAATCTGCATTCATAGCTCTGATGTACCTCCCACTCAGACGATCCAACTTGGTTCGCCATTCTCGACGCCGCTCCCAAACGTTCCTCCCGCTCCTCGCCTACCGTATTCCTGGGCTGGGAGCCGCGGGACTCGGCCGAGGCGCTTTCGAAGTAAGCCGGGACTAGCCGCCGGTCCCGGACGCTCCCTTGAAGGCCGGGAGCACCTCCCGCCCCAGCGCGTCGAGCTGCTCCAGCGTGACGCTCTTCGAAGTGCTCACCACCGGCCCCAGATTGACGGCCGTCAGCCCCGGCAGACGCTCCTGGATCTCCTGTAGCTGCTCCACGATCCTCTCCGGCGGGCCGAGCAGCCACGAGCCGGCCGCGACGCCGTCTTCGATGGTCGGCAGTGACGCGGTGACCGCCTTCGCGGGGTCGGCCAGCGCCTCGATCTGCTCGTCGCTCAGCCCCCGGACGAACCCGAGAGGCGCGAACATCTTCATGTGCTCCTCGAAGAAGGGCCTGGCCTCCTCCATCGCCTTTTCCGGCGTCTCCGCCACATGGGTCGAGAAGGTGATCAGCAGGTCCTCACCCAGCTCCGCGTCGCGGCCGCTCCGCGCCAGCGCGTCCCGCCACGCGGCTACAGCCTGGGCGTTCGCTCCGCCCGGTGCGGCGCCGCCCCCTATTACGCCCTTCATCCCGTGCTTGACCATGAAGTCGAGACCCCTGGGACTCGCGCTGACGATGGGCTGCCAGCACTCAATCGGACGTCGGAGCGGCTTGGGGACGAGGGTGATGTCCTCCAGCTCGTAGCCCCGGTAGGGGACTCTCGGGGGAATGTCGTAGTGCTTGCCGTGGTGCGAGAACGACCGCTCCTTCAGCGCCGCCATGATCACGTCGACCTGCTCCTCGAACAGCGCCCGGTTCGCGTCCGTGTCCAGCATCGGCGCGCCGAACACCTCCACCTCGCGGGTGTGGTAGCCGCGGCCGACTCCGAACACGACGCGCCCGCCGGTCAGTATGTCCGCGGTGGCGAAGTCCTCGGCCAGCCTAAGCGGGTGCCACATGGGGGTCACGTTGAAGCCGCAGCCGAAGTCTATGCGTTCCGTCAGGTGGGCGAGGTGGACGGCGAGCATCAGGATGTTGGGGATGCACTCGTAGCCTTCGCGCTGGAAGTGGTGCTCGGCCAGCCACATCGTGTCGAACCCAGTCTTGTCCATGACGCGGGCGATGTCGGCGGCCTTCTCGAACGCCGACGCCAAGTCCTCGTCGGGCAGCCACCGGTCGTTGACCGGGGTGCCCCCGAGCCCCAGGTCGTCCAGGTCCACGTGTCCTGCGTAAAGATACCCGAACTTGGTGATCATCAATGCACCCCCGCGCGCGTCGCCGTGTCGATTCTAGCCTAATCGGTCGTGCGCCGGTACCGTGTCCGAAGCCGTTCGGGGTCGGGCCCTGGATTCCGGCTCGGTGGCCGGAATGACGGCCGACTCGGGGCCGGGACGACGACTGCACTCTGCCCGCGAAAGCGGACACAGCCTACCGTCATGCCCGCGAAGGCGGGCATCCAGGCGTCTGGAGAGTCATTCGTCCCAACGACTCTGAACAGTTACGGACTGCCCCAATGCTTGTCGGGGGTGTCCGGCCGACCCTATAATCCAGCACTGTCGGACCGCTCCAAAACGGACTTGGGAAGACGTGAACAGACCTCTCGCCATATCCATAGACGGCCCGGTGGCGTCCGGCAAGACCGCTGTGGGCAGACTCGTAGCGCGCCGCCTGGGACTGCGTTTCCTGGACACGGGCTCGATGTACAGGGCGGTCACCCGCGTGGCGGTGGACACGGGCGTCGATCTGAACGACGCCGACGCCCTCACCGCTCTCGCCGCTCGTCTCGACCTCCGGCTGAGTTATGCCGAAGGCGTAGACCGCCTGACCGCCGATGGGGTAGACCTCACGGACGGGCTGCGGACGACCGACGTGGAGCGCGGCGTCTCGCTCGTCGCCCGCGTGCCGGGCGTGAGGCGCTCCCTGGTCTCCCAGCAGCGGCGCATGGCGGCCGACGGGCCAATTGTGATGGCGGGCCGTGACATCGGCACCGTAGTGATCCCGGACGCCCCGGTCAAGGTCTACTTGAACGCATCCGCGCGGGTCCGTGCGACGCGGCGGCGCGGCGATCTGGAGGCCGACGGGTCGGAGGCCGACGAGCGGCGCGTGCTCGAGGACCTGACCCGGCGTGATAAGATTGACTCCGAGCGCTCCGATTCGCCGCTTCGGCCGGCCCGCGACGCCGTAATCATGGACACGGACGATCTGAGGATCGAGCACGTGGCAGACAAAATCGTCGACCTGGTCGAACGCGACTGATGGAGCTGGTCAACCCGGCCGCCAACATTCTGCAACGGGTGCTCCTGCGTGCCTTCGCCGAATGGCGCGTCACAGGCCGGGAAAACGTTCCCCCGCACGGCCCGCTTATCGTCGTTGCCAATCACCAGAGCTACGTGGACGCCCCCCTTCTGTCGGCCAGCATCCCGAGGCGGACGCGATTCCTGGCTAAGGCTGGGCTCTTCCGCTGGCCGCTGGTCTCGTGGCTATTTCGGTCCTATGGCGCGTACCCGCTCTCGCGGAGCACCGCGGACGTCGGTGCGTACCGATGGGCGCTCCGGCAGCTCGAACGCGATCACGCCGTCGTCCTGTTTCCTGAAGGGACGAGGACGCAGGGTGGCATGAGAAAGGCCCAAGCGGGTGTGGCGCGGCTGGCGTTGCGTTCCCAGGCGCCCATCCTGCCGGTCGGGATCACCGGTACTGAGAGGCTCGGCTCGATTTTCCGAATCCTCAAGCCGACCGGCACCATCGAGGTCGTCATAGGGACGCCCTTCTCGCTGCCCAACATCGAGGGTCGTCCGAGTCGGGAGGTGCTCGACTCGCTTACCGACATGATCATGCAGCGGATCGCGGCCGTGCTGCCGGCCGAGTACCATGGCGTGTACGCCTTAACCCCGCGGGCGGGCGCCGCGGACGCCCCAACCGAGCGAGTGCTGCCCGTTGACTGACGCCAGCGCCGTCCCCGAGGAGTCTTCCACGTGTGCGGGATAATCGGCTACACCGGGAGCAGGCCGGCCGCCCCGGTACTTCTCGACGGTCTGTCTCGGCTGGAGTACAGGGGCTACGACAGCGCCGGAATCGCCGTGATCGGGCCGTCCGGAGAGCCTTCGGTACGAAAGGCCCAGGGCAAGCTGTCGGCCCTCCTCGAGGTGATCGACGACCGGCTGCCCGAGGGCAGCAGCGGGATAGGACACACCAGGTGGGCGACCCACGGGCCGCCGGCCGACTCCAACGCCCACCCCCACACCGACTGCGCCAACGAGATAGCGCTCGTTCACAACGGAATCGTCGAGAACTTCGTCGAGCTCCGGCGGGAGTTGCGGGCCGAAGGCCACCGCTTCACGTCGCAGACCGACACCGAGTGCATCAGCCACCTGATCGAGCGTTACATCGCCCTGGAATACACGCTGGAGGATGCGGTCGCCGAGGCTGCCGGCAATATCAGGGGCGCGCACGCGGTCGTCGTAGCCTCCAAGCGGGAGCCCGGCAAGCTGGTGGCCTTTCGCCTCGGCAACGCCGGCGGCATGGTTGTCGGCTACGGCGAGGGGGAGATGTTCCTGGCGAGCGACCTGCCCGCGCTGCTGCCGTACACGCGCGACGTCGCGTACCTCGGCGACGGGGAGTCGGTCGCGGCGACCGCGGCCGGGCCGACGTACAGCAGGTTGGGCGGGACGCGCTTCGACGTGCGGCCCTCCCGTGTGCCGTATGATCCAGTCTCCGCCGCCAAGGGCCGTTTCAAGCACTTCCTCCTGAAGGAGATCAACGAACAGCCCGAGACTGTCATAGACGCGATGCGCGGCCGGGTATCGTTCGACTCCGGCGCCATCGCGATGGACGAAGTGCCGCTCTCCACGGAAGACGTCGCGAGCATCGACCGGGTCGTCCTCATTGGGATGGGAACGAGTCTGCACGCCGCGATGGTGGGCCGAGCGTGGATCGAGTCGCTGGCCCGCATACCGGCCGAGGTCGAAAACTCCTCCGAGTTCAGGTACCGCGACCCGGTCATTGACGGACGTACCCTGGTCGTATCCGTGTGCCAGTCCGGCGAGACCGCGGACACCCTGGCCGCGATGCAGGAGGCGGCCGAAAAGGGCGCGCGGCAGATCACCCTGTGCAACTACGACGGGACGCAGACGACCAGGATCGCGGAGAGCACCATACTGATCCGGGCCGGGCTGGAGATCAGCGTGGCCTCGACCAAGACGTTTGTGGCCTCGCTGGTCTCGCTGCTGATGCTGGCCGTCCATCTCGGGGTCAAGCGCGGAACGCTGTCCCCGGAACGAGTATCCGAGATCGTGAACGAGCTTGCCCGGCTGCCTCAGATGGTCGGCGGGCTGGTTGCCCAGAAGGAGCGCTACGAGGCGCTGGCCGAGCGGTACTCCAGGTACGAAGACTTCCTGTTTCTGGGCCGGGGCGTCCACTATCCGCTGGCGATGGAAGGCGCCCTCAAGCTAAAGGAGCTGAGCTACATCCACGCCGAGGGCTACCAGGCCGGGGAGATGAAGCACGGGCCCATATCTTTGATCGACGAGAATATGCCCGTCGTGGCGCTCATTCCCAGGTACGAGCTATACGAGAAGATGCTCGCCAACGTCAGCGAGGTCCAGGCCCGGGGCGGCACGGTCATCGCCATCGCGACCGAGGGCGACGCCGATGCCGCCGACGTCGCGGACGACGTCGTCTACATCCCCGAGGCTTCCTCGTTCGTCGCCCCCATACTCGCGGCGGTCCCCATGCAGCTCCTCGCGTACGAGATCGCCGTAAGGCGCGGCTGCGACGTCGACCAGCCAAGGAACCTCGCGAAGTCGGTCACGGTAGAGTAGGGGGCCGCCCGCAGGCGCCCCGGGCACATACGCCACTGCCGCATCCAACCCGATCGCCACGCCTACCGTAGACGCGTCGTCGGCGCGTCATGAGTGCGCGGACCCCGTACCGGACCGCTTTCAATCGGCCTCCTTAGTCCTCCTGATCCACATTGCCAACACGGCCGCCAGGGTCAGTAGACCGACCCCAAGCGCCACTGCAATCAAGAGCAGCACCGGCAGATCGGTGACAGGGGCGACCGTGATGGTGACCAAGGCCGTGGCCGTGTCGGTACCGTCGGTGACGGTGTACGTGAAGCTCCCCGCGGTCGTCTCGGAACCATCGTGCGCGTAGCTGATCGTACCGCCGGCGAGCGTAACCACCCCGTTGACGGCATCCCCGACCGCGGTGACGCTCAGCGCGTCGCCCTCCGCGTCCGAATCGTTGCCCAGCAACAATTGGGTCTGGAACGCCAACGTGGCGCCCTCTCGGACGTCAATGGCGTCCTCGACGCCGACCGGTGGGTCGTTGACCGGGCTGACAGTGATGGTGACCACGGCTGTGGCGGTGTCGGCACCGTCGGTGACCGTGTAGGTGAAGCCGCCTAGAGTCGTCTCGGAGCCGTCGTGCACGTAGACGATCGTGTTGCCATCGAGGGTGACCAGACCGTTGATGGCGTCTCGATGGGCGGTGATCCTCAGCGCATCGCCTTCCGCGTCTGAATCGTTGCCAAGCAGCTGTTGGGCCCGGATCGTGACTGTGCCGCCCTCGGCTACGGCGAGTGCGTCGTCGACGCCGGTGGGCGGATCGTTGACCGGCCTGACGGCGACCGTGACCAATGCGGTGGTGCTGTCTATGCCGTCGGAGACGGTGTAGGCGAAACTGCCGGAGGTCGTCTCGGTCCCGTCGTGCCGGTAGAAGACGGTGCTGCCGTCGAGAGTTACGAGGCCGTTGTTGGCGTCCCCAACCGCGGTGATGCTCAGGGTGTCGCCTTCCGCGTCTGAGTCGTTGTCCAGCAGCTCGATAGCCTGGACCGACACCGTGCCGCCTTCTTCGACGGCGAGCGCGTCATCTACGCCGCTTGGCCGGTCGTTGACCGGAGTGATACTGATCGCGACGGATGCGGTAGCGCTCTCGGCGCCGTCTGTGACGGTGTAGGTGAAGCTGCCCGTCTTCGTCTCGGACCCGTCGTGCCAATAGGTGATTGCGTCGCCGTCGAGTGCCACAAGACCGTTGGTGGCGTCTCCGACCGCGGTGATGGTCAGCTTGTCGCGCTCCGGGTCTGTGTCGTTGGCCAGCAGCTGCTGAGACGCGATGGACAACGTGTCGCCCTCTTGGACAGCGAGCGCATCGTCGACGCCGATGGGCGGATCGTTGACGGGGCGGACGCTGATCGTGACCAAGGCGGTAGTGCTGTCGGTGCCGTCGGTGACGGTGTAGGTGAAGCTGCCCGTCGTCGTCTCGGAGCCGTCGTGCCGATAGACGATCGTCGTGCCGTCCAGCGTGACGAGGCCGTTGGTGACATCTCCGACCGCGGTGATGCTCACCGGGTCGCCCTCCGCGTCAGAGTCGTTGCCCAGGAGCTGTTGCGCTTCGACCGAGACCGCGCCGCCCTCCTGGACGGCGAGCGCGTCCATCACGCCGACGGGCGGATCGTTCACCGGGCTGACGGCGATGGCGACCAGGAATGTCATGGTCTGGGTGCTGTCGGTCACGGTGTACGTGAAGCCGCCCGTCGTCGTCTCAGAGCCGTCGTGGCGGTAGGTGATCGTCGTGCCGTCCAGCGTGACGACTCCGTTCGAGGCATCTCCAACCGAGGTGACCCTGAGCTGGTCGTCACGCAGCAGGTACGACGTGTCGACGGCCAGCGTCATGCCCTCATCTGCGAAGCACTGCGGCCCGCCGTGCTGGTCCGGTATGGGCGGCGCGCACCCGCGCATGTCGTTGCCGGAGAGGTCGACCTCCACGAGATTGTCGAGATCGCCCAGCAGCGAGGGTATTGGCCCGGATAGCCGGTTGCCACCCAGGTCGAGCGCCCGCAGGTTGGAGAGTCTGGCAAGGTCGACCGGGATCTGCCCGGTGAGGCGATTTTCACCCAGGTCCAGGGACTGCAGATTGGCAAGCTTCCCGAGTTCCGCAGGGATCGGGCCGGTCAGCCGGTTTTCGAAGAGGTGCAACCGCTGCAGACCGGTCAGGTCGCCCAGTTCCGCCGGAATCGTCCCGTCCAGCCCTCTGCTATTGATGGACAGGCCGACGACGCGCGGCGGCGTCCCGCCCACAGTGACACCGTCCCAGTCCTTGATCGGCGTGCTTGGAGACCAGTTGAGCCGGCCGCTTCCAACGAGGGCGTCGCGTGCGGCGAGAAGCGACTCGCAGTCGGATATGATGCCGGCGTCGATCACGGCCGTGACCGCGCCGCCGGTTACACACACGCTCGGCGTTGTCGGCGTTCCCGTGACAGATGCCGACCAGGCGACTGGCTCGCCGCTACGGTCCACCGCCCGGAGCTGCACCTCGTACTGTGTGCCGGCGCTCAGACCTGTGATCGTGTACTGTGGGCTGCCGCCTGCGGAGTCGGTCCAGATGTTCTTCACCACGGTCCAGTTAGAATCCACCGTCTCGTCATCGGCCGTCCTGATATAGCGCAAGTCGTAGGACGCGGCCCGAGCTTCGGCGAACTCGTCGGGAGCGGCCCACGAGACGGTCAGGTACCCGCCGCCCGCCTCGACGGCGGCGATGGCTGGAGAGCCAAGCACCCGGCGAATTCCTATGGTGTACGTGTGGGTTGCCTCGCCGTCGCCCGCGACAACCCTGATCGTGATCTTTGTGAAGGCGGTGCCGGTATCGATCTGAACCCCAGGCATAGTGAAGTCGGCATCGGATATTTCTTGGTCGTCATGGTCCAAGACTTGGGAAGTGGCGCTGTGCAGGTTAGTGGGTCGGATCGTAACGATCGACGTCGTCACCTCTACGGTGTAGTCGGTGTGATAGCGGTCAAACGAGGGGGCCAGCGATCCGGGACTGACCACGAGGTCGTCCAACAGTACGTTGCAGAACGGTAGACCAAGGCTATGGAGATCGTTGTAGTCTGCGACCCGCAATCCATCGGGGACGCACCCGGTCAGCTGGTTACCCGCAAGCCACAGGATTTCCAGGTTGATCAGCAGGCCGAGTTCGGGAGGTATCTCCCCGCTCAACCCACTGCCCAAGAGATTCAGCAGTTCCAAGCTGGAGAGATTGCCCAAATCAGATGGGATGGGCCCGGTCAACTGATTGGGCCCCAGATGAAGCCATATCAGGCTGGACAGCCTGCCGAGTTCGGGAGGTATCTCCCCGCTCAACCGGTTTTCATTGAGCAGTAGGTACGTCAGATTGGACAGATTGGCGAGCTCGGGCGGTATGTGTCCGGTTAGTTGATTCCTACTGAGAGACAGCCACTGCAGCTTGGACAGATCGACGAGTTCGACGGGGATTTTCCCGATCAACAGATTGTTGTCGAGGTCCAACGTAACAAGGTTGGACAGTCTGCCGAGTTCCGGGGGTATGTGCCCGATGAACTGGTTGCTACCGAGGTATAGCGAGGTCAGATTTGTTAGACCGGCGAGTTCGGGTGGTATCTGACCACTGAGCTGGTTGTAATGAAGCAGCAGTCCTTTCAGATTCGAGAGATTGGCGAGCTCAGGTGGTATCTGCCCGCTCAACTGGCCGTGCGACAAGTCTAACCGCTCGAGGTTCGATAGACTGCCGAGTTCGGGTGGTATCTTCCCGTTCAGCTGGTTCTCATAGAGCAGAAGCTCTGTCAGCTTGGACAGAGTTGCTAGTTCGGGAGGTATCTCCCCGCTCAACCCGTTCCCATACAGGAGCAGGTCTTCCAGATTGGACAGTCTACCGAACTCTGGCGGAATCGGCCCGGTTAGCCGGTTGAGAGCCAGGCCCAGGAAGGTCAGGGCGGATAGCTTGCCTATCTCGGGCGGTATCTTACCGCTCAGCTGGTTGCTGTCCAGGGCCAGCCACATCAGGTTAGACAATCTGCTCAACTCCACCGGTATCTCCCCGGTCAACCGATTGTTTAACAGGACCAGGCGTTTCAGGTTAACTAGGCGCCCTAGTTCGCCAGGTATCTTCCCGCCCAGCTCGTTGTCGTAGAGATCCAGTACTTCCAACTTAGGAAGGCTGCCTAGTTCTGGTGGAACCTCTCCAGTCAACTGCCGTTCGCGAAGATTCAGCTCCGTGACACGCTGTAGTGTGCCACCCAGGCCAACGCCGTCCCACTGATCGATCGGAGTAGTCGGCGACCAGTTCAGCGAGGCTGTGCCGGCGAGCGTGTCGCGCGCGCTGAGCAGTGTCTCGCAGTCGGACACCAGTCCCGGGTTGTTGGCCCAGTCAGGCACGGCAATGCCGTTCGCGCATGAGCCCGCACCGCTCTGGGCATACGCCGGGAAGAGTGGCAGGAGCGCGGCGGCCAGCAACGCCATCGCCCCGGCGGCGACGGTGGGGAGTACTGGGATGGGCCTTCCGAGTCTCATCTCGGTCCCCTACGCTAGCGCAACCCTGCTGCTCACCCGGACGTCCGGAGGACGGGGCCGCCGGACAGGTAGGCCTTGGTGATGTCTATGACGAGCGCGACGTCGTCCCTCGACGTTTCTATCGGCGACCGGTTCGGCGTGCCGTTCACGATCGAGTCGTGGAAGTGGCGGAGCTCTCTGCGGAACGGGCTCTCCCAGTCCACCGCGGGCTCCTTGCGCACGGCCCTGCCGTCGGCGTCGATCTCCTGAACGGCGACCGTCGAGACGGTCCTGGAAAAGCCCGTGCCGAACTTGACGATCACGCGCTTGCTGCCCCCGTACACCTCCAGTGTTTCGTGGAAGTCCCACAGGTCGGGAAGGTCGACCCAGGTGGCGACGCACCGGTGGCCCTCCGGGTACTCCAGCGTCGTGCTATACGCCCGCCCGTCGGCCCATATCTCAGTGCTGACGACCCTGCTGGGCACGCCGAACATGGCCCGAAGGCAGTACAGGTCATGGATCATGCTGCCCGCCAGCGAGAAGAACGTGTTCAGCACGTGCGGGGGTACGTCCCCGATGGCCGCCCTGCGTCCCGCGTCCCGCGCCTCGCGGGTCCGCCGAATGGCGGCCTCGGGGAGGTCGTCGAACCGTCTCGTGCGGAACTGCCTCACGTGCAGGTCGTTGTTAGGGTGCAGGTGGTTGACCTGGACGAACCGGACATCGTCGATCCCGGCGACCTCTTGCTTCGCGAGCTCGTAGGCCGGCTCGAACAGCTTGGTGTATCCGGCCTGGACGACTTTGCCGGACCGGGCGGACGCTTCAATAATCGCGTCCGCCTCTTCGAGCGAGAAGCAGATCGGCTTCTCGACGAAGGCGTGCTTGCCCGCGTCCACGGACGCGATTACGGCCTCCGTCTTCGGATCGGAGTGGCACAGCAGCACGGCGTCGATGTCCGAGGCGAGCATCTCCCGGTAGTCGGTGAACTGTCGCTCGACGCGGAACTGCCGGGCGGCGTACGCGGCCTGGGAGGGTGACGCGTCGCATACGGCGGCCACCTCGAACTCCTCCGACAGCTCGGTCAGGAACGGCAGGTGCTGGACCTGCGCGATGGCGCCGCATCCGACGACGCCGATGCGAACTCTGCTCATATCTCCTCCTAGGGCCGCGGGACGGCCGCGGCGGGCTAGACGGTCCCGTCCGCCCTCGGCGCGAGCTCGTTCCACAGCTCGGCGACCCTGTTGGCACTCTGGAAGACCGGGAAGAGCTTCTCCCAGACCCGGGCCCGTATCTCGGCCGCCGTCGCGAGATCGCCGTCGTCGATGGCCTTTCGCAGATGCCCCAGCGCCTCTTCCTGGCCGCCGGCCGCCTCCGCCGCGCCCGCGAGCAACTCGATGGCGCCGGCAAGCTCGCCTGTCAGCGCCCCCAGCGGCCGGGCCTCTCCGTAGTCGACGTCGTAGTTGGCGGACGGCGCGAACCGGAAGGGCATGCGCTGACCGTCCTCGGTCCACGTCGTATGTGTCGGCTGGATGTGGGGCGTCACCGACAGGTACATCGTCACCGGCTCGTCCCCAAGCGCGCGGACGGCGTGAGGCTGATCGATCAGGGCAACGCACATCTGGCCCGGCCCCACCTCCGCCTTCTCGCCGTCGATCTCGAACTCGGCCCTCCCGCTGAGCACGAGAAATATCTCGTGTCCGAGGTCGTGCGTGTGCGGCGTGGGCATCGGACCCGGCTCCACTCGCAGGAATCTCGACCGGATCTGCGGCGTCACCAGCACGTTGCGAAGGTCTGTCCTGTAGTCGTAGACGGGGAATCCCATCGTGTCGTCTCCTTGAATCGGCGGCGGTCGGGCCGGATTGCGGCCGGCCCATTCTAGGCGCGGTCGCGTCTCACGGACAAGCTGCCTCGGATGTCGAGGCCTATGGGTCGGAGGGCTCGGCCGGCCGCACCGTGCCCGCTTCGACGACGAACCTGGCCATCCGGTCGCGGAACGAGCGGTCGATCTGCCCCGGGTCCGAGGTGGTGATGAACGACTGCTCGTAGTCGGCCGCCACCTCGAGCACCTGGAGCCTGCGCCGCTCGTCGAGCTCCGAGAACACGTCGTCGAGCAGGAGTATTGGCTCCTCGCCGCGGACGCCCCGCAGGTAGGCGGCCTCCGCCAGCTTCATGGCCAGCGCGACGGTCCGCGACTGACCGCGGGAGGCGTATGGCCCGGCGTCCAAGCCGCCCAACGTCAGCCGCAGGTCGTCGCGGTGGGGACCGCCGGACGTCACGCCCTGCCCTATGTCCCTTGGCCGCCGCTCCTCCAACAGCCCGGAGAGGGCGTCCCGGATGCGTTCCTCGGGGCCGTCTACGGCTATCCCGCCGCTGGGGTCGTACGCGATGGCGAGAGTTTCTCCGCCGGCGAGGTCGGCGTGTATCGGCGCGGCCAACTCCGACAGCGCCGCGACGGTCTCCCGCCGGCGGTGCACGATGTAGGCGCCGGACTCGACCAGCTCCTCGTCCCAGAACTCCAGCTCCGAGGTCTGCGCCCGGCCTTCTCTGACGGCTTTCAGCAGGTAGTTGCGCTGCGTCATCACACGCTGGTAGCGCTGAAGCGCCCTGAGGTAGGCCTGGTCGAGCTGTGATATGAGGATGTCCATGTAGCGGCGCCGCACCGAAGGCGCGCCGAGAACGATGTTCAGGTCGCCGGCCTCGAAGATCACCGCGTTGATCTCCCCAACCAGGTCCGACGCGCGGCGCCGGAGGCCGTTCACCCTCACCTGCTTACGCACCGGCGCGCTGTCGTCCAGCGGACCGACGGCGCCGTCGCTCTCCTGGTGGGCCGAGCCCTCTACGGTGAGGTCGACCTGGACGCGTACCGTCCCGTCGGACCGCCGCGCCTCGGCGGCGACCTGCGACTGCAGCGGCTGGCCCGGGGGCGCGTGACGCACCAGCTCGCGCTCCGAGGTTGCGCGATAGGACTTGGCTATGGCGAGCACGTACAGCGCCTCGAGCAGGTTGCTCTTGCCCTGCGCGTTGCCGCCCTGGAGCAGCACTATGCCCGGCGCCAGCTCCAGTTCCAGCTTCTCGTAGTTCCGAAAGCCCAGCAGGCTGAGCCGGCTGATGTAGATTGGCTGGCCTCCAGGCGGCCGGGCCATGCCGGCGCGCGGGGTTATCGCCTCGAGGGCGCTAGCTGTCGTCGGACCGGTCGTCTCCGGCCGCCGCCGCCGTCCCTTCCGCGAGTTTGAGAAACTCCTCTTCGGTGATGACGGTCACGCCGAGCTGCTCCGCGTCGGCCAGCTTCGAGCCCGCGCCCTCTCCGGCGACGAGATAGTCGGTCTGGCGGCTGACGCTTCCGCTCACGGCCCCTCCGAGCTCCTTGATCCTCGTCTGGACCTGCGACCGGCTCAGGTCCTGCAGCCGGCCGGTCACGACGAAGCGCTTGCCCGCGAACGGCTGCTCGGTGGGCGCATCCCTAGCCTCGTCCTCCATTCTAACGCCGGCGTCGCGGAGCTTCCGGATCACATGCCGGTTGGAGTCGTTGGCGAAGTACGCGACGACGGCGGCCGCTATCTTCGGCCCGATCGACTCGATCTCGACCAGCCGTTCCTCGTTCGCCTCCATCAGCGCGTCCATCGACGCGAAGTTGGCGGCCAGCAGCTTCGCGGCTTCGGACCCGACGTGGCTGATCCCCAGGGCCACGAGCAGACGCGCCAGCGGCCGGTCTTTGCTTGACTCGACGGCGGCCAGCAGGTTGGCGACGCTCTTCTCACCCATGCGTTCGAGCTCCAGCAGTTCGTCCTTCTCCAGGGTGTAGATGTCGGCCACGTCGCCGATCAGTCCCTGCTGGAGCAGGACCGTGGTCTGCTTGACGCCGAGTCCCTCGATGTCCATCGCGCCCCTGCCGACGAAGTGCTCGAGCAGCCGGACTAGCTGCGCAGGGCACTTCGAGTTGACGCACAGCGACATCGCCTCGCCCTCGGGACGAGATACGGGCTGGTCGCATGACGGGCAGTCCTCCGGCATTTCGAACTCGCGCTCGCAGCCGGTGCGGCGGCCCGTTATGACGCTGACGACCTGCGGGATCACCTCGCCGGCCCGCTCTACGACGACCCAGTCGTCGATACGCAGGTCCTTGGCCCTGATGTAGTCCTCGTTGTGCAGCGTGGCCTGCCTGACCGTCGCGCCGCCCACGTCGACCGGCTCTAGTACCGCGTACGGGTTGATCGACCCGGTCCGGCCGACGTTTACGTGGATGTCCAGGAGCTGCGTGACCGCCTGCGTGGCCGGGAACTTGTACGCGATGGCCCATCGGGGCTCCCGCCCGACGACGCCCACGTGCCGCTGTAGGTTGAACTGGTTGACCTTGACCACGACGCCGTCGGAGCCGTAATCGAGTTCCTCCGCCTTTTCCCGCCACTCCCGGTAGTATTCGATCGCCTCTTCCGGCGTGCGGACCAGCCGGTTATGCGGGCTGATCTTGAAGCCGAGACCGCCCAGAAGGCGCAGCGTGTCCCAGTGGTTGTCGCGCACGCCCCCGTCCGAGTAGCCGAGGCTGTACACGAAGATGTCCAGTGGCCGCGCGGCCGTTATCTTCGGGTCCAGCTGCCGGACCGATCCCGCGGCCGTATTGCGGGGATTGGCATACGGCGGCAGACCTTCGGCTACGCGCTCCTCGTTGAACCGCTGGAACGCCGACTTCGGGAACAGCACCTCGCCTCTGACCTCGAACCGCTCGGGGGCGTCTCCGAGTACGCGCAGCGGTACGCTTCTGATCGTCCTGAGGTTGTGGGTCACGTCTTCGCCGACCGTGCCGTTGCCCCGGGTTGCGCCGCGCACCAGGACGCCGTCCTCGTATGTGAGTGCCACCGCCAGGCCGTCGAACTTGAGCTCGCATACCAGCTCGAAGTCGGTGCTCTCGATCAGGTCCGCGACGCGGCGGTACCAGGCCATGAGCGCGTCGTCGTCGAACGCGTTGCCCAGGCTGAGAAGTGGCGTCGGGTGTCTGGCCTCGGCGAAACCCTCGGCGGGCTCGGAGCCCACTCGCTGCGTCGGCGAGTCGGGGGCGACGAGGTCGGGGTGTTGCTCTTCCAGCCCGCGGAGCTCGCGCATCAGGTCGTCGTACTGGGCGTCGCCGATCTCCGGCTGGTCGAGTGCGAAGTAGAGATGGTTGTGACGGTTGATCTCGGCCCTGAGCGCCTCGACGCGCTCTACGGCCGCGGATGGTTCGGACACGCACGCTGCCCCTGACTGGGATTCGCCGCGAATAATACCACGCGGGCCGGCCTGGATCTCTGAGGTGGTTGCGCCGGTTGCAATTGGCCGACCCCCAATCTTTCACTTGGACGACCCTGAACCTTGCAGTTGGACGCGCCATAACCTTGCAGTCAGACGACATAAAACCTTGCAAATGGACGTATATCAGGCTTACAATTGGACGATGCCCCCAAACGAACTCCATCGGCGGTTCGTCGAATCGCGGTTTGCCGAGGCGCTGGAGGACTCCCCCGTCGTCCTGATCCAGGGTCCGCGCCAGTGCGGGAAGACGACGTTTGCGCAGATGGCGTGCGCGCCTCAACTCCTCCCGGGCCGATCCGCGTCGAGCGGGCCCGCGAGCGGGGGTTACAGGTACCTCAGTTTCGACGACGACGTCGTCCGCGCCGGGGCCGCGGCCGACCCCATGGGCTTCGTAGCCGATCTTCCGCAGCGTGTCATTCTGGACGAGGTGCAGCGCGTACAGCAGCTCTTCACGGCCTTGAAGCTCGAAGTCGACCGGCGGCGGACTCCGGGCAGGTTCGTCCTCACCGGCTCGACAAACGTACTGGCTGTCCCTACCGTGCAGGACTCCCTGGCCGGCCGCATGGAGACGATTCGACTGCACCCGCTGGCGCAGTGCGAGCTGGAGGCGAGCCGCCCCCCCGCCGCCGGCTTCATCGACGCCCTGTTCGGGGATGACCTGCCGGTCCGGCAGGTTGAGCGTCTGGGGACGGAGCTGGCCGAGCGGATCGTTTCGGGAGGATACCCGCCCGCCCTTGCCCGGCCCGCAGGTCGCAGGCGCGCCAACTGGTACCGGAACTACATCGACGCTCAGGTGCAGCGGGACATCGGCGCCCTGTCCCGCATCAGCGGCCTGGACGTACTGCCGAGGCTTCTCGCCATGGCGGCGACGCAGACCGCGCGTCTGTTCAACCTGAGCCACCTGTCGGGGCCGTTCCAGCTTAGCCGGCCGACGATCGGCGGTTACGTCGCGCTCATGGAGCGAGTGTACCTCTTGGAGACGCTGCCGCCGTGGTACAACAATCGAGGGAAACGCCTCGTCAAGACCCCGAAGGTCCACGTCGGCGATACGGGATTGGCGTGCGCGCTGCTTGGCGTGTCCGTGCGGGCGCTCCTCGCGAACCGTCCGCTGCTGGGACAGCTCCTCGAAACGTTCGTCTTCCAGGAGCTGCGCCGGCAGGCTAGCTGGTACGGCGGGCAGGTGGAATTCTTCCACTATCGAGACAAGGACCAGGTCGAGGTCGACATCGTCATGGAGCAGGGCGGCCTCGTAGCCGGAGTCGAGGTCAAGGCGGGCGCGACGGTCACGCAGGCGGACTTTCGCGGTCTCCGCAAGCTCAGGGATGTTTGCGGAGCGCAATTTGCAGGCGGGGCCGTGCTCTACGACGGCATGACGAGCGTCAGCTTCGGTGACCGCCTGCACGCCGTCCCCGTACGCCTCCTCTGGGAGACGCCCTCAGTGTAGTCCCATACGTAGTCCGAGGGTACGCGGCGTCGGAGGGGGAGCGGCCGTGCGCCTTGGGCTACGTTACGTCGAGGGTAGGGGACCTGAGCGGTGGGATGATGTCGGCTTCGCTGAGCGGCACCGCGTCCTTCTGGTAGACCTGCACGCGGTAGGAGCCGTAGTCCGGGATGAAGATGCGGCCGCGATCGTCGACGCGCACCGTCTTGGGGTCCCTGAGCCGCTTCTGCGGCTCCAGGCTCGTCATCTCCCGCAGGCGCATCGGCTTGGCGTTCGAGAGCAGATATTCGCGGCCCGACCGTGACAGCGACGCGTCGCCGATGATCTTCTCCAGATACAGCCCGTCGGAGTTGAACATCTGCACCCGGTTGTTGCCGGAGTCGGCGACGTAGATGTCTCCGTGGGAGTCCACCTCGACCCCGGCCGGGTGGTCGAACTCGCCGTCCCCGCTGCCGGTGCGGCCCAGGGAGAAGATGAAGTCCCCCTCTGCGGTGAACTTTTGGACCCGGTCGTTGCGCCAATCGGCCACATAGACGTCGCCCAGCTCATCGACGGCGATGCCCCACGGCATGTCTAGCTCGCCCATGCCCGAGCCGTGGCAGCCGAACGAGAGGATGAAGGACCCGTCCCGCGAGAACCGCTGCACGCGGTGGTTCATGGTGTCCGAGACGTATACGTTCCCCTCCGGGTCGAAGGCTATCCCGGACGGGTGGTCGAGTTGCCCTTCGCCGCTGCCGTGCTCGCCCCACTTGCCGACGAACTCGCCGTCCGTCGTGATGGTGGTGATGCGGTGCAGCTCCTCGTCCGAGACGACGAGGTTGCCGTCGTCGTCCATGAGCATCGTGGCGGGCCACCTGAACTGGCCGTCGCCGGTGCCCGCGCTGCCTATCGCCCCGAGGTCCTCGTCTTCCCAGGCCAGCTTTCTGATCGACGGCGCGCCGGACGCGCGGCAGAGTACGTAGATCGTTTCGTCGCCGCCCACCGCCACATCGGCGGGATAGTTCGTCCACCGACGCATGCCCAGCGTCTTGAGGTAGGGTAGTCCCGCTCTGAGCAGTGCGTAGGGTCTGGCCATTGCCTAAGCCGCGAAGGGTGCTATCTGCTCGAAGTCGCCGCCGACGATCGGTGCGGCCTCCACGCCGAGCCACTGCTCCAGGAGTGTGCCGTAGACGCCGCGGAAGTCGATGGTGTGCTTCAGGTCCTCGCCGTTCTCCCAGTCGCTGGGATGCAGCGACGGGTACTCGGCGTAGAGTCTGCCGTCGACACGGTCTCCTATGATGAACGCGCCGCCGCCGGAGCCGTGGTCGGTGCCCGAGCCGTTGTCCTTCATCCGGCGGCCGAACTCGGTGAACACCAGCATCGCCACGTTGTCGGATGCGTCGTGGTCTCTGAGGTCGGCGAAGAAGTCGGAGATGGCGCCCGACAGGTCGGACAGCAGCTTGGGGTGGGTCGGCATCTCGTTGGAGTGGGTGTCGTAACCGCCCTGCGCCGTGTAGAAGATGCGCGTGCCGAGGTCGGCCAGATGCACCCTGGCGACGTTGCGCAGGCTCTGGGCGATCGCGTTGTCGGCGTACTCCACGTCTGACGAGTAGCTCGCGGGCGCCCGTTTCAGTGCGTCGGCGCCCTTCAGAACGTCGGAGCCGGTCTGGGCCAGGTACTCCATCACCGGCCCTGAGCCGACGGCGGGGCCGTACATTCGCTTGAATATGTCCAGCGCCTGCATCCTCTGGTCGTCCTCGCCGATGCCGGTCATCAGGCCGTAGTTGTCCAGGTTGCCGATCGAGCTCACGGGCACGCCCGGCGCCGCCATGGCGCGGGGCAGCCCCTTGCCGAAGTTGACGCCGGTCAGCACGTTTTGCTTACCGGGGTCGATCTCGCGTATCGCCCGTCCGAGCCAGCCCTCGGTGCCGACCTCTATCGGCTCGCAGGTGTGCCAGATATCCATCGCCCGAAAGTGCGAGCGGCTCGAGTTCGGGTATCCGATGCCCTGAATCACCGCGACGTCGCCCGCGTCGTACATCTCCTTCAGCGGCCCGCAGCTCGGGTGGAACCCGAGGGTGTCGTCTATGGGAAGCACCTCGTCCTGAGGGATGACGATCTTGGTGCGGCTGTCGTAGTAGATCGGGTTGGTGTAGGGGACCAGGGTGTTCATGAAGTCGTTCCCGCCCGAGAGCTGAACGACCACCAGGACCGGTGGTTTGCCGTTGCCTTTCATCTTTGTGACCTCCAAAGGGTCTGAGGGCCGAAAGCTAGGCGAACTGGAACTCCCGCGAGGCGACCACGAGCTGTAGCATCCGGCCTACTCGCGCGGTGCTCTCCGCGGTCTCCTCCGCGTTCCGGAAAGTCAGCTCTCCGCAGGACTCCGCGTATTCCATCAGGCCGTCGCGGGTCTCCTCTCCTGCTTCGATCGGGCCGGTCAGCTCCAGCACCCGGTCGACGAACTCCTCCGGTGGAACCGTGTCGCCGTTGGTGCGAAGTCCGGCGATAACGTCCTGCACCCCGGGATTGTCCAGGTCGGCTATGTGGTCCACGGCGAAGTTGACCCGGTCGTTCAGGGTGCCGCCGTCGATCCACTCCTTGCCCGTGTGCCAGCCCTCGACGGTGGGCGGGTTGAGCAGGTGCTGGCCCATGACGGCGCTCGCGTCGGCCAGCGAGGTGAGGGTGGTATCTGGGAAGCGGTGAGTGCCGGCCAGCTTGACCGTGCTGGCAACGAGCTCTACCGGGGACTTCACCCGCATCTGGCGCGCGTTCCTGAAGAAGTCGGAGTTGAACAGCACCCGGAGCACGGAGCGAATGTCTCCGCCCGACTCGAAGTAGGCGTCCTCGAGCGCTTTGATCGCGTCGGGGTCCTGCGGCGGGACGGTGTCCCACGCGGGCACCTGCGGCTCGTCGGCCACGAAGAAGTTGTACAGGTGCCGGGCGATGAATCTGGCCGCCGCCGGCTGCCGGACTATGATGTCGACGATATCCTCGCCGTTGAATCGGCCCGTCTCGCCCAGGAACGTCTTGACGCTGTGGTCGTGGTCGTCGTCGTTGTAGACGAACGACGGGGTGTGGTGACCGTACGGGTACAGCGGTATGGGCTGCGTGAAGGTCCAGCCCGTGAACGCCCGGGCCGCCTGCTTGATGTCCTGCTCGGTGTAGTTGCCGACGCCCATCGAGAACAGCTCCAGCAGCTCGCGGCCGTAGTTCTCGTTGGGCTCGTCCTTGTGGTTCTCGTTGTTGTCGAGCCAGAAGATCATCGCCGGGTTCTTGGAAAGCTCGATGAGGATTGTCCTGGTGTTGGACAGGCCGACGCGCCTGAGCATATCGATCTGCTGGAACATCGACACCGTGTGCTCGCCCTTGTACCAGGCGGTCGCGAAGACATGGTGCCAGAACAGCGCCGTCTTCTCCTGGAGCTGACGCGGGCTGTTGACCATGCGAAATATCCAGCGGCTCGCCCAGACGTCGATCGCCTCGCCGTCGTTGTACCGCCTGAGGATGTCCTCGGGGAAATCGGGGAACCGCTCGGGGTGAAGCAGGTCCTCGACGATCTCGGCGTAGTCCTTTTCGGCCAGCCGTTCGAGCTCGGCGCGGGAGGCGCCGAACCCGGCGCGGCGCATCAGGTGGGCGACGAGCGCCAAGTCGGTCCGTGCCATATCTCGACCTCCGTCACGTGCTCCCACTGTCGACGCAAAATATACCACAGTGCGAGTCGACGAAACCGGTTGTGCGAAAAAGAGGGAGGGACATAACTACCCGACAGACGTTCTAATTGGCCGGGCGCATTAGAGAAGAGCCAAGTGCAAAGTCGCGAGCAACCGTTCCAAACGGCGGGTTTCAGATACAGCTTCGCGGCGCAGGGTTGAGTCAGAGCGTGTGAGACCGCCCCGAAATGTTGGCGGTGCAAAATGGCAGGGGGTGTTCTGAACCAATGGACTGCTACGGTGTCCTACCCACGGCCTCGGAGCTGGTCTGGAACGTGCTCTGGATGGCCAGCATCATCCCAGAGGTAGCGCTCCGGACAGACGAACGCCACCGACGCCCAAGGATTTGTTGCGAATAAACACGCTGCCAAAGACGGCGGCAAAGTCGCAGGGGACGCGCACAAGGCCCTAGAGCGGAAGACAGGCCAGCGGGTTCTCTCGGAGTCCAAGTTCCTGCCCAATCGTGCCAAGCAGAAGAAGTTGCCGTCCTAGCCTCCGTGACGGGACCGTAGAGGGTTAGGGATGCTCTGAATAAGTCCCGGTGGTTTGCGGGATAGTAACATAGGGCCAAGGCCTGAAGACGGGGGAGGAGAGGCAATGAACCAGCCGACGTTTGCGGACTTGGACTACGAGAGCAAGAAGCGAAAGACTCGGCGGGAGAAGTTCCTTGAGCGCATGGATGGACTGATCCCGTGGGAAGAGTTGGAAGAGCGCATTCGACCGTTCTATCCCAAGGCTGGCCGAGGTCGGCGTCCCTACGAGTTGTCGGCGATGCTACGGATACACTGCGTGCAGTTGTTCTACAACCTGAGCGACCCTGGGATGGAGGACATGCTCTACGAGGTCGAATCGGTGAGGCGGTTCGTAGGGCTGAGACGTAATTGATTAGCGGATGGAAGGGAAGGGTGTTCAGAGTGAAGGGGAGTAGATGGGAGTGCCGCTGAACACAGCGCAGAGCCGGTCCACGACAGGCTGGTCGCCTCCATTGCGCTCCAACGTCCTGATTACGCTGGTGAAGGCTGAGAACGCATCGGCCCCCTCCACCGTCTTGGAGCAGTGCGATACCTTCCGCGCGATCACTGCCGGGCGGAGCGCTCGTTCAGCACGGTTGTTGGTCGGCTCAATGCCCGGATCGTCCAGGAAGCGCAGCAGGTTGCCCCGGTCGTCGTGCCAGCCCAACTCGTTCTGCAGCCTCAAGTTGTCCGCATCAGCCATCGGGCGGTCGCGGAGATGATAGCTCAGCTGTTGCTTCAACCGTTCGGCCTGGACCGCAAAGTTCTCAGCCTCTCCTCGGTGATATGCCCTCCACAGGTCCATCGCTTCTCGCAAAAGCGCACTCAGACTCTTGCCGAAGCTGCGTCCCCTCCCTGTCTTGGTCTGGACCACCTCGCTGACCGAGCGCAACACGTGCGCCAGACACTTCTGCTGCCTCACCTCGGACAGCGCCTGGGCGTCGTAGCTGCGGCCCCGATCAGTCACCATCACCCCTCCATAGTCCGAGGGGACCACCTCCCGCACCTCTTCGTTCCGGTGACGAGCACGGACTTGATACACCGCAGCCTCATCCGTCTCGAACGCCATCAGAAACGCTCGCTCGCCTCCCACTCGCCAGCCCGTGTCGTCGGTGTGGACGAACGGACTCGCCCGCACCGATGTCCGCAACTTGCGGTAGGCATCACCCACCGCACCCTTGGCACGACGCAGCGCGTCCTGGCTGATCGCTCCCTGGCTCACTCTCACACCAGTCAGCGCTCTGAGAACGGCAGGAACCTTCCGTACCGGAACGCCCACCCCATAGTGGAGCACGTGGGCCGCCGCCATCAGCCGCTTCCCCACTCGGTGGGCGCTGGCCCCGTACTGGTCAGGCGCTATGTCCGGATGACGCCCTCGCACAGCCTTGCCGCACGACCGGCACCGGCATACCTGCACACGATACGCCGTTACCTGGGGACGTGGGACCGGTGGAAGGTCGGTCACGTAGGCAAGCCGCACTCCCTCATGTTCGAGGACGCCTCCACATCCGGGGCAGGTGTCCCCCAACACTGGCACTGCTACAACCGGCTCGGTCACCTCATCGGCAGACGGCGGCTTGCGGTAGATGAACTGCCCCGTACCCGGCTTGCGGCCAGGACGCTTGGGCTTGCTGCTGCGCCTGCCCTTGGAGAACGGCGCAGCCTGTCGCTTTCCCGCTCGCTTGGCCTCGGCGAGTTCCTTATGCAACTCTTCGTTGGCTGCCGTCAACCGCGCGTTCTGCTCTTGAAGCCGCGTCACCAACGCGATAAACTGATCCCGTTCAGAGGGGGACAAGCTTGGGGAACTGCACATAGCCAAAGTCTAAACCAGCACCCAGCGCTCGCCGCAACCCCTCTACGGGCCACTAAACCGCTAATCAATTACGCTGAGACTGTCTGGGCCGCTGCCGGACGAGACGACGATTCTGAACTTCCGCCACCTGCTGGAAGAGCATGAGTTGGGCGCGGGTCTGTTCGAGGAGATCAACCGCTATCTGGAGTCCAAGGGTCTCCGTCTTCAGGAGGGGACGATAGTGGACGCGAGCATCATAGCGGCGCCCTCATCGACGAAGAATCGGGCTAAAGAGCGCGACCCCGAGATGCACCAGACGAAGAAGGGTAACGAGTGGCACTTCGGGATGAAGGTCCACATCGGTGTAGACTCGCAGACGGGAGTGGTGCACAGCATGACCACGACATCTGCGAACGTGCATGACCTGACTGAGTTGCCCCGGTTGCTGCACGGTGGGGAGTCTCAGGTGTGGGGAGATGCTGGGTATCAGGGAGTTGACAAGAGGCCGGGCAACCAGGGCTTGGATGTGGAGTGGCAGGTGGCGATGAGGCCCGGCCAGCGTCGGAAGCTGGAGCCTGAGAGTCCTGAGGCGGTGTCAGAGAAGCGCAAAGCGTCGGTCAGAGCTAAGGTGGAGCATCCGTTCCTGTACATCAAGCGGCACTTCGGCTACGCCAAGGTCCGCTACAGGGGTCTGTCCAAGAACACGCAGCGGCTGATGACGCTGTTTGGGTTTGCCAACTTGATGAGGGCCGAACAGTACCTGGCGGCGTGAAGCCTTGTATAAGTGCGCCCAAAATCAGGCCTAACGGCGGCGAAACGCCCTGTCAGGGCCGTTTGTAGGCCGAGAATAACCCCCACCACGGCGCCATGAGGCAATTCAACGCCCCCAAAACCACTTCGGTCAACTCGGCCCAGCCTGAAGCCGGTTGTTCAGAGCATCCCTAGTTGTCATCCTCTCTGTTTTCTGGTGGGCACTCGATCACGGGGGTGCCCAACTCGTCGAGCAGGTTCCTGAGTTGCACGGCGAGGTCGCCTGTCTGGGGTAGGGGTTTAACCTCATCCAGAGCCGGAAACTCGCAGTCTCTCTGGTCTTCAGCCAGAGAATGCGCGGGCATCGCAACTGGCTGCCAGCATTCAGCACACTGGTCGCGGAGCACCACCTCGTCATAGGCAAGCATGCTTTTGGCGGTGTAGGCCATCATACTGGTCCTAGGCCGTGTTCTCCACTCTTCGATTGTTGCGGGGTGTGACGTGACTGAGCGGATTAGCAGACCGCATCTTGTGACCCCCCCTAGTACCCCCGGCGCCTCGACTCTCACATAGTTGTAGTTAAACATCGCAAGGGCATGGTGGCAGGTAAGTTCAAGGTTGATTTCCTCGTAACAAGGGGCTTTCGGGTTGGTACTGGGGAGTGAGGACGGTTAGGTGTGGAGGGGTTGGATGTTCCGGTTGGGGGTTGTGTAGTGGCCGAAGAGGTCGTTGTGGTGCGACCTACGCCGTCCGGGTAGGGATTACCGGGTTGGCAGCGTCACCCGCAAGGTCATGCAGCGGCGGGGACAGTGGCCAGGGCAGCCGGCCGGGCCAACGTCTCGTCCATCTCGATCAGTCGTGCCCCGACCATCCGCTTGACGTTGCACGCCAGGGCCTTGAGGTAGACGGCGAGCCGGACCCTCTCGCCGCCACGTACCCGTAAGCGGCCCAGACCATGGCGCCGTTTCATCTCCGAGTTCGTCCCCTCTATCCCCGCACGCAGCCCGTACCGTTTGCGCCACTGTCCGTCTGACTCTGCCGCACGCCTCCGTGCGATGTTCATCCTCGCCAGGTCCGCACTCAGCACGTAGGCTCCACCCCGTGACCACTCTCCCCCAAGCTCAGGGCGACTGCGCCATCTCACAGGGCACCGGGCACGCAGCGCGCAGGGCTCACACACCGCCCGGGCGAAGTGTATCTCCACCCGCTCAGGCGCATCCTCATCCTCGTACTCCGCCACCGCCCCATGTCCCGCGGGACACACCGCACTCCTCGTCGCCATAACGTCGATGTCAAAGTCAGCAGCAGTCAGTCTGACCGGCTCATCACCACCTCCGTCGGGTTCCTTGTGCGACCGGCCACCGACCGGGCTCACCAGCTCCGTACCCCTGCGCTCCGCCTCCCATCCGTTCCGGCCAGAACCATACGACGTGTCCGCCCACAGCTCCGAAGGACCTATCCCCCGCTCACTCAACTCGTCGATCACCCGCGTCGTCACCACAGAGTCGCTGCCGCTCGATGGCGTGACCTCCACGTGCGTGATCATCTGAACGGCGTTGTCGCTCTCACACGTCTCGGCCACCTGCACCTCGTATCCCTTCCCCTTGTGTCCGCTGTAGGTCACCGCAGGGTCGTGCGGTGTCTGCAGCGAGTCCGACCGCACCTCCCTCGGCTCCCTCAGCGCTATCGGCACCTTCCCCTCTGCCGCATCGTCGTCATCCGCTCCGGGACGACCGTCCCTGTGACCACCCACGTGGCACTGCTCGCGCAACAGTCGCTCCAACAGCCCGTACTCGTCCATCTGCGCCACCGCCGTCCCGCGGAACCGATCGACCAGCCGGTACACGTCGCGCGCGCACACCGACAGCCGGCGACGCCCCTCTTCCGAACGCGCGTCCTCGTATCGGGTTGCTTCTGCGGTCTCCTTCAGGTACCGCTGGGCCAGACCATACCCAATCCCTTCTCCCAAGCCAGGGTGCTCACGGCTCACCGCCAGCAGAAACACCCGGATCGTCTCGCAGAACAGCCCCAACCGCGTCAACACCGCGATGTTGCTCATGATGTGCGTAGAGTCAACGCGCTGCTTGCCTGTACGAAGACCCAGAGCCTCGATCATCCGGTCCGTCGTCTCGCAGAACGCCAACCGCCCCCCGTCGTGCTCCATCAACCGCACGCGAAAGTTGTGCAGCGTCTTTTGCGCAAGGTGTGCCTCCTCCATCTCCAACCCCAGCGCGTGATGCCACAGCAGGTTGAACTCCAACTCCTCCAGGGCCTCGATGTCCGTCAGATCGAACATCTCCTTGAGCACCAGCACCCCGAGCACCGTCTGCACCGCGCGGTTGGGCCTGCCCATGTCCGCGCTGTACATCTCAGCGAACCGCTCCTCGTCTATCAGCGGCAGAGCCTCCTTCCGAAACACCTGCGCCCAACTCCTCCGCATCAGCCTTGCCTTCCTCGGCGTGATCAGAAACTCCGACTGCCATAAGCTCTCTTGAGGCTCTCTCGTTCGAAACATCGACTGACTACTCCTGCTCCTGAGTCTTCTCTCCTCCACCTTCTCCAGCACCTATTATCTTCAATCCCACAACCCTTAACCACGACTTTTTACGACAGAATCAAGGTTGCCGGCCTGCAAGTCCTCATCAACTTCAAGATGCAGGTGAACGATCCGTAGGACTTGGCGGCGCGCTCGGTCGAGCCAGTAACTGCGTAGCTGTAGAGCCAGCCCTGCGAGGACGGCGACTAAGGTTACTCCGCCGATGGTGATCAGGGCGACTTCCGTGACGGTCATCGTCCCGCGCTAACCCTCGACCAAAAGGGGCAGATTGGGAATCCTGAACGTCACCGCGCCGCCATGTCGATCAGGGAGCTCGTCAAACGCCAAGTGAAAAATGCCTGAAACCCCTACGTGGCGATGAGCAGCGTCACAATCACCAATGAAAGCCCGACGATCCAGTTGAGCTTGCTGCTCACGTTGTCGACCTGTCGGCCCAGGTCCGCCATGTCTAGTTTGGTCGCTGCGAACTCGCTCCGCTGATCGGAGAGAATTTGAAGGATGACTATCTGATCGGCTGCCAGTTGGCCGGCCATTCGCGCTGCAAGATCGCTGTTTCATTAGGGGCGACAGATAGTGGCAGCAGCCAGCATACCGGGATGTGGCCGAGCTTGCGGGGTGTTTCGACCTTTCCATCTCGCAAAGGAGAGCCCCGTTCCAGCGGGGCTTTTCTGATCTCCGGCATCCTACCCGTACACGGGCTGATGGTCAATCTCCACCGGCGCTAGGGATGGTCTGAATAAGTCTGTGGACTGCAGATCCACACATAGGAAATTAAGCCGTGCTGATGGGTTATTCAGAGTATCCCTAGACGCTAGGCATGCTCTACATCCTCCGGCCCGACCTTTGCCACTATGCGATCCTGTGCCGCACGAAGGTTTCTTTGCTCAGCTAGAACGCACATCTCAGACAGGAAAGTGCGCCAAGTGGGCTCAACCCTGCCCTCTGGGCGATCAATCCCCAACTTGGTCAGCTTGCGACGCATTGCTCGGATGCGGATTCTGTTAGCTGCTTGGAGGTCGGCGGGGGCTGGGAAATGACGCGCTAGCTCTGAATCATCTGCCAGCCCTGTGCGCAGTTTCTCCATCTCTGGCCCCAAAGCGGCAAACTTAAAACGACTTCGGCCGAAGCCATAGCCATAGCCATAGCCAGGGCAGCGCAATCGCTATGAGTCCTGCCATAGCAAACGACCCAAGCAGGGCATAGATGTGGAACACGGCCTCGGCGTTCGCCTCATAGTCATCTACAGTCACTAGGATATCCCCGGTGATCAATGCTCTGGCAGCTTGGCCCCAGAATAGAATCGAGGGGATTCCAGTAAAGGCGATGCCGTACGGTCGCCAGGTGCGCAGCACGGGGGTATTCTTCATCAGTGACCTCGCCGGCAGTCTACCGGCACGGTTTCCCGGGCGTCAAGCCGCCTATCTGAGCCCTATCTGCATCCCTGCCTCGAAAAAGTGCCTAGCGCATGAAATCGGCGATTCGCTCCCCGATGGCGAGCGAGGTCACGTTCGTGTTCGCGCGGATGCAGTTGGGCATTATCGACGCGTCCGCGACGCGCAGGCGTTCCAGACCGTGGACGCGGCCGTACTGGTCTACGACCGCCATCGGGTCGGACGACGGCCCCATCTTGCAGGTGGCCGAGACGTGGTGGCTGGTCCGCACCTGCCGCCTCATCCAGTCGTCGAGCGCGGCGTCGGATGTCAGGTCCGCCACGGTGGGCTCGACGAGGTCTGCGACGATGTCCGCGAAGGCCGGGTGCTCGGCCAGCTCGATGCTGATGAAGACGCCCTCCCGCATCCGGTCTACGTCGAACTTCTCCTGGAGGTAGTTGTAGTCGAGGAAGGGTTGGATGCGCGGGTTCGGGCCCCTGAGCCGCAGCTCTCCGGCGCCGACAGCCAGGTCGAGGCAGTCGACGATGCCGAAGCCTATTTCCGCGTTCGCGTTGGGTCCCCAGATGGCCGTGCGTCCGGCGACGTGCAGTGGCATGCGCGACGCCGGGTGCAGCAGCATGTCGTTCTCGAGGTGCGAGCCGGTCGCCGTGTAACGCAGCGTCATCTGAATGCCGGGCGCGTCTCCGTCCTGCTCGAATCCTTCCCGCGTTCGCCACAGCAGGGGTACCTGAGGATGGTCTCTCAGGTTCTTGCCCACCCCGGGCAGGTCGTGCGTGACGGACACGCCCGCGTCCTCCAGCTCCCGGGCGGGGCCGACGCCGGACAGCAGCAGCAGATGCGGCGACCCGATGGCGCCCGCGGACAGGACTATCTCGTCCGCGTACGCCGTCTCGGTCCGTCCGTCGGCCTCGAATTCCACGCCCACGGCGGTCGGTCCGTCGAAGACGACTCGACGGGCGAGGGCGTCCGGCTGGATCGCCAGGTTGGGACGGTCGCGCGACTGGCTCAGATACGCCATCGCCGTGCTGACGCGAACGCCGCCGGGGTTGTTCAGCGGCGTTGGGCCAACGCCTGTGGAGCCGGGCTCGTTGTGGTCGGGGCAGTCCGGGAACCCGCTGGCGCGGCAGGCCTCGTAGAAGGCCCGCTGGTCCGCGTTCAGCTCGTGGTCCTTGAAGCGGCGCACTGGGATGGGGCCGTCGCTTCCGTGGAAGTCGCCCGAGAAGTCGGTGTCCGTCTCGATACGTCGGAAGTACGGCAGCAGCTTCTGGAAGCCCCACTCGTCGTTGCCCATCGCGGCCCAGGTATCGTAGTCGTCGGTTACGCCGCGCAGGAAGATCTGGGCGTTGACCGCCGACGAACCGCCGGTGACCTTGCCGCGCGGCACCAGCATGGGCGGCTGCTCCGGGCCGCGTTGCGCCACGAAGTACCAAAGGTCGGCGGGCGGCCAGGCGCGGCTCTTGTCCCGGTTCGGGCCGTAGCCGTACTTGACGTAGGGCGGGATCGAGTCGTAGTCCGGGTAGTCGTGGCCGGCCTCGATCAGGAGGACCTGGCGTGCCGGGTCTTCGGTCAGCCGCGTGGCGAGAATGGCGCCCGCGGACCCGGCGCCGACGATGACGGTGTCGTACGCCATCGAATCAGCCGAGCGCAACACACCGGACGCCGGGCAGTCCCTCGGCAATAGCGGCCCACGTCTCGCCCTCGTCGCTCGACGCGAAGACGCGGCCGTCCGACGTGCCGAAGGCCGCCTCCTGGCCGGTTGCGGCCAAGCAGGCGGTGTCGATGTTGTTCCCGAACCAGCCCGGCAGGCCGTCCTCGCACATGACGAACGGCTGGTCGCCGAAGATCGGCCGCCTGTAGACCGCCGCCTGGTCTGTGCTCGGGCCGGTCGACGCCGAGACGAGGACCGTCTCGTCCGCGACGGCGACGGCCCGCAGGTAGGGCCCGTGGAGCCCCTCGGTCTCGAAGATCCACGAGTCGCCGTCGTCACCGCTGTCGGCCAGCCCATTCGCGCAGGCTGCCAGCAGCAGGCCCGAGCCGCGGTCGAACAGCACCTGGTGAACGTCGGCGTCGATCTCTATGGTCGGCTCCCATGACTTGCCGCGGTCCTCCGACCGGAGTATCCCGCCGACGTGGACGTTGACGTACGCCGTGCCCGCCTCGCCCGCGGACATCGACCTCACGTCCGGCGGGCCGCCCCACGGGGTGCCCCAATCGGAGCGCCCGGTCACCTTCTCGAACGACTCCACCCGCTCCAGCCGGTCGTCGTGCAGGGCGAACAGGTGCGCTTCGGAGGTGCCGACGAAGGCTCCTCCGGAGAACGGCAGCAGGCAGGTGACGCCGAGGCCGTCTAGCGTTGCCACGTGTTCCCACTCGCCTCCGTGGGAGGAGCGCCATACCTCGGCTTCGTCGACGGCGGCCCACCAGTCGAGAGCCCGCTTGGCAACGGACTTGACCTCCCGGCCGGCCAACTCGACTCCCGACCCGGCGCCGAGGCGATGAAGTCCGTCGGTTGTTCCCACTACTATAGTCCGCACCATTACGTTCTCCCTTCGCCTGCGGATCGGATGACCCACCCGAGCCTCAGTTTAGCAGGAAAAACCGGCGTCGACAGACGGCGCGGCCGGCGCCGCCGCCGGCGGCCATCTCGCAGGACTGACGCGGCCGACGGTGTGATAAGCTCAGTTAACCGTGTAGCCGAGTTTCCCCCGGCGAGGCATGTTCTCTCGACTGTCACTTCGCCTTGAGTCTGCGGTCCGCCGCCGTGTGTAAGGAGTTACGACGATGATCGAAGGTCGAGTACGATCACGGCCGCTGGGCGCCACAGGCATCGAGGTCAGCGAGATCGGTCTCGGTTGTGGGAACTGGGGTCGGGAGATCGACGAGGAGTCCTCCAACCGGCTCATGGACTACGCCGTCGAGCGGGGAATTACGCTGTTCGATACAGGCGAGGCGTACGGCGGCGGTGAGTCCTACGCGACCCGCAAGCGGGTCTACGGCACGGACGACGTGCGCGAGGCCTCCTTGGAGAAGGGGTCTTCGGAGCGCATCATTGGCACGTGGATGCGCAAGAACGGCTGCCGCGACGAGATCACCGTCATGAGCAAGTTCAACTCCGGCGCCGGCGCGGACAACATCCCCCGGGCGCTCTCCGGGAGCCTGGGCCGCCTCGACACCGACTTCGTCGACATCTACCTGCTCCACAGCCCGGACCCCGCCGTCCCCGTCGCCGAGACGGTCGAGGCGCTGTCGGCGGAGGTCGACGCCGGCCGCGTGGGCGTCACGGGCTGCTCGAACCACTCCGCCGCGCAGATCAGGGAGGCCCTGGACGCCAGCGACGCGGGCGGCTATCGCAGGTACGGCGTGCTCCAGACCGCTTACAGCCTGGCGTGGCCGGACACGGAGCGCGCGGCACTGCCGCTCTGCGAGACGGAGGGCCTGGGCGTCACGGCATTCAGCCCGTTGGGAGCGGGTTTCCTGACCGGCAAGTACACCTCCGACCGGAACTTTCCCACGGGCTCCAGGTACCATATAATGCCCGCGCACGCCGACATCTACTTCACCGAGCACAACTTCGGGCTGCTGGAGAAGCTGGCCGCCAAGGCGCGGGAGCTTGGCGTGCCGCAGGTCAGGCTGGCAATGGCGTGGGTGATGACGCACGCGGCCGTCTCCACCGTCTTGGTCGGCGCGCGGACTACGAAGCAGATCGACAACGCGATCGAGGCCAGGGCCATGGGCATGACGCCCGAGTTCAGGGCCGAGCTCTCGGCCTGGACTCAGCCCCGATACTAGGTGTCCGGGTTTCGCGCGGTACAGTCAGGGGAGGTTGTTCACAGATGCACATGGTAGACCTGGGCCGGACTGGCCTCAGAGTAAGCCGTCTGGGCTTTGGCGGCTCGGAGTTTCACAGACACCCGGAGCAGAACACCGCGGACCTCGTCGGCCGGGTCCTCGGCACCGCCCTGGACGAGGGCATCAACTTTCTCGACACCGCGGAATGCTATAGCAGGAACGAGCAGCTGATCGGCGAGACCGTCTCCGGACGGCGTGACGAGTACTTCCTCGCGACCAAGTGCGGACACAGCGAGGGACTGGACGGAGAGGACTGGGCGCCCGAGACGATCGCCGCCAGCGTCGACCGGAGCCTCCGCAGGCTGCGCACCGACCACGTGGACCTCCTGCAGCTTCACTCGTGCAGTATCGAAGAGCTCGAGCGGGGCGACGTGATCGAGGCGGTCGAGCGCGCTCGGCGCCAGGGCAAGACCAGGTTCATAGGCTACAGCGGCGACAACGAGGACGCCATGTGGGCGATCCGAAGCGGGTACTTCGACACCCTCCAGATCAGCTTCAGCATCGCCGACCAGCAACCCCGCTCCAAAGGAATACTGGCGGCCGCTGAGGGCCGAGGCATGGGAATCATCGCCAAGCGCCCGGTCGCCAACAACGTCTGGCGGCGAAAGGACGCCCCTCAGGCCTACGGCAGCGAGTACTGGCGCCGCGCGCGGTTGATGGAGGCCATGGGGGACGTGCCTGGCGAGCCGGACGACCCGTTTCTCACGGCCTACGGCTTCGTGCTCGCCCATCCCGAGGTCGACACGATCATCGTGGGCACCCACAACTCGGACCACGTCCGCGAAAACGTCCGCGCTCTGACCGAGATTCTGCCCATCCCGGAGGAGACCGTCCGGGAGCTGCAGCGTCGCTTCGACCATCTCAACGACGGCTGGCCCGGGCTGACCTAGCCCCGCCGCTAGAAACTCGGACGGAAACCCCTATTCTCCCAACAACGTCGTTTTCTTGACAACGCTACTCGACGTAATAGTAGGTTATTGAACCGTATCACATAACATATTATGCCAGTTAAACTTCTAATTCGCCATCGTCGGGATCGGTCGCCGAGACCGTGCCCACGGATGTCCCAGTAGCGGCCGTCTCGGCCACGGAGAATGCGTAGGTGGAGCTGGCGAACTCCGGTACCTGGTTGCACGCGTCGGTCGTCTCAGACTCCGGATCGGACGCCGGGCCCCAGTCGGACGCGTAGGTCTCGCCGTCGCCGTGCGATCGCACCCGAAACTCGTACGTCGTACCGCACGCAGGGCCTCCCTCGGGACTGTACGTCAACATCGCCGCCGTGGTCGTCCCCACGCTCGACCACGCGGCGTCCGCCCCGCCCGTCCGGTACTGCACCTCGTAATGCGACGCGCCCGTCACCGCGCTCCACGTGACCGTGAATGTGTCGGCAGCAAAGGATACGCCCACGCCACCGGGCGCCGGCGCCGAGTCCTCAGCCACGTCGGTGACGGCGATGTCCACCGTCGTCGTAGCGGAGCCGCCCCGGCCGTCGCTCGCCTCCACAGTCAGCGTGTACGATGAGTCCGTTTCGTGGTCCAGAGCGCCCGCCACGGTGATGTCGCCTGTACTCGTCGCCATGGCGAACTTCCCGTCCTCATTGCCGCCGATGATTCCGTACGACACCGTGCCCACGGGATCGCCGTCGGAGGCGTCCTCGGCCACGGAGAATGCGTAGGTGGAGGATGCGAACTCGGGCGCCCGGCTGCACTCCCCGGTCGTAACCGACTCGGGCTCGGACTCAGCGCCCCAATCCGGGACGTACGTCACGCCGTCCCCGTACGCACGCACACGGAACTCGTACTCCGTCGCGCACGCCGGACCGCCCTCGGGACTGTACGTCAGCATCGCCGCCGTCGTCGTCCCCGCACTCGACCAATCCCCGCCTGTCCGGTACTGCACCTCGTAACGGCCCGCGCCCGTCACAGCCGTCCACATCACCGTGAACGTGCCGCCAGACACGGACGCGCCGACGCTCCCGGGCACGGGCACAGGGCCCGCCTGGGCGCAGTAAGGCAGACCAAGAGAGCCGAAGTCGTTGCTGCTGACGGCACGCAGCGCAGGCGGCACGCAGCCCTCCAGGGAGTTCTCCGACAGCTGGATGATCGACAGGCCCGACAGGTTGCCCAACTCCCACGGTATCGGACCACTCAGATCGTTGTCGTGCAGCTGAAAGACTATCATGTTACCCAGACCGCCCAGCTCGGCGGGTATCTCGCCGCTGAGACGGTTCCGCTGGAGCAGCATCTGCGACAGGTCGGGCAGATCGCCAAGCTCGGACGGTATCGGACCGGTCAGGTCGTTCTCCGCCAGCGACATCCATATCAGGCTCAACAGACCGCCAAGCTCGGTCGGTATCTCGCCCGTCAGCTCGTTCTGGTACAGCCACAGCGCCGTCAGCTCCGACAGGTTGCCAAGCTCTGCGGGTATCCCCCCCGTCAGGCTGTTCCCCGAAAGGTTCAGCACGCGCAGGCCCGACAGGTCCGCCAGGGCCGACGGGACGATCCCCGTCAGGCTGCGGCCCCGCAGGGACAGCTGCGTCACACGGCCCGGATCGCCCTCAACCGTGACACCGTCCCAGCTCGTGATAGGCGTCTCGCCGCTCCAGTTCAGCGTCCCCGTCCCGGAAAGCGCGGCCACCAGTCCCAGAAGCGTCTCGCAGTCCCCCACCAGACCGGCGTTGGCCCCCGGACTCGGAACCGCTATCCCGCCCGTGCACGTCGCATCCCCCACGCTCACCGTCACAGGCGCGCTTGCCGTCCCGCCGTAGCCGTCGCTCACCTCGACCGTCAGGCTGGACGTCGCTCCGGACACGAGGTCCAGGGTCGCCGTCAACGTGATCGCCCCCGTGCTCGTCGCGATGGCGAACCGGCCGTCCTCATTGCCCGACGCGATCGAGTACGCCAGGGTGTCGTCGTCTTCATCGGTCGCCGCGACCGTCCCCACCACCGTGCCCGTCGCCGCCCCCTCCAACACCACGAAGCTATACGACGACTCACCGAACTCGGGGGCCTCGTTGCACCGCTCCGTCGTCACCGACGCAGGCCCAGACGGCTCGCTCCAATCCGTCCCGTACGTCGTCCCGTCGCCGCGAGACAGAACCCTGAACTCGTACGTCGTGCCGCAGGCCGGACCGCCATCCGGCTCCAACGACGCCGTCACCGCCGTGGTCGTCGCAACGCTCGACCAGTCGTCTTCCATGCCTGTGCGGTACTGAACGTCGTAGCGTGCCGCGCCGGTTACCGCGCTCCACGTCACGGTGAACACGCCCTCGGACAGAGACACCCTCACGTCACCCGGAGCCGGAGCAACGGGATCGCCCGTCACCATGCTCACGAAGCCCGACCTGCGACTGGTCCCTGCTGCGTTCACAGCTGCCACCCGGTACACGTACTGCGTCCTCGACTCCACTGTAGTGTCCACGTAGACGGTGGACGTGCTCCCCGTGTCCTCCACGATCGTCAAGAACACTCCCACGGCGTGGATGCTCGCCTGAGCACCTGGTAGCCCGTCACTGGCCCACGGTCGGGCGCGTCCCACTGCAGCCTCACCGCCGACGCTGTGCTCGTAGCTCTCAGATCCTGTGGCGCCGACGCCGGCTCCAACACGTCCGTCACCGTGACGCCCGTCACTGTGGACGTCGTCGCAGGGCCAATGCGCAGCATGAGCAGGTCGCCGTCGGACCACGGCTTGTCCGGCACGCTCCAGGCCAGCGCCGTCGCGCTGGCGCTGCCCAACGACAGGCTCAGGGTCGTCGTGCCCGTGACGTCTATGATCTCCATGATGTTGCCCGACAGTGATGCGGCCGGGCTCAGGCCCATCGTGACGGTCCCGTTCTCCCACTTCAAACTCGTGATCGTCGTCGTCACTCCGCCCAGCGAGAAATCGGCAGGCTTCAGCACGCCGTTGGAGGCGTCGGTCCCAACTGCGTCGTCGATAGCCACAGGGTCAAAGAACGCCTCGTGAAGCACACCCTGTGGTGCCGTTACGGTCAGATTGTAGTGGTTTCGATTCTGGAAGAACGACCAATCCACGTTGCCGCTGCACGGCACGAGAAGAACCCCAAGGCCGTTCGCGAAGAACGTATAGGTGCCTGCGGGCAGCGGTCTGGCTGTCACCACCTGCCGGGTATATATGTAGTCCCCATAGTCGAATGCGGAGGGCGAGGCGACGAAGTCCACGGCCCTAGATCGCACGAGGTCATGGTCCAGCCCCTCAAACCAGTGCCGTCCATAGTTGTCCGGCGACAGAGCGCGACTATAGTGGAATGCGCTGATGATTGTTTCTGCCGGCAGGCCAGAGCCGATGGAATAGAACTCGTGATCGACCCGCTCCCGTATGGAGTCGCGGTATTTGAACGTGTCCGATATGCGATAGTATGCCTCAACGCAGGTCCGGTACTCAGGCGTACCACCCAGGTTCGCGTGGGCCTCTAGGGTCGCGACGTGGCTCTTCAGGTCGCCGAGGCTGATGGTCGGCACGGCTTCCGTGTTGGACGGGCTGATCACGCCGCCCGGGCCACCTGCTGGAGTGCTGCCCTCGGTCGGCACGTCGAGCATGAACAACTGCGCGGTCGTCGTCGCCTGAGAAGCCGCCGGGAGCCATAGCTTGAACCAGGTGCTCGCCACCGTGTACCTATCGACGTAGCCCTCGTGGATGCCGCCCACATACGTGAAGAAGTATTGGTCCGGCCCGAAAGTCCCACGAAGTTCTGGTGCACCGTTCTCAACATCAAAAAAAATCAGGAACACAATCGCCTCTCGGCTATCCCAGCGGCTATCATGCGCGGCGGCCAGAAACGGCGCGGCCCACTGCGCGTGTTCTTCTTCCCACCAGGAGGCTGCGACAGCGCCGATTTCATTCGGACCCGACCCCTTGAGGTACTCATGCACCTCGAACCTGAGTTCAAGCAGGGCCCACCCGCCGTTTGTCGAAGTTGCACTGCCCAGGTAACTCACTCTGGCAATCGCCTCTGACCCGACTATGATGTGTTCAAGGCTCGTAGGGCCGGGGTAGGGATTAAGAAAGGCGCTGCCGCCGCCGCCGATGTGGTCGCGGGCGTCCTGAACATCTGGCGAAACAGGAGGAACGACCATCTCATACTGTCCGCCAACGTCGGCGTCTGGCGGCCTCGGAGTGTCGTCCGCGCTGACAGTCTCGACGCACGCCTGCGACATGGCCACAAGGTAATTGATTAGCGGATGGAAGGGAAGGGTGTTCAGAGTGAAGGGGAGTAGATGGGAGTGCCGCTGAACACAGCGCAGAGCCGGTCCACGACAGGCTGGTCGCCTCCATTGCGCTCCAACGTCCTGATTACGCTGGTGAAGGCTGAGAACGCATCGGCCCCCTCCACCGTCTTGGAGCAGTGCGATACCTTCCGCGCGATCACTGCCGGGCGGAGCGCTCGTTCAGCACGGTTGTTGGTCGGCTCAATGCCCGGATCGTCCAGGAAGCGCAGCAGGTTGCCCCGGTCGTCGTGCCAGCCCAACTCGTTCTGCAGCCTCAAGTTGTCCGCATCAGCCATCGGGCGGTCGCGGAGATGATAGCTCAGCTGTTGCTTCAACCGTTCGGCCTGGACCGCAAAGTTCTCAGCCTCTCCTCGGTGATATGCCCTCCACAGGTCCATCGCTTCTCGCAAAAGCGCACTCAGACTCTTGCCGAAGCTGCGTCCCCTCCCTGTCTTGGTCTGGACCACCTCGCTGACCGAGCGCAACACGTGCGCCAGACACTTCTGCTGCCTCACCTCGGACAGCGCCTGGGCGTCGTAGCTGCGGCCCCGATCAGTCACCATCACCCCTCCATAGTCCGAGGGGACCACCTCCCGCACCTCTTCGTTCCGGTGACGAGCACGGACTTGATACACCGCAGCCTCATCCGTCTCGAACGCCATCAGAAACGCTCGCTCGCCTCCCACTCGCCAGCCCGTGTCGTCGGTGTGGACGAACGGACTCGCCCGCACCGATGTCCGCAACTTGCGGTAGGCATCACCCACCGCACCCTTGGCACGACGCAGCGCGTCCTGGCTGATCGCTCCCTGGCTCACTCTCACACCAGTCAGCGCTCTGAGAACGGCAGGAACCTTCCGTACCGGAACGCCCACCCCATAGTGGAGCACGTGGGCCGCCGCCATCAGCCGCTTCCCCACTCGGTGGGCGCTGGCCCCGTACTGGTCAGGCGCTATGTCCGGATGACGCCCTCGCACAGCCTTGCCGCACGACCGGCACCGGCATACCTGCACACGATACGCCGTTACCTGGGGACGTGGGACCGGTGGAAGGTCGGTCACGTAGGCAAGCCGCACTCCCTCATGTTCGAGGACGCCTCCACATCCGGGGCAGGTGTCCCCCAACACTGGCACTGCTACAACCGGCTCGGTCACCTCATCGGCAGACGGCGGCTTGCGGTAGATGAACTGCCCCGTACCCGGCTTGCGGCCAGGACGCTTGGGCTTGCTGCTGCGCCTGCCCTTGGAGAACGGCGCAGCCTGTCGCTTTCCCGCTCGCTTGGCCTCGGCGAGTTCCTTATGCAACTCTTCGTTGGCTGCCGTCAACCGCGCGTTCTGCTCTTGAAGCCGCGTCACCAACGCGATAAACTGATCCCGTTCAGAGGGGGACAAGCTTGGGGAACTGCACATAGCCAAAGTCTAAACCAGCACCCAGCGCTCGCCGCAACCCCTCTACGGGCCACTAAACCGCTAATCAATTACGCCACAAGCCATAGGGCCGGAATAAGCCACGGCAGCCCGTTTCTCATGGTTATCCTCAGTTCACCAGCCTTGATTCGGGGTGTGACCCCTGTATACCTGCCTCTGTATACCTGCCTCAGCACAGCGTAATCCACTTCCTGAATGACCTTGAGCCCATTGAATATGTTATTCGAATGCATGATCCCGACCGGCGTCGTCGGGTGAATGAGGCCGAAGGTATGCCCGAACTCATGGCGAAGCACCGCTTTCACCCACAGGAAGGGTCTCCCATCGGTGGACACTCTTAGCCGTGATCACCTGTGAGTCGGTGTCCACTGCCACCGACGCCTTGTGTCCGTCGAACCGCTTGCTGCTGCTCTTGTGCCCATGGCGCATCTCGGGGTCGTGGACCGATACTATCCGGTCCCGGCTCACTCCCTCCTTCAGGCCCACTCCCTCTTCGGTGCGCTCGACGTCCTGAAGCAGCAACTGCCCCAGCAGTTCGGACGCTTCCACTCCGGGATTTCCCATATTGGGAGTCTTCAGGCTCAAGGGGTAGCCCAAACGAGATAGTGGCAGCATAGTCAGGTCCTGCAAGGCCAGTCAATCGCCGGTCTATCCAATAAGAGATGCGTTTGCAGTCGTAGAGCACCCTTCTTGTCCGTCTTCATCGTCCTCGTGTCCCCTGCCAGTGGGGTGAAAGCGCATTGAAGACATGGCGACTCCCTGGAGCGCTCTCCCCCTCTTGGCAAGATCGTGGTTGTACCCTCCCTCAGCTTGGCGCCGGCGATAACCGGCCGATACGATCTAACACTCCCTGGAACAACCGTCGAGGAACCGACATCTCGGACAACTGAAAGATCAACCACCGGGAGTGCCGCACCAGACGGCCTCCCATCTTGATCAGCTTGACCTGCACGCTCCGCAGCGACCAGTGTTTGACCGCCTTGGGCAGACACAGCCGGCGAAGGAAGTTCCCAAGGTTGTACGCCAAGACAAACAGAGACAGACGCACCCGGTTGGCCACGAACCGATGGCACGACAGCCGAGTCCAGTTCAGCGCGTACTTGCCCTCCTTGATCCACTGCTCGGCTGTCCCGCGTCCATTGTAGAATCGCACCACTCCTTCGGGGCCAGCCGTCATGTTCGTGACGATGAAGCCCACCCGGGGGAACAGCTCTCCCCTGTGCCACTCCACCTTGGCCACCACCCGCCGTGCCCGGTCCCAACTCCCGGCACGATACCAGAAGTCGTCGTATAGGATCACTGGACGCTTCGGCGGCCTCCCCACCGGCCTCCTGAGCAGAGGGGCGATCTCCCGTTGCAGCACCTCGTTGCCGGGGAGTCTTATAGCGTAAAGGACGTGCCGCTCCTCGAGGTACTCATAGATGTCCGGCTTAGCGAATGCGGCATCGGCACGAAAGTACCGCCGCACTCCTGTCGCCCCGTAGCGGGACAGGATCGGATCCAGCACCTGCCTCCACCTGTGCGCGCTATGTACGTTCCCCGCGCGGAGCATCGCGCCCTCGCAGTCACCGAACTGGTTAAACACGAACAAAGGGTGATAGCACGTGCTCCCAAAGTGACCGTTGTACGATGCTCCCTCCTGTTCTCCATGTACCGGACTCTCCGAACTGTCCATGTCCAAGATCACCCGCCGGTGCGGCGTGCGGGACATAGCTCCGTCCACCCACTCAGCGTTCAGTCGATCCAACGCTTCCACGTTGCCGTCCTGGGTAAGCACCTCGGTCTCGAACCGGCTCATGGTGTTGGTGCTGGCGGCCGGTCTGTCAATGTCTCGCCGTCCAACGATGATTCGCATCGTCGGGTCCTGGGCCAGCCGTTCAGCGTCGTTGGTATCCTCGTAGCCCGCCAGACGACTGTACACCGACTGCCTGAGAAGGCCCACCAATCGGTGCTGCACGTTACGACCGCCCCGACTCTCCTGCAGACACTCATTCGCCGTCTCCGTCAGTCCCAGGGCATCATCCAACTCGCGGCAGGCCAGCAGTCCGGCGTCCGAGGTGATGGTAGCGCCGCGAAACTCCAACCGTACACGTCGGTCGAAACGGAGCGTGGCGCGGGGTTTCGTGCTTTCACCCATTGGGTGCCTCCAGAGTGGATACGCTATCAAGACCTAAAGCTGTCGAACACGACCAGTCTAGCACTCATCATAACCACTGTGCTCTGAGCTCCGGCTACATCGGGTAGTTCTGTTGCTGATTACGGCATGCCCTGCAGGGTTGATATGGGAAATGTGGGGTAATACGTCTGCTTGGCGTAGCGCGAAACCCGGCCAATGGCTTTCCGGCCAGACCTCTAGGGCCTTTCCATTGTTCCCTCTCCCCTTTGCGGGAGAGGTTAGGGTGAGGGGGCGTTGAACCCGGTGCAAGTTTGTCACCCTCATCTGTGGCGACTTTGGAAAGGCCAGTACCCGCGGCCCAGGGCCTTTCGATTATTCGTAGAGGCCATTGAACCGGGCAGTACATCCGTGCTACTCTGTCCTCGTGACAAGCACTCGCCAGCAGATAGATCGAGCCCGCGCGCGTCGAACGGCGCCGCGGGGCCGATTCCCCCACTATCCACAGGATGCCGTGACACACCGGTATGACATTTTGTGCCACGGTGGGGACACCGCTCAGATAGGGCGTGGCGCAGAATGGCACAAATTGGCACATTTTCCCCGAAATCGGCCGCGGCCGCACTCGGCGAGGAAGTTCGGGACCAAGCCGATAGGCGCTGCTCCGCTCGCACCGCGTCCAACAACCGAAAGGCCATTACCCGCCGCCGGCAACTGTTGCCAGGGAAGGCGGCGTTGGACTATCCTCAAGACATGGACGTCACGATAAGCCAACACAACCTGGAGCGCATCGGCCGCAAGGTGCAGTCCAGCGGCTACTCGTGCGCCGACGATGTGGTCGAACGGGCGCTGACACTGCTGGACGACGCCGACGACGAAATGGAGCGCGAGCTCGCCGACATGCGGGAAAGCGTAGCCCGCGCCACTGCCCAAGCGGACGCGGGGCAACTCATTCCCGCCGACGAGGTATTCGCCGAGCTGCGTCGCCGCAATGAAGAAATGCGTCGAAAGGCTTGATGATCCGCTATAGGCTATCGCCGCAAGCCATGGCAGATCTCCTCGAGATTCACGACTATGTCGCGCGGGACAGCCCGGTCAGAGCGAGCGAATTCCTCGACCGTATCGAGGCCCATTGCAGCCAACTGGCGACCCACCCCTACATGGGGGTAGCGCGTCCCGAGTTCGGCCCGACCCACCGCCTCTTCGTTGTGCCCAAGTCTCGTTACGTCATCGTCTATCGTCCGGCATCCGAGGGCGTCGAGATACTCCACGTGAGGCACGGCGCCCGGGACATGCGGCGGCTGTTCGAGTAGAGGTCACACCATGTCAAACCAGCCCAACGTGCTCCTGATCTGCACCGACCACTGGGCCGGCCGGATGATCGGCGGCCTCGGCCACCATTCGGTCCTGACGCCGACCCTCGACCGGCTGATGGCCAACGGCGTCACGTATACGAACGCATACACGACGACGCCCATGTGCGTTCCTGCCCGCCGCGAGCTGATGACGGGCGTGTTCTCCCGGACGCACGGCGACCGCCTGCAGGGCAGGGCGCCGATGCCGGAGCTGCCGACCATCGCCCAGACCTTCCGCGACGCCGGCTATCAGGCTTACGGCGTCGGCAAGCTCCACATTCAGCCTCCCCGGAACCGCATCGGCTTCGACGACGTGCTGATCAACGAAGAGGGCCGGCTGGCGGCCGACGGCGGGCGGCCCGACGACTATGAGATGTTCCTGACCGAGCATGGCTACCCCGGCCTCGAGCACGCTTCCGGCATCCACAACGCGTGGGACTACCGCCCGTTCCATCTGCCGGAGCAGATGCATCCGACCAACTGGACCGCCCGTGAGATGAGCCGCTTCATCGCCCGCCGCGATCCGACGCGTCCGGCCTTCTGGTACATGTCGTTCACCGCGCCTCACCCTCCGATGATCCCGTTGGAGGGCTACATGAACATATACCGGGACATCGACGTCCCTTTGCCTTTCGTCGGCGACTGGGCAGCCGACTCCGGCAGCCTGCCCTTCCCCGTGAGGGCGAGGCAGGCCGCCCATCGCCTGGTCGTCGAGTCCGAGGGCAACACCCTGCGCGCAAGGCGGGCCATGTACGCGCTGGCGACGCACGTCGACCACCAGATCAGGGCGGTCATCGGCACCCTCCGCGAGCAGGGCGTCGTCGACGACACGATCATCATGTTCACCGCGGACCACGGCGACATGGAGGGCAACCACCGCCTGTGGAACAAGATGCTCTACTACGAGGGCTCCGCCAAGATCCCCATGTTGCTCACCGGCTCGGACGCACTCAAGGACCGCGTCGGCTATGGCCGGCTCGACGACAGACTGGTCGCCCAGGCGGACGTGATGCCCACCCTCCTGGAGCTGTGCGATATCCGGGTTCCCGACTCCGTCGAAGGCGTGTCGATGGTCGACGGCCCAAGGCGAGACTACCTCTACGGACAGTTCTACGAGGACGAGTTCGCGACCCGCATGGTCCACGACGGACGGCACAAACTGATCTACTACGCCGTCGGCAACCACTTCCAGCTATTCGACCTGGAGCGCGACCCGGACGAGATGAACGACCTCGCGGACGACGGGTCCTACGCAGCCGTTCGGGAGCGCCTGACCGGCCTCCTGGTGCAGAACCTGTACGGAACCGACCTGGACTGGCTCGACAACGGCCGCCTGGTCGGGCTCCCTGACCGGGAGTGGACCGCCGACTACGACCACGACCTCGGCTTCTCAGCCCAACGCGGCTACCGTTTCAGATAGGCGGCGTTTCCAGAGCTCCACGCAACTCGGTCACATGGAGTAGCGCGGTCAGTCCTCAACGCGATGCCCGCTAGGGCCGTTCCTCTGCCGGTATCCACGACGGCGGTATCCTTCATCCTTACCGGTTATCTCGACCGCCGAATCAAAGGAGAGTGAGCATGGCGAGCAGCAAGGTGTCGGTCTGGTACGACCATGAGGGGGATATGCTCGAGGTGCTGTGGGCGTTCAGGGAGGGGTACTTCACGCCTACCGACGACGAACGCATCCTGAAGCGCTTGGATGACGACGGAGAGGTCATCGGGTTCCTGATCCATGAGATGAGCACCCTGAAGCAGCCAGACCCCGTCGAGTTCGAGCTGGCATCCGAAACCCCGGCCGACGATGTCTCCAACGTCACGGTGCGGCAGGCGGCCATCGAGCTGGGCGTCTCGGACCGCAGAGTGCGACAACTGGCCCGCGAGGGACGCGTGCGGGGAGCGACCAAGACGGGATCGGAGTGGCTGATTCCAACCCCGGTCGAGGTGATTCCGGGAAGGCGCGGCCCCGCCGGCGTTGCAGGGCGCGTGACGCGGTGAAGACGGTCTAAGGCAACGAAGCTCGGACGGCCTCTATCCCTTCTCGGTCGGGCGCCTGAACAGGTTCATCCGTCTGGTCTTGTTGGAAGTCTTGCGAGCCGCTTGACGCGCCAGCTCGACTTCGTGTTCGGCGCCAGGGGCGGAGCGCAGCTCGCCCCGCTCGAAGCGCTCCAGAATGTCACGCTCTTCTGCGCTTGGTTTGTCATTCATGATGGTCTCCGCGATCTGAAAGTCTGTGGGCTCGGCTACTCGGCTCCCACGAGACGTCGGAGGTCGTGCTTGGACTCCAGGATACCAGCCCACAGGTCTCCCATCCGTTCGACGCGCTCAGGAACGGTGTCGATGTTGAACGCCGTCGGGTACACGTTCTGCAGCTCGTCCCACTCGACCGGGGTGGAGACCGGCGCCCCGGGCAGAGGGCGCAGCGAGTACACCGACGCCATGTTCTTGCCCCGCACGTTCTGGTTATGATCTAGAAATATCTTGCCGGCGCGCCGCTCGACGCTCCACTCCATTGTCACGTCTCGCGGGCGGCCCCGCATCAGGAAGCGTCCGATCGTCTCGCAGGCCTTGCGCGTCACCTTGTAGTCGTACTGGCGCAGCACCGGCAGGTATATGTGCAGGCCGGTCTTGCCGGACGTCTTGAGGAACGACGACAGCGACAGGTCGTCGAGAATGTCCTTCAGCGCGAGCGCGACCTCGACGGTCTTGAGGAATGCGTCCCTGTTCAGCTCCGGCTCGTCTCCCTTTCGCTCCCTGCCGGAGTAGATGTACGGGTCCAGGTCGAAGACTATGAAGTCGGGGTGATTGAGCGCGCTCGACTCGATCCGCTCACGGGAGCCTCCGAAGTCGGCCGTGAGATGTGCGCCGTCGACGTCCGGCGCCGTGCGCGAGAGCCACGGGTGCATCTCGATGTCCGCGAGCTGCGCCAGCCATACCAGGGTCGCCAGGTTGTTCACCGTGACGTAGCTCTGGTCGCCCTCGTTGTGCGAGGAGAACAGCCGCACCGTCTCGACGAAGTCGGGCAGGCCGTGGGCCCAATGCTTCTGGTAGAAGCTCTCCGCGTCCACGCCGTCCGGGTACCGGGTCATCGTCAGCGGCCGGTCGCGGAGATGGGGGACCAGTATGGGGCCCATGCGGGCGTAGTACCGGATCATGTCGCGCTTGGTCACGGCGCGCCCGCCGGCTGAGGCGGGCCACAGCACCTTGTCCAGGTTGGTGACAGCGACACGGTGCCCGTCCACGTCCAGGATGGCCCGGTCGCCTGCGTCGTCGAGTTGCTCGACGACGTGTGCCGCCGGGTCCGTCGCGGCAGGGCGCTGCTCCTCCGGGACCGGAGCGGCCGGACGTGCGGCCGTCTCGCGGACTACGGCGCTCGGCTCGACGTCTCGGCGCACGTGGAGAAAGACGGGCGCTCGCAGGTGCCCGCCATCCCGCCATTCGGCGTACCTGACCTGCACCACCATCTCCGGCGTCAGCCAGACTGGTTCGCCGCTCGGCAGCTCGGAGGCGTCGACGAACGGCGACCTGTCGGCCCTGAGCCGCTCCAGTGCCGGGAGCATCTCGTGGAGCGTGCGGTCGTCGAACCCGCTGCCCACCCGGCCCGCGTATCGCAGACCGTCGTCGTCGTGGTACCCGAGCATGAGCGCTCCGAAGGTGGACGACCTTGCGCCGGCGCCGGCCGTGTAGCCCCCGACCACGAACTCCTGCGCCTGGACCGCCTTGACCTTCAGCCACGCCGGGCTTCGCGCCCCCTGCTCGTAACGGCTGTCCCGCCGCTTGCCGACCATCCCCTCGATACCCATCGTGACCGCGGCCTCGAAAAACGACTCTCCGTCCGCCTCCACGTACTCCATGAGCCGCAGTGAGTCGCCCGCGAGCACCGAGCGCGACAGGAGCGACTTGCGCTCGGTCAGGGGCAGCCCGGTCACGTCCACCCCGTCGACGTACAGCAGGTCGAACGGGTAGTAGGTCACGGCTCCCCTCTCCGAGCTCGAGTCCCCGGCGCCGGGCAGTCGATGGAGGCCCATCGTCCGCTGCAGGAGCGTGAAGTCCGGCAGCCCGTTCTCGCCCGCCGCGACGAGCTCGCCGTCGATCACGAGCTCCTCGGGTTGGAGCTGCGACACCTCCTCGACGACGGCCGGCAGCCGATCGGTCATGTCGTTGCCGGTCCGGCTGAGCACCCTCACGTCGCCGCCCCGCTTCAGCACCAGCGCACGGAAGCCGTCCAGCTTCGGCTCGAAGATCCATTTTGCGTTCGAGAAAGGCCGGTTCGATGACGTGGCCATCATGGGTGTCGGCCGAGTCGGGAAGGGCGCCGCGACGCCGGCCCCGTGTCGGCGCGGGTCCGGGAGCCGCCCGGCTTTCAGATCGGCAATCGTCAGGCCCGACAGCACGGACTTGTCCTCCAGGAGGATGTCTCTGTCCGGGTCCGCGTGCCGGTCTCTATGCTTGATGAGCAGCCACTCTTGCGGGTCTCGGCTGGTCTTGACGAGCGCCCACGATCCGTGCAGCTTCCGGCCGCGCAGGGTGAACGACAGCTTGCCGTTCTCCAGACCGTCCAGCATTCGCCGCTGCGACTCTTCGCGGTCGCCGAAGGAGAGCTCGCCGTCCTCGTCGGGCGAGTAGATGCCGGCGTCCCAGACGATCATCTGGCCCGCCCCGTACTCACCCCTGGGGATGACGCCCTCGAAGGACGCGTACTCCAGCGGGTGGTCCTCCACCATGACGGCGAGCCGCTTCTCTTCGGGGTCGAGGGAGGGGCCTTTGGGCACCGGCCAAGACTTCAGCGCGCCGTCGATCTCGAGCCGGACATCGTAGTGCAGGCGCCGCGCGGCGTGCTTCTGAACGACAAAGGTCAGGCTCCGTCCGGGCGCCTTCAGTCCTCCCGGCTGAGGTTCGGGCGTCCTGCGAAAATCGCGCTTTTCCCTGTAGCTTTCCAGCATAACTCGAGCTCGCCCCAATCCTCGGGATTATATCAATCACCCGGTGGCTCACCCCGCACTGCGCAACCCCTCTCCCTTGACGGGAGAGGGCAGGGGTGAGGGTGACGGTTACGAGGATGCAAAGCTCCCTCCTGCATCGTACGGCCGAGTCCGCCCCTAGCCGACCGCTCCTGGTGGCTGTAGAATGCCGACATGATCTTCGTCGGGACCTCCGGCTACAACTACCCGGAGTGGAAGGGCAGCTTCTACCCGGAGAAGCTTTCCGCGTCCAAGATGTTGGGCTACTACGCCGCGCGCTTCAGGACGGTGGAGATCAACTACAGTTTCTACCGGTTGCCCAGCGACAAGCCGGTGAGAGGCTGGGCCGATCAGACCCCGGACGATTTCGTGTTCACCCTCAAGGCCTCACGCCGGATAACGCACGACGCCCGGCTCCGCGACTGCCAGGAGCTGCTGGAGGTCTTCTGCGAGCGGGCCCGAAATCTCGACGGCAAGCTTGGCACGGTGCTGTTCCAGATGCCGCCGTACGCCCGCAAAGACGTCGAGGTCCTCGGCCAGTTCCTCGAATGGCTGCCGTCGGACATCCGGGGCGCGTTCGAGTTCCGGCACTCCTCGTGGCTGTCGGAGGACGTATACGATCTTCTCAGGGCTTCCAACAACGCACTGTGCGTCACCGACGGCGAGAAGGTCTCGACGCCGCTGGTCGCCACCGCCGACTACGCCTACTTCAGGCTGCGCGACGAGGGCTACGGCCCAGGTGAGATCGCCGAGTGGGCGAGGAAGGTCGACGCATATGCGAAGGACGCGGGCGACGCGTTCGTCTACTTCAAGCACGAGAAAGAGGGAAAGGGGGCCGAGTTTGCGAAAATCTTCAGCGACAGCCTGGCGGCGTAACGTGATTGGATTGCGCTCAATCGCGTTGGCGGCCGTCCTGACGGCGGCCGCGCTGCAGGCCGCGGCATGCGGCTCGGGAGACAGCGAAGCCGCACCCACGGCCGAATCGGAGCCTGGCCCGACGGTTGCCGCGGCGCCAGCTCCGGCAACTCCGACACTGCCGCCGGTCGTTGCCGAGGCGACCAGTGAGGCCCAGATCCCCAATCCGGTGAGCGTGAAGGCCACCGACAAGGACGACACGATCACGCCCGCCGAGGCGGCCCAGAACGTCGGGAAGAACACGAAGATCTGCGGCACGGTCGAGGAGATACGGACGGAGCCCGAGATCAAGGAGGACCCGTTCCTGCTGAACTTCGACAGCACGCACCCCGACGTGTTGTTCTTCGCCCTGGTCCGCAGCGCGTTCCAGTACCGGGTCGGGGACTGGCCGAAGAACCCCGAGACGTTCTACCTGGGCAAGAAGGTGTGCGCGTCGGGGGTCATACAGGTGTGGCGGAACATCCCGTACATCACTGCCGGACATGGCTACCAGCTAGAGGTAGTCGAGTAGTACGGCGGGCTGCGAGGCATCCACGTGGACCACGACAACGGCGCCTGCTGCGCCCCCAGCGCGGGGCGAGACTCCGTCGCGGCCGCCCGATCCGAGGGCGGTTTCGAAGTCGCCTCCAATGGCTCCCGCGACGGGATGGTGCGGTTGGGCGGCTCGTTCCTGATGGGTACGCGCGACCGCGATCAGGTCAGCGGCGACGGGGAAGGCCCGGTACGCGAAGTCCACGTCTCGGACTTCTGCGTCGACATGAAGGCCGTGACGAACGCCGACTACCGCCGCTTCGTAGACGCTACCGGCTACGTGACTGAGGCCGAGAGGTTCGGCTGGTCGTTCGTCTTCCACCACTTCGTCTCCGCCGAGGTGGCCGGTAACGTCGATCAGGCCGTGGCGGCGGCGCCGTGGTGGTGGCGGGTAGACGGCGCCGCGTGGTTCAGTCCCGAGGGCCCCGGGTCCGACATGGACGACCGGCTCGACCATCCCGTCGTCCATGTCTCGTGGGCCGACGCCTCCGCCTACGCGGCGTGGGCCGGCAAGCGGCTGCCGACCGAGGCCGAGTGGGAGCTCGCGGCCCGCGGCGGCCTGCGCCAGAAGCGGTACCCCTGGGGCGACACGCTGACGCCGGGGGGCCGTCATCGATGCAACGTCTGGCAGGGCAAGTTCCCGGACATCAACACCGGCAATGACGGCTACCTGGGGACGGCGCCGGCCGACGCGTTCGAGCCCAACGCCCTTGGGCTCTACAACACGTCCGGCAACGTCTGGGAGTGGTGCGGCGACTGGTTCGGCACGGTCCACCTGCGCGGCGAGATCGAGGACCCAAAGGGGCCGCCCGCGGGCGACGCCAGGGTCACCAAAGGTGGGTCGTACCTGTGCCACGCCTCGTACTGCAACCGCTACCGCGTCGCCGCCCGAACGGCGTCGACCCCGGACAGCTCCACCGGCAACATGGGTTTCCGCCTGGCGATGGACGCCAGCTAGACCGTAAGGACTGAGAGGAGGCGAACGATGGTGAAGCCGCCGTTGGCGTTGAGTTTGATTGCCGCACTCGTGCCGCTCGTGGTCGCGTGTTCCAGCTCTGATCGAGGCGACGGGCCGGACGCACCAGCGGCCGCCGAAGACGACGGCGCCGCCGTCTATGTCGAGAAGCCACCGGAGTACGTGCTCCAGCAGGAGTTTCCTCTGAGCATTGAGCTGACGAGCAGCGTGTTCAACAGGATCCGGCGCATTCCCATCGAGTACACCTGCACCGCGAACTACTACTATCCTGAGGCAAGCTCCGACTTTCGATATGGCGAGGACAAATCGCCGCCATTGGCCTGGACCGGCGTCCCGCAAGGCACAAAGAGCCTTGCCATCGTTGTCGACGACCCCGACGCGATGACGCTGGAGAAGGGGATCACGGCGCCGCGAGTCCACTGGGTGATCTGGAACATCCCGTCGGAGGCGACCGAGCTGGCTGAGCATCTGGCGACGACCACGGTGCTGGCATCGTTGGGACCTCGTACCAGGCAGGGCGCGAACGATCTTAAGACTTTCGGCTGGGCCGGGCCGTGCCCACCGCCCAACATCACCTCCATACAGCGCGGCGGCAGCTCGGCCCCGCCCCAGAAACCCCACGGCTACCGCTTCCGGGTATTCGCACTGGACACCGAGTTGGACGTCCCCGCCGGCGTCACCAAGAACGAGCTGCTGGAGGCTATGGACGGCCACGTCTTGGCCGGAGGCGAGCTGAAGGGCGAATACGTTAATAAGCGACTGTACAAGTAGACGCGCGGACCCAAATCCCCCACCTCCGTCGTTCCCGGGAACCCATCCCCGGTTGCCCCCACAGACATGTCGCAACGGTGAACCCCACGCTCATCTTCATCTCCTTAAGTGGCCTTCGCCGGACCGGGGGGCCAGCCTGGTCGCGAGGACTCCAGCCGGCAATGTGGTATCGTTCGGCCAACACTCCGGGGGAGGACTGCGGATGGCTACACTCAGGAAAATCAGGGACATCGACATCTATCGCGATGACACCTGGTACTGCGGCCCCGGCCCAAGCGTCGTCGTCTACCCCGACGACGAGATAGTCGTCGCCTTCCGCCGTTCCCGCGCCGGCGGACACGGCCATCCCGCCGTCGAGGCCTGCATCGTCAGGTCCACCGATGGAGGAGACACCTGGTCGGAGCCCGAGGTCTTCGACTCCGGGCCCATCCGCAATCAGAACCTGACCTTGCTCAGCGACGGCACCCTACTGGTCGCCATGCCCAGCGGCGACCTGGTCACGCGTGAGGTCTACGAGGAGTTGATGGCGAACACGCCCCCCGGCGTGGACGACGTGAGAGAGTACCCCGGGCGTGAGCGGGCCATCGCCCCTGACCAGGACACCTGCTACCTCGCCGAGCGCGGGCCCTACGTCCGACGCTCCACCGACCGTGGCCGCACCTGGAGCCAGCGCTACTATGTCGAGGCGGTGCCGGGCTGGGACCCCGTCATGCCGGGCTTCTCGGCCCCCTTCGGGCTGAGGGCACGCGTCATCGAGCTCAGCGACGGCGTCCTCGTCTTCCCCATCCACAGCATGGGCCTCTCCAGCGATGCCGACCCCGACGATTTCGCCAACGTCACCTTCGTCCCGGTGCTCGTCGCCTCGGAGGACGGCGGCATGAACTGGGACTTCAGGGGAAACATAGCGCCGCCCCAGCTGGGGACCCACTTCAACGAGACCGAGGTCATAGAGACCCCGTCAGGCAACATCGTCGCCTTCCTGAGGCCGACATTCGACGACAACGAAGATATGCACATCTACACCGCAACATCCAGCGACGGCGGCAGGACGTGGTCCGCGGCAAAGAAGGAGCGAGTTTGGGGTTACCCGGCCAGCCCGCTCAAGATGCCCAGCGGCAGGACGCTGCTGACCTACGGCTACCGCAGGCCCGACTGGGGCATCCGCGCCGTCCTGGTGGATGAGGAGTGCACCGGCGTCGACGACGCCAACGAGTTGGTGGTGCGCGGCGATGGCGGCGGACGCGACCTCGGCTACCCCCAAGGCTGGCTCCTGAACGACGGCCGCGCATTCGTCTCCTACTACTTCAACCACCAGGACGACAACGGCGACACCCGATACATCTGCGCCACCATCCTGGAGGAAGAATGAGGTTACTGTTCACCTTGTCTGGTGCAGGGGAGTTTCGCAAAGATCTCCGCGAAGGGAGACCCCTGCAACACCGTCGTTCCCGCGAAGGCGGGAACCCAGGGGCGGGGTTCCATCGCCCGCGAGGGGAGTTTCGCAAAGGTCACCGCGAAGGGAGACCCCTGCAACACCGTCGTTCCCGCGAAGGCGGGAACCCAGGGGCGGGGTTCCATCGCCCGCGAGGGGAGTTTCGCAAAGATCTCCGCGAAGGGAGACCCCTGCAACACCGTCGTTCCCGCGAAGGCGGGAACCCAGGGGCGGGGTTCCATCTCCCACGAAGCTTGACTCTCGCATAACCGTCATTCCCGCGAAGGCGGGAATCCAGGGGTGGGGTTCCCCAGCCGGGGAATCGACCCACTTCGACCCCGTTCGATTCCCCAAAGCAGGGGTTACGCTAAGGTCTCCGGAACTCGCCTACCGCATCGGCACGATGTGGCCGTGGTCGCCGCGCGTCATGAAGCGGCCGTCGGGGTGCATCCCGATGGACACCCACCGGCCCGGGCCGACCAGCGTCTCCCACGGCTGCACGCCGCAACGCTCGGCCCACCCCCGGTACAGGTCAGACAGGTAGGCCACGGTGTCGGGGTCGCTCGCCGACAGGTCGTGCAGCTCGGTGCGGTCGACCTCCATGTCGTACAGCTCCCACGGCTTGCCGTACTCCGCGACGAGCTTCCAGCTGCCGAGGCGAACGGCCCTGTTACCCTCGTGCTCCCAGAACATCGGCCGCTCGCTCACCGTGCCCTCACCGGCGATGAGAGGCCTGAGGCTGACGCCCTCCGGGGGCGTGACGGCCCGGCCGTTGTGCTCCGATGGATAGCGCGCGCCGGCGACGTCGATGCACGTCGCGGTGATGTCGATGAGCTGAGCCGGCTCGTGGACCAGGCTCGGCCGGTCGATCATGGCGGGCCAGTGCACTATGAACGGGGTCGAGATGCCGCCCTCGTGCACCCACCGCTTGTGACGCCGGAAGGGCGTGTTGCTGACGTTGGCCCACTGGACGTCGTAGCTCGCGTAGGTGTCGACCGGGCCCGGAGCGATGGAGGGGTCGTTGCCGGTGCGGACTCGTCTGCCGTCCGGGGTCATCCCCGCCCCCGGAATCTCAATGCTCCTGTGCTCCGGCAGCGTCGGGTCTTCCTGGAGAAACTCGGCGCAGCCGCCGTTGTCTGACAGGAACATGACCAGCGTGTCGTCGAAAATTCCCAGCGACTTCAGGCGGCTCACGATGCGGCCGATGCCCTGGTCCATGATCTCGACTTGGGCCGCGTAGACGGCCATGCGCAGGTCTTCCCACTCCGTGTCGGAGACGTCGCCCCAGGGAGCGACGTCCTCGTCCCTTGGGCTGATGTCCCAGCGCGAGTCCAGGATTCCGAGGCCCTTCATCTCCTCGTGCCGGGCGGTACGCAGCGCGTCCCACCCTTTGCGGTATTTCCCGATGTGCCGGGCGACGGCCTCTTCGGGCGCGTGCAGCGGCCAATGGGGCGCCGTGTAGGCGACGTACTGGAAGAACGGCTCTCCGAGCGCGGCGCTCTCCTCGATCATCTTGACGGCGTTGTCCGAGATCGCGTCGGTCAGGTAGAAGTCGGGCTCCGACTCGACGATGTCGTCGTCGTTCCAGAGGCTGTCGCAGAAATAGTAGTTGCCGCAGCCGCCGGCGATTCCGAAGACGCGGTCGAACCCGCGTTTGCGCGGCGAGGCCATGTCGGGCCCGCCGGGATCGGCGGGATTGTCCCCGACGTGCCACTTGCCAGACATGGACGTGCGGTACCCGCTGGCCTGCAGCACCTGGGCGACCGTCACGCAGTCGAGGCGCAGGAATCCCTGGTACTCCTGGTACTGGACAGGCCCCGGTATTCCGCCGGTCATGTGGCCGATGCCGGCCTGGTGGGGGTTCACCCCGGTCAGCAGCGCAGCGCGCGACGGGCAGCAGCGGGCGAAGTTGTACATCTGCGTGAACCGGATGCCGCGCGCCGCCAGCCGGTCGAGGTTGGGCGTGGGTATCTCGGAGCCGTAGCAGCCCAGGTCCGAGAAGCCCATGTCGTCGGCCAGGATGAGAACGATGTTGGGCCGCTTCGAGGTCATCTGTCAGCCTCCACTCCGGACCGGCTTGTCGGCCTTCGATTCGCGATCGGAGTGTACCACCGCGGATGTCGAAGGGCCCGGTGTCGTCAGTCCCTCAACTCGATCTCTATGCCGCCGATCCATCCGGCCACCATGTTGTAGAGCCGCGCGGCGACTATCCCAACGAGCACGCCGATCACCGGATAGAGCAGCGCGAGGAGGCCGACGGCGATGATGTCGGCGAAATCGAGAGTGCCTTCGAAGGCCAGCCTTGCCACCAGGAACACGCTGATCATCGTGCCGACGAGCCACGAGAATACCGCGGCGACCTTCGCCACCGAACCGACACGCACGCTCACGATGGTCTTCATGCGAATCACCTCGCGCCCGGCCACGGAGAGTCTATCTGCGCCAAGGTTAGCACGCCTGCGAACGTGGACTCAGACGAACAGCCGTGCTATTATTGGGCGCGCTGGTTTCCCGCGAGGAGGTGGACACCGTGGCCGGAAGACCGACGTATAGGGTGACCGAGTGCAAGACCGCGTTGAACAGGGTCGCGGGAATGGACTTCCGCTGGTCGCTGAACCCGTATCGGGGCTGCGTCCACGGCTGCCACTACTGCTTCGCGCGGCGCTATCACGCCCACCTCGAGCTCGACCCGGGCGACGACTTCACGGGGATAATCTTCGTCAAGGCGAACTGTCCGGACGTGCTCGCCGAGGAGCTGTCGCGGCCGTCGTGGCGACGCGATACCGTCGCCGTGGGTACCGCCACGGACCCGTACCAGCCCATCGAGGGCAAGTACCGGCTCACGCGCCGTTGCTTGGAGGCGTTTGCGATGTGGCGCACGCCGATCGCCCTGCTCACCAAAGGCACGTTGGCCGTCCGGGACATCGATGTGTTGCAGGAGCTCACGGCGAAGACCGACTCGACGGTCTGCTTCAGCGTGACGACGGTCGACGGGGAGACGGCCCGGAGGCTCGAGCCGGGCACGCCCCCGCCGGAAAAGCGGCTGCTCGCGATGTCGCGGCTCGTCGACGCCGGCGTCAACGCGGGCGTGGCCCTGGCCCCGGTCATTCCGGGCATCACGGACGGCAAAGCCAGCATCGAGGCGGTCGTGCGGGCGGCCGCCGACCACGGGGCTCGGTTCCTGTGGTCGAGCGCGCTCTACCTCAAGCCGGGGACCAAGGAGCACTTCCTAGACTTCGTTGGCAGCGAGTTCCCGACCCTCCGACACGAATATCGGCACATGTACCCCGGCGCGTACGCGCCCGACGACGTGCAACGTCGTGTACGCGTTCGGGTGGACGACGCGATGCGCGGCCACGGTCTCTCGTCCCGTCCGCCCCGCCGCCGCCCGACCCCCGTACAGCTCCGGATGGACGCGATGACTACCACGCCGCCGACCGGCTGACCCGACCGGCGGACCGGCCCAAAATCCCCACCTCCGTCATTCCCGCGAACGCGGGAATCCATCCCCGACAGGGTGCGCCACTGTGACACGGGAAGCAGTCCACCGCGGTGGCCGGCCCAACTCCCCCTCCGTTATTCCCGCGCAGGCGGGAATCCATCCCCCGACAGGGTGAGCGACTGTGACACCGGAAGCGGTCCGCCACGCCGGCCGGTCCAACTCCCCCTCCGTCATTCCCGCGAAGGCGGGAATCCATCCCCCGACAGGGTGCGCCACTATGACACCGGAAGCAGTCCGCCACGCCCCCCGGCTCACCCCCCTCCGTCATTCCCGCGAAGGCGGGAATCCATCCCCCGACAGGGTGCGCCACTATGACACCGGAAGCAGTCCGCCACGCCCCCCGGCCCAACTCCCCCTCCGTCATTGTAGTGGCCGGCGCCCACCTCGATCACAACCCCCGGCACGCCGCCCAAGACGGCAAGGGCCTCGGTCATCAGACGGCGGCCTCTCCCATTCCGTTCGTGCTGGCCTGTCCTAGAGGTTCTTGACGCACCGCACAGGGTTGGGGCAGACGACGTTCGGACCCTGGCTGGGGCAGCCACCCTTTGAGCGCGAAAGCGTACTGCCTACCGTCGCCTGCCACGGTACTTTTACCGTGAGGTCCGAAGGCTTGGCAAGGCCTTCGAGCGCTGTTACGATGCGGCCCCGGCGAGTCCCTGGAAGGCGCGGCTAGAACATTTGACGACCATCCTGACAGTGCTTTGGATAATCACGGCCCTTGCGGTCGGAGCTTGGGTGGGGCTGAAGTTCCCAGATGTTGACCAGCGCGTAGACTTTTTGCTTCATCGCTCGATCGTTACCCACGGCCCGCTCGTCCCCTTCTTTCTGTTCCTGGCTTTGCGGAACGTTCCCCGTTCCAGGGCCCGCCTCTTTGCGATGTACCTATGCTTGGGATTTGTGATCCACATGGCGTTCGACCTGTTCCCCGCTGGATGGTCGGGCTACGCGCTGATCAGCATACCGGCGTATGGCCGGATTCCCGTTTGGGCATCCGTCCTGTGGCTGACAGGAAGCTCGTTGCTGTGCGCCTACTGGGCGGCACGGCTGACTCGGGGGCTGGTCGAGGCGGCGCTGCTTGCCGGCGGGACGGTGAGCATCTTCATAGTGGCTGCACCTGGCGAGAGGGCTGTCGTCGGGCCGCTGCTCGTTGTGGCGGCGGCCATGGCGGTCGGGTTGGCGGTGAGGCTGTTCGGGCATAGGGAAGAGCCTACAGGCGCACTGGCTTGAAGGCTTGTCCAGGCCGTCGAGCGCTCGTAGGATGCGCCGACGGCATGGCCAGGGCCCGCGACGAAGCGCGAGAGCGTCCCCCAGCAGGCGCACGCGTCCAACTGCGGCGGCGAGTCTTGTAGAACGCTCAGGGCTGTCCGGCGGGCGAAGGCCGAGAATCTGGGGGAGAGACGGGGCTAGAGGTGGGATAGTGAACCTGAGCGGCAACTACATCATCTACGAGAACTGGACCCGCCGCCGGCTCGTCATTCACCGGATGGGTTGCTCGCAGGTGGCCAAGCGTGGGGGGATCTCGGGCACCTATCCGCCGAACAGTTGGTACTGCGGCCCCTTCGGCACCGCTAGGCAGGCACAGTGGAAGGTCAAGGCCGACCGCGCTGACTGGACACAGGACACCTGCGGCACCTGCGACGCGGTCTAATCCCCTAAATTTTGTGCAGAAGCCCGAGTTTTGTGCAGGAACGCCTTTTTGTGCAAAGCCCCCATTTTGCACTTCTAGGCTTGCCCAAATCCCCCACCTGACATTGTTGAGAGCTGTTTCGTGTGCTTTCAGGGGTGTCCGGGTGTCGACTTGGGGTGACGCATGACATGATCGGCATCGGAGAGGGTCTCGGGTGCCGTCTTTGAGGGTATCGGCAGCGGTTCGCTGCCAATTATGGTTGTTGTCAGGCCGAAGAAGGCATGGCCCGGCCTGGCAACTCGGCAGAGTCGCCTACAAACCGATGCTCCAGGCAGGGTCGCCTATGCTCGATACGGCTCGGCAGCCAGCGCCAATATCCTGTGCCGGACCCTGAGCAGCAACTCGTATGAGGGATGGCCACGGGCAAGACGGATGATCAACCTCCTGGCGTGACGCACCACACGGCCCGGTAGGGCGATCAGGGCGAAGCGCACCGCCTTGAGACGCTTGCCCACCCACTGTCCGCCCAACACCAGCCGCTTCATGGCAGAGTTCAAGTTGAAGGCCAACACTGCTATCGCCCACCATGCTGCGTTGGCTCCGAACAGCCCCGACGGAAGCCTGCCCCCGGCAAGGTCACTCTTGAGGACGCCGTGGACCTCCTCGCCCTTACCGCACCTCTGTCTCGACCACCAGATCAACTCATCTCCCGCAATGCTCCGGTTGGTCACCACTCCGAAGACCTTGTACCAGCCTCTGTTGGACAGCTCCATCGCGGGGAACGGAAGCTCCATCTGCCCCTCCATTCCCGGCAGAGGCGGCCTGTCCAGACGCTCCCTGGTAGCTATGAACCGATACTCAGGGCTGTTCTTGGAGTGCCCTATCCATTTGGGTACGAAGTTCACATCAGCCCACTGCTGACCCGTGTCCACACGATGCTCCCCAACCTTGCGGTACAGCGTCTGCCAGTCTTGCTCGGCGACCTCGGACACCGCTCGGCGGAACTCTGCCGTCACGTCAACCCCAACCGCGAACTCGATCACCCCGAACCGCTCGTCTCTGCCCTCCGCGCAGTACCGCAGCAACTCCTGCTGGTACCCCGCCGTGTCAGACCTGAGCATCACGCTCTCCACACCGGCAGGCAGATGCTCCAGTGCTTCGGTCAACACTCGTAACTGCTGATGGCCCGCAGGTACGTTGCCGTCCCGAAACTCTGAATGCACAATCTGGTCGGCCTCTGCCCAGTAGGTGGTCAGAGGCTGGTACGCCCTGTACCCCTTGTAGCTGTGGAGCGCCTCCTGCTTGCGCGTCTCCACCAGTGTGGCATCCATGTCCAGTGTGGCCTCGGTCTGAGGCGAACGGCTCTGCACGAAGCCCACCAGGTCGGCGTTGACCTTCCCCAGACCCTGTAGCGCTTCGTTGGGAGCCGCTATGAACGCCCTGTGAGCTTCCCGCTTCGACTCCTCGTCCATGTCGTGGAACCCCTCCAGATACCGGAACGCCGCAGACTCCGACGGCACGCTCCGAAGACGCTCGACTCGCCATCTCTTCTCCAACGCCCTGCGCTCGCTGAGACGCATACCACAGGTCTCGAACTCTCGAAGTATCCTGCACAACCCTCTGTCCTTCTCAAGGAGATCAAGGTCGGACACCGACTCGCCGCCTGCCAAGTTCAGCAGCATCAGCGAGATGATCATCTGGCTGTCCGTCCAGCCCTGACCTCTCTCCCGCAGTCTCACGTGGCGCTCTACCGATGACCTCAAACCCGCTGCGGCCATCAACTCCACGTACGTCATCAGGCCGGACAGCCCCGTCATACCTGTCGAGCCCTTCTCCTGCTCGTACTGGAATGCCAGTAAGCCTTGCTTCATAATAGCTGCACCTCGTTGGTGATCGGTTCGTTTGCTCAACAACCATCTTAGCCCCCTTCGTGGCGGGTGCCAACGAGGTCTTCCTCTTATCTAGGTGGGGAATCCAGGGCTTCCCAAATCCCCCACCTGACATTGTTGAGAGCTGTTTCGTGTGCTTTCAGGGGTGTCCGGGTGTCGACTTGGGGTGACGCATGACATGATCGGCATCGGAGAGGGTCTCGGGTGCCGTCTTTGAGGGTATCGGCAGCGGTTCGCTGCCAATTATGGCTGTTGTCAGGCCGAAGAAGGCATGGCCCGGCCTGGCAACTCGGCAGAGTCGCCTACAAACCGATGCTCCAGGCAGGGTCGCCTACGCCCGATACGGCTCGGCAGCCAGCGCCAATATCCTCTGCCGCACCCTGAGCAGCAACTCGTATGAGGGATGACCACGGGCAAGACGGATGATCAACCTCCTGGCGTGACGCACCACACGGCCCGGTAGGGCGATCAGGGCGAAACGCACCGCCTTGAGACGCTTGCCCACCCACTGTCCGCCCAACACCAGCCGCTTCATGGCAGAGTTCAGGTTGAAGGCCAGCACTGCTATAGCCCACCATGCTGCGTTGGCTCCGAACAGCCCCGACGGAAGCCTGCCCCCAGCCAAGTCACTCTTCAGAACGCTGTGGACCTCCTCGCCCTTACCGCACCTCTGTCTCGACCACCAGATCAACTCATCCCCCGCAATGCTCCGGTTGGTCACCACTCCGAAGACCTTGTACCAGCCTCTGTTGGACAGCTCCATCGCGGGGAACGGAAGCTCCATCTGCCCCTCCATTCCCGGCAGAGGCTGTTCGATCAACCGCTCCCTGGTAGCTATGAACCGATACTCAGGGCTGTTCTTGGAGTGCCCTATCCAGTTGGGCACGAAGTTCACATCAGCCCACTGCTGACCCGTGTCCACACGATGCTCCCCAACCTTGCGGTACAGCGTCTGCCAGTCTTGCTCGGCGACCTCTGACACCGCACGGCGGAACTCCGCCGTCACGTCGACCCCAACCGCAAACTCGATCACCCCGAACCGCTCGTCTCTACCCTCCGCGCAGTACCGCAGCAACTCCTGCTGGTACCCCGCCGTGTCAGACCTGAGCATCACGCTCTCCACACCGGCAGGCAGATGCTCCAGTGCTTCGGTCAACACTCGTAACTGCCGATGGCCCGCAGGTACGTTGCCGTCCCGAAACTCTGAATGCACAATCTGGTCGGCCTCTGCCCAGTAGGTGGTCAGCGGCTGGTACGCCCTGTACCCCTTGTAGCTGTGGAGCGCCTCCTGCTTGCGCGTCTCCACCAGTGTGGCATCCATGTCCAGAGTGGCCTCGGTCTGAGGCGAACGGCTCTGCACGAAGCCCACCAGGTCGGCGTTGACCTTCCCCAGACCCTGTAGCGCTTCGTTGGGAGCCGCTATGAACGCCCTGTGAGCTTCCCGCTTCGACTCCTCGTCCATGTCGTGGAACCCCTCCAGATACCGGAACGCCGCAGACTCCGACGGCACGCTCCGAAGACGCTCGACTCGCCATCTCTTCTCCAACGCCCTGCGCTCGCTGAGACGCATACCACAGGTCTCGAACTCTCGAAGTATCCTGCACAACCCTCTGTCCTTCTCAAGGAGATCAAGGTCGGACACTGACTCGCCGCCTGCCAAGTTCAGCAGTATCAACGAGATGATCGTCTGGCTATCCGTCCAGCCCTGACCACACTCCCGCAGTCTCACGTGGCGCTCTACCGATGACCTCAAACCCGCTGCGTCCATCAACTCCACGTACGTCAGCAGCCCCGACAGTCCCGTCATACCTGTCGAGCCCTTCTCCTGCTCGTACTGGAATGCCAGCAAGCCTTGCTTCATAATAGCTGCACCTCGTTGGTGATCGGTTCTCTTGGTCAAGAAACATCTTAGCCCCCTTCGTGGCGGGTGCCAACGAGGTCTTCCTCTTATCTAGGTGGGGAATCTGGGGCTTGCAGGCTTGGTTGCTAAGACAGTACATCTGTGCTACTCTGCCCGCATGGAACTGACCCTCGTGTTCATCCCGCTTTCCTTTCGGTCGGCCCCGCTCGGACTCGCGGCGCGTGGGACACCCCTATTCCATCTCACCCCGCCGTGTCCCGGCTCAGATAGGGCGCGCGGGATACCGGGTGTCCCATTTCCCGGCCAGGTGTCCCACCCGACAGATAGAAACGGAATAAATGGCACAGATTTGAGCAAAAAAACTGCGAGCGGCCTCTCCAGGAGGCGGCTGGCGCGCTCTTGCGGCTATTCGCCTCATCGAGTCTGAACGGCTGCGCCGACCCAAAAGTGTTGTACCCCTGGATGGTAGAATCGGTGCTCGGGCCCGGGACGCCGATCATCTACCCGGCTACCGAAAGGAGCACGAATGCCTACCCTGACTCACGAGGCGATCGAGACTATCGCGAGCGAGATCCTGCGCGCGGCCGGCGCGACCGAGCATCACGCCGGCGTGGTGGCGCGGCATCTGGCCGACGCCAATCTGGCCGGCCATGATTCGCACGGCTTCATCCGCATAACGCAGTACGTCAGGGAGATCGATGACGGCGATCTCGACCCGGCGGCGCGCCCCGAGGTCGTTGGCGAGAACGCGGCCGTAGCGCACGTCGACGGCCATTCGACGTTCGGTCAGGTCGTGGCCGGGTACGCGCTCGACCGCGCCATGGAGAAGGCGAGAGAGTATGGCGTCGGTCTGGTGAACATGTGCAATCTGACGCACACGGGCAGGGTGGGGACGTACCCAGAGAGGGCGGCGAGAGAAGGCATGGCCGCGATCATGTGCACCGGCTTCGTCGGCGGTACGAGCGCGATCAACGTTAGTCCCTTCGGCGGCAGGGCGCGGCGTCTGGGCACGAACCCCATCGCAATGTCGTTCCCGTCCGCCTCCGGCTCCCCGGTTCTGCTCGACTTCGCGACGTCGATAGCGGCCGAAGGCAAGCTGCGCGTCTATCGGGCGAAGGGCGATACGCTGCCCGACGACTGGGTGCTGGACAAGGACGGCGTTCCCTCCAGGGACCCCAACGACTACTACGCCGGCGGCTCGCTGCTGCCGATAGGCGGCCTGCACGGCGGCCACAAGGGCTACGCGCTGTCGTTCATGGTGGCCATGTTCGGAGCCGTGATGGGGAGCGTGGCCCGGCCGGCGGGCACACTCCCGGACCAGATCAGCGGCTCGACCATCATCGTCATCGACCTCGCCGGTATGGGCGCCATCGACGATATCCGCGCGACCGTGGGCGAGGTCGTCGACTACGTCAAGGACACCCCTCTGGCAGACGGATCGAGCGGGATTCTCTATCCAGGGGAGCTCGAGGCGCTCACACGCGAGGGTCGGCTCGAGGACGGAGTGTCTGTCGCCGACGCGACGTGGGACGAGGTGTCCGCGTTGATGGACAGGTTCGGGCTGACGGAGAAGCTGGCGCCGCTCGCGGCAGGGCCGCGCGCCTCAGGCTGAGAAGCGTCCCAAAGCCGGGGTTGGCGGCGTCATCAGTCGTTTCCGCCCTTGGAGGCCTCCGGCCTGAACGGGTACACCCAGTCGGCCAGCGTCCGGGGATTGCGCGACTGCACCCAGAGCCTGCCGCGCCCCTCGAACCGCATGAGAACCTGGTCGGAGAACAGGAACGAGCGTATCCGTCGCGCCTTGGTCAGGTGGTACTGGAGCTGGGGCTCCCACGCCACGGCGTGACCGTTGTCGACCACGTACGAGCCGTCCACGTCGATCCGCTCGACGTCCCCGTACCCGTTGAAGAACAGGGTGCCCGTGCCGCCGACCGTCAGCACGAACAGGCCTTCGTTGAACAGGCCGCGCAGGCCCTGGAAGTTGGCGTCGGTGTGTATGTCCGGCGTCGACGCCAGGTAGGCGTTCTTTTCCAGGAACAGCTCGCCTCCGTTCAGATCGTGAGCGACGATGTTCCCCGGCTGACCGGGCGCCAGGGCGATCACGCCGTTGCCGCCCTCCGCCCTGTAGGTGTTCTGGAAGAAGCTCTCCCCGGTGATGAACGCGCGCTTGAGTCCCGCGACCGCGCCTCCCCGCGCCGATGTCTGAAGGCGGACGTTGTCGCTCATCCACGCCATCGCGCCGGCCTCGGAAGCCAGCTCCTCCGACTCCCTCAGCTCGACCTCCAGGATGCTGTAGGTGGGCTGGTGGTCGATCCTGTATTTCATCGGTCTTACCTCTCGGGGAGCATCGGCCCGAGGGTCCGGCCGAACTCGTCCGGGTTGTGGCTCTGGACGTAGAGCTTGCCCTGCCCGCTGAAGTTCAGGACGATGCCCTCGCCCGCCAGGAACGACTGGATCCAACTGCCTCCCGCCTTGCCGAGGCTGTAGCTCAGCGAGTCCTGAAACGCCACCACGTGACCCGTGTCGACGGTCATCTCGTCTGTGACGTTCACCTCCTCGATGCTGCCGAACGCATTGACCAGCAGCGTGCCCGCGCCCGTCACGTTCAGGAAGGACAGGGACTCGCCGGAGAACATGCCGCGAAGTCCCTGGAACTCGGTGTCGATGTTCAGACCATCCGTCGAGCCGAGGTAGCTCCCGCCGGCGCATACCCATCCGGCGACGCCGTCGCAAGGTATCGAGGCTATCTGCCCCTGCAGCTTCGGCGCCAGCCCGACTTCGCCTTCTTCGCGGTCGGTGCAGCTATAGGCGGAGAAGAAAAAGCCCTCCGCCGCGAGCAGGCGCCGGACGCCGCTGAGCAGGCCGCCGGTGCGCTTCGAGCGCGTCGTGACGTCTATGTCGATGTTGCTGGACGCCCTGAACATGGCGCCGGACTCGGAGATGAAACGCTCGCCCGGCCGCACCTGGACCAGCGCCCAGCTGAACGCGCCTCTGTCGACTATGCGTATGTTCACCAGCCTCCTCCGCTAACCCTTGCTGAACGGCGTCAGCCAACCGGCAAGACCGTCCATTGTCCGCGTCTGGAGGAACACCTTGCCCGAGCCCGAGAATCTCAATGCCAAGCCCTCGCCCGACAGCAGCGTGCTCTTCAGGTTGCCCATGCCCCGGATCGAGTAGCTGACGCTCGGCTCCCAGGCCACGACGTAGCCGGTGTCGACCGTCAGTGAGCCGTCGATCTCCTTTTCGACCATTGCCCCGTAGGCGTTGTAGAAGAGGTCGCCCGTCCCGCTGCACTCGATCAGGAACGCGCCCTCGCCGGAGAGCAGGGACCGCAGCCCGCCGAATCGAGTCTTGAGCGTGACGCCCGCGGTGCTGGCCATGTAGGAACCCGCGGTCAGGATGAACGAGTCGCCGTCGAGCCTGCGGTGGGCGACCGAGCCAGGCGTGGCCGGCGAGAAGGTCACCATGCCGATGCCGGGGTGGCTGTACTCGGCGACGAACAGCGACTCCTTTGCCACGAGCCTCCGTATCAGCGCCTTGAACGGTCCGCCAAGTAGACGGACCTTGACCTTGGTGCCGGCGGACATCCACGCCATCGAGCCGCCTTCGGCGACTATTCGTTCCCCCGGGCGTAGCTCGACTCTAAGCTGTCCGTAGTCCGGGTTGCCGTCGATCCGGAAATCCATTCTTCGCAACCCTCCTGGCTCGCCCGGCCCCACGCGTCGTGGGTGTTACGCACTCGACCGGGACGCTGGGCATCCGCTACGCGACGCCCCAACGTGAGACGCTATGTAGCCTGTCTCGCACGGTAACAAGCGGACGTATTTCTTGTCAAACACGTGATGGGTGAAGTTTGGGGCAGGTTGGAAAGGGACCTGAGACCCCTCGTCGAGGGTCGATCCGGCCGCCCCCGCGGCGGGGCGCAACAATCCCGAGCGCGTTCGGACAGATGCCGTACATCCACGAGGCCCGTATATCGATGCGGGACGAGTATCCAGCCTTGCTGACGAAATGCCCCGTTTGCTATATTGGCCCCGCCACGGACGGCGCCAGTCGTCCGGATTCGGTGGGGCTGTAGCTCATCTGGGAGAGCGCTTCAATGGCATTGAAGAGGTAGGGGGTTCAAGTCCCCCCAGCTCCACCATCCCAAGTACGCGGGTCTCTACGGCTTCATGGACTGCTTCCCGGCGGTTCGAGTCCACCATACCTTTCGCCCCGGTGGCAGTGCTCGACGAGAGTTTCCCGTAGGCCCTGGGACTGCTCATCGGGGGCAGGTCGCTCGATCCCTCAATGGCGGCGCGCGCCGTCAGGCGCGGAACTTCGTTACCTCGCCACCAAGGCCAGCGGTCACCATTACCACCTCCCACGTGCCGCACGACCCAGCGTTGTCGGGTCTGGCAATAAGCTGCCGAGGCTGCTAATTTAGTCGGAGACTGCTTCGAGCGTCGTCTGGCGTGCGATGGCGAGTCACCAGAGAGCCACCAGTTGGAGTGGGCGGTATGTGCGCTGAGGGTAGAGACCCGTCCGTAACAATAGAGCGGAACGTACCCGCCGAGATGCGCGATGGCGCCGTGCTACGGTCGGACGTGTACCGGCCATCGCAACCGGGCGACTATCCAGTGCTGCTGTGCCGCACTCCTTACGACAAGGCCGGCGAGAGTTACGTGACGACGGCGATGGAACTGGCCTCGCGCGGCTATATCGCCGTCGTGCAGGACATTCGCGGTCGCTACGCATCCGATGGCGAGTGGGCGTGGATGTTTCAAGACAACGCCACCACCTTTGACGGTCAGGACGCTTACGATACGGTCGAATGGGCCGCTCGCCTTCCTGCGAGCGACGGACAGGTGGGCACTTGGGGCCACTCCTACCCATCATGGTGCACCTGGCGGCTCGCCGAAACACAGCCGCCTCATCTCAAGGCGCTGTTCGCCAGCGGAATGTCCTCCAGGCATTTGGACATGACCTTTGGCGTCTTCGAGACGGCCCGACGGCTCCAGTGGACCTATGGTATGGCTGTCGATGCCAGGTGCAGGGCGGGGGACCAGTCGGGACCCAGAAACAGGGACGAGGCCAATGAGCAATGGCACGAGGTGGAACGAGGGAAGTGGCTCTGGTATCTGCCGTTGGGCGACATCCCTGACCACGTGTTCTCCCCTCTAGCGCCTCTCCTGAAACAGTACCTCAGGGAGCAGAACAAAGAGTTCTGGGCCTTCGACAAGGTGCACAGCCGTGTGATTGTTCCCACCTGCCAGCTGACCGGCTGGTACGATCGGCTGATTGGCACAATCGACAACTTCACGGGGGTGGAAAGAGACGGCCCCGAGTCGCTGCGCGGCCAGCACCGACTGATTGTCGGCCCCTGGGGCCACGACATCCTCACACACGGGCCGGTGGACTTTGGCGCCGATTCTGCTATTGAGTACTTCGATGCGGTGTCGCGGTGGTACGACTACCAGTTCAAGGGAATCGACAATGGGATCGGTTCCGAGCCGCCCGTGAAGTTGTTCATCATGGGCGAAAACAGGTGGCGCTTCGAGCATGAGTGGCCGTTGGCTCGCACCCGGTACACTGAGTTTTTCCTGCACAGCGACGGGAGCGCGAACAGCGTCGCGGGCGATGGCGCGCTCTCCACTTCCAAGCCGGACGGCGAAAGGCCAGACCAGTATGACTACGATCCGGCGGACCCGGTCATGAGCCTCATGGACATCGACGCGCAGGCGGCCGCGAGGGACCAAAGGCCCCTGGACGGACGAAAGGACATTTTGGTATATCAGACGCCGCCGCTCCAGCAGGACATTGAGGTCACCGGGCCAGTCGTGTTGAAGCTGTGGGCGGCCTCCGACGCCCCCGACACCGACTTCAGCGTCAAGCTCATCGACACGCATCCAGACGGGTTGGCCGTGAACCTGTGCTACGGTATCCTGCGCGCCAGCTACCGAGACGGCTACGACAGCCCCAGCCTCATTGAGCCAGGAACGCCTTACGAGTACACCATCCGCCTCAATCCAACGGGAGTTCTCTTCAGGCGCGGCCACAGAATTCGCCTGGACGTGGCGAGTTCAGACTTTCCCAACTTCGACCGCAACCACAACACCGGGGCCGACTTTTGGTCGGACGCCGAGTTGCGAGTGGCGCACCAGACCGTATTCCACGACTCGGAACGCCCGTCCCGGCTGATCCTCCCGGTGATTCCCCGCTAGGCCCTGGCGGCGGTGAAGGAACCACCGGGCGGCGCAGTCTGACTGACCCTGCCGACGCTACACACCATCGGAAACGGAGGGCTACGCACATGCAGCGCGCCACACGCGACGTACTCTACTACGAGACTGGCCGTGACAATCCGGTCACCATGAGGGTCGGACCCGGAGAGGTGTTCGAGGTCGAGACGCAGATGAACCGGGGCCTCGACTCGTCCGAGATACCGGAGGAGCTGCGAGGTCTCTGGAACTCGAAGCGCAGCGACGACCACCCCACGGATCGTGGAAACCCAACGTCGGGAGCGATCTGGGTCGAGGGCGCGGAGCCCGGCCACATGCTGACCGTGCACGTCGAAGATATCCAGGTACATGGAATCGGCTACACGCAGTACCGGGGCTCCACGGGCGCGGCGCCGGGCTTCCTCGGACCTAGCGGCGTAGGTCCTCAATTCAAGGTGGTGCGAATCGAGGATGGCAGAATCATCTGGAACGACCGGCTGTCGTTTCCGGTAGAGCCGATGCTGGGCGTGGTCGGCGTGGCGCCGGAGAGGGAGCGCAGGCACAACGGATGGGCGGGTGAGTGGGGAGGCAACTTCGACATCCAGGAGATCACCTCGGGCGCATCTGTTTCGATCCCCGTGCAGGTGCCCGGCGCCCTGCTCCACGTGGGTGACATGCATGCTCGGCAGGGCGACGGGGAGATATGCGGCGGCGGGGGCATCGAGACCGGTGGCATCGCCAGGCTGCGAGTGGAACTGACCGACAAGCCGCAATCGATGACGTGGCCGAGAATCGAGAATGCCACACACATAATGACCACGGCACAGGCGAAGCCCGCTGAGGACGCCTTCCGCATCGCCCTGGCGGAGATGATCCTGTGGCTGGGCGACGACTACGGCATGGAAAGGGGAGAGGCGTTCATGTTCCTGGCGCAGTGTCTGGAGGCCAGGGTCACCCAGTTCGTCAACCCGACATACTCCTACGTCGCCAAGGTCAACAGGAAGTACCTGCCGTAGTCGGTCTGTGGCGCTGGCCCGTTCGATCGACACGCGCCGGGGACTTGGGCGCCATCGTGCGGTCGGGCAGGGCGTAGCCATCCTCAAGTCGCACAGCTAGCCGCGTGAGCACGGCTTCTGTGGTAGCATCGCGTTGCCCTACCTGTTGCGAGGAGGCGCACCCAGATGCCTGACGACACGCTGCCGAGGCACGCCAGAGCGGTCGTCGTTGGTGCGGGGATCGTCGGTTGCAGCGTGGCCTACCACCTGACGAAGCTTGGGTGGCGCGACATCGTCGTCGTCGATCAGGGCCCGCTCTTCGAGACCGGCGGCTCGACGTCCCACGCGCCGGGTCTCGTGTTTCAGATCAACCCCTCGAAGACCATGACGAGCTTCGCAAGCTATTCGGTCGACCTGTGGTCACGGCTGGAGTTCGACGGCGTCCCATGCGCCAAGGCCGTGGGCAGCATGGAGGTGGCCTGGACGCCGGAGCGCCTGGACGACCTGAAACGGAAGGTAGGACTCGGCCTGAGCTGGGGCGTCGAAGCCCACATGCTCGACGCCGCTGAAACGCGCGGCCTCTTCCCCATGCTCTCGGAGCGCGTCCTGGGGGCGATGTACGTACCGTCGGACATCCAAACGAGGGCGACCAGGCCGGCCGAGGCAATGGCGCGGGAGGCCGAGCGCAATGGCGCGGCGTTCTACGGCAACGTAAAGGTCACCGGCTTCGGGATCGACGGCGGGCGCGTCACGACTGTCCACACCGCCCGCGGGGACATCGAGACGGAGCTCGTGGTCTCCGCCGTCGGCATCTGGGCGCCCAGACTGTGCGGTCTTGCAGGCGTGCCCATTCCGCTGTCGCCGATGCAGCACATCTACGCGGTCACCACCCCGTTGGCGGGGCTGGCGGGCGCAGCCGAGGAAATATCCTTGCCGTTCTTGCGCCACCAGGACAAGTCGATGTACTTCCGACAGGTGGGCGAGGCGATCGGCATAGGGTCGTACCGGCACGAACCCCTCCTTGTGGAGGCCGACGACATCCCCGAACACTGGGGGGCTCCCACTGGTCCGGCCGAGATGCCCTTTACGCCCGACCACTTCCAGAACGCGATGGCGGCGGCGCGTGAGGTAATGCCCAGCGTCGAGGGCGTGGGCCTGACCCGCAAGTTCAACGGCCTTTTCTCGTTCACCACCGACGGCTTCCCAGTGCTTGGGGAATCGCCCCAGGTGCGCGGCTTCTGGTCGGCGCAGGCCGTGTGGATAACCCACGCCGGAGGCGTCGGCAGGGCGGTCGCCGAGTGGATCGTGAACGGCGAGCCGACCGCCGACATCCGAGAGTCCGACATCAGGCGCTTCCACCCGCACGCGCTCAGCCTACCGTACGTGCGGGCTCGGGCCGCTCAGCAGTACCGCGAGGTGTACGACATCATCCACCCGCAGCAGCAGGCGAGCAGTCCGCGCAACATCCGCCTGTCGCCGTTCTTTGCCCGGCAGCAGGAGCTCGACGCCGTCTTCTTCGAGAACGCGGGATGGGAGCGCCCCCAGTGGTACGAGGCCAACATGGGTCTCCTCGACTCACTCACCGTCACAGGCGAATCGCGCGAGGGCTGGGAGGCGCGTCAATGGTCGCCAACGGTTGCGGCCGAGCACGTCGCCGCCCGGGAGCGTGTCGCCCTGTTCGACCTCACTCCGTTTGCGAAGTTCGAGGTGACGGGACCCGGCGCGCTCGGCGCGCTCCAGCGCCTTGCCTCCAACAACATGGACAGGCCCATCGGGTCGATCACGTACACCTCGATGCTCACGCCGAGTGGCGGGATCAAGTGCGACCTCACGATTACGCGGCTTGGCAAGGAGCGCTTTCTCGTGGTCACCGGCGGAGCGATGGGACTCCACGACCTGGACTGGATTCGGTCGCATCTACCGGACGACGGCTCGGCGAGCGTGGCCGACGTCTCGTCAGGGCGGTGCTGTATAGGACTGTGGGGGCCCAGGGCCCGCGAGCTGCTCGGCAGCGTGTCCGAGGACGACCTGAGCAACGACGGCTTCCCGTACATGACCGCCAAGCCCATAGCCGTGGGAGAGGTCCCCGCGCTGGCGCTGCGCATCTCCTACGTCGGAGAGCTGGGGTGGGAGATCTACGCCCCCGCCGAGCAGGGTCTGCGGCTGTGGGACACCCTCTGGGAGGCGGGCCGGCCGCTCGGCCTCATCGCCGCGGGCGGCGGCGCCTTCGAGTCGCTTCGGCTGGAGAAGGGCTACCGTCTCTGGGGAAACGACATCCACACCGAGTACAACCCATACGAGGCGGGCATAGGATTCGCGGTGAGGATGAGCAAGGGCGACTTCATTGGCAGGGACGCCATACGGAAGGCGCGAGCGCGGGGCCTGACCCGCAGGCTGTGCTGCATGACTCTCGACGATCCACGCTCCGTGGTCGTGGGCAAGGAGCCCATCCTGGACGGCGACCGGGTGCTTGGCTACGTGACCAGCGCCACCTACGGCCACTCCATAGGCAGGGGTATCGTCTACGGCTACCTACCCATCGACTACGCCGAGGTCGGAACGCACGTCGACGTCCTCTACTTTGGTGAGCGCCTCCCGGCGACCGTGGCGAAAGAGCCCCTATACGATCCGGCCAGCATCCGTATGAAGGCATAAGCCGGCCTGCGCTCTTGGCTTTCGGGCGTCATGTCGGATTGGCACAACAAGCCCATTCAACTTGGAGGCAGCCTGGATGACGCGGACTCTGCCAATCCTTCCGGCGCCGCTTTGGCTGGCGAGCGTCGGTCCCGGTGCATTCGCGCCTGCTCGGCGCGAGGGCTCGTAACTGTGGTGAGCCTCGCGCCCGAAACGGCCGGACGTACCCGAGGGCTCATCCTGGCGCCCTTCGACGAGGCGGAGCTGCGACATCTGTCTGGCCGGCTCGACGTTGAGAGCGAGAGCTGGATGGACTCGCTGCGGATGCACGACCCGGAGGAGCTCGCGGCGAAGCTGAACTACCTGGGGGCCTCGGTCCTGGTGGTAGAGGTGGACTTCGTCTTCGAGGAGGTATTCGAGGCGGTCCCGAATCTCGAGTTCGTTGGGATTTGCAGGGCCGCTACGAACCACGTCGACATAGATGCCGCCACGGCCAGCGGCGTCGCGGTAGTCAACACCCCGGGCAGGAACGCCCAAGCCGTGGCGGAGCACGCCCTCGGACTGATGCTGGCGCTGGCGAGGCGCATCCCGGAAAGTCACAATTACGTCACGGGAGGCCGATGGCTCAATCCCCTGGGGCCGTACGTCGAGCTGCGGGGACTGGAGCTGGCTGGCAGGACGCTGGGCATCGTCGGTCTCGGCGCCATCGGCCGGCGGCTGGCGGAGATGGCGACGGCGATCGGCATGACGTGCGTCGCCCACGACCCATTCGTGGACGCCCCCCCGGTCGGCATCTCCATGCGGGAGCTGGACGAGGTGCTGGCCGTCTCGGACTTCGTGTCCATTCACGCGCCGATGAACGCCGAGACCGAAGGGCTGATCGACTCCCGCGGGCTCGCGCTCATGAAGCCGACGGCGTTCCTGGTGAACCTCTCCGACGCAAGGATAGTCGACCGTGACGGCCTCACGGCGGCACTTCAGACCAGGACGTTCGCGGGCGCCGCTCTCGACGTCTTCGAGACCCATCCCATAGCCCCCGACCACCCGCTGTTGGCGCTCGACAACGTGATCTTGACCCCCCACCTGGGCGGAGCGACCGAGGAGACTATCGGACGCTACTCCAGGATGATGGCCGGCGACATAGTGCGGTTCCTGGATGGCGTCAGACCCGTGAACCTCGTCAACCCCGCCGTCTGGGAGACGCGGTGAGCAGCGGCCGGTTCGTTGTAGTGGTGGACGCGGGGTCGACACGGATTCGATGCTTCGTGTTCGACTCGAACGGTGGGGTGGTCGCCCAGCGATCCGCCGACTGGACCTACCTCGACCCCGGCGCGGTGTCGCCCTATGCCCGTGAGTTGGACGCCGAGAGTGTCTGGGCGTCGACGTCGCGGCTCGTCGCGGAGTGCGTCGGTGACAGCGGGGTGGTGGCCCGCAGTATTGCGGCCGTCACGGTCACAAGCCAGCGGCAGGGGGTCGTCTTCCTCGACAGGGATGGGCGCGTTCTCTACGCGGGCCCGAACGTGGACCTCAGGGCGATCTTCGAGGGAGCGGCCATCGACGACGCAATGGGGAGCCGTGTCTTCGAGGTAACGGGAAGACTGCCGTCATTCCTATTCGCGCCAGCCAAGCTGCGCTGGTTCATGCAGAACAAGCCGGACGTGTACGAAAGGATAGACCGGGTCGTGACATTGGCGGACTGGCTGCGGTGGAAGCTGTCGGGAGAGCTCGTGAGCGAGGCCACGCTGGCGGCTGAGGCGGGCCTGCTCGACGTCCGAACGCGTCGATGGTGCGCGGAGCTGTTCGACGAGATTGGGGTCCGGGCCAGCTGCGGGGTGCCCATAGAGCGCGCGGGCGCGGTCGTCGGGGCAGTACGCCGTGACTCCGCTGACCTCACCGGCCTTCCCGTGGGCGTCCCGGTCGTCGTGTCGGCAGCGGACACGCAGTGCGGCCTTCTTGGGCTGGGCGTCGGCCGCGCGGGACAGGTGGGGATCGTCGCGGGATGGAGCATACCCCTGCTCATGGTCACGGAGGCGCCGGCCTACGACGCGGCACGGCGTACCTGGACGGGCTGCTACGTGGACGAGTCGCTTTGGAGTCTGGAGAGCACTTGCGGCGACGCGGGCAACTCGTACCGCTGGCTCGCGGATACCATGTGGGCCGGTGAGATCAGGCCGTTCGACCGCATGGACGCGGCCGCACGGGGCGTGCGGGCAGGGTCGGACGGCGTCCTGGCTTTTCTGGGGGCGTCGCGGATGGACATGAGCAGGATCGGCCTGCGGGCGGGCGGGTTGATCTTTCCGGTACCCCTGACCTTTGGCGGCATCGGGCGCGGGCACGCGGCGAGGGCGGCCCTCGAGGCGACATCGTTCGCGGTGCGGGCGAATCTCGAACAGCTCGAATCCGTGAGCGGCGGCGCCGCCTCCAGGATAGCGCTGGGAGGCGGCATGACGGCCACGTCCTCATGGGTGGAGATGATGCCGAACGTGCTTGGACGTCCGGTCGAAGTGGCCCCGGCCCCGGACGTCACCGCGTCGGGGGCGTACGTCACGGCGGTGGCGGCGCTCGACGGCCTCGATTCGCTCGCGGACCGGGCGGAGGCGAGCGCCTCGACGACTACGATCGATCCGAGCCCCGTCGACTCTGCGGAGTACGAGGATCTCTACGGACGTTGGTCCGAAGTGGCCCGACATCTGGAAGCGTCCGGAGTGTAGTGCTACGCTATGGCCATGGACGCAGCCAAGCGCCAGGTCGCCGAGGTCGCCGGGAAGATGGCGGAGCTGGGCCTCGTCTCGGGGACAAGCGGAAACGTCAGCGCGCGGCTGCCGGACGGCCTCATCGCCATCACGCCCATGGGCAGGAGCTGCGAAGGGCTGTCGGAAGACGACATAGTCGTCGTGGACGGCGACCTTTTTCCCGTGGACGGCGATCTAAACCCGTCGTCCGAGTCCCTGCTGCACGCGGCGATCTACGAGGCGCGCCCGGATGTCGCGGGTATCGTACACACCCACGCGGTGTACTCGAGCGCGGCGGCCGTGGCCGGTCTGGCGATACCGCCCATCGTCGACGAGATGGTGGTGGCATTGGGGGGAGAGGTGAGGGTGTCCGAATACGCGCCACCGGCCTCGCAGGAGGTTGCCGAGCGTGTGTGCGCGGCCTTGGGGACGCGCGACGCCGCACTCATCCGCAACCACGGCGCGGTGGGGGTGGGTGCAAGCCCGGCGGCTGCGCTGGAGGCGTCGATACTGACCGAGCGGGCCGCCAAGATATTCGTCCTCTCTTCGATCCTGGGCCGTCCCGGCACGCTGCCGGACGACGTGGTGGCATCCGAAGCCGCCATATTCGAGATGAGAAGGACCGCGCGCCGCGGAGAAAGCGCACTGGTCTAGTAGCGACCGACTCCACACTCTGGAGGACTGACGCATGGTTTCCGTACCCGGATTCATTCTTCGCCGCCTGTACGTCAAGGGCAGCCTGAAGAACGCCGCGGGTGGCTTCGAGTTCGAGCTCAAGAACGGCCTGGGCTCCGGCTACTCCACCAGGATGTGGCCGCTGAAGCTGGACGGTCGGGAGCTCCCGGCCGAGAGGAGCTACTTCACCATCGGCGGCAAGGAGACCTCCTTCAGCGACGTATCTCAGGACAACACCTTCACCCTGGAGATGAACAAGACGATCAATATCTGGACGGACGGCGAGACTCTTGATCCGGGAGTGCACACAGTCGAGATGGCGTTCGACGTTCCGGGCCTGGGCACGATGAGGTTCGACTTCACCGACGAACTGGCGGATGGCTGAGGGTCCCCACCGGATCGCGGTCACGGGGGCCTCGGGATACGTCGGGACGGCGTTGATTCGGCACCTGGTGGAGCGCGAGGACGTCGGCGGTATCCTGGCAATCGACGTGAGGGAGCCGACCTCGTCCTTCGGAGCCAAAGTGTCGTTCGTGCGGCAGGACGTGTCCGAGCCGTTCCCGGGGCTGTTCGCAGACCATGAGGTGGACGCGGTCGTGCACCTGGCGTACGTGCTGCGGCAGGGCAGGGACCGCGAAACGAACCGGCGGGTGAACGTGGGCGGTACGCGCAACACGCTCGACGCCTGCCGCCAGGGCGGGGTAGGGCGCATAGTCTACCTGAGCAGCACGAGCGTGTACGGGGCGCACCCCGACAACCTGGATGTCCCGACCGAGGAGACGCCGCCCCGGCCCATAGCCGGGTTCCATTACAGCGAGGACAAGTTGGCGTCGGAGCGGCTTCTGGAAGAGTTCGCCTCGGCTCACAGCGGGGCTGCCGTGTGCGTCCTGAGGTGCTGCCCGATCGTGGGGCCCAACGCCGATAACTTCATTGCACGCGTGTTCGACAAGCCATTTCTCGTCGCCGTCTCCGGCGCGAATCCGCCGATGCAGCTAATCCACGAGGAGGACGCCGTTCGCTGCCTCGCGCAGGCCGTGATGGGCGACGCCGAGGGTCTGTATAACATGGCGGGAGCCGGGTCGATACGTTGGGGCGAGATGGTCGCCGCGCGCGGCCGTCCGGTCATCTCGTTGCCGGCGTGGCTGCTGTACCCGGCCACGCAGCTGACGTGGGCGCTCAGACTGCAGTCGGACTCGCCGGCGATTGGTCTCGACTTTGTCCGCTATCCGTGGCTTGCGGGCACGGAGAAGATAGCTCGCGAGACGGGCTTCAGGCCGCAGTTCTCGTCGAGGGATGCGTGGGAGTCTCACGTCCGGAGTGCATAGAAGCCACAGGGCCAGCGACAGCTGGCGCTGCGCTGTTGCCCGGACACCTCGGCCGCTAAGGTCTTACACCGGCCGCTGGTTGCCAGGCTAAGCTTCCTGTTCGAGGCTCTCGAGCGTCCGCAGCGCGGTCTGCACGTGGCCGGAGATCATGATCTCGTTGTGGAAAACGTTCCTGATTGTGCCGCCGCCGTCGATGACGTAGGTCACTCGGGACGTGCCCAGCCCGAAGCGCCGACGCACGTCATAGCGTCGGCGTATCTCCCCTGCTGCGTCGCTTCCCAGGCCGAATCGAGTCTGGACGGAGTCGCCGAAGCGCTTCAGCCTGTCGACGCCGTCGGTGCTGATGCCGACGACGATGGCATTGTTGGCTGTGATAGTGTCGTACGACTCACAGAACCCCCCGACCTCGGCCGTGCAGCCGCGGGTGAAGGCCCGAGGGTAAAAGAAGAGCACCACGTTCCGGCCACGGTGTTCCGAGAGCGTGAATTGCTCGCCGGAACCGAGTGTGACCGTGAAGTCCGGAGCTTGAGCGCCTATCTCTAGCATCGTCTGATCGTCTCGCCTCGGCGGCAGCGTTCGGTCGGACAGTCGACCCGCAAATGAGTCAGGTCAGTCACCAGCGGCGCGGACCCAGATCTTCGAGCCGATTTCGTAGCTGAAGGCGACCGCGTTCTCGTTGCAGACCAGGGTGATCACTCCACGGCTGGTGGCCGCCTCTTCAATCGTGAGCGTCTCGCCGGGGATGACGCTGTTCGCCACGAGGTACGCCAAAAGTGACTGGTCGTCCTCCGGGATCCTGTCGACGACCAGCTCCTTGCCTGGTGCGGCCTGATCGAGCGATATCGCGTCTTTGGGAGAGCTGTAGCCGCTGCCCGGAACGGGATGCCCGAATGGGCACGTCTTCGGATTTCCGAGCTTCGCCACGATGTTCTCTTCGAGCTCCGGGGAGATCGCGTGCTCGAGCCGGTGGGCTTCTTCGTGGGCCTTGGCTAGGTCCACGCCGAGGAGGTCCACGACCATGCGCTCCGCCAGCCTGTGCCTTCGCACGATGCTCTCGGCGGACCGCCGGCCCTCCCGCGTCAGGACCACGCCCGTCCGCTGGTCGGACTCCACGAGGCCCTCACGGCTCATCCGGCGGATCATCGCGCTCACCGAGGGGAGCGACGTGCCGAGCCCCTCGGCAACCGGCAGCGTTCGCAGGTGGTCCGCAAGCTGCGTCAGGCTCAGCCGGGGCTGCTGTTCGCGCAGCCGGAAGATCGACAGCAGATAGTTCTCCGTCGACATCGACAGACGTGTCTCTTCCGGGCTCGTGCGTTCTTTCTTGGCTCTGCGGGCGGACATTTCCTGCTCGTTCGACAAACTGGGTTGTACCAGTGAAGTTATCAAATCAGTACGGGCCCGGTCAATTCTTCGGTAGCCGTTCAGCTGGCGGTGCCGGGGCTGGGACGCTTCCGTTCGCGGCTCGGCGATGCGATAAGTGCGGGGCGCGGTAAGCGGTACGACCGCATCGGCAAGGGCGGTAAGTCTTGACATTGACGCTACGGATGTACATACTAACTCGCGGTCTATTGGCGTACGATTGAATGAGCGTTGTCGTCAGGAACAGCTCGCGTTCTTGCATGAAAAGCCCTGTGGAATCGGGAGACGATGCAGGCAGTTAGTCGACCGCTGATCTTCAGGGCAGTCGGGCATCGCCCCACCGCTTCCGGGGCGCCTTTGGTAGTCTGGGCCCCCGCGGTACTGGTGGGCTTGGCGATGCTTCTGCCGCTGGTCTACCTCCTGGTACGAAGCATGGACGCCAGCGGCGAGGCGTGGGAGTTGCTGTTCCGCGCTCATACGGCCCAGACCCTCGGGCGGACGGCGCTGCTGATAGTCACGGTCACGCTGGGCTCGGCGGCGATTGCCATTCCCCTGGCCTGGCTGACCGTCAGGACCGACCTGCCAATGCGCGGCATGTGGTCCGTCCTGGGTGTGCTGCCGCTGGTGATCCCGAGCTACGTTGGGGCGTTCCTATTCATCTCCGTGCTCGGTCCGCGCGGGATGCTGCAGCAGGCGTTGGGACCGCTCGGCGTGGAGCGGCTCCCGGAGGTGTACGGGCTCCCCGGGGCCTCCCTGACGCTGGTGCTGCTCAGCTATCCATACCTGTTGCTCATCATGAGAGGGGCGTGGAGTAACCTGGACCCCGCCACGGAGGACTCGGCCCGCAGCCTCGGACACGGTTCCTGTAGCACGATGCTTCGAGTCACGCTCCCCCAGCTCCGGCCCGCAATCGCCGTGGGCTCGCTCCTGGTCGCGCTGTACACGCTGAGCGACTTCGGCGCGGTGTCGCTCATGGAGTATCCCACGTTCACGTGGGTCATATTCCAGCAGTACGAGTCCGCCTTCGATCGCTCGATTGCGTCGGTCCTCTCACTCGTGGTCGTGGGCATCGCGTTCTTCATTCTGCTGCTGGAAGGGCAGACCCGCGGCCGCCTCAGCTACTATCGGACCGGCTCCGGGGTGGCCCGCAGGCCCAGAGTCGTGACCCTGGGCCGCTGGAAGTGGCCGGCGCTGCTGCTGTGCGGGGCCGTCGTCGCGCTATCGCTTGGACTGCCGACCGCTGTGCTGCTCCACTGGCTCGTAAGGGGGGTGCTGGCCGGCGAGCCGATGCTGTTCCTGTTGACCGCCACCTGGAACTCCGTAATGGCGGCGGGGCTGGCCGGCGTTTCGGCGGCCGCGCTCTCGGTGCCGCTGGCGGTGCTCGTCGTGCGGTATCCGAGCGGCCTCAGCCGTCTGCTCGACCGCGTCACTTTCGTCGGTTTCGCCCTTCCCGGCGTGGTCGTTGCGCTGGCGCTCGTGTTCTTCGGGGCCAACTACGCCCGGCCGCTGTACCAGACGACGTGGCTGCTCGTATTCGCGTACGTCGTTCTGTTCTTCCCCGCCGCGCTCGGAGCGACGCGCGCCGCGCTGCACCAGGTCAGTCCCCGGATCGAGGAGGCGGCGAGAGGACTTGGGCAGGGCTCCGGTCAGGTCATGCGAAGCGTTACGCTGCCTTTGGTCCGATCGGGAGTGCTGATGGGTGGTGCGCTGGTCTTCCTGGTGTCGATGAAAGAGCTGCCGGCGACCCTGATCCTGGGCCCGTTGGGATTCGAGACGCTGGCGACCTCGGTCTGGTCGGCTTCCTCCGAGGCGTTCTTCGCGCGGGCCGCGGCGCCCGCCCTGACCCTCATCCTGATCTCCTCGGTGCCGATGGCCTATCTCGTCACCCGGGAGCGCCGGACCGCGCGTTGGGACACGGTCGCGTGACCGACGGCCCCGTCGTCGAGTGCCGCGGTGTAACGAAGCGCTACGGCGACACCTCGGCAGTGGAGGGCGTCAGCTTCGCCCTGAGGCCAGGGGAAATCCTGTCGATTCTGGGCCCCAGCGGCTCCGGGAAGACTACCGCGCTGCGACTGATCGCGGGCTTCGATAGTCCGGACGAAGGCGAGATAAGCGTGCGGGGAAGGCTGGTCGCCGGGCCGTTCGTACACGTGCCGCCCGACCACCGGAACGTCGGCATGGTCTTCCAGGAGTACGCCCTGTTCCCCCACAAGACGGTCGCCGAGAACGTCACCTTCGGGCTCCACAGGCTCACCGCCGAGCAGCGGAAGCGCAGGCTCGCCGAGGTGATCGAGCTGGTGAGGCTCGGCGGCCTGGAGGACAGGTATCCCCACGAGCTGTCCGGCGGACAGCAGCAGCGGGTCGCCGTGGCGCGCACGATCGCCCCGCGGCCGATCGCCGTGCTGCTCGACGAGCCGTTCAGCAATCTCGACGTCGGGATGCGGCGCGAGCTGCGGCGGGAGCTGATGGGCATCCTCCGGGAGAACGGCATCGCCACGATTTTCGTCACCCACGACCGCGAGGAGGCCTTCGCCATCGCAGACCGCATAGGGGTCATGAGGGACGGACGACTGGAGCAGATGGACACTCCCGACGTCGTCTATCGCATGCCCGCGACGCCGTTTGTCGCGAAGATGGCCGGTACCAGCGACTTCATCGCCGGCGAGATACGGGACGGTCTGGCCGTGACCGAGCTCGGCAGGTTCCCGTTCACCAGCAGCAACGGCGTCCTGGGCGACGGCGCGCGCGTAATGCTGCTCGTACACCCCGATGACTTTCAGGTCGTCCCCCACGCGGAGGGCCCGTCGGTCGTACGCGCCCGAGAGTTCCTCGGAGACGCGACCGTGCTGGACGTACAGATGCCGTCCGGCGCCACGTTGAGGTGCAGGCAGCGCTCCCACTCGTCCCTGGCCCTCGGCGCGCAGGTCACCCTGATCCCCGTCTCGGGAAAGGCGTTCCTGGCCTTCGGCGCATCGTAGACCGGCCGCATCGCGGGACGCATCTGCCGACGTTGGCGGTACGGGGTGGGCGCCGCCGCTCGTACGCGCCCATATCCGAGCGCCCAGAGCTCCCCGCCGCCGCGCGATCACGCAGCCTCACCGCCCTGAACGCGCCCCCGTCAGCACCCGCACCGTCTTGCGTGTTAGTGTTAGCGGAGCCCGGCGACGAGGATTGAGCCGCGCCCGGGGCTATTCGGCCGCTTCCTCCGCCGTACGCTCAGCGAGGCGACCGTCGAGGATCAGGAGGCCGGTGCCATCTCCGTCGATGAGCTTCAGGTCGTCGATGATCTCGACTACGGACTTCTCCTCCTCGACCTGCTCTTCGATGAACCACTCCAGCAGGACGTGGGTCGCGTAGTCCTTCTGGGCCTGAGCCTCCCGGTACAGGTCCTCGATCATGGCCGTCACGTGGCGCTCGTGCTCCAGGGTCATCTCCATGACCCCCAGGACGGACTCGAACTCGGCGGGAGGCTGGTCGATGGACTGCACGACCGCTCGGCCGTTCCGGTCGTTGATGTAGTCGAAGATGCGTAGCGCGTGGGAGGTCTCCTCCTCGTGTTGGACTCGCATCCAGTGCGCGAACCCCCTGAGGTTAGCCGATTCGAAGTGGGCGGCCATCGACAGGTAGAGATGAGCAGAGTACAACTCGCTGTTCATCTGGTCGTTCAGCGCGCTCTCGAGCGTGGCGTTCAGCATGATGTATTCTCCGAGAGTGTGGTTGGATTTCGTACTTCGAGAAGTGGCGTCCTACATGGTCAGGATAGCATAGGAGCGTGTGGACGCTTCACGGGCCGCCATGCGAGCCGGCCTCTTACGCCGTCTCCCGTCATCACCCCGCGGTGCGGTTGGGGGACCCGCCGTACTTCGCCAAGAAGCGCCGCTCGACGAGGCCCGTCAAGAGCATCGTCCCGATGACCACGAGCCACACGATGAAGGCCGTCCCGCCTATCCGGTGCATGATCGTTGCGGCGTCTATCCAGATGAGCTGCATCGCGATGCCTATGACCGCCGAGGCGGGAGCGATCCTCCTCAGCGCGCCGCCGACCTGCCACTGATACCGGGCCGCGACGAGCAGGGCGATCCCGGCGGCCGCGAACCCGATCTTGCCTGTGAGCCAGCGGAGCGTATCTGTCGCCTCCAACGCTCCTGGGGCCTCGAACGCCGCGAAGCCGCCCGCCGCGGTCGCCTCGGGCATCTGGTAGACCGCCAACACGCCGGCACATGCTCCCGAGACCGCGGTGACGATCCCCGACACCGCGAGTAAGTAGGGCACGAGCGGTGTTCCCAAGCCGTCTCGGATGATCCACGTCCGCGACAGGTACCAGGCCGCGGCCAGCAGCGCGATTCCCGAGACGAAGCGAGCCGTCGCGCTGGCGCCGTATATCGCCCTGTTCTCCGCGATTGCGCGAAGCGACTCCAGCAGCGTGGGCTGATCGGCGTCCGCCGAGACGCGCGCGTACACCATCACGACCGTGGCGGCCGCGGTGAGCAACAGCAGCGCGCCCGCGGTGCGAGCCGACCTGTCGGGCTTGTCTCGTGCGTCGGGCATCACATGCTCCTTCCGCCAATGAACCGCGTCTTGTATAGCAGAAATACGAAGAACGGTCCGGCTGTCAGCGCCATGACGGTCCCCACGGACAGGAGCACCGCCATCCAGAAACGTCCCATCTCATCCTCCAAGTATTGGTGCTCGTCCTTATGCCGTACCCGTTCCGGGAGCCGGTATCCTGTGGTCTGCGGGGCTCCGTCCGGTCGTCACCGTCCGCAGCCTCAACGACAGCTCGAGATATGCCCGTCTGGCATGACGCCGAGCCGGCGGCGCCGCCAGCACGAAGGACAGGCCGGCGAGCGCCAGCCAGAACGCGGTAAGTCCCCACGTCTCCAGTGTCCAGGCCCTGTAGTCGGGGAATAGCCCGGACAGGACCTGAAATGGCGGGAAGCTCATGTCGAAGGGGTCCACTGCGATTCTCACGTCGCCCGAGTGTCCGGCATGCGCAAGCCCGGCCGTGATCGCCGCACCGTACACGGCCACCACGGCAATCGCCGCCCTGACCCACGTCGCCGCCGCCGCTGCCGCGTGCGCCAACGGGAGGGTAAACAGCGGCAGCACCGTCATGAGCGTTCTGCCGGGGAACCACCAGCCCATCATCGTGATCGCCACGAACGTCGCGATCAACACCTGGGCGGCGATCAGCCCGAAAACCACGCGATGTGCCGAGCCGCGCCGGACCAATAGCACCAGTCCCGGTACGGCGGCAAGGAGCAGCGGAGCCCAGCGGCCGACGCCGAAACGCCGGTCGACGAACAATCCCCACAGGCGGTAGAAGCGGTCACCGAAGTCGAAGTGCCGGCCGAACACCTCGACCGTCGACTGTCCCGAGTAGACGACGTTCACCGAGTAGGGGGTCAGGCTGCCGAAGGTCTCCAGGTGGAACCAGAAGAAGAGCGCGGCCGACGCGCACCCCAGTCCCACGAGTGTTGCCCTGCCGGGCCCGTCGGCCCGGAACAGAAAGTAGGCGGACACCAGTGCGGCAAGGGGCGCGTACTTGACCCCGAGCCAGCACATGGCCGACAGCGCGGCCGCCGCCCACACGGCGTCCAGCAGGGTCGGCCTCTCCTTCTTCGTGACCACCAGGAGGCTGAGGGTCAGGGCGAGAGCGGCGGGAATCTCGGGGTAGACCTCCGTGGAGTGGACGAAGGCGACGGCGCTCAGGCCGACGCCGAGCGCCGCGAGCCAGCTCACGCCGCTCCGCCCGGTCAGCCGGGTAGCCAGTACGAACGCGAGAGCCATCGTCGCCGCCGCTGTCAGCAACAGCTGCGCCTGCGCGCCGGTCAGCCCTCCTAGGGCGAAGCCGGGGACCAGGAGCACCGAGAGCCCCGGATTGTGGGGGCTGAGCAGCCGACCGTCCCGCGACGGCATCGACTGCTTCCAAAGACCGTCCGGATGGTCGAAGAAAGCCTCGTACGACCTCGCGTCGTACTGGTTCCTCAGGTCCAGGTCGCCGTCTTCCAGCAGACTCTGGGTGGTCAGCAGGTAGAACGGCTCGTCGCCCGTGATGGACGCCCCGTTGGTTGCCCGGATGCCGAGCGAAAAGGCGTACGCCAGGGCCAGTGCCAGAAAGAGGGCGGCCGCGCCCAGCGGCAGATTCCAGCGCCGCGCGAGCTCGGTCACGGCAGGATGCCGACGTCCCGCATCAGCGACAGCGTGCCCTGCAGATCGCTCAGGTTGCTCAGGTCCACGTCGGGCGGGTCGAGCGAGCTCAGCGGCGGCAGCTCGCCCTCAGGCTCGACCCCGGCGGCCAGCGGGTACTCCTTCGTCTCGGCCGCGAAGTACCTCTGGGCCGACTCCGACAGCAGGTATTCGACGAACCGCTCGGCGACCGCGGTGTTGGCGGACGCCTTCAGGATGCCCGCCCCAGCCACCAGGACCAGGGCGCCCGGGTCTCCGCCGCTCAGGAAGTGGTTTCGCGCGCCGAATCCGGGCCCCTCCTCCTCGAGAAAGCGTGCGAGGTAGTAGTGGTTGACGAATCCGACGTCGATCTCGCCTCGCGCTGCGGCGGCGACGGTCGATATGTTGTTGGGGTAGGCGCGGGCGTCGTTGGCCTCGATGCCCTGGAGCCAACTGCGGGTCGCGTCCTCGCCAAGCTGCACACGCATGGCGGTGACGAACGCTTGGAACGAGCCGTTGGGCGGCGCCCACCCCAGGCGGCCCTTCCAGGCGGGATCGGTGAAGTCCATGATGGAGCTCGGAAGGTCCTTGGCGGGGTCGATGGCAGCGGTGTTGTAGACGACCGTCCGGGCGCGCCCGGAGGTACCTACCCATTCGCCGCTGCGCGACCGGAACCGGGCGTCGACTCGCTCCAGCAGACCTGCCGGCAGTCGTTCGAGGACACCGGCCCCGGACAGCGCGCCGAGGGACCCGGGGTCCTGCAGGAACACGACGTCCGCGGGCGTGTTATCCCCCTCTTCGAGGATCGTGGAGGCGATCGCGGCGCTGCTGGCGTACTTGACCCGCACCTCGATCCCGGTCTCCTCCGAGAACGACTGGAGCAGGGGATGGACCAGGCTCTGGGTACGGCCGGAGTACACCGTCAGCGTCTCGCCTCCCTGCTCGCAGGCCGGGAAGGCGGCCATCGACAACGCCAGAACGATGGCCGCTACGGCGATACGTCCAGCCGAAACCCGCCAGGATGATGGTCTCATTCTCGTAGCCTCTCCCTACTGCAATTGGGACGGCGAAGTGACCCGAACGTCCGACGGAATGCCCAGCGCTCCGACGACCGCGTCCTCGTTCAGCGCACTGTACACGGCGTCGACCGAATCGACCGGCACCGGGCTGGACGGGTCTCGGGTCAAGACTCCCTCGACGGTGGAGGCCGCGGACGCCGAGGCCGAGCGGACCGCCGGGTGTATCGCCTGGTAGAAGGCCCATCCCTCGGCCAGGTGCTCCGCTCTCGGCCCCGGCTCCTCGTCATCGGCGGCGCGCTTCGCATACCGGAGTGCCGCGAGGTAGAAGATCGTGTTGAGACGTCCGCGCGCCTGTTCCGCGGCCGCGTCGTAGGCGGCCAGGTCGCCCTTCCTCGAGGCGGCGAGCGCCTCGGCAAGCGCCTGTTGCAGTGGCTCGTCGACCTTGCCGTCCAAGCCGAAGTTGCCGGCCCGGCTGCGGGCCGTTGCGGCGATCGACGAGTTGCGATTGCCCTCGTCGTCCGCAGCTCCAACGTAGAAGGCCCACGCCTCGTCGACGTTGTGGGGAGCCCCGGAGGCGTCAGCGGTGTTGCCCTGCTCGATCTTCGCCCGGGCGGCGGTAAGCTCCTGGAGTACCTTGCCGTAGATGATCGCCTGCAGGCCCTTGTTTATCAGTTGCCGGCGGACGAGATCGTCGACGTCCCGGCCCTGCCACTGTCCGGTCAGGCCGGCGCGGACGTTGCGGTCGAGGTCGGTCCCTCCGGGGAACTCAGCCAGGACCGAATCGCTGGTAGCCAACGACAGCAGCGTGCGCACCGAGCCGTCGCCCTTGACTGAGTTGGCGCCCTTCTCGTACAGCGCCGTGATGGCGCCCCAGTCCACGGCCTCGTCGGTCTTGGCCGCCCCCAGCAGGCTCCCGATGTCGCGCATGTCCAGCGATATCGCGGCGTGGGAGACCACGTCGCTCACCGGCGTGTAGTGCTCCGTAGGAATTGGAGTGGGCGCCGCACCGCTGGCCGCAACGACCCCGGTACCGCTGACCGACCCGCTGACTGATCCGCTGACCGAGCCCGACTGGCCGATGACCTGAACGCCGGGACGGTCCTCTCCGTCGTCCTCCCCGCAGGCCGCGGCCAGCGACAAAATCAAAACCGCCGCACCGACCAGCCCGACCAAGCCCTTCGTGTAACGCTGTCCCTTATCGTTTAGCACAGTCCAGTTCTCCTTGTCCTTCCGTTTCCCGAGTCTCCGTTCCTACAAAGCTCCCTATCGTGCGACATCGGTCGGATCACGTGCTGAGCATCTGCCTCACCACTGCAATCGGCACCCGCCATAGATAGTTGGGCCCGATGAAGGATTCGCCTCTGGTGCGATGCCGGTAGGCGATCGGCACCTCTCGCATACGCATGCCCTTCTTCAGCAGGTCCAGCGTCAGCACCTGGGCGTAGTTGTAGTCGTGTATGATCTCGGCGCACTCCAGGGCGCGGCGGGAGAAGGCCCGGCAACCCGTCTGCCCGTCCGTGACGATGCGGCCCGCTGCCAGGCAGAGCATCGCGGTGAACGCCAGGTTCGCAACGAGCCGGACCATCGGCTGGCCGTCACGGGAGCCGCGATAGCGGGACCCGAGTACGTAGTCGGCCTCGCCGGCCTCGATCGGCGCCAGCAGGTCGGGGATCTGAGCCGGCGGATACTCGCCGTCCGCGTCTATGTACACGGCCGCCCGAGCGTCCATGTCCCGCGCGGTCTCCAGACCGGTCCGAAGCGCGGCGCCGAGACCGCGGTTTCGGTCGTGGTGCACTACGACGTCCGCGCCGCCTCGACGCGCGACCTCAGCGGTGCCGTCCGTCGACCCGTCGTCTACCACGATGATCTTCATTCCGGCGACATTGCGGCGCGGCATCTCCGCGAGGGTGCGGGCGAGATTCTCCGCCTCGTTGTAGGCCGGCACGATAACGGCCAGCGGCTTGGCCCACTCCCGGTCCTCCGTCACGCCGAGTACCTGCCCGACGGAATCGTCCGGCGGTTGGGCGCCCAGGTGGTAGGCGATCGTGGGGGCCACGTCCATGATCGACCGGGGCTCGTCGATCGGTCCCGACCGCTCGACGCCTTTACCCCATAGGATGCACGGGACGTACGCCTCCGAGGGGCTCATGTGGCCGTGCCCCCCGATGCCGATGCCCTGGCCGTGGTCCGACGTCACGAGAACGGTGGCATCGTCGAGATACCCGCGGCGACCGCACCACCCGACGAACTCCTGGATGACGCGGTCGGCAGCCTCGATCTTCGCGAGATACTCGTCGTTGTAGCTGCCCCGCGCGTGCCCGGTCTGGTCCACGCTCAGTAGCTGCAGCACCAGCAGGTCCGGGTCGTCGCGTTCCATGACGGCGCGGGCTCTCGCGGCCAGCGCTTCGTCGATCTCGTCGTTGGATGTGACTGCAGTCACCGTCTCGACGTCGCTTTCGCCGAACGCGTCTAACAGGTGGGCGATTCCGACCAGCTTGCCGTTCTGTCCCGAGTCGCGGAGCGAGTCGAATATGGACTCGCACTTGATCCCGAGGCTCGGAACAAAGTTGCTGCGCATGCCGTGTACCTTCGGCGGCGCGCCCGTGAGCATCGAGCTGAAGGCGGTCACCGTCCTGGCGGGGTACACGGTTGTCACGTTCGTGTAGTCGGCGCCCTCTCGCCTGAGCCGGTCGATGAACGGAGTGTCGGCTTCGCGGAGCCGGTCGGCCCGGCACCCGTCTATCACTATCGCGATGAACCGGCGGGACTTCCGGACCCCGGGAGCGGCCCGCAGGCGCGTCGGGGCCAGTGCCGGAGCGGGCGGCCATCTGAAGAACCACTGGTGGAACAGGACGGCCGTCACCCCGACGACCAGCGCGAAGCCCTCGAACGCGAGCGCGGCGCCCAGACCGGGACGCTCGACCAGCATCTGGAAGGCCAGCACCAGCAGCGCGGCCTTCGGGACCTGTTCCAGGAAGTTGCCGCTGGTCGGGTCCTGGTTCTCGACCACCAGGCGCCAGAACCGCGTGAAATTGGTCCAGGAAGCGCCGATGCGGAGGTGGTAGTAGACCGTTCCCCAAAGGAAGACCGTGAACGTCGCGTAGAGGCCGAGCATCAACGCGACCGCCGCGATATCGACGAACCGGAACAGGAGCAGGAATATGGCCAGGTATCCCCACAGCGCCGCGCGCAGTTTGAGCGGGAAGTCGAACCGGTAGAACACGAGGGACAGCGGGAGCAACGCCAGCAGCGCCGCCCCAGCGCGCGCCCAGTAGCCGAGGTCGGCCGCGTGGGGAATGCTCAGCAGCACTACGACCCCTATTGCGAAGACGGGCGTGAATGGCTTGCCCTCGTTGACCACGTTCCAGAGGCGGGCCGCGACGATCTCGAACCGCGAGGCGGCCCTCGCGCCGTCGGACGTTCCGCGAATGGCCCCCAGGCCTTTGACTCTGATGAGGCTTCTCGCGGCGATCAGAGTGAGCACGGCGGCCACGGAGTACGAGTACGCGAACTTCAGGCCGTGAGTGAGCACGGCGAGGGCGAGGCCCTGATCGACGGGTATTCCGACGGCGGCCAGCGCGCCCGTCATGCTCGCCTCGTAGACGCCAATCCCGCCTGGCGTCACGTGGAATACCTGGAAGACTATGGTGAAGGCCGTGACGGCTATTGCCGCGGCCGGAGACAGCTCCAAGCCGAGCGCCTTCGCCGCAACCAGCAGCACGCCCGCTTCGAGAATCCAGCTCGGAGCGGTCCACAGCGCCGCGGCGGCGGTCTGGCGCGCCGACACCTGCCGCAGTCGGACCCGCAGCGCGTCGACCCAGGAGCGCACCGGCTGCGGCGGTTGCAGGGGCAGGCGACCCGATCGCACGATGACCAGAGCCGCCGCGGCTACGACAATCACGATCGCCGGCAGGGCGAGGGCGGGCAATCCCAGCTCGTCGCCCGCGGCGACAGGGAGGAGGGGGCTGAACAGCAGTACTATCGCGGTCAGGCTTGCCAGGTCGAGGAGACGCGCGATCGCGGTCGTCGCGGCGGCTTCTCCGAGGGGAATGCCGCGCTGTCCGGCAAGGTATGGCCGTACGGCTTCCCCGGCCTTGAAGGGCAGCAGATGGTTTGCCAGCAGCGCGGCGTGGAGCACGGCAAATAGCGAGAAGACGCTCGGCCGGGTCGTGAGCAGCCGCCTCCACGCGACCGCCCTGAGCCAGAACGCGGCCGCGTAGGCGGCCACGAACATCGCCAGGAGCTCCGGACGGCTTCCGAGAACCGCTATCGCCGACCGAAGCTCGGCCCTGTCGACAAGCAGTCCGACGAGGGCCAGGACGGTCAACCCGGCCGCGAGCCCCGCTATGATCCGTGGAACTGCCGGCCGATGATGGGACTGTGCGGCTGCCGATGGGTCACCCGCTATAATTAACGAAGAGTACACTACGCTTACAAGTTCGGGCCATCTACGCGCCATATATCGTGTACACGCTGTTATAAAACTCTGTATACTTAGTAACAAAATAAGAGTCTAGATATCACGTAACCGTTTGTCAAGGTCGCGGATAAGATCGTTTGGACTTATCGACCCCGCGCCACAGAAGCTCTCGGCCGCATGCCGGCGGCCGAGAGGGAACGCCAAAAGGCGTCGCTGAGGAGTTGGCGCGCGATGACGATGTACGGAGCGCCGGTTCTAAAAGAAGGAGATCTTACCGACGGGTTGCAGCCGGCCCCGGACTACTCCTGACGGCTCGGAGTCGAGAAGAGAATCGCTGCTACTGATACTGGCGGGCGGTCTGGCCGCGGCGGCGGGAGCTGTCCTGCTGAGAGGCCGACACTTCGGCGGCGTACCCGGCGCGGCCGGCCCCGCCCGCTGATCCGCAAGCCAGGCCAGCGCGACTCACTGAGACACGGACGTGTGTGGAGACTGTGTTGGCGAGTCTGCGGCCTTGCCGAGACCCCGCCGTCGGATGACCGCAACCGCCGCTGTCTTCCTGCATCGCGCCGGAGCTGCCCGCAGAGGTCGTGGGCGCTTTGACAGGACCAACTCCGATAGAGGAGTATCGGGGCGCCGACCAGGCGCGGAGTCGAATCAGGCGGCAACTCGAGGGAGGTACGACACATGGATATCGCAAAGCGGGTTCTGGCGGTCTTTCTGGTGTTGACGGCTATCGCGGTGGCGCTCAACCTCATGCTCACGCCGGTGTACCACGACGGCTCGGATGAGTACGCCGTGTGGAAGATAGTGAACTGGTTCATGGCGGCCGCGGTGCTCGTGGCGCTGGTCGTGAGCTTCCAACGGAGGCGAGCACTGGGAGGAGTGGAAGCCGGTACCCTCGCGTACTTGCGCACGAGCGTCGTCTACTATGGCGCCATCGTGCTGACCATGCTCTTCTTCTGGGGGTGGCTCTGGACGTTGAATCCCGACAGCGAGACCGGGGAAGCCGTGACCTCGCACATGGTCTACTTTCCGATCGTCGACGCACTCTTCGTCGCTGTCGCGCTGTCCACCGGCAGCCACCCGTTCTCTGGAACACCGCCGCCGACTCGGAGGCGTAGGGTCGCTCGTCGTTCGGCGCAGGTTCCCGGAACCGAGCTCGCCGCGCAGGCGCTCGGTGGCCGTTCGCGCGCACTCTCGGTCGACCACGTGGCCGTTCGCGTCGCACTCTCGGTCTGTTTTCGGGTAGGATGCTCTCGCGCGGGACGCCGTAGGCGAGGCCGCACCGCCATGGGGACGGCCCGGGCTCCCTTCGTCCGTCCGGCGCATCAGAGCGCTTGAGGAGTTGTGCCTGTATGCGTTTCCTCTTCGATACTTGGCGCCGTATCGGTGCCCGACTGTACCTGGCCCTGGGGTTCGCGGTGTTCCTCACCCTCGTGTCGAGCGCGGTGGGTGTTTACTACTTCGAGCGAAGTGGGGACCTGAACTATCGGCTCCAGTCTGAGTCCGTGCCGGTGTTGGAGGCGACGTGGACGTTGGCTCGCGAGGGTGAACGGCTGCGGGTCGTGGGACTGGGACTTCTGGTCGATGCCGATTCCGGATTTGAGCACTCGCAGGCCGATTCCACGGCCGTGTCCCTGAAACGGATCGACGAGGCCCTGAACCGGGTTGGCGGCGTACCGTCCCTGGAATCGGATGCGACTGCGGTCCAAGATGCGGCCTACGATCTGGCAGACGTCATCGACGAGCTTGTCGTGTACCGGGACGGCGTGTCGAGCGCCAACGCGGAAGTCGCGGACCTGCTGGCCCGCCTCGAGAGGCTCGCCGCCGACCCCGGATCGACTGAGGTCGCGGCAATGCTTGGACGGATGACACGCGCCGAGGACGAGGCCGCATTGGATCGACTGTGGGACGAGTTCGCACGTCTGCCAGCGGCAGGTGTCGATCCGACGTTGGGACAGCAAACATACGTAGCGCGTGGTCAGCAGCTCGCGTTGCGGGCGAGAGCCAACGCCCTGGCCGTGAACTTCGACGGCGCCGCTGCGGCCCTCGATGAGTCCCTGTCCGTCCTGTTGGCCGGAGCCCGGGCCGAGTCCTCGGCGACGTTGGAGTCGTCTGTCCGTAGCTTTGACGAAGGGCGGATATTGTTGGCGGTGATCAGCGTGGCGAGCGTCACGGCGGCTACGCTGACAGCCTGGCTCTGGGTGGGGCAGGGAGTCGTGAGGCGGCTGTCCCGATTGTCGGAGCGTATGCGGGGGATGGCCGCCGGCGACGTCGAGACGCCCATGCCCGAGGTCAGCCAGGACGAGATCGGGGAATTGGCCGGCGCGTTGGAGGTGTGGCGTCAGCAGGCGTTGGAGGTGCAGCGCCTGAATCTCGTCGAGCGCCTTTATGGGGAGCTGCGCGAGGCGAACACCGAGCTGCAACGCATGCAGGCGCGGCTGGTTGCCCAGGGCAAGCTCGCGGCTTTGGGCGAGCTCGTGTCCGGCGTGGCCCACGAGATGAGCAACCCGCTGAACTTCGTCCAGAACTTCAGCGAGGGGTCGTTGGAGCTGTACGGTGAGCTGAGCGAGATGCTGCAGGGCTACCGGGACAAGATGGCCGAAGAAGACGTGGCCTTGCTGAACGAGATCAGCGAGGAGCTCACGAACAGCCTGGAGCGGGTGCGGTCGAACGGGGGACGGGCCTTCGCCATTGTGGAGCGGATGCGCGGACTGGGTGTCGTGGGTGGAGACGTGGTCCCGTCGGACCTGAACGCGGTGCTGCGGTTGGCGGTGCGGTCGGGCTGTGACGCGTTTCGGGCGAACTGGGACGAATTCGAGGTGCAGCCCGTCTTGGACCTGGACGACTCCCTTACCGACGTGCCGTTGGTGGAGCAGGACTTCAGAGAGGCCGTGGTCAACCTGGTATCGAACTCGTGCTACGCGATGCGGCTGAAACGCGAAGATCAGGGGGATAGCTACGATGCTGTCCTATCCGTGTCCAGCCGCCGGGTAAACGACCTGGTGGAGATACGGTTGCGGGACAACGGACCCGGGATTGCGGACGACGTTGTCGGCCGGATATTCGACCCGTTCTTCTCGACGCGGGACGGCGTATTGGGGGCGGGTCTTGGACTGCCCATCGCCGCCGACGTGGCGCGGCGGATGGGTGGCGACTTATCGGTGGATACGGTATTCGGCGAGTACGCCTAGTTCACTATGAGTCTGCCCGCCACGGGCGCCGAGCAAGAGGCCTAAGCCCCTCTGCCGTACGGCGTTCCTCTTTCCCCCAATTCGGCGTGCCGAGCTACGCCTCGCCTTAGCGTCGCCTGAAGACCAGGTACCCGAAGACGCCTGTCGCCGCGATGCCCGCGATGCCCAGGATGAAGATCAGGGTAGTGCGTTGGCGGGTAGTTTCGGCTATGCCGGTCAGGGTGCCGCGGACGCGCTCTACGGCGTTCCCGATAATCGGCACTCGAGGCCTGCTCGGGGGCTCGATCGTCGCCGTCGGTGACGCCGTGGGTGCGGGTACGGCGGTCGCCGTCGGGGTAGGCGTGGGCGTGGGCGTAGGTATGGGAGTGGCGGTCGCCGTGGCCGTGGGCGTCTGAGTCGGCGTAGCCGTCGGGGTAGGCGTCGGCGTCGGCGTGGCTGTGGGCGTATTCGTAGGAGTACGGGTGGCCGTGGCCGTGCGAGTCGGAGTGTGGGTCGCGGTCGGCGTCTGAGTCGGCGTCGATGTCTGAGTCGCCGTAGGCGTATGCGTAGCCGTGGCTGTGGGCGTAGCCGTGGCCGTAGCGGTTGGCGTTGCGGTGGGTGTGGGAGGGGGCGTGGGCGTGTGCGTGGCGGTCGGCCGGGGTGTATGCGTGGCGGTCGGCCTGGGAGTGTGCGTAGCCGTCGGCGTGTTGGTGGGCACTGGAGTTGGTGTGCGCGTGTGCGTCGCCGTGGCCGTGGGCGTACGAGTCGGCGTCCGGGTGGGAGTATGAGTCCTGGTAGCCGTAGCCGTGGGCGCGTTGGCAGGCGGTGGTGGCGGCGGAGGAGGCGGCGGCGGAGGCGGAGGTGGTGGTGGTGGCGGCACACGCGTGGTTGCCGAGTCGTCGTAGCAAAAGCTGGACCCCCTCACGCTGGGCGGTCTGTTCGCCGGTGGTGTGTCTACGTTCTTGTCATACACGTCTACTGTCATCGCTGAGGGAACGGTGAGGTGGTGATCGTCCCAGCCTGGATGGAGGTCGATGCAGACCGTTCGATCCGTCGTCGTCACGCCATCGTCGGGTAGGACATATGTCATGCTCCGGGTCTCGTGTCCTCCCCTGAACGCCCACGCGATCAGCTCGTCTGAGAGGCCACTCTCCGACGAATCGTTCCACGAATCGAATACCCTGATCCCGCCCCGGATCACCATTGTAGATGTCGCCGGAAGCGGGTCGCTGATTCGCACCGTAACCGTCAGCCTGGCTCCTTCCTGCACCGGCGACGGCGACACGCTCACGAGCGATACTGTGGGCAGCGACTGTGCGCTTGCATCCCTGTCGGCAGTCACATCCGTCAGGGCGAGGTAGGTGACGAGGACAACGAACGGAACGGTCGCCGCGATCAGGCTGCGGATTAGTCGATCTCGCCTGGTCGACTCGGTTCGCTGAATTAGTGCTGGAGGCATAGCCGCCAAATCAATGGGCGGAATCGGGGGCGCTGCCGGACGCTTCGGGACGGGTCTCGCAGGGCTGTGGTGCTTTCTGAGGTAAACCCCCGTATCTCGCGTGGCGGAGGCGCCCGCAGTCCTTGTCCGCCAGGTCCCGTCTGCGTAGGTACTACGCCGCCACTGGATTCTTTTGACATTGTACCCGTGTCGAAACAGTGCCGTCAGCATGTCTGAAGGTGCGAAACGGTTCAGTTCTTCACAAAACCTGATATAACATCGGCATGTATACAGAGAAAGGTGGGCCATGTTCGATCAGGATATCGCCAGACGCCGATAGGTGGGGAGAGTGCGTTCGCGCCGTAGACCGCCGGCCCCGTGGTTGGCGGCAGCAGGTTGGCCGCTCGCTAAAGCGAACGGGTATGCACGCGGGACGGAAAATGGGTGGCCGAGCCGCCGAGCGATTACGATGAAGTCGCGGCGGCGGGGGGTATCGCGTCGAGCTCCCGTTGCAGGCGTCGGGTGCGTGCGGCGTAGTTGGCCAGCTCGGCCTCGCGCTGTAGGCGGGTCGATTCCAGCTCGCGGCGCGCCTTCCTAACGCGTCGTATTTCGGAGAAGATCGACCAGACGGCCAGAGCCGGTCCCACGATTATGCCGACCACGGTGATGGCGCCCAGGGCGAACCGCAGGCCGGTCGAGGCCGCGATCGAGCCGCCAGCGCCTCCGACCGAGGCGAACCGGGGCGCGAATGTGAGCAGTTTGGCGCTGAGCGGCCGCGCCACGTTCAAGACGGGCTCCGACAGCATTCTCCAGACCGTGCCGGCCGCAAAGCTCGCCCCGTGCCGGCCGATAATGCCGGATCGGGTGCGGGTGGAGCCGTCGGCCACGGTGGTGGACCGCCGCCTCAGCAGGCGACGCCACCGCGGTGGGGGCGGCTCGGCGGTCTCCGGCTGATCAGCCTCGCACAGGACCGGGGGCGGCTCCGGTTCAGGGTGTCCTAGCTGACGGCACAGCTCCGCCTGCCGGTCGTAGTGTCGCCGCATTTCGTCACGGTGGCCCGATTCGAGCTGCTCCAGCTCGTCCCGCAGCGCGTTGAGGCAGCCGTGCGCCCTCAGCTTGGCGACGGCCTGGGCGACGGCGGATCCGCCGGCGACGGCCAATGGGACCAAAAGTAAGGGTAGAGGCATTTGTGCTAGATCGTCGTTCGGTCCGGGCGACTGGCGCGACGGAGGCGGGGAGTACGTACCATATTGTAGCAAGTGCGCTGGACGGCGCAAAACTCTGCGGGGTGGAAGCTCCTATCGGCGGTGCTGGAAGCACCGGTCCGACCGACCTGTTCGCGGCTCAGACGAGCTGCCGAGCGGGTGTGGTCAGTATCGAAATCGCTGTAGCAGGCTGCTGAAAAGGCGGCCAGACATTGCTCAATGTCGCCCCGAACGGAGTGTGGGGCCTGGGGCCATGGCGGGATCGATACGCGGGCCAGGTCGAGACGACCCCACTCCAAGTCCTTCCCGCGTTCCTGAGATTCTTGCGTAACTCCCCTTTCGGGAAGTAGATGTGGTGGAGATGCGCAGAGTTCCTAGCTGGGGGGCCCCACCTTGCGGGAAACAGACGTGGTGGAGCCCCCTTGGTTTCCTAGCTGGGTAGCCCACCGCTAGATTTCCGCCTGCGCGGGAATGACGGTTGTGCAAGGGTCTCCGTTACCCAGGACCGTCTTTCGGTAGCCTGACGGGGTTTTTCAGGACACGATCAGCCCCTCTTGGGGCTGCGTCCACGGCAGATTGTAGACAGACGCGAACTGCGGCGCGCGCGGTATCGGCAACTCTCCGAAGGGCACGTCGATCACCACCGGCGCCTCGCGTTGCAGGGCGAGCGGAATCAACGTTCCCAGCTCCAGGGGGTCGTTTGCCCTCATGCCGACTGCGCCGAACGACTCGGCGAACTTGACGAAGTCCGGATTGTGCAGGTCGGTCCCGTACGCTCCGCCAAACAACTCATTCAAGTCGCGGGCGACATTGCCGTAGGAGTCGTTTCTGAATACCACGACTACTACGTTGATCCCGTACTTGACCGCGGTCGCGAGCTCGACCGCGTTGAACATGAACCCGCCGTCGCCGGCCATGCAGACCACGGGGCGGTCGGGCCTGGCCACCTTCGCGCCCAGAGCGGTCGGGAAGGCGTAGCCGAGGTTGAACGAGTAGCCGGAGTCGATGTACGTCTTTGGGCGGCTCACCTTGTAGTGGGTGCGGGCGTAGTAGCCGAACTGCGTGACGTCCCAGACCACGAAGGCGTCCTCCGGAATCGCGTCTTGTATCGCCTCCAGAACGGCGTACTGAGGCTCCTTGAGCCGGATGTCGTAGTAGGCTATGAGGCTGCGGGCCGCGGCGACGGCTTCCGCGGGTGATGGACGCTCTCCAGCCCCGGCCTCTGTGAGAAGCGGAATCAGGGCTTCGGTCTAGGCCTTGGCGTCGCCGTGGAGCGGTATGGTGTTGGACTGGACCCAGGTGAGCTCGGCGTCGTCTATGTTGATGTTCACCAGAGTGGATGACTCGCCCGCCGGATTGCCCAGCGAAAAGCGTGCGCCGATACCTATCACCACGTCCGCGGACTGCATCACTTCGTAAAGCTGGTTCATCTCTTGTCTGTCGCCGCGAGGGCTGAAACAGGAGCCGTAAGACAGCGGATGGCTGTCCGGCATCGTTCCCTTGCCTCCGCTGGATGTAACGACGGGTATGTTCGTCGACTCCGCCAGCTTGACGAGGGCCTCCTCCGCGTCGGACCTCGCCACGCCTCCGCCCGCGAATATCAGCGGCGAGTTAGACCCGGCGATGATCTTGGCGGCTTCCCTCAGGTCTTCCTGGCTGGGCACGATTCGTGAGATGCGGGCAGGATTTCGCAGCTCGACTTCCTCTTGCTCCACACCGGCGTCAGGCGGAATCTCGAGCAGAACTGGACGAGGACGGCCGGTGCGCATCTGCCTGAACGCTTCGGACACGGCGTCCGGGATTTCCCGGGGCCGGAGCGCGAGTCGCTGCCACTTGGTTACGGAGCGCACCGCGTCAGGCTGGTTGGCGATTTCGTGAACCGCTCCCAGGTTCTTGCCGATTGCGCCGCGCGGGATCTGGCCCGCAACGAGGAGCACGGGCGTGGACCGAGAGTATGCGTTGGTCAAGCCGGCCGCGGCATTGTAGAGACCGGCGCCCGGCACCACCAGCGCTACCCCCCCCCCCCCGGCTTTCCCGACGCGCGCGCATAGCCGTCTGCCATGTACGTCGTGGCCTGTTCGTGGCGGGTCGTGATCATGCGGATGCCCGGCTCGTCCCGCAGCGCGGCGACAATGCCGTAGATCTGGATACCCGGGATCCCTAATACGACCTCGACGCCTTCCTTGACGAGCGATTTGACCAGGGCTTCGCCCCCACTCATTTTGACCATGATTCGTTCCCTCCATATGGCCGGGAGCCAAACGCGTGTGTCAAACAAAGACGTCCCAAGGAACTGTTCAGACTCGAGGAGATGGACTCAGCGCGGGACATCACGAACCATGAAAATGAGGCTGCACCGGTAGGGCCGGGTTTGAAACATCTGATGCTTGTCTGGATGGCAATGTCGCTCCGCCACTCTCTTTGGACAGGCTATACCACATCGAGCATGTCAAGGGCTGTGGCCGCGCAAACCAGGGGCCGGCTACAGGGACTCGGTGTGGGATTGGGTGGCGGACATCGCCGCGTCGTAGCGCCGGGCACAGGCGTCGACCACCACGTCGACGTCCTCGTCGAGCAGGTATCGCCCAGCGGCCAGGCGCAGGGCGTGCTCGCGGACGCGGTCCAGGTATTCGTCGCGGCTGCCGTATCGCTCCCGCAGCGACGCGCGGCTGTCCCCGGCGGCCTTCCGGGAGTCGGCCTCTGGCGCGAAGAATAACGTGAGCCCCTGCATCGGCACGATCTGCTCGGGAGCGCCGGTCTCGGGCGCGCGAGTGTTCCAGCCTGCATGGGTCGCGACGGGGGCCGCGATGTCCGGAAGTCGTACGCCGGCCGTCTCGTTTCCATCGGAGTCTACCGCCGACACGAAACTCGGATAGACTCGACCCTCGCTCACGGGGTAGGCGCCGACGCCTCTGTCGGCCCCCGGGCCGAGGTCGACTTCCCGGAGCACCCACAGCCTCTCCGGGTCCGGCTTCACATCGTCCGGGACCGGGCCAAAGGACGCCAACACCTCTTCGCGGGTGACGGCGGTGCCGTCGTCTAGCCTCGGGTGGCTGTTCGGCGGCGGCTCCACGCCTTCCGCAACCCAGCGGTCGAGGTTGACGAGAGCCGCGCGAAGGAGCGGCCGGTAGTCGACGACGTTGAACCCGTGGCGGCCACGACAGCCGTCCGTCGCGTTGACACGGCCCTGAGGCAGCGAGCCGGGACCGTGCTGCGTGCCCCCGAAGTGGTAGACCCGCGTCTCCTCCGCCTGGTCCAGGTCGCGCCCGGCGAGCCCGTCGATGTGCACCAGGGAGCCGTCGCCGCGCCAGTACTCGGCCGACGTGTTCGTGTAGAAGATCTTCGGCACGCAGCCCAACTCGGTCTGACGGCTCAGCAGACCGGAGCGCCGGCCCGTGTGCGGGTCGGACGTCTCGTTGTCCGCGAACGGGAACAGGTGCCCGAATCCGGGCGTCGACTGGACCGACGGTTGGGCGAACCGGTGGTTGAACTCCCCGCGCCGCCCGCCGGCCACGTGGGGCATGAGCCCGTCGAAGACGGGCCTGCCGTCCTCGTTCAGGTTCAGGCCGAGGGAGACAAAGTGCCTGAGCAGCCGGCCCGTCTGCGACGACCCGAACGCGTAGGCCCGGTCGAACCCGCCGTCGACAGGGTTCAGCGGCGACGAGTGTCTCAGCCACGTCGCGGCTTCCCGCACCGCGAGCAGTCCGGCGCCGACTACGGGCGCCCCCTCGGTGGTGTAGACGAGGTGGTAGATCCTGCCGGGCTGGAACCCCGACTCCAGGTAGACGTGCTCCGCGCTGGGGACGACGCCGTCGGCCGTCTCTCTCGCGAATCTCCACTCCGAGGTCGGTACCGCAGTGTCGGGGCCGTCCTCCCAGTCGCGCACGAAGAGGGCGGCCTCGGGGTCGTCCATGTCCGCGACAGGGTAGGGGTGGTGGACGCGGTCGGCCAGCAGCCAGGTGCGTTGGACGTCGTTGGGCCATATCTGGACGACCGTCTGGCCTCTGACGGGTTTCCCGTCTATCCGAGCGCGAGGCGCCTCCAGTCCGATCAGCCCCTCGCTCCGGTACACGTCCCACTGCCATCCGATGGAGACGGTAGAGTACCCGTTGCGGTAGAGGAACCCGTCTCCGGCCGGTATTTCCCCCGAGCCCTCCGGCGGCGCGTCGCCCAGATTGAACATAGAGCTCATGCCGTACCGGCGGCCGCGGTTGACCACGTCCACGATGAGGCCGCGGTTGCCGCGGTCCGGCTTCTCCGGCGCGAGCAGCGTGAAGTCGGACCGGAACAGCACGCGGCCCGAGGCGTCTCGGGGCGCCAGGTCGAGGTCGACGATCGCGCGATTAGCCCTGTTGTCGGGGTCTACGGCGAACGTGACGACGCCGTCCGTCCGCCGGTACGGGCCGGCGCGGCCGAACGACTTGCCTCCGGCGAACGGCCCGCTGCAGGTCGTCTCTACGTCGACGACGGCCATGAGTACTCCTTCGGCCGGACTGCGCGCGGCGCTACTGGCCGAACTCCTCGCGGAGCTCGGCGAAGATGCGCGTCGACGCGATGGTGCCGAGTGCGAGGGTGCTGCTGACGTTCATCATGCGGTAGCCCTCGCCGATCCACCGTCTGCAGTCGTCCACGTCGGCGAAGGTGCTGGCGAGCGCCTTGCCAGTGCCCTCGATCTTCTGGGCCACGTCCAGCATCGCGTTCTCGACCCGGGCGTGGTGGATCTGTCCAGGCACTCCCAGGGACGCAGCAAGATCGGACGGTCCCACGAGCAGGACTTCGAAGTCTTCGATCTTCAGCGTCTCGTCGATATTCTCGTAGGCCTCGGCGCTCTCCATCTGGATGATGAGCATCGTCTCGTCGTTGGCGTTGGCGAGGACGTCGGCCGGGGCGACGCCCATCGACATCGCGAACCAAGGCGCGATGCCGCGCTCGCCTTTCGGTGGGTACTTGGCATAGCTGATCGCCTCCCGGACCTCCTCGGGGTTGTCGACCTGGGGCACCATCACGCCCACGGCCCCGACGTCGTAGGCCTTCTTGATGTCGCCCGGCGTGTTCCAGGGCACCCGGATGACAGCCGCGATGCCGGCCTGCCGCGCCATGATGCAGGTCATGCCTACCGACTCGATGCCCCACGGGGAGTGCTCGTTGTCGATCCACACCCAGTCCGGGTTCGTCTGGTAGATGGCCGCGGCCACGTGTGGCTCACGGCCGAACATCGCCGTGCCCAGCAGCAGGTCGTTAGCGGCGATGCGCTTTCTTATCGTGCTCGGATACATGTGGTCAATGCTCCTTGTCTGTCTCGATTGGGGTTGAAGCCGTCGCCGCCGAAGTTTACCACCGGCGGGCGTCGAGGGATACCGGACGAGGTCGGAAGACCTTCAGGTCGACGATCCGGCCGACGCGGTCCGGTGCCGCTGATAGACCGGGAGCGGCAGACATCGCGGCAGGCTACGAGGAACGGTGAGGAGTGGACGGGGCGGGGCGTCCCGGCGCCGTCAGAGCGCGGCGGGAGCGCCGGCTCAGCTACGGTCCTCCGACGGTCTGTCCTCCGCGGGTTCCGTGGATTCGTCCGTCGGTGTACTGGCGTCGATGAGCCCCTGGATCAACGAGCCCAGATCGTGCAGGGAGGCGACGTACTGAAGACTGGCCACGGCGCCGTTGTCCAGCATGACGTCAACCGTCTGGTATCCAAGCGACTTGCCGAACATGCCGAAACGAGACCGGACGTCTCGCAGCGTCGATATCGGCACCTCGTACTTCTGGGCGCCCGCCAAGCCGCCCTGCTGATAGAACAGCGTGTCCCTTGTGAGCACGTACTCGGTTCGGCGCCACCTCAAATATCTGGGCACCACAATGACGACGATGAAGAGCGTCAGCAGGATCGGGTCGTCCAATATCGGAAGGCCCGAAACGACCAGGATGACCGCTAGGACCAACCACGGCATCGACGACCACACCCAAGCCCATGGGACCTGTTTGATGACCAGACCGTCTTCGGGAATACGGTCTCGGGGATCGAACTCGGCCGGCTCGTATCTGTACTCGTCGGTGCTCATGCCGAAAGTATACATGAAAGATTGGGGCGGAACAGGAGTGGGCCGCCAGCGGGACCTGTCCCGGATTAGTAGGCGGCGCTCCACCCCCAACCCCTTGGATTCCCGCCTGCGCGGGAATGACGGGTGAGTAGCGCCTGCCAATTTGGGACAGCGGGCCGCCTGCGCGAGCGGCGAGGGCCACTGGGCCGGCCCGGTGCCGCTCGTCTAGGTCGAGCGTGCGTCCAGCTCGCGTCTGAGGCTGTCGTTCTCGGCGGTCAGGCGCTGGACCTCGGCCTCGGCCCTCTCGACGCGGTCCATGAGCTTGAGCGCGACCTCGACGCCCGCGAGATTCAACCCCCAGTCTTCCATGCAGTGCCTGATGCGCCTCAGACGGTCGACGTCGCGGCGGGAGAAGATGCGCTGCCTGCCGGGTCGTCTCGGACTGACGAGGCCCTGCCGCTCGTAGTAGCGCAGGGTCTGCGTGCGGACGCCGAGCATCCGCGCCGCCACGCTGATGACGAAGACCGGCTCGTCGTAGTCGAGCAATTCGTCGTTTGTCATGACATCATCCTCGTCCGTCAGGCTCAGGTAGCGCGCTTGCCGCGCAGCTCCTTCAGCCGCCGGAACAGCTCCAGCTCCTCGTCGCTGAGATTCCTGGGCAATCTGGGTCGCACTGTCACCAATAGATCGCCCACGGACTCGGGAGACCCCAGCCGCGGTATGCCCTGGCCCTTCAGGCGTATCTTCTGGCCGTTCTGGCTCTCGGGCGGTATCTTGAGGCTCAGCCTGCGCCGGAGCGTCTGCACGCTCACCTCGCCGCCGAGCACCGCGTCCTCCAGCGGCACCTCGACCTCGGTGTGCAGGTCGTCTCCTTCGCGGGTGAACCGGACGTGGGGGGTAACCTCGACGTTGAGATGGACCTCCTGACCCTGCCCCGGGTTCACGCGCACCACGGAGCCGGTCTTGACCCCGGACGGGATGGTGACCTCCAGCCGGCGCTCGCCGGCGCGGGTGGTGATCGTCACGGTTCGCGTGGTGCCGGCCATCGCCTCTTCGAGGCTGACCGTCACCGAGGTCTCCAACCGGGCAGGGGCGGTACGCCCGCGGCCAAACGGGGAGCTCCCCAGGAGGTCGTCGAAGTCCACGGACTGGCCGCCGAAGCCGCCCGCGCCCCTGTGGGCACGCCCGGTCCAGGTGAACGGGGGCTCGGACCCTCCAGCCGCGCTCCCCATGCGTTCGACGTCCCGCCAGCTCGCCCCGTAGCGGTCGAACTTCTTCCGGCTGTCCGGGTCCGAGAGCACCTCGTATGCCTCGTTGACCTTCTTGAACCGGTCCTCGGCCGCCTTGTCGTCCGGGTTCAGGTCGGGGTGGTGCTTGCGCGCGGCCCGTCGATAGGCCTGCTTGATCTGCTTCTCGTCGGCGTCTCTGGGTACGCCGAGCTCGCTGTAGTAGTCTAGAACGGGTGCCATGAGACGCTCTTGTCACTCCGTAGTCGCTGTCGTTCTGGCATGGGTAGCATAGCAACAATGCCACGGTGGTGCAAATAGATCATATGCGTAGCGCAGCAGCTATCTTGACACAGAGATGATAAGAGAACTATAATGCGAACAGCGCTGAGGTGTCCCAGCCTCACGACAAACAAAAGCACAACAGGAGGTGCGCAATGGTCTTGCAGAGATGGTACCCACTGGCGAGTAGGCGAATCGGTCACGACCCCTTCGACCGGCTATGGAAGGGCTTCTTCACCCCGGCCGGCCCAACGACGGGAAGCTTCGACCGGATGGCTCCTCTGGACGTGCGCGAGACCGACGAAGAGATCGTCGTCACGGCCTCTCTTCCCGGCGTCGCGCCCGAGGACATCGAGGTGACGATCGAGGACCGCGTTCTGTCCATCCGGGCCGAGCCGGCCGCCGAAGACGAGAGCGAGAAGGGAAGCTACCTGGTCCGAGAGCGCCGGACCGGCTCCTACCGCCGCGCGCTCCGGCTCCCGGGGTCCGTGGACGCCGAGAAGGTCGTGTCCGGCTATGAGCACGGCGTCCTGACGATCACCTTGCCCAAGCGCGAGGAGGCACAGGCCCGGCGAATCGAGGTCAACGTAGCCTAGCGCGGCGGACCTGAGAGCGGACCGACCGGTGAGGCCCCTTCGCCGTCTGGGCGAAGGGGCCTCTTTTCGTTGCCGCCAACAGCCGGGGGCGGCTTGGGGACGCGGTCTCGGCTGCTATAATCGGCCCTGGTTCGGAGGTCCAGGATGCCCAAGGTGTACACGCGCCGGGGAGATGCCGGGGAGACCGGTCTGCTCTTCGGCGGCCGCGTCGCCAAGGACGACCCCAGGTGCGAAGCCTACGGCACGGTCGACTCCGCCCTGTCGGCCATGGGACTCGCCCGCGCCCTGTGCCGGGACGCCTGGGTGAAGAGCGTCCTCCTGGATGTGCAGCGGGACATGTTCGTCGTCGGATCGGAGCTGGCCACCGACCCGGCGGACCACGCCAGGCTGGAGGCGACCTTCGCGGTCGTGACCGCCGACATGGTGACGAAGCTCGAGGAGCTCATAGACAGGGTGAACGCCCAGATCGACCTGCCCTCCGCCTTCATCGTTCCCGGCGGCTCCGCGGCGTCCGGAGCGCTCGATCTCGCGCGCACGCTGGTGCGGGAGAGCGAGCGCCGAGTCGTGTCGCTGAGAGGCGGACCGGCGGAGCCCGATCCCCAGGTGCTGCGATATCTCAACCGGCTGTCGGACCTTCTCTTCATGCTGGCCCGGTTCGAGGACAGGGACCTGCCGGCCGAGCTCTCGTCCGGGGAGGAGCGGGCCCTGTGACCCGGGCCAGCGAGCGATGAGCGCCCCCAGGATCGCCGTCGTCGACTACCAGGCCGGCAATCTTAGGAGCGTCGTGAAGGCCCTCCAGAGATTCGGCGCCGATACGGTGGTGACGAGTGACAGCGACGAGGTTGCCGGCGCCGACGCGCTCGTCTTTCCCGGGCAGGGCGCCAACGACCCGTCGATGCGCCATCTGAAAGCGAGTGGGCTGGTGGAGCCGATCAAGGAGTTCGTTCGCAGCGAGAGGCCGTTTCTCGGCGTCTGCCTCGGCCTGCAGCTCCTGTTCGAAGGCTCGGACGAGGGAGTCGAGCCCGGCCTCGGCCTGCTCTCCGGTTGGGTCAGGCGTCTGCCCGGCGACGTCAAGGTGCCGCACATGGGTTGGAACCGCGTCCACCTGCAAGCCGACCATCCCGTGTTCGACGGCGTTGCCAGCGGCAGCTACTTCTATTTCGTTCACAGCTACTACCCCGACCCGGCGGACGAAACGCTCGCGACCGGCACGACCAGCTACGGGGTGCCCTTCTGCAGCGCGGTCTCATGGGCCAACGCGGCGGCCGTCCAGTTCCACCCCGAGAAGAGCGGCGTGACCGGACTGCGTATCTATGAGAACTTCGTCAAGCTGGCCGGCGGCGCGGCGGGATAGCTCCGATGGAAGTGATACCGGCGATAGACATTCGCGGCGGCCGATGCGTCCGGCTCTACCAGGGCGACTATGATCGCGAGACGGTCTTTTCCGACAACCCGGTCGACATGGCCGTCCGCTGGGCTGAGATGGGCGCGCGCCGGCTCCACGTCGTCGATCTCGACGCCGCCCGTTCGGGCAGGCCCGAGAATCTGCCGGTGGTCAGCAGGATAGCCTCCGCTGTCACCACGCCCGTTCAGACCGGAGGCGGCATACGCGGCCCGGAGGCGGCGAGGGCCGCGGTCGCTGCCGGGGTCGACCGCGTCATCATCGGTACGGCCGCCGTGGAGGACCCCGAAATGCTGCGGTCGGTGTGCGCCGAGGTCGGCCCGGAGCGCGTCGTCGTCAGCCTGGACGCGCGGGACGGCTACGCCGCCACCCGCGGCTGGACAGAGACCAGCGGCCGCCCCGTGGCCGACGTGGTGGCCGACGTTCGGGCAACGGGGGTGCACCGCATCGTCTATACTGATATCTCCAGGGACGGCACACAGACGGAGCCCAACTTCGCCGCGGTCGCGGCGCTGGCCGCCTTGGTCGGCCCCGGTCTGCTGGTCGCCGGCGGAATCGCCTCGATCGAGCACCTGGTCGAGCTGTCTCGGATCGGCGTCGAAGGGGCGATAGTCGGGACGGCCGCCTACACTGGCCGCATCGACATGGCGCGGGCGTTTCAGACCGTGGGCCAGGGCGCGAGACCGGGCGCCTGAGCCTGAAACCAGACGCTAGAGGTAGGAGCGAAATGCCGACAAAGGTGAAATTCGACCCCAAGAACAAGGAGCTGCTGGTATCGCAAGACCGGCGCAACGCGCTGGACGTGTACAAGCTCCTGAGGATATTCCCCATACTGTCGCACCACGCCGTGGCGGACATCGGCTGCGGCCCGGGCTTCTTCACTATCCCGATGGCCAAGATGGTGTTCGACGGCAAGATCTACGCGCTCGACATACAGGACGAGATGCTGGATGCGGTACGCGCCGAGGTGGCGAAGGTCAATCTGACCAATGTCGACGTCGTCAAGAGCCAGGAGAAGAAGCTGCCGCTCGAGGACGAGTCGATCGACGGTGTGGTCGCGGCGTTCGTCTTCCAAGAGGCCTCCAGCCCGAAGACGCTGCTCAAGGAGGCGCTGCGGTGCCTCAAGAACCACGGGTGGCTCGTGGTCCTGGAGTGGTACAAGACGGAGATGGAGGAGGGCCCGCCCGTCAGCCAGCGCATCGACATGGAAGAGATGAAAGAGTTGACCGCGAAGGCGGGCTTCCGGGTCAGGGAAACCAGGGACCTCAACGGCAAGCAGTACATGGTGATGGCGAGGAAGTAGGGTTGCTGACCAAACGGATCATCCCCTGCCTCGACATCGACCGCGGCCGGGTGGTGAAGGGCGTCAGCTTCGTCGACATCCGGGACGCCGGGGACCCCGTGGAGCTCGCGGCCCTGTATGATCGCGAGGGTGCCGACGAGTTGGTATTTCTCGACATCACCGCCAGCTCCGACGCCCGCGACATCATGATCGACGTCGTGAAGCAGGTGTCGGAGCAGGTCTTCATCCCTCTCACCGTCGGCGGCGGCGTGCGCTCCATTGAGGGAGTCCGCGCCCTGCTGGAGGCGGGCGCTGACAAGGTATCGCTCAACACGGCGGCGGTGCAGCGGCCGCAGCTCATCGCGGAGACGTCCGACTTCTTCGGCTGCCAGTGCATCGTGGTCGCCATCGACTACAAGCGTCTCGAAGATGGGGATGACGACGTCCCTGGCACCGGGGCGGCTGACCCGAGCCTGGCGCTCGATCAGAGCTCGCGCTGGGAGGTCTACACGCACGGCGGGCGCAATCGCACCGGGATCGACGCGGTCAAGTGGGCCCGTCGCGCGGCGGAGCTGGGCGCGGGCGAGCTGCTCGTCACCAGTATGGATGCCGACGGACGCCAGGACGGCTACGACCTGGAGTACACCCGGGAGGTGTCGGAGGCCACCCGGATACCGGTCATCGCCAGCGGAGGCGCCGGCGAGCTGGATCACGTGCGCGAGGCCCTGGACGAGGGCAAGGCCGACGCCGCGCTGGCCGCCAGCATCTTCCATTTCGGGAAGCTGAGCATCCGCGAGACCAAGGACTATCTCGAGGAGCGGGGGATTCCCGTACGCCCGATAATCGGAGGAGCGGCCTTGGAAGACGTGACGGTTCGACTGGACGGAAGCGGGCTGGCGCCGGCGATCGTGCAGCACGCCGAGACGGGCGAGGTGCTGATGATGGCCTACGTCAGTGCCGAGTCTCTGAGGCGTACCCTGGAGAGCGGCGACGCCTGGTTCTACAGCCGCAGCCGCGCCGAGCTATGGCGCAAGGGCGAGACCTCGGGCAGCTATATGCGCGTCAGATCGGCATCGGTCGACTGCGACGGCGACACTCTTCTATTGAAGGTCGAGCCGGAGGGCCCCGCCTGCCACACGGGCGAGAGGACATGCTTCTTCACCCCGCTCGAAGCAACGCCGGAGTTCGAGCGCGCCGACACGGGTCCGGGAATCGTCGAAGAGGTGTTCGCGGTGATCCAGGACCGCAAACGCGACATGCCCGAGGGCAGCTACACGGCCGATCTGCTGCGCCGGGGCGTCGACCGGGTGAGCCAGAAAGTCATCGAGGAGGCGGGGGAGACGGCGCTGGCGGGCGCGAGGGGCGACAGGGAGAACCTCGTCGCCGAGGCCGCCGACCTTGTCTACCACACCCTCGTGCTTCTGGCGGCCTCGGACGCCAGGCCGGAGGACGTCTGGGAGCAGCTCCGAAAGCGCAGGCGGTAGGCCGGCTCGGGACGGCCGACTAGCGGTCTGACGTTTGCCCCGGCGACGCTTCGTCCGCAGCCGCGGCTTCGTCGCCCTCCAGCGTGGTCTTCATGGCGGCTATGGCTATCTCGATCTGGTCGTCGTCCGGCTGGCGGGTTGTCAACGACTGGAGCGCCAGACTGGGCGACGCGACCAGGCGTACGATCGGGTTGTCGGCGTAGGACCAGCTCAGCCTGATGGCCTCGTAGCCGAGGGCCGCGACGACCGGCACGAGGACGATGCGTGAGGTGAACAGCCACCACAGCGGCTCGCGGCCGACCAGTGTGAACACCAGTATCGCCAGCACCACGACGAAGAGCAGGAACGCGGTGCCGCATCTCGGGTGCGCGGTGGGGTAGCGCCGCACGGCCTCGACTTCCAGCGGATCGAGGTGCTCCTGGGCGTGGACGGTCATGTGCTCCGCGCCGTGGTACATGAAGACGCGCCGGATCTGCTCCATCCGACCGATCAGAACGATGTAGCCGAGGAAGACCGCCAGCCTGATTGCGCCCTCCGCCACGTTGCTGACAAGGTCCGAGCCCCCGAACAGGGAGCCCAGAGCCTCGCTGGTGACAACGGGCAGCAGGAAGAACAGCCCTATGGCGAACACGACGGACAGCGTGAGGACGCCCGCCACAGCGGCTCCGCCGATCTCTTCGCCCTCGGCCTCGGCCGCGACGTTTGCGGAGTAGATCAGCGCCCGCATCCCCAGCGCCAGCGACTCGATCAGCGCCAGGACGCCTCGGACTAAGGGAACCCTGCGCAGACGGCCGGTGAACAGCGTGCTAATCGGCTCGGAGCGCAGCGCGACCGTACCGTCCGGGCGCCTGACCGCTATCGAGGAGCAGCGCTGCCCGCGGATCAGGACGCCTTCGATTACGGCTTGGCCGCCGTAGCTGGGAGGGGTGCTCGTGGTCATCTTAGTCTATGGGCCTCGCCGGGAAAGAAAAAGGGGTGAGTCGGTCTCACCCCTATTCGGCACTGAGCGCTTTGAGCGGCTACTGCAGGTTGAAGCGGCGCTTCATCCTCTCGACCCGACCCTCGGTGTCGACGATCCTCTGCTCGCCCGTATAGAACGGGTGGCACTCGCTGCAAAGCTCGACGCGGAGGCTGGGCTTCGTGGAACCGGTGGTGAAGGTGTTCCCGCAGGAGCACGTCACCACTACGTTTTCGTGGTAGGTCGGATGTATCTTTGGTTTCATCGTCGAATGCCTATTGCTCGATGGGGTAGACGCTGGCGCGCCGCTTGTCACGCGTTGCGGCCTCGAACTTGACCGTGCCGTCGATCAGGGAGAACAGCGTGTGGTCCCGCCCCAGCCCGACGTTGGTGCCGGGCTCGATGCGCGTGCCGCGCTGGCGGACGATGATCGACCCCGCTGTCACGAACTCGGTGTCGTAGCGTTTGACGCCGAGGCGTTGGCCTCGGCTGTCGCGGCCGTTCCTCGTGCTGCCGCCGCCCTTTTTGTGTGCCATGCGGTCCCCTCCGGTACGCTCCTACGCTGTGATGTCCTTGACGGTCAGCGCGGTGTAGGACTGCCTGTGACCCTGCTTGCGGCGGTAGCGCGTCTTCGCCTTGTACTTGAAGACGACGATCTTCTTGCCCCTGCCGTGCTCGGTTATCTCGGCGGTCACCCTGGCGCCGGACACGGTAGGATTCCCCACCTTGACCTCGCCGTCCTTCGACACCATGAGAACGTCGCCGAGCTCCACCGTCTCGCCCGGCTCCTGAGGAAGAGACTCGACGCGGATGGTGTCGCCCGACCGCACCTGGTACTGCTTTCCGCCCGTCTGTACGATCGCGTAGGTAGTCATGATTTGCTCAACAGTAGATTCTACGGTCAGCCAGCCTCCGGGGTCAAGGCGCGTTCGCCGCCCGGACAGGGCAATCGCATCTGCTGAAGGCAGGAACGCTTGCTCGCCGGCGGAGGGATCGAGTGGAGCCCGATGGTTGTCTGAAAGGGGGTAGTGATGTCGCTAGATGATGGGCTCCTACAGAATCTCAAGCTGGTCCTCCGGGATCGTAACCCAATTCTTCCAGACGACGAAGGGCTTCAGTTAACTCTGCATCGGTGAACAAGGCCGTCCACGGTTCCCTGAGGACGAGAGCCTCCACTGAGAGATCGAGTCGCTGCTTCTCCCACAAGCGCGCAAACCCCGAGGAGGGCGCACTGCTGCCGAGCAACTGCTTGGCTGCCACTAGCCCTCCCTGATTGACGACCATTCGGAGAAAATAGCTGGGGTAGTAGCCGAACTCAGTCGCGTCGCGGTAGATTGCTACCATCTCTTCGTGGAATCGACTTTCCATATTCATGCACTGCATCATTTACAGAGTCACCGTGCCGTCGCCACCTCTAGGAATCGTTCGTACCGCTCGAACAGAAACTCAGGGGCGGGCCTCTCCGCCATCCTCCTAGGCAACACAATGGGCTGGCCGTGGAGCCCCTGTAGTGCGTGTTGAAGGGTCTGGCCATCAATTTCCTCAAGAACGTCGGGGCGGATTTCGATGATGTGGTCCGGTCGCACCGCCAAGAAAAATCGATCAAACGCCGCATGGTGCAGTCGACACAGGGCAATTCCGTTCCGGACAACAGGTTCGCCTTCCGGCTCTGTATCCGGCACGATGTGGGCCGCATCCAACAACTCACTATGCCGCAGACGGCAAAGAGCGCACTGATTTTGGTATGCGCGGAGAACCCGCTCGCGGAACGCCCTCTGATGCAGTCGACTCCGAGTTAGAGAGACGGCGTATTCTCGTCGAGTTTCAGCGATCTCTCCTACTTGACGCTGGGGAAAGAGACCAAGCTGGACGGCGTCGTCAATCGCGATCGAGAAGGCGAGAGACTCAGGCGTATCACCGATCACATACACGGGCCACATCGCCAGATATCTGCCCGGGACGATCCCGTGGAAGTACACGAGCGGGAGGTTGTTGCGCATTGCGAAACGTAGGCCAGTGTTGTCGCGGTGACTCGGATCAGTTCCTCGATACCGGTAGCGTAGAAGGTTGTCTGGGCCTATCGCATCGTCGTATGGACTCTTGGGGGATGTCGTAATGGAGAGCGGTACTTGCATGAGGGCAGGCTTGAAAATGCCCTGAGGGCTAATGAACGGTACACGTCGTCGATCAAATTCGAACCCCTGGGCGAGAATCGCGCGCGGAAGAACGTCGCCGTGAATAGAGACTTGTCGGGCAAGCCAGTCAAATGCCGCGCCCCTAACCCTGTCGTCTTGATTCCGGTCGAAGTCCACGAGGCAATTTCCACCGGCGCCAGTCGTATGTGTTGGAGTATACACTCCGCGTACGCTATTAGTCCTACCGAGCTATTGTCCGGGCTCAGGGTTCGCTGTAGAAGGAGGATAGGGATGTTCGCAGCCGCCACGCTCGTCAGGGCACTAGCGCCTCAGCGTGGCCACCGCTGCGGTCAGGAGCGCCAAAGAGTACACGCCGAGGGCGGCCAGGTTGGGCCACAGTGCGGTCAGGTCGGCGCCGCGCAGCATGATCTCGCGGAGCGCGTCGACAGCGTACGTCAGGGGAAGCACGACGGAGAACCACTCGAAGAGAGTCGGCATCTGCTCGACGGGGATTATGACCCCGGACAGGAATATCTGCGGCGCCAGGACGATCGGAATGAACTGGACGACCTGGAACTCGTTGTTGGCAAAGCTGGAGATGAATATGCCCAGGCTGACGGCGACGGTGACGACGAGAAAGAGTATCGCTCCGATCTCCCAGAGGCTTCCGACATATTCGATGCGGAGGACGAAGATGGTGAAGGCCAGGATCACCGCGGTCTGGACGATCGCGAAGATGAGGAAGCCGAGCATGTAGCCGAGCATGATGTCGAAGCTGCCCACCAGGGTGGTCTGGAGTCGTTCGAGCGTCCCCTGCGCGCGCTCCCGCAGAAACCCGACACCGGTCAGAATAAAGGTGAAGATAAATACGAACACCGCGAGCAGGCCCGGGGCAACGCGGTCGAGCACGGCGCGCTGCTCGAAGAGGCTGAAGCCTACCAGCGACATGACAATGAGCGGTCCGACGATGAGCAGGCCGATGGAGCGCCGGTCGCGCAACATCTGGCGGACGATCCGCTCGGTGATGGCGAGGACGCGGTCTGCAGACATCAGTCGGTCGACCGACTCAGGAAGTGTATGAACGCATCCTCCAGGGAGGCGTCTGGCCCCCCGGTGGCTGCGCGCAGCGCCGAAGGCGTATCGAGGGCGATGACCTTCCCGTCTCTGAGGAATGCCAGCCGGTCGCAGTGGGCGGCGTCGTCCATCGTGTGGCTGGAGATCATGATGGTTGTGCCTGACTGCGCCATCCTCCTGAATCGCTCCCAGAAGACCGCGCGAACGTCGGGGTCGAGTCCGACGGTCGGTTCGTCCAGAAGGAGCAGGGCCGGACGATGGACCAGGGCGATGGCGAGGCTGACCCGCTGACGCATGCCTCCGCTCAGGTTCAGAATCGTGTCGGAGCTTCGCGGCGTCAGGTCCACCAGATCGATCGCCTCCTCCACAGACCGGCCGCGCGAGCGACGGTCGGACATTCCGTACATCCGCGCGAAGAAGTCGACGTTCTCTCTGATCGAGAGCTCCTGGTACAGAGCTCTGAGCTGGGGCATGTAGCCGACTTGCGACGCCTGACGGGGAGACGGAGCCTCGCCGTGGACGGTGAGCGTCCCACCGTCGTTACGAAGCAGGCCGACCATCAGCCTCATGAGAGTCGTCTTCCCGGAGCCGTTGGCTCCGAGCACCCCGAATATCTCCCCCTCCCGCACGGAGAACGAGAGGCCGTTCAACACCTCGAGCGTGCCGTAGCTGAACGTGAGGCCACTCGCTTCGACTAGGGGAGAGGCTTGCATGAGATATCGAGGTTAAGTGTTCGCCACGAGAGTTGCCTGCACGGTGTGCAACGGTATCACACCACGGCAACCGGTAAGGGCCGATCGGCCGCCGCCGTGACCTTCGACGTTCAGGCAGTGGAGACGCGCCCCGGAGGCCGGCCGACTCCCGCCTTCGCCGGAATGCAGGCCCGGTCTGCGCGTGACAGGCAGCTTTCCGGGGACGGCCTTCACCCTCACCCCAACCCTCTCCCGTCCAGGGAGAGGGGGATATCAGGTCGTCAGGGCGTTGGTGACGCGGTCTATGACGATCTGGTCCTCGCCGTCGTTGAGGGCGTAGACGTTGAGCTCGACGGTCTCGTCGTCCAGCGGCAGTATCCAGATGCGCGGGTTCTCCTCGTACAGATCCTCGGCCATCTCGGGCACGGTCTTGCCCACGGCCTCGGTGTCGATCCTGGCCCGCAGGCTGTAGCCGAAGTAGAGCGGGAAGCGCTCGACTATCTCGCCGTCGAACACCGGAAGCTCGGACAGCGCGTCGTTCATCCGGACCAGCCGCTGCTCGACGTCGGCCAGGCGGTCTTCGTGGTTGGTCGTGACCCAGCTGTCGACCGCGTTGACGAGGGCGACGATCTGGCCGCGGTCCATCTTCATCCCGCGCCCGAAGCCCTGGCCGTCCCCGTGGAACTCCACGAAGCCGTTGGCTACGACAGCGTCGACGAGGTCCTTTCTGCCGCAGACGTAGCCCGCGGCGTTAGGGCCGCCGACGTACTTGCCGCCGAAGCAGACCAGGTCCGCCGCGCGCGCGGTCGTGACGAAGCGGTCGAGCGGGTAGACGATGGCCGCGGCGTCCGCGATCAGGGGAACGCCGTGCCGATGCGCCGCGTCGACCGTCTGCTGCAGCGTCGGGACGTCGGCGTCGCCCGGGTAGCCGACGTAGTACTCGACGGCGGCGGTGTTGGGCCCGATGGCGGCCTCGATCTGCTCCAGCGTGCAGCCGCGCCCGTCGCCGACCTTGACCAGTTTGCCGCCTGGGTACGTCAGGCACCTGGCGAATATGTAGTCGTGGGCCGCCAGCACGACGAACTCGTCCTTCATGCCCGTCGTGTCCGGGAGCTGGCCCATCTTCTGCTTGTCGTTGCCGGCCATGCATGCGGCGGCGCTCAGGGTGAGCGCGGACGCCGCCCCGGACGTCAGATGGACCGCCTCGACGCCGAGCAGGCCCGCGATGTGATCGCCGGCGTTCCGCAGCAGCTCCGACATGTCGACCCAGTTCCTGTTGGCGTCGGCCATAAGGTCGAGGCTCTGCTGGGTGAGTATCGATCCGCCCTTGGTCGTGTCCGCGCCGGCCGCGTTTATCAGCCGCCTTACTCCGAGAGCCTTGTAGGCGTCACCGCCGTCGAATATCCCCATCTGAATTCGTCCTCCCGTTGTCTTGGTTGGCGCCCAACCGCTCTGGGCGCGATGAACGATACGCACGCCAGAGAGGCGTGTCAATGGTCGCAGCCTGTGCTATAAGTGTTCCCTCTCCCCTTTGCGGGAGAGGGTTAGGGTGAGGGGGCGTTGAACCCGGTGCAAGTTTGTCACCCTCATCTGTGGCGACTTTGGAACGGCCCTGACGCGAGACCAAGACCGCTGGACGTTACAGCACAAATGTGCTAGTCTGGTCGCAGGCAGATTCCCGCCGCCGCGTGTGCGCGTCTTGCCCCTGATCATGCCCATCACCAAATCACACGAATCACAGTTCAGACGATCTGCGCCTAATGGAACACCCCTGTCCCATTTTGCCCCGCCCTGTCCCACGCCAGATATGGCCCTGGGACACCAACTGTCCCATTTCTCGGAAAAGTGTCCCATAGCCCAGATAGGAATGGGACACTTTGGGACGGAATGAGACACCTCACACGGAAATCGACCGCCCCACGCCCCAACTATCCACCAATCCCGTCCGTTGACCGGCCACAGCGCCTCACGTAGACTCCGCGCACCAACCCCCGTAGCGGAGCTAAGCCATGAACATCGTATGGATTGTCGCCGACACGTTCCGCCGCGACCATCTCGGCGCCTACGGCAACGACTACATACGCACCCCGGTCCTGGACGCCCTGGCCGCCGGCGGGGTGCGGTTCGATTCACACTACGCCGCCGCCTTCCCGACGATGCCGACCAGGGCGGACCACTTCACCGGGCGCTGGACGATGTCGTTCATGGCATGGATGCCGTTCGGCGACGACGTGACGACGCTGGGTACCATCCTGAGCGAGAACGGCATCCACACTGCGGCCGTAGTCGACACGCCGTTCTACTGGCGCCACGGGTTCAACTTCGACCGCGGCTTTCAGACCTTCTTCACGGTACAGGGGCAGGAGGGCTCGCCGACGCGGGTGCAGCGCATCGGGCACCACGAGTCGCGAGACGTCGTCGCGTGGTGGCGCAAGGAGTCCGACCGCAACGTGGCCCAGACCATGATCCGGGCCGGCGACTGGCTGGAGCGCCACTACAAGGAGCAGTTCTTCCTCTACGTCGACACGTGGGACCCCCACGAGCCGTGGGACGCGCCGCCGTACTACACCGAGCTGTACATGCCGGACTACGACGGGGAGGTCGTGCAGCCGCTCTACGGACACTGGCAGGACCAGCCGGGATACCCCGAGGCGAAGGTCAAGAAGGCCCACGCCACCTACTGCGGAGAGGTGACTATGGTGGACACGTGGGTCGGCTACCTGCTCCGCAAGATCGAGAACATGGGTCTGGCCGACGATACCGCGGTGATATTCTCGACCGACCACGGCTTCTACTTCGGAGAGCACGGCGGCCTGTTCGGCAAGATGACGTACGCGAAACGGCCCGAGGGGGGCCTGTACCGGCACGGCGACCCCGACGCGGAGTGGGACCATAGCCCCCTGTTCGAAGAGATCGTGCGCCTGCCGCTGCTGATCAGGGCCCCCGGCTACGGGGCCGGATCGTACTCGGGGATGTCGTCGGCCGTGGACATGATGCCCACGGCGCTCGACCTGTTCGGGCTTCCGGCCCCGGACTGGGTGGAGGGCCGCTCGCTGCTTCCCGCGATGGCCGACGCGAACACGGCCGGCCGCGACTTCGTCGTGAGCACCGTCCCGTTCGCCAACAAGGGCTCCGAGGTGCGGTCGGTGGACAACGTGAGCAGGCCGCTGAACGTCGCGGTGGCGACGACGGTGACGTCGGACAATTGGTCGTTGCTGTACAGCGTCGAACCGGGCGTCTCGGCCCTCTACGACCTGACCGCCGACCCCGCTCAGGAGAACAACCTGATCGGCGCCAGGCCCGAGATGGCCCGCGAGCTGCACCAGAAGCTGGTCAGGTTCATGCGTGACACCCGCCTGCCGGACGACCTGCTCAAGCCGAGGCTCGAGTTGAGATTGTAGAGGGGAGCCCGCCGGGGAGGCTTGGTCCAGAACGACACGCTAGGGAACCTCTGAACAACCCATAAACAGGGCCAACTTCCCTGTCTGGCTTACCGCAATCTACGGACCTATTCAGGCTATTTAGCACTGACTCGTACCTGACGGCTGAGGAGATGGGGGTTGACCCGCATCGATAGGGGGCATATATTCTCATCATCACCATAGTCGAGTCTGCAAACCAAGGAAGCCGTCCTGCACTGCGGTAGAAGCCGAGGGCACCGATGAAGACGATCCCTATTTTCGCCGCGTTTTGCCTGCTGATTCTGGCTGGCTGCTCGTCTAACGATGGCGGTAATGGCGACGTCGGTAGCGAGGCGAGTGAGGCGAGCGACGCGAGTGCCGGCGGCGATATTGCATCGGAGCAGGACAAGAACCTCTGCGACTGGTTCGCGAAGCTGGTCGAGGACGTCAACGCGGGCAAGATTCGGGGGACTGCGAGCGCCGAGCCGGCGATGGTGGGCGAGACGCTTTACCGGATCAACAACATGTACGGGCTGTCGCTAGCTACACACGAGCCGATACCCAGCGCCGTCCAGGGCCTCATGTCCAAGGCCCGGGGGCAGTTTGAGTTCGAAGACCTCAGGGATCAGATAAACACTCTGCGCGACGCCTGCGCCCAGCTTGGACTTCCGGTCCCGGAGCTCGAGTGACCCTTGGGCGCGCCTGAGGACGATGAGAAAATGTTGGCCGCGGCTACGAGTACAGGTTCATACCGCCCCGAGGTCAGCTTCAAGCAGGCGCCGCAGCCGCTTTGACGTTCAGGCGACCGCATCTGTCAGCGCCCCCCAACCTGAGAGCTATCGAAATCGAGAGGCGTAGACCTCGGCATCCTTCAGGCTGAAACGCAGCCTTGCCCTCTCGCCGGCCACGAGCCGGTGTCCCTCCAGGTGGCCTCACTTGCCAGGGACGCACCGGCGGGCCCTATTGAACCAGCCCTTATCTGAACTGGAAGGAATAGAGCTTCGCGTTCTTGAAGTAGAACCGTAGCTTTATCGCTCTGCCCGCCAGTCCGCTCAGGTCGGAGCTGCCATTCCACGAGACCACGTGGGACTGGCCCGACTCGGTGATGGGGTCGGCATCGTCGAACTGGAACCCGTCGATCCGGTGGTGGTTCGGCTCGAGGACCTCGACTCGCAGCTCCGCCGGTCCCTCGCCCTGCAGGGCCGCCTTGACGTTCACGTACAAGCGTGAGCCGGTAAAACCGAAGGAGCGCGTTACCATCTCGCTGTAGGGCGCCACATCTCTGGACGGGGCGCCTTTGACCCCGTCGAGGGAGACGAACCCGTCCAAGGGCAGCGTCGCCAGTCCGACTGCCCCTGTGGCCTCATCGCCCAAGGCAAGAAGCGTCTCCGGAGACCTGTAGTTCAGGCCGTGGTAGAAGAACAGCATCCGGTCGCCATGCAGGAGAGGGGACCTGCCGTAGATCGAGTTGCAGTCGAACTCCGACCTGGCCCCTCGCTGGATGAACGGCTCCCGGTACCGCCGGTCGTAGTGAATTCCGTCCCGGCTGAACGCCAGCTCCACGTGGTGCGTGGCGTTGGTGGTCCGATAGATCCACGGCAGCCCGACATAGACGCCTTCATAGGCCATGACGGACATTCCATAGAACTCCGTATCGGGAGAGTCAAGATCGTCGGGCACGAGTATCGTCTCGGGTTCGCTCCAGTCGGTCATGTCGGCGCTCTCGGCGCGGCCTATCAGCCGCTTCTTCAAGGGACTGAGGATGTGGGCGCAGTTCTCCATGTGCACCGCATACACCTCGCGGATGGGGTCCCAGCCCATGAAGTCGAAGGGCCCCCAGCCTATGTACCCGGTTGGGTCCCGGCCCTCGACCCTCCGGGTTGTCTCGACGACGGGATTGCCTTCATAGGGAGTCCATTTGAACGCATCTCCTGAATAGTAGAGGGCGACGCTCATTCGGGGGATCTTGTTCTTTACGATCGCTTTGTATCGCTTGGCGGGGTCATCCTCGTGTGCGTCTTTGAAGATACATAGACTCCCCGCGTAGCCGCCGGGCGGCAGGTGCGTCGTCGGCAGGATGTTGTTGTGCTTCGAGCCTTGAAACTCCACCAACCCCAGGTCCGGCCTCTCCCAGTGCACCCCATCCTCGGAGATGGCCAGGCACATTACCGGCGGGGGGCCTCCCGACTCCCCGGCTACGATGATCTTGCCGTCGCCCTGGTGGGCTCTGAGCACGCGGCACTGGTACCACATCTTGAAGTTCTTGTCCCCGTCGTCAAAGATCACCGCGTCGACGTTTGTGTCGTTGCCCTCCCACGGCCGCTCCGGCGGCAGGACAGGGTTATTCTCGACCTTCTCGGCCGGATTCATCACGGGCTTCGTGTTGGTCATCGACTCGATAATGTAGTCGTCGATGAACAGCTGCTTCCGCGAGCCAATATCGATCAGCGCCATGTCTGTCCCCCTGTTGTATCTCTAGCCGACCAGCGTAACACTCCATCGACGGCCATGCACCTCGCGCGGGCCTGGGGGCCTGGTGCCGGCCGGTCGCTGAGAGAGATGTCGTCTATGCCGCGAGGTGGTGGGATGGTCTTTCGCGGGCCCCAGTTGTGGGCCCGGCATATCTACGCTGACCAGGCGGAATCGCTGTACGAGCCATTGGGCTGCGGTCGGGCAAACAGAAAGAGCGCGTTCCCCGCCCAACCGGGTCTCCTGTATAATCGGGGGGCACTGCAACGTGATGAGAGAAGGTCAAAATATGCCTCACCCTCAGACCCTCAGACTCGTGGTTGTTGCGACAGCACTTGTGGGGGCTCTGACGGTTGGGTGTTCGAGCGGCGACGACGGCGCCACGGAGGCTGAGGCTCCAGCCGCTGCCGGGGCACAGGCAGATGCCGATGCCGCGGTGATAGAAGAATACGCGCTGGTCCAGCAGTTCGATCTGAACACCAACGTGACCAGCTCGAAGTTCAACATAGAAAGGCGCATTCCGAGAAAGTATAGCTGCACAGAAGACGACGTATCGGTCCCCATAACCTGGTCCGAAGTTCCCGAGGGCACGGTGTCCCTTGCGCTCGTGGTGGACAGCGACCAACTCCCCGGCGCCCCCTGGGTGCACTGGGTCCTGTGGGGTATCCCTCCGGACGCCAGAGGGCTTCCGGAGGCCATTCCCAACACTGCGGAGGCGCCGTCAATCGGTCCTAAGGCGAGGCAGGGGACCAACAGTGACGAAAAGGTCGGGTGGTCGGGACCCTGCCCGCCCCTCTTCCGTGTCGAGTGGGGAGGCCGCCAGGGCGCGCAGGCGCTCGCTGTCAAGCGCTACACGTTCAGGCTTTACGCGCTGGACACCGAGATCGACCTGGGCCCCGAAACTGCGAAGGCGGACCTGCTGCGGGCCATAGACGGCCACATTCTGGGCGGCGGCGAGCTGGTGGGCGAACACGTACATCGCCCCGATCGGAAAATCAACTACGATTGACACTACGCTGCCCGGCCGGTAGGCGGCATGGGGTGTCGTTTGCCCGAGGCTCTGAGGCAATCTGAGGAGCAGCCGTTCTTGATCACGGTGAGGACGCCGTGGATGGTCGATGATCTGTGAGATAGCGCTTGGCCGCCCGTGGCGGCGTGCCTATCCGTCGCCGTGATGGTCTGTGGGTCCGAAACGAGGAGGCCGGTCCGACTGGCGCAGGGCGTCGACACGCTGCTCCCATGGTTTCATGTCGTCGCGGGCCCGAATGCTCGATTCAGCATATCCATGCTTGCTAAGGAGATGCCCCTGCTGTCGGAGCCAGCGGGCTGAGTGGGCGCGCCGCAACGTGATGATAGGAGGTCAGATTCCCCACCTCCGTCGTTCCCGCGAAGGCGGGAACCCATCCCCGGTGGGGTGCACTTCAACAACCTTGGGAAGCAGTCCATCACCCTCGCCGTCCATATTAGGTGGGGGATTTGGGAGGAGGTTAGCAGATGCCTCACGCTCAGACCGGCAAACTCGTGCTTGTTGCGACAGCCCTTGTGGGGGCTCTGGCGCTTGGGTGTTCGAGTGGCGACGACAGCGCCACGGAGGCTGTGGCTCCAGCCGATACCGGCGCCGCCGCCGCGGCAGACGCCGATGCCGCGGCAGACGCCGATGCCGCGGTGATAGAGGAATACGTGCTGGCGCAGCAGTTCGATCTGACCATCAGCGTCACCAGCACGAAGTTCAACATAGAAAGGCGCATACCGAGAAAGTACAGCTGCACGGAGGAGGACGTATCGGTCCCCATAACCTGGTCCGATGGTCCCGCGGGGACGATATCCCTTGCGCTCGTGGTGGACAGCGACCAGTTCCCCGGCACCCCCTCGGTGCACTGGGTCCTATGGGGTATCCCGCCGGATGCCAGAGGGCTTCCGGAGGCCGTTCCCAACACCGCGGAGGCGCTGTCAATCGGTCCGAAGGCGAGGCAGGGGACCAACAGTGACGAGAAGGTCGGGTGGTCGGGACCCTGCCCGCCCCCCTACACCGTCTCTCGGTCAGGCCTCACTAAGTCGCAGGATTCTGCCGTCAAGCACTACACGTTCAGGCTTTACGCCCTGGACACTGAGATCGACCTGGGCCCCGAGGCCACGAAGCAGGATCTGCTGCGGGCCATCGACGGCCACATACTGGCCGGTGGCGAGTTGGTGGGCGAGCACGTGTCAAAGACACTGATCAGAGACCGGTAGGCGGTGGTCGGGTCGTTCGGCCGAGACTCTGAAGCAAACCCTCGCGCGCGAGAGGGCGGCGATCTCTCCGATGCCCTCGGTCGCCGGGCTTTTTCGAAGTCGCCGTGTGGCACCTGGTAGAGCGCCGGGTGTCCACAGACGCTGCTTCCAGCAGTTCCCGTGAGGGACTCCTCAGGAAAGACATCTGGCGGGCGGGTCGCCGCTCTGCTCGGAGGTGGCCTGCGGGTCGGTGGACGTAGCCGACATGACGGCGACGGTAGGCTGCGCGTATGGCGCGCGAACATTACGGCCCGGCCCAGGTCTTTCCTCGTCCCGATGCCTCATCGGGACTCCTCAGGAAGACATAACGAGAGGCCTTCTCCGGGGCCTCCGGGCCATGTCCTCGCGGTTCGCTAGCCCTTCCCCCTTCGGTAGGATGGGTAGAGGACCTAACCTCCAAGCTGCCGGTCATGCCCGGCACCACAACGAGAAGAGCCCCACTTTCGAAAGCGGGGCTCTCTTCGCTGCGCCAGCTGAGTTGAGCTAGTCTTGCACTTACGGGAGGATCAAGATGGGCGCCTTGTAGTCGGTGGCGCCATAGGAGTCTGTCAACTCGATCTGGTGAGCGCCAGCGCCTACCGCCGTTACCGCCCCACCCCCGAAGATCGTGGGTACCAGGGACGTAGTCGCGGTACCGTCGTCCCCGGCGATCATGGTGGTCAGGGCGGACCCGTTGATCGTGACTATGATCAGGTCTCCGGCGTCGAAGCCGGCTGCGACGATCGTGATCTCTTCGCCTGCGTTAGCCAATCCGACCCTGAAGGTCCCGTCGGCCGCGGTCGAGCCGACGAGCACCGAGCCCTTTGCGGGAGTTGCCGGCGGCAACGGAGGCGTGGGCGCCTGGGCTTGGACGAGTACGGGCGTGGATGCTTTGGTCCCGTCGTCGCCTTCGGCGACCAGGGAGAAGACGTTGCCGGCCAGAATCCCGCCAGACAACATTGTCGCTACGCTTTCGGCCAGACCCTCGCCGTACCCCGACGACTGTAGTCGCCACGCTCCTCCCGCGTCGGCAGTGGTGGAGCCCAGCATCACTGAAGCTCCGTCGCTATCCAGGTCGACGTAGACTGTGACCGGCTCGAACTTCTGGAAGCCCGAACCCCGGATCTCCGCAGTGGCGTCCAAGTAGAGTGTGCCGCCGGCCGACATGACGTTGGCGTGCGGCGCAATTCCGGGCGAACCTTGCAGCCCGGGCTTGCCGGGCTTACCCGGTTCTCCTGACAGCCCCGGCTCGCCCGGCGCGCCGGGCGCCCCAGGCAACCCGGGCAGCCCCGGCTTACCCGGCTCCCCTGGCGGACCCTGGAGTCCTGGCAATCCGGGGAGTCCCGGATCGCCTTGCAGTCCCTGGAGACCCGGCAATCCGGGCTTGCCAGGCTTTCCGGGTTCGCCCGCAGCGCCGGGGAGGCCCGGCTTGCCCGGCTTGCCCGGCGCTCCCGCGCAGGCCGCCAGGACCATCAACGATAGTATCGAGATCAGCACCGCAAAGAGCAGCGTACGTTTCGCGATATGCCTAGTCATTTTGGCCCCTCACTGAGATTCCGGATCAACCGTGATCCCCATGCTGTTGATTGACGCCCCGCCACTCGTAGACAGACCTCGCGTCCCGTTTCCCGGCGGTCGCATCCACAACAAGGCGGCCTCATTATATCTGTGTAACCACGCGTGTCAACCCTTCTTCCGATCTTCCGATTGGCAGGCGTCTTGAGTCTTGACAGGGCGCGTCGCGGAGATATAATAGTCGCCAGCCAATCTCCTTTGTGAACTGGAAGGGAGTAGTCATGCTTTCCAAACAAGTAATATCGAAGCTGCTGCTGGCTGCGATCGCGTTGGTGGCGACTGTGGCCTGCGGTGCGGAGGAGGCGGAGGAGCCTGCCGCGCCGGAGCAGCCTGCGGTGGCAAGGGCAGCCGAGGATGCCGCTGCGCCCCAGGCGCCGACGGGCCAGACCGGGGCGGCCAAGTCTGCCGCTCAGCCCAAGGGGGCGACGGGCGAGGTAGCGAAGGCGGCGGACCCGGCCAAGCCGAAAGCGGGCGAAGCCGCGATGGCGGCGGCGCCAGCGGCGGCGCCTAAGGGAGCCCAGGCGGCAGCGGACCCCCAGGCCGCCATGGTAAGGAAGACGACGCGCACCGGCCCCACGGGGACGGCGCTCGACCTGCACGACACGCAGACGTTGACCATGCCGGGGTATGGTGTGGGCTATGGTAATGCTCCCTGGCGCGACGGTGGCGGTAACTCGGAATTCGGAGAGGCCGTCTACGGTACGCTCCTTGTCTTGAACCCGAAGAACGAGTTACTCCCGTGGCTCGCCGCGAGTTGGGAGTCCAATGACACCTTTGACGTATGGACCTTCAAGCTGCGAGAGGACGCGGTGTACCAGGACGGGACGCCGTTCACGGCGGCCGACGTGAAGGCCTACTGGGAGCACGGGGCCAAGCCCGAGAACATCATCGCCTGGGGCGGCACCTCCCTCTACCTGGCCGACGTCAAGGGGTGGGGCGAGTTGAGGGAAGGCGACGTGACCGTGTCAGAGGGGCTCGTCGTTATAGACGACCACACCCTGCAGGTCAACTTGGGCCGCTCGTACCCCACTTGGGCTACGCACGTGGCGGCCTTCAACGCGGGCTTCTCCAAGCTCGATCAGGTGCTGTCTGAGGAGGAGTGGTGGACCCATCCCATCGGTGTGGGTCCTTACAGCTTGGTGGGGGACCCCGACACGGGCAACAAGGTGTTGACCCGAGTAGAAATAGCGGGCGGTCAGTGGTGGGGTGGAGACAGCATCATCGATAAGATGTTCCTGCCCGTTGTCCCGGACAATCAGGTCAAAGTGATCATGATGGAGAACGGGGAGCTGGACATATTGGTCCTGGATGACCCAACCTGGGCGGCGGCATCGGCTGATCCCGGCCATCCCTTCCACAACTTGCTGAGGCCGATCGGTAACGCGGGCCTCTGGTACATGCAACCCAACATCTCCCTGGCGCCAATGCAAGACGTGTTCGTGCGGAGGGCGCTGGCCCATGGGGCGGACATGCAGACCATCATATCTGCGGTGATGGGCCCACTGACCAAGAAGGCAACGGGGATCCTGTCGCCGACTCTGCCCTGCGGAAACCCCGCCGCCCTGGGCCACGTATACGATCCCGACCTGGCTCGGCAGGAGTTGGCCGAATCGAGTTACGGGAGTGCTGAGAACCTCCCCGTTATCAACATCGATCTGGCAAGGCCCGAGATTATCAACATGACCGCGGCGGTCAAGGAGTATTGGAAGGACAACCTCGGCGCGGTGCTTGACATACTCAGGCGTGAGCGTGGTATGCCGAGACGGGATGGCTCTCAGCTCCGACGCTTTAGCGGAGGCGCCATTTTCCCCGATGAGCTTCAGCTATTGGACCAGTTTACCAGGAAAGACATCGGAGTCCTGGCCGGGGGCGACCCGAGCGAGTTTGTTGTCCTGGACTCTCTAGTGGCCCACGCCAGATCGTTGCCTATGGACCATCCCGACCGGTGTCTGGCCTACGACGCCGTCTCGCAGGAGTACATGAGCCGGGTCTTCATGATCCCGTTTCACTGGGACCTGATCAAGAGATGGGCAGTGCAGTCTTGGGTGAAGGGCTTCCAGACCCACCTCTACGGCAATGTCCCGGTCTACGACATGTACATCCAAGCGCACTAGGGATCGTCTGAACAAGTCCGTGGATTACGGCATGGTCACATAGGGGAACGGTCGTGTCGACGGCTTGTTCAGAGGTTCGCTAGCTAGTCGCGCCCGGGTCCGCGTTCGCGTTCTCAGCGGTGCAGCGGACCCTCGCGCCGGCTTCGACCATGAGCGTGGCGATGCGGTGGACGATGACATCGTCCACCGCATCGCCGTCGAGCCTGCCCTCGTCGACGGCTCGCCCGAGCAGGGCGGCAAGGTCGCCCTCGCGCTCGGCCAGCCGGGTGCGCATGATGATCGCGTTGGTGAGCAGCGCCTTGAGCTTGCCGATCATGTCGCCTTCGTCATTGGGCTGAGGCAGCGCCCGCTGCAGCGCCTTGAGCAGCTCCAACTCGTCGCCGCCGCGCTCCTGGCCCGAGGTCAGGAGCCAGAGCAGCTCCCCGGCGGACAAGGCGTAACCGCCGGCGCCTCGGCTTCCGGCCGCGTCCACGTAGGCGTCGACCGCGTCACCCGCCTTCAACTACCACACCGTCCCAGCCGGGCATGTACGTCTCGTACTGCCTCCGGTCCCTGTAGCCGTCGATCCGGCTCGGCACGAGACCGGGAGTCTCGACCGCGGCCCGCACGATCAACTTGTTGAAGTCGCTCACGCTGTCGGCCGCCATGTAGTCGTCCAGCGGCATCCATAGGCAGTCCTCTATCTCGTCGACCTGCATGGTGATTTCGTGACTGAGGGGCGCCAGGCGGCATACGAAGTATATGTCCGACTTTCCGTACCGGTAGCCGTGAAGGTTCCGCATGCAGACCACGGCCTCGAACCGGGTCCGCACCCCGGTCTCCTCGAGCACCTCGCGTACGACGCCCTCCTCCAGGTCCTCGCCCTCCATCAGGGCGCCTCCGGGCAGCTTGTAGGAGCGTCGGCCCACCGGGCGTCTGCCCGCCTCGTGCACGACCAGCAGCTCCCGCCGCCTGTTGATGACCACGCCGCCCGCTCCGATGTAGTGCGAGGCGTAGGCCGGCACGAACGCCCCTTCTTCGAGACGGCAGGTCATCATCACATAGTCTTCCGCGCAGTGGTGGAACGTGAAGCCGAAGTCCACTGCCACCGGAACGAGCGCCGCCATGCCGATCGGCGCCTCGAGCCAGGCGACCCGGTAGCCTTCCGCCCTCCACGCGTCGAGCGACTCGTCGAGACGGCCGCGGAAGACCCCGGGATCGTCGGGCAGCGCGGTCTTGTCTATGATGACGCCGCGAAATGGATTTGTATCGAAACGCAGTGCGGTCATGTGAGGCTTCGCGCCATGTCTGACTGTGGGACGGGCCAAGTATAGATGGCCGTGGGCGGCGGGTCAAAAGGCGCGCCGATTTCGTGTACAATCAGCCGGCGTAACCTCCGGTCGGACGAATACACCCAGGAGTTGCATAGATGGCCACGATACTGGAGCGGTACCAGGAGAAGTTCAGTAAGTCGGCTGAGATCTTCCAGGCCGCGGTGCAGCGCGTCCCGACGGGCGGCCATCAGTCCCGCGTGGTGCGCCCGTTTCCCGTGTACGTCGACGACGCGCGCGGCGCCCTGAAGTGGGACGCCGACGGAAACGAGATCATCGACTGCATAATGGGCTACGGCGCCCTCATCCTGGGACACGCTCATCCGGTCGTGACCGATGCCGTCTCCAAGCGTCTTGGCCACGGCACAATCATGGCCGGGGCCTCCCAGCTCGAAATCAAGTGGGCCGACCAGGTCAGCGATCTGATCCCGTCGGCTGAGCGCGTGCGATTCACCGCGTCCGGCACCGAGTCGACACTCATGGCGCTCCGGCTGGCGAGGGCGTTTACCGGCAAGCGCAAGATCGTCAAGTTCCACGAGCACTTCCACGGCTGGCACGACTACGTGGCCAGTGACTCCGGGATCATCACCGACCGCGGAATCCCCGAGGAGACGTTGTCGACGGTCATCGTCGCCGACCCGGACATCGCCGCCCTGGGCCGCATCCTGGAGCGGGACAAGGACATCGCGGCCGTGATCTGCGAGCCGGGCGGCGGCCACTGGGGGCAATACCCGCTGCCCAACCCGACCTTCCTGCAGGACCTGAGGGAGGTGACCTCCAAGCACGGCGTCGTCATGATCATGGACGAGGTGATCTGCGGCTTCCGGCTGTCCAAGGGCGGCGCGCAGGCCCGGTTCGGCATCAAGCCCGACCTGACCACGATGGCCAAGATCGTCGCCGGCGGCTTCCCGGGCGGCGCGGTGGCGGGCAGGGGCGAGATCATGGACCAGCTCGGCCACGAGGACGATGCCGTCCGGATCGCGCATCCCGGCACCTTCAACGCCAACCCCGTCTCCGCCACTGCGGGCGTGGCGGCGCTCGGCCTGATCGCCAACGAGCCGATCAACGAGCGCGCGGACGCCAACGCTGCGCGGCTTCGGGCCGGGCTCCGAGACGCGTTGACCAAGATGGAGGTCGCCGGCCACGTGCACGGCGTCGCCTCCATCGTCCACGTCGCCCTGGGAGTCGACGGCGATTGCACCGGCGAGGTCTGCTCCATCCCGCACGACAAGATCGCGGAGGCCACCTCCAGCCCGACACCGGAGATGACCCGGCTGGCGATGTTCAACGAGGGCGTCGACATGATGGGCGGCATCGGATTCATGGTGTCGGCGGTTCACGAGAACGACCATATCGACAGGACGGCCGAGGCGTTCGAGCGAGCCCTTGGAGCGCTGCGCGAAGAGCAGATCGTCTAGCGGCCGGGACCGGGGAGACGACATGGTCAAGTATCGGGGCGCCGTAATTGGTCTTGGATGGATGGGGCTGCTGTACGACCTCGCCGACCGTCTCTGGGACCGCTTCGAGATCGACGACATAGACCGGCCAACGCCGGATCTGGACATCCACCGCAAGTTCTACCACCACGACCACCCCGGCAGCGAGGGCATACCCGGCAGCTACTCCGAGGCAATCTGGGACAGGCCGGACGTCGAATTGGTGGCGGCGGCCGATCGGGACCCGAAGCGTCTCGAGGCGTTCAGGCAGCGCTACGGTATCGACGCCGTCTACACCGACGCCGCCGAGATGCTCCGCACCGAGCGGCCCGACATCGTCGCAGTGTGCACGAACGTCAAGGACCGGGCCGACCTGACATGCCTCGCCGTGGAGTGCGGCGCCAAGGGCATCGTGACCGAGAAGCCCATGTGCCACACCCTCGAGGAGGCCGACCGCATGGTCACGACCTGCGCCGAGGCGGGGGTGCCGCTGAGCTGCGGGTCAGTCACCACGACGCACCCGTCCTTCGCCAAGGCGAGCGAGCTGATAGCGGACGGCGCCATCGGCGACGTGGTGTCGATCGAGGCGCCGAGACCGGTCGCGCAGCACCAGAACTGGACGTATTTTCTCGACAGCCCTCCCGCGTGGGTGGTCGGGGCCGGCGACTCGCTGCATCGCCTTCCACGGGACGTCAACCCCTACCGAGCGGTCGAGGGCAGCAACGAGTTCGACGGGCAGGGAATGATGGTCACCCGGAACGGCCTGCCGGTCCATTTCCGTACCGGCGCGCCGCAGGTACGGGTCACCGGCTCCCAGGGCGAGATGGTCTTCGAGGTCGTCGACGGATGGAGGCTGTGGCAGAGCATGGACACGCTGGCGGGGAGGCGCCTGGTCGAGGTCCCGTGGCCGAGGCCGTCGTACGTCGGGCCCTATGGAGGCGTGTACACGCTGAACGACGTCGTAGACTGCATCGAGGGCAGGCTGGACGAGCCCAAGAATTCGGGCCGGCGCGTAGCCACCGCCATCGAGGTCGAGATAGCGCTGAAGCAGTCCTCGGCCGACGGCGGCGCCCACGTTGACCTGCCGCTGCAAAACCGCTCGCTCAGCCTGAGCTACGACTGGTTCCGATAGTCTTGCGCTCGCCGAGCCTCAGCGGTTCACGCACCAGTCTTCGAGATAATCCCCGGCGCGGGCGGATATCAGACTCATGACGCACCGTCTCGGCGTCGACGTCGGCGGCACCTTCACCGACCTTTCGCTCTACGATGTCTCCACCGGGCGGCTGGAGTTCGCCAAGACAGCCTCTACGCCCGAGCAGTCGGAAGGCGTCGTGCGGGGCACGCGAGAGCTGATCGAGCGCCTCGGCATCGCCCCGTCCGAAATAGACTTCCTGATCCACGGCACGACCGTCGCGACCAATACGCTGCTTCAACGCTCCGGCGCCCGCACCGCCCTAGTCGTCACCGAGGGCTTCCGGGACGTGCTGCACATCGGCCGGCAGGAGCGCCCGCATCTGTACGATTGGCGTATGCAACGCCCCGAGCCGCTGGTGCCGCGCCACCTGCGATTCGAGGTCAGGGAGCGAATCCTCTACACCGGCGAGGTCCTGACGGCCATCGACGACGGCGATCTCGAGGCCACCGTCGAGCGCGTCAAGGCCGCGAACCCGGACGCTGTGGCGGTGTGCCTGCTTCACTCCTACGCTAACCCGGCGCACGAGAAGATCGTCGGGGCGGCGCTGAGCGCGGCGATGCCCGACTCGGTCGTCGTGCTCTCGCACGAGGTGCTGCCCGAGTTCAAAGAGTACGAGCGGATGAGCACCACGGCCATCAACGCGTACGTGGCGCCGGTCATGCGCAGATACCTCCGGCGGCTCGAGGACGGCATCTCGGCACTGGGCCTGTCCTCCGACGTCCACATCATGCAGTCGAACGGTGGGACGACGACCGCCGGGTCGGCGGCCGACAACCCGGTGCGCACTGTGCTCTCGGGGCCGGCCGCGGGCGTGATCGGCGGCGTCATCCTCGCCAACCGGGCCGGCCAGCGGAATACGATCTCGGTGGACATGGGCGGCACCAGCTTCGACGTCTGTCTCTCGCATGAGGGACAGGTGCGGCGCACCAGCGAGGGCGAGATCGACCGGTTGCCTATCAAAGTGCCCACCGTGGACATCCATACGCTCGGTGCGGGAGGCGGCAGCATCGCCTGGATCGACCCGGGCGGCGGTCTGCGCGTCGGCCCGCAGAGCGCCGGCGCCCATCCGGGCCCGGCCTGCTACGGAGAGGGCGGGGAGGCGCCCACGGTTACCGACGCGAACCTCGTGCTGGGCCGGCTCAACCCCGACCGGTTCCTGGGTGGCAGGATGTCCCTGGACCCGGACCTGGCCCGCAGAGCGGTCGCCGATCACGTCGCCTCGCCGCTCGGCCTGGGCGTGGAGGAGGCCGCGGAGGGGATCGTGCGTGTCGTCAACGCGGCGATGATCAAGGGCATCAGGGTCGTGTCCGTGGCCCGTGGCTACGACCCGCGGGACTTCTGCCTGATGGCCTTCGGCGGCGCCGGCCCGCTGCACGCCGCCGAGTTGGCCGAGGAGCTCAGCATCCCCACAGTGCTGGTGCCGATCGCACCCGGCGTCACGTCCTCGCTCGGGCTGCTGCTCGCCGAGCTACGGCATGACTACGTGCGCACCGTCCTCAGGCGGGGCGACGACATCCCACCCGCGGAGATGGGGGCCGCATTCGCGACAATGGAGGTGGAAGCCCTGGACCGGATGCGGCGCGAGGGCGTCGCTCAGGGTGACGTGACGCTCGTCCGCACGGCCGATATGCGATATCTAGGACAGGGCTACGAGCTGGACGTGGTCATGGCGTCGGGCGAGCTGGACGACGACGAGCTAGCCGCCGCCTACGAGAGGTTCCATCAGGTCCACGTCCGGACGTACGGCTACGCGAACAGGCAAGACCCGATAGAGCTCGTCAACCTGCGCGTGACCGCGACCTCCGGGACCGCGCGGCCGGAGCTGCCGTCGGCGCCGGCCAACGGCCGACCGAATCCACCTGACGCGTTGGGCGCCACGCGGCAGGTCTTCTTCCGTGACGGGTTCGTGTCCACCGCGATATATGACCGCGCTCTCCTCAGCCCCGGCGACAGGGTCGACGGGCCCGCGGTGATAGAGCAGCTCGACTCCACCACGCTGGTGTGGCCGAACGGCTGCGCACGCGTCGACGAGGTGGGCAATCTTCTACTGGAGGCGGGCGGATGAGCTCTCGTGCCGTCGATCCGATCACCCTGGAGGTGATGCGCAACGCCTACTACTCGATAGCCGACGAGATGATCGCCGCGCTGATCCGCGCCAGCTACTCGACCAACATCAAGGACCGGCGCGATACGTCGTGCGCCATCTATACCGGCTCGGGCGACGTCGTCGTCGTGGCGCAGAGCGAGATAGGCACTCCGCTCCACCTGGGCACGATGCACTCGGCGGTACAGTCGGCGATGGCGGTCTATCCGTTCGACGAGCTGGAGCCGGGCGACGCCATCGCCACCAACACGCCCTATCCGGCCGGCCCCGGCCACCTCAACGATCTTTGCCTGATCTCGCCAATCTTCTACAAGGGCACGCTGCTGGCCATATCCGCCAACCAGGCGCACCACGTCGACATGGGCGGCTTCGCCCCCGGATCGATGCCCTTCGGCATCTCGGAGATATTCCAGGAAGGACTGCAGATACCGCCGGTCCGCCTGTTTCACCGCGGCGAGCTCGAGCGGGACCTGTGGAAGCTGATCGCACAGAACGTCCGGACCCAGACAGAGGTCCGCGGCGACCTGATGGCGCAGTACGCCGCCGGCTCCGTGGGCTCGCGCCGGCTGTGCGAGCTGGCCGACCGCTACGGCTTCGACACCATCAGCCTCTACCTGGACGAGATGCTCGACTACTCCGAGCGCCGGATGCGGGCCGCGCTCACCAGAATTCCCGACGGCGTCTACACCTTCGAGGACATCGTGGAGGGCGACGGCATCACGACTGAGCCCTTGACCATTCGAATCAGACTCGAGTGCCGGGGTGAGACCGTGCGCGCGGACTTCAGCGAAAGCGACGACGCCTGCGCGGGCCCGCTCAACTGCCGCTGGCCGTCGGTGGCGGCCTGCGTCTACTATGTCCTGAAGGCGCTGCTCGACCCGGAGCTGCCGCCCAACGCGGGCGCCTACCGGCCCATTGAGATAGTAGTCCGTGACGGCAGCCTGCTGTCGGCGACATACCCCAACGCGGTCTGCAACGCGAACATCGTCACCACGCAGCGGATCGTCGACGTGCTCCTGGGAGCCCTGTCCCAGGCCGTGCCGGACCTGGCGCCCGCGGCCTCGTCGGGCACGATGAACCTGCTGAACATCGGCGGGATCGACGCCCGCACCGGCGTCTATTACAACTACGTCGAGACCTACGCCGGCGGCCAGGGCGGCATCCCCGGCCTCGACGGGATGGACGCCGTCCAGAACCACATGACCAACACGCGAAACGCGCCGGTCGAGTCGATAGAGACCGCCTACCCGCTCAGGGTCGAGGCGTACGAGCTGATTGCGGACTCCGAGGGCCCGGGAAGGCACCGCGGCGGCGTCGGACTCCGGCGCAAGGTCCGGGTGGTAGGCGACCACGTGCGGCTTACCCTCAGCTCCGACCGCGCCGAAGTGGCCCCGTGGGGCCTGCACGGCGGCCATAGGGCGTCGCCCTCGCGCTGCTTCGTCGCGGGCCCCGGCGGCGAGCAGATCAGGCTGCCATCCAAGGTGACAACCACGGTCTCCGGCGGCAACGTCATCGTGACCCAGACCCCGGGGGGAGGCGGCTTCGGCGACCCGACCAAGCGCGACCCCGAGGCGGTGCTGGCCGACGTAGAGTCGGGCCTCGTCTCCATCGCCCGCGCCCGCGACGTCTACCTGGTCGCCGTCGACGCGGTGAGGCTGGAGGTGGACGAGGCCGAGACGGCCCGGCTCCGCGGCCCGGCCTGAGCCGGTACCCGGGGCGCCCGCCGTTACGACGGCCAGGGCTCGGCGTCGTCCCCGAGCTTCCTGAAGCGGTACTCCCGCCGCCATCTGTCGCTGCCGGACAGCAGCGGCCTGAGCTGCTCCGGAGCCCTCTCCACGAAGGCCGCGGTCGGCTCGTTTCCCGCCCACGCCTGGAAGTGCGTCGGTGTGTAGCCGGCGATCATGATCGCACGCTCGCCGTCGCTCCGACGCTGGCCGGTCGCGTGGACCAGCGCCTCCGTGAACAGCAGCGTCGAGCCGGCCGGCGCGACGACCTCGTGGATCAATGACGGGTCCTCGTAGGCGCAGGCCACCACCTCGTCCTGGGGACACTTCATCTTGTGGCTGCCGGCGATGACGACCGTGCCGCCGTCCTCCGGGCCCAGGTCGGTCAGGTTTGTCAGCGTCTTGACGAAGCTCGAATGGACCAGTCCGTTCTCCACGTACGTGCCGATGTCGGGGCGTAGGCCCGCGTGAAAGCCGTACCTGGGCTGCTCGTCGAGATTGTCCTCCGGGTTTCGGGAGTTGATCGTCGCCTCGGTCTCCTCCAACCTGACGGTGTCTCCGACCACCTCTTCGACCATGCCCACCAGGCGCGGATGGGAGACGTATTCGAGGATGGCCGGGTCGGTCTCCAGGACGTGCGTGAAGTGCATCCGGTGGGGCTGGTAGTACGTGACCCGGCCGCTTCGGACCGTCGCCCCAATGGGGTCGCCAGTCTCCAGAAAATCCCTGCGCAGCCTGTACAGGGCATCCAGCAGCCTGCCCGTCAGGTCCTCCGTCACCGCGTTCTCGATGACCACGTAGCCGAATACGTCGAAGTGGTAGCGCTGAGCGGGCGTCAGGGCGGGGAATGGCCGTCTGAAACCGTCACTTCGGTTCTCCATTGTGGCGCCTCCGTCCGGCGGGCAGTGTCACGACCGACCCAACGCGGCCATGTCGCGCCAATCATATATCACGGCCACTGACCCCGCAGCCTGGAACGCCGTGCGGTGCGGGCCGTGGGAAGCTGCTATGCTGGTTGTCGAGGCCTACCACATGCGAACGCTGTACGTGCGGCGGCACACGATGAGACGCAAGCCCGGCCAGCACCTGTCCCAGGGCGGCATAGATCTCGCCCGTCTCGTGGGCGCAGAGTCAGGCCCGTTCGACCTGGTCGTGGCGAGTCCGGTCCCGCGGGCGGTCGAAACGGCCATAGCGATGGGATTCGAGGTCGACGAGACGGACGAATCTCTGGGCCGAATACCTTCCGGCGCCGGCTCCGGCTGGCCGTGTCCATTCTCCCGCATCTCCAAAGTCGTGCGCGCCGGAGGCCCGGCCGCGAAGTTCGCCACGGAGATTGCGGACCTTTGGCGGAGCATCGTCGAGCGAGTCCCGGAGTCGGCACAGGCCCTGATCGTGACCCACGGTGGAATCGTCGAGCTGGGCGCGGTGGCCGCCGTCTCGGACTACCCCCACGCGGCTTGGGGCGACGCCATCGGCTACTGCGAGGGAGTACGGCTGACATTCGACGGCCGCTTCACCGGCTGCGAGGTGCTTCGCGTGCCCGACGAGTACCGTCTGATCGAGAACTGAGCCGCGTCGCGGAACGGACGCTGACGGCCTCGGCGGTCCGCGCGACGCGCCGGCGACGAGGGACCGCGGGCAGGCAGGGCCTTTCGATTATTCGTAGAGGCCATTGAACCGGGCAGTACATCCGTGCTACTCTGCCCTCGTGACAAGCACTCGCCAGCAGATAGATCGAGCCCGCGCGCGCCGAACCGCGTCGCGGGGCCGATTCCCCCACTATCCACAGGATGCCGTGACACACCGGTATGACATTTTGTGCCACGGGGGGCACCGCTCAGATAGGGCGTGGCGCAGAATGGCACAAATTGGCACATTTCTCCCGAAATCGGCCGCGGCCGCACCCGGCGAGGAAGTTCGGGACCAAGCCGATAGGCGCTGCTCCGCTCGCACCGCGTCCAACAACCGAAAGGCCCTGCGCGGGCAGGTGAAGCATTGACCGCACCCTTCGCCGCGACTACCATTTCCCCCAAGGCTATTGCCTGAGGGTTCGAGCACATTGGAAAGTACGTTGCGATTCCTATCCACGCGGCTGTTCGAGGGCATGCCGCGCCGCACGGCGACAGGTCTGGCCGTGGTGTCCTGTGCGTTGCTCGCCGCCGTTCTGGCGTCGGCCTGCGGCGGCTCCGAAGAGCCTGAGGCGGAGCCCCCGAGGCCGCCTTACCTGCTGACCCATACCACGGCGGACGCCGATTTCGCCATCGGATGGGACTCCATAGTCGCCGCGTGTCCCGATGTCGGCGGCCTGCAGAAGGTCGAGGCCTTCGTGCGACGCGGTGAGGAGGTCTCGATCGGATCCGATGGAACGCTCAAGGCGGAGGTGGACGACGACGCTGCTTGGAAGTCCCGACGATTCGCCGCGTCGGAAGGCGCGGGCGGGAGTCGCCGCATTCAGGTATCGGTGTCGTTCGTCGAGAAACGGGGCGTAGCCGACGATCAGCTCAGGCTGACCGCGCAGAGAACATCCGCGGCTGCATTGATGGTCGGCGCGGCCGGCGGGATGAGGGTCTCTGTCGAAGAAGGAGACGGGTTCGTCTTCGCCCGGCTGGACTCGGATGTCCCGATCAAGTCCGAGCAGCGCTTCGTCGCGGCCGACAACGTGCTGGTCCATATCATTCAAACTGTTCGAGCGGGCCCGACGCAGCTATGCAGCGCCGAGCAGCTCGACGAGCTGGCGCGCGAGGCCGGGCGTAACGCGGCGCTGGTAAGGGTCACGCCTCTCCCGTAGAGCTCCGTCCGACTTTGGGTGCGCAGATGAATATCATCGACAGAGGTGTCATATCCCAGCCCGCGAAGGGCGGCGCCTACATGGCGTCGATCACCCCGCTCCCGGACGGCTCCTACATAGCCTGCCAGTTCGTCAGCTCGACGTTCGTCTCTTCCGACGCCCGGATCGAGATACTGCGATCCGTCGACGGCCTGGCGACCTGGACCAACGAAGGTCAGCTCCGGGGGCCGGCGGCCGCCGAGGACGGCTGGTCCTACCGCGGGCCGACCATCAGCGTGGTCCCCGACGGACGCCTGCTGATGCGGGTGACCCGCTTTCAGGCTGACCGGATATCCGAGACCTTCGACGCTCAGTCCGAGAGCCTCCAGCGGCCAGAGAACCTCATCTACCGGTCCGATGACGCGGGCAGGACGTGGTCGGCGCCGCAGCTCGTCACCGTAGACCTCGACCCCGCCAGGTACACCGCCAACGGTTCGGGCGTGTTGCTCCAGCTTGCCCCTGACCGCTGGATGTACCCGATGGAGACGTGGAAGCCCGTCGGCTACGACGGTCCCCCGGACCAGAAGGCGATCGCGCTGTTCTCCGCCGACCAGGGGCGCACGTGGGGCGAGCTCACTGTCGTGGCGGACGACCCGACCGGCGAGATGAACTGGTGGGACCACGCGGCCACCGTGCTGCCCGACGGCCGCATCTACAACATGATATGGGCGCACCGCTACAGGGCCGTCGAGGACCTGCCCAACCACTGTCTGGAGTCGGCCGACCAGGGCCGCACCTGGACCGAGCCGCGGCCCACGAACCTGATGGGCCAGATGTGCGTGCCGATTGCGCTGCCCGACGGCCGGGTGGCGGCCGTGTACAGCAACCGCCGGGAGCCGCAGGGCGTGCACGTGGCGCTCAGCGAAGACCTGGAGCGCTTCGACGTCGAGAACAAGATCGTCGCGTTCGACGCGGGTGCGGAGGCCGTGCTCGGCGATCCGGAGCCGACGAGCCTTGCGGTCAACATGGCCCAGGGCTTCGGCCGGCCGGGCGGCAAGCTACTCCCCGACGGCACTCTGCTGGTCTACCTCTGGGGCACCGTGGACGGGCTGTCCCACGGCCGCTGGGTCCGCATCAGCCTCAAAGACTAGCCCCACCGGGTCGAGGCTGTTGGCAACCCGCTGGGGCGGCTCGACAAGGAGATACGTCGCCGGACGGATGTGGTCGGCATCTTTCCGAACCGGCCGGCGTCGCGTCGCCTGGCGGGTCTGGTGCTGGCCGAACAGTTCGGCGAGTGGTCGGCTGTATGTCGATACCTTGCGCCTGCAACCCCCGTGCTCGACGAAGCTCTGCCAGGGGCTATACTCGGACAACCAACCGCGGCTTGGACGACATCATGGATGACGTACTCGGACACCAGCTTGACGGAACGTGCCCCCGTTCGGTCCTCGAACTCGACCTTGACGTCTGAATTCATTGCAGCCTCGGCGGCTGAACGGCTTGACACGGTATTGCAAGCCAGTATAATCGCGCATACCGTCTCGCAGCGCCGAAAGCGGGAACTGATGTTGGGAGAAATACCATGAAGCTGAAGATGTTGCTGCCATTAGTGATGGCGATCGCGCTAATAGCCGCGTTGGCCTGTGAAGAAGACGACGCGCCGACTCCGGTTCCGCAGCCGACGACTGCTGTGGTCCAGCCGACACCGGCTCCGGCAGAGCCGACGGTAGTTCCCGCAACGCCGACGCCGTCCCTGCCGCCGGCCACACGCGAGGACCCCAAGGCGTTTATTCCGCCCGGGACGGAGCTGCATCCCCAGCAGTGGTTGTATACGCACGTAACGAACTACGAAGGCGGCGGACGGCCCATCTGGCAGGATGGTGGCCGGATCATGACGCAGGGTTACGGCTACTGGGTATACGGGACCCTCACTCAGATCGACAAAGACGGGGTTCCGCAACCGTACATCGCCGCATCTTGGACCCAGAGCGAAGACGGGAAGGTATTCACCATAAAGATACGGGACGATGTCGTCTACCAGGACGGGACGCCCTTCACCGCCGCGGACGTCAAGGCCTTCTGGGAGCACGGGGCCAAGCCCGAGAACATCGCCTCGTGGGGCGGGGCCAGCTTCACGATCGGCACGATCGAAGGCTGGGAAGAGCTGAGGGCCGGTGACACCAGCCAGGCAACGGGGCTCATCGTCATAGACGACAGGACGCTGGAGATCAGGTACCCGTTCCCCAACGCGGGGGCGCCTCTGGAATGGGGCGTCTGGAACGCGGGCTTCATGAAGCTGGAACAGGCCCTCAGTGACCCCCAAGCGTTTAACCACCCGATAGGCGTGGGGCCCTACAGGCTGACCATGAATGTTGATGCCTTGACCTTCGAGGCGGTGGCGGACGCTACATGGTGGGGACCTCAGCCCAATATCGAGAAGATAATCGGGCTGGGCATCCAGGACGAGCAGGTCGCGCTGATCGCCCTGGAGAACGGCGAGGTGGACTATTATCTGGCCGGGGGTAAGACACTCGAGGAAGCGCTGACACCCGGCAATACATTCTACGGTCTAACCTATGAGTCGCAGGGCAACGGATCGGTCTACTGGAATTTCAGGACGGACCAGACGCCCCTCGAGGATTTGCTCGTCCGGAAGGCCCTCGTACATGGCGCGGACAACGAGTCCATCCTCCGGGCGGTCTATGGGGCACCGGCGGTCATAGACTACCCGACCGGGCTAGTCGGGGCGGGGTTACCTTGCCACAACGCGGACAGATCAGGCTACGCGTACGACCCCGACCTCGCGCGGCAATCCCTGGCCGAGTCCACGTACGCGGGGAAAGTCCCCGTGCTCCAGATCGACAATCACGTCCCGCAGCATCTAAACGCCTCCGTGGCAGTCAAGGAGTACTGGAAGGACAACCTGAACGTGGAGCTGGACATTCTCAGGCGTGAGCAGGGCATGGAACGACGTGAGGACTCCCAGTTACGCCGTACAGCCGGGGGCTCGATGCACGGTGACCCGGCGGGATTGGTCCGCGCCCTCACTGATACGTCCAGCACCTCTGGGTTGACCCCCATCGAGGGAGGCTACCCTGTTTTGCAGACGTTGCTAGACCACATGAATAGCCTGCCTTTGGGACAAGAACGCTGCGAGGCCATGTGGGCAGTAGAGAACGAGTTCCTGAACAATTACTACATCATGCCCCAGACGTGGACTAGCAAGAAGGTCTGGATCATTCAGCCCTGGCTTAAGGGGTTTGAGGCCGGCACCCCCAACAACATCACCAGCATGCCTTGGATGTACATCCTCAAACACTAGGCGACATCGGATCGGGATCCGTCCCGTCGCCCCGGAGGGGATGATCGGGCAAGAGAATTGGGCCCGGGAGATCGAAGCTCCCGGGCCCAAACTGCCTTCAACTGCGTAGGCGTAGACGGACCCTGCTGACCCGGAGGCTTCTGGGGCGGTCCAGATACTGCACAACCGACTGGAGACCGACCGATGTCTAGACTTCACGCTCTCTGGATGCTGTTGGGCACGATGCTGCTCGTATCGCTGTTGGCAGCCGCCTGTTCCAGTGACGCCGAGACCGGCGATGCCGAGGCTGTCGCTGCGGCCGCGGACGACGGGGCGGACGCTCCCGAAGCTGCCGCCGACGGACCATACGCTCTCAAACAGACCTTCGACCTGGGGATCGAGCTCACCAGTCCGGTCTTTGACGGGATCCGGCGCATCCCGGTCAAGTACGCCTGCGTGACGAGGGAGTCCTATAACAGGCAGCTGGGTACGTTCCTGTACGGGGAGGATACGTCACCGCCGCTGGAGTGGAGCGGCGTGCCGGAGGGCACGAAGAGCCTGGCACTGGTCATGGACAGCGACGAAGAGCCGGGACAGCCCTGGGTCCACTGGGTGATCTGGGGGCTGCCGCCGGACGCTACGGAGCTTGCCGAGGCAGTGTCCACCACCACCGAAGTGGCGTCGCTCGGCCCCAACGTGCGGCAAGGCGTCAACGACCGCAAGCAGACCGGCTACAGCGGCCCGTGCCCGCGCCCTGCGACCGAAAGCAGCGGGTGGAAGTACAAGACCCAGGTCATCGGCAAGGTGCTCTTCGAGTACAACTTCCACCTCTACGCGCTGGACGCTGACCTTGACCTGGGACCGGAGATCACCAAGAACGATCTGCTGCGCGCGATGGATGGCCACATCCTCTCCGCCGGCCACCTGAAGACCGAGATGAGTGCCGAAGTCAAAGGAAGATAGCCAGCACCCGTTGCTACCGCCGTCGCAGACAACTGACGAACCGGGAGAACAGAGGGGCCGGCCCGTGGCGAGTGTCCCTCAGTTGCAGATTCTCCCTGTTCTTCCCTGCGTCACCGCCTCAAGGCTGCGCCAACTCGATCTCGATCTCGTCCATGGCGAACCTTCCTCTCGGCAGCTGGCCGAAGTCGACGAAGGAGAAGCCGTAGCTGCCGCACCTCCCCAGGAGATCGTCGAGCGATGGCGGGTTGGCCGGGTCCGCCGACCAGCTGCGATGCCACAGCGACTCGTCGTTGCGCAGGGTGAAGACGTTGGGCTCGTCGGCCCATCGGCCTTCGCTGATATGGAGCGGGTTACTGGCGAAATGCCACCGACCCCCGCGCCGGCCGTCCCTTCCACGTCCCACGACCCAGAAGTAGCACCTGGCGCCGCCGAGCTCCAGGCCGTCGCCCCGCAGGTAGACGGAAACCCGCGCCTCTCGCAGGTCTACCGGCCCCAGGCCGATCCAGTTCCGGTAGATCAGCAGCGGCAGCACCGATATAGGCCTCTCCGGCGTGTCGGCGCTCCAGCCGGCCTCGTTAGTCCATATGTGTCCAGAGTCGTTGACGCCCCCGCTGGCCGCCCACGGCGCCATGACGAAGTAGTTCGCTCCCAAGGGAACGCTCGCGTGATAGTCGTAGGAGCACCACGCCTCCGATCCCAGATCGAAGCTCGATTTCATTTTGACAGACTCCTCACCGTGTGTAACTCGTGTCGGTCGCTCGTCCGCGCTTGAATGCCGCAAAGGGAGCCGGCTGGCCAGCCACCTCGGCTGAGGATATGGCGGGCGATACGGCGGCAGACGTCAGGTTTCGCGTGAGCCGCTGCCAGCCCATGACGTTTCTCAAAGTCCCTTGTGCTGGGGCACGTACTCGCCCTTGATCTCGCCGATTCCGAGTATGTGCCCGTCCATTGCTCTCAGCAGGTCGTATTTGGACGATCCGGCGGGCAGGTCGAGCTCGATGTCCAGTGCGTAGATCTTGAACGAGTACTCGTGCGGCGCCGTAGCATGGGAGACTTGCCCCCAGATGTCTTTTACTTCGCCAGTTTTCGGAGCGACAGGGCAGGGACCACTATATCCGACCGTCCCGTAGTTATTGACACCTTGCCGCACGCTCGGTCCGAGGGAGAGCACTTCGGTCGTGGTCGGCACTTGCTCGGCGAGCTCAGTCACATCCGGGGGCAATCCCCAGATCACCCAATGGACCCACGGCTCGGTCCGGTCCTCGAACTCGATGCTGACGTCGGGATCGTCCATGATGATGGCGATGCTCTTGGTACCCTCCGGCACCGAGTCCCAGGCCAGCGGGGGCGACCACTCCTGCCCGTGTGTGGTGGTACCGGTCCTGGTCTTGTACTTGCTTTCCTTCGTGCATGTGTACTCGACCGGAATGCGCCTGATCGTGTTGAACTTGGTGCTGGTCAGCTCGATGTTCGCCTCTGGCACCTGTGTCAACGTGTACGGGCCGGACTCGTCCGGCACCGTTGCTGCCGCCGCGCCGGCTTCGGTATCCGCCTCATCGGCCCCGTCGCCGCTCGAGCAGGCGGCCACGACCGCGAATAGCAAGACGATGGTGGCGAGAATCAGAGGGACCCTGACAACGATCATAGACCACTCCCACCCGTGCTAGTAACGTTTCCGGCGTTACCGCCCCAGGAGCCTCCGATTGTAGTACAAGTCTACAACGGCAACAACCTGGAGTCTTGCCGACCCAGTTCCGGAACTCGATGGTGACGCCTCCAGCAAAGGACGTGGTCTCAGGCGTCGTCGCTCGCATGTGGACAGCCGCAGGTAGAAGGCGTAGTCAGGGCATTGGACTCTCTGAAGCATCTCTCTTTCGGGAATTGAGTGGCCGGCAGGCGAGTGCAGAGTGCCATCAACGATTCCGAAGAGTGGATACCTTCTATCGATGGCGCACCGAGTACGGATGTCTCAGGACAGACCAGGCCAGATGCCTGAGGGTCTGGAGTCGGAGAACAGCCGTCTGAGAAGAGCGGTGGCAGACCTGACGCTGGATAACCTGGCTCTCGAACAGATAGGACCGATACGGGGCGTACAGTGAGTTGGGTTCGTGCCACGGGCGATGGGATGGTTGACGGCATCCGTGAGTGATATTACCATCGCTCTCGTCGAGGATGGTGCGTTGCTTGGGTCCAAGCAGCTTGATATGGGGAATCCCCGCTATCATCCCCATGGATCAGGCCGGAATGAGTTGAAATGGGAGATTCCGGCTATAATCGTGTCCACCAATCAAGGAAGCCGTCTGAAACTACCGTCAAATCCGAGGGCACCGATGAAGACGATCCTTATACTCGCCGCGTTTTGTTTACTGATTGTGGTTGGCTGCTCGTCTAACGATGGCACTGATGGCGCTGTTGGCGCTGTTGGCGCTGATGGCAATGCCGGTAGGGAGGCGAACGAGGCCGGCGACATCGCGCAACAGCAGGACAGGGACATCTGCGAGTGGTTCGCGAAGCTGATCGAGGACGTCAACGCGGGCGAGGTTCGCGGGACGGCAAGCGCCGAGGGAGGGGCTGTGGGCGAGACCAGGTACCGGATCAATAACATGTACGGGCTGTCGTTAGGCGCCCACGAGCCGATCCCCAGCGCCATCAACGACCTCATGGCCAAGACCCGGGGGGCGTTCGAGTTCGAAGAAGTCAGGGAGGAGATAAACGCTCTGCGCGACGCCTGCGCCCAGTTTGGACTTTCGGTCCCGGAGCTCCAGTGACCTTCGGACAAGCCCGAGGACGATGGAAATACCTGTCGAAACCGGAACGCGTAGACGTCGGCATCGTTCAGGCCGGACCGCAGCCGCACCGGTTTGCCGGCCGGCGAGCTGACATCCGAGCCATCGTTCCAGCGGACCAGGCCCTCGATCTCGTCGGCGAACATCTCCGGACAGTCGTCCAGTCCATAGCCGGGCAGGCCGTTGCCTTTTTCGTCCTGGACCTCCCTGATGTCGCCCACCGCCACGTTGATCACTCGCCGACCTCTGCGCTCTCCGCGGTTATGTTGTCGGTTTAGAAGGATTACGCGCGGCATATCGACACGAACGGCTGTGGGAGCCGGAGGAGACAGCCATGGCAGAGCTGGGCAGGAGGCTCAAGGTCGTCGATCGGGAGCGGGTGGACGTGGAGGCCTTCGAGGTCCGGGACCCCGGTCCGGGCCAGGTTCTTGTCCGCGTGAGCCGGACTCAGGTCAGCGCGGGGACCGAGAAGAGTCACCTGCTGCCGCTGCCGCCTGACCATCCCTCCGTGGGGTTGGAGCGCTCGACAGACACGGACGCCGACGCAACCTCGGACGACACACCACCGCTGCAGCCCACACGTCCGCGGGACACTCCCGGGTACACAGCGGTCGGGCGCGTCCGGGCCGTCGGCAGGCACTCCTCGCACCTCGTCGTCAACCCCTAGCGTGTGGAGAATGAGACGATGCTTCGCCCGGTCCAGCAGATCGAGTTCGACGTCACGGACGAGGAGGCGTGCTTCTCTCGCCTGGGAGACGTAGCACTGCACAGTGTCCGCAGGTCCGCGCTCCAGCCGGACGAGTCGGTCGCGATATTCGGACAGGGTGTCGTCGGCCAGCTCATCGCGTCGATGTGCCGGATCGCGGGGGCCTACCCGATTATCGCGGTAGACCTGGAGCCGGAGCGGCTGGCGCTGTCAAAGACCAGCGGTGCGACTCATACCGTGGACGGGTCCGAAGTCGATTCTGTCGAGGCGGTCAAGGAGCTAACAGGCGGCGGAGCCCAGACCGTTTTCCACGCCAATCGCGTCGCCCAGGTGCTGGCCGATTGCATCGACGCCGCGCGGTACGCGGGCAAGGTGATTCTGGTGGGCGCGACCCAGGGAAAGCTGGAGACGCGGCTGCGAAACCTCCTGATACGGGAGATCGACGTCCGTGGTTCCCATTGGCAGGAAGGCGCTACGCACAAGTACTACCCGTGGACCATCAACCGGGACCGCAGCGCAGTCATGAGGATGATCGCCACTGGCGACCTGAAAGTGGACCACCTGATCAGCCACGTGGTCAAGCCCGAGCAGGCCGACAGACTCTATCATGCCATCCTGGCCGGGCCCAGGGGCTGGATGGGCATCTTCTTCGACTGGGACGACTAGCCTCGTTACAGTCCAGGCTGGTTGTTCTATCGTGCCGGATGGGATGGGGGCATGCCCTGGTAGCTCCCGGAGTTGGAGCCAGGACCGCAACGACACGTCCAGCAGGTGCAAGAAATGCCCGCCGACCCCCTTCAGAGCACCGGAGAGAGCCTGGACCGTTTCCTGGTTAGAACGTTGGCTCCTCGGGAGTTGCCGACCATTGGACAGACCGGCCGCTACTGTATATTCTCACACGAGTTCGCGGAGTCAAGGCGGTAGAGGACTACCTCAGACAGCACCACACCACCGACGACGAACCGGTGGACAGGGATCGCGAGAGGAGTGAGATGACCGAGCTACTGGATGCCGGCAATCACAAACAGCTTTTTCTGGACGACCACGCCGTGGAGTCAACGTGGGGCGTCGTGCGGCGGCTGCACCAGCCAGAGCGCCAGGGCCCGGTACTGAAGGCCGATCGCTCGCGGCAGCAAACCCTCGTTCAGAGCAACAGCGTGCCGCAGTGGAACCCGGAGAAGGACCTCTGGGAGTGGTGGTACGCGGTGTTCGAGGACGCCGCCCCTTACCCTCCCGTCTCGGGTGACGTCTACTACGCGACGTCGACCGACGGTGTGGGCTGGGACCGCCCAGCCCTGAGTCTGTACGAATGGCGCGGGTCCACGGACAATAACCTGGCCTACCACTCGAAGATCGACTTCCTGCGGAGGAGGGGCCAGCGCAACCCGGTGGACATCGGCGAGCGGCGGCTGCACCACATAGTCCGCGACGAGCGCGACCCCGACCCCCAGCGGCGCTACAAGGCCCTCGCCAGTGATGCCGACAACTCCCGGCGGTACCCGGCGCTGTCGCACGACGGCTCTCACTGGATCTTCCCGCACGTGCCGGGGATCCCCAGCGATGACACGTCGCAGCTCTTCTACGACGACTTCAACGGCCGGTTCGCGGCCACGGTAAAGCAGCACACCGAGTGGGGACGATCGGTCTGGATGTCCACGAGCGACGACTTCGTTGAGTGGACCGACCCGGTCCTGGTGCTGCACACCGACGAGGTCGACCAGCGGAACCGCAAGCAGCGGATACGCCAGGTGGTGGATGACCCGGCATATCTGTCGCCCCCGACCGTCGACGAAGAGACAGACTACATCGCCCAACTCTACACGATGTCCGTGATGCCATACGAAGGACTGTACGTGGGCTTTCCGCTGCTGTTCAACCCGGCGGGCCCTGACGGGCCCCAAATGAACCACTGCGGGATCAACCAGACCGAGCTGGCGGTATCCCGCGATCTGTACAACTGGGAACGCGTCGCGGACAGGGAGGTCTTCCTCGGGATACAACCCTGGGACGGCGCCAACTACGGCACCTGCCAGGTGGCCGTGTGCGGCCGGCCCATTGTGCGGGACGACGAGATCTGGGTGTACCACAATGCCGCAAGGTTCCGGGGCGTCCCCGAGAGCTACGCTCCTCAGTACCGGGAGTACTTCAACGACTTGGGCGCCCTCGAGCTGGCCAAGCTGAGGCTCGACGGCTTCGTCTCGATGGATGCCGACGGTGCGGGCTCCATCGTCACGGGGCCGATGGAATCTCGAGGCCAGCAACTCTACGTCAATGCTCAGGCAGTTGGCGGGGTCCGCGCCGCCGTACTGGACGCCGAGACCATGGAGCCGCTCCCAGGCTTCACGGCGTCAGAGTGCGAACCGCTCACCGGCGACCAGCTCGCCGGCGGGTTAGCGTGGCCACAGGGCCCGATCGATGCAGACCGGCCCGTCCGGATGCGCTTCGAGCTGGCCAACGCAAAGCTGTACGCCTTCTGGCTGGCGAACTAGCCTGTGCTGCCCACACTCAGACCGCTCAACCCGAGTGGTCCTTCCGGGGAAGGGTGTATCGAGGGGCCCGACCAGGCCGATGCCGGTAGGGCGAACTCGGATATTTACCCCGAATCCACCGAAGGAGGGCCTTGGGGACAGCCCTTGAAGAAGCGAGAGGGTGCCCCATGAATCTGGGATAATGGTTTTGTAACAGCAAACCGACCCCAGAACAAGGAGCACCCAATAGATGCTACCACGCAACCACCCCGACCGCATCCGTGTCTCTTTCGACGACCACCGCCTGGTGGGCAATGCCGGGCTGCTCCTTCCGGCCACCCTCGCCGAGCACCTGGGCCTGCGGGAACTCGTCGACCATCACCTCGATCTGGGCGTGGCGCCGGGGCGGGCCAACACGGGGGACAAGATACTGACGCTGGTCGCTTCCGCGCTGGCTGGCGGCGACTGCATCGACGACGCCGATGCGCTGCGCGCCGGTGGGACGGCCCGCATCCTGGGCGGCACGATCAAGGCGCCATCCACCCTGGGCACCTTCCTGCGCAGTTTTCGCTGGGGCCACGTCCGTCAACTGGACCGGGTGAGCCGGGAGTTGCTGGCACGCGCTTGGCAGGCCAGCGCCGGACCCGGCGACTCGCCCCTGACCATCGACCTGGACTCAACCATCTGCGAGACCTACGGACTGGCCAAGGAAGGGGCACGCCACCACGGCTATACCGGCAAGCGGGGCTATCACCCGCTGCTGGCTGTCGCCGCCGGAACCGGCGACGTGCTGATGTGCCGGCTGCGCGAGGGCCGGGCCAACACCGCTCGTGGCGCCGCCCACTTCCTGCGTGAAACGGTGGGGCGGGTGCGCTACGGAGGGGCCAGCGGGCAACTCACGGTGCGGGCCGACAGCGGCTTTTACACCCATAGCGTGGTATCCGTCTGCTGCAAGCTGGACGTGCGCTTCTCCATCACCATCCGCCAGCACAAAAGCCTGCGGAACCTGATCGAGGCCATACCCGAGGCGGACTGGACGCCCATCCCATACTGGATGGACGGCGCCGCCGATGTGGCCGAGACCACCTACACCCCCTTCCAGAGTGAGCCCGACGCCGCACCGGTGCGGCTCATTGTCCGGCGGGTGAAGCCCACTCCCAGTTCCCAACTGGCCCTCTTCGCCACCTACAGCTATCACGGCTTCATCACCGACCGGGACGGGGAAACCCTGGAGCTGGAGGCCGACCACCGCCGCCATGCCGAGGTCGAGAACGCCATTCGAGACCTGAAGTACGGCGTGGGGCTGAACCACATGCCGTCGGGCCGTTTCGCCGCCAACGCCGCTTGGCTGGCGATACAGGTGATGGCGCATAACCTGGCCCGTTGGACAGCGCGGACCGGTCTGGGTGAGCAGGTGGTGACCACCAAGACCCTCCGGCGGCGGTTCTTCTCCCTCGCCGGACGAATCACCCGCTCGGCCCGCCGCCTCACTTTGCATCTGCCACAGGGCTGGCCTTGGGAGACCCAGTTCACTCGCGCCCTGGCTCGATTGCGAGCCCTGCCATTGCCTGCCTGACGGCGCCGTCGGCGACCGAGCTACCCACCGCACAACCGAAGGTCCCCGCAAACTCGCGCCACCCTGGCCCGCGAGAGTTCCCTGCTGTGTATTCTCTCACCATCCCGCGCATCGCAGTCCCCGCAGACGGCCATAGGGACCCTGTGCGGCAACTGAAGACCGTCCGCCGCCCTCCCATCTACCCCAATGGAGCCCAGGCCATCTCGCCCGCAGCTCCCTCACCCCCCTTCCGCTGTCCTCACGCCGTCCATCGGTGGATTTGGGGTAAGACACAGTCCGTTTGGCGCAACGGTCACGGATGTCGACATCCCGGAGGGATTGGCTATGGCAGGCGGCAGGGACGTCATGGTCGGGAAGGGGACAGTCCGGTTCAAGCTGGGGTACCGCGACGCCATTTCGGACCAGGGAGTATCGATCTCCGTCTATGCCGACGTCGCCGGTGAAGAAGCGGAGCTGCTGCGGTTCGACTGCTTCGAGCACCAGCCGCACTACCACTACGGTACCCAGAAGAAGGACGAGCGGCTCTATCTCGACTGCACCACGGAGGGCGACCCGGTAGAGTGGACGCTGTTCCACCTCGCCAACCGGCTGCCCGCCATGCTCGACCGAGCCGGCTACCCGGAGCTCGCGGCGGACCTCGACGTGGGCGCCTTGGGGCCCGATCTCGTCGAGCTTGGCGCAGCCGCCCGGACGATGGCCCGCGACGACCGCGCCACGGTGAAATACATGCCGCAGATCGAAGTCTTTCTGGACGTCGGTCCGGTGCGATTCGGCTTGGAATACAACCAGAAGGCCCGCGGCGTCGGCATCTACGTTCTCGGCGACGTGAACGGACAAGAGGTGGACCTTCTGGCCATAGATTGCTACGCGACCGACGCCCACTACCACTACGGCCCGCGAGGCAAGAACCAGCGCTTCTTCTTGGACATGACCGTCCACCCCGACTCGCTGCGGTGGGGCCTGGACCTGCTCAAGGGCGGCAAACTGGCGCCGATGCTCGAGCGCGCCGGCTATCCCGACCACGCGGCGAGGCTCAATCCCGCGATGGTAGCCAAGAAGGTTGCGGAGCTGGAGTCGCTGGCGTTCCAAATGCGTGAGGCCCACGGAGGCTGACTGTCAGCCTGGCCGAGACCGCCTGAGCGCCGGGCCGACCCGCCACATGTCAGACCGACTACCCGCCACGATACTGGGAAGCACAGACCTCGAGGTGACTCGCCTCGGATACGGGGGCCTGGAGTTGAAGGGCCCGGCCGTCGACGGCCGAGACCTCACGCACGGCGAGGCCGCTGAGGTGCTCGACGCCGTGCTGGACAGCGGCATCACCCTGATTGACACCGCGGACTGCTACGGCATCTCGGAGGAGACGATCGGGAGACACCTGTCGGACCGGCGGTTCGAGTACGTTCTCGCGACGAAGGCCGGCTGCCACAGGGACGCGCCTCCCAGCGGCGGGACCAAGGACCTCACCCGCGAGGGGCTGGTCTACAACGTAGAGCGCAGCCTGCGGCGGCTCAGGACAGACCACATCGACCTGCTGCAGATTCACACTCCGGTCGTCAAGCGGGGTAATCGGCCCGTGCTGGGGCACACAGAGCGGGAAGAGATCATAGCGACGCTCGAGCACATGCGCGCGCAGGGCAAGTTTCGCTGGATCGGAGTATCGACCAATCTGCCCCACCTGGCCCACTTCTTCAACTGGGGCGTGTTCGACGCCTACATGCTCCCGTACTCGGTCTTTCAGCGGGAGCACGAAAAGTGGATCACGAAGCTGGCGGGCCTCGGGCTCGGCACGATCATCAGAAGCGGCGCCGCCAGGGGCGAACCGGACCACGAGGGCTCCGTGGCGTACCTCCAGGGCGTCCTGCTCAGTCCCGAGACCCGCTGGCGCTATTTCCAATCTCTCGACCTGGACTCGCTGAGAGATCCGGGAGAGAGCCGGATCGCCTTCATCCTGCGCTACTGCCTGGCCCATCCCGGCATCCATACCGTCGTCAACGGCACGGTCGACCTCGACGAGCTCAGCGAGAACGTGCGCACCGCGGAACGCGGCCCGCTGCCGCGAGACGTCGTCGACGAGGTCAACCGCCGCGTGAGCACGGTCGACATGGTGCCTACGAAGATACCGAGCGGCCTGCAGGTCAACCCGTCGGCCGACTGAAGCGCGGGCCAGCACCGCTCAGGTAGTCCGCCGAAGCCGAAACACCGAGCTACCGTCGGCGGCAGGGCGCCCCGGCCTCCACCGTCGCCGGCCCGCGATGCCCGCGAGTCCGAGCAGCGGCAGCGCCATCAGGGCCACGTCGCCGGCGCCACCGAAGCCCGAGCCGCCCGCTATCGCGGTGCATCCGCCGCTCGCGTCTTCGATATCCGAGACATCCGCCACCGGCGCGGACGTGGCCGTTGCGGCGGATGTATCGGTCGGCGTAGGGGTTGGCGTGACGGTAGTCGAGGGCGTGTACGTACGCGTAGGGGTTGGAGTAACGGGATACGTGGGCGTGTTGGTCGGCGTCCCCGATATGCGTCGGCCTACGGGTTGAACGCGTCGTAGACCGCTCGGGACACCGCGGCCATGGCCAGATCGACTTGGAGATGCTCGCCTTCGACCTGCTTCGCCATGATCGCGACAGCGTATGGGCCGGCAGGGGAGTAGACGACGCCGACGTCGCACCGCACCGAGTGGTAGCCGCCGGTCTTGTTCGCCACCGCGGTGCCGGGCGGCAGCAGCAGCGGGATGATCGTTTTGAGCTGCTGGCGCTTCAGGAATTCGAAGAACGTCTCTCTCGACGACGGCGACAGCACGTCGCCGCGGTGCACCCTCTCCAGCAGCTCGCACATGTCGTCCGGCGAGGCGACGTCGGACTTCTTCTCGTCGAGGGCGTCGGCGTCCAGATCGAATTCCTGTCTGCGCATCCTCTCCGAGACCATGGCGTCGGTGTGGCTCGGGTTCCGCGGGTCGAGGCCCACGATGCTGTAGAGCAGCTCACGGGTCGACATCGGTATGCGGGTCCTGGTCAGGCCCAGCTCTCGGATTGTCGCGCTCAAGTTGTCTCGGCCGACCATCTCGTAGAGGAAGTCGGTCGCGGCGTTGTCGCTGATGATGATCATCAGCATAGCTAGGTCGCGTACGGTGGGCTGAAGGCCGGCTTCCAATTCTTTCAGCACGCCGGACCCGGACACCTTCATCGCGTCCGTAAGCTCCACGCGCCGCGAAATGTCGATCCTGCCGCGGTCGATCTGTCGGAAGAGCTCCAGCAACAGGGGCACCTTCAGGGTGCTGGCGGTGAAGAACGCCGTATCCGCGTTGTGTTGTATCTGCGCACGGGTATCGAAGTGCCGCGCGGCGACTCCTACTACACCGGGGACTTTCGCGATAGCTTCTTGGACGGAGCTCATGACGTCCTCCTCATGACCGCGCAGGGTCGATGTCGGTGTAGTCCCGCCGGGGCGCGGCGTCTACTCGTTGCCCCATGGAAAGGACTCGATGCGCTGCGTGCGGTCGGAAACGGGATAGCCGACGCGTGTGCCCCCGGCTCGATCCGAGGTGTGGATGGCGAACCCTATTTCGGTCGACCTGCGCGCCTCATCGACGTCGCATGACGTCGACCCGCCGCTCCTGACGGCGTCCGCCAGGTCCTGTACGGCGGCGCGGCCGGCCAACCATCCCTCGTTCTCCTCAGGCAGCGGGAGCTTGGTGCTCCGGCTTCGCGAATCGTTCAGCGTGTAGTACGCCTCGACGTTCTCGTACTCGTCGTTGGCGACCGCGAAGGCGACCAGGCTTCCTTCGGTGCCCGACACCGTGTACGACATCCCCGACAGGCCTTCCGGCATAGTGGCGACGTGGACTCCGTTGTCCAGCCGTGTCCAGGATCTGCCGGGCGGGTCTTGGCGCCGCCTCGAGTCAGGTCCGTCGCCGCTCACGTCCTCGACGTGGCCGCTGGTCCACACGGGCTCGGCGTCGCCGGCCAGCGCGAGGGCGGTATCGTACCAGTGGCAACCGTGGTTGATGAGGTTCGGGGCGCCGTAGGCGGTGACGGCGGTGACCTCGCCGACGATGCCGTCGCGCAGGTAGTCTCGGATGGCCCGATAGGAGGCGAACCACCGCCGGTCCAGTAGAAACGCCAGGGCGACCTGCCTCTCTGTGCATGCTGAGACTATCCGGTCGGTCTCCTCGAGGCTGGTCGAGAGAGGCTTCTCGCAGGCTATGCCTCTCACGCCGGCGTGAGAGGCGGTCTCGATCTGGTCCGCGTGCATGGTCTGGCGTGTCGCGATGCACACTATGTCGGGCGCCGTCTCGGCGAGCATGCGGTCGTAGTCGCCGTAGGCCGGCATCTCGCCCCACGTTTCGCGCCAGACGGCGCGGAACCGCTCTCGAGTCGCCTGGTCTTTGTCGAACACGGCTACGACGGTCGTGTCGGGCGTCCTTGCGAAGCCGTTGGCCCAGTTGTGCCCCCGGTTGGCCGTGTCTAGCATCCTGTGACAACCCGCAATCGCAACCCTCAGCTTGTCCATCTTGTCGCCTCCCGCGAGCCGGTAGCGTTCCCTGTTCGGGGCAGTCGTTGGGCCCATCATACGGGAACGCGGGAACGGCCTGGGCGACAGGGCTCGTTTGATCGGGCTTTGACTTCGACGCCGCGATACCCGAATTCGTGTTGACCGCGAACGCGGCGTTCGCTAGAATCGTTGACACGAGGCTAGTGTCGGCCAGCCGGCAGCTGGCCGCCTTTGTATTCTGCGAGAGCGACCGCCATTCTCGCGTAGGCTTGCCGGCCCCAGTGGCGCAATGGCAGCGCAGCCGATTTGTAATCGGCAGGTTAGTGGGTTCGAGTCCCCTCTGGGGCTGCTCGTCCTCCCTGGGGCTAAGCGATTCGGCCTTGGATTCGGCAAAACCGCTGTGCTAAACTGATTTGCGCCGAATTTCGGAGGGGTGGGTGAGTGGTTAATACCACCAGACTGTAAATCTGGCGCCCGGAAGGGCTACGTAGGTTCGAATCCTACCCCCTCCACCAGGCAAACGGAAAAGGCACCGAACAAAACGGGCCCACATAGCTCAGGCGGTAGAGCGCGTTCTTGGTAAGAACGAGGTCAGCAGTTCGACTCTGCTTGTGGGCTTAGACCAATAGCGAGGGGACCAATGGCGAGACAAAAGTTCATCAGGGACAAACCACACGTAAACGTCGGCACGATCGGTCACGTCGACCACGGCAAGACCACTCTGACGGCGGCGATCACGAAGACGCTGGCAACCGCGGGCTTGGCGGACTACCGCCCGTTCGATTCGATCGACAACGCGCCTGAGGAGCGGGAACGCGGCGTCACGATCGCGATCCAGCACGTCGAATACCAGACCGACGCCCGGCACTACGCCCACGTCGACTGCCCCGGGCACGCCGACTACATCAAGAACATGATCACCGGGGCCGCGCAGATGGACGGCGCCATTCTGGTCGTCAGTGCGCCCGATGGCCCGATGCCGCAGACGCGGGAGCACATCCTGCTGGCACGCCAGGTCCAGGTACCGAACATCGTCGTCGCGCTGAACAAGATCGACGCGATGGACGATGAGGAGTTGCTGGAGCTTGTCGAGATGGAGCTCCGCGAGCTGCTGACCGAGTACGACTTCCCCGGCGAGGACATTCCGATAGTCCGGGTCAGCGCACTCAACGCCCTCGAGGCCGAGGACACGTCTAGAGAGTCCGAGTGGGGCAAGGGCATCTGGGAGCTCATGGACGCGGTCGACTCCTACATCCCGATTCCTGAGCGCCCGAGAAACCTGCCGCTCATCATGCCTGTCGAGGACGTGTTCAGCATCAAGGGCCGCGGCACAGTCGTGACCGGCCGTGTCGAGCAGGGCATGGTGAAGACCGGCCAGACGGTTGAGATCATCGGCATCAAGGAGACCGTGTCGACCGTGGTCACCGGCGTCGAGATGTTTCACAAGACCCTCGACGAGGGCGAGCCGGGAGACGCCGTCGGCGTGCTGCTGAGGGGCATCGAGCGCGGCGACGTCGAGCGCGGGCAGGTCATCGCGGACCCCGGCAGCATCAAGCCGCACAGCGAGGCCGAGGCGCAAGTCTACGTTCTGACGAAAGATGAGGGCGGTCGTCACACGCCGTTCTTCAGCGGCTACAAGCCGCAGTTCTACATCCGCACGACCGACGTCACGGGCGAGATCGAGCTGCCCGAGGGCGTGGAGATGGTCGTGCCCGGCGACAACATTGAGATGAAGATCAAGCTGATGACCCCGGTCGCGTTGACCGAGCAGTTGCGATTCGCCGTGCGCGAGGGCGGCAGGACCGTCGGCTCAGGGGTGATCATCCAGGTGACAAACTAGGCGATGGCACGCAAAGGCGACGCTCGCTCACTCATCACGCTCGGCTGCACGGACTGTCGGGAGCGCACGTACTCGTCCAGCAAGAACCGGCGAAACAATCCCGACCGCCTGGAGCTGAAGAAGTTCTGCCCCAGGTGCCGGTCGCATAAGATGCACCGAGAGGTCCGGTAGCGTAGATGGCCAGAAGCTCAAGTTCGGCCAGCCGCATCAACCCTGAGGCGGCGCGCCGGGCCCTCACTTTCCGGTACTTCTCCGAGGCGTTCGCCGAGTTGCGCCGCGTCACCTGGCCGTCGCGCCAGGAGACGGTGCGCCTGTCGATCATGGTCATCGCGGTCGCGATGGCCGTCGGCATCATACTGGGCGTAATCGACCTCGGCTTCTCCAGACTCATGGACCTGGTCCTGGGCACGTAGCTGCGATGACACAGAACAGCGACACCGAAACGCGTTGGTACATCGTCCACACCTACTCCAGCCAGGAGGAGCGCGTTAAGAAAAACCTTGAGCTTCGTATCGAGACTATGGACGTCAAGGACCGCATCTTCCAGGTCGTAGTGCCCACGGAAGACGAGGTCGAGATCAAGGACGGCCGGCGCAAGAGCGTCGCGCGGAGGGTGTTCCCGGGCTACCTGATCATCCAGATGAAGATGGACGACGAAGGCTGGTACGTCGTCCGCAACACCCCTGGAGTCACGGGATTCGTGTCGGCCGAGGACGAAAACGAGGGGCGCCCCAAGCCGGTCCCGCTGGAGGAGGCCGAAGTCCAGGCGATCATGAACCAGATGCAGTCCTCCAAGCCGCGCGTCAGAGTGGGCTTCGAGATAGGACAGACGGTCCGCATCAAGGACGGTCCTTTCGTGGACTTCATGGGGGCCGTGGACGAAGTGCATCCCGACCGCGCGAAGGTCAAGGTGCTGGTGTCGTTCTTCGGAAGAGAGACGCCCGTGGAGCTCGATTTTCTACAGGTTGAGAAGGCCTAGTCGGAGGGCAGCGTGGCTAAGAAAGTAAGCAGGATAATCAAGCTCCAGATCGAGGCGGGCAAGGCCACCCCGGCGCCGCCCGTCGGGCCCGCTCTGGGTCAGTACGGCGTCAACATCATGGCGTTCGTAAAGGAGTACAACGAGCGCACGTCGTCTCAGATGGGACTGATAGTACCGGTCTTGCTGACGGTGTACGCAGACCGCTCGTTCTCGTTCGAGACCAAGACTCCCCCGACTTCGGCGCTGCTGAAGCGGGCCGCAGGTATAGAGAAGGCCAGCGGAAGCCCCAAGGCTGAGAAGATCGCCGCCGTCCCGGAATCAGCCATCAGGGAGATCGCGGAGCAGAAGATGCGCGATCTGAACGCGGCTGATATCGAGGGCGCCATGAAGATCGTGGCGGGCACGGCCCGCAGCATGGGAATCACGGTAGAGTAACCCCGGCAACGGCTGGCCGACAGCTCGCCCGTAAGGCAGCCCTGCCGCGAACGCGAATATATCGACGGAGATAGTGGATGCCTAGAGGAAAACGATACCTCGAGAGCGAGACGCTCGTCGAGGCAGAGAGAGAGTACCGGCCTGAGGAAGCCATCGCCATCGTCAGGGAGGCCGCCACGGCCAACTTCGACGAGACTGTGGAGCTTCACCTGCGCACCGGCGCGGATCCGCGCCACGCCGACCAGCAGGTGAGGGGCGTCACCATTCTCCCCCACGGCGTCGGTAAGGTCGTAAGAGTGCTGGTGTTCACCGAGGGCGAGGCTCAGCTCGCGGCCGAGGAGGCCGGGGCGGACTTCGTCGGCTCGGACGATCTCGTCAAGCAGATCGAGGGCGGCTGGACCGACTTCGACGTGTCGATCGCGACGCCGGACATGATGAGCCGGGTAGGGCGCCTGGGCCGGATCCTCGGACGCCGCGGGCTGATGCCGAGTCCGAGGACGGGCACTGTCGTGCCGCCCGACGGCGTCGCCGCTGCCGTCAGAGAGGCGAAGATGGGCAGGGTCGAGTACCGGCTGGACCGCGAGGGGCTGGTGCACGTGCCGATAGGCAAGGCCAGCTTCACGGACGACCAGCTCTTCACGAATCTGGCGGCACTCGTCGAAGACATCGTCCGGGCGAGGCCGAGCGGAGTCAAAGGTCAGTTCATCAGGACGGCTTTTCTGACGAGCACCATGGGGCCCAGCATTCGCATGGACGTTGCCAGCATGTCGGCCCTGACGGTAGAATAGAACAACACAGCCGCAGACAGTGGGTCCCCCTCTCAGGGGTTAAACTTCCGGCCCGCCGAGGCTAACGGAGACGGTGCCGCTTCATGTGGCGTTCGAACCCTGGGCCTGCGGCTCAGGGTCTTTTGTTGTAAAGAGGTGAGCTGTTGCCAACCGATAAGAAACGAGAGCTGGTTGCGGAGATCCGGAAGCTCCTCGAGGGCTCCACGGTCGCCATTTCGGCCGACTACACCGGCATGTCCGTTCCGGCCATGACGGGCCTCAGGCGGGCGCTCCGTGAATCGAATGTCGAGTTCCACGTAGTCAAGAACCGCCTCACCTACCTGGCCGCCGACCAGGCCGGCAAGCCGCTCGTGAAGGGGATCGTGGAGGGGCCGACGGGGATCGCGTTCGGCTTCGACGACCCGGTGGCGCCCGCGAAGGCGATGGTGGAGTACATTCGGGCGAACCGCTCTCCCCTGAAGATCAGGGGCGCCGTGGTGGGCGACCGTCAGCTTACTCCCGAGGAGGTTTCCGCGCTCGCCCTGCTGCCCTCCCGTGATGAGCTGATCGCGCGTCTCATGGCGCAACTGCAGTCCCCGATCACGCGGCTGGCCGGCGCGCTCAACGCGCCGCTCGCCGGCCTGGTGACCGTGCTTCACCGGGCATCCGAATCCGCGTCCGAAACGCCGGCAGAAGCATAGCGATACCGTACCCGAAAACGTAGAGAATCCGAAGGAGCGAACATTGACGAACGATGAGATCGTAGAAGCAGTCAAGGGCATGTCGGCCATCGACCTGTCCGAGTTGGTCAAGGCCCTCGAGGAGACGTTTGGCGTGAGCGCCGCCGCGCCCGTCGCGATGGCGGCCGGCCCGGCAACCGCCGTAGCCGACGCCCCCGAGGAAGAGGAGCAGACCGAGTTCAACGTCCTGCTCAAGGAGATCGGACCCAACAAGATCAACGTGATCAAGGCGGTTCGCACCATGACGACGCTCGGCCTCAAGGAGGCCAAGGAGTTGGTCGAGAGCGCTCCCGCGACCGTCAAAGAGGGCATAGGCAAGGGCGACGCCGACCAGGCCAAGACCACTCTGGAAGAGGCGGGAGCCGTAGTCGGGGTCGAGTAGACTTCGGCAGACGCGTCTTCCTCACGTTCCGGCGGTGCGTCCATGAGTCGCCGCAAGAACCGCGAGCGCTACGAGGCGATGAAGCGGCTGGACCCGGACTACCGGGGATTCCGCGGCCACGACAGCGAGCCGTCCAGGCCCGGAAACGCGCCGCTCGAGGCGGTCACGTGCAGCGTGTGCGGCCGCAAGCGCAACGTGCCTCGCGGCGTCGCCGTGGAGCAGGGCGACAGCTTCGTCTGCGCGCGCTGCCGCGAAGAGCAGAGCTAGGACCGACGGCTCGTAAGCTGTTCACTCCTGGTGAGTGGACCCACGACATCACGCGAACAATCGAGCTCCTGGACCGCAACGCCAACCCGCGCTTGGCCTTGGAAGCCATGATGCTCGAAGCCCCAGAGCTCGCCCCGACGCCCTGGCGGGCGTCGCCATCTCCTATGCCCGGCCGGGAGAGCTCCACGGCGCGAGGCAACCCGCGGCGAGGTAGGAGTCCGGCAGCTCGAGCTCCGCCAACCGGTCCGTCAGCACCCGAATGGTCTCATTCCCGAGAACGATGTCGAGGAACCGCGCGCGGGGGTCTGACTGCATATTCACTCTGCCTCCCGGTCCGCTGGCTACGTCTGCGTCAATCGTCGGTAGCTGGCGCCACGGCTCGCGTCGCGTCGAGATGTTCCAGCTTACTACTGTTACGGCCAAAGTATCCTTCGATGGTCTTGTCAGGGCCCTACCGCATATCTTCTGTGGTCCATCTCGCGGGAACAGGCCGACGCTACTGGAAGTGCTGGACAGACAAGTCGGCGACGACGCCGAAATGGTCTGACAGCTTCCTCCCCTCGTGGATGTTGCTGATCACACCCAGGGAGCTAGCTGCCCAATCCGTACTCAGTGCAATGTGGTCGATGCTTCTGCGTCCCTGGAAGGCAAGGCCCGACGTAGCGATTTGCATGCTCGGCGAGAAGGCCTTCCGAAGTGACAATCGAAGCTCAGGACGTGCGCGGCTGCCCGGCCCTATGATCTGATTGAAGTCCCCCATCACTATCCGACGCTTCACCTCCGCCCGTTCGAGAACGTCAGTGAGACCGCCCAGGTACTGTTCATGGTCCTCCCACGGCATCCTGCGCTCCACCTTGCGCCTGGCCTCAGTCCGTGATCCGAACCATGGGATGCAGATTCCAATGACGGCGACCTCACCCACTGACGTTTGCGTGACGCCAGATACGAACCGTCCTGGCGGCATCGAGTCGGTCCCCATGTCATCGACCTGATTCCAAGGTTCCCTCGACCAGAGCATGACCTTCCGCCGACCTTCCTTGACCGGGTACCCGTAGTCCGACTGCGAGTAGATCGTGTGCCCATGTTGAGACAGCAGCCCGTCGTGCGTCTCGGTGAGACAGACGATCTCCGGGACATGGCGATCAATGCGGCTCAGGATTTCAGCGGTTCGCCGTGAGGTGGGCGTAGCCCACTCGACATTCCAGTTGACCACTCTCAGAGGCATAGCCCTGCTCTATTCCTCTACGCGTGAGGACGGCGGGTCAGACGCTTCTGCACTCATTCGTAGTAGAGTCCTGATGACGTCTACCCTCTGCGCGGGATGCAGACACAGCCTGCCGTCATGCCCGCGAAGGCGGGTATCCAGGCGTCTCGAGGGGCATTCGTCCTATCGCCTCTGACCAGGGGGCCCGCAACCTCAGCCCGTCTTAACCAGCTTCTGGAAGCTGCGGATGCCGTCCGCCTCGTCGCCCGAGTTCTTGGCGTTGGTCCAGGCGACCTCGCCGACGTAAATGTCTCCGCGCGAGTCGACGCAGATGCCGTGCGGGGCGCAGAACTGTCCCTGCCCCGTCCCGTAGCCGAGGTCGCCGATCCTGGCCCGCCTCTCGCCAGCCGTGTCGAACACGGAAATCCTGGGCCCGATGTTGGGCATGTCTCGATTCACGTTCATCCCGGCGCCCAGCTCTCCCACGTAGACGTCCTGCTCGTCGGAGATATAGACCGTGCACGGGCGGTGCATGTTGACCCATTGGGTCTCGAACCGTCCCCGGGAGTCGAAGATCTGGACCCGGTGGTTCTCCCTGTCGGCCACGTACACGTAGCCGTCCTTGTCGGTCGCGATGTTGTGGACGATGTTGAACTCGCCCGGGTCGGTCCCCGGCTGCCCCCACGAGAATAGCAGCCTGCCGTCCGGCGAGTACTTGTGGACGCGGGAGTTGCCGTAGCCGTCCGAGACGTACAGGTCGCCTGTCGTCGGGTCCAGGGCCACGTCGGTGCAGCGGTTGAACGGGTCGCCGCACTGGTACGGGGACGGCGTCCAAGGGTTGCCGATCGTCATCAACACGCGGCCGTCCGGCGTGCACTGGCGCACGGTATGGTCGCCGTCGTCGGTGCAGAACAGGGTGCCGTCCGGTCCCATCGTGAGGCCGTGGGCCCGGCTGAATATCCCCTCGCCCCACGAGCGGAGAAAGTTGCCGTCCCGGTCGAAGACGATCATCGGGTGGTCGCCGCGGTTGAAGACGTACACGTTGTCCTGCGAGTCGACGGCGACGGCCGCGGCGTCCGTCCAGGAGTAGCCCGGCGGGAGTTTTTCAAACCCGTCCACGAACTCGTAGGTGAAGCTGCCGCTGCCTGTCCTGACGTTGCTGCCCATGTGTCTCCTCCCGCGCTGGCGTGCGACTGTCCTTGGAACGACACGATTATATCCCACGCGGCTCCGTTCGACCGGCGGGCTGCTGCGTCCAGCGCACCGGGGCTCGGTTACAATCGTGTCGGAGTCCGCGGCCGGCTCGGCTCCAGAGATCTCTGCACAACCGTCATTCCCGCGAAAGGAGACCTTTGCACAACCGTCGTTCCCGCGAAAGGAGACTCTTGCACAACCGTCGTTCCCACGAAAGGAGACTCTTGCACAACCGTCGTTCCCACGAAAGGAGACTCTTGCACAACCGTCGTTCCCACGAAAGGAGACTCTTGCACAACCGTCATTCCCGCGCAGGCGGGAATCCAGGGGTGGTTTTTTCGGCTGGGATACCGACGCATCTCCACGACATTTGTCTCCCGCAACGGGAGTTACGCAAAGGTCTCCGCAGGCGGTAGGAAAATGCCTGAAGCTCCAGAGTTGGAAGTGGTCAAAGGTATTCTGCGCGACCGTATCGTTGGGCAGCGGGTGCTTTCCGCCGCGGAGACCAGGCCGGGCGTCGTGCGTGCGCTGGTCGCGGACCTGTCCGATCTCGCCGGGCGCAGGCTGGAAGACGTCGAACGCAGCGGCAAGTTCCTCACGCTGGAGTTCTCGGGCGGGCGGCTGCTCGTGATCAATCCGATGCTCGCTGGGGGGTTGCAGCACTGCGCGCCGTCCCGCCGCAGATTCAAGCGCACCTTCTTTGTGCTGACGATGGAGGACGGCAGCGAGCTCCGGTACGTCGACCACAAACAGATGGGACGCGTTTACTACGTCAACCCGGAGCAGCTCTCGGAGGTGCCGCAGCTTGGCGACATGGGGCCCGACGTTCTCGCGCCGCTGACGTTCGAGGAGTTCCGGCAGCGGGTCGCACCGTTTCGGGGGGAGATCAAGGGCGTGCTGACCCGGGGCCGCGTCGTGTCCGGCATCGGCAACGCGTACGCGGACGAGATTCTCTTCGCGGCCGGCGTCTATCCCTTCCGGAAGCGTACCGCGATGTCCGAGGATGAGCTGCGGCTCGTCTACGAGCAGGCGCGCGCCATCGTCGAGGAGGCCGTCGACCAGGTGCGGGAGCGCATAGGCGATGACATGCACCTCAAGCCGCGCGACTTCCTCAAGGTGCACAACCGGGGCGGCGAGCCCTGCCCCCGCTGCGGCGCCAGGATCAGCGAGGTCACCGCCAACCGACGCATAACCAGCTACTGCCGCACCTGCCAGCCCGGAATGCTCATAGGCAACCGGTAGAGCCGGGGATGCCCATCAAGTGGAGAAAGTGGACTACCACTGAGTACCAAAACAGGACGAGGGCTAACCATGACCAGTCAGCCGGCGCACAGTCAGGAAACACTGCCTCCAATTCATCCGGGAGAGGTACTCGACGAAGAGTTCCTCCGACCGATGAACGTCACCCAGTACCGGCTGGCTAAGGCCATCGGCGTGGATGCGCGTCGCATTCATTCCATCGTTCACGGAGAGCGGTCCATAACGGCCGAGACGGCCCTGCTGCTTTCCCGCTTCTTCGGAAACTCCGCGGAGTTCTGGATGGGCCTGCAAAACCAGTACGACCTGGGGGTCACCGAGGACCGTCTATCGCAGCGGCTGAGTATGGTGGCGGCCCACTCACCGGAGTAACCGACGCGTCTGGCTCGAGAACGGTTGGGCCCGGTCCTGCGCAAGGTGAGACTCGTCTTTCTAACCGGTTTATTTGCGCAGATGCGGTAATCCGATAATAAGGTTCTCGTGTATTGTCATCTCCGCTAACAAGCAAAATGTCCCAACTCGTATATTCTTGATGTAGTAAGGTCGGGTCAGGAGATTGCCCTATGAACATCGCCACAGGCATCACCATCACTTCTCTCCTCCTAGCCCTGTGCAGTCTCTTGGTGGCTGTCCTTGTCTTGTGGGCTACCTATGGCTGCTGGGCATTCGAATGGGACGACAACCCACCCAGGGGGGTCTACACCTACGAGAGTCAATAGACAACCCCCGCCAAGTTGACGAGGGTTTCGCTCAGGTCCGTTCGCTTGTGGCATTGCGCGGGCGCGGAGAAGAATGCCAGAACGAGTACAGAACACCAAGGCCGGCTACTACGAGCATTACCGTTCCTGGTGTCGGATTGTACTCACGTCTGACTCTCCAACCCCAATACCCGCAGCCGCCTGCGATGGCCAATCCGATCAGCAGATTCAGCAGGAACAGCACGTCCACCACGAAGTCCGCGCTCCGGTGCTGCCGTCATGCCTCTTCGCGATCCTGCTCCGCCAACCGACGACGCACACTGGTGTGCCGTCAATCCTCCAAGCCAAACTCTTTCCTCACGTCTGCGGCATCGTTCACTTGCTCCTGTCCTTTGCGGATACGTTCGAGAACGTCCGCGGCCAGGTAGTAGTCTTCGATATCCTCAAGTCCGCGGTCGATAATCTCACGCAGATAGAAGGCCTTGGTGTGCCCGGTCTGCGCGGCCAGGACAGCGAGCCGCCGCTCCGTTTCGGGTGACAGCCGGATCGAGGTAGCCATGTCGTGCTTCTCCGTTGCAGTCCGCGCATCCAATGTATCACGCAGATTACCTAGACTGCTCCCGGCGAATGCGCAGCCCGGCAGGGCCAACCATGTACGGTGGCTGCCGTCCGCACTCCAGGTCATGCAGGCGCACGCCGCAGGGGACGGATTCCCGCCGTGGGAGGAATGGCTCAGGCCCGAGTTGCGGGGTCCGCCCTCGCCTTGTTTCGCAAATGGGGCGTTTGCTATAGTCTCTCAGGTTGGCTTAGGTAACGAGGCGTAGCTAAGAATGCTCGATCACGACGTGCTGGTGATCGGCGCCGGTCTCGCGGGGATGCGGGCGGCGCTGTCCGCCCGCGAAAACGGCGTAGACGTCGCCGTCGTCAGCAAGGTTCATCCCGTTCGTAGCCACTCGAACGCGGCGCAGGGCGGTATCAACGCCGCGCTGACCGATCGGGGAGACGCCTGGGAAGACCACGCCTTCGACACGGTGAAGGGCAGCGACTACCTGGGCGATCAGGACGCCATCGAGGTCATGTGCCGCGAGGCGGGACGCGAAGTCATCGCCATGGAGCACATGGGCGTCGCCTTCAGTCGGGACGACGAGGGCCGGCTTGGCACCCGTGCCTTCGGGGGCCAGCGGCGCGAGCGCACCTTCTTCGTCGCCGACTTCACAGGCCAGGCCCTCCTCCACGTCCTCTACGAGCAGGTTCTAAAGGCCGGCGTCAGGGTCTACGAGGAGTGGTTCGTCCTCTCGCTGTTGATGGACGACGGCCGGTGCGCCGGCGCCGTCGTGATGGAGATCAGCTCGGGAGAGATGCACGTCATTCGCGCCAACGCCGTGATTGTGGCGTCGGGCGGTCTGGGCAGGGTGTTCGAGCCGAGCACCAACGCCCTGATATGCACCGGCGACGGTATGGCCGCGGCCTACCGTGTCGGCGCCCCTCTGATGGACATGGAGATGGTGCAGTATCATCCGACGACGCTCAAGAGCAACGGAGCTCTCATGTCGGAGGGCGCCAGGGGCGAGGGAGCCTATCTGATAAACGCCGACGGCGAGCGGTTCATGGAGCGGTACGCGCCGACAATGATGGAGCTCGCCTCCCGCGACGTCGTCTCCCGGTCGGAGCAGACCGAGATCAACGAAGGAAGGGGAGTTAACGGCTGCGTCTTCCTCGACTGCAGACACCTCAGTCAGAAGCTGATAGACGAGAAGCTGTCGCAGATACGTGATCTGGCCCGCGATTTCGCGGGCGTGGACATGGCACAGGAACCGGTCCCCATACGGCCCGGGATGCACTACCAGATGGGCGGAATCAAGACGGACGTGGATGGGCAGACGCCGGTGCCGGGCCTGTACGCGGCCGGTGAGACGGCGTGCGTCAGCGTCCACGGTGGCAACCGGCTTGGCGCGAACTCGCTGCTCGACACGCTGGTGTTCGGCCGCAGAAGCGGCGAGCACGCCTCCGACGCGGTCAAAGGCCGGCCGCGCCCTTCCATTGACGACTCGGCCGCGGACGGAGACCGGAACCACATCCAGGACCTGATGAGCAACTCCGACGCCGGTGGGCTGTTCGGCCGTCTGAGGATGGAGCTCGGCCAGACGATGAACGAGCACTTGGCCGTTTTCAGGGACGCGGACGGCATGGAGCAGGCCAGGAGCAAGCTGGGCGAGCTCAGGGAGCGGTTCGCGAACGTCTACGTGGCCGACAAGGGCAAGACATTCAACACCAACCTCGTGTTCACCCTGGAGCTCGGCTTCATGTTCGACTGCGCCGAGGCGGTTGTCTTCAGCGCCCTCGAGCGGCAGGAGAGCAGGGGAGCGCACTTCCGGACGGACATGGGAGACCGCGACGACGAGCGCTGGCTCAAGCACGTTCTCGTCACCAGGGGCGAGGAGGCGCCGGCCATCGAGTATCTGCCGGTGGTCATTACGCAGTGGCAGCCCGAGGCCCGGAAATACTAGGCGATAGAGCATGGAAGTAACCCTCAACGTCAGACGTTTCGACCCCGATTCCGATCAACCCGCGCCGTACACGCAGGAGTACCAGATCGAGCTCGGGGAATCGGAGACCGTGCTCGACGGGCTGATCAAGATCCGCGAAGAGGTCGACGGCACGCTCGCCCTCCGGTGCTCGTGCCGTAGCGCCATCTGCGGCTCCTGCGCCATGAGGATCAACGGGCGCGCCGGGCTGGCGTGCAACACGATGGTCTCCAAGGTCGCGGACGCCGACGGCAACGTCGCGGTCGAGCCGGCGGGCAACATGGGCGTGGTCAAGGACCTGGTCGTCGACTTCGACATGTTCTGGGACAAGGTCCGAGACGTGAAACCGTGGCTGCAGCCTCAGGGCCCGGACCCGGAGCCCGACAAGGAATACATCGCCTCCAACGAGTCGATGCTGGACCTGGCGGACGTGATGGCCTGCATCATGTGCGGCGCCTGCGTCTCGGACTGCACGGTACTGGCGGTCGACTCCAACTTCCTGGGGCCGGCAGCGCTGGCCAAGGCGTACCGGTTCGTCGCAGACCCGCGCGACGACGTGGACGCGGCCAGGCTGGGAGAGCTGAACGAGTACGGCGGCATCTGGGACTGCACCCGATGCATGCAGTGCGTCGAGGTGTGCCCCAAGGACATCGATCCGATGGGCCGCATCATGGCCCTGAGGGACCGCGCGATGGAGGCCGGATACACCGGAACGTATGGCGCCAGGCACGCCGAGGTGTTCACCGACTCGATCAGGCACAGCGGTCGGCTCGACGAGCTGCGGCTGCCCATCAAGACCTTCGGCATGTTCAACATCAAGGAGATGCTGAAGCTGCTGCCGGTGGGCGTCCGAGCTCAGCTCAGGGGCAAGCGGCCCCCGATCTTCCACCGCGCCATACCGGGAGTGCAGAACGTGCGCCGACTCTTCGACAAGGTGGGGGACAAACGATGAAGTTCGCCTTCTATCCCGGCTGCGTGTCTCGAGGGGCGTGCCCGGAGCTGTACTCCGCGACGATAGAGGTATGCGCCAGGCTCGGCATAGAGTTGGACTACAAGCCGATGGAGGGCGCGTCGTGCACCGGGTCGGGCGTCCTTCAGGAGAAGAACCAGCGGCTAGGCGACACGCTGAACGCCCGCACGTTCGCCATGGCCGAGCGCTCGGGGCTCCCGCTGCTGACGATCTGCAGCACCTGCCAGGGCGTGATGTCGCAGGCCAACAGCCGCCTCAAGAGCGATCCGGAGTATCTGGCCCAGGTCAACGAGGACCTCGCCGAAGAGGGCCTGCGGTACACCGGCCGCGCGGAACCGAAGCACCTTCTCTGGGTGCTGGTCGAGGACTACGGGCTGGGCAGACTCAAGAGCCTGGTCACCCGGCCCCTCACCGGCTTCAAGGTCGCCCCGTTCTACGGATGCTACATCGTTCGTCCCAGCGCAGCGTTGGGCTTCGACGAAAGGCCGGAGCGCCAGGACTCGCTGGAGAAGGTGATCGAGGCCGTGGGCGCCGAGGTCGTCGACTTCGCGGGCAAGAACCTGTGCTGCGGCTTCCCGATTCTGACCATCAACCAGACCAACTCGGTCAAGATGGTCGCCAACCACACGGTCGACGCCAAGGACCAGGGAGCGGCGGCGATGGTCACGCCGTGCCCGCTGTGCCATCTCAACCTGGACGGCTACCAGCCGCAGGCCGCGGCGGCCGCGAGGAAGCCGATCGATCTGCCGATCCTGCACCTGCCGCAGATGCTCGGCCTCGCCCTGGGCATCGAACCGGGAGCCATGCGCCTGAACCGGCACATCGTCTCGACCAAGTCCATGCTGTCGGAGCTCGCCCTGGCCCCCTAGTCGCCGAAGGCGGCGTCAGCGCTACTGGAGCGGCAGGGGAGGCTGCAGCCACTTCGAGGTGTCGTTGACCTTGATCTCCGCCACCCACTTCACCCACTCGAAGCCCCGCTTGTCCTGCGCGACAAGCCGCGCCGGGAAGCCATGTCCGCGCGACAGCGGCGCGCCGCCTACGTGGGTAGCCAGGATGTAGGACCGGGCCTCGGACATCGAGAATCTGCGGTAGTACCCGGTCGCAGAGCGAACGGTAACGCTGGAGGCGTCGGGGGTCGGCCCGGCCAGGGCGAGCAGCTCGTCGAGCCCGACGCCGCTCCACCTCTGCTCCGAATACCAGCCGCCAGTGCAATCTATGACGGCGGTCACGTCGCGCGACGCCCGGAGGTCGGAGTAACCCAGCGACAGCGGCCGCTCGACCGCGCCGATGATCGAGAGCCGCCACGCGGCCTGGTCGAGGCGGGGCGGCCTGTCGGCGAGCCACGACACGACGGGAAACCGCGAGCCGTAGCGGCTCGCCGCGTCGTAGGAGCCGGTGAAGCGGCGGGCCGAGCCCGCGGGCCGGACGAACGCGGACGCGGCTTCGGCCGCCTGTGTTACCGCGATGCCGGCGATTGCGATGCCGGCGAGCCTGAGGGCCCATCTGCGCTCGACCCAGAACGACAGCGGCAGCCTCTTCGTGTAGACGACGGCATGCCAGGCGAGCACGGGAACTATGGCCGCGCCGACGTAGATGTGCCAGCTAACGCCGCTGAACCGTGCCGCCGTAAACGGCCCGGCGTAGGACCAGGCGAACCCGAGCGCCAGCGTGACGACGAGCAGCGCCGACAGCGCCAGGGAGGCGTACTGCCTCGGCCGGCGTCGGCGCCTGCGGACGGACGATACGACGATCGCCGTCTTCCAGACGAGCACGACCACGATGGCGAATCCGGCGATCCTGTGGACCGCTATGAACAGGGCGTCGCCGGACGATCCCGACACGAGTCCGAAGAAGCCGCTCACCAGCTCGACGCCGATGAGGGCGAGCAGTATCGTATTGGCCCAGGGCGTCTTCACATCTATATGATGCGCCGCACGCCGATTCGGTCACCGGCGCCGGTGACCGTGGGCGAATGTTAGCCGGGCACCTCGCTGCTAACCAGACCGACACAGTTGCCCTCGGGGTCCGAGAACGTCGCGAACGTGACCATGCCCGGAATGGCGATTACCGGAATCACGACCTTCGCGCCGCGCTCCACTGCCTCCTCGAGCTTCGCGTCTATGTCCTCGACCTCGACGTAGAACGTAACCAGGTTCGGCCTACCGCCCGTCCCTGAGATGCCGCCATTGATCCCCTTCTCGGTATGGGTATCGACGACGCCGTAGCCCATCGGATTCGAGGCGTCGATGCGCCACTCGAACAGGTCTGCGTAGAACTTGTGGAGTTCCTCTGCGCCGCTGGACTGGATTTCGAAATGTACAACCGGATTGGGCAAGGCGTTCTCCTTCCTGGCTATGGGCGGGAATGCGGCGTGGAAGCGTTCACGATCTGCATCGTTGCCGGCCGCGCCTCGGTCGGCGGCCGCTAGTCGCCGGCGTTGGCCATCACCTCGACAAGCTCCTGGACCGCGTCGGCGGAGTGTCTGAGGGCCGCGGCTTCCTCGTCGGTGAGGTCGAACTCGACAACCTGCTCGACGCCGGCCGATCCCAGCTTCACGGGCACGCCGACGAACAGGCCGTCGATACCGTACTCGCCTTCGAGATAGGCGGTGCAGGGGAGTATCTGCTTCTTGTCGAGCAGTACCGACTCCACCATCTGGGCGATGGCTGCTGAGGGGGCGTAGTAGGCGCTGCCCGTCTTTAGCAGGCCGACGATCTCCGCGCCGCCGTCCTGTGTGCGCTTCACGATCTCGCCGAGGCGTTCCGGCGACAGCAGGTCCGCGACCGGCCGCCCCCCGACCGTCGTGCTTCCCACGATGGGGACCATCGTGTCGCCGTGGCCGCCGAGCACGTAGGCCGTGATCGACTCGACGGACACGCCGAGCTCGAGGGCAAGGAACGTCCTGAATCGCGATGTGTCGAGTATGCCGGCCATGCCGACGACGCGGTGCTTGGGAAAGCCGCTGACCTGAAACGCGCGCTGCGCCATGGCGTCCAGCGGGTTGGTCACCGGCATGAGAATGCAGTCCGGCGAATGCTTCGCGACCTCCCGCACCACGCTCGTAACGATCTTCATGTTGGTCAGCAGCAGGTCGTCCCGCGACATTCCGGGCTTTCTCGCGATCCCGGACGTGACGACGACGATGTCCGATCCCGCCGTCTCCTCGTAGCCGTTGGTCCCGACGACGCTCGCGTCCGATCCCAAGGAAGGCCCGGCCTGGAGCATGTCCAACGCCTTGCCCTGGGGCAGCCCCTCTACGATGTCGACCAGCACGACGTCGGCGTAGCCCTTGTCGAAGACGCGTTGCGCCGTGGTTGCTCCGACGTTGCCCGCGCCGACTATCGTTACCTTGCTTCTCATGCGTTGTCCTCTCCTGATCTCATTCTCGGCCAGTTTTCGTCGAACCACCGGTCCAGTCGCTTCCGTACGGTCCCCCCGGCGAAGAACGGGATGCCGTCCAGCCTGAGGAGCAGGTCTTCATCGGTGATGCGGACGGCGCCCTGTATGTCGAACCCCATCACCCTACCGGAGAAGAGCAGCGCGTCGCCGCGCCACTCGGCCGCGGGATCGGCTACGCTGCCCCCGTACATCCGCATCATCTTCGGGAGGAGCCCGTCGATGGTTTCCCGCGCCTGCTGCGGGGTCATTCCGTGGCTCTTGACGATATCCATGACTCGCTTACAGGCCGGACATCCGCGCTACGGCCCGGCGTACTCCTCCCAGCGGGAGTCCAGCGTGGAGTCCTCGACCGTTGCCATGACGTAGTCTCCGAACTCCACGTTGGTCGCGCCGGTGCTGCGGCCCGTCATCTTCACCTTGCGTTCGTACATGCCGCAGACGTCGATTGCCTTGTGCAGCTTGGCCGCCTTGTCGGCAAAGCCGACGTGCTCCAGGAGCATGGCGCCGGCCCGGAGGAGGGAGCTCGGGTCCGCGTACATCGTGCGGCCCTCCACCACCATCCGGGGTGCGCTGCCGTGGATGGCCTCGAACATGGAGGCGGACTTGCCTATGTTGGCGCTGCCCGCGGTGCCGACGCCGCCCTGTATCTCCGCGGCCTCGTCCGTCAGGATATCGCCGTACAGGTTGGGGAGCACGATCACCTGGAAGTCCGACCGCCTCTGGACGTCGAGCAGCTTGGCCGTCATGATGTCGATGTACCAGCCGTCCCACTCGATCTCGGGGTACCGCTCGCCGACGCGGCGCGCCACGTCCAGGAACTTGCCGTCCGTCGTTTTGACGATGTTGGCCTTGGTGACGACCGTCACGCGGGACTTGCCGGTGCGGCGGGCGTGGGCGAACGCGGCGTCGATGACACGCTCCGAGCCCGGGGTCGTCGTCACCCGGAAGTCGATGGCGAGGTCGTCGGTGACGTTGATGCCCTGGCTGCCGACGGCGTACAGGTCCTCGGTGTTCTCGCGAAAGAAGGTCCAGTCGATGCCCTCCGCCGGGATACGAACCGGTCGGACGTTGGCGAACAGGTCTAGCTCCTTGCGCATGCTCACGTTCGCGGACTCGATGTTGGGCCAGCCGTCGCCCTTCTCGGGGGTATGCGTCGGGCCCTTGAGGGTCACGTGGCAATCTCGGATCTCCGCCAGCACGTCGTCGGGGATCGACTTCATCCTGGCGGCGCGGTTCTCGATGGTCAGCCCTTCAATCGTCCTGAACCGGACCTTGCCGCCGTCCACGGCGTCCTGCAGCAGGTACTCGAGAACGCGCTGCGTGGCTTCGCTGATCGCCGGGCCTATCCCGTCTCCGCCGATCATCCCGATCATGATCGGTTCGACCTTCGAGTAGTCGATCCAGTCCCCTTCCTGCAGCAGTCGCTCGACGCGGTCGAGCTGCTCCGCAAGCAGGGTGCCGAAGTGGTCTTTGGCGCGCTCTATCGCCTGTGTGTTCACCAAATGGTTGTCCTTTCCAGTTTTCCCGGAAGTTGCCGCAGTGCCCAAGATACGTTTAGGAATTATATAGGTGTATACGCAACGCGCTACTGCCAGCGACGTAGGATAGCGATGATCAGAAGCCGCCGCAGAGCGCTATACGGGCAAACTACCATACTAGCGCGTCAATTCAAGAGAACTACGAGAGCGCGGACCATCAAGCCTTATCCCCGTCTTCGCCTCTGTACCGCACCATGAACCAAATGATCGACAGGACAACGAACCCCTTGAACCACACGTCGAATACGAATGAGGGGCTGGCCTCGGTATACGGGTCAACTTCCACCGCAAGAACCACTAGCACCATGATGATGGTCCATCCGACTATCAGCAGGGTAGAGATCATTTTACGAACCCCGTAGAAGATGTCTGGGGAAAGGTCGGGGGTTGTCTGATCCGAAACAAGCTGCCAGTTTGCACCAGTAGAGGGCATGGTCGCTGAAGGTTCTGTCGGCAGCTTCGGCGGACTCGACCTCGCGCCATTTAGCCGGTACTCTCTGATTCAAGGCGTGTCCGCAACCGATGTGTACGATCCCAATCGGTCGTCGAGTACCAATCTCAGGGCGTGGCGCCCACAGGTTGACGTATACCATCGGTCTACCTCCCTACCGGCTATCAGTTCGCAGGTAGAGTCATCCGTCACTACGGCGCCACTACTGCCAATACCTCGCCCTTCGCCACGCTCGCGCCCGGCGAGACCGGGAGCGACTCCACGCTGCCCGCCGTCGGAGACGTTAGCGAGTTCTCCATCTTCATAGCCTCGAGCACGACGACCGTGTCGCCGGCCTCTACGCGCTGTCCCTCTTCGACTTCGTAGCGGGCGACGATACCCGGCATCGGGGCCTCGATGACGGCGGAGCCAGAGGCGGCACCGTCGATGGCGCCGCGGCCGGCGCCGTCGGTCCGGGCCCGCTCCGCCGGCGGAGCCGCCGCGCGAGCCGGGCGTACCGGGTCGACCTCGACCTGGTACACCTCGCCGTTGAGACGGATGTTGAACGCCCGGGCCTTGCTGCTCTTCGGAGGAGGAGGGCCGTCGAGTCGCCGCGGCGTCCCGATCGCCCATTCGTCCGTTTGCGCCGCAGGTTGCGGCCGCATCTCGTCCGGGACCGGGTCCAGTCCATGTTTGATCCGGAGGAACCGCATCCCGGTGGTCGGGTACAGGGCGTATGTCAGCACGTCGTCCGGATCGTCGGATATCTCCTTCACCGAGCTCGCCGCAGCGTCCAGCTCCGGCTCGAGCAGGTCGCCGGGACGGACGGTGATGGGAGTCTGGCCGTTCTTGTACCCCGCCAGCGCCTTCGATACGACTTCTTCGTCCATCGGCGCGGGGGGTCTGCCATAGAGTCCGTAGACGTAGTCCCTTATCTCGTCGCTGACCATCTTGTACCGGCCGAAGAGCACGTTCATCACCGCCTGCGTGCCGACCATCTGGCTCAATGGGGTGACCAGCGGCGGGTACCCGAGCTCCCTTCTTGTGCGCGGGATCTCCTCCAGCACCTCGTCGAGCCTGTCGATGGCCCCGGCCTGGCGGAGCTGCGAGGTCAGGTTGCTCGCCATGCCGCCCGGTATCTGGTGGCTCAACACCCTGGCGTCGATGACGGCCGTCTTGGGGCTCTCCAAGTGCTCCCGGTACTTGGGCATAACCGTCTCGAGGTGGTCGCCCATCTCCAGCAGCTTGTCCAGGTCGAGGCCCGGGTCCCTGTCGGTCCCGCGGAACGTGGTGACCAGGGGCTCGACGGCCGGTTGGGAGGTGCGTAGGGCCAGCGGGGCCAGAGCGGCGTCTATCACGTCCACTCCCGCCTCGACGGCCTTGATGCACGTCATCGAAGCCATTCCGCTGGTGTAGTGAGTGTGTAGCTGCAGCGGGACGTCGACCGCCTTCTTCAGCGCGCCGAACAGCTCGTAGGCGTCGTAGGGCGCGAGCAGACCGGCCATGTCCTTTACGCACAGGCTGTCGGCGCCGAGGCCGACGAAGGTCCGTGCCCGCTCGACGTAGTAGTCGAGATTGTAGATCGGCCCGCCGAGCTTGCCCTCCTCGGTGACCGAGTAGCATATGGTCGCCTGGAGGTGCTTGCCTGCCTTCTTGACCGCCCGCGCGGATGTCGCCACGTTGCGCTCGTCGTTCAGCGCGTCGAAGACTCTGAACACGTCGATGCCGGTGTCGGCGGCCCGCTGCACGAACGCCTCGACCACGTCGTCGGCGTAGTTGCGGTAGCCGACGAGCGACTGGCCGCGAAGGAGCATCGTCAGGGGCGTGTCGGGAATCAGCCGCTTGAACGTGCGCAGCCGCTCCCACGGGTCCTCGGCCAGGAAGCGCGTGGTCGTGTCGAAAGTGGCGCCGCCCCAAACCTCCATGGAGTGAAAGCCGATGGCGCCCATGTCGGCCGCGATCGGCTCCATGTCCTCGATGCGGAGACGGGTAGCGATCAGGCTCTGGTGGCCGTCGCGAAAGGTCGTATCGGTGATCTTGATCGGGTTCATCGAGACCGGCATGTGGGCGCGCGGGCTTGAAGTCGGACCATCAAAGCCGGCGCCATGGAGATAGGGCGCGGACCGCGGAGCCCCTCATGACCTCCCACGGCGCTGCCTTCCACCGACTCCGTCCCGACGGCTCCGGCGCCGCGCGCTCGCGGGTCTCGGCCTCGAGATAGGCTTCCACGGCCGCGATCACGGCCGCCAGGGTCTTGGCGTCGTCCGGCTTCGCGGTCGGCCTGTGGTCGTTCACAGCGGGATGCTTCCGTGCTTCTTCGGCGGCAGCACCTCGCGCTTGTTCCGAAGCATCTCGAGGGCTCGGATGATTTTGGGCCTCGTCTCGGCGGGATCGATCACGTCGTCGATCATTCCCGCGGATGCGGCGACGTAGGGGTTCATGAGGCGGTCGCGGTACTCCTCGATCAGCTCGGCGCGAAGGGCATCCCTGTCCTCCGATTCCTGCAACGCCTTGCGATGCACGATGTTGACCGCGCCGGCCGCTCCCATGACGGCCACCTCGCCCGTGGGCCAGGCGTAGTTGACGTCGCCCTTGAGGTTCTTGCTGCTCATCACGATGTACGCGCCGCCGTAGGCCTTGCGGGTTAACACGCTCACCTTGGGCACCGTGGCCTCCGCGTAGGCGTAGATAAGCTTGGCGCCGTGTCTGATTATCCCGCCGTGCTCCTGCGACGTGCCGGGCAGGAAGCCGGGCACGTCGATGAAGGTGACGAGCGGTATGTTGAAGGCGTCGCAGAACCGCACGAAGCGGGCCGCCTTCGTCGAGGCCTGAATGTCGAGAACGCCGGCCAGCGCGTTTGGCTGCTGGGCCACGATGCCGACCGACCGGCCGGCCATCCTGGCGAAGCCGACTATGATGTTGGGCGCGAACCGCTCGTGCACCTGCATCAGCTCGCCGTCGTCCACGACGCGGGCCAGTACCTCCGTCATGTCGTAGGGCTGGTCGGGGAGGTCCGGGATCAGGTCGATTAGCCCGTCGTCCCGCCGCTCAGGGTCGTCCGCGCTCTCCCGGGTGGGCGGGTCTTCCGAGTTGTTTCCGGGCAGGAATCCGAGCAGGCGGCGTATCTCCTCGATGCAGTGCTGCTCCGACTCGGCGGCGAAATGGACAACGCCGCTCTTCGACGCGTGGCTGTCCGCCCCGCCGAGCTCCTCGTGCGTGACCTCCTCGCCGGTCACCGCCTTTATCACGTCCGGGCCGGTGATGTAGAGCTGCCCTGTGCCCTTCACCATGAATATGAAGTCGGTCAGGGCGGGTGAGTAGGTCGCGCCGCCGGCGGCCGGCCCGAAGACGGCCGATATCTGCGGAATGACGCCGGAGCTGCGCACGTTCCGCAGGAAGATGGAGCTGTAGCCCGCGAGGCTGCTGATGCCCTCCTGGATCCGGGCGCCGCCCGAGTCGATAAGGCCGACCATCGGCGCTCCGCTGTTCGTCGCCAGGTCCATCGCCTTGCAGATCTTGTTGGCCGCCGCCTCAGAGAGCGAGCCGCCGATCACCGTGAAGTCCTGCGCGTACAGGAACACGAGGCGACCGTCGATCCGTCCGTAGCCGGTGACGACCGAGTCCCCAAGGTACCGCTGGCTGTCCAGCCCGAACTCGGTGGACTGGTGCAGCACGAACGGATCCAGCTCCTCGAAGCTGCCCTCGTCTAGCAGCAGGGCGATGCGCTCCCGGGCGGTCAGCTTGCCTTTCGCGTGCTGCTGCTCGATCCGGCGAGCGCCTCCGCCCAGCCGGGAACGCTCGCGCAGCGAGTCTAGCTCGTCCTGTTTTTCGGAGACGTTGCGGCGCACGACCATGTTTGAATTCGTTCCGGAAACCGTGAAATAATCGCAGAGAAGTTAACAGATATTCAGATAGGCAGCAAGGAACGGGAGGGTGCGCGGCCCGCCCTCTGCCTCGACCGAGGACTCCACATGCTATGAGATACAACACACCCAGGCGCGGCGCGACGGCTGTTGGGAACATGACGTTCGAGTGGGGCGCCCGCACGTACGTGATGGGCGTGCTGAACGTCACGCCCGACTCCTTCTCCGGGGACGGCGTCGGAAACGACGTCGACGCGGCTGTGCGCAGGGCGCTTGGCTTCCAGGAGGCCGGGGCCGACGTGATCGACGTGGGCGGGGAGTCGACGCGGCCGCCGTCGATCTATCCCGGTGCGGCGCCGATCACCGCGTCCGCGGAGCTCGCCCGCGTGCTGCCGGTGATCGAGGCGCTCGTCGACGCGCTCGACATACCGGTCAGCGTGGACACACACAAGGCGGAGGTCGCCCGGCGCGCCATCGCCGCCGGCGCCGCGATGATAAACGACCAGTGGGCGCTCGCCCGCGACCCTGAGATAGGGCACGTCGCCGCCGAGACCGGGGTGCCCGTCGTGCTGATGCACAACCAGGAGGGGACCGCTTACCAGAATCTCGTGCCCGACGTCATCGGCGCTCTGCAACGGGCCATCGACCGCGCGCAGGCGGCCGGTATCGCCTTCGAGGACATCATCGTCGACCCGGGCATGGGTTTCGGGAAAACGGCCGAGGACAACCTGGATCTGCTGCGCCGGTTGGACGAGCTCGACGTCCTCGGCAGGCCGGTGCTGGTTGGAATGTCCCGCAAGTCGACCATCGGCTACGTGCTCGACCTGCCCGTGGAGGAACGCGTCGAGGGGACGGCGGCCACGGTGGCGTTCTCGGTGGCGGCCGGCGCCGACGTCGTCCGGGTTCACGACGTCAAGGAGATGGTCAGGGTGGCCCGGATGAGCGACGCGATCGTTCGCGGCTGGAGCCGCGGCTGATGGCGACGGAGGTCTTTCTCGGCCTCGGGTCCAATGTCGGCGACAGGTACGGGAACATCGAGAGGGCGGTGGCGTCGCTGACCGAGCTCGTATCCGACGGCTCCGGCGTAACCGTGTCGAGCCTGTTCGAGACCGCGCCGGCAGGCTTCGCGGCGCAGCCGGCGTTCGTGAACGCGGCGTGTCGGCTGTGGACTGCCCTGGACGTGTTCGAGCTGATGGCGGCCGTGACCGCGGTGCAGGCCCGGTTCGGCCCGAGGCCGGCCATCCCCAACGGCCCGCGCGCAATCGACGTCGACGTGTTGCTGTTCGGCCGGCTGGTCGTCGACACGCCCAGCATCCAGGTCCCGCATCCGAGGATGGCGCTGCGCGACTTCGTGCTGGCGCCGCTGGCGGAGATAGCGCCCGGGGCGGTCCACCCGGTGCTCGGCGCGACCGTCGCCGAGCTGCTGGCCGATCTGCGGACGCGTCAGGGCGCCTAGGCGTCCTCGCTGTCGGCGGACACCGCGTCGCGCAGGTCGGGCGGGAGCAGGTTGGGTATGCCGTCGGCGATAGGGTGGGTCTCGCCACAGGACGCGCACTGGAGGCTACCCGCCACGATCTCGCCGTCTTCCTCCGTATCGACGCGCAGCTCCAGGGCGCCCTTGCACACCGGGCAGGCGAGAATGTCCATCAGGTCGCGCTTCATGGCGTTGACTCCCGCATCACGATATCTCAGTTGCCTGCGAGCGCGATCTCGTAGAGGACCTTGAGCAGGTCCGACAGCAGGAAGACCGCGATCCCAAGGGCGACCAGCGCGTTGAAGCCGGACGCCGCCCGCACGATACGCCGCGGCATGGAGACGGGCTCCTGCCGCTCGGCGGCTCCGACCGCCGCCCGCGCCCGACGCCGGCGACGCTCCGCGTGCACCAGCACGATCATCCACACCGACAGTGCCGCCTTGAGGGCCAGCACCGCGACGTACCCCTCGCCGACGACAGCGTCGGTCAGCCGGTTGAAGGACATGATGATCCCGGTCGCCACCAGTATGGCGATGCAGCTGTTGACGAGGACGCGAAACTCGTCCGCGGCGCTTGTCAGCAGGCCGGAGGACTCCCCGCCGCGGCGGGACGCGGGGCGGAGCACCAGCAGGTAGAACAGGCTGCCGCCGACCCACGCGGCGCCCGACACCAGGTGCAGCCATCTGACGACGAGAAGAAAGACATCGCCGGCATTCATTGGAGCTGGCGCCGTCCTGGGCGCGGCCGGCCGCCGTTACGATCTGCCCTCGCCGGTTTGCCGGAGGCGCTCACGGGACTGCCGCGGGCCCTACTGCAGCAGCTCCTCGATCAGCTCCTCCAGCTTCTCCGCGTCGAGCGCGCTGACCCAGGTGCGCACGATCTCGTGGTTGTCGTTCAGAAACACGGTGCTGGGGAAGCCGATCAGCTTGTAGTCGGCGATGATCTGCGCGTTCTCTGTGTAGCCGATGGAGAATGTCAGACCGAGCTCGTCGACGAAGGCCTGGCCGTCCTCGGAGGAGTCGAAGCCGGGGACCTGCACGGCCAGGAACTTGAGGTCGTCGTATTTGTGGGACGCCTCCTCGAAGTCGGGCATCTCGACCCTGCACGGGCTGCACGACGGGTACCAGAAGTTCAAGACGGTCGGCGTGCCCTCGAAGTCGGACAGCTTTACCGCCTGGCCGGCCGTGTTGTTGGCGTTGCCGAACAGCACGACGTCCAGCTCCGGCGCGGGTTCGCCCGCCGGGATGCCGCCGAAGCAGGCCGCCGCCAGCAGCGCGACTACGGCCGCAGCCGCCCAAACGAGACGCGGCCGGGAGGCGACCGGGCGTCTGAGAGTCCATCCGAAGGCCGTTTTCAGCGTGTAGATCATGCTCATCTCTCCCCTGGCTCGTTTCGCCGTGCTTTCATTCTATTCGATGTCGGTACGGGCGCGGGAGATGCGGAGGCGCCGGTCAGTCCGTATCCGGCTCCTGCATCAGCTCCGCCGCGTGCCGCATCAGGACCTTCGCGCGATCGTTCGGCACCTGCCTCGACTCGAGGTAGAGCCGCAGCGCCTCGCGCGGTTCGAGCCCGTCGGACGACCGGTGGCCGAGGCGGTTCCGCGGCTGCTCGGCGACCTCGCGCGATATCGACGCGACGAAGTGGGCGCCCTCCAGCGCCTGCCTGATCTCCTCCTGCCTCAGGTACGCGTCCTGCTCGGCCTGCAGCCTGATCGACACCCTGACTATCGCGCCGTCGACGTGGTGCCTACGGATGGACTGCACGACCGTGGCCGTCGGGTCCGTGTCGCCCCGGCGGACGTCGACCTCGACGGTGAGGAAGCGCCTGGCGTCGACGTGGCGGAACTGGAAGTCCTCGTCCTTCACCCGCTGCCCCGCCGGCTGTGACCGGTCCAGGTCGATCACGCAGAAGCCCTTGTCGTCCTTCTCCTCGCCGAAGTCGACCCGCTGCAGGCTCCCCGAATAGACCATGAGCGGGTTGCGTCCGAGCACCTGGTGCCGGTGGACGTGTCCGAGTGCCACGTAGTCGAGCTGCGGCAGCGACAGGTCGCTCTTCAGCAGGACGTGGTCGGTGCCCAGCATCATCGACTGCTCCGAACCCGTCGTCGCCTCGCCGACGGACACGTGTCCAGCGAACACGGCCGGGACGCTTTCGTCCAGCTCGGCCGCCTGCTGGCGAATGTTGTCCGCCAACGAGCGCTGTATCGCCTCGTTAACCTGGTCGGGCGTCCGCCCGCGCATGTCCTCGCGGGCGAGAAAGCCGCTGCGCCGGATCCAGGGCAGGGCGACGATCTGCAGGGGGCCATCCCGGGTCTCGACGACGTACGTGCCGGCGCGGTCTCCGTTGTAGACGTTGGGCACGTCGAGGGTGCGGAAGATCTCCAGCGCGGTCGCCCTGCTCGCGACGTGGGGCATGTCGTGATTGCCCAGCAGCAGGAAGACCGGCACGCCGGCCGACGAGAGGCGCGCGACGCGTTTCGCGAACTCGCGCTGGTGGGTCTGGGACGGGTCCCGGCTCTTGTAGGCGTCGCCGCAGAACAGCGCCAGGTCCGCGCCCTCGTCGATCGCGTAGTCGACTACCTCGTCCAGAGACGCGAGAAAGTCGCCGAGCCGCGTTGACAGGCCGGTCTCCGGGTCGGGCCGACCATAGTTCTCCACGCCGATGTGCACGTCGGAGAAGTGGACTATGCGCATGAGTGCCAGCCGGGCAGGGGAGCCGCAGGTTGAGTCTTCCGCCAGTGTAACACCGCGGCCGGGCCCGCATGCGGCGCGGTCGGGAACAGAGGAGAGTGCCGGGCTACCGGGCCAGCGCCTGGTTATGCCTCGTCCATCGCTTCGTAGAGCATGTCCCGGTTGGAGACGTCGACCAGTAGCTCGCCGCCGGGCCGCGTCGGCAGCGGCGGCAGAGGGTCGGACGAGGTTTCGGCCGCGGGGTCGACGAAGAGGATGCGCCGGAGGCCCGCCTCGACGAGTGCGGACATGGTCGTCCCGCGTCGCTCGGCCTCTTCCCGCAGGGCCTGCATCAGGGAGTCGTCGATGTCGAGGGTCGTCTTCACGTGGCAAGCCTTATGGCGGACATGGCGATGCCGTCAACTCGCGCCCGCTGGGGGACTCGCGCTCGCCGGTTCGGGTCGGGGTGTCCCTGTGAGCTGTCCCATTGCGTCTCAAAGTGTCCCATTCCTATCTGGGCGATGGGACACTTTTCCGAAATATGGGACAGTGGGTGTCCCACGGTTCGTATCTGGCGTGGGACACCGGGGGAGAAAATGGGACAGGAATGGGACAGGGGTGTTCCATAGTGGATAGTTGGGAAGTGGGGAGTGGTTGTCACGGGGGGATAGTAGCACGGATGTGCTGTGTGCGCAAGTTTGGTTGCCCTAACGAGATGCTAATGGTTTCGTGGTTGGCGCAACCGGTTCATTGGGAGTCCGATTAGCCGAGGAGGGCGCCGCTCCAGAGGCGGTGTACGAAGGTCTCCGCCGGCAGGATGTCGATCCCGTCGTCGGTCCGCCGGGCCCGAGGCTCGAGGCACACGACGACGCGGCGGCCCGTCTCGGGATACTCCTGGGCTATGGCGCGCAGGCCCTTCAGGTGGTTGCGGTCTATCCTGGCGCTCGCCTTCGCCTCGACCGCAAGCCGCACGTCGCCGAGCACGAAGTCGACCTCGATGCCGCTTGGGAGGCGCCAGTACGATAGCTCGTCGTCGATTTCGCGGTAGCCGACGAACGCGCACAGCTCGTGATGGACCCAGTTCTCGAACGCTTTGCCGTAGAGCTCGGACCCGGGCGCGACCTCTCCTCTGCGGGCGAGACGGTTCACCACGCCGACGTCCGCGAAGTAGAACTTGGGAGCGGCGGTGAGCCTTCGCTTGCGCCGCCTGCGGTATGCGGGGAGCCAGCGCCCCAGCAGCGTGTCTTCCAGGATGCCGAAGTAGCCCTTGGCCGTGGGGCTCGAAACGCCGCACTCGCGGGCGATGTTGGAAACGTTGACGGCCTCGCCGTCGCTCAGGGCCGCGCCGTCGAGGAAGCCGGAGAAGGCCGGCAGGTTACGGACGAGGCCCTCAGCGGCGATCTCCTCCCTGAGATAGTCGGCCACGTAGGCGTCGAGCAGCCGTCTCGGCCGGCTAGCCCCGTATATCCTGGGCAGGTAGCCGTGGTTGAGCATCCTGGGCAGGTCGAAGGCGTCGCCGAGTTCGCCGGCGGTCAGGCCGCGCAGCTCAAGCCGGACGGCGCGACCTCCGAGCAAGTTCGCGGCCCCACGCCGCACCTTGCGGGCGCTGGAGCCGCACAGCGCGAAGCTGAGGCCCCGGTTCTCCATCAGCCAGTGGACCTCGTCGAGCAGGGCGGGTACCTTCTGCACCTCGTCGATGACGACCTGGCGCGTCAGGTCCGGCCCATCCGCCTCTATCTCCTGGCGCAGAAGCTCGGGGTTGACCGAGTACCGCCGGAACTCGTCGCTCTTGAGCAGGTCGACCCAGCGCGCGTCCGGATAGGACTGCCTGAGCAGAGTCGTCTTCCCCGCCTGGCGGGGCCCCCACAGGAAGAACGTCTCGGTCCCTGGTACGGGCAATTGGAGGAGGCGTTCGGTGAGCATTGCACCCTATTATAGCATGCAAATTGGAAGTACCGCTTCCAAATATCATGTAATTTGGAAGTAGGGGTTCCGATTTGCACGCCCGCCGACACGGCGCGGCGCGCCCGTTCGGCAATCGGTGGGCTCCGATCTGAACGGGAGATTGGGGCATCGGAGGGACGGCCCAGGCAGACCTCTTCCGTCTATGCGCTAGAGCGCCGCTCGGCGTCCTCGATGCCCGTGGTGGGCTCCAGCTCGTGCATCACGGTGTTGACCTCGAAGCCGAGGGTTTCGAGCGTAGTGTAGCCGATGAGCGGCTACTCCCCGTCTCCACCAGACCCGACGAGCACCAGCCTTCGGACGCCGGTGACCTCTACCTCTGCCGGGGCGAGCCGCCGCCATATGATCCGCCCGTCCCCGACCTCGACGGCGGTCCCGTAGGCCGTCTCCAACCCCTGCTCGTCAAAGACGCTGCGAGGTACCTTCGTGAAGGTCGCGACGGTATCGGCCAGCGCCGGCGCTACACCGACCGCGGCCCGCTGTGAATCCTCATGTCAAGGTGTGTCTGGCCCATGAGATGTAGCTCCCAGCAGTTGATTCTCAATGAACTCAACGACTTGGATGCAACCAGGAAGATACTCGCGGACGCGGCCAACGGATACTTGGGTACCTTCTCCATGCGCGATCTGGTTACGGTTGTTCATGATCGAATCTATGGCGTTTCGACGTCGGCCTCCGTTCTGGTCTAGGAACGTGTCCAGAGCATCGGCCCACGCCGGGTCGAAGCTCCTCGCAGTATCGACGAAAAGTCCTGCTTTCGGGTTGGAGATGCGTTCCAATCTCGCGGAGGCGAATCTGGCTACCTGGGGACTGGCGGCGGCTCTCACGAATTCGCGGTAAACTTCTACAAGCGCGTTCTCCAGGAACCCAGCGGTCAGAACGCACAGGTACCTCCCCCAGTGGCCGATCAACTCTATGTTGCCGGCCGTCGCGGCGTCCGTACGGTCAAGCAGCGATTCCAGAGAGTCGAGCTGGCTTACGAGTCTCGGGTTGCGCATTCTACGGCGACGCGAAGCGCTCCGCGGCCTTCGTCATGCGCACCTTCACAGGCAGCTCGCGCGCGGTGGCCCTCGATATCGCGTCTAGGTAGTCTGCATCTTCGAGCAGAGCGCGGTGGGCCGACCGCGTCTGCTCTGGGTCGGGCGGACAGCCGGAGGAGGCGATCCTTCGGGCCAGGCCCACCGACATAGAGTCGAAGACGGCCGCGTTGAGGGCTCGCTCCAAGCGGAACGCGCGGGTGCCGAGCGCTTGAAGGAAGGCGTCCATCGTTCGGACGAACATGTCGGTCGATTCGGTCAGGAAGGCGTCCTTTGGGTTCCTGTGCTTCTGGATGAACACGGTCAGGAACTCCGACATCGGCGGCTTGTATGCCGTCTCGTTGAAGAAGAAGGCTAGGAACCGGAGTATGAGTTCTTGGTCTCGCCGCCGCGAGTGTACCTTGCCAAAGATCGACCGCCAAGCGGGATGTTCATTGAGTTCAGCGAGCCGGTCGACGAACTTCCCGTGGCATATTGCGCTGCGGATCTCCTGGGGTGAGAGGCGCAGGCCGCCGCTGTTGATCCTGTCGAATATGTGGTAGACGCTCGTATTGGTGTCGGCCGGGGCGTCCTGCTTCACTACCGTCGCGTGAATCACGGAGTTGTCGAGGCGGAACCTGTCGCCAGACTTCAGGTCTCGGTACGTCAGCCCTTGGAATTCCTGCTGAACGCCGGTCAACGTGAACGTTCGCTGCGTCGGCGCTCCAGGCGACGGGTTGAACACTCCGTCGCGGAAGAACTGGATGCTCTTGAGGCGTTGCTGCCCATCGATCACCACGTACTTGTCCGAGTCGAAGTCCCGTGACAGGAAGATGCCCGGGACCGGAAGTCCGAGAAGCAAGGACTCGATGAACCGGGACGCGTGTCCGATGCTCCATACGAAGCTTCGCTGGAACTTAGGAATGACGAGCTCGCCTCGTTCAAGCCGGCGGGAGAGTCCCTCGACGTCGAAATCTATGCCGAAGCTGGTGATCGCGTAGCGCAACGGGGCTACCGAGTCGTCATCGGCGTCTTCAATCTCCACGTCCCTATTGGGCGCCAGCGCCGTTTCATCCGCGCCGACTTCAAGGCTGACCATCTTATCCCTCCCTCGCGCACTGCCAAGGGCCACGCGAGACAAGACTACGATACCACAGGTTCTTCGGCTTGTTCGATTGTGCCGCGATGCGGCTGTCGCACTTCACCAAGTCAGGTGAAGCATGATCACGTCGTCGTTCCACGGTAGACCATCTATCCAGGCTCGGAGCTCGTCTTTGTCGCTCTCCGTGAGCTCGCTGCGGGAGACAAACTCGTTCGCCTGCTCCAACAAGGTGTCGCGCGTGTACTGGACGAACGTGTTCTCGGCAGAGGAGCCGTTCCAGTCGGCCTCGTGCGCGTTCTCGTTCAGGTGCCACAGGAAGCGGTAGCTTGGCCCGACCGGTCGGGCCAGGTAGTCTACCTGAACGACGCCAACGTCTAGTCCCATGCTCAACCTCCTCGGCTGTCTTGGATCATGGAGTGTAACGGACCCGGGTATTCTGTAGGCAGCGCCCCCATGTTGGGCGGCGGGGAATCGCGGGTACCGGCCGCTGCCAACGACCCCGGAAAGAACTTGTCGAGATCGTAGGCGCCGCTTGTGGACCCCACGATTCTGCACTCCTATAATGGTTGCGTCGAGGTTACCAAGCCAACGAGGAATTCTTCATGCCCACGCGCCAAGAACGCAATGAACAGCGGCTCCGGGAAATTGAGAGGATCGCCACCAGGGTTACGACCTCGGCTGATCGTCTGTTCGACGGTGACATGGCGAAGGGATTTCTCTATTGGGCCGCTGACCTTCATTTGGATCAGACTGAGAATCCGCCTACGGAAGACGATCTGCTGGCCAACATCACCGACGGTAGGGACGACCTTGAGCTAGATGCCTACTACGTGGACGATGATGCCATGACTGTATACCTCTTCCAGTCAAAGTATCGTTCCGCGCCGGGTAACCTCAGAATGGGCGACTTGGCCAACTTTCTTGAGGTGCCCAATAAACTGGCGACCCCGCAAGTGCTTGCTGAGATATCCAACGAACAGATATTGGATTTCGCTCCGACGTTCCGTCGCGTCCTCCTAGACGGATATGAACTCCAGCTCGTCTACCTCACGACCCTGCGGGCGACAAGCCAATTGCAGGCTCGTGCCAATGCGTGGGCTGACAGTCGCCTAACGCTTCGCATTGGCGGGGACAGCATCGACGTTCCTCACTTCGCAACGGCGGTCGACATAGACCACCTAATCCGGGTCATCGATTCCTTGAATGAGGTTCGAGAAATCGGGTTGACGCTGGAGATTGACCCGTCGGGCTATCATCAATCATCGTCGGGCGGATTCAGATGTCTAATCGCTACCCTTGATCTTGTGGAACTGGCCGAGATGTTCGATGACCACAAGTACGCGATCTTCCGATTCAACCCGAGGGGGCCACTCGGGGCCGTTGCGGTCAACAAGGAGATCAAGGCTACACTTGAGGATCGAGACCGTAGGGCACGGTTCCAACTCATGAATAACGGGCTTTCCGCCGTGTGCACCTCCTTCACTGTGTCGGAACCTGATGGCGGTCCCGCGAGAGTTAACGTAAGAGACTTTCAGATCGTCAACGGCTGCCAAACAACGTTCAGCGTCTATGATCACTGGCGAAGAGGAGGTGCGCTAGGCGGTGCCACAGTAACGCTGAAGTTAGTCGAAGACCCGTCGTCCAATCTGAGACATGAGATTAGCGCGGCGAGCAACAAACAGTCTCAGATGAAGGATTGGGATTTCCTTTTCGACCAGCCTGATCAGGAACGGCTCCACGAGGAATTCAAAGACCTGGAGCCGCCGGTGTTCTATGAGCTCAGACGTGGGCAGTACAAGTACATGTCCAGTAGTTCGGGCGTCGCGCGAGCAACGGTCAAGGATATGGCTCAGACCATGTGGGCTTTTGTTGGGTCGCCGGGTGAAGCCAAGGACAGGCTGCGGGAGGTTCCACGTTCGACCTCAAACCTGCACGGGGTCTATAGACAGGTGTTCTTCCCTGGGATCGAAGCTGAACGTCTGAGATTCCCCTGGCTGGTATACAAGAGAGTCCAGGATGAGTGGAAGAGTTACAGCGACAGAACGGGTAAGCGTAGCGATGAGCGAGAACACGGCAGGCTGCACGTCTTGTGGCTTGTCGGAAGAAGCATTGTTCGGTTGCAGCGTGCGTCCACATACGAGGAGCTGCCCATCGCGGCGGTCAAGCGGCTCAGCGATACTTTGGACGAATGGTTCCCGGATCACCATAGGATCGCCGTCGATACCATTACGTATGTTGTTGAAGTCAGGCAAGAGAGTGCCAACGAATCTGGGCGCCCGCTTCAACTCAGGCAACTGTTCAGGTCAGCCGATCACTACGAAGCCTTCATTAGGCGTCACGACAGGCTGATAGAGGATCGCTGGCTAACATCTGGCAATGGCTCGGCCGTCGCCTAACGCCGAGCTCGAGTCGTGCTGAGGCTTACCAACTGAAGTGTAGGGTAATCTCGTTGCCGTTCCAGGGTAAGCCGTCGACCCATTCCCGTATTGCGCCGACCGCGTGTTCGGTCGGGCGCTTGCTCTTGACGTACTCCGCAAGCTGCCGCGCCATCGACTCTCGCGTGTATTCGACAACCGTGTGTGTATCCGAGGCTACGTGCCAGTCGGATTCGTCGAGATTGAAATCGAGATGCCAGATGAAGTCTATGACTTCCTCGTCCGGCCGGTCCAGGTACTCGATCGGCGGGACGACTCCGACGGCCAATCCCATGTTCGACCTCCTCCCGCGCTTGGCCTGGAATCGTATCAGGCGGCGGATGCGAGCGTGGCGCGTATGTGTTGCGGGGTCAGGGGCGGAAAGTCGGCCACGAGCTCGGCCTCGGTCATTCCTCCGGCGAGGTACTCCAGCACGTCATAGACCGTGATACGGGTACCCTTGAAGCACGGCTTGCCGCTACGAACATCGGGCTGGACCTCAATGTAGTTCTCCATGCGCAAATGGCTACCGTCACTCATCTCGTATCTCCTATGAGGATGTGCGGGCGGCTTACTCCGCGTCGTCCAGTAGCAGGTCTGCTGCGGGGCGTTGCAGGGCGTCGGCGAGGGCGGCGAGGGTCTCGAATCGCGGGAGCTGCTCGCCGTTTTCGATTCGCACGAGGGTGACGCGGCCGATTCCCGCCTTGCTGGCCAACTCCTGCTGCGTCATGACCGCCCGCTTGCGGAGCGATCGAATGCGGCGACCCGTGGCGTCCCTGCCGCGCGACGCCGCGGCTTCCGCCCGGGCGCGATACCCGGGGTCGCAGTAGTGACGGGCGAAGTCCCAGGGGATGTCGACGGCCTCGCCCGTCGTTGTCCTGAGTATCAGCGCGTGCGGGCTGGGAAGCTCCAGGGCGGCGATTCGCCCGCTCTCCATGCCACGGACATCGCTGAGCGGTATGACGCCGGAGCGGCCATCGGCGAAGCTGACCTCGACACCGGTCGAGAGCGCGCGGACGGATGTCATCGGGCTGGCATTCCGATCCACGGTTCTCTTGACCGCGCTCACGCCACCTATTTGGGGAAGCGGTAGATGGGCGACGAGTAGGCCGGCTCGCCCTGGATCGCGAGCTCAATGCCTCTGGCGGCGTTCTCGGCGAAGATCTGGTCGCCGCACGTCTCGCACACGAGGGCGGGAACGTCATCCACCACGATCAGCCGGTCGCCGCGGTGGGTGCTGAACAGGACCAGCTTCTGCCGGTAAACGCCCGAGTGGCACACCGTGCATTCCCTCATCCATCGCCTCCGGGCGAGGCTGCCTCGGCGGGGAAGCGGTAGATGGGCGACGAGTAGGCCGGCTCGCCCTCCAGGGCGCGCTCGATGCCTTTGGATGCCTTCTCGGTGAAGATCTGATCGCCACAGACGTCGCACACCAGGGCCGGTACGTCTTCCACCACCAGCAGCCGGTCGCCGCGGCGGGCGCTGAACAGGACAGGCTTGTCCCTATAGGTTCCGGTGTGGCACGCGGTGCATTTCGTCATCTAAGTCCCTCGCGTTACGGCTGTAGTCCAGTACGGCGCCATCGGTTCGTACACAGTTATGACTAGCGCGGGCGACAGCGACGTCGTTATCACAACGTGCAGGTCGCGTTTCGCATCAGTCTGCCCGTAGAACAGGCAGCAGGGGCCGCGCCTGTGCGCCGGATAGTCCTCGACGAGTATACCATTCAGCAGGGCTTGCACGATTTCGTCATAGCCTATCGACTCCTTGGCCGCCTCTTGCTGCGCGTGGAGCGACAGCACGACGCCGTTCGTTCGGACCGCCTCCTGGATCTGCTCCCAACTCATTCCGCGAAGCGCCGGCGTAGCTCCTCCACCAGGGTGGCGATCGGCACGCGGTCCTGGGCCATCGTGTCGCGGTCTCGGATGGTGACCTTCTGGTCGTCGAGGGTGTCGAAGTCGACGGTGACGCACAGCGGCGTGCCTACCTCGTCCTGCCGTCGGTAGCGGCGCCCGATGCTCTGGGCGTCGTCGTACTGAACGAGGCCCTCGACGGCGCCCGAGCCACGGACGAGGTCGTGGATCTCGCGGGCCGTAGGCGCCAGGCGTTCGTTGCGGCTCAGCGGCAGCACGGCGACCTTGACGGGGGCCAGGGTAGGGTGCAGCTTCAGCACGACGCGTTTCTCCGGCTTGCCCTTCGCGCTCACCGCCTCCTCCTCGGAGTAGGCGTCGACCAGGAAGGTCATCACCGAGCGGTCGACGCCCGCGGACGGCTCGATGACGTACGGCGTGTAGCGCTCCCTGGTCTGCTCGTCGAAGTAGGTGAGCGACTCACCGCTCGCCTCCGAGTGCGCCTTGAGGTCGTAGTCGGTCCGGTTGCAGATGCCCTGTATCTCGCCCCAGCCCCAGGGGTAGCGGTACTCGACGTCGTAGGTCGCCTTGGCGTAGTGGGCGAGCTCGTCCGGCTCGTGGGGGCGCAGCCGCAGCGCGTCCGGGTCGACGCCGAGGCCGGTGTACCAGGCCATGCAGTCGTCGAGCCACCTCCGGTGCCACTCCTCGTCCTCGCCCGGCTTGACGAAGAACTCGATCTCCATCATCTCGAACTCGCGGGTGCGGAAGATGAAGTTGCCGGTGGTTATCTCGTTGCGGAAGGCCTTGCCGATCTGCGCGACGCCGAAGGGCGGCCTGCGGCGGGTCGACGTGACGATGTTGTCGAAGTTGACGAAGATGCCCTGGGCGGTCTCGGGGCGCAGGTGCACCCGGCTGTCGTCCGACTGGACGGGCCCCACGTGGGTCTCGAACATCAGGTTGAAGTCGCGCGCGTCGGTGAAGGCGCCCCGGGCGCCGCATCCGGGGCAGGCGTCGCCCTCGAGCTGGTCGGCGCGATAGCGGCGTCGGCAGCTCGTGCAGTCGACTAGGGGGTCGGTGAAGTGCCCGACGTGTCCGCTGGCGACCCAGACGGACGGGTGCATCAGGATGGCGGCGTCGAGTCCGACCATGTCGCGGCGGCCCCAGACGAAGGTCTGCCACCACGACCGCTTGACGTTGTTCTTCAGCTCGACGCCGAGGGGCCCATAGTCCCACGTGCTGGCGAGCCCGCCGTAGATCTCGCTGCTCTGGAACAGAAAGCCCCTGCGCTTGCACAGAGACGTGATGGTCTGGAGGTCGATCCGCTCGGAGTTTTCTGACACTGGTGCCTCACTCATGCCGCCGGAGCGTCCCTTCGGGCTGAGACGTCGGGGTCGCTCAAAGGTAGCAACCCGCGCGGCCGTTAGTCAAAAGCGAGGCCGTCTCGTACCGCGCCCGATTATAGCACGCGCGTTCGGCTATGCAACGCGGAATCGCCGGTTCGCCTTGAATCCAACAGCACACCCGTGCTACTCTACCGCAATGCCAGCCGCCTGTCCCGCTATCCACCATCCACAACCCACCATCGCTGTGCCATTTCGCGTCCCGGGGAAGCCCCTCTCAGATAGGAAGCGGCTCGGAATGGCACAAAATGGCCCACTTTTCCCGGAATCAGCCGGGGCCGCGGGGGAACCGCGCCGCAGGGCCGATTCCTCAACCATCCACCATTCCATGTCAGCCCGTCTTGCGACGGGCGAAGAGCAGGCCGGACCAGGTCGAGTCGATGGCGCAGATCTTGTAGTCGACCAGGCCGGCCGCCAGGCCGACCTCCCGCACGACCGGCTCGCTCACGTCCGTGACGACGCCCGACGCCTTCTTGGGCCAGGCGAGCCAGAGCCGCCCTCCGTCGGGCATCGCGTCCCTCATCTCGGGGACGCCGGCCTCGAGGTGGGCGCGCTCCTTGGTGAACAGCATGATGACGTCCGGCCTGCCGGAGACGCCCCGGCGCAGCTCGACGCCCCCCGGCAGTGTCCCGAGGGTCTGCTCGAAGTCCGGCGGCGCGTCGACCAGCGCGACGGCCGCGCCCTGCTTGATGCCGAGCTTCCTGGGCAGGGGAGTGCCCGAGTAGCCGGCGAGGGTGGACGCCGGGACGACCGGGTCCGCCGGCGGGTGGGCGATGGCGTCTTCGATCGCTGCGGCGGCGTCCTTCCACGCGGCGTAGACGGCGTCGGGCAGCCGCTCCTTGGCACTGGCGACCTTCTCCCGGGCGCCGTCGACGAACACGAGCGGAACGCGTCGGGTGGCCTTGCGTTCGCGGACGTAGATGCCGACGTCCCGGCCATGAGACGGCAGCCGCGTCAGGTCTATCACGAACGCGTCGGGCGGGTCATTGGCGAGGCCGCGCAGCGTGTTGGGATCGAGGGGCTCGTACGCGACTTCGTACCCCGCGTCGGCGAGCTGCTCGATCCGGGGCCGCGCCTCTTCGGGCCTCCAGTGGATCAGACGTATGCGGGCCATGCGCCTATTCTACCGGAGCCCTCGCCGTTCACCCTTCGATACACCCCGACCGGGGCGTCGGGGCACTCAGGACAAACGGCGAGGCTCGGAATGAGCGGTTGCGCGGGATGCGAGACGGCTTACGCCCCTCGATACGCGCCGCTGAAGCACCGGCGCTACTCGGGGCGAACGGGTTGTGTGCGCCCCTCCAGATCCCTGGATACCCGCCTTCGCGGGTATGACGGTGGGGGGTTGTGAACGGGTTGAGTGCGGGCTGAATTCGGGGGAGCTCGGAGTGAATGGAGTCCGGCTCGGGGGCCGATTCGCTGGCGGACAGGAACCCCGAATACCCCGTCGGCGGTCATTCGGGGCCGAGCGGCGAGCGCGAGGGCGGGTCGTTCATGTAGGGGCTGGCCCTCGGGTCGTCCGGGTCGAGCGCGTACTCCTCGATCACGTCGTGCACCAGCTCGATGCCCAGGCCGGGCCGGTCGGACGGCCACAGCGCGCCGTCGTGGTGCTCGAACATCGGCGTGACGTAGGCGCTGAAGTCGTCGAACCGGGTGTGTATGCACTCCTGGCGGTACAGGTTGGGGGTGGCCATGCAGACGTGGAAGGCCGCCATGAGAGCGACCGGGCCGATGGCGTCGTGGGGCGAGAAGGGCACGTAGTACGTCTCGGCCATGGCCGCGATGCGCCGCAGCTCGCTGATGCCGCCGGTCCACGCGACGTCGGGCATTACGTAGTCGGCGAGCCGCTCCTCGAATATGGGCGCGAAGTCGTAGCGGGAGAAGAGCGTTTCACCGACCGAAACCGGCACGCTCGCCTCCTGCCGGAACTGCGCGAGGGCGGCGTAACTCTCGGGCGGCACCGGTTCCTCGAACCAGAACAGGCCGTACGGCTCGAGCGCCCGTGCGGCCCTGACGGCGCTGCCGACGTCGAACCTGGCGTGGGCGTCGACCATCAGCTCGTAGTCCGGGCCGACGGCGTCCCGGATGGCCTCGATCCACTCGACGGCGCGGGTGATCATTCCGGGCGTCAGCCATTCGAGCAGCGACGCGCCCTGGAACGGGCCGGCGCGGCTGCGCGCCCAGGCGAAGGGGTCGGTCTTCAGGGCTTCGTAGCCGTCGGCCCTGGCGCGCAAGGCCTGCCCGTGCACCTCGTCCAGCGATATGCCGGACGTGGCGTCCTGCACATGGGTGTACAGGGGCACGCACTCCCTGACCGGCCCGCCGAGGAGCTGGTACACGGGTACGCCGAGCACCTTGCCCTTGATGTCCCAGAGGGCGATGTCGACCGCGCTGAGGAGGCAGGTCACGACGCCGCGCGGGCCGATTCGCAGGAAGCGGCGGAAGATGCGCTGCCATATCTCCTCGATGTTCGACGGGTCGAGACCCACGACGAGCGGGCGAATGGCGTCGACGCCCCGGAAGAGCAGCTGGTTGGCCTGCGCGAGTGTGGCCTCGCCGACGCCGGTGACTCCCTCGTCGGTGTACACCTCTACGAAGAGGAACGGAGCGCCGTGCGGGGCCGTGAGGTACGCCTTGACGTCGGTGATCTTCATGCCAATCTCCTGCGTCCGGGACCTAACCCCCTCTCCCTTGGACGGGAGAGGGCTGGGGTGAGGGTGACTCCGCCGGTCAGCCGGTCTCGAGGTAGCGCCAGAGCTCGTCGAAGCGCGCGCCGGTGATTGGTTCGGAGCGGAGGATGGAGGGGACGTCGCGGCCGTTGGCGGCGTCGGACATGTACTCGGGCGCGTAATCGAGCGCACGGGCGAGCTCCTCGCGGGAGATGCCGACCGCCGCCGGCCGCCGCCATACTTGGCAGGCGTCCAGCGCGTCCGCGAGCGTGTCAGGGTTCTCATCGCAGTGCCAGGCGATGACGAGCGCGCACAGCGAGCAGAGCTCCCCGTGGACATAGCCCTTCTGGTTGATCTCCTCGGCGGCGAGCCAGAGAGTGTGGTCCGCGGCTGGCGCCGCGGGGTGCTGCAGTGACTTGTCGTCTCGCTCCTGGACCGCGGTGGCGATGAACCGGACGCTCTCGGGCGTCAGACCGCCGCCGGCGTCCAACGTCTTCGGGAAGTCCGTGCGTATGTCGTCGAAGTGCCCGATCGCGACCGCGGCGGCGTCCTCGTCGAAGGGCGGGCCGACGCCCAGCCTGGAGTTTCTCCGCCACTCGGCGATGGCGGAGTAGCCGCAGAGCACGTCGCCGAGACCGGCGGTGTTGAGGCGAGGCGGCGCCTCCAGCACGACGTCGTAGTCGATGACGGCGTGGTCGTAGTTGAACCACGGCCACTCGGCGCTCGGGCCGATGGTCGTGTGGCCCTTCCACTTGGCGAAGCCGCTGTGGATGATCGCGCCGGTCGAGACGATGGTCGGTACCAGCACCAGGGGCAGGCCGCGCTTCAGGGCGACGTACTTGGACGCGTCCAGGGCTATGCCGCCGCCGATTCCGACGACCAGCTCGGCGGAGTCCGGCGCGGCGTCCGAGATGCTCTGCAGGTGCGTCCAGTCGAGCAGCCGCGCGTTCTCGACCGCTTCCGGCTCCCGCGCCAGGTACTTCTCGGCCACCGCGTATGCGGACGGCGTCGTGACTACGAAGTAGGGGGGCCAGCCGGCGCTCTCGCGTCTCAGCAGGCCGTGGCCGAAGTGCAGGTCCTGCTCGGCGGCGGTCCGTGCGCCGCTCGTCTTGCCCGACCAGCTTCCCTGTGGAGTTTCCATGACGTGATCGCCCTCCGTCGTCAGCGGCCTATCCCTTCGACTCGATGCGCTTCAGGATGTCACGAATCTCTATGAGAACGCCGGCGACGTCGCCGGCGGCGGGCGCGGGGGAGTCCGAGCCCTGTTCTTCGTCCAGCACCTTCTGGCGCTGGCGCAGGACGGCGTCGCGGAACTCGGCCGCGTCGATCACGCCCACCAGGCTGCCCTCGCTTCCAGTCGCTCCGGACTGCCCCGCCGTCTCCACCTTCATGCCCCGAATGTTGTAGTGGCGCATGAGGGGGTCGTCGTGCATACGCAGGTCGGTGATTCGGTTCAGGGGGATGGTCGACTCGCTGCGGAAGAAGACGCCCTTCCGGATCTCCAACGCGCGCGTGGTCAGCCTCGCCGACAGGCGGCGCATGTACTCAGAGCCGTACCAGCGGCTGACCAGCAGCCAGAACGGTATGAGCAGTATGCCCACGACCGTGATCACCAGAAACCCCGACACCATCCACCGCGTGTACGGGATGATTCCGCGGTCGAATCGCGCCTCCAGGACCGTTTCGCCGGTCACGCTTCCGGAGTCCGACTCGCTGCTCATCTCGTCTCCTTCTGCCCGTTTCGTCCTGCGCCTATGCGGGCGCTTGGATGGCGACGCGGAAGCCTACGATGGGGTGACGGAGGTCGCGCGGGTCCTCGTGCCGGTACGCGACGTAGAGGCTCATCGGGTCATTGTTGATGTACGAGCTGCCTCGCAGCACCGGGTTGTCGGTCGGGTTGGGCCCGTTGGAGGGCTGCTCACCCTCGCTCACGTCCAAGTACAGGTCCTCGCACCACTCCCAGACGCCGCCGACCATGTCGTGGACGCCGTAGCCGTTAGGCTGGTACTTGTCGACGGTCTCCGGCGCCGGATGGCCGCCGTAGCTTGCGCGCGACGGGTCGAGGTCGTCGCCCCAGGGGAACTTGGCGCCCTCGTTGCCGCCCCGCGCGGCGTACTCGTACTGCGCGTCCGTGGGCAGGTGGTACGCCTTGCCGGTCTCGGCCCGCAGCCAGTCGCAGTACGCGGCGCCGTCCAGCCACGAGATGCCGACCACCGGCTGGTTGTCGGCGTTGAAGGCCGGATCGTCGAAGCGCATCGGGACATCGGCGCCGGCCTTCTCGACGTAGTCGCGGTATTCGCGGTTAGTGATGGCGTACTTGCTGATGCTGAAGGCGGCCATCTCCACGGTCTCGCCTGTGTGCCAGGGGCGCAGGTCCTCGAAGAACTCGCCTGCGAAGGCGGGAACGCCGATCGCCAGGACGCCGGCGGGTATTCGTACCATCTCGGGCTCGATTACGGCGATGCTCAACTCCTCTTCGATCTACTCGCGTTTTTCTTCCGGTCAGCCGCCCTTGGCGCCGGCGACGTCCCTGTGTTGGAATAGCCAGAAGGCGGCGCCCGCAAGGACGATAGTGTACGCCAGGATCACCAGGAACGACTGCAGGGCGTCCGGCTGGTTTGCCGCCTCCGCCGCGGCCGCATCGAGTTCCACCTCGACGAAACCGGTTTGGAGCCACGCGCTCACGTTGTGTCCGAGTACTGCGTCCCTGATCCAATCGACGCGCTCGTAGTTGCCCAGAATGGGAACGACGATCAGCTCCACCACGTAGTATCCGAGGGAGGCGGCCAGGCCCGTGCCGGTAGACTGGGTCAGCACGGCGAGCAAGATGCCCAGCGCGATGTACGGGGCGAGCGCGTAGACCGCCTTGCCGAACATGATTGCCGCGTCCAGCCACCTGCCCGAGTCGGCGATCCCGCCGTCCTCGCCGGGCGGGATGACGGCCGCTACCACGCTCGCGACGGCCGCCGCGACTCCCACGGCCAGCAGCCCAGCGGCCGCGGCCAGCACGAGCAGGATCATCCGGGACGCCATGAGCTGCCATCGGCCCGTGCCCCTGGTCAACGTCGTCCTCAGCGTGCCCAGACCGTACTCCGACCCTATCGACGACACCGCGAGGATCATGACGAGGATCGGGCCGATAAACATGGCGGCCTCGACAGCGCCGGTGATGGTATCCGGCATCACGAACACGGCGCGGAACTCGTCACGAGGGTCGGTTGTGGCGCAGCTCTCGGCCTCGAATCTTTCCATGTCCGCCAGAAAGACCTGCCGTTGATCTTCCGGAAGCCGGTCGATACTTGCGGGCATGCGGCCGTTCACGAGATCGATACACGACACCGACACCTCCACGACCTCGCCATCGACCTCCGTGGAGTACCCGAAGGAGGAGGAGCCGCCGGAGAAAACGGCCTGCATCGTGTCGTTGTGGTAGGCGCTGTAGCCGAGCCACAGGAGCAGTTGGGTCAACAGCACGGCGACGCCCACGAGTATGTAAGGCATCCAGCGCCGCCGCAGCTTGTACCACTCCCAGACCGCGAGCCGCGCCACGTCGACGATCATTCGTCGCTCCCGGTTACTTCGAGGAAGAACTCCTCCAGAGACGTTCCGACGGGCCCCATTTCCGCCACGTAGACATCGGACCGGCTGAGGGCAGCCGTCAGGTCCGCCGACCGCTCGTGCGGCGCCGACGCGATCAGGGAGTCATCCGCGGTAGTCACGTCTCCGACCCACTCCAGCGTCGAGAGAACCTCGACGGCTTTGGCGTTGTCCGTGGTCTTCAGGCGGACCTGCTCTCGTCCCCGCGAGCGCAGCAGTGCGGCCACCTCGCCCTGGGCGATCAGCTTGCCCTTGGAGATGATGGTGACGCTGTCGCAGACCTGCTCGACCTCGTGCAGCAGGTGACTGGAGAGGAGCACCGTTCGACCGCCGGTGCCGAGGCTGCGTATCAGGTCCCGGACCTCGATCATGCCTTCGGGGTCCATGCCGTTGGTCGGCTCGTCCAGGAACAGCAACTCCGGGTCGCCGAGCATCGCGTAGGCCAGACCGAGGCGTTGCTTCATGCCGAGCGAGTAGGTCTGAAATCGGCTGTCCGCGCGGGCCAGCAGGCCGACCCTGTCGAGCAGCTCGTCTATCTCCCCGGGCGAGCCGCGTCCCGAGATGCCCTGGAAGTAGGCCAGGTTCCGGCGTCCCGACAGGTAGGGGTAGAAGGACGGCGACTCCACGATGGCGCCGACGCGGTGCAGGGCCTCTCGGTGGCCGTCCGTTCCGCCGAAGAGACGGAAGCTGCCGGAAGTCGGCCTCACGAGGCCGAGCAGCATCCCCATCGTTGTCGTCTTGCCGGAGCCGTTCGGGCCGAGAAGCCCGTAGACGTGGCCCCGGCGCACCTCCATGGAGAGCCCGTCGACGGCGAGGACATCGCCGTACCGCTTTGTCAGTCCATCGGTCTGGATAACGAAGTCATCCATGACGACGGTCCTGTGAGTTCAGCCCGTTTCCGGTAGTGTCCTGTGTCAGAGACTCGCTGAACAAGCCCGGCCAGCGGAGAACTCCCTCTCCCATGGTTGACGACGGCGCGTCCCATGGGGGCACAGGGAATTCTTCCATCCGTCGAGGGAAAAGGAGAATCGGGGGCTGACTACCCTGGAGTCTCAGCAGGGCGGTATTGGTCCTAGCCCGCGGCGCCGCTTGAAGCAACGGCCTCTTGGGAGGCCTCAGGGCGCGTCCTGGGGATCCGCTCGAACGCTCCCTCGAACATTCCCTCGAGTCGGGCCTGGCCTTCCTTGAGCTTCGAGAGATCGGCTTCGATCCGCTCGAGGCGCCTGTCAATGCCTTCGAACCTCCTGTCGACGCCTTCGAACCGCGTGTCGACACTGTCGAAGCGCCTATCGACGCTGTCGAAGCGCCTGTCGACGCCTTCGAAGCGCACGTCCATGCGTCTTTCGAGCTCCACGAAGCGCCTGTCCACGCGGTCTGCGAACCACTTCAGGGCCCCGAACAGCGCCACACCCAGGGCTACGATAGACCCGAACAGCGCCATGATGCCGATGAGCTCAGGCGTCATGCGAACTTGTCCTTCTCCTTCTGCACATCCTACAGGAAGAGCGGTGCGAAGACCAAGGCGACTATCGACATGAGCTTGATCAGGATGTTGAGCGACGGGCCGGACGTGTCCTTGAAGGGGTCGCCGACGGTGTCGCCGGTGACTGCGGCGGCGTGCTGGCTGGAACCTTTGCCGCCAAGGTGGCCCGCCTCAATGTACTTCTTGGCATTGTCCCAGGCGCCGCCCGCGTTGGCCATCATGATCGCCAGCAGGAAGCCGGTCGCGATGGAGCCTATGAGCAGCCCGCCCAAGGCCTCGGGGCCCAGCACGATGCCGACGACGACCGGGACTATGACCGCCAGCAGGCCGGGGAGGACCATCTCCCGCATGGCGCCGCGGGTGCTGATGTCCACGGCGCGGGCGTAGTCGGCTTCGGCTTCGCCCTCCATCAGCCCGTCGATCTCACGGAACTGCCGCCGGACCTCCGTCACCATCGCGTTGGCGGCCCTGCCGACGGCCTGCATGGTCAGTGCCGAGAACAGGAACGGCATCAGGCTGCCTATGATCAACCCCATCAGGAGCTCGACCTTCAGCAGGCTGAAGTCCGCGGCCTCGAGCCCGGTGACCTGCGCGTAGGCGGCCATCAGCGCCAGCGCGGTCAGGACTGCCGAGCCTATCGCGAACCCCTTGCCGGTGGCCGCGGTCGTGTTGCCGAGGGAGTCCAGCGCGTCCGTGCGCTCGCGCACCTCTGGGCCCATGTGGGCCTGCTCCGCGATGCCGCCCGCGTTGTCGGCGACCGGGCCGTAGGCGTCGGTCGCGAGGGTGATGCCCAGCGTCGACAGCATCCCCACGGCCGCCAGGGCCACCCCGTAGGTGCCGGCCATCTCGTTCGTGATCCACATGGTGGCGACGATCACCAGTGCCGGGATGACGGTGCTCACCATGCCCAGGCCGATGCCGCCGATGATCACCGTGGCGTGGCCGGTCTCCGACTGCGCCGCCAACGACCGCGTGAACCTGAACTCGTACGAGGTGTAGACCTCCGAAGCCGTACCGATTATCTGCCCGGCAATGAGGCCCGTGAGGATCACCCAGAACAGCTCGAAGGGCAGATCGAGGAGGACTATCGCTATGCCGGAGCCAATGAGTATCAGCGCTCCGGCGCCCAGGATGCCGGTCCGAAGCGACCAGAGCAGGCGGCCCATTGTGGCGCCCTCGCCGGTGCGGACCAGGAAGGAGCCGAGTATCGAGGCCACGATGCCGATTGAAGCGACGAGAATCGGCAGCATGAAGATGTTGGCCTGGAACACTGCGCCGATGTCGGACTGGCCGGACATGCCGCCAACTTCCACGAACTTGGGCAGGGCGCCGTCGCTGACGACGTCCGACGAGATCAGGTATCCGGCGCCCACGATGGTGAGGGCGACGGCCGCGATGATCGAGCCCACGTAGGACTCGAACAGGTCGGCGCCCATGCCGGCCACGTCGCCCACGTTGTCGCCCACGTTGTCGGCGATGGTCGCCGGATTGCGCGGGTCATCCTCCGGGATGCCCGCCTCGATCTTGCCGACCAGGTCTGCGCCGACGTCCGCGGCCTTCGTGAAGATGCCGCCGCCTACTCTGGCGAACAGCGCAATGGACGACGCGCCGAAGCCGAAGCCCGCGATGACGCTGATGTCCTGGAAGACCCAGTACACGAGCGTGACGCCCAGCAGGCCGATCGACACCACCGAGATGCCCATAACGGCGCCGCTGTTGAACGCCACCCTCAACGCGGAGTTCAGGCTGGTCTGAGCCTTCACGACGGTGCGGGTGTTGGCGCGCACGGCGATGCTCATGCCAATGAAACCAGCCAGCGCGGAGCCTACCGCGCCGATCAGGTACGCGATCGCGGTCGACGGCAGGCCGCCTCCGCCGCCGTCCGTCGTATTGGCGGCGACGCGGCCGGTGACGTCGTAGTCGATGAAGAGGGCCAGGACGACGGCTATGACGACGACGAACACGGCGAGCAGCCGGTATTCACGGGACAGGAACGCCATTGCCCCTTCCTGGATAGCCCGTCCGATGTACTGGACGCGCTCGCTGCCCTGGTCCTGTCTGAGGATCCAGAGCGTCAGGACGAAGGCGAATCCGAGGCCTACTACGGCCGCTGCCAGTGCGATGTAGATGATTGCCAATGTTTAACTCCGCAAGAAGGTACCGCCCGGTGGGGAAGACCTGGTTTGGATTGCCGGCTTCCGCAGGCCGGGCCGCAACGCCGGAAAAGCTATCATTACGGCGGTGGAAGGGTCAAGGAACTGTACTCTAACCGGCTGCCGGCCGACCACCGATCGGGTATAATTCGCGGCGCATTTCACACGACGTAGCCTAGGAGGACTGGCATGATCGACTACACGGCCTACTTCAACGGCGAATGGGTGCCCTATAGCCAGGTCAAGATAGATCCGAGGGACCGCGGCTTCTCGGTGGCCGACGTCGTCTTCGACGTCGCGCGGACCTTCGACGGCAAGAGCTTTCGTATGAAGGAGCACGTCGACCGGCTGTACCGGTCGCTCAAGTACGTCCGCATCGATCCCGGTCTGTCCCCCGAGGAGATGATGGACATCAGTGAGGAGGCGATACGGCGCAACGAGCACCTTCGCGCGGAGGGCGGCGACTTCACCATCAGCCAGTTCGTGACCCGCGGCAAGGGCCGGGCCTACGACGCCGGGCCCCCGACGGTCTGCGTCAGGATATACGACCTCGACTCCAGCCGGTACGCTGCCCAGTACGAGACCGGTATGCACGGGGTCATCACCCGCACCCGGAGCTACTCGCCCGAATCCCTGGACCCGAAGGTGAAGCACTATAGCCGGATGAACTTCAACCTGGCGGAGCTGGAGGCAAACGACGTCGACCCGGGCGCCTGGGCCATCCTGACCGACAACGAGGGGAACCTCACCGAGGGCATCGGATACAACGTGCTCCTCGTGACCGACGGCGTCATACGCTCGCCCAGCGACCGCGCAATCCTCCAGGGCGTCTCCCGCGGCATGGTATTCGACGTCGCCAGGCAGCTCGACATCCCCGTCGTCGAGGAAGACCTGCAGCCCTACGACCTCTACACCGCCGACGAGGCCTTCTTCACGAGCACGAGCCCCTGCGTTCTGCCCATGACGGTCGTGGACCACCGCCAGATCGGAGACGGCAAGCCCGGCCCGATCACGCAGCAGCTACTGGCCGCGTGGAGCGAGGCTGTCGGCGTGGACATAGTCGACCAGGCGGTTCGGCGCGCCGCCAAGTAGACGCGGGTCCCGGAAAGCGGTCCGCAGCCGATGGCGCGCAGACTGCCCGCGGCTCCGTCGTGGACGAAGCTCGGCTCCGTCGCTACCCTGCGCGCCCCCAGCTTCCCGTACCTGCTGCTCGACAACGCGTTCGCCATGGTGGGCTTCCACCTTCGCACGATGGCGCAGGCGTGGCTCGTGCTGAAGATGACCGACTCAGACGCCTGGGTCGGGCTCGCCAACGGGCTGCCCGCGATACCCGTCGCCATCCTCGCCCTCTTCGGCGGCGTTCTGGCGGACCGCGCAGACCGGCGCACTCTTCTCATTTGGACGCGGTTGAGCTTCGCCGGATGCGGCGTCGCTGCCGCCGTGCTCATCTCCGCCGGCGTCATAGAGCTGCCGTACGTTGTCGTTCTCGCATTCGTGGTCGCGGCCGCCACCTCCTTCGGCGTTACCGTGAGCCAGACGCTGGTCGTCGACATCGTCGGGCGAGACCGGCTGTTCAGCGCGAACGCGTTCTTCGGCACGGCCATGACCGTGTCGGCGGTGGTCGGCCCGGTCCTGGGCGGAGTCTTGATTGCGCGGTTCGGGGTGGATGCCGCGTTCTACGCTGTGGCCGTGCTTCTCGCGGTGGCGGCGGCCTTCGCGTCGCTGGTCCGGGTGGAGAGACCGGCGCCGCGGGCCGTCGATACGTCCGTGATGTACGACCTCAGGGAAGGGCTCCGCTATGCGATGGCTACGCCGGCCCTGCGCTGGCTGCTCCTGTTGGGATTCCTGCTGGTCTTCGCCGGCATGTACATGCCGCTGGTCCCCCGATACGCCCGGGACGTGCTCGGCGCGGGGCCCGAAGGCTACGGCACGCTGCTCGCGGCAATGGGGGTGGGCGGCCTCGTCGGCTCCGCGACGCTGATCGCCGCGGGCAACGTTCGGTCGCTGGCGTTGGTGCTCGCAGGCTCGGCCGTGCTCTTCCTCGTGCTGATGGTCGTATTCGCCTTCTCGACGACGCTGCCGCTGTCCGCGGCCGTGTCCTTCGGATTCGGCGTCCTGATCGTGTGGTGGTCCACCGCCGTCCGCACCGCCTTTCAGATAACCGCGGCCGACGAGATGCGGGGACGAGTCATGGGGCTGTTGGCCCTGAACGTGCAGATGCTCACGCTGGCATGGCTAGTCGGCGGCGTCGGCTCGGAGCTCATCGGTCCGCGGGCCACGATGATACTCGGCGCCGCGGTGACGGCCTTCTTCTACGTCCTGGCCTACGCACTCTCCCCGGACCTCAGGCGAGTCGGCAAGGCGGGCTCGTTCGCTTCGGCGGGCTAGTCCTTGCGGAGTCCGCCACGCAGGGAGCCCGCGTACACTGGCATGCGGCCGGCTCTGTCCACGACGCACGGTCTCAGGCTAGACTAAGGCGAAGCCCATGCAGCTAGCCAGCAAGCTGAATCCCCTGGGAAGCGACCGGCGGTTCGACCGGCTCGACCTCGTCGCCCTCGCCGCGATCGTCCTGGTCGCGATGGTGCTCAGGCTCTACGGCGTCGACTGGGACCGCGGGTACTGTTACACGCCGCATCCGGACGAGCGGGCCATCCTGTCCCACGTCGCGGAGCTCTCGCTGCCGTCCGTCACAAACGTTGGCGTCCTGCTCGACGCCGACGAAAGCCCTTGGAACCCCCGTTGGTTCCCGTACGGCAGCTTTCCGCTCTACCTGCTGAGCACCGCCGCGGCGGCCTACGAAACCGTGCCGGGCCTTCCGCTGTACTCGCCGTGCGGCGGAGGCGGGCACGACCTGCGCGCCCTGGGGAGGGTCATTTCCGCCCTCGCGGACGTGGGGACGGTCGCCGTCGTCTACCTGCTGGGCCGGCGAATGTACGGCCGCCGCGAGGCGATTCTGGCGTCTTCGCTGGTCGCTCTCGCGGTCATTCACATCCAGCTCAGCCACTTCTTCGCCGTCGACACGATCGCGACCCTCTGCGCTGTCCTGGCCGTCTACTTCATGCTGCGGGTCGGCTCGGGCGGCCGGCTTCGGGACTCGATACTCGCCGGCGTCTTCGTCGGACTTGGGCTCGCGACGAAGGCCAGTCTGCTGCCGATCTTTCTCGCGCTCGCCACGGCGCACGGCGTCTACGTCCTGGGCGCGCTCAGGTCCGGCAGGGGCCGCGCCCCGGTCGAAGGCGCGGCGTTCGCGGCCATCGGAGGGCTGGCCGCGGCTACCGCGGCGTCGCTGGCCGTGCTCTTCGTCGCGCAACCGTACTTGTTTCTGGATTGGTCTCAGTTCTCCGACTCCGTGGGCGAGCAGTCCGAGATGGTGCGCCGGATCAGGGACTACCCATACACGCGCCAGTACGTCGATACCATCCCGTACTGGTACCACTTCCGGCAGCTCTCGGCATGGGGTCTGGGCTGGCCCTTGGGCCTGCTCGCGTGGGCCGGCCTGGCGTACGCGGCGCTGCGCGGAGTGCGCCCGCGTATGGGCGCCGTCTACCTCGCGGCCGGCGTCGCGGTGCCGGCCGTCATACTGATGGTGTCCAGCGGCCTGCCCGCCATCGTGCTCGCCACGGCCGTCGGCTCCGCGGCGCTGCTGGCGACGCTGGCGTTTCGGTCCCACGTCTCGTGGCCCGCGGTCATAGTGCTCGCGTGGGTGGTCCCTTATCTGCTGATCACCGGCGCGTTCGACGTGAAGTTCCTCCGGTACCTGCTCCCGATAACGCCGTTCATCGTGCTGTTCGGCTCGAGGATGCTGATTGCTGGCTGGGACCGGTTTGGCAGGGGCAGGGGAGCGCGCCCGGCCCGGATAGCGATCGCGGCCGCGGCGGTAGTCGTTGTCGCGGGCACCGCCTTCTACGCCTTCGCCTATACCGCGGTCTACAGGGACGAGCACCCGGGGGTCCGACTGTCTGGATGGCTGAACGACAACGCGCAACCCGGCTCGCTGGTGCTGATGGAACACTGGGAGGAGGGCCTCCCGGACGTCGGCGCCTTTCGCTTCAAGAGGCTGCCGCTGTACGAGGCGGACACGGAAAGCAAGCTGGACAACATGTCGACTGACCTGGCCGAGGCGGACTATCTTGTCCTGTTCAGCAATCGGCTGTACGGGACGATTCCCAGGCTCCCCGAACGCTACCCGGTCTCGACCGAGTACTACCGGCTTCTGTTCGAGGGCGGCCTCGGGTACGAGCTCGCCGAGGCCATGTCTTCCTACCCTCGGCTCGCCGGAGTGAGCTTCGTCGACGATTCTCTGGCCAGGACGGATATTGCGAGGCCGGCGGCGATCGAGTCCGTGCGGGAAGCGCCCATCGTTCTGGACCTCGGATGGGCCGACGAGAGTTTTTCAGTTTACGACCATCCCCTGGGCCTGGTGTTCGAGAACGTAGGCCGGCTCAATGCCGAAACGATCCGGCGTGCGATCCTGGAGGCGGCGCCGGCAGACGCCTTGGAGCGCGGCCCGCCAGAGGCGAGGCCGTTGGGGCTGCTCATGTCGCCCGAAGAGGCCCGCAGCCAGCGCGAGGGCGGAACGTGGACCGTCATAGTCCGGGCCGATAGCTGGACCAACGATGTTCCGACGCTGGCATGGCTGCTCGCAGTGCAGGGCATCGCGCTCGTCACGCTCCCCGCGGCGATGCTGCTCTTCAGGCCGCTGTCGGACCGCGGCTACCTGCTCGCCAAGCCTCTGGGGATTCTGGTCGTCGGTCTCATCGTGTGGTTCCTCGCGAGCCTGCGCTGGATGGAGTTCGGACGCGAGTCGGTCGGCGTCGCCGTGCTGTTGGTCGCCGCGGTATCCGTCGCGCTGCTCGCGGTCCGTCGTAAGGAGCTGTTCGCCGCAATACGCCGACGGTGGGGGATATTCGTGGTCGGCGAGGCCGTTTTCGTGGTCGCGTTCCTCGCGTTCGTCGTCATGAGGATGGTGAACCCGGACCTGTGGCACTCGCACCTGGGCGGCGAGAAGCCGATGGATCTGGCTTACCTGACCGCCGTGCTCAAGTCGAGCTACATGCCGCCCTACGACCCCTGGTTCAGCGACGGCTACATCAACTACTACTACATGGGCCAGTTCTTCGTGGCGACACTGATTCACGCGACGGGCATCGGCCCGGGCGTGGCGTTCAACCTCGCGGTCGCGCTCTTCTTCGCCCTGACCGCGGCCGGCGCGTTCAGCATCGTCTACAACCTCGCCGAGGGCACACGTCTGAGTCGGCTTCGCCTTGGGGGCGCCGCCGGCCGCATGACGGGCAGCATCTCCCCCGTGCTGGCGGGGATAGCGGGCGCGTTGTTCGTGGCCGTCATAGGCAATCTCGACGGCGCGATCCAGGTGGGGCAGGGGGTCTGGAGGGTGATGGTCGAGAACGCACCGTTCGGGTCTTTCGACTTCTGGCGCAGCAGCCGCATGATGGCCCCTGACCCGCCCGGGCACGAGATCACGGAGTTCCCGTTCTTCACGTTCCTGTTCGCGGACCTGCACGCCCACCTGATGGCCATTCCGTTCACGCTGCTGGCCCTCGGCCTGGCCCTGGCGCTCGTGCTCGGCGCGCGCCGCGGTCGGGGCGGCTCGAGACTCGGCGTGACCATCGACGAGGCCGCGCTGCTCGCCATGCTCGGCGTGGCCGTCGGGGCGCTCAGGACGATCAACGCGTGGGACTTCCCGACGTACCTGCTGATCGGCGGGGGCGCGGTCTTCCTGGCCGCGTACCTCCGCAACGGCGGGCCGAGCCTCAGGGTCCTGATCGAGACCGCAGTGAAGTCCGGCGCCGTGTTCCTGGTCGGGTATGTAGTCTTCCTACCGTACCACCTGAGCTACGAGACTTTTTTCGCGAGCGTCGAGGCGACGACCAACCAGACCGTTCTCTGGCAGTTCCTGGCGATCGCGGGCCTGTTCGTCTTCGTCATCGGGTCCTACGCGGTCGTAGAGCTAGCGCCGACGTGGGGGCCGCGTCTGGAGGCGGTGCGGCGGTGGGCGGCGAACGCGGTCGCCGTCGAGAACGACCTGCCGGAGGCGGACCGGCGCCGCGTCGCCGCGCTGCGGGCGTTCGCGCTGAGCATGGCTGTCGTGGTCGTCGGCTTCGTCGTGTCCGTGGTCGTCGCCGGGTTGGTCGGCAGCACGGTGCCGTTCGCGCTCGCTCTCGGGCTCATGCTGCTGGTCGTGGGCGTCAGGCGCATCGGCTCCGCGGAGGCCGACGCCCCGCACCTGACCTTCGCGCTGCTGATGTCCGGCGCGGCCCTGGCGCTCGTCGTCGGCCTCGACTTCTACAGGGTCGAGGGCGACATAGACCGCATGAATAGCGTGTTCAAGTTCTACATCCAGGTCTGGGTGCTGCTGGCGCTGGCAGCCGCGTATCTCCTCTGGCGGTTGGCCGACCGATTCGGCGTCTCGCTGGCCGGCGAATCCCGCGGCAAAAAGCTATGGATGGCGGGGCTGGCCGCGCTGGTCCTCAGCGCCTCCGTATACACCGTCCTCGGGACGGAAGCCCGCAACGACGTGAGGTTCGAGGACGGCCCGCTGACGCTCGACGGGACGGCCTACATGGCCAGCACCGTGTACCGCGACCAGAGAGGCGATATCGATCTGTCCGCCGATCTGGAGGGAATCCGGTGGCTGCGCGAGAACGCGATCGGCTCGCCGGTCGTCCTCGAGGCTTCGACGCCCTCGCAGTACCGCTACCGGTGGAACGGCCGCATATCCGTCTACACGGGGCTGCCGACCATCGCCGGCTGGCAGTGGCACCAGGAGCAGCAACGCTGGGACTACCAGTGGGCGATCCGAGAGCGAATCCAGGACATCGACCGCATCTACGAAACGACCGACCCGGAGGAGGCGCTCTCGCTGCTGCGCAAGTACGACGTCGGGTACATCTACATCGGAGAGCTCGAGCGCATCTCGTACGCGGGCGGCGGCCTGAAGAAGTTCGACAGTGAGCTCAGCGGCGACCTCGACAGGATCGAGGTGAACGACTACGTCACGATCTATCGGGTCCTCGACCACTCTGGAGATGCCGCCGCGGCGGGCGCGTTGTCACAGTAGGGAGGACGAAAGCCCGCCGGCGCAGTCGGCCCCGCGGGGCTGATTCGCCGCCGGGCGAGTCCCCCGGCCCGTGCGTGGATTCGTCTTGAATAGGCTGTCCGAGACCTTCACACTTCCTGGTGGAATCGGGCAGGCAATGGAGTCGGTCATCGCGTCCGCGCGGCAGCTGAACGTCGAGGTCGTGGAGAACGGCCCGCTGTCCTGGGTGAACATCGAACGACCCGGGACCGCCGAGATGGCGTTTCTCCGCGCGCGCTACGGGTTCCACCAGCTCAGCCTCGACGACTGTCTCAGCGTCGTCCAGATGCCCAAGCTGGACGAGCTCGACGACCATCTCTTCATGGTCATGCACTTTCCCCGGTTCGACAAGCAGTCCAGGATCACCCAGCCGAGCGAAGTGGACGTCTTCGCCGGCGCGGGTTACATCGTGACCGTGCACTCGGGCGAGCTCCGTCCACTGGTCAAGCTCTTCGCCGACTGCCAGACGAGCGACGAGGTACGTCAGGGCGTTATGGGCCGGGGCCCCGGCTACCTGCTGTACCGCATTCTCGACTCGATGGTCGACTACAGCTTCCCCATTCTGCGGAGCATCATGGCTAACGTCGACGACCTGGAGCGGCGGGTGTTCGAGACCTTCGGGCAGGACGTCGTGCGCGAGCTCGCGCTCGTGAGGCGCGACGTCCTCTCGTACCGCCGCGTCGTCCGGCCGCAGATCGTGGTGCTGGAGGAGCTGGAGGAGCGCGACTTCGGCGTGCTGAGGGTCGACGGCGACATCTACTTCGGAGATCTGGCCGACCACATGCGGCGGATATGGAGCGAGCTCGAGGACCTGAAGGAGGTCGTGGAAGGGCTGTACGACGCCCACGGCTCGTTGGCCATGATCCGGACCAACGACATCGTTCGCATCCTGACCGTGGCCGCCACCGTGATCCTGCCCTTCGTAGTCGTCTCCAGCGTCTACGGGATGAACATCGATCTGCCGTTCGACGACAGTAGCTGGTCGTTCGCCGCGGTCATGGTGCTGAGCGGCGCCGTGTCCGTCGCGCTGCTGGTGCTGTTTCACCTTCGCCGCTGGCTCTGAGTCCGGCCCTGGCCCCCCTCGCAACCGGTCAGGCTCGATGAGGCGGCTGGCCGCGAGAGTGCGCTGAGGCTGCCTCCCGTTTTTTTCGCTGAAAACTGTGCCATTCCGTGCCATTCTGTGCAGTTCGTATCTGGCGGGTGGCACACCTGGCCGGTAGATGGCACACTCTGTTCCGGGTTCGCCCTATCTGAGTTGGCACACCGTGGCGCGAAACGACGCGCCGCGTTCCGAGGCGGGACTGCCGAAAGGGGATGGGGGTGAGGACTGAGGCGGATTCCACGCGCACAGAGTAGCACAGGTGTGCTGTAGCCGCAACTCAGTAAGTGTTCAGACTTGAGGGGCGCGCAACTCTGTCGCCAATACTGGTGTGGGCCCCGCCCCAAACACTGAACTGTGCGGGCCCCTCGATACACCCCGACGAAGCGTCGGGGCACTCGGGGTGAACGGGTCGTGTGGCGACGGCCCCGCCCCAGCCTGGACTTCGATAGGAGCTGCGCAGATTTCCCATCTGGGAGCCCCGCCCCTGGGTTCCCGCCCCCGCCTACGCGAGGGCAGGCTCTGCGCGGGAACGACGGTTGTGCAAAGGTCCGCGTTCGCGGGAGACAGGGTAGCGGAGATGCCTGGCATTCCTATCGGGGAATCCAGCGGTGGGAGAGGGGATGGGTTCCCGTCTCCACGGGAACGACGAGCGCGCCCCCCCACCCTTATCCAAGCGAGGTTACGCAAAGGTCGCCGAAGGCGGAAAGCCGGCCCCTGGCAGCGGGACTCCGGTCTATGCGGAGTGGCAATGAGGGAATATGGCGTTAGCACACCCGATTGGTAATGGACGGATGCTCCGTTTGATACAATCCCGGCCACCTTGTCGACACCCTCCCGTGGAGTAGACCTATGAAGATCACCGGCGTCAGGACGCGACCGTACGTGATGAAGCTGTCGAGGCCGCTCGGCGACGCCAACACGCCCCACGGATTCGACTCCAGTGCCGGTCTGGCGGTGTTCGTCGACTCCGACGAGGGGGTCACGGGCGTCGCGCCGGGCGCGCCCGGATCTGACACGGCGATCGCGGCGCTGTCTACGCTGATCGTGGGCAGGGACCCGAGGGGCGTCAGGGGACTGTGGCAGAAAATGGTGAACGCGTCGTTCAAGGGCGGCAACGAAGGCACGGCGAACGGGGCGATATCCAGCCTCGACGTGGCGCTCTGGGACCTGAAGGCCAAGCTGAACGGCGAGCCGTTGTGGAAGACCCTGGGCGCGTCGTCCAGGAGGGTGCGCGCCTACGCCAGCGGCATCGACATGTGCCTGAGCGACGACGACATGGCCGCGTTCTACAGGGGCAAGGCGGCCGTGGGCGTTTCCGGCGGCAAGCTCAAGGTGGGCATCGACCTGGAAGCCGACCTCCGCAGGACCGGCGTCATGAAGGAGGCGCTCGAGACCTCCGGGAAGCCGGCCGAGCTGATGGTCGATTCCAACGAGTACTGGTCGGCCAAGCAGGCTATCCGCAACATCTCCGCGTTCGAGGAGCAGTTCGACCTGGTCTGGTGCGAGGAGCCCGCGCGGCGATGGGACTACCGAGGACTGCGGAAGGTGTCTCAGAGTGTCAAGGCGGCGGTCGCCACCGGTGAGAACCTGAACCACATAGGCGACTATATGGCGCTCATGACGAACGAGGCCGTGGACGTCGTGCAGGTCGGCAGCGGCACTTCCGGCATCACCGGGGCGCTGCAGGTCGCCGACATGGCGTACGGGTTCGAGCTGCCGGTGTCCGTGATGAACTCCCCGGGCAACCACATGGCCCACCTGGCCGCGGCGCTGCCGAACCACATCATGATGGAGGTCATCGACGCCGGGTTCGAGGCCGTCCTCAACGCCGACAATCACATCGAGGACGGTTATCTCGTCCTTGGAGACGCGCCCGGGCTCGGCATAGAGTTCGACCTGGAGAAGCTGGAGCACATGTCGGTCGGCCCCTCCGGCGCCAGAACGAGCGCCGTCCCCACGGCCCGCCGCCGCGGCGCAGGGCTGTACCCCGTGCCGATCGGGGAGCCGCTGGAGTTGGATGCGGAGTAGTATACGGCGCGCTGCTTGCGGGCCCATCGCAAGTTGAAGTCCGCCACCGCGTCATGATGAGCGGGACCACTTGAGTTCAATGCACTCTAGAACCATGTCGGCGCATCCGTCCACATCTTCCTGGACCTCGCTCTCCAAGAATCGCAAGACTGACCAGCCCTCCTGGGTGAGGTGTAGATTCACTTTGCGGTCGCGGTTCATATTGGCGGCGATCTTCTGCCTCCAGACGTCTGGAGACTTTAGGTTCTCGAACTGTTGATCCCAAGTTGCGAAGCCTCGCTCTTGCCAGCCTCGTCCGTGCCAGAAGTCACCATCACAGAAGATGGCTACCCTCAGTCCTATGAGGGCGAAGTCAGGCGTACCAAACACCGTTCTGACGTGCTTTCTGTATCTGATGCCACGCGCCCACATAGCCTGACCCAACGCACGTTCCGCTTTCGACCCTTTCGACTTCACGGCAGACATGATTTTCGAAGTCACGTCTGGCCTGCGGTGGCCGCTAGAGGCCAACTTCCGCCGCCTCTGGTCCTCCGGTACTGGCGACTGTCGCCTTTGCAAGCCATTGCGCAATGGCCTTTGCCCAGTAGCACACAACCACAGGGGGCATCGCATTACCGATCTGGACATATGCCTGCGTAACGGTAGTCGGAAATTCAAAACTGTCTGGGAAGCCCTGGATTCGGGCGCACTCCCTGATGGTCAGCCGTCTGAGGCCACCATCTTGTTGTCGATTGTAGTGAACCTCGATGTGTCCGTGATGCTGCGCGCGAATGGTGGGAGACGGAAGGTCTGCTCGCAACTGACGATCTCTGCGTTTCTTCCTGCCGAGGACAATCGTGGCGTGGGTGAGCTTATCTTGATCCACAACACTGGACCCTGAGGTTCCCGACGGGCTCCATAGGTCGTCGATCGCTTCCTTGACGTTCATCCAGCTCGGGAGGCTGCGCTGTTCGCTTGCGCCATCCCTGACAAGCCGCTTCATCCAGTTCGGTACTTCAACAGGGCTACTATCCATTGACGGAGCTCGACGAACGGGTTCGGGAGCTCTGAACCCCCGGGTCAAATCAGACCTGACACCAACCATCACGACTCGCTGTCGAATCTGTGGCACCCCATAGTCGGCGCAGTTGACCCGATGTACAGATACCCTGTATTTGGGCTCACCGTATCCGGCCAACGCTCGTACTATAGAATCGAGCATTGTCGGGGGGTATTCGATTCCTGGAACGTTCTCGGCAACGAACAATTTGGGCCTTAGCTCGTGAAGTGCTCGACGAACCTCCATGTAGAGCTTACCGCGTTGCGACATTGTGCCGTTTCTCGGGCCGGACAACGAGAAGTCCTGACACGGAAATCCTGCGGTAACAACGTCCACGTCGTGCCCATCGTTGAGAATGCCAGTGAAGTCCGATTCCCTAACGTCTTCGGCTTGGAAGTTAGTCGAATGGTTATGGTTATAGACATCCATGGCGGATTGATCCCAATCGTTCGCCCACACAATTTCAAACGGTAGGGAGGGGAAGGACGTGTCTCCATATTGGAATCCGCCCTTGAATCCCAGATCCATTCCGCCGCAGCCAGAGAATAGAGAAACGACCCTGTATGTTTCGGAGTTCGACATGCCGTTGACTCTAAGGGGACGGAAACGACAACTCGCTACGCTCGCTTGCGTCTTCCAGATCGGCCAAATCTCGTAGCCACTCGCCGAAGAAACTGGCCGCGCGGTCCTGGTCAAACTTTACCAATGTGTCTGGAAGCGTGAGCTCCTGGAAGGTCTCATGACTTCTAGTGTCTCGGTACTGCGCATCCAACTGCAACACGGCGGCAATACGTCTTATGTCGCTCACAAAGTCCAGTACGCGGACTACTTTGCCCTCCTGCCAGCGAAGCCCGCGGCCCAGTTGTTGAATGAAGATTCTCCTGCTGTGTGTGACTCTCAAAAAGACGAGTAGGTTGACGTCGGGAACGTCAATACCCTCGTTGAATATATCTACCCCGCAAAGGACGTCTATTTCGCCGTTCTCGAATTTCATCAACTTAATCTCTCGGTCAATTCGGCGATTGCCGGCACCAGACCTGCTCGACAACACTTCGGCGCGGGCGAAACCTCTAGCGTTTATCGCAGCCGACATTCTCTCTGCGCTGTGAATCGTCTTGCAGAAAACCAGGGCCCGTGGTCTGCTGAGCTCTGACCAATGATCCTCAATCTTGCCGACAATCGCATCTTCGAGTTGCGGCAAAAACAGGCGAGAGTTTAGTTGCCTGATCGTCAGCGTAGTCCCCGTCAGTGATGGCAGGTCATCCCATGGGACGTTATCAGCCAGCACTCGGTAGTCAATCTCAGACAGCCATCCTTCATTCATAGCCTCCACAATTGACTTGGAATAAACGGGGTCTCCGAATATATCCCTAAGGTTGATTTCGTCCGCTCGCCAGGGAGTTGCTGTCAATCCGACTAGGAAGTCCGGATCCAGTTGCTCTAGCACGGACCTGTAGCTTGGAGCCCCCGCATGGTGACATTCGTCTACAATCACGATGTCGAAGTTCGGTATGCTCATGGTCCTCGACCTAAGGACGCTGTCCATCGTCTGGAACGTGGCGAAAGTTATGCCATCGGTTCTGAAGGGCCGTTCAGAGCCGTTCATCTGATGCGTCGATACATTCTTCGGCAGATGTTGCCAGAATGATCGTTCGCTCTGTTGCAGAATGTCTTGACTATGGGCGAGCACCAGAATCCGTCCAAATGAGTCGTCACTCTGGCTCCTCAATGCAAATTCAGCGGCGACTACGGTCTTGCCTAAGCCGGTCGCCATCGCGATGAGGGCTGAGGGGTCACCGTTTTGTCTTCGGAGTTGAATCTCCGCAACAGCCTCTTCCTGGAAACTATGTAGCGCCCGGTACGTTGGTATGAACGCCGGACAGTGCTTGTCGATCACCCTAACCAAGTCGACACCGCCGTAGAGCAGAACTCGGCCACCGTACTGCTCCGCCAATGACCTTGCGGACGCAGCCCACTCACCTCTTGCCACGGCTAGGCCATGCTGTGCGCTGTATAGGGTGCCAGCACGCTCAAGGTCCCTTACACCCTCGGGCGAGGATTGTCTTCTATTGGCCTTGACTTGCACGACCCAGCGCGTGTCGCCGGCACGCCCAACGACATCGGCCCCGCCGTCCCACGATGCGCCAACATGCCGAACTCCACTCCACCCCAGAAGGAGCAGCGTTCGGACAACCTGTCTCTCAAACCAGTTTGGGGTCGCTAGTTCCAGATCTGCCATCCGCAGAAAATTCTGGTCAGATGAGTTCATGTAGCTACGGTTATTTCTTGGATCAAGTCTAGGCTATTTGCGACGCGTTTTCGACTCAACGTCCGCAGCTGACGAGATTCGAACGGCCGGTGGCGGACGGCACCCGCAATGTCATCAATCAGGTTTGCGACTCGCTCTGCGTTCGCCATGCCCAGTTCCTGCCGAATCGACTCTTGCAAGCCCTCGGGGAGAGTCGAGTAGGGCAACGAAAACAGAAGCCCATCAAGGAACTTGTGTGGATGCTGTCTCACAACTCTACCAATTGCCGTTGGAATCATGGCTAGGAATTCCCCGGTATCAAGAATGGTATCTAGGCGGGTTTGATCACCGGCGGACTCGGCTACCACTCGACTTAGCATCTCTATCTCGTCGTCAGACAGCAGATGCTTCAACTCGCCCGCCGCCTCATCAGGGCCTTGAGCATAAACCTGGACCACACGAGGAACCAAGTTGGCAATCATGTTTCTGGCTTGTATTTCAACGTCTGCGGGAGACGTGCGTTCAAGGCGTGCGCCACGAATAGGCCCCAATACATAGGAGTAGGGGAATCTGTCGTAGTAGCGACGCTGCAGGATCAGGGATACCTCACTCGCTACCAGCTCAGCGACTTCGTCAGCATCATCCACTAACCTGGGGTGAGTAGAGTCGTAGAAACATTCTATTGTGCCGTCGAGATTCGGAAAAGTCTTGATGGGTAAGCCGATTCGAACGTTCCGCACCTCAAGCCACATCGGACCGCTTGTCCTGTAGACGCTGACTTCGGCATCCCTTGATGGTTCGAACCCATACGTGCCACTTAGAACTTCATCTAGCTCGGCCGACTCCCTCAGTTCATCTTGTTCGGAGCGAGGTCTAGGTTCAGGGGGGCCAGGGGGAAGCTCAGGACCGTTATCCGATCCGTTCGTAGGTTGAAGTTCCTGTTCCCTCGCCAGATCAGAGGCTACCATCCACGCATACCATTTCTCATCCGACTGGTACTCAGGATCGTCTTGTCGGAATCGCTCATAGTAGCTTTCGGCGATCTCCTGGTTGATTATGAGATCACGGTCCCAACGGTCTCGCCTTCCCCGCACTGAACTCTGTGTTCGTCCTCCTTGTTCTCTTCGGGTCCGGTTGAAGCCTCGATAAATCTGTGACAAGAGGGATCGATTGGGAGCGTGCCCTCTCCGTTCCGCAACTTGAGGTCGAAGCGGAGACAATCCCCGCAGATTCTCAATCACCTCGTGCCATAGGGTATGGTCTTCTTCAAACGAGTCCTTCTGATAGTGTACCGGGACGTGGTCAATCTCCACCTCACCTACGATGCGCCCACCCCTCGCTCGAGGCTCATCAATTGGATACTCAAGCTCGGATTGACCAGAATTTGGATCCGTCCACGAGAACACACGTTTATCCCATTGGAGAATCGCACGTCCATTTCTGAGAAAATCCAACCCGAACTCGAAGTCGTGGAGATGCCTCTGGACTCCAAGCCAACCCTTCATACGCCGAACGCGCCGAGTTAGCGCCTCCTCTCCGCAGAACACGCATACCTGTGTCTCAGGAAGATCGAGAGGCATCCAAGCAAGACACACAGTGCAGTAGTCCCCTTCACCCAGCAGTTGATCAAATGGCTGGTATGCGGAAATTTGTTCTGGATCACCTGTTCGCATCGCAGAACCTACTTCCACATGCCTATTGTCTCCCCATACACACCATCGGTAAGGCGTAGCCTGTACTCCGTTAACAACAATACGAAGTCTGCGGTGATCATATCTTGGGATCGGGTCTCTCAGGTATCGCGCGTAGGTGCGACCAATCCAATTGCGGAGGCCTGAAACCGAGCGCAGCGTTTTTCCTCCAATTCCAGCCGCTACCTGCACGGCCTGTTCTTCTCGGAGATTGCCGATGGCGATTTGCGTACCGTGCTCACCAGCGCGCTTGTACTCGAATCGGGGAGAGATGCTGAAGCTCTGGCGTCGCTGAAGCGCATTGAGGTCTATCTCGATTACCGACCAACGGTCCTCGCCCTCGACACCGCTCCTCAACTGTGTGGAACGTCCCAACCTAGCGGTCGCTATATTGAAGCCCATCCCGAACAATCCCAAATTGTCGACGGGCGAGCTGTGGGAGTAACCGGCTCTCGCAGCGTTAACCATCCGTTCCAAGGTCATTCCGGGCCCATTGTCTTCAATGACAATCCTTCCGCGGCCCGATTCGATGTCGTTCCTATGAGGAACCTGAATCGTGATTTCCGGTTCTTCAGTCGTCGGTACAGGTCGTTGATTCAAGAACCCGTCAATCGAGTTGTCAATCAGTTCGCCGATACACTTGTGGGGCTCGAATGCGATCTCGCCCAGCATCCGCAAAATGCGAGGATGCGGTGTAATGTCGACAGTCTGGGCACGATGTCTGGCGTCTTGCATCAGTTGCTTCTCCCTACTACCTCCACTCGATGGGTGGTCCGGCTGCGTATAGTCTCATGCCCGGCGATTGTTTCCAATTAAGCGGGAGAAGTCAATACTAACGCCCAACCTCGGTTGGCTACGATGGTCCACACGGTCTACCAGCAGCCATCGCTTGAAGAGGGACGGCTGTCGGCGACCCGCAACGTCCGGCACTTCGAGCCTACCGGGGTGCCTGCAGTAGGGCCCTTCGAGTAGGCGGTACGGCTCATCCGTCCGAGGCCGGTCCTGGCTCTGGTCGTCTGAGGTGGCCGGAGATCAGTTCGCTGATACTGTCACCCTCACCCCAGCCCTCTCCCGTCGAGGGAGAGGGGGTTTACGGCGCCGTCGCTCTCGCAACCGCGGATTTCGTTGACCATTTCGTTGACGATGCGGGGGAGGTCGTAGGTCGAGCTCCAGGCCCATTCGCGGCGGGCGTTGGTGTCGTCTATGGAGGCTAGGGCGCGGCGGGCGTCGTGGATGGTTTGGATGGTGGGGTCGGGGTGGAAGTCGAGCGTGGCGTTGGGTAGGCGGGTGTGGATGGCGTCGGCGAGTTGTTGGGCGGTGGGTGTTGGGGTGGTGCCGGCGAGCAGGTAGACGACGGTCTGGATGCGGTCGGCGGGCGCGGCAGCTAGTCTGACGATTGCCTCGGCGGCCTCGCGGATGTAGATGATGGGCACCCTGGTGCGGGGCTCGACGAATATGGTGTACGGTTCGCCCCTCGCGCTCGCCTCGATGGCGCGGGAGGTGTACTGGGATATGCCGGGCGTCGTCACGCCGGGCCCGACGATGGAGGGGTACCTGATTCCACGGAAGTCGAGGCCGAACTTGCGCCGGTAGAAGCGGCCCATGTGCTCGCCGAAGAGCTTGGTCGTGCCGTAGAACATCGCCGGGCGCTGCAGCGTGTAGTCGTCGACGCGGTCCTCGGGCAGGTCGTGCCCGTAGGTGTTGATCGTGCTTGCGTAGAGCACCTGGGAGACGCCGTGGGCCCGGGCCGCCTCGAGCACGTTGAAGGTGCCGACCGCGTTGGCCCGGAAGGCGGCGGCGTGATCGGCCTCCGAGGGCGCGGACAGCATCCCGCCGAGATGGTATATCGTGTCCGGACGGCTACTCGCGACGGCCGCGTCGACGTCGGACGCATCGCCAAGGTCGCCGCGAATGACGACGACCTCACTGGACAGGCCGCCCAGCCGCGCGGCCGACGGGTCGAGGTCGAACAGCGTGATCCCCGTCTCGCCTTCGGACAGCAGGACGCGCGCGACCTCGGAGCCCAGGAAGCCGGTGCCGCCCGTGATCAGCGTCGTCATCGGAGGCGCGGGGCTCCGGTCATCCGTCCGGATCGGGCTCGAACTTGGGCAGGGTGACTTCTTCGGTGGCGTCGTCGAACGTCACAGAGACCGCCATGCCGATTCGGATCGCCTCGGGGTCCGGCTCGATACCGACGAGGTTGGTAGGGAAGCGGACGCCGTCTTCGAGCTCGACTATCGCCACGACGTAGGGGACGTCGCCGCGGAAGCCGGGATGAGGGGAGCGGTGAACGATGCCGAAGGTGTGAAGCCTGCCGCGGCCGCTCGACCTGGTCCACGACGTGTTGCGGGAAAAGCACGTCGGGCAGATGTCCCGCGGGTAGAAGAAGGCCTTTTGGCAGTCGTCGCAGCGCCGGAGCCAGAGCTCGTGCTCGCGGGTCTTCTCCCAGTAGAAGTCGGACTCCGGCTGCGGCGTCGGCAGGGGTTTCTTGTAGGGCTGACTCATTGGTAGTACCGCTAGTCGCTCGCCAGGACGGCCGTGCCGGTCGACGACATCGCGCCTCCGGTGCCGTGCGCGATGGCCGTCCCGCAGTCGCGAACCTGCCGGGCGCCGCACTCGCCGCGGAGCTGTCTGACCGCCTCGACGACGGTGAAGATGCCGTACATCCCCGGGTGGGTGTAGGACAGGCCGCCGCCGTTGGTGTTCAAGGGGAAGTCGCCGCCCGGCGCGGTGCGCTGGCCATGGACGAAGTCGGGGCCCTCGCCGCGGCCGCAGAAGCCCAGCGCCTCCAGGCTGACGAGCGCGGTGTAGGTGAACGAGTCGTAGAGGACCGCCAAGTCGACGTCCGAGTGGGAGACGCCGGCCATCGCCATCGCCTTGCGGCCGGTCTCGGCGGCGATCGACGTGGTGAGGTCGGTCATCTGGCTGACCATGTCGTGGTCGTGCCCCTCCGCCGCGCCCAGCACCCAGACGGGCTTTTTGCGCAGGTCGCGGGCGCGCTCCTCGGTCGTGATCACCACCGCCGCGCCGGCGTCCGTGACGAGACAGCAGTCCACAAGGTGGAAGGGCCACGATATCCACGGCGAGTCGTGGTAGTCCTGAAGCTCCATCGGGCGGTCGTGCATCAGCGCCCGCGGGTTGAGCCGGGCCCACTTCCGGGTGGCGACCGCGATCTCGGCCATCGCCTCGCGGGTCCGGTCCTCGCCGTAGTCGTGCATGTACCGCCTGCACATCATCGAGTAGTACATCGGCGGGTGGGTGATCCCGTATGGGACCTCGTACTGGACGTAGGGCCGCGCGCGGTTCTCGGCCGGCCGCGTTCTCCCGCTGCGGCCCGCCTGCCCGTGCGTGATCATGGCGACCTCGCAGTAGCCGGCGTTAATCGCGGCGACCGCGTGCGCAACGTGGACGACGAATGACGACCCGCCGAGGTAGGTGCTGTCGGCGAACGACGGGCGGATGCCCATGTACTCGCCGGTGATCATCGTGGAGAGCCCGGCGGTGAACAGGCCGTCGACGTCGTCTTTGTTCAGCCCGCAGTCGTCGAGCGCGTTGTATGCGGCCTCGGCGTGGTGCTGCAGCGAGGACTTGTTCGGGACGACGCCGATCTCGTCCGACTCCGCGACCCCGACGATGGCGATTCTCTTGTTGGTGGGCATCCGGTAGACGGTAGGAACGGTGCTAGACGTCGACCTTCTTCAGGTCGGCGGGTACTATCAGCTTCGCCTCCGTCTGCGATTGGACGTATTCGGCCGTCAGGCCCGGAGCGATCTCCCGCATCAGGAAGCCGTCAGGGGTGACCTCGAACAGGCCCAGGTTGGTGGAGACCAGGCTGACGACGCCGGGTGTGGTGATCGGCAGGGCGCAGCGGGTCAGCAGCCGCGGTTGGCCGTCGCGCGTCGTGTGGTCCATGACGATGAACACCAGCCTGGCCCCGACGGCCAGGTCCATCGCGCCGCCGATGCCGCCGCCGGTCCTGCCGGCCGTCTTCCAGTTGGCGAAGTCGCCGTTCTCCGCGACCTCGTACGCGCCGAGGACGACGACGTCGATGTAGCCAGCCCGGATCATCGCGAACGAGTCGCTCTGGTCGGTGATCGCGGCTCCGGGGAGCAGGGTAGTGTACTCGCCGCTGGCGTTGTTGAGGTGCAGGTCCTCCTCGCCCTCGGCGGCAAGCGGGCCGTAGCCGATCACGCCGTTCTCGGCCTGGAAGACGACCTCCCTGTCGCTGAGGTCGTAGTTGGCGCAGAGCGTGGGCATGCCGAAGCCGAGATTGACGACCCAGCCGTCCTGGAACTCCATCGCGAGCCGGTCGCACCTGGCTTGGCGCGAAAGGCCTATCTGCTTGGGGCGTTGTCGTGTCATGGCGTTGGGCTCATGATTGGGCCAGGGCCGCTCGGCCGAATCTCATCCATCGGTGGCGGCGTCCCATATGCCGTCGGGCGCGGGCGGTATCTTGACGATGCGGTCGACGACGAGCCCCGGCGTGTGTACCGAGTCCGGGTCCATGGCCCCTGGCTCGACTATGTGCTGCTCGACCTCCACTATGGTCGTCTTCGCGGCCATGGCCATGATCGGGTTGAAGTTGCGCTGCGTCAGCCTGAACTGCAGGTTGCCGATGGCGTCGGCCCGGTAGGCGCGTACGAAGGCGTAGTCGGCCGGCAGCGGGAATTCGAGGATGTAGTCGAGGCCGTCGATGGTGCGGCGTTCCTTACCCTCGGCGATCTCGGTCCCGACGCCCGTGGCCGTATAGAACCCCGCTATGCCGGCGCCCGCGGCCCGGATGCGCTCGACGAAGGTGCCCTGGGGAACGAGCTCCGACACGATCTCGCCCGCCTCCTCCTTGATCTCCAGGCTGCTCTTCCTGGAAGGGTAGGGGGACGCGGTGAAGGCGCAGACCATCTTCTTCATGCGGCCGGCCTCGATAAGGTGCCCCACGTCCATCACGGCACCCGGGTTGCCGGGACGGTTGGAGATGCCGGTCAGGTCCTTCGCCCCCTGGCGAAGCAGGGCCGCTATGAGGTTGCGAGGGTAGCCGGTGCGGCCGAAGCCGGGGAACATGATCGTGGCCCCGTCGGGAATGCCGGCCACGGCCTCGTCCATCGTCTGTACGATCTTGCTGCGCAAGTCTCCTCGCCCCTGGCCTCAAGCTCGCAGTAGTGTAGGAGCGAGCCCCCTGAGTGTCAACGCATTCGGCACGGCTCGGATGGAGCCGGGTCGAGGGTAGTCCGGGCCCCGGCGCATGTTAGAATCCCGCGCGGAAGCGAATCGGCCAGGGGCGGAAGTCTCGGGACAATCAGCGGCCCGAGGACCTCGAAGTACGCGGCCCAGTCTGAGGACTCGTGTATGCATGACGTGATCGTGGCGGGAGCAGGTCCCGCGGGCAATATGGCGGCGTTGCGCCTCGCCGAGGCGGGCCGCGACGTGCTCGTATTGGACTGGCGCCACAATATCGGCGACAAGCTGTGCACCGGCATCATAGGCAGGGAGTGCTTCGAGCGGTTCCAACCCGACCCTGAAACGGTATTCCACGAGGCGCGCTCCGCACGCGTCTTCTCCCCGTCCGGCGCGAGCTACAGGTTCGAGCGGGACCGTCCCGAGGCGTACGTGATCGATCGAGTGGCGTTCGTGGCGTCGCTGTCCCGCCGCGCGGAGGATGCGGGCGCGTCATACGTCCTCGGCGAAAAGGTCGTCGGGATATCCGCGAACGGCCGAGGAGTGGCCGTCGAAACGGTAGGACCGCAGGGGAGTGCTACGTACTCGGCCAGGGCGCTCGTGATCGCCAGCGGGTTCGGCACGCCGCTGCTGAAGATGGTCGGCCTCGACGACGGCGCGTCACCGCAATACATGATCGGCTGCCAGGCGAAGGTATCGGCCCCCGGTCTGGTCGAGACCGAAGTCTACCTGGGGAGCGCGCTCGCCCCCGGTTCCTTCGCGTGGCTCGTGCCGCTGCGTGGCTCGACGGCTCTGGCCGGCATGGTGTCACAGGAGCGCGGCGGGGGGCACATGGACCGCTTCCTCGAGATGCTGCGCGACGGCGGACGGATCGACTCGACGGTGGCTGACCAACCGCGACGCTGGGGCATTCCCATCGAGCCGCTGCCGAAGACGTTCGGGGATCGAGTCGTGGTCGCGGGCGACGCGGCCGGTCTCGCGAAGCCCACCACCGGGGGCGGGATATACTACTCGCTCCTTTCCGGCGAGATCGCGGCCGAGGTGATGAACGACGCGATGGCCGCCGACGATCTGTCGGCCGAGACACTGGCGGCGTACGAGAGTCGTTGGAAGGGCGTCTTCGGCGCCGAGCTCGACGTCGGCTATCTGGCGAGGAAGGCGTTCGAGTACCTGGACGACGGGCAGATCGACGCCCTGTTGGACACGCTGGTCTCGCGCGGCATCCACCGCGACGTGGTGGCCTCCAACGAGTTCGCCTTCGACTGGCATAGCCGCATGATCCTGAAGGCCCTGCGCCACCGCCGGATGAACGGGCTCCTTCGGACCTTCGGCCAAGGGGTCACGCCGCTGCTTACCCGTCTCGCCAAGTCAGCGGACTAGGCGGCTCCTCCTGCCGTCGGCGCCCGCCTCACCGACGCGAACGGCTGCGTGTTCCAATGCGGCGGGGCGGCTGCTATCCTTGGCGGCGGCCCGTACGCGGCATCCCATTGGTGGAACGAGGTCCCCAGGTGACGGCCCGAAGAATCGTTCAGGCGCCCGAGGCGGTGCTCAGGCGCAAGGCCAGGCGAGTCAGAGCCGTCGACGCCCGGGTTCGAGCGCTGGCGCAGGACCTGATCGACAGCCTGCCGCCGAACGGTGTCGGCCTGGCCGCACCGCAGATCGGCGTCTCACTCCAGGTCGCCATCGTCAAGATGCCCGAGGACGAGGCTCCCACCGTGCTCGTCAACCCGAAGGTCGTCCGGCGGCAGGGGGAGCGCGAGATAGGGGAGGGATGCCTGAGCCTCGAGGGCTACGAGGGAGTCGTTACGCGGTCGAGCAAGGTCCGCGTCAGGGCGACCGATCTCAATGGCAACACGATACGGATCAAGGCTGCGGACGACCTGCGGGCGCAGGCGCTGGAGCACGAGATAGACCACCTCGACGGAGTCCTGTACGTCGATCATCTGGTCTCGGAGGACGCGCTCACGAGGCTCGAAGAGGAAGCCGTGGCCGACCCGGACGACGGGCCGCCCAGCGAGGAGGACGGTTGAACCCTCAAGACGCGCGGCAAATCGGCTCCAGGCTGGAGCTGTTCGTCGACGACTGGCTCATAGACCGGATGCCTGGTACGACGTTGAAGCTGCATTCGCCGCGGCCGCGCGAGGTGTCGCTCGTGTTCGACAGGCCATGGGAGGGCCCGGTCAGCCTTCCCGGATCGATCATCCACGACGGCAGCCGGCACAGGATGTGGTACGCGGCGCGCTCCTCCGGCGGCGCCTCGGGACAGGGCGCCGGCTCTCACACCGCGTACGCCGAGAGCCCGGACGGCATCCACTGGGAGCGGCCGGAGCTGGGCATGACCGAGATCGACGGCTCGCGGGCCAACAACGTGATCGCCTACGACACCGACGACACGCACATCGGCGGCATCGACCGCGACCGCAGGCCCGGAGTCCCGGCCGACGAGGCGTACAAGGCCGTTACCGTGCGCCGGCTGGAGGACCGCAGCCACTACATACGGGGGTTTACCTCCGCGGACGGCCTGAGCTGGAATGTCGTCGACCGAGACCCGCTGCTGGTCGCTCCGCGCGACGAATGGCCGATATTCGACGGCGAGGCGGCTGTGTTCTGGGACACGCTGCAGCAGCAGTACGTCGGCTACTTCCGGGGCTGGGAGCCCGCCCGCGGCGGCGTCTATTCAGAGCTGCGCGGCGGCGTCAGGTCCATCAGGAGAAGCACCTCCCCGGACTTCAGAGAGTGGTCGGAGCTTCAGTTCATCGACATGGGGGACTCGCCGCAGGAGCATCTCTACAAGCACACGTGCGAGCCCTACTTCCGCGCGCCGCACGTCTATCTGATGTTCCCATGGCGGTTCGTGCCCGGGCGCAGGTTCGACCCGGCATGGCCCGACCACGGGATCTCCGAGACGGTGTTCATGACCAGCCGGGACGGCGTCCGATTCGACCGGCGCTTCATGGAGGCCTTCATCCGGCCGGGTCCGGACCCCCTCAACTGGGGCGACCGCAGCAACATGATGTCCAGGGGGATCGTCCGGACGGGCCCGGCCGAGCTGTCGATCTACTACAGCGAGCACTATCGGTCGCCGACCTGTCGGACGCGGCGGGCAACGCTGCGACTCGACGGCTTCGTTTCCGTGAACGCGCCGTTCGGCGGCGGCGAGCTCGTCACGCGGCCGCTGGTGTTCGACGGCAACCGGCTCGTCCTGAACTACGCCTCGTCGGTCGCCGGAGGCCTGCGCGTCGAAGTCCAGGAGCCGGACGGCCGCCCGGTGGACGGCTACGCCCTCGGGCAGTGCGCAGAGGTCTTCGGCGACGAGATCGAGCGGACGGTCGCCTGGGACCGCGGCGACGATCTCGGCTCGCTGGCCGGGCGTCCGGTCCGCCTCCGGTTCGCCATGAAGGAGGCCGACCTCTACTCGATCCAGTTTCGGCGGAACGACCCATGACGGCAGCAGTTGGGAATGGGTTCCCGCCCCCGTCTTCACGAGGGCAGGCTCTGCGCGGGAACGACGGAGGGGTAGCGCGGCGAGTTTCGAAGGAACGATCCGTGAGCGGGGCGGCGGCCCGACGGCGCCGCGACAGATAAGCGCGACAGCGCGTGGAGGACTGAGAATGACCGACATTCGTGACATAGGTTCCCGGCTGGAGCTGTTCGTGGACGACTGGCTCGTCGACTCGATGTCTGGTACGGCGTTGAAGCTCCATCACCCCGTACCGCAGGAGACGGCGCTCGACTTCGACAGGCCCTGGGAGGGGAGCACGAGCTGGGCGCCCGTCATAGACAAGGAGGGCGACCTCTACCGGCTGTGGTACCGCGCCTGGCCGAAGGACGGTAAGGCGCGGCAGGCCTACGCCGAGAGCGCCGACGGCGTCCACTGGGAGCGTCCCAGCCTGGGCATCGTCGACTTCGAGGGGAGCACCGACAACAACCTGATCTGGACCGAGCCCGGCGGCAACATGTGCCCGTTCCTCGACGGCAACCCGGACGCGTCTCCCGATCAGCGCTACAAGGGCATCGTGCGCTCCAGGGTAATCCACGCCCTCGCCTCGCCGGACGGCATCCACTGGAGCCTGATGCAAGACGAGCCGGTCATGACCGAGTACCCGTTCGACTCGCCCAACGTCGCCTTCTGGGACACCAACCGCGGCGAGTACGTCGCGTACACCCGCGGCGTGGCCGGGGAGGGCAGCTTCAAGGGCGGGGTCCGCTGGATCCGGAGGGCCGTCTCCAAGGACTTCATCAACTGGACGCCGCTTGAGCTCATCGACCCCGGCGACACGGCCTACGAGCACCTGTACACGAACGCGTGCGTGCAGTACTTCAGGGCGCCCCACGTCTACCTGATGTTCCCGAAGCGGTTCGTGCCCGACCGGAAGGTTCACGACGACTGGGAGCACCGAGGCCTGTCGGAGGCTGTATTCATGACCAGCCGCGACGGGTTCCACTTCGACAGGCGTTTCATGGAGGCGTTCATCCGGCCCGGGCCGGACCCGCTCAACTGGACGGACCGCAACATGATCGTCGGCCGCGGCGTCGTCCCGACCGGAGACGCCGAGATATCGATCTACTACGTGGAGAACTACCAGCATCCGTCCGACCGCCTTCGCCGTGCGACGCTGCGGACCGACGGCTTCGTGTCGGTGAACGCGCCCTACGCCGGCGGCGCCATGACGACGAAGCCCCTGACCTTCGACGGCGGCGAGCTGGTGGTCAACTACGCGACCTCCGTCGCCGGGAGTCTCCGGTTCGAGCTGCAGGAGGCCGACGGCAAGGCGATAGACGGCTTCATGCTGCCGCAGAGCGCGGAGATATTCGGCGACGAGATAGAGCGGGTCGTCCGCTGGGAGAATGGTTCAGACGTGAGCGCGCTCGCGGGCAGGCCCGTCCGGCTCCACGTCGCCATGAAGGACGCCGACCTCTACTCGGTCCGCTTCCGATAGACCGAACCCGAGTCCGTAGACTTCCCACATAAGCCGTTCCCGCGTAGGGAGGCCTTGCGCAACCGTCATCCCCGCGCAGGGAGACCTTTGCGTAACTCCCCGTGCGGGAGACGGATGTGGTGCATATGCATCGCTTGCCTAGCTGGGGAGCCCCACCCCTGGGTTCCCGCCTGCGCGGGAACGACGGTCTTGCAAGGGTCCCCGCAGGCGGGAACGACGGTCTTGTAAGGGTCCCCGCAGGCGGGAACGACGGTCTTGTAAGGGTCCCCGCAGGGAATACGGTTGGGGAGGGGATGGGTTCCCGTCTCCACGGGAACGACGGAGAGTAGGCGCGCTATCCGGCGACGGCTTCGGGCGCTTCGCCGCGCCACACGCGCTGCATGTTGGCGTAGGCGAACCGCGCGCGCCGCGACCACGTGTCCCAGGTGATCCCGGCGATGTGCGGCGTGAGCGCCACGTTCTCCATCGCGAGCAGTGGGTTGCCCGGGTCGATGGGCTCCTGCTCGAACACGTCCAGCCCGGCGCCGGCGATGCCGCCGGTCTGCAGCGCCTCGATGAGCGCGGCCTCGTCGACGACGGGGCCGCGCGCCGTGTTGATGAGGAGGGCGGTCGGCTTCATCATCGCGAGCCGCTCCCGGCTGACCAGGCCGCGCGTCTCCGGGGTCAGCGGGGTGTGCAGGCTGACGATGTCCGACGTGCGGAACAGCTCGTCCAGCTCCACGCCCGTGACGTTCAGCTCCCGCTCGCGCTCCGGGGTCAGCGGGTAGGGGTCGTAGTACTGCACCCGCGCGTCGAAGCCTTGAAGCCGACGCGCGACCTGCCGCCCGATGTTGCCTATGCCCACCAGACCGACGAGCTTGTTCGCCATCTCGTAGGTGTTCAGACCGCCGACCGACGCGTTCCAGCTACCGTCGCGAACGGACCGGTCTCCCAGCGCCAGCTTCTTGTTGAGCGCCAGCATGAGCATCAGCGTGTGGTCGGAAACCGCCCACGAGTTGGCGCCGCCGTTGTTCGCGCACGGGATGCCCAGCTCCGACATCAGCTCCAGGTTCATGCTGTCGTAGCCGGCGGCCATGAGCTGCACCAGCTTCGACTTACCGGCCGCGCGCAGCACCTCGTCGCGCAGCGGTGTATTGAAGTGCAGGATGAAGTCGGCGTCCCTGACCGCCGCCTTCTGCTCCTCTACCGGCAGAGCGCCGTCCAGTACGCCAGTCGTGAACCCGTCGGGATTGTGGGACACAACGACGTCCACGATCCGCTTCGGGAGCTGCTGCAGAAAAACGACCTTGGCTTCCGCCATTTACGCCTCCGTGTCGCCGGACTCTAACCGGCGCGACTGCTGCTACTCTTCGGCGGTATCGTCCGCTTCGGCGGCCTGCGCCCTTGCTTCGGCCCGCGCCTCGGCGGCCGACTTGACGGCCATTTGCCTGGTCGCGGCGTAGACCGTCTGGTAGGAGACTTCGAGCTGCCTGGCGATCTGCCCCCGCGTCAGTCCCTGCCCGGCGAGCTCGCGAATGTAGTCGACCCGGGCGACCTGCTGCCCGTCCGCGTCGGCGACCATCCTCCGCGCCCGTCGATTCGGGGCCGGCCGCGCCGCCGCGGCTGCCCTGCGCCTGCCTCGAGGCGGGGCGTTCCTGCGCAGCGTCCGGTTCAGGCTGTCTCTTATCTCCCTGAGGATGTCGACGGTATCCTTCTGCGGCTCGGAGCCCGCGTAGTACCTGCTGCGGATCATCGCCTTCAGCTTGTCGACCGTGAAGTCCGGCGCCTGGCAGACGTCGATCATCTCCCGCTCGCTCGCCTCGAGGCGCCTCACCTCGGCTGGGACTTCCGCCGCGATATCCATGGGGATATTCGTCACGCCGTGCTGGTCGCCGAGGATCAGGTCGCCCGTGTTCACCGTCAGACCGCCGACCGTGACCGGCACGTTGGCGTCGACCAAGTGGACGTACGCGTGCGAGACGAGAGGCTGGCTGGCGAAGGCGCGGAAGTTCAACGCGCGCATCTCGTCGAGGTCGCGGACACCGCCGTCCGTGACCGTGCCCACGCATCCGAGCGCCCGGTGGACGTTACTCTGCACCTCGCCCCAGAAGGAGCCAACCGGATTGGGCGCGTCCAGGTCCTGCAGCACTATCACGCGCGGCTCGGGGACCTTCAGCACCTCGTCGACCCAGTCGAGACGCGACACCTGCATGCGGGCCGTGGGGGCCCGGCCGGCCCGGATGACTCCCGTGACCGCGTATCCGATCATCCCACCGAGCTCGGGGAACATGCACCGCACCTCGGGCGACATGAAACCCTCGTTCCGCGGCCGCACGTCGAACGTCTCGATCGCGTTCGCGACCGCGCACGACTGCAACTGCCCCAGCTCGTCCAGCAACTCCTTGGTTAACTCCGCCATCGTTTCCTCCCCCATGGTTTTGGCGCAAGCTCAAGCGCCGAAATCGTATGCCACGAATACATTGACTACGGCATCGAATGCCGCAGCTGCCTCTCCTTGGGCAACGGGCATGTTAGCCGTGGCCGTGTCGCTCAGTCAACTTGAACGAAGACGCATAGACGTTCAGACATGTGATGTAGTGTGTTAGCCCGAATCCACCGAAGGAGGGCCTTGGGGACAGCCCTTGAAGAAGCGAGAGGGTGCCCCATGAATCTGGGATAATGGTTTTGTAACAGCAAACCGACCCCAGAACAAGGAGCACCCAATAGATGCTACCACGCAACCACCCCGACCGCATCCGTGTCTCTTTCGACGACCACCGCCTGGTGGGCAATGCCGGGCTGCTCCTTCCGGCCACCCTCGCCGAGCACCTGGGCCTGCGGGAACTCGTCGACCATCACCTCGATCTGGGCGTGGCGCCGGGGCGGGCCAACACGGGGGACAAGATACTGACGCTGGTCGCTTCCGCGCTGGCGGGCGGCGACTGCATCGACGACGCCGATGCGCTGCGCGCCGGTGGGACGGCCCGCATCCTGGGCGGCACGATCAAGGCGCCATCCACCCTGGGCACCTTCCTGCGCAGTTTTCGCTGGGGCCACGTCCGTCAACTGGACCGGGTGAGCCGGGAGTTGCTGGCACGCGCTTGGCAGTCCAGCGCCGGACCCGGCGACTCGCCCCTGACCATCGACCTGGACTCAACCATCTGCGAGACCTACGGACTGGCCAAGGAAGGGGCACGCCACCACGGCTATACCGGCAAGCGGGGCTATCACCCGCTGCTGGCTGTCGCCGCCGGAACCGGCGACGTGCTGATGTGCCGGCTGCGCGAGGGCCGGGCCAACACCGCTCGTGGCGCCGCCCACTTCCTGCGTGAAACGGTGGGGCGGGTGCGCTACGGAGGGGCCAGCGGGCAACTCACGGTGCGGGCCGACAGCGGCTTTTACACCCATAGCGTGGTATCCGTCTGCTGCAAGCTGGACGTGCGCTTCTCCATCACCATCCGCCAGCACAAAAGCCTGCGGAACCTGATCGAGGCCATACCCGAGGCGGACTGGACGCCCATCCCATACTGGATGGACGGCGCCGCCGATGTGGCCGAGACCACCTACACCCCCTTCCAGAGTGAGCCCGACGCCGCACCGGTGCGGCTCATTGTCCGGCGGGTGAAGCCCACTCCCAGTTCCCAACTGGCCCTCTTCGCCACCTACAGCTATCACGGCTTCATCACCGACCGGGACGGGGAAACCCTGGAGCTGGAGGCCGACCACCGCCGCCATGCCGAGGTCGAGAACGCCATTCGAGACCTGAAGTACGGCGTGGGGCTGAACCACATGCCGTCGGGCCGTTTCGCCGCCAACGCCGCTTGGCTGGCGATACAGGTGATGGCGCATAACCTGGCCCGTTGGACAGCGCGGACCGGTCTGGGTGAGCAGGTGGTGACCACCAAGACCCTCCGGCGGCGGTTCTTCTCCCTCGCCGGACGAATCACCCGCTCGGCCCGCCGCCTCACTTTGCATCTGCCACAGGGCTGGCCTTGGGAGACCCAGTTCACTCGCGCCCTGGCTCGATTGCGAGCCCTGCCATTGCCTGCCTGACGGCGCCGTCGGCGACCGAGCTACCCACCGCACAACCGAAGGTCCCCGCAAACTCGCGCCACCCTGGCCCGCGAGAGTTCCCTGCTGTGTATTCTCTCACCATCCCGCGCATCGCAGTCCCCGCAGACGGCCATAGGGACCCTGTGCGGCAACTGAAGACCGTCCGCCGCCCTCCCATCTACCCCAATGGAGCCCAGGCCATCTCGCCCGCAGCTCCCTCACCCCCCTTCCGCTGTCCTCACGCCCTCCTTCGGTGGATTCGGGCTTAGGGTCACCTCCCTCGACTGCCCACGGAACAAGCTCTACCTCTCCACGCCATTCTTGGGATAAGCGATTTCCGTGGTTGCCTCTGTAGTCAAAGATGCGCAACAGCAACAATTCCACATACCAGAGACCCAACTCCCGGGCCTGGAAATAGATATCAGCGCGTAGCGTCTTAAACTTCATTTGCGAATGAATTAGGTCATTTCGCATCTTGACCAACGTGTGTGGTCCGTGCTGGAATTTCATGCTATTCGCTAATTCTTTCAGTTTCTGCAGTTCTGAAGGAATCATTACCGGAATTCCTGCTTCGTTCAGGGCATTCTCTATCCATACCCCTTCCTTCCTATCACCCTTGGCCCCAACCAATTCTTGAGAAAGTCTCTCCAGTGCAGCCTGAGTGAGGACAATGCTACCTTCCAGGCTACGAGTCTCGTTACTTAGGAGATACCAATGAAGTGCCATCGTCAATGGGTGATGTCCTGGCGCTTTCCAAAGTCGCCTATAGAATCCCGGAAACAGCTCAGCTAGGGTCATCCCGTGTTTGTGATCGAACCACGAACGTTCCCCTGACCAAGGACTCGGACGACTAGCGCTCCACGTCTCCCACACGCGCTGGCCCTTGTCATTCATGCCAACAACAAGGGTAAGCCCGCAATTGGCGCCTCGCGCAAACGAAAGAAATAGGCGTAACAGTTCCATCAGAGGCGGCACCTGGTTCACCGAGAACGACTTCCAATCGGAGCGCCGTATAGAACCTTCGTGCGTGAGGCCGTATCCGCCATCGGCGCGTAATCGCTTTATTGATTTCCTCGTAACAAGGGGCTTTCGGGTTGGTACTGGGGAGTGAGGACGGTTAGGTGTGGAGGGGTTGGATGTTCCGGTTGGGGGTTGTGTAGTGGCCGATGAGGTCGTTGTGGTGCGACCTACGCCGTCCGGGTAGGGATTACCGGGTTGGCAGCGTCACCCGCAAGGTCATGCAGCGGCGGGGACAGTGGCCAGGGCAGCCGGCCGGGCCAACGTCTCGTCCATCTCGATCAGTCGTGCCCCGACCATCCGCTTGACGTTGCATGCCAGGGCCTTGAGGTAGACGGCGAGCCGGACCCTCTCGCCGCCACGTACCCGTAAGCGGCCAAGACCATGGCGCCGTTTCATTTCCGAGTTCGTCCCCTCTATCCCCGCACGCAGCCCGTACCGTTTGCGCCACTGTCCGTCTGACTCTGCCGCACGCCTCCGTGCGATGTTCATCCTCGCCAGGTCCGCACTCAGCACGTAGGCTCCACCCCGTGACCACTCTCCCCCAAGCTCAGGGCGACTGCGCCACCTCACAGGACACCGGGCACGCAGCGCGCAGGGCTCACACACCGCCCGGGCGAAGTGTATCTCCACCCGCTCAGGCGCATCCTCATCCTCGTACTCCGCCACCGCCCCATGTCCCGCGGGACACACCGCACTCCTCGTCGCCATAACGTCGATGTCAAAGTCAGCAGCAGTCAGTCTGACCGGCTCATCACCACCTCCGTCGGGTTCCTTGTGCGACCGGCCACCGACCGGGCTCACCAGCTCCGTACCCCTGCGCTCCGCCTCCCATCCATTCCGGCCAGAACCATATGACGTGTCCGCCCACAGCTCCGAAGGACCTATCCCCCGTTCACTCAACTCGTCGATCACCCGCGTCGTCACCACAGAGTCGCTGCCGCTCGATGGCGTGACCTCCACGTGCGTGATCATCTGAACGGCGTTGTCGCTCTCACACGTCTCGGCCACCTGCACCTCGTATCCCTTCCCCTTGTGTCCGCTGTAGGTCACCGCAGGGTCGTGCGGTGTCTGCAGCGAGTCCGACCGCACCTCCCTCGGCTCCCTCAGCGCTATCGGCACCTTCCCCTCTGCCGCATCGTCGTCATCCGCTCCGGGACGACCGTCCCTGTGACCACCCACGTGGCACTGCTCGCGCAACAGTCGCTCCAACAGCCCGTACTCGTCCATCTGCGCCACCGCCGTCCCGCGGAACCGATCGACCAGCCGGTACACGTCGCGCGCGCGCACCGACAGCCGACGACGCCCCTCTTCCGAACGCGCGTCCTCGTATCGGGATGCTTCTCCGGTCTCCTTCAGGTACCGCTGGGCCAGACCATACCCAATCCCTTCTCCCAAGCCAGGGTGCTCACGGCTCACCGCCAGCAGAAACACCCGGATCGTCTCGCAGAACAGCCCCAACCGCGTCAACACCGCGATGTTGCTCATGATGTGCGTAGAGTCAACGCGCTGCTTGCCTGTACGAAGACCCAGAGCCTCGATCATCCGGTCCGTCGTCTCGCAGAACGCCAACCGCCCCCCGTCGTGCTCCATCAACCGCACGCGAAAGTTGTGCAGCGTCTTTTGCGCAAGGTGTGCCTCCTCCATCTCCAACCCCAGCGCGTGATGCCACAGCAGGTTGAACTCCAACTCCTCCAGGGCCTCGATGTCCGTCAGATCGAACATCTCCTTGAGCACCAGCACCCCGAGCACCGTCTGCACCGCGCGGTTGGGCCTGCCCATGTCCGCGCTGTACATCGCAGCGAACCGCTCCTCGTCTATCAGCGGCAGAGCCTCCTTCCGAAACACCTGCGCCCAACTCCTCCGCATCAGCCTTGCCTTCCTCGGCGTGATCAGAAACTCCGACTGCCATAAGCTCTCTTGAGGCTCTCTCGTTCGAAACATCGACTGACTACTCCTGCTCCTGAGTCTTCTCTCCTCCACCTTCTCCAGGCCCTATTATCTTCAATCCCACAACCCTTAACAACGACTTTTTACGACAGAATCTTTATTGTCTCGCGTGTGTTCTTGAAGGACTTCACCTCAATCACCCAAGGCGAAGCTTCTAGTTTGACAAAATCACGCCTCTGATAGCCCCTCTTAAATTCTTCAATGGTCTTCGGAGGTTGATATACTTCTCCCAAGAACGCTGGGAAGTTAAGTAGACCGAATTGTACTTCTGTGAGTTCATCGACAGGCTGAATGGGTGTTACAGACCCGTTGGCTAAAGCGAAGGAGCCTTTGCAGAGTAGCTTGTCTTTGGTTGGTTCAAACCTGACGAGGTCCGGGCGGACACTAAAGGTCGCACCAGAATCCAACGAAATATCAAACGCTCCAGCCGACTCATCGAAGTCGGACGGGAGTTGGACGCTGTCAATTTCAATGCAGATACGCGGTGTCGGAGATAAATGGAGCATGACCTGTGCGAATACATTGCCGACAGGTGCGGCGTTGATAGTTCGTATTGACGTCTCGGCTACTTTAATGGACCCGTTAGCGCTCCCTGTCAACATTGATCTCTCCCTAGGGCTTCATGGCCAAGATAGCAGTAGACCGAGTGCCGAGCCCTAGAAAACATTACGTCCGGTTCTAGGACTGGACGCACTCGCTTTGTGGACGCGCCCTAGTTTGCAATACAGTACAACTAGGCCGGAAATGGTGGGCTCGGCAGGGTTCGAACCTGCGACCAATCGGTTATGAGCCGACCGCTCTACCACTGAGCTACGAGCCCTTGGGGTGAGTCCAGCGTAGTGAACCCGAATGCGCGTTGTCAACCGTTCGGGGCGTGAGGCACCGGTCAGGTTTGGCGGGACGATGGCCCCCTCCGCGACCGTTTGGGGGTGGACGCCGCCGGACGTGGAGGCGGCACGGCGGCGGGCGGGTCAGGGCTGGGGCTTGGAGGCTACGACCTCTCCGAAGGCGAACGCGCCGCATGCGCCGGGGTCGCTCTGCCACGCGTCGAGGCCGCCGCGCCACTCTTCGAACTGCTCGCGCGTCGCCAACCCGTACTTCGTGGCCGCCTCTATGACCGCGGGCGAATAGAACCAGTCGTCTATGAAGGCGCGCAGGAAGGCGACGTCCGCGGCCGAGCCGAAGAAGTCGAACGACGCGCCCGTCCGGACGTCCGAGAATCCGGCGTCGAGGAACGTGCTCTTGAGCTCCCTGCCCATCTGCGGATGGCCGCCGTTCGCCGCGAGTAGCCTGGCGAACGCGGTCCAGGCGCCGTCGACGGCCTCGCCGCCGGGCTCGAGGAACGACGCTCCGACGAACATCTCTCGTGCGCCTACGATGCCGCCGGGCTTCAGGACGCGCTTCACCTCGGCCAGCGTCGCCTCGGTGTCGGGGACGTGCATGAGCACGGCGTGGCAGTGGGCGGCGTCGAAGAAGTCGTCCTCGAAGGGAAGATCGGTTACGTTGCCGACGTGGAAGGTCGCGTTGCGGTGTCCGCCCGCTTCGGCGGCGGCCCGGGCCAGCCCGATCTGCGACTCCTCCACGTCGATGCCGTGAAGCTCTCCCGGCTCCACCGTCCTGGCCAGTCCGACCGAGATCGTGCCCGGCCCGCATCCGAAGTCCAGGACTCGATGGCCGGGCGTGAGGTGCGGCAGCAGGTACTTCGCGTGGGTGTCCGCGCTGCGCCGGTCGAGGAGCTGCCGAAACTCCTCGCTGTAGCCCATCGTGTAGCTGGGCGTTTCGGATGTCTGGTCGGTCATGGTCGCCGCTCCTCGTCTGCGTCTAACGACAATTATAGCCAAGGCGGCGTCGTAGGCTGGCGGCAGCGGGCGGCCGTCGGGTTTGAGGAGGAGGCCCGTCCGCGGTTGTCGGCTCTCGCACAGGTGGCGGGAGCGAGGGAGTCGTACTCGCTCAGTGTTAGCTACGAACCAGCGGTATTGAGACCGGCATGGCCTCCGCGCCGCATTAGCGGACGGCAGAGAGAGAGTCTAAGACGACTGTATTGCGATGTCTCCGCCCGTCAGCACGAACACAATGGCGTTCATGATGACCACCGGGATGAAGGCGATCAGGATCACAAAGAACGCCCGCAATGTCGAGGTATAGTCCAGACTCTGTCGCACGGCAATCATCATGGCCACAAACGTCCAGACAAATGTCGCCAATGAGATGAGCCATCCGACGGCCGGTATGAAGCTGAACAGGTTCAGAATCCCTGGGGTCTGTGCAAACCCCGTGCCGCGCGCCAGCTGCCCCCAGTCGGCTTCGGTCTCCTCCGTCTTCAGGATGGTGGATCCGATCACCCAGGTTACCAACGCCCATAGGGCCCAGCTCAAGACTCCTCGAATTACGCCAACAGCCAATGCCCTGACTATGTCGACATCCGCCCCACCCAGCAGCTCGCCAGCGATGCTGGCGATGGTGACAATAATCACCACGAGCAGCGCCTGTATGGTGGCGCCACCGTCCTTCTCCACCTCTTCGTAGGTGTCTACATTCAGCCGGGCGGCGCCCAGCATCCTGCCTAACATCGTGCCTACCATTCGATCACCTCACTACGGGCCAGATATGGGTCTGAGACGCCGTGTAGGGGCATTTCCTCACGTCCGGCGGCATCGTATATCACATGGGGCCGGGGATGGAGGCGAATCGATTCCGTCGTGGGTGGCCACAGTAGCGATCATCCGCTGGGTGGTGTCCTAACAGGCCGTCGCCGGCGGCGCGTCGTCGTCGTGCAGCTGCCTGGCGCTCTGCGGCGGAAGCCATGCAGACACAATAGAGTGACGTGGCGCGCCGAGTCCAATCCGGCGTGATACTATAAAAAGCCGCTTAGCGTTCCTACCAAGGCATCCCGGCGCGACCGGTGGCGAACGGGCCAACAGTCTGACGTGCGGCTTTGTCGACTATAGCGGGGCGTGTTGACGCGGGGCCAGGGCGTCGTAGATATGCTCGATTGGAGCGAACGAGGATGCGGTCGCGTAGCTCGACGTAGTACGGGGCAGGGCGATACAATACCCGCACCCTAGCCGGATAGAGTTCGAGCCGACCCGTTCTCGGGATGTTGGAGAGCAGTGCACTCACCAGCCATGATGTCTCGGAAGAACAACACGGAGCGAGAGGAACAACACGAGTACCCGAATGACTGGCTCTTTCGGCGCAACTGTGACGCCTCAGACCACGGGGACGAGAAGCGGTGTGTTCTTGGGCTCAGGATCGTCGAAGTACCCGAGCAGACCAGGGGAGCCAGCATCGAGAGGCTAGACCTCGTGTATCAGGTCTGCACGGGAGACACGGTTATCCTTGGCTTGCCCCAGCATGCAGGGCATTTGCTTGCGCGGAGGCTGGACTACTTCTTCCCGACGGCCCCGTAACGAGACAAGCTGCGGTACTCTAGGGATGGTCTGAATAAGTCCGTGGACTGCAGCTCCACACATAGGAAATTAAGCTGTGCTGATGGGTTATTCAGAGTATCCCTAGGTGGTACTGTGGCGGGATAATTCTGTAGATCGTATAGCAGTCCCAATCCTGCCAGGCCCACATTTTCCGACGTAATTGTACTGAATTCATAACTCCCAACCCGCAGCGTCAGGTTGACCCTGTCGACGAGAGGAGACGACGACGTTGCTGGATGTCGTGACCTCCTGCAAGATGTTCGTGCCTGAATGGTATACCGTCGCGCTCCACGCTTGGTAACGCGTATCTGCAACGGCCTTGGCATGGCGGGAGCGCGAGGGAGTCGAACCCACCACCCCGACCGAAGGGCCGGGGCCAACGGATTTGAAGTCCGCGAAGCCCACCGGGACCCATCCGCTCCCGCGATCGTCTGCTGACGAGACGCCGGGAGGCCCAGCGGAACTCCCGGTGAGGCTCCATGATAAGCGAGCCGTGGATGGCGCCGCAACACGCACGGCGCCTGGGCGGCTGTTGAGGTCCGGTGAGAGGGGCGGTCGTGGAACGCCGGCAGCGCCCGCCCTTGGAGACCCTGGCACAACGCCGGAGGTGTGACCAGTTTCGGCCAACGGGTCGCTATTGAGCTCGGCGTCCCCACCCCTGGATTCCGGCTCGGAGGCCGGAATGACGACTACATTGTGCTCGCGGGCGATCATAGACCGCCGTCATGCACGCGAAAGGAGACCTTTGCGTAACTCCCGTTGCGGGAGACAGCGTGGCGGAGATGCCTAGCATTCCTAGCAGGGAGCCCCCAACCCTGGATTCCCGCCTTCGCGGGAAGGACGGTTGTGCAAAGGTCTTCGAAAGCGGGCATCCAGAGGCCTGGGGGCACTCGTCCCATCACCTGTTCCACGGCGGCTTGGGAGTCCGAGGCCGAGGCGTTGCGCGGCAGCGCCGGCCTCAGCGCCGGTCCTGCACTACCAGCGTGCTCACCATCTTGTCGTGCAGCGCCTGTCTGTTCCCGTCGAACAGGGGCCACAGGTGGTCCACGACAAAGTAAATGCCTCCCGTCATGCCCGAAAGGAAACCGCCCAGCAGCCACTTGATCACGAACTCTCGCAGGAACGTGTGGACCCAGTCCGATGGCGAGCCGTCGTCCCTTAGCACACGAATGCCAACGAGCTGTTTACCGGGAGTCTGACCTCCCCGCAGCGCCAACAGCCACCAGACGAAATAACCAACCAGCAGGGCCAGGCTTGCCAGCGCGACCGCTATCAACACGATGAGGAGTACGCCCCCGTCGTCCTCCAGCGTCTCCCCATCGCTGCCCCCCACGGCCACGAGAACAGCGGCGACCAGAGCAACGATCGCGATCGTCAGAGGCAGGTGGGAGAGCACGGAGTCGATCAGATAGGCGGCCAAACGCTGCAGGAATGTTGCCAGTACCCAGCCGTGACGTTCTTTCATGCTGCTACTCTCCCCGTCGTCCAAGGCCCGACGTTCACCGGTGCTCCGTCCGCCGGAGACGGCCCGCCGGCCATCCCGGGACACGCGCGGTCTATAGTCTGCCTCCGCCCCAATGATACTGCACCCGGCTCTTGACGAACACGGCGACGCCCGCGACGAAGACGATCGCGGCGGCTGCGGGGTCCTTGTGCACGAGCCAGCCCGCCGGGGCCGCCGCAACGAAGAACGCCCCGCCGAGGAAGCCCGAGTCCCTGGTCAGCAGGAACACGATGGCGGCGACCGGTGCCGCCATCAGGGCGCCCAGCGGCATCAGGCCGATGGCTGCGCCCATGGCAACCACCAGGCCGGTGCCGCCGCGGAACTTCCAGAAGACCGGCAAGAAGTGCCCGACCATCACGCCGACGGTGCCGGCAAGCCCCGCCCAGACCGGCAGGTCGAGCAGGAACGCAGGCAGCGTCGCGGCTATGCCCTTGGCGAGATCCAGCGCGAACACCGCGGCCGAGTAGCGCGCCCCCAGCTCACGGAACACGTTCGCCGTGCCGGGGTTGCCGGTGCCAAGGTCTCGTATCCGAACCCCGGCCAGCCGCGCGACGATGTCGCCGAACGACACGGAGCCGAGCAGGTACGCCGCGCATCCCCAGAGAACGTATACCCAGGGCGTGTCCATTCACGCCTCCTTGCCTACGGACGCCGGCATTGTACTCGATGCGAGCGAGCCGTTCGGGCGCGGGCCGCGCTCGGGGAAGCGAAGGGCTAGTCGGTTGCCCGGGCTTCCAGCATCAGCAGGGCGGCGATGGTCTTAGCGTCGCGTACCTCGCCGCGCTCGATCAGCGCGCGGGCCTCGGAGAGCGGCCTTCGGACGACCTCGATGTTCTCGTCGTCGTCCGGGTCCAGCGTGCTGGGCGACAGACCGCGGGCGACGAAGGCGTGCATCAACTCCGTGCAGTAGCCGGGGCTCATCCAGAAGCTGCCCAGTCGTTCCAGCGATTCCGCCCGGTAGCCTATCTCCTCCTGGAGCTCGCGCTGCGCGGACTGCTCCGGAAGCTCGCCATCTTCGACCGAGCCGGCGGGGGCCTCGACGAGCGTCTCGCCGACCGGGTATCTGAACTGGCGCACCATTACCATGTCGCCGTTCGAATCGATGGGCACCACGACGACCGACGGCGGGTGCTCGACGACCTCGCGGCGGGCAATCGCGCCGCCCGGCAGCGAGGCAGTGTCCACCCTGACGCCGACGACTCGGCCCTCGAAGACGACCTCGCCGGAAACGCGGTGTTCGCGCAGGTCTCCCAACGTCAGGCCCGGCCCGAGGGCCGATGGAGCACGCCGAGGCGTTGCGTAACCGTGCCGTAAAAGCTGGAGGGCGGGCCCGCCCGCAGGAAGCGCGCCTCGTGCGGACTGCGGCGCACGACGACCCGGTCGCCGCGGCCAAGCCTGGCGTCGGTGAACGAATCGACGCTGAGGCCGGCGTCGTCGGAGCCTACCGCGAGCTCGATCACAGAGTCCTCCGGAACGATCAGGCCGGTCTGCAGTCCCATGTGCGCGGCGACGGGTTGGATCAGTATCTCGCGCGCCTCCGGGTACAGCGTCGGGCCGCCCGCCGCCAGGGCGTAGCCGGTACTGCCGGTCGCGGTGGAGACTATCACCCCGTCGGCCCGATACGTGGTCAGAGGAACGCCGCTGATGTTCACGTCGATGTCCAGCAGCCGGGGGACGGCTCCGCGGCTGACTACCACGTCGTTGAGCGCGTGTACCTGAATGACGGTCTCTCCGGAGGATTTCAGGAGCGACGCCTGGAGCATCATCCTGACCTCGACGCGGTGGTCTCCTTCGACGTAGGCGGGTATTTTGTCGGCCGCCTCGGCAACGGCGAGCTCGGTCATGAATCCGACGCGGCCGAGGTTGACTCCCACGATGGGCACCGCGTGCGGCGCCGCGACCCGGACGGCTCTGAGGATGGTGCCGTCGCCGCCGGCGGTGACGACGACGTCTGTCCGGGAGAGAGTGCGATCGGCGACCTCCATCGGCTCGGCGGGGGAGGTCCAGATATAGTACGTCGCCCCGAGCGCGTCTCGAAGCGACTCGACCAGCGCCCTGGCCTCCGGGACGAGGGCGTTGTAGACGAGCCCGACCAGCCGCTGTTGGCCCATATCGTCAGGAAACCGCCAGCAGTACTTTCGCCGCCGTCCTGGCGAAATCGAGCAGAGGCGCCGGGTACACGCCGAAGAACAGCACTCCGGCCGTGGCCACGAGGACGGAGAGCCTCAGCGGAAGGCCGGAAGTCAGGCGTTCCTCCGTCGGCGGGGGCGACAGGTACATCACCTTGATCACGCGCACGTAGTAGTAGGCCGACACGACGCTGTTGACGACGCCGAATATGGCGAGCCAGGCGAGGTCGTGGTTGACGGCGGCGCCGAACATGTAGACCTTGACCATGAAGCCGACGGTGGGCGGCACTCCGGTGAGGGAGACCATGGCGAAGGCCAGCACGCCGGCCAGGTAGGGCGCGCGCTTGCTCATTCCCGCGTAGTCGTCGATCCGGTCGCTCCCGATCCGGTCGGAGATGGCTATCACGGCCGAGAAGGCGGCGATGTTCATCAGGGCGTAGCCGCCGAGATAGAACAGCAGGCCCGACGGGCCGAGCGCGTCCTGGCCCTCCGGCCCGCGGGCGGCGACGGCGGCCAGGCCGACCATGAGATATCCGGCGTGCGCCACCGTGCTGTAGGCGAGCATCCGCTTGATGTTGCTCTGCGCGATCGCGGCGAAGTTGCCCACCGTCATCGACAGCGCCGCCAGCACGGCGAAGATGGCGCTCCACTCGATGCTCACGATGTCCATCGGGAACGCTACGTAGAAGACCCGCAGCACGACCGCGAACCCGGCCGCCTTGCTGGCCACCGACAGGAACGCCGTCACCGGCGTCGGCGATCCCTCGTAGACGTCGGGCGCCCACATCTGGAACGGCACGGCCGTGATCTTGAACCCGAATCCGGCGATGATCAGCACGATCCCGAAGAGCAGCGCGTAGCTCCCGAAGGGCTCGCTCTCGCTCAAGCCGATCTGGCCGATCCTGGCACCGATGTCGTCGAGCACGGTGGCGCCGGTGAAGCCGTACACGAGCACCATCCCGTACAGCAGCACCGCGGAGCTGATCGCGCTCAGGATCAGGAACTTCATGCCCGCCTCGGACGAGCGGCCGTCGCGGTTGAACGCGGCCAGAGCGGCCACCGGAAGCGCCGTCAGCTCCAGGGAGATGTAGAGCGTTATCAGCTCGACGGACGAGGCAAGCAGCATCATGCCGCTGACCGAGAACAGCAGGAGCGCGTAGAACTCGGTCCTGTAACGCTCGAACCTCCGAGCGTAGTCTATGGAAACCAGTATGACGGCTGCCGCGACGCCGAGGAACAGGAACTTGAAGAAGAGCGCGAACCGGTCGACCGCCAGCGTGTCCGCGAGTATGCCGGTGTTGTCCACGGCGCCGGCCTCGCCGAGCTCGAACCAGAGCGCGACGCTGAAGGCCAGTGGGAGGGCAAGTCCGACGGCGGCGAGCGCCGCGAGCGCGCCCTTGCGCGTCACCAGCAGGTCGAGCACGAGCAGCAGCGCCGCCAGTCCGGCAACGCTCAGCTCGGGCGACAGCAGGTAGAGGTCGTGGAAGGTCATTTGACGTTAGCGAGGGCCAGCCCGCCCTCGGCCTGGATGAACTGCGTGATCGGCTCTACTCCCGCCTCGAAGAAGTCGCTGACGACCGACGGATAGACGCCCACTCCGACGATTACGATTACGAGCACCACCGCCGGGAGCATCTCCAGCGGGGTCGCGTCGGATATGCCGGCGAAGCGGCTGTTGGCCGGCCCGAAGAAGGACCGCTGGACGGCCCACAGTATGTAGCCCGCGGTTATGACGATGCCGAACGCGCTAACCGCGGTCGGCCACGCCCAGACCTCGAAAGTGCCCAGGAACACCAGTATCTCGGAGACGAAGCCGCTCGTCCCGGGCAGACCGAGCGACGCCAGTCCGGCCAGCAGGAACAGGGCCGCGAGGACCGGCATGCGCGAGGCGATGCCGCCGAGGTCCGGAATGTGCCGGGTGTGCGCCTTTTCGTAGACGAGGCCGACGAGCAGGAAGAGCAGGCCGGTGATCGTGCCGTGGGTGAACATCTGCATGGCCGCGCCCGTCAGGCCCGTGGACGAAACGGAGCCGGCCACGCCCGCTACGGAGGATATCCCGATCAGCACGTAGCCCATGTGGCTGATGCTGCTGAAGGCGACGAGCCTCTTCAGATCGGTCTGGCGCAACGTGACGACGGCGCCGTAGATGACGTTGATCACGCCCAGGGAGGCGAGTATCCAGGCGGCGTCGACGATCACCTCCGGGAACATGTACCCCGATACGCGGATCATTCCATACCCGCCCATCTTCAGCAGCACGCCCGCCAGCATGACGCTGACGGCCGTGGGAGCGTCCGTGTGCGCGTCGGGCAGCCACGTGTGGAACGGCCACACCGGCAGCTTGACCGCGAAGGCGACGAACAGCAGCGAGAAGATCACGGCGGCGGGCGCTATCAGCTCGCCCCCGGCTATCGCGCTCGGCAGCGCGGTCATGTCGAAGGTGCCGGTCGAGAAGAAGAGCGCCAGGATCCCGACAAGCATGAATGCGCTGCCGAGGAAGGTGAATATCAGGAACTTCATCGCCGAGTACTCTTTGCGGCCGCTGCCCCAGACAGCGATCAGGAAGTACATCGGCACCAGCTCGATTTCCCAGAAGAGGAAGAAGAGCAGGAAGTCGAGGGCCGTAAAGACGCCCATCACCGCGGTCTGCAACACGAGGAGCCAGATGAAGTACTCGCGCACGCGGTGCTTCACGCTCCACGAGGCGAAGACGGCGGCCGCGCCTATGAGGCCGGTGAGCAGCACCATCGGGGCGCTGAGGCCGTCGACGCCCAGGAAGTACTGTATCTGGGCCTCGCCGGTGGCGGTCAGGTCGGCGAACGGGATCCAGGACTCCGTCCTGTCGACGAGCTGCGTGCCGCCGCGCCCCAGATCGTACAGCACGAATACGAGGATGCTGAGCAGGAGATTGACGACCACGGCCGCGCCCGCGACAACCCGAGTCTGGGTGTCCGTCCGGGCGAGGACGAGTATGATCAGCGCCCCCGCCAGGGGCGTGAACACTACCGCCGTAAGCCAGCCTGAGAATTCCAAGTCAGAGATCCTACCTGAACAGGAAATAGACGCCGAAGATGCCCAGCACTCCCACGGAGACCGCGATTCCGTAGCCCTGTAGCTGGCCGCTGTGGAGCTGGGCGACCGCCCTGCCGCCGCTCTTCGCAAGGCGGTCCACGAGACGGACGAAGCCGTCGACGATGGTCTTGTCGAGCCAGTCGAGGAATCTGGCTACGCCGTCGTAGAAAGCCGAGACGACCAGATAGCGTTCGTACGCCTCGTCGAAGTAGTACTTTCGAGTGAGGAGCACGTGCGCCGGCCGGAGCAGCTTGCCGGTGCGGTCGACCGATACGCGGGGCCGCCCGTACATCACGAATGCCAACAGGACGCCGGCCACGGCCACGGCCGTCGAGAGCGCGGCGACGGTCCAGTCGAACTTCTCGGCCTCGACGTGCACCGGGCCGTGGCTCAGGAAGTCGGAGAGCCAGTGGACCGGAACGACGCCCAGGTTGAAGACCGGGTTTACGAAGCCGGCCAGTACCGCAGGCACGGCCAGAATCGCCAGCGGCCACACCATCGATCGCGGCGACTCTCCGAGATGTACCGCTGCGCCCGGCGCCGGGTCCGCCTCCGCGTCGGCGCCGCCGCGGAACTCGCCCGTGAACGTCATGAAGATGGCGCGGAAGATGTAGAAGGCGGTCATGAACGCAGCGGCGATCCCGAGCCAGAAGACCACCTGGGCCACGCCCCCGCCGCCGAATGCGTGCGCCAGGAGCTCGTCCTTGCTCCAGAAGCCCGCCAGCGGGAATATCCCGGCGAGGCTGAGCCCCGCTATGAGGAACGTGGCGAACGTCCACGGCATGTGCCGGCGCAGCCCCCCCATGTGGCGCATGTCGAACGTGCCGCTCGCGTGGTTGACGCTGCCCGCCCCGAGGAACAGCAGCGCTTTGAAGAAGGCGTGCGTGAACAGGTGGAAGATGGCCGGCCCGTAGGCGCCCACGCCGAGCGCGAGCATCATGAAGCCGAGCTGGCTCATGGTCGAGTAGGCCAGGACGCGCTTGATGTCGTTCGAGACCAGTCCCATGGACGCCGCGAACAGGGCTGTGCCTCCGCCGATCAGGGCGACGGTGTCCATCGCGACGTTGGAGAGCTCGAATATCGGGAAGAAGCGGGCGACCAGGAATACCCCGGCTGCGACCATGGTCGCAGCGTGTATCAGGGCGCTGACGGGCGTCGGGCCTTCCATCGCGTCGGGCAGCCAGGTGTGAAGCGGGAACTGCGCCGACTTTCCGACCGCTCCGGCGAATATGCCGATGGCGATCCAGCTCGCGGCGGCGGTGGTGAGCACGCCGCCCATCGCTACGGCCTTGTATACGTCCGTGATCTCCAGGGGGTTGAAGCCGGCGTCGGTGAAGCTGTCGCCTTTGGAGACCAGGTACAGGATGGCGAGCAGGAACCCGAAGTCGCCCAGCCTGGTCATTATGAACGCCTTCTTGGCGGCGGCGGCGGCGGCCGGGCGCTCGTACCAGAACCCGATCAGCAGGTAGGAGCAGAGGCCGACCAGCTCCCAGAAGATGTAGAGCTGCACGATGTTGCTGGCGAGCACGAGCCCGACCATCGAGGCGCTGAACAGCGACATGAAGGCGAAGTACCGGACGTAGCCCGGGTCGCCCTTCATGTAGCCGGTGGAGTAGACCTGCACCATCAGGCTGACGCCGGTGACGACCACGAGCATCACCGCGGTCAACGGGTCCATCAGGATGCCGAAGTTGATCTCGAGGTTGCCGACGTCCAGCCAGGAGCGCGGCTCGAACGTCAGCCTGTCCGCCGCGTTTATGACGCTGGCGAGCGCCCATAAGGACAGGGCGAACCCTATCGCGAGCGAGCCGATGGTCGAATACGCGGCGACCTCGGAATCCTTGCCCAGCAGGGGGCGCACCGCGAGCGCGTTGACGGCGAACGACGCCAGCGGCAGCAGGAGGATGAGCCAGATGGCGGTCTCGTTAATCATCTAGAGCTTTCTCAGGATCTCGTCCGCGACGTGCTCCCGGCCCTTGGGCACGAGGATGCGGAACGGGACCCGCTCCGCCCACGAGAGAATGTCGCCCTCCGGCAGAATCTTGGTCGGCAGCCCCTCTCCCTCCAGGGCGTCCTTCCACATCTCGGCGATCATCAGATTGGGTGCTTTTCGGTAGTCGACCCACATGGGCGCGTACCTCGTTGTCGTGTCGTTGGGCTTGGCCGTCAGTGTCTCATCTGGGAGGCGTCGGTCACGAATACGGTCTCTCTGCTGCGGTAGACCGCTATGACGATGGCCACTCCAAGGGCCACCTCGGCGGCCGCGACGGTGATGATGAAGACGGCGAATATCTGTCCGGTCAGCAGCAACGGAACGACACCGTCGTCGGAGACCAGTCTGGCGGGCACGACGTACCGGGATAGCGCGACCGCCGTGACGTTGACGGCGTTGAACATGAGCTCAAGGCTCATCAGCACCGTGATGGCGTTGCGGTTCGACAGCGCGCCGTACAGGCCGATGGCGAACAGGACGGCGCCTACTATGAGGAAGCTCTCGAGGTTCATGCGCTCACCGCTGCCTTACCAGGACCAGCGAGCCGATCACGGCCGCCAGCAGCAACACCGAAGCCACCTCGAAGGCGAGGACGTAGTCTCGCAGCAGCAGCTCGGCCACCTTCGGTATGGTGTTGGAGTACACCTTGGCGACCTCGGCCTTGACCTCCGCGGTGCCGGCGGCGTCGAGGGGTTCGCCGGTGATGCGCACGAGCTCGCCGGAGCCCGTGCCTCCAATCGCGTCGTCGATCAGGTTCCACTCCGTGGTAATGGCGACGAAGGAGGCGGCGAGCACGAACAGCGCAGCCAGTATCCCGGCCGGCAGCCTCAGCCGGTTGGACGGGCTGCCGCGCTCGACGTCCTTGGTCATGAGGACCGCGAACAGGATCAGCACGGAGATGGCGCCGACGTAGATGAGAATCTGGACGACTGCTAGGAACTCGGCTCGCAGCAGGACGAACATCGCCGCGACGCCGAGGAAGGACACGACCAGGAACATGGCCGCGCGGAACAGGTCTCTGAGATGCACCACGGCAATGGCCGCGACGATGGTCGAAACCGCGATCACCCAGAAGGCGATATCGACGGCGATGTGGGACTCGGTCCCTCCGCCCGGGGTCATCGCCTGGCCCACCTTTCCGACTGCTCGTCCGTCGTGGGCCGCTCGTGGCGCCCCACGTCCTGCCAGGGGAGCTCTTCGCCGGCCGAGGGGTCGTATCCCCTGGCCTCGAGCTGCGGCCGGAACCAGGTGCTCGGGCGCTTCGGGGCCTCCCGAAGCCGGTCGATGTCGATAACGAGCTTCTGGCGCTCGTAGTCGCCCTCTTCGAAGCCGCTGCCCATGTGCAGCGCGTCGTACGGGCAGGCCTCCACGCAGAGTCCGCAGAACATGCAGCGGCCGATGTCTATGTCGAAGACCTCCAGGCCGTACTTCTCCCCCTCCTGCATCGCCTCGCCGCTGCGGTTGGTGACGATCTTGATGATCCCCAGCGGGCAGTACTTGGCGCAGCTTGCGCAGCCGGTGCACCGCTGCTCGTAGAAGGTGAACTCCTGGCCACGGAAGCGCGAGTGGCGCGGGTCGTGGTCCTCAACGTCCACGAGGCCGAGAAGCGACTTGATGGTCCGGCCGGGGTTCTTGAGCACGTAGCCGAACACGTTCGTGTCCGACGCCTTGGCGAGACCCAGAGGGCCGATCCGCCGGTTCGGGTACTGGTGAACGGTGAAGAACCTTCCGGGCAACACTAGGTTCTTGAGCGTTATCGTGAGACCTTTGGCCAGTCCGGTTCCGTACATGCTAGTCAGCCTCCGCCGCCATGTTGGCAAGGGGCGACGGCACCGGCGTCTCCGGCCTCAGCCGCCGCTGTCCGAGGACGTTCGCCGTCACGAAGACCGCCACGATCGCGAGCACCCAGTTGACCGCCGCCATCGTCCACAGATCGCCGCTGGTTATCGCGCCGCTCTCGGAGTCCTGGAGCACCACGAGCTCGATGGCGACCACGAACATGTTCACGAGCGCGAGGGGGAGCAGCGCCTTCCAGGCGAAGCCCATGATCTGGTCCACCCTCAGCCGCGGCCAGGTGGCCCTGATCCACAGCATCAGAAACACCAGTACAAACGCCTTGGCGATGAACCAGACCGGCCCGGGTATCGGGTCGAAGCCGCGTGTCCCGCCGAGGAACAGGACGGTCGCCACGGCCGCGGTCGCCAGCGGCGCCATGAACTCGGCGAGCTGTAGGATGGCGAACTTGATGCCCGCGTACTCGGTGACGTAGCCGCCGCCCAGCTCCGACTCCGCCTCGATCATGTCGAACGGGGCCCGGCTCATCTCGGCCGCCGCGGCGGTCATGAACACGAAGAAGCCGAGCGGCTGCACCAGCAGGTACGGCACGCCCTGGGCCTCCACGATGCCGACCAGCGACATCGACCCGGCGAGCACGACGACCCCGGTCAACGCTAGGGCCATCGGCACCTCGTAGCTGATGAGCATCGCCACGGCGCGCATCGCGCCGAACATCGCGAACTTGTTGCGCGACGCCCAGCCGGCCGTGAAGATCGCCAGGCTGGTGAGGCCGGTTACGCCCACGATGAACAGGACGCCGACGTTAAGACTTCCGAGGAAGCTGTCCGATCCCAGGGGGATCACCGCGAAGACGAGAAACATCGGGACGAGGAGCATTATCGGGGCGACGGTGAACGCTGGCTTGTCGGCCGTGTCCGGGATGATGTCCTCTTTCGCGATCAGCTTGAGCACGTCGGCCAGCGGCTGCAACAGCCCGAACGGTCCCCACCGGTTGGGCCCGAGCCTCGCCTGGAAGCGGCCGAGCATTCGCCGCTCGAACCAGGTGTAGAGGGCGGTGGTCATCACAATCGCGTTGATTACGAGGAACGCCAGGGCGACGCCCGCGATGGGGTAGGCCAGCCCGTCGATGGGGGCCGGCAGGTTGTCCCTCAAGAACTCCAGGATGCTCAGAAAGCCCAGCGTCGTCCCCTTTCTACCTGTCCACTTCGCCCATGTTGACGTCGATACTGCCGAATATAACGATCAGGTCGGCAATCTTCCACCCGATGAGCACGTCCCGCAGCACCGTCAGGTTGATGTAGGACGGCGCGCGTATCTTGCACCTGTATGGTGATATGCCGCCTTCGCTCACGATGTAGAAGCCGAGCTCGCCGCGGGGCGCCTCGACGGCCGCGTAGGCATCCCCGGCGGGAGGACGAATGAAGTACGGCGCGGCGGTCCTGACCGGCCCTTCTTTCGGCATCTGGGCCACGCACTGCTCGACAATACGCACGCTCTGGCGCATCTCCTGGATCCGGACGAGATAGCGGTCGAACGAATCGCCGCGGGAGCCGATCGGGACCTCGAAGTCGACCCGGTCGTACACGTCGTACGGGTCCGCCACACGGAGGTCCCACTGCACGCCGCTGCCCCTGAGATTGGGCCCGGTTACCGAGGAGTCGATAGCCAGCTCGGGCGATAGTACACCGACGTCGCGCGTCCTGGCGAGCACGATCTCGTTGCCGCTGATCAGCCCCTCCAGGTCGTCGATGTAGCCCGGCATGTCCTGCAGGAACGCCTCCAGGGCCGGCCAGAAGTCGGCTGGCGCGTCCTGGAAGACCCCGCCCGGCCGCATGTACGAGACGGTAATTCTGGCGCCGCAGAGCATCTCGAACAGGTCGAGGACCCGCTCGCGCTCGCGGAAGCAGTACATCAGCAGCGTGACGAAGGTGCCGAGCTCCTGCAGGAAGAAGCCGGTGGAGATCAGGTGGCTGGCGATGCGCTGCAGCTCCGCGGCGATCACGCGCATGTACATCCCGCGCTCGGGCACTTCCAAGCCCGCCAGCTTCTCCACGGCGCGGACGTACGCCTGGTTGTTCGTCATGCTCGACGTGTAGTCGAGCCGGTCGGTGAGCGTGACTATCTGGACGTAGCTGCGCTCCTCGGTCAGCTTCTCCGTGCCCCGGTGGAGGTAGCCGAAGACGGGCTCCACGTCGACGACCGTCTCGCCGTCGAACGTCACCCTGAGGCGGAACACGCCGTGCGTCGAAGGGTGCTGCGGCCCGAGATTGATCGTTATCGGTTTGGTCTCGATTGCCATTGCGGCTATCTCAGGAAGTCCTTGCGAAGCGGGTGGCCCGGGAAGTCCTCCCAGAGCAGGATCCTCTTCATGTTCGGATGACCTTCGAACCGCACGCCCATGAGGTCCCAGATCTCGCGCTCCTGCAGGTCGGCGCCCCGCCACACGGAGACGACGGACGGGAGCGACGGCTCCTCCCGGTCGTAGCACTTTGTCTTCACGACGGCTCTCCGGTTACGCCGCATCGACAGCAGGTGGTAGACGACCTCAAAGTACTCGATATAGTCGACGGCCGTAATCGATACAAGGCACGCGAAGTCGAGCTCCGGGTCGTCCTTGAGAACGCGCGCGACCGCTTCGATCGACTCCGGGCGCACCCAGACGTCGCGCTCGTCGTGTTCGAGAACGGCGTCCGGAAGGGCGCCCTCGATCTGTGCCGCAAGACGGGCGGCGCCGAGCTCGGTGGTCATCACTCGCCGGCGACCGTGCCCCTGAGGGAGTAGCGCTTGATCTTCTCGTGGAGCTGCATGATGCCGTACAGCAGCGCGTCGGGGCGCGGCGGGCAGCCGGGGACGTACACGTCGACGGGCACGATGTGGTTGACGCCGGGGACCACGCTGTACGACTCGTAGTACGGGCCGCCGCTGGTCGCGCAGACGCCCATGGAGATCACCCACCTGGGCTCGGCCATCTGCTCGAAGACGCGCTGGATGGCGGGCGCCATCTTCCAGGTCACCGTGCCGGCGACGATCATCAGGTCCGCCTGCCTGGGCGACGCTCGGAAGACCTCTCCGCCGAACCGCGCCAGGTCGAACCGCGGCATGGCGCTGGCCATCATCTCGAAGGCGCAGCAGGCGAGGCCGAAGGAGAGGGGCCACAGCGCGGCCTTCCTGCTCCAATTCACCAGGGCGTCCACCGAGCTGATGGCTATGTTGCGCTGCAGGTCGTCGGGCACCTGCACGAGCGGCTCGGCGAGCGGCGTTGTGTGGGTGGCCTTCAGATCGTTGACGACCGCGCCCTCGGCGCGGTCCACGTCCCACGTCGTCGCGTGCAGCGGGACTCGCAGCTGGTTGGATGTTTCGTCGGCCATTAGCTCCACTCCAATGATCCCTTACGCCAGGCGTACAGCCAGCCGACGAGCAGGATAGCGATGAAGACGGCCATCTCGACTATCGTGAATATGCCGAACTCCAGGGACATGACCCCGAAGCTCGCCGCCCAGGGGAACAGGAAGACGACCTCGACGTCGAAGATGACGAAGATGAGGGCGAAGGTGTAGAACCGGAAGTTGAACTGGTTCCACGTCCCCGACAGCGTTTCGAACCCGCACTCGTAGATGCTCTGCTTGATCGGGTTCGGCTTGTTTGGGCGCACCTTCAGAACGGAGAACGCCCAAGAGGCCAGGAGCATGCCGGTGGGGACAGCGACCGCGAGCGCAACGAAGATGGCGACTAGGCCGTACTGGCGGAAGTACTCGTCAAGCATGAGACGACCAGCGCCCAGCGCTCATGGCGCGGACTATAGCATAGGGCATATGGGCACGCAAGTGGGAAAATTCACAATTGCCACGGTGGGCTTTTCGCCATCCGCCGCCGCTAGTCGACGAGCGTCCGCTCTACCTTTGGCGTCGGGAAGATTCCCAAGACCCTGGCGTCCGATCCGGACCTGTTGACGAACCCGTGTTTGACGCCCGCCGGCGCGAGCACGGTCTCTCCCGCCCCGACGGTGATCACCTCGTCTCCGAGCACGGCTTCCAGCTCGCCTCCTACGATCAACATAGCCTCCTCGGTGGGATGGGTGTGCGTCGGCGCCCTCGATCCCGGAGCGATCGTGAGGTCCGCCACGGTAAGCGACTCGGTGCCAAGCTCTCCGTTGACGATCTCCCACCGCTCGACGCCGGGGGCGATCTCGCTCATCTCGACGTCCGATTTTCTCAGTATGGGCATGGCTGCTCCTTTCTCAGACGGCTATTATAGTGGCTGCCGAGCCGACCGGCCCGTCCGGAGGGAACCGCCACAAATGAGAGTCGTACTGGACGTAGACCCCGGGACCGACGACGCCCTGGCGATCCTGATGGCGCTCAATGCCCCCGATCTGCGGATCGAGGGCGTCACCACGGTCGGGGGCAACGCGACGCTGAAGGACACGACGCGGAACACCCTTCGAGTCCTGGAGTACGTCGGCGTCGACGTGAAGAGCGCCGTCGTAGGCGAAGGCATACCGGTTGCTCGGGGCGCCGCCCGGCCGATGAGGGGCCGGTACCACTACGGCTACTACTATCACGGCCCCGCGGGGCTGGGAGTCCGGCTGCCCTCTCCGCGCTCCGGGCCGTACCCGCTCCGGGCCGCCGACCTGCTCGTCGAGCTGGCGGAGTCCGGCCGGGAGCGCCTGACCGTGATCGCGCTCGGGCCGCTCACCAACGTGGCCCGCGCGCTCCGCAGGTCGCCGCGGCTCGCCGATCAGGTGGAGCGCATCGTCGTCATGGGCGGCGCGGTCGAGACGCCGGGAAACGTCACGGCGCACGCCGAGTTCAACACGTACAACGATCCCACCGCCGCCGCCGAGGTCTTCGAGTCGGGCGCGCCCGTGACACTGGTCCCGCTGGACGTGTGCGGCATGGCGACCGTGGGACGCGGCGACCTGCCGTGGGTCACGGGGACCTCCAGGGCGGCGCTGCTGGCGCGAAGGGTGCTCCGCAACTGGTTCGACGGCCACCTGGACCGCGAGCGGTACGACCTGTGCGACCCGCTCGCCGTCGCCGCGGCGCTGCGTCCCGACCTGTTCCGCTTCCGGAGGGCGTCGATCGCCGTCGAGACCGAAGACGCGGACCTCTACGGCAAGACGACCGCGAGCTACGGCCAGGGCGGCGTGGACGTCGCGCTCGGCGTGGACGCCGACGGCGCAAAGCGGCTCATGCTCGACCTACTGGGCAGCGCGCAGGACAGCTTCGAAGCCCGACGGAGAACGCCATGAAGACATACAGCGCCGCGTTCATCGGCTGCGGGCACATGACCGAGCCCGTTGTGGACGACGCTCTGGACGAATATACGATCATCCGCCCCTACCGCCACGGCGAGACGCTGCGGGCGTGCGACAGGCTGCGCATCGTCGCCTGCTCCAGCGGCAGGGCAGGGGCCAGGCAATGGGTCGGCGAGCGTAACGGCATTCCGCCGGAGCGCCAGTACGCAGACTACCGCGAGCTGATCGACCGCGAGCGGCCGGACCTGGTCGTCATCGGCTCGCAGCCGGAGCAGCGGGCCGAGAGAGTCGTCTACGCCGCCGAGCATGGCGTCAGGGCGATATACGCGGAGAAGGCGCTGTCCTCGACGATGCAGGAAGCCGACGCCATCGTCGAGGCGGTCGAGCGGAACGGCGTTGCGTTCAACTTGGGCACGCAGCGCCGCTGGGACCCCGGCTACGACAAGGTCAAGGAGATCGCGAACAGCGGCGAGCTTGGGGAGCTGAAGACGCTTGTCTCCCACCACCGGGGCGCGCTGTTCGAGGTGGACAGCCACTTCTTCGATCTGCTGATGTGGCTCAACAACGATCGGCCCGCCGTGTGGGTGCAGGGCCAAATCACGAACGCCGACGAGGTCTTCGACGGCGACGCGATGCGGGAGGACCCCAGGGCGAACGCGGTAGTCCAGTTCGACAACGGGGTCACGGCGTTCTCGCTGCTGTCGGGGCGGGGCGAGTTCGAGCTCGACGTGGTCTGCGAGCGGGGAATGCTGTCGGTCGTGGGCAACGGGGCAGCGTGGACTCTGCGCAGGTTCGACGGCGGGCCGGAACACCGGGAGCCGCTGTCGTTCGAGCCCGCCAGCTCCACGGTCCGCATGGTCGAGGACCTGGTCCACTCCCTCGACACCGGCGAGCCGCCGCGGGGCGGCGTGCGCGTCGCCCGCGCGGGCACCGAGATGATATTCGCGGTCGTCGAGTCGCACCTCGCGGGCGGATCGCGAGTCGAGCTGCCGCTGGCCGACTGCAGGCTGAGGTTGGACCGCCGCCGGCCGCCCAAGCCGCAGGACTTCCCGCTCGTGTGAGCCCCCGTCAGGGCTCCGCGATCCAGCTTCGACCGGACGCCACGGGCTCAAGGGCCCCGCCGGGGGCCGACGTTCCGTGCTATCCTCGCTATCCTCAAAGCGGACATTCTCGCCTTTCTAAAGCCACTGGAGGCGTCCAATGACCACGACGACCGAACGCCTGCTCAGCGCCGGGACAGTCGAAGAGGTGCGGGCCCGGGGATGTACTGTCGTAACAGGGGGCGGACACGCCATCGCCGTCTTCCCTCTGGGCGACCGCTTCGCCGCGGTAGACAACCGATGCCCGCACATGGGCTTCCCACTCGACAGGGGCACCGTCAGCAACGGAATCCTGACCTGCCACTGGCATCACGCCCGTTTCGATCTCTCCAGCGGCGGCACCTTCGACCCCTTCGCCGACGACGTGCGGGCCTTCCCGGTAACTGTGACCGACGGCCAGGTGTGGGTCGATCCCAGCCCGCCGGAGGCCGATCCCGTCGAGCGGTGGTCCCGCCGCCTCGAAGACGGGATGGAGCACAACATCCGGCTGGTGATCGCCAAGTCCGTCCTCGGACTCAGCTCCTCCCCGGCCGACTACCGGACGCCGCTGACGATCGGCGCCAGGTTCGGCACGACCTACTCCGACCGCGGCTGGGGGCAGGCCCTGACGATGATGACCTGCTCGGCCAACATGCTTGGGAGCCTCTACTCCGAAGACCGCCCGCTCGCCCTCTACCAGGGCATCAGGCAGGTCGCCGCTGAGTGCGCCGGGAAACCTCCCAGGTTCCTGGTCGATCCTCTACCCGTCGGCGAAACCCGGCCTGAGGTCCTGAAGGGATGGTTCCGCGGCTTCATCGAGGTCCGTGACGAGGAGGGCGCCGAGCGCTGCCTTCGCACGGCGATCGGTCTCGGCATATCCCCCCGTGAGATCGCCGACATGATCTTCGCCGCGGCGACCGACCGGGTCTACCTCGACGCCGGCCACGTCGTCGACTTCTGCAACAAGGCGTTCGAGCTGCTCGACCACGTCGGCTGGGAGCACGCCGGCCAGGTGCTCACCAGCCTCGTACACGGTATCGCCTCGGCGCGTCGCAGCGAGGAGCTCAACTCCTGGCGCAACCCCATCGACCTCTCCTCGATGGTCTGGGAGGCCCGCGACGCTCTCCCGGAGCTATGGCAGCGGGGAGCCGACTCGCAGGGACAGTGGGACGACGAACAGCCCCTCGTCGATACGATACTCGCCGACGATCCGGCCGCGACTCTTCAGGCGTTGCGTCAAGCGGTCACGGCAGGCGCGTCGGCTGAGCAGCTCGGCGGCGCGGTCGCCTACGCGGCCTTTCTCAGGATGGCCCGCTTCCACACCTCCAACGAGTTCGGGGACTGGGACACGGTCCACAACACCCTGACCGCCGCCAACGCGCTGCACCAGGCGCTCAAGCGTGCCCCATCGGTCGAGCTCCTGCGCGCCGTGTTCGATACGGCGATCAGCATCTACCTCGACCGCTTTCTGAACATGCCCGCTCAACGCATGCCCGAGCCGGACGGCGCACAGGTCGGAGACGACGTCGGCCCGAAGATTCTGGAGGCGATGGACTCGCAGCAGCAGGTCGAACAGGCGGCGAGGCTCGTAACCGACTACGTCACGACCGCCGCGGACCCGGACGGCGTTCTCCCCGTGCTGGCCCGCGCCATGCTGAGAGAGGATTCCACCTTCCATCACTTCCAGATCGTCGACGCGGCGCTGAAGCAGTACAAGGAGCGCAGGGGGACGGACGCGGCGCGGCACGTGCTGGTCGGAGCAGCCAGATTTCTTGCGGCCCACTATCCGACACCCAGGGCCGTGAACCAGACTTTCAACATCGCCGTCCGCCTGCAGCGCGGAGACGAGATCTTCAAAGAAGAGTAGAGCGGGCGACCGGCGCCTTCGCTTCGAGTAGACGAAGTCTGCGGACCGACACGCCCGTTTCCCTATCGTCGCCCCACCCTGTAGCCGACTTGCGGCGAACGCCGCCCTAGTCCCGGGTCGGCATGGTTCCCTCTGGCCCGGCGACCTGCGCTGTCTCCCTGGGCTGGACCCGGTCGGCGATGGCCTTTCCCGACTCGATCTCCGCCACGCGTAGCTCGAACGTCTTCTGGAGATTCAGCCACAGCTGCGGTGTCGTGCCGAAGTAGCGGGACAGGCGCAGGGCGGTGTCGGCAGTTACCCCACGCTGACCCTTGAGGATCGCCGTGATGCGGTTGGTTGGGACGGCCAACGCATTGGCGAGCGCGTTGGCCGACAGGCCGAGCTCGCCTAATTCTTCAGCCAGTATCTCGCCCGGATGCACTGGACGCATGCCGTTGCTTACCCTCATCTCCGAGTACCTCATCTGTGCTCTACTACCGGATGGGCTGCCTGACAACCAACTAGAGAATATCACGGCTATGTTCGGCCGCGCCGGCCGCCGGTCTTGAATTCAGAGTTGATGGTGCGAATGCCTCTCCAGACCCCTGGATGCCCGGTTCCGCGGGCATGACGGTAGACTGTGTCTGCCCACCGGGTAGAGTGTAGTCGTCATTCCGGCCCCCGAGCCGGAATCCAGGGGTGGGGAGGTGGAGCTCAATAGCGCCCCGCTGCTGCCGAGGCTTGGGCCACGTCTGAAGTTCTGCCAAGGTTCCCGAAGGCGGGCGTCGCCGGCGTGCTAGGGTAGCCCCTATCCCCAAGACTGAACAGTTACCCGCGCGACCGCTATTTGACTTTGGCGTCTGCGGCCTCCTAAAATAGTTCTTGACCAAATCAATCAACAAAGGGCTACAAGAGGCGGCTGCTCAGGGCTGAGAACGGTATGGCCGTTCATCCAAAGCAGCGCCGATGCTCCATAGGGCGCGTATCGAGAGGCGCATGTACGGCCTCAAGGAACGCGAACAGTTGCGTCAGGAGAAGGGCACTTGACCTCACCGCGGGTGATTTCGCGCACCTCGACGGATCTCGACACCGACTACAAGTACGGCTTCGTAACGGAGATCGACTCCGAGATCGCGCCCAAGGGCCTGAACGAAGACGTCGTTCGCATGATCTCGGCCAAGAAGGGCGAGCCGCAGTTCCTGCTCGACTGGCGGCTCAAGGCATACGAGCACTGGACCAAGCGGTCCGGCGAAGAGCCCGGGTGGGCGATGGTCGATTTCGACCCCATCGACTACCAGGACATCCACTACTACGCGGCACCCGTCTCCAAGGGCGAGGGACCGAAGAGCCTGGACGAGGTCGACCCCGAGCTGGTGGAGACCTTCAACAAGCTGGGCATCCCCATCGAAGAGCAGAAGAAGCTGACCGGCGTAGCCGTCGACGCCATCTTCGACAGCGTCTCCGTCGCGACCACCTACAAGGAGATGCTCGAAGATTCGGGTGTGATCTTCTGCTCGGTGAGCGAGGCGGTCCAGAAACACCCCGATCTCGTCGAGAAGTACCTGGGGTCGGTCGTGCCGTACAGCGACAACTTCTATGCGACGCTCAACTCGGCGGTGTTCAGCGACGGCTCGTTCGTCTACGTCCCGCCCGGCGTGCGCTGCCCGATCGAGCTGATGACCTACTTCCGGATCAACGCGGAGGAGACGGGGCAGTTCGAGCGAACGCTGATCGTCGCCGACGAAGGCTCCTACGTGAGCTATCTGGAGGGTTGCACGGCGCCGATGCGCAAGACCCACCAGCTTCACGCCGCCGTGGTGGAGCTCGTCGCGATGGACAACGCCGAGATCAAGTACTCGACGCTGCAGAACTGGTACCCGGGCGACAAGGACGGCAATGGCGGCGTCTACAACTTCGTGACGAAACGCGGCAAGGCGCTCGGACGCAACTCGAAGATATCGTGGACGCAGGTCGAGACGGGCTCGGCCATCACGTGGAAATATCCGAGCGTGATCCTCCAGGGCGACGACTCGGTGGGCGAGTTCTACTCGGTGGCGCTGGTGAACAACCGGCAGCAGGCCGACACCGGCACCAAGATGACCCACATCGGCAAGAACACGAAGAGCACCATCGTCGCCAAGGGCATTTCGGCCGGCCATGGCAACAACACCTACCGCGGGCTGGTGCAGATACTGCCGTCCGCCGACGGCGCGACGAACTTCACCCAGTGCGACTCGCTGCTCGTAGGCGATCAGTGCGGCGCGCACACGGTGCCCTACATTGAGGTGCGCAACCCCTCCGCGCGCATGGAGCACGAGGCGTCGACCTCCAAGGTGAGCGACGACCAGCTTTTCTACTGCATGCAGCGGGGGATCAGCGAGGAAGAGGCGCACTACATGATCATCAACGGCTTCTGCCGAGGCATCTTCCAGGAGCTGCCGTTCGAGTTCGCGATGGAAGCGCAGCAGCTTCTGAGGGTGAGCCTGGAAGGCGCCGTGGGGTAGATGGCCACCACGGCACGACATGAGGAAATCAGCATCCGCTTCCTCGACCATGCGGAGGAGGAGTTCGAGAAGGCATGGGGAGCGGTCGCCCACTACGTGAAGTCGGTCGCCAAGGCAAACGGCTGGTCGGACGGCTCGCACCGGGACATCGCGAACAACGCCCGAAGACTGCTCGATCGCACGCCTGACCCTGACGGCAACAGGGACAAGTTTGCCCTCATAAACACCCTTCACGTCAACTTCTACGAAGAAGACCTGGATCTGAAGGACGTAGAGCGAGGCATCAGGCACGCCCGCGCGTTGATCGACGCCATGAGGGAAGCGGAGTCGTTTACGAACGGGTCGTGAACGGACTGACGGTGGGATAGATGGCTACCACGGAGCGGTACGAGACGATCAGCGCGGTCTTCCTGGACCATGCGGAGGAGGAGTTCGAGAAGGGCGACATGCTTCAGGCCTCCGAGAAGGCATGGGGAGCGGTCGCCCACTACGTGAAGTCGGTCGCCAAGGCGAACGGCTGGTCGGACGGGTCGCACAGGGACATCGCGGTCAACGCCAGGCGGCTGCTCGATCTGACACCCGACCCCGAAGGCAATCGGACGAGATTCGCACTGATAAACATGCTTCACGTCAACTTCTACGAAGAAGACTTGGACCCGAAGGACGTGGAGGTCGGCATCCGGGACGCCCGCCTGCTAATAGATGCAATGAAGGAGGCGGAGTCGACGGTGGATGCGTTGTGAAGCGCCGCGTCGTTCCGGAGCGGAGAGGGGATGCGGGAGATTGAAGGAAAGTGCTGGAGTATGCCGTCGCCTGAGATACACGGTGTCTGTTTTTCGTCTGATCGCAAGTATCGCTACTGGCTTACAGCGAAGGTCTCCGATCGGGACGGCGTTTGCCTATTTGTCATGCTGAATCCAAGTACAGCGGACGAGGTGAAGTCCGATCCGACCGTTACGAGGTGCAAGGGCTTTGCAGAGCGATGGGGATACGGCATGTTGTGGGTGTGCAATCTATTTGCCATACGCTCTCCGAACCCTGAGGTTCTGAAAGAAAGCTTGGACCCGGTAGGCCCGATGAACAACCGCCACATCCTCAAACATGCGCGTGATGCGAACAGAATAGTATGCGCGTGGGGAAATCACGGCCTGTATCTCAGTAGGGGAAAGACTGTTCTACGGATGCTCGATGACAACGATTTGACGGCGAAGACGTACCACCTCGGACTGACCGGTGAGAATCAACCGAAACACCCGCTGTATCTCGCGGCAAACACACGTCCGGTTCGCTTCCAAGGCAAATTGCACAGGGGAGTCGTTTAAGAATGCTGGAAATAAAGGACCTGAACGTCTCCGTAGACGGTCAGCATATTCTCAAGAGCGTGAACCTCACCGTCAATCTCGGCGAGGTGCACGCCATCATGGGACCGAACGGGAGCGGCAAGAGCACTCTGGCCAACGTCATCGCCGGGAGGCCGGGGTACGACGTAACCGGGGGCTCGATACTGTATGACGGCCGGGACCTGCTGGCCATGAAGCCGGACCAACGGGCCCGCGAGGGCGTGTTCCTGGCGTTCCAGTACCCCGTGGAGCTGCCCGGCGTCCGGAACAGGCAGTTCATCAAGGCCGCGCTCGACGCTCAGCACGAGCATCGAGGCGACGAGACTCTCTCGGCGCGGGAGTTCGACCGGCTGTACAAGGAAAAGGTCGCCGAGGTCGGCATCGACGCCGAGCTGGTCAAGCGGTCGGTCAACGAGGGCTTCTCCGGCGGCGAGAAGAAGCGCAGCGAGATGCTGCAGCTCGCCATCCTGGACCCCAGGCTCGCCATACTCGATGAGACCGACTCCGGCCTGGACATCGACGCGCTCAGAGCGGTCGCCGAGGGGATCAACCGCAGACGGGGCCCGGACAAATCCATCATCCTGGTGACGCACTACTATCGAATCCTCGGCTACGTCGTCCCGGACGTCGTGCACGTGCTGGTCGACGGCGCCATCGCCATGTCGGGCGGCAGCGAGCTGGCGCTCACGCTGGAAGATAAGGGCTACGACTGGGTGCGGGAGCGGGGCGTGGGCGTGGGAGTGTAGACGGTGACGGCAAACGAGCGATACGCCGCCGACTTCGCGGCACTGAGGGACAGCGACTCGGCGAACGGGTCGGCGTGGCTGCGCGGTGTGCGCGAGCGTGGGCTGTCGGAGTTCGAGCGGTTGGGCTTTCCGACGGAACGGCGCGGCAATGAGCGCTGGAAGTTCACCAACGTGGCGCCGATCGCCCGTGCGACATTCACCTACCCGTTCGACGACAACCCGGACGCGTCCGTGGAGTCGTCCCTGGAGCGGCTTGTGCCCTGGGCCGAAGACTGGGCCCGCCTGGTCTTCGTCGACGGCCGTTTCTCGGAGTCCCTCTCGACGACGATGGACGGCGGCGGCGGTCTCAGGCTTGTCAACCTGGGCGCCGCGCTTCACAAGGACGGCGACGTCGTCCGCAGTCACCTCGGGACGTTGGCGCCGAGCGACGGCGACGGGTTCACGGCCGTCAACACGGCCTTCCTGTCGGACGGCGCCCTCGTGCAGCTTCCCGCCGACGCCGCGGACACGCCGGTCGTGCATCTGGTGTGGGTGACGACCGAGCGGGCGCAGCCTATCGCGACCTATCCGCGGACCCTGGTCGTCGCGGGCCGGCACAGCCGGCTGCGGCTGGTGGAGAGCTACGTCGGGACCGGCGGCAACTTCACCGACGCCGTCGTGGAGATTGTCGTGGACGAGGGCGCCGAGGTGGAGCACTACCGGTACCTGGCCGACGCCGATGGCGCCTTCCACGTAGGGACGACACGGGTGCGGGTCGGCCGGAACGCCTCGTTCGGCTCGACGTCGTTCGCCAAGGGGGCCAAGATCGCCCGCAACGACCTGGACGTGCTGCTCGAGGGAGAGGGCGGCTCCTGCCTTCTGAGCGGGCTGTACGTGACCTCGGGCCGCCAGCACGTCGACAACCACATCAACATTGACCACTCGAAGCCGCGCGCGACGAGCGACCAGTACTTCAAGGGCATCCTCGGCGGCCAGTCCAGGGCGGCGTTCAGCGGTCGCGTGCTGGTCCGCAAGGACGCGCAGAAGACCTTCGCGAAGCAGTCCGACAAGAACCTGCTGCTGTCGCGCGGCGCGCGTGTGAACACGAAGCCCAGCCTGGAGATATACGCCGACGACGTCCAGTGCTTCCACGGCGCGACCGCCGGGGCCGTGGCCGACGACGCGCTCTTCTACATGATGAGCCGCGGCATCGACCGGGAGACCGCGACGACGCTGCTGGTACACGGGTTCGCCCGCGAGATCATAGAACGGGTCCGCTTGGAGCCGCTCAGAGACTTCCTCGACGGGTTGTTCTCCGGTTCGCTGGCGGACGCAGCCGGGTAGCGCCGGCACTCACTACCACGGAGGCCATCAGAGAGCAGATGTCAGAGCTCGAGGAGCTTTATCAAGAGATCGTGATGGAGCACAACCGGCAGCCCCGGAACTTCCGGGAGCCGGCGGGCGCCAACCGCAGCGCCAACGGGTTCAACCCGTTCTGCGGCGACATGGTCACCCTGTTCCTGAAGGTCGACGACGACACCATCGCGGACGTCGGGTTCCTGGGCTCAGGGTGCGCGATATCCAAGGCCTCCGCATCGATGCTGACCGAGAGCGTCAAGGGCAGGAGCGCGCCGGAGGCAGTCGGGATATTCGAAGCCTTCCACCGGATGCTCACCGACGGCTCGGGCGACCTGGACTCGGAGGTTCTTGGGGACCTCGAGGTGCTATCCGGCGTCTCCGAGTTCCCCACGCGAATCAAGTGCGCGACCCTGGCGTGGCACGCCCTGCGCTCCGCGCTGGAGGGAAGCGAGGATACGGTCAAGACGGAGTAGGAGCCGACAGGCGAGGCAGCGGAGGACGGGTCATGCACGTTCCAATGCAAGTCGACTACGGCGTACGCGCGCTGGTGGATCTGGCCGCGCACGGCGGCGACCGGTCGATCCGGGCCGCGGACATCGCCCGGCGCCAGGGAATACCGGAGCTGTACCTCGCGCAGGTGCTCCTCAGCCTGCAGAAGCGCGGCGTGACCAAGAGCCAACGCGGCCCGCAGGGAGGCCACTCGCTGGCCATGGACCCCGCCGATATCACCATGGGCACGGTCATGCGCCACCTGGGCGGCTCCCAGACGCTCGTCGGCTGCCTGGACGACTCCGGGAGCTGCGACCAGTCCCCGGCATGCGGCCAACGCTCCGTGTGGCGTGAGGTCGAGCAGGCGATCCAGACAGTGCTGGACGCGACAAGCATCGCGGACCTGGCCGAGCGCACGAGCCCCAAGCTCGCACAGCCGGAAGCTGCAAGGAGTACGTAGGATGCCATTTCGAGCCGTGACCACCGTCTCGGAGGTCCCATCCGGGACGTCCAGCGTGTTTCCGGTAGACGACCGCGAGATAGCGGTCTGCAACGTCGACGGGGAGTTCTACGCGGTGGACAACGTCTGCAGCCACGACGAAGGTCCGCTGGACGAAGGCGCGATCGTCGGATGCGAGATCGAGTGCCCGCGACACGGCGCTCGATTCGACGTCCGGGACGGCCGCGTCACCTCGCCCCCGGCGTTTCTGCCAATCGACGTCTTCCCGGTCAGGGTCGTGGGAGACACAGTGGAGATCGACGTCTGACATGAGAACGCTCGCCTCAGACCACGAAGGTAACCGGATGTCCGAGTCCGTAGACGGTGCCGTCCGATGCTAGACGTACAGCGCATACGACAGGACTTTCCTATCCTCGACCGGCAGGTTTACGGCAAGCCGCTGGTCTACTTGGACAACGCCGCGACGTCGCAGAAGCCCAGGAGCGTCATCGACGCGCTCGTCGACTACTACGAGAGCTACAACTCGAACGTACACCGGGGCGTCCATTCGCTGAGCATGGAGGCCACCGACGCCTACGAAGAGGCCCGGGCCAAGGTCGCGCGGTTCATCGGCGCCGACTCGGCCGAGTGCGTGATCTGGACGCGCAACACCACCGAGTCGATCAACCTGGTGGCGAACACGTGGGCGCGCCAGAACATCGGGCCGGGCGACGAGATCGTGATAACGCAGATGGAGCACCACAGCAACCTGGTCCCGTGGCAGATGCTGGCGAAGCAGAAGGGCGCCTCGCTGCGCATCCTGCCGCTGGCATCGGACCAGACGCTGGACATGGAGCAAGCTGGCTCGATCATCGGCGGCCGCACGAAGCTCGTGTCGGTCGTGCACGCCTCCAACTCGCTCGGCACGATCAACCCGGTGCACGACCTGCGCGACATGGCCCGCAGCGTCGGCGCCGCCTTCATGGTCGACGGCGCCCAGAGCGTGCCCCACATGCCGGTCGACGTGAGCGATCTCGACTGCGACTTCCTCGCCTTCTCCGGCCACAAGATGCTCGGCCCGACCGGCATCGGCGTGCTGTACGTCAAGCGGGCCGTCCTGGAGACGATGGAGCCGTTCCTGACGGGCGGCGAGATGGTGCTCGCGGTGACCAACGAGGAGGCGACCTGGAACGATCTGCCGATGCGGTTCGAGGCGGGCACCCCGAACATCGCGGACGCCATCGGGCTGGGCGCGGCCATCGACTACCTGCAAGAGCAGGGCATGGACCGCATCCGGGAGCACGAGGAGCAGATGACGCGCTACGCCCTGGACGCCTTCCGGGAGCTGGAGGAGGTCGATCTGTTCGGCCCGAAGGACGCCGCGAGAAAGAGCGGCATCATGTCCTTCCACTGCTGGGACGTGCACCCGCACGACCTGGGCACCTTCCTGGACCGCGAGGGCATCGCGATCAGGACGGGCCATCACTGCACGATGCCGCTGATGCAGCACCTCGAGGTTCCGGCGACGGCCAGGGCCAGCTTCTACCTCTACAACACCGAGTCCGAGGTGGACGTGCTGGTTGACGCCCTCAAGCGGGCGTTGCGATACTTCGGCAATGGCGCGTGACGAGCTCGACGACCTGTACGACGCGTGCATTCTCGACCACTGCCGCGAACCCCGTAACTCCGCCCGGCTGGAGTCTCCCGACGCCACGGCCCGCGCGGTAAACCCGTTCTGCGGCGACGAGGTCGACCTCCAGCTCGAGATAGTCGGCGGCCGCGTGACGGCCGTCGGAGCCCAGGGCATCGGCTGCTCGATCAACCAGGCCGCGGCCTCGATGCTTTCGGTGGCGGTGGCCGGCCGGTCGGTCGCCGAAGCCGCGGCCGTGTCAGAGTGGTTCCGCGGCATGATGGCGGGCGACGCGGTCTCGACCGCGGAGGCCGAGCGAATGGGCGACCTGACCTCGCTCCGCAGCGTCCGTGCCTTCCCGGTGCGGATCAAGTGCGCGCTGCTGTCGTGGACGGCCCTGGAAGACGCGCTGGAGTCGCTGGCCGGCGGCGACCGGCCGCAATGCTGACCGACTGCCATACGCATCTCGACTCGTTCACCGACGAGGAGGTCGGCGAGGTCCTCGAACGCGCCCGGGACGCCGGTGTCGGGATGGTGATCACGGCCGGAACGACCCTGGCGTCGTCGGAGCGCGCGGTCGAGCTGACGGCGGTGTATCCTCAGCTATTCGCCGGAGTCGGCGTGCATCCGATGGATCTGACCGGCGCGATCGACGCGGCGGCACGGACGCGCCTCTTAGACCTCGCGGCCTCGACCGATAAGGTGGTCGTGGTCAGCGAGATCGGCCTGGACTTCATGGAGGGCATGCCCGACCGCGCCGACCAGTACCAGGCGTTCCGCGCGCAGATCGGCATGGCGCGGGAGCTGCGCCTGCCGATCGTCTTCCACAGCCGCGAGGCCCACGACGCGACGCTCAGGGTGCTGCGCGAGGAGCGGGCGTACGAGGTCGGCGGCGCCATGCACTACTTCCAGGCCGACCGGGACACGGCGCAGCGGGCGCTCGACCTCGGCTTCTACATATCGCTGGCGAGGCCGCTGCTCAGGCTGCCGGAGCTGCAGGTGGTGGCCGCGTCGCTGCCGCTGGGCGGGATCGTGCTGGAGACCGACGCCGCGCCTCAGCCGTTCAAAGCCAAACGCAGCCGTTGGACGGAGCCGCGGCACGTCCGGGACATCGCCGCAAAGCTGGCCGAGCTTCACGAGACCACGCCGGAACGCGTCGAGGAGGTCACGACGGCCAACCTGCTCGCGATGCTCGGAGAGCGCCGCGCCGTCGTCGAGCGCCGCCTCGGCCACGCCTCGGAGGACCGCACCGGGACGGACGTGGTCAGTCGGCCAGGAGCTCTTCCCTGAGGCGCCGCCCGACGATCTGGATCTCCTCGTCGGTCGGGTTGAACGGGTTGAGGATCAGGCCCTGCTCCGGGTCGAGCGCCCTCGCATAGATCGGCGGGTCGCCTTCCGCGAGCGCCTGGACGATCTCGTCGGCGGAGCGTCCCGTCCACGACGAGTCGAAGCGTACGATGGCCTCCGGGATTGTGTAGACGAATTCGTCATGCTCCACCGTCGCCCTGATTCCCGGCACCTCGTCGAGGTGGTCGATCAGGTCCTCGCTGCGGCGGCGGTAGGTCGCCATCTCCTGCTCCTCGTCGCCCTTCAGGAAGGCGTCCAGGGCGGCGATCAGGCCCATGATCTCCTCCTTGGAGACCTTGGCCGAGCGGCCGATGGCGGCGTTCGGAGCGGCGTTGAGCCGTGCGGCCTCCACGAGGTCGGCCTTTCCCACCAGTATGCCGGTACCCTGGGGCCCGCGTATGCCCTTGCCGCCGCTGTAGCAGACGAGGTCGGCGCCCGCGTTGGCGAACTTGAACAGGTTGTCGCGCGGCGGCAGCATCGACGCGGCGTCGACGATCACGGGCACGCCGTTGCGGTGCGCGACCTCCATCGCCTTTTCGAAGCTCAGGCCGCGGCCTCCGTTGCCCGGCGAGACGATGTGCGCGACGGCCGCCGTCTTCTCGCCGATCGCGTCCTCCATCTGCCACTCCTCGGTGTTGTTCCCGAAGCCGACCTCGACGATCTTGCCGCCGGCGGCGCGGAAGCACTGGTCGTAGCCCATGCGGTGCGCGCGCTGCATGACGATCTCGTTGCGCATGCCCTCGGTGTCGGGCAGGCGGGCGATCTTCGCCGGGTCGGTCCCCGCGATCACCGCGGCCGCCTGCAGCAGCAGGGCGCCCGCCGCGCCGCTCGAGACCACGGCGGCCTCGGCGCCGAGCATCCGGGCGATGGCCTGCCCGGCCTTGACGTTCAGCTCGTTCATGTCGACCAGCGCGCCCTTCGCGGCCTCCATGGCCTGCTGCGCCTCGGGCCGGATGATCGTGCCGCCGTACCGCGTCGTCGTGCCCCCCATGTGGATGATCGGCCGCACGCCGATGGTCCCGTACAGATCGGCGGCCCGGTCGTGCTCTTGAGTCGGCATCGCGTTCTCCTGCTATTGGCAATTGGTGACGCGCGGGAGTGTAGGCTCGGCCCATCGGACGTGTCAACGCCACCACTCCCCCGTCCCAACTATCCACTACCCACTACCCAGTGATAGAATCCCGGCCCAGACACATCCGGATTGAATCCCCTAAGGAGGGCTCGCATGACCAAGGTCGGAGTCGCAACCGTAGGCTGCGGACACAATGGGACGCGTCACGCCGAGATACACGCATCGATGGAGAAGTCGGAGCTCATCGCGGTCTGCGACATCGACCCGGAGGCCGCCGCCAGGGTCGCGAAGAAGCACGGCGTGAAGGCGTTCACGGACCTCGACGAGATGCTCAAGGAGCCGGGTATCGACGCGATCGACGTCGTCACGTCGGGATCGCACCGCACCCCGGCCGTCAAGGCTGCCGAGGCGGGCAGGCACGTGATGGTCGAGGTGCCGTTCGCGGTTTCGCTGGACGAGTGCGACGACATGATCGACGCTGCGGAGAAGGCGGGCGTCAACCTGATGTACGCCCAGACGCACCGGTTCATGCCGTCCAACCTGCGGATCAAGGAGATGATCGACGGCGGGGAGATCGGCGACGTCGTCTGGATATCCCACATCCGCACCGGGTCGGGCACGCCGGACGCGAGCAGGTGGCACCGCTGGAAGGCCCAGGGCGGCGGTGTGCTGACCTACGAGGGCCCGCATTATCTCGACCAGTTCAGGTGGCTGGCCGGCAGCGACTACGAGACCGCCAATAGCGTCAGCATGGGGCGCTACGCGTCCGGCGGCGACGGCGAGGACAACTGCATCGCCGGTATGACCTTCAAGAGCGGCGCGTCGGCGGTCCTGCTGGAGGGCATGTCCGAGCTGGGCGGCAGGTACGAGGAGTGGCGCATCGCAGGCACGATCGGGACGATCGAGTCCGTGGGCGGCAACGTGAGGCTCGGCAGGGGAGACTGGATGGACGTCGACTACGCGTACAAGAACGACGAGCCGCTGTCCGGGTTCGAGAAGCTGGACAGCGCCGGGGGGTATCTGACCTGGACGACCGAGTTCTCCGAGTGGCTGAACAGCATCACCGAGAAGCGCCAGCCGTCGTGCACCGGCCACGACGGCAGGGCCGCCCTCGAGGGCGCCCTGGCCCTCCGCGAGTCGGACGAAAAGGGCGGGCCGGTCCCCATCCGCTCCAGCATGTCCTAGAGCTTCAGATGGACGTAGGATGCCCTCAAGGCAGATGACGAGTGACGATGCAAGGACAGTCTACGTCGAGACCTCGGTGGTGTCTTATCTGACGGCGAGGGCCACGCCAAATCGTACCTGTTCAGACTTGTAGGGCCTCCCCTCTCTTTCCGTTATCCTGAGTGGCCCGCCGCTCCGGGCGGGCTGTATCGAAGGGCGGCGTCGGTGGTCGTGTGCGCCCCTCGATACGCGCCGCTCAAAGCAGCGGCGCTACTCGGGGTGAACGGGGTTGCCTTGGGGGTGGCAGGAGGAAGACAGGCGTTCTGCGACTCTGAACAGTTACGACAAATCTGTTGGCGGCTGCATGGCAAACCGCCACCGCTGAATCGTGGGATACACACAGACCCCGGTTCAAGCTCATGGGAGGCCCCGAAGATGTCTGACGAAATCATCGAGGAGCTGTGGAGAGCAAAAGAGGACATCGCGCGGGAACATGGCAATGACGTTCGCAAGCTCGCCTCCTATCTGCAGGGCGGGAATCTCCGGGAACGCTCCTCCGGCTCACCGGGACGGTACGAGGTCGACATCCTGGACGATGCTCCCGGCGAGCGCCTCTTCAAGACTGAGGCCGTGGGGTCACAGCCTCCCTAGCGCTCCGGGAGTCCGACGAGAAGGGGCAGCCCGTCCCCATCCGCTCCAGTACGGCCTAGGGTCCGCCGCGGCGGTCCGCGGCTATTGGCCTCGCCTGAGCACGCGGCCCGGGAGGGCTCCGGTGTGTTGGCCGTCGGCGACTATGGCTTTGCCGTTGACGAAGACGTGGGAGATCCCGTCGGGGTACTGGTGGGGGTCCTCGAAGGTCGCCCGGTCGATTATGGTATCGGGATCGAACAGGGCGACGTCGGCGACCAGCCCCTCGGCGACTCGGCCCCTGTCCCGTAGGCCCAACCTCCCGGCCGGGCGCCCTGTCATCTTGTGGACCGCCGTCTCCAGCGAGAGCACGTCTTCGTCCCGGACGTAGCGGCCGAGGATGCGAGGGTACGTGCCGTAGCAGCGGGGATGGGGCCGCGTGACGGACCAGATGCCTGTCGGCGAGTGTGCCGTCCCGTCGGAGCCGATCATCGACATCGGGTGGGTCAGGAAGTGGCGCATGTCGGCCTCGGTCCGGTTGTGCATGACCGACTCTATCTCGCCGTCCTCGACGATCAGGTCGAGGTGGGTGTCGAGCGGTCCGGCGTTTCTGGAGCGAGCGATGTCGGCCACCGACCGGCCGAGATGAGCGGGATCGCCCTCGGGACCGACCTTGGAGATGACGATGGAGTCCCAGTCCCAGGGGATGTCGCCCCACCATCCACGCTCCATCTCGGTCCGGGCCCGTTCCCGAGTGGCGGGATCGTGCAGCCGCGCCTGTGTGGCCTCGACGCCGCCCAGCTCCATCCAGGGTGTGGTGAGGGTCCTCAGGCTGGCGGCGGCGGCGGTGTATGGGTAGACGTCGAAGGTGACGTCCATGCCCTCCGCCCGCCCTTGCTCGAGGATGTCCGCCATCTCCGCGGCGCGTCCGTGGAACCGCGAATCGATGATGGCGATGTGCGAGTAGTTGACCGGGACGCCCGTGGTGCGGCCGATCTCGACCGCCTCCTCGGCCGCCTTGAAGTTCTCCCCACCCCACAGCCTGGCGTGCGACGAGTAGAAGACGTTCTCGTACGGGGCGACGGCCTCGACCAGTGCCGCGATCTCGCTCGTCGGTGCGTTGGCGTAGTGGTGGCCGGTGAGCCCGTTCGTGACCGCGACGGCGCCCTGCTCCACCGCCTCGGCCGCCAGCCTGCGCATCGAGGCGAGCTCCTCGTCGTTCGCCGGACGGGAGAGCGGTGCGCCGGCCGCCAGCTTCAACGCGGTGTGGCCGACCTGGGGCATGACGTTGAGGCCGATCCTGCTCGACTCCAGCCGGTCTGCCCAGCCGTCCAGGTCGCTCCACTCCCACTCGGTCGGAGACACGGGCAGGGGTGCGATCGGCGCGCGCCGCCTTAGCTCGGGTCCGCCCAGAACGCCGGCCGGAAAAGGCGACGCGCCGCAGTTGCCCGTGACCTCAGTGGTGACGCCCTGGTGTGCCTTGCTCTCGCCGCGAGGGTCGTCGAGCATCGTCACGTCCGAGTGGGAGTGCATGTCGATGAAGCCGGGCGCAACGACGAGCCGGGAAGCGTCGACAACGCGCCCTGCCTGGCTGTTGGACAGATCGCCGACAGCGGCGATCCGGTCAGCGGTGATGCCGACGTCGGCCTTGTACCGGGGCGCCCCGGTGCCGTCGACCACGGCGCCGTTGACGATCAGCGTGTCGAATTCCATGTCGGCTCGCCCCCCTGGACGCGTCTGGTCAGTCGCACAGAGTCAGGCCGGGATCGTACATCCGCCTCGCCGAGTGCACAACTCGCCCGAGAGTCTGTCGACCCGCGGCGACGTGAGAGGCGGACGAGCGGCAGGGACTGGCTGCGACTGCCGATGGCCGGCTGAGGCCGGCGGCGCTCAGGCGCGGCGGACTACCGTGACGCCGTCGCGGATTGGCACCATCACGTTCTTCACACGTGGGTCGTTCTGCACGAGGCGGTTGAAGTCGGCGACGGCGTGGTCCGAGTCGGCGGCCGGGTCGAGGACGCGGCCGCCCCACAGCACGTTGTCTATGGCGATCAGGCCGCCGGGCGAGAGCAACTCCATGGCGCGCTCGTAGTACGCGGCGTTGTTGATCTTGTCGGCGTCGATGAACACGAAGTCGAAGGGGCCCTCCAGCGATCGTATCGTGTCGAGCGCGACGCCGAGGCGCTGCTCGATCTTGTGGCCGTGGGGGCTCTTCGCGAAGAACTCCCGCGCCACCTCGGCGGCCTTCGGGTCACGGTCGCAGGTGATGATGACGCCGTCGTCGGGCAGGGCCTCCGCCATCATCAGCGCGCTGAAGCCGGTGAAGGTGCCTATCTCCAGGACGCGGCGCGCGCCGGAGGCCACGATCAGCGTCTGCAGCAGGCCGTCTACGACGGGGCCGCTGATCATCCCCGCGCTGCCCATCCGCTCCGCGGTGACGCGCGGCAGGTCCGCCAGGTACGGAGGCACCTCGGTCGTGTGCTCGGTGACGTAACGGTCGATCTCAGGGGAACCGAAGCTCGTCATGTCTGCCTCAGGCCTTTCACTCCGGACGGACGGCGCCGAAGTCAGTAGTGTATGGCGTTGCCCACGCCGCCGCCGGCGGCGATTGAGTCGCCGTTGATGGCGATGGACTTGGGCGACGCGAGGAAGGCGACGACGTGCGCGACGTCCCGCGCGTCTATGACGCGACGCACCGAGTTGGCGGAGGCCATCTTCTGCTCGGCCTCCTCGGGCGAGATGCCCTCGGAGCGAGCCCGTGCTTCGATCATCCCCGGGGTGCGCTCGGTCCGGGTGGCGCCCGGGTGGACCACGGTGACGTTGATCCCGTGAGGGCCGAGCTCGTCCGCCATGTTCTTGGTCATCGCGCTCACGGCCACGTTGCGCATGCTTCCGATCGTCGACCCGGTCTGACGGGAGGCGAGGCCGCTGACGTTGACGATGCGCCCCCATCCCTGCCGCCTCATCTGCGGGGCGACCTCCCGGGCGCAGCGCAGGTAGCCCATCACCTTGACGTTCATGTCGGCCCAGAAGTGGTCGTTGGTGATCTCGGGCAGCGACGGCACGGGGCCGCTGCCGAGGGGTTGGGCCGCGCAGTTGACCAGTATGTCGATCCGTCCTAGCTCCGCGGCCGCTACGTCGACCATGGCCTTCACCGAATCGTCGTCTCCGGTGTCCGCGACGATCGGGACTATCCGTCGGCCGGTCTCGGCGCCGAGCTCAGCCGCTGTGGCGTCCAGCGCCTCACGACCCCGCGCGGCGATCGCCACGTCGACGCCCTCGGACGCGAGCTCCCGGGCGATAGCCTTGCCGATTCCCCGGCTGCCGCCCGTAACTATCGCCGTCTTTCCGGTCAACTCGAGATCCACGTCAGCCCTCCCCGGCGCGGCGAAGCGTCGAGCGCACGCCGGCTCGGAAAGTCTATCACGGCCCCGAATCTCGCGGGGGTAGCTGCCTGGAGTCGATGTCGTGGGGGCGGCAGCCTGAGGGGTCAAGGGCCGGCAACCACGTAACCGGCATCGCGCGTTGACACCCCCTGTCACTTTTGGTATGTTTCTAATACCACCCCTATCGCTTCGCCGGTAGGGTCGAGACCGCCCTCCGAGGCGGTCTCTGTCTTTGTATGGTAGTAGCCATTGATAACCAACCTGTACATAGACGGCTTCAATCTCTACTACCGCGCCGTCCGGGGAACCCCTTTCAAGTGGCTGGACCTTCGGAAGCTCGCCGAGACCCTCTTCCCCGAGGACACCATTCACGAGGTCTGCTACTTCACCGCTCTACTCGATGCACGGCCTGACGACCCCAGTCAACCCCGTCGACAACTGGTGTATCTGAGAGCCTTAGCGACGCTGCCGGGCTTCAAGGCCTACTACGGCGCCTTCCGGTCCGGCACCAAGCGGCGTCCACTGGCCGAGCCGATGCCGGGGCTGCCCGACTACGTCCTGATCAGGGATTCGGAGGAGAAGGGATCGGACGTAAACCTTGCCACCCGTCTGCTGGTGGACGGGTTCAACGGAGAGTATGAACAGGCGGTCATAGTATCCAACGACGCTGACTTCGCCGGTGCGATGAGGTACGTGAGGGACGACTTGGGCCTTCGCGTCACCTTGGTCAATCCTGACCGAAGAAACACGAGCCCCAGAGATCTAGCCGATGCTGCGACCTACGTTAAACGCCTCTGGAAAGGCCACCTGCGGCGGAGCCAGCTTCCCGACACACTGACAGACGAAGTTGGCATCATCACCAAGCCGAACGCATGGTGACGCCACCCAAAGGTGCACCATATGAGATGAAATCTGAGGAGTCGCAGGAAGTACACCATCTATAAGATCAGAGTCCGCAAATATGCAGCCGTCCACAAGGAGACTTGTTCCCGCCTCAAAGTGCACGGCGGCGTGAGTAGGATCACGCCGCCCACTGGTCAATACTGTGAGGGCATCGAGACGGCGGAAGCTGCTCGGCGCGAGGCCGCTAGCACAGGGTGGGAAGTCCGAATCTGTAGCTTTTGTGGCCCCTGGTCCTCCGTACTCGTTTCTGAGTTGAGGCACTGCCTGCCGCTGGGCCGAACGGGCAGGGCGGTTGCGGAGACAGTACATCTGTGCTACTCTGTTCGTATGGAAGCAGCCTTCGCATTTCATCCCTCATCCAATTTTTCGGCCGGCCCGGCTCGGAACACGGCGTGGCATTTCGCTCCACGCTGTGCCGACTCAGATAGGGCGAACCCGGAACAGCGTGTTTCATCTACGGGCCGGATGTTCCACCCGCCAGATAGAAACGGAACAGAACGGCACAGTTTCGGAGGAAAAAAACTGCCGGCGGCCTCGACGCACTCTCATGGCCGTTCGCCTCGCCAAGCCTGACCAGTCGCAGGGGGCCGCTCCGCAGCTTGACCGGGTAGTGGGCGCGTGATAGGATCGACTATCGAAACTGCTATTGCGTAGAGGCGTACGAGCCTCTATGTATCCACGGAGGTGGCCGGATTGACCACTGCGAACCTTGTCGAGATAACACCCCTTGCGGCCGAGCGGCTCGAGGCGGTCCTGAAAGAGCAGGACGCCGAGGGCTCGTTGCTTCGGATCATGGTGACGCCGAGCGCCCACGGCGGGGTGCAGTACATGCTCGGTGTCGAGCAAGAGGCCGCTGACGGCGATGTCGTGATAGATGCCGAGAACATCAAGGTCCTGGTCGACGCCGAGAGCGCTCCGCTCGTCGACGGCGCGGAGATTGACTACGTCGACGGCCTGATGCGCAGCGGCTTCGTGATCAGCAACCCCAACGTCCAGTCGGGCGGCGGCGGCTGCGCCTGCGGCGGCGGCGGTTGCGGCGGCGGTGGAGGCGAGGGCTGTGGCGGCGGCGGCGGCGGCGGCTGCGCCTGCGGCGGCCACTAGAGCCGGCCCGAAAGCTAAGGATTTTGGTAGGGGACGAGTCCGACTCGTCCCCTCTTCTTTTCCCGGCCGCCGGCGCGTTCCGCTGGAGTCGGGCAGGGCCGGCGGCTCACGGGCGGAGAGGGTAGGCCAGATTGCTCTTTCTCGTATTCGATCAGCTCCGTGACAGCCCCACGTACGCGCTGGTCACTCTGCTCGCGTTCGTTGTCGGCATTGTGGTCGCGCTGTCGTTCCACGAGGCCAGCCACGCCCTGAGCGCTTACCTGCTCGGAGACGGCACCGCGAAGCGGCAGGGGAGGTTGAGCCTCAACCCGGCGGTCCACATTGACCTGATGGGCGGCCTCATGCTCCTGATGGTCGGCTTCGGATGGGCCAAGCCGACGCCGGTCGATCCGCGCTACCTGCGCGGCAACCCGCGATATGGCATGGCGTTGGTGTCGCTTGCGGGCCCGATATCGAACGTCGTCGTGGCTATCGTCGCTGCGCTCCCGATTCGGTTAGGGCTGGTGAGCAGCGAGGTCGTCGGGTTCCGGCACTTTTTCGGCGGCAACTTGATCGAGTACATGGTCGTATCGTTCGTCTTCTGGAATCTCCTGATCGCCGCGTTCAATCTCCTGCCGGTCGCGCCGCTCGACGGTTTCAAGGTAGTGCTGGGCGTTCTGCCTCGCAGCGCGGCGGTCCACTTTGCGCGTCTGGAGCCGGTGGGGCCCGCCATTCTGCTGGTACTGATCCTGAGCGGCTTCTTATTCCGGTTCAGCCTTCTGACCGTCTGGATGCGGCCGATCGTCAACGCGCTTGCGTTCTTGGTGACGGGCGACACCGTATGGTAAGTTAGCTCAAAGGAGTGGCCTCTTGGAGCGAATAACAATCCTGGGCATGGGTCCCATCGGAGTAACCATCGGCTTGGGCCTGAAGCGGGCCAAGCTGCAGAACACGGAGATCGTGGGGACCGACGGCGACTCGAAGGCGCTGAAACGCGCCGTGCAGATGGGCGCCATCGACACCGCCAACGGCAACCTGAGGTCTTCGATCTACGGGGCGTCCCTGGTCATCATGGACACGCCGCACTCGGAGACGCGGGAATTCCTGGAGGCGATAGGCCCCATAGTCGGGCAGGACACCACGGTGACCGACACCGGCTCGGCCAAGGTACAGGTCGCCGAGTGGGCCAGACAGTACCTGCCGCACGACGCCAGCTACGTCGGCGGGCGTCCGCTGCCAAAGCGCACGATGTACACTCTCGACGACGTCCGGCCCGATGTCCTCGACGGGACCGCGTACTGCATCGTCGCCGAGAGCACGGTGAGCCCCGCGGCGGTCCGGACCGTGACCGGGCTCGTCGAGGCGATCGGAGCGAAGCCCGTGTTCTTGAGCCCCGAGGAGCACGACTCCTACGCGGCCGCGACGGCGCATCTGCCGGTCGCGCTGTCGGCCGCTCTGGTGACGGCCGTCAGCGCGAGTCCCGGCTGGCGCGACATAGCCAAGGTGGTCGGCCCCGAGTTCACCGACATGTCGAGGCTCGCCGCCCTCGACCCGGAGGACAACGCGGTGGCGTTCGACGGCAACAGAGAGGCGCTCGTGCTCTGGCTCGACCGCGTGATCGAGGAGCTGAGCGGCTACCGGGACCAGGTACGGGACGGCGGCGACGAGATCATGGAGACGCTGATCTTCGGCTGGGAGCAGCTCGCCCGGCTCGAGTCCGGGGCCGCCACGCGGGAAGAGTCGTTCGGCCCGCCGGGTCCGACGATGGGCCAGGCGATAGGCGGGATGCTGGTCGGACGGCGTCTCGCCGATCGCACCCAGCGTCTCTGGAACCGGGACGAGGGCGCGCCGTGGCGCTATCCCCGACGCAGACACGGTTAGCCGGCCGTCCGTCCCTGGCCGCGGCCGTACTTCGAGGCCGGGGAACGGCGGGTACGACGCCGTGAAGCGGGTCGTCCGTTCACCATCGCGCATCGACGCGACGCTCTCCGTCGCCGGGGACAAGTCGATCTCCCAGCGCGCCCTGATCCTGAACGCCATCGCCTCGGGAACGGCCCACGTGTCGAACCTGTGCGTCGGCGACGACCGCAGCTCGATCCTCCGATGCCTCGACGGCCTGGGCGTTCGGATAGAGCGACACACGAGCTGCCCCGTCAGCGGCGCGGCTGAGTGCTTCGAGGTGGAGGGCGTCGGGCCGGATGGCCTGCGCGAGCCGGAGACTGTGCTCGACGCCGGCAACAGCGGCACCGCGTTCAGGCTCCTCTCGGGCCTCGTGGCCGGCCAGCCGTTCCTGAGCATCATGTCGGGAGACGAGTCCCTGCGAAAAAGGCCGATGACCAGGATAGTCGACCCCCTTGCGCGGATGGGCGCGCGGATAGCCGGACGCGGCGGCGGCTCGCTCCCCCCGCTGGCCATACAGGGCGGCGGCCTGAAGGGCATAGCGTTCGACATGCCGATGGCGAGCGCGCAGGTCAAGTCCGCCGTACTGATCGCCGGCCTGTTTGCCGACGGCCGCACGACCGTCGCGCAGCCCGCGGAGTCCAGGGACCACACGGAGCGCATGCTGCGGTGGATGGGCGCCGACATCGACGTCGACGGCCTGAGCGTGTCGGTTCGGCGGTCGGCGCTGGAGTCGCGCGACGTTCCGGTGCCGGGCGACATCAGTTCGGCGGCCTTCTGGATCGTGGCCGGGTGCGTCCATCCCGACGCGCGCATACGTGTGACGAACGTCGGCTTCAATCCCACGCGGGCCGGCGTAGTCAGGGTACTGGAGGCGATGGGCGCGAAGGTGCGTCTCGAGAACGTACGTGAGGGCGCCTGGGAGCCGATCGCCGACGTCGTCGCGGAGACCAGCTCGTTGCGGTCGGTGGAGATCGGCGGAGACGTCGTGCCCACCGTCATAGACGAGCTGCCCATACTGGCGCTGGCGGCCTGCATGGCCGAAGGTACGACGGTGATCAGCGACGCGGCTGAGCTTCGGGTGAAGGAGTCGGACCGCATAAGGGCGACGGTCGAGGGCCTCTCGGGACTCGGGGCCGATATTGAGGAGCGGCCCGACGGCATGGTCATCCACGGGACAGGCGGCCTGAAGGGCGCCGCCGCCACGAGCCACGGAGACCACCGGATAGCGATGACGCTCGGCGTCGCGGGTCTGGCCGCCGCCGGGGAAACGGTCGTGGACGGCGCAGAAGCGGCCGCGATCTCATACCCGGACTTCTGGGACACGCTGAGCTCGGTCGCCGGCGCGGACTAGCGCCGTGGCCGCGATTCCCCTGAAAACACCCAGAGCCGCCAAAGCGTGCCGTACGCGCGGGTTTCAAACCCGCCCCTGCACCTCGTCCTCGTACGCCGACGCCATTTGCTTCTCCCGTCGGCGCCGCGGATGGGAACGGCGACGGCGTGCGTCGTGACTGGGAGCTCGAGCCCCCTTCTCGTCGTCATTTCGGGGCCGTCCGGCGTCGGCAAGGACACGGTCCTTGCCCTCATGCGGGAAGAGATGCCGGAATGTCGGTTCGCCGTCACTGCGACGACTCGCGATCGGCGAAACGACGAGGTCGACGGCGAGCACTACTTCTTCTACTCGGAAGAGACCTTCCGCCGGATGATCGCCGAAGGCGAGCTGTTGGAGTGGGCGGAGGTGTACGGCAACCTGTACGGCGTACCCAGACGCCAGATAGCCGAGGCTATGGAGAGCGGCGTCGACGTGATCGTCAAGACGGACGTGCAGGGCGCGGCGACGATCAAGCGAATCGAGCCGCGGGCGCTGCTGGTCTTCCTGGCGCCGCCCGAGATGGACGCGCTCACCGTGCGCTTGAGCAGCCGGATGACCGAGTCTCCGGACGACTTTGCCGTACGGCTGGGTACCGCGGAGTCTGAGATGCGGGCGGCGGCGGGCTTCGATCGCGTCGTCGTCAACCATGACGGCCAGGTCGGCGACACGGTCGAGAAGATCCGGGCGATCATCTCCGCGGAGCGGGCCAGTCGATAGGAGCGGGGACCAGCCGGCCGCGAGTCTATCCTGGACGCGAAGCGACTTGCGGAAGCCGTTCCCTCGCCTTCCGCATGGCGGCAACCAACTCCTGGGCTGCCTCGATGCTGTCGACGACCTGGTCTCTGTCGAACCAGTCCTCGTAGAAGTTCTGGTGCAACGCATTGGCCGCGCCGAGTCGGACTGCGTTCAGCTTGGGGTCGTCGGTTAGCCTGATCAGCTCGCGGGCGCCGCGATTCACGTCTCGATGCGTTTGGTTCGACCACCCCAGGTCCGACGCAACCGACTTTACGTAGTGGGCAACGGCGCCCCAAGCCTTCTCCGAGGCTTGGAGCAGATCACCCTTGAGGAGCTCTTCCTCGGCCTGCTTGAGGAAGTCGTCGCTGATCCCGGTGTGACGTTCAGTAGTTGCCATTTCGACCTGATCTTCCCTCGGGTGCGTGTGCTTGGTTCGGGGTGCCCTCGAAGGTCGCGCGGATTCTTGGAGCGCCCGCCACGCGCTTCCTCTGGTTGGCGGCGTCTGACGTCAAGTGTACCAGAGATAGGCGCGACGGTTGGCTCTGGTATACTCTGGCTTTCCAGGCTTCGGGAGTCCCGATGGCGCGCCAGTACGTCCGCTATGAGATACGCAACCGCGTCGCGTACGTCACGATAGACCGGCCCGAGGTGTATAACGCCCTGCACCCGCCGGCCAGCAGGGAGATGCGCGACGCCTTCACCGAGTTTCGGGACGACCCGGACGCGTTGGTGGCTATCGTCACGGGCGCGGGCGACCGCGCCTTCTGCACGGGCAACGACCTGAAGTACCACGCGGAGAACATCCGCCCCGGCGAGGTGTACCCGGAGGCTGACACCATGTCCATCGGCGGCATCACGTCGGACTTCACCTGCTGGAAGCCGATCATCGCCGCGGTCAACGGCTACGCGGTGGGCGGCGGGCTGGAGCTCGCGCTGGCCTGCGACGTGATCGTGGCCGCGGAGAGCGCCATGCTCGCGCTTCCGGAGCCTCGCGTTGGAGTCGTCTCGACGGCCGGCGGCGTGCACCGCCTGTCGCGGCAGGCGCCGACGAAGATCGCGATGGGCTGGCTGCTCACCGGGAAGCAGTTCACGGCGGCCGAGGGCCACCGCTGGGGCCTGGTCAATGAGGTCGTGCCGGACCGCGAGGTTATGGCCGCGGCGGAGCGATGGGCGGCCGAGATGGTCCAATGCGCTCCGCTCTCGCTGCGGGCCACCAAGCAGATGGCCACTGAGGGCGCGGCCATGCCGCTGGACGACGCGATGGCGACCCGCTTCCCCCAGCTCGATCGGGCCGCCACCTCGGAGGACTACGTCGAAGGGCCCCGCGCTTTCGCCGCAAAGCGCCGCCCGGTCTGGAAAGGGCGGTAGACGCAACGGCCGTTGAAGGAACATCATGTCGAGTTTTGAGCAGTCGTACGTCGGACAGCTTCGCAAGCTGGTGGGCAACCGCAGGCTGCTGACGCCGAGCGCGAGGGCGATCATTCGCAACACAGACGGCGACACGCTGTTCATTCGCCGACGGGACAACGGCCAGTGGGCGCCGCCGGCGGGGTTCATGGAGATGGGCGAGACCGTCTACGACGCCATGTGCAGGGAGATCAACGAGGAGACCGGGCTCGAAGTGCTTGCCGCCACTCTCGTGTCGATCTACTCGGGACCCAAGCTGATGCGCACGAACCAGTACGGCTCCGAGCACCAGCATCTCGTCTTCCAGTTTCGAGTCGACGACTGGACAGGGGAGCTGCTGACCGAGACGGACGAAACGATCGACGCCGGCTTCTTCTCGCCGCAGGAGCTTCCGGAGGGTTTTTCGCAGTACGAGTCGACCTTCCGCGATCTGGACGAGTTTCGCGGCCAGGTCATCCTGAAGTAGGGCGTCGGTAGAAGCCCCGCGAAGTAGCGAGCGCTCACCCCCGGTATCCATGTCAAGTTTCGAAGAATCGTACGTCGGGCAGCTTCGGAAGCTCGTAGGCAACCGCAGGCTGCTCACGCCCGGCGTCGGCGCGTTCATATTCGACGACTGCGGGCGCATTCTCCTTATCCGTCGTCGGGACGACGGTCGATGGGCCATGCCGGCGGGCATGATGGAGCTCGCCGAGACGGTCTACGACGCCATGCGCAGAGAGGTGCGGGAGGAGACCGGCATCGAGGTGCTGTCTGCTACACTCGTGGCGATCTACTCCGGCCCGCGCTTCGCATGGACCAACCAGTTCGGCTCGAAGCATCAGGGGCTCGGGTTCCAGTTCAGGGTCGACGACTGGAGCGGCAGCCTTGTCACCGAGACGGACGAGACGGTGGACGCCGGATTCTTCGATCCGGGTGAGGTTCCCAACGTCTATCCGCTCTATGAGGAGCTTCTGAGCGACCTGAACAGCTTCGACGGACACGTCATACTCAAGTAGGAACAAGGGCGGCGCGACCCCAAACGAACCAGATAGGAGCGATAATGAGCGAGCAGTCCAACGCGGTGATGCTGCCCAAGGACGTCAGGCCCGTCCTATACGACCTGACGCTGACACCCGATCTCGACTCCTTCACGTTCGCTGGTGAGGAGACGGTCGACATAGAGGTGCTCGAAGCGACTTCGTCCGTGACGCTCAACAGCGCCGAGATCGAGGTTGCCTCGTGCCGCGTGACCACGGCGGGAGGCGTCGAGCTCACGCCGGCCGACACCTCCTTCGACGAGCAGGCGGAGACGGTGACGTTCGATTTCGGCCGGCCGCTGCCCGCCGGACCGGCCAAGCTGCACATCGAGTTCAGCGGCGTGCTGAACGACCTGCTGAGGGGGTTCTACCGCAGCAGGTACGTCGACGAAGACGGCGCGGAGCGCCATCTGGCCACGACGCAGTTCGAGGCCACCGACGCCCGCCGGGCCTTCCCGTGCTGGGACGAGCCGGCGCTGAAGGCGAAGTTCCGCCTCTCCCTGGTCGTCCCCTCGGACCTCGCGGCCGTATCGAACACGCTCCCCGTATCGGAGTCGGACCTGCCGGGCGGGCTGCGGCGCGTCACCTTCGGCGACACGCCGGTGATGTCGACCTACCTGCTGGCGTTCGTCGTCGGCGACCTCAGGTCGATCGAACGGCCGGCGCCCTGCGGCACCCTGGTCCGCGTCTGGGCGACTCCGGGGAAGGAGCGTCAGGGCCGGTTCGCGCTCGACCTCAGCGTCAAGCTGCTCGACTACTTCAACGGCTACTTCGGCGTCCCGTACCCGCTGGAGAAGCTCGACCACATAGCTATCCCGGACTTCGCCGCGGGGGCCATGGAGAACTGGGGGGCGATCACGTACCGCGAGAACGCTCTGCTCGTCGACCCCGAGCAGAGCTCTGCTGTGACCCGGCAGAATGTCGCGGGCATTGTGGCGCACGAGATGGCGCACATGTGGTTCGGCGATCTGGTCACGATGGCGTGGTGGAACGACCTGTGGCTGAACGAGGCCTTCGCCTCGTGGATGGGCGACAAGTCGGTAGACTTCGCCTTCCCGGAATGGGACGTGTGGACGCAGTTCGTCTCCTTCGATACGAACGCGGGCCTGGGGCTGGACGGCCTTCGCAGCTCCCACCCCATCGAGCAGCCGGTCGACAACCCGTCGGAGATCGGCCAGCTCTTCGACGCGATCAGCTACAGCAAGGGCGGGGCCATATTGCGCATGCTGGAGCAGTTCCTGGGCCCGGACGTGTTCCGGCAGGGCATCGCCCATTACATCGCGAAGCACCAGTACGCCAACGCGCGCACCCAGGACCTGTGGGACGCCCTCGGCGAGGCGTCGGGGCAGCCGGTCAGGGAGATGATGAACAGCTGGGTGCTGCAGACGGGGTACCCCGTCGTCGAGATCGAGACCCGCCGGCGCCGCGACGGCGTGGAAGTCTCGGCCAGCCAGCGCAGGTTCTTCTACGAGAACATCACGGGCGCCGACGACGGCGGCGACGGGACGCGATGGCACGTACCGCTGAGCGTCAAGACCTTCGTCACCGGGACGACCTCCGTGCTGATGGACGGCGATTCGACGGCGTTGGACGTGGCGCTGCCGGCCGTCTCACCCAGGGGTGACTGGATCATGGTCAACCCCGACCGGACGGGCTTCTACCGCACCAACTACTCCGAGGACGACTGGGCGCGTCTGAAGCGAGGCGTGGAACGCCTCAGCCTGTCGGCCGCCGACCGGCTCGGCCTTCAGGACGACGCCTACGCGCTGGCCAAGGCTGGCTACCTGCCGGCGGCGCAGTTCCTGAGCCTCGCCGAGGCTTACGTCGCCGAGCCGGACGCGCCCGTCTGGCAGGACCTTTCGGCGAACCTGGGCGGGATGGAGCGGCTGCTCGCCGACGAGGAGTTCCTGCCCGACTACCGGGCCCTGTGCAGGCGCATCTTCAGGCGCGCGGCGGCCAAGGCCGGGTGGCACGCCAAGCCGGGCGAAGGCCACCTCGACGTCATGTTCCGCAGCACCGCGCTGAGCGGGCTCGGCGGGTACGGCGACGACGCGACCCTGGACCGTGCCGCCGAGATGTTCGATCACATCCGGGGCGGCGGTGACGTCGACCCGAACATCCGCAGCGTGGTGATGAATCTGGCCGCGGAGCGCGGCGGGCGCCAGACTTACGACGCGCTCTGGAAGATGCACGGCGAGGCGACGATGGAGGAGCAGCGGGCCCGCTTGCTCGCCGCGCTCAGCCACGTCGGCGCGCCGGAGCTGCTTCGGGAAACCCTGGACCGCTCGCTGACGGACGAGGTACGCGTACACAACACGGTCCGGGTCATCGCCACCGTCGCGTCGAACCGGCAGGGCCGCGACCTCGCATGGGAGTTCGTGAAGGCGAACTGGGAAGAGCTCGACCGGCGCTACGGGGAGGGCGGCTTTGCCCTGATGGAGCTGGTGTCAGTCGCGGGGCGGTTCACCACCCGGGAGCGGCTGGACGACGTGCGCGCGTTCTTCGACGAGAATCCCGTCCCCGGCGCCGACAGATCGGTCAGGCAGGCCCTGGAGCGAATCGAGCTGAACGTCGCCTTCCTGGCCCGCAACCGCGATGGTCTGGCCGACTGGTTCGCCGGATAGTCCCGGAGGCGTGCCGGTCCGTACCGGGCGCTAATCGACCGTAGGCGCAGTCTCCGTCATGGCTTCCCGAGAGCCGCGGCCGGACGCCGCGTCCAGCCGCCCCATCGGGATGGCTGGCAGTGTCGTGATGTGGAGTCCCGCCCGAACGCCCAGCTCGAGAGAGAACCGCGCGATGGCCTCGTTGTCAGGAGCCTCTACGAAGCCGACGTAGTCGTACTGGCCGAGCACGGCGTACTGGCCCAACACCCGGACACCGTTGGCCGACACTTCTCTCTGGGCGTCGAGTATACTCTCGGGGTCCTAGAGCGCCTTGACTCGACCCTCTGCGGTAAGCGTGATGAGTTGGATGTAGATTGCCACGAGACCCCTCCGTTGCGGCTAGTTGGCCTGCCTGCCGACGCCGCCGTCCCAGGTGAAACCGCGGACGACGGACCGATCCCCTATGAGGTGTAGTCAGATAACATGATCGAGTCACTCTGCGTCAAGTGCGGCGAGGAAAACGAGCACGAGGTCGACGGGGCCGGAGAGGCTATCGTCGAGTGCAAGTCGTGCGGTACGGGCTACGACGCTATCGCGTACGACGTGCGGTCGTTCTCCGCCCGCAGGAACACCGAAACCGGGATCAACGCGTACCGCATCGGTGTCGGCCGGCCGAACGGGCAGACCTCCAACGTGACGTTCGACTCTCCCGACGAGATCGTCGTGCAGACCGGATCGCAGATCAGCATCTCGTACTACGCGGGGCTGCCCAAGTATCTGCTCGACCGCAGCGTGCGCAAGTTCTGGAACGTGCAGAAGGGCACCGGCTGCGGGGCCGTCCTGCTGTTGGCCGCGGCGGCCGCGCTAGCCGTTCCGGTTGCGGGGCTGCTGTTGGCGGCCGCTTAGCCGCGACTGCCAGGGGCTCTCAATGGGCCTTTCGGCGACTGCGTGACCGAGGCCGGAGTTCACCCGGCTGCCGCCAGTAGGGATCTAGCCCCCTGCTGCGTCACGCGGAAGCCCGTCGGACCTAGGAGAGCGTGTCTCGTACAATCGACCAAAGTTGCGCCCTCAACAGAGGGCTTAACCGCTTGACGGGGTGTGCGGACCATAGTAGACGATAGGCATACCGGCACGCAGCCGTGTGGATGGAAAGCCTGGCAGGATGTTATGGCGGCGCTGGATCGGCGTGGACATCTGCGTCAACGCCTGTAAGTTGATCGAGAACACGTCCAAGGGCGGCTCGAATGGGCCAGGCGATGTCCAGGCGTTCGACGGAGCGCGTCGAAGTTGGGCGCGCGCCTCGTCATGTTCAGCTACTTTGGCGGGTACGTGACTCTCGTGACTCCAGGAGTGCGCAACGCTGCCATGAGCCCCGGCCCTTTCATCAGCGTCCCCACAGTGCGCGTGGACACCGTGGAAGACTTCAGAGGCACAGTACCAGCGTCGCCGGGAGGTGCGTGAAGGATGTCTGGCGAGGAGCTGTTCGTATGGATTGCGGTTACTATCGTGGTGGCTGCGGTCGTTCTGTTTTCCGGTTATCCGGGCCTTGCTTTGGTGGTGGTATTGGCCTCGGCGGTGGGGCTGATTGGTTACCTGCTTTGGCTTGCGGTGACTGCATTTGTGTCCCTATTGGTCGCCCTGGTGGTGGGGTGGTGGTGGCTGTTGCTAATTGGATTGGTGGTGGTCGTCATAGGTTGGATTGTCGTCAGTATTGTATGGATCGGTGTCGATGTCGACGATGAATTTGATGATGATGATCCGTACGATGGTGAGTTTGGCACCTCGTCACCCCCACCGTTGGATGATATGCGGGGATATGAGCCAAGAGACTTGGCCCGAGAGGAGGAGGAGCGGAGGGAGTTCCTTCGTGCGGAGGCGTTAGAGGAAAGGGAACAGCGCGGCAGGGAGGCGGATGCACTGCGGGGGCAACGGAGGCGCGGGCGAAGTACGGTCGGCGAACCGACGGAGGGGCTACCGGCGTGGTTCGAGGATCTGGTTGAACGGCGGGCGTTGCAGCCGGGCGGAATATATGCGTATTGCTTGGTGGACGAGGACACGGGACGGGTGACATATATAGGACAGTCCGGATGGTTGGGCAAACGGCGCAGGAAGCATCGGGAAATGGGTAGGCGTGGACGGCTGAAAGTGCTCGCGGGTCCTATGACTCGTGAAGGTGCGAAGGCCGAGGAGAGGCGATTGCTCTCTCTGTATAGGCAGGAGTTTGGGGAGAATCCGGAGCATAACGTGACGGATAGTGGCGACTGGGAGCCTAATCCACCATGGCGATGAATAGATGGCGCAACTACAGGAGTCCCGCCATATTGCCCGGAAGCGCGATAGGGGTTGCCCACAGAAGAACTTGTACCTCCTGAACAAACGCGAAGCTAGACGGCGTGGCGCGGGTGATGCGGACCACGCCAGCGTACTAGGGTGTCAGCGACGAAGTGAACATACCGCTGCGTCAGGTGGGACTGATGTCCCCAGTCCTCAGGCGGGGTGGTACAACTCGTCGTCGAACCGCGAGGCCTGATGGCGGAGGTAGCGCTCCCTGCTCATGGGCGGCTCGCTCTTGGAGAGTACTTCGGACGCTCCCGCCGCGCCGTTCGCCAGCAGGTCGATGGCGGTCATGGCCATCACCTTGGCCGGCTGCACGACCGCCCGGTCGTAGTCGTCGACGACGTAGTCGGCCGCGTGGCCCATTCCCCTGGCGCCGCCGCTGTAGGGATGGATGACCGGCATGATCTGGCTGAGGTCGCCCATGTCGGTCGAGCCGCCGCGTACGCGGTCCCACGGGTGCCGGATGACGCTTCCCGCTCCCACCAACCGCTCGGCGTTGGCCTGAAACAACCCAGTCATCTTCCGGTCGTGCCTGATCGGCAGGTAGCCGGGGACCGTCACGATCCGGACCTTCGCGCCGAGGGCCAGGGCGCCCGCCCTGAGACAGCGGTCCATCTTGCCGCTGGCGTCCCGCAGCGCCTCGGCGCTCCGGGCCCGCACGCGGCCCTCGTAGCGGACGGACGCCGGCACCGAGTTCGCCGCGACGCCGCCGGCCGTGACGATGCCGTGCAGGCGCACGACGTCCTCGTTCTTCAGCGTCTCCCGCTGGGTGTTCAGCGCGTTGAGCGCGACCATCGCCGCCTGCAGCGCGTTGACTCCCCTGTGCGGAAGGCTGCCGGCGTGGGCGGCTCGTCCGATGAACTCGACGTGCTTGACCAGGTGGCCGTTGCTGGTGCCGCCTACGGAAAAACTGCCGTCGGCGGAGCTCGCCGACGTGTGCACCATCATCGCCATGTCGACATCGTCGAACGCTCCCAGCCGGATGAACTCCTGCTTGCCGGAGAGCAGGTCGATCTTGCCCTCCCGCCGCAGCGCCAACCTCTGCTCCACGTCGATGAACTCCTCCGCGGGCAGAGCCATCAGCACGACTCCGCCGTCGAGCGCGGCGGCCACCTCGGGGGCCATCAGTCCCACGGCGGCGCCCAGCATCGACGCGGGCTGGCAGTGGTGGCCGCACGCGTGGGCCGCGGCGGTCTCCGGGTCGGCGTACGGGTGGCCGGGCACTCGAAGGCAGTCCATCTCGCCGATTATCGCCACGCTGGGGCCGGGGCGCCGGCCCGGCAGCCGGCCCCTGATGCCTGTGACGGCGATGCCCGTCTCGTGCTCGACGCCCAGATCGGACAGCCGCTGGGAGACGAGGCGCGCCGTCTCGAACTCCTGGAATCCCGGCTCGGGGTTGCGGAGGACCGTTTGGGCGACGTCGATGAGCCACTGCCGCCGCGCGTCGATGGCGGCCAGGGCGGCGGTCTTCAGCGTCTCGATGGCGGACAAGCGATGGTCCTGTGTGCTCGGCGCTATTCGGCGAACGTCTCTTCCCGGACCATGCCGCGCATCAGCTCCAGGTAGCCGCCCCGGGTCAACGGCGGCCTGAACCCGCCCAGCAGCTGCGTCGCCTCCGCGGCGCCGTTGGCCAGAAGGTCGACGATCGTCATGGCCATCGCCTTGCCGCTGGCTACGACGCCGAGATCGTAGTCGTGAACGAGGTAGTCGTCGCCGTGACTCCTGCCGGACGCCGATACGACGTAGGGGTGCGTCACCGGCATGATCTGCGAGACGTCCCCCATGTCGGTGGAGCCCGTCCGGTGGTCGAGGTCGACGACGCGCGACTCGCCGACCAGCGAGCCGGCGTTGGCGCGGTGCAGGTCGGTCAGCGCCGGCTCGTTTCGTATGGGCAGGTAGCCGGGCAGGGTTGTGATGGTGACGCTGCCGCCGACGGCCATCGCCCCGGCCCGGAGGGCGCGGTCCACCTTCTCGCCGGCCGACCTGAACGCCTCGATCGTCCTGCCGCGGACGAAGGTCTCCATGCGCACGTCGGACGGGACGGAGTTGACCGCGTCGCCGCCGCGGGTGATTATCGGATGGACGCGGATCGTATCGTCGTCGCGGTACGTCTCGCGCTGCGCGTGGATGGCGGAGAGGGCGATCATCGCCGCGTTCAGGGCGTTGACGCCCGCGTGCGGCGCGGCCCCCGCGTGCGCGGCGACTCCTGAGAATCTGACGAACTTCGCCACGAGGCCGTTGTTCGTGCCGCCTACGGCGAATCCGGCATTCTTCGGCGAGCCGATGGTGTGCGTCATCATCGCCACGTCGACGTCGTCCAGGTGGCCCAGGCGTATGAACTCCGGCTTGCCCCCGAGGAACTCGATGGTCCCCGCTTGGCGCAGCTCGTTCCTGAACTCGATCTCTACGTACTCCTCCGCGGGCACGGCCATCAACGCCACGCGTCCGGACAGGGCGTCCATCACGCCGGGCGCCTGAAGCCCGATCGCCGCGGCAAGCATGGCGCCGATCTGGGCGTGGTGGCCGCAGGCGTGCGCCGCGCCGGTCTCCGGGTCCGCGTGCGGATGGCCCGGTACGATGAGCGAGTCGAGCTCGCCCATCACGGCGACCGTGGGCCCGGCGCCGACGCCTTCGAGGAGGCCCTTCACGCCGGTGACGGCGACGCCCTCGTCGCAGGCGATGCCCATGCCGCGCAGGGCCTGTGCGGTCAGCGCCGCTGTCCTGCGCTCCCGAAAGCCGGTCTCGGGGGTGTCGAGAATGCGCTTCGAGACACTGACCGCGCCCTCGGCCTTCAGGTCGATCTCGGCACAGACCGCAGCCTTCAGCTCCTCGACTGACCTTGTCACGGGGACGTCACCTCCGGGCCCGCGTCTGGCGGCGCGCCGGAGGGCCGGCGGTCCGAGCGGGGGCGTTGAACGCGGGCCGATTCTATCAGAGACGGGTCTGCGCGATAGGCGAGGTCCTGACTCTCCGAAGTCGAACGTGGTTGGGTGGGAGACCTCTGTTTCGTTGTTGTGCTATCCTACCGGCCTGAACCCTACGGGGCGCCAAGGAGGAGCGCATGGCGGGGTACGCGAAAGCGGAAGCGCAGGACTGGGCCCGCGACCGCCTGCGAGGCCAGTGGACCACCCTGGTCACGCCCTTCACGGCCGACGACAGGCTCGACGAGGAGGGCCTCCGGGCCAACATGCGCCATATTCGCAGCCTCGGAACGAGCGGCGCGGGCTGCACCTGGGGCATGGGCGAGTTCTGGAGCCTCACGCTCGAAGAGCGGCTTCGCGTCTTTGACGTCGTCAGCGACGAGGCCGCGGGACAGTGGCCCATCGCGGCCCACGTAACCCATACGGCGATGGGCGACATGCTCGCCCTGGCCGACCGCGCCGAGGCCGTCGGCTTCGACCTGCTGATCGTAGCGCCCCCGTACATGGTGACCAGGACCGAGGCGCAGGTCGTCGAATGGGTCCGGCGTCTCGCCGGGCACACGCCCCTGGCCGTCATGTTCTACAACTCGCCCCAGTTCGGTATGGTGATGAGCGCCGAGGGTCTGAAGTCCCTGTGCGAGATCCCGAACGTCGTGGGGGTGAAGGAGGCCAGCTTCGACCGCCAGCTCTCGATCGACACCCACGTGTCCATAGGCGGCGACTACGTCATCAGCACGCCGGACGAGTGGGCGCTGTTCGCGGGCCGGGAGATGGGCTTCCAGCAGCAGGTGATGTTCGCCAACACCTCCGACTGGCGCTTCGACACGCCCGGCGAGAGCTACTATGTGCAGTTCGTCGACCGCGCGACCGCGGGCGACATCGACGACGACCTGTACGACAGCCGCATCCGGCCCATCAAGCAGGTGTCGGACCGGTGGTGGCAGCAGACGGTGAAGAAGTCCGGCGGGGCGCTGCCCGCGTCGCTCTGCAAGTACTGGGGAGAGCTTATGGGCATGGCCGGCGGACACGTTCGGCCGCCGCTGTTCAATCTCTCCGATCGGGACAAGGACGCCCTCCAGGCCGACATAGCGGCCGTACGCGAGGGCGCGATGGCCGCGGTAGGTGAAACGCGATGATTCTCATGGTGAGCGTGCAGGACCTGGACGAAGCCACACACGCCCTCAGGGGCGGCGCCGACATCGTCGACGTCAAGAACCTTCAGGAGGCGCTCGTCGGCTCGGCGGAGCCGCAGATCGTGAAGCAGGTCAGGGACACGGTCCCCGGGCCGCACCACGCGAGCGTCACACTGGGAGTTGTTCCGAACCAGGCCGGCACCGTGGCGATGGCCGCCTACGCCGCCGGCGTCCTGGACGCGACTTCGGTCAAGGTCGGCTTCATGAAGAGCGAGTACGAGGAGGCGGTCGAGGTGCTGGTGGCCTCGCGCCGGGCGCTGGAGGGCTTCGAGACGAAGCTGATCGGATCGCTATTCGCCGACAACCACCTGTACGACGGACTCGAGCCGCGCCGGATGGTCGAGCTGGCCAAGGACAGCCAGTGCGACGGCTTCCTGATCGACACGCTGACCAAGGACGGCCGGAACCTGTTCGACTTCCTGTCCGAGGAGGAGCTCAGGGACATAGTCTACGAGGGCAAGCTGCTCGGCATGAGCACGGCGCTGTCCGGCCATCTCAGGATCGACGACCTGGACGAGCTGGCGAGGATCAACCCGGACATCGTCGGCGTTCGCGGTGCCGTCTGCGCGAGGGGCGACCGCGGCAAGGCGGTGCACTGGGAGGCCGTGGCGGAGTTCAAGCGGCAGCTCGAGGCGCGCCAGACGGGCGAGGTCGCCGTGTTCGGCGACTCCGCGCCCTCCGTCGCCACGAACGGGCACACCGGCGGCTGGACGGTGATCGACGGCACCGGGAAGACGTGCGCCGGCATTCTAGCCGCGCTGAGCGAGCAGGTGGCGACCGACACCGAGTCGTTCGTCGAGGTCATCATGCCCGACGTCCTGAACACCTACGACGTAATAGTCTGGGCCGAGAAGGGCGGGCACAGCATACTGACGCAGCGGAAGGACGACAACGGCTCCATCCGCATTCTGATCCAGCCTTAACCGCCTTCCAGCGGTCGTTAACCCTCACCCCGGCCCTCTCCCGTCAGCGTAGAGGCAGGCTTATTCAACCGATCTCTGAGGGTTCCGGTGGCGGAACGCGGGGACTTCCGGCCAGCGCCCAGTAGTCCGGAACAGGCCGCCAACCCCCAGGGCCTTTCGATTATTCGTAGAGGCCATTGAACCGGGCAGTACATCCGTGCTACTCTGTCCTCGTGACAAGCACTCGCCAGCAGATAGATCGAGCCCGCGCGCGTCGAACCGCGTCGCGGGGCCGATTCCCCCACTATCCACAGGACGCCGTGACACACCGGTATGACATTTTGTGCCACGGTGGGACACCGCTCAGATAGGGCGTGGCGCAGAATGGCACAAATTGGCACATTTTCCCCGAAATCGGCCGCGGCCGCACCCGGCGAGGAAGTTCGGGACCAAGCCGATAGGCGCTGCTCCGCTCGCACCGCGTCCAACAACCGAAAGGCCCTGCTCCAACCCCGCCGGCGGCCACGGAAACCTCAAATCCCGTGCTACCATATATGTATAGAGGGGAGTGGACGCGTTGGATTTCGCTGAATCGGTTGGCCTCGTCCGGGACGTACTGCTGATCGTCGTCCTCGCGCTGTCGACGTTGACGCTCCTGATCTTGCTGTGGAAGGTCTCCGGCCTGCTGAACTCGGTTCGCCGGACCGCCACGAACGTGGAGGAGCTCGTGGAGGCAGTCTCCAGCCGGATCGTCGGACCCGCGACGGCCGGCTCCGGCGTCGCCTTCGGCGTCGGGAAGCTGGCGGCCTTCTTCCTGGGCTTCTCCAAGAAACGCAATGGCAAAGGAGGAAAGAACAATGGGTAACGGTAACTCTTTCATATCGGGATTCCTGATTGGTGGCCTCGTCGGGGCCATCGTTGGGATATTGCTTGCGCCGAAGTCCGGCTCGGAGACTCGGTCCGACCTGATCGAGCAGAGCGAGGCGCTGCGGCTGCGCGGCGAGGAGCTCGCCGCCAAGGTCCGCGAGCGAGTCGGCCCGGCGGTCGACTCGGTACGCGAGCGGGTGCAGCCCGGGGCGAGGCAGATCGCGCGGGCGGGCATGGGCTCGTCCGACTCCGCCGGCGAAGGCGAGACGGTCAGCTAGACGAGGGGTCGCAAAAGCGGCAATCGGTCCGTGGCCCCGTGCGACACTCGGCCAGTCCCGAAGGACTGCGAGGGCGCCGGGGCCGCGGTGTCTCTCCCGTTGGCCGTCAGGCCCGGTGCGCGGGATAGGAGCCGAAAATCTTGAGTATCGACACCTGCTCTTCGATGCGGGCGAGCACTTCCCGTGTCGCCTCATCCTGTCGGTGCCCCTCGAAGTCGATCAGGAATATGTAGCGCCCCAGGCTTTCCCTGGTCGGCCGCGACTCGATCTTCGCCAGATTGATGCCGCGGTTCGCGAACTCCGCCAGGACCCCGTGCAGCATTCCGGGGGCGTCTTCGTCGAACCAGAAGCAGGCCGAGGTCTTGTCGGCCCCGGTCGGAGGATGGTCGGTGGGCGCAAGCACGACGAACCGCGTCATGTTGCTCTCGTTGTCCTCGATGCCCTCCGCGATAACGACGCAGCCGTGGAGCTCGGCCGCACGCCGCGTGGCTATCGCCGCGGCCCGCGGACCCCTTTCCAGCATGTCCTCGACCGCTGCGGCTGTGCTCAACGACGCCAGGACTTCCGCGGTCGGCAGCCGCGCCGCAAGGAACTCGCGGCATTGGCCCAGCGCCTGCGGGTGCGAGTAGACGAAGTCGATCGACTCGACCGCCGCGCCCCGGTTGGCCACGAGGAAGTGCTTTATGGGCAGGACCAGCTCGTGGCGGATCGACAGTGATGAGTGGTGGACGAGGGTGTCCAGCGTCTCGGTGACCGACCCCTGCAGGCTGTTCTCGATGGGGATGACGCACTCGTCGGCCTCGCCGCTCTCCACCGCCGCCACGACCTCCGAGATCGGCGTGTACGGCAGTCGAACGGCGTCCGGGTCGTAGTTGACGCATGCCTGCTCGGTGTGCGTTCCGGCAGGTCCGAAGAAGGCCAGCCGCTTGGGCATAGCTACTCCGTCAGAGACCCCATGAGGGTATCCCTAAGCTCGTCCGCGGCGGCCGTCTCCGTGACCATGACGATCTCGTCTCCGGCCCTGATGGCGGTGTCGGCCGTCGGAATCGAGACGGAGCCGTCTCTCGTGATTACCAGGGCGACGAGAGTCCCCGCCGGGAGCGGGATCCGTTCCAGCGGCCGCTCTTCGGTGCCGGCGGTCGGCGGGATCTTGACCGACACCAACGTCTTGCCGTCAATGTTCGTCATCGGCATGAGGTGGGTTACTCCGCGGGTGGAGAAGCCCTCCTGGAGCTTGGCCAGAGCGAGATCCGTGAGTACCGCGACCCCGATTCCCAGGATGCCAAAGAGGTCGGCGTGGTCGCCGTCGTTGACGACCGACATCGTCCTCAAGACCCCGAAGTGATGTCTCGCGAGTTGGCAGGCCATGAGGTTGGTGCCGTCGTCCTCGGTGGTCGCGACGAAGACGTCGGCGCGGTTGGCGCCGGCCCATCGCAGCACTTCGGAGGAGGTGCAGAGGCCAGCAACGGAGATGCTGCCGAGCGCGTCGTCGAGGTCCATGCAGGTGGCCGTGTCGCTCTCGACGACGGAGACCTCATGACCGGCCGATAGGAGCCAACGGGCCAGCGCCTCGCCGATCCTTCCTCCGCCGGCTACGACTACGTACATGGGCTAGCCGCAGGCCTCGAGCACGGCTCGCGTCACCAGCGCCGTGCCGCTAACCGCGTCCAGACCGAGGCCCGCGTACATCTCCTTCGCCGTTGGGTCGTCGATGCGGCAGACTACGGTAGGCACGCGATAGACGTGCTTAGCAAGCTGCCCGACCAGGGCGTTTTCGCCATCCGAGTCGGACAGGGCCAGGACCACGTCTGCGTCTTGGATCGCCGCCCTCCTCAAGTCACGGTGTTTTGTCGCGTCGCCGGTCCTTGCCACGATCCGTCCCCACTGCAACAGCTCTTTCGGCAGCCGGTCGATCACTTCGGGGCGCGGTACGAGGAAGCTGACGGTGTGGCCCCTGTCGGCCAGTGCTGCCGCGATGGACATCGCCAGGCCGTCGGATCCTGTGATGACGGTCTGCCTTGAGGCGGTTATCAAGCTGTCGCGGCGCTCCACGTTGAGGTCCTGCGGGGATATTTCGGCGCGCCCTTCGGGCGTCAGGTCCTGGTCGGGGAGGCCCCGTTGGTCGCCCCCGCCTTAACGGACGCTGCCTCGCGCCATAGGATCACGCTGCAGGGAGCGTTTCTAAGGATGTACCTCGCCGCGTCGTCCAGAGTGTAGTCGCCGTAGGGTTCCTGACAGGCCATGCCCAGAACTATCGCGTCGACCTGTTTGTCGTATGCCTCCTGCACGGCGGCCAGTCCGGCCCGCCGCGACTGGAGTATCTCCGCCTGCGTCTGGCATCCGAAGGGACGTGCCACCTGCTCCATGCGCCTGAGCAGGTCTTCGCCTCGGGAGAAGTCGTCGGGCATCTCGGCGTCCACGGGCATGGCCCGTTCGACCTCGATCGTGTATACGATGAACAGCCGGCCCTTCTTGTTTCCGAGCAGCTCGCACGCGAGCCCCACCGCGTCGTCGTCCGATCCCCCCAGGCCGACCGGTACGAGGACGGACGACATTCTGCTGTTGTTAGTTCGTCTGGGCAGCGCCAAGAGATACTCCTGAAGGTTGCCGCGAGCCCGCCGCGGCGTTCGCGCTATGCGGGCAGATTTTGTAGACGCTCATCTTCACCCGCGAGAACCAGAAGGTCGCCGGCCTGGACGCGCTCGTTCTCCGACGGGTTCACCGTTACGTCTCGACCCCTCAGGACGGCCAGCACTGCAAGTCCGTACTTGCCTCGGGGGCCGGAGAAGCCAAGCTCTTTTAGGGTCTGGTTGTCGAACTCCTGGGGCGCCCGCATCCTGCTGAGCCCGAAGCTCGGTCCGAGCTCTAGGTACTCCTGCAGGTTGGGGTTGAAGAGGTTGTGTGCCAGTCTGACGCCCATCTCCGATTCCGCGTGAACGACCTTGTCCGCGCCGACCCGCTCAAGCACGTTTCCGTGAAGCTCGTCGTGAGCCCGGGCGACGATGTAGGGCACCCCGACCGTCTTCAGCAGGACGCAGGTCATGACGCTGCCTACGATGTCGGACCCGACCGCGACCACTGCTGCGTCGTAGTCCTTGATGCCCAGCTCCCGCAGGACCGATTCGTTGCTGGCGTTGCCCGTCACGGGGTGGGTGACCTGGCCCATCATGCTCTGGACACGGTCCTCGTCAATGTCTATGGCGAGAACGTCGTGCCCCAGATTGTACAATGACCGTGCCACATTCGACCCGAAACGGCCCAGTCCTATCACCACGACCTGCTGTCTCATCGCACTCCCAGGCTGATATCCGCGGACATTGTCCGTTGCTCAGAGGCCATGTGAAACGCGGGCATTATACAGGATGTGGGACGAACCGTCGGCTCAGCCAGCGGACCCAGGGTGTTCGTTCGGCTGTATGGTCTGTTCGGGTAGCCGCGCGATCGACCGCTGGCCCGACGCGGTTCAAGACGCGCCGTCACCCGATCGTCACCCTCTCCAGGGGACGGCCGTAGGTGTCGCCGCCGCCTCGGGTGGCCATGACCAGTCCGAGCGCGATTGGGCCGATACGACCTGCCAGCATGCTGACTATCAGGATGAAGAGGCCCCAGTCGGACAGGTCCGGTGTCAAACCAATCGATTGCCCAACGGTGAACAGAGCCGATACGCTCTCGAAGAGCAGGTGCGTAAACGGGAAGTCTCTCTCGGACAGCAGCAACGCGAGCACGACGAGGAAGGTCGCGGACAGCGCGACGGTGGCGATGCTGAACGACCGCTGCACCTCGGCTCGCGGTATCTCCCTGCCGAAGGCGGACGTGCGTCCCCTGCCGCGCACGGTCGCAACCACTGTCGCGACGACCACGGATGCCGTGTTGACCTTGATACCGCCCGCCACCGAAGCCGACGCGCCGCCGATGAACATCAGGGTCGTGAAGAGGAAGGTGGTCTGCTGCTCCGCGTCCCCGAACCCCACAGACGAGAAGCCGGCGGTCCGGCCGCTGACGGACTCGAACAGGGAGATGGCCATCTGGTCGATCAGGGACAGCCCTCCAAGAGTCTTCGGGTTGTCGTTCTCCGACGCGAGAAATACGACCGCGCCCGTGGCGATCAGCACGAGCGTTGCGACGACCACGAGCTTGGTGTTCAGATTCAGCAGCGAGAACCTGCGCGACCTCACGACGTCGACCAGGACGCCGTAGCCGAGGGCCCCCGCTATTATCAGAGCCGTCGTGATTCCGAGTACCACCGGGTCGTCTCTGAAGGCGGAGAGGCTGGAGCTGTTCGGCAAGATCACGAGGCCCGCGCTGTTGAAGCTCGACACCGCGTGGAACGCCGCCTGCCAGACCGCCTCGGCTGGGGAGAAGGTGAATGAGAACCGTACCGCGAGGATCGCCAGGCCGACGAGTTGGACGCCGGCGGCCACCAAGACGACCCTTGTCGCTATCCGCGCGAGGTCACGGGCGTGGTTGAGTTGAAGGGTCTCGCGCGTCAGCAGCCGCTCCGCCGCGGTCGCCCGCTGGCCGATCAGCATCAACAGGAATGTGGCGACCGCCATGAAGCCCGCGCCGCCGATGAACATAAGCGCCAGGATCGTCGCCTTGCCAAAGCCGGTCCAGTAGGTGGCGGTGTCCTGCGTGACCAGCCCGGTCACCGTGGCGGCGGAAGTGGCGGTGAGGAGGGCGTTGAGGAAGGGGGTAGCACCGCTTCCTTCGTGAGAGATCGGCAGCAGCAACAGCGCGGTCCCCAGCGATATCAGTACCGCGAAGCCATATACGAGAAAGAGGGGCGACGCCAGGATCGAGGACTGAGGGCGTCTGGATGGGATCGTAAGGTGGACCGGGTCTAGCTGTCGTTGTCTGGGGTGGCGGGCCACCCTGTCGCCGGGCTTGGGAGTCCAGGGCTGGTTCAATCTGTGTGCCTCGGCCCGTACGCCGATTCCTCGTCCTCCGTGGCCTGCCGATGGGCCTTGCCCGGCTTCCAGCCCCTGGTCATGTATCGGGTCTCACGGAGCTCGTGGTTCTCGTGGTTAAGGACGCGGTCCTCTCGATCGCGGTAGCTCTCGGATATCCAAATCTCGTTGAGAGGAACCCCGAGAGCGGCGGCGGCATCGGGCATCACGGTCCGGCCCTCGTAGACTACGTGGTAACAGGCCACGTGCTCCCCGACGGTCTCGTGCGGTACGTATCGCACGCGGTATCCGAGTAAGTCGACTTCCTGTCTTGGCTTGGCCAGAGGAGTCATGGGTAACTCCCGAGGGGGCCGCCTCTGGGTATCCCCCTCGATCCGCGCCGTATCCAGTGCCGTATGCGAATCGCAGCTACTGTAGCCCGAATGGAGAGATACTCGCTAGGCTGATGGCGTCGGGTTCGCCTCTCGCTCGGGCTGGCCGGCCACCTCTATACGTTGGTCTCCGATGGTTTTTCACGGTCTGCTGTGCGGCCGCCTCAGAAAATATCTGGATTGGCCGAGGATTGGCGGAAGCTGGGGTTGATTCGCCGGCGATAACGATATAGATTGCACACAATCGACGGAAGCCTGCGGAAAGAAAAGCACAGAAGGAGTGTTGCGAGATGCTATCCAAAAGACTGATAGCTACGTTCGGGTTCCTCGCGGTACTGGCAATGGTGCTGGCGGCAGTGGCTTGCCGGGATGAGGCGGAGGAAGAAGCCGCCTTCAAGATAGGGGTGATGGAATCGGTCACAGGTCCGGGTGAGACCTATGGCAGGGTGGCTGTCCAGGCCAAGCAGATGGCCGTGGCCGAGATCAACGCCGCGGGCGGCATCAATGGGCGCATGCTGAAACTGGTCGTCGAAGACGAGAAATGCAACGCCCAGGACTCGATTACCGCCTACAACAAGTTGACCAACGTGGACGGCGTCAAGATCATCCTTGGGACTTCCTGCAGCGGCGCGATGCTGGGCGCCGCGCCCCTGGCCGAACGGGATGGTGTCATCCTGTTCTCGGGGCTGGCGACCAACCCTGACATCGCCAATGCCGGGGACTACATCTTCCGGACGGCGTTGAACGATGCACAGCTGGGCATCGATACCGGCAATGAGCTCTGGGCCGACGGGGTCCGCAGACTGGCCACCATGACCGAGTCGACCGACTACGCCGAGGGAGTCAGGCGGTCCACGGTAGAGCAGTTCACGAAGCTCGGCGGAGAGGTGGTTGGCGAGGAGCGGTATGCTTCGGACACCACCGATTTCAGGAGCCAGCTTACGAAGCTGATAGGCGCGAACCCTGACGCCATTCACGTCGCCGCCCAGTCGGAGTTCGCTGGCGGCACCATCGTCAAGCAGCTGAGAGAGTTGGAATACGAAGGCCAGCTATATTCTGAGGTCGTGCCAGTCGGCAAGACGGCCCTGGAGATAGCCGGCGCCGCCGCCACGGGCTTGAAGGCCGTCACGGCGGACCTCAACCCGTCCAATGTGAAAGCAACGGAAGTCCTCGCCAGCTTCAAAGAGCTCTACGGCTACGTCACCCTCGCTTGGTACCTGGGTTCCGCCTACGACGACGTCTACATAGCCGCCGAGTGTCTCAAGAAGACCGGTGACGACCAGGACGCCGACGGGTTCAGAGATTGCATGTATGAGCTCACCTGGAGTGGGAGCATCGGAGAGAACTACAGCTTCGACGAAAACGGCGAGGTTGTGGGCCTGTCCAACGTGGTCGTGGAGGTTCTTCCGGTAGCGGAGAGGAACGAGGCGAACCAGGGCTACAAGGTATTGGGCTCCGCGCCGACAAAGTAGAGGCCAGCCCGCAACCGATAGAATCGTCCTGGCTGACGGGGACCTGATTCTCGCTGCCTGTCCACCCAGGAGCGGCCAGGCAAGTGGAGGTGCCGCCGAGGCCGGCTGAGCTTCCCCGAGCGGCCGACGCCCGCTTTGGAGGGCCATACTGAGACTTAGTTACCGCCCGGACAGGGTACTGGCGACCGCACTGGCCATAGCGGCAGTCGCCTATGTCGGCTGGAAGATCGTCCAGTTACCCGACCAGGCCCTGCAGTTTGCCTTCAACGGCCTGTCCGTCGGGGCCGTGTACGCCCTGCTGGCGATGGGGTTCACGATCGTCTACAGCACCGTCTGGTTCTTCGACCTGTACTACGGCGCCGCCGCCGCCATCGGGGCCTACGGCGTCTTCTACCTGAGGTCCCAGCAGGCTATAGGCGGGCAGTATCAGGTTGCGAACACCTACGTCGATATCACTTTCGGCGTTCTGGTCGCCAGCGTGGTCGCCTGGGCGCTTCACGAAGGCCTCTACTCGCGCCTTCGGAGCCGTTTCAACCCGACTGGGCTGCTCGTCGTCGGAGGTCTCCTTGCCGGGGGCGCGGGGGCCTACGTCTGGTTCGTCCTCGCCAATCCAGACGAGCTGAACCTGGTGCTGAGTCCCGCGGTCGGCGCGTTGGCGGCCGCCGCCGTCGTCCGTGTGCTCCATATGGCGTATCGGCGCATATTGCCGGAGGCCGGCCTGCCGCCGTTGCTGGCGATTGCCGCGGTCCCGTCGGCCGCGGCCGGTGTGTACGTCGGCCTCCTCGTGGCCGACAGCCCCGGGTCGAGCCTCTATCTGAGCTGGGGTGTGTCGTGCCTGCTGGCGGGAGCCGTAGGCCTTGCGCTGTACCGCGGGCTATACGTGTACATGCGCGAGCGGTCGAGGTCTCCGCTGATAATGCTGGTCGCGTCCCTCGGCATCCTGCTGGCGCTTACCGCCCTGACGACCATCGTCTTCCAGAGCGCGCCGCGCCCTCTGCCGGATGCGTTCGGCAGCGACCCGTGGACCATCGGCGGGGCGACCATCAAGGGCTTCAACATCTTCACCGTCGGCGTAGCCCTGGTCGGCTTCGTGGGGCTGCTGCTCTTCCTCAAGAAGACGGCCTTCGGAAAGGCGGTGCGGGCTATCGGCGACGATGAGGAGGTCTCGAAGGTAGTCGGGATCAATACCACGCTCGTCATCTCCATAGTGTTCTTCATCGGGGCGGTGTTCGCCGCGCTTGCCGGAGTCTTGAGCGGCCACGATACCGCCCTCCAGCCACGGATGGGCCTGCTGCTCCTGCTGAAGGGCTGGATAGCGTCCGTCGTCGGCGGCATAGGGAACCTCTACGGCGCGATCGTAGGGGGCTTCGTGCTGGGCATGGTCGAGCAGTTCGGCATCTGGGACCTGGCCGGCGAATGGAAGGACGCCATATCCTTCATCCTGCTGATACTGTTCCTGTCGTTCTGGCCCAAGGGAATGTTACCGAGGAGATAGACTCGCCGCCCATGAGCTCACAGGCCTACGGGAATCTCAAAAGAGTGGTGCGCGCCCCCGGGGACCTGTTGCGGTCCCCAAAGGGAAACTTGGAGCTGTGGGCGAACCTGATCGTCATCACGTGGGCGGCCGCGTTCATGCTGTGGAAGGGCACCGGATTCGCCGTAAGCATAGGCACAGTCTTCGCCATCTGGGCGATACTGGCGGTCAGTCTCAACCTCATCGTGGGGTACACGGGCCTGCTGTCGGTGGGGCACATCGGATTCTTCGGCATCGGCGCCTACGCGATGGCGTTCCTCACCTCGGACGCCGCGTACGAGCAGCTTCGCACGGAGGCCATCCCGACGCTCGGATGGCCATTCTTCGCCGCACTGCCCGTCAGCGTGCTCCTGGCGGGCCTGACGGCCGTTGGGGTTGGCGTGGTATTTAACCGGTTCCGGGACGACATCTACGTCCTCGTCTCGTTCGGCTTCGCGATAATCGCCTTCAACGTTTTCTCGAACTTGCGAAGCGTCACCAGGGGCACTCTGGGCATTCACGAGATAGCGAAGCCCAGCATAGGCGGGTGGGTGTTCGACGGCGACGTAGAGTTCCTGGTCGTGGCGCTCGTATTACTTGCCCTGGTCATGCTGGTCTCATGGTTCATCGTGACCTCCTCCTTCGGACGTGTGCTGACCGCCATCCGAGAGGACGAGCAGGCCATCGAGGTCTTTGGCTACCGGACGACGCACTACAAGCTCGCGGTGTGGGTCATCTCTGCCATGATGGCGGGCCTTGCCGGCGGCCTGTTCGCCAGCTGGACCAGCTACATCGACCCCTCCTCCTTCATCCTGATGGAGTCGATCCTGCTGGTATCGATCGTGATCCTGGGAGGGCTGGCGACGATCTGGGGCTCCCTACTCGGGGCGATGACCTTCGTGCTGCTGGAGGAGGGGATGCGCTTCCTGCCGTATCTCCCCGATGAGCATATCGGACAGGCCCGGCAGGTCGTGTTGGGCATCCTCCTGGTGTTGCTGATGCTGTTCAGGCCCCAGGGTCTTGTTGGCAGGTACAAGCTGTGAGCGGCACCCAGATAGATCTCGACGATCTCTTCGTTCTGAGGACGAAGGAGATCTCAAAGCACTTCGGTGCGGTTAAAGCCGTGGATCGGCTCTCCATGTCCATCTTCCGGGAATGGATAACCTGTATCGTTGGGCCCAACGGATCGGGAAAATCGACCCTGGTTAACCTGTTGAGCGGGATATTGCCTCTCGACGAAGGGATAGTGGTCATCGACGGCGTCGGCCTCAAGGTCGTGCATCCCCATGAGACTCCCGCTCACGGCATCACCAGGACTTTTCAGGAGGTCAGGCTCTTCGATCAGATCACCGTCTGGGACAACATAATGGTAGTCCTGACGGCCCGCCGCGTCTTCCGGGCGCTGATGCAACGGGAGCAACGGAGCCAAAAGGAGCGAGCTGAGAGTATCCTGAAGACGGTCGGGATGTGGGAGAAGCGGCGCTCCCTGGCCATGGACCTCTCTTACGGCCAACGTAAGCTCCTGGAGATCGGACGCGCCATGGCGTTGGACGTCAACATATACCTGTTCGACGAACCCTTCGCCGGGCTCTTTCCCCAGATGCTGGAGAGGGTCAAGACCATATTGAAAGACATGCGGGAGCAGGGCAACACTATCGTTTTCGTTTCGCACAACATGGACATCGTTCGAGAGTTGTCGGACCATCTCTTCGTCCTGGACAGCGGCGTGCTACTCGCCGTGGGGGAGGTCGAAGAGGTCCTGAGCCGCCCAGAGGTGATAGACGCCTACCTGGGCCTCTAGCCTCTCTCTGGACGCTCGGCGGAGTACTGATGGACAGGCAAGACGAACCAGCCAAAGAACAAGACGCCAGGGCAGGCAACGGGGCTATGCTGCTCGAGTTGGTCGATGTATCCGTCCACTACGGGGCGGTACTGGCTCTGGAAGAAGCGTCGCTGGGTGTCCGCGAGGGCGAGGTCGTCGCCGTGATGGGCCCCAACGGGGCGGGGAAGTCGACCGTGCTCAAAGCCATCATGGGGCTGGCGCCGGTGGTCGCCGGGGACATCTACTGGCGCGAAAAGCCGCTGACGGCGGCCACCCACGAGATAGTCAAAGAGGGCATCGCCTTTGTCCCGCAGGGCAGGAGAGTGTTCACGCACCTCACGATCGAAGAGAACCTGGAGATGGGCTGCCTGTACCTGGGCGACAGGACGGAAAAGGAGCGACGCCTGGATGCGGTGATGGAGCTCTTCCCCATCCTGCACCAGAAGCGCCGCGATGTAGCCAGCCAGATGTCCGGGGGGCAGCAGCAGATGCTGGCCCTGGGCCGCGGGCTCATGGCCGGTCCTGAGGCGCTGCTGCTCGACGAGCCCACGCTCGGCCTCGCGCCCATAGTGGTCAAGGAGGTGTTCGAGAAGGTCGCCGAGATCAGCGAGCGGCTGGGGACCACCATCTTCGTCGTCGAGCACAACATCAAGGGCGTTCTGGACATCGTGGACAGGGTCTACGTCCTGGACATGGGCCGCGTCGTACACACCGGCACCCCTGAATCGGTCCTAGAAACCGACATACTGACCCAGGTCTTTCTGGGCAAGGTCGACCCATGACCGGGGCCCGAGTTGCCGCCCTGTTCCGGACGGCGGGGTGCGGCGCCGTGACGCGGTAGTCAGGCCGCCGGTAGGCTGCTCGTGCAAGCCGGCCGGAGCGTCTGGGTATGCTACGTGCTCGGATTGTCGGCTACGCCGGCCGCTCGTGCGGCCCATGGTCGTACAGGAAGGCGAAGGACGACCGTATCTTGGCCTTGCGCATAGTGCCCAGGTCAATCGGCTGAGGACGGCCGGGACGTGCGGCCGAGTTGGCCTGGAAGCTGACCACCGAAGACAGGGCTACTTGAAACTCGCCGTTCTTCTTCGTGGCGTCCAGTACTTTGCCGCGTACGAGCTCTCTGACGTACTCCTGGCTCATGCCCAGAATGCGGCCGGCCGTCGACGTCTTGATCTTCAACTCTTGCAGGTCGACGTCCGTATCTGCGTCGTATGACGCAAGCGCGATGAGCACCGCCCGGCTGAAGTTCGATACCTCGGTGGCGACGTTCTCGTCTCCCGAGGCGGCCGCCTCTTCCAGCTTCTTCACCACCCGGTCGCGGACCTCTGCGACTCGCATGACTCTCCTCCACGTCAGCCAAGCCTGCGATCAGACTACCATAGGCGGCGGATAGACACAAGAATTCTTGTGCCTGGCGACCGGAGTGAGGCGAAAAAGAAAGCCGGGCGCTGCCGCCCGGCTTCCACCGAATCGTTGTCGGGGGTACTTACATCGTCCTGACGACGCCGACGACGCGTCCCTGCACCGAGACATTCTCGGCGGGGACGGTGATCGGCTCGACGGCCGCGTTGGCGGGCTGGAGCGTGACCATCCCGTTGCGCATGTGGAAGTGCTTCAGGGTGACGCCGCCGTTGTCCTGCAGCCATGCCGCGACCATGTCGCCTTCGGTGGGGCTGTCGGTGGGCTCCATGATCACGAGGTCTCCGTCGGCCACCAACGCGTCGATCATCGACTCGCCCTTGACGCGGACCGCGAAGACCTCCGACCTGCCGCCCGTGATGTACGTGGGAAGGCCCACGTGCTCCACCGCCTCGGTGCCCCAAGAGTCCGACGGCGGCACGTGCAGCGGCTCACCGGCGGCGATGCTGCCGAGGACGGGGACCGATATCAGATCCCGTCTGGGGCTGGAGCCGTCCAGCAGCTCGATGCCCCTGGAAACCTCGGCCTCGCGGCGGATGTAGCCCTCGCGCTGCAGGATGCGCAGGTTGTAGTCGACCACGGAGGTCGAGCTGATCTCGCACGCCGTCTGGATATCACGCACGGTCGGCGGGAACTGGTGGTCGTCTATGAATCCGCGAATTACGGTCAGTATGCACTTCTGCCGCTCGGAGAGCTTTCGCTTCATCGGAACCTCCTGATCGCCGGTCATGCCGGCTTCGGCAAGGACGAATGTTCCGAACAAACCTATCACACGGATGTTCGCCAGTCAAGCATTCGGCGCTGAACCCGGCCGGCTATTTGGGCCCTTCGGTCGTTGGACACGGTGCGAACGGAGCGGTGTCGACCATTCTCATTCCGGCTTTCTTGCGGAATGCGGCCGCGGCCGCATTTCGCGAAAATGTGTCCCATTCTGCCCCATTCCTATCTGAGCCGTGGGACACCTGGCCGGGAAATAGGACACCCGGTGTCTCACGCGCCCTATCTGAGGCGGGACACCAGGGACGAGATGAGACACCGGCGTCTCGCTGGATCCGTCGTATGTGCGGCTCGAGCGAACTCGATCTATCTGCTGGCGGGTGCTTGTCACGAGCACAAAAGAGCACGGACGTGCTAGTCGACACAAGGGCCCGTGGGGGGAGTAAGTGTTCAGACTTGGTGAGGGGAATACCCGGCCCCTGGATACCCGCCTTCGCGGGTATGACGCAGAGATGCGGCGGCTTTTCGAGAGATCCCCTCAAGACTGAACAGTTACTCGGGGGAACGGGGGAGTACCTGTTCAGGGTTGAGGGCCGACACAACCCGGTTTCCCTGAGTAGCACCGGTGCTTGACCGGCGCGTATCGAAGGGCGCACGCAACCTTCTCGCCAAGATGGTGTATACCCCACCCCAAAGACGGAGTTGTACGGGCCCTTCGATACACCCCGACGAAGCGTCGGGGCACTCAGGGTGAACGGATTGTGTGGAGACGGCCCCACCCAAAGATGCCGAATGCCTATTCTCGCGTCATACCCGTGTCGACCGTGCGCGCGGCATCCTGAGTATGCGCCGGGCGTTTTCCGCCATTATCAGACGGTCTTCCTCGGGCGACAGGTCCGCTTCGTGGTAGATTCCCAGCGCGAAGGCGGGCAGGATCAGGTCCATGTCCGTCCCGAACACTATCCGGTCGGCCCCGACGGTGTCGATGGCCCGCCTCAGCACGTCGCGGTAGGGGTACGTGCCGGACAGCTCGAGGTAGACGTTGGGCGTGTCGGCCGCGAGGCATATGCCGTCCTCGCCCAGACCGTGACCGATGATTACGGGTAGATCCGGGTGGCGGCGCCCGACCTCACGCAGCATGGCCAGATCGGCGGCGCTGGCGCCGCGCACGAAGGGCGCGTAGCCGGGGCCCGAGGAGTAGCGCGGCAGCCGGGTGAAGTCCCAGTTGGGGCCGTTGTAGAAGATCGGCACGCCCCTCTTCGCGGCCTCGGCGAACAGCGCCATGAAGCCCTCCGAGCCGCCGCGGTCCAGGACGGTGTCGGGCGTGATCGTCGCGTGGGCGAGCCGGTCGTTCTTCGCGAACATGTCCAGCCAGCGGACCGACGCTTCGAGATGCGTCGGGTTGACGACCGGGCTGCCCAGCAGACCGGGCCGGCCCTCGATCTTCTCGAGCATCTCGCGGTTGCCTGCGTCCATGTCGTCGTAGTAGGCGAAGTAGGACGAGCAGACCGAGTACTCGAACCCGGCCCGGCGGGCGTAGTGCTCGATCGCCTCCACGTCCCGCGTCGAGGCCGACAGGATCGGTATCTCGCCGAAGTGGTTGTGGATGTCGATGGCGGGCGTCTCGGGAATCTCGACGGCCGGCAGCGGCTCCGCCGAGGCTTCGACGCGGTCGGCCTCGTCGCGCCGTCCGAACAGCCTCAACGCGTTGGCAGCCAGTATCTTCCGCTTGACGGCCTCGTCCAGGTCGGCGTCGAGCACGAGGTTCAGCGCGGGCCGCATGGGACGCAGAGTGGCGCCGGAGGCGTAGAGCACCCGGTCGGGGCCGGCCCGCTCGACCAGCAGCTCCACCGCGCCCGGCGTAGGGAACCACGACGGGTCGACATAGACGTGGTCGTGCTCTTCCACGACGGCCAGGACCTCGTCGAACAGGTAGTAGAAGGTTCCGGCGAAGTACAGCGGGCAGCCCAGCTCCGCGGTCATTTCCGCAAGCTGCGTGGGCACTCCTCCGCCGACGAGGCTGCAGGCGACCAGGGGCAGGCCGGGCCGGGCGATCTCGGCGAACGCCCGGCGCGACGCCAGCGACGCGAGCGACGTGTTCGGCGGCACGTGGAACGCCAGGCCCGCGGCCCCGTTCGCGACGCAGCTCGCGACCACCGACGGCAGCTCGGCGGCGGAGACCTTGGGGCCGACGACACCGACCGGGATCAGCCGGTCGTCCGAGGCCGCGCCGGAGAACAGGTGGTCGTTGCCCTTGCGGGCGTCCGCGTTGAGGCCGCGAAGGCTGGTGACCGCGGCGCGGCCCACGCCGGCCCTGGTCATCTGGCCGAATAGCTCCGCGAACCCCATGGGCTCCGGACGTACCGTGAGCCCGCCGACCAGTGTGTACGCGTCTACGATCATCGTGTGCCTCCAAGGGCGGCCGCCGCGGCCGGGCACCCGAGTATATTGCCGGCCTCCGGCGGGGTCAATTTCGCGGTCCGCCGTGGCGGGTTACTTGCAGCCGAGCCGGTGGTATCATAAGGGCCGCTCGAACGACTGGGACTCTGAGCGCACCCACCGGAAGAATGGTAGGGGAGCAGCCCACAGGAGGATTCCACAGATGAAGATGTACGTCGGCGGCGAGTGGATCGACAAAGACGACAAGATCGAGGTGATGAACTCCTACAACGACACGGTGATCGACACGGTGCCCAGCGCGGACCTCAAGGACCTGGAGGCCGCCATCGCCAGCGCCGAGCGCGGCGCCAGGATCATGGCCGCTATCCCGGCCTACGACCGCTATCTGATGCTCAAGAAGACGGCGGAGATCATGGAGGAGCGCCAGGAGGATCTCGGGCGCACCATAACCCTCGAGGAGGGCAAGGTGATCACCGAGGGGCGGATGGAGGCCAACCGGGCCATCCAGACGATGACGCTGTCGGCCGAGGAGGCAAAGCGGCTCTACGGCGAGACGATTCCATTGGACGCCGCTCCCGGCTGGGGCGGCCAGTTGGGCTTCACGCTGAGGGTGCCCTGCGGCGTCGTCGCGGCGATCAGCCCGTTCAACTTCCCGCTCAACCTGGTGTGCCACAAGGTCGGCCCGGCGCTCGCGGCCGGCAACTCGGTCATCATCAAGCCCGCCTCGGACACGCCGCTGTCGGCGATCAAGCTGACCGAGGCGCTGCTGGACGCAGGCGTTCCCGCCGAGGCGGTGCAGTGCGTCACGGGCTCCGGCGGCAAGATCGGAGACGCCCTCGTCGCCGACGAGCGCATCAGGAAGGTGACCTTCACGGGCAGCCGCGACATAGGTGAGCGGATCTGCCGGACGGCGGGGCTGAAGAAGGTCACGATGGAGCTGGGCTCCAACTCGCCGCTGATCGTTATGCCGGACGCCGACATGGACAAGGTCGTCAAGGGCACCATCGCCAGCGGCTTCGCCAACGCGGGCCAGGTCTGCATATCCGCCCAGCGCATCATCACCAGCAGGGAGGTGTACGCCGACTACCTCGACGCTCTGACCGAGGGAGTCAAGCAGATCAGCACCGGCGACCCGCTGCGGGAAGACGTCAAGATGGGGCCGATGGTCAGGGCGCAGGACGCCGTGCGAGTCAACGAGTGGATCGCGGAGGCCGTCAGCGGAGGCGCGCGCACGGTAATCGGGGGCGAGTACGAGGGGGCGATGCACCAGCCGACCATCGTGGCCGACGTCAAGCCGGAGATGCGCATCTCCTGCGACGAGCTGTTCGGCCCGGCCGTGGCGGTCACGCCCTTCTCCGACATCGACGAGGCCATCGAGATGGCCAACGACAGCAACTACGGCCTGAGCGCGGGGATCTTCACCCAGAACATCGACTGGGCCATGCAGTTCGCGCGGCGCGTCCACTCCGGCAACCTGATGATCAACTCGGGGCCCCAATGGCGCGCCGACATGATGCCCTACGGCGGCCTCAAGGAGAGCGGGATGGGCAAAGAAGGCCCGCGATATGCCGTCGAGGAGATGACCGAGCTCAAGATGGTCGTGTATCACCCGTAGGCGGTCGCCACGTCTCCGTAGAGCAATAGACCAATGGCCGGTCCGACCGCGCTAACGTCCGTCCTCTCGGCGGAATGCGAAGGACCGGCCATTTGGCTGTCCGAGTGTGCGACGATCTCCTCCTCGAAGGACGAGGGGAGGAGTGATATCCTAGTACCATGGCGCTCTTTGGACACGTGCCCCTATCCCAAGGTGAGGCTAGTGTGTCATGTCTCGTAGCAATGTTATCCAGTTTCCGTTGCAGAGGCGGGAAAAGGCCTCCTTATTCATGCCACAGGGATTCTACTCCCGTAGAGAGGCTGCAAGACTAGCACGGGTGCCACTAGCGACTGTATCGCTGTGGAGCACAAAGGGCATCGTCGTCCCAACGTCCAAATGGATCGATGAGGATGACAAGGAGACCCAGGGCTATTCCTTCGAGGGCCTGGTGTACCTTCGCCTCGTGAGGCTGTTGAGAACACAGGACTTCCCGATGCGAGCCGTTGTGCACGCCGTCAATCATTTGAAAGACGTGTTTGGTCCACCTGGCCCAAGATGGGAGGACGCCCGGATTTTCGCGGATGGCCGTGACATTTGGGTCGACCATAAGGACACTTGGGGAGTAACGTCGGCCAGTCGGAGGGGACAGAAGGCCGCCCAGGTGTTACTCGGGACTGAGTTCGCCCTACTCAAGGAACGGGCCGACGCGCTGCTTGTGCCCAGTGATTTTGCGCGGCATGTCGAAGTCGATCCAGGAACTAGGAATGGCCTTCCTGTGGTTCGTGAGACAACGATCCAGACTGCAACGATCCATAGTTTGCACGGAACTGGACTGACCTATAAGCGAATCGGCGAATACTATCCGCATCTGTCCCGCACCCAGATTGTCAGAGCGAATAGGTTCGAGCAGTTCTTGGACAGCGAGAGCATTGCTGCGTGAAGTTCCTGACCGACGCGCAGTTCCCGCAGCCCCTCGTTGAGCTGCTTAGGAAGGTCGACTGGGATGTCAGAACAGCGTATGAGGAAGGAACGGAAGGCGAGGCCGACGACTCCCGTCTCATCATCCACTCTCGAAACCTGGGACGGGTATTCTTGACCTTTGACACATTTCGAGCGGAAAGCGGCGCGAGGGTCGCGGCAGAGCTAATACTCCGCGGCGGGAAGGTTGTTCAGATTCGCGGCGGGCCAGAGCAACCGCTCATGAAGGCCTTAGGCAGACTCCTGTTTCACCACCCAGAATGGCACCCGTTTCTCGCCAGGGAAGATGGTGTAGCTGTCGTATCGGATATCCGCAACCACTGTAAGCTGTACACGCCCCATGAATATGCGCAGACCGTTCGCAAATTAGATCGCCCCCACTTTGACGGATACGTACGTTACTGGGAAGCGAAGGGGATTTCGCCAAGTCGCCGCAGACCGCGAAAGCCGGCCGCCCAGCAATCGCAGATGTTCGACGCCATTAGCTAGGATGTGTGTCTTCGGCATAATCTCCGTTCCGATTGACTCTGGGTTGGCGCACGGATAGAATTGAGGGGAATCTCAGGCAGGTTAACCGTGACCACCACCAGAGAAAAACCCAATCCGCTCACCATCTCGATCAGCGCCGAGGCGGCTACGCACGTCCGCGAGTTCGCCGACCAGGCAGGCAAGCCCGGCTTCCACCTGCGCGTGGGCGTCAAGGGCGGCGGCTGCTCGGGGCTCACGTACATCCTCGACCTCGTGGACGAGCCGCGCGAGGACGACAAGATGCTCGAGGAGCACGGCGTGAGGCTGTTCGTGGACCGCAAGTCCTACATCTTCCTGGCCGGCACGATCCTCGAGTACTCGGGCGGCCTGAACGGCAAGGGCTTCGTCTTCAACAACCCCAACGCCAAGACGACCTGCGGCTGCGGCACCTCGTTCGGGGTCTAGCGCCGCCGCGTTCAGGTCTGCGGGCCTCCGTTGGAGCGGCAATGGACCGCCGGAGGTAATTCGCCGTCCCGTCGCTCGGGATGACCGATGCACCGCAGGCATACCGTTTCGCCCCGGCAGTTCGGGGTGAACGTGTTTCAGGGGGCGAACATGCCGGAAGCGCAGGCCCTGAAGACTGTTGTCCCAGTCGATGAGTACGAGGCTCTGACGCGGGGCGTCGGCGTCGTCGACCGCTCCGACGTGGGCCGGCTCGTCCTTCGCGGCGAAGACGCCGTGGACTTGGTCGAGCGTCTGTCGACCAACGCCCTGACGGAGCTTGAGGCCGGCGAGGGCGCGGCCACCGTGCTCACGACGAACAAGGGCCGCATCTTCGACCTGCTGCTGGTCCTCCGCCGGGACGGCGACCTGCTCGTGCTGACCGGCCCGGGCAACCAGGGCAGGGTCGCCGAGTGGGTCGACTTCTACACCTTCGTAGAGGACGTGTCGGTCGAGGACGTGACGGGCGCGACGGCGATGCTCGGCGTCATCGGGCCCGGCGCTCCGTCGGTCGTCGAGGCCGCGACCGGCGTCGCGGCCCCCGAGCTTGCCCCCTGCGAGTTCCGCGTCGGGACCGTCGGAGGAGCGGAGGCGCTCGTCGTGCGCACCGACCCCGTAGGCGAGCCCGGCTACGACGTGGTAGTTGCAGCCGACAACCGCGGGGAGGCTCTCGACGCCCTGCTGTCCGCGGACGCCACACCGGCGCCGGTGGAGGTCGGCGGGGAAGCCCTCGATGCGTTGCGCATAGAGCGCGGCGTCCCGGCGTTCGGGCGCGAGCTGACCGAGGCCTTCAACCCGCTGGAGGCCGGCCTGATCGACATCATCAGCTTCACCAAGGGTTGCTACGTCGGCCAGGAGGTCGTCGCCCGACTCAACACCTACGACAAGGTGCAGAAGCGGCTGATGCGCATGCGCTGGGGCGACGGCTCCGGTCCGGAGCCCGGCGCGAAGCTCGTGCTGGAAGGCAAGCAGGTAGGCGTGGTCACGTCGGCGGCTATCTCCCCGGCCGGGGGTGGCGTCGGGATCGGCTACGTCAGGCTCGCTCACGCGTCGGCGGGCGTCGTGCTGGCGGGTGGGGGCGGGGGCTTCTCGGTCGAGCTGGTCGGCCCCTCGATACACCCCGGCTGAGCGCCGGGGCACTCGGGATGAGCGGAGATGGAACCGGCTGAACGCCGGGGCACTCGGGGTGACCGGGGGTTGAGCCGGCTATCCTCTGAGGGTCGCCCCGCCGTCGACTACCAGCACCTGCCCGCGGATCATCGCGGCCTCCTTTGTGCACAGGAACGCCACGATGTTCGCGATGTCCCCGCCGGTCACCATTCGGCCGAGGAGCGTCTCCCGTCCGGCGCTCCGCATCTTCTCCCCTTCGGGAAAGTGGTCGAGCGCCTCCGTGTCGACGAGTCCACCGGCCACGGCGTTCACCGATATGCCCTTCGGCGCGAGCTCCACCGCAAGATAGCGGGTCACGGCCTCGAGCGCGGCCTTGGAGGTCCCCACCGAGAAGTAGTCCGGCAGCACCCTCTGCGATCCGAGGCTGGTCAGGTTGACTATGCTGCCGCCCCCGGTCATCAGCCTGGACGCCTCGATGGAGCAGAGCCACGGCGCGCGGGCGTTGACGTTCATCGTCCAGTCCCAGTGCTTCACCTCGAGCTCCTCGACCGACCGCTGGACGCCCGAAGCCGCATTGTTGACCAGGATGTCGAGCCTGGGGTACGCGGCCGCCACGTCGGCGAACAGGCCCCTTATCTTCTCCGCGTCGCCGAGGTGGGCCCGGACGCGCAGGCACCGGACACCGAGCGCCTCGATCTCGCGCTGCGCGTCCGCCGCGCGCTCGTGGTTGCGCAGGTAGTTGAAGGCGATGTCCGCGCCGCGGCGGGCGAGCTCCAGCGCGATGGTGCGGCCGATCCCCCGGGAGGCTCCGGTAACGAGCGCGACCTTTCCTTCGAACGACATGCCTCTAGTCCCCCTTCGCCGCCGGCTCAGGGTTGGCGGCGAGCCACTCGCGCCCGATAGCCGCGCCCTCGCTCAGTACGCGGACCGCCGCGCCGATGGCCGAACGTCCGGCGTCCGTATCCGTGAGGCCGGACAGGAAGTAGCGCCACGACGACAGATAGTAGTCGATGTACCCGTCCGCAAGGTCTCCGAAGCCCCTGTCTCGCATGGCCGTGGCCACCGTCGTCCGGTTCATGCTCCACGCGTCTTCCGTCTCGACGCCCAAGACGTGCAGCACGCGGGGCCCTGTCGGGGAGACTCGCCATGTGACGGCGCGCAGCGCCTGCCAGAGGTATCGGCCAGGCTTGTCGACCACCAGGAGCCCGCTCTGGCCCACCCACTCGTCGTCCCGGAGGAGATTCGCGCAGTCGTAGCGCCTGATGGCGTCCGAGTCGGTGTAGTCGCCCTTCGGGTACTCCTCCCCGTACAGCACCGTCACGGTGGACCTTGGCGAATATACGAACTCGTCGATCTCGGCCAGCAGCTTGTTCATGACGAGGAGCTGCGGCCGCGGCTCGTGCAGCGGCTCGGGGGTTCTGGCCCTGAAGCGCGCCTCCACGCCCTTCTGCACCTCCATCGCCTGGGGGATCGTGTCCAGGTATCTATGCCAGGCGTCGTCGTCGTGGAACCACAGGTGCATGTCGACGTCGCTGACCTCGGGTACGTAGTCCAGCGGCGACTCCCAGACCTTCTTGGACGATCCCTTGTAGTAGAAGCCGCGGACCTCGCGTTCCGGTATCGTCTCCAGAAGCTGCTCCAGGAAACACGCGGCGAGGCACTCGACCTCGGAGCGCAGCCGGTCGCGATCGGGGTACCGCGAGTCCCACTCGGGTGTCACGTCTCCGAGCTCTCGCTAGACCGCCATGCCGCCGTCGACGCTGATGGCCTGGCCGGTGATGTACTTGGCCTTGTCGGAGGCCAGGAACGCCACGAGATGGGCGATGTCGTCCACATCGCCGAAGTGGCCCTGGGGTATCACGCTGAGCCAGTACGCCTTCTGCTCGTCGGTAAGCACGGCCGTCGTCTCGGTCTCGAGATAGCCCGGCGCCACCGTGTTGACGGTGATGTTGCGGGTCGCGACCTCCTTGGCCAGCGCCTTGCTGAAGCCGATGATGCCCGCCTTCGACGCGGTGTAGTTGGCCTGTCCGGGGTTGCCCCGCAGTCCCACGACCGAGCCGATGTTGATGATCCGGCCCCACCGTCGCCGCAGCATTGTCCTGAGCGCCGCCCGCGTGCAGTAGAAGGTGCCGTTCAGGTTGGTGTCGATCACCCGCTCCCACGAGTCGTCGGACATTCGCACGAGCAGCCCGTCGTCGATGATGCCGGCGTTGTTGACCAGGATGTCCACGTGGCCCCACTCTTTCTGCACGCGGTCCACCATCGCCTTGACCTGCTGGAGGTCCGAAACGTCGGCGCGCACCGTGAGCGACTCGACTCCGGCCTCTCTCACCTCGGCCTCCACCTGCGACGCGGCCTCGGCGGAGGTGTTGTAGTTCACGGCGACGTTGACGCCCATCTCGGCCAGCCGGAGCGCGATGCCCCGGCCGATGCCCTTCGACGCGCCGGTAACGAGCGCGTTCCTCACTTCATTCGAGTCGGTCAAAATCTTTATCCGCCTCTCCGAGGGCCCTAGGCCCTCACTTCGCCGGCTTCACCGTCGCCTCGCCGGTGATCGCAACCTCGCCGGTCTGCCTGCGAACGCCCACCGAGCAGACGATCTCGGACACGCCGCCGTCGTCTCCGACCCGCTTGACCTCGCCGAACGTCGTCACCGTGTCGCCCGGGTAGACCGGCGCCTTGAATCTGACCCTCAGCCGCCCGCCTTCGGCCCATAGCCTGCCGAATGCGAGGGCCATCGCCTCCGAGATCAAGGCGGCGACCATCATCCCGTGGGCGATGGTGCTCCCGAATTGGGCGCCCGCCGCGTATTCTCGGTCGACGTGTATCGGGTTGAAATCGCCCGAGGCCTGCGCGTAGAGCTCGATTCGCCGTTGATCGATCTCCCGCTCGACCGCGGGCAGTGCGTCGCCCTCCCGCACATCTGCGGCCGCGCTCACGTCGGAAGCACCAGCGTGCTCTTGCCGTTCAGCACCCGCCTGCCTTCGGCGTCGTCCACCCTGATGCCGACCGCCAGAAAGCGCCGGTCGCCGCGCACCGAATTCTGAAGCACGTCGGCCTCGCACCGCAACTCGGATCCCGCGGCGACGCCCATCAGGAACTCCAGCTCCTGGCCGGTGTGCAGCGTCCCGCCCGGGATCCGCAGGTCCTCGACGACGCCCCTGAGTCCGAGCGCCGCGACGGCCATCGGCGGCGTGACTCCGTCGCCGGTTTCGTACAGCCCGGAGTGGTCGCCGACCGCGTTCACGTATAGAGCGACCGCCGCGTCGTCCAGCGTGTGGCGGCGATTGGAGATGGTCTGGCCGGGCTCGAGGGAGGCGTAGTCGACTGTCATTGTCGTTAAGGGGGGCTCACGGATGCCCGGTCAGATTATATCGGCATCCACCCCGCCGGTCTATTCGCGCCGACGGTTGCTCGCGATCGCTCAGAGGTCGCTCGAGCCGCCGCGCTGCATTTCGGCCTCCTCCAGCAGACGTTCGAGCAGCACGAACGACTCCTCGACGCCGAAGTCGAGAGAGGCAATCGATACGGCCCGGAACAGTACGCCGGTGGACACCCGGACCGCGACCGCCTCTCCTACGGGGGGCAGAGGCACCCCCAGCGCCTTGGCCATGTAGCCCCCGGCGGCCATCCCCTCCCGGGTCATGTAGCACTCGACCAGCGGCCTGCCCTGGTGCAGCAGCTTCAGGCCGTCGTCGTCCTGGCGCAGCTCCAGCGGCAGGTGGGCCCGCGGCGTCGCGGTCAGCTCCTCAGCGTAGTCCAGGACTTTGGAGTGCGGGTCCGCCACAGTCACCTCCCCAAGTTCGTCGGCTCCGATAGGCCAATTATAGCGGTCGCCGGGGGCGGTGGTGGTCTTGGCAACCCGTACAATGGAACCGGGATGCGGCGTGCGCATCTTCGCCCCGACCGCGCCTTACGGCGGCCGGATGGCGAAACGAGCGTCTTGTGGCAAAATGGGTCACACTCCAACGGATCGACGGTCGCCGCCGCGGGCGCTCGACGAGATACACGAGACGGGTACAATGGCCGCGTGGGTCCTGTAGGGCACGGCGAGCCGATGATTGGATGGGCATAGGAGGACGCTATGGAGTTTGATTTCGGCGAGCTCAACTACCTGGCGATCGTGGTTGGCGTGGTCATCAACATGGTGCTGGGCGCCCTGTGGTATTCGCCCGTGCTGGTGGGAAAGCCCTGGATGGCGGCAGCCGGCATCACGGCGGAGGACATCGAAGAAGCAGGGAAGGGCGAGCAGTACAAGGGATACGCCGTCGCGGTGGTCGTCTCTATAATCCTCGTCTTCGTGCTGGCGTTGCTGACGCGAAACCTCGGGATCGACGAGCCGTTGGACGGCCTGGTGCTGGGGCTCGTGGCCGGTATCGGACTTGTGGCGGTCAGCCAAGCGCCGAACTACTCCTTCGAGGGTCGGTCGCTGCGCCTGTTCCTGATCAACCTCGGTTACTCGGTCGTGGGCTTTGCGATCATCGGAGTTCTCCTTGCGGTATGGCAGTAGGGCCCGACGCGGCGGAGACCCCAGTCCGGCGGGCGTAGGTCAGGGACCGAGATGAACAACGCGCTGTCGACGGCCGTCGCGGTAGTCCTGGTCCTGCTGTCGGCGGCCGCGTGCTCGGGCACGGGTGAGGCCGGGGAGCGCAACGAGGCCGGCGCGTCCCTGGCGGCCCAGGGGCTGTGGTCGCAGGCGATGGCGGAGTACGACGAGGCGATCCGGCTGGATCCCGATTTCGCCGAGGCGTACAACAACCGCGGCGCGGCCCATCGCGCTCGGGGCGACCTCGAAGCCGCCGTCGCCGACTTCACCGAGGCGATAAGGCTGAAGGACGACCTCGCCGTGGCGCACGTCAACGTCGCATCCGTTCTGCTCGATCTGGGGCGGACCGAGGAAGCCGTACGGCACCTGGACCGCGCCTTTTCGCTGCCGCTGGCAGAGGCCGAAGTCGCCTCGACGTATTTCAACTACGGCCGCGCCCACGCCGCTTTGGGCGATTGGGCGGCCGCTATCGAAGCCCTGAGCGAGGCCATCGACCTGGACTCCGAGAACGCGGTCGCGTTCTACATTCGCGGCCAGGCGTACGTAGCCATCGGGCTGGTCCCCAGCGGGCTCAGGGACGCCCAGCAGTGCCGGCCGGGGCCGGCCTGCCAGCGGGCCGACAGCGATTTCGGAAGCGCCGTGCGCGTCAACCCCGACTTCGTCGACGCCTACATCGCCCGCGCCAGCCTGCGCGTGATCAGAGGCGCTATGTCGCCGGCGATTCGGGACTACGACGAGGCGATCTGGCGGGAGCCGGACAATCCGGAGTACTACCAGCGGCGCGGGATGGCGTACGTCAGGCTCGGCCGCAAGAGCGAGGCCATCGCGGACTTCGAGCACGCGATACGGCTCGATCCCGCCAGGGCCTCGGCGTATCGGGCCCGGGGCTCGGCCTACGTGGAGCTCGGGCAGCCGGAGCTGGCCGTTCCCAGCTTCGACGAGGCGATTCGTCTCGACCCGCAGGACCCGGGCGCTCACTACGGGCGGGCGCAGGCGCGCGCCGCTCTTGGGCAGGTGAACGAGGCGCTGGCCGATTTCGACGCGGCCATTCGGCTGTTCGCCGAGGACCCCGAGGCCTACAAGGGACGGGCCAAGGTCTACGTCGAGCTCGGCGAGCTCGAAAGCGCGGTCGCCGACTTCGGATCGGCGATCCGCCTCGCTCCCAGGGACCCGGAAGCGTTCCGGCTCCGGGCCGCGGTCTATCTCGAGCTTGGCCGACTCGAAGAAGCGGTAGCCGATCTGGACGGCGCCATCGGAATCGACACAGGCGACGCGGAGAGTGTCAACGCGCGCGGTCTGGCGTACCTCGAGCTGGGCGAGCCGGAGAAGGCGCTCAAGGACTTCACGGCTGCGATCACCACAGAACCGACCGATAACGCGCGGTACTACATCAACCAGGGACGGGCGTACCTCGACCTCGACGAGCCCGAAAAGGCGGTGGAGGCCTTCGACAACGCCGTCGTGCGCGATTCACGCTACAGGTACCTGTTCCGGGCCGCTCTGAGCTCCTACGAGCAGATCAACCGCCGCCGCCGCGCGCTTCCGGACCTGGAGACGGCGCTGGAGCTTGCGCCGGTGCTCGTACTGGGCTACCGGAGCCGCGCGCCGGTCCTGACCGACCTCGGACGGCTGGACGAGGCCGAGAGCGACCTGCGGCGGGTGGAGGAGCTGGAGTTCGAAGTAGTGCTGATCCGGGAGCTGATAGAGAGCATAGAGAACGAGCCGCTCGCGCCGCCGGCGCCGCCTCCCGCGCCGCGTCGGCCTGCGTCCGCGGGGCCGAGTCCGGCCGAGATCGCGGTGGCGCAAGAGGCGATCAAGAGCGCGATCAAGGCGAGCGACGCCACCCTGCACGTGGGCAAGCAGCGCACCGTATGCGGTACCGTTTCGGCCGTGCGCGAGGAATTTGAGGGCAGGGCCGTCTTCATAGACTTCGGGCCGCCGGACCCCGACCAGGACCTCGTCGTCCACTTCCCGAGCCTGGTTACCCGCGTGGGCGACTGGCCGGACTTCGTGGACAGGTCCATAGACATCGTCGAATGGCTGATGAACAGGGAACTGTGCGTGACCGGACGGATCGAGAGGTTCCGGGGCAGACCCGCCATCAACGCCAGCTTCTGGCACCAGTACAACGTCCCCCAGTGAGGCGGCGCGGCGGCCTCGTCGGAACCGGACGGTGACGCGAGGACGCAGCCTTCCTCGGTGACGGCCGGTTGCCTGCGCTGGGGCTACGGGGCGACGAAGGCTCTGGTTATCGCGGCGTCGCCGCCCTTGCCGAGCCACTCGGCCTGCTCGAACGCCTCGCCGATCTTGTCCAGCGGGAAGCTGTGGGACATCACCTTGGTCAACGGGTACTTGTCCCGCGTGCGTACCAGGAAGTCGAGCGAGACCGGCAGGATGTACGGGTCGTAGTGGGTGACCGGGATGATCCGGGTCACGCCCCACAGGATCTTGGAGATGTCCAGGGTAACCTTGCTGTCGGGCCAGATGTTTCCGATCTCGACGAAGGTGCCGCCCCGGCGCAGCATCTCCAGTCCCTCGGGGACCACGTGCGGGTAGCCTACGACCTCGACCACGATGTCGGCGCCGCGCCCCTCGGTCAGCTCCTTCACGCGCTCGACTCGCGACTCGGGCGTCTCGTACTCGGTGATGTCCACCGTCTCGTCGGCGCCGCATTGGCGCGCCATGTCCAACCTGCCCGCCACGCCGTCTATGGCGATGACCAGCCCGGCGCCCATCTCCTTGGCGGCTGCCGCGGCGTTGATGCCGAGCCCGCCCGCGCCCTGCACGACGACGCTGTCGCCCATGCGCAGGCCAGCCTGCTGCAGTCCGTAAACGACCTGCGACACGGCGCAGTTCACAGCCGTGACCGCTTCGTCGGGCAGCTCGTCGGGCACCTTGAAGACGAAGTGTCCGGGGAACAGGTAGTAGTAGTCCGAGAAGCCTCCGTTGCAGTACGGGAACTCCTCGATGGAGGCTCGGAACCGGAACCGGTCGGGGCAGTGGTTCAACTCGCCCCGGAGGCAGTTGTAGCAACGCCTGCACGGGAAGAAGTAGGCGAACACGACCCGGTCGCCTTCCTTCAGCGGTCGGCCCATAGAGTCGGTGGAGATGTCGGGCGCCAGCGCGTCGACGACGCCGGCCATCTCGTGGCCTAGGATCATCGGCCCCGGCTTGCCCCCGGAGACCGGCTTCAGCTCACCGCGCCAGAAGTGGAGGTCGGAGCCGCAGATGCCGCCGGACGTGATCTTGACTCTGATGCCGCCCGGCCCGACGGGCACCGGAGGCAGCTCGACCATTTCGAAGTGGTACGGCTCTACGAAGACCGCTGCCTTACCCATCACCATCGGGATACCTCCGGGGAGAGTGGATAGTGGTTAGTGGATAGTTAAGACCAGCGTTGGCAACTATACACGTGCCGCTCTGTGGTTGCGACCAGCCACAGGTCGTAGCCGCTGCTCACCGGCCGCTATCCGCTATCCACCATTCACTATCCACTAAACCGTTTGAAGACGAGGCAGGCGTTCTGGCCGCCGAAGCCGAAGCTGTTGGACAGCGCCGTGTCGACGCGCTGCTTCCGGGACTCGTTGGGGACGTAGTCGAGGTCGCACTCGGGGTCCGGGAACTCGTAGTTGACCGTCGGGTGTATCTCGTCCTCTGTGATGGCCTTTATCGCGGCGATGGCCTCCAGTGCGCCGGCGCCGCCCAGCGCGTGTCCGATCATCGACTTGGTAGAGCTGATCGGCACCTTGTAGGCGATATCGCCGAAGACTGCCTTGATCGCCATCGTCTCGGCGACGTCGTTCTTCGGAGTCGACGTCCCGTGGGCGTTGATGTAGTCGATCTCGTCGGGTCCCAGGCGAGCGTCTTCGAGCGCCCACCGTATCGCCCTGGCCGCTCCGCTGCCGTCCTCGTCGGGCTGGACGGCGTGGAAGGCGTCCGAAGAGACGCCCTGTCCCGCGACCTCGGCGATGATGTCGGCGCCGCGGCCGGCGGCGTGTTCGAGGCTCTCCAGAACGAGCAGGGCCGACCCCTCAGCGGGGACGAACCCGTCGCGCTCGGCGTCGAACGGCCGGCTCGCCTTCTCAGGCTCGTCGTTCCGGCGGCTCAGCGCTTTGATGACGTTGAAGCCGCCCAGACCCAATTCGCATATACCGGCCTCGCAGCCTCCGGCCAGAACTACGTCGGCCGCCCCGCGCCGCACGACCTCCATCCCCTCGCCGATGCCCTGGGTCCCGGCGGCGCACGCCGTGATGATCGTGGACGTGTAGCCCTTGAGGCCGAAGACGCGGCTCACGTTAGCCGCGGCCATGTTGGGCAGAATCATCGGAATGAAGAACGGGCTTATCCTCATGCCGCCGCGGTCTATCAACGTCCTCGCGTTCTGCTCGGTGGTAGGGAAGCCTCCGTTGCCGTTGCCCATGACGATTCCGAGACGGCCGGAGTCCAACTGTGTGAGATCGAGGCCCGCGTCTTCGATGGCCTGTCCGGCTGCGGCGACGGCAAGCTGGGAAAAACGCGCCATGCGGCGGGACTCTCTGCCGTCCATAAACTCGCCGGGGTCGAAGTCCGTGATCTCGCCCGCGATACGCGACGGGTAGGCGGAGGCGTCGCACAGCGTGATCGGGCCGATGCCCGACTCGCCCCGCACGAGCGCCTGCCAGAAGATGTCCGGCGACGTACCGAGGGGCGTCATCGCGCCGATGCCCGTGACCACAACCCGCCTTCTCGAATCGCTCATCGCAACCTCATCCCGTCCTGCGCGCCGGCCTCTCGATGTCCGGGTACGTCTCGGGGACGACACCGGTCATCTCCTCCACGACCTCGGCGACGACCGACAGCGAGCCGGTCGCCAGCAGGGTGTCGCCGTCACGCGCCATGTCCATGGCCCGCCGCGCCCCTTGCCCCACGTCGTCGAACTCGGCCACGACCGCAAGCCCGCGCTGCCTGCACGCCGCCGCCACCTCGCCGCTGTTCATCGCCCGCGGGTCCCTGGACCTGACCGCCACGATCTCCGGCGACAGCGCCGCAAGCTCGTCCGCCATCCCGGACACGCTGTGGCTGCCCAGGGCGCCGAAGACGATGATCACGCGACGCAGATCGAACAGTGCCGGCAGCGCGTCCACGAGGCGTCTCATCGCGTCCGGATTGTGGGCCCCGTCGACCACGACAAGTTTACCATTGCGGGCGAATCTCTGGAGTCTGCCCGGCCACTCGACCTTCTCGAACCCCTCGCGGATGGCGCGTTTTGGGATGTCGAGGCCCTGTTCGATCAGGGCCTCGATAGCTCCGACGGCGGTGGCCGCGTTCTCGAGCTGGTGATCGCCCAGCAGTGGCATCGACAGGCTGTATCGGTCCCGGGTCCCCTCCAGCTCGAACGACTGGCCTCCGGGGTCGAGCGCGGTCCGCCGCCACGACATGCGGCGGTCCACCGGAATCAGCTCCGCGCCCCTGGACGAGGCGACCTCGGCGATCACGCCCATTGCGTCCTCAGTCTGCGGCGCTACGACGACCGGTACTCCCGGCTTGATGATCCCGGCCTTCTCGCGCGCAATGAGGGGCACGGTGTCCCCAAGCGTCCGCGTATGGTCGAGGCTGATCGACGTGATCGCGCAGACCGCCGGGTCGACTACGTTGGTGGCGTCGAGACGACCGCCCAGGCCGACCTCGACGACCTGGAACGCCGCGCCGATGCTCCTGAAGTGGAGGAAGGCCATCGTGGTCAGCAGCTCGAAGTAGGAGACTCCGCCGTATCCGCCGAAGCGTCCAACCCATTCGACCGCCGGCCAGGCGTCCGATACGAGACCCGCGAAGGTCTCTCGCGATACGGGCGTAGGTCCGACCCGAATCCGTTCCGTCGGGCTGTGCAGGCTGGGCGACGTGTAGAGCCCGGCCGTGTGGCCCGCGGCCGTCAGTACGGACGTGACGAGCGCGGCCGTGCTGCCCTTGCCGTTGGTGCCCGCGACGTGGACGGTCGGCGTCGCCAGGTGCGGGTCGCCAAGCCGCTGCATGAGAAGGTTGACCCGCTGCAGGTGGAACTCCGAATGGCCCGGCGTGTGTGTCGAGCGCTCGAAGTCGACCAGGCCGGACGCTCGGCGCACAGCTTCCTCATAGTCGAATATCGGGTGCCCATCGGACTGTCCTGTTCCGGGAGTGTCGTCCATCGGTCGCACGGGTCCGTTCGACATGCTCCGGTCAGTGGTCGCGGACGCGGGCCGGCATGAAGCCGAGGTTGATCTTGAGCGCGTCGCGCAGGCTGATGTCGCGAAGGTAGTCGAGATTCCCCTGCAACGGACGCGGCGTGAACCCGAATTCCCGGTCGACGGACTGCACGTCGGTCACGTTGTCGACGGCGATCATCTTGAGCTGCTCCGCGGTAACCGGCGGCCTTGGGGCGAGCGTTTCCATCAGGGACGCGACCGGCCGCATCAAGGGCAGCGGCACGTGGACCCTGGCTATCTTGACGCCCAGCGTCTCGGCGACGAGGTCGACAAGCTCGTCGTAGGTGTACTGCGCAGGGCCGCCCGCTTCGATGGTGCGTCCGACGGTATCGTCTCGACGCAGTGCTTCCAGCAGACATCTGGCAGCGTCGTCGGCCGCGATGGGCTGGAAGCGGTTGGCGCCCGTACCGGCGACGGGCACCAGGGGGAACAGCTTTGCCTGTGCCGCGAGCACGTTGAATAACTCGTCGCCACGGCCGAAGCCGACGGAGAACCGGACGATGGTGTGGGCGACGTCGCTGTTGGCGACGTCCTGCTCCGCCATCCATCGCGAGTGGAGGTACGGTATCTCGGGATCTGAGGTCGCGCCGATGGTGCTGGCGTAGACGAACCGCTCTACGCCAGCGGCGGAGGCGGCCCGCAGCATGTTCCCGGCGCCCTCGACGTTGACCCGGTGGAAAGTGTTGCCGCCGCTCTCCTGCACGACCGCCACCAAGTGCACCACCGCGCCGACGCCGTCGCAGGCGCGGGCCAGCGACTCCGGGTCGAGGACGTTGCCCTCGACCGTCTCGACGCCCTCGGGCAGCCCGCCCTCCGGGACGTTCCGGTGCACCAGGGCGCGCACCGTCAGGCCGGCGTCCGCCAGAGCGGCGACCGCACGGCGCCCGATGAAACCGGAGCCGCCCGTTACGAGGACAGTCTTGTCGAGCATCGCGCTGCGTCGCGGGGTGTGTATATGAGGCCCGGAGTAGTCACGCCTCTATGATACAACCTGCCGCGTCAGCGGGCGTGCAGGCAGGTCGCCCGATCAAGGGTCCGTCGGGAGATGGTAGACGCTGAAACGTCTGCCGCCATCCGGGTTGTACTCCTCAACCGCCTTGCCTCCCGGGAGGATGTCCCGCAGTGCGTCGATCTCGGCCGCGTAGGGAGAAAGGAGGACGTAGGTGACCGGCCCGTCGTCGGTCTTTTCGAGCGAGAATTCCCCGAACTCCTTCGACCGGTCCACGCCAGGAGTGTCCGGGTACAGAAAGCGGCGTATCTCGTAGTCGTATCGCCAGCGCGCTGCATAGAAGTAGATCCTGCCGGGGTCCTCGAACTCGTGCGCGGTGTAGAGTGCCTCAACGAGGTCGACGGCGTACACCCAGTTCAGCCGCTCTTCGTGGACAATCTGCCCGAAGTAGGTCCACGTATTCCAAGTCATGACCACCGCAAGAATGGCTGTGCCTCCGACATAGGCTATCCGCCCTGATTTTGCGCCGGCGGTCCGCACCACCGCTCGGCCGATCTCTACCACAGCCACGCCCGCCAAACCGAACACGAAAGGTACGATGATCAACGTACGGCGCATCTCGCCGAGATCTTCTAAGCCGACCACAAGTACGCCTAGACCCAGCACGAATGCGACTGCAAGGAAGAGGTGAGGCGGGCTGCGCCACCTGGCGACGGCAATCGCAAGCCCGATATACGCCAGCAACCCCGTGACTGGATCGACCGCTCCTCTTTCTCCAAAGCCGTCGACGCCATCGGCCTTCGGATATCGCAATGGCAGCATTGCGGCGTCCCACGCACGTCCGGCGAAGTAGCCGGCCTTCTCGCCAACGGACCGCGCTTCCTGGAATTTAGGCTCGCGCAGAACTGACACGGTGCGGTGATGTTGGAAATAGAAGTCGGGCTCCAAATACATGACGCGAAGCATGGGAAGGGCAGAGACGACGAAGCCTATCGCCAGGAATGCCATGCCCACGGCGTAGGTTCTCAGGTTGTCTCGCCCGAGGACCAGCACCGCGGCCAGAAAGACCGCTACTATTACCAGGAATGCGAGGTAGCCGTTATACGAATAGATCCCTAGTCCCACGAGTATTCCGGCTATGAACCACGACCATCGCGTCGATGATCTGAGCGCCAGCAGGATCGCTGCCGCGGCCAGGGTAGTCATCAGCGGCATCGAGACCACCATGAATCCCGTCCTGCTGAAGAAGAGGTGCCAGTAGGAGAAGGTCAGGGCTATCGTGCCGAATAGGGCCACCCACCGCCCGAAGCCGATCCTGAATAGGAAATAGGCGGCCGGGATGGTGGCGACGCCCAGCAGCGCCATCGACAAGTGCAACGTAAAGGAGTTGGCCCCCAACAGCTCGAAGACCAGCGCTGTGAAGTAGAGCGGGCCCGTTGGCTGTCCCAGGGCACTGCCGGTGTACGGCCCGATCCAGCCGTCTTCGAGTATCCGGAGAGCGTCGAGACCAGTCAGCGCCTCGTCACCGTGCAGTCCTCCCGGAAGCGCCGCTAGGTGGTAGGTACGTACGAGTCCGGCTACGATCGTGAGAGCTAACACCGCAGCCAACTCTAGCCTGTGCTGCGAGACCAGGGCCGCGAGCTGCCTCCAAGACCACCGCCATTGTGGCGCCGGCCGGTCCCATGCGAGCCCGGGTCTGGGCAACCTGAGCAGTTCGGGCCAGTCGATCGAGGCCGATTGTTGCGGCACAGCCTGAGCAGGCACGCGTCCATCGGCGGGTAGGGCAGCCTGCGCGGGTGCCGGGAGAGCGGCGGTGGCGGGCTCAGCTCCAACAGTCAGCGCTGCTCCGCATGTGTCGCAGAACGCGTGGCTTGCGGGATTGGCGGTCGAGCAGGAGTCGCAGACCGCGTCGAACTGAAGGGCGCGGCCGCAATCGCCGCAGAAATTCGCTCGCGGCAGATTCTCGTAGCTACACCAGGGGCAGGTCATCGGGTTTGGTTGGTCACCGCGCGGCTAGGACTGGCCATTGGCGTCTCTTGCTTCTGTGGGCCCCGAATCTCCTGCCTGCGTCTTTCTGAACTCGGATGTCGCCAGTGATAGGGTACTGGCGATATCCGGCAGGAAATCTCCTGTAGGCACGTGACCCAAGGCTACAGTTTCGGCAGGCAGGGACCGGCATTCTTGCCCTCCTATCGGCCCGGAGGTCAATTGGGAGGGCTCAAGTCAACCATCTCGAGGAGGACCCTACGCTGGACGTCGGAAATGCCCTCCATGTCCGTTATAGCTTCACGCACCTCGTCCGCTGTTCGAGCACCTAGATGTCCGGGGGAGTACCCGCAATCAATGGCCCCAAGTGTACAGTGAAGTTCATATAGTAGTCTGAGAGCATCAACTATAGCATCAAGATTCGCCTGTTCTAACTCTATCCCCACGGACGCATCCAGCTCAGCTTCGTATAGCGACAAACGATAGATATGCCGGGTCACGTAGAATTCCCAGAAACCAGGTGAGTCGCGTCTCCATTCCCATGGCTTCTGGTCTTCTAAGGTGTTGATGAAGTCAACAAGCATTTGCCTGTCTGCTTTTCTCAGGTTCGTTCTCAGTGGCTCAGGTATTTTAGTGCCGCGGACAGACAACCTAGGGGTTTCGTTGACAAAGCCGTGGTGTGCGATTTCGTGCGTTAGGAAGGGGTGCCAGAGTCCGAAATCTTCATGAGCTAGACTGGAATACCAGGCGAACTCCTCGTCCCATGTTCTGCTTCCCCCATCCGCTACGAATCCATGCACGTATTTTCGCAGGCTTGGAGGAATCAACGACGGACTACCGGGATTATAGCGTGGTAACTCGGTCTCCATAAGGTGGTAGAAGCCTACAACCTTTCCGTACTCTCCTCGCTTCAGGACCTCCCAAAAATCTTCCCCGGTAATTGATTAGCGGATGGAAGGGAAGGGTGTTCAGAGTGAAGGGGAGTAGATGGGAGTGCCGCTGAACACAGCGCAGAGCCGGTCCACGACAGGCTGGTCGCCTCCATTGCGCTCCAACGTCCTGATTACGCTGGTGAAGGCTGAGAACGCATCGGCCCCCTCCACCGTCTTGGAGCAGTGCGATACCTTCCGCGCGATCACTGCCGGGCGGAGCGCTCGTTCAGCACGGTTGTTGGTCGGCTCAATGCCCGGATCGTCCAGGAAGCGCAGCAGGTTGCCCCGGTCGTCGTGCCAGCCCAACTCGTTCTGCAGCCTCAAGTTGTCCGCATCAGCCATCGGGCGGTCGCGGAGATGATAGCTCAGCTGTTGCTTCAACCGTTCGGCCTGGACCGCAAAGTTCTCAGCCTCTCCTCGGTGATATGCCCTCCACAGGTCCATCGCTTCTCGCAAAAGCGCACTCAGACTCTTGCCGAAGCTGCGTCCCCTCCCTGTCTTGGTCTGGACCACCTCGCTGACCGAGCGCAACACGTGCGCCAGACACTTCTGCTGCCTCACCTCGGACAGCGCCTGGGCGTCGTAGCTGCGGCCCCGATCAGTCACCATCACCCCTCCATAGTCCGAGGGGACCACCTCCCGCACCTCTTCGTTCCGGTGACGAGCACGGACTTGATACACCGCAGCCTCATCCGTCTCGAACGCCATCAGAAACGCTCGCTCGCCTCCCACTCGCCAGCCCGTGTCGTCGGTGTGGACGAACGGACTCGCCCGCACCGATGTCCGCAACTTGCGGTAGGCATCACCCACCGCACCCTTGGCACGACGCAGCGCGTCCTGGCTGATCGCTCCCTGGCTCACTCTCACACCAGTCAGCGCTCTGAGAACGGCAGGAACCTTCCGTACCGGAACGCCCACCCCATAGTGGAGCACGTGGGCCGCCGCCATCAGCCGCTTCCCCACTCGGTGGGCGCTGGCCCCGTACTGGTCAGGCGCTATGTCCGGATGACGCCCTCGCACAGCCTTGCCGCACGACCGGCACCGGCATACCTGCACACGATACGCCGTTACCTGGGGACGTGGGACCGGTGGAAGGTCGGTCACGTAGGCAAGCCGCACTCCCTCATGTTCGAGGACGCCTCCACATCCGGGGCAGGTGTCCCCCAACACTGGCACTGCTACAACCGGCTCGGTCACCTCATCGGCAGACGGCGGCTTGCGGTAGATGAACTGCCCCGTACCCGGCTTGCGGCCAGGACGCTTGGGCTTGCTGCTGCGCCTGCCCTTGGAGAACGGCGCAGCCTGTCGCTTTCCCGCTCGCTTGGCCTCGGCGAGTTCCTTATGCAACTCTTCGTTGGCTGCCGTCAACCGCGCGTTCTGCTCTTGAAGCCGCGTCACCAACGCGATAAACTGATCCCGTTCAGAGGGGGACAAGCTTGGGGAACTGCACATAGCCAAAGTCTAAACCAGCACCCAGCGCTCGCCGCAACCCCTCTACGGGCCACTAAACCGCTAATCAATTACCTTCCCCGTCTAGAGGTGCTCGCGCCAGGAGTCCCACCATGAGATCGTAATAGGCTCGCCATGGCTCCAATGGATTCTCGGACTGCGAGAGCTCGTATTCGCGGAAGTCAAGGGCGAACTGCGCTACGTCGCGCCTGAACGTATAGAAGTTCATCTGATCGCAAGGCTCTGGAAAGCCATCCCACAACTGCCAAAAGGCGTGCATTGTCTCGTGCATAAGCGTCGCCAAATAGCTATGCCCTATTGTAACGCGACCGTGCAGATGTCCGGCCCATCCGGGTTCGCCGCGGCGCCATTCTATTAGGATGTTGTTGTTCATCCACTCTGTAGCATCCTCGGTTAGTCCAAAAATCAGGGCCGTATCGGCGATTCGTTCCTTGACCCACGGATCGTCCGTGCCAGAATATGGCCACGTATAGATCTCCCGCGGGAAGAAGTCACGTCCACGCTCCTCAGCCCGCTGGTTAGCTGGACGGGTTTCGATGCCGTCCAGATTCCTAGCGAAGACGGAAATGCGGTACAGACTGCTAGGTCTCAAGCCTTCGAACGTCCTGCATTTACTGGTGCTCCAATCCGATACAACAACGTGTCCACCGCTATGGGCCAAGGTTATGCGGTATTCGGTATGGTCGGGGTTTAGTTCATCTATGATTGGCTGCTGAAAGCCCGTCGAGTGGGTCGCCATTTGATCTGATGTCATGGGCCGATACGTGAGAGTGGCGACTTCATGCTCGGCCGAAGTTTCCGTGCCGTCGGACTGGACCAAAACGAGTCGGTACGAATACCGAGTGTTTGGACCGCGGTCGAGGTCTCGATAAGTGTTCTCCAGAGGTGAGAGGGAATCTACAAGGTCGCCGTCCCTATAGAGCTCGAGCCGTATCGGATCGTCGACTCCCAATGACCAAGTCAACTGCACGGCATTCGGGGACGTGGCGGAGCCTTCTAGAGTGACCGGGATGGGCGTAGGAGAGGGAGTGGGCGTCAGCGTGGGCGAGGGAGTAGGCGTCAGCGTGGGCGAAGGAGTAGGCGTGAGCGTGGGCGAAGGAGTAGGCGTGAGCGTGGGCGAGGGAGTAGGCGTCGGCGTAGGAGAGGGAGTAGGCGTCAGCGTGGGCGAGGGAGTAGGCGTCAGCGTGGGCGAGGGCGAGGGGGTGAGCGTAGGGGATGGAGTAGGTGAGAGAGTAGGGGTATGGGTCGGCACAAGGCGGGTACCAACGACACGGGACTGCTCGGCAGCCTGTCCACGCCCCGGCTCCTGAGTCTCGGCTTTCTGAGTGGCCTGGGGAGCGTACGCGGTCGTAGTTGATGTTGGCCTTGGAGCAGGAGCATCAGGACCTGCGTCACAGGCCCATACCAGCCCAATGACAAGGAAAATCACCCAACCACTCCATCCGAAGCGGGGCCTCAATCCTCGCCTCCTGTTCCACGATCCCCGGATGTAGGGCGGATTGCGCCCTCAGCCGGCGCGGGAAGAGTAGTGTAGGGCGACCTTGCGTATCGCTCTGCCGATGTCGCGGACGTCTTCCTCGGTGAACGTGCTGCGGAACTGGATGCCGCCGACCTTCGGCAACTCGCGCTCGATCACCGGCAGGTGCAGCGCGTTGTAGTCGATCCGCCGCTTGCCGGTCTCGTCGACGAACGGGTAGCGTGACTTGCCGTATGTCCGCTCCTCGGCGAACACCGGGTAGCGGTAGAGCGGCATCCCCTGGAGGTACGGGCCGTTGCACAGGTCAATGCCCTCGGCCTGCACCGCCCGGCAGAACTGCTCGCAGTCGACGCCCATCTCCTCCTCGACTATCTTGAAGCCGTACACCCAGACCGTGCGCACGTTGCCCTCTCGTACGAGCTGGTGCCTGAAGCCGGGAAGCTCGTACGTCTCCTCGTCCAGGATCGCCGCCATTTTCCCCCTGTGCTCCTTGTACCCCTGCCAGCGCTGGATCTGGGCCAGCCCGATCGCGCCCTGCAGATCGCTCATCGTGTGGAAGTCCCCGAGGAACGAGTAGCCGCGCTCGGAGCCGCGCCGCTCGCTGGTCGGCCTCAGCGACTCCCGCAACTCGTCGTCGTACTCCGATCCCTTGTGCGAGTGGCCCTTGGCGCGACGCGCCAGGGCCTCGTTGTTGGTGATGATCATGCCGCCCTGGCCGGTCGTCATCATCTTGCCGCCGAGGGAGAAGCAGCCGATGTCGCCCATCGTGCCGACGAGCTGTCCCTTGTACTCGGCCAGGTGGGCCTGGGCGCAGTCCTCGATCACCGGCAGATTGTGCCGGCGGCCGATGTCCAGCACCGCGTCCATGTCGCACGGGTTGCCGAGGAGGTGGACGACCAGGATCGCCCCGGTGCGGTCGGTGATGCGGCGCTCGATGTCCGCCGGGTCGGTGTTGAAGGTGTCGGCGTCCCAGTCGGCGAACACCGGGATCAGGTTCTGGAGCAGGATTCCCTGGACGGTGCCGATGTCGGTCACCGGCGTCGTGATGATCTCGTCCCCGGGATCCAGGTCCAGCGCTGCGACGGCCGAGTGCAGCGCCCCCGAGCCCGAGTCGGTCGCCAGCGCGTACTTGATGTTGTGCTTCTGCGCGAACTGGTCCTGGAACGCCTCGACCTTGTCCCCGGCGTTCCACCGGACCATCGCGTTCTGCACGACCTCCGTCACCTGCCGCAGGTCTTCCTCGCCGAAGAAGTGCTTGGAGCCGAAGGGCTCGGTGCGGACCGGCGTTCCGCCGTCGATTGCCAGAGTCTCGGTGGTCATGGCGTCTCCCCCAGGGTGTCGAATTCTCGCCCGATGATACGCGCGGCCGTTCGACTTGGCAACGGGCCGCGAATGGATGGCCCTCGAACCCCTGCCTGAGCCCCGGACCTCCGTGTAACTGTTCAGTCTTGAGGGGATCTCTCGAACAGCCGCCGTATCTCTCCGTCATACCCGCGAAGGCGGGTATCCAGGGGCGGGGTATTCCCCTCACCGAGTCTGAACACTTACCCTCCATGCGACCGCTGGACTTAGCCGCACATCTGTGCTATTCTCTCCGCGTGACAACCGCACCCCATGCCCCGACTACCCACTATCCACCATCCACTATGAAACACCGGTGTCCCATTTTGTCCCATTTCGTTCCGCCCTGTCCCACGCCAGATATGAACCGTGAGACACCACCTGTTCTATTTTTCGGCAAAGTGTCCCATCGCCCAGATAGGAACGGAACACTTTGGGACACAATGGGACAGCTCACACGGGAACAACCTCATTTCCCTTGACGGAATCGAGGAGTGGCGGGGGCTCGTACAGCGGGCGAGGGTCAGCCGCTAATCATGTCCATCACAAAATCACACGAATCACAGTTCGGACGTTCTGCGTAGACATCAGCCCGTGAATAGCCTGCCCTCCGCGAAAACGCCCGCGGGAATCCACCAACTACGAACTATCCACTATCCCAGCCGGTCTCGCGCCTCGTGCTCGTATTTGCCGACGACGTCGCCGGCGCGGTCGACCACCAGCGCGTCAGGGAACAGATGCGAGGTCGTGCAGGCGTGTCCCGGCGCGGTGAGCACCATGTCGCCGACGTCCAGCCTGGCGCCGTTGAGCTTAACGACGCCGTGCTCCTCGCTCTGGGAGACCACTGTGGCCTGCTCGCAGCCGACGACCCTGAACCGGTCGGGGATTGCCAGGTCGGGCGACGCCGCCTTGGACCCCACGTCCAGCGTCACGGTGTCCATCTCCGGGTCGCGGTCGATTACCTGGCCTAGCACGACGCCGGCGATCTTGAACCCCAGCTCCTTCATCGCCGAGTTTCGCGCGTCCCAGTACACCCAAGTGCCGGGCGACACGCGGAGCCGGGGCTCCTTCAGGAACATGTGGAATGACCACGAGCCGCCGACCACGTTGTCGGTGACCTCCAGTCCACGCCGCTCGGCACGCTCCCATACGTCGCGGATGTGCTCGATGCTCTCGTCGACCATGGCCTGCCGCTCGACGGGGTCCACGACGCCGAGCACGTGGCCGTCGAACAGGTGCACGCCGCGGGCGCGCAGCCCCGGAGTGCCGGCGGTCCGCGCGTAGAAGTCGCCCGCCTCTCGGCCGGGCTGCACGCCGGTCCTCCGCATCCCGGTGTCGATGTCCACGTACACCCTGACCTCGATGCCGGCCCGCAGGGCGGCGGACGACATCGCCTCGAGGTGCTCGACGGTGCTGACGATCGTCTTGAGGTCGACGTCGGGGTGGGCCTGGGCGAGCGCGACGAAGCGGCGCACCTTGGCGGGATGGAGGACCGGGAACGAGATGATGATCTCCTTCACCCCGTTCTGCGCCAGCAGCTCCGCTTCCTGAAGGGTGGCGCACTTGAACGCGGTGATGCCGGCCGCCATCTGGAGCTTCAGCACCTCGGCCGACTTGTGCGTCTTGGCGTGAGGCACGACGCGGTCGGCCGAGCCGCAGATCCGGAGCACCTCGGCGATGTTGTACCTGATCAGGTGCTCATAGACGAGAAAGGCGGGAGTCTCGATCTCGTCCGGACGGTTCAGCCGGTAGTCGCCAATCTCGATCCGCACCCGCTCGCCCACTGTCGCCATGGGATGTCCTCCTTGTGCGCCGGCATCGTCGGAAGGAGCTCGACACAGGTTCGAGCCTCTTTTCAAGCGACGATAGACGCGGATAGGTTGTCGGGCAGACCACTGACAGGTGAGCGAGTCTCGTCGCCCGGCAGACTGCCGGCGGCGACGCGGCGCGCCAGCGAGATCGCCGTGGTCTGGGCAAGCGACGACCGAGCCCCCGCTGGGGGCGACGCTCCATCACAGGCTGCTCGCCGGTCGCTCTACGTCAAGCTGCCGATACCGCCGTAAGGCGGCACCGTCGGCTCTGGGCAGATGGCGAAGCGCCGTACCCGCTGGCCGCGGAAGCTCCTACAGGCGCTCCTGGCCGACCCGCGGATTGCGCTTCAGCCTCTTGCTGATGATGAACGAGCCGATGCCCAAGCCGAGGCCCGCGGCGAGCGCGATAACGGCCACGACATCCGGGGTCAGCATGATTCTCCACAGCCCCAAGAAGACCAGGACAAAAGCCAGCAGTGTGCCCAGGTAGTCGAGAATGTACAACAGGATTCTTATCTTGGCCACCTCCCCCGTACGTGAAGTCCAGTCGACCGAGAATATACCAGATTTTCGCGAGTTGACAAGACCCCGTCTCCGCAAGTACCTGTTCAGTCCTGGTGAGAGGGGCCACCTTGGGCCACCGGCAGCCCCCCGTCCTTGGGAGACGAGGCAGAGCTCCAGACGGGGACTGGTTCTCGGCATTAGCGGGGCGCTGTTAAGCTCGACCTCCCCGCCCCTGGATTCCGGCTCGGGGGCCGGAATTACGACTACATCCTAATCCGGGACGCAGACACACCCTACCGTCATGCCCGCGAAGGCGGGCATCCAGGGGTCTGGAGGGGCACTTGTCCCTCCAACTCTGAGCAGTTACGCTTGAACCGGCTTCTTGTAACCGCGGCCCCGGCGACTTATCATCGTCGAGAGATCGGGGTGTAGCGCAGCGGAAGCGCGCCTGGTTTGGGACCAGGAGGTCGCCGGTTCGATCCCGGCCACCCCGACCAGAAAGACCGTACAGTCCGTATTCCGCGAACCGGAGGTCCTACGCCATGGCACTGATCGACATTGGTTCCCGTAAGCAGCTCTTCGTCGACGACTACCTCATCGAGAGCATGACCAACACCAGGCAGGTGTTGAACCCGGCCGAAAAGGTCGAGAACAATCCGGTCCTCAAGCCGGAGCGGCCGTGGGAAGGCAACGACGTCCGCCCCCGCCGCATCGTCTTCGACGACCGGGACGGCGTCTACAAGATGTGGTATGACGGCCGCCTGAACGAGGCGCGACAGGGCGACGGCGAGATCATCGTCACCGGCGAAGCGGACGCTGCGGAGGTGAAATGCCTGGCGGTCTCTGAGGACGGCGTGCACTGGGAGCGACCCAACCTCGGCCTCGTCGAGTTCGCAGGCTCGAAGAACAACAACCTGCTGCCCCGGACTCACATGCTGCCCTACGGCCCGGACATGACGACCTACTTCTTCAAGGACACCAACGAGGAAGACCCCTCGAGGCGCTACAAGGGACTTGTCCGCACGGGCTCCACGACCACTCCCGGGATGGTCTTCGACCTGTACTTCTCGGAAGACGCCTTCAAGTGGTTTCCCTACAAGGACAATCCCATCATCGACACGTCGCCCAAGGTGGGCCGCTGGGGGCCGACGAACTTCATGGGGTGGGACCCGATACGCGAGGTGTACGCCGTCCACGTCGAGAACTGCCTCCACCGGCGCGCTCCGCTGGGGAAGCGACTGATAGGCCGTGCCGAGAGCCCCGACATGGTCCACTGGAGCGAGCCGGAGACGATCCTGGTCCCGGACGAGCAGGACACCCCGGACACCGAGTTCTACGCCATGCCGACGATGACCTACGAGGGCATGTACGTCGGCCTGCTCTGGATCTTCCGCACCACCAACACGACGCACCACCCGGAGGTCGTGTTCAGCCGGGACGGCATCCACTACAACCGGCAGTACCGCGAGCCGTTCATCCAGCGCGGGGCCCGGTGGGAGTTCGACTGCACGTCGATCTACGCCCGTACGCCCGTCGTGCAGGACGACCGCATCCTGTTCTTCTACGAGGCGACCAACTGGAGGTCGCCGGAGACGCTTCTCGCGCTCGGCGACAGGGCCACCGCGGCCGTCGGGCTGGCCGCGCTGCCGCTGGACGGCTTCGTCTCGCTTGACGGCGCCAAGGGGCAGCCCGGCAACCGGGACAAGGCGAGGGTCGCGCCCTACAGCGAGATGGTGACACGGTCGTTCGGCTTCTCGGGCTCGCGGCTCCACGTCAACGTCGCGACCGCACTGCAGCAGTGGGGAGCCGAGGCGCCGGAGCTGCGGGTCGAAGTGCTGGAGCCCAACCACGACACGATTCCCGGGTACACCTTCGACGACTGCGATCCGGTAACCGAGTCGGGCCAGTCTCGGGTCGTCTCGTGGGGAGGCGACGCGGACGTCGGGAGGTTCGCGGGCCAGGCCGTAAAGCTGCGGTTCTACTTCAAGAACTGCAAGCTCTACTCGTTCCGGTTCAGCTAAGCCCACCCAACCTGGACAGTTCCCGTGGGAGAGAAGTGCATAAGTCCACCCGGGGGCTTGCCCAAGCCTAGCAGAAGGACAGGTCTCCCAAGAGAGTCGAGTGCAATTCCAAATGGTCCTGCAAGTTCGCAGGTACGCACCCCTTCAATCCGTTTCCGTTGAGCCACAGAGACGCCAAGTTGGAGAGGTTGCCGAGTTCAGCGGGAAACTCGCCGCTCAACTCATTGCTTGCTAGGTTCAAGTGTGTGAGGTTCACGAGGTTACCCAACTCCGAGGGAATCTCCCCGGTCAACTGATTGGCTCCAAGACTCAAACTTGTAAGGTTCAGGAGGTTGCCCAACTCCGAGGGGATCTCTCCGCTCAGTCCGCCGGAGGCAGTGTTGAAGCCGATGTGCAAGACTCTTAGGTTGGCGAGTTTACCGAGTTCAGGGGGAATCTTTCCTGATAAACGGCCAGTGTAAGCCTGAGTGTCTTGAAGGTCTAGCACCACCAGCCTGGAGAGGTTGCCCAGGTCGGGCGGTAGCCGTCCAGCCCAACCGGCACTGTGTCGGGCAAGCCATAACATATCCACTCTGACTACTCGGCCTTCGCCGTCAGTGGAGACACCTTCCCAGTCCCCCACAGGCTTATCGGATAGCCATGAAGGGGTGTGTTCTCGATGTCTTCCATCAGAGCCGGCGTTGTAGAAAGCCACCAGTGCCTCCCTTTCCGCTGGGTGGTCGGGAACAGCGCATTTCGGCATATCCAAAACGCTTGAAGCGTCATGCAGGAGGTCCGGGGCGCATCCTTCGAATTCGTTGCCCTCCAGCCGCACGTTTTTCAGCGTGCCCAGGCCGCCCAGCTCTGGCGGCAACTCCCCGCTGAATTGATTCTCATCTAACGCTAGCAGGATGAGGTTCAAGAGACGGCCTAATTCGGGGGGGTAGCTCTCCGCTCAAGTCATTTCCTGAAAGGAACAACATGATCAATTTCGAGAGGTTGCCAATCTCCGGGGGCAACTCCCCGCTCACCCCGTTTGACGCTAGCTCCAATCTTGCCACTCGTCCGGTGCCGTCAGTGGTCACACCGTGCCACTGGTCAAGGGGCGCGTCACTCAGCCAGTTAGTGTTGTTGGACCAGTCGGGGCCGCCGGTGGCGTTGTATAGGGTAGTCAAAGCCTCCCGGTCGGTTTCGGGAGTTGTGGTCGGTTCAGAAGTATCGGTTCGTTCAGCAGTTGCAGAGGGGTCGCCGGAGAGGCCAGACCCGCCGCAGGCGAAACCCAACGCCACGAGAACCACCACTAGGATACCGATTAAGCAACGGGGGCCTATGTTGGATTCGGCGCATTGTCCTCTCCCAAGAATGAATTGCCCTTTACCAAGGGAACGGGGCAATTCTAATTCTTCGTAAGGACTCTTGACAAACTGGCAACCGCAAATGCAAACAACCCGAAACGCCCAAGGACTTATGCACTTCCCTCCCGTGGGGACGGCGTTTGACTCATTGTGTATGAGTCAATTAGACTGCAGACATGCGGAAACGCCTTCAAGTCCTCCTGGACGAGGAAGAATACCTGGAGATCCAGGGCGTGGCTCGCAGGCAGCGAGTGACCGTCGCTGAATGGGTCCGTCAGGCTTTGCGCAAGGCAAGGGGCGACCACCCCGGGACCGTTGACGCCAAGCTGCGGGCCATCGCCGACACGTCGCGCCACCAGTTTCCGACGGCCGACATAGAGGTCATGCTCCGTGAGATCGAACGGGGCCAACCTGCCCCGTGATCTTCATCGATTCCAACGTGCCGATGTACCTGGTGGGAGCTACGCACCCGAATAGGGACCGTGCCGTAGCGATCCTGGCGCAATTGGTGCGAGACGGCGAGCAGCTGATCACCGATGTTGAGGTCTACCAGGAGATACTCCACCGGTACACGGCCATTCAACGACCGGATGCCATCGACGCCGCCTTCGAGAACCTGGATGCGCTTGCCGACGACGTTCTGACCTTTGGGATGTCGGAGATACGGGCTGCCAGGGCGCTGATCGGCTCCGTAGACGGCCTATCCGCGCGGGATGCCCTGCATGTGGCCGTGATGAGAAAAGCCGGGACCAATCGCCTCCTGAGCTTCGACGGCGGATTTGACGTCTGCCCCGGAATCGACCGCTTGCGCTGACCCTCGTTATGCGCTCAGTCCGCTACTGGTTAGGAATGAGCTCGGCACGGGGCTCGTATGCCCAACAACGGTGTGATATTTTTGTCGGCGGCAGATCATAGGGGTGACCAACATGAACGTCATCTGGATAGTCGCTGACAGCTTCCGCAGGGACCACGTAGGCGCATACGGCAATCCGACGATTCGGACGCCCGCTCTCGATGCGCTGGCAGCCAGGTCGGTCAGGTTCGACGGCCACTACGCCGCCGGGTTCCCGACCATGCCCACCCGGGCGGACCATCAGACGGGACGCTGGACGATGTCCTTCATGGGGTGGGAAGCGCTGCCCGCGGGGGTGACCACGTTGGCGGAGATCCTGGCCGGTCACGGCCTCCACACGGCGGCGTCGGTGGACACACCCTACTACCTGAGGGACGGGATGAACTATGACCGGGGGTTCCAGTCCTTCTTCATGAACACCGGACAAGACACCCTGTGGTCGTTGATTCCGGAGCCCGGCTATCACAATGAGGCATTGGATATCAGGGATAGATGGCACTATGAATCGGACAGGAATGCGCCGAAGACGTTCATGACTGCCATCCAATGGCTGGAACGCCACCACAAGGAGGATTTCTTTCTGTATGTGGACACATGGGACCCCCACGAACCGTGGGATGCCCCGTCCTATTACACTGAGCGCTACCTGCCTGAGTACGACGGCGAACTGGTGCTCCCGCTCTACGGCAACTGGCATGATGTGCCAGGCTACACAGAGGCGCAGATACGCAAGGGGCACGCCACCTACTGCGGCGAGATCACGATGGTGGACACCTGGCTGGGCTATCTTCTTGGGTCTGTTGAGAATATGGGCCTTACGGACAAGACTGTTGTCATTTTCACCACAGACCATGGCTTCTACTTCGGAGAGCATGGGGGTCTCTTCGGCAAGATGAGCTCGGACAAATACCCGGATGGAACGCTTCGGCCATATGACGAACCGGGTTCGCAGTGGAGCTACTCTCCGCTCTTCGAGGAGATCGTTCATTTGCCTCTTCTGATTCGTGCCCCTGGGGTATCTCCCGGCGTGTACGGCGGATTGAGTTCCGCAATTGATGTGATGCCAACAGTGCTCGATCTGCTGAGTCTGGCCATCCCGGGCTTCGTTCAGGGCCGTTCACTTGCGCCCGCCATCGGCGACGCCGCACGATCGGGACGCGACTATGTGGTCAGCAGTATCCCATTTGCCAATCCAGGCGACGCGGTCCAATCGGTAGACAACTTCCTGCGTGATCTCAAGGACCCTCCGGTCACGACCGTCACTGCCGGACAATGGAGCCTGCTATACAGCCCTGCCCCAGGAGTCTCTCAGCTATACAATCTGGCATCCGATCCCCAGCAGCTCGACAATGTGATAGAGAGGCACACGGACGTAGCCAAAGACATCCATCAACTTCTGGTCAAGTTCATGCGTGAGACCAACGTGCCGGACCGTTTACTGGAGCCCAGATTGGAGTTGCGTCTGTAGGTTCGTTGAGCTGTCCGATCAGGGCGGGCGGCAAGCCCTCCACGAGGTCTCTCGTTCCGGCGAGGGCTGGGATCGCTGACCTCCCGTCGAGAACCATCCGACCGGACTGGGAGCGCGACATCTGACACCAAGTCGCCGTGATGCCGTCATGTCCGCCCGGGTTGGAATTCTACGGCAGCGACCGGGGAAGGCGGGTTTCAAACCCGCCGCTACGATCTGAATTGGCGGCTTACTCAGAACAATTGGCATAAGCAGTATGAATACTCGATACGATCACATTGTCGTCGGGGCGGGATCGGCGGGCGCGGTCCTGGCGGCTCGTCTATCGGAAGACCGTCACCGGTCGGTCCTGCTACTCGAGGCAGGCGGAGACTATCCCGCGCCGGAGCCGATGCCCGATTCCGTGAAGTACGCCTACGGGACCGGGGAAGCAATCCGGGATAGCGGACACATGTGGAACTTCCGCGCCAGGGCCACGGACCAGGCCCGGATAGATGTCCCCCGGGGCAAGGTCACCGGCGGCTCCAGCGCTGTCAACGACGCTCAGTTCCTTCGGGGAATGCCGGAGGACTTCGACCGTTGGGCGGAGTGGGGGAACCCCGAATGGCGGTTCGAAAAGATATTCCCCTACCTGCGAAAGTTGGAAGCCGATCAGGATTTCCCAGATGAATTCCATGGTTCGGATGGCCCCATCAGTTGTCGCAGGTATCGGCCCGATGAATGGGGACCCCAACAACACGCCTTCTATCGGGCATGCCGAGACGCCGGGTTCCCCGACTGCCCGGACCATAATCGACCTGACTCCACGGGCGTAGGGCCCCTCGCCTTCAACGTCGACGGCCGCATGCGCGTGAGTACGGCAATGGGCTACCTCGACCCGGCGCGCGATAGAACGGGTCTGACCGTCAGACCCCAGTGCCTTGTCCTCGGCATCATCTTCGAAGGCCATCGAGCGGTAGGACTGCGCGTAGTCAGCGGTCATGAGGAGTTTTCCGTCTATGGCGATGAGGTAATCCTCTGTGCCGGTGCTATCGGTTCGCCGCATATCCTGGCCCTGTCGGGTATTGGGCCCGGGGACCAGCTGCGGCAACTGGACATACCCGTCGTACAGGACCTCCCTGGAGTCGGGCGCAATCTTCGCGATCACCCGGACGTGCCGATGGCCTGGCGTACGCGTGAAGGCTTCCCTTTGAACGTCGACCAGGTCGCGACGGGCACCGTCACCCTGCGGTTCACGGCCTCGGGCTCGCCCTACGAGAACGATTTGGTCATCTACATGGGCAACTACTCGGCGTCGAGGCCCATGAGGGGATTGGACCATATAGACCCGGTAGGCGTAGACGTAAGCCTGTGCCTGTACCTGGCCTTAAGCCAGGGCGAGCTGCGCGTCCAGTCCAGAGACCCCATGCAACCGCCTTATCTCGACTTCAACCTGCTGGACGACCCCTTCGACAGGTCGCGGCTCCGTGAAGGTCTACGGGTGTGCGCCGACCTGTTCAGGCATGAGGCCTTCGATCCGATAGTCGAGGAGCGGATCGCACCATCGGACGACGTCCTGTGCACCGATGCCGCCCTGGATTCCTGGATGAAGCGGGAGGTGATCACCGCGCACCACGTATCGAGCACCTGCAAGATGGGTCCTCCAAGCGACCCGTTGGCCGTGGTGGACCAGTACGGGAGGGTGTACGGCGTCGATGGACTGCGCATCGTCGACGCCTCGATCATGCCCGACACGGTCCGGGCGAATCTCAACCTCACGGTAATCGGCATGGCGGAGCGCGCATCCGACTTCATCAGAGGAAGTTGACCCGGCGCAGGGGCGCCCGGCATGTGCGCAACTCGGCGTTCTCTCCGTGACCTGCCACCATTCTTGCATCGCCTGCGATGGTGGTGGGACAAGCACCGGAGCACCGTCGGCAGTCATGAGAACCATAGTCTGGTACCATCCGGCCGCCCGACGGCTATCCGTGCGTCGGGCGCAGATGGGATAAACCCGCACTGGGAGGACACCATGCCGAGAGAGGACATCGCGGTCCGGCTGCGCAATGGCGACCGGCTGCTGATGGACGGTGGCACCGGGTCGGAGATCCAGCGCCGCGGGATATCCATCGCGCACGGCTGGGACACCGAGGGCGACATCAACTCGTGGTCCGCCAGGGCGCTGGGTGAGGCCCCTGACGTCGTCCGGCAGGTCCACGAGGACTACCTGGAGGCGGGCGCCGACATCATCATCACGAACAGCTTCTGGGCCAACCGCACCAGGATGGGCATGGACGGCATGGAGGACCGGTCGGAGGAGTACACGCGGCTCGCCGGAGAGATAGCCGTGACCGCGCGTGACGCGATCAACCCTCACGCCTACGTCGCTGGCGGCATCGCGCCGCCGCTGAACGAGGCCCCGCAGAACGGCCCCGAGCTCGCGGAACAGGCCAGGGTGCTCGCCGACGCCGGTGTCGACGTCATGCTCGCGGAGTACGTCGGCTCCGTTAACGACTGCGTCGTGGCAGTCGAGGCCGTGGGAAGCGTCGGGCTGCCGGTCTTCCTCGGCGTCAAACACGTGGACAGGTATCTCGCCGACGCCGACCGTCTTGTCGAGGCGCTGAAGTGCCGCCGGGTCGACTGCATCCTAGCCATGTGCAGCCTGCCCGAGCACATCTCCGCCACGCTGCCCGGTCTCAGAGCGGCCTTCGACGGGCCCATCGGCGCCTACGCCAACATCGGCTACCACTACTACACGACGGCCGAGGACGACCTGTTCGGCGAGCACACGCCGGACCGCTACGCCGAGTACGGACGGCACTGGCTCGACATCGGCGCCCAGATAGTCGGCGGCTGCTGCGCCACCGGACCCGAGCACATACAGGCCCTCAGGCCGGTCGTGAAGGGCGACGTCGGCCAGTAGCCCCCGCGTTTAGCCGGGGCCCGGTTCGCCTCGAGGTCAGGTCGAGGATGTCGCGGCAAGTGCCGGCCAATGGCAGGCCCCCAGGAGGAGAACATGAAGCTCAGGATCGACAAGACTCAGCGTCTGGGCGTCGTCGAGGACCTCTCGTACGCTACGGCCATCAGGGACACGGAGTTGCGCGAGCTCGTCTACGACGCTTGGGCGATGTCCCTCTCGTCGAGCGGATTCGACCGGATCAACGACATGCCGTGCTCGGGCGGTCCCGGTGGGCCGGAGTTGACGGGCAGGGGGCAGGCGGCCCATCTCAACGGCGTCGCCCGGATCGGCGTGTCCATCGCGCAGGGCCTCAAAGACGAGGTCGGCCACTTCCGGGTCGACCTCGACGAGGTCATCGCCGGAGGACTGTGCCACGACCTGGGCAAGGCGTGGGAGTACGACCCCGACAACCGCGAGAGGTGGAGCGACCATCGCATCACCGGCGCGCCGTCCCTGCGCCACCCGCTGTTCGGGGTCTTCGTCGCCCTCACGGCCGGCTTGCCGGAACAGATCGCCCACATCGCTGGAACCCACTCGGCCGAGGGCGCGCACGTCACGAGGAGCCTCGCCGGCGAGATCGTATCGATAGCCGACGAAACCTTCTGGAGAGTCCTGGGAAGCGGCGGACTGCTGGAAGGCTAGTCCCGGCCCCTCATCTGTTGCACTTTCCGGCCGCGCTGTCGAACGGGTCGAGGCACTTCACCTGCGAACCGACCTGCTCGCCGACAAGCTCGCCGCCCACCAGGACGTGTCCGTCCATGGCCCGCAGAAGGTCCCACTTCGTCGCGTCGGAGGCCAGCGACAGGTCGGTGTCCAGAGCGTAGACGCGGAAGAAGTAGCGGCTGGCGACCTGGATCGGCCCGCCGCCGTGACCCGGCTGAGAGCCCAGGCCGACAGGCGGGGGACACGGCCCGGACCAGCCGATCTTGTCGCCGCTATTCGTGCCCTGGCGCGCCTTCGGGCCGATGTCGGGGACTTCGTGCGTGTTGGGCACCGCCTCCGCAACGCCCCGGGCGTCCGGGGGGATACCCCATAGCACCCAGTGGCCCCATAGCGGCCCGGGAAACTGGTCGCTGTCCACCATCAGGGCGATGCTGACGGTGCCTTCAGGAACGTCGCCCCACGTGATCGGCGGGGATATGTCGTCCTGCGTGCAGCTATATGTCCTGGGAATGCGCCGCGTCTCGTTGAACCTGGTGCTCGTCACCGCGACGCTCAGATCGAACTGCTGCGCGAGGGCGTACTGCTCGACGGCGGCCTCGGAGCCATCCTCCGCGTCCGCGGCGGCCGCTGGCGCCGCGCCATCGTCGCCGCTCGAGCACCCGAGCGCCAGCATGAACAACAGCGCCGCAACGCCAAACCCCGCCTTCGTCGAACGGAGACCTGGCATCTTCCGCCCCCTTCCTCGCCGAACGCCGGACGACGCCGAACACGCTCCTCAGTCCGTGATGAAGAATACCAACATCCGCGTGGCCGCACTACCCTTGGGGCCGTCCAAATCCCCCACTTCCGTCATTCCCGCGAACGGAACCTTTTGAACAACCGTCATTCCCGCTGAACAACCGTCATTCCCGCGAAGGCGGGAATCCAGTCTTGGGGGTTCCCCGCTAGGAATGCCAGGCATCTCCGCCAACGCTGTCTCCCCGCAACGGGAGTTACGCAAAGGTCTCCGAACGCGGGAACCCATCCCCGACAAAGTGCGCCATCATGACACCGTGAGCAGTCCGTCACACCGGCCTACCCAATCAGGTCGGGAAATCTGGGTCCGTCGGGCAGGTTGAGATAGCAGCACGTCTGTGCTACTCTGCCCGCATGGAACAGGCTCTGACTCATCACGCCTTCCTCTCAGGCGGCCCGGCTCGGATCACGGCGCGTGAGACACCCCCATCTGATTTGGCGGCGCGGTGGCCCGACTCAGATAGGGCGTGCGGGACATCCGGGTGTCTCATTTCCCGGCCACGTGTCTCGCTCACCAGATAGAAACGGGACAAAATGGGACAGAATGGGACAGTTTCTAGCGGATGAGACGGCCGGCGGCCTCACTGGGAGGCGGTTGACGCGGTCTCGTGGCCGTTCGCCTCATCAGGTCTGAACGGTTGCCTGGCCTCGGCTGGCGGGATGCCGCCGTGTGGCCTTATACTGCCGCCGACTACGTACCGGGAGAGGTGAAGGAATGGTAGAGCTACCCACCGTCGTGCCGCGGATAGACGACCGCGACTGGTCCAAGCTGACCCTGGGGGAGCGCATCCGCCAGATAGAGATCGAGGGCTACGTGCTCATTCCAAACATGCTGTCGTCGGACCAGATCGAGCGGATCAAGGCGCAGGTCGAGACCCTCAAAACGATGGGCATGGACTACTCGGAACGGCAGCGGACGGCCAGTCAGATCATGTTCATGGGCGGCGAGGTGACCGAGCTGGCCGCCCACCCGGCGACCATGTCGTTCCTGAAGACGCTGCTCGGCGACGACCTGATCTGCTGGCGCGGCGACTACGCCCGCTCTGAGCCGGGGCACCCCGGCATGGCCATCCACACCGACGCCGGAGGCGGGACCGCCCCGCACGTGACGGTGCGCGTCCTCTACTACCTGAACGACCTCACGCCCAAACGCTCGCCGTTCCGCGTGATCCCATCCTCGCACCTGAGCCTCCACGCCGAGGGCAACTACTTCACGAGGTACCACGAGCACCCCGACGAGACGATGGTCACTGCAAAGGCCGGCTCGGCGGTCTTCATCAACCACCGGGTGTTCCACGGCAACTACCCGAACAGGAGCGACAAGGACCGGGAGATGGTCGCCTACGCCTACCGTCCCGGCTGGTGCGGGCCTCCGACCGAGATGCCTCAGTGGGACCCGGACAAGGTGGCCGCGCTGCCGGCGCACGTAAGGGAGCTGTTCCGCGACCCGAACACCCACTACGACGACGTCTCCCGCGGCAACCGGCCACCCGGAATGGCCCGCGACTCCCGCGGCATAAGCCCGGACCGCTGGAAGCTCGTATAGGCCGGCATTCTAGGGGACGACCTCGCGCCATTGGACCGCCGCACCGCGGATTCAGCGTATCTTCGGATGACCGTTGCGCCAATGTCGTCCAACCGTGTAGTGTGTCGCTGGTCGCCACTCTGCCAAGGTGAATCCGATGAGTCTCAACATCGAAGATCAGGAAACCCGCAAGTTGGCCGGTGATCTCGCGCAGCTCACCGGGGAGACCGTAACCGGAGCGATCAGGGTTGCGCTTAGACAACGCTTGGAGCGCGAGCGCGAGGTCGAGGCGCGCGCCCAAGAGTTGCACGCCATCGCACAACGATGCGCCAAGCTGATGGGAGAGGGACCGTCCAGCGTTGACCACGGCGACCTGCTCTACGACGAGCGAGGGCTGCCCAATTGATCGTCGATACCTCGGCGATCGTGGCGATCCTGTCTGGCGAGCCGGACGCCGAACGCTACGAGAAAGCGTTAGCTGGAGACGTACCCCGCCGCATGTCGGTCGCCACTCTGCTGGAGGCGGCAATCGTCGTCGAAAGTCGCGGCGGCGAGGGGGCGGGACACGAGCTCGACACCTTCCTGGCAAGAGCCGTCGTAGAGTTGGTACCTGTCACGCTCGACCACGTCGAGGGCGCGCGCCAGGCTCGGAGACGATTCGGCAAGGGAAACCACCCGGCCGGGCTGAACTTCGGCGACTGTTTCGTCTATGCGCTAGCGGACGCTGAACGGGAGCCTCTCCTGTTCAAGGGCGACGACTTCGCGCGAACCGACGTCGATGCGGCCTGAGCGCCGAAACCCTCGACTCTTCGCACACGGGACGAGAGCCCGATCGGCGGCACCATGATCGAACCGGCAACATACGTCGTCACAGGGGCAGCGGGGTACACGGGCAGGTACATCGCCCGCCGGCTGCTGGACCGCGGCGCCGCCGTGAGGACGCTGACGGGCCGGCCGGAGCGCCCCGGTCCCTTCGGGAACAGGGTGGAGGCCCAGCCCTACAGCTTCCACGACCCCGGGGCTCTGACCCGGAGCCTGGAGGGCGTCGACACGCTGTTCAACACGTACTGGATACGGTTCGCCAAGGGCGGCCTCACCCACGACGTGGCGGCCCGCAACTCGGACACGCTCTTTCGCGCCGCGCGGGCTGCCGGCGTACGCCGCGTCGTGCACGTCAGCATTACGAACGCCGCGCTCGATTCCGCGCTGCCGTACTTCCGCGGCAAGGCGCTCGTCGAGCGGTCGCTCAGAACGTCGGGGCTGTCCCACGCAATCCTCAAGCCGGCGATCATCTTCGGGCGGGAGGACATTCTCCTCAACAACATCGCCTGGCTGCTGAGGAGGTTTCCCGTCCATCCGATAGTCGGCTCGGGCGAATACCGGGTCCAGCCAGTGTTCGTGGAGGACCTGGCCGACCTGGCCGTCCGCGCGGCGGACGGGAACGAAGACGTGGAGCTGGAAGCCGTCGGCCCCGACGTCTTCAGCTACGAAGAGATGGTCCGGCTCATCGCAGACAAGATCGGGTCGTCGGCCCGGCTCGTCCACGTTCGCCCGTGGGCGGCAATGCTGGGCGCGAGGATGGTCGGCATGCTGGTCAGGGACGTCGTGCTGACCCAGGAGGAGATAGACGGACTGACCGCCGACCTGCTGGTGTCCAAGTCAGGGCGGGAGCCGACCGGTACGACCCGGCTGTCAGACTGGCTCGAAGACAACGCCGAGCACCTCGGAGCCCGATACGCCTCGGAGCTGCAGCGCCACTACAGATAACGGTCCCCGACGTCACCCGCTCCCCAGGTCAGACCTTACCGCCTGAGATCCGATGCCTGTCGGACTTCAGGCTGGCTGGTACCGCCGGACTCTGATCTCGTCTGCCCTCGCACGCATCTGCGAGGCGTCGTACCAGGCCTGCATCCGCAACAGCATGTCCATGCCAACGCCGAACGCCTTCTCGACGCGCAGCGCCATCTCCGGCGATAGCGCAGACTTTCCGTTCAGCAGGTCCGAAAGCGTCGCCCGGCGGACGCCCAGTATCTCGGCTGCTCTCGTCACGCTCAGGCCGAGCTCCTCGAGGATCTCAGTGCGAATGAAGTCGCCCGGATGCGAAGGAGTCATCTTCACTTCGACGCCACCATCAGCCATCAGTGATAGTCCTCCTAAGGCTCGTCACATTTTGGCGGTAAGAGCCTCGCCCAACAGCTAGTTCACGGAGCCCGAACCTCGCCCGGGCCGACGCAGCACCAGTCCAGGACGATGCCGTCGACGAGCTCGACGTGCCCCGGGCGGACCACGCTCGCGAGCATGCTCAGGTCTGTCGTCAACCTGGGGTTGTCGGGGTGGTAGGTCGAGACGACTATCCAGACCCACTTGCCGTCCGGCGACAGGTCCCAGTGGCCGGGCTTTCGGTACTCCGTCGACGTCCAGACCCTGTCGATGGCGCCGGTCGCGACGTCCAAGACGTCTATGAACGGCGTCTGGATGTTCATGTACCAGCCGAAGTAGGCCACCCGTGCGCCGTCCGCGGACCAGACGGGCGCGCCCATCCGCACCGTGTTCCGACCGGGCGCCGTCTCGACGACCAGCCGATCGATCCGGCCGTCGTCGGCCAGCAGGCCTATGCCGTAGACGCGTTCGTAGTCCATCACCAGGAATGCGGCCGGCCCGCCGTCTCTGGGAGTGGCCGCCGCCGAGACGACCACCTCGTCCGCCAGCAGGTCGACCTCTTGCTTCAGTCGCCGATGGAGGTCGATCGAGCTCGCCAGCACACGCGCTTCGCCCGTCTCGAGGTCGACCGATACCAGCCGGTTGTTCACCGGCCCGGACATCTCGTAGCCGGCCCCTCTCCGCTCGATCCGCTCAGCGCCGTCCGCCGAGAGGGCAAGTACCTTCGTGCCGTCCTGTGACCAAGCGATGCTCTCCGCATCGCGCCCGTAGATGTCGAACCAGTCCATCAGGCCGGCAGCGAGACGGCGGGGAGCGCCTTCGCCCCCAACGTCCGCGACCCAGAGAGCACGGCGGCGCACGGTCTGGGAATCCGGGTCCCAATCGCCGGACCGGGCGAGGTAGGCAACATGGCCGCCATCCGGAGACCAGACCTCGCAGCAACCGCCGGGCGCCAGCGCGCTCCGCCGCCCGCTGTTCAATCCAATCAGCAGATGGCCATCTACCAGGACGTGCTCATCGTCCGGGGAAACCGCAAGATAGCCGGCCCTCAGCACGCGATCCGGGAGCTCAAGGTCCAACGCAAACTCGGCGGTCTTCGTGACCGAGTTGTCGCCGATCTCCAGCCGGACGAGCGAAGAGCCTCCATCCTCCGCCCGCCGCAAACCGATCACGCTTCCGTCGCGGGTCAGCGCTCCCGTCCGATAGTCTCCCGTGTGGGTTACCTGACGTTCCCAATGACCGGACAACAGGCGCAGGTCGCCGTCTCTCAGTACCAGGACCCATCCGGCACGGATCGGAGCGGCGTCTGCGGTGGGGGTGTCCCCCGAGACTGAAGGTTCCTGTGAGTCCCCGAAGCGGGGGAGTCCGCACCCCGTGAGGACCGCCGCGAGCGACACTACGGAGAGCAGGGCAATCGCACTCGCCGCCTTCTCCATCCTCATGCCGTCCGTCCCGCGGTCTCGACAGGCAGACCCGCGATGTCCTTCCAGCCGTACGACACCTCCGCCAGGTCCGCGCCGCCCATGGTAATGGTCTGGAGGCCGACTCTCGCCCCGCCAAGCGACTCGTAGAAGGTGCACGCCGGACGGTTGTCCTCCAGCACCCACACCAGCATCGAGCAGAAGCCGTCGACGGCCAGTTGTCGTGCCACGGCCGAGACGAGGCGGCGGCCCACGCCCGCGCCCCGATACTGTTCGAGCAGGTAGACGGCGTAGAGCTCGCCCCGGTATGTCGGGTTGCCTTCGCGCTCCGGCCCGCCGCCGGCGAAGCCGATGATCTCGCCGCCATCGGTCTCGGCGACGAAGTTGCTCTCGGCGGGCCGTCCCGCCGAGAGGATATCGGCCCACTTAGATTCCCTGTCACGGTACGAGAGGCCGGCCAGGTACTCGCTCCGCACGATGCCAGCGTACGCCGTTCGCCACACGTCGACCTGGACCCTTGCGATGGGACCCGCGTCGCCCAGGATGGCCGCCCTGACGCGTATGCCCATACCTTCTCTCCGTCACACACCGTGGACGGGCTGACCGCCGGACGGGCCGGTCACGACTGACAACCGACCTGCGGGACGATGATCCGAGCCTAGGACATCCGACCTGCGGCCCGTTTTCGGCGCAGGTACGTTGCCGCGAGCGCAACGCCACCCAGGGCCCCGAACGCGACGCATCCGAGAATCAGGTGGCCCGCCGACGTGAGTTGGAACAGCGCGTTGCCGTCGGACAACGGGGCGAACGGCCTCACGTCCGAGTAGAGGATGCTGTCCAGGAGGACGTGGCTGTATCCGCCGATCAGCGCTCCCGACAGCGCTGCGGCCAGCGGTATCCGAGGCTCGAACCGAAAGACGCTCTCCGCGGTGGGAGCGACGAGGCGGTTCCACTGTCCGATCGCCCATTCCAGCAGCGGCCGGCCCGCGGCCACCGTGAGAACCGCGACTAGGGTGGCCCCCAGGTACGTGTGGAATAGCCGGTGTATGGGCCAGTTGCCCCTGAGTAGGTGGAACGCCGCCTCGCTGTCGATGGCGACCTGCGTTATGCCGAATATCAGAAAGCTGAAGTGTCTCGGAGCGATGGCCTTGGCCGCCAGCGCGGGCCCTAAGTGAATCGGCGTGATCGGCATTGGAGCTCGAGTGTACCAGAAGGCGTGAACGGCCGCCGATGACCGCGCGGCGCTCAGGGAACCTCTAGCCGAGGTGGACGATCTCCACGTCACCCCAATGGCGGTCGAGATACTCGGCGACGAGACGGCGGTGGCATAGCTCCGGCTTGTCCTCGCTGCACAGCAGGCAGGAGTCGGCTATGGTACTCCTCGCCACGTTGTTCGCGATTCGCCGCTCGTCCATGAGGCCGAGGAACTGGCCCTCGTAGGTCTCCCAGTCGCGATGCTCGTTCCGGTAGGCGGCCAGCATCTCCTTGGTGGGGGCCAGCTCGGGAAGGTGGACGTACTCCATCCGGCAGATCTCGTGCAGAAAGAACTCGAGGTCGTCTCTCTTGGCGAAGCCGGCGAGCTGCGAGACATTGTTGAGCCGTACGTCAACCAGACGCCTGGCGCCCGAGTCCCGGAGCATCCCAAAGAAGTCGGACGCGGGCTTCTTGGTGAATCCAATCGTGTACACCCTCAAAAGGCGTCCTCCCAATCGCCGCCGGCGGGCGGCTTCTCGCCGACGAACGCCACCTTCTTCGCCTGTCGGGATAGCGCGTCGGCGATTACGTCATCCCGCGAGCGGAACATGTCACCGTGGCGGGGCAGCTTGAAGCCGTCGATCAGCCGGTCCATGGCCTCGTCGTGGTCTTCCAGGACACCGTCGGCGAGAATGTGCCCGACGGCGGCGCCGCGGTCCGCAAGCGCCATGGCGATCAGCAGCGCGCGGTGACAGTCCAGCGGCTCCTTCTCGGAGCACATCAGGGCCACGCGCCGCTCGTCGGCGGCGCGCATTATGCGCCTGATGCCGTCGTCGAAGAGGTCCGTGTTCGCCAGCCGTTCGTACAGGACGCGGCCGTCGGCGTCGTAGCAGGAGCGATCGGCCGGTCGGCCGCCGAGCTCCGCCCCGAGGAAGGTGTACTCGATTCCGGTTTCGCCGGCTCCGCTCAGGATCCCGGACAGGGCCCCCTGATTGAATTGGGGCGTATAGCGGCTGTAGGGCGACGAGCGAACGTCGAACACCTCCTCGACGCCGTGCCGGAGCAGCAGAGCCGTGAATGCCTCGGGCGAATGGTTGGAGTGCCCGACCGTGAACACCGAATGCTGCGGCGCGCTCACTGCTTACCCTCGGTCACGGTCTGATGACGGCGGCGATCAGCTTGTAGCAATAGTTTTCGAACGGCTCGTCGGTGAGGCTGATGGTCAGGAACCTTGCGCCGACCTCGTAATCTCCGTACGGGATCCCGACGGAGCGGCACTCGCTGGCGGCGTCGGTGATTCGAAGCGAATAGTCAGACTCATTGTATCGGAAGCTGCCGCGCAGCACTGGAACGGAGCTGCCGTGGCGTTCGGAGACGTTCACCCGCAGCGCGTCGACCTTGATAAGAGACAGCGAGCTTTCGAGTGCGTCGGTATCCGAGGGCGGGACCCTGTCATTCTCACCGTTCGCGCTGCTGTGGCCGTTGACCCAGAGCGTCGGGACGGCGTCTGGCCATCGGGTCAGCGCGTGCCCGTCGACGCGGCCAACCTTGACCCAACGGCACCTCGGATCGACGAGCCAGTTTTCCCGCTGGTACTTCCTGGGCCGGGGGCCCACGACGGGCACCTCGATGACGTCAAGGACCAGCGGCTCCACGCCGGGTTCGTATTGGCGCTCGCGTTCGGACAGCCCTCCGGTGCTCCATCCGCTTACGGGGCGTACCCAGCCGCCGGGACGTCCGTCGGCGGTAACCTCTTTGCCGGCGATGCATCGGCCGCTCGCCATGCGGGAGTTGGCGAGGCACACGATGCGCTTGACGGGGTAGGCCGTCAAAGTCCTGCTCCAGCGGAGATTGGGAAGGGCCCGGAGACCCACCGGACGTCCGGGCCGGGGTCGGGGTAGCGTCTGGAGTACGGCACCGGCAAAGGATCAAGCACCTGCGGCGTAAGGTACGGGCTAGCGCCCCCCGTTTGCAGTGCTGGTGAGCCGCGCACTCACCAGCCGATTCAGGCTAATCCCTTGCTCGGCAGCTTGGAGGACGAGCCCACGGTGCGCTTCGGGTGGAATGCGCACCTGAAACTTTCCGCTGTAAGCGCGGTCCGCCAATGGTACCGGAAGAGGGTCTCTGCTACTCCTCATCTCATCGAGGACGTCGACGACGAGCTGGCGGATACAAGTGAACGCCTCATTGGGCGTCTGGGCCAACCAGCTGAGCGAAGGGAACTCCACGCACATACCCACATACGACTCGTCCTCCGGTGACCAGGTCACTCGGTAGGTGTAGTGTTCAGACATCGTAGCTCTTCAGCCTCTCGATCGCTCACTCGCCGGACCTGATACGCCTTTGCCATACCCTTGTCGTTCTGGATGTTCACCCGTGGATCCCCCGGCCACGGCATTCGGTAGACCCGATGACTACCGCCCATTTGTCGTGGCTCGCCGAAATACTCGTCACAGATTCTAGCCAGATCGGCAAAACCCACACCCTTCGGATTAGCCCGAAGTCTTCGCAGGATCAACTCTAGCCGTTCCATAGTGATTAGTACCACTATTGGTACTAGTGGTCAAGCACCACGACCGATTGCGTTTGGCCTGAGGCTCACAGGATCGGCAGGCAGTGCGGCGCCTGGGCGGGAGTGCCTGCCGATCCACGCACGGCTGTGCGAATGGCGTCCCTGACAGGATTCGAACCTGCGACCCGCTGCTTAGAAGGCAGCCGCTCTATCCACTGAGCTACAGGGACGACGACGACACGTCCAAAGTCTAGCAACATTCTGCGAAGCCGGTCAACGCCGATTCCGATGGCGTTGGGACGGGCCGCATGACGGACTGCACCGGGGTCATGACGGTCCACTTGACTCCCTGGGATGGATTGCCGCGTTCGCGGCAATGACGGGGATGGCGGACTAGGTCAACGTCTGTCGGACGTTCGGACGAAGTTAACGTAGTATCTCCCGAGCCGTACCGACCGCACCGACCGGACTTTCAGCCGGCCGACGTCCGCCAGCGTCGTGATCCGTCGCTGGACCTCTTTTCCAATCGGGCCCCGCAGCAGCGCCGCGACAAACATGCCGGCCGCCGCCGCGCGCACGTGGCGCAGCCGGCCGGTCGAGCGTCGCGTCAGCAGCGCGGCGACGGCTCCCGCGATGACGGCGCCGACCACCATGTTCGTCCCGCAGTACGGCGACACCGCGAGATCGGCCTCGCCGCCGCGCAGTCGCTCCAAGGCCTCGGCCGCCGCTTCCTCGACCAGCGCCGCCGACACCTGCCCGACGACGAAGAACCCCCACGGCGTCGCCAGGCCGCCGAGCGGGGTAGGGGAGTGCCGCCTCAGCAGCACCTCCACCGACCCGTGTTCGACCGCGTGGTTACGGCGGACTGCCGTGATCTCTGTCAGTCCCATTCGGTCCTTCCTTTCAGCTCTCTGCTTCGACATCCATCCGCTCCGGAGCCCGGGCCACGCCCCGCGGACATCCCGGCATTCCAACCCGCAATGTGTAGCACTTATCCATCATATTCGATCCGCGCGACCGGCGACCGACAGACTGCCGTCCATATCGCTCGGCGTACCCACCCCGCCGTCCCCGTCGCCTACGGGCCCAGAATCCGATTCCGCCGACTCCGTCCGACTTGCTCACACTCCGCCGCTCGTCCGGTCAACACCTGGTCTGTCTGGCTGCATTGCGAGGGCTCCCGCACTTACATTATACGTTGTTTACACGCCTATACCCCGTGTGTGTGAAGGTTCCCAGATAGGCGGCACGCCTCCGCTGCTGGCTGCCCGCGACCCTCGCCGTACGACGTGCACCATGTGCCTGAATGCTTAGAAATATCTTAGAAAAGGGTTGAAAAGATGTTGACGGACTTGAAAAGGGGCTATACATTAGAGAGGCGACACATTATAGGTCACCAAGTTCAGGAGGCTCCGACATGATGAGAAGGAAAACGAAGAAGATGGCAGCCGTGGAAGAGCGGTTTCAGCAGCGCTTGGAGGTGATGCTGCCGCCTCTGGTCACGGAGCGGGGTCTTTCAGCAACGGCCGACGAGATTGGTGTCAGCAAGGCCACCCTCGGCTACTGGCTCCTGAAGCTGGGCATCGATGTCCAGAGGGTAGCGCTGGCGCCGGGCGAGTACCTCGAAGTGAAGAAGGTCCCGCAGTAGGAGTCCAAACCGCAAGCCTCGGCTGACCGCCCGGGGCCCAGGAAGGACCGGAAACCCACGGGCCTGAATTGCGACGGTGGTGTCCGCCACGGCGGACGGAGCCGCGCAGCTTAGGCCCGTTTCTATGTCCGGGACAAAAGACCCGTCGGGCCCGGAAGTCCCCATAGCATGAAGAACCCCAGCCGCGCGACCTGCCGGCGCCGGGCCGGGTCCGTTACGAATCACCGGCGGGGCAGGTGGCGGCAGGGGGTAGTAAGGCTGCCCGGACTACGCGTCGCGCCTGACCGCTACCTGGGCCTCCCGTTCGCGCTCCTTCTCGATGAGCGCCCTCCGCTTGTCGTGGCTCTGACGGCCCCTGGCCAACCCAAGCTCGACCTTGGCGCGGTGGCGCTTCAGGTACATCCTCAGCGCGACGACCGTCAGCCGCTTCTCCAGCACCTGGCTGGAGAGCCACGCTATCTCGTCCTTGTGCAGCAGTAGCTTCCGCGGCCTCTCCGGGTCGTGGTTGTTGACGCCGCCGGCCGAGTACTGGGATATGTGAGCGTTGACGAGCCATAGCTCGCCGCCCTCGGGCCGTGCGTAGGCGTCGCTCAGATTGGCGCGGCCTTCTCTGATCGCCTTGATCTCGGTGCCGAGCAGCACCAGGCCGGCCTCGACCCGGTCCAGTATGTCGTACTGGAACCGCGCCCGCCGGTTGACGGCGACATTGCGGCCGTTGGCGGTCATCCGGCAGCGGTCTTGTGGCCGACCATCAGCTCCAGCTCTTCGATGGCCCTCTCGAGCTGCATGATGTCTGCCTGTTTCGGGTCCCGGTGGGTGACCTCGATGTCCGGGATTATCCCTTCACCATCGATTTGCCGGCCCAGCGGCGTGTACCACTTTCGGATGGTGATCGAGATGCCCCCGCCGTTGCTGAGCTCCCGCGGAATGTTGACGCTACCCTTGCCGAACGACGTGGCCCCGATGATCGTGGCCCTGTTGTGGTCCTGCAGAGCGCCTGCGATGATCTCGGGAGCGCTCGCCGTGAACTCGTTTATGAGCACGACCAGGGGGATATCTCTGGCGATCCCGCCCCGGCGCACCTCGTAGTCGATCCGGTTGCCGTCTCCGTCGAGGCTGTACAACACGAGGCCCTCTTCCAGGAACTGGCTCGCGACGTCTATGGTCGCGTTGAGGGTCCCGCCGGGATTGGTCCGTATGTCGAGGATCAGCCCTTCGGCCCCATCGTCTATGACCTCTTGGAGCTTCAGCTTCAGCTGCTCGGGCGTGTTGGCGTAGAAGTCGGTTATCCGTATGTGCGCGAAGCGGTCGCCGTCGTCGCTGCGCAGGCGCACGCTGGTCAGTCGGATGACGCCGCGTCGGACCGGAATCTCTATGGGATCGATCGCGCCGAGGTGCATCACGAGCAGGCGCACGATGGTGCCCCGCGGCCCTCTGATCTTGGCCACCGCCTCCATCAGCGACAGTCCCTCGAGACTCTCTCCGTCGACCTCCAGGACGACGTCGCCCGCAAGTATGCCTGCCTCCTCGGCGGGACTTCCGTCGATCGGCGCTACGATGAGCAGCTTGCCGGCCGGGTTCATGTTGACGTGGGCGCCAATCCCCTCGAACTTGCCCTGTATGTCCTGCCGCATCGTCGAGGCGATTCGCGGCGGCAGGTAGTAGGTCCCGCTGTCCTCGAGCACGCCGGTCATGCCCCTTATCGCCGCCTCGGTGAACGCCTCCGGGTCGGCGAGCTTGTCCTGGTCGACGTACTCGCGGTTCAAGAGCACCCATGCTTCCCAGATCGCCTTGAGGTCTTCGGGCAGTTCCTTCGGCGTCTCGCCCAATTCGCCCACGGGCGTGGCCACCTCTGCCAGCGCGGGTGCGTCGACGGCTGTGGTGTCCGCGACCGCCGTAGCGTCCACGTTGGCGGCCTCGGCGGCCGCCGGGTCGACCGGTACGGCCGTCGGCTCACCGTCGCCGCCGCACCCGGCCCCCACAAGAAGAATGAGCAGCGCGATCAGTAGGGAAGTCGTCGGGATGGCTCGGAAAAGTTTGTGCAACGCTCTCTCCTGTACGGGGGTACAAGCCAATTCTAGCACTTGGCCGCGTTTTGCTGGACTACCGGTGGTTGGGCGTGGCCTGCGCCTAGCCGAAACCCCGCACGCCTGATTGTGTAGAGATACGAGACAGCCGCGCGTTCGGATTTCCCCGACTTCCCTCCGGATGCTCCTCGGGCGAGCCGCCTGCCGAACGTCTGGCGTGTCTGATAGTCTATGGCCGTTGGTTTGACACCGTTCTAGGACTAATCTAGTATCTGGAATAGACCCCCGAGGAACCGCCCCAGCGATGACCCAAGAGCCCGAGGCCAGCTCGGCCGCCAAGAAGCGGACCCGCAAGACCAGGCCCTATCCGGTGCACGCACTGGAAGAGGCGCTCACGATCTCCGCCGCGATCTATGACGACAACGCGGCCAGGCCTTACGAGCGCATACGCCTGGCCAAGGCGCTCGGGACGACCCCGGCCAGCAGCGGGTTCACCCAGAAGCTGAATTCGGCCTCGATGTACGGACTCACCCAGGGCGGCTACAAGGACGACATGATCGCCCTGACACCGCTGGGCGAATCGGTACACGGCGCCGACGACCAGGAAGACCACCGCCAGGCGGTTCTGGAGGCGGCGCTGAAGCCCGACGTATTCCGACGCTTCTACGAGCTTCTGGACGGCAAACGCCTTCCCGAGGACCCCAACGCCGCCTCGATCCTGTCGCGCGAACTGGATGTAGACCCGGACCTGACGGCCGAATGTCTGCGGATCATTAAGCACAACGGCATCACGGCCGGGCTGCTCGTCGAAATCAGCGGATCGAACTACGTCAGCCTGGGCGTGCCCCGGGGGGCGCCGGACGACGAAGGGGAGGCATCGCCCGTCAACGGCGGCGTCAGAGACGAGCCCGCCCCGGTCGACGAGCCCGAGCGCCGGGTCTCGTCTCCTGAGACGCCGTCCGACGGACCCAGGCCGCTCTTTATCGGCCACGCCGGCAGCCCGGACGTCGCGGACTTTATCGCCGGCATCCTGGCGTCCTTCGACGTGCCGTACCGAGTCGTCGAGAGCGACTACGACGCGGTCCGTCCGGTTTCGGACCGTGTGTCCGACCAGCTCCGCGACTGCTGCGGCGCCGTCCTCGTCTTCGCCGCGCCGACGGACCCGCAGTGGGCCGGACGCCGCGAGGAGAAGCGCCGGGACAAGCTCATGTACCAGCTGGGCGCGGCCTCCGTCCTTCACGGCGATCGAGTCGTCACGCTCGAGGAGCACGGGCCGGGCGACGGCGGATGGCCGTCCGGCTTCGCCGCTCTGCGGTTCAAGCGCGACAAGCTCGACGAGCTCGGCCTGGCGTTGCTGTCCGAGCTCCACAAGCGCGGCCTGATAACCGTCTCGGCGGGAAGCCGCACGCCGTGATCGACTTGGCCGAGGCCCCCTGAAACACCTCCGTCTTTTCGGCATCGGCAGATTTCCTATTGCCAACTCGACATAACATGTATAGTGCGAACCACTAACAACGGACGTCCCCGCCGAAAGAACCGAGCATCCACGACGGCGGCCGTAGAGGCCGCCGAACGACGCGAGACGGCTCCAGCTACGTCCGGCCGGTCTTAGGGCCCTCTACGGGCGTTCTCGCCCGCGCCGATGCGCAACGCGGCAGGCTGAGGCTCCCCTACCCCGCGGCGGCGGCGGTCGTGTGACGCCACCGCCGGGCGCGGAAGCTCCCGTGGGCGGTCCGGGTTTCCGTGTGCTTTCCGGCCACGGCCGCTAGAATTGCCCGCGAGATGACCCTGAGCATCGTCCTCGAAGGGCCCTACGCCGTTTCGCTCGAGCAGACGGTACGAAGCCACGGCTGGTATCTCCTGGCCCCCTGGAGCTGGGACGATGCCAGGAAAGCGCTGTCTCGCCCCGAGCGGCTGCCGTCCGGATCGCCCGGCGTCGTCGAGGCGACCCAGCACGGCCCGGAATCGGTGCTCGTCACAGTCGAGGGCCGGAGGATCGGGCGCGAAGACGTGGAGGCGGCGCGCGGCCGGGTGGCGCGATGGCTGTCCACCAACTGGGACCCGGCTCCGGCTATCGAGACGGCGGCGCGGATGGACCCGACCTCGGCGGACGCCATCCGCAGAGGTCACGGACGGTTCCTCCGCTGCAGCACCTTCTACGAGGACTTCGCGAAGACCGTGTGCACGATCCAGATATCGTGGTCGGGCACGCTGCGCATGGCCAGAGCGCTCGTCGACTCCTTCGGCGGCGGCACGTTCCCGACGCCGCGTGAGATCATAGACGCCGGCGAGAGCGGATTGAGGGAGGTCGCGCGCCTCGGGTTCCGCGCTCCTCAGCTTCTGGCGTCCACCGAACGGCTGCTGGCTGGCGGTCTGATGGACGAGAACGGAAACGGCGCGGAAGACCGTATTACGTACGACGAGCTGATAGAGCTACCCGGAATAGGCCCCTACGCGGCGAGCCACGTTGCCATGCTGCTGCACGACTACAGCCGCATCCCCGTGGACTCCGCGGTCACCAGCTTCTTCCGAGGCCGCTACGGGCTGGAACCGGCGCAAATAGAGCCCTACTTCGACGGCTGGGGCGATTTCCGGTTCCTGGGCTACCGTTTGTTCGCCAGGTAGGCCGGCGTCTCAGCGCGGTGCAGGCGACGCGAGTATGGCCGGCCCGTCGGCGTCTTGCAGCAGTGCGTCCATCTCGGCGAGCAGCCCGTCCAGACCCTCGCCGGTCTTTGCCGAGATGGATACGGCGCGGTGCGCCCGCGCTTCGGCGTCCGCGAGTGCGCTCCGTAGCAGCGGGCCGATGTCGTCCGCGAGCAAGTCCGTCTTGTTCAACGCCAGGATCCTGGGCTGCTCCGCAAGCTGCAGGTCCGCCAACACGCGCTCGACTACGTCGGTCTGCGTTCCAGCGTTGGGGTGGGTCACGTCGACCACGTGGACGATCATGGTCGACTCCTGCGCCTCCTCCAAGGTGGCCCTGAAGGCGGCCACTATCGCCGGTGGCAGCTTCTGGATGAACCCCACAGTGTCGGTGACCAGCAACTCCCGGCCGGACGGCAGCCGCACTTGCCGCGTGATCGGGTCCAGGGTCGAGAACAGGCGGTCCTCGGCATCCACGGACGCGCCCGTAAGGCTGTTGAGCAGCGTGCTCTTGCCGGCGTTCGTGTAGCCGACCAGACCGGCCACGGGAAGCCCCTGTCGCCGCCGCCGCGCACGGTGCTGACCCCGGTGTCTCCGCACGTCGTCCAGGGACTTCTTCAGGATCTGAATCCTCCCCCGCACGAGCCGACGGTCGGTCTCGATCTGGGTCTCTCCGGGGCCTCTCGTCCCGATCCCGCCGCCGAGACGCTCGAGATGGGACCACTGTCCCGCCAGCCTGGGCAGGAGGTACTCGTGCTGCGCAAGCTCGACCTGCAGCTGCCCCTCGCGTGTCTGCGCACGCCTGCCGAACACGTCCAGGATCAACGCGGTCCGGTCGATGACCTTCACGCCGTCCAGTGCTTTCTCCAGATTGCGTTGCTGCGTGGGACGAAGCTCGTCGTCGCAGATGACCGCGTCGATGCGGTCGCTCTCGACGTATTCGAGGATCTCCTCGATCTTGCCTTTGCCCAGATAGGTCTGGGTGGGCCGGTTGAGCCGCTGGGTGACGGTGCGTATGACTCGGGCCCCCGCGCTGCGGGTGAGCTCGGCCAGCTCCTCGACCGAGTCTTGCAGAGACAGCGGCTGCCACCGGCCCCTGATCTCGACCCCGACGAGCAGCGCTCGCTCTTTCTGGCGCGCCGTGGACATCTGTTTTCGGGGGATGTCAGACTCCTTAAGGCGCGGCGCCGGGCGCCGGGATCGTCCACGAGGCGAGCCGGTCGACCGCGCGGTCGAGATCGGCGTCCGATAGGGTCAGCGACAGCCTGATGTAGCCTTCGCCGTGGCTGCCGTAGCTGGAACCGGGCGAGACGACGATGTCGCAGCCCTCGAGCACGGCCTGCGCGAACCCGGCCGAGTCGTACCCCTCAGGGACCGGGGCCCAGATGTATAGGCTGGCCATCGGCGGCTCGACCGCCAGGCCGATGGCGTTGAGCGCGGCGCAGACCACGTCGCGGCGCCGCTTGTACACCTCATTGCGTTCGTCCACCGACTCCGGCGGCCTGGCCATCGCCGCCATGCCCATCTGCTGGATGGCCTGCGGCACTCCCGAGTCCAGGTTCGACTTGACGACCATCAGGCTATCGATCATCTCGGCGTTGCCGACGGCCATCCCCAGCCGCCAGCCGGTCATGTTGTAGGACTTGGACAGCGAGTGGAACTCGAGCCCGACCTCCTTCGCACCCTCGACCTCGAGGAAGCTGATCGGCCTGTAGCCGTCGTAGCCGACCTCGCTGTAGCACGCGTCGTGCAGGAGCGCGATATCGTTTCGCCGCGCGAAGTCGATCGCCCTGCGGAAGTACTCCTCCTCGGCGACGGCTCCGGTCGGGTTGTTCGGATAGTTCAGCCACATCACCGTGGCCCTGTCAGCGACGTCCTGCGGAATCGCGTCCAAGTCGGGAAGAAAGCCGTTCTCCCGCTCCAGCGGCATGAAGTAGCTCTCGCCCCCGGCGAACATGGCGCCAACCGCGTATACGGGATAGCCGGGGTCCGGCACCAGGGCTATGTCGCCCGGCTCGATGAAGCAGAACGACGCGTGGCCTATGCCCTCCTTCGCGCCTATCAGCGACAGCACCTCGGCATTCGCGTCGAGCGCGACGCCGAAGCGCCGGCTGTACCAGTCCGCCACGGCGCTCTTGAACTCCGGCAGCCCGTCGCTCTCGGGGTACCGGTGGTTCGGCGGGTCGAGGGCGGCGTCCCGGAGCGCGTCCACCACGAAGTCGGGCGTCGGGATGTCCGGGTCGCCGATCCCAAAGCTGATGACGTCGATTCCGTCCGCCTTCCTGGCCGCGATCTTCCGGCTGATCTCGACGAACGGGTATGGTGGGACTCTGCCGATCCTGCTCGCGAACTTCATGGCGTCCTCAGATAGCGCTTTACGTTTATGTTAGCTTTCGAACCGCCGTGGCGGACAGGCCTAGTCAGCCCATTCGCCTTCGAACACCGTGGCGACCGGGCCCTCCATGACGACCTCACCGCTGCCCGGCCAGGTGATCGTCAGATCGCCGCCCGGCAGCGCCACGGCAACCCGGTCGCCGGTCCGCGACTGAATGCGGCCGACCACCGCGACGGCGCAGGCACCGGTGCCGCAGGCCATCGTCAGGCCGGAGCCCCGCTCCCATACGCGCGCCTCGATCCTGCCGTCGTCCACAACCTGGGCGATCTCGAAGTTGACCTGCTCCGGGAACATCGGGTGGTTCTCGACCACCGGGCCGATCTCGTGCAGCCGCACGTCGGCCACCGGCCGGTCGATGAACGCGACCGCGTGCGGATTGCCCATCGAGACGCAGCTTATGCTGAACTCCTGGCCGTCCACCGGAAGCGGGTAGTCGAAGACGGTCTCGTGTCCTGGCGCGACGACCGGGACATCCTCGGCGGTCAGAATGGGCTCGCCCATGCCGACGACGGCCGCGCCGAACCGGCCGTTATCCCACACCGGTTCGACCCAGCGAATGCCGGAGAGCGTCTCGACGTGGACGCGCTCGCGGTCCTTCGGCACCATGCCGCGGTCCATGGCGAACGCGACGAGGCACCGGATGCCGTTGCCGCACATCTTGCCCTCGGACCCGTCCGCGTTGAACATCGCCATACGCAGGTCGGCGGCGTCGGACGGCATCAGGACGATCAGGCCGTCGGACCCGACGCCGGTGTGTCGGTCGCTCATGGCGGCCGACAGCGCGGGCCAGTTGCGTTCCCGTACTCGTCCGTCGACGTACAGGTAGTCGTTGCCCGCACCGTGCATCTTGGTGAATCTCATATTGCCCTCCTGACGGCGGCCTCCCCTGGCCCGTCTCCGCCGCGAAGACATGGGCGACTCCGGCTTCGCGCTCTCGAAGCCGAGCCGCTCGAACGATGCGCCATTGTATCACGGCGGCCCTACCCGGCCGGCGGCGCTATACGAGGGCATCCGCTGGGACTCGACGATGCGAACGGCCACGAGAGTGCGTCGAGGCCGCCGGTCGTTTTTTTCGCTCGAAACTGTGCCATTCTGTGCCGTTCGTATCTGGCGGGTGGGACACCTGGCCCGTAGATGACACACCCGGTGCACCTACCACCCTGTCTGAGCCGGCACGCCGTGGGGCGAAACGACGCGCCGTGTTCCGAGTCGGGTCTGTCGAAATAGGAATCTGGATGAGGACGAAGACTGTTGCCACGCGGCCAGAGTAGCACAGATGTACTGTCTCCGCAACGCGCCCGCCGTACCTAGATTCCCCGCCTGATTGGGCCGGGAGGGCATGACGGACTGCTTACGGCGTCATGGCGGCGCACCCTGTCGGGGATGGATTCCCGCGTTCGCGGGAATGACGGAGGTGGGGAATTGGGCGTATGTAACTGTTCAGATTCGAGGAGATGGACTCGGGTGCGGGACACCACAAACCATGAAGATGAGGCTGCACCGGGAGGGAGGGTTTGAAACCCGCCGCTACGTCGGCCAGGGCCGCCACCGCATAGTCGAGATTCCCTACGCCAGGTCGGGCAGGGTCTCCGCCGCGTAGGCGACAGCCGCGTCGATTCCGTCGGGCGCCGCCTCGAACCACCGGATGCGGTCGTCGTCGAGTCGGAACCATGCGTACTGCTGCCTGGCGAGTCTGCGGGTCCGGCGCTTGATCTCCTCGGTCGTCTCATCGATCGGCGCCCCGCCGGACAGGTGAGCAGCTATCTCCCGGTAGCCGATGCTCGACATCGACGGCAGATCGACGCCGTACCCGCGCGAGATGAGGCCCTCGACCTCCCCTACCCAACCGGCGCGCAGCATCTCGTCCACCCGGGCGTCGACACGGCGATAGAGGCTGTCTCGCTCCAGCGTCAGGCCGACCACGACCGCTTCCAGAGGCTGCCGATTGCCGAGGGAGATTGCCTCGCCGGCGTCGGGCGACCGCAGCAGCTCCAGCCGCCGGATCACCCGGCGCGGGTTCCTGGGGTCCAGGCGCGCGGCCGCCTCGGGGTCGAGGGCCGACAGCTCCCGGTGCAGCGCCTCGGCGCCCTCGCGCTCGACTCGCGCTTCCAGCTCCTCGCGTAGGGCGGCGTCGGGCGGCACCTCGGGGACGCTCCATCCGTCGAGCAGCGCGCGCACGTACTGTCCGGTGCCGCCGACCACGATCGGCACGCGGCCCGCCGCCTCGATCTCGCCGATGACGGCCCGCGCCTTCCTCAGGTACAGCGCGAGGCTGAACTCCTCGTCGGGATCGACGAGATCCAGCATGTGGTGGACGACCCCGGCGCGCTCATCGGCCGAGGGCTTGGCCGTGCCGATGTCCATGTACCGGTAGACCTGCCGCGAGTCGGCGCTGACGATCTCGCCGTCCACCAGCGGCGCCAGCGTCAGCGCGAGGGCGCTCTTCCCCACCGCGGTCGGGCCGACGACGGCGAGCAAGCTGCCGGGGCCTAGGCCACCGCGGCCGCGTTGCGGACGAGCTGCACGAAGCCGTCAGCGGACAGGCTGGCGCCGCCCACGAGCGCACCGTTGACGTCGTTCTCGCGCACGAAGCCCGCCACATTGTCCGCCGTGACGCTTCCGCCGTACAGCAGCGGGACGTCCCGCGCGAAGGCGGCGCCGAAGATCGACGCCAGGACGCGCCTCACGTGGGCCATCATCGACTGGGCGTCGTCGGGCGTGGCCGCCCTACCCGTCCCGATGGCCCACACCGGCTCGTAGGCGACCACGAGACCGTCGGACGACTCCGCGCCCTCCAGTCCACGCCGGAGCTGTCGCTCCACGACCGCCTCAGCGGATCCGCCCTCGCGCTCCTCGAGCCGCTCGCCGACGCAGACGATGGGCCGCAGCCCGACCCGCCGCGCCGCGCCGACCTTCTTCCCGACCACGTCGTCGGTCTCCCCGAAGATCAGTCGGCGCTCCGAGTGGCCCACGATCACGAACTCGCACAACTCGCGAAGCATCGGCCCCGAGACCTCGCCCGTGAAGGCGCCCTCGTCTTCGTGGTGCAAATCCTGGGCTCCAAGGGCGACGCCGGCGCCCCGCAGCAGCCCGCCAACGGCCTCCAGAGCGACGAAAGGCGGGCAGACGACCGTTTCCACGCCCTCGACCTCTTTCAGGCCCGGAAGCATCGCCGCCACGAGCCCGCGCGCCTCGGCGGCGGTCATGTTCATCTTCCAGTTGCCGGCGATGATGGTGCGAGTCATCCGAAGCGCCTCAGGTGTCGGCGTGTGGGAATGCGCGGCACGGCCCGCATTCTACACAATCAGGAGAGCGACGACGAACGAGGGCTATACTCGGCTGGAATAACCAAGCTGTAGTACCCTTAAGGCCATCAGCCCGCCAGTCACTCGCACGCCAGCCACTCCCGATGGACGAAGATGCAACGGATGAAATACACCGACCTTGCAGGCATACTCAAGTCGACCGGTAGAGGACTGCAAATACCTGACGAGCGTGGGCGCACAATGGGTTTCCCTATGCGCCAAGACTACTTGCTGAAACTTCAGGAGAATGGGCTAGTTGCAGACGAAGCCGCATTCATCGCCGACGACCGCTTGACCGAGGCAGTCTACCTCGATTGGCTTCGTCGCCCACAGGTGGGATGTGTCTTCGCACAGCTACTAGCTCGTCGCGTCTACCGGACTGGCGTTAGAACAGTTGTAGCACGCGGCGCATCGGGCCTCGGAGACCCTAGCGAACTAGCGACTCAGATTGCCCGTTTGGTGCAGGAATCTGTCAACAGTGCTTGTGATGAGGCCCTAAGTGTGCTCCTGCCCCAGATTCGAGACGTGGGAATGCTCGCCGACCTTGTCTGGAAACTGAGCAAGCAGCGCGGATGGACCATCGAGAAAGAGCAGCCATGGCGTGGGACACTCGTACTCATTGGACTCAGGGTTGAGATCGCAGACGGGGTGGTTGCTGAAACGCTTGGTATGGGACCCTTTGAGATATTCCCGACAACGCGTCAATGTCCCGTCACGACGCTAGAGATCAGGACCAAATCGAAGGGAGCGAAGAGGAGCAAATTCTCCAAGACACACCGCGCGACGCACCTTGCCAACATCTCCATCGACAACAGGTTGACGCCCGCCGAGTTCAGATCCCGGTTCAGGACGTTTACGCCATGGCTGAGAAAGCGAATCCTGGGCAAACGAGGAGACGCCCGTGCCAAAGCGGGCGTAACGTACTCAATCCCGATTGCTATCTGGTCCTCGTTGAAGGGAAGTGGCGCCTAGCATATTCGAGCAGAGGGCTGGGTTCGCTTGCGGAGCGGCGGACGCCGCGAGCTGACAGGTGCATTGCCTTATCCTCGTCTGCTAGCTCCTCAAAGAAGTCCCACCGGCGTTCTCGGATCAATTGAAGAAGCCCTTCGCCCGCGACACCGCCAACGTCCGCTGCGGCCCGCTTAACTCCGAGCGCTCGCCTCCTAAGCTTTGGAGTTGGGACTATGGCTGTTGGAGCCCCGTCGCATAAGGCCGCCACCTCCATCAGTTCCGAGTCCGGTGCACCGAGGCAGCAGTCATATGGATCGGCCACTTCGACTAGTTTCACGTTGTGGCGCGGAACCCGCGGGTGAGCGAGAGGATGATGGTCTACCACAATGAATTGAGTCTGGAGGTGTCGATCGGACACATCCAGAAGGCGGCTCAGGGAGTGGGCAGGATCCCTGAAGTCGAACGCGATGTCCACAACAACGATGATCCCATAGCCGGACAGATCAAATTCCGACAGCTTACCCCAAAACCTGTAGTTGCGAGTTTCAGAAGATACGACCGTCGTGACGTCAACGCCCAGCCGAACAAGCCAGTCTCGCGTCTGTTCTGCAGCCAAATGACCGTCGGCGTCGGCGTGCCCGAATACGATTGCCGGGCCAACGGATGTCGGTGTGACTAAGTCTAACTTCACGTGCGTCATCGCCTAGGGATTCGTTTCAGTGATCTCCACGTCAAGTCTTCTCCTACTGGTTCAAGGAGAGGGAGCTGCAGGCTAGTCTGCTCAGTCATCGTCGCAGCATCCTGAACGGAGCCATCACGTCGTAGGTGAAGCACCTCCACGCCACGTTCCAACAACGCCGAAGCTAGGAGTGGGTGACGGTGGCACACCTTAGGATCTTCTTGAGCACACATGAGGGCCATGCGTTGCTGTTCGCATTCTTTGGCGACTCGCTTGATTCCACTACGAAAGTGCGGCAGCGCAGCCACCCGCTCATACACTACCCGGCCGTCGTCGTATAGCGCATCGGGTTCTGGGTAACCGCCCAGTTGGTCGCCCAAGTACAGGTATTCAATACCCCGGCCGGTGAGACGCTTCGCCAGAGCTTTACCATTGAATTGACCAAACCGTGAGCGTGGCCTTGATCTGACGTCTACGACTCTTTCGATGCTTTGCCTGAGAAGCAGCGCATCGAACTCATCTGCTGGCTGATTCGAATGCCCAATCGTATAGACCGTCGGCATTTCTCCAACCTCCACACTGGCACCATAATCTTGGATAGGCGACGAATTGGGGAACGTCGTCCGGCAATTCTAACACCGGCATTGAGCGCCTGCCGTGGTTGGACGGAAGCGGTAACACCATACCTGACAACCACGAGACGCCGTTGTGACGACCCCGGCGGCGATCACGGCCTACCGGCGTCTCGCAGCTCTCGGATGGCCTTGTCATCAAGGTCGACATGCCCGATGGCTTCGCGCTGTAGCCGTATGCGCTCCAGCAGGGCCGCGGGGTCTACGGGCTCGCTGCTCGTGGACACCGTCAGTCTGTCCTGGGTCCCGCCCTGTAGCGCGCGCTGAGAATGGTCTGGGAAATCACGTCGGGCTGGGTTCGGCACTTCGAACTCCTCCAGGCAGCAGCCGATGCCGCCGTCACTCGATAACGATACCACGACCGCGGCGCGGCGACCGAAAGGGGCCGGGTTTGGACGCTGGCCGAGTCAGCACGCGCTGTGCTATGGGCCGTATTTGCGCAGCTTGCCGGCGTGGGCGAGGGCCAGCATCATCGCGTGGGTTGCGGCCACGCGGCCGATGCTGCCCGCGGCGCAGGCCCGCTCAGTGAACGCCTCGACGCCGTCCCCACGCGTCAGCGCTGAGCTGACGAGGAACGGTACGGGATGCCAGCTATGGGCGCCCAGGACCGCCGGCGTCGAGTGGTCGCCGGCGACCACCAGGACGTCGGGGCCCAGGTCGAGGATTCGGGGGACTCTGGCGTCCAGGTCCTCCAAGGCCGCGACCTTCGCGTCGAAGTCCCCGTCCTCCCCGGCGGCGTCCGCTGGCTTGTAGTGCAGGAAGAAGTAGTCGTGCCCGGCCCAGTTGTCGGCGAGGGTGTCCAGCTCGTCATCGAAGCTGTCGCCCGTGGGAAGCACCCGCATCCCGGCGAGGCTGGCGAGCCCGCGGTACATGGGGTACGCGGCGATGGCGGCCGGGTTCAGGCCGTACACCCGCCCCATGTCCGGGAGGCTCGGCAGCTTCGAAAAACCCCTCAGCGTGACCATGTTGGCCCGGTCGCGTCCTGACAGCGCCTCGCCGGCCCTCGCGGCGAACTCGTTGACTGCCGCCGCCGTCGCGGCGGACCTCTCCGAGCCCGCGGTGGCCTCCAACGGCGCGAGTCCCTCGGCCTGAGGATCGGTCTCCGACACGTCGGCGCCCAGTCCGGGGCCGCTGAGCGTCAGCACGAACCGGTGGTCCCGCACGGGGTGTGCGGCTATTTCGGCGCCGCTCACCCGTATCGCGTCCAGCTTGCGGACAAGCGCCGCGCTCTCCGCCGTAGGTATGCGCCCGGCCCGGCGGTCGACCAGCAGCCCCCCCGCATCGACCGTGCACAGATTGCCCCGCGCCGCAACATCGTCCTCGCCCAGCTCCAACCCTATGCCGAGCGCCTCCAGCACGCCGCGGCCCGTCAGGTACTTCACCGGGTCGTAGCCGAACAGCGCCAGGTGTCCCGGCCCGCTGCCCGGAGTCACGCCGGGCGCCACTGGAGTCGTGAGCCCGGCCGCACTCCGCCGAGCCAGGGCGTCCAGATGGGGCAGCGACGCCGTCTCCAACTCCGACCTGCCGGTCTCGGGATGCGCCGCGCCGCCCAGCCCGTCGACGACGAGCATCACGATCCTGCTGGACGTCGTCCGGCGGATTTCCGCTATGTATGGCAGATCTATCACTTCTCACCCACGCCGGGCGCTGGTCTCGGAGACGTCCTGTCCTGCAGCGCGGCCACGCCGGGCAACTCCCTGCCCTCCAGGAACTCCAGCGCCGCGCCGCCGCCGGTCGACACGTGGGTCATGCGGTCGACGAGCCCCAGCGCCCGCACGGCCTCGGCCGTCGAGCCGCCGCCGATCACAGTGGTCGCGTTTTTCAGCCCGGCGATGCGGTTGGCCACCCTCGCCGTCCCGGCCGCGAACGGGGGCCACTCGGCGACGCCCATGGTGCCGTTCCAGGCCACCGTCCTCGCGGGCGCCAGCGCGGCTTCGAACGACGCGGCCGTCTCCGGGCCTATGTCCATTATGCCCCACCCGGACGGTATCGACCCGACCTCGACGACGCGGTGGGCCGCCGCCTCCGAGAAGCCGTCGGCTACGACGACGTCGACGGGCAGCAGAATGTCGAACCGGCCCAGGAGCTCTCTCGCGGTCGGGACCCACTCCTCCTCCACGAGAGACGTGCCCACGTCGAGCCCGCGCGCCTCGATGAACGTCGCCGCCATGCCTCCGCCGACCATCAGTGTGTCCACCTGCGGCGCCATGCGCCGCAGGACCGCGAGCTTGTCCGACACCTTCGCGCCGCCGAACACGGCCGCGAACGGACGGGCTGGCGACTCCAACGCTGCCCCGAGCATCTGCAGCTCGCGGGCCATCAGCAGCCCCGCGACGGCGGGCAGGTGCGCCGTCACGCCCACGGTGGAAGCGTGCGCCCGGTGCGCCGCCCCGAAGGCGTCGTTGACGAACAGGTCCGCGAACGAAGCCAGCATCCGCGAGAAGTCGGCGTCGTTCTTCTCCTCTCCGGGGTGGAACCTCAGGTTCTCCAGCAGCAGCACGCCGCCGGGCCGAAGCTCGCCGACCGCGCGATCCACTTCAGGCCCCACGCAGTCGGGCGCGTACTCGACGCGGGGACCGAGCAGCTCGGCGAGCCGCCTGGCTACCGGCTTCAAGCTCAGCTCGTCCACCGCCTCGCCCCCCGGACGGCCGAGGTGGGAGCATAGGACCACCCTGCACCGTCGGTCGAGCAGGTAGCGTACTGTTGGCAGCGACGCCGCGATGCGCGAGTCGTCGGATATCTCAGACGTCCCCGGCCGAAACGGGACGTTGTAGTCGACCCTGACCAGCACGGTCTTCCCCGCAACGTCGGCGTCGTGGACGGTCCGCTTATCGGCGCTCGCCATCGCCGAGACTACGCCCGCGCCAGAGCGGTTTCGACGAACTCGCCGACCGCCGGCGCGCCCTCCGGAAGAAGGCGAGACACGGCGTCCATGGCAGAGGAGACGTTGCGCTCGACCAGCGATTCGCAGTATTCGCGCGCTCCCATCTCTTCGAGAATAGCCAGGATGGCCGGAACGTCCTGCTGTTCGAGAACGCGCTTGAAATAGATGTCGCCAAGCCTGCGCTTTGTGCTTATGTTCGCTTTCTCGAAGGTGTAGACGATCGGGATGAGCTTCTTCTTGTTGAGCACATCCGGGGACGGCGTCTCTTCACCGCCCTCGGAGCCCCAGACCTGTCGCATCTCTTCCCGTACCTGAAAGGCCACGCCGAAGGCGCGCCCGCATTCGGCCAGGGCCTCGGCGACGGGGTCGTCGGCCGCGGCGGCCATGGCTCCGAGCCGCATCGCGCAGCCGAAGAGGGCGCCCGTCTTCTTGTCGGCCATGCCGAGCCAGGCGTCGACGCTCAGATCGATCCGCTCCTGCGCGTCCAGGTCCTCGAATCGGCCCTCGCACACCTCCAGGCTCGCCGCGTCCAGCACGCCGAGCGCCTCGAAGGTGGCCGCCGGCCCAGCGCCGCTGTCCCGCATCTGAAGAACGGCCATGCGCGCCAGGGCGTACAGGCCGTCGCCCGCGTTGATCGCCTGCGCCGGCCCCCAGGTCCACCAGACCGAATCGCGCCCGTCGCGTTGAGGGCTGCCCGACTGGACATCGTCGTGTACCTGAAAGGAGCTCTCGATCAGCTCGACGCCAACGGCGGCGGGCAGAGCGGCCTCTGTTGCGCCGCCGGCGGCCTCGCAGGCCGCAAGACAGGCCGCACCTCTAAGGCTAAGGCGCGTTTTCGGCCGACGCCCGGAGGGGTTCTCCTGGCGGTCTTCCCAGCCGTGGTGGTACGCCATCATCCGGTAGAGCGGCATCGTCCGAGCGTCGATCAGCGCCCGCATCGCGGCGTCGACCCGCTCGGACAGGCCGTCGATCCTGACCTCGGCGCTCACGGCCGGGTACCCGCCGATCCCGTGTCTCCCAGGCCGTTCGCGCGGCCGCCGCTCTCTTCCGGGCGCCGCAGGGTGGCCTCGATGGCATCCCAAGAGATCGAGCCCGCGCGGATCAGCGCCGGCGGTTCAACCGAGACATCGACCACCGTGGAGCCCTCCCCGCCCGGCGCCGGGCCGCCGTCGATGACGTAGTCGACGCTATCTCCCAGCTGCTCCCGGACCGCATCCGCCGTCGTCGCGGGCGGCATTCCGCTGCGGTTGGCGCTCGTTCCCGTAATCGCGTGGCCCAGGCGGCGTGCAAGCTCTCTGGGCACCCGGTGGTCCGGCACCCGGACTCCCACCGTGGGAAGGCCGCCGGTAAGCGCTCGGGGCAGATTGCCCGCTCCCGGCGCGACCAGGGTCAGCGGACCGGGCAGGAATTTTTCGGCCAGTGTGCGACCCGCGGCCGTCAGCCGGCTCACGTACCGGTCGATGTCGGCGACTTCGGCGACGAGAAGGGGCAGCGGCGCGTCAGGACTGCGGCCCTTGACTCCGAACACCCGCGCGATAGCCGCGGCGTCGAGGGCCGAGACCATTATCCCGTACAACGTGTCGGTGGGCGCGGCGACGACTCCGCCGCCACGGAGTATCCGGGCCGCCTCCTCGATCGCCATGTCCAACGCTCGCACGGGTAGATCAACGTCCGATGACATCTGTGATGCGCTTTGGAGAAGTCCGGGGAAAAGCGGCCGTACCGGTCGGGCGACGGGGGCTCGCCACGGCCGCGATTATAGCACGTATGCGGCGCCCGACGGCCTCCGGCAGCGGCGCCGTAGCGGCGGCCGAAGACGCTCCTGAAACCGACAGCGGTGAGGCACTGTGTCGCGCCCCTCGATACGCGCCGATGAAGCATAGGCGCTACTTGGGGTGAACGGGTTGTGAGAGTCTCAACCCGGACCAGTTGTACCGGCCGACTCAGGTTGACCGTGGAGTGTCCGGATGCTAGCCTTGGGGTACCTGAAACGATGACCCGAAACGCCCCTACCGACAGAGGCACGTCAGCGTTCGCGGACACCCGCCCGAGTGCGGGCGCACACCCTGAATCGATGGCCGCCGAGACCGACGCCGACGTTCCCCTCCCCGGCTCTTCAGGCGCCCACCGCGAGGCGATCCTGGTCGTAGACTTCGGGTCCCAGTACAGCAGGCTCATCGCCCGCCGCGTGCGTGAGAGCAAGGTCTACTGCGAGATCGTCCCGCACGAGGCAAGCTGGGAGTCGGTGTCGGCTCTGAATCCCAAGGGCGTGATCCTGTCCGGAGGCCCGGCCAGCGTATACGATCCCGGCGCGCCGCTGGCGCCCGACTGGGTCTACGACCGCGGCCTCCCCCTGCTCGGCATCTGCTACGGGATGCAGGTGATGGTCCACCAGCTCGGCGGCACGGTCGCGCGGAGCGCGAGGCGCGAGTACGGGCAGGCGGTCCTGGAGCGGACGGCCCTCGACGAGCCGCTGTTCGACGGACTGCCCGGATCGATGCAGGTGTGGATGAGCCACGGCGACCGGATCGTGGAGCCGCCGGAGGGGTTCGGCGCACTGGCGCGTTCCGAGAACTCCCCTATCGCGGCCACGAGCAACGGCGAAGGGATGCTGGGGCTCCAGTTCCACCCCGAGGTGGCGCACACCCCGGACGGCGCCACGATCCTGCGCAACTTCGTCCACGGCATCTGCGGATGCGGGTCGCTGTGGACGCCCGAGAACTTCATCGCCGACGCCGTGAGTCGGGTCAGGGAGCGAGTCGGCGCCGGGCGGGCCATCTGCGCGCTGTCCGGCGGGGTAGACTCCGCCGTGGCCGCGAGCCTCGTCCACAAGGCCATCGGAAGCCAGCTCACGTGCATCTTCGTGGACAACGGGCTGATGCGGCGCGAGGAGCCGGAGCGCATCGTCGAGGCGTTCCGACAGTCCTCGTCGGTCGAGCTGGTGCACGTCGATGCCGCAGACAGGTTCGTCGACGCGCTGAGCGAGGTGTTCGACCCGGAGGAGAAGCGTCGCGTCGTCGGCGAGCAGTTCATCAGAGTCTTCGAGGAGGAGGCCGAAAAGCTGGGCCCCGTCGACTTCCTCGTGCAGGGTACGACCTACCCGGACGTGATCGAGAGCAAGACGGCCGAGAGCAAGACCGCGGCGAAGATCAAGACCCACCACAACGTCGGCGGCCTGCCCGAGGACATGAGCCTGGAGCTCGTGGAGCCGCTGCGCTACCTGTTCAAAGACGAGGTCCGCCAGGTAGGCGTAGAGCTGGGGGTGCCGAAGGACATCGTGCAGCGGCAGCCCTTCCCGGGGCCTGGCCTGGCCATCCGGGTCATGGGGGACGTGACCCGCGAGAAGCTGGACGTGCTCCGGGCAGTCGACTGGATAGTCATGAGCGAGGTCAAGGCCAACGGCCTGTACGACGATCTGTGGCAGAGCTTCGCCGTACTCACCGACACGCGCTCGACGGGCGTAACCGGCGACTACCGCACGTACGGCCACGTGGTAGCCGTCCGAGCCGTGAAGAGCGACGAGGCGATGACCGCGGACTGGGCCCGGATGCCACACGACGTGCTGGCCCGCATCGCGACCCGCATCTCGAACGAGGTCCCGTCGGTCAACCGCGTCGTGTACGACATCACCTCCAAGCCCCCGGCCACCATCGAATGGGAGTGACGCGCCGCCACGGGGAGTCGGCCCGATGACATTTGCGAAGACGCCCCTATGAAACTTCTGGTCGTAGGCAACGGCGGACGCGAGCACGCGATCGCGTGGAAGCTCGCCCAGAGCCCGCGAGTCGACGAGTTGCTCGCGGCGCCCGGTAACGGCGGTACCGCTGGCATCGCCCGCAACGTCCCCGTCGGCGCAGAGGATGTCGACGGCCTGGCCGCCCTGGCGGAGCGCGAAAAGATCGACCTCACGGTCGTGGGGCCCGAAGTGCCGCTGGCGGCCGGCATCGTCAACAGGTTCGACGATGCCGGCCTGCCCGTTTTCGGCCCGTCCAAGGCGGCCGCGCGCATCGAGTCCAGCAAGAGCTTCGCCAAGGAGCTCATGCTGGGCCACGGCGTACCGACCGGCGCCGCGGAGGTATTCGACGACTACGACGCCGCCCGCGGATACGTCGAGAGCACCGGCGCGCCTGTCGTGATCAAGGCCGACGGACTCGCCGCCGGCAAGGGCGTCATAGTGTGCCGTACGACCGAAGAGGCGCTGACCGCCCTGTACGAGCAGATGATTGCCAGGAAATTCGGCGCCGCGGGCGAACGCGTCCTCGTCGAGGAGCTCCTGGAGGGCCCCGAGGTGAGCGCTTTCGGCTTCGTCGACGGCGAGAACGTAACCCCACTGGCCGCCGCATGCGACTACAAGCGCGCGGGCGACGGCGACACCGGAGGCAACACCGGAGGCGTCGGCGCCTACAGCCCGCCCCTCACCTCCCTCTGGAACGACGACGTGGAGCGCCACGTCCGCGATACGATCGTAGTTCCGGTGGTCCGAGCCCTGGCGGAGTCAGGCTCCCCGTTCAGGGGAGCACTCTACACGGGCCTGATGATGACCGCCGACGGGCCGAAGGTAATCGAGTTCAACTGCAGGCTCGGAGACCCGGAGACGCAGGTCATGATGCCCAGGCTGAAGTCTGACCTGCTGGACGTCATGCTGAACTGCGCTCGGGGCGACCTCGCGGGCCGGGAGCTGGAATGGGACGCGCGAAGCTGCGTCGGCGTGGTTCTCACGTCGAGCGGCTACCCCGACAGCTACCGTACCGGCCTCCCGATCCGTGGACTCGACTCCCTGGACGCGGGCGTGGCCGTATTCCACGCGGGGACGGCGGCGGCCGGGGTCGGCCCAATGCTGACCGACGGCGGGCGCGTGCTGTGCGTGTCGGCGATGGGCTCGACGCTGGAGGAGGCCCGGTCAGCGGCCTACGACAACGTGGCGCGAGTCCGGTTCGAGAACGCCTTCCACCGCCGCGACATCGCCGCCGTCGCATGACTTGTCAGGCCCCGTGGGAGGGGCGAAAATGGCGGTGCCAACTGGGCGAGCCGCGGACATGGGTGGAACCCTCGTTCACCGGGCGAGACACACGTCAACAAACATTGTCCACGAGGACGATCTAGGAGGTTCAACGAATGCCACTGGTAGGTGTCGTGATGGGTAGCAAGTCAGACGAGGCGGTCGTGGGGGAGGCGTCGGAGGTGCTCGACCAGATGGGCGTCGAGCACGAAGTCGTCGTGGCTTCGGCGCACAGGACGCCGGACAAGGTGCGCGACTACGCCCTGTCGGCCCGCGAACGGGGCGTCGAGGTGATCATCGCGGCCGCCGGGGGCTCCGCGGGGCTGCCGGGCGTGCTGGCGTCCTGGACCACCCTGCCGATCATAGGCGTGCCGCTGGCGAGCAGCGACCTGAACGGCGTCGACTCGCTCTATGCCATCGCGCAGATGCCGCCGGGCATCCCGGTGGCGTGCGTGGCGATCGGGTCGTGGGGGGCGCGAAACGCGGCCTTCCTGGCCACCCAGATACTGGGCAACAAGCACGAGAACATCCGCCAAGCGTACGAAGATTACCGCGAAGGCCTGAAGAACCGATAGAATATGCCTCGGCCGTGCGGTCCAATCGCGGCGGCCGACCAGCTTACCGAGAAGTGACACGCCCATGATCGAACGGTACTCCAGGCCGCGAATGAAGCGCGTCTGGTCGGACGAAAGCAAATACGGCAAGTGGCTGCTGATCGAGCTCGCGGCCTGCGAGGCGTGGGCCGAGGAAGGCGTCATCCCACAGGACGACCTGGTCAAGCTGCGGGGGGCGACCCTCGACATAGGCCGCGTCGCCGAGGAGATCGCACGCACGCGCCACGACATGCCCGCGTTCCTGAGGGCCGTGAGCGAGACTCTGGGGCCCGAGGCGCGCTGGCTGCATCTCGGCCTCACCACGAGCGACGTGTGGGACACCACGACCAGCCTGCAGCTCGTCGACGCCGCCGACCTGCTGTCGGAGGAGATCGACAATCTGATCGGCGCCCTCCGGAGACGCGCTATCGAGCACAAAGACACGCCGATGATGGGGCGCACCCACGGGGTGCACGCGGAGCCGATCACCTTCGGGCTCAAGCTGGCGGTCTGGTTCGACGAGATGCGCCGCCACTCGGACCGCCTCGACAGGGCCCGCGAGGGCGTGGCCTTCGGCAAGCTGTCCGGCCCGGTAGGCACGCACGCCACCGTCCCGCCGTCGGTGGAGGCGCGCGTCTGCCAGCGCCTCGGCCTGAAGCCCGCCCCCGCCTCCAACCAGGTGCTGCAGCGCGACCGTCACGCCGACTTCGTGCTCACCCTGGCGCTGATAGCCGCCTCCCTGGAGAAGTTCGCCACCGAGATCAGGGGTCTCCAACGGACGGAGATCGGCGAGGTGTCCGAGCCCTTCCCCGAGGGCGAGGCCGGATCGTCGTCCATGCCTCACAAGCGCAACCCCGAACTGTCCGAGAGAGTGTGCGGGCTCGCCCGGCTCATCCGGGGGCACGGCGTCACCGCGCTGGAGAACGTCGCTCTGTGGGGCGAGCGCGACATCAGCCACTCGTCGGCCGAGAGAATCATCCTGCCGGACAGCACACTCGCGCTGGACTACATCCTGAGCCTGATGGTCGACGTGGTCACCGACATGCACGTCTACCCCGACCGCATGATGCGAAACATGGAGTCTACGCGAGGCGTCCTGTTCTCCCAGCGAGTGATGCTGGAGCTGGTCGAGACCGGCCTGCTCCGCGAGGAAGCCTACGGGATCTCACACCGCCTTGCGATGCGGAGCGTCAGCGAAGGCGAGGACTTTCGCGAGCTGGTGCGCGCCGAGCCGTCCGTCGACGGACGGCTCTCGGCCGCGAAGCTGGACGAGATATTCGACTACGGCTTCTACCTGCGCCACGTGGACGAGATTTTCGAGCGCGTAGGTCTCGCACAGTCCAGTCTGCTGCACGAGAGTTGACACAGTACAGAACGCCGCTGAAAACCAGGAGTTGACAATATGACGACGATACGCGAGTCGGGACTTCCGAATCTGGTGTACCGGGGCAAGGTGCGCGATACGCACGACCTAGACGACGAGCTGTTCCTGATGGTCGTGACCGACAGGATATCGGCGTTCGACGTCGTGCTGCCCACCACGATCCCCGACAAGGGCGCCGTGCTCTGCCAGATGTCCAAGTTCTGGTTCGGACAGACCGCGGACCTGGTACCGAACCACTTCGTCGCCGTCGCGTCCGACCGGACGGACCTCGACGTGCCGGCGAACATCGCGCGGCAGGCCATGGTCGTTCGAAAAGCCCAGCGCATCGACGTTGAGTGCGTCGTCCGCGGCTACATCACGGGATCGGCGTGGTCCGAGTACAAGCGCGCCGGCACGGTGAGCGGCATGCCCATGCCGTCCGGCCTCCGGGAGGGCGACAAGTTTCCCGAGCCGCTTTTCACGCCCACCACCAAGGCCGAGGTGGGCCACGACGAGAACATCACGATGGAGCAGGTCGCCGAGCTCGCCGGAGCGGAGACCGCCGAACGCCTGAAGCAGACGACCATCGACGTCTACAACCTTGCCCACGACATCGCCCTGGAGAAGGGCATCGTCATCGCCGATACGAAGATGGAGTTCGGTTACATCGACGGCGAGCTGTCACTGATCGACGAGCTGCTGACGCCCGACTCCAGCCGTTTCTGGGACGCCGCCGGATATTCGCCGGGCAAGTCCCAGCCCAACTACGACAAGCAGTTCGTACGAGACTGGCTCGACGCCCAGGACTGGGACCACGAGCCCCCCGCCCCGGCGCTGCCTGACGAAATCGTCGAAAAGACCCGAGAGCGGTACCTCGAGGCGCACCGACAGTTGACCGGCGAGACCCTCGTCTAGCAGAATAGTATGGATACCACATCGCAAGAGCAGATATGACAACGAGCACACCACGACCCGAGCGACTTACTCCAACACAGGCGAGAGCGGCTAGGCGGCAGCGCAGGAGCCGGCGCAGGCGACTGTACCGAGGGGCCGGGCTGGCGGCCGTTGCCACCATCGCGGTGGTCTTCATCTTCGCGCTCTTCGCCAGCGGGCTCACGGGCGTAGTCAGCATAGGCGACCGCGGGCCCGGCACCTACGTCCCCGATCCCGAGGGCTACATCAGCCTCGTCACTCCTCACATCGTCAAGGGCGAGCCTCACCCGCCGTACAACTCCGTACCGGCCACGTCCGGATGGCACCAGTTCGACGCGGAGGCTCCCACCCGGTGGGGGGTCCACGATACCCCGGTGGCGGACGAGATTCTCGTGCACAACCTGGAGCACGCCGGGGTTGGAATCCACTACAACTGCCCGGACGGCTGCGAAGCGCTGGTGGCACAGCTTGTCGAGCTTGCCGGTCCATTCGCCAAGACGATCGTCGCGCCCTACCCGGGCATGGACACCCGCATCGCTCTGACCGCCTGGAACTTCATCGACAGGTTCGAAGAGTTCGACGCGGAGCGAATTCTGAACTTCATCCGAGGCCACATGAACTCTCAGGACGCGCCCGAGCCGGCCGGCTTCTAGAGACCTTTGCATAACCCCGTCATTCCAGCGAAAGCCGGAGTCCAGGTCCCGTCCGAACACGGGAGGCATCTTGTAGGCGACGGCCTTCACCCTCACCCCAACCCTCTCCCGTCACGGGAGAGGGAGTTTCGCAAGGGTCGGTTCTAGGCGATGTTCCTGGCCAGGGTGTTCATAACCCCCAAGCCCACCATCAACGACCCCGAGGGCCAGACGATACGCAACGCCCTCCGGGACATGGGGTACGACACGGTTTCGTCCGTCCGCGCCGGCAAGTACATGGAGGTGCGCGTCGACGACGAAGGCGAGAGCGACGCGGCCGCCCACGTCGAGAGCATGTGCGACCGGCTGCTGGCCAACCCGGTCATCGAAGAGTACCGCTACGAGCTGACCCGAATCGAGTAGCGTGGCCGGCCGCGTTCATGGGAACCGGGCGACCGTCGCAGCAGGGGCTACGACACTACGTTCGGCTCGAAGCTGATCCGAAGCATGGTGCCGGTACTCCGCGCGATCTTCTGCAGCGTCCTGGTCGACGGGTTGACGCGCCCGCTCTCCAGGCGTGCGACGGCAGACTGAGTCGTCTCCATGCGCTCGGCAAGCTGCGCCTGAGTGAGCCCGGCGCCAGCCCGGGTCTCTATCAGCGAGCGGGCCAGCGCGAACTCCGGCCCCAGCTCATCATAGGCCTCCAGGTAGTCGGGGTCCCTGCGCCACTTTTCGTGCAGTTCGCTCACCTGGCTCATCCCGGCACCTCCCTGGCGCGTCGCAGCGCCACCTCGATCTCGCGGCGTGGCGTCCTCCGCGTCTTCTTGACGAAGACTCGCACCACCACTACACGCCTGTCTCGGACGGTGACATACAGCGCACGTGATGTCCCGTCCCTGCCTGTCATGCGCATTTCCCGGAGCGGGCCGACCAAGTGTCTGACGTGCGGTGCGCCAACTCGTTCCAACCCAACCACCGTGATCAGCGGGGAGAGCGTCAAGCTCTTCATCGACGGTCGCATTCAGTGTCTCGACAGACCAACCCATGACCATCTGAATATAGCACAATTGGGCAGCACTACAGTCTCAAACGCCAAACGGCGAAAACGTCTGTCGGGTGTTCTGGGTAAGTTTCTACCTTGCCCAACTATTCACGTCACAACGGGTTTTGTATAGGAAACAGAGGAGTGTTACTTCGACCCAAGCTCAATCAAAAACTCAAGGTATGTGTGAGTCTCCCGAATGTCGGATACGTCGTGGCGGTCTAAGTTTTTCGCATCCTCCGCTATCGCTTTGTCACCGTTCTTGGCTAGTTGACTTCGGAAGGCTGCGCGAGTTGATGAAGGCATACGGAGAACGGTTCGTGTCAGGGCGACAATAAAAGCAGCAGTATTCAAAGAAATAGGCTCTCGCTACTAACCCATCATCGCATCAAATACCGTTTTCGACAGGAGTCTTCCAGTGACCGATACAAAAGAACCAAATACGCTTGATGCTCAACAGGAATTGATGCGACGTCTTTGGGCGTTGACACCTGCCCAAGCCCGTCAATTGTTCCTTTCAGTTCTTCCAGAAAGAATTGATGCCAAAGAGTTTCTGGATGACCTTCGAGACTTGCCTGACAGTCGGCGGCGAAGACATGAGCGAGCAGCTCGTGAAACTCCTCAATGATTGCTACCAATTCCGCCTTGTCTATCGTTGCGAGTAGCTCGTCGTTGTCGAATTTGTAGTCGTCTACAGCGTGTGCCATCCTCGCCTCCGCCGTTAGTGTGACCACCAAGGTCCGATGGCAAGGTAGCAGAGGGCCGGAGCTAGGTCAACCGAAACACTCCCCTGTTACCTTATAGGTGGGTAAGGGTACAGGGCAATCGCATTTCAATGAGCCAGTACCAAGAGTAAGTAATCTTCGTCCCATCCGGCGCGCTTGCGCTTGGCGGCCAGACCCCCCTTTGATGTGGTTTCACGCTTGAGCATGTTCAGCGCCATGCGACGCAGCACGGATAAGTTCTGTGCTGCATTGCCCTGCCTCACCCTGCTGTCGTCTTCGCCGAAAGCTACGTCCAACACCCAGTGGACAGAGTTCTCGATCCCCCAATGCGTTCTGACGCTTGCGAGCAGCACTTGCGCGTCGTTCGGCAGACTCGATATGTAGTAGCGGGTCTGAATGGACGTCTTACCATCCTCAATCCGCTCGGACTCGACCATCACCACGCTCGTCAGCTTCGTCCACTCATTGCGGTCGTTTATGTAGCTGAGGTGGTCGGGGTCTGAGACAGACCAACACCGTCGTGTCTCGATTCTGCCATGGCCTTTGTTTACCGTCTCATGGAAGTCGTGGTCGAGATAGTCAAAACCGGTCTGTCGGGCCTGTTCAAACGTATCCGTTACGTCTTGGTGGAGTTGGGGTTGGTTCTCCTTGAGGGCCAGGACGTAGTCAGCGCCTTGGTCGATAATCGTCGTCGCTATATCTTTCTGACACCCCATCGCGTCGATGGTCACTGTGCATCCTGACACGTCCAACGTAGTGAGCAGTTCGGGTATGGCCGTGATCTCGTTGGACCGCTCATCCACCTTGGTCTGACCGAGGATCAGACGATTGACCGACGCCCACGCGCTCACCATGTGGATTGCGGACTTGCCCGCAACTCCGTCGTGCGAGCGACGAAGTGTCTTTCCGTCTATGGCCACGACCTGACCTCTGGTTACGTCGTTGACCGTATGGACCCATTCCTCGAAACACTCCTCGAACTGAACGGGGTCCAACCTCGCAAAGACCCTCCCAAAAGTGTCGTGCGACGGGATTCCATTGGGCAGTTCAAGCAGTCGGCTGAACCAGTCCTTCTTGGCCTTGCCGAACATCTCTACATCCACCCATGAGTCGGCTCCACAGATGACGGCGCAGATGGCTATGACGATGACATCTATGAGTTTGTGCCGTTTTGCGTGACCGGTTCGGGGGTCTGTCAACTTGGCGAACTGATCGGTCAGCAAGCCTACGGGTGAATTGTCCATGAGGTCACTCCCTCGCTAAAGAATGACCACATCTTACTGGATATTGTCTTATACTTGTCTAAATGCGATTGCCCTGGGTAAGGGTACGGTCGGCTTGACAGCGGCGCTTGCTGGTTGTATCTTTCGCTGAGACCTTGGCGATCATCCTTGCGGGAGGACACCCGACTATGCCCAGCGTGAGTTATAAAGTGATTCATGTCCCCTTGCGGCTTGCGTCGGGTAAAGATGACTCGCCAAGGTAGCCCATATCCCTAGCCGCAAGGGGACTCCCCATGAGGTTGGCTACTTTGGTCGTACTTGTCCTTTTTGCTTTTGCTTGCAACCCCGAAGTCATCAGTGTCGTAACGGCCACACCGACCGTACCCACTTCCTCTGTGTCCGAGCAGGTGGTCCCGTTGCCAACGGTAGAGGCACCGATAGTATCCACGGCGATACCTAAGACATCGCGGGCTGTCGATAGCTTACCTACTCCAGCAATTTTCCCTACGAGGATTCCTTCGCCGTTGCCGTTATCGGGGATTCCAACTTCTCCTTCGCTGTTTGACGTGAAGGGGTTAGGTATATCCGCACAGGAGGCAATGCGCCAACTTGATTCACCCTTCAACTACAGGCGCATGGATAATGGCAACTACATCGCGGAGGATGGGCCAATAACAATCATACTCTTGGGTCCGAGTCACAACTTGTCCGCTATGAATATGATTGTTCGTTCTCCTGCTGATCCGGTAACGACTGGTATTATGTTGACTTTGTTCATGTGGACGGCGACTGATGGTGCTGTGGGTGACGTAGAATGGGTGTTTGACGCGATCATAGCAGGCAAGACGAAAGTAACTCGGAATATCCAAGGCTATCAGATTACAGGTGAACGTCTAGCGCCGGGAAATAAAATTGGCTTTCAAGTCAAACGAAGATGAACCAACTCTCCCTACAACAACGAGCCAGGATCGTACACCTTCTTTGTGAAGGTAATTCCGCGCAAGGAACGGCAAGGTTAGCCAAGGTGGGACCGACAACAGCTGATCGACTGTTGGTGGACATGGGCGGACGCCTACCTACCCTACTTCATAGCTGTGGAAAGGTCTTCGGGGATAATGTCCATCACGTCTACGAGGACAAGCAGACGGCCTACATCGAACGGATCAGCCTAACCCTGCGTATGTCCGTCCGTAGATTCGCGCGAAGGACCAACGCGCAGAGTCGAAGGCTCCGACACACCGCTACGCCCTAGCCATCGATTTCATGTACTACAACTTCTGTAGACGGCATGAAAGCCTTGGCAACAGGACACCTGCGGTAGCGGCAGGGTTGGAGAGGCAGACGTGGTCTGTGGCTGAATTGGTGGATCACGTCGGGGTGTAGGAGATTTGACAACCTGCTACGGGTAGACTACTGTTCCCCGCCGACGGGGTACTGCCTAGAGGTCTGGCCGGAAAGCCATTGGCCGGGTTTCGCGCTACGCCAAGCAGACGTATTACAGGTTTAACTGGCATAATATGTTATGTGATACGGTTCAATAACCTACTATTACGTCGAGTAGCGTTGTCAAGAAAACGACGTCGTTGGGAGAATCGGGGTTTCCGTCCGAGTTTCTAGGAGGTAATTGTGTTCTGGCTAAATCTTGGCAGTCAACCGGCTGTGCTTCACATGGAAACTTGCCCTCATCTATCCGATGTTCCATTCAAAATCTCCGATTGGTGGGGTGGCCCTTACGCAAGTCGAGGAGCCGCTGTAGACGTTGCTCTAGCAAAAGAAACATCTATGTGGGAATGTCTCACCTGTATCACGACTGATCGGTTAGTGTTGGACCCGGGAACCTAGACGATGACAAACCTAATGAACATCAATGAGCCATGTGGACAATGTGGCGGTCTAGTCAAACAATCCAATCGCGTGAAAGGCCATCCCTCAATTGGTGTCGTTGCCATCCATAACGAAGACTTGGAATGCCACGTTCATCTTGAGAACACTTTCGAGCAGGAAGTAAGAGAAGGAATCATCGAAAGCAAGAGCATCGGCTACACCCCTACCTACTTCATTCAGATGGTCAACGAACATGGTGCCGTCCAAACTACCAAACGGTTACTTGCCAGCACGAACCCCGGAGAGGGTTTCTACAAGCTGTGGGGGCTTAAGAGACTAGACTTGACAGTAGAGTGTCTGGCAGCCGACACACGCTGGTATGGAGATCGCTGGCTAGGTTTGTTCACCGAAGAAGAAGTAGCTATCGCTCGCCAACGAATAGATGAGCTGCACATCACACCCTCCTAAGTAACGCCTTTTGTCCTCGTGCCCCATTTACTTTCCCTGTGATAAAATGGAAGCGACGCCTTAGCCAGAGTCGTCGGGCCTCTCGGACCTACGGGGCCTCTTCACAATGCTTGAACACCGTAGGCGGCTAACTCGGACTTGGCTAAGGCGTCGCCAATTCTAGCTTACCATTCGATATTCACATCCTAAGTAACACACGCTCGTTTCCTACGTGGGAGCCTAGGTAACACGGGAACGGCGCAAGAGTAGAAATTCATCCAGAAGGGACTAGAGACGTTATCGCCGTTTGGCGTTTGAGACTGTGGTGCTGCCCACAATTGATATGGTCGCGGGGCAGTATCTCTGGGCGATGCACGCGGCGCTCGGTGTGCGAGCTATGCTGCCGAATATCCGCTTGGCAGTCCTGGCCCATACGAAAGGCCTGGGACTCTCGGTGTTGACGTCTCGCCGGAGCGTCTGCGTAAGGCAGAGGCTAGCCCGTCCCGGATCAGGGCCGCCGAGGCCGCGCTCCCCTACCCGATTGTGCCCTTGGTGCTCGGCACGCCGCCGGACAGCCGGGGCTCGGGAGTCAGCGCCGCGCGCATCGCCCGCGCCAACGCCTTGAAGACGGCCTCGGCCTTGTGGTGGTTGCTATCGCCGGCCAGGAGCCGGACGTGCAGATTGAACCGCCCCTCGTGCGCCAGCGTCTCCAGGAAGTGGCGTACCAGGTGCGCGGGGAGGTCTCCCATGTCGCTGTCGCCGATGTCCGCGTCGATCACCGCGTACCCGCGGCCGCCGAAGTCCACGACGACGAGCGCGAGCGCCTCGTCCAACGGGACGTGGAAGCTCGCCATGCGCATAATGCCGCCTCCGTCGCCGACCGCCTCGTGCAGCGCCCGGCCCAATACGATGCCCGTGTCCTCGACCAGATGGTGCCAGCCGACCTCGACGTCGCCCCGGGCCGTCAGCTTCAGGTCGATCAGCCCGTGCCTGGATAGCTGGGCCAGCATGTGATCGAACATGCCGTTGCCCGTGTCGATCTCGTAGGCCCCCGTGCCGTCGACGTCGATCTCCACCGAGATGCGAGTCTCGCCGGTCTCGCGCTCCAGTTTCGCCTTTCTGCCTGCCAATTCGATCTCCAAGCCCTCAGACCAGCTCTTTCAGAGCGGCGACCACGGCGTCCGACTGCTCCGGAGTGCCCACGGACATCCTGAAGGCGTTCCGGAGGCGCTCCGAGCTGAACTCTCGCACGAAGATTCCGCGGTCCGCCAGGCCTTCGTAGATCGCGTCTTTCCGGCCCTCATCGAACTCGCAGAGTATGAAGTTGCCGCCGGAAGGCCAGGGCTTCACGCCCGGTATCGCCTCCAGCATCCCGAACAGGCGCCCGCGCTCGGCCACGTTCTCGTCGACCCGTTCCAGCAGAGCTTCCGCGTCCTCCAAGGAAGCGATCAGCGCCGCCTCCGCCGCCGTGCTGACGTTGTACGGCGACTTGATGTCGATGATGTGAGCGATCAGTTTCGGGCTCGCCAGCGCGTAGCCCACGCGCAGCCCGGCGAGGCCGGCCCACTTGCTCATGGTCCTGAGCACGCACAGGTTCTCGTGTTGCGGGATCATGCCGGCGACCGTATCGCCGCAGAACTCGTAGTACGCCTCGTCGATCACCACCAGCGGGCCCAGGTCCAGCAGCGCTCTGACCTGCGCCTCGGACACCAAGTTCCCGGTCGGGTTGTTGGGCGAGCTGACGAATATTATCTTGGTATTCGAGTCGACCGCGTCTCGGGCGCCGTCCATGTCGATGTCGAACAGCTCGTCCCGCTGGACGAGCCTCGTCTCGGCGCCGGAGACGCGTGCGCCGAACCCGTACATCCCGAAAGTCGGCTCGAAGTCGACGATCGAGTCGCCCTGGGCGATCATCAGTCGGAACAGCAGGTCGATCAGCTCGTCGCTGCCTGCGCCCACGATGATGTGGTCCACGTCCAGCCCCGTGTACTCGGCCAGCGCCCGCCGGGCCCGGCGCTGCTGGGAGTCCGGGTAGACGTGCAGCGGTATCTTCCCCAACGCCTCGGACGCCTTGGGCGAGCCCCCGAACGGGTTCTCGTTCCCGTTGAGCTTGATGATCTGGTCCTCGGGAATGCCGGCCCGCTTGGCCAAGAGCTCCGGCGGGTCCACCGGCTCGTAGGTCTTGATGTTCGCCAGATGCGGCCGGATCAGCTCCGTTATGCTCGTCATTTTCTACCTCGCGTCGGTGCCTATTTCGGGTTAAGCTCGTGCCTTATCTCGGCGGCCTCGGCGTGACCGGTAAGTCCTTCGGCCCGCGCGATCACCGCGGCGTGCCGGGAGATCGACATCGCGGTCTCGTCGTCGAGCCCCACCACCGGCATGACCTTCAGGAACGACCTCACGCTGACGCCGGAACTGAATCTGGCCGTGCCCGCGGTGGGCATCACGTGGCTGGGCCCGGCCACGTAGTCGCCCAGCACCTCGTGTGAGAACTCGCCGATGAAGAGCGCCCCCGCGTTCCGCACCCGGCCAACGTGGCGCCACGGCTGGCGCACCATAAGGCAGAGATGCTCGGGCGCAAGGTCGTTGGCCAGGTCGAGCGCCTCGTCGATGTCCTCGACGATGGCGATGACGCCGCGGCCCTCGATCGAGGCCTTCGCCGTCTCTCCCCGCTCCAGCCCGTCGGCTCTCGCGTAGATCTCCCGCTCGACCGCTTCGGCCAGCTCGGAGGAGGTGGTGATGAGAACGGGCGTCGCCAGCGCGTCGTGCTCCGCCTGTGCCAGCAGATCGGCGGCGCACAGCGTGGGATTCGCGGTATCGTCCGCGATCACCGTCGTCTCGGTGGGGCCGTATAGGCCCTCGATGCCGACCTCGCCGAACAGCGCCTTCTTGGCCAGCGTCACGAAGACGTTGCCCGGGCCGCACACCAGATCCACCTTCGGCACCGACTCAGTGCCGTACGCCATCGCCGCAACGGCCTGCGCCCCGCCGATACCGAACACGCGGTTCACGCCTGCAAGGTCGGCCGCGACCAACATGGCGGGGTCGGGCAAGCCGCCCGCGCCGGGCGGCGTGCAGACTATCACCTCGTCGACGCCGGCCACACGTGCCGGTATGGCCGTCATCAGCACCGTCGACGCCAGACCGCGGGGAACGTACGCTCCGATGCTGCCGACGGGGACCAGCATCTCGCCGTAGCCCTCGGAGAAATCGATCCATCCCTCCGGCCGGCCAGCCTGGTGGAACTTTGTGCACCGCTTCGCGGCCACTTCGAGGGCTCGCACGAGCTCGTCGGGCACGCCGCCGTAGGCCTCGGCTATGGCAGACTTGGGCACCTCGAACGACTCCGGCACGACGCCGTCCAGGCTCCGGGCCAGCTCGCGCAGCGCGTCGTCCCCGCCCGCCCGCACGCGGCGCAGTATCTCGTTCACCGCCTCGGAAGGCGACGACGTCCCGCCCAGCGCGGCCGCGGTGACCTCCATGACCTCTTTGGGAACACTGTCCAGGTCAAGCCCGCGCCCGTCCAACAGCGCTTTCCTCGCCGGAGCGAAACCAGTGACCGTTCTCATGCCAGGTATACTCCCAGGAAGGTCATCCACGACGCGTAAGACCGCACGCGCACGCGCCTCAACTGACTTCCGTGAGGCGGCGGGCCGCCTCGCACTCAGAGTCGAATACGTAGTCGGGCTGAGACACCGTTACGCTGCTTCCGCCGATCTCGCGAAAACGCTTCACGGCCGCCATGAGCCGGCCCTTCGCCACCACGACGGTGACCGCGTACCAACCGCCTCCGTCCGTAGTGTACACCTCAGCCAGGGTCGGACCGCGGAGGCCCGATATGTCGTCGTGTGCCAGCACGGAGGCGGCCACGTCTTCAGCGGTCTCGCCGCGCATGTTGGCGGTGATCGTGTAGACGCTCCTGGCCCGCAGGTGTGACTCGATCCGCTCTACCATCTCTTCCGCTGTACGCAGCTTGGCCTTGTCCGCGGCAAGGGTGGCCCGGTTGGCGATGAGGCAGGCCTCAGCCGACATGATCGTTCCGCCCGCGATCGTCTTGAGGCGGTTCTCCCTCATGGTGACGCCGGTCTCGGTGATGTCCGCGATGATGTCCGCGTACCCCATCGCCGGCGCCGCCTCGAGAGTCCCGCTGGTCGGCACCATGGAGAAGTAGCTTACCCCGCCGCGGAGCAAGAAGCCCTCCACCAGCCGCGGGAACTTGGTGGCAACCCGCAGGTCGCGGCCCGCCGCGCGGAACTCCATAGACAGGTCGGCCAGGTCAGCCAGCGCAACCACGTCGACCCAGGAGTCCGGCACGCCAAGCACTATCTCGCAGTGGCCGAAGCCGAGCCGGTCGATGATCACGGCTGCGTTGCCGCCTTCCTGCAGGGACTCAGCGAAGTTGTCCGAGCCGACTATGCCCACGTCGGCGCTCCCCTCCTCCACCTTGAACGCGATGTCGGCGTGACGCTGGAAGTGCACTGTAACGCCAGGTAGCGACGGTATGTCGGCCACATAGCGGCGCGAGTTCGTCCGGGCCACTCCCAATCCGCATGCGCGGAGAAAGAGAAACGATGGTTCGTGCATGGCTCCGTCACTGGCGACCGCAACGCGTAACAATTGAGTTCCTTGGGCGCGGATTGTGTGAGTGGCTCGGTACGGGTCGCAGCCTATATCAGGCTGTCGACAGTGTACGCGAAGCCGAGCGCCGGCGTATCGTTCCCGCCCAGGGCCCTGATCAGGTCGTCGTACCGGCCGCCGCCGCACAGCGGCGCTCCCGACGGGCCTGCGATCTCGAAGATGACGCCCGTGTAGTAGGACAACTCGCGCACGAGGCCGGGATCGAACACGATCCGGGACTCGTCTATGCCCCGGGCATCCAGAAGGGCGAACAGCGACTCAAGCTCACCGAGTATCGAGCCGCCGCCGATGCGCCGCGCCACGGTCCGGCGCACGGCTTCCAGCGCGGCGCGAGGGCTGCCCTCGTGCTTCACCATGTCCGCGACGAGCGACGCCGCGTCCAGGAAGCTCTCCTCCGAGTCGGCCTCCGCGACCTTGCGCATGAGCCTGTCGACGATCTGCTCGGTGCTCCGGCGTCCCAGCGGGCTTGCCGCCGTACCCGCCAGCACCCCCCGCACGTACTCCCGTGCGGAACGGCGGCCGTCGGACGTCAGGTCGGCGCCCTCCGGGATATCCGGCCTGGCATCCAGCAGTCCGGCGTCCCGCGCCCGCTGCGCCAGCGCCGCGGCATCCATGTCGCCGCACTTGAGGTCAGGGGCGTTGCGGATGATGAACATCGCGGCTGACTCGGACAGGCCGCAGCCGCGCACGACTTCCAGGAGCAGGCCCACGTGGCCGACCCGCATTCGCCGGCCCTCGATTCCGATGCTGTCGAGACCTTCCCAGGCCAGGGACAGCACCTCAGCGTCGGCCTCGGGGCCGGACGCGTCGATCAGCTCGGCTCCGACCTGCGTCGACTGGCGGTAGCCGCCGTTGACCTCGCGCTCGTACCTGAAGACCGGACCCTGGTACTGCCACCGTACGGGCCGGTCCAAGGCGCCGCCTTCCTGAACGAAGTGCCGGATCACGGACGACGTGAACTCCGGGCGGAGGCTGACGCGGCGCCCGCCCGGGTCGACGAACGTGTACATCCTGCTCGTGAGCTCGCCGCCCGACTTGCGGACGAACAGCTCGGTGGGCTCCAGCAGAGGCGTGTCCACCGACTCGTAGCCGCTGTGGCGCAGGTGGGCGGCAAGTGCGTCGGCGACGCGCCGCACCCGCGCGTACGCGTCCCCGGTCATGTCGCGCATACCCGGAAGTCTCTCGACTCTCGTGGTCAACGAACGCTCCCCTGCGAAAGTGCGGCCATTCTAGCATCCGCCGAATCTGCCCTTCAATGAGAGCCGTAAAGCCACAGACTCACCACCTGATCGACAAGGCCGGCGTGACGGACTGCTTCCGGGGTCGTGATGGCGCACCATGCCAGGGATAGATTCCCGCCTTCGCGGGAATGACGGATATGGGGGGAGCCGTAAAGCCACAGATTCACCACCTGATCGGCAAGGCCGGCGTGACGGACTGCTTCCGGGGTCGTGATGGCGCACCATGCCAGGGATAGATTCCCGCGTTCGCGGGAATGACGGATATAGGGGGAGCCGTAAAGCCACGCCTCGTACCTGCTCGCCCTGAATCCGGAAAAATTGGCGCCGGAAAAGAAATCCGATCCGGCCTCCGCTGCGTACTACTTGCAGGCGGCCCACGTCCATCGGTATCGATCGGAGGCTGATTATGAATACCGCAACGACCGGTCTTGAGCCGTATCGTCGAGAGCTCCTGAAGGGCAACACGGAGATTCTGATCCTCTCCATGCTCGCCGAGGACCTCAAGTACGGTTACCAGCTCGTCAGGGAGATGACCAGCCGGAGCAGCGGTTACTTCCATCTCAAGCAGGGGACGCTGTACCCCGCGTTGCACAGGATGGAGCGTCACGGCTATGTCGAGAGCATGTGGATCGCCTCGCCCAGCCATCAGACTCGCCGCTACTACCGGATCACGGGGATGGGTCTCGAACGGCTACGGTCGATGATCCGCGAGTGGGACATTTTCGCCGAGGCGTTCGACACCGTAGCCAGACCCATCAGATCCCTGAACCGCGCCGGTAACCAGTAGCCCCACGGGACAGCGCGAAGACCCGGTCCCGCACCCCGTCGCCGGCCTTCCTCTCCCGAGACCGGCCTGACCCCGTCGCGCTGTCGGGGCTGTCCGGACGTAGTGTAGACTCCCCCTCCGATATGTGCCCCAAAAAGCGCGTGGCCGTCGTGGTCGACAGCAGCGCCTCCCTGCCGGCGACCGGAGACGGGCCGCCGCCATCCCAAGTCGTTCCGATGCAGATTCACGTCGGCGGCGCCGCGTACGCCGGCGGGCGCGCCGTGTCGCCCGCGGAGTTCTACCGCGTCCAGCGGGAGGCCAGAGAGCCGCCGACCACCGCCTCCCCATCGCCTTCCGCCTTCGTGGAGACCTTCAGGGCCGCCGCCCGCGAGGCCGAGACGGTGCTGGCCCTGACCGTCTCGCGACGGTTCAGCTCCACTTTCGACTCCGCCAACATGGCGGCCGAGGAGTTCCGCGAGGAGAGTCCGGGCGTTCGCATCGAGGTCGTGGACACCGAGAGCGCCGCCGGCGGCGAGGGTCTCGTCGCGACCGCGGCGTGCCGCGCCGCAGACGCCGGCCACGACATCGACGCGGTCATCGCGTCGATCGGCTCGGTGGTCCCGCGCGTCTACCTGGTCGCCTATCTGAACACGCTCTACTACGCGTGGAAGAGCGGCCGCATCCCCGGGATCGCGTACGCGGGCAGCGCACTCCTCAGGCTGAAGCCGGTCTTCGAGATGCACCGCGGCGAGATCGAGAGCGTCGCCCGGCCCCGCAGCGCGGCTCGCGCCCGGCGCGCGCTGATCGACCGCGTGGCTATGCGCGCAGACGGCGCTCCCGTGCACGCCGCTGTCATACACGCCGACGCCCTCGCCGTGGCCGAGAATCTCCGGCGGGCCCTGAGCGACGAGCTGGACTGCGCGGAGCTCTACGTCAGCGAGCTGGCGCCGGTCGTGGGCGCCCACACAGGGCCCGGCCTCGTCGGCATCGCTTTCTGGACCGGCGCGTAGCTGCCATCGGGTCGGCGCGGATTAGCCGGCCAGCTATAATCGCTTCGACAGCCTGCCGCACCGACGGGACGCTTCTATGGCTGAGATGGCCGCGAATCCAAACACAGTCCTCCGCATCACCGACGACGTGACCGGCCGCCGGTCGACGATGCGCATCGACGCCGATGACGCCGCCCTGCCGCTGAGAGCACTGCTCGACCGGTACCTCGAGCGTCCGGACGTGGAGCGTCTATCCCGCGAAGGCCGCATCACGGAACCGTCGGCCGAGATGCTCGCCTCGATCCAGGACCTGGTTTACGTCTGCGACGACCGGGGCCGCCTCCGGGGCTTCTACGGCGGCGTCGAGTTCGCCCAGGGGCCGCGCGCGGTGTCGCTGGACTACCCGCTGCGCCCGTCGCGGATACGCGCGGACGGCAAGGACGTGGCCCTGCTCGATCTCAGCATAGACCGCACGAGCGTCGGCTACGACCGCAACTGGGCCGGCTTCTCGAAGCGACGCTGGGACCGCCGCGGCGACTTCTACGCCTCCTTCGTCGCCGATGCCGCCAACAGCGCTTACGGCGAGCAGCAGGCCGAAGCCATCATGGCGTCTGAAGACGCCGCGGACAGAGTCCGGCTGCTCGAGGCGCTGGCCAGGAGAATCTGGGAGAGCGACTTCGAGAGCTACTCACGGTTCACGGGCTGGAAGCTCGCGTACAAGTGGGGTGACGAGACCGTGGGCAACATCGCGGACGGCGCGGGCGGCATTTGCTCCGAGAAGGTGCAGGCGCTGAAGTTCCTGACCGACCACCTTGGCTTCGAGTCCGAGTACGTCATAGCCGGGCCCAACGTACCCGACCCGGCGCCCGAGGACCGGTTGCGCGAGCTGCTCACCACGTTCGACTTCAGGTTCGCCAAGCGCCACATGCGCTACTGGCAGCACACCGCCCTGCTCTATCGAGTCGACGGAGAGTCCGTGCTCGTCGACGACACGAACGGCAACATCCCTTTTCTGTTCCTGAAAGGCGCCGAAGCGGACCGGCTGCTGGGGTACGAGGACAAGCCGGCGGTCCCGGTCAGGATGTCCGTACAGCGGGAGAGCTTCTACTACCACCGCGTGTCCCAGGACATCGTGCACGACCTGCTCTTCGCAATGGAGGGCTGGATTCCCTACATCGACCTCGTGCAGGTGTTCGACAACGAGCTGGGGTTGTATATCTCGTCCGACTTCATGGTCACCGCGGTCGTCTTTCGGGACGAGCGCGCCTTCGAAAAGGCGGCGTCAGAGTACCGCGCGGCCTGTAGCCGCGCCGGCCGTCCGTGCGACGTGTCTCCCCGCTGGGACCTAGGCTCGCCTCTCGGCGAGGCCTTTGCCGCCGCGCATCCGAGAGTCGCGGAACGCGTCCTGAACGCACGCGAGCACCTTCTGGCCCGCTACGACGAATGCCACGGCGCCGACCACGAGGCCGGCCTCGTGGTAATCGGCCTGCGGGGAAGCCGGTCCGACACGCGGTCGTGATCTTTCACACCCCGGACAACGTGCTGGAGTTCCTCGACCGCGCGGTCTCCGCCGCGCTGAAGACTCCGTTCTACCGGGAGCTCTTCCCTGCCGATTGTCGAGTAGCCTCGATGGACGACTTCCGACGGCTCCCGGTCACGCCCATCTCCACCTATAGACGGCAGCGGCTCGGACGTGTCGTGGCGGACCCGTCCCGGGTCCAGTGGATCGTGGGACCGCACCGGGGCCGGGGCGCCGCCACCACGCCCGTCGCGGAGGGCCTGGAGGAGACCGCCTCGAGGTACGGCGTCTTCAGGGACGCGCTCCGGGACGCCCTCCCCAAGCCGGGCCGCGGCCCGGCCGTAGTCGTGTCGGAGCCGCGCCGGCGCTACTTCGCCGCCGAGATCAGCACCATCCTGGGCCATCTCGGCATCCCGGCCCACGTCTTCCCGTCGGGCCCGACTCCGGCCGCGCTCGCGGCTATCGACAAGCTGTCGCCGCGTATCCTGGTGGCTCTCTCCGACCAGATGGACGAGAGCAGTCTGCCGCCGTCGGTGGAGTTGTGCGTCACCTTTCGCCAATCGCATCTCCTGGAGCGGGTGCCGCAGCTCGACCTGTACATCGTGGACGAATTTGGCTTCCTCGCCCACTCCACGGATATGGGCGACTGGGTGGTCTATAATGACCAGTACCTTTTCGAGAGGGCCCGAGACGGTGGGCTAGTGGTGACCGCGCTGCGGAACACGACGCTGCCCTTGATCAGGTTGAAAACCATGGACTCGCTCGCAAGCCTGGACGCGCACCGCCTGAGGTTCGCCCGCCTCGACCCGTTGGGATGAGCCGTGCCCCTTATGATGTACTCCGTGTCGAGGCTGATCTACCAGATACGCCGGCGCCGAGATCTGGGAGTCGGCGTTCTCGTGGTCGTGTTGGTGATCAGCATCATCGGCAACACGTTGACCTTCTACGCGTTCGACGGGAGAAGCCAGGACCTTTCGATCTGGGACAGTCTCTGGTACAGCATCATCTCGATCACGACGATCGGCTACGGCGACTTATCCGCCGAGAGCCTGGGCGCCCGCATCGGCACCGCCGTATTCATCATCGTGATCGGGCTGGCGGCCTTCACGTCGACCGTCGGCCTGATGGTCGACTGGTTCTTACAGCTCAAGTACAAGGAGCGCAGAGGCATGGGCAGGTCCAGGGCTAGGGACCACTTACTGATCGTCAACTTCCCGAACGAGTCGCGGATCAGACAGATCATCGACGAGTACACCAGGGAGTACGAGCATCGCAATCGCGAGATCATCCTCGTGACCAATCAGATAGAGGAGCTCCCGTTCTCTATCAAGAACGTGTCGTTCATCCGCGGCTCGCCCCTGGAGCAGGAGACCTTCGAGCGCGCCGCGATAGCCGACGCGCGCCAGGCGATCATATTGAGCACCAGCGTGGACGACCCACGCACCGACAGCCTCGTCGCGTCGGTCGCATTCGTCATGGAGCACATGAACCCGCAGATGTCCATAGTCGCCGAGTGCCAGGACCACAAGCACGCGATCCTCTTCAACGTCTCGGAGCACGTCTCGCTCGTGTACACGACCCGCGTCGCCAACAATCTGCTCGTGCAGGAGGCGCAGGACCCCGGGGTGACGCTCCTGACCGAGACGATAACAAGTAACATGACCGAGATTGAAGAGACTGTGGTGAGCACCACGCTCAAGGTCCGTCCCGCCGAGGACATGTCGTACACCGAGGCGGCAAAGCGGCTGCTCGACCACGGCGTCAATCTCGTCGGTGTGATAAGGCAAGGCGCGCTGATCGTCGGGTTCGATAAGATGTCGCTCGCGGAGGACGACTCGCTCGTCTACATCAGCAAGCGGCGCCACACGACGGCCGAGATCAGCGGCTTCATCTCCTGACTCGTCCGACCGGTACCGAAGAAGTGCGCGGCCGAGGGAGCGGGCAGCCATCCGCCGGCGCCAATCCCACGATCGTCCCCCTCGACCGCGTCGACGACGTAGCGCCCGCGCTTCGCGCCGCCCTGCTGCACGCCCTGACATTCAGGGTCTACCAGGAGCACTTCGCGGCGGCCCGGATCGCGGAGCGCGATATCCGCGACGGCGACCCCGTCTCCGTCCTCCGGCGGGCGCCGTTGCTTGAGTCTTCGACCCTCTCTGCGCTGGCGGACGAAAGCATCGCGACGCTGGACGGCATCGTCGACATCGAGGTGTCCTCCGGCACCACGGGGACACCCAAGAGGCGGCTCATCACAGAGACGGACGCCTGCGTCGAGACGGAGCTACTCGCGCGCCTGTTCGAGATATGCGGAATAGGCCGGCGCGATCGCGTGGCGTGCGTCGACACTGGGCCACTGACGCTGATGGCGTCCTTCACGGGCGCGTTGGAGCTTCTCGACGTCGCGGAGGCCTACGCGTACACGGTGTCGCCGGACGCCGAGGCCACGGCGGACGGGCTGACCGCCCTCGACCCCACCGTGATCGTCACGATTCCGTCTATCATCGCGCGGTGCGTCGACGCGCTGGAGGCGCGGATGGCCGCGGGCCGAGCGGCGTCGCTCCGCAGGCTCGTGTATGCCGGGGAGCCGCTCTCGCGCCCGACGCGCCACAGGCTCGAGCACCGGCTCGGCCTGGAGGTGTTCGCCTACTACGGCGCCTCCGAGACGTCCGCCCTCGGCGTGGAATGCGCCCGCCACACCGGAGTTCACCTCCTCACGGACCACCATTTCATCGAGCTGGCGTACAGGGGCCGGGACCGGCGCGACGCCGAGATCGTGGTGACCACGCTGAACCAGGAGGGGCTGCCGCTCGTCCGGTACCCCCTGGGCGACATCGTGCGTTCGATAGGCAGCGCCTGTCCCTGCGGACTGCGCCTCCCCCTGGTCGACGTGATCGGTCGCACGGACGCGACCGTGTCGGTGATGGGTACCAAGCTGTCCTACGCCTCGCTCCTCGATGCGGTCTACCGGGACCACGACGGCCCGCGTCACATGCAGATCGTCCTCGACCGCGGCGCCACCGAGGTGATTATCCTGAGGCTCCCCGCGCGGATGCGCGCCGACGAGGCGACGGTCAAGAAGGCCGTACTGCGACGCGAGCCGGAGCTCGCCTTTCTGGTCGGCGCCGGTTTTCTGACCGTCGACTTGGAGTTCGTCGACGGCGAGGCCTTCGAGTCTTCCAGAAAGCGGCCTGAGATCGTAGACCTGAGGAACGCGGACGCCGCATAGATACGGCGCGATCGCGTCGCCCGCGAGCCTCCTTTAAGCCGAACGGTGCCCCGGCGTTGTACAATCAGCACATACCGAGGCATTCAATGGCAGACCGGCTTCACAGACTCGCACGGCACGGGCGTCGCCTCGGCGGGCGGCGACTAGCCCGTCCTTCGGACGCGGCCCTGCTCACCGAGGTCCGCGACCGTGACTTCAGCGCCTATTCGGACGCCGACCTCAAGTCGGCTTTGGTCTCTGCGGCCAACGGTGGCGATGCGCTGCCCGCCGTCTACGCGGTAGTCGCCGAGACGATACACAGGCGTATGGGACTGTGGCGCGTTTTCCAGGACGCCGAGTCGCCGAACGCCATTCAGCAGTGCCGAGACATAGCTGCCGAGGTCCTCGACGCGGCTCCCTACCGCGCCAGGGTCGAGTACTACGCCGACGAGGACTTCGTCGACGGCCCGCTCTTCGCCGCCAGCCTGGAGGCCGCATTGGACCGGCTTCGGCTGAGTCCTGAGCGACGCGCCGTCGTCTCCGGCGCGGTGTACGTCGCCGAAAAGAGCAGGACGACTCCTCGCTCCCAGATCATGCTGCCCGCCGAATTCTACGGCGCGGTCCAACTGCTGGACGTCGACCGGGAGCTGGAGTTCAGGGTGACCGACGAACAGCTCACGGCCGGAATCATGCTCTATCGCGGCGCCGTGGTCGAGATGAGCGCCGGCGAGGGCAAGACCGTCGCGGCCGCGTTCCCGGCGATACTGCACGCGCTGACCGACCGCCGCGTACACGTTGTGACCGCCAACGATTACCTGGCGGCCCGAGACGCCGATTGGCTGGCCGACGTCTACGAGGCGCTCGGCGTCTCCGTTTCGGCCGTGCTGGGCCACATGGGCGACGCCGACAGGCGCGCCGCCTACCGATCGCGGATCGTCTACGGCACCGTACGCGAGCTTGGCTTTGACTTCCTGCGGGACAACATGAAGCTCTCGGCCGACGAGACCGTCCAGCGCGAGCGCGACGTCGCCATAGTCGACGAGGCCGACCAGACTCTCATCGACGAGGCCGGAACCCCCCTGATCATCTCCGGGGGCCCTCCGGCCAACACGCGTGGGCTGCGACGCGCCGACCAGGCCGTCCGCCAGCTAATCGGCCGGCAGGCCGCCGTCGCCGCCGGTATCGCGGCCGAGCTCAGACGGCCCGATCTCACGGCCGGCCGTCGACGTACGCTGCTGGCGCGTCTGTCTCTGGCCGACCATGAGAACGAGCGCGTGACCCGCGAGCTGTCCGCCGACAGGCAGCTGCTCCGTCAGGTCAGGACGGAGGTCGCCGCCCGCGAGCCGGACAGCGAGCTCGAGCGCGGCCTCTACTACGTCGTCGACGCCCGAAGCCGGACCGTCACCCTGACAGACGCCGGGAACGAGCTCGTCGAGGACAGCCTCGGACCGCTCTTCGACCTGTCCGAGCTGGACGCACGTCTGCGCCGTACCGAGAGCGGCCATGACGGCGCGCCCCTGGAGCGGCGGCGCAGCGACGCCGAGGCGCTGCGGCGGCAGATGTCGCGGCGGTGCAATATCGCGAGCCAGGTGCACCAGCTCCTACACGCCCACCTGCTTCTCCGCCGCGACGTAGACTACATAGTCGTCGACGGCGAGGTAGTGCTCGTCGACCCGGTAACCGGCAGGCGGCGCCCGGACAGCCGGTACCGGAACGGCCTCCACGCCGCTATAGAGGCCAAGGAGAACCTCCCTCCCCGACCGGAGCCCGAGGTCCAAGCTCAGATATCGGTGCAGGGCTACGTCAGCCGCTACCGGCAGGTCTGCGGCATGACCGGGACCGCCGTGGCCGCTGCGGACGAGTTCCGGCGCTTTTACGCTCTCAAGGTCGAGGTAGTACCGCCCACGAAGAGGCCCGTCAGGACCGACCACCCGACTCGACTCTTCGACCGCCGGGACGACAAGCAGACGGCGTTGGTGAGCGAGGTGGGCCACTGGCGCCGGATGGGGCGTCCCGTCCTCGTCGGGACCGCTGCGGTTCGAGAGTCGGAGGAGATCAGCGCGCTGCTCCGGCGTCACGACGTCCCGCACACCCTCCTCAACGCTGTGACGAGCGCCTCGGAGGCTGCCGTAGTCGCGGCGGCGGGGCGCTTCGGCGCGGTAACCGTGGCGACCAACATGGCCGGACGAGGCACCGACATACTCCTCGAGCCCGGCCTCGACCGCCGCGTCGCGGACGGGTGCGCCAGGATGGCAGCCGAGGCGTTGGCCGACGGCGCCCCTGCGGTGACGATGCGATGCTCGACCGCGGAAGAAGCCGCGGCCGCCGAGACCGCCCTGCGCGAGGCCGGCGTCGCCGCGGAGCGGGGAGATCGGCCCCACGACGTGGTCGCCAGGCCCGACGACGCGGAGGCGCGGTCCGGCGCGCCGATCACGCTGGAGTTCGGCTTGGGGCTTCACGTGATAGGCACCGACCTGAACGACTCGCGCCGCATCGACGACCAGCTCCGAGGCAGGGTTGGACGGCAGGGCGCCTTCGGATCGACTCGCTTTCTGCTGTCCGCGGAAGACGACTCGCTGCTGGACAAGCCGAACGGCGGCCCCTCGTACAGGTCGGAACGGCGCGACGGTGTCGACGGCATCGTGCACCAGGAAGGGTTGCGGACCCAACGCTCCGTCGACCGGCTGCAGCGGCTCGACGAGCGCGAAGAAGAGCTGGGCCGGATGGCCGCCTGGGAGATCGACAGGGTCGTCGAGCGGCAGACGCTGGCGTACTACGGGCTGCGCAGCCGTGTCCTCGATGACGGGTTCCCGGACGAGACGCTCACAGATTTCGCCGCGGCCGCGGGCCGAAGGCTCGTCGACCGCCATCTTCCAGAATCCGACGCGGCCGATTACGCGGCACGGTTCGCCCGGCTCGCCGAGGAGGCGACGCTCGACTATGGGGTAGACCTGTCGGCGTCGTTCGGCCTCGGCATACCGTCGCTGCGGACCGCGACCGGCCAGCTTGTCGCGAGGCGGGTGCGACAGGCCCGATTCGAGTGCAGCCGCGTCGACTTCGATACGCTCGCGCGGCTGCTCATGGTGCAGGCCGCGGACGAGCTGTGGCCCGTACACCTGTCCCGCATCCAGGACATGGCGCTGGGCGCCCACCTGTCGGGCCAAACACTGGGGCGAACGGTCGCCGACTACGCCTTCGCCGTAACGGAGGAGTACAACCGGTTCCTCACGATCGCGCAGGACGCCTTCCTGGTCGAGCTGATCGCCTACCGCGAGGCGGACGTCGAGCCGGAGCCGTCGCTGCCCAGAGAGGTCCAGGAGGTGCTGGCGTGATATTGCGGGACAACCCGAGCATCGGCCCATTGGCGGCCGCGACCCAGGGAACCACAACAGGGACGGGCCTTGCGCCCCGTGGCGAGAGCGAGCCAGACGCCGGAGGAGACTACTATGGCCACTAGGTACGGCAGATTGGGAATCAGGACGTTGGCGGGCACCATGGTAGCCGCCGTCCCCGTGGCTGCCGCCTGCAGCCAGGGCCCGTCCTACGACGAATGGGCGGCGACCGACGGCGCCGCGGGTCGCATCAACCTCGACGACGTCCAGCAGGCGTTCAAGGACTCGGAGAGCGCCACCGAGTTCGAGCGCAAGGTCAACGAGATCTACGAGGGCGACGGCCTCGTGCTGATCCGGTCCAAGCAGGACGAGCTCGGCCTCACCCTCGAGGGCTGGGAAGACCTGAGCAAGCCGGCCAACCACGAGGTCGACGACGCCGAGGACGACCTGCTCTTCACGATCGTGAAGAAGGACGAAAGCCACGAAATGCGCGGCTACGGCTCCAATGGCTACTACCGCAGCGGATTCGGGGGGGGCGACTTTCTGTTCACCTATCTCCTGATTTCCTCGCTCTCGCCCCGCGGTTACTACTACTCCACGCCGCCCGGCTACGCTCGCACAACCATGACGCGGCAGCGGAACAGCTACCGACAGGGCAGCCGCTACAGGTCGCAGGTCTCCAGGAACTCGAAGTACTTCGGCAACCAGAAGCAATTCGCCGGGTCCCGGTACGACTCGGCGTCCCGGAACCAGAGCACCGCGCGCCGATCCTATCAGTCCGGCCAGCAGTCTACGGGCGGCTTCAAGACAAGCTCCACCGGCGTCCGCAGCAGCTGGGGCTCCAGGAGCAGCGGCGGCAGCAGCTTCCGCAGCACGCGAGGCGGCTTCCGCGGGGGCGGAGGCGGCCAGCGACTGATCGGTCCTCACAGCTAGTGCCGGCTGCCGGGCGGGTCTGCGCATGACCGAAAGCGAGCCGCCGGCCTACGCCAAGGGCCCCAGCCCGCAGCCATACACCGCCGACGCGAGTACTGCCTCGTCGTTGGGCCTCCGAATCACGCTCGGCGGCATGCCGTTGTCCGACGCCTTCGACATCGACCTCCCAGACGTCGACCTCGACGTCAACCTGGGCGACTTGCTCGACCGCGTGTTCGGCCCCTACGGCGCACGCGACGAGACGGTACTCGATCTGCTCGACACGCGGCGCAACCCGGACCTGCCGGAGATGTACGCGGACCTGCTGGACGTGTTCGACGACCGGCGCGACGGACGCTGCTCGCTCCGAATGTACCGTAACCACGGGCCGGAGATCGCGTCGACCGACGATCTTGCGCAGCATCTGTCCGGCGTCGAGGGGTCTCGGACGCCGCTGCTCGACGTCGTCGTAGAGCATCGGTACACGCCCCTGGAGTACGCCGCCGACCGCTGGTACGGAGGCGACCGCGCGCTCCTGGTGCGTCGTCTTCAGGAGCACGTCATGCTCCACTTCGTCGGGCGGCTCGGACACGACATCGCCGAGCCCGGAGCGACCGCCGAGCCCGGACTGCTATCTATCGCCGACCGCCTCGTGGAGCAGGGCGTCACAGCTGCGGACGTAGACGGCGGCTACTCGCTGACCGAGGACGGCGAGGACCGGCTGGAGCTGGCCGACGCCGAGGTCGAAAGCTCGGTCGGCCTCTACGACATCTTCGCGGACGTCGCCGAACACGACGATCCCATCGAGTTTGGCGGCGGCAGCGGCTCCGACCTGCGCGTCGACGTGTACGAAGCGGAGGGGATCGACGCCGCCGAGGCCGTCCTGCAGCGTCAGCTTCACGACGGGACGTTGGACGACCTCGACGCCGACTGGCGGGAGGCGATTCTCGACGATGAGTTCTTCGGGGAGCTGCTGATCGATCTCGTCGACCGGGAACGCGTCGATCCAGACGCCCTGGAACAGATCATCGAGGCCGGATTCGCCCACCTCGAGGAGGCCCGGGAGCGGGCGGAGCGGGAGGCCCGCCGACGGCGCATCGAATCGCAGGCCCGGAGACGTTGACGCGGCCGAGACGACGAGGCCGCCCTACACCACCCCTAGATTCCCGCCTGCGGAGACCTTTGAACAACCGTCATTCCCGCGCAGAGCCTGCCCCCGAGAAGTCGGGGGCGGGATAGGGCGGTGGGGAGCGGGATGGGTTCCCGTCGTCACGGGAACGACGGGACGACGCTTCACCCTCACACCAACCATCTACCGTCAAGGCAGAGGGGGTTACGCAAAGGTCTCCTTTCGCGGGAATGACGGTTATGCAGGACCCTGTGTTGGTCAGGTACCTATGCGGGCAGCTCGATCTCCCCTGTCGCGATTCTCTGAAGCGTCTCAGTGTATAGCTCGTGCTCGCGCCGCAGCACACGCAGCCGCAGCGACTCGACAGTATCGCCCTCCAGCACCGGCACCTCGGCCTGGGCCACGATCAGCCCCTTGTCGTACTCCTCGTCGACCAGATGCACGGTGACGCCGGTGACTCGCTCCCCCGCCGCGAGCACGGCCGCGTGGACGCGCTCGCCGTACATCCCGCGCCCGCCGTACGCCGGAAGCAGCGCGGGATGGACGTTCAGCACGCGCCCCCGGTAGCGGCCCAGCACCCTCGGGCCGAGCATTCGCATGTACCCGGCGAGGACGACGAGGTCGACGCCGTGGTCCGCGAGCACGCCCTCGATTGCCTCGTCGAGGTCTCCGGGCCGGGGATGGGTCCTAGAGCTCAGGTGGAAGCCCGGCACGCCTTCCCTGGCGGCCCGCCTCAGCACCTCGCTGCCGGAGTTGTTGCTGATTGCGACCCTCGGCTCGGCGTGCAGCTCCCCTGCCCTGCACGCGTCGACGATCGCCTGCACGTTGCTGCCCCCGTGCGACGCAAGGAAACCCAATCGCAGCTTCGACATACGTCAGCCTCAGACCGCCGAGCGCGGCGCTGGAGTTGCTATACAATACGCCGCAAGCCTAACCGACGACGGAACGCCCGGCAACACGGACGTAGCTGTTCACGTTTGCTGAGACCCTGCGCGCGCCCCTCGATACGCGCCGATGAAGCATCGGCGCTACTCGGGGTGAACGGGTTGTGGGAACATCAACTCTGAACACTTACAACCGGACGACGGGCGCTTACCGACCGCATGGAGACGCCATGACAGGCACGACAATACCGACCGAAGCCGAGGTGCTCGGCTACTTCGACTCCCTCAGCAACTGGGGCCGCTGGGGCGCGGACGACGAGCTCGGAGCGCTCAACTTCCTGACGCCGGAGAAGGTGCGCCAGGCCGCGTCGCTGGTGCGCGACGGCCACCAGGTCTCGTGCGCCCGGACCGTAGAGTTCGAGGCCTCGGCCGACGCGCCGAATCCGCCGGTCCACTTCATGATCGAGAGCGGCGAGGGATGGGCCACCGGCGACAAGGTCACCAAACGTGCCGCGCAGGGCTCGGCCGACTTCTTCGGCATGGCCTACCACGGCGTGACGATCACGCACATAGACAGCCTGTGCCACTTCTTCTGGCAAGGCCGGATGTACAACGACAGGCCGGCCCATCTCGTCTCCACCTACAACGGCGCGACCGTCGAGTCGGTCGAGAACGCCGGCGGCGGTATCGTCACGCGGGGCCTGCTGGTGGACGCGCCAATGCTCCGGGGAGTCGACTGGTTGGAGCGCGGCGAGGGCGTCATGCCCGACGACATTCTCGAAGCGGAGCGCCGCTGCGGCTTCACAGTGGAGGAGGGCGACGTGCTGCTGGTCAGGACAGGCCAGCTACGCCGCCGAAACGTCGAGGGCCCCGCCGACCCGGCCCAGGTCGGCTCGACCGCGTGCCAGGCCGCCTCCCTGCCACTGCTGCACGAACGCGGCGTAGCGATGCTCGGCTCGGACACCGGGAACGACGTCTCGCCGGCCCACTACCCGTCCGTGCCCAACCCGATCCACCAGGTCGGCCTCGTCAAGATGGGCATGTGGATCCTGGACAACGCCGACCTCGAGGAGCTGGCCCGCCACTGCGCCGAGGTGGGCCGGTGGGAGTTCATGTTCACCATCGCGCCGCTGAAGCTCTCCAACAGCACGGGATCGCCCGTCAACCCACTGGCCATCTTCTGAGCGCAGGCGCCGAGCGCGCAGCCTGAGACCTTTGCGTAACTCCCGTTGCGGGGAGACAGCGTGGCGGAGATGGCTAGCATTCCTAGCGGGTAACCCCCAACCCTGGATTCCCGCCTCTGCGGGAATGACGGTTGTTCAATGGTCTCCCTGCGCAAGAATGACGGTTGTTCAATGGTCTCCGGTCTCGGGAAACAGCCGCCGGCTATCGGCCGATCACCTCGACGTACTGACTGGAGTGCTTCGGACCCCACGAAGGCCACCAGTCGGCCGCCGGGTCGTCTGTGAGCTGCTCCTCTTTGCCTGTCCTCAGCGAGAGCGTGTAGATGTTCGAGTTGCCGTCCCTGGTCGAGACGAACGCGATCGACTCCCCGTCCGGCGACCAGTCGAACGGGCCGATCCCGAGCTCCGGGTTGTTCGTCGCACGCATCTGCTCCGATCCGTTGGGGCGCATGGTGTAGATCTCGGCCTGCCCGTCGCGATGTGACTTGAAGGCTATCAGGCTCCCGTCCGGAGACCATTTCGGCTGCGTGTCCACCCCCGGCGCGTCGGTCATGCGCACTTGGCCTTCGCCGTTGGCCTAGACCACGTAGATGTCGATGTTGGCGCCGGACAGCATTGCGAAAATCACCCTCTTGCCGTCGGGCGACCAATCGGCAGCCCGTTCGTGCAGCTCGTTACCTGTAAGGCGTCTCATGCCCGAGCCGTCCGCGTTCATCAGGTAGATACGCCTGGTGCCCTCCGCTCCCTGTTCCTCCGCCTGGAAGGCTATCTGCCGGGCGCTCGGCGACCACGACGGATACCCTTCTTCGAGAAGACTGTCCGTCAGCCGGGCCACGTTCGATCCGTCGGCGTCCATGACGTATATGTCGTCCGGCGACAGAACGGGCATCAGGTCAGCCGGGGGGCTCCCCGACAGCCGAGCCTGGCCGGACCCGTCCGCACCCATCACAAAGACGTCCCAGCCTCCTGAGCGATAAGACTGGAAGGCGATCCGGTTCACGCCTGAGGAGTCGTCGCCACCGGCGAGCGAGACAGCGACTATGAGGACGACCATGAGCACCGCGGCAACGGCGGCTACGGCGACAGCGATGTAGCTCCTGTACGCTACGAGCGCCACCGCGCCACCGCCTCTGCCGACCGCCGCGGCGCCTCCGCGCACGGCGCGTCGCTCCGCACCGGGCCGTGACAGCCTCCACGCCACGTCCGCCGGCAGACCCCGCACCATCCGCCCCAGCACCTGCCAGGCCGGGTCCTCGCTCTGCGTCCCGGAGCTATGGGTATGCTCGTGGTGGTTCGACTCTATCTCGTCCCGACGGCCGCTCCGATCACCGGAAGATAGCCCGGACGTATAGAGCCTCACCCACCAACGCAGCGGTCTCGCTGTAACCCTGTTCACGGACGCGCCATCCCCCGTTTGGCGTCAGGCAGGTCCCCTGCGCTCCGTGCGTCGGCATCCACGAGCGCCTGTTGACCGGCCACCGTGACGCGGTACAGACGTCGCCGAGGTCGTCCGTCCTCTGCGGCAATCATCGGGTCCTCCCAACGGTCCACCAGGAACCCCATCTGCCTGAGCCTGTCCAGCGCCTTGTATAGCGTGCCGTGGCCGGTCAGCCGCCGGCTGTGCCGGCCGTCGACCATCTCCTTGGCGATCATGAAGCCGTGGAACTCCTGAACGCCGTTGGCCCGCAGGCCGACGGCGGTACGAAGAATCGCGAGCTCGACGGACAGCAGGTGTCCTGGTTTCCTTCTCATGAGGAGATTATAGGAAGATATCTGCGGTTAGTCAACAAAGGCCCGTCTCAGGTTGCGTCGCGCCCTGTCTGGCAATACACTGTTGCTAGACTCTGCTGCGGAAAGGCGGACGCTAGAGGATGAGACTTCTCCGCAAGGGCCCACGAACACGAGCGGACTGGGAGGCGCGCCGGCGCAGGGCGGCCAGGAAGCGCGCGGCCGACGCGAAGCCCAAGTACGCTAAGCCGCTGCACTACGAAGTCGACGTTTCCGACGCCAGCAAACGGCCAGCCACCGCCGCTTTGGCCCTGGTCATCAACTTCGCCTTTCCCGGGGTCGGACTGATCATCTACGGGCAGCGCAAGTGGGGTTTCACCCTCCTCGCGGTCACGTTCCTCACCCTCTACATCGGCTGGCTCGTGACCATGCCGCTGACGACGGGTCTGACCGCAAACCTCGCCTTCCGCAGATACGACTAGCCGCCGGCGGGACCGCGAGTACGTCGCTCTAAAACAAGGTCGTCCTCGGCCGCTGGCTTGGGGCCACGCCGTCCCCTGGTCTACTGTCTCGACTCCTCGACGCGGCTCCACGTTCCGCATCCGATCGTCTCGAATGCGGCGTCGCCCTCGCGTATCCGGACGACGATCACCTGGTCCGCGCCGACCTCCGGGCCGAGGCCGGACCCCGACGCGGCGTCCGAGCGGTCTATGAAGGCCTTGACGTTGCTGAACTCGGCCAGGCGCGACCAGTAGCACCGCGAGCTGGGCCCATCAGTCCGGTACGTGCCGGGCTCCACCTCGGGCCCGACGAGCCACGCGCCGTCCCCGAAGGACGTCCCGGCGCCCGCCGCGGGCGCCGGGACGCGCGTGAGAGCCGGGGTGACGGTCGGCGCCTCGTCGTCGCTACGACTCAATAGCCCGTCGAACGCGCCGCTCCTGCCCAGGACCGGAACCAGGGCGATCAACAGCAGCACGAGTCCGACGGCCACAAGGCATCCCACGCTCCTGCGATTGGTCGCGCGGCCGCGGTTGGCCTCGTCCTTCTTTTTCTCTTCCTGGTAGATCCGTCGCCGCTGTTGCTCGGTAATCTGGTCCATTTTCCTCCAATGGGTGCCTAATATATCACGACCTAGATTCCCCACCTAAGTGGGCCGGCCGGCGTGACGGACTGCTTCCCGTGTCATAGTGGCTCACCCTGTCGGGGATGGATTCCCGCGTTCGGAGACCTTTGCATGCACCTCCGTCATTCCCGCGCACAACCGTCATTCCCGCGCAGGCGGGAATCCAGGGTTGGGGGTTCCCCGCTAGGAATACTAGCCATCTCCGCCACGCTGTCTCCCACCGGGGGAGTTACGCAAAGGCCTCCGTTCGCGGGAATGACGGAGGTGGCGGGTTTGGGACGCGCCCCGTGCTTGACTCGCCCGAGCTTGGCACAGACACTTCCGGACGCGGAGGCATGAAATGGCCGATATCGACACGACCGCTATCCTGCGGGACATCTACGGCGCACGGTTGGACCTCCACCTCGACCTGAACCGGAGGTCCGAGGAGCACCGGCTGGAGCACAACGACACTGGCACCGACGGCTCCGAGACCCGCGACTGCGACGTCTACCCGAGCTCGCCCGGGCTCGGCCCGCTCTGGCCATTCCTCGCGGCCACTCTGGGCGCCCGCCGGTTTCTCGAGGTCGGATGCGGACTGGGTTACACGGCGGCTCTGATGGCCGAGGCCGGAGGGCCCGACGGACACGTGGACACCATCGAGGACGTCGAGGAGCATGCCGACCTGGCCGAGACCGAGATGGCTTCCCGCGGGCTGTCCGGCCAGGTCACGGTGATCAGAGGTCGTGCGCTCGACGTCCTGCCGACACTCCGAGAGCCGTACGACGTCATATTCCTCGACGGCGACTGGTGGGAGTACCCGGACATGCTACCCGATCTCGCTCGTCTGACCCGGGTCGGCGGGCTGATGGTGAGCGACAACCTGTTCTCGCTGTTCTCCGACTGGGCGCAGGGCATGGGCGGAAGCGACGCAGTGAAGCGCTACCTCACCGACCTCGTCTCAGACCCCAGATTCGTGACCCACATCTTCCAGGGCAAGTGGGAGGCCTGGAGCTACCGGGTCCAACCCGCAGCAGCTCCTCGATAGCGTACCTGTCTCTGGTCGGTAGACCGGACTACCCAAAGTGCCCCCAACGAAGCGTAGGGCCACTCAGGTCAATCAGGTTGCGGGCAGAGAGGGTCTAAGGAAGTGGGGAGAGTTGTTTCGGCGAGAGGCGGGTCTTCTCGCATAGCGGATCGCGCCTCGCAGTCTAAGTGCGAGACCGCCCCCGGCGCAGGCCGCGACCAGGCAACGCGCCCGTGTTCTCGCCACTGTCGATGACTACCTGCCCGTTGACGATCACGTATTCGATGCCGACCGGGTACCGCTTCGGGTCCTCCAGGGTGGCGTCGGTTCTTACCGCCTCCGGGTCGAAGACCACGACGTCGGCCCGGTAGCCGTCCCGCAGCAGTCCCCGGTCCGGCAGGCCCAGCCGCTGCGCCGGGAACCAGGTCATCTTGCGAATCGCCTCCGGTAGCCGCAGGTGTTTTTCGGCGCGGACGAACTCGGCCAGCACCAGAGGAAAGCAGCCATACGTTCGCGGGTTGGGGTACTCGCCGAACAGGATCGCGTCGCTTGCGATCATGCCGCACGGGTGCGACACGAACGCCGGAAGCGTATGCGCGTTCGTGCCCAGCCCGACCATCGAGATGCCCAGATTCTCCTCGGCCATCAGGTGGCACAGCGCCTCGGCGGGCTCCTGGCTGCGCATTTCGGCGATGTCGGTCAGCAGCCGGCCGTCGTAGCGCTTGTTCTCCGGCCGGTTGAAGTTGTGCAGCCAGCTATTCTCCAGCTCCGCTCGCGGCAGCTCCCTCACGATGCGGGCGCGATCGTGCGGGTCCTTCAGGGCAGCCATTAGCCGCTCGGGGCCGCCATCCTTCGACCACGCCGGGAAGACGATGGCCGGGGTCGTGCCCGAATAGGGGTACGAGTAGCAGTCGAACGTGACGTCCAGTCCTTCGGCCCTCCCGTCTTCGACGAGGCCGAGATAGTCCAGATGGCTGCCCTGGCCCTGCCTGCCCTGCCGGTAGTGCGTCAGGTGAACGGGGATGCCGCTGCGACGGCCTATCTCCACCGCCTCCTCCCACGGCGCCAGCCGCCCCTTCGCGCGCAGGTCCGACCGGGTATGCGTGTGGTAGAAGCCGCCCAGGCCGGCGACGGTCTCCGAGAGCGCCGCAAGCTCGTCGGTGTCCGCGAAGGCGCCGGGCTCGTAGTCGAGGCCGGTGGACAGCCCCCACGCGCCCTCCTCCATGGCCTCTCTGGTGACCGCCTTCATGTCTTCCAGCTCGGCGTCCGTCGCGGGCCGGTCGTTCCAGCCGACCGACCAGATGCGCACCGGGGAGTTGCCCAGGATGTACGCCACGTTGACCGCGACGCCGTTGTCGTACTTACTCAGCAGCTCGGCGACGGTGAGCCAGTCGGCCGGCATCGGCGGGTAGCCGTTGAGTCCCGAGTCGAGCCAGATGTAGCGGTGCAGCTCGTCGCGGGTCTTGAACGGCGCGTGGGAGATGCCGTCTATGCCCACGAGCTCGGTGGTGACACCCTGGCGCACCTTGGGATCGTGGTGCGGCTCTCCAAGGATCGTCAGCCCGGCGTGCGAGTGCAGGTCGACGAAGCCGGGGCAAACGACGAGCCCGGCGGCGTCGATGACGCGCCCAGCGTCGATGCCGGAGGTATCGCCGCGGTGAATGGCGAGCGTGTCGCCTTCGACGACGACCGCGGCCCTGAAGCCCGCCGATCCGCTGCCGTCGACGACCAGCCCGTTCTCAATCAGTAGGTCAGCCACGGTACGCTCGCTCAGGCCGCCGCGGTCGGGCTTCGCCTACTTGCGGTAGTGGCCCGCGACCTTGCGCAGGGCCTCAATGACGTCCCCGACGTCGTCCTCGCTCATCGTGGGCACCATGGAGAAGCCGACGTTGCGGCTCATGAGCGCCTCGCCGTACGGACACTCGACCAGCCGGTAGTCAATCGGCCTGTCGCGGCCGATGTTCAGCGGGAAGTGGCTGTTGCCGTAAAGCTGGGACTCGGCGAGGAACGGGTTCCGGTAGAGCGGGCCGTGGTCCGGAGTCCCGATATAGGGCCCTCCGAACGGCACGCCCTCCGCGCTGACGGCCTCGGCGAACTCGTTTGCGTCGCAGCCTAGCCGGTCGGTGTCAATCGTGAAGCCCAGCGACCAGTAGGTGTGCCGGTCTCCGGGGCGGACCTTCTGCGGGGTGATCTCGTCGAGGTCGGAGACGCCTTCGATGATGTTGTTGGCGTCGCGTATCTTGTTCTCGATGTAGCCGTCGACCTTGCCTAGCTGGTTCAGCAGCAGCGCGCCGATGATGTCGTTGATCTTGTAGTTCGGGGCGAGGAAGTAGTTCGCGTACGGCCGGCCCTCGTACGGACCGTTCGCCCGCGGCAGCGCGGCGTCGCGGAACAGTATCGCGCGCTCCCACAGAGACCGGTTGTTGGTGAGCACGATGCCGCCCATGCCGGCCGACAGGTGCTTGCCGCCGAAGCTGAGTCCGCCGATGTCGCCTATCGAGCCGACCGTCTGTCCCTGGTACTCGGCGAAGTGCGACTGGCAGCAGTCCTCGATCAGGAACAGGTTGTGACGCCGGGCGATATCCTGCAGCGGGCCCATGTCAGCCGGGTTGCCGCCCAGATGCACCGGCATGATGGCGCGCGTGCGCGGCGTTATCTTGCTCTCGACGTCCGCCGGGTCCAGACAGTACGTGTCGTCGATGTCGGCGAAGATCGGCACGCAGTTGTGCAGCAGCGTCCCGATCAGCGTCCCGCCCGACGTCCACGGCGTCGTGATGATCTCCGAGCCCGGGTCGGGGTTCACCGCTGCGACGCACGTGTGCATCGCGGCGGTCCCGGAGCTGACGGTGACGGCGTACTTGACGCCGTTCTTCTCCGCGAACCGGCGCTCGAACTCGTCGATCTTGGGCCCCTTGCTGACGCTGCCGGTCTTGATCACCTCGGCTATGGCCGCCACGTCGTCGTCGCCGAAGTCGTGGCTCGGGCCGAAGGGCTTCGTCCGGACGGGTGTGCCGCCGTGAATCGCCAACTGGTCTGTCATGTCGCGCTCCTGTTTCTCGACGGATTCTGGGACCTGAGGTGTCACGTACGTCGCGTGTCCGGGGCTACAGCTCCAGGCCCAGCAGCCGCATCGTGTTCAATCCCAGCACCTTCTTCTTGGCTTCTTCCGAGATGTCGGCCGTAGTAATCCTGCCGATCTGGAGCCGCGCGTCCATCAGTGGCATGTCCGAGCCGTAGATGACCCGGTCTTCGCCGGCCCCGTTCACCAGCCGCTCGATGGTGCCATGCTCACCCCACGACGTGCACGTCTCCAGGACGACCTTGTCGCACCGTTGCGCGGCCTCGACCGCGCCGATCTGACCCTCCGTGACGTTCCCCGCGTGGGCGATCACCCACGTCACATTGGGGAAGCGCTCGTGGAGTCCCAGGAACCGGGCCGGGATGTCGAGGTGAGGAGGGTCGAAAGCAAAGGTCGCGTGGCCCATGATCGCGGCGCCCCGTTCGTTCGCCCACTCGTAAATCGGGAAATAATCGGGGTGGTCATTGGCCTTGCCGTAGTAGTCGGGGTATATCTTGATGAACTTCATGCCGAGCTCGTCGAAGCAGCGGTCGAGCTCCGGGACGGCCTCCTCCGGGTAGTGCGGCGTCACAAACGCGGCGCCGACGAATCTGTCCGGCCTCTCGTCGACGAATCGGGCTACGGCGTCGTTGCCCCTCCTGGCGTCGCCGAGGAAGACGCAGTTGACGCAGCCGACGTCCACGCCCGCGGCGTCAAGGATCCTCACGTAGCGTTCGGGCTCGTCGTCGACGCCGATCCCGCCCTGGCGACCGACGTGGCAGTGGAAGTCGACTACGGGAGTTTCCATGTCTATCCCGTCCCCAGCAGCCGGTCCAGATTGCCGGCGCAGACGTCCGCCAGCCCCTGGTCGCTCAGCCCGCACCGATGCAGGTAGTAGAGGTTCGGCGCCATCGGCGCGTCCGGGAAGCGCGAGCCGTACATCACGCGCTGCTCCCCTACCGCCGCAAGGAACTTGGGTATGCCGTCGGTGGTGACGAGCCTGGAGACCTCGATCATCAGGTTGGGAAGGCTCTTGAGCATCGGCAGCGCCCACATGATCTGCCTGTAGTGGACCTCGGCCAGCACCGCGGTGACGCCGGGGTTGGCCGCCATCGTCTCGTAGACCTCGGACGGGTCCACCGCACCGTCGTGGCTGAGGAATTCGTAGGCGACCGGGATCCACAGCGGGATATTCTCCTCGGCCATCCACTCCATCCACGGCTTGACGATCCAGTCGCGGAACGGGTAGTTGTGGATGCCCGGGACGACGCGGATCGATCGCGCGCCTGCGGCCCGGAACGCGGCCTTGAAGTCGTCCAGGTCGTCGGCCGACGGGTTGGCCGCGAACTGAGGCACGAACCGCGGCTGCCCGGCGATCGTCGCCATCAGGAGCTCGTTGCCCTCGGTGGTGTCGTACCCCGCGGCGTGGGGGGCGTACACGTGGGCGCGGTCGACGCCCGCCTTGTCCATCGCCTCCAGCGTGCCCTCGACGCTGTCGACGGCTACGCGGCGGTCGTGCCTGCGCCCCAACGCGACGTCTGCGTCGAATACCGGTACCGAAGGCTTGAAATCCAGGTCAACCTGGCCCATGTGGGTTTTCCTCGCTCTGTCCCCGCCTCTCGGCGCGGGGTCGATTTTGGCGCGCTGAGTGTATCAGCGGCCTATACCTCAGTCAACGCCGCGGACGCCGGTAGCGTCCCAGCTCGAACTCAGCCCTGACAGGCGAAACACCTAGCGAACCCAGCCGGAACACGATCAGGCCGTTCCGTTCAACCCGTTCCATTGCGACATTCATCCGGAAACTGCTCAACGGTCGTGTGGGCAGGAGGCAGACCGAGAGGTCCGCGGGGTACGAAACAACCGGGCCGACTTCCGTAGCCGCGTCGTGGTGGTCGCCAAGCCTGCAACCCGTCAGGCCGCACCGCCAGGGTGTTACGGACCCAACGCCTCCGCCTTCTAGCTGCTCTGCCTGGGCATCCGGCTTCCGAGAAGTCGAGACAGTTCCGCCACGGCCGGTTGCCCCGAATACGCTGCCGCGGGCATGTTCTCATACAAGTCCAGCAATTCTGACTCAGAAAATTGCTGCGGCCAGTCTAGATTGGCAGCGAAGATTGTCTCATCCCGATTGATTGCGTGCAGGGAGAGGAGGCTGCGGAGGTCTCTAGCCATGGCACGTATGGGGAATTTGAGGCCTCTGTAGTGCTCGCGCACTTGGACTAGCAGATCAGGCAGATCCAAGGGTCCGGAATCCAGCAGTATGTCCATCATCTGCAGTTGCCGCTCCGCCAGCACTCGGCGGCGGGGACTGCGAAGACGCCCGAACAGCGAGTGGGCGAACTCCCTGTAGAGGGTCCGTTTGTTGTGGGCGACTATCTCGTCCGCGATTGTGTTGCACCTCTCCGCTACCGCATGCAACGCAAACGTGAGGAACGGGGTGAGGTCGTGCCCCCGAGTGCGTGATTCGTACAACGCTGCCAGGTACTCCTCCTGGTGCTCGTAGTAGTAGTTGGACAGGCCGACCATGACCATGTCGTTTACTCCGGCCTTTCGCAGCATGAAGGCCTCCAGCGCACGTGCAGTGCGTCCATTGCCGTCGCCAAAAGGATGCATGGCGCCGATATGGTAGTGGGCGACCAACGCTTGGACGATGCCGTCTTGCATGCTGAACTCCTCGCCGATGGCCTGTATCAGCGCGTCGAAAGCGTCGGAGAGCTCAGCACCTCCTTCGGCACCCCGGCAGACCGGCCTACCGAAGGTAACATTGGCCCCGGGACGCCGGAGGGCACCAGGCTCATAGTGGTCATCATCGCATCCGGTGACGATGCGCCGATGGATGTCCAAGACGAACTCGGCTGTGATCGGCCGGTTGGCCCTACCCATGCGGAGCCAGCGATATGTCTCGGCGGCTGCCCTCAACTGCCGTTGTGAATGGGTCAACCCGGTGTGCGGCACAACATCCAAGGCGAGAGCTTCGTCTTGTTCAGGCTGAGTGAACTCGGCCCCCTCGATGCGTGAAGTTCCGACTGCCTCCAGCCGGAGCTGCTCCTCATGGACCTGCTCGATCCATCGATACAGGTACGGCATCCTGTTGAGCACGCCGGCTGCGGTCCTGGCCTCGACCAGGGGCGTGACTAAGGCCGCCACGTTGTAGCGCAGCCACTGCCGGGGGACGTGGTAGCGGCTGACGGTCAAGATCGCCTCGGTACTGCTCTTCGCTTCATTTACAGGTTCATTTCCGGGTTCATTTCGAGCTTTTCTATAGGCACTTATGCCAAAATCCCGATTTCATTTCCATCTGATTTCGCGGCCATTTCCCCAAGAATCAGCCCGTGGCTGAGGATGTGACCGCCCCGCGTACGCCGCAACGCCAGACGAGCTCCGAGCGTCCCGACGCAGCGTCGGGTGTATCGAGGCGACCAGACCCGGACGCTTCAGATGGCGAAATACAGGATCAGCGAGGAGCTGATCACCACGGCGCTGATGATGAAGGCAACCCCGAGGTTGCGGTCCGCGGCCAACTCCTGTTGGAGCTTTGCGCCGGGCAGCAGCACGACGTCGGCGATCTGCCGCACCACGAACAGCAGCGCGAAGCCCAGGACGGCGAATACCAGGAAGCCTGCCAGGCTCTCGCCCCAGCCCACGAACTCCCCGAAGACCGCCTTGAACGTCACCAGCCCGATGGCGATCAGGTTCCCGGCGAGGGCGACGCCGACCGCGGTGTTGCCCTGCTCTATCTCACCATGGATGTCGAACGACGTGGTGAGCTGGTAGAACAGGCTGTACACGATCAGCACGACCATACCCAGGCCGAGGAACACCAGCGACCGCAGCGCGGAGTCCAGGGCGCTCACCTCGGCCCCGGCAGCTTCGGTAGAGCCGGTGCCGGCGATCGACCCGGCGATGACCAACCCCGTGGCCAGGTACACGCCGAACTCGACCGCGCCCGCGCCGATGTTGCGCTGCTCGACGATCTCCTTCTCGGTCTGGAATGTATGGAGCACCAGGCGGTCCACGACCAGTCTCGCCACATTCAGCACGACGATGCCGACCAGGGCGTAGATCAACACCTCGAGCACCTCGCCCCAATATCCGGCGCTCGTCGGCTTCCAGTCGTCGTCACGTATCACCGAGAGGGGCTGGTACAGGGCGCCGACGAACACGGAGACGACGCCGAGGTAGTATCCGGCCAAGCTCAGGCCCAACGCTGCGTTGTTCTCGCCGGTCACCTGCTGATTGATGCTGTACCGCGTGATCAGGTCCTGGACGACCTTCGCGATGAACAGAACGGCCAAGCCGAGGACAACGTAGATCAGCCCTTTCGGGAAAAACTCCAGCGTGTCTACCAAGGCATCCAGAAAAGCTTCCATTGGGACCTCCTGCCTGCGACCGTCGACTACTGCCGATACACCGCAATGCTCTCCGGAGAGACCGACTCGCTCAGATACGCCTCGAAGGGCGTGCTTTCCCACTTGGAGATGGACGCGAACCGTATCTGGTCGTAGTCCGCGAACTCCCAGTTGTAGAACCCGTGGCCCTCACCGGCGCCATCCTCGAAGAAGAACGACTCTCCGCTGTTCCCGTAGTGGTAACGCGTGCCGTCGTACTCGAAGCCGTTGTCCAGCGAGTGCTCCTCGTCCATCCGTTGCAGGTCGGCCTCCGTGAGCCCCAGACGCTCGATGCTCATCGGCCGTTCCTCCGGTCGGACCGCTATGGAGAGGGTGCTGCCGCGCCCTGACCACTCAACCCACAGCCGGGTGTCGCCATCGACGCCCAGCAGCTCGTGAGTCTCGCCGGCGTGGCTTTCGTACCGATTGACCTTCTCCACGACAAAGTAGGCGTCGGCATGCGTCACCGAGGCGCTCGAGATCGTGAACACGTCCCCTACCCGCGCGTCCGCGATCGTCTCCGTCGTCTCTGTGGACGCGGGACGCTTCTTCTTCCTGCCGAACAAAGACCGCAGCAAAACAAGCCTCCCGACCGGGGCTACCAGACGCTCCCGGCAGCCTACGCGACGATACGAGGCCTATCCTAGTCGACCAGGTCGCCCGCGTCGAGGTTGTACAGGTACGTCTCGCCCTCTCCCACGCCCTCCGTTATCACGACTTCGTGGACGTACACGTCGTGCGAGTCCACCAGCGTCGTCGAGCCGGTGGTCTCAACCATGATCCCGCTGATCGTCTTGAATTTCAGCCCTGCCTCTACCGAGTCCATCTCCGCGTACTTCAACGTCTAACCCCTTGCCGTGTTCGTTCTGTTGTTTGCCGCGCCTGCCGAGCGCGGCACGCCCGGTCCGGCCCGGTCCGGGTAGATTCTATCAGCCCGCGCACCCGTTGCGCATCGCGCGCCCGGCCGAAGCACTCCGCCCGAGCCGCCTGGCGATTCCTTGATGGCTTTAAGTCCCTATGTTAGCCTGAACCGCATGAGCAAGGGGCGCGTGATCGTTGCTATGAGCGGGGGAGTCGACTCCTCGGTGGCCGCATTGCTGCTGTCGCGGGAGGGTTACGACGTCGTGGGCGTGACCATGCGTCTTTGGACCGTGGAGCGCGAGGACGCGCCGCGCCAGAACAAGCGGTGCTGCTCCGTCGAGGACGTCGACGACGCGCGCCGGGTCTGCCAGACGATCGGCGTCCCCCACTACGTGATGAACTTCGAGCGCGAGTTCCAGTCCCACGTCGTCGACTACTTCTGCAGGGAGTACGACCGGGGCCGCACCCCTCATCCGTGCCTGGCCTGCAACGACAAGATCAAGTTCGACTTCCTGCTGCGCCGGGCGATGTTCCTGGACGCCGACTACATCGCCACCGGCCACTACGCGCGCATCGAGGCCGACGAAGCGGGCAAAAGGCTGCTGAAGGGCGTCGACGGCCGCAAGGACCAGTCGTACGTCCTGTTCACGCTCAGCCAGCGCGAGCTCGACCGCCTGATGCTGCCTGTCGGTGTTTACGCGAAGGACCGTATTCGCGCCATAGCGGCGGAGGCCGGGCTTCCCGTCGCCGACAAGCCCGACAGCCAGGATATATGCTTCATACCCGACGGCGACTACCGCAAGTTCATCGCCGACCGGGGCCGGCCCACACCGGGAGAGATCGTCGACTCCGGCGGCTCCGTCATCGGCCAGCATCCCGGCGTGCAGTTCTTCACCGTCGGCCAGCGCAGGGGTCTGAGACTGCCTGCGAACCCCGGCGTCCCGATGTACGTCGTCGAGATCGACGCCGAGGGCAACCGGGTGGTCGTTGGCTCCGAGAGCGAGCTATACCGCTCCTCGCTGTTTGCGTCGCGGCTCAACTTTCCGTCCGGCAAGACGCCCACGACGCCCCTCGACGTGACCGCGAAGATCCGGTACAAGGCGTCCGAGGCGCCGGCTTCACTGCTGCCCGGAGACGGTTGGGCCGAGGTTCGATTCGAGGAGCCGCAGCGCGCCGTCACTCCCGGACAGCCGGTGGTCTTCTACCAGGGCGAAGAGCTCGTCGCCGGCGGCATCATCGAGCTTGAGCCGCCATCGTTGAGCTGAGTTGGACTTCAAAGACATCGTCCGCATGGCCCTGGAAGAGTACCTGGGCGACCTGCGCAAGGCGCTCGACGGGCTGACCGCCGAGGAACGCCGGTTCCAGCCGACGCCGGAGTCGCACCATATCGACTTCACGGTCTGGCACATGGCCCGGGTCGAGGACGACTGGATACAGCGGTTCGCCCGCGGCGCCGGCACCGTCTGGCAGAGCGAGGGTTGGGACGCCCGGTGCGGCCTGCCGTCTCGCGAGAGCGGCGTTCGGTACACTGCGGAGCAGGTCGCGGCCCTCCCCGAGTTCGACATCGGCGAGATGATGGCCTACTACGACTCCGTCCGGCGGTCGACGCTCGCCTACCTGGACACTCTTTCCGAGTCCGACCTGGAGATGTGCCCTCAGCCCGAGCGGCGGCCCCAATATACGGTCGCCAAGATGCTGGCTCACGTGGTCGTGGAAGAGGCGCAGCACACCGGACAGGTGGCATACATTCGCGGGATGCAGCGCGGCCTGGGTCAGTAGCGGCCGGACGGGCAGGCCGGCGTCGTCGTTCCGGTTGCCGCCGTCGGATAAGATCGGGCCGATGATCCAGGAGTCTTCGATTGTCCGCTGAGCGGCAGATGGTGCAAAAGCGCCGGACGGTCCGGAAGAGGCGACCGAGCTATCGGGAGGAGTCCGCCCTCCTCGAAGCCGGCTACACGTTGGTCGCGGGCCTGGACGAGGTGGGGCGCGGCCCGCTCGCCGGCCCTGTCGTCGCCGGAGCCGTCATGCTGCCCGCCAATCCACGCGGCAGATGGCTGCGCCAAATCCGCGACAGCAAGCAGCTCACGCCCGCGCAGCGCCGGGAAGCGGCCGACATACTGGCCGACAAGGCGTTGAGCATGGCCACCGGACTCGCCTCCCACGAGGAGATAGACCGCGTCGGCATCGTAGCCGCTACGAGACTGGCGATGGCGCGCGCGATCAACGCCCTGCCACTCCAGCCCCAGTTCCTGCTGCTCGACGCGTTCCCCCTGCCGGACGTCGACATCCCGCAGAAGGCGATCGTGCACGGCGACGCCCTCTGCCTGTCGATAGCCGCCGCGTCCATCATCGCCAAGGTCGAGCGCGACGGCATGATGATCGAGAACGACGACCTCTATCCGGGCTACGGGTTCGCGAGCCACAAGGGCTACGCCAGCAGCTACCACCTCGAGGCGCTGCGAGACCGCGGGCCATCGCCCATCCACAGGCACTCGTTCGCGCCCGTGCGGCTGGCCGCAGGATGACCGACCGAAGGCAGTCAATCGGAAGGCGCGCGGAGGCCATCGCGCAGGTCAGACTGCGCGAGATGGGCTACCGAGTGCTGGAAGCCAACTACCGGTCACCATACGGCGAGATCGACCTGGTGACCCGCGACTCCGGCGAGTACGTATTCGTCGAGGTGCGCTCGAAGTCGGCAAAGTCCGCGGGACAGCCGGAGGAGTCGATCACTCCGCGCAAGCGCGGCCACCTGATCGCGACGGCCCAGGAGTACCTCCAGGCCCACGACGCCGACGGCGCCGACTGGCGTATCGACCTCGTCGCGATCGAGTTCGGCGCCAACGGCACCGTCGCCCGATTCGACGTCCTCCGCAACAGCGTAGAGCTTTAGAGCGTGTTGCCAAGGGTGATTCCCTATGGCCTCCTCTCCCTTGACGGGAGAGGATTGAGGTGAGGGTGAAGGTGTTGGCACGACTCCCCCTCATCTTTGCCGCGATGGTGGGTGCTACAATCCCCACGATGGGGCTCTGAGACACCTTGAATAAGCTAACCAAAACACAAAGGCTTATCTGCAGCGAGATTTCCGACCCCTCGTTCTTGACCTACCGAGGTCGAGCCGTCGGTCACGACCGCGACGCCGTACCGTACATCCCTCAGCCAGGAGCCGTAGCTTGAAACACGACCCGCAAGACATTCGCACCCATCTCTCCGAGGTCGCCGACCTCGCGCAGCGGCGGTTCACCGAGACCCACGGCGCCCGGGAGCGGGCTCTGCGGCTGTCGCGCGAGATGGTCCGCGGCTCGGCCAACTCGATCAGGGCCTCGCATCGAGGCGACTTCGACCGGGCCCGCGAGCTTCTCGACCAGGTCGCCGCCGCCGCGGGGGAGGTCGCCGCGATGCGCGAGAGTCAGCCCGCCGTCTACCATGGGGGCTACGTCGAGGACGCCCAGAAGGAGTACGTCGAGGCCAGCGTGGTGCTGGCGATCGTTCAGGGCGGCGCGCCGCCTGGGCCCGACGAGCTCGGCGTCGGTCCGGCGCCCTACCTCAACGGCCTCGGCGACGTCGCCGGCGAGCTGCGCCGCTACATCCTGGACGCCCTGCGCCGCGGCGACTTCAGCCGCAGCGAGGAGCTGCTCGGCGTGATGGACGAGATATACACCGTCCTGGGCTCGATGGACTTCCCGGACGCCGTCACGAGGGGGCTGCGGCGCAGCGCCGACATGGTGCGCGGCACGCTCGAGCGCACCCGCGGCGACCTTACCGTCGCGCTGCGACAGCACCGACTCGAGGAGCGAATGGCCGCGTTCCAGAACACCGTCGAGGGCCTGCAGACTTCTCTGGACGACGTACGGCAGGTCATTGCCGACGGCGAACGCGGTGGATGACGGCCTGGCGGAGTTTCTCGCCCCACTGCCCTCCCTGGCCACGGAGGCCGTCATGTGGGCCCCGCACCGGTTCCACTTGACGTACTACCTTGCCGAACAGCAACCTCCCCTCCCCTACGTGACGTCTTCCAGGGCGGTATTGATCGACGGCGACGACGTGCTGGTCGTCCGCGACCCCGGTGGGAATCACGTCATGCCGGGTGGCAGGCTCGAAGCCGGCGAGTCTACCGAAGACGCGTTGCGACGCGAGGTACTCGAAGAAACCGGATGGACCATCGCCCGGCTGCAACGAATCGGATTCCGGCACTTCCACCATCTGACGCCTGAGCCGCCCGGCTGGACCTACCCGTATCCCGACTTCATACAGGTCGTCTACGACTGCGCGCCCGGCGAATATCGCCCGGAGCGAATGGAACCGGACGAGTTCGTGCTGGGGGCCGAGTTTGTGCCGATTGTCGAGGCCAGGCGTCTGGACCTGGACGCGGGCCAGCCGGGTTTCCTGGACGCGGCGGTCGCCGCACTCTCTACGTGAGCCCATCTCTTTCTCGAGGCTTGTCCAAGACCCTCGATTGGAGTCCCGGGCGCCCGTCCAGCCGTGTCGGGAGACCCCTGCATAACCGTCATTCCCGCGCAGGCGGGAATCCAGGGGTGGGCTACCCGGCTAGGAAATCTACCCATCTCCACGACATTTGTCTCCCGCAACCGGAGTTACGCAAAAAGTCTCTGTCGACGGGAGGCAACTGTTCAGAGTTGAGGTGACGGACCCGGACGCCGTTCGCCGTCGCCCATCGGCGGAGTCCCGTTGTCTTTGGGGTGGGACCGACTCCACGCGTCCCGCTCACCCTGAGTGCCCCGACGCTTCGTCGGGGTGTATCGAAGGGGAATTATATACCGTTTTTCCCGCGCCTCTGGGGTTTGATATACTTGCCCTTCGGCAAGAGGAGAGGAAAGTGACCGACTCCGCAGACTACGTTGACAGGTTTACCGAATTGAAAGACGACCTAGCCCCAAAGGTCGAAGAGGTTGCGAGCGGGTGGGGGTACCCGGACGGCCCGGTCGGTGGGAGATTGTCAGCTGGGCAGCACGTAGAGAGGTGGCTATTGAACGCCCTTGAAGCTCAAGACCAAGTCAATATCAAGCTGCTAGCCGAGATCGACGAATTGAAGAAGGGGCTGGGGAAAGCTGACTGAGCCTAGTCCCGGCCCTTCGCCTTCACCGGGGCGACCAGCGCCTTAACGACGTTTTCGAACGTGTCCGGGATGCGCGGTACAGGCTTCGCGGGCCGACCGCGTTCTTTCCTCTCAGGCTTGTCTGGCATGGCTGTCTCTATATAATCCGAAGGGCCCGCGCGGCTCCGTCGCCGGGGTGGGGTGCCGACGACCCTATTGGCGACGGGGTTGAGTGCGCCCTTCGATACGCGCCGGTCAAGGCACCGGCGCTACTCACGGTGAACGGGTTGTGTGCCCCGAGCTCCGAACAGTTAAGGCGGGAGCCCCGCCTTACTCGCCGCTGATTTTGGTCCCGGCCATGTCCTCGATGAAGTTGGCTATGGCCGAGTGGTCCAGATCGGCCTTGCCGTCGTTGACGAGGGAGCCGAGCATCTGCTGGATGAGGCTGGTGACCGGCAGCGGCACGCCGAGGTCTTTTCCTGTGAGCAGCGCGTTGTGCAGGTCCTTCTGGTGCAGCCGGATGCGGAAGCCCGGCTTGAAGTCGCCCGCGATCATCATCGGCGCCTTGGCGTCGAGCACGGTACTGCCCGCCAGGCCGCCCTTGATGGCGTCGTAGACCACGTTGGGGTCGAGACCGGCCTTGCGGGCCAGGGTCAGCGCCTCGGCCACGGCCTCGATATTGCCGGCCACCACGATCTGGTTGGCCAGCTTGGTCGTGTTCCCGGCGCCGTAGTCGCCGCACAGCACGATGCTGGCGCCCATGACGCCGAGCATATCGATGTACTCGTCGAACACGTCGCTCTTGCCGCCGACCATGATCGCCAGCGTGCCGTCGATGGCCTTGGGCTCGCCGCCGCTTACCGGGGCGTCCAGGAACGCGACGCCCGCGGCATCGCAGGCCGCGGCGATCTTCTGCGACATTCCCGGCGCTATGGAGCTCATGTCTATTACCGTGGAGCCGGCGGAGGCGCCTTCCAGCACCCCGTCGGGGCCGAGAATCGCCGCTTCCGAATCGGCGGAGTCGGGCACCATCGTTATCACGACGGGGTTGTTGGCGGCGACCTCCCTGGCCGAGGAAGCCACGGCGGCGCCGTCTGTCGCCATTTCCTCCATCGCGGTCGCGACCACATCGTAGACGGTCAGAGAGTAGCCTGCTCCCATGAGGTTCCGGACCATGGGCCTGCCCATGATGCCCAGCCCGACGAATCCGACATTCTTGTCAGCCATGTTTTGTCCTTTTCCTTCGGTTGATATGAGGATGTTCGGGACGACCTCGAGGATACGTGTCAATAGCCGGGGCCGCCCGATTGCGGAACACGGTGAATTATAACCCCGGTGCGTACACCGTCAAGGCGTGGTTGGACTATACGGAATGATGAGCCGAACCTAACCCCGAATCCACCGATGGACGGCGTGAGGACAGCGGAAGGGGGGTGAGGGAGCTGCGGGCGAGATGGCCTGGGCTCCATTGGGGTAGATGGGAGGGCGGCGGACGGTCTTCAGTTGCCGCACAGGGTCCCTATGGCCGTCTGCGGGGACTGCGATGCGCGGGATGGTGAGAGAATACACAGCAGGGAACTCTCGCGGGCCAGGGTGGCGCGAGTTTGCGGGGACCTTCGGTTGTGCGGTGGGTAGCTCGGTCGCCGACGGCGCCGTCAGGCAGGCAATGGCAGGGCTCGCAATCGAGCCAGGGCGCGAGTGAACTGGGTCTCCCAAGGCCAGCCCTGTGGCAGATGCAAAGTGAGGCGGCGGGCCGAGCGGGTGATTCGTCCGGCGAGGGAGAAGAACCGCCGCCGGAGGGTCTTGGTGGTCACCACCTGCTCACCCAGACCGGTCCGCGCTGTCCAACGGGCCAGGTTATGCGCCATCACCTGTATCGCCAGCCAAGCGGCGTTGGCGGCGAAACGGCCCGACGGCATGTGGTTCAGCCCCACGCCGTACTTCAGGTCTCGAATGGCGTTCTCGACCTCGGCATGGCGGCGGTGGTCGGCCTCCAGCTCCAGGGTTTCCCCGTCCCGGTCGGTGATGAAGCCGTGATAGCTGTAGGTGGCGAAGAGGGCCAGTTGGGAACTGGGAGTGGGCTTCACCCGCCGGACAATGAGCCGCACCGGTGCGGCGTCGGGCTCACTCTGGAAGGGGGTGTAGGTGGTCTCGGCCACATCGGCGGCGCCGTCCATCCAGTATGGGATGGGCGTCCAGTCCGCCTCGGGTATGGCCTCGATCAGGTTCCGCAGGCTTTTGTGCTGGCGGATGGTGATGGAGAAGCGCACGTCCAGCTTGCAGCAGACGGATACCACGCTATGGGTGTAAAAGCCGCTGTCGGCCCGCACCGTGAGTTGCCCGCTGGCCCCTCCGTAGCGCACCCGCCCCACCGTTTCACGCAGGAAGTGGGCGGCGCCACGAGCGGTGTTGGCCCGGCCCTCGCGCAGCCGGCACATCAGCACGTCGCCGGTTCCGGCGGCGACAGCCAGCAGCGGGTGATAGCCCCGCTTGCCGGTATAGCCGTGGTGGCGTGCCCCTTCCTTGGCCAGTCCGTAGGTCTCGCAGATGGTTGAGTCCAGGTCGATGGTCAGGGGCGAGTCGCCGGGTCCGGCGCTGGACTGCCAAGCGCGTGCCAGCAACTCCCGGCTCACCCGGTCCAGTTGACGGACGTGGCCCCAGCGAAAACTGCGCAGGAAGGTGCCCAGGGTGGATGGCGCCTTGATCGTGCCGCCCAGGATGCGGGCCGTCCCACCGGCGCGCAGCGCATCGGCGTCGTCGATGCAGTCGCCGCCCGCCAGCGCGGAAGCGACCAGCGTCAGTATCTTGTCCCCCGTGTTGGCCCGCCCCGGCGCCACGCCCAGATCGAGGTGATGGTCGACGAGTTCCCGCAGGCCCAGGTGCTCGGCGAGGGTGGCCGGAAGGAGCAGCCCGGCATTGCCCACCAGGCGGTGGTCGTCGAAAGAGACACGGATGCGGTCGGGGTGGTTGCGTGGTAGCATCTATTGGGTGCTCCTTGTTCTGGGGTCGGTTTGCTGTTACAAAACCATTATCCCAGATTCATGGGGCACCCTCTCGCTTCTTCAAGGGCTGTCCCCAAGGCCCTCCTTCGGTGGATTCGGGCTTACCGGTCGCGCAGCGTTTATGGTATCGGGAGACGCGTCCGGCGTCGAGAGGCACCGGGGCACTGCCGCACCGTCCCCACGCCGAGACCGGGCGAGATTCTGTACAATAGCGCGTTGTACGGACCACCCCGGCGGCCATAGGCCGGGGCCGCGTGGAGCGACGCCATGGCAGACTACAGAGCGGGCATCATCGGGCTCGGATTCATCGGCGCCGGCGACCAGGTCTCCGGCGACGCGTTGGGCCAGCGCGTCGAGGACCTCGACGGCACTCACGCGTCCTCGCTCGCCGGCCACCCGCAGATCGAGCTTGTGGCCGGGTCGAGCCGCGACCAGGGTCGGCGCGATCGGTTCGCCCAGCGCACCGGGGCGAGGACCTACGCCGACTGGCGCGAGCTTCTGGAGCGCGAAGAGTTGGACATCGTCAGCGTGGCCACGTACGCGAACGTCCATGCCGATCCGACAGTCGCCTGCGCCGAGGCCGGCGTACGAGCCGTCCTCTGCGAGAAGCCGATAGCGCAGTCGGTGCCGGACGCCGAGCGGATGGTCGCCGCCTGCGCCGATGCTGGCGCGCTTCTGGTCATCAACCACCAGCGCCGCTTCACCTCCAGCTTCCGCAAAGCCCGCGCCCATCTGGCAAACGGCGGTCTGGGCGAGCTCACTTCGATCAACGCCCAGTGGCCGACCGGCCGACTCGGCGGCGTCGGCTCGCACGTGTTCGACGCGATATACCATGTCACCGGCCGCCGCATCGAAGCCGTCTCGGCCACTCTGGACCTCGCCGGCAAGCCGGACGCCCGGGGACCCCAGTTCGCCGATCCGGGCTGCTGGGGTACGATGCGACTCGAGGGCGGGCTGATGGCGACGGTCGACGCGACGGACTACAGCATGGCGCCGTGGGACGTGCGCGTCAACGGCGCCGAGGGCCGGGCCTTCGTCGGCAGCGACGACGTCCGGCTCGAATACTGGGACGGCCGGACCGAGCATTGGACCAACGACGACCAGGTGGGGACGGGGATGGACGTGGCGGTGCGCGAGATCGTCGACTGGCTCGACGGCGAGTCCGACTTCGACTACGACCCGGCTGAGACGGTGCAGGTGCTGGAGGCTATCGCCGCCTTCCACGCCTCGCACGCGAAGAGCTCCGCGTGGGTGGTGCTACCGCTCACGGGCGCCGACCGGGAGATCGTGGTCAACAGCGGCTGACGCCTCGGCCGATTTCGGCGGCTTGACTGACCCGGCCGCCCTCATCACACTGGGGCAAGTCCGGTCGCAGGGGGAACGGCGATGGCCGACAACGACCTCCGGTTGATGGCCCACCTGATGCGTCGCGCCGGCTTCGGCGCAACTCGCGACGAGCTCGAACGACTCGTCGAACAGGGCTACGACGCGACCGTCGAGGCGCTGCTAGACCCGGAGTCGCAGCCTGACCTGGACATGGACGAGCTGTACCGCTACCTGCCTCAGGCGGAGAGCTCGTTCGTAGGCCTGCACGTCCAGACCGACTGGATGTACCGGATGCTCAACACCCCGCGCGCCCTGCAGGAGAAGATGGCACTGTTCTGGCACTACGTCTTCGCCACCGCCGTCTCCAAGGTCGAGCAGAGCAGCCAGATGGCCAACCAGATCGCGCTGTTCCGAAAGCACGGCATGGGCAGCTACCGGCGGCTTCTCGTCGAAACAGCCAAAGACCCCGCCATGATCTTCTGGCTCGACAACCAGGACAACCACAAACGGGCGCCCAACGAGAACTGGGGACGCGAGCTCCTGGAGCTCTTCTCCATGGGAGTGAACAACTACACCGGAAACGACGTCTACGAGTGCTCCCGGGCGTTCACGGGATGGAGCTTCGAGCCGAGCATTCCCTCTCAGCCGTTTGGACAGTTCCCCTGGGTCTTCAGGTACCGCGCCGAGGATCACGACGGCGGCATCAAGACATTCCTCGGGCAGAAAGGCCGGTTCAACGGCGAGGACATCATCGACATCGTAGTCCGCCAGCCAGCGTGCGCCGCCTTCATCTGCAGGCACCTGTACAACTTCTTCGTCGCAGAGGAGCCGCAGGTACCGGCCTGGAACATCGAGCCGCCGGGTGACCCGGACGCGGTCGGGCTGCTCGCGCGGACATTCGTCGAGTCCAACTACGAGATCGAGCCCGTGCTGCGCGTCCTGTTCAACTCCGACTTCTTCAAGGAAGCCGCGTTCCGAAAGGTGAAGAGCCCGACGGAGGTCGTCGTCGGCGCCCTCAAGCTGACGGGCGGCCTGAGCGCCCCCGACCCGGAGTGGGGCACGATCGGGCTGGAACCGCAGAGGATGGGACAGGACCTGATCAACCCCCCCAGCGTCGAGGGCTGGCACACCGGCAAGGAGTGGATCAACAGCGGCTCGCTCATGAACCGCGTCAACTTCGTCGCCGACTACGCACGGCGGCCGGACCTGCCGGGTAACCGCCGCAACCGCGACTGGATCGTCAGCCGGTCTGCCAACGGAGGCTCCATGTCGCCCGAAGACCTGGTCGACCGGTGCCTCGACCTGATGGGCCCGCTGGAGGTCTCCCCTACCGTCCGGGACAACCTTGTGGCCGAGGCCGAGGCCGACGGCGGGATATCCTACCGGACGGCCCAGGACAGAGACGACCTGTCGCGTCGCGTGGGAAACGTCATGGCGCTCATCGCCGGCACGCGAGAGTACCAGCTCGGATAGAGGTCTCGTCTATGAAGACCATCACCCTCGCCGGCCGCTCCTGGCACTTCTCGCACGCGGTGGGGCGCGACAACATCAACACGGGGTTCCGCTACCCCTGCTCGATGGCCTTCGCCGGAGACGGCGCGATGTGGGTACTGAGCCGCGGCATGCCGATCTGGCCGCTCGACCACGACTTCACCGTCACCTACCAGTCGAAGATCGGCAAGTGGTCGGTCGACGACGGCGCACAGATCGGAGACTTCGCCCGCAACGAGTTCACGTGGCCGACCGCGCTCGCCACAGACAGCGACGACTACCTCTACTGCTGCGACGAGTACGGCAGCTTCGTCGCCGTATTTGGTCCCGACGGCCCCTACTACGAGATACCACAATACGACCCGGCCGGTGAGGCACTGAGCAAGTGGGGCGAGAAGGGCCCGGAGCCGGGCCAGCTCGACCGCCCGTCCGGCATGGAGTTCGACAGTGACGACAACCTCTACATCGTCGACAGCGGCAACAACCGCGTGCAGAAGTTCACCAGGGACGGGCAGCTCCTGGACGCGTGGGGCTGCCACGGCGACACCGAGGGCCGGCTCGACCGGCCGTGGGGCATCACGCTGGACGCCGAAGGGTACGTGTACGTGGCCGACTGGGGTAACAGCCGGGTGCAGAAGTTCTCGCCGGACGGCCGGTTCGTCATGAGCTACGGCGCGTCGCCTGACGACGGCGAGGCGCTGCGCCATCCGTCGGATGTCGCAGTCGACGGCGATGGGGACGTGTACGTGGCCGACTGGGGCAACAAGCGTGTGTGTATCTTCGAGCCGGACGGCGGCGTCATCGGGTCCATCTATGGCGACGCGACCGAGTTCTTCGGCCCGGTCAAAGAGGCCATAGAGGCATCCCCTATCTACTCCAAGGCGTACAGCAGGACGGACGATCTCACGCAGATGGGCAGGTTCGATCGACCGGTCAGCGTCAGGGTGGACGATCAGGACCGGCTCTTCGTCGTCGACTCTCGCAGGGGCAGAGTCCAGATCTACGCCAAGGATACGGCCTATGAAGACGTGCGGCTGAACTTGTAGCGGTTTTCAGGCCGTCCAGATAGACGCCTGACAGTACGGAAGTTACCTCTTCACGAGGCACAACTCAGACTTCTTGAGCCTAAGCAGACTCCTATGATTGTTCGAGAAGTCCCTGTCCTTTCTTGTTGAGTACACCTTCCCTCGCGGCTTGTCAATTAGCTTCTTGGCCGTGAAGTCATCTCTTAAGCGCTCATCATTGGAGTACAGCCGGCGGGTTCTGCTAACTTGTGCTAACGCAATGATATGTTGGTCGTTGGAGGTACATGTTCCCGCAGCGCGGAGTTCTTGCGTCCGTGCTTCGACCGTCCCTTGATTCACGACCGACATCCTTCCAGCAAGCAGGGCCTCCCGCGCCCATCTTCTGAAACCGGGTGAACCCCTATCGAGTTCCACAAGCAGCCTGCCGCCAACCACCAGGTGACCATTCCCAGTGTTGATCCAATCAAAGAACCCTATTCCCGCCGGCGGTCGGTTGCAACCGAAAACCTCTGAGGCGTCATTTGTGTCCAGAATTGCGCACATGGATCAGAGTCCCAGGGATCTCTCGGTCTCTTGCATAAAGAAACTGCGGTAGCTAGGAGGGGCATTCAGGATGTTCCCCATCTCATCGATTCTCAACGAGTGAATGCGGACGTCCAGGTCGCCGCGCTCGAAGAACAGTATGGAAACGTCGGCTGGCCTCAACTTCGTGCCATCCCTAACCTCCATCCGCACCCTATCGAGCAGATGGTCGCTATGGGTCTCCACTATAAGTTGGCGTTCCGGCCCGACAACTTGGCAGAACAAGCTCCCCAGTGCAGCCTGAGCCATGGGGTGCAAGTGAACCTCTGGCTGCTGCAACAAGAATGTGTCCGGTGCATTCTCGCGCAGTAGTTCCGTTATCACTGGCAGCGCCTGGCTCACGCCGTATCCCACATCGATCAGGTTGCGCCAGGGACCCTTCAGTCTCTCCCCCCCTGACTTCCTGACCTGGACCTGGAAGGGTTCGCTCTCCCGGTTGCCGAGCCGCTTGATAGAGATCTCGTCGAACAGGCCCGACGCTTTCCCATAGTCTTCAAGCAGATTGTTGAGGGCTTTCCACGTCTGCTTGTCCCTGGAATACACATCGGCGAGATACATGGGAACGTAGTCACCCTCAGGGTCTGGCGTGGGTCGAGCCGGATCGTATGTGCGACGCGGCTTGGAGCGAACTGGTGCGCTTGCAAATGGTCGATCAGGAGTGTGGAAATGGCCATGCGCTAATCTCGAAAGCCGCACCCGATCCTCAGAATCGAATGGCGGAGCGCCATCCAGCGGCAGAATATCGGTCATCTCCGATCGATCGGCGCCTAGCTGTGCGATTGTGAAATAGTAGCGCGGCACAATCATGTCGAGGTCAACTGTCGGTCGAACCTCGTGTTCAGCTGAACCCCGCACCTCCCAGGCACCCCTCGAGGTACCCACTTGAAGCGAGTAAGGTCCATCGTTGGCGTCGGTTTCATCGATCCAGTCTTCCCCAGAACGGAGACGTCTTCTCACAGGGATCGGTGTGGAACCACTCTTTCCAAAGGTGACGTGGAATCCATCGAGACCCCGTGCGTTGGCGCTGAAGCCCGCCTCGAATTGATTGACCTTGCTGCCTCTAGCTCCCCGGTAGTGAGCGATCTCGTCGAAGCTTCCAAGGTCATAGGGATCTTCCTTGAAGTCGGGATTACGAAAGCTGAAGGCCATGTCGGAGAGGATACGAATGATGGCCAGAAACGATGTCTTGCCGGTGCTATTTGCTCCGACGAGTAGGGTTAGCGGTGCGAGGGTGGCATTCTGCTCCTCACGGAAGCATCGGAAGTTCTCAAGAGTTATGCTATCCATGGTAATGGCTCCATCGTCGGCTCGGCATTGCTACTAGCATAACATCCATGTCCCTGACCAGTGTGCCTTGACGAACATCATGATCGAGACGCCCTACCCGTACTGCTCATCGATTCGCACTGTCGAGTCCGGTGTCCTTGCCAGACTCCCGGTAGAACACCTCTCCCGGCTGACCGAGACCCCGCGCGCAAGCAAGAAGGACGACCCCGCGCGCAAGAGTCATGATCGGATCGCCGTCTCGGGCATGGCTTGACTACCGAGGCCGCCCGTATCAAACTGGGGCCATTCCCGTCGCAGGGGGAGACGACTATGGCCGACAACGACCTCCGGTTGATGGCCCACCTGATGCGGCGCGCCGGCTTCGGCGCTGCTCGCGACGAGCTCGAACGGCTCGTCGAACAGGGCTACGATGCGACCGTCGAGGCGCTGCTAGACCCGGAGTCGCAGCCCGAACTCGACATGTATCCCCTCTACCGCCGTCTGCCGCAGGCAGAAAACTCGTGGAGCGTCCTGCACGCGCAGACCGATTGGATTTACCGGATGCTCAACACCCGGCGGCCTTTGCAGGAGAAGGTCGCCCTGTTCTGGCACTACGTCTTCGCCACCGCCGCCTCGAAGGTCGAGCACAGCGGCCAAATGGCCAACCAGGTGGCGCTGTTCCGAAAGCACGGCATGGGCAGCTACCGGCGGCTTCTCGGCGAAATAGCCAAAGACCCGGCCATGATCTTCTGGCTCGACAACCAGGACAACCACAAGCGGGCGCCCAACGAGAACTGGGGACGCGAGCTCCTGGAGCTCTTCTCCATGGGAGTGAACAACTACACCGAAAACGACGTCTACGAGTGCTCCCGGGCGTTCACGGGATGGAGCTTCGAGCCAACCGCCCCGTCCACACCCTGGGGTAACTTCCCCTGGGTCTTCAAGTACCGCGCCGAGGACCACGACGGCGGCACCAAGACGTTCCTCGGACAGGCCGGTCGATTCAACGGCGAGGACATCATCGACATCGTAGTCCGTCAGCCCGCGTGCGCGGCGTTCATCTGCAGGCACCTGTACAACTTCTTCGTCGCAGAGGAGCCGCAGGTACCGGCATGGAACATCGAGCCCCCGGGAGACCCCGACGCGGTCGGGCTGCTCGCTCGGACATTCGTAGAGTCCAACTACGAGATCAAGCCCGTGCTGCGCGTGCTGTTCAACTCCGACTTCTTCAAGGAGGCCGCGTTTCGAAAGGTGAAGAGCCCGACCGAGGTCGTCATCAGCGCCCTCAAGCTCACCGGAGCGCTCGGCAAACCCGCCCCCGAATGGGGAATGATCGGGCTGGAGACTGAGAAGATGGGCCAAGCCCTGATGAATCCGCCCAGCGTCGAAGGCTGGCACACCGGCAAGGAGTGGATCAACAGCGGCTCGCTCATGAACCGCGTCAACTTCGTCGCAGACTACGCACGGCGGCCGGACCTGCCGGGCAACCGCCGCAACCTCGACTGGATCGTCAGCCGGTCTGCCAACGGAGGCTCCATCCCCCCGGAGGACCTGGTCGACCGATGTCTCGACCTGATGGGCCCGCTCGAGGTTCCAGCGGTCGTCCGGGACAACCTGGTCGCCGAGGCCGCGGCCGACGGTGAGCTATCGTACAGAACGGCCCAGGACAGAGAAGACCTGTCGCGCCGCGTCGGAAACGTGATGGCGCTCATCGCCGGCACACGCGAGTACCAGTTCGGATAGAGGCAAGGAGACGCCGCCATGACCGTCGAGAACAAAGACCCGGTCGTCGTCGTTGTCGAGCTGAACGGAGGCAACGATTACCTCAACACCGTCGTGCCCTACACCGACCCGAACTACCACGACAACCGTGTCAAGCTGCGTCTCGGCGAGGACGAGGTGCACAAGATCGACGACCGCCTGGGCTTCCACCCGGCAATGGGCCCGCTGAAGGACGTCTACGACCGCGGCGACATGGCCATCGTGCACGGCGTCGGCTACGAGAACCCGTCGCGCTCACACTTCCGCTCGATGGACATCTGGCACACCTGCGAGCCGGTCAAGGTGGGCGACGAAGGCTGGATCGGACGCGCATCCCGGCAGATCGACCCGAAGGGCGAGAACCCGATCGGCACCGTGAACATCGGCCACGGCCTTCCCAGAGCCCTCGTTGCGCCCGGCGTTTCGGTGGCGTCGGTCGCCGATCTCTCCAGCTACGGGCTGTTCACGGGCGTCGAGCGCGAGTCGGAGCGCGAGAGGATGCTGGCGCGGTTCGCGGCGATGTACGCGCCCGGCATGGGATCTGGCCCCGTATCCGACATCATGGACTACCTCAGCCTCACCGGCAAGGACGCCATGAAGGGCGCGGACATCCTGAAAGCGGTCCCCTCCCGCTACGAGTCGACCATAGAGTACGGCGCCGACTCGATCTCCCAGAGCCTGCGCTCGGTGGCGATGATCCACACGGCCGATGTCGGCTCGCGGTTCTTCTACACCACTCTGGGGAGCTTCGACACCCACGGCTCCCAGGAGTACATGCACGGCAAGCTCTGGACGGAGGCCTCCCGGGCCATCGTAGACTTCTGGGACGACCTCAGACAGCACGACGCGGACGAGAACGTAGTCATGCTGTTGTTCTCGGAGTTCGGCCGCCGTGTGAAGGAGAACGGCGAGGGCACCGACCACGGATCGGGCGGCGTCGCCTTCGCCATCGGCCCCGGCGTCGCGGGCGGCATGTACTCGGAGTACCCGGACACCAGGGTCGAGGCACTTGTGGACGGCGACCTGGAGCCCAACCTGGACTTCCGCGGACTCTACTCCACGGTCCTCGAAGACTGGCTCGGACTGGACGCAGAGCCCATCGTCAACGGGCGTTTCGAGAAGCCTGATTTCATAGCCGGCTGACCGATGCGTACGATCTCCTTCGGCGTACGGGTCTGGCACTTCTCACACGCCATAGGCCAGGACAGCGTCGTCCGCGGCGTGCGGTACCCTTGCTCGGTCGCCGTCGGCGGCGGCGATACGATATGGGTGCTGAGCCGCGGGATGCCGGTCCGACCCCTGGCCGAGGAAATCAACATCGCCCACCAGCCGAAGATCGGCAAGTGGTCGGTCGACGACGGCGTCAGGATCGGCGATTTCGCCCGCAACGAGTTCGTCTGGCCCACGTCGCTCGCGGCTGACAGCGGCGGCAACCTCTACTGCTGCGACGAGTACGGCAATTTCGTCGCGGTCTTCGGCCCGGACGGCCCATACTACCCGTTCCCCGAATACGACCCCGCCGGCGAGGCGCTGGTCAGGTGGGGTGAGCGCGGCTCGCAGCCCGGCCAGCTCGACGGCCCGTCGGGCATGGCGTTCGACCGTGAAGACAACCTCTACATAGTCGACAGCGGCAAAGACCGGGTTCAGAAGTTCACCAGGGACGGGCGATTCCTGGACGCCTGGGGTAGCGGGGGCAGCGGTGGCGGCGAGCTCGACAGCCCGTGGGGCATCGCCCTGGACGCCCACGGCGACGTATACGTCGCCGACTGGGGCAACGACCGCGTGCAGAAGTTCTCGCCGGACGGCCGTTTCATCGTGTCCTACGGGGCTTCGCCTGACGACGACAACCCGCTCGATCACCCGTCGGACGTCGCCGTGGACAGCGACGGCGACGTCTATGTGGCCGACTGGGGGAACAAGCGGGTACAGATATTCGAACCGGACGGCGAGGTCATCGGCGCCATCTACGGAGACGCCACCGAGCTAACCGGGCCCGTCAAAGAGAACGTCGAGGCAGTCGAGGACAACGCCAAAGCCTACCGGCGAACCGGCGACCGGACACCGTTGGGCAAGTTCGAACGGCCGGTCGCCGTGGCCGTCGACGCCAAGGGCCGCCTCTTCGTCGTGGACTCACGCAGGGGCAGGGTCCAGGTCTACGTCAAAGACCCGGCCTACGAGGACGTTCGGCTGAACGTCTAGAGTCCTCCCGTGTTGTGTCTGGCCGCTATTTGAATATGCGCTTGTTGACGTACTCGCCCTTGAGCTCGCCCGCGGACAGGATATGACCGTCCATCGCCTTCAGCAACTCGTTCTTGGTGGCGCCAGCCGCCACGTCTAGCTCCGCGTCCAGCGCGTAGACCCTGAACATGTAGCCGTGAGGAGTCTGCACCCTGAGCCCTCCACCCTCGCCATCGTAGTTTCCGGACTGTGAGCCAAAAATGGCAGTCAGGTTCGGCGGCGGACACGGCCCACCGTACCCCACACCGCCGAAATCGTTCGTGCCTTGCCGGGTGTCAGGGCCTATCGCGGCAACCTCGGTCGTGGTGGGCACGCTCTCGTCCAGCTCCGTGACCTCGGCGGGTATGTTCCAGATCAGCCAGTGGACGTACGGGACCACCTCCTCGGAGGGGTCGCGGTCCTCGTCAACGCCCACGTCGGGGTCGTCCGCGACGATCGCAAAGCTGACCGTTTCCGCAGGAGCGCCTGTCCAGGCCAGCGGAGGCGACTTGTCCTTGCCGTACCTGATATCCGCCCCGGTCGGGGGATAGTACTCATTGTCGGTGCACGTGTACTCGATCGGTATGCGCCTGATCCTGTTGAACACCGTGCTGGTAAGCTCGATTTCCAGCGGGAACGTCTGCTGGACCTTGTACTCTCCGGGCTCCGTTGCCGGTGCTGCACTGTCGGCCGCCGCCGCCGGAGCGGCGACATCCGTCTCCTCTGCAGCGTCACTGGAGCAGCCGAAGGCAATGAGCGTACAGGCCAGGACACCGGCCACTGTGGACGCGATCTTGAGACGTGTCACCCAATCACCTCGGGGCGCCGACTCGAACCGTTTCGGCGTGATATGCACGATTGTATCAGGCCGAGCACAGACCGCAAAAGTACCGTGCTCGTCCTGGATTCCCCACCTGATTGGGCCGGCGTGACGTACTGCTTCCGGTGCCATAGTGGCGCACCCTGTCGGGGATGGATTCCCGCGTTCGCGAGAATGACGGAGGTGGGGGCTTGGGCTCGTCCTCATGGCGTGTGAGTCCATCCAAGACAAGAACGCCCGCCTCGACACGATGCCGCAGGGTCCCTCGCAGAGCTACTCGGTTCTGCTCTACCCTACGGGGGTCGCTGGACCGGCAGCGCCCGCTTGGGATGCCCGGACTAGCCGGTGCTATAATCCCCAGACTCATGGACACAGGAGCAGTACCGTGGAGCGGCTCCTAAGAGGCGCCGGGAAGTTGGGCATCGAGCTCGATGCCTCTCAGCTAGACCGGTTCGAAAGCTTCTACCAAGAGATGGTAGATTGGAATCGCAGGATCAATCTGACTTCCGTCACGGAGTACGAGGAAGTACAGACTCGTCACTTCCTCGACAGCCTTTCCGTCTCGGCGGCCATCCCCGGGGACATGCCGTGCGGGGCGAGACTCCTTGACGTCGGCAGCGGCGCCGGACTGCCGGGCGTCCCGTTGGCCATCGCTCACTCCGGGCTGAGCGTCACGCTATTGGAAGCGACCGAGAAGAAGGCCGCGTTCCTGGAACACCTCGTCGGCAGTCTGAAATTGGGCGGCGTCGGCGTGTTGACGGGCCGCGCGGAGACGCTGGCCCACGACGTGGAGCTGCGGGAGCGGTTCGACTTCGTGGCCTCACGCGCGGTCGCCAAGCTCTCCGTCCTGGTCGAGCTGACGCTGCCCTTCTGCCGCGTGGGCGGGCTTGTAGTCGCACAGAAAGCGCTCGGCGCCCAGCAGGAGATAGAGGACGCCGAGTCCGCCATCGCCCTGCTGGGAGGGAAGCTACGCTCCGTGACGCCGATCACCGTGCCCGAATCCAACGTTACGCGGCTTCTCGTGACGATCGACAAGAGGACTCCGACGCCCTCCCGGTACCCGAGACGGCCGGGGATTCCGTTGAAGCGCCCCTTATGATGCTCGCAACGGACGGCGCGTGAGCGTAACCAAGGGGTCGTCGACGCCTTCGCTTCGACGCCACATCTTCTCCCTCCGAACGCTCGCCTCGTTCGCGATCGCAATCGGCTTCGTGGCCCTTCTCGCCGTGACGTTCAATGTCGACTGGTCCAAGACGTGGGACAACGTACAGGCGATGGACTTCCGCCTCTACGCCGCCGCCGTCGCGGTCTACTACCTCACCTTCATCGTCCGCGGCCTGCGATGGAAGATCCTGGCGTACAACGCCGGCCTGGTCGACGCGCCGGCCACCAGTCAGCCGTCGGTGCTCCAGTTCTCCCAGCTCATTCTGATCGGCTGGTTCGTCAACGGGATCGCGCCCCTGCGCCTGGGCGACGCCTACCGCGCTTACGCGCTCGCGGCGAGATCGGGACGAGGGTTCTCGTGGAGCCTCGGAACGGTCCTGGCCGAGCGGTTCGTGGACATGATCTCCGTGCTGGTGCTCGTGGCCATCGCCGTGCTCTGGTACTCGGCCGTCAGCGACATCGGCATCATCGCCTATGTCGCAATAGCCGCGACGGTAATGGCCGCCGGGCTCGCCGCCCTGCTCCTTCTGATGCGGGGGTACGGCGCCCGTGCGGCACAGTACCTCCCGGCAAGACTGCAGGAAGCGTACGGCCGCTTTCAGGAGGGGACTCTCGGCAGCCTGAGGCACCGGCGCCGTCGGTCCGTCCTGGCTCTCGGAATCATCGGATGGCTGCTCGAGGTCGGCCGTATCCAGCTCGTAGTGGAGGCCATGGACCTGAACATCTCTCTTCCGCTCGTCGTTCTGGCCGCGTTGGGACACGCCATCCTGAGCACAGTGCCTTCCCCGGGCGGAGTCGGCGCCGTCGAGGCGGGCCTCGTCGGTCTGCTCGTGCTGGGGCTGCCGCGAGCCGACGCCGTGTCCGTCGCGCTCATCGACCGCACGATCACCTACGTCAGCGTGGTCGCATTCGGCGGTCTCGCTCTGCTCATATCGGAGGTCGTGCGCCGCCGCAGGCGTCCGATGTCAGACGCGGTCGGCTCGGGTGGCGGCCCCCCTGACGCGACGAATACCGACATGCCATCCGCGCGGCAATGACGTGAGAAAACGAGATCAGGCGCCGCCAGCCACTTGATTGCGGCGGGCTACATCGCTAGACTCGGCGGATCAGCGCACAGGAGGAAACGATGCCCAAGGCAGTGAGCCACGTAGTTCGGCGGCCCGGCAGACGGTTGGGAGACCCGGACGTAGCCATCCCGGTGGCCGAGGATCTGGTCACCGTTCCCGGCGCGCCTATCCGTGAGAAGGACCTGTCGTTCTTCAGCAGGACCGAGCCGCTGGAGACTCAGAATATCGAGAAGGGCGCCGACCGAGATTGGGCATGGTCCGTGTACACGGACGAGATATCCGAGTACCGCAAAGGCCACGACGAGCGCATGGCGCCCCACATCGAGCTTGCGGCGCGGTCGGCCGAGGTCGAGCCCACCGATGAGCCCGATCCCGCGGTCGACGTCACCGGCGCGATCCGTGAAAGGGCCCGCGAGCTGGAGTTCGGAGAGGTCGGCTTCACCCGGCTGGACCGCCGGTTCGTCTATGCCAGTCGGAAGAGCTGGGCGAAGTTCAGCCACGCCATCTGCCTGGCGATGGAGCAGGACTACGACCAGACCCAGAGCATACCGAGTCTGGAGGCCGAGCACGCCCACTTCGGTACCTACGAGATCGAGAGCATTGCCGCCGAGAAGCTCACCGACTACATCCGCGAGCTGGGCTACCACGCGCAGATCCATAGTCCCAGCGACTCCAGCGGGGCGTATATCCCGATGTTCGTAGCCGCCGGCCTGGGACAGCTCGGCGCCAACGGACAGCTTCTGTCGCCGCACTTCGGGTCCCGGTCACGCCTGATGATTATCTCCACCGACGCGCCGGTCCGCTACGACGCGCCGATAGACTACGGTTTCCAGAAGTTCTGCCAGAAGTGCCAGGTCTGCGTCGCCCGCTGCCCGGGCCGGGCCCTGGTCAAAGAGCAGGTCTGGTACCGCGGCGTCGAGAAGAACAAGCTGATCTACGACCGCTGCCGCCCCGTCATGGTGGACTACGAGGGCTGCGCCGTCTGCATGAAAGTCTGCCCGGTGCAGAAGTTCGGCATGCAGCCGGTCATGGAGCACTACGTCGAGACGGGCGAGGTGCTGGGCAAGGGGACGGCGGAGCTCGAGACCTACGAGCTGCGAGACAAGGGCAGCTTCGGACCGGGCGAGCTACCGCACTTCGACCGCCAGTTCTTCGAGTTTCCCCACGGCCGCAAGGAGGACTGGCTCTTCAAACAGCTCAAGGACAGGCTCGACGACGAAGGCGTGCCCCCGGCCGAGGACCTCGAGAAGTTCGCCGGCAAGGTCAAAGACGTCATAGAACGCCAGCGCAACTCCCGCGGCGACGAGTGACGCACAGCGGGCCGTAGACGGCGGTCTCAGCCGTCGCGGCCAGCCAGGCGGCGGGACGCCCGGCGCAGGCCGCCGAACCGCAGCCGCGCCAGTCCCTTCAGATCGCCGTAAGCTGTGCTCACGATCCTTACCCGGCTGTCGGGATCGTCGGTCCACGTAACCGGGACTTCCTCGATCCCGTACCCGGTGTGCAGCGCCAGCAGCAGCAGCTCGGTGTCGAAGAACCAGCCGTTGTCCTGCACGAGGGGCAGCAGGTCGTCGACGGTCCGGCGGCTCACGACCTTGCATCCGCACTGGTAGTCGCGGAGGCTCGACCAGAACAGTGTGCGCACGATGAGGCTGTACGATCGTGAAACCACCTCGCGCAGCGGCGGCCTGCCGATCACCCGGGCGCCGCGCCTGAGGCGAGACGCTACTGCGATCTCGCACTCACCGTCCCGGACGGCCCGCACCATGCTTGGCAGCGCCTCGAGCTCGGTCGACAGGTCCACGTCCATGTAGGCGGAGACGTCGGCGCCGGCGCGCTGCCAGGCGGTGCGCAGCGCAAGGCCTCGTCCGCGTCGTTCGAGCCGAAGGTACTCGACCCGGTCGTGGGCCCGCGCCAGCCCCTTCCCGACCTCAGGGGTCGAGTCGGTCGAGCCGTTGTCCGCGATCACGAGTCGCCAATCGTACGCGGAGAGATTGGCGGCTAGAAACTCGACCGCCCGCTCCGTGCTCGGAGGCAGGTCCTTCTCCTCGTTCAGGACGGGTATTACGATAGCCAGGGAGGTGGACACCGGGAGACTGACTCCTCAGTGCTTGAAGTGGCGGACGCCGGTGAACACCATCGCCATGCCCAGCCGGTCCGCCGCCTCTATGACTTCGTCGTCCCTGATCGACCCGCCCGGCTGCGCGATGGCGGCGACGCCGCCTTCGGCGGCCATCTCGACGTTGTCCGCGAAGGGCATGAACGCGTCCGAGGCGAGCGAGCTCCCCCTGGCCTTCTCTCCCGCGATGCGCAGCGCGAGATGGACGCTCGTCACCCGGTTCGGCTGACCGGCGCCCATGCCGACCAGCGTGTTGTCCTTTGCCAGCACGATCGTGTTGGACTTGATGTGCTTGCCCGCCTTCCAGGCAAACGCCAGGTCCTCCATCTCGCTCTCCGTGGGCTGCCGCTCGGTCACAACCTTCCACGCGGCTGGGTCTTCCTCCAGCACGTCCGCGCTCTGCACCAGCGCGCCGCCGGAAACCCTTCGCACGTCCGTCGCGGCCATCGGCCCCGCAGCGGGCTCGACTTTGAGAATTCGCAGCTGCTTGCGCTTTCTGAGAATGTCCAGCGCCCCCGGCTCGTAGTCTGGCGCGACGATGATGTGGTACAGCACGCGGCGCATCGCCTCGGCGGTCGCCGCGGTCACCGTGCGGTTGAACCCGACTATGCCGCCGTACGCCGACACGGAGTCGCCTTCGAAGGCCCGCCTGTACGCGGTGGGCTGGTCCTCGTGCACGGCCAGGCCACAGGGGTTGGTGTGCTTGATCACGGCCGCCGCAGGGGCGACGAAGTCGCAGACGACCTCCCAAGCCGCGTCGGCATCGAGGAAGTTGGTGAACGACAGGGCATCGCCGTGAAGCTGCTCCGCCCTTACGATGCCGCCCGCCGAGAGGACGTCGCCGTAGACGGCGGCTTCCTGGTGCGGGTTTTCGCCGTACCGCAGCCCGGCCAGCTTCGTGTAACCGAGCGTGATCTCGTCTCCCGACGGCCGGGCGCCGCCGCCCAGATAGCCGGCCACCGCGGTGTCGTACCAGGCCACGTGCTGGAACGCCTTGCGGGCCAGCCCTCTACGCTCGTCCTGCGACAGCTCGACCGTACCGCCGGCCGCCGCGCCCAGGCGCTCGGCAAGCCAGCCGTAGTCTGCCGGGTCGACGACCACCGCCACGTCGGGGAACGTCTTGGCGGCGGCGCGGATGAGCGTCGGGCCGCCTATGTCGATCATCTCCAGAGCGTCCTGCAGGGTCACGCCGTCCCGGCTCACCGTCTCCACGAACGGGTACAGGTTGACGACGACAACGTCTATCGGGGCTATCTCGTGTCGAGCGAGCTGGTCACGGTGGTCGGCCAGGTCGCGGCGAGCCAGGATGCCGCCGTGTATCTTGGGGTGGAGCGTCTTGACCCGGCCGTCCAGTATCTCCGGGAAGCCGGTCACGTCCGAGACCTGGGTCACCGGCAGCCCGGCGTCCGCCAAGTGCCTCCCCGTGCCGCCGGTGCTCAGCAGCTCGAAGCCGGCCCGGTCGAGCGCACGCGCGAAATCGACGATTCCCTCAAGATTGGACGCGCTGAGCAGGGCTCTCATGAGTCTCCTCGATGGCGGCTGCGGGGCCGCGGGATGCCCATGGGCGACGTTCTCTCGAAGCCGGATCGCGCACACGGCACCACGGCGAGGGCGGCGCTGAGGCCGGCCTGAGACGGCAGCGACTGCACCATTGGGCTCAGACGCGGGCGACCGGCCGGTGACGGGTCCCGGGGTCCTACGCGGCCTCTATCATCGCCTTGATCATCCTGCCCAGGAACGCGCCGGTGACCATGAACAGGAAGCCGAACACGCCCAAGATCGCCTCTACCGAGATGAAGGCCGCCAGCCCGGCCAGGCCGAACGTGGCGCCGGCGGCAAAAGCCATATCCCCCGACGGCAGCTTCACTGCCGTCCACGCCTTGCCGAATCCTTTGACGATCGAGGCCACCCAGCCGTACCCGCCGGTCACCGTCTCCGACAGGGGTTTGGTGACCCCGTAAGCCAGGTTAAGTACCACCGGAACCAGGAAGCCGATGAGGAGCAGCAGAGCCACGCCGACGTTGCTGCCGACGCCTGTACTCCAGATCATGGCGGCTATGATCACCCATCCCAGCGCACAGCCGACGCCCCAGGCGACCGCCCACGCCAGTGGAGACCGCTTCAGCCTGCCGATTGCGCCGTAGTAGCCCCGCACCGGCCCAAACCCACCTAGACTGGCGAGGGCGCCAGAAAACCCGCCGCCTGCCAATGCCAGGACGATCCAGACCACGGCAGTCAGGCCGAAGATCACGACGACTCCGCCGACGAACCCCAAGAGGAAGCCCCACGGCAGATCGAAGAAGAACTCACCCTTCTCGGCCTCTCCGAGGCCCATCAAGACTCCCAGGATGACTCCAGCCAAGATGGAGACCAGTATCTGCCACGCGAGTATCTTGCTATCGTTTGCTGCCATCTAGTCCACTCCCTTAGTATCGGGGCACCGGCCGACAAAGCCGGCCTCCGTATGGCCACCCTCCGAGTTCGCGCCAAAGCATATCACAACGCCGCCTTCTCATGTGGATCACGTCCGGACGCGGGGCAGAACGCATGCCGGTTGGCCGTCACAGCCTCACTCTGGGCTGGCCCGAGGCGGCGGTGACCTCGCCGACGATTTTCGCGCCGAGGAGCTCGGCAGCCAGGGCGGAGGCCTTGGCGCTGTCGCAGACGAGGATCATGCCGAGGCCCATGTTGAACACGCGGAACATCTCGTCGTCGGCTATCTCGCCGGCGGACTGGATCGCGGAGAATATCGGGGGCACGTCCCATGCCTTCCTGTCGAGAGCGGCCGCCGCGCCGTCCGGCAGGGCGCGCGGGAGGTTCTCGATCAGCCCGCCGCCGGTGACGTGGGCGATGCTCTTCACGTCGCCCCGCACGCGTCGGACGGTCGACACGTAAGAGCGGTGCGGCTCCAGAAGCTCCTCGCCCAGCGTGCGGCCCAGCTCGGGGCGGTGCCGCAGCAACTGCGACGGGTCGTCGTCGAGGTCGAAGACGCGGCGCACGAGGGAGTAGCCGTTGGTATGGAGGCCGCTCGACGGCAGCCCCACGAGCACGTCGCCTATCTCGACGTCGGCCGGGTCGAGTATCTCGTCCCTCTCAACCACTCCAACGGCGAAGCCGACGAGGTCAAAGTCGCCCTCCGCGTAGACTCCCGGCATCTGGGCCGTTTCGCCGCCGATCAGCGCGCAGCCCGCAGTCTCGCAGGCGCGGACCATTCCCGATAGCAGGTCCTCTACGACCGCGGCGTCCAACTCCCCTACCCCGATGTAGTCGAGGAAGTAGGCCGGCGTTGCGCCGCACACGATCACGTCGTTGACGCAAGCGTTCACGACGTCCTCGCCGAGGCCGTCGTAGCGGCCCATGGCGGCGGCGACCTTCGACTTGGTCCCGACGCCGTCCGTGGAGGACACGAGTACGGGGTCTCTGAACCCGGACAGCGCGTAGAGGGCGCCGAACCCGCCGACGCCGCCCAGCACCTGAGGCCCGTGCGTCCTGGCAACGAGATCGGCGATCCGGCTCTTCACGCCCGCCGCGGCGTCAACGTCGACGCCGGAATCTCTGTATGAGGGCGCCGAGAGGCCCCCGGCCGAAGACTCGCCCGAGGCCGGCGCCATCAGGTCTCCAGCGCCAGCTTGTCCATCTCGAGCTGCACCGGAATCGGGTGGTCACCGGTGAAACAGGCCATGCACATCTCGTTTCTCTCCGCCCCGACGGCCTTCAGCAGGCCTTCGTGGCTCAGGTATCCCAACGAGTCGGCCCCGACCGCCTGCCGGACCTCCTCGACGGTGCTGTTGGCGGCGATCAGCTCGCGGCGGGTCGGAAAATCGACCCCGAGGTGACAGGGGTGGATTATGGGAGGAGCGCAGATCCTCAGGTGAATTTCGGCGGCTCCGCCTTTCCTCAGCAGTTCGACCACCGGCCGGCTGGTCGTGCCGCGGACGATGCTGTCCTCCACCACGACCAGCCGCTTGCCTGCGATCAGCTCGGGAAGCGCGTTCAACTTCATCTGCACGCCGAGGGAGCGCAGGCGCTGGTCGGGAAGGATGAATGTACGGCCCACGTAGCGGTTCTTCACCAGCCCCTCGCCGTAAGGGGTCCCGGACTCGCGCGAGTATCCCACTGCGGCGGCCGTGGCCGAGTCCGGCACGCCGATGACCATGTCGGCTTCGGCCGGGTACTCGCGGGCCAGCTCGGCGCCCATCGCCATGCGGCTGCTGTAGACCAGCCTGTCGTCGATCACCGAGTCCGGTCGAGCGAAATAGATGTGCTCGAAGATACACGAAGCACGCTGGTCAACCTCCCGCTGGTAGATCGTCCGCAGCCCCGATGCGTCCACCATCACCGCCTCCCCGGGTCGTACTTCTCGCACGAAGGTGGCGCCGATGTGGTCCAGCGCGCAGGACTCCGAGGCGATCACCCAGCCTCCGTCCAGCTTCCCAATGCACAGCGGCCGCACGCCCAGCGCGTCCCGTATGCCGAACAGCGCGTCCTTCGTCATCAACACGAGCGAGTAGGCGCCCCTGAGCCTGCCCATGACGTAGGCGAAGCGGTCCGCCCACGACTGAACGGGGGCGTAAGAGATCAGGTGAGCCACGACCTCGGAGTCGCTCGTGGTCGTGAAGTCGCAGCCCCATTCGGTGAGCTCGTTCTTGAGCTCGACGGCGTTGACGACGTTGCCGTTGTGCGCCAGCGCAAGCTCGAACGTTGGGCCGTCGGACAGAATGGGCTGGGCGTTCGCCAGATAGCTGCTGCCGGTGGTCGAGTAGCGTGTGTGGCCGATAGCGACGTGGCCGGTCAAGCGGGAGAGGTCGTCCTCGTTGAAGGTCTGCGACACCAGGCCCATCGCAGTACGGGACCGGATGTCCTGCCCGTCGCCGGTCGCTATTCCGACGCTCTCCTGCCCCCGATGCTGAAGGGCAGACAGGCCGAAGAATGCAGCGCGAGCTACGTCTTCGCCGGGCGCATAGACGCCCACGATCCCGCAAGCCTCCTGCACGTGGTCGTCCAGAAACGGCATACTGCCTCGCTTAGCGGGTCATGGGCGGTCAGGCCAGCTCGAGTCCCGTCCGTCAGGGAGGCGCGGCCGGCTTCGCGGCGACTCGGAACGGCCGGCTTGCCTGGTACAACTCTTGAGTCGCTCCCCCAGAGCAGCATTATATGTCGCCGCGAAATCGCGGGTCAACGGCAGATCGAGCCGCAACCGACCGGTTTCGAGGCGCCCCGCAGGGCCCGATCACCTGCTCCTTCCCGACGTAGTCCCAAGCCTGAACGTATGCACCGGTCGGTTTTGAATGAACGGGGCCGACCCGTTCGGGTACCATGTACCCAATAGCCGATGCTGAAGGACCGCGAACGGAACCTGAGAGTCGCAGGCGGCGCCGCGCTGGCCGTGGCGACATTCGCTCTATATCTGGCGACAATGGCGCCCACCCTGGCCTTGGGGTGGCGTGAGAGTGGCGCCAGTGGCGGGGAGCTGCTCGCCGCGGCCGAGACGCTCGGCATTCCCCATCCGCCGGGCTATCCGACCTATACGCTCCTGCTCAAGGGCTTCGCAGAGGTCGCGCCGGTCGGCGACTTCGCCTTCCGAGGCAACCTGCTCTCCGCAGTCCTGGCGGCCGCCAGCGTGGTCGCGGTCTACTGGGTGACCCTGCGTGTCTGCCGGACGCTCACGCCGCGGGCGCCCGAGTGGTTCTCGCTGGTGCCGGCGGCGCTGGCAGGAGCCGTCTTCGCAGCCGCGCCGGTGGTGTGGTCTCAGGCGGTCGTCACCGGCGTCCATGCGCTGAACGCCGCGCTCGTGGGGTTCCTGCTGTTGATCACCGTCGCACTGGCGCTGCCTCCGCCCTTCGTGGGAACACGCGGACGGTGGCGACAGCGGCTACTGCTGGCGGCGTTTGGCGTCCTGACCGGGACCGGCTTGGGCAACCACCCTACCCTGCTCGCGGCGGCCGTGCCTCTACTCGTCTGGATCGGTGTGGCGGCCGGGTGGAGGACGCTGTTGTCGCCCTGGCTCGTGGTCCCGTTTCTGGCGGGCGTCTCCGTGTACGCATACCTTCCCATCCGGGCGGCAGCGGGCCCTCCGGTGAACTGGGGTGGCGCGGACACCGTCGACGGCTTCCTCTGGATGTTGACGGCGCCGCCGTACCGGGAGCACGTCTTCGGCATTGCGGCAGACGGGATTGCGGACAGAGCGACCGATTGGATGCGGTTGGTATTCGATCAGCTCAACCCGCTGGGCCTATTCTTCGGACTGATGGGAGCCGTGCCGCTGCTGGCGCTCGCGCGGCCGCTGCTTGTCTCCACCCTCGCGTCCATCCTCATCGTGACCGCTTACGCCACGCTCTACGACTCGGTCGACTCCGAGGCGCTGATCATCCCGGCGCTGCTGATGTTCTCGGTCTGGCTGGGCGTCGGGCTGTTCTGGATCATGGCGTCGTGGATGCGGGACTTTGACGGCGAATGGAACGTCCTCGGGCGCTGGCGGGTCCAGGTGAACGTCGCGCACCAGGCGGTGCTGCTGAGCGTACTCGCCCTCATATTCTTGCCGGTCGCGACGGTGGTGCTCGGCTACAGCGACCAGGACCTCAGGGGGGGACGCGCCGCACTGCAGCGGGCCCGCGCCATGCTGGACGCCGCGCCGGACGGATCGGTGCTGGTCAGCTCCAAGGAGCGAAACGTGGCGTCGCTGTTGTACGCCAGGTACGTGGACCGGCCGGATCGAGACGTGACGGTGATCGCGGCGCCGCTGCTCCGGTTCGGATGGTACCTGGACGACCTCCACGAGCTGTTCCCGGAGCGCGTCCCACGAATCTACACGACCGACGTACGCAGGGCGATCCGGCAGATCGTGGAGCACAACGTGGAACGGCCCGGAGTCTACTTCACGTACGCGAGCGGCGGTCTGCTCGAGGACTTCCAGCTCACGCCGTCGGGCCCGCTCTACTCGGCAGCCCCCAGGGCCCCCTGAACGGCGACGCCGCCTATCTGCTTCTCGTGATCTCGACCCCGGCGTACCCCAGGACTGCGCCCGCGATCGGCGCCTCCGGCTTCTTCACCGCCACCGTGACCGAATTCACGTCGTGGGCGTCCAGCACTGCCGCGGCAATCGCGCCGGCAAGGCTCTCCAGAAGATTGTGAGGAGGCCCCTCTACGATGCCCTTGACCAACCGAAAGATCTCCGAGTAGCTGACCGTGTCGCGAAGGTCGTCCGACCCGGCGGCGGCGGTCAGGTCCCGGGTGACTTCCAGGTCCACCACAAACCGCTGGCCCCTCTTCCTCTCAGCCGGCCGAACGCCGTGGTAGCCGTAGAAGACCATGCCGGCCAGACGAATCGTGTCAGCGGCCATCCGGGGCTCCTCCTCCGGCTTGGGCGTCGGCGTCCGCGCGCCGGAGCAGGTTGCGGGCCCGCTTCACCACCGGAATGTCGACTACCTCGCCGTCAAGCGACGTGGAGCCGCGCCCGACGCGCTCGGCCTCCTCGAACGACTCGACGACTCTCCGTGCGTGGTCGATCTCAGCCTGGGACGGCGAGAAGACCTCGCTGAGGACGTCTATCTGTGCCGGATGGATCGCGAACTTGCCTCGATAGCCGAGCATACGGGCCTCGAGGGCGTCTTCTCTCAGTCCGGCGGAATCGCGGAACCGGAAGAAGGGCGTGTCCAGCGCCAGGACACCGGCGGCCCGGGCCGCAACCGACACCGCGCTCCGGGCGTAGGCGATCTCGGCATCGTCATCCCTGCGCTGGATGTCCATGTCGTTTGTGAAGTCCTCAGCCCCGAACGCGGCGGCCACGGTCCGGGCGGACGCGGCGCAGACCGCGTACGCGTTCACGACGGCGAGCGCCGACTCCAGCCATAGCACCAGCCGGGTCGAGCCCGGCTCCACGCCTCTGTCCCGCTCGACCCTCTCCACCATTTGGGACACCGCGTCCACCTCGGCGGCGGTGCCCACCTTGCCGACCGAGACGCCGAAGGTGTGGGGGCCGATCACGGCACGGAGGTCCGCTTCCAGCAGCCCGGACTCCATCGCGTTGACCCTGGGAACGACGAGCGGGCCCGCCTGCGCCAGCTCAGGCAGCAGACCGGCTACTATCGACCTTGCGGTGTCTTTCTCGGCGTCCGGCACCGAGTCCTCCAGGTCCGGGACGTAGGCGTCCGGAGCCAGGTCGAGGGCTTTTCGGAGCATACGCACCTGGTTGCCGGGGACGAAGAGGAGGCTTCTAAGGGTGGGAAGCGCGGGAACGGCGCCGTGCGTCAACTTTGACCTCCGGCCGGAAACGCCGGCCCGGTCGTTCCCGCCTCCAGACGCTGCATCGGTCCGGTCCGCGCGTCCTGCGCGGTAGACAAATCCGGTGGCCGCGGAAGCGAGTCTCGGGGCGAGATACCGGATTCTAGCAGACGCATCGGCGCGCCTGCCATCGAGTATGGACAGGGGCAATCGTCCGGCGTTGACGTCGACACAGCCTCGACTCTGAGCAGTTGCAGGGCGGCGCGTTCGTTGACCGGCATTTTGGGCCGTGCTATAACCGGCTCGTCATGGGCACCAACGAGGCGAAGCTACCAAGGATCGAGGTCATCGGGATCACCGGCATCCGGGAGGTGCGACCCGGCGACGAGCTGGGGTCGATGATCGCCGCTGCGGCCTCCGATGTCGGCGCCCCCATCGAAGCCGGCGACGTGGTCGTCGTCACCCAGAAGATCGTGTCGAAGGCCGAGGGACAGCTCGTGAACCTCGAGGACGTGTCGCCCTCCCCTTTCGCCGTCCAGCTCTCGGCGGAATCCGGCCGGGACCCGCGGCTCGTCGAGCTCGTGCTGCGCGAGAGCCGCTCCATCGTGCGGGTCGACCCGGCCCGCGGCATCCTGATCACCGAGACGAAGCACGGCCTCGTGTGCGCCAACGCCGGAATCGACTCGTCCAACGTGCCGGGCGACGGGACCGTCAGCCTGCTCCCCGTGGACCCGGACCGCTCCGCCCGGGAGATCAGGGCCGCGATCGCCGCGGTGGCGGGAGTGGACGCGGCAGTGATCGTGTCGGACACGTTCGGGCGTCCGTGGCGCGAGGGGCACGTCGACTTCGCCATCGGGGTGGACGGCATGGACCCGTTCGTCGACTACAGGGGGACCGAAGACGCTCAGGGTAACGTGCTGCACGTTACCAGGATCGCGTTGGCGGACGAGCTGAGCGCGGCCGCCGAAGTCGTCATGGGCAAGGCGCTGGGCATACCGACGGCGATAGTCCGGGGCGTATCGTACCGCCCCGGCGAAGGCGGCTCCGCAGAGCTGCTCCGCGACCGGTCGGCTGACCTGTTCCGGTAGAGCAAGCCCACGCCCGTTATTGCCCACGGAGCGAGCGGAGCGACGTCGATCACCTCTTTCCGACCCCTTTCGCCGAGTGCGGCGGCGGCCGCTTTCGAGAAATATGTCTCATTCTGCCTCATTCTGTCTCATTCCTATCTGAGCGGTGAGACACTGGGCGGAAGAATGAGACACCCGGTGTCTCGCCGCATCCGGCGTGTGGGTGTCCCCGAGGGAGCTCGATCTTTGTGCTGGCGAGTGCTTGTCACGAGCGCAGAATAGCACGGCTGTACTGTTCGGTGCAATGGTGGAAAGGCCCGTAGATTCCGCACCTGGTTGGGCCGAACGGGCGTGGCGGACTGGTTCCGGTGTCATAGTGGCGCACCCTGTCGGGGATGGATTCCCGCCTTCGCGGGAATGACGGAGGTGGGGGTGGGCCGGGGGCGTGACGGACTGCTTCCGGTGTCATAGTGGCGCACCCTGTCGGGGATGGATTCCCGCCTTCGCGGGAATGACGGAGGTGGGGGTGGGCCGGGGGCGTGGCGGACTGCTTCCGGTGTCATGGTGGCGCACCCTGTCGGGGATGGATTCCCGCGTTCGCGGGAATGACGGAGGTGGGGGTGGGCCGGGGGGCGTGACGGACTGGTTCCGGTGTCATAGTGGCGCACCCTGTCGGGGATGGATTCCCGCGTTCGCGGGAATGACGGAGGGGGGGTGGCCCGGCGGGCGTGACGGACTGGTTCCGGTGTCATGGTGGCGCACCCTGTCGGGGATGGATTCCCGCGTTCGCGGGAATGACGGAGGTGGGGGTGGGCCGGGGGGCGTGATGGACTGGTTCCGGTGTCATGGTGGCGCACCCTGTCGGGGGATGGATTCCCGCCCCCGCCTACGCGAGGGCAGGCTCTTCGCGGCAATGACGGAGGTGGGGGTGGCCCGGCGGGCGTGACGGACTGGTTCCGGTGTCATGGTGGCGCACCCTGTCGGGGATGGATTCCCGCCCCCGCCTACGCGAGGGCAGGCTCTTCGCGGCAATGACGGAGGTGGGGGTGGGCCGGGGGGCGTGATGGACTGGTTCCGGTGTCATGGTGGCGCACCCTGTCGGGGATGGATTCCCGCCCCCGCCTACGCGAGGGCAGGCTCTTCGCGGGAATGACGGAGGTGGGGGTGGGCCGGGGGCGTGACGGACTGCTTCCGGTGTCATAGTGGCGCACCCTGTCGGGGATGGATTCCCGCCCCCGCCTACGCGAGGGCAGGCTCTTCGCGGGAATGACGGAGGTGCGGGTGGGCCGGGGGGCGTGACGGACTGCTTCCGGTGTCATAGTGGCGCACCCTGTCGGCGGGGGGGGATGGATTCCCGCCCCCGCCTACGCGAGGGCAGGCTCTTCGCGGGAATGACGGAGGTGGGGGTGGGCCAGGGGGCGTGATGGACTGGTTCCGGTGTCATGGTGGCGCACCCTGTCGGGGATGGATTCACGCGTTCGCGGGAATGACGGAGGTGGGGGTGGGCCAGGGGGCGTGACGGACTGGTTCCGGTGTCATGATGGCGCACCCTGTCAGGGATGGATTCCCGCCCCCGCCTACGCGAGGGCAGGCTCTTCGCGGGAATGACGGAGGTGGGGGTGGGCCAGGGGGCGTGATGGACTGGTTCCGGTGTCATGGTGGCGCACCCTGTCGGGGATGGATTCACGCGTTCGCGGGAATGACGGAGGTGGGGGTGGCCCGGCGGGCGTGACGGACTGGTTCCGGTGTCATAGTGGCGCACCCTGTCGGGGATGGATTCACGCGTTCGCGGGAATGACGGAGGTGGGGGTGGCCCGGCGGGCGTGACGGACTGGTTCCGGTGTCATAGTGGCGCACCCTGTCGGGGATGGATTCCCGCGTTCGCGGGAATGACGGAGGGGGAGTTGGGCCGGCCGGCGTGGCGGACTGGTTCCGGTGTCATGGTGGCGCACCCTGTCGGGGATGGATTCCCGCCTTCGCGGGAATGACGGAGGTGCGGGTGGGGCGGGGGGCGTGACGGACTGCTTCCGGTGTCATAGTGGCGCACCCTGTCGGGGATGGATTCCCGCCTTCGCGGGAATGACGGAGGGGGAGTTGGGCCGGGGGGCGTGACGGACTGCTTCCGGTGTCATAGTGGCGCACCCTGTCGGGGATGGATTCCCGCGTTTGCGGGAATGACGGAGGTGGGGGTGGCCCGGCGGGCGTGACGGACTGCTTTGGGTGTCATAGTGGCGCACCTTGTCGGGGATGGATTCCCGCCTTCGCGGGAATGACGGAGGTGGGGGTGGGCCGGGGGGCGTGACGGACTGGTTCCGGTGTCATGGTGGCGCACCCTGTCGGGGATGGATTCCCGCGTTCGCGGGAATGACGGAGGTGGGGGTGGGCCGGGGGGCGTGTTGGACTGCTTCCGGTGTCATAGTGGCGCACCCTGTCGGGGATGGATTCCCGCCTTCGCGGGAATGACGGAGGTGGGGGTGGGCCGGCGGGCGCGACGGACTGGTTCCGGTGTCATGGTGGCGCACCCTGTCGGGGGATGGATTCCCGCGTTCGCGGGAATGACGGAGGTGGGGGTGGGCCGGGGGGCGTGACGGACTGGTTCCGGTGTCCATAGTGGCGCACCCTGTCGGGGATGGATTCCCGCCTTCGCGGGAATGACGGAGGTGGGGGTGGGCCGGGGGGCGTGGCGGACTGGTTCCGGTGTCATAGTGGCGCACCCTGTCGGGGATGGATTCCCGCCTTCGCGGGAATGACGGTTGTTCAAAGGTCTCCGTTCGCGAGAATGACGGTTGTTCAAAGGTCTCCGTTCGCGGGAATGACGGCGGTGGGGGATTTGGGGGGACCCAAATCCCCCAGCTGAATTGTTGAGAGCTGTTTCATGTGCTTTCAGGGGTGTCCGGGTGTCGACCAGGGGTGACGCATGACATGATCGGCATCGGAGAGGGTCTCGGGTGCCGTCTTTGAGGGTATCGGCAGCGGTTCGCTGCCAATTATGGCTGTTGTCAGGCCGAAGAAGGCATGGCCCGGCCTGGCAACTCGGCAGAGTCGCCTACAAACCGATGCTCCAGGCAGGGTCGCCTATGCTCGATACGGCTCGGCAGCCAGCGCCAATATCCTGTGCCGGACCCTGAGCAGCAACTCGTATGAGGGATGGCCACGGGCAAGACGGATGATCAACCTCCTGGCATGACGCACCACACGGCCCGGTAGGGCGATCAGGGCGAAGCGCACCGCCTTGAGACGCTTGCCCACCCACTGTCCGCCCAACACCAGCCGCTTCATGGCAGAGTTCAAGTTGAAGGCCAACACTGCTATCGCCCACCATGCTGCGTTGGCTCCGAACAGCCCCGACGGAAGCCTGCCCCCGGCAAGGTCACTCTTGAGGACGCCGTGGACCTCCTCGCCCTTACCGCACCTCTGTCTCGACCACCAGATCAACTCATCTCCCGCAATGCTCCGGTTGGTCACCACTCCGAAGACCTTGTACCAGCCTCTGTTGGACAGCTCCATCGCGGGGAACGGAAGCTCCATCTGCCCCTCCATTCCCGGCAGAGGCGGCCTGTCCAGACGCTCCCTGGTAGCTATGAACCGATACTCAGGGCTGTTCTTGGAGTGCCCTATCCATTTGGGTACGAAGTTCACATCAGCCCACTGCTGACCCGTGTCCACACGATGCTCCCCAACCTTGCGGTACAGCGTCTGCCAGTCTTGCTCGGCGACCTCGGACACCGCTCGGCGGAACTCTGCCGTCACGTCAACCCCAACCGCGAACTCGATCACCCCGAACCGCTCGTCTCTGCCCTCCGCGCAGTACCGCAGCAACTCCTGCTGGTACCCCGCCGTGTCAGACCGCAGCATCACGCTCTCCACACCGGCAGGCAGATGCTCCAGTGCTTCGGTCAACACTCGTAACTGCTGATGGCCCGCAGGTACGTTGCCGTCCCGAAACTCTGAATGCACAATCTGGTCGGCCTCTGCCCAGTAGGTGGTCAGAGGCTGGTACGCCCTGTACCCCTTGTAGCTGTGGAGCGCCTCCTGCTTGCGCGTCTCCACCAGTGTGGCATCCATGTCCAGTGTGGCCTCGGTCTGAGGCGAACGGCTCTGCACGAAGCCCACCAGGTCGGCGTTGACCTTCCCCAGACCCTGTAGCGCTTCGTTGGGAGCCGCTATGAACGCCCTGTGAGCTTCCCGCTTCGACTCCTCGTCCATGTCGTGGAACCCCTCCAGATACCGGAACGCCGCAGACTCCGACGGCACGCTCCGAAGACGCTCGACTCGCCATCTCTTCTCCAACGCCCTGCGCTCGCTGAGACGCATACCACAGGACTCGAACTCTCGAAGTATCCTGCACAACCCTCTGTCCTTCTCAAGGAGATCAAGGTCGGACACTGACTCGCCGCCTGCCAAGTTCAGCAGTATCAACGAGATGATCGTCTGGCTATCCGTCCAGCCCTGACCACACTCCCGCAGTCTCACGTGGCGCTCTACCGATGACCTCAAACCCGCTGCGTCCATCAACTCCACGTACGTCAGCAGCCCCGACAGTCCCGTCATACCTGTCGAGCCCTTCTCCTGCTCGTACTGGAATGCCAGCAAGCCTTGCTTCATAATAGCTGCACCTCGTTGGTGATCGGTTCGTTTGCTCAACAACCATCTTAGCCCGCATCGCGTCGGGCGCCAACGAGGTCCTCCTCTTATCTAGGTGGGGAATCCAGGGGGATTCCATCTGTTGCCGCCGTCACTACCGGCAAGTATAATCGCCAACCCAGGAGCGGCAGCATCGCGGGAGGACGTGCATGGGTAAGTTGGACTTCGTTGACACGCACGTCCACTTCTGGGACCTGGACCACCCCGATCTGGCCTACACGTGGCTCGCGCCAGACTTTCTGCATCCGCAGATCGGGCCGCAGCTCGACAAGCTCAAGGGCAAGAACTTCGTCGCCGAGGACCTGATCGCCGAGACCCGCGCCTCCAATGTCACCAAGATCGTCCACGTTCAGGCCGCCCTGGGCATAGAGGACCCTGTGAATGAGTCGGAGTGGCTGGCGCAGGCCGCAGAGCGCACCGGTTGGCCGAACGGCATCGTGGCGCACAGCAATCTGAAGTCGCCGTCCGTCGAGGAGGAGCTGGCGCGACACTGCGCGTTCCCCAACGTCGTCGGGATTCGCGACTTCTCGGAAGGCGACTACCTGGTCGAATCGGACTTCCACAGGGGTTACGCGCTGCTGGAGAAGTACAACCTTGTCGCCAGCCTCGACGTCGAGTGGCACGACATGGTCAAGATGCGAGACCTGGCCTCCAAGTTCTCCAACACGATCGCGGTCCTCGACCACTGCGGCTTTCCGAAGGAACGGACGGACGAGTACTTCGAGGGCTGGAAGAAGGGCATGACCGCGCTGGCCGAGGCCGACAACGTGGTGTGCAAGATCTCAGGCCTGGGCATGTGCGACTGGAGCTGGACGGTCGACAGCATCCGGCCGTGGGTGACGCACTGCATCGAGGCGTTCGGGCCCGAGCGCTGCATCTTCGCGACGAACTGGCCCGTCGACAGACTGTTCAGCACGTACGACGACTTGATCGACGCGTACACCGGCATCATCTCAGGGTTCAGCCAAGACGAGCAGGTGGCGATGTTCTCAGGCAACGCCGAGAAGCTCTACGAGATATAGCGTTCGACGCCGTCTGCCGGCCTGAGGCCCCCCCGGGCGGACAGGCCGGCGGCAGTGACCGAACCGGGAGGACTTCCGACATGACGATTGGAAGCGGGATCGCGTTTCAGTCCGCGTCCGAGCTCCGGGACCTGATTCGGGAAAAGCAGGTCTCCCCCGTCGAGCTCGTTCGGCTCTACTTCGAGCGCATCGACAGTCTGAATCCGCAACTCAACGCGTACCTGACCCTCGCCCGAGACGAGGCTGAGGCCGCCGCGCGGGACGCCGAGGATGCCGTGATGCGGGGCGATGACCTGGGCCCGCTGCACGGCGTGCCCATCGGCGTTAAGGACCTGGAGTCGACCGCGGGCATTCGCACCACCGGCGGGTCGCTCGTCTTCAAAGACCGGGTGCCGACCGCCGACTCCGTAGTCGTGGAGCGGGTGCGAGCGTCGGGCGCGATAATCCTGGGCAAGACGAACACGCCGGAGCTCGGCCTGCTGGGGAGCACCGAGAGCCGCCTGGGCGACTGCCGCAACCCCTGGGACACGAGCCGCTCGACGGGCGGCTCCAGCGGTGGCTCCGGGGCGGCGTTGACCGCCGGCCTGTGTGCGCTGGCGACGGGCGGAGACGGCGGAGGCTCCATCCGAATTCCGGCCAGCTTCTGCGGCGTCTACGGGATCAAGCCGACGCAGGGCAGGGTCCCCAAGTACGGGGGCGTGCCTGGGCCGTCCATGGCGAACCAGTTCAGCCAGCAGGGCCCCATGAGCCGGACGGTCAAGGACTCGGCCATCCTGCTGCAGGTCGTGGCAGGCCACGATCCGAGAGATCCAGGCTCGCTCAGGGAAGCGCCCGAGGACTACGTCGCGGCGACGGAGCGCGGCATCGAAGGCCTCCGAGTCGGCTGGTCGGTCGATCTGGGCTACGCGCCGGCCGAGGCAGAGGTCGCCCGGCTATCGTCGGCCGCGGCCGGGGTGTTCGAAGAGCTGGGCTGCACCGTGGAGGACGCGGACTTTGCGGTCGAGTCCCCATTCGACACGTTCTGGACCCTGTTCACCGCCAACCTGTACGCTGGCTATGGCGATCTGCTGCGTGACCACCCGGACGAGATCACGTGGTACACGAGGCGGTGTCTGGAAAACGGCGCGACGGTAACGGGCGGCCAGTACTCCTCCGAGCTGGGCCGGATGGACGAGCTCAAGTCGCGCTTCGCCACGCTCTTCGAGACGTACGACCTGCTGCTGACGCCGACTATGCCGACCACTGCTTTCCCGCTGGGGGAGCCGCCGGCGCAGATCGACGGCCGCGACGCATACCGCGAGATCGCGGTTCCCGCCCTCACCTACCCGATCAACATGATCGGCCACCCGGCCGCAAGCATCCCCTGCGGGATCGCGTCGGACGGCCTGCCCGTGGGACTGCACGTCATCGGACGCCCGGGCGACGAGGCGACGATCCTCGCGGCATCCGCCGCATTCGAGCGCGCCCGCCCGTGGGACAATCGCCGCCCGCCCGTCTCCTGAAGCTCCGACATGGGCAGCCCAACACCGATTTGGAGGACGACGCCATGAAAGTAGACCGCGACCGGTTCATCGACCAAGGCTATCTGATACTCCGGGACTTCATCCCCGCCGACAAGATGGAGTCGATGCGGGCGAGCTGCGAAAAAGTACTGGAGCGGCAGAAGGTTGCCTGGGCCCGCGAGCGGGGGCCCGACGATCCTCCAGGCGGCGTGTACGAGACCCACAGACAGCCTCGCGTGTTCTTCGAGTGGCCCGGGCTCATAGACGAGGAGACGTCCAACGTCATCGAGGACTTCTGGGTCGCCGACGAGACGCTCGACACGGCGAGCCGGCTGCTGTGCAACCCGGAGCCCAACGTCACCCAGATGATGATGATGTGCAATCCGGTGCGGGACCATCCGGGCGGTACGGGATGGCACCGCGACGTCCACCCCGTGGACATGGCCCCCATGGACGCGCTGGCGGCCGACTTCACCGAGAACGGTCCCCGGTACACGCAGTGGAACGTGCCCATGTACGACGACAACGTCCTCTGGGTCGTTCCCCGCAGCCACCGGCGCCGCAACACCGAGGGGGAGAACGCCGAGCTCCACGCCGACCTGAAAGCGCCGGTCTCCACCGGCATCTCGGTCGAGTTGAGGGCCGGCGACGCCGTAATCTACAGCAACTTCCTCATCCACACCGGCAGCAACTACACGACCAGGACGCGGCGCACCCTACACGGCGGTCACGCGATATACGGCGCCTACCCGAACCTCGGCTTCACGGAGAGCCTCTCGGCCGAGGCCCGTGGCAAGTTCGAGTCGTTCGCGGCCCGAAGCCTGAGCATGCAGGATGTCACCGAGGCGACGCTGAGAGCGGTCATCGACCGCGACGTCGACGCATACCGGGCCGGTGTCGAGACGCTGCAGCCGGACGCCGGACCGAGCGGCAAGACGGTGCTGGCCATCTATCTGTCGAAAGCCGCGCTGCACGTCCGCGCGCTCCGGGACCCGGAATTCGAGGTCACCCAGGCCACGCTCGACCGGGCTAAGGGCCACCATCCGATCACCCTGAACTGGGGTGCGGCGTTCGCGGATCGTTTCAGCGTAGAGGAGTCCCGGGCGCTGTGGAGCCGCTTCGAGGGCCTCGACGCGGCGCTCCAGGACGACGTGGAGATGTTCGAGCCCGCGTTCCAGTCGGGCCCGATGCACTACTACTTCAACGAGGTTCCGGACAGCGTAGACGCCGAGTCGTTCATCGCAAGCTGGGCCGACGCGGCGTAGACACAAGGCATCGACGGATGGAAAAGCAACTGGACACCCTGGACTTCTTGCTGGCATCGTACGCCGATAGCGAGCGGACACTCGCCTTCCATGCCTCCGGCCGGGCGGAAGCCGAGGCATGGAAGCGGGAGCTGCGAAGCAGCCTGGTGGATCTGATCGGCGGTTTCCCGGCAGAGCCGTGCCCGCTATTGCCCAGGGTCACGGAGAGGGTCGAGTTCCGGACCTACACCCGTGAGACTGTCTACTTTCAGAGCCGACCCGATAGTACGGTGGTCGGCTACTTGCTCACCCCCAAGCCGCTTCGCGCTCCGGCCCCTGCCGTGCTGTGCCTCCACGGCCACGGCCGCGGCGTCGACGATATCGTCGGAATCCGTGAAGACGGGACGATGAGGTCGCGCCGGGGCGGCTATCAGAAGGACTTCGCCCTTCAATGCGTCAGGCGAGGTTACGTGGTGCTGGCCATCGAACAGATCGGCTTCGGCCATCGCCGGGACGCGGCGGCCCGCGCCGCCCGTGCTGGCTCGTCTTCGTGTCAGCCGGCCGCCGGGGCCGCACTATTGCTGGGTCAGACGATGATTGGCTGGCGCGTGTGGGACGCCATCCGGTCCATCGACTACCTGGCGACGCGGCCTGAGGTCGAAGCCGATCGCCTGGCTGTAATGGGCATTTCGGGTGGAGGCGCCACGTCGTTCTTCACGGCGGCGCTGGACCATAGGATGAAGGCGGCGGTCGTCAGCGGCTACTTCTGTACCTTCCGCGACAGCATATTCAGCATCCAACACTGCATCGACAACTACATCCCGGGAATCCTCCGTTACGCTGAGATGTACGACGTGGCGGGGCTCATCGCGCCGCGTTCGCTGTTCGTCGAGACCGGCACGGACGATCGGATATTCCCCGTCGAGGCGACGCGATACGCCGTCGGCAAAGCGCGAGAGATGTACCGCGCCATGGGCGCGGAGGACCGGCTTGGTTTCGAGGTGTTCGAAGGGACGCACCAGTTCCACGGCGTCGGCGCCTTCGACCACCTCGCAAAGACCCTCTAGGCCCGTCGCGCCAAGCCCTGCTAGGACTGGCGGTATGCGGCGTGATATCCGGCGATGTCGATGTCGTCGGGGCCGCCGGTGTGTATCAGCAGTCTGAAGCGCAGACTAAGCTCGTCGCCTGCCTTCAGAACGTAGGGATGGCGCAGCGTGAAGTTGCTGCACATCGTCCCGTAGTCCCGAACGAAGTAGGGTGACGGCGGGTTGTCAGGGTGGTGCATCAGAGTGATGCCCACCTCGCGGCCCGCGACGACGCCGCTGTAGTCGACCCAGTCGGCGTACTTGTCCATCGTACCGGCCTCGTTCTCTTCCCCGTTGGAGTTGACCGCCCTGCCGCCGTCCTCGACGTCTATGGTGTCCGCCATCCTTACGCCTATGTACGAGTGGGTGTCCTTGTCGAACGTGACGTCGCCCGACGCCGAGACCAACGCAGAGGTTACGTCGAGCACGTGGACCTGGTCTCCGGGCGTCCAGGTGATGTCGCGCTTCTCAGAGAGCTTGCGCACGCCCTTCTTGGTGACCCAGCCGTTGGACGTGCGAATGGTCACCGAGTCGCCCGACTCCTCGACTTGTCCGCCCTCGAAGACGATGTCGCCGAGATCGGGGCGCGTCGGGTTGTTGTCATGGTAGAAGTTGGCGCCGTTGACGTCGGCGTGGCCGAAGAAGATGGACTTGTGGTGGGTGCGGAAGTAAGACGAGCTGGTAGTCACTTCCCTGCCGCATGGGGTGTACACGGGATAGAAGTTGGGCCGCGACAGGTAGAAGTCGCCCCACTCGAGGCAGCCCTTGTTGTAGGCCAGGGCCAGTCGTCCCTGGTACAGAAACTTGTACCGCAGCTCCTCTTCGACAATGGCTGCTTTGGTCATACCCTCACCATAGGTGCACTCGATCCGGAATCGTCAAGCCCGCCGCCACTGTTCTCACGACCCTCTTACGGACTGCGTCCGATTTCGGGAAAAGTGTGCCACTTTGTGCCATTCTGTGCCGTCCCTATCTGGGCGTTGGCACATCTGGCCGGAAAATGGCACACCGGTGTGCGACTCGCCGTATCGGAGGCGGCACGTCGCGCGACCGAGTGGCACACTGGTATACCGTCGCGTCTGGGACATGGGCGCGTGTGCGAGCTCGAACTGTCTGCTGGGGAGTGCTTGCCACGGGCGCAGAATAGCACGGGTGTGCTGCTAAGTGCAAGGGCCCGCCGGGGGCGTAACTGTTCAGACTCGAGGAGATGGACTCGGCGGGGGACTTTCGCCAACGACGAAAATGAGGCTGCACTGGGATGGCGGGTTGCAAACCCGCCCCTACGCCAGATCGGCCAAGCACCGGAATGCGGGTTGCAAACCCGCCCCTACGTCAGGTCGGCCAAGGGTTATTCTCAGAGAAACTCTGAACAGTTACCCGGGGCGGTTTGCGAAAAACCGAAAGGCGCCGCCGGCGCGCCAGGCTTGTTGCCGCGCGCGTATCTGGCTGGCTATACTGCTTCCGCCCGTTCTCGCCTCGCATCGACAGGGCGGGACCGTGGCAGGAGGTCTCCCAGTTGCCCCAGTCTCAGGAGTTCGAGGACTTCATCGCGAAGCGCCCGCCGCTGATGGCAATCGGCAATACGCCGACGATCAAGCTCGATCTTCCGCTGGACATTGGCGACGCCGAGATTCACGTCAAGGCCGAACAGCTCAACCCGGGAGGCTCGATCAAGGACCGGCCCGTCCTCAGAATGCTGGTCGAGGCGATCCTGTCCGGCGAGCTCACGAAGGACAAGACGATCATCGACGCCACGTCCGGCAACGCCGGGATCGCCTACGCGATGATCGGCGCTACGCTGGGCTACCGGGTCCAGCTCGTGATGCCGTCCAACGCGAGCGAGGAGCGGAAGCGGCGGCTGCTGGCCCACGGGGCCGAGATCGTGTTCACCGACCCTATGATGGGCTACGACGAGACGCTGAGGGAGGTCAAACGCCGCTACGAGAGCGACCCTGACCGTTACTTCTACTGCGACCAGTACAGCAACGTCAACAATCCGCAGGCGCACTACGACACGACTGCCGAGGAGATCCTCGGCCAGGCGCCGGGGATCACCCACTTCGTCGCCGGCGTCGGCACCGGCGGCACCATAACAGGCGTCGGCCGCAGACTGAAGCAATCCAGACCCGGCGTGCGGGTCGTGCTGATCAATTTCGACGAATGGCCCGGCGTGGAGGGGCTCAAGCCGCTCGGGCAGGGCCATATCGTCCCCGACACCTTCGACGAGAGCGTGGTAGACGAGACGGTCATGGTCGACGTGGACGAAGCCCGCGAGATGTCTCGGCTGCTCGCGAGCAACGGCATCTTCGCGGGGCAGTCCACCGGCGCGTACGTCCAGGCCGCTTATCAGGTTGCCAGGCAAAGCCGCGGCGGCGTAATGGTGACCGTCATCAACGACATCGGGGAGCGGTACTTCAGCACCGGATTGTGGGACTGAAGTAAGGGCCCTTGGGGCTTGGGACAATGCCTGCGGCCCAGCTACGGCCTCTGCTCCCCCGGACGGGGAGACCTTTGCATAACCCGTCATTCCGGCGAAAGCTGGAATCCAGGCCCCGTCTGAATAGAGGGAGGCAGCTTGCGGAAGCTGGCCCTTCACCCTCACCCCAACCCTCTCCCGTCAAGGGAGAGGGAGTTACGCAAGAGTCTCCACGAGCGGGTTAGGTGTCGATGTTTTCCACTTCCAGCGCGTGCGCCTGGATGAAGTTGCGTCTGGGCTCGACAACGTCGCCCATGAGCAGGGCGAAGATGTGGTCCGCCTCGCCCACGTCGTGCTGGTCAACCCGTCGAAGGGTCCGCTGCTCCGGGTCCATGGTCGTCTCCCAGAGCTGCGTGGCGTTCATCTCGCCCAAGCCCTTGTAGCGCTGCACGTTGACATTCTTCCTGGCGCTGAGCTTCTGCAGGAGCGCCTCGCGCTCTTCCTCGTCGGCGGCCCAGTAGCTCGACCTGCCGCTCGTGACCCCGTACAGCGGCGGCTGGGCGATGTACAGGTGACCGTTGGTGATCAACGGGTTCATGTTCCTGAAGAAGAATGTCAGCAGCAGTGTACGGATATGCGAGCCGTCCACGTCGGCGTCCGTCATTATCACGATGCGGTGATAGCGGAGCTTTTCGGTGTTGAAGTCCTCGCCGACGCCGGCGCCGAGGGCGATGATGAGCGCACGTATCTCGGCGTTCTCCAACATGCGGTCTTCGCGAGCCTTCTCGACGTTGAGTATCTTGCCCTTCAGAGGCAGCACCGCCTGAAACGCCCGGTTCCGGCCCATCTTCGCGGTACCGCCTGCCGAGGGGCCCTCCACTATGTAAAGCTCGCAGTTCTCCGGGTTGCGGTCAGAGCAGTCCGCAAGCAGGCCGGGCAGAGAGCCGCCGTCCATCGCGTTCTTGCGTATGATCAACTCTCGGGCCTTCCGAGCGGCGTCACGGGCCCGCTGGGCGGTCGTGCACTTGTCGATGATCCGGCGACCGTCCTGCGGGTGGTCTTCGAGGTATACCTGGAGCACCTCGGCGACGACCGTCTCCACGTGGTTACGCACCTCGGGGTTGCCGAGCTTCTCCTTCGTCTGGCCCTCGAACTGCGGGTCGGTCAGCTTAACGCTCACGGCGGCCGCCATACCCTCTCGGGTCGCCTCGCCGGACAGGTTGGGGTCCCCGGCCTTGATCAGCCCTTGCTTGCGCCCGTAGTCGTTGATCACCCGAGTCACGGCGGCCCTGAACCCCGTCAGATGGCTGCCGCCCTCGGCCGTATTGACGCAGTTGGCGAAGGAGTACACCAGCTCGTTGAAGGTGTCGTTGTACTGCATCGCCGCCTCGACCCTGGTCCCTTCCACCTGCCGCTCCGCGTAGATCGGGGGCTTGTGCAGCGCGATCCGGTCGGTGTTCAGGTCGGTGACGAACTCGGAGATGCCGCCATCCGAGCGGTACGTCTTCTCATACTTGCTCTCGTCGTCTTCAGGCCGTCGGCTGGCGTGCCAGTCGCTGCGGAAATGTATCTCCAGCCCCTTGTTCAGGTAGGCCATCTCCTTGAACCGCTGAGTCAGCACGGCGAAGTCATAGACGATCTCCGGGAAGATCTCCATGTCCGGCATGTAGGAGACCGTCGTGCCCGTCCGTCCGTTGAGCGAGGGGTCCATGTCCAGGGTGAGGAGCTCGGTGGTGCTCTTGCCCGCGGAGAACTCCTGGTGGTGGAACTTGCCGTCGCGATAGATCTCTACCCTCAAGCGCGACGACAGCGCGTTAACCGCCGATACGCCCACACCGTGCAGTCCGCTCGAGACGGCATAGGCCTTTCCGCCGAACTTCCCGCCCGCGTGCAGCGTCGTCATAACCGTTTCGACCGCCGAGAAACCGGTGGCGCTGTGGATGTCCGTCGGTATGCCGCCGCCGTCGTCTTCGACCGTGACTTCGCCGTCCGGCCCGATCCACACGCTCACCTTCGTCGCGCGGCTGGCCATGTACTCGTCGACGGCGTTGTCGACGACCTCGTAGATGAGCTGGTGGAGTCCGCGCTGGTCCGTGCTGCCGATGTACATGCCGGGCCGGCGGCGGACCGCCTCCATGCCCTCCAGCACCTGAATGTCGCTGGCGCTGTAGGACTGGGTTTCTTTGTTGATTTGCGTTGTCGCCATGAGTCTCTCCGGGTGGTCAGACTACCGGCGCGGGCCGGGCTTCCGGGGCAGAAATCCTGGGGTCTCGATGGAACGAAACGGCCGTCGAAAGGACACCTGCGAGGACCTTCATAACCGCTGTTACCTTTGTAGCTGTACAGCTACGATACTTCAAGGCTCCCAAGGTGCCATAATTTTACCATTTTCTAATACTCTTTTCAAACCGGTGTTCTCCAAATTCGCCCGTCGCATCCCCCTGTACAGGCTGCCGGCAAGCGACCCACCGCAGACGCCTCCCGAAGGCGCCGAAACGACCCGGATCGACCCAGGCGCGGCGGCCCTCAGACGGAACGGAGGACCAAGTCGCTTGACAGCCCACGGGCCCCGGCTAGAATGTGGCCGATGCCATCCACCAAGCCCGTTCGCAAGCGGTCGGAGCGTATCGACAGTCGCGGCCATGCCGTCATCCCGAGCGATCCGAACGCGAACGGTCTCCATGAGCGTATAGGAGGGTCTGAGTGTGTCCTACAGCTAGGCTGACCGGAGGTCAGCTCGTCGGCGCGGCGCTTCGGCGAGCGGGCGTCGACACCGTGTTCACCCTCGCCGGCGACCACGTCCTGCCGCTGCTCGACGTCATGGACGACATGGGCTTCCGGTTCATCGACACCCGCCACGAGCAGGGCGCGGTGCACATGGCCGACGCGTGGGGCCGGATTACCGGCGGCCCAGGCGTCGCGATGTACACCACCCCGGGCTTCGCCAACGCTATCCCCGGCCTCAGCAACGCCATGCACACGGAGAGCCCGCTGCTGTCTATCAGCGGCTCCGCTCCCCTGCCGGAGCTGGGACGCGGAGCGATGCAGGAGATCGACCAGGTCGGAATGGCGCTTCCCACCACCAAAGAGGCGTGGATGGTGTCGGACATACGGCGCATTCCCCAGATGGTCGCCCAGGCGCTCCGGGTAGCCTACGCCGGCAGACGCGGCCCCGTGCACCTCACGATTCCCATCGACGTGCAGGAGCAGACCGTCGCCGAGGACGAGGTCTCATTTCACGACACGGGACGGCCCGTCGCGCAGCCGACTCAGGGTGACCCGAGTCTCGTCGAGGACGCGGTGGCCCTGCTTCGAAAGGCCACGAGGCCGCTGATCATCGCGGGCACAGCAGCGGCATACTCGGACTCGGGGGAGGCTCTCAGGCGCCTGGCCGAGACGACGCGGATTCCGGTGATGACCGAGGGCGGCGCACGGGGACTTCTGCCCGACGACCACCCGAACAGCGCGGGCTTCTTCGACAACGGGCTCAACCGCGCCGCGCGGCTGTCGGGCTCCGCCGACGCTGTGCTGCTGCTCGGCAAGAAGCAGGACATCATCCTGGGCTACGCAATGCCGCCGACCATCGCCCATGGCGCCGCGTTGGTCCAGGTGGACCCGTCGGCGGAGGAGATCGGCCGCAACCGACCGCCCGCTATCGGCATAGTCGGGGACGTCGCCTCAGTGGTCGACCAGATGGCGGCGGAGGCGTCCCGGCACACCTGGCCGCGGCTCGCCTGGATGGAAGAGCTGCAGGCGGAGCGGAGCGCCCAGCGAGAGTGGCTCGAGACATTGGCTGTGGACGAAGTCCCGATGCACGCGATGAAGGTGCACAAGGTGCTCGAGTCGTTCCTGCGGCCCGACGATTTTCTCGTGTTCGACGGAGGCGACTACTGCCACTTCGGCCGGGCCTTCCATCCGGCGAGGTGGCCGCGAAGCTGGCTCTACGTGTCGTCGCTGGGGATGCTGGGCATCGGCGTGCCGATGGCCCTGGCGGCCAAGGTCGCGCATCCGGACAGGCGGGTCTTCCTGCTGACCGGCGACGGCGGCTTCGGGTTCAACGCAATGGAGTACGATACCGCCGTCAGACACGGCCTGAACATCGTCGGTATCCTGGGAAACGACGCCGCGTGGGGCATAGACCGGCAGATCCAACTCGGCGTGTACGGCAAGCCCGTCGCCACAGACCTGCTGCCGGCGAGGTACGATCGAATGGTCACCGCCCTCGGCGGGTACGGCGAGCACGTCGACCGGCCGGAAGAGCTCTCGGGCGCGATCGAGAGGGCGCTGTCGTCCGGCTTGCCCGCCCTGATCGACGTCACCGTGCAGAGGGCGATCAGCCCGCGGGCCGAGGCAGCGGTCGCGCGCTGGAAGAGCGGCACGATCCAGCCGTTCTAGGCGGCCAGGCGGCACCGACGAGCAAAAGACCGGAAGAGTCCGGCTCATAGGAGGACGACATGGCAGAAGCGGCTGCCGGACGGCTGTTCCCGACCTTGGTCGTGGGCAGTCTGCCCAGGCACGAGTGGCTCCGAGAGCTGATAGAAGACCGAAAGTCGGGCCGCATCTCCGACGAGGAGGCCGACAGGCTGCTCGACAGCGCCATCCCATTCGCGGTCCGGTTGCAGGAGCGCGCCGGGCTCGACTACGTATCCGACGGCGAGTGGCGGCGCGAGAGCTACGTCAAGGTCTTCTCCGAGGCCGTCGACGGCTTCGAGGACGACTTGATCTCCACCAGGGCGTCTACGGTGTCGCGGATGCCGTACCCCGCCGTCGTGCGGAAGCTGGAGCAGCGGCGTCCGATCGCGGTGGCCGAAGCGTCGTTCCTGCGTGCGCACACAGCCGCCAAGACCATCGTCGCGGTCCCATCCCCGTACACCGTCGCCAGGCGTATGTGGAGCCCCGAGCACTCGACCTCCGCGTACCCGACGCGCCGGGAGTTCATGGAGGACTGCATCCCGATAGTACGCGGCGAGCTGCGGGCGCTGGCCGAGTCCGGCGTCGACGCCGTGCAGCTCGACGACCCGTGGCTGGCCCTGCTGGTCGACCCCGCCTATAGAGAGGGTCAGGGCATCGTGGACGTCGACGGCGAGCTCGAGATGTCGGTATCCTCGGTCAACGGCGCCGTTGAGGGCGTCGACGACCTGTCCATCAGCGTCCACATGTGCCACGCCCACTTCAACCGCGAACACGCCACGACCGGGCCCTACGACCTGATTATGGACGCCCTCGGGCAGATGAACGTCGACAGGTTCGCGATGGAGTTCGCCACCCCGGACGCCGGCGGAATCGAGGTATTGAAGCGGTTCCCCGAGGGCAAGGTCCTCGGCCTCGGCGTGATCGACCACACCGATCCACACGTGGAGTCGCCTCAGGACGTGGTAGCCAGGACGGAGGCCGCGATGGAGTACGTTCCGAAAGAGCGCCTTACTCTAAACCCCGACTGCGGCTTCTCCCCATCCAGCGCCAACCCGGCGGACCTCGACGAGGCGTACCTGAAGCTCAAGGCCCTCTGCGACGGCGCTGACATACTCAGAGACAAGCACGGCTGAACCGGCGGCCGACCGCAGTACGAAATCGGCCCATAGCGCGGAGACAAGGCGTACGGGAGCCAGCGCCGAGGACACCTGCGGAACTACGAGCGGCCGACCGCCGCGCCGGAGCGGTGGTCTCTCCCCGACCCGGCGTCGGCATGGAGATTGGAGGAGCGAACATTGGCCACCGCGGAGATAGTAGCCATAGGATCGGAGTTGCTGCTCGGCCAGATCGTCGATACAAACTCAGCGTGGATGGCGGAGCGCCTGACCGCGCTGGGCGTCGACATGTACTACAAGACCGTCGTCGGCGACAACCCCGGCCGCATGAAAGAGGTGATCGGCCGGGCGCTTGACCGGTCCGACATCGTGGTCACCAGTGGCGGACTCGGTCCCACTCAGGACGATCTGACGCGCGAGATCGTGGCCGAAGTCACCGGCCTGGAGCTGGTGCTCGATCCGGATCTTCTGGAGCAGATCGAGAAGCGGTTCCGCAGCCGCGGGTTCGTGATGACCAGGAACAACGAGCGGCAGGCCTACATCCCAGAGGGGGCCATACCCGTCGAGAATCCCAATGGCACCGCGCCGTCCTTCATCGTCGAGGACTCTCGCGGCATCGTCTTCTCGCTGCCCGGCGTGCCAGTCGAGATGAAGTGGCTGTTCGACAACAGGGTCGCGCCGTACCTGCGGGAAAAGTTCGACCTCTCCGAGCTCATCACACACCGCATCCTCAAGGTCGCGGGGATGGGCGAGAGCGCCGTCGACGACCTGGTAGGCCATCTGATCGCCAACTCCAGGAATCCAACCGTTGGCGTGCTGGCGCACCCGGGCCAGGTCGACGTGCGGATCACCGCGAAGGCCCCCAGTCTCGAAGCGGCGGCCGAGATGATCGAGCCCGTCGAGGCGGAGGTCAGAAGCCTGCTCGGGCGGCACGTCTTCGCCTCGGACGACGACTCGATGGAGGACGCGGTCGCGGCGCTGCTGGGCGAGGGCCGCAAGACCGTTTCCGTCTACGAAGACGTCACCGGGGGGATGCTGGCTGGGCGGATCCAGCGGGCCAGCCCGGACGGGTTCGTGGAGGCCGTGATCGGCGGCGGACCCGCGTCCATACGACGCCTCATCGCAGGATCGTCAACAGCCGCAGGCACGATTGACGAGCTGATGGGCGACCCCGCCAGCCTCACCGACGAGCTGGCGCGGTCAATGAGAGAGCGCACCGGGGCCGACATCGGGCTCGCGCTGCACGGCGTGCCGGACGAGTCTGACAGCGCTGAGAACCTGGCGCGGGGCCGGACTTGCATCTCGGTCACCGATGGCGGGACTGTCAGAACGCTGTCCTACAACTCGGCCGGACGCAGCGTTCCGGACCGCACCCGCCTCAGCCTGAACGCGATGGAGTTGGTGCGCGAGGCGCTGCTGGGGGGGATGGCGTAGTGGCCATCCGCGCTCGCGCCGCGGCGAAAATAGATAGGCCCCGCCGAGGCGGGGCCTATCAGAGAGGCGTTCCGGAGAACACCTATCCGGAACACCTCCGACTACTACTATCCAACGCAGCACCTCCTTTCTCAAGACCCCACCGCCCAAACTGTCGTCCCCACCACGGGTCTCTGTATAGCATTATACTCCCGATCCCGCGGGGCACAAGGCGCGGGCGCCCGCCGATCCAACGGTTTCGTTGTCGACGGGCCGCTCCGGAGTGCCGCGCATGATCGAGGGACTCGCCGGCGTCATCGTCTGGACCGACGACCTGGAGCGCCTGCTCCGGTTCTACCGGGACGTCCTGGGATTGACGCCGCACTCGGTCAGGCCGAATTTCGTCTCCTTCAGATGGGGAGACGTGCGGCTGGGACTCGGCACGCACTCCCGCGTCGCAGGCAGGACGGCCGAGCCGCATAGGATCATGATCAACCTGGGCGTAGACGACATCCACGCCCAGTGCGAGCTGCTCAGGGAGAGAGGCGTCGTCCTGGAGCGGGAGCCGGAGCGGGAGCATTGGGGCGGATGGGTCGCGACCTTCTCGGACCCGGACGGCAACACCCTACAGCTACTTCAGCAGCCGTAGGGGCCTATCGAACGGCAAGCAGGGGCTTTTACCCCCCCCCCAGGTCGCCTAGCGCTTCGAGTACTGCTCTGCCTTTCTCGCGCGCTTGAGGCCGTACTTCTTCCGCTCTTTCATCCGGGAGTCTCGAGTGAGCAGGCCGGCCCGCTTGAGCCTGGTCCTGAGCTCGGGGTCGGCCACGAGCATCGCCCGGGCGATGCCGTGCCTGAGGGCGCCAGCCTGACTGACGACTCCGCCTCCGGAGATCTTCGCCACCACGCTGAACCTGCCCTCGGACTCCGTTGCCTGGAACGGCTCCATGACGATGTCACGCCACGGCATCCAGCCGAACACCTCTTCCATCGGCTTGCCGTTGATGACTATCGGCCCGCTCTCCATGAAGAGCCGGACTCGGGCCACGGATGTCTTACGCCGGCCCGTCCCGTAGTAGTAGGTACGTTCGTTCAACTACGCCTCCTCCGACTCGGTTTCCTTTGCGGCGCCATCCGTACTCATGCGGCGACTGGCGCCGTAGTTGATCTGCGCGGCGTGGGGATGAGAGTCTCCCGAATACAGCTTTAGGCGCGACAACATCCGGCGGCCGACGCTGTTCTTGGGCAGCATCCCCTTGACGGCATGCTTCATTGCATGCGTGGGATCCGTGCGCAGGACGTCCGACAGCTTCCGCTCGGTCAGTCCGCCGTGGTAGCCGCTATGCCTGTAGTACTTCTTGTCTTCCAGTTTTTTGCCCGTGACCCGAACCTTTTCGGCGTTGATGACTACGACGAAGTCCCCGGTGTTCATATACGGCACGTAGGACGGCCTGTGCTTGCCCTGAAGCAGCACGGCTATCTCGCTCGACACCCTGCCGAGAGTCTGTCCCTCGGCGTCCACGACGTGCCACTCGGCCTCGACCCGGGACGGCTTCACACGCATCCGTCCTCTAGTTGTTACCATTTCCGAAATCCTCTTCCATTGACAGGTTCCCGTATTCTACGCTCAGCAGGCACAGGCCCTGCGGCGGCAGCGAGCCGGCGACCGCGCCGACTTCGTTTCCGTCCAGCATCCCCTTCACCTGTGCCGGTGTCAGCCTTCCATGTCCCACGTCGACCAGCGCTCCGGCCATCCTCCTGACCTGATGCGGCAAGAACGAGCTACCCTCCACGTCCAGCATCACCATGCGGCCGCTCCGCCGCACTGTGAGCTCGGCGATCTGCCTGACGGTACTGGCGTCCTCCCTGTCCGGCCGGCCCGCGAAGCGGGCGAAGTCGTGGCGGCCGAGAAAGTGGCGCGCCGCTCTTCGCATCCTGCCGACGTCGAGCGGGGTTCGGACGTGGTGGCTCGTGCGCCTCGTCAGAGGCGACCGTACCGGTCCGTTGTCGATCGTGAATGAGTATCTTCGACTTGTTGCCATCCGTCGAGGATCGAAGCTGCCGGGAACGGAGCACACCTTCCGCACGACGATGTCGCACGGCAGATAGTGATTGAGCGCCCTCAGGAAGACTTCCTCAGGATGTTCGGAGCAGGTGTCGAAGGCCACAACCTGACCCTTTGCATGTACTCCGGCATCCGTGCGGCCGGCCCCCTTGACCCGGACTCGCTCACCTGTGAATCGATGAATGGCTTTCTCCAACTCCTCCTGTATCGAGCGGGCGTTGACCTGGTACTGGAACCCGTGGTAGTCAGTGCCATCGTACTCCACCATCAGGGCAAGCCGCATGGCGCCGCACCCTATTCGGCCGTATCGGCCCGACCGCTCGCACTCCTACGATACCAGCTCCACGATGGCCATCGGCGCGGCGTCTCCGTTCCGGTTGCCCAGCTTGATCATCCGCGTGTACCCGCCCGGCCTGTCCTCGTACCGTGCGGCCAGCTCGTCGAAGAGCTTGCGCACGATGTCCTCGTCGGTCAGCACCGCCGCAACCTGACGCCGGTCGTGCAGCGTTCCTCGCTTGCCCTTGGTGATGATCTTTTCGGCCATCCGCCGGATCTCTCTTGCTTTGGCGTCGGTAGTCTGAAGCGTCTCGTGGCGCAACAGGTCCGTCACGGCCGTGCGGAGCATGGCCATGCGGGGCGCGGTATGACGCGACAGCTTCCGACCGGCTATCTTGTGTCTCACCGTTACTCCACCTGCTCTACGGAAGCGGCGCCGTCGGCCACGACCTCGATCAGGCCTTCGTCACCGCTCTCGTCTTCGTTTTCGACGTCCTGCTGCAGGTCGGGGTCGAGCTCCGCGGGCAGCAGGTCCATTTCCCGGAGCTGGGCATACAACTCCGTCAGCGACTTCTCGCCGAAGTTTCTGATCTCCAGCAGGTCCGGCTTCTTCATCTCCAGCACCTGCCCCACCTTGTCGATGCCGGCTCGCTTCAGGCAGTTCAACGTCCGCGACGACAGCTCGAGCCGCTCCACCGGAATGTTGTAGTGCTCGGGCGAGATCCACTGCGTTATCGCCGGCGCCATCACGCCATCCTCGTCCGCCTTCTGCGCCTTGGAGAATAGGAAGAAGCGCTCGACCAGGATACTCCCCGCCCGCCTCAGCGCTTCCATCGGATCGACGGAGCCGTCGGTCCAGACCTCCATGGTAAGTCGCTCGAAGTCGGTGCGCTGCCCGACTCTGACGTCGTCCACGGAGTAGTTGACCTTCCTGATCGGAGTGAATATCGCGTCCACCGGAAGGACGCCGATGGGAAGGCCCTCTCCGCGGGAAGCCTCCGCGTAGCCGGTCCCGCTCTCGACGTTCAGCTCGAGCGAGAGCTTCGCGTCTTCCTTATCCAGCGTAGCCAGATGCAGCTCAGGGTTGACCACCTCGTAGTCGGACGACGACATGATGTCGCCGGCGCTCACCTCTCCCTGTCCGGCCACCTCCAGTCGAAGCTTGCCCGGGGTATCCACCTCTGTGCGAAGGCGAATACTCTTGATGTTCATCAGCAGCTCCGACACCTCTTCCTTGACGCTGGGGATCGTGGCGTACTCGTGGAGTATTCCCTCGATCTTGACCCACGTAACAGCCGTACCGGACAGAGAGCCGTACAGCACGCGCCGCAACGGGTTGCCCAAGGTCATTCCGAAGCCTTGGGGAAGCGGTTCGACGGCGATCTTCCCATAGTTGTCATCCGCCTCTATCACCGTGATCTCAGGAGACGGAGCCGGCTCCAGGACGTCCTCGGCCACGTCCTGTGGAACGAATGTCTCGAAATTCAACATTGGGTGGAATACTCCTGCAGAGTCGTCCTCTTTTTGTAACTATTGAGCTTGACGCGGCGCCAGCTATTTCGAGTAGAACTCCACGATTAGCCGTACGTCTATCGCCGATTCAATCTCGGAGATGTCCGGCATCGACAGCACCTCTCCGGTCATCTGGTCGACGTTCAGCTTCAACCAGAGCGGGACCGCGCGTTTCGGTGCGCCGTCCGTGAGAACCTCGGCGAACGCCGGCAACGACCCGTTCGCGCCACTCCAGGCGATCTCGTCGTTGGGTTTGACCTGATAGGACGGGATGTCAAGCCTCCGGCCGTTGACCCGAAAGTGGCCGTGATTCACCATCTGTCTGCCCTGCTTACGGGAGTCGACGAACGACAGCCGGTAGACTACATTGTCCAGCCGCCGCTCGAGCTGCTGCAGGAGCAGGTCGCCCGTAACCCCGGGCTGCGACCGGGCGGCATCGAAGTACTTGCGGAACTGCCGCTCCAGGACGCCGTAGGTCCAGCGCGCCTTTTGTTTCTCGCGCAGTTGCAGGGCCCACTCCGACACTCGGCGGCGTCTCGGGATATGCTCCCCAGGCGGCCGCTTTCGTCTCTCGACGGCGCAACGCGGCGTGTAGCAGCGCTCGCCTTTCAGGTACAGCTTTTCGCCAATGCGCCTGCACTGGCGGCAAACGGGGTCTATGTAACGTGCCATGGGTTCGGTCTCAAGGCCTCCTCAGGCCGTAGACGGGATAGATGGACTCCCGATCATCCGCTTAGAGCCGTTTTCACGAGGCAGCCAGCCCCATCTCGCGGCGCAGTACCGTGAGATCGAACTGCTCCTTCCTGATTCTTACATCGTAGTAGACCAATGTACCGGCTATGAAGAGTACCGGCAGGACGAATATGCCTACCACCACTCCGCCGAGCGACAGTATTCGGTGCCCTGCGTCGGACGTCTGCTCCACACCAAACGCTGCTGCAATCAACATGACAGGGACTATCGCTACTACCCTGATTCCGGTAGCTATCAGTCCCACGATGACCGTAAATCCGCAGATTCGCCACCAACTGCCCCTGATCAGGGAAGTGCTGCGGCGCAGGGCGTCCACCGGTCGATAGCTTTCGATGACTACGACCTGCACAGCAAGCGACCAGTAGATCACGAGCACGAAAGCCCCGATCAGAACGGGGACGGCGGCCCCGACAATAGACGGCTTGTCGTGCACAAAGGTGGCTACCGGCGGCAACAGCGCGAAGAGTGCGGCGACCGTCGCGATCACCGCCAGGGACATTACCTTCCACCACGCTCTCCGGTAGCAGCTCCGGAGGCCGATGTTGCCGGTCATATAGTGTTGACCGACCGCCGTGACCGCCGCACCGTACAGAAAGACGGCGGCGAACGTACCCACGAAGGCGTCCAGCACGAGCGCCGGCGCGTCCGCAAACTGCGGCTCGCGGAGCAACTCCAGCAACAGGACCGAAACGACCCCGGCCGGCAGGTGAATCAACGCGGCCAGCTTGGCAAACCGCCAGAAGTGGCGAAAGTAGATTGTGACGGTCTCGTCCAGGAGACCGCCCACGCTACGCGCCGACAACGCTGGGGAACTCTGTTCTTGGGCGGTAGTCGACACGGGACTAGACACGCCTCCGCTTCGAGGGCCTGCACCCGTTGTGAGGGATTGGGGTAACGTCTCGAATGCTTGTGACCATGATTCCTGACGCCTGCAGGGCGCGGATCGCCGCCTCACGACCGGCCCCGGGGCCCCGGACGAGAACGTCGACCTGCCTCAGGCCGTGCTCAGCCCCCTTGCGGGCGGCTTCCTCGCCGGCGCGCTGTGCGGCGAACGCGGTCGACTTGCGGGACCCTTTGAATCCCACCGTTCCCGCGCTGCCCCATGCGAGCACGTTGCCCTGAGCATCCGTCAGGGTGATCAGAGTGTTGTTAAATGTCGATTGGACGTACGCACGTCCAACGGCGACGGACTTCCGCTCACGCCGCCTTGTTCTGGGTCTGGCCGCCATGGATGATCTCCCCCGTCCTATACTCGTCCCGTCTTTACTTCCGCGCCACCGAGTGCCTGCGGCCCGCCACCGGTATCCTGCGGCCCCGCTTGGCTCTGGCGTTCGTTCGCGTCCGCTGGCCTCTCACCGGCAGACCGCGCCGATGACGAAGCCCCCGATACGTGCCTATATCGACCAGCCTGCGGATGTTCATATTCGTTTCCTGCCGCAGGTCGCCTTCGACGATCTTCTCGCGGTCGATAATTTCTCTGATCCGCCCCAACTGCGTCTCGCTAAGTTCCTGGACCCGAGGGTTGCCGTCGATGCCGGCCTTGTCCACTACGTCCGCGGCCTGGGCGGGGCCGATGCCGTAGATGCTCCTCAGCGATATCTCAACTCGCTTGTTGTCTGGAATGTTCACACCGGAAATCAAAGCCATGCTGCACCTCCCGCCAGCGGGCGGTTATCCCTGTCGTTGTTTATGCCGCAGGTTGTCGCACGTCACCAAGACTTTGCCGTGACGCCGGACTATGCGGCAATTCGCGCATCTTTTCTTGACCGAAGCTGAGACTTTCATTGTGCGTCCTGGACAACCCTTATCTGAACCTGTAGGTAATCCTGCCGCGCGTCAGGTCGTACGGCGAAAGCTCGACGAGAACCCTATCGCCCGGCAGGACCCGTATGTAGTTCATGCGTACCTTGCCCGACAGGTGGGCCAACACCTTGTGGCCGTTGGCTAACTCCACCCTAAAGGTGGCGTTGCGCAAAGACTCCATCACCTTACCTTCGACCTCGATGCCTTCTTTATTGGGCATATCGGTGTCGGCCGCGGTCAGACGGCCGTAAGTACCTCCGAGCCGTTCTGCGTTATCGCTATCGTGTCCTCGAAGTGGGCCGACAACTCGCCGTCCGCGGTCGCCACCGTCCACCCGTCGTCCAGCTGGACGGTCTCCCACGTGCCGAGATTCAGCATAGGTTCTATGGCCAGCGTCATGCCCAGGCGGAGCGCCGGGCCCCGTCCGGCTCTGCCGTAGTTTGGCACCTGCGGGTCCTCGTGCAGGGCGCGCCCGATCCCATGCCCCACGTACTGCCGCACGACTCCGTAGCCGCGAGACTCAGCATACTGCTGCACCGCGGCCGATATGTCGCCGACTCGCCCGCCGGCTCTCGCCCGCGAAATACCCGTTGCGAGCGACTCCCTCGTCGTATCCACAAGACGTTGTGCTTCGTCGGATATGGCGCCGACGCCTACCGTAAACGCGCTGTCGGCGTGGAACCCGTTCACCGTGGCACCGACGTCCACGCTGACTACGTCTCGCTCTCTCAGCACCCGGCCGCCCGGTATGCCGTGGACTATCTCTTCGTTGATCGACACGCAGATCGTCGCCGGGAACGGCGTCGGTCCGCCGGCCGTGTAGCCTTTGAACGAAGGCGTGGCGCCCATGTCCCGAATCTGTTTCTCGGCCAGTCGGTCGAGCTCTGCCGTCGTCACTCCAGGACGAATAGCGTCCATGAGCTTGACCTTTGTGCGCGCGACCACGCTGCCGGCCTCACGCATGTGCGCCAACTCTCGATTCGACTTGATTGTGATGCCGTTGTGGCTGCCGGCGTTCAGGTTTGTATTCAACTTGCCCTTCTTGTGACGTTCGCCCATCCACAGCTTGGGCGGAAGCCGGAACATGATAGCACAGCCGCGCCCACCATCTATCTACGACCTCTCCGTGCCGCGTCGATCCGTGCGGCCAGGCCCCGTTGCACTTCCTCGACCGACCCCTCACCCTCGACCTCTTCGAGTATGCCGAGGTCGCGGTAGTGGTCTATCAGCGGCGCCGTCTCTTCCATATAGACCTCGATCCGCTTTCTCACTGCGTCCGGCTTGTCGTCCTCGCGCTGATACAGGCTGCCGCCGCAGCGAGTGCAAGCATTCGCCGCGTCGGGTCCGTGGGCGCTATGAGGCGCCTGACAGTCCGCGCACAGGAGGCGGTTCGAGAGCCTCCCTATCAACTCTTCCTGCGACACTCTGATATATATCGCCCTGTCTATCCCGCCCCTGGCATCCATCGCGCGGTCCAGCGCCGCCGCCTGTCCCCGCGTACGCGGAAAGCCGTCCAGCAGGAAGCCGCCCGAACCGGCCTCGCGGTCGATCCAGTCCATCACCATCTCGATCGTGACATCGTCTGGGACCAGCACGCCCCGCTCCATGTAGGAGCGGGCCAACTGCCCCAGCTCGGTATTCCGTTGCTGATGGTCTCTGAACAGGTCGCCTGAAGACACCTTCGGCATGCCGAAGGCGTCCGACATGAGGCTCGCCTGCGTGCCTTTGCCGGCGCCGGGAAGCCCCAGCAAAATCACCTTCAAGAAAGTCTCTTTCCCGTTCCCCGGCACCTTGCGTCCACTAGCGGATGAAGCCCTCGTAGTTCCGCATCAGGAGCTGCGCTTCGAGCTGGCGCATCGTGTCCAGCGCAACGCCCACCATGATCAGCAGGCTGAAGCTGCTGATCGTCAGCGCTCGAACGTCGGTCGCCTGCGTGATGAAGAATGGCAGAATCGACACGGTGCCCAGGAACAGCGCCCCGCCCCAGGTGATCCGCATGATGACCCGGGTCAGGTACTCCTGCGTCGGTCGCCCCGGACGTATGCCCGGTATGAATCCCCCGTTCCTCTGCAGGTTCTCCGACAGGTTCTGCTGCTGGAACACGATCATCGTGTAGAAGAACGTGAACAAGACAACCAACAGGAACACGGCCGCGTGGTACGGGAAGCGCACCGGGTCCAGCCCGTCCGCCAGCCACTGGGACGTCCTGACGAAGATGTTGTCGCTCAGCGGATTCCTGAAGTAGCTGGCTATCGTGATGGGCAGGATTATGACCGAGGACGCGAAGATCAGCGGGATCATCCCCGCCGAGTTGACTCTCAACGGGAGGAACGTGGCGCCTGTCTGACGCTGCATCCGTCCGCCGCGGTAGACGCTGCGCCCGTACTGCACTGGGACCCGCCTCTGTGCCTCGGTGAACAGCACTATGAAGTAGATGATCCCGAAGCCGAAAACCGCCAGCAGGAGCAGGCCGCCGGCCGCGTCCCGCTCGAGGAATCCCTGGCCCAGGAGGCTCGGGAACCCGGCCACGATCCCCCCGAATATGATCAGCGATATCCCGTTGCCCAGACCGCGTTCCGTGATCAGCTCCCCGAGCCAGACCAGAAACATCGTCCCCGCGACCATCGACAGCACCATGGCGACGGTCGGCAGGTTCAGACCGAAGTCGCTCTGAGGCAGCACTCCCGACTGCCTCAGCAGCGAGAGCTGCCCGACCGACTGGAAGAAGGCGATCGGGACCGTCAGCCAGTGCGTGATCTGATTGATGCGTTGGCGCCCGTACTCACCCTCCTGACTCAACGCCTTGAGGTTCGGGATCACCGGGACGAGTATCTGCATCACGATCGACGCGGTGATATAGGGATAGACCCCGAGAGCTGCGACGCTCATCCTCGACAGCGCTCCGCCGCTGAACAGGTCGAGGAACCCGAGCAGCGCCTGCTGCTGGAAGGCCTGGTTCAGCGCCTGGATGTCGACTCCCGGCACCGGCACGTGCGCAACGAACCGAAACACCGTGAGCATCGCGAGGGTGAACAGTATCTTCGCGCGCAGGTCCGGCACGCGCATCGCGTCGATCATCGACTGGATGAGCTGGGGTCTCGATAGTTCGGGCGAAGACCCCCGCGCCTGGCGGACCACTAGCCGATCTCCCTGACCGAGCCGCCGGCAGCCTCTATCTTGCGTCGGGCCGAGCCGGAGAATCGGTTCGCCTCGACGACCAGCGCCCGCTCGATGTCTCCCCGGCCCAGTATCTTGACCGGCTTGCGCAAGTCGCGTACCACCCCGCTCTCGACCAGCGTCTGCGGCGTCACCTCGCTGTTGGCGGGAAACGCGGCGAGCTCGTCGACGTTGATGGCGCTGAACTCCCTGCGAAATATGTTCGTGAATCCCGGGAGCTTGTCCAGCCTGGTAATGAGCGGCTGCTGGCCGCCTTCGAACCCTGGGCGGACTCCGCCGCCGCTTCTCGAGTTCTGCCCCTTCATGCCCCTGCCGGAATAGCTGCCGCGACCGCTGCCGTCGCCGCGCCCCACTCTCTTGCGGGACTTCCTGGCTCCCTTGGGCGGCTTCATATCGTGTTGTCCCATCTTTTCCTACTTCTCGTCTTGCACAGGCGATACCTCGACGAGGTGTCGGACCTTGTTGACCATTCCCAGAATAGCGGGAGTGTCTTCGTGCTCGACGGTGTGATGCAGTCTCCTCAGCCCGAGGCCGGCGATCGTCCGCCTCTGATCTTGAGGAAATCCTATCGTGCTCTTCTTCCAGGTCACCGTGATCTTGGCCATCGTACTATCGCGCTACCCTGTTCCCGGCGCGCCGCCGCCGCCCGGGGAATCGCCCTGCGCGACTCGCCTTCGTCTCATCAGCGCCCGCTCCGGGTCTTGAAGCGTGGCCAGCCCCTTCAGAGCCGCCTTGGCGGAGTTGACGGGATTGGTGCTGCGCCGGATCTTTGTGACGATGTCCTTGATCCCGGCCAACTCCACGACGGCCCTGACCGCTCCCCCGGCGATTACTCCGGTCCCCTGGGGAGCCGGCCGCATCATCACGAGCGAGGCTCCGTAGACCGAGGTCACCTCGTGTGGGATCGTCGTCTGGCTCAACGGGACCGTGATCATGTTCTTGCGCGCGTTGGTGGCGCCTTTTCGGACCGCGTCCGGTACGGCATCAGCCTTGCCCATGCCAACGCCCACGTGTCCGTCGCCATCGCCCACCACGACCACCGCGTTAAAGCTCAAATGGCGGCCGCCCTTGACGACCTTTGACACGCGGGAGATCCTCACCACCCGCTCGTCGAGCATGGATTCGCCCGGCATGGAATTAGAGCGGCTCGAGTAGTCCCGCCTCCCCTGCATCGTCATTACAGTTCCAGCCCTCCCTCGCGAGCGGCCTCTGCCAGAGTCTTGGCACGGCCGTGGTACTTGTAGCCGCCTCGATCGAACACCACCTTCGACACCCCGCGCGCCAAGGCGCGCCGCGCAACCAGAGCGCCTACGAGCTTCGACACCTCGGCCTTCGGCTTCCCGTCCCGTTCCTTGCGGACCTCACCGTCCTGACTCGAAGCGGCCGCAACCGTGATTCCGGTCGTGTCGTCGATCACCTGGGCGTAGATATGGCGCAGGCTGCGGAACACCGCGAGCCTAGGCCTCGCGGACGTGCCGCGCACCCGCACGCGCAATCTCTGATGGCGTACCCGTCGTTGAGCCCAGCCGTTTTTAGCTCGTGCCATCGCTAGAGCACTCTCCTCGCACTCTTCCCCGGCTTCAGCCGGATATGCTCGCCCGCGTATCGAATCCCTTTGCCGGTGTAGGCGTTCGGCCGACGCACCGACCTGATCTCGGCCGCCGTTTGGCCGACCACCTGTTTGTCCATGCCGCGGACGTAGATGCGGTTGTTTCCCTCGACGTCCAACGTGATGCCGTCCCGGGGCTGCACGTCTACCGTATGACTGAGCATCACGCTCAGCGTGATCCCTTTGCCGCTCTGCTGGACCCGGTAACCGACTCCGACCAGGTCGAGGGCCTTCATGTATCCCTCGGTTACGCCCTGCACCATATTGGCCAACAGGCTCCTCGTCAGACCGTGTAGCGACCGGTGCCCCCGCTCGTCCGACGGTCGTGTCACGGTCACCGTCCCGTTATCCGCCGCGACACGCATGCCACTCGGAATAGCCTGTATCAAAGACCCCTTGGGGCCCTTGATCGTGACCGCTCCGTCGTCGATCTCGATGCTGGTGCCCGACGGCAATGTTATCGGTTGACTTCCTACTCTCGACATTCTAACCGCCTACCAGACGTAGCATAAGAGTTCTCCGCCGACGCCCGTCCGCCACGCCTGCCTTCCCGTCATCACACCCTTGGAGGTGGACAGGATCGACACCCCAAGACCGCCATAGTAGCGCGGGATCTCGCCCTTCCGAACGTAGACACGCAGCCCGGGTCGGCTCACTCGCTTGAGACCCGCTATACCCGGCTCCCCGTTTCCGCTGTAGTGCAGGCGAACCCGGATCGTACCCTGCGGGTCCGATTCGTTCGCGAGCTCGTAGTCATCGATGAAGCCTTCGTCTTTCAGGATCTGCACGATGCCCACCTTCATCCTGGACGTAGGCACTTCCACGGTCCCGTGACGAACCGTGATCGCGTTGCGAACCCTCGTCAATAGATCGGCTATCGGATCGGTAACCGCCATTCGTTCCCCCGAAGTCGGCGCGCCGTGGCCGGCGCCCGACAGCTCTTTACCAGCTAGCTTTTCGCACGCCCGGCAGCATGCCGGTCAGGGCAAGCTCCCTGAAGCAGATGCGGCACAGTCCGAAGTGCCGGATGTAGGCCCTGGGACGGCCGCAACGATTGCAGCGATTGTAGGCCCGTACCGGGTACCTCTGCGGCCTCTTCCAGCGTGCTATCTTTGATGTCTTCGCCAAGTTGTCTCCGTCCTCAATTCTACGTTTACGCCGCTACTTCCCTCGCCGTGCGAGCGAACGGCATCCCCATGAGCTCCAAGAGCCTGAATCCCTCGCGGTCGCTCGGCGCCGACGTAACGATGGCCACCTGCAGACCTCGTATCCGATCGATCGAGTTGTAGTCGATCTCCGGAAAGATGACCTGCTCCCTGATCCCGATCGAATAGTTGCCCCGCCCGTCGAACGACTCTCTCGGAAGCCCTCGAAAGTCCCGTATACGCGGCAGCGTGGAGCTGACGAGGCGATCGTAGAACTGGTACATCCGGCGACCTCGGAGCGTCACCGACAGACCTACGACCATGCCCTCTCTCACCTTGAAGCCCGCCACGGACTTCCGCGCCTTGGTCGTCACCGGACGCTGTCCCGCGATCGACTCCAAGTCTCTGGTGGCGTTTTCGATGGCTCTCGCATTCGTCTGAGCTTCGCCAAGACCGATGTTCAACGTGATCTTCATGAGCCGCGGCACCTGCATCGAACTGGCGTAGCCGAACTCGGTCACGAGCGCCGGGCCGATTTCCTCTCTGTAGCGCACTAACAGGCGCGGCACCGCCTTCGTCTCGACGGCAGCGGGCCCGGCCTGGGGCTCGTCCGCGGCTTTCCGTGAAGCCGCTCGCCGACCTGTCCCGCGGCTTGTCGAAGCCGCGTCGCCGGTCTTCTTTCGCGCCGAAGAGCTGCGGCTCTTCGCTGCCTTGTCTCCCGACACGGCAGCCTTCGCTCCGGTCCGCCGGCGCGACGCGGTCTTGGGCTTGGCGCCCTCGGCGCCACCACCATCCTGTTGTTGGGTCTCTTCGGTCGTCACTCTATGACTTCCTCGCAGCTCCTGCACAACCTCGCCTTCGTCCCGTCAGGCAGCCTGCTGCGCTTCACTCGAGTCGGCTTCAGGCAGCTCGTGCAGATCAACATTACGTTCGCCGCGCTGAGGGGCATCTCTTTTTGTACTATCCCGGCCTGGCGAACGTTCGCCGCGGCCTTGGTGTGCCGCATCACGACGTTGACGCCCTCGACCAGCACCTTGTTCTCCTCTAGGAAAACACGCTGAACCTGGCCCTGCTTGCCGCGGTCCCGCCCCTTGATCACGAGCACGTTGTCATTAGCCCGGAGGTTCACTTCAGAGAACCTCCGGCGCCAGCGACACGATGCGCATGAAGTTCTGGTCTCTGAGCTCCCGCGCCACAGGTCCGAAAATCCTGGTGCCGCGAGGCATTCTTTCCTCGTTGATGATAACAGCGGCGTTGTCATCAAACCGTATATGGGAGCCGTCCGTCCTGCGATACGTCTTCACGGTCCGGACCACCACGGCCCTGACGACCTCGCCCTTTCCGACCGCAGACCCGGGCGCGGCCTCCTTCACTGAGGCGACGATCACGTCGCCCAGTCCGGCATATCGCCTGCCGCTGCCTCCAGGGACGCCCACGCAACTGATGGTGCGCGCACCGGAATTGTCGGCCACCTTGAGTCTCGAATATATCTGGATCACTCGGACCGCTTCCCTTCGTCGGGTTCGGCGTCTGCCTGTACGGACTCCACTGGCTCGGACTCCGACTGCTCTGGCACCAATTGCTCGGACACCGATTCAACGGCCTCTGCCTGTACGGACGCCATCGGCTCGGACTCCGACTGCTCTGGCACCAACTGCTCGGACACCGATTCGACGGCCTCTGCCTGTACGGACGCCACCGGCTCGGACTCCGACTGCTCTGGCACCAACTGCTCGGACACCGACTCGACGGCCTCTGCCTGTACGGACGCCACCGGTTCGGACTCCGACTGCTCTGGCACCAACTGCTCGGACACCGACTCGACGGCCTCTACCTGTACGGACGCCACCGGTTCGGACTCCGACTGCTCTGGCATCACCTGCTCGGACACCGACTCGGCGGTCTCGGGCTCCTGTACGCCGGCGGCGGTCGCAACCGCCTCGTCGATCGTGATCTCGTCAGGCTGGATCTCCGCTATCTCCTGCCTCGAAAGTATCTCGGCTACACGCCACCGCTTGGTCCTGGAGATCGGACGCGACTCGATAACCCTGATCATATCGCCGATTCGGCAACTGTTATCCGCGTCGTGGACCACCAGCCTGCTCCGGCGCCTGATCGACTTGCGGTAGAGAGGATGGGTCCGCCGCCACTCGACAAGCACGACGACGCTCTTGTCCATCCTGTCGCTGATGACCCTGCCGACCCGCACTTTGCGTCGCTCGAAGCTCATCGCGCCGCCCCGGCCAGCTGCCGCTCGCGGATCAGCGTGTTGATCCGCGCTATGCGGACGCGTGTCTTCTTGATCTCGCGTACGTTCGCCAGTTGCATGGTGGCGTCGCGGAATCGCAGGTTCATCAACCCGCGCTGCGACCCATCCAGCTCCTCCGCGAGCTCCGCGTCCGTCAATGCTCTCAGATCGTCGATTTCCATACCTGTTAAGACCCTCTTAGCGGTCCGCTATCAGACTTCCTGTCTGGCTACTATCTTAGTCGCTACCGGCAGCTTGGCCGAGGCCAGATGAAGCGCCTCCCTGGCCTCGCTCTCGGTCACTCCGGCCATCTCGAAGAGCACACGTCCGGGCTTGACCACTGCAACCCAGTGGTCGACCGGGCCCTTGCCGCTGCCCATCCTCGTCTCCGCGGCACGAGCCGTCACCGACTTGTCCGGGAAGATCCTAATCCAGAGCTTCCCGCCTCGTCTCGTATACCTGGTGATCACACGGCGGGCGGCCTCAATCTGACGTGAGGTTACCCACGCCGGGCCGACGGCCTTCAAGCCGTACTCGCCGAAGTTGACCGTGCTTCCGGCGACGGCGATCCCCTTGCGGCGACCGCGCTGCTTGTTACGGTACTTAACTCTCTTTGGCTGAAGCATCCTCGCCCGCCTCTTCCGGTTTAACCGTGACCTCTATGGGCGCCATCTCTTCCTCTTCTTCCTTGGCCTGGGGAAGGATCTCGCCCTTGAATATCCAGACCTTGACGCCGATCGTCCCGAAGTCGGTAATCGCCTCGGCGTAGCTGTAGTCTATATCAGCTCTCAACGTGTGGAGCGGCACGCGGCCGTCCATCGCCTTTTCCTTGCGGGCGATCTCCGCCCCGCCAAGCCGTCCTGAGCACAATATCTTGATGCCCTGGGCCCCGGCCTGCATCGTCCTCGTCACCGCCTGCCTGATCGCCCTGCGGTAGGCGATCTTGCGTATGAGCTGGTCCGCGACGTTGCGGGCCACAAGCTGAGCGTCCATCTCCGGCTGACGTATCTCCTGCACGTTGAGGCGCGCCCGTCGCTCGGTCATTTCTTCGAGTATCTTCCGGGTCTCCTCGACCTTCTGGCCGCCTCGGCCGATCACGATGCCGGGCCTCGCGGTGTGGACTGTGATTACCACGTCGGCAGACCCGCGCTCGATCTCGACTCGCGACACACCCGCGTCGGGGTAGGCGTCCATGACTACCCTGCGGATCGATAGGTCCTCGATCACAAGACCGCGGTACTCCTTCTGCTTGGCGGCGAACCAGTTCGCCTGCCAGTCCTTGATGACCCCCAGCCGGAAGCCGACAGGATGAGTCTTATTGCCCAAGATCCTGCTCCTGTTCGTCCACCACGACCGTGATGTGGCTGTTGCGCCGCCTGATCTTCGCCACCCGACCACGCGCTCGTGCCCTGAAACGGTTCAGGCGGGCGCCCTCGTTGGCGTATATCTCGACTATCTTCAAGTCCGACGTCCGCGCCGCAAGTTCGTTCTCGGCGTTCGCCGTTGCCGACCTGACCAGCTTCGAAACTCGCGCGGCAACGGGGCCAGGGCGAAACTGGAGAATCGCCAATGCATCATCGACGTTCTTGCCGCGAACGAGATCGATGATCGGCTTGACCTTCTTTACCGAGATACCCGTGTCTTTTGCGGTCGCTGTTGCTGCCAATTCGACGGCTCCGTTTGTTCCCTACTCGATACTTGTCGTGCGTTCCGATCTCGTGGAGTGGCCGCGGAACGTCCGCGTGGGCGCGAACTCCCCGAGCCGATGCCCGACCATGTTCTCCGTGATGAACACCGGCACGTGCCTACGCCCGTCGTGAACGGCGATCGTCAAGCCTAACATGTCCGGCATGATCATCGACGCCCTCGACCACGTACGGATCACGACCCGGCTGCTGCTGCGCCGCGCCGTCTCCACTTTCTTGGCCAGCTTGGCCTCGACGTACGGCCCCTTTTTGACCGATCTGGACATTGCGATGGTCTCCAGTAGCTATCGGTCGTACCGACGGGTCGAAATGAACCTGTCGGTCGACTTGTTTCGGCGAGTCCTGTGACCCAGTGCGGGCTTGCCCCAAGGCGTCTTCGGCCCCGGCATCCCTATCGGCGACTTGCTCTCACCGCCGCCGTGGGGGTGGTCCCGCGGCGACATCACCACGCCCCTGACCCCGGGCCTGCGCCCTCTTCGGCGATTCGCGCCGGCCTTGCCTAGTTTGATGTTCTTGTGGTCGCCGGCGCTGACTTGGCCCACCGTCGCCATGCACTCGCTGAACACCTGCCGGACCTCGCCCGACGGAAGCCTGATCAGAGTGTAGTCGCCCTCTTTGGCGAGAACCTGAGCCGAGTTGCCCGCGCTGCGAACGATCTGCCCACCGCGGCCAACTTTCAACTCTATGTTGTGCACCATGGTACCAGTCGGGATGGCCCGCAGGGGCAGCGCGTTGCCCGGCGCGATTCGAGCGCCTTCTCCCGCTTCGATCCGAGTGCCGACCATAACCCCGTTGGGCGCAATGATATACCGCCAGTCCCCGTCCCTGTACTTGACCAGCGCAATCCTGGCCGACCTGTTCGGGTCGTACTCGATCGTAGCCACCTCTCCGGGCACCCCATGTTTGTCGCGTTTGAAGTCGATCACGCGAAAGCGCCGCTTGTGCCCGCCGCCTCTATGGCGCACCGTCAGGCGTCCGTTGCGCGCCCGTCCTCCCCTCTTCTTCAGGGGCTTGAGCAGCGACTTTTTCGGCTTGGTGCTCGTGATGTCGTCGTTCGTCTGAAAGACGGCGCCGCGGCGACCCGGACTCGTCGGTTTAACAGCCTTTAGTGGCATCTATACGCCCTCGAATATCGTGATGGACTGACCCGCGGCGACCGTCACTACTGCCTTCTTCCGGGGCTGCTGGGCGACGAACCTCGGGCCGAAGCGCTTTCGCTTGCCCTTGACGTTCATTGTGTTGACCTTGACTACGTCTACACCAAACACCGTCTCGACCGCCCGCTTCACCTCTAGCTTGGTGGCGGACCGCGCTACCTCAAACGTGTAGCGGCCGCCTTCCTGCATCTCCGTCGTCTTCTCCGTGAGTACCGGCCTGAGCAGCACCTGGGACGCGTTCATCTCTGTCCCGCCTCCTCTGGTACCGCCGTCCGACGGCCCCTGGAGGACTCCTCCGCCACGCCGCTCCAGAGCGCTTCCGCCCTTCTGACGGCATCCAGCGTCATGACGACTTTCCTATGATTCACGAGGTCGAGCGCGTTCAGCAGAGAGGCCGGCAGCATCCGCAGGCCCGGGATATTCCGCGCCGACTTGAGAACGCCTTCCTCCGAGCCGTCCGCTACCAGAATCGCGTTCGGGCCGGCGTCGAGAGCTTCGAGCACCGCCGCCATGTGGGCCGTTTTCGGCGTCCCGAAGCTGATCTCGTCTACCACGATCAGCTCATCGTTCCTCACCTTGTCGGACAGCGATGCCACGAGAGCCTGGCGCCGCATTCTACGTGGGGTACTCTGGCGATAGCTACGCGGCTCTGGTCCGAAGACGACGCCCCCACCTTTGTAGTGGGGAGAACGGATTGAACCCTGCCTGGCGGCGCCCATACCCTTCTGGGGCCTCGGCTTCCGTCCGCCGCCCGACACCTTGGATCGGTTCTTCGTGGCCGCCGTGCCCACGCGCTTGTTGGCAAGTTGACCCACGACCACCTGATGGACCAGTGCCTGGTTCGACGGCGCACAAAACACGTCGTTGCGGACGTCCACACGTCCCATCGCCTCGCCCTTCTGGCTTCTGAGTGACAGTTCCATGGACTAGCTTGCCCGCCTTCCGGTCTTGCGAATGGCAAGTAGTGAGTTTCGCGCCCCCGGGACGGCTCCCTTGACCAGCACCAGATTCTTCCCTGGATCGGTGCCTACAACCTCCAGATTCCGGGAGGTCACTTGGCTGTTGCCCATGTGGCCGGCCATCCGGAGGCCCTTGATCACGCGGCCGGGTGTAGTGCCTGCGCCGATGGAACCGGGGCCCCGGTGCCGGTCCGACTGTCCGTGGGTCTTGGGACCGCCTCGAAAGCCGTGCCGCTTCACGCCGCCGGCGAACCCGCGGCCCTTCGACAGCCCGGTCACCGACACTAGCTCTCCCAGCTCGAAGAGAGCCGCGTCAATCTCCTCGCCAACCTGAACCTCGGAGACGTCTTCCGCCTCGAACTCCCGGAGGTGACGAAAGAGTTTTCCCGAAGACCTGAGATGCTCTCGGCGCGGCCTGTTCGATAGGCGGCTGATCTCCTCGAAGCCGATTTGGACCGCCGCATATCCGTCTCGGTCCCCAGTCTTGACCTGGGTCACCGTACACGGGCCGACGCGGACCGCGGTGACGCACACCGCTTCGCCGTCCTCTCGGAAGACCTGCGAGGTGCCTATCTTCTTTCCCAACAGACCCTGAATGGTCATCTCTAGATACTCTTATAGCTTGATCGAAATATGGACGCCGGCCGGAACGTTAAGCCTCGTCAGGGAGTCGATCGTCTTGGACGTCGGCTCGAGAATGTCGATCAGCCGGTTGTGCGTCCGGATCTCAAAGTGTTCCCGCCCCTTCTTGTGGACGTGCGGCCCCCTGATGACGCAAAAGCGCTTGATACTGGTCGGCAGGGGCACCGGCCCGGACACCTGGGCGCCCGTGCGCTCCGCAGCCTCCACAATCTGTACCGCGGACAGGTCCAGGATACGATGGTCAAAGGCCTTCAGGATTATTCTGATCTTCTGACTGGTCGCTGTTGTCATTGCTGCATGTGCGGCGCCCGCCTAGCTGGCTGCCTTCCCGTAGCTTTCGAATTCCAAAGTATAGCCTGCCCGTCCCTGCGTTATGGACCGCAGCGCCGTCGCGTAGCCGAAGCTCTCGCTCAGCGGCACCCGAGCCTTCACGACCTGAATGTCCCCACTGCCCTCGATCCCTCGAATGACGCCGTGACGCCCCCCCAGCTCGGACAGTATCTCTCCGAGAAACTCTCCGGGCGAGACCACCTCCAGGGCCATGAGCGGTTCCAGAAGCATCGGCCTGGCCTTGCGCATCGCCTCTTTGGTGGCCATCGACGCGGCGATTCGAAAAGCCATCTCCGACGAGTCGACGTCGTGATAGCTCCCGTCCACAGCGGTGACCTTCATGTCGACGACCGGGAAACCGGAAATGGGGCCGACGGCCGCGGCGTCTTGTACGCCCTTCTCCACGGCCGGCATGAACTCCCTCGGTATCGCGCCTCCCCTGATCTTGTCTTCGAAGACAAGGCCAGAACCGCGCTCCATTGGCTCGACCTCGAGCCATACGTGGCCGTACTGTCCATGTCCACCCGTCTGCCGGACAAGACGCCCCTCGGCCCGGCTCGGTCGCGTAACCGCCTCGCGGTAGGCGACTCGCGGCCTGCCGACGCTGGCCTCGACCTTGTATTCGCGCTTCATCCGGTCTACGACGATCTCCAGATGCAACTCACCCATTCCCGACATGACCGTCTGCCCGACCTCATCGTCCTGGTTGATCCGCAACGTGGGATCCTCGTCGGCCAGCTTCGACAACGCGTCGGCGAGGCGGTCCTGGTCGGCCCTCGTCTTCGGCTCGATGGCGACCGACATGACCGGGTCCGGGAAGATGATCGTCTCGAGCACCACCGGATTCCGCTCGTCACAGAGGGTATCGCCAGTCGACGTCCGCTTCAGACCGACCGCCGCGACGATGTCGCCAACCTTGACCTCTTCCATGTCCTCGCGGTGCTGGGCGTGCAGCCGGACCACCCTGCCCAGCCGCTCGCGCCTGCCCTTCGTCGAGTTGAAAACCATCGCCCCGGAGCTCGCCTTGCCGGAGTAGACCCGGAAGTACACCAACCGGCCAATGAAGGGATCGGCAACCGCCTTGAACGCCAAAGCGGCGAACGGCTCGCTCTCCACCGGCTCGCGCGATACGATACTTGCGCCGTTGTACTCGGCGCCGGTAACCGCCGGCACGTCCAGCGGCGACGGCAGGTAGTCGCCTATCGCATCAATCAGCGGCTGCACGCCCGTGTTGCGCAGGGCGCTTCCGCACGTGACCGGTACCAGGCGGTAGTCGATCGTGGCCTTCCGCAGCGCGCTCTTGATCTCGTCCTTCGATATCTCGTCGCCGTCGATATACTTGACAAGGAGGTCGTCGTCGGTCTCGGCGATCCTTTCGACCATCCTTTCCCGGTAGGCCCGATACTCCTCGATCATCTCCTCCGGCACGGGACCTTCTATGGGCGGTATGGGAGAGCCGTCTTCGTAGAGCCAGGACCTGCCCTCCACCAAGTCGACGACGCCGCGGAACGACTCTTCGCTGCCCATCGGAATCTGGATCGGTACAGGCCTCGCGTTCAGCCGGCGGGCGATGCTGTCGATCGTGCCCTGAAAGCTGGCGCCTACGCGGTCCATCTTGTTGACAAAGCAGATGCGCGGCACCTGGTAACGATCCGCCTGGCGCCAGACAGTCTCCGACTGCGGCTGGACTCCTGCGACCGCGTCGAATATGACGACGCCGCCGTCTAGTATCCTGAGACTGCGCTCGACTTCGGCCGTGAAGTCGACGTGTCCAGGCGTGTCGATAATGTTGATCGTGAATTCCTTCCACTGACACGTCGTGGCGGCCGATGTGATCGTTATCCCGCGTTCTCTTTCCTGGGCCATCCAGTCCATCGCCGTGGTGCCCTCGTCGACCCCGCCGATCTTGTAGATTCGGCCCGCGAAAAACAGCACGCGCTCGGTCACCGTCGTCTTCCCGGCGTCGATGTGCGCGATAAACCCTATGTTGCGCGTTGAACGGATTCCGGGTTCGGTTGACATGGCGTATCGAGGACTAGGCAGTCAGGAGAGGTCGGGCATCACCAGCGGTAGTGAACGAAGGCGCGGTTCGCCTCCGCCATCCGGTGAAGGTCTTCTTTGCGCTTAACGGCCGCCCCCTGGCCTCGCGAGGCCTCGATCAACTCCTGGGCCACGCACTCCGCCATCGGGCGCCCCGACCGCGCGCGGGCCGCGATCACCAGCCAGCGCACCGACAGGGAAAGCTGGCGTTCAGTGCGAATCTCCCGAGGCACCTGATAGGTGGCGCCGCCAACTCGACGAGACCTCACCTCAACTGCGGGCGCGGCGTTCCTCAAAGCCTGCCTGAACACGTCGAGGCCCATCTGTCTCGTCTGCTCTTCAACCTGCCTCAACGCCTTGTAGACGATCCTCTGGGCGGTCGTCCGCTTGCCGTCGCGCATGACGCGGTTGATGAAGCGCGCCAAGTCCACGTCCCCGTAGTTAGGGTCCGGCTTGATTCGCCGCTTCTCCGCTCGTCTTCGTCTTGCCATCTAGATGTTTTCCAAACCCCGCTACGACTTCTTGCTGCCGTACTTGCTGCGGCCCCGCTTGCGGTCGTCCACGCCGGCCGTGTCGAGCGCACCCCTCACCACGTGATATCGCACTCCCGGCAGGTCCTTGACCGGCCCGCCCCTGATCAGCACTACCGAGTGCTCCTGCAGGTTGTGGCCCTCGCCCGGGATGTAAGCCGTAACTTCCATCCCGTTCGTCAAGCGCACTCGGGCGACCTTGCGAAGCGCCGAGTTAGGCTTTCTCGGCGTCTGAGTACGTACGAGGATGCACACGCCGCGCTTTTGCGGCGAGCCTCTGTTCCGACTCCCTCTGTTCTTCAGAGAGTTGAACGAATACCTCAAGGCGGGCGCCTTGTCCTTGCGCCGCTTCGAGCGCCTGCCTTTTCGCACAAGTTGATTAACAGTTGGCATTAGATGATTCCGATCCGAAGAGCCGGACTTGGGAGGCGTACTCCCAGTAAGCACCCTATCCGGGCGCGAAGCCAAATTATACTAACGGCCTCGCTGCGGTGTCAACCATTCGACGCCCCAATCGACCCGAATACAATACATTGTTCAATAGGCCGAGCCGACCCGGCAGGCGTCTCAACCCGAGGAGGCGTCCGGCAAAGATCCGTTGCCGCGGGGAGCGAACGCTTCCCCCGCTGGCGCGGCGATACTCAAACGGTCAGCCCGACATCTTTCGTTGAACGACGACGCGCCCTTGTCCCCTGCAACGACATGGCGTGTTGTCCGCCCTCCCGCACCGTACGCTTGGCAACGCCGATGAACTCCCTGAACAACGGGTGCGGACGGTCGGGCCTTGACAGGAACTCCGGATGGAACTGCACCCCCACCATGAACGGGTGTTCCTCGAGCTCCATCATCTCGACCAGCCTGCCATCGGGCGACAGTCCTGTCGGCCAAAAGCCGGCCGACTCGAACGACTCGCGATAGCTGTTGTTGACCTCGAAACGATGGCGGTGACGCTCCTGTACCTCGTCCTGACGATAGGCTTCCGCACCCCAGGAACCTTCGACGATGCGACATGGATAGACGCCAAGACGCATTGTGCCGCCCAGCTCGTCGACCTCCAGTTGGTCGGGCATGAGGTCGATCACGGGGTCCGGCGTGTCGCCGTCGAACTCGGTGGAGTTCGCCCGGTCGTGGCCCAGGACGTGCCTTGCGACCTCAATGACCATCACCTGCATCCCAAGGCACAGGCCCAGGTAAGGCACCATGTTCTCTCGCGCGTACCTTACGGTCTCCACCATGCCCTCGATGCCACGAGCGCCGAAGCCCCCCGGCACGACTATGCCACGCGCCTCCCTCAGGAACTCCTCGGCGCCCCGCTCCTCTACGTCCTCCGCGTGAATCCAGTCCAGCTCTATGTCGCGCCCGTGGGCCAGGCCGGCGTGGTGCAGGGCCTCTTTGACCGAGATGTACGAGTCCCGGAGGTCCACGTACTTGCCGACGACCGCGATTCTCAACGTCTCTTTGGGAGCCCGGATCGCCTCGACCATCTTCCGCCACTCGGACATGTCCTGCCGCATAGCCGTCAGGCCCAGGCTGTCGACTATCAGGTCGGCGAGCCCTTCCTCTTCGAGCAGCAGGGGCACCTCGTAGACCGTCGGGACCGTCGGCAGCGCGACAACCCCTCGACGGTCGACATCGCAGTACACCGCGATCTTGTCTTTGATCTCCTCCTCTACCGGCTCGTCGCTGCGGCAGAGGATGGCGTCCGGCTGGATTCCGATGCCTCGCAGCTCTCTGACGCTATGCTGCGTAGGCTTGGTCTTGAGCTCTCCCGTGGTCTTGATGTACGGCAGGAGCGTGACGTGGATGTAGAAGACGTTGTCCCTTCCAACCTCGTTCCGCATCTGCCGGATCGCCTCTAGGAAAGGCAGCCCCTCGATGTCCCCCACCGTGCCGCCTACCTCGACGACGATCACCTCCGCCTGACTCTCCTGCGCGAGGCCCGTTATCCGGGCCTTGATGGCGTCCGTAACATGAGGCACCGACTGGATCGTGCCGCCGAGAAACTCGCCCTTTCTCTCTCGGGCGATGACATCGCTGTATATCTGTCCCGCCGTGACGTTCGAAGAGCTGCTCAGCGCAAGGTCGGTGAACCGCTCGTAGTGCCCCAGGTCCAGGTCCGTCTCGGAGCCGTCGCCTGTGACGAAGACCTCGCCGTGCTGGTAGGGCGACATCGTGCCCGGGTCGACGTTCAGGTACGGGTCCAGCTTCAAGACCGACAGGGGCACGCCGCGGCTCTTCAGCATCCGCCCGATCGACGCCACCGTGATCCCCTTGCCGACTGAGCTGACGACCCCGCCGGTTACGAAGATGAACTTGGTCATGCGAGTCCCTCGTACGTCCCTGACCTGGGACGTACGCGCGAGGCCGTCCCACAGGCGGGCGGAGCGCCCCGAGAGACAGCGGACGAGCAGAGGTACGGCACCGAGTCAGAGGGATGGATCGAGTAGGAGATGCTGAAACGGTGGATAACCGGCCCACCCACTAAAGGGCGCTCACGCCGGCCTGAGGCTGGTTACGCTTGGACAATACCAGAGGAACACCACCGTTGGAGCTTGCCAGAGTATAGGCTCCCGTCAAACCGAATGTCAACGGCGTAACCGTTGGCAGTCGATGCCGTCAGCGCCGGGTTCCGGGGCCTCATCAGACGTGAAACAGTAACCGAAGGCGGCCGTGATGAGACCCAGCCTCCGACGCCCTGATCTGGATCCCGCGGCGGGCCGACGGCCGCCGATGGCGCGTATCCGGGCGCACGGATATAATCAGCCTCCCGACGAGACTTCACCGGAGTGCGGGAGGCGCACGATGACCGGTATCAGAGACATCACGTGGGAGATGGGGCCGCCCATGCCCTACCCCACCAAGGGACAGACCCAGGGCGTAATCGGCGACTCGATCGTCGCCGCGGCCGGAGTCGGTCACGTCGGTTGGGACCTGTCAGACCGTCGCGGCCGCTGCAACGGCACCAGGCTGCTCGGCACGAAGACGCAACGGTGGGAGTCGCTTCCGGACGCGCCCGTCGGGGCCCGATGGCCGGAAGGCGTTGCCGTGGGCGACGCCTTCTACATGGTCACCGGCTGGATCACCAGCGAGCCGCCCGACACGACGACGCGGAGGATGTTCCGGCTGTCGCGGAACGGCGGCGACTGGCGATGGGACGAGATGCCGTCGATGCGCACCGGGCGGTTCATCCCCGGCGTCGCGGCCTCCGGCACCCTTATCGTCGTGGTCGGAGGACAGGCCTCTTTCGACGTCGCCCCGATCCATCCCGACCAGCCGGGGCCGTACGTCAACTCCGTGGAGACCTTCGACACCGCCGACCCGGACCGCGGCTGGTACGACCTTCCCCCGATTCCAGGGCCGCCGCGCGACGGCGTGGCCATCGCCACCATCGACGGCCGCATCTACGTCTTCGGCGGCAACTACGTCAAGTACGAGCAGATGGTGGGCGGCAACTTCCACGTCGAACGCCGCGGCTGCGGCGACGCCTACGTGCTCGATCTCGCCGAAGTCCGCTGGAAGAAGCTGCCCGACGCGCCGTTCCCGACTCAGGGATGGAAAGGCGTCCCATATGGCGGCCGTTACGTCGTGATCGCCGGCGGCGTCCGGAACTACCCAGTCGAGCACGTCTACGAGTACAGCGTGCCGGACGTGCTCGCGCCCAACTTCGACGTGCTCGTCTTCGACACGGTCGAGGAGACGTACACGGCACTACCAACCCAGATACCGCCGTACGTGACGCGGGAGCCGGAGCTGCAAGCGCGGCTGCGAAGCGAGGAGGGCTTCGACTTCTCGAAAGGCGTATACAGGGTCGGCCCGGAGCTGGACATCGTCGGTGACAAGATCTACATGTGCGGCGCCGAGGTGGTCAGTAACTGCAACGTCACCGACGAGGTGGTCGTCGGGACGATCATTCCCTGCACTTCGGACGGAGGCCGCCAACGGTGAACGACGCGCTGTCTGAACTAGCCCCGAGTACGATAACAACCGTCGCCGGAGCAGGGCTCCACGACGGCATACCGGCCAGGGACGCGGACGCGGGGTGGCCGCTCGGCGTCGTCCGCCGGCCTGACGGCGACCTCATCGTGGCGGACTACCATGCCCACATCCTGTGGCGCATAGACGGCGACGGCATCCTCCACAGGTTCGCCGGAGACGGCGTGCCCGGCAGCTCCGGCGACGGCGGGCCCGCCATAGACGCCCGCTTCAACTGTCCCCACGATCTCGCACAGGACAAGGATGGCAACCTCTACCTGTCCGACCTGTGCAATCAGACATACCGCCGCATCGACTACGAGACCGGCATCATCACACGGGTCGCCGGCTCCGGCAGGACCGGCCGCGGCGGCGACGGTGGGCCGGCCGTCGAGGCGGAGATGGACACCCACTGCGGCATCGCCGTCGACGACGACGGCAACCTGTACCTGTCCAGCGAGTGGGCGAACAACATCCGCAGGGTCGACGCCGCCACCGGCGTGGTCGAGCTGTTCGCCGGCCAGGACGCCCGCCACCATCCCTCCGAGAGCGGTGGCAGCCGCCCGTACGCCGGCCCCGCCCTCAGCCTCGGCGGCTACTCAGGCGACGGCGGCCCCAAGGAAGCCGCCGCGTTCAACCACCCGGAGCACCTGGCGTTCGACTCCAGGGGCGACCTCTACGTCTGCGACAACTCCAACCACCGTATCCGCAAGATCGACATGAAGACGGGCATCGTCTCCACCGTGCTGGGCACCGGTCAGGCGGCCTCCAACGGCGACGGGGTGCCGGCCTCGGAGGCCAGCACCCTGATGCCCGACGCGCTATGCTTCGACGCCCACGACAACATGTACGTCGGCGAGAAGTACGGCTTCCGCGTGCGGCGCGTCGACGCCCAGACCGGGATCGTGACGACCATCGCCGGCACCGGCGTGCCCGGCATGGGCGCTGAAGGCGTTCCCGGTACGGAGACCGCCTGCAATTCGATAGAGGTCGGCCTCTGGGCGGACCCCGACGGCACAGTCTTCTACTCGGACTGCGGCGGCAGGCTCCGGAGAATCGACGGCGACACCGGCATCGTCACCACGGTGCTCGGGGGAACCTCCATCCACGACGGCGGCCCCGCGTCCGAAGCCTTCGTCGGCACCCCCGGCGGTATCGCGGCGGGACCCGACGGCCAGGTCTACTTCGCGGACAGCGGGAACCAGCGCGTCCGCGGTATCGACCCTGAGACGGGCGTGATCCTGACCGTCGCGGGCAACGGCGCGCGCGCCTACGGCGGCGACGGAGGCCCGGCCGTCGATGCCTACCTGGGCAACCCAGCCGACGTATCGGTTGATTCCCGCGGACGCGTAGTGATCGCAGACACGCGCCACGGCCACGTGCGACGCGTCGAGGCCGACGGGACGATCCGCGGAATCGCAGGCGCTGCGTTCCAGTGGGACAAAGGCGACGGGGGCCCGGCCGTCGGCGCCAACCTCTCCCACGTCGCGTCGGTGGCCCACGACGCAAACGACAACGTCTACGTCGGCGACGCCGTCGGACGCATACGCCGCATCGACGCCCGTACCGGGCTGATCGACACGGTCGCCGGCATCGGTCTCAGCGGCTGCACGGGCGACGGCGGCCCTGCAACGGAGGCGCGGCTCGGCTCGCCGTCGGCCATCGACTTCGACGCCCAAGGCACGATGTACTTTTCCGACTCCGCCAACCACGTCGTGCGCCGGGTGGACGCCGACAGCGTCATCCGCACCGTCGCAGGCACGGGCGAGGCCGGATTTTCTCCAGACGGCACGCCGGCCGGCCGGGCCCGGCTGGACAGCCCAGGAGGCCTCGCGGTCCGCGCCGACGGGACGTTGTACGTATCCGACACCGGGAACAACCGCGTGCGCGTCGTCGCGCCCGATGGGACGCTGCGCACGGTGGCGGGCTCGGCGACGCCGGGCTTCTCGGGAGACGGTGGGCCGGCTACCAACGCCAGTCTGAACCGGCCAATCGGCCTATGTCTTCTGGACGACGGCGTGATTCTGATCGCCGACCACTTCAACCACAGGATCAGAGCGGTCAGGCTCACGTCATGACCGCCATCCCCCGAGGAGGCACGCCATGGCCCGCATTATCCCGAAACTGCTCGCCGCCGCGGCCCTGTCGATCGCGTTGGGAGTCGGCTGCTCGAGTATCGATGTGACTGTCTCCACCGATGACGAGACCCCCGCCGCGCCCGCGGCGGCTTCTGAAGTCAGCCCCACCGTTGAACCCGCCACGGAAGAGGCGCGGGTGGTCGAGCAGACAATCGAGCTGAGCAGCACCGTATTCAGCCGGATACGGCGAATCCCGCTCAGACATGCCTGCACCGAGATGAAGGACATCGTGCGACCGACAACCGATACGACGGTCAAGAAGTCCGAAAACTGGTCGCCGCCGCTGTCGTGGGCCGGCCTGCCGGAGAATACGAAGAGCGTGGCGTTGATCGTCGACGGCACGGACAACGTGGTCGATCCCAAGGCCCCGGACGAGCCCCTCGCCGTCCACTGGCTCATATGGAACATCCCGCCGAGTGTGACGGAGATGGCCGAGGCCGTCGCCACGACGACGCAGCTTGTCGACCTGGGCCAGAACGTCACCCAGGGGATCAACACCGACGGCTTCCACGGCTACACGGGACCGTGTCCGCCGCTGCAGGCTGCGTACTCCATTGGCGGCCAGGGCTACTACGGCCAGAAGGCCCGCCCCGTCGACCAGTTCTACTTCAGAGTATTCGCCTTGGATATCGAGTTGGACCTGGGCCCCGACGCGACTCGCGAGGACCTCCTGAAGACGATGGAGGGCCACGTGATTGCGACCGGGGAGCTCAAGGGCGAGTTCATCCAGAAGCCCCAGTACAGTGGTTGACGCGGCGTTACGGAGGACGACATGGTGTCGCGAGACGAGATAGCTGACCTGGACGCGATAGGCCAGGCCGCCTTGGTGCGGAACGGCGACGTAACGGCCGCGGAGCTCGTCGAGGCGGCGATCGAGCGCGTAGAACGCCACAACCCGTCGATCAACGCGGTCGTCACCAAGATGTACGACCTCGCCCTGAAGCGAGCCTCGCAGCCGCTGCCCGATGGCCCGCTGGCCGGCGTCCCGTTCCTGCTCAAGGACTTCCTGGCCGAATACGAGGGAGTACGGTTCACCGAGGCGAGCGCGTCGCTGCGGCACAACGTCTCGACCGCGGACTCCGAGCTGGTGCGCAGGTACAAGGCCGCCGGGCTGATCACCGTGGCCAAGACCAATCTACCCGAGCTCGCCATCGGGGTCACGACCGAGCCGCGGCTGTTCGGGCCGACGCGGAACCCGTGGTCGCTCGACCGGCTCCCCGGGGGCTCCAGCGGCGGCGCCGGGGCTGCCGTCGCTGTCGGCATGACACCGATGGCGCACGGCAACGACGCGGGCGGCTCGATAAGGATCCCGGCGTCGTGCTGTGGCGTGTTCGGCCTGAAGCCGACCCGAGGCCGCAACCCACTGGGGCCGGAATTCGGCGACCTCATCAGCGGTATCGTCGCCGAGCACGCGCTCACGCGCACCGTCCGCGACAGCGCGGCCCTGCTCGACGCGACAGCCGGGGCGGACGTCGGCGACCCGTACCCGGCGCCCCCGCAGTCGGGCTCCTTCCTGTCCAGCGTCGTCTCCGACCCCGGCCGGCTCCGCATCGCGTTTTCGGAACACACGCCGCTGGGCGACCCGCTGCACGACGACTGCGTCGCGGCCGTCCGCGAAGCGGCGTCGCTGTGCGAGGAGCTGGGGCACGAGGTGGTCGAGGCGATGCCTGAGTTCGACGCCGAGACGGTCTGGACGTCGATCACGAAGCTCATCGCCGTCTGCGTCGCGTGGACGATCGCGTACTGGGACCGCGAGCTGGGCCGGAACGGCGAGCACCCCGAGGACGATTTCGAGCCCTTCATCCTGTCGATGGCGGAGCGCGGCCGGGCGGTCTCCGCGGCCGAGTATCTGCTGATCGTGCAGGATGCTCAGCGGGCCTCGCGCGACCTGGCCCGCTTCTTCCAGAGCTTCGATCTGTGGCTGACCCCAACCCTCGGCACACCGCCTCCCCCGCTCGGCACATTCGCCTATTCGCCGGGCGGAGACCCGTTCGAGCTGCGGCGAAAGATGGCTGGGTTCTCGCCGTTCACCTACATCTCGAACATCACCGGACAGCCCGCCGCATCGGTCCCGCTGCACTGGAACGACGACGGCCTCCCGATCGGCATCCATCTCGCCGTCCGCTACGGCGGCGAGGCGACCATATTCGGCCTGGCCGCCCAGATGGAGGAGGCACGACCCTGGGCTCCCCGCCTCAAAGCGCTGCGAACCTCCGGGCCACGCGGCGGCTAGCCGCGCCACGCCCTCGGGGCGATTCGCCAGGAGCTGGAATCTAACGGAGAAGACGAGCGGCCCGCACATGCCGAGTCCGGTTGGGTCAACTCCGCGGAGGTGGATCCGTCCCGGCCGAAAAACGACCGGTAGCCGTACCTCCGGGAAGGGGCTCGTCCGGACGGCTCTAGAAAATACCGCCGGCCCGCTCGGCCAGGATGTCGGAGCCCTCGCCCAGCGTCCAGTAGAAGATCAGATAGCCGCCCGCGGCGACCATCGCGACCTTGCCGATGTCCTCGATGTAGCGGAAGACGACGCGCATCCACCGCGACACCACGTCCTTGAAGAACACGATGCCGACGGTCGCCGCGACTATCACCGCGCCCATGCCCAGGCCGTACGTGATCGTGCTGATCGCGGTCGTGTATATGTCGCCCGCGTTCGACGCCGAACCCACTGAGATGCCCACGGCGACCAGGAACAGCGGCAGCGCGCAGCTCAGGGACGCCAGCGCGTAGGCTATTCCGAACAGGAAGACGTGCCTCAGCCCCCGGCCCTGCCCGAGGTTGACGCGGCTGGCGGCCATGATCCCGATGTGCTGCCTCGATATGAGCAGCCACAGCCCGGTGCCCGCGATCAGTATCCCGATCCCAAGGCCGACGAAGGGAAGCACGTCGCGTATGACTCGGCCTCCGGCGGCCAGCACGATGCCCACGATGCCAAACACCACGACGAAGCCCGCCGTGGCCACAAGGCCCATCAGGACGCCCCTCAACGCGGTCGTGATCGGCTTCTCGTCCGCCTCGACCGTCCCGAGCTGATAGCCGACATACGCCGGAAACATCGCCGCCCCGCACGGGTTGAACGCAGCGGCCATTCCAACGGTGAAAACGTAGACGAACGCGATGTCAAACATGGTTCTCCAATTCTATCCGCCAGCGCGTTCACGGGTCAATCTCAGCCGCCCCGAGTAGCAGTTCAGGGTTCTTGGGACGAATGCTCCTCAGACCCTGGATACCCGCCTTCGCGGGTATGACGGTGCTGTGGTTATCGAGGGTTGCTCACGAAGTCAGAACAGTTACCGGCCCGAGTAGCAGTTCAGACTCGATGAGGCGAATGGCCGCGAGAGCGCGTCAATCCCTCTCCTGGTGAGGCCGTCGGTCGTTTCATCCGCTCAAACCGTCTCATTCTGTCTCGTTCTGTCTCGTTTCTATCTGGCGGGTGAGACAGCTGGCCGGGAAATGAGACACCCGGTATACGGCTCGCCCTATCCGAGTCAGACACCGCAGCTTAGACCGGGATGATGGGCAGCACGACGTGAGAGGGACGGGCGTGATCCACGTACACCATGTTGTGCGCCACGACGGTATGGGTGTGTCTCCCCATAGGCTCGCCGGTGTTCGGGTTCACGTCGAAGTGTGGGAAGGCGCTGCTGGAGATGTCAACCCGGATGCGGTGGCCTTCGGTAAACAGGTTGCCTATAGGATACAGCGTGAACTCGAACTCGTAGACCTCTCCCGGGGTCATCGACTCCCCTCTGTCCCAGCCGTTCCGGTAACGCGCCCGGATAATGCTGTCGGTTAGGTTCATGTCGTAGCCCTGAGGATAGTCCTCGTTGGGGGGGTGTACGTCGATAAGCTTAGCGGTAAAGTCGGTGTCTAGGGCCGAGGAGGAGGCCCAAAGCTTGACAACGATCGGGCCTGCCACCTCCACGCTCCGTTCCAAGGGAGGCGTCTGGAAGACGAGTACGTCCGGCCGAGTCGATAGGGGCAGGTAGGGCGGCTTGCAGGCGAAGATGTGAGGCTCTTCCTTCTGGTGACTCGCTCCGTTCGCGAGCACCGTACGGAAGCGGTCCCATAGGGAACCCTCTTCAGGAGGCGTCCCTTCAGATGGCGACAGTTCGTAGAAGCCGGAGACGTTGGCGCTGATGCTCGGAACCGGGTTCTGGGGGTCGAAGTCGTAGCTACAAGGGGGACCGTCCGCGGCGGGCCGGTCTGGGCTCAAGCTCCCATCGTGATGGATATAGAAGGGGGTATACCGAGCCCTGGCCAGAGGCCACTCCTTCTCCGTGCGCCACCGGCCACCGTGGTTGAGCCGCCCATCCTCGTTCTTGCGGCCATCCCCACCTCCCATCACGAAGATCTTCACCGGCGGCTCGCGCTCGATGCCGTTGTCGCGACCCTTTAACCACCTGTCGAACCATCTCAGCGCCAGCCCATAGTAGTCTACAGGGGCATCGGAGCCGAAGTCGGCGTCGCCGGAGTAGGTGTTGCTCCAGCCGCCGTGGACCCAACTGCCGACGAGTAGCTTTAGGGGCCCTCTCTTCATATTCGACAGCGCAACGTAGTTGTCCGTAACGGCCCGCGACCAGGAGTCGTACCAGCCGGTCTCGTAGTAGGTGGGCACGTCGGCGTATTCGCCGTAGTGCTCTTCCCAGTTGATCTGGCGATGTTTCCAGAAGTCGTCGTAGTCTCCGCGGGTGTAGACATCGAGGAACACCTTCTCCATGCTGGGCATCGCGGAGTAGGGTGATGCCGCCTTCTTCCAGGGAAGAAGACTCAACCAGTCCCGAAACCGCGTCATGTTCTCCACGATTGCCCGCTTTGCGAGGGGGTCTGCGTCGGTCTCTTGGCTTATAACAGAGTGGAGCATGATGTGGCCGGCGTAGCGCAGCTCGAGGGCACCGTTCTGCCTCACGCCGCTGTGGTACGGGTTCGAAGAGGACTCACTGACGAACATGGCGCTCAGATGGGGAGGCCGCTCAAGGGCCATCGCGCTTTGGACGATGCCGCCGTGCGATGCGCCTATAGTAGCGACCTTGCCGTTTGACCAAGACTGCTGCGCGATCCACTCGACGGTGTCGTAGCCGTCCCTGCCCTCGTTGACGTTGAAGATGTGCCGGTACTGGCCGGTACCGCCGGACCTGCCGCGGCCCCTGATATCCTGTACGAAGGCCACGTAACCTCTCTTGCAGAAGTAGCGCGCCGGCTCTGCGAAGTTGACGCGGGACTTGTCGTAAGAGGTACGCCACAGGATCGTGGGGAACCTGCCCGGGGCCGTCTCGCCGTCCTGGCCCGGCCGGTAGACGTCGGCCAGCAGGGTGATACCATCGCGGGTCGTCATGGGGACGTCGTGCGCGACCACTATTCCGTATTCCGGCTTTGAATCTGTGATTACGGCTGACCTCCTCTAGGGATGCTCTGAACAACCGTCTTCAGGCTGGGCCGAGTTGACCGAAGTGGTTTTGGGGGCGTTGAATTGCCTCATGGCGCCGTGGTGGGGGTTATTCTCGGCCTACAAACGGCCCTGACAGGGCGTTTCGCCGCCGTTAGGCCTGATTTTGGGCGCACTTATACAAGGCTTCACGCCGCCAGGTACTGTTCGGCCCTCATCAAGTTGGCAAACCCAAACAGCGTCATCAGCCGCTGCGTGTTCTTGGACAGACCCCTGTAGCGGACCTTGGCGTAGCCGAAGTGCCGCTTGATGTACAGGAACGGATGCTCCACCTTAGCTCTGACCGACGCTTTGCGCTTCTCCGACACCGCCTCAGGGCTCCCAGGCTCCAGCTTCCGACGCTGGCCGGGCCTCATCGCCACCTGCCACTCCACATCCAAGCCCTGGTTGCCCGGCCTCTTGTCAACTCCCTGATACCCAGCATCTCCCCACACCTGAGACTCCCCACCGTGCAGCAACCGGGGCAACTCAGTCAGGTCATGCACGTTCGCAGATGTCGTGGTCATGCTGTGCACCACTCCCGTCTGCGAGTCTACACCGATGTGGACCTTCATCCCGAAGTGCCACTCGTTACCCTTCTTCGTCTGGTGCATCTCGGGGTCGCGCTCTTTAGCCCGATTCTTCGTCGATGAGGGCGCCGCTATGATGCTCGCGTCCACTATCGTCCCCTCCTGAAGACGGAGACCCTTGGACTCCAGATAGCGGTTGATCTCCTCGAACAGACCCGCGCCCAACTCATGCTCTTCCAGCAGGTGGCGGAAGTTCAGAATCGTCGTCTCGTCCGGCAGCGGCCCAGACAGTCTCAGCCCTACGAACCGCCTCACCGATTCGACCTCGTAGAGCATGTCCTCCATCCCAGGGTCGCTCAGGTTGTAGAACAACTGCACGCAGTGTATCCGTAGCATCGCCGACAACTCGTAGGGACGCCGACCTCGGCCAGCCTTGGGATAGAACGGTCGAATGCGCTCTTCCAACTCTTCCCACGGGATCAGTCCATCCATGCGCTCAAGGAACTTCTCCCGCCGAGTCTTTCGCTTCTTGCTCTCGTAGTCCAAGTCCGCAAACGTCGGCTGGTTCATTGCCTCTCCTCCCCCGTCTTCAGGCCTTGGCCCTATGTTACTATCCCGCAAACCACCGGGACTTATTCAGAGCATCCCTAGAGTCTCCAGCTACGCGTTGCGCAGGTGAGACCGTGGATCGAGGATATCCCGCAGCCAGTCCCCGACCGTGTTGAAGCCGAGCACGGTGATCATGATGGCCAGTCCATAGATGGAAGGGGGGGTTGTCTCGCGCGCCGTGGTCGGAGGCGCGCCGCCTGCGGGGGAGGCGTGATGAGCCTGAGTTTGTCCCATGCGGGCAGAATAGCACAGGCGTGCGGTTTCTCGCAACCCGGCCCTTGGGGCCGTAAGAGGACTGTTCAGAGTTTAGGGGACGAATGTCCGTTCGGACTCCTGGATGCCCGCGTTCGCGGGCATGACGGTGGGGGTTGCGTGCGCCCTTCGATACGCGCCGGTGAGGTACCGGCGCGTATCGAGGTGCGCGCGCACATTCTCACCAGACATGGCAGGTGCGCCCGCAGCCGCACGACCACGCCCTGTCCGCGTGCCCGGCTACTGGCTGTAGCCCGACGAACCGGACGGGCCCGCGTTATGCCCCACCGCTTCGGTGATGTGCCCGAGCAGGAACGCGAAGTCCTGGAACGCCTGCAGCTCTCCCAGCTCCGTGCGTAGAGATTCCAGCCGGTCTGAGAGGGTGAGCATTCCGGTGTAAGCGGTACCGGGATAGCCGCGGTCCTCGGAGAACGGCAGCCCGCCGTACAGGTCGGCCGCAAGCGCGACTATCGCGCCAAGTTGGAACAGCGCGTCTCCACGGTCGGACAGGTCGGCGTCCCACACCGACGCCCGCTGACTCCGGGACTGCCCCGTCTCCGGGACGACCCACCGCAGCTCGACGTCGCCCAGCTCCGCGTGCCCGGCGCCGGAACGCCGCGCCCGGTCGTGCAGCTCGAGCTCGAAGAAGACCGTCGTCGCCGCACCGGAGTGTATCTCGGCGAACTCTTTTCTGTCCTCGACAAACGACTCGTCCGACGTGACCCTGTTCTCGTATCCGACGATCCGCCACGACTTCACCATCGCGGCGTCCCAGGTCACCTGAGCGCGGGTCTGGTCGGCGAAGGGACTCGCCAGGGCAACCCAGTTTTCCCGCCTGAACGTCGCCCGCGCCTGGTCGACATTGCGCAGGTACCGGTACCAGCCGTTGCCGTGCTGGGCGAGCTGCTCCAGCAGGTAGTCGTTGTAGTTCTGTATCCCGACTCCGATGGTGATCAGCCGCAGCGGGTTTCCGCTGTCAGCATCGTGCGCGGACTCCAGTATCTCGAACGGGTTCGTGGCGTTGACGTTGGCCACGCCGTCCGACATCAGGACGATGTAGTTGTAGGCGTCCGGACGCTGTCTGCGGGCCCGGTCCGCAAGCCTGACCCCCAGGTTCAGACCGGCCTGCACGTTGGTGCTGCCGTGCGGGGCGAGACGGTCGATCGAGCTCTGGACCGCAGAGTCGTCCGGGTTACTGTGTTCGACCGTGTATTGGCTGATCACGTCGTCGGTGAAATGGACGACGGCGATGCGGTCCTGAGAACCGAGGCTCTGCCTTATCGCCTCCGCCGCGGCGCGGGCGATGTCGACCCGGTTGCCCTCGTCCATTGATCCCGACGCGTCGAGGACCAGAGTCACGTTGAGCGGTCGGTCGTCCTGGACGTGAGCGGCCTGGAACGAGATGCGCGCGAGGTGCTTTTCGCCGTCCAATGGGTGAGGGGCTATTTCGCTGGAGATCGCGAACCCCCAGCCGTCCGCCGGCGGGTCGTAACGGTAGTCGAAGGCGTTGATCCACTCCTCGGCCCTGACGGAATCGGGCTCCACCTCGTATCCCTCACGGGCCCAGTTGAGCGCGAGGTGGTACGACGTGCGGTCCGTATCCAGGCTGAATGTCGATACCGCGTCTTCCGACGTGGCTACGGCCGGCTGCCGCCGGTAGTCCTGGAACGTCGTAGCTCCGGGAGCCGCACTGCGGAGCTGCGCCGCGGCAGTCTGCGGCGGCTGCGATGTGGGAACGGGATATCCGCCCGGGACGTTGCTAAGGCCCTCTATGCTCCCTCCCCGCGTCTCTGTGGGCGGTGACGGCTCTGTGGGCGCTTCCGCCGCCGTTGTTGGCGCCGGCGCGGGCATCATCGCCATCGCCTTTGTCGGCATTGCCATCGCCGCCGTCGGAACAGCCGGAGCCGTTGTGGGCGCAGCCATGGCCCTGGTCCGCTCGGCCATCGCCGCTGACGGAGCGGCCGGAGCCGTTGTGGGCGCGGCCGCCATCGCCGCTGACGGCGCGGCCTCCTCCATTGGTCCCATACGGTTCCCCATGTCGTCGTCGGACACGATCAAGATTGCGGACGCGGCGATCACCGCCACGACGGCCACCGATGCGGCGGCCGCGAGGACCGGACGCCAACCCCGGCGACCCCACGCGAGCCAAGACTGGCGAGGCGCGTCGAGACGCCCCTCCAACCGCTGCCACGTGTCCTCCGGAGCCCGAAGACGGTCCGACTCCGCGGCGAAGTGGTCCCGCAGCATACGCTCCATTCCTCGATCCAACGAATCGTCACGTGCCATCACGACTCCTCCTTCGCCAAAGTCCCCAGCTCCTCCCGCAGACGACCGAGCGCCCGGTGGAGCCGGGACTTGGCAGTCCCCTCCCTGATTCCGACCGACAGCGCGACTTGCGGCACCGTCATGTCGGCGAAGTAACGCAGAACGATCACCTCTCTGTGTTGGGGCTCCAGGCTGCCGAGGGCCTGTCGCACCACCTGGCGCTTTCTCCTGACCTCCACGGACTCGACGACATCGACGGAATCGTCGATCCGGTCCGCTTCGCCGAGGGGTTCGGTCGAAACGGTCCGCCTTCTCCGTTGGGTCAGAACCCCGTTGACGAGAATCCGCACCAGCCACGGTTTGAAGGGGCTGCCCCGCCTGAACTTCCCAATTCCGCGCCAGGCGGACAGGAAGGCCTCCTGCACCTGGTCATCGGCCGAGCTCCTGTTCCCCGTCATCAGGACCGCGGTCCCGTACAGGGTGTCCTTGTACTGTTCCACCAGATGATGGAACGCGTCGCGGTTGCCGTTTTGACACATGCTAATGGCCTCTTCGTCTGTCATATACCGCTCTCGCTTCCCGCAAGCCTTCACTAGAGAATACGCTCCCTCTGCCCAAATCGTTCCATTCCCCATCTTGTAATACGACACGACGGCCTTCTTCGGATTTCGGCCTATGGGTCGCGCCTCGCCTGAGCCCGCCGCCTGCCCTGGCCCGGCCGGCATGCCAGCCTCGCCGACGGGGCGGATTCGGAGCCTCCGTTTTCGTTGACACCCCTATAGGCCGCTGCTAAACTCTGACATAACGTGAATCGACACTCCAATTCGAATCCGGTCTGCGCGTGTATCCACGGTCCATAGGGGTCGCGATCTCGCATGCGCCGAGAGAGTCCAGCCCCGCTCAGATACGTGACCGAGTGGGGCTTTTTGCTGGTACCGCACATCGACAATCGACATCTACGGAGGCATCACACCGATGACTCAAACTGACTGGAAGCCGGGCACACAGGGCATCATCGATGTCCGGACGGAAGAGATCGACGATTTCGAGCTACAGGTCAAGCGGTTCAGGGCCGGCGAGTGGGACGAAACGGAGTTCCAGGCGTTTCGGCTGAAGCAGGGCATCTACGGGCAGCGCCAGGCCGACGCCCAGATGGTGCGCGTCAAGGTCCCCTTCGGCGGACTCTACGCCGACCAGCTCGACGCCCTCGGCGTAGTGTCTGAGAAGTACGCTCCCCTGAAGAAGGGCCACGCGACAACGCGCGAGAACTTCCAGTTCCACCACGTGAGGATCGATGACGCGCCGGACTTCATGCGAGTCATCGGCGACGCCGGGCTGACCACCCGGGAGGCGTGCGGCAACACCGTACGCAACGTCACGGGCTGCCCCTTGGCGGGCGTCTGCGCCGACGAGCCGTTCGACGTTACGCCCTACGCCGCAGCCTACGCCCGCTACTTCGTCCGCCACCCGTACACGCAGGCGCTGCCGCGGAAGTTCAAGACCGCCTTTTCCGGGTGCGAGCGCGATTGCGCCATCACCGCCATCCACGACATGGGGTTCATTCCGAAGGTCGTAGACGGCAAGCGCGGCTTCCAGCTGCTCACCGGCGGCGGTACCTCGATCATGCCCAAGATCGCTCCGACGCTGTACGATTTCGTGCCCGTGGAGGAGTACATCAAGGTCACGGAGGCCGTGATCCGGGTGTTCCACCACACGGACGAGCTGCGCAAGAACCGGATGAAGGCGCGCATCAAGTTCCTCATAGCCCGAATCGGCATCGACGAGTTCCGCAAGCTGGTCGAGGAGGAGCTGAAGCAGCCGTGGGCGCAGAAGTCGTTCGATCCAACGCCGCTGCTGTTCATCGAAGACGAGTCGGCCGACGCCCCGGAGGCCCCGGCCGGCGTCCCCGCCACGAACGGCCACCTGCCCGAGTACGAGCGGTGGCTGTCCTCCAACGTCCAGGACCAGAGACAGGAAGGCTACAAGGTCGCCACCGTCAATCTGCCCCTGGGCGACATATCGGCGCGCCAGTTCCACCAGCTCGCCGACATCTCCCGCAAGTACGCCGGGGGACGCTGCCGGATCACCGTCGAGCAGAACCTCGCCTTCAGGTGGGTGCCCGAGGCGGCTCTGTTCGCCCTGTGGCAGGCGCTGAAGGAGATCGGGCTTGGCGAGTCAGGCGTCCACGAGATAACGGACGTCGTGGCGTGCCCGGGCACCGATAGCTGCAAGCTGGGCATCACGTCCTCCATGGGGCTTGCCAGGGCGATCGGACAGGAAATCGCCGGCATTGGCGACGAAGACCCCCTGGTCAAGAAGATGCACATCAAGATGAGCGGCTGCCCCAACGGCTGCGGCCAGCACCACATCGCGGACATCGGCTTCCACGGCGCCGTGATGAAGGCCCCCGGAGGACAGGTCCCCGCCTACGAGCTCTTCCTCGGCGGCAGCTACGACGAGGGCGACGCCCGATTCGGGCAGCGGATCAGGGCTCGCGTGCCCGCAAAGCGGGTGCCCGAGGCCGTTGGAGCCGTCATCGGCTACTACAAGGACAACCGCACCGACGACGAGGAGTTCAAGGACTTCGTGCTCAGAATGGGCAAGAAGAACTTCGAGCCGATCTTCCAGGCGTTCAAGGAGACCCGGGAGCTCGACCGCGAGAGCCTGCCCAGCTATATGGACTGGGACAAGACCGCCAAGTACATGCTGGAGCGCGGCGAGGGCGAGTGCGCCATCTAGCCCCCGGACCGGTCAGCTAACCAAAGACCCCGGCGGAGCGAGTCCGCCGGGGTCTTTTCTCTCAGCCTCTTGTCACGATCGAGCGGTCAGCCGAGCCTCTTGCGCAACCGCGACCACCACGAACTTCCGTATTCGATCGGCTGGCCGCGCCAACGCTTCTCAGCCTTAGGCGGCTTGATGAAAAACATCGCGTAGCCCACGATGAACAGCAGCAGGCCCGCGAATCCGAGAAGCGGCGCGACCCCGGAGGTCATCGAGCCTGCGACCAGCGCCAGCAACAGCACGGCGACTGCCGCCAGCATGACGCGTCCGGGAGTGATGGCCCACGCTTTGCCGCTCGGCGCCTGTCCCAAGTAGCGCCAGACCAGCGCCAGAAGGCCTCCGCGGCGGCGTCCGGAACGAGGGTCGGTCCCCAGGTCCCCGGCCTGCTGCAGGATGTCCTCGATCTCCCTCTGGTAACGGTCCGGCATGGCCGCCTCATTCGCAAAGCGCCCTGTTCACGTGGGCGCTCTGCTTCGAATCCTAGCCCCGCCGTTCTACCGGTGTCAAGCTGCTTCAGGTCGTCGCCGGAAGCCGGGTGCCAATGCACCCGTGCTATAATGCCGCGCGTCTTTTCGGGGCGCGGAAGGGACGTCGGCAAAGGTCCCACAAGGGCCGCCAATGACCCGGAAAGAGCCGCCCGGAGACTCGCCGAACGCGCCGCCGGCGCGCGCGTTCGGCTTCAGATCGAGGGCCGCAATCCAACAAGGAGCACACATATGGACGGCGACACGATCATCGCGAAGATACTGAGAGCCGAGGGCGTCGAGTGGATGACCTGCTATCCGTACCAAACGCTTATCGAGGCGGGCGCTAAGGAGGGCATCAGGCCCATCGTCTGCCGGCAGGAACGCGCCGGCGTCAACATGGCCGACGGCTTCAGCAGGATATCCAACGGCAAGCGGGTCGGTGTCTTCACCATGCAGCGGGGACCCGGCGCGGAGAACGCGTTCGGTGGCGTCGCCCAGGCTTTCGCCGACTCGGTCCCCCTCCTGCTGTTCCCCGGCGGCGAGCCGGCCGGACGTCAGGGAGTGCCGCCGACGTTCGGCGCGACTCGCAACTACGAGGGCATCACCAAGTGGTCCGCGCACGTCAATATGGTCGAGCGGATTCCCGAAATGCTGTCCCGCGCGTTCACCAACCTCAGGCACGGGCGCAGGGGCCCGGTGCTCCTGGAAGTGCCGCAAGACGTCGCCTCGGCCGAATTTCCGGGCGACACGTTCCACTACAGCCCCGTCACGGAGAGCAAGTCCGCCGCCGATCCCGACGACGTCCGAGACCTCGTCAAGGCGCTGCTGGCCGCCGCCGATCCGGTGATCAACGCCGGCCAGGGAGTACTCTACGCCGAGGCTACCGACGAGCTGGTGGAGTTCGCCGAGCTGACCGGCATACCCGTCATGACCACGCTCGCCGGCAAGAGCGCTTACCCGGAGAACCATCCGCTGTCGCTCGGCACCGGGTCCCACTCGGCGACCCTGATGGTCGACCACTTCCTCAAGAAGACCGACTTCGTGCTGGGAATGGGCACCAGCTTCACCATCTCCAACTTCAACGCGCCCATGCCCTCCGGGGTTACGCTGGCGCATTCGACGAACTGCCCGGAGGACCTGAACAAGGACTACCGGGTAGCCTACGGGGCCATCGGCGACAGCAAGCTCGTGCTGAGGCAGATGATCGAGGAGGCCAAACGGCAGACGGACGGGAACGGCAGGAGCGCCGCGGGAGTGGCCGACGAGATACGCAAGGTACGGGAAACCTTCATGGCGGAGTGGGGGCCGAACTTCACGTCGGACGAGGTGCCCATCAGCCCGTACCGCGTCTTCCACGAAATCGCGAAGGAGCTGGGATCGTCGAACGTCATCATCACCCACGACTCCGGCTATCCGCGAGAGCAGCTCGTACCGTTCTGGCAGTCGACGCAGCCTAGAGGATATCTGGGCTGGGGCAAGTCGACCCAACTCGGCTACGGCCTGGGACTATCGATGGGCGCCAAGCTGGCCGCGCCGGACAAGCACGTCGTCAACGTGATGGGCGACGCGGCCTTCGGGATGGCCGGGATGGACATCGAGACCGCCGCCAGGGCGGAAATCGGCACCCTGACCGTCATCCTGAACAACAGCGTCATGACCTTTTACTCCAACCACATGCCCTACGCCTCCGAGCAGTGGGGCGCGAACCGGTTTTCCGGCGAGTACGCGAAGGTGGCCGAGGGCCTGGGCGCCTACGCCGAGAAGGTCCACACTCCCGACCGGATCGCCTCCGCGCTCCGCAACGGCGTCGAGGCCACGAAGAAGGGCCAGCCCGCCGTGCTGGAGATTATCACCAAAGAGGAGACCAACGTCCCCAAGTTCTGGTAGGCGGAACACGCGCCACGACCGTCCGGTATCGCCGAGGAGGGGCAAGAGTCAAATGTTCCAAGTCAATCCGGTACCTCTCAGCGATCTGCTGCAGCAGGTGCAGGTGGGCCAGATCCAGCTTCCCGACTTCCAGCGAAGCTGGGTATGGGACGACGACCGCATCCGCGACCTGCTGGCGAGTATCTCAAAGGGTTTTCCTGTCGGAGCCATCATGACACTCGACGCGGACGCTGAGATTAGGTTTGGTACGCGCCCGATCGAGGGCGTCGAATTGAACGGAGTCGAGCCGAGCGTGTTTCTGCTCGACGGACAGCAGCGTCTCACCTCGCTGTACCAAGCCATGCTTCATTCCGGCCCGGTCGACACGAAGGACAACCGGGGCAAGAAGATCAAGCGCTGGTACTACATCGACATGCTGAAGGCAACGGACGACACCACGGACAGAGAGGAGGCGATCTTCAGCGTCCCGGAAAACCACAAGATAACGCAGGACTTCGGCCGAGAGACTGTGCTTGATCTGTCCATGAGGGAGTTCGAATACAAGAACCACATGATGCCAACCGAGCGTTTGCTCGACCATGATGACTGGCTGTACGACTACGAAGATTACTGGAGAGGTGGTGACCTACGTCATCCACACGGCGACATTAGGGTGTTCCGGAATTCCTTCCGGAAAGATGTGTTGGCCAGCTTTAACAGCTACATGCTACCCGTGATTAACCTAACGAAGCGCACACCCAAAGAGGCCGTGTGCACCGTCTTCGAGAAGGTCAACACCGGCGGCGTCGTGCTAACCGTCTTCGAATTGGTCACGGCCTCGTTCGCCGCCGGAGGATTTGCCCTTCGAGATGACTGGGCTGGTAGAAAGACGCGTATGTCCGGATATTCCGGGATTCTCCAGGGCGTCACCGCAGACCAGTTTCTTCAGGCGGTCGCCCTGCTTGCCACGCAAGAGCGCCGCAGGCAGGCCATAGGGGCGGGCGCCTCCGGGCGTTCTGTTCCGGCTCTCGGATGCAGGAGACGCGATATCCTGAATCTATCGCTGCAAGAGTACGAGTACTGGGCGGGCAAGGTCGAAGAAGGATTCAAGGCCGCAGCCAAGTTTCTGCTCACGCAGTTCCTGTTCAGGAGTCATGACGTACCCTACGGTAGTCAACTCGTTCCCATAGCCGCCCTCCATGTCGAGTTGGGACAAGAGATGACCACCGCCGAGGCCAAAGCCCGGCTGGAGCGATGGTACTGGTCGGGTGTGTTTGGCGAGTCGTATGGAGGCACAACCGAGACTCAGTTCGCACTCGACCTCACCGAAGTCGCTTCGTTCATTCGCGACGGACCCGAGCCGACGCTCGTGAGCGAAGCCAATTTTGTTCCTGAACGCCTGTTGTCTCTCCGCACACGCAACAGCGCGGCATACAAGGGCCTGTACGCTTTGCAGATGAAGAACGGTGCTGCTGACTGGCTCACGGGAGAGCCACTTACCATCGCGACGTGGATGGCGCAAAACATCGATACCCATCACATCTTCCCACGCGCATGGTGTGAACGATCCAGTCCTCGGATACCGCCGAGGATATATAACTCGGTGATCAACAAGACACCGATCGACGCGAACACCAACCGTAGGATCGGAGGCAAGGCCCCCTCCCTCTACCTGAACAATCTGGAGTCAGGCATCAGCCAAGAGCGGCTAGACGGAGTGTTGAACGCCCATTGGATCAACCCTGAGCGCCTACGTTCAGATAGGTTCGCAGAGTTCTTCGTGGAGCGGGGAGAAGCGATGCTCGAACTCATTGGACGGGCGATGGGGAAGGACATCGGAAGTGGCCGCGCGGTGTTCAGCAGCGCACTGAGCGATGCAGGCTTTCTTGAAGAGTATGAAGCTGAAGAGGACGAGTACGACGCAGTGGGCTCCATAGCGTACGATGAGTCAGCGGACTGAGAGGGTGTTTCCCGAAGGGCCTAGCCTTGGGGAAGCTAGCCCTGTCCGGCAGGCTCTAGGGGGAACATATCCGATGCCAAGACCCGTTCCTTGGCGAGCAGCGTACGCGTCTCCCAGACAACGCCAAACCTGCATCCGCGTAGTGTGCCGTCCGCGGTTAACCGGCGTCCTGTAGCATCGCCACGCTGAATACGACCGAGAACGGGACGCAGTAGATCACCACGCTCTGCTGGATGCCGACGTCGACGCCGGCCGGTATCGGGTAGTTCTGGTTCCCGCGGTTGCCCTTCAACTCTCCCAGATCTACGTAGCCCGTGGCCCTCACCTGGCCGCCCCTGTCAGGGTTGTGATGCGGCGACAGATAGACGTGCAGGTCGGGCCCGTTGGTGACGCTGAAATTCTCCAGCCTGAGCAGCAGCGAGCCGTCGGGTCCGCGGTAGATGATCGCCGTGCCGCTGCCCCTGTGGATGCTGTCCTGGTCCATGAACTCCCCCGCCTTCAGCTTGACGGCAACTCCAGGGGACGGCGTGGAAGTCGGCTCCGGGGTAGGACTGGGAGTCGGCGTGGCGGTTGGCACGGCGGTGGCGGTGGGCCCTGCCGTGGCGGTAGGGACCGGAGACGGCGTCGGCGTCGCCGTGGCAGTCGCGGTGGGGCTCGGCGAGGGGACGGCCGCGGGCACTGCCGTCGCGGAGGGTGACTGAGCCGCCGTGTCACGGGATGCCGCAGCGGTTGGGGTCGGAGACGCCGTCGGCTGCGGCGCGGGAGTCGCCGTGGAGCTTGCACCGGGGGCGGACGTTGGCGCTGCCGCAACGGCGGGTCGCGGAGCTGTCGTGGGCATGGACGCGGCGGCAATGATAGGCATAGGCGTGGCCGTCCGCGCCGGCGCCTGCATCGCCCCGGGGTCAGGTGCAGGAGAGGGAGTGGGCGCTGCAGCGGCGACGGTCGACTCCGGCGTCGTGGCCGCAGGAGGCGGTGGAGACGTCGGAGCGGGGGGCGCCGTCGGCGTGGGAACGGCCGCCGTCTCACCAGCGCCTTCCGGCGTAGACGGGGCCGCACCGCTCTCGCCCGTGCTGTCCGAAGTCGCAAAAGCGAACGGCAACTCCTCGTCCACCGTCACGTTCGTGAACAGCGGCGACACGAGGATGTAGCCCACGAACGCCGCGACTACCACAACCGGCGTCCCGATGGCGGCGACCGGCAGCCTGTGCCGCCACGCCCAGCGGTGCCAGCCGCCGCGGTAGCCGTAGACGCCTATCGCCGCAAGGCCAGCAACGACGGCGGCGATGATGTACCACCGATACGGGTATAGATCGGCGGCTAATCGCTCCAGCTCTCCAAAGAACTCACCCATCTCGGCCCCCTCGAATCCCTAACTGTCTTTTGGCAGTCGTCGGCGTCGGTCTGCGAGACTGCCTATGTCGGTTAGATGAATTCAAGAGCCGCGCGGTTCGGCCGATTCCGTGTCGCAACCCCTTAGCCCAGATTCCCGCGACCGCCGTGGCGCAGTCGCGAGTCACGTCGTGAATGATAGTCATTCACGGCATGAATGGATTCACGCTCCTACGCCTCGTTGCGCCGAGCCCCGAAGACCAACTCGGCATCATGACGACGGTTCACCGCGAGTAGCACCGATGCTTCATCGGCGGGTATCGACGGGCGCGACGCGAGGCCTGCCCAAACATGAACAGCTTCTGTGGGCCGCGCTCGCCCGCAGTCGACCGCGGCTAAGTTCCGCGCCTCAGCACCCGGCCCGGAGTGGCGCCCGTGTGCTGGCCGTCCAGGACTATCGGCTCGCCGGCGACGAAGACATGCGGGATGCCCGTCGGGAACCGGTGTGGGTCCTCGAAGGTGGCGTTGTCGATGACGGTGTCCGGATCGAATACGACGACGTCCGCCGCAAGGCCCTCCTCGATCAGGCCGCGGTCCCTCAGCCCGAGCCGTTTCGCCGGGAAGCCGGTCATCTTGTAGACCGCCTCCTCCAACGTCAACACCGACGGCTGCTCCCGTACGTAGCGGCCGAGGATGCGGGGATACGTCCCGTAGAACCTCGGGTGCGGCTTGAAATCGCGGTAGGGCCCGTCCGGCGAGACCGCGTTGCCGTCCGAGCCGATCATCGCCTGCGGATGGCCCATGAAGAAGCGAATGTCGCTCTCGACGCGGTTGTGGACGACGGCCATCACCGCGTCCTCCTCCTCCTCGATGAGCTGCAACGCGGCCTCCGCGGGCTCGACGCCCCTGGCCTCGGCGATCTCCGTCAGCGAGAGACCGATCACGCCGCGGTTGGCTTCCGATTCGACGTTGCTGATTACCCACGTCTCCCACAGCGGCGGGATGCCGCCCTCGCGGCCCGACCTCATCTCGTCCAGCACCCGCTCCCGCACCGCTCCGTCGCGCAGACGGTCCATGTACCGGGGTACGCCGCCCTCCTGCGCCCACAGCGGCACGAGCTGGTTCACGCCCGCGCCCGCCGCGGTGTAGGGGTACATGTCGTACGTGATGTCGATGCCCTCTTCCCTGGCCTTCTCGATCACCCCGACGATCTCCGGGCCGGCCCCGTAGTAGCGCCGGTCTACGATCGCCATGTGGGAGAACTGCACCGGAATGTCGGCGCGGCGACCGATCTCGACGGCCTCCTCCACCATCTTCACGTGCCATCCGGGCAGCACCCGCGCGTGGGTCGCGTAGAAGGCGCCCTCGTAGCGCGCGGCCGCCTTCGCGAGGGCCACCACCTCGTCGGTGGAGGCGTATGCTGACGGCGCGACCGACAGTCCCGTGCTCAGGCTGAAGGCCCCCTGCTCTATCGCCTCGGCGACGAGCCGCTCCATCTCGCGCGTCTCGTCGGCGGTCGCGGGACGGTCCTCCAACGCGCCCACCGCGGCGCGAAGGGGCGCGTTGCCCACCTGCGGAGCGACGTTGACGCTCATGCCGCTCGATTCCAGGACTCCCGCCCACTCGTCCAGCGTGCTCCATGTCCACGGCCGCTGGTACTCGAAAACCCCTGTCAGCGCCCGCCGAACGGCGTCCGGCCCGGCACGCCCCGCCGGGAAGGGAGAGTAGCTGCAGTTGCCGGTGACCTGCGTGGTCACCCCCTGGTGGGCCATGCTCTCGCCGCCGGGATCGTCGAGAAGCGTCAGGTCCGAGTGCGTGTGCATGTCGATGAAGCCGGGCGCGACGACGTGGCCGGATACGTCGACCACCCGTGCCGACTCGGCCTCGGCGAGGACGCCGATGGCCTCGATCTTGCCCCCGACGATGCCGACGTCGGCCGAGTATCTCGCCCGTCCGGCCCCGTCGACTATGACCCCGTTAAGCAAGACCGTGTCGAATGCCATCTGAAATCACCCCCCAGGAAGAGAACGCAGCATAACAGCAAGCCGACCAGGGAGGCCACCGCACGCCGGCGCAGCCGCTCGGAGTTGCGGTTCCTCCAACCCGTTCACCCAAAGTCGCGTCGATGCTTCGCCGCGGACGCAAGATCCACATAGGCGCACTCCGCCGGTATCGCCCCGCTAAGCTGATTGTTATCGAGGTGCAACGCTCTCAGCTCGTACAAGGTGCCCAATCCCTCCGGTATCGTCCCGCTCAACTGATTGAAGCTGAGGATCAGCTCTCTCAGGTTAGACAGCTTGCCCAACTCCGCCGGTATCGCCCCGGTCAGCTGATTTCTGTCGAGGCGCAGCTGTCTCAGCTCGGATAGGGCGCCCAATCCCGCCGGTATCTTCCCGCTCAGCCGATTTCTGTCGACGTTTAGCAAGCTCAGGCGGGATAGGCTGCTTAGCTCCGCCGGTATCCTCCCGTTCAACCGGTTGGCGCCGAGGTCGAGATCGGTTACGCGGCCGCTTGAGTCAGTGGCGACGCCGTGCCATTCGCACATGGGCGCGTCGCTCAGCCAGTTCGTGTTGTTCGCCCAGTTCGGGCCGCCGGTGATGTTGTAGACCACGACCAGCGCGTTACGATCCGGCGATTCGCCATCGGCCTGCGCCCGGCCAAAGCTCAGGCCAAGGTTGGCGAGGTCGTTGCTCTCCACGTCCCGCAGTCCTGCCGGGATGCACCCGCTCAGCCGGTTACCGACAAAGTACACGCCTCGCAGGTTGGAGAGCCTGCCCAACGCTGCCGGTATCGCCCCGTTCAACTGGTTACCGCCGAGGTGTAGCACTGTCAGTCTGTAAAGGTCGCTGAGCTCCCCCGGTATCTCCCCGCTCAACCAGTTGTCGCCGAGGTCCAGCACCCTCAGAGTGGCCATGCCTCCGAGCTCTGCCGGTATTCCCCCGCTCAGTTGGTTGTCGCCGAGGTCCAGATCTGTCAGGCCAGATAGGTTACTCAACTCCGCAGGTATCCCTTCGCTCAACTCGTTGCTGCCTAGATCCAGATTCGTCAGCTTGGATAGGCCGCCCAACTCTGAAGGTATCTTCCCGTCAAACCGATTGTCGGCCAGGTCAAGCACTGACAGGTTGGGAAGGCCGCCCAGCCACCCCGGTATCGTCCCGCTCAATCGGTTGCCGCCAAGGGCCAGCACCCTCAGTTCCGACAGCCTGTCGAGCTTCGCCGGCAGCTGCCCGCTCAAACGGTTGGCCCCGAGCTCGAGCTTGGTGACTCGACCACCGGAGTCTGTGGTCACACCATGCCATTCTCCGACGGGCGCGTCGCTCAGCCAGTTCGTGTTCTGCGCCCAGTTCGGGCCGTCCGTGGCCCTGTAGAGCGCGATCAGAGCGGCTCTCTCCGACAGCTCGCCCGGTATGGATGCCGCCTTCGGCGTGGGGAACCCGGCCTCCCTATGCGCTTCGAACGTAGCGTAGAACTCCTCCGCGCTGATGCCAAAGACAACCTCGAACCGCTCCTCCCAAGTGACTTCCAACTCCAACGACGTGTAGTAGCCTATCAGCGAGCTCTGTCCCACATAGGCGGCCAGCAGCTCCACGGCCAACATCGAGTAGTGGAAGCCGTTATCACCGTGGAGGTCGAATCCGTCCCGTGTTTCGAGGTCCTTCAGCGTATCCAGCTCGACAGAGTCCAAAGCCTCCTTCGCCAACTTCCGTCGAGCTTCGTAGGAGCTCACCCCGTCTGCCGAAACCGCATGCCATCCCAGGTAGGTTGCGATGCCTTCGTCGAACCAGGCAGGTTCCGAATAGCGGGTATGCCCTGAACGGTGAGTACGATGAGACCGGGTCAGATAGTTGCGTTGATCGTGGTTCAGCTCGTGGGCGGCGATGTAGGTCTGATCGTGCGGTGACGACTCCCGGAGCACCGACGCGTTGATGAAAATGGCGGTGTCGAAAGCGTAACCCGTTCGATTCGCAACCCACCTGCGAATGTCGTTCTTGGGCTCTCCGGTCACTTCGTGATGGGCGTCGACCAGCTTGTCCATGTCACGATAGACGTAGACCGTGAAGTCGGTCTCGACTTCAGGCATTCCGAGAGACTCGGCATAGTCGTGCATCAGACGAATGCCCTTCCTGACGTTGCTCAGCAACTCCAACGACACCCCGTCTCCCACAACCCACCTGACGTAGGGCAACGACTGAGGGTCCGGAGTAGCCGTAGAGACCGGAGTGGACGTTGGCGTAGCGGCGGGCACGGCGGCAACCGTCACCGTGGGAGCGGGAGTAGGGGTAGGAGTATGGGTGGACGTGGGAGCCGGCGTGCGCATAGGAACAGTGATCGGAGAAGGCGTGGCCGTGGTCGCGGACGATGTATCCGCCGCTAAGGGCGTGGCGGTGGGCGGCCGGTTGTCGCCACAGGCCGAGAGCACCGCGACAGCGACCAAGCACAGCAGCGCGATCAAAATGCGAAAGCCGGTCGTCATTCCGCCAATCCAGACTGCGTTCGAGTCCGTCCCGATTCAGGAAACAGAGCTGCCTCAGCCGGGATGAACCATATTGGGAGCCCAAGGCGCGGACGACGTCCCAAACGACAGAATCACAGCATACGGATGCGCCGCAAGCCGGTCAATCGGCGGCCTCGACCAGCGGTCCGCAGATGCACGCCAGGAAGGGGGTTTTATGCTATCGTGGCAGTAAGTAGACGGCGCGGCGCGCCCGCGCTGCGAATGAGGAGTTTAGGCACAGATGGCCAGTATTCAGTACAGCATTCCCTCCAGTAGAGACCGCGCCAACGCGATCTACACCGACGCGATGGCCCGCATGTACGGGCTGGTCGCGCTCGGGATCGTGACGACCGGCACCACGATCTGGGTCGGCGACGCGGCGGGCGTGGGAGACGTCATATTCGCGCTCGGCTGGATCGGAATGCTCCTGTTCTTCGGGATCACATTCGGGACGCTCTACGCCGCCGGTGCCGTCGTCCGAAGAGGGAATATCGCGCTCGGAATCGTCCTGTACCTGGTCTTCACCGGCATGTGGGGCCTGCTCCTGTCGCCGATTCTGACCAGGTACACGAGCGAAACGATCGGGGTCGCCTTCCTGCTGACCGCCGGCCTGTTCGTCGCCATGAGCGTCGTCGGGATGACTACGAAGAAAGACCTGTCGAAGCTCGGCCCGATGCTGATGATGGGTCTCATAGGCGTCATTATCGTCAGTCTCGTCAACATCCTGCTGCTCAGGTCGGAAGTCCTGTTCCTGCTGATCAACATCGTCCTTCTGCCACTGTTCCTCGCGCTCACCGTCTGGGAGACGAAGCAGATGAAGGAGCTGGCCCAGGAGGCAGCGACGGACGGGGACGAGAAAGCCGCGACGCAGGTCGCGGTGATGGGCAGCATCGGCCTCTACCTCAACGCCATGAACCTCTTCATCATCATCCTCAACCTGCTCGGCTTCGCGTCGGACGACTAGGCGCCCCAACGGACTCAGGCCGAGTTCTACCAAGGCGGGACTACGGCCTCGTCCACCTCACTCAACGGCGTCTTCGGAGCCTGTCTCGCCGGCCCACAGGCGGCGCATCTCGTCCGACGTTTCGAGCAGGAAGCTCAGCGTTCCCTGCGACTCTACTCGTCCGTCCTTCAGCAGGACCACGTGGTCGGCTCGTTCGAGGGCCATCCGCCGGTTGGAGGCTACCAGCGTCGTCATCTCGCTATGCTCGGACAGCCGGTCCCAGAAGACGCGCTCGGTTTCGACGTCCAGGCCGTTGGAGACATCGTCCAGCACGAGGAGCTCCGGCTCTCGCACGAACATTCTCGCCGCGCCCGAGCGCCGCCGCTGCCCCCCGGAGAGCCTCACTCCCCGAGGGCCGACCAGCGTGTCGAGGCCGTCTTCCAGCCCGCCGACGTCCCGCTCCAGGACCGCCAGCCGGACGGCGCCCGGGAGATCGACCCGGTCTTCGGGAAGGCCCATCAGGATGTTGGCGCGCAGGGACTCGCTGAAGAGCCTCGGCACCTGCGGCAGGTAGGCGCAGCGGGGCGGTGTCAGGCAACCGCCCTCGCGGCCGACGTCGGTGCCATTCCAGCGCACGCTGCCGCCCTGAGACGGCAGCCAGCCGACCAGCGTCCTCAACAGTGTCGTCTTGCCGGACCCGACGCGGCCCGCGACGACGACGAAGTCGCCGCGCTCCAGCCTGAAACTCACGCCGTGCACGCCTGCGCCCGTGCCGGAAGAGACGTGGGTCTGGGTCAGCCCCTCTACTTCGAGTACTTCGAGCCGGTCTTCAGCAGACCTCTCCGGCACAGCGGCCTCCGGCAGACTGCCGAACAGGTAGCCATCGCCCGGCTCGACCAATGTCTCCGGCGGCGCCCCGGGCATGAGCTCCAGGAGTCGGCCGGTGGACACGCCTGCGCGCCTGTACCCCGTCAGCAGCTTGCCGATCTCACGGCTGAAGGACTGGGTGTTCGCCAGGTAGAAGACGAATAGCGAGAGGTCGCCGACTGTCAGCTCTCCCTGGACCATCGACCTCGCGAGCAGCGCTAGCAGAACGCCGGTCGCGACGTGGTGGGCGTTCGAAGCGATGGCCTCCATCGTCGCTCCGAGCACTTCGTCCTTCAGCGACGTGCGCCCTCTCTCGCTGTTGACCCGATCGAACTCGTCGATGACGCGACCCTCCGCGTTGGAAACCTTGACCGTCTCGACCATTCCGAAGATCTCGCCGATGATGCCGGTGACGCCTCCCGCCGCCTCACGGGCGTCCTCCCGGTACTTTCGTATTCGTCCGCGCGCCGCGTGGACGATCACCATGATCGCGAACATCGGCAGGAAGACCGCGAAGGCCGTCAACGCGCTGATCCGGGCCATGATCGCCATGGCGATTACGAAGAACAGGAAGTTGGCGACGAGCAGGTCCACGTCCATCATCGGCATGACGGCCTGCCTGACGTCGCCGCGGAATCGGCTGACGGCCTCGCCCGGGGACGCCGGGAGAGAGCTGCCTCCTCTGAGCCGGAGGACGTAGTCGAACGCGTTCCCCTGGAGCAGGGTCGACATCGTGAACCGGTTGAACCGGAACAGCATCTCGTCGCCGACGAACGCGATCGAGTGTCCCAGGCCGAGACCCACGAGCACCGCGCATATCACCCAGACGCCCAGAGAGGTTGCAGCGTCACCGGTAAGAGTGTCGAACACCTCTCGCTGCGCCAGACCCACCGCGTGCTCGATCGCGACCATGGATACGATCGCGCTCCCAGTCTGGAGCATGAACGTCCACTTCTTGAAGAGGAACATCCGCCAGAAGAACCACCAGGTCTTCACGGCTTCTCCCCCTCCAGTCCGGTGCGGAGGAGTTGGTGGAAGCGGCTGCCGGGGTCGGCCGCGAGCTTCTCGCGCTCGCCCATCTCTACGACGCGGCCGTCCTCCAGGACCAGGATGTCGTCGCACCGCTCCACGGTCGCGAGGTGGTGAGCGATAATCACGACGGTGCGTCCCGCCGCGAGCTCGTCCAGCGCGCCCTCTATCAGCGCCTCCGTCGCGCGGTCCAGTCTGGAGGTCGGCTCGTCCAGGACGACCACGTCCGGGTCCTTGAGAAAGACCCGACTCAGCGCGAGGAGCTGGGCCTCGCCCGCGGATAGACCGGTCCCGCCCGATCTCAGCCGCGTGTCGAGACCGTCGGGCTGCGTGCGGTACCAGCTCATGAACCCGAGCCGGCCGAATATGCCCAGCAGCCTCTCGTCTTCGACGCTCCGGTCGTACAGCGTCAGGTTGTCCCGTATCGTGCCGTCGAACAGGCCCACGTCCTGCGTCACCGTGGCGACGTGCTCGCGCACGTCCGTCACGCGGTAGCCGCGGAGGTCCCGGCCGCTCAGCAGTATGCGTCCCTCGTCGGGGTCGTACAGGCGCACGAGGAGCCGCGCGAGCGTGGTCTTGCCGCTGCCCGTACGCCCTACCACGCCCAGCACTCGACCGGGCCGAAGGTCGAACGTCACGTCACGCAGGACCGGGTCGCCGGTCGCGTAGCCGAACGACACGCCCTCGAATCGCACGGACGGCTCGCCAAGGGCGGGTGTCGCCGTCCCGTCCAGCACTGTCTTCCTCTGTTCGAACAGCTTGGTGATTCTCAACAGGCTGGCCGTCGCTCGCTGCAACCCCGTGAGCTGCCGCGTCATGCTCTGGACGGGCGCTCCGATCAGGCTCGTGTAGTGAAAGATCAGGTATGCGGCGCCGATGGTGGCCAGGTCGTTCAGGTACAGGTATCCGCCGACGGCCAGCGCGATGGCGCTTCCGGTCCTGAACATGACCGTGTTCGTGTTGAACACGATGGCGGTCATCAGTCCTACCTTGAGCTCCGTTCGGAACCACCCGCGCAGCAACTCTCGAAAGCGCCGATCCACGGCCGGCTTCCCGCCGCTCGACCATATGTCCTCTCTGCCCGAAAGCCGCTCTTCGATGAAGCCGAACGTCTCGGTGCTCGCGTCACGCTCGGCCTTGGAGTGGGCCACGGACAGGTGGCGCATCCGGGCCAGGACAGTCAGCATCACGGCGCTGAACACGGTCAGGGCCAGCCCCGCTCTCCAGTCCTCTCGGAATAGCAGGACCAGTATTCCGACCAGCAGCAGAACGTTGCCGAGAAGGCTGATGACGAAGGTCGAGAAGAATCCGCCGAGCTCGTTGGCGTCGCCGTCGATTCGCTCGATCATCTCGCCCGGCGTATGCTCGTTGTGGAAGGACATGTCGAGCGACAGGCAGTGCTTCGCGAGATCGGCCCTGAGGGCGTTGGTCGCGGCCCAGCCGACGCGGCCGCTTGCGTACGCGGCCAACACGTTGACGATCTGCTGTGCTATCGCGATGACCGTGAAGAGCGCGGCGGCGCCTACCAGCCGGCTGACCGGGCTTCCGGCGAGAGCCTCGTCGATGAAGTAGCGGATTATCTGCGGGCTAAGGAGCTGAAGACCGATGCCGACGAACAGAAGCGCCGCCACGGCGGTCACCAAGCCCGCCTGCGGACGCAGGTAGCGCGCCAGCAGATCTACGTACTGCCGGAAGCGTATGCTCGTTCGAGGCGCGGACTGCGACTTGAGACCCTGGGTTGCCACAGCTTCTATCCGGGAGTCTGCCTTGACTCCGAACGCGGGGCGATGTCGTAGATACGCTGACCAGCATCGACAACACGCCGTATCCTATGGGCACAGTAGTCACTGTAGAGGATGGCGGCCGGCGAGGCGGCTGAGGCGTAAACCAAATGGAAGCCTCGCTTCCGCAAGACTTCCAAGTGGGTCCGGGCATAGTACACCGGGCCCGACCTCGAGGCAACAATCACTCCTGGATTCCCCAGCCGATTGGGCCGGCCGGCGTGACGGACTGCTTCGGGTGTGATGGCGGCGCACCTTTCCGGGGATGGATTCCCGCGTTCGGAGACCTTTGCGTAACTCCCATTGCGGGAGACAGCGTGGCGGAGATGCCTGTCATTCGTATCGGGGAACCCCCACCCCTGGATTCCCGCCTTCGCGGGAATGACGGTTGTTCGCGGGAATGACGGAGTTGGGGGATTTGGGTCACCCCAAGTCGGCCTGCTGCGTTCTCTCATGCCCTCCGGCCGACGAGTCCTTGGGGAGCGCGAAAGGGCCGCGGCGCGCCTCGTCCCGCGTCCTCGGTATTGCCGCCCACGGTGAGTCCCCAAGACTCCCTAATGTGGCAAGAGAGGGGCGTCGATTCTCAACCGGATCGCGGGTTGCCGTGCCTCGATGGCCGTATTACCATATCGCGCGGCCGCAAACTGCGACCTGTCGCAGGAGACGCGGACACCTACAGCGATGGGGTAGGAACAATCGTGAACACACTGACGAACCTACTTGCGTCCCGCAGCCGCGCCACCGTGACCGCTGGAGTCGCTCTCCTGACCCTCGGCCTCTTCCTGGCGCGCCCTGCCGTCGCGCACGCGGCGGGGATCAGTGACGAGGAGACCCAGTTCGTCTTCAACACGTTCGCGTTCCTGGTCTGGGGCGCACTCGTGATGTGGATGTGCGCCGGCTTCACGATGCTCGAGTCCGGCTCGGTGCGCACCAAGAACGCGTCCATGATCTGCCTGAAAAACATCGGCCTGTACTCGATTGCCGGCCTCGCCTTCTTCTTCGTCGGCTACAACCTGATGTACGGTGATTTCGGGAGAGATTGGAGTATCCTGGGCGTCGAAATTGGGAGCCTGGTCGGCTCGTTCAAGTTCCTCTACGGACCGTCGGCGGACGAGGTCGCGCTGGTGGGCGGCGAAGCGGGAAAGGCGGCAGCGGTGGTCGAGGGCAGCGGCCATTCAACCATGTCGGACTGGTTCTTCCAGATGGTCTTCGTCGCGACCGCGGCATCTATCGTGTCCGGCGCGATGGCCGAACGGGTGAAGATGTGGTCGTTCTTCCTGTTCGTCCTGGTGCTGACGGCGGTCCTCTACCCGCTGGTCGGCGCGTGGACGTGGGGCGGCGGGTGGCTAAACGAGCTGGGGTTCAAGGACTTCGCGGGATCGACCATCGTGCACGGCGTTGGCGGCTGGGCCGCGCTCGCGGGCATCATGGTCGTCGGGCCCAGGCTGGGCAAGTTCAGGCGCGACGATGGACAAGCCAGGCCCACGCCGCCATCCAACGTCCTGGTGGTGACTCTGGGCGTCTTCATACTGTGGTTTGGATGGTTCGGCTTCAACGGCGGGTCTCAGCTCGCGTTGGGCAGCGCGGCCGACGCGGTGGCGATGAGCCACGTGTTGGTCAACACCAACCTGGCGGCCGCCGCCGGCGTCATGGCGGCGCTAGCCCTCTCGCGGCATATACTCGGGAGGATCGACCTGTTCGCGGGGCTGAACGGCGCGATAGCCGGGCTCGTGTCGATAACGGCGGCCCCCGACATCGTAGACCACTACTGGGCCATCGTCATCGGCGCCATCGGCGGCATCATATGCACGGCTGGGCTGAGGGCGCTGGAGAAGTTGAAGCTGGACGACGTGGTCGGGGCCGTGCCCGCCCACCTGTTAGCCGGAATCTGGGGCACGTTGGCCGTCTGCATCGCAGCCGGCGGTGAGTTCCACATCCAGCTTCTCGGCGTCGTGGCGGTCGGAGCGTTCACCTTCGCGACCTCGTGGCTACTCTGGAAGGCGATCGACATGACCCTAGGCATCCGCGTGGACTACAACGTAGAGCGCCTGGGCCAGGACGCTGGCGAGCTCGGCATCGAAGCCTACCCCGAGTTCGTACTCATGCCGGAAGAAGACTTCGTCGACTGACGGACGCGCCAGCTCAGCCGCCCGAGGTTCCGCGTTGACGCCGCGAGGCCGTCTCACAGTCCGTGTGCCGGTACGCGAAGGGAGAGCGGGCTTCTGAGACGCCGGTTCTTGATGGTTGTCGCCGCGGGGATGGCGGACACGCTGTGTTCAGATTGCCCTACCGGCTAGAATCTTTGGGCGATTCGGCCAAGGAGCTTGACAGACGATGGGTAGATTCGATGACTCTCTGCGAGGGTATGCCTATCCGACGATGAAGCGAGACGATTTCACTTGTCGTTACTGTGGTCTTGATGGCAAGGAGTCGTTCTCGAATTGGCTGTCACTCTCTTGGGACCATCTTCTCCCCAAGGGTCATCCGAATCGAGACGATCCGGAATTCATCGTGGCCGCATGCATGTTCTGCAACACCGCCGATAACCAGTACTTTCGGCATGCCGAAGAGCGAGGACTCAATTTTGAAGGGCTTTCTCAGGAGGAACTGGTCAGCCAGCGGCAGCCCTACGTTGAAAGGGTTCGCCAGGAGTACCGGGATTTTTGGGAAGCTCGTGTCCGGTAGCGGCTTGCCTCCACAGTTTACCCATCGCGGTTGACTGCGGTAATCGAACGAGAAGGCGGCGCGGCAACTTTGACTGTCGCGCATTTGCGTTCCTCCCTACGTCTATGGCCCTTCGGTGCCCTCCCCATCCGGAACGCCCACGTCGCCCGCCCAGAGCCGACGCATCTCCTCCGAGGTGCGCAGCAGGTCGTCGAGTTTGCCTTCCGCTGTCACCTTGCCGTTCTCCAACAGGACGATGTGGTCCGCGCGGCGATAGGCCTCGCGACGATGGGACACGACCAGGCTGGTCACGCCCTCGAGCTCGGAGACACGCTTCCACAACCGCTGCTCGGTCTCGACGTCCAGCGCGCTGGACACGTCGTCGAACACCAGCAGCTCGGGCGCTCTGACGAACATCCGAGCGGACGCCGTTCGTTGCATCTGGCCGCCGGACAGCCGTACGCCCCGTGGGCCGACGACGGTCTCCAACCCGTCCTCCAGCTCCTCCAGGTCGCGCTCCATCACCGCGGTCCTGATGGCGCCATCGAGGTCGACCTTCGATTCGGGCAGACCGAGGAGGATGTTGCCGCGCAGCTCCTCGCTGAACAGACGCGGCGTCTGCGACACGTAGGCGCACCGGGGCGGGACGAGGAAGTCTCCGGGCTCGTCGACGGCGGTCCCGTTCCACCTGATCTCGCCGGACTGCCTGGGAAGCGATCCCACGAGGGCCCGCATCAGCGTACTCTTGCCCGAGCCGATCCGCCCCGTGACGACGGTGAAGCCGCCGCGCCGCAGGCTCAAGTCGACGCCGCGCACCCCGCGGCCCGAGCCGGGATGCACGTACGTCAGCCCGACGACGTCCAGGGAGTCGAACCGGTCCGCGTCGGTCTTGGGCACGAACGGCGTGTCCGGCATCCGCCCGAACAGGTAGCTCGGCCGCCTGCGCACGAGCTCCGCCGGCCGCGCTCCCGGCATCAGATCGCGCAGCCGGTCCAGCGACACGCCGATCTGCCGGTACTGCGTCAACGTGCGGCCGACCTCGTGGGCCATCCACTGCGTCCATCCGAGGTAGAAGACGAACAGTGACAGGTCACCGACCGAGAAGCTGTCCGAGCCCAGCGACCGGGCCGCCGCGATGAGCACGAACCCGGTGCCAATGTTCTGGACGTTGGAGAAGACGGCCCCGAGCGTCTCGCTCAGAAGGGTGTCCCTGAGCGTCGTCCGTTTCCGCTCGGCGTTGAGCGCGTCGAAGCGATTCAGCACCCGCTCCTCGGCGTGCGCCACCTTGATCGCCTCGGCCGCGCCGAACATCTCGCCTAAGAACCCCGTGACGCCTCCGGTCGCCTCCCGACTCTCCTTCCGATACCTCTGAATTCGCCCCCGTGCCGCGTTGACTATGGCAACGACGAAGGCTATGGGGACGAAGACGCCGAACGTCATCACGACGTCGATGCGCGCCATGATGAAGAGCGCCGTGGGCAGGAACAGGGCGAAGGCAACGAAGAACTTGAACTGCGACACGTAGGTCGCGACGACGGTCGCGTCGTCCCGGAAGCGGCTGACGGCCTCGCCCGTCGAGCTGGGCAGTGAGCGATGTGCCGGCATCCCTATCACGTAGGCGAAGGCGTTGCGCTGCAGCATCGCCGCGACGTTGAAGAAGCTGTAGTCGTGCAGCACCACCCCTCCGATGAACATCGTGAAGGTCAGCGCCCCGATCGCGACCATGACGGCGCACAGCTCCCAGATGCCGAAGGCGACGCTGGCCTCGCCGGTAAGCTGGTCGAAGACCTCCCTCTGGATGAGACCGCCGGCGGTCTCCAGCACTACCATCCAGAACACGACCATGATGAGCTCGCTCAAAAGCGGCCACTTCAGAGCCCAGAATATATGCAGCAGGGAACGCCAGGCGCTCATACGAGCACCTCTCCCGTGTCGGTCTGCAGCAGCCGGTGGAACCGGGAGTCTGGGTCCGCGGCCAACCGCGCGCGCTCCCCGTGCTCGACGATACTCCCCTGCTCCAGGAGCAGGATGTCGTCGCAGCGGTCCAGGGTCGCCAGCCGGTGCGCGATGACGATCATGGTGCGCCCCACGGCCAGCCTGTCGACGGCGCGCTCGATCAGCCGCTCGGTGCCGGGGTCGATCCGGGACGACGCCTCGTCGAGCACGACTACTCGCGGGTCCCGCAGGAAGACACGGGCGAAGGCGAGAAGCTGTGCCTCGCCCGCCGACATGCCGCCGCCCTCGGAGCGCAGGACGCTGTCGAGGCCATCCGGCAGACCCCGGTACCAGTCGCTCAGGCCCAGCTCCGCGATCACGGCGACCAGGCGGTCGTCAGGGATGGACGGGTCCAGCAGGGTCAGGTTGTCGCGCACCGTCCCCTCCAGCAACCGCACGTCCTGGGTGACGACGGCGACGTGCGCTCGCAGCTCGGCGAGCCGTGCGTCCCGAACGTCCCGGCCGCCCAGGAGCACGCGGCCTCGATCGGGGTCGTAGAGACGGAACAGGAGCCTGGTTATCGTCGTCTTGCCGCTGCCCGTGCGCCCGACAAGGCCGAGGGTCCGGCCCGGCGCAAGCTCGAAAGAGACGTCGTGCAGCACCGAGTCGCCGGAGCCGTACGAGAAGGTCACCCCTTCGAACCGCACGGGCAGCGCGCCGTCGGGGAAGCGCACGCCGGGCCCGTCGAGCACCCGGCGCTCTATCTCCAGGAGGTCCAGTATGCGGATCACGCTGGCCGTCGCGCGCTGCAGTTTGTTCAGCTCCTGGGTGAATCGCTCGATGGGAATGAGAAGCATCCTCGTGTAGTGGACGATCAGGTACACCGTGCCGATGGTGACGTGTCCGTTCAGGAACAGCCACGCGCCCACGCCGAGCGCGACTGCGTTTCCGACCGAGAAGGAGAACCAGGTCGTGTTGAGCACCAGGCTGATCATCAGCGAGGCAACGAGGTTCTTACGGAACCAGTCCCTGATCCTGCGGTGGAAGCCCAGCATCGCGTGCGAGCCCGAGCCGCTGGCGCGGATGTCTTCCCTGCCGGCGAGCCGTTCCTCGACGAACCCGAAGGTCTGGGCGCTGGCCTCCCTGACCTCCCGGAACCGGTCGACCGTGAGGTTGCGCAGGCTGTAAAGCGCGAACAGGACGACCAGCGAGAAGGAGGTGAGCGCCAGGCCGGCCCGCCACTCCTCGCGGAAGAGCAAAACCAGGATGCCCGCAAGCAGAATGACGCTGCCCAGTATCTGCACGACGAACGTCGAGAAGAAGCTGCCGAGCTCCTCGGCGTCGCCGTCCACGCGCTCGATCATCTCCCCTGGCGTGTGCTCGTTGTGGAACGACATGTCCAGGCGCAGGCAGTGCCTGGCCAGGTCGCCGCGAAGGGCGTTCGTCGCCGTCCAGCCGACCCGGCCGCTGGTGTAGGTCGCGATGACGTTGACCGCCTGCTGCACGATCGCCACGGCCGTGAACAGCACGGCGATCCAGACCAGGCGGCCGATGGCGCTCCCCTCCAGCGCCTCGTCTATGAAGTAGCGCAGTATCTGCGGGCTGACGAGCTGCAGGCCGATGTTTCCCAGCAGCGAGACGACGACCACCGCCACCAGCGCCTTCTGAGGGCGCAGATAGGTCCAGAGCAGACCCGCGTAACGCCTGAACGGTACGCGGGTACGCGGCGGGGATACGGTCTTCACGGGTACGGTTGCCATGACCTGCCTGTCGATAGCCCCTCTGGGAGCCTCAGCACAGCTCGTATACCGAGACGTGGTTGGTGCTGGATGCCGTGAACGGCGTGCGCCGCCAGTCGCTCCACCGGTGTCGAAGCTCCATACCGGCCAGCTTCGCCATCAGGTCCAGCTCCGACGGCCAGGCATAGCGCAGCTTGACCGGGTAGAGGCGTACCCCTTTCTCGGTGATGTACAGATGCGACGACGCCACGGTCTGTCCTACGGGATCGTGGCGGGACACGTCGATGGATACGCGGTCGGTCTCCAGGACGCCCGTCCGAACGCTCTCACCCCGGACGAACAGCGTCGGATCCGGCACGAACGCCTCGATCAGGAAGACGCCGCCGGCGACGAGACGGCGCGCGACGTTCGCGAAGCACCTGACCTGGGCTTCCTGGGTCAATAGACCGAAGAAGGTGTTGAAGACCACGTAGACGAGCGAAAAGCGACCATCGGCGTCCACTTCCGCGAAGTCGCCCAGGGTGACTGGGATATCGGCGCCCCCCGGCTTCCGCCGCATCTCCGCGACCATGGACTCCGAGGCGTCGATGCCGTGTACATCGATCCCGCGAGCCGCCAGCGGCAGCGCTATTCGCCCGGTGCCTATCCCAAGCTCCAGCGCTCGATGTCCGGCCGCCAGCTCCTCCAGCACGTCCACCATCGGGTCGACTTGCTCCGGGCTACTCAGGCTGCCATGTATCTCGTCGTACACCTCCGCGATCCGGTCTCCGTACGTCGACTCCCGGAAGTCTTTCATCGGTTCACCTCTTTTCGTTCTCATCCGACCCTCCACCGAAGCACTCGGCGTCCAATGCTCGCCGCTCAGCCGCAACAGTCGGGTAAACAAAAAAGCCTCCCCGCGCCGGGGAGGCTCCTGGACGAAAAGGGCGAGAGTTAGAGTCCTAGGTCCTTCCCAACGCGAAATGCCCAAAGCCGAAGGCCATGGGGGCATTCCTGGTCGCGCAGTTTACGAAGATAACCATCGAACTCTCGCCGCTACCTCGATAGTGGGCGGCATCCTAGCACACGCCGATCGGCGCCGACAACTGCGCCGCCGCCGATGTTAGTGTTCACGTTCGAGGGGCCCCCGCATGCGCCCGTTCGAGCTTCAGAGTGCCGCCCTCGGCCGATTTCGTGAGAAGTGTCCCATTTTGTATCATTCTGTCCTATCCCTATCTGAGCGGTGAGACACCTGGCCGGAAAATGGGACACCCAGTGTCTCACTCGCCCTATCTGAGGCGAGACACCGCAGGAGAAAATGAGACACCGATGTCTCACGGCATCGGTCGTATGTGCGCCGTGAGCGAGTTCGATCCATGTGCTGGCGAGTGCTTTTCACGAGCACAGAGTAGCACAGTTGTGCTGTAAAACTCAAGGGGGCCGCCGAAGGGTAACTGTTCAGACTCGAGGAGATGAACACGGCGCGGGACACCACCAACCATGAAAATCGGACTGCACCGGTATGGGCGGGTTTCAAACCCGCCTCTACGCCAGGCCGGCCAGGGGTAATTTTCAGAGAAAGTCTGAACACTTACGCCGGAGGGAGTAACTGTTCACGTTCGAGGGGGCCCGCGTGCGCCTGTCCGAGCCTCAGGCGGGCCCTTCGATACGGCCCGCCCAAAGCGGCGGGCCTACTCAGGGTGAACGGGTTGTGTGGGGCCCGAAGCGACGCTGCGTCGGGCGTCCCGCTAGTCGCGCCAATCGAAAAATATGCCCATCCAGCCCTTGGGGCCGGCGACGATGTCGCGGTACAGGCTGTCGGCTTCCTCCGGCTTGGCGACGTGGCTGATGAGGTGGTCGACCTTCAGGTCGCCGGCGGCGATCATCCTCATCACGGCGTCCCGGTCCCGGTTGGTGGTCCACGGGTAGTACTTGTGCGGCCGGTCTTCCTGCCAGTGTGAGCCGCGAATGTCGATCTCTCGTCTGAGCAGATTGCGCAGCCGCATCCGCAGCTTGCCGTCCGTCGATCCCACCAGTATCACCTTGCCGGCGTACCGGGCGGAGTCCACACAGTCGGACAGCACCTGTGCCACGCGGTTGGCGTGGAACACGGTCTGCGCCCCTCCGCCGGTCATCTCGACGATCGCCTCGACCGGGTTGACGTAAGATGCGTTGACCGTATCGCTCACGCCGCTGACCCTCGACAACGCCAGTCTCTCCGTTTCCAGATCGACGCCGATGATCGGATGGGCGCCGGCGATCCGGCAGATCGACGCGATGAGCTGGCCGACGACTCCCTGGCCGAAGATGGCGACCGACTCGTCCGGCTGGAGCGCCGCCCTCCGGACGCCGTGCAGCGCCACGTCGCCAAGGCGGCTGAAGCACGCCTGCTCGTCGGTTATGTCGAAGTCGATCGTCTGGACGGGGCTCCGGAACGTGCCGTTCCATTGCTCTTCGGTGTTGACGATGAGATGCGACGTGTGTCTGCCGAGCGCGAACACCCTGTCGCCCTCGCGGAACCGGGTGACTCCGGGCCCGACGGCCTGGATTCGCCCAACCGCCGTGTACCCCGGGGCGTCCCGAGGACTGACGGGACGCGGCGGCGGCGTGTCGCTCGAGGCAGCCGCGGCGAGGCTTGTTGAACGAACCATCTCCACGCTGGCGTGGTCCGGCGTGAGGGGCAGAAGGTACCCCTTTTCGCTGCCGGCGCTGACCTGCGTACGGCTGACCCGGACCAGCACCTGGCCGGGACCGGGGTCACCCACCTCGAAGGCCTCCACGTCCACGCGCTTACGGTCGACAACCTTGAGCCTTCTACCGATCACCATTTACGCCTCTCCTACGGACACTTGCGTCGAACGGTTAGCTCTCTAGACGCCGGGGGACGCCAGGCTCCGAACGTCAGCCGCCAACTCTGCCGCGTGCTTGTACAGCGTGATCCAGTCGCCGTCTACCCCCATCCAGCTCGGGCCGAACTCCATCCAGCGCCGCGTTATCTCGGGGTCGTAGCCGGTGGAGTGGCCGAACGGCATCCCTTTGCGCTTTGCCGCCCTGAAGATCGCCTCGACCGCAGCGACGACGTCGGGATGGTTCGGACGCCCGAGCAGGCCCATGGACCCGGAGATGTCGCCCTGACCGGGCACTATGCTGTCCACTCCCGGCACGTCGAGGATGGCGTCTATCTCGGCCACCGCGTCGATGTGCTCGATCTGCAGGATCACCATCGTCTCGGCCGCGGCCTTGTCGAGGTAGTCGACCATGTCCCGGCCTCCGAAGCGCACGCCGCGAGCCGGCCCGATACCGCGGACCCCCGCGGGCGGGTAACGGCACGCCTTCACGGCGGCCTCGGCGTCCGCGACGCTCTCGATCCTGGGGACTATGACGGCGGCGGGATGCAGCTCCAGGATCGGCTTCACGAGCACGGGGTCGCGCGACGGCACGCGAATGAATGCCGCGATGTCCACGCCGCGCGCGGCCCGAACGTGGCCCAGCGCGTCCGACAGGCTCATCGCCGAGTGCTCCAGGTCGATCCACACGAAGTCGAAACCGGCCTCGCCGTAGAGCTCGGTTACCGCAGGGTCCAGAAACTGGACTACGGTGCCGACGCACAGCTCGCCTCGCGACCACTTTTCCTTGATCTTGTCCGCGTTGTTCATCTTTCCTCCTGGGTTATTGGACCGGCTGTCGGCCACCGCTCAGCTCGGCCATCAGCTCCCGGATCGGGCCCCGCTCGGCGGGCACCCCATTCGCCATCATCTCGATTATCAGCGCCTCGAACAACTCCTTGTCGGCCCCTTCCGCCTTCGCGATCTCGTGCGCGTCGGCCCTGAGGCGACGCTGCTCCATCAGGTTCGTTTCCGACTGCCACGAGCGAGGAGACGAGGCTGGCTGGCAGCGCACGTCTATCGACAGGCGTATGACGTCCGACGTGTTTGGCAGGGCCCAGTGCAGCATCTGGCTGTGAAAGACGACGACGTCCCCGGGCGCGTAGGTCGTCGTCAGCCAGGGCTCGGATATGGTCTCCTGTACGACGCCCTTTTGCTTGCGGCCTCTGAGCACGTACGAATAGACGTCGAGCTCGGCGTGCTCTCGCAGGCCCCGCTTGTGCGACCCCTCGGCCACCGCCAGCCCGCCGACAGGCCTGTCTACGTCCATCAGCGGTATCCACAGGGTGCGGAAGTCCGGCGTGTGCCTGATGTAGAAGTGGTCCTGGTGCGGGGGAGAGCCGTGCTTCGTGTCGTCCGGCATCGTGTAGCGGATGGTACAGGCCCTGAACATGAAGACCGGGCCGCCGAACAACCTTTCGGCGAAGGTCCGGGTCGTGTCGGTGTCCAGCAGCTTGGGATAGTAGTCGAGCGCGTACAGCCGGTCGTCGTCCAGCTCCTCCAGGTCCTTGCCCGTCCAGACCGGCCGCGATGCTCCCGAAGCGACGAAGCCCTGCCGACCCAGCTCGGCCATGAAATCGGACCGGACGGCGCCGATCTCGTCCGCGTCCAGCACGCCGCGAAAGAAGAGGTAGCCCTGGCGGTCGAACACCTCGTTCAGGCCCTCCGGGTCGCCCAGATAGCCGTTCGCAACCTCGAGATCGCCGTATTCCTGCACTATCGTGACACCTGGTAGTTCGCCCCTCGTGTGACTGGAACTTCTTCCCTGCTATGCCCGTGATTCGATCATGACGCGCCGGTCCCGGCGTACGCCGACCGGACATCGACGGCGCGCCCGGTGCGCGCCGACTCGTAGGCCGCCTCGATCAGCCGGTGCGTCACCACCGCGTCCTCCCAGTCGGGCCGGTAGGCGCCCCCGGACACCAACGCCTCGAGGAAGCCGCGCAGCTGTACCTCGAACGGGTCTTCGGGCTGCAGCGGCACCCTGTCCCACCCCTCGTCGAAGCCACGCTGCACGCGGGTCGGGTCGTAGCTGAAGTCGGCGGTGCGCGCCGCGTCCTGGAACAGCAGCTCGTTGAAGCTGCACGCTACGCTCCCCTTCTCCCCATCCACCTCGAAGAACGGCACCTCTTCGTGCTTGCGACGCACCCAGCTCGCGAAGACGTCCGCAATCGCGCCTGAGGCCAACCGGACCGTGACCGCCGCCGCGTCCTCGACCTCGACCCGGAACCGGCCGCCGGCCGCGTCGGACCGCTCCGGAAACATGGTGGCGGTCTCGCAGTAGACGCGCTCGATCGGCCCCAGCATATACGAGAGCAGGTCGAAGAAGTGGGCCATCATATCGTGGACGATGCCGCCGCCGGACTCCTCTTTCCGGTAGAACCACGCCGGCCGGTTGGATGTCTCCGGGCCGACGAAGTACCCGAAGACGATCCGGGCGTGGAATATCCGCCCCAGGTCGCCCTGCTCGATCATCTCCCGGAGCCTGGCCGGCCCGGCCTGGAAGCGCATGTTCTGCACGATGCCGTGTCGGACGCCGGCATCGCGGGCGGCCGCCAGGAGCGACTCCGCCTCCGCCGCGTCCATGGCGAGCGGCTTGTCGGTGAAGCAGTGCTTGCCCTGGCCTATGGCACTGCTCAACGGGCCGTAGTGCAAGGAGTTCACGAGACAGTTGTCCACGACGTCGCTGCAGTCTATCAGCTCGTCCACGTCGAGCACCGCGAAGTCGGGCGAGTAGTCTCTGACGCACTCGTCGACTCTGGCGGGGTTTCGGCCATAGACGCCGAACCTGACGGGCCGGGCCGCGCCGTCCACGACGACGCCCCTCTTCCGAATGTTGGCGAGCGCATTGAGATGGAGCCGCCCCATGCGGCCAGTACCCAGCACGCCCACGGTCAGTCCTTCAGATACGTCCAATGCCATCGCCTCCGCCACCCGAGACGGTTGGGCGATAGTATACGACGGATAGATGCCGATTCGGTATCGGATGTGCCGCGCAGGGCCATCGCATCATATTCGGCATCAGCTATGGACAGGCGCTCTGCATACCGGACTCTGATCGGTTTGGAGTGCCGCCGAGCTGGAATTCAGCCTTGGACCCGGCGCATGAGATTTGGATGCGATTGCCCTGACCCTCTCACTGAGTGTGCGGCCTCGATTCGACGAGAGTGTGCCATTTTGAGCCATTCCGCGCCATCCCTATCTGTGCGGTGGCACACCCAGCCGAGAAATGGCACACCGGGTGTGCCACTATCCGAGGCGGAGCACCCCGTGACAGGATGGTACGCGGGTGAGCCGCCTCGTCCGGGACATGGGCACGTTAGGGAACTCGAACCATCTGCTGGCGAGTGCTTGTCACAGGCACATGATAGCACGGATGTCCTGTTAAGTTTTACTCGAAACATAGAGGCGGATACCACCAACACTGCTCCCTAATCCCGAATCCACCGATGGACGGCGTGAGGACAGCGGAAGGGGGGTGAGGGAGCTGCGGGCGAGATGGCCTGGGCTCCATTGGGGTAGATGGGAGGGCGGCGGACGGTCTTCAGTTGCCGCACAGGGTCCCTATGGCCGTCTGCGGGGACTGCGATGCGCGGGATGGTGAGAGAATACACAGCAGGGAACTCTCGCGGGCCAGGGTGGCGCGAGTTTGCGGGGACCTTCGGTTGTGCGGTGGGTAGCTCGGTCGCCGACGGCGCCGTCAGGCAGGCAATGGCAGGGCTCGCAATCGAGCCAGGGCGCGAGTGAACTGGGTCTCCCAAGGCCAGCCCTGTGGCAGATGCAAAGTGAGGCGGCGGGCCGAGCGGGTGATTCGTCCGGCGAGGGAGAAGAACCGCCGCCGGAGGGTCTTGGTGGTCACCACCTGCTCACCCAGACCGGTCCGCGCTGTCCAACGGGCCAGGTTATGCGCCATCACCTGTATCGCCAGCCAAGCGGCGTTGGCGGCGAAACGGCCCGACGGCATGTGGTTCAGCCCCACGCCGTACTTCAGGTCTCGAATGGCGTTCTCGACCTCGGCATGGCGGCGGTGGTCGGCCTCCAGCTCCAGGGTTTCCCCGTCCCGGTCGGTGATGAAGCCGTGATAGCTGTAGGTGGCGAAGAGGGCCAGTTGGGAACTGGGAGTGGGCTTCACCCGCCGGACAATGAGCCGCACCGGTGCGGCGTCGGGCTCACTCTGGAAGGGGGTGTAGGTGGTCTCGGCCACATCGGCGGCGCCGTCCATCCAGTATGGGATGGGCGTCCAGTCCGCCTCGGGTATGGCCTCGATCAGGTTCCGCAGGCTTTTGTGCTGGCGGATGGTGATGGAGAAGCGCACGTCCAGCTTGCAGCAGACGGATACCACGCTATGGGTGTAAAAGCCGCTGTCGGCCCGCACCGTGAGTTGCCCGCTGGCCCCTCCGTAGCGCACCCGCCCCACCGTTTCACGCAGGAAGTGGGCGGCGCCACGAGCGGTGTTGGCCCGGCCCTCGCGCAGCCGGCACATCAGCACGTCGCCGGTTCCGGCGGCGACAGCCAGCAGCGGGTGATAGCCCCGCTTGCCGGTATAGCCGTGGTGGCGTGCCCCTTCCTTGGCCAGTCCGTAGGTCTCGCAGATGGTTGAGTCCAGGTCGATGGTCAGGGGCGAGTCGCCGGGTCCGGCGCTGGCCTGCCAAGCGCGTGCCAGCAACTCCCGGCTCACCCGGTCCAGTTGACGGACGTGGCCCCAGCGAAAACTGCGCAGGAAGGTGCCCAGGGTGGATGGCGCCTTGATCGTGCCGCCCAGGATGCGGGCCGTCCCACCGGCGCGCAGCGCATCGGCGTCGTCGATGCAGTCGCCGCCCGCCAGCGCGGAAGCGACCAGCGTCAGTATCTTGTCCCCCGTGTTGGCCCGCCCCGGCGCCACGCCCAGATCGAGGTGATGGTCGACGAGTTCCCGCAGGCCCAGGTGCTCGGCGAGGGTGGCCGGAAGGAGCAGCCCGGCATTGCCCACCAGGCGGTGGTCGTCGAAAGAGACACGGATGCGGTCGGGGTGGTTGCGTGGTAGCATCTATTGGGTGCTCCTTGTTCTGGGGTCGGTTTGCTGTTACAAAACCATTATCCCAGATTCATGGGGCACCCTCTCGCTTCTTCAAGGGCTGTCCCCAAGGCCCTCCTTCGGTGGATTCGGGCTAATCAACCTGGATCGATCTTGCCGCTAGGATCACAGGGACTTCCTCTGGATTCTCAATGTCGCGGACGCGCATCGCAATCAGGGACCCTGTTGAATCTTCGGTTCGCGAAGCGCCGTCGCTCCCTTGTTGCCTATCCGAACTCCTCACGTAGCAGCTCTGCAGCCACCGCCTCGTTGCGCAGCTTTGCATACGCCTCGTCCATCGGGATGTCCGCAGCGCTGCCGGGGGCGAACCCACAGTCCGGGTGAAGCGTGATCCGCTCCGGGTCGACGAACTCGAGGGCCTGCCTCACCCGTTCGGCTATCTCTTCGGGTGTATCCGTGTGCGGACTACGACAGTCGACGCAGCCCAGCCCTATATCGAACCGCTCAGGCAACTCCCTGAGGACACGCTTGTCTCCCGCGGCCGGCATGGCGAACTCGAGCATCAGCATGTTCACATCTAGCTTGCTCAGGGCCGGCAATATGGGTTCGTATCCGCCCTCCCCAATCCAGCCCGCTCGGCCCTTGTTGCGCCGGCACAGGTGGAGCGCCGTCCGGATACCGTCGATGCCGTCCACCACGCGATTCAGCATGTCCACGCAGTAGTCCGCTTCGCCTTCCGGGTCATCGTAGGCCGACCGGACTTTGGGGTCCACGAACATGCAAAGCTGGGGGTCGTCGAACTGGGCCATAGCCACACCTTCGTCCCGAAGGGCCATCAGCTCTTGTCGCAGCAGGGGCACCAGCGCCTCGGTGAAGTCCCTCCGCGTCGGGTAGACCCTGCGTGAGCGCTCGGGGTCCCACATCCTCTCGCCCAGCAGGTACGGGGAAGGAAGAGCCACCTTGACCTCGCGATCGGTGTTGGCTTTGATGAAACGCGCTTCGCTGGCGAACCAGCCCGGGTTTACCACCGCGACCTCGCCGGTCACAGTGTGCCAGGTCTGGTGCCGTGGGTAGGTCAGGGGTCGTTTACGTCGTCGTCGTTAGGTCTCCTGAGTGTTCCTCATCCGAAGATGGCGGAACTGGCCGCAGGATTACCATCTCAACGCCAAAGCAAGTAGTAAGCAGGTAGTCAATCTCTCCCAAAATGTTGGCTGCTTGCACCTGACGTCCACTGTTATCCGAGATTTCAGACGCTCTTCTGGTCACGATCCCGGATAGCAGATCCCTTAGCTCGTAAAGGTAGTCTTCGGAAACTTGGCGCAGTTCACCGCGTTGAATGCGATCCTCTATACTCTCATACCTTCCTTGCCAGGAAAATTCACCTTCCATTCGTTCGCCTTCCAAGTTCCGTTCGTCGGTATGCCAAGATGGGGCGGCAGTTCCTGTAAAGGTGACGTGATGAGGCTCATAGTCATCCAGGTGCCGCAGTCGTCTTAGTGGTAACCACATGCTACGAGCAGCAACCTGATCATCCCTAAATGCCTCGTTGAACTGCGTTGTTTTCCAGAACAGCGGCGATACGTAGAACACCTCCTCGCCACTGTCAGCAAGGTCCTTGAGAAGGTTGTGTTGTTGCGATACCGTCAGTGGGGTGATATCGAATCGAAAGTAAGGCTCGTGGTAGTAATCCCAGTACTTGGCTGGACGGCGGGTCAAATAGTCGGATAGCTTGAACTGCAGATAAATCGGTATGCCCGGAAAGCCTACTTCCACGTCGAACCCGACCTTCCCCTCTTCAACCAGGGATGGAAAATGCGGCGCGACATCAATACTTGGCGTGTCCTTCAGCAAACCATGAGTGAGCGCAAATCCGTAGGAAAACTCAGAGAACTCAGACTTCATCGTTTGTCATCCCATAACGTAACGATGACCCAGCCCCACGGTTTCGCCAAATGCCTGCGTGTAATGCTCATCTCGATTGCTTCCTTGACACAGCCGAGCCTATGAGTCCTCCAAGGGCTCGAACTTCTCCCATTGAATACGGCACCTTGCCAGTGAGATCCGATGAGAAACGAACATTACTTACGCCCGTGGGCAGGTCAGGGCTGACCATGGGAACGTCGGATGGTCGGAAAAATGACAGGGACTGCCTTGCCGCAGAGCGGTCAAACATCTCCAATTCAGCCTCGCGCCATCTGGCCCCAAGCGTCAGTGTGATCACTTTGTAGAGACGTAGCAGCCGATGCGGCGATGCCGAAAGGATGGAGCGTAGTTCATCAATCAAGTCATTGATTGTGGTTCCTCCCCCGGCTCTATTAACGATCACCGAGACAATGACGAGAGTTGTTCCTGCCGGAGGAAGAAGTTGGCTGAGTGAGAAATGATGCCTCCTGACCTCGCCCTGCGCACTCTTCACCTCGATCCGATGATTGCCCTCGTTGAAGTCATACAGGTCGTCAGGGACAGTATGCCAGGCATCCAAGAGTTTCCCGGGGTCCCGAGACTCAGCCAGAAGGAAAAGCTCAGCCCATAGTCCCCGAACAGCCTTAATGGGTGGGTTGCTGAGTGCGCGGAAGAGCTCCACAAGGCCGTCAACTGCCTGGTTTATGGAGAGGGCATCTGGACACTCACCAAGACCGGGAAGCAGCGCCTCAACTACACGAAGAAAGTAGTTTTGGGTTGCCCGGTCAGCCTCGACACACGAAAGTACGCTGAACCTTCCTGACTCTGTGTCGTGACCGCGATGGATTACGCAATCTACATCATGCGCCACGTACAGGTGCCGAAGGCGTATCGGCGAGGCGTCCATGGCCTGGTCAGATGGCAGTTGGATTAGTAAAGCGGGTGCACCGGTAGAGTCTTTGCCGAGCCTATATGTCCCGGAGGAGCCAATCGGAATCGCCATAAAGCGGTTCGCCTCACTTCCCGCCATGTCCGGCGATTGTATTCGCCCGAACAGCTCTACGAGAGATTTGCTTCTACTTGACACTGCTAGACCGCACCTTGACTCTGGGCTACCATGCCTACGGCGATCTCAGGGGGGAGCACGATGGCTATCTGCGGAACGTTCGTCGCCAGAACGTTACCCCTTTGATCCCCTGCCCGTGAATAGATTCTTGCGTACTCGCAGATCTGGATGGTCAGTTGCCCTTTAGCGAAGATGGCCCTGTCTCCTCTGTAGCCGGTACCTGGGTTGGCACCCTGATATGGTTCGATGTTGCCGCTCTCGGTCAGCATTCGCTCAAAATCCGTTGCGTTAGGCCTCATCCGGTAGACAGTGCACAATGCGTCCGGATTTGACTCAAGATAACGCTGTATCTGAAGCCTGATTTGGAGATAGCTCCACGAGTCTGCTGGGTCCTCGATTCGCAGCGGTACAATGAGGCGCTCGAACGCTGATCGAGCGGGGATGTCGCGAACTACCTCGTGCTGCTGTGCAATGGTACGTCGGGGGTCACCTTCATCTGGGACAAATGGGCGACCTGTGACAAAATCTCTGATCAGCTGTCGGTTCTCTTCCAGATCATCCCGTGAGTATAGGGGTGGCATTGCTGCATGGGGAACGTTTGGAACTGGCCCTCTTGTGTAGTCAATGTCGAGCACGGCATCTCTTGTTGGTTTCAGTGAGGCATCAAGGAAGAACGTGCGGCGCCACTCGTTCAGGGGCCTCCCCGACTCTGAGTGCTCGGCAAGGCTTCGTCTAAGCTGGTCCTCGTGGTCGATATAGACCTGGTACGCGTCCCGTGCCGCCGTCTCAAGATAGACTCTACAATAGCCTAGGTGACCGCGGTTGTAGCCGTAGAATCGTGCTCTCTGCTGAACTGTGTCCGCTTGACCAACGCCGATACCGCGAGGCATGTAGGTAGTTGTCAGTCCTTCTACGGTAAATCCTCGCTCAAGGGATTGACCTCCAACCAAAATGAATGAGTAGTTGCTCCTCCAGAACTCGTCGATGTCGTCAATGCCTTGGAACTGGTTAGCTGGGCGTCGGTTAATCTCGTAAACGACCGTGCGACGCACAGCTTGCGTCAGCACTGGCAGGATCTGGCTGAAGTCGGGGATGTCCGGCTCCGTCTGCGCCAAGTCATCATGCGCCCTTCGAAACTCCGATATCAGGGCGTCTCTATCCTCCAGGTCGGTCTCATCGTTACTATCGAGGAGACGGCTCCAACTGGATTTGAGAGTCTGGACCCACCGAAAGAACGCGGCGTGCTGTGCCGTAAGCATAGATGGGTGCACCAACATGGAGCGGTTCCGCGAACTCCCTTGATTGGAGGGGCCATCTACTATTCCGGCGGCTACCCCAACAAAGAAGACGCGGATCGCATCAAGCAGTGACTCGGGAGGCTCCCTCATGGGATTATCTCTTGAGGGAATCTGGTCGCTAGGGATGGTTCGTATCAGCGTGGGATCATGTTCAAAGAACTGGGTTCCTCCAGTGTAGTCAGTACCCGTGGTGAGGACCTGGACGAACCTAGCCGACAGCATGTCCATGATGTTGATCAAGAGCGGGGCCTGGGGTGTAGCCGTATAGCCTAGATAGGTGTGATGCGGAAGAGCGGCCCTGAGATTGCGGAGCTCCCGATGGGTTGCACTCTCGGCTCCCTGGTTCACTGCCGTGTTCAGTCCGGCTTGGTCCGCCTCGTCGTCAATTACAAGAGTCGGGACTCCCGTGAGGTCTAGCCTGCTAAGCAAGCCCGCTAGGTTCCTTAGGTGGGTTGCGTTCTTCAAGACTGTAATGAGGAGTGTTTGTGGCTGAAGGCCGACGCCAACTGGCGAGCTCCAGTCCTGAAGTATTCCGTCGATTTCCTGGGCCTGCGCCTGCGTCGATTTTGGATTTCGAAGCGGTCGCCAAGCAAAGTCGCTGCGGCTACCGATCCTAAGCAGATTGGCAAGTCGCTTGACGGATTGGCTGTTCAGAATCTTCACTGTCCCCGTTAGCACAATGACTACGCGGTATCGATTGTCCCGTGCCAGGGCGGCCACTGTGGTGAATGAGAGGGTCTTGCCACTCTGGATGCTTCCGACCACCAGACCAGAGTGGTGAGTATCGGGTGCGGTTGGAGCTACACACTGTGCGAGGATAGATAGGGACTCATCTCGGAGCCGGTCCTTCTCCTGTTGCGATAGGTTCGTCTGCGACTCAAGGAGGGCTAGAGCCTCCTCTCCTACAACTGGCCGCCATGATGCACCAGTAGGGAGTTCGGGCGGCTGAACTTCAACTAGCTCTCTTCCTCGGTCTTCCTCCATCGCCACTGGGCACCTCCGACCTAAACTCCACTAGGAACTAGATAGAGCATCCTTCAATAGCTGGTTGATATTTCTCCGCATCTCACCGGTTAGCCGCGCACCCGACTCTCTCGCGGTGATCTCGGCGAGTCCTATAGCGGCCGCGAGTCTGACGAAGGGTTTGATCCTGTCGAAGTCAGTGCCTACGAATCGCTCCATGAAGGGGTGAGAGAGGGACAAGCTGACCCCAAGCTGGCGAACATCGCCGTCCGCTCCGGTATCGAAGACTCTGATCCACTCGCTGACTCCCGGGTCACTGATGACCTCCACCGTTACCTTCCACCTAGCCCAGTTGATCTCAAGATCAAACTCTTCCTTCCACGACTCCTCGGCATGGGGGAGGCTCGGTGGCGGAGGCTGTCCATCAGGGGTGGTCTGGATCTGCTCGTCAAGTACCGGGGGAGCCGCAGCTTTGAGCACCTCACCTGTATCCTTGACCGCTTCATTGACAGCCTTGTTAAGTCTGGCGGTGGGATTCCGTAACGTGCCGTACAGTGCATCTCTGGCCTGCTCAATCAAGGGAAGAGGAGTCGCATTCAGGTGCTCCCTGAGAAGGTCTAGGAAGGGCTCCTCGTTCTCGTCCCACTGGAACCCATCCTTGGTATGGCTTACCTCAAAGCCCTCAAGATGAAGCTCTCCAAAGATTCGCTGGTAAGGGGCAGTCGTGCTGGCACCGAATATTTCCTGTGGGCGATAGCTGTCTTCGCCGCTCCCCTCAATAAGACGCTTTCGCCTGAATAGAGCGAAGCCGGCCCTGGCCGTGCTTGCCCTTCGCCTCAATGCGGCAAAGCCTGTCACTCTCATGTCGGCACCAAGGTCAAAGTCAATGTCCTTCCGCCATGTCAGCGGCCCATCCTGGAGCTTGTGCCTTCGGATGAGACTCTCCGCTGGTGGAGCCACCAAAATGTCTGGCTCCACGTAGCTCAGGATCTCGTCGATGCCTGTTGACCGAAAGCGAAGCTCCAACGTTCCATCTTTGATGAACACTCGGTAGATGCTAGCCAGGTGCTCCCTTATCTTGGCGAGGGTACGTCCTTGCGGAGGCCGATGTAGCCGAGTGATAGTGACCTCGGTGTAGTGGTGGCTAGCGGGGACCGGCGTTGACGTCACCGGAAGGGTGGACGACTTAGTAGTCACTATCTCCTCAATGTCAAAGGAGACAGTGCGCTCAACCGGCTCTCCGAGGGCAGAGCTTCGTACAGAAAACTGCTTACCGAACCAGCAGGCGGCACTCTTCATGCCCATGCCGAACTCCGAAAGGCCACTGAGATGAGGAGGAGGCTCAGCTAGGCGAAACGCTCGCTGATACTCACTCTCGTAGATTCCAGCGGCGTTGTCGCGAACTGATATCGAGCCGTCGTCGGAAGAGTCGATAGCGACCTCGACTCGAAGTTTGCCGTCCGTGCCGGCTACGTCCGCCCTATGGCTCAAAAAGCTCTCCAACGAGTTGTCGACGAACTCAGCGAGGGCATACCAAGGTCGATAGTTCAGATGGGGAAGAACCGAAAGAACGCCGACATCTGGCCGTATGCTGACTCCTACTAGCGGGCTAGGCTGTGTCACGCTTCGCCTCCCTGACCAACAGGGGCCTGTGCAGGCCAAGGCCTCTGCCGACCTGCATGAATAGCAAACCATTGGAGCGCCACCTGATGGCACTCGGTAAGCTGCGAAAGAGTCTCTGCGATATCAAGCATGGGTTCTAATCGTTTCAAGGCTTGCCTTGACAAGACGGCCTTGTGAGCAAAGGTTGCGGAGCGGGCACCGCACACAGTCAGGAGAGCCTACGTGACAGTAGGCAGCAGCGATGTCCAACAGGCCAAGGTTGAAAGCTCTGCTCGTCTCATGGGGAACCAGCGTCTGTGTGCGTTCAAGGAGCTTGCGATCTGAGTAAGCCGGTCCTGTGTTACTCAGCCCGAGCAGCCTGCGGAGGAGGCGGCCGCTGCTCTCATCAATCATCGGCACAGCGCCTCCATGTGCTAGACAGTGGACCGCACGGGCGCTGTACTTTCCCAGGCCGGGAAGGCTCTCGAGCTCGCTCAGATCCCGGGAGACCTCGCCCCCGTGCTGCTCAACGATAGCCTTGGCTGCCTCTATCAGCAGGTCCGCCCGGCCAACAAGTCCCAGGGGTCTAAACCACTCGCGCAGCCAGGCGACATCTGCATCAGCCATATCCCGCGTACTCGGGTATCGCTCTATAAGCTCAAAATACGGTTCAGCTACCCTCTCAGCCTGGGTCCGGCGTAGCAGCACCTCGGCGACCAGCACGTGAAAGGGGATCGAAGACCGACGCCAAGGGAAGTCACGGCCATTCTTCAAGAACCACGCCTCAACAGTTTGTTGTAGTAGGCTGACCCAGTCGCCACCCGGCAGTTGCCGACTATCAGCCACAACTTGAACTGAGCTGGCCTGGTGCTCTTCCATGAGCTAGGCCGACCCTGTGGAGGTTATCGCGAGTTGATTTGAAGAGCCGGTATCCTCTAGCACAAGCTGACGTGTTTCGGCGGCAGAATCAACCAGACTTGGCTGCTCCATGGCCTGCCCGTCTTCCGTCTCTAGCAGAGCTCCGGCTACTAGCTGGGCCACCTTAACGTTGATTGCATTGCCAAGGGCGGCATAGGCCTTCGTGTTTCGTGTAGGGAGCTCGAGCCCATCCATGCTCTGAAGACGCTTACACTCCAGGGGAGTCATGTAGCGGCCTTCCCAGCCAATGATAGGTACCTGTGTTGCAGTCATCGCGACTAGGGACGGCGCTGTCGTCTTACGTTTAACCCTCACTCCCGAAGCCCGAATCTGGATCACGTAGTCCCTGATCCTACGAACCTCTTCCCGTGGGTCCCTCTCTTGGCAGTTCCACTCTAGTTTCTGAAAGCTTGAGGGAAACTCTTTGATTTTCTCCATCCAGCCGTCGAGCCAACTCCAGTGTTGCCTGTAGAACTCCCGATTCTTGCTGATGAAATCGATTTTCCAGTCGGGAAACCTGGGCTGCTCTGTCCTGGCATGAGATGGAAGGATGGCAAGCATCTCCTCCATGCTGGTCGCATTGATGAGAGACCTGCCATGGGCTCCTCTCTGTCTTCGAAGCGTTTCCTCCTTCGTCGCCCACGGCGTCGTGCGCCGATAGCGGTAGGTAGCCCCAAACTCCATGGACCACAAGGGGTGGGGGATCTTCTTATCCTTGGGGACGAGGTCAAGAAACTCCTGCCAGACATCGAGGCATTGCTCGACCCTCTCTGGAATCTTGCGGGCTTCCTCAGGGCAGGAGTCCAACACAGAGTCGATTGAGACATCCGTCTTCGGCTTCTCCGGCCATCGGAACTGGTCGAGTGAGGATAGACTCCCTACGATGTATATCCGCTGCCGTATCTGAGGTATGTCGAACTCGTGGGGGGACAGCTTCGCAAGCCTAACCGAGTACCCTTCGCGACGCAGCAGATCTTGCACCTTCTCCCACGTTTGGCCCTCTTCATGCTTTTCAAAGTTGGGAACGTTCTCGAGGATCAGGAACTTTGGATGGTGGTGCTGAATGACCCGGAGAATCTGCAGGTAGAGTTCACTAAGCTCTGCGTCTTCTGGCTCAGAGTAGTCTCGGGCCTTTGAAAACGGCTGACACGGAAAGCCCGCACAAAGGATGTCGTGGCGCGGGATGGACTCAACCTCAACGTCGCGAATGTCACCGGATGGTCGCATTCCGAAGTTATTGCAATAGGTCGTCCGCAACGTCTCGTCAATCTCGGATGCGAAGACACACTTATGACCGAGACTTTTCAGCGCGAGGTGAAATCCCCCAAGGCCGGCAAAAAGATCAATGAAGCGCATCTCTCGCTGGTCAGTGCCGTTCCTGGTCAAGTCGGTACGACTACTCTCGTGCATCTTTACGACCATCCCGTGCATCGGAGTCGACAGCCATATCATCCATCCAGCGGTCGATCCGCTCCCTTCTGAATCGCCATCGGCTTCCGACCTTCGAGGCTGGAATCCTGCCGTTCTGAGCAAGACGATAGATCATGTCCTTGCTCAGTTGCAGGTACTCCGCAACCTCTTGAAGGGTCATCCACCTGCTCTGCATAGTGGCATCCATTGGGGCATATCCGATCCGATTTAATACAACCAGAGCCTAGGTCTTCCTATTCGGCAAGTGTAATTGATTAGCGGTTTAGTGGCCCGTAGAGGGGTTGCGGCGAGCGCTGGGTGCTGGTTTAGACTTTGGCTATGTGCAGTTCCCCAAGCTTGTCCCCCTCTGAACGGGATCAGTTTATCGCGTTGGTGACGCGGCTTCAAGAGCAGAACGCGCGGTTGACGGCAGCCAACGAAGAGTTGCATAAGGAACTCGCCGAGGCCAAGCGAGCGGGAAAGCGACAGGCTGCGCCGTTCTCCAAGGGCAGGCGCAGCAGCAAGCCCAAGCGTCCTGGCCGCAAGCCGGGTACGGGGCAGTTCATCTACCGCAAGCCGCCGTCTGCCGATGAGGTGACCGAGCCGGTTGTAGCAGTGCCAGTGTTGGGGGACACCTGCCCCGGATGTGGAGGCGTCCTCGAACATGAGGGAGTGCGGCTTGCCTACGTGACCGACCTTCCACCGGTCCCACGTCCCCAGGTAACGGCGTATCGTGTGCAGGTATGCCGGTGCCGGTCGTGCGGCAAGGCTGTGCGAGGGCGTCATCCGGACATAGCGCCTGACCAGTACGGGGCCAGCGCCCACCGAGTGGGGAAGCGGCTGATGGCGGCGGCCCACGTGCTCCACTATGGGGTGGGCGTTCCGGTACGGAAGGTTCCTGCCGTTCTCAGAGCGCTGACTGGTGTGAGAGTGAGCCAGGGAGCGATCAGCCAGGACGCGCTGCGTCGTGCCAAGGGTGCGGTGGGTGATGCCTACCGCAAGTTGCGGACATCGGTGCGGGCGAGTCCGTTCGTCCACACCGACGACACGGGCTGGCGAGTGGGAGGCGAGCGAGCGTTTCTGATGGCGTTCGAGACGGATGAGGCTGCGGTGTATCAAGTCCGTGCTCGTCACCGGAACGAAGAGGTGCGGGAGGTGGTCCCCTCGGACTATGGAGGGGTGATGGTGACTGATCGGGGCCGCAGCTACGACGCCCAGGCGCTGTCCGAGGTGAGGCAGCAGAAGTGTCTGGCGCACGTGTTGCGCTCGGTCAGCGAGGTGGTCCAGACCAAGACAGGGAGGGGACGCAGCTTCGGCAAGAGTCTGAGTGCGCTTTTGCGAGAAGCGATGGACCTGTGGAGGGCATATCACCGAGGAGAGGCTGAGAACTTTGCGGTCCAGGCCGAACGGTTGAAGCAACAGCTGAGCTATCATCTCCGCGACCGCCCGATGGCTGATGCGGACAACTTGAGGCTGCAGAACGAGTTGGGCTGGCACGACGACCGGGGCAACCTGCTGCGCTTCCTGGACGATCCGGGCATTGAGCCGACCAACAACCGTGCTGAACGAGCGCTCCGCCCGGCAGTGATCGCGCGGAAGGTATCGCACTGCTCCAAGACGGTGGAGGGGGCCGATGCGTTCTCAGCCTTCACCAGCGTAATCAGGACGTTGGAGCGCAATGGAGGCGACCAGCCTGTCGTGGACCGGCTCTGCGCTGTGTTCAGCGGCACTCCCATCTACTCCCCTTCACTCTGAACACCCTTCCCTTCCATCCGCTAATCAATTACCATCGGAGATACCCGTGCCCACTATTTCGTCGGACGCGTCGTCGATTTCGGACGGCACTGCGATCCGTATGTCGGGGTGTTCGTCAAGAGCTCCTTTGACGTAGCTCATCGAATCGGTGGCCTTTAGCTGGAGCAGCTCGTCTACCGACCCATCCTCGTTCTCGATACGCAGGTCCCATCCGGGCTGTGTAGACGATTCCGCGAGGTGGGCGATCTGGCCGGGCTGTAACTCAAGCTCGCCGAGACGCTCCCCGGCGTTTAGCCGGTCGCGCACGAGCACTTCAAAGTACTTTCCCTTGACTCCGTTGACCCAGCCCTGGAGTTGTTCGGGCGACTGGCCTCTGAGGTCCTCGAGGGTGCTGTTCGGGAACTGAAGCCTGAAAGCCTCCAGGAACTGCGGATTCGCCTCAGGCTCGAGTCCGAGATTCAGGACGTTGTCGAGCGAGACGTCGGCGGCTATTGCGGCTACTTCCAGGACTTCGCGCTCGTCTCGGCTGCGGTATTCCTGCGCGAGCTCGAAGAGCGAGTCCCGTTCTTGGGGCGGGTACGATTCGGCGAGAGTCCTGAGCTCTTCGTATCCCATCACGACATGCTCACCACGATGGCGGCGATGCTCAGCAGCAGCGCTGCCGCGGACATCCCCAACGCTATAGTCGCCGGCGATAGGAACGCAGCTTCGGAACGCTGCGATTCGTCGACGCGTCCCAGCAAGTCGGCTTGTTGTTGCCGTATATCTCGAACAGACTGCTCCGTCGTTTCCAGCCTCCCCGTCAGCGCCAACTGCTCCTGACGCAGGCCCTCGACCGTCCGGTCCGTGTCAGCAAGGCGCTCTCGCAACTCCGCCTGGTCTCGATGTACGCCGACCACGGCCCTGGTGGTCGCGTCGGTGAAATCATCGAACTTGCGAACGTCCGAACCGGACAGCACCTCGGCAGACCGCGATGCCTGCCGTTTGGCGGCGCCAATCGCACCCCTGGCCCTGTCGAACACACCTGGACGGCCGCCCTTGCCCTCGACCTGCTCTTCACCGTCGTCGTTTTCTTGCATTTCCACAATCTCCCACGAGCACTATGGCTTCCTGGTTACGCTCCGGCCGCTGCCACACTACCGTTTGTGACGGCCTCAAGGAATCCCTGGAAGCTGGGGCTGCGCTGAGCGATCGTGAGCGCGTTCACTGTTCCCGCTATCTCCTCGGACACGCGAGCCGTATAGACTCGGTTGCCGAGCACGTTCTTAAGGTGCAGCTTCGGACTCTGAATCTCGTCCGGCTTTGAGGTGTCGACGCTTCCCAGGGAGCCGCGGAGAAAGCCTCTTAGGTTCGCGGCATCGCCGAAGTACCATGCTTCGAGGTGCCACTGGGCGTATGCGTACAGCACATCCGCCTCTATGTCGTCGCCCAGACGTCCGGGAATGCCCTCTCTGAACGGCGCGAGCACCTCATCGGGGGCTTTGCGATCCGTATCTAGGAGGACGACGAACTTGTCCGGGCGGTCGGCGGTGGATTCGTACCAAGCGGACTTTAGGAGCCTCTCGGCCATGAGAACGTCGAGCGCCCGGCCCCCCCCGAGGAATGAGGACGTCGACTATGGAGACGCCCTCGTCCTCCAGGTGCGACAGCAGGCGCGGAAGAGCCCGCCGCTCGGTCTCCCCGGAGGCTATGACGACAACCCGCTTGGCCACCCTGGGCTAGCTCCCGAAGCCCTTGGTTTCGTAGAACTCTCCGAGGCCGAACCCCGATGCAACCAGGGCCTCGCGTACGCCGTCGGGGTTGCCCTGTTTTTGGACAATCGTGCCCTCGGCGTCGCCCCGCCGCACCAGCGACACGGCCGACGGCTCGTCGAGGCAGTCGAGCAGCAGCGGCGAGTGCGTGGTCACGACAAACTGAAACCCCCGGTCTCGGCCGTCCCTCAGATGCTCGACGAAGGCCGACAGGGCCGTCGGGTGGACGTAGTTCTCGGGCTCCTCTATGCCGATCAGGTTGGCCTCCGGCCGGCCGTAGAGCGCCGTCATGAGAGCCAGCATCCGAAGCGTCCCGCTGGAAACGCCCATCTGGTGCACGCGGTACTGTAGGCCGGGCTCGTTCTGCACGAAGTAGTAGCCGCCCTCGGACTCGCGCGGCTCTATCTTCTGCGGCAGGCCTACTACCGAGCGGCTCGCCTCCACGATGCGATCGAGGACATCGGGCGACGACTCCGAGAGGCGGTACAGCGTTTCTGCGAGGTTTCGCCCGTAGGGATCGAAGCGCCCCGCATCCAAGCCCGCCCAGTCCCGCCGCAGCAGAAACGGGTTCGGGTCGAAGAAGCCCCACCCGCCCACGAACTCCGCGACGCCCCGGGCCGGGAAGGACGCGTTTGCCGAAGCCGCCGTAAGCGCGCACGCGGTCGGGGAATGTCTCAGGGCGACCCGCTTATCCTCCCCCTTCGACCACCACCAACCCTCGCCCCTGTCGGAGTGGAGCAGGATGGATGGAGGAGCGCCGGGCGCCGACGTTTCGAGACGCTCCTCGGCGTAGGTATCGTGTCCGTCCCTGATCAGCGAGACCGACCACTCGTAGGTCCTGTCGTCATCCTCTAGCACAACGACCAGACTGACGCGCCGCGCCTCCTCACCCTTCCACGCAAGGTGAAGGAGGCCGCCGCGCGAGGACAGCGGCGTCTGGAAGTCGCGGGCCTGAACGCTCTCGTGGAGAAAACGCAGCGCGTCGAGAATGGCGCTCTTGCCGGAGCCGTTCGCGCCGATGAACACGTCACCGCCGCCGAGTTCGACGCTAACGTCGCGCAGGCTCCGGTAGTTCCTGGCTTCTAATCTCGCGAGCTTCATCGTGGGATCCCTCCGTCACTATGGTACGAGGCCGACGCGTACGGGGCAAACGGCAGCCCGGCCGGTTCGCGCGCAGGTGGCGGACTTGGTGATGACGTGAGATGATGCGGGGGCATCTTTGGCCGGAGGCTGTGATGAAGACTCAGCGACCGCTGTCCGAGGACCAGATGGAGCAGTTCAGGACGTTCGGATTCCTGGCGTTCCCCGGGCTGCTGGCCGACTGCGTCGACCGCATAGTCGACGAGTTCGAGGCGGTCTGGGCGGCTCACGGCGGCGGACACGACGGCCGCGAGCACGACGGCACCGCCCGGTCGGCGATACTCCCCTTCCCGGACAAGAGCGAGTACCTGAGCTCGCTGCTGGACGACCCGCGCATACATGACATCGCGTCGAGCATCTGCGGCGAGGACTTCAACTACACCAGCGGCGACGGCAACCTCTACGTCGGCGATACCCGTTGGCACTCCGACGGCTACGCCGCCCGGCCCGTGCTCAGCATCAAGATGGCCTTCTACCTCGACCCTACGACGAAGGACACCGGCGCCCTGCGGGTGATCCCCGGCAGCCACCGCGTCGGCGAGCCGTATGCCGACGCCCTTGAGCGCCACCTGCGCAACGGCGGGTTCGGCATCGATCCCGCCAGCGTCCCCGGCTGCGTGCTCGAGACGGAGCCCGGCGACCTGCTGGTGTTCAACCATAGCATCAAGCACTCCTCGTTCGGCGGGTCCGGGAGGAGGCGCATGTACACGATGAACTTCTCCGAGCGCTATCCCGAGGACAAGCTGCCCGAGCTGCGCGCGGTCCTCGGCAGGGAGGCCCGGTTCTGGATCGACCGCATCCACGGAGAGGCGATGGTCAGGACAGCCGGCCCCGAGCGCATGGTCCACCTGCAGCAGATCAGGGAGAACGACACCCATCTCGGCGAACTGGCCCGCGAGCTGAAGAAGACCATGAAGGAGCCCTCCCGGGGCTAGCGTCCAACCGGGCGCGCGCAGGAGAGCGGAATCCAAGGAGGCAGCACCGTGAAGACGTACAGGGCGGCCGTCATAGGCTGCAGCAGGATCGGCGGGTTCATCGACAACGAGATCGCCCCGGGCGACCTCGCCAGCCCGCTTCCCTACTCTCATGCCGCGTGCTACGAGGCGTGCGAGCGGACCGAGCTCGTCGCCTGCGCCGACCTGCGCGAGGACGTCATGGAGGAGTTCGGCAAGCGGTACGGCATCCCGAAGGAGCGCCAGTACACCGACTACCGAGAGCTGATCGACAGGGAGAAGCCCGACGTCGTCAGCGCCGCGACGCAGCCCGAGGAGCGGGCGGAGATCATCATCTACGCGGTCGAGAACGGCGTGAAGGCGATCTGGGCGGAGAAGGCGCTCTGCGCCAGCCTCCAGGACGCCGACGCCATCGTCGAGGCCGTCGAGCGCAACGGCGCTGTGCTCAACATGGGCACGCAGAAGCGGTTCCACCCGGGCTTCGACGCGGCAAAGCGCGTGATCGACAGCGGCGATCTCGGCGCCCTGAAGGCGATGGTCATCTACAACAACTTCGCGCTCTGGGACGGCTCCAGCCACTACTTCGACGTGGTGAAGCGCCTCAACGACGACGACCCAGTCGCGTGGATTCAGGGCCACCTGCCCGGCGGACTCAGGGGCTTCACCCACGGCACCGACTACGACGAATTCGACGGCGACGTCATCCCGGGCGACCCGTCGTCCCACGGAATCATCCAGTTCCGGAACGGCGTCGTCGCGTACGCGCTGCTCACGGGACGGGGTGCGGACTACGACATAGTCTGCGAGCGGGGCACGATGTCGTACATAGACCATGGCCGCCTGTGGCAGATGCGCAGGCAGACCCACGACGCCCACGGGACTGAGGTCTCGGAGTTCGTGCCGTTCCCCGAGTTCGAGCACGCGAGCCCTTCGCTGCGGCTGGTGGAGGACCTGGTACGCTCCCTCGATACCGGCGAGCCGGTTCGCGGCGGGGTGCGGCTGGCCCGCGACATCACCGAGATGATCCTCGCCTTCTTCGTGTCGCACCAGCGCGGCGGCGCGAGGGTCGAGCTGCCGCTGAAGGACGTGACCCTGCGCCACCGGAGGCTGAGGGCCCCCAAGCAGCCGTCATACGCGCTCAGACACGCCCGCTGAAACCAACATCTCACAAGAGGCTCTCACAACCCGTTCACCCCGAGTAGCCCGGTCGCTTCGTCCGGGCGTATCGAGGGGCGCGCGCAGGCAGCCTCACCCCACTCAGTTACCAGAGAGGAGGATTAGTGGACAACGACGCGCCGTATAGATTCAAGGTCGGTATGTGCCTGCAGGCGGGCATGCCGTTTACGCACGCGGTCTCTCTCGCCCGCGAGCTGGGGGCGAAGTACGGATGGTTCGACATCGACTTCGCCGTCGAAGGCGTGGGCGAAGGCGGCGTCGACGCCGTCGGCGAGCTACTCGCCCGCAACGGCATCGAGCCGTTTCTGATCGGCAACGATGTCTTCTCCCGCCTCTACCTCGCCGATCTGGACGTCGACAGGCCGCTGGACCACCCCGAGCTCCGGCGCGACCTCGACAGGCTGATCGAGGCGATGGAGGGCGCCGCCCGCCTCGGCGCCGGCGCCGTCATCACCCACGCGTTCCTGTGGCCCGGCAACTGGTCGGTGTGGCCCATGCGTTGGCTGAGCCGCGGCGGCGTCATCGCCGAGATCGACATGAAGAGGCTGGTCAGGGTCTACGAGATCGTCCTCGAGCGCGCGGAGAGGTACAACGTGGACGTCGTCGTAGGCAACCTGCCTTGGGGCTACACCGCATCGACCGAGAACTTCCGCCTGCTCGCCGAGCGGATCGGCTCGCGCAGGCTCAAGTTCATGTGGCACCCCTCGGACAACCTGACCTGCGGCGAGTGGGACTCGGCGACCGCCGGCTTCCGCAACATCAGGCCCTACCTGCACTCACTGCACGTCAAGGACCTGCACGTCCGGCCGACCGACGGCATCCACCGGCAGAACAAGGACACCGACTACCGGCCCCTGGGAGAGGGCGACGTCGACTACCCGACGATACTGCGCTCAATGCGCGACACGCGGTCCGACGCTGTGCTGGCCGTCTACGGGCACTTCGTCCCGGAGGGCGGCACCCACGAGGACGCGATGCGCATCAACGGCGCGAACATGATGCGAATGGTCGCCGAGATAGAGGCCGAGTAGCGGCAGCCCTGGCCCTTCGATATGGCCCGACGGGGCGTCGGGCCTGCTCAGGGCGAGCGGGTGGTGTGCCCGCCCCGAACGGGCCCCAAGAGGACTGCGTGCACCGGGCACATGGTTCCCGCTCCAAAGCCCGCCGTTCGGCAGTTACCTTGGGATGACCGGCAGGATCAGGTGGGACGGGCGACCGGCGTCGTGGTAGATGGTCTGGTCGGCTTTTTGCATCTCGGCGTCGAAGCCGGGGCGGTTGCCTGTGTTCAGGTTGCGCTCGAACCGCGGGAAGTTGCTGCTCGACACCTCCAGCCGGATGCGGTGCCCTGCCTTGAACACGTTGCTCGTCTCCCAGATCTGGACCTTGAACTCGTACACCTCGCCAGGCGTGATCAGGCTCGTCTCCTCGATCGAGTCCCGGTAGCGCACTCCGAGCAGCCCCTCGGTGATGTTGATGGCCTTGCCGTCGGGATGTACGTCCACCAGCGTGCCGGTGAAGTCGGTGTCCGGCGCGCTGGACGATGCGAACAGCGTCAGCCAGACCGGCCCGGTCACCTCGACGTCCCGCTCCAGCGGATCGGTGGTGTACACGAGCACGTCGGCCCGCTGCTCGGGCGCGCGCCTGTCCTGGGGGCCGGCGACCGTCTTGTCGATGGCCATTATCTGCCCGCCGTGCGTCCAGACCGGATCGTCGGGATCGTAGGTGTAGTTGTCGGGCGGCTCGTCGGCCGGCGGCTCGGTCGACAGCACACCGTCGCCGTTCAGGGTGTTGGCGGCGCCGCCGCCGTGGAGGTAGTAGTTCGTGTACTGCGTTCGTGCCAGCGGCCACTCGTTTTCCGACCGCCAGACGTTCTCGCCCATGACGAAGATTCGGACCGGCGGCTCGTCGTCGATTCCGTTGTCGATACCCTTGAGCCTGCGGTCGTTCCAGCGGATCTGCTCGGCGTGGAAGTCCATCGCGGCGTCGGGGCCGAAGTCGACGTCGCCCGGCGCGGGCACGCCGACGGGGCCGTGGAGCCAGGGGCCGACGAGCAGCTTGCTCAGCCGCCGCGCGTCGACCGTTCGGGCCTCCTGCGACCATCCCCTGTACTGCTTGAAGCCCTCGTGCATCAGGTTGTCGTACCACCCGGTGACGACGTAGGCGGGCGTCTCGATCTCGCCGTACTTGAACCGCAGGCTGTACGCCTTCCAGAAATCGTCGAACGTGTCGTGCTCAATGACGGAGCGGTAGAACGGGAGGTCGGCCAGATCGTCGACCGCCGAGATCAGGGGCAGGCGCCGGTAGAACGCCTCGGAGTCGATGAGGCTCCTGGGGCCGCGCTGCATGGTGCGGCCCGCCATGTTGATGAAGTTGAGCGCGACGTGGAGCTGCAGGGGGCCGTCGACGCGCCAGTGGCCGAAGTTGTCCTGCTGCGAGACGGTGGGCACCATCGCCTTCAGGTACTTGCTCCGCAGCGGCGCGGTCAGCGACTGCGTGTAGCCGACGTAGGAGGTGCCGAACATGCCGATGTTGCCGTCGCACCACGGCTGGACGCCGATCCACTCCTGCGTGTCGTAGCCGTCCTCCGCCTCCTGGTAGTAGGGGGCGAACTCGCCGTAGGAGTCGAAGCGACCGCGGCAGTCCTGCATCACCACGGCGTACCCTTCGTCGAGGAAGCGCTTGCACGACTCCATGTTGCTCTCGCTCTGGTTGTCGTAGATCGTGCGGACGAGCAGCGTCGGGAACGGCCCGCCCTCCGCGGGCAGGTAGACGTCGGTGGACAGATCGACACCGTCGCGCATCTTGACCCTGACGTCGATCATGATCCGGTACGGCTGAGAGAACGTGAACCGTGAGGTGCTCATCTTGTTCGGCCTCCTGGGTAGAAGAGGGTCGGGCTCGCCGGGCTACTGTAGCGCAAAAGCGTGGCGAGCGTCAGCGGCCGAGGCTGCCAATGGAGACCCAATCGGCGAGTCAGCGTGGCCGACTCCGGATTTTCCGCTACAGCTGTCTCATTCCGTCCGATTGTGTCCCATCCCTATCTGCCCGATGAGACACGTGACCGAGAAATAGGACACCGGGTGTCCCGTCCTCCCTATCTGAAGTGAGACACCGGGGGACAAAAATGGGACACCGGTGTCCCACCGAATGCGATGCTGGATGTCCGAACGAACATTGGAGCCGGGCCTCTCTCTATATCTCTCCGTGGCGCAACAGGATAGCACATCTGTGCTGTGGCGTCGAGCGATTCCCGGCTCGAGAGGGAAGTGCAAAAGTCTTGGACGTGCGTTCTGATCGGGGCTTTGCGTATCTGGACCTTGGCGAATCTTGCACCCTTCGCAATTAAAGGCTCAAAGCCTCTCGTGTGACGGGTAATACGCTGTACGGGCTTGACGTATTCTCGGTCACTTGCACCGTACCCCGATGGGTCATCAGTTCTCGCGGGCGCACGGGCGCGGGCGCGGCGCGGCGGTTTCATGGCTACACGCCAACGGAACAAATCAAAGGCCCTGTTCGTCATTGTCACTAACACTACCCAGCCCAGGAGGAAGACACTCAATGAAAACCTTGCGTCGGAAACCGCTATTGGCCCTCGGCTTGAGCGTCGTCGTCGTCGTGGCAGTGGTCGCCGTCAGTGCCTTGGTCGCTGCTGATGCCGTCCCGTGGGACTGCTGCGGATGGATGAAGCCGGGGCCGGAGGGCTTTGTTCTCCTAAGCTAAGGTCGCGACTCGCGCTTCCCTTCTCCCCCGGAGCCCCGGAGCGCCTGTATAGACGGGCGCAGGTACTTTTGCACTTGCCTCGGCTCGAGTGCCGGAATCGGTGAGGTCGTGCGCGCCCCTCGATACGCGCCGGTCGGAGCACCGGCGCTACTCGGGGTGAAGGGTTTTGTGTGGGGCTGAAGCGTCGGCGGTAATCGGGGTGCGGCACTGGTAGCGCAGGCGGCGCCGAAAGTCGGGGGTAGGCGGCGCCGAATCTACGCCTCTCCCTGGTCGCAACCTCGTTTGCCGCATTGCGGAAAGGCGGGTTTCAAACCCGCCTCTACAGGTCGTGAAGCGCGCTGGCTACGTTCGGGAAGCGCTGGTGCAGCACTGTAGCGTGGGCGGCGCCGAGAGCTCCGAATCTACGCCTTTCCCTGGTCGCAACCTGGTTTGCGGCATTGCGGAAAGGCGGGTTTCAAACCCGCCCCTACAGGTCGCGGGGTGCGCTGGCTAGGAGTCGAGGTCCAATAGCCGTATCGCGTTGAGGCCGAGTATGTTGCGCTTGTCCTGCTCCGATATGTCGGCGGTGACGATGCGCCCGACCTGGTGTCGGGCGTCGAAGACCGGCATGTCGGACCCGTAGAGCACGCGGTCGGCGCCTACCGCTGCGACCACCCTTTCGATCGAGCCGGCGGGCCCGGCGCGAGCCGCCGTCTCCAAGTACACGTTGGGCACTTCGCGCGCCGTCTCGACCGCGTCCCATTTGTTGCCCGCTCCCGCGTGGGCCAGCACCCACACCACGTTCGGGAAGCGCTCGTGCAGCGCCCTGTACCTGTCCGGCAAGTGGAGCGTCTTCGGGTCGAACGGGTAGCTGGCGTGATGCAACACGGCCAGGCCGCGGTCGTCGCAGAACTCGAACGTCGGGAAGTAGACCGGGTCGTCGTGGGGCCGGCCGAGGAAGTCGGCGTATATCTTGAGAAACTTCGCGCCCAGCTCGTCGAAACAGCGTTCCAGCTCGCCTACCGCCTCGTCGGCGTAGTGAGGCGTGACGAACGCGACGGGGATGAAGCGGTCCGGGTGCCGGTCGACGAAGCTGGCCACCAGGTCGTTGCCGCGCTTGGCGTCGCCGTGTATCGCGCCGTTGATGCACGCTCGGTCGACCCCGGCGGCGTCCATCACCCGCAGGTACAGGTCGGGCTTCGCCTGCAGCCCGGCGCGGCCCATGCTTCCGACATGGTAGTGGAAGTCGATCACCGGGGTGTTCATCGCTGCTCCGTCCCGAGGAGTCGCTCCAAGTTTCCGCCGCAGATTTTCCTCAGCGCCGACTCGCTCAGGCCGTAGTGGTGAAGGTGGTAGAGGTGGGGCGACATCGGGGCGTCCGGGAAGCGCGAGCCGAACAGGATACGGTCCTCGCCGATGGCGTCCATAGCCATCGCTATGCCGTCCGGCACGACGTAGCCCGACAGCTCCAGGTGGAGATTGGGGAGACTCTTCAGCAGCAGGAACACCCACGGGAAGTCCTCGTCGCGGAAGTCGCACAGCACCGCGTGGAGGTCCGGGTGTGCCGAGAGCGTGTCGTACACCTCCGTTGGGTCCAGGTCCTTGGCCCGGCCGTAGTTCTGGTCAACGTGGGTCGTGTACTCGACGGGCAGCCACAGCGGCAGGCGTTCGGACGCGATCCAGTCGAGCCACGGCTTGACGGCCCAGTCCCGGAACGCGTACTTGTACAACGACGGCAGCATACGCACGGCCCGGATGCCGTTGTCCTCCACCGAGCGGGCGAACCTGTCCAGGTCGTCGAAGACGCTCGCGACGAACTGCGGCACCAGACTTGGGCGATCGGCGACCGCCTCGAGGAGTATCTCGTTGCCCTCCTCCGGGTCCCAGTATGCCGCGTGAGGCGAGTAGACGAGCGCGCGGCCGATGCCGGCGCGCTGCATCTCCTCCAGGGCGCCGTCCACGGTGTCGACCGCGACGCGCTTGTCGTGCCGCCTGCCGATGCTGACGTTGGCGTCGAACACCGGCACGCTCGGCTTGAAGTTCAGGTCGACCTGTCCCACGTATCTTTCACCCTCACCCCAGCCCTCTCCCGTCAAGGGAGAGGGGGCTCTCTGTTGTGCAGACCTGTTCGGGGGAGCCGCTACGACGCGGCCCCGTACCGCTCCGCGAAGCTCCGCGGAAACGCCGCCGTCCTGGCCAGCACGTACTCGGGGTCGAGCGTTCGCGCCGTGTCCCGCCACGCGGACTCGAACATGAACATCCCTGCGTAGTCGATGTCGCGGAACGCCTCGAATATCTCACCCCACTCTATGTCGCCGTCCATCGGCGCCAGGTGGTCCGTCTCCCGGAAGTCGTGGAGGTGGAGGTGGATCAGCCTGTCGCCGCACTGGGCCATGGTCCGCCGCGCGGCCTCGGGCTTGGTGAACGGGTTCACGCCGTCGGCGTCCCGCGTGTGGCCGATGTCGACGATCATCCCGAACCGGTCCGAGCCCACCCTGTCGACGATATCGGCGAAGTCCCGCAGGTCCTTTCCGTTCTCGACCGCCAGCCGCAGCGTCGAGCCTTCCGTCTGCTCGATCACGTCGACGACCGACCGCTCGGCTCGCTCGTCGGTGCCGAAGTGACACACCATGACGCCCGCGCCCAGCTCTTCGGCGACCCGGGCGGCGTTCACCGCTTCGCGCACTGCCTGTCGCCGCTCGTCCTCGTCTTCGGAGGCGTAGCCGCGGCTGGGGCCGTGGACCGAGACCACGGAGACGCCCTCGTTCCGGCACGCGGCCTTGACTTCGGCGAGCTGGTCGCGGTCGGTGAAGTCGAACCCGTGGGGCGACCTGATGCCGGTGATCTCGATGCGCGTAAGCCCGGCCTGCCGCATCGCCGCGATCTCAGGCGCGCCGAGCGGGCGCGGATACGGCGGGGCCCGGAACGCGACCGTAGACGCCCCCAGCCGCGCCTCGATCTCCTCCGCGGTCCAGACGGCGCGCTCTCCGTCCTGCGATTTCTGGGTCAAGTCGTCCTCCCGCGTCATCGGCTGCGAGCATGATACTGGCCCCAACCGCCTCCGGCAACACGTCCCGCCCCTACCCTACGCTACCGTTCGCGTTCGAATGGTACTGGCAGGTCAGGAGACCTTGCCCCATAATGGTGCATCCATGGTCGCCGATTCGACGTGTGCTGCCTGGAAGAAACGCCGTGACAAACCAAAACGCCACCAGCGCCATTCGCGCATACCTGAGGTCGCTAGAGGAAACCCGCTCCACCGGCCTGGCAACCGAGCACAGCTACCGCCCCGCCTTGAAGACGCTCGTCGAGGCACTCGGAGGCGAGGGGACGACGGCGCTCAACGAGCCTGCGCACGTGGAGTGCGGCGCGCCGGACTTCATCGTTGAGCATAACGGCATACCGATAGGCCACATCGAATGCAAAGACATCGGAGCGAACCTGGCCCACGCGGAGTCTACCGACCAGCTTGGGCGCTACCGCGCTGGGTTGCCGAACCTGATCCTCACGGACTATCTGGAATTCCGCTGGTACGCCGACGGTGAACCGCGCGGGTCGGCACGAATCGGGAGTTTGGGCGGACACGGCGGGGTCATATTCGACAGCGAGGGAGCGCGGCAGGTCGCCGCCTTACTCGGCGCGTTCTTCACCACCACCACGCCGTCCGTTGGAAACCCCCGCAACCTCGCCAAACGGATGGCGGCTAAGGCCAGGCTCCTGCGTGACGGCGTAAACCGCATACTCGCTCAGGAGGGCGAATCGGGGCCCCTGCACGATCTGCTGAACGCCTACCGGGAAGTCCTGATCAGCAACCTCTCGCCATTCGATTTTGCGGATATGCAGGCTCAGACCGCGGCCTACGGGCTGTTCGCGGCGCGGTGCCGCCATGAGCCGGGTGCCGGGCCGTTCACGCGCCAGTCCGCCGTTTTCGCCGAGACGACGCCGTTTCTGCGGGACGTTTTCGGACGGATCGCCGGGCCGGGTATCGACCAGCGCATCGCTTGGATCGTGGACGATCTGGCGAAGCTGCTCGACCGGGCGGACATGGCGGCTATCCTGGCCGATTTCGGCAGTCGAACCGTGGAAGAAGACCCGGTGGTGCACTTCTACGAGGACTTTCTGGCTTCGTACGACCCTGAGCTCCGCGAGATGCGAGGCGTCTATTACACCCCGGAGCCGGTCGTGTCCTACATCGTGCGGAGCGTCGACCGGCTGCTGCGCGACCGCTTCGATCTCGCGGACGGCCTTGCCGATACGGCGACGGTCGAGGTCGAGGCGTCCGACGGAACGCTGGGGGAGAGCGCCAGCGTCTTGATTCTCGACCCTGCGGCCGGCACCGGAACCTTTCTCCGAGAGGTGATCGCGTCCATACGAAGGACTATCGAGGACGAAGGGCTCGCGGGGGCGTGGCCCAACTACGTACGGGACCATCTGCTGCCACGCCTGTTCGGGTTCGAGCTGCTGATGGCGCCCTACGCGATTTGCCATCTGAAGCTCGCCTTGGAGATCGCCGGCGCCGAAGCCGGATTCGCGATGCCCGGCGGTGAGCGCCTCAACGTCTTCCTAACCAACACTCTCGAAGAGGCGCACGAAGCCACTGGAGGCCCGCTGTTCGCCCATGAGATCGCGCGGGAATCCACGAGCGCAGACGCTGTGAAGCGCGACCGGCCTGTGATGGTCGTCCTGGGGAACCCTCCCTACTCCGGACACTCCGCCAACAAGGGGCCATGGATAAGGGGCCTGCTGCGGGGTAACGATGGAGCGGAAGCAACGGGCAGTTACTTTCATGCCGATGGGGAGCCGCTGCGCGAGCGGAACCCGAAGTGGCTGAACGACGACTACGTGAAGTTCATTCGCTTCGCGCAGTGGCGGATTGAGCGCACCGGCGAGGGCGTGCTGGGATTCGTCACCAACCACAGCTATCTGGACAACCCGACCTTTCGCGGCATGCGCCAGAGCCTGATGGAAACCTTCGACGAAATATACCTACTCGACCTGCACGGGAACTCGAAGAAGAAGGAGCGCGCTCCGGACGGCGGCAACGACGAGAACGTCTTCGACATCCAGCAGGGCGTCGCCATAGGCCTGTTCGTGAAGCGGGTGAAATACGATCAGGGACTGCTGCCCTTCCTGTACGAGGAGGAGGATTCGCCCGGTGCGACGAAGGCATCCGCTCGGGTGTTCCACGCGGACCTATGGGGCAAGCGTGAAGCGGGGCCGCACGGCGGCAAGTACGGGTGGCTTGCCGCAAACGACGTCGAGTCGACCCGATGGGGTGAGCTTACCCCGAAGTCCCCACGCTACCTATTCATCCCCCGAGATGAGACGCTTGCCGGGGAGTACGAGTCGGGATGGGGGATTGCGGACGTGTTCCCTGCCAACTCAGTGGGCATTGTTACCGGCCAAGACAAGGTTGCTATCCGTTGGTCAGCGGATGAAATGACACAAGCGGCGCGGAAGCTCCTGTCATCCTTAGACGAAGAGGAAGAATTGGATGAGGAGGTCGTCACCCCGATCTTGTACCGTCCATTCGACACCAGGTACACATACAACAGCAACCGCGTAATCACCAGACGGCGTCATCGAGTCATGCGCCACATGCTGGCCGGGCCAAATGTGGGCCTAATTGTGACCAGGCAGGTATCCATTGACAGCGGGTACTCTCATGTTCTGGCTTCGCGGTTTCTTGTTGACAATCGGTGTGCGTACAGCAGTCGCGGCATTATGTCCCTAATGCCTCTGTACACCTATCCCACAGAAGAGCAGGAGCGGTTGGGCTTGGAGCGCCAACCGAACCTCGACAACGGGTTCGTGGAAGCCATTGGCTCCTCCCTTGGGCTCGATTTCGAACCCGACGGCTCCGGCGATCTGAGGGAGTCCTTCGGGCCGGAGGACGTGTTCCACTACATATACGCCGTGCTGCACAGCCCCGAGTACCGCCGCCGCTACGCGGACTTTCTGAAGTCGGACTTCCCGCGGGTCCCACTCACCAGCAACCACTCTCTGTTCGCTGCCCTGGTCGAGCATGGCAAACGCCTGTCCTCCCTGCACCTGATGGAGTCGGAGGGCGAGGAAATACCGGCCTTTCCCGTCCAGGGAGACAACCGGGTCGAAAAGGTGCGCTATGCGCCGCCGCTCGACGGCACGACGGGACGCGTGTTCATCAACGCCAGCCAGTACTTCGACGGCGTCGCGCCGGAGACCTGGGAACTCTCCATCGGCGGCTACCGCCCAGCCGAGAAGTGGCTCAAGGACCGGCGGCGCCGCACCCTAACCTACGAAGACATCATCCACTACCGTCGCATCTGCGCGGCTCTGGCCGAGACGCCCAGGACAATGGCCCGCGTCGACGAGACGATCGAATCCCACGGGGGATGGCCCATCGGCTGAGGCTGGCTCGCGCGGTATGAGCACCCCGCCGTGCCTGACTGCCGAGGCGCCCATGTGCGCTATACTCGAATCTATGACGGGTTAGGACGTCCCGGAGCGCAGGGAATCTCAGGGCCGCAGGAGGACCTTATGGGCAAGGACAACTTCGTCGTATCGGCGTTGGTCGACTTCGCCGACGACTACATCGACATCACCTTCACGCCTGAGCTGGTCGACGACCTGATCGACCGCCTCCAGTGGATGGGGGCGACCCGCGTCTACTGGAACTTCTACCAGCGCGGCGTCGTCGACTATCTCAGCACGGGCACCCACGGCGCCGAGACTCACGCGAACCTGGGCGAGCCGATCGCCGCCGGCGCGCGGTCGGCCCACGAGCGGGGCATGGAGTTCTTCGCGACGATCAAGCCCTACGAGACGGGCGCGACTCACGCCAACCCGGCCAACAGCCCGCGCATCCTGGCGCACCCGGGGCTGCCGGGCATCGGCGGCGTCTACATCGTGGACGACTGGGTGCTCGCCCGCCCCGAGCTGCGGGTCAAGGCGCGCGCCGCGGATCTGCCTGTCGGAATCGACGATGTCCCGGTGCGGCGGATCCAGCTCCGGCAGAAGGACATGACGCCGGTCCGCATCGGACGCGAGCACCTCGAGATCTGGACCAGCGCCGACAACGTCGGATACCGAAAGAAGGACGTGTCGTTCGACCTGACGGAGTCTGTCGCCAAGTGCCCGGAGGACGTCCGCTCGATGCAGGGCGATCACGTGAGCTCCAAGGGCGACTCCGTGCGCGTGCTGGACCTGACCGGGCTCGACCTGCAAGACCCGTTCATAGCGGTTACGACGACCTTCGACGACGACGAGGGCACGTTCGCCAACACCGCGTTCGAGATGGTGAGAGCCTACGGGCCCGGCGACCGGCCGGTACCGATCGTCGTCGCAAGCCACAAGGCCGTGTGGAGGCCGAACCGGGACTTCCGCACCGGCGACCTCGAGTACGACGCGGGCGTCGGCGACGAGGTCGTGCGGCTGGATGTCTCCAACTCGTGTCCCAGGTCGTCCGGCTCCGACGGCGTGATCGCGTTCGCGCGGGGACGAAACGAGTATCTCTCGGGCTCGGTGTGCGAGGCCTACCCCGAGGTCAGGGAGTACTGGCTCGACTGGGTGGGCCAGTGCATCGCCGCCGGCGTGGACGGCGTCGACATGCGCATATCGTGCCACAGCAGTTGGACGAACACCCCGGATATATATGGCTTCAACGAGCCGGTCGCGCGGGAGTACGAGCGCCGGTACGGCGCGAACCCCGACACGGAGCCGTACGACCCCGATCTGCTCGGCAAGCTGAGGGGCGAGTTCTTCGACATGTTCCTGCGGGCCGCGAAGACGCGCCTGTCGGCCGCCGGAAAGCGACTGTCCGTACACGCAGAGATGGAGTCGTTCCGCCCCGACGCGTGCCAGGGCAGGACGCGCAGCCGGCCGGGCAACATCGAGTTCGACTGGCGCGGCTGGCTGAGCTCCGGGCTGGCCGACGAGGCGACGTTGTTCAGCAGGGCGTGGGACCCGGACGTCACCCTATCGGACGGCCTCGTGCTGGAGATGCTGGACGAAGCCAAAGCCGCGGGCGTTCCGGTCCACCTGAGCCGCCAGGTCGGGCACGGCGCCATGTCCATGCCGGACAAGCTGGAGTACGCCTACAGGAGCGGGAGGCTGGCCGGGTACTGCTTCTACGAAACGGCGTCGATGTACGACCGGGAAAAACCCCTGGACAGGAGGGGGCGGCTGAGGTTCAAGCCCGGTCTGCTCGAGGAGATCCGGGAACGCATGATAGCGCCAGGCCTACGCGAGCCGGACCCAGAGGTCAACTAGGGGACTTCAGCCCGCGTCCACCCACCCTACCGTCATGCCCGCGAAGGCGGGAATCCAGGGGCTGGGCTGAGGCGCGTTCGTCTCTCTCGCCACCTCTGGATTCCGGCTCGAAGGCCGGAATGACGATGACACTCCCCAAGGGTAGCTCGTCCTGCCCTGCTTGCTCGACACCTGCTCCACGCACGCACACAGCCCGTTCACCCCGAGTAGCGCCGACGCTTTATCGGCCCGTGTCGAGGGGTCCGTCCGACAACTCGCCGAACAGGCAACGGTCGCGAATAGGCTGACGGGGCGGTAGCTCCAGCTCCACACCGCCAAGCGGCTCAATCCGGGCGCGAATGGCATCTAAGAGAGTCTTGCCGGATGCAGATTCCCGGTTCTCGACGCCTCTCTCGCGATGATCTCTTGTCTCTTGTCCCATCGATCCGTCTCAGTCCTCTACGGGTAGCTCGTGTTGTCCTGCTTGCTCGACACCTGCTCACCCAGCAGCTCGCCGCCGGCGATGACGTGGCCGTCGATCGCCCGCAGGAAGTCCCACTTCGTGGCCTCGGGGCCCAGGTCGAGATCGACGTCCAGGGCGTAGAGCCGGAAGTAGTAGCTGTTCGCCGCCTTTATCGGGCCGCCGCCGTGGCCCGGCTGGAAGCTGAGCTTCAGCGTCCCGGGACATGGCCCGGACCAGCCGATCGTATTGTCGTCGTTGGTGCCCTGGGCCGCCTTGGGGCCGACGGCGGGCGCGTCGTGGCCGTTGGGTATCTCCTCCGGCAGCCCGCGGGCGTCGGCGGGAATGCCCCACAGCACCCAGTGCCCCCAGAGCGCCCCTGGGCGCTGGTCGCTGTCGACCATGAGGGCCAGGCTCACGGTACCGTCCGGCACGTCGCTCCAGGTGATCGGCGGCGACACGTCCTCCTCGGTGCAGCTGTATTTCCTCGGTATGCGCCGCGTCTCGTTGAACTTCGTGCTGGTGACAGTGATGCTGAGCTCGAACTGCTGCGCCAGCGCGTACTCCCCCTCGGCGCCGGGCTCGGGCGCGGCCTCCGTGTCGCCGGCCGCCGCCGCGGCAGCGCCGGTCTCCGTTCCGCCATTGTCGCCGCTGGAGCACGCGGCGGCGGCGACAAGTAGCAGCAGCGCGAGTCCGACCAGAACCGGCTTCGTCGAGTTAAGCATAGCCATACTGTCCTACCTCCCTATCAGCACGCGGACACGATGCGGCGCCGGACGACGTTACAGCCGACATGGTACACGATACCCGGAGCGCGGCAAGCAACCGCCGGGCAGGCGGCCCGGGTCGGTCCCAGTCATACGTCGTGCCGCGGCGCCTGCCTGGGAAAACGGACTCCCGCCCGCGCCTCTAGTACTGGCTGAAGTCGTGCTTGTTGGATACGTGCTCGCCGACGAGCTCGCCGCCGGCCAGAATGTGTCCGTCGATAGCCCGAAGGAAGTCGTCCTCGGTCGCCCCGGGCTCCAGCTCCAGGTCGATGTCCAGGGCGTATAGTCTGAAAAAGTACTGACTGGCCGCCCTTCGCGGCCCGCCGCCGTGACCGGGTATGTAGTCCAGGACGAGCGTGGGGGGACAGGGACCTGACCAGCCGACGACTTTCTCGTTGTTGGTACCCTGGGCGGCGCTCGGGCCTACCGCCGGCGCATCACCGGCGCGGGCGATGTCCTCCGGAAGCTCTCTCGCGTCTGGTGGAATCCCCCAGAGCAGCCAGTGCACCCAGAGCGGCCCGGGGTGCTGGTTGCTCTCCACGAGCAGCGCCAGGCTGACCGTGCCGTCGGGCACGTCGCCCCACGTGATGGGCGTCGAGACGTCCTCCTCGGTGCAGCTATATTTCCTGGGAATGCGCCGCGTCTCGTCGAACTCCGTGCTGGCGACGGTGATGCTGAGCTCGAACCGCTGCGCCAGCGCGTACTCCCTGTCCGCGCCGGCCTCGGCCGCGGCCTCCGCAGCGCCGGCCTTAGAGCCGCCGTCGTCACTCAAGCAAGCGGCGGCGGCGAAGAGCAGAAGAGCGAGCACGACCAGAGCCGGCTTCGTCGAGCCGAGCTGATTCATTCTGTCTCCCATCCCTATCCGCGCGCGGACACGCTGCGGTGCCGGACGACGTTACAGCCGACTGGTATACACGATACCGGGGCGCGGCAGGATTGCCAAGCTGCTCGCGGAGTTGGAGTATGTCCGGTAGGGTCAGGCAGGATATGACTATGATCGTGACCATGCTACAATAGTGGTCATATCACTATCAGGGAGCGTGAGATGTCTACCTACGGTCGGAGGACGGCAGCGCCAAGGACCATCAAGGCGTCGGAGTTCAAGGCGAAGTGCCTCAGTCTCATGGACGAGGTGGCCGATACGGGCGAGGAGATTGTCATCACCAAGCACGGGCGCCCCGTCTCGAAGCTTGCTCCGTACCGAGAGATGCCAGAGACGCTCTTTGGCAGGGGCGGACCCATCGTCACCCACGGCGACATCAGCGAGCCGATAGACGTGGTGTGGGAAGCCGAGCAAGGCCTGCTGGACGGCAAATAGTTGCTTCTACTGGCCACAAACGTCTTGGTCTGGTTCTGGCACGGTGACGCCCGCCTGGGCCACAGTGCTCGGCGGACCGTTGACCGCGCGTGGCTGGCTGGGGAAGCGGCCGCATCCGCGATCTCGTTCTGGGAAGTCGCTATGCTCCACCAGAAACGCAGGCTCGAGCTGCCGAGCGATCCATCTGCGTGGCGGCGTTCCATTCTCGAACACGGCCTGAACGAGATACCCGTCGACGGGGAGATTGGAATCCGGGCCACCGCTCTCGCCGATCTCCACGCTGACCCCGCCGACCGCATCGTAGTCGCCACGGCGCTCGAAGGCCACTGCCTTGTAACGTCGGACGAGCGGATACTCGACTGGCGCGGCAGTATGAGCAGGCTGGACGCCAGAGAGTAGAGGGAACCCACGAAGCTGAAGTACGCCGTGGTCTCCCAGCGAGCCGATCAATAGACCAAGCACGCCCTTCACGTCATGGAGGCGCGGTCCATTCCGGTGGAGTGGGTCGAGTTGGCAGTCGCTGGACCGGCGTTGCGCACCCCTGATCCGAACGATGGCGAAGTGGAGCGGTTCTTTCGCTCAATCCCGGAACAGGGTGATCGCGCGCTGCGCGTAGCCGTCAACACCCGCGTCGTGCCTTGGCGCGTGGTGAGCGTCTTCTTCGACCGCCGCAAGAGAGGAAAGCTATGAAGCTGAACGTGGACAAGGAAGCCGACGCCCTCTATCTGCGCCTCGACGACTCTCCCATAGTCGAGTCCGAGGAGGTTTCGCCGGGAGTGGTGCTCGACTACAACGAATCGAACGAAGTAGTAGGGGTGGAGATGCTACATCTCTCCAAACGCTCGTCCACACCGAATCTCTCCGCGCTGCAATTCAAGACGGTATAGGCTGTGGTGCGGATTGATGGACTGCGGTCCATCAAGATGCCGGTCATGTTGCTACCCGCCGGGGAACGATTCGGAGCGGCGCATGGCCGGTTGTGCTATGCGGCCGTCGAAACGGCTCAACTCATAAGCCGGGCGGCAAATACACCTGGACGCGGTGGCGGTTGGTCTCGGTGACGTAGAGCCTCCCTTCGCGGTCCAGCTTCACCGACACGGGGCCCCAGAAGTAGCGCTCGATGCGCGCCGACTCTTCATACGGCGTGTCGACGTCGGGCGCAAGCGGCGGGTCCAGGTCGGCCGCCGCGCGGGCCTCCGCCTGGTCGCGGTTCGCCTCCATGAACTGCTCGGCCCACTTGGACAGCGTCGCCTCTCCCCGCAGGCTCTGGACGAGACCGCCGTCCGCGTCGAAGATGCGCACGCGCTCGTTTCCCCAGTCGGCGACGTAGACCCGGCCGTGGTCGTCGACCGCGACGCCGGAGGGCCGGCTGAGCCGTCCCTCCCCTGTGTCACCGAACGCGGCGAGAAACTGCCCGTCCGGCGTGAATTTCTGCATGCGGTCGTTGCGCCAGTCGGCGACGTAGACGTTGCCGTCCGGCCCCACGGCGACGCCCCAGGGCAGGTCGAGCTCGCCCTCGCCGTCTCCCTGACCTCCCCAACCCAGAAGCCACTCGCCGTCGGCGGTGAACTTCTGCACGCGGTGGTTCAGGTGGTCGACGACGTAAAGGCAGTCCTCGGAGTCGAACGCCAGGCCCGCAGGCCCGTTCATCTCACCGTCCGCCGTCCCCTCTGCACCCCAGCTCTTCACGTACGTGCCCGACTTGTCGAACACGGTGATGCGCTGATTGTGCTCGTCGGCGAGATAGAGGCGGTCGCGGCTGTCGAACGCGATGGCGGTCGGCCATACGAACTGTCCCTCGCCGGAGCCGTACGAGCCGAAATCGCCATAGTCGCCGCTGTCCAGGTCGAGCACGCCGACGCGGATGCCCTCGGGCTGCAGGGGATTCGTGCGGCTGAGCACGTAGACCCGGTCGTCCGAGGAGACCGCCAAGTCGACGGGGTTGCTGAACCCGCGGCCCTCCATCGCCGTGATCCCGAGGGTGAGGCCGTACCTGAGCGAGAACGCCGCGCCGTTGTTGGACATCGGAGCGCCGCCTTAGCCGGAGCCGCCGACCATGCGCCGCAGCCGGGCGCCGACGGGCTCGGAAGCCGACCTGAGGGCGAGCTCCGAGAGCGTAATCCTCGGGTGCAACTCCGGCCGCTCGCGGACGAACGACTCGGCGTAGCGGGTACCGCCCTGCCAGCCTGTCGGGCCCAGTGCGTTCTGCATCCGGACGCGGGACCATTCCAGCGTGTGTCCCTGGCTGACGTAGGCGGCCTCCGCCTGAACGCGCTGCTCGAACCAGTCGGTCACGTCGACCATGAAGTCGTAATCGTCACGCTCGAAGTAGACGCCGGGGAACATGGTCGAAGCGATCGAGTGCGGCATGATGCCGGGCTGAGGCTGTCCCGCCTCGCCGCGGGCCTCCAGCGTCGCCCTGGCCGTCTCGATGTGGTCGTCCGCCGTCACGCCGGACCGCCCGTGGTGGGCGCTGCTGTACGGGCTCTGCATGATCAGCACGTCCGGCCTCACGTCGAGGATCACGTCCCGGATCATGACGGCGGCCTCCGGGTAGAGCTCGTGCCGGAACGGCTGCGGGAAGCCGAGCACGCGTACGTCCGTCACGCCGAATACGGCGCACGCCTCCCGGAGCTCGGCGGCCTTGATCTCGGCGAGCTCGCCGTCGGTCTGGTTCACGATGGCGGGGTCCTGCTCCTCCACCGGCTTCATCAGCTCGTCGTGGAGCGCCTCGTTGTGCGTCTTGACGCCCGTGGTCACGGACACGACGGTCGCTGTGTCACCCTCGGACGTGTGTACGCCGAGCGTGCCGGCCGTGTGGGTGAAGTCGTGAGGGTGGGCGTTGACGCTCAGGATGCGAAGACTCGGTCTGTTCATGGCTATCTCCGTGCGCGGCGCCGGCGCCGCCTGAGGTGCGTAGAGTTTATTCGCCGAACGACCGCAGGTCAACCGGGACGGCTTCGTTCGAGCCCCCTCTCCCGTCAATATCGCGAACGCGAGACCTTTGCATAACCGTCATTCCCGCTGAACAACCGTCCTTCCCGCGCAGGCAGACCTTTGCATAACCGTCATTCCCGCGAAGGCGGGAATCCAGGTTTGGGGGGTCCCCGCCAGGAATGCTAGCCATCTCCGCCACGCTGTCTCCCGCAACGGGAGTTACGCAAAGGTCTCCGAACGCGAGATTCCATCCCCGGCGAGGCGAGGCGCCACGAATCTGGGCGCCATCAGCCTCCTGGTGTATGATCAGTGTATGGCACGCACCAACGTGGACATCGACGATCAGGCATGCGCCGAGGTCATGCGCCGCTATAACCTCGAGACCAAGCGAGAGGCGATCAACTTCGCGCTGCGAACGGTGGCCGCCGAACCCGCGTCTGTCGACGAGGCCCGCTCGCTTCGAGGTACCGGCTGGGACGGCGACCTTGAACCGATGCGCTCCAGCCGCGCCCCGTGATCCTGGTCGATACATCGGCCTGGATAGAGTTCCTGCGGGACACAGGCTCCCCCTGTCTGCGCTCTCGTCGACGAGCTGCTGGCGGGCGAGATTGCCATCTGCGACGCCGTGCGAATGGAGGTACTCGCCGGGGCGCGGGACGATTCCCATCTGCTGAGCCTTCGGCGGCTGCTGGCCCGGGCGACTGTCTTGCCGACGCGCGCGACCGACTACGAGGATGCCGCCGCCCTCTATCGCCGTTGCCGGCGGCAAGGGGAAACCGTTCGCAAGTTGATCGACTGCCTGATCGCCTCAGTTGCCGTACGCGCCGGCGTGTCTATTCTGCACAACGACGGCGACTTCGAGGTGCTCGCTCGCCACACGGAGCTGCGGGTTCATAGAGCGGAGCGCGAGTAAGGAACCCTACGGTAACTGTTCAGACTAGCCGAGAGGAACGCGGCCTGCCCCTGTGGACTTCCGCTTCATGGACATGATCGTGCTGCGGTTATCGAAGTCTGCGTAGGGGTGGGGCCGTCGCCACACGACCCGTTTGCCCTGAGTGCCTCGACGCTTCGTCGGGGTGTATCGAAGGGCCCGCACAACTCAGTCTTTGGGGTGGGGCCGACACCACCATTGGCAGGAAGATTGCGTTCGCCCTTCGATACGCGCCGGTGAAGCACCGACGCTACTCAGGGTAATCGGTCGTGTGGGCCCTCAAATCTGATGTCCCGACCGAACGTGAACAGCCGCGGCCCCGTCTGTGCGATGATGCCGCGGACCGAACACCACGGGAGGCACTTCGAAATGAGAGTCGGATTCATCGGCGTCGGGAACATCGGCCGCCCGATGGCGGAACAGATAGCTGCGGCGGGCTTCGACCTCACCGTCCACGACCTGCGCCGGGACGCCGCGGCGCCGCTGCTGGACGCGGGCGCGGCGTGGGCCGACTCCCCCAAAGACGTGGCTGAGCGGTCGGATATCGTCTGCACCTGCGTGCCGGGCCCCGCCGAGATGGAGCGCGCGGTGCTGGGCGACGACGGCGTTGCTGCCGGGCTCCGCCCCGGCGCCGTCTACGTCGACCACACGACGAACTCCCCCGCGCTGGTACGCCGCGTCCACGACGAGCTGCGGACCAGGGGCGTCGACATGCTGGACGCACCCGTCAGCGGCGGCATGGAGGGCGCACAGACGCGCGACCTGACGGTGCTAGTCGGCGGCGACGCAGCGGTCCTGGAGCGGTGCAGGCCCGTGCTCGACGCGATGGCCAAGACGATAATCCACGTCGGCCCCATCGGCGCGGGCTGCGTCTGCAAGATAGCGCACAACTGCGCGTCGTTCGTGCGGTCAATGGCGCTGATGGAGTGCCTGACCCTAGGCGTCAAGGCCGGCGTCGCGCCCGACGTTCTCGTCGACGCGTTCAACCGGGGCGCGCTCGGAACGAACCTCGACCTCCGTGTCCGTCTGCCGGCGACGATATTCCGGGGCGACTTCGAGCCGCGCTTCGCGCTCACGACGGCGTACAAGGACATCACGCTGGCCACCGAGCTGGCGGAGGAGGTCGGCGTGCCCGTCCAGCTCGCCGAGGCGTGCCGCGCGGAGATGAACGAAGCGCTGCAGCGCGGCCTCGGAGACCTCGACAGCTCCGTAGCCCTCACACTCCAGGAAGAGCGCGCCGGCGTACAGGTGCGGCTGACGTAAGGCGGACGCCCCTCGAGGCCAGTTGCCGAGGATGACCGTGTAGCGCGGTCCGTATCCAGTACCCGGCCACTGATCCAAGGGATTGGTCGATTGCGGGTGTTGGCGGATGGCGAGCGGCTTGCCGTCCGGCCTGAACGGCGCGATCTCGGATACCCGGCGAGCGTAAAGACCCATATGGGCCTATGGGCGACAAAGGTTGTACAATAGCCGCGCTATAGGTCGGCGCGCACATCCACGCTCCACCGGCGAATTCGCCCCCGAACAGTTGTCGAGCGTATGTACCGCGACCCGGAAGTGACAGAGGCATGGGAAGGCACGGGCGTTATTCGCAGTACGGTCGTCCCCTGCAGCAAGCAGGGCCGGTAACACGCGGCCGGGGAGGTGCCGTATGATCACCCGGGTTGTTATCAAGGGCTATAAGTCTCTCAGGGATGTCGACCTTCAGCTCGGTGCCCTTACGGTCGTGATAGGCCCCAACGCGTCCGGAAAGAGCAACCTCCTAGACGCCATGGGACTGCTCAGTCGCATGGTAGCTGGGGGGACAATCAAGTCCGCGTTCGACGAACACCGCGGCAATCCGATAGAGGCCTTCTTCGTGCCACCGGGTGGCTTGGAGGAGTTGCTATCCAACGATGTACTGACTTTCTCTCTTGGAGTTGAGGTGGAGTTGTCAAACTCGACCATCGATGGGGTCGAGCGGCTGATTCGGGACATGAGGGAGGGGCTGCCCGCGAGTAACCTCGCGAACCACCGGGACCCCAAGCGCGTGATTGAGCGGCGTTTGCGATACGATCTGACAATAGAGTTCCTCACGTCTTCGGGAATGCTGAGGGTCAGAGACGAGCGGCTTGTTGCCCTGCGCTCCGACGGAGCGGAGGGCAAGAATCGAAAGCCGTTCCTGGAGAGGGTCGGCGAGAGACTCCATCTCCGCATGGAGGGCCAGGCTCACCCGATCTACCACGATCTGGGTCTGGATCACACTATAGTGTCCACTCCCTTGTACCCCCCGCACTATCCGCACATCACGGCGTTCAAGGAAGAGCTGCGTCACTGGCGATTCTACTACTTTGACCCGTCGGTTATGCGCTTGGAGAGTGCCCTACGGGAAACTGACACGTTGGGATACGACGGCAGGGATCTGGCTGGCTACTACCACAGCCTCAGGATTCGCAACACCAAGCAGTTCGAGAATCTTGCGCATACCCTGAAAGTGGTCGTCCCCGCCGCCGATGGCGTACAAACGACAGTTACCCGGGGCGGGCTCGTCCGGCTTGATCTGTTGGAGGGCAATACGGACTACTCCTCGCGGGTTATGTCCGACGGCACACTCCGAGTGCTTGGGCTACTGGCGATGCTCGCTCCTGGGGGCCCATCGACGACCATCGGTTTTGAGGAACCGGAGAACGGCGTCCACCCCCGCCGGCTCCGCATTGTGGCGCGCCTTCTCGACAATGCCGCCCAGCAGCACGGCAAACAGGTAATCGTCACGACCCATTCGTCAAAGTTACCCGACTACATTGAACACACACTCTACACACGTGCCGACTTCAGGGGGCATGCCCTGTTCATAGGAAGTCGGAAGGAACGAGGCCAGAGCAGGTTCGAGCGGATCGATTACGGCTTGATGTTCGGCGAACAAGCAGCCGACCGTGCCCTGTCGGAGGTCGTGGAAAGAGGAGACTTGGGAGGATAGGTGAGAGTCGCCCTGTTCCTTGAAGACATCGGACACGAGGGGTTCGTCGGCTCCCTAGTGAGGCGTTTGGCCGACCAAGAAGGTGTCCCTATAGAAGTCGACATTCGTAATGCCAGAGGGGGAGCGTCTCAGCTCGACCAGCAGTTCGTTCGGTTCCTACAAGACTACTCCATCACAGATCTGCGTCCTGACCTTGTTGTGGTTCTCCGCGACACCGACTGCGCGGGTGTCGGCACCATACAGTCGAGATATTCGAAGCTCGTTGAGGATGCGGGCTATGTCGGGAATGTTGTGATCGGCGCACCGGAGCCGCATATTGAGTGTTGGTACTTGGCAGACCCTTCCGCTTTACAGCGCGTACTCCGTGCGCCAACCCAGGCTCCCGTCCCAGACTCTAAGTGCGGAGCGGGTAGATTTAAGGATCTCTTGGCGAAAACCGTCGCCGATGCCGGAGTCATCCCGCTCCTCGGCGGCATCGAATATGCCGAAATGGTCGTGGCCGAGATGGACATCTATAGAGCGACTGCGAATGTCTCCTCGCTCAACACGTTCATACAGGACCTACGGCGAGCTCTTCGCGGGGGCGCCAATATCAAGGTATAGACACAGTGACTTGATGGCGATTCATCTTGGGATGAGTCGCTGGCGAGTGGATCAGCATGGGAAGCCCTGGATGCTGATCGAAGCGACGCGTACCTGAACACCGAGTACCGAAAAGGCCGGGCACCGCTGAACGCGGCCATGCCCTGCCCGCCGGCAGTCCCGAATCGGCTCAGGCTAGCTGGTACTCCCTGGTCGATGCGATGAGGCCCAGGAGCTCCGCGACGCGTTGGGCGGAATCCGCCGCGGCGCCGGCCCTCAGGTCCATGTCGCCTTCCTCGGCCACGTGGCTGATCAGCGCCCGCCTGGTGTCGTCGTCGGCCGGGAGCGGCCCCACCATGTCGAGGCAGCCATTCACGACCTGCTCTGGGGACAGGACCCCGCCGTCGAGCTCGCCCAGCTTCGCCACGATGTCCCGCACGCCCGGCTGCCGGACGTCGCCCAGGTACTTCGCCGCAAAGTTCACGCGCTCGACCAAGGCTCCGCTGTCGACCCACTCGTCGCCCTCGTGCCAGCCCTCGACGGACGGCGGGCCTAAGAGCTGCTGCCCCATGTAGCCCGACGCGAGCGTCGCGTCGCGCACGTCCAGCGTCGGCCACCCGAGGGCGCGGGCCATCCTCAGCGTGCCGACGACCAGCTCCGCCGGACTCTTCACCTGCACGAACCGCACCGACTCCGACCTGAAGTGGTCGGAGTTGAACAGCGTCCGCAGCATGGCGCGTATCTCGTGCCCGGAGTCGAAGTAGGACTGGACCAGATCGTCGATCAGCCGCTCCCCGTCCGCGTCGACGTCCTGCGAGACGAAGAACTGGTAGAGCCGCAGCGCGACGAACCGGGCCGTCGCCGGCTGCCTGACGATTATGTCGACGATGTCCTCGCCGTTGAAGCGCCCGGTCTCGCCGAGGAAGGCCTTGACGCCGTGGTCGTGGTCGTCGTCGTCGTAGCGGAACTGCCACGCGATCTTGCTGTACGGCCAGATCGACGCGCTGTTCGTCCGCAGCGCCATGTACTCGGCGTTCTCGATCGTCCAGCCGGTGAACGCCCGCGCGCACTCTTTGATGTCGTCCTCGGTGTAGTTGCCGACGCCCATAGAGAACAGCTCGAGCAACTCCCGTCCGTAGTTCTCGTTGATCGCCTGGTTGTGGTTGTCCTGGTTGTCCAGCCAGAAGATCATCGCGGGGTCCTTGGACAGCTCGACGAGCAGCGTCCGGAAGTCGCCCATCCCGAGGCGCCGGAACATGTCGAGCTGGCTCAGCAACGACTTCTCCTGGAAGACCTTGGTGGCGCTCGTCGCGAACAGCCCGTGCCAGAACAGGACCATCTTCTCCTGGAGAGGCGCGCTCGTCGTCACGAGGCGGTACATCCAGTTCGCGCCCGCGCTGTCGAGGAGTCGCGACTCGGCCTGGTCGACGTGGTAGCGCCGGATCAGGTCGTCCGGCATCGACCGGACGTCGACCGGGTCGAGCAACTCCTCGACGGCGGCCTCGTACCCCTTGTCCAGGTACCCCTCGAGCTCGGCGCGCGTCGCGCCAAACCCGGCCCGCCTGAGCAGATGGGCCATCTGAGCTACTGATTCACCCTGCGGCTGGTCGATGGGAGTGGTCATGTCGTCACCTCATTGGTGGACTGGGCGACAATTGTACACCCTGATTCGGGGCCGGGGGGGTTCGAGCGTTACTCAGTTACTCTACTTGAGCGCTCGATTCACCCGCCTGGAGCTTCTTCGTAGCTGTACGACGTTGAAGAGAGGATTAGTTTGCGTGGGCTTACCGCGCCGTAGCGATTGTTCTTGCCAGCCAAGCGATCTCGGATCAACCTCACCGACTCCGGAGGCGTTCTCTCAGTGTAGAAGACCCTTACGACTGCCTCGTTTGGTACTTGTACCAGGTTCACCGGTTGACCATGTTGGTCGATTTGTCCAGTACCGATTGTCCTTTTCAACTCTACTATCAGGCGCCATTCCTCTTCGTACGACCAGTCATCGCTCTTGTTCGACAGGAGCACTGGTACATTGGATTCCGGCGAAACCAAGACGATCGGAGCAAAGATCATAGGTAGCTCGTTACGATAAGCCACATCTCGCAACCAGCCTGCCGGGCCCGGAAGTTTGCTGAGTATCGCAGAATCGTAGCCGATGACGAACCCGGAACCATCCGTAGTGTAGTGAGACCACATTAGAGGGTGATAGGGGTTTGTAGTGAACGAGACGATGCCAAACCTTGTAGACAACTGCTTCGTTAACAGTTGGCGCGTAAAGAGGCTGCCGTGGTCCAGCCTCGCGGAGTGTACATCTTCTGCGGTGATTGGCTTGCTATCGTTGATGTCGGTCAGAACCTTAGCTAATTCGCGGTCCTCTTCCGCTTCGTCTGGAAACGCGTAAGGAGTCGCAACCGCACATGCGAATGGATCATTGAGGGCTGCCGGTTGAGTGGCTCGAAGAGTCCCGTTACCTACCTCAGGAATACAGGAGGCGGCCCTTCGCAGCGTGACGTACTTGTAGAGAATATCCACGGCACCCCAACTCTACGCGGGATCTGTGCGCCTCGTCACGGCGCGAATATTTCCGCGGCGTCGACGGCTCGCATGAAGGCGACGCCGGGGTAGCTCTGCATTTCGCGGATCAGGCGGGCGAGCATGCGGAGGCGGCCGGGGCGTCCGATGACGTACGGGTGCATCATGAGCACGAGGCTGCGGCCGTAGTGGTACGCACCCTCGAACGCCGACGTCCAGACGCTGTACACCTGCTCCGGCGTGGCCATGTACTGCCTTATGCCGAGCTGCGGCGCGTAGTTGAAGTAGGAGACGTCGTTCAGCTCCCAGTGCGTCGGGACCTCGACGATGCTGCCGGCGCCGGCGTCCAACACGTAGGGGACGTCGTTCTCCATCAGGCTGGAGTCGTACGCGAAGCCGCGCTCGGCCAGCAGCGCCAGGGTGTGCTCGCTGAGCTCCGCGGCCGGCGCGCGGTACCCCACGGGCCGCCGTCCGGTCAGGCGCTCGAGGATGTCCGAGCCCCGGTCGAGCACTCTGATCTCCTCTTCCCTGGACAGCGTGGCGGGCGGCTCGTGCATGTAGCCGTGGTGGGCGGTCTCGTGACCCCGCCGCGTGATCTCGCGGACCATGTCCTCGTGCGTCTCCGCGACGTAACCGGGAGTGAAGAAGGTCGCGGGCACCTCCAGCTCGTCCAGCATGTCGAGAATCCGCGGCACGCCGACGCTGGGGCCGTACTCCCGCACCGACATCAGCCCGGGGCGGTTGGCCGACTCAGGGTCGACGTTGATCGCCCCCGACACGCCGTCGATGTCGAAGGTCAGCACCACGGCGCACCGGGTATCGCCGGGCCAGATTCCGCTCACGGGCCACCTCACTCTCGTGTCGAGACCTTTTGCACAACCGTCATTCCCGCGAAGGCGGGAATCCAGGGGTGGAGGGGATGGGTCCCCGTCTCCACGGGAACGACGGGCGGCCGCGCGTCCCTACCGTCATTCCTGCCAAACCAGTACTTCGCATTTCCGTCATTCCCGCGCAGGAAGACCCCTGCACAACCGTCATTGCCGCGAACAACCGTCATTGCCGCGACGGCGGGAATCCGACGGCGGCGGGGATGGGTTCCCGTCTCCACGGGAACGACGGGCGGCCGCGCGTCCCTACCGTCATTCCCGCCAAACCAGAACTTCGCATTTCCGTCATTCCCGCGCAGGAAGACCCCTGCACAACCGTCATTCCCGCGACGGCGGGAATCCAGGGGCGGCGGGGATGGGTTCCCGTCTCCACGGGAACGACGGGCGGCCGCGCGTCCCTACCGTCATTACCGCCAAACCAGAACTTCGCATTTCCGTCATTCCCGCGCAGGAAGACCCCTGCACAACCGTCATTCCCGCGACGGCGGGAACCAGGGGCGGCGGGGATGGGTTCCCGTCTCCACGGGAACGACGGGCGGCCGCGCGTCCCTACCGTCATTCCCGCCAAACCAGTACTTCGCATTTCCGTCATTCCCGCGCAGGAAGACCCCTGCACAACCGTCATTCCCGCGAAGGCGGGAATCCAGGGGCGGCGGGGATGGGTTCCCGTCTCCGCGGGAACGACGGGCGGCACCCCGTCTCCGCCACAATTCCACCTCCCCGACGCGAGCATACCGCTCACGCGCCACCTCACCCATGTCGAGGTCCTTGCACAACCGTCATTCCCACTGCACAACCGTCATTCCCGCGAAGGCGGGAATCCAGGGGTGGAGGGGATGGGTTCCCGTCTCCACGGGAACGACGGGCGGCACCGCACCCCGCCTCCGCCGCAAGTCCACCTCCCCGACGCGAGTATATCGTATCGGCGTTTACGAGAACTGGAAGGCGTAGAGCTTGGCGGCGCAGGTCTCGATCCGGAGCCGCACCGGCCTGCCAGCGAGCGAGCCAAGCTCGGCGCCGCCCTCGAAGCGCACGGGCATTCGCACCGAGTTGCCGTTCAGGGTCGGGCAATCGTCCTTCGTGAAGCCGGCGATCGGCGCGCCGTCCGCGTCCTGGACCTCGACCTTAGCGAGGCCGCCGGCGCCGGTGTCGACGTTCAGCTCCAGGCGGCCGCCCTCGAAGACGATGGGCGGCGTGACCAGCCATCCGCCGGCGTAGGGCGTGTCCGCCGACATGAAGCCGTCCAGCCGCGACTCGCCGATGAGCACGCCACCGCCGCGCCCCTCGGATTCGGCGTCGAACTGCCCCGAGTGGTTCACGTTGGTGCCGAAGCAGTAGCTCCGGAGCGTGTCGCCGACGCGTACGACGCCCGGCGCCGCGTAGACCTGCCTCGAGCGCGCCCCGCCCGCGAGGCCGACCGGCAGGAAGGCCCGACGCCCGGGCGACTGCTGCCACGACACACCGTCCCGGCTGGTGACGAGCCTCACGTCCGCTGTGTCCGGGAAGTTGACGTGGGCGTCTCCGGCCTCGTCGCCCTCCGCCTCGACGACCGCGACGCTTTCCCAGTGGTACAGGAAGGTCGGCAGCATGACGTAGACGTCCTGCGCGTACGGGTACTTCATCGCCGCGTTGGTGTACACGTCGACGTAGCCGCCGAGGCGTTCGCGCCACTCGGCGCGCGGCGCCCAGCGCCAGTCCTCGTCGTCCGCGCGGAAGACCTCGACCATGTCCGTCCACGTCCGGAAGTCCGGCGACTCGGTGCGGCCCACGCCCCGGACGCGGAAGCCGTTCATCTCGTTGCGCGTCCGGCCGTAGCCGACGTACCTGCCGATGCGGTCGTCCCAGAGTGGCACGTTCTGCGTGTCGCAGGGGACGATCTCGGTGTCCTTCGGGTACACGTTCCAGTAGATGCCGTCGTCCGAGTACATCTGCCAGAACTGGCCGACCATACCGCGAGCCGCGTCCTCTTCGGGTATGGCCCGGATCTTGGTCCAGAACTTGTACCGCTCCCCGGGACGGCAGTCCGGGTTCGGGTCGAGCAGGACGGTGCCGCCCTCCGTCTCGCCGCGCGGGGCGTCCGGGAGCCTGGGGATGACGACGTTGTTGGCCTTCGAGCCGCATATCTCGACCAGGCCGATCTCGGGCTTGTCCCAGTGGACGCCGTCGGCCGACTCGGCGTAAGCGACGCCGCGCGTGATCCCGGAGGGGTCGCCTTCCGGCGGGATGAAGTCGTACCACATGCGGTACCGGCCGCCGTCCTCGATGACCGTGTTGTAGGCGGCGATGCTGGCCTCCCACGGCCTGTCGGCGGTGAGCACGGGCTCGTCCCGGAGCTGCGCCGGGTTCATGACGAGATCGACGCCGCGGCTGTCGGCGATGAACCGGTCGTCGATGAAGAGCTGCTTTTGCGTGCCGACGTGTATGGGTTCGTCTCTCATCGCATTCCCCCTAGACGGACTGTCCGCCCGACTCAGCACGGCTCCATGTGTCCACGGCTGTCACCGATAGCCTAATCCCCGTGCCGAGGCTTCAGTATCTGCCTTAGCTTTGCCGCCACCTCTATGGCCGGCCAGGTGTACAGCATGGGGACCACGTCGTCGACCGCCCAGATCGGCCTCTGGTCGGCGTAGTGAGGGCTGCCGGGATGGCCCGAGGCGCCCAGCGGGACGACCCAGCGGGAGTTGTCCCAGTCGGCCGCGTCGAAGACGTAGCGGGCGACGGACGTGCCGGTGACCGTGAACGGGTCGGCGGTGTTGTAGGAGGCGGAATGCGGCGTGTCGCCGTCCCCGCTCATTGGCGTCGACGGTGGGTCCAGCAGCCCGGCGACATCGGGGAACGAGTCCGACAGCGGGTGCCGTGGGGCGGTGCCGTGGATGCTCCCCCACTGCCACGAGTAGACGTCGTCGCCCAGGCGGTCGCGGAGATAGTCGACGGCCGCCTCCAGGGCCTGTGTCGTCACGGACCGCCAATCGGCGCCGTCGGGCAGCATCGACGTGTCACCTGCCGCCGCGTGCGACGCGAGCAGCGTGCTCAGGTGACCCACCTGACGGGGCGCGCCGCGGCCGGCGGCGCCGAACGCCTCGTCGGCCAGCGGGCCCAGCAGAGGGGCCAGCACCCGCCGGTCCAGCTCGCGCCGAAAGGCGCTGTAGATGGTCGGCGCTACCAGGTCCCTGTGCATCGATCCGTCCCAGGCCGCCAGGAGCTCCACGGCGCGCTTCGCGGCCTCGCCGCTGGGCTCGGTCTCGCCGAGCAGTGACGCGTACGTACGGCCCGGGATCGAGACGATATCCCGGTGCACATCCGCCATGTCATCGACCGTCGCGCCGGTGAGACCCTGCAGCCGGCCGAGAATGCGGCGCGCGCGTCCGTCGGAGCCGTAGTAGAGGCTGATGTAGTGCGGGTAGTCGTCGCCCGCGATCTTGTTGTTGGCCGTGACGATGTACCCGGTGTCCGGGTTGCGGGACCGGATCATCTCGTCGAAGGGCACGAAGCCGTCCCACTCGTACTCGTCCGACCATCCCGGCACGGGAAGCCACGCGTTCGCCATGCTGCGGACGGGCAGCCGGCCCCTGTTCAGGTACTCGATGTCGCCGTGGACGTCTATGGAGACGAAGTTGTTGGACGGGTCCACCCAGTCCCTCATCGCCTCGTCCAGATCGTCGACGCCTCCGGCCCGCAGCATCCGCGGCAGGCACTGGGCCGTCGGATTGGGGCCGTTCGTGGAGGTGTAGCGGAAGGCGATTCCGTATCCCTCCTTCGGGCCGCCGGCTATGACCGGGCCGTGACGGGTGACGGCGACGTCTATCTCGACGTCCTCGCCGCCTCGGACCTTCAGCACCTCGTGGCGGACCTCGACCTCCTGCCACTCGTCGCCGTACAGGCAGAGGGGCCGCGGGCCGTCCCTGAACCGCTCGACATACACGTCCTGGTAGTCGGCCACGGCGTGAGTGACGCACCACGCGACGCTGGCGTTGTGTCCGAAGTGCGGGAAGGCCGGAAACCCCGGGAACGACAGGCCGACCGCGTCGAACTCGGGGCAGGCGACGTGGTTCTGGTAGTAGACGTTGGGCGTGTCGAGCCCCCTGTGCGGGTCGCCGGCCATCAGCGGTCTACCCGACGCGGTCCTGGAACCGGACAGCGCCCAGTTGTTGCTGCCCGAGTCCGTCTCCCGCATCGCCCCGATGGCCTGCTCGAGGTCGGACAGGTGCGGCAGCGGGTCGTATCCGGCGCCGTCGTACTCGGCGGTGGGAGGCACGATGAGCAGGTCGCCGCTGTGGCCGGGCAGCAGCTCGGCAGCCTTCTCCGGGCCCAAAGCGGCGAGCAGCTTTGCGCGCCAGAGCTTGGCCTCGAAGACGCCCATCAGGATGTGCCGTCCCTTGAAGACCGCCAGGCAGTCCCACGGCTCCCACCTGTCGGGCGCGTCGTCTACCAGCGCGAGCTCGGCGGGAAGCGGCCCGGAGTCGATGAAGGCGTTGACGCCGGCCGCGTAGGCCTCCAGCATCGCCCGCGCCTCGTCGTTCAGATGCTCGTAGTCGAGCCGGACCGACGGGGCGATCTGGAACCGGCGCATCTGCACGTCCTGCTCCAGCGCGTCGGCGCCCGCGTACTCCGCCCATCTGCCGTAGGCCAACAGGCGGTCGTGCTGCATGTGCCACAGCCGGTCCTGTGCGGCGGCGAATGCCTGCCCGAAGAAGGCGTCACGGGTGGATCCGGCCCTCACGTGGGGAATGCCGTACGGGTCGCGGTAGATCTCCACCGCGCCCTCCAGTCCGTCCACGATCACGGACCCGGATAGCTCCGGAACGGCCTGCTCGAGTTGTCTTCTGCTCAGTGTCACGCGCTACTCCTCCACACGTTGGGGATGGGTTCCCGCCTGCGCGGGAACGACGATTATTCAGGTCTCCGAGGGAACGACGGAGTTGGGGAACCGGCCGACGCCGTTCAAGCCAGCGGCTAGTCTCTGGGCAGGGGCAGCGACACCTCTTCGCCCCGGGCGGCCGATTCGTACCCGCCCAGGATCGTCTCCGCGATCCCGGCCGCCGCGGCGGCGTTCAGCTCAGGCTCGACGTCGTTGTCTATGCAGTCGACGAAGCGCGCCGCGTCGATTGCCATCGTGTCCTGCGCCGGGTCCAGAGAGACCCAGCGCCGCTTCGGCATTGAGACGTACTCCGGCTCCCTGCCGAACCACATGCCCATCGGATCGAGGGGATCGACCTCCGGCGGCGTGAAGTCCGGCTCGGCGTTGTAGACCTCGACGCGGCGTGCGCTGACCTCGGCGCTGAGCGTGCCCTTCGTGCCGATCACCGCCACGCGCTGAGGGCCGGACTTGGGATGGCTCGACCACCCGAACCGCCCCCCGACCGCGGTCGCCGTCACGCCGCCCTCGAGTCGGAGCGCCATCGCGCCGAAGTCCTCGACGTCCACGGCGGCGTGGTCGGCGAAGAAGTAGTTGCCGGTCAGCGCGAATACCGATTCGACGGCGCGGCCGGTCAGCATGTGTATCAACGCGAGGCTGTAGACGCCCACGTCGAACATCTCCCGCTTGGCGCCGACGAAGGTGTACCGCTCTACCGGCGACTTCTCCCGTCGGACGGTGCCCGGCAGCACCGACCCGGCCCTGCCCTTGGCGAAGATGTTCTCGGCGTGGACGGATACGACCTCGCCGACGGCGCCGTCCTCGACGGCCTGCCTGACTTCCTGCACCCAGGAGGCCCGGTTCTGGCTGAACATCTGCGTCTTGACGTCGGATCGGGACGCCGCGTTGGCGATGGCGTCGATCGCCTCCAGCGAGCCGGCGAGCGGCTTGTCCATGTACACGTGCTTGCCGGCTTCGATGCAGCGCACGAGGACATCGCCGCGGCGCTCCACGTGGGGCGTCGAGCTCACGATGTGGACGTCGTCACGGGCCAGCGCGGCGTCCAAGTCGGCGAAGTACGGCACGCCGAGCTGCTCCGCCAGCTCGCGGCCGGAGCCCTTCCTGAAGTCGGGCTCGTCGGGCTCGGCGGCCACCCCGACCAGCCTGCACCGGGGGTTATTGGCGAATATGGGGCCGTGCGCCTCCTGGTGAGTGCGCTTGCCCCCGATCAGCAGTACGCCGTATTCGCTCACTCTTCGTCTCCGTGTGGAGTAGACACGGCCGCGCGGCGCTTCGTATCCGCGGCGCTTCGCGCCTCAGTCACGGTGATACAGGCTGCCCTTGCTGCCGACGAGAAGCAGGTCGAGGCGCGGCTCCGGATTCGATCCGACGCTTACCGTGACGATGGCGCCCTGTCCGGCGCCCCACTTGTGCATCTCCGTGAGATAGAGGCCGCTGCCAGCGCCGAGCCGGTGCGTCTGCGCGGGACGGGAGCCGAACCACGCGTCTCCGAGGGAGGTCAGCGCGGCCAGCGAGGAGTCGAGCAGGTCGGCATCGGCGGTAACCGCGTGGCACCTGAGAAACTGCGCGACGCCAAGACGTCCTTCGTCGATCACCCCGGCCACGACTTCGCGAACGCGCACAAGCTCAGCCTCTTCGAACAAAGCGGGCACCCCTACGTCGATCTCGGCGCGATGCTAGCACACACGCCACAGCCAGTCGAGAGATTTCGGAGTCGGGAGAAACCTGAGTAGTCGCGGTCAGCGGCGTTCGCCGGGGGTGGTGACGAGCTTCATGAACTCGGTGCTCTTCAGATCGCGCTCCAGTACGTACGTTACGTACGCGGTGAGGATCCGCTCCACCTGTCCGGCCAGCTCGGGAGAGACTTTGAGCGACGGCGCCTGCCGGATGCTCTGCCGCTGCAGGTAGCGGAGCACCTTGATCGCGTTCATCGACACGGATAGCAGCGGGTCCTCCGACCCGACCTTGCAGGACGGGCAGAGTATGCCGCCCGCGGCGCTGCTGTACACGTGGTCGTCGGGCTCGAGCTCGGACCGGCATTGGGCGCAGCGCTGGACCTCCGGCCCGAAGCCCGAATAGCCCAGGATCTTGACCTCGAAGGCGCATACCAGCATCGGCGAGCGCTCCCCCGCTTCCAGCATCGCCATGGCGGTCAGCAGGAGGTCGAGCACGTCGGGCGCAGGCGAACCCTCGGCCGTGAAGCGGTCGACGAGCTCGCAGAGGTGGACAGCCACGGATACACCGGCGAGGTCCTCGCGCAGCGCCCGGAAGCTGTGGATGGTCTCAGCCTCGCTCACGTGGTCGAGGTCGCGGCCCTCCGCGACCGACACCCTGACGTGCGTGAGCGGCTCGAGATGGCCCGAGAGCCGGCTTTTCGTCCGCCGCACGCCTCTCGCCACCGCGCGCACCTTGCCGCGGTCGTGGGTGCACAGCGTCAGTATCCGATCGGCCTCTCCAAGAGGGACGTGCCTGAGGACGACTGCGCGGGTCTTGTAGGTCCTGGGCTTGGCCACCGATTCAGAACCGCTGGCGGCCCTCGATCGCGCGGCCGAGAGTCACTTCGTCCGCGTACTCCAGATCGCCGCCCACCGGCAGGCCCCGGGCGGGTCTGGTCACAACGATCCCGAGAGGCTCGATCAGCTTGTTGATGTACATCGACGTGGCCTCGCCCTCCAGGTTCGGGTTCGTCGCCAGGATCACCTCGGCCACCTCCCCGGACCTGAGGCGGCCTAGCAGCGGCTGGATCTTCAGGTCGTCCGGGCCGACGCCGTCGATGGGCGAGATCACCCCGTGGAGCACGTGGTAGAGCCCGCGGTACATGCGGGTGCGGTCCAGCGCCGCCACGTCCAGGGCTTCCTCGACGACGCAGATCCGCGTCCGGTCGCGTGCCGGGTCGCCGCACAGCGAGCATGGGTCCGACTCGGTGATGTTGAAGCACAGCGAACAGAGCGTGATGCGCTCCTTGACGGCGAGCACGGCCTCCGCCAGGGAGCGGGCCTCCTCTTCGGGCATCCGAATCAGGTAGTAGGTGAGCCTCTGTGCGGTCTTGGGGCCGATGCCGGGCAACTTGTGGAACGCCTCCACCAGCCTGGTAACCGGCTCGGCAGCCGAATAGCCGTCGACGCGCATCTCGAGCGGCCTACGTCAGCCCGGGGATGTTCAGCCCGCCGGTGATCGAGCTCATGCGGCTGGAGACCATCTGCTGGGCCTCCTCCATACCCTCGTTCACCGCCGCCTGCACCAGCTCCTGCAGCATCTCCACGTCGTCCGGAGAGACGACTTCGGGCTGTATCGTCAACGACTCCACTCTCATCTTGCCGCTTACGACTACCCTGACGACCCCGCCGCCGACGGAAGCCTCCACCGTGGCGTTCTCGAGCTCCTCCTGCATCTTCATCATGTTCTTCTGGAGCTCGCGGGCCTGACGCATCATCTTCTTATTCAATCTGGTCCTCCTTGTCTCCGGCAACCTGGGCGCCCATCGCCACGGCCGCGCGGACGAGATGGCTGCTCTGCACCGGGTTCTGACGCGCCCCACCGCCTGACGCCTCCGCCTCCGAGACCCGAATCTTGTAGCTCTCACCTAGGGCCTGCGTGAAAGCCTCCTCGACCAGCCGCCGGGTCTGCGGGTCGTCGAGCTCCTCCTCAATGCGCTCCCGGTGCGAGGAGTGGGCGTACCTGACGACGATAGTCCCGTCCTCGATCTCGCGGGCCGTGCTGCTCCTCAGCAGCGCCCCGAGGTTGAAACGGCGCCCCTTCTGCCTGGCGAGCGACCGCAGCACCCCGTTCCACACCGCGTCCAGCGGCCCGGCGGGGGCCGCCGCGGGCACGTCTCTGTCTCTATCGCCGCGCGGCGCCTGAGAGCGCGGCCGGTCCGTCTCGGGCCGGGGCGCCCGCGCGGGCTCGTGGGACGCGGCGGGTGGAGGCCCTTCGCGGGCGGCGTCCTGCCGCCGCTGAGGCGGGCGAGGCTGCGGCGCCGGGCGCGGAGCCCGCGCGGGTTCGTGGGACGCGGCCGGTGGAGGCCTTTCGCGCGCGGCGTCCTGCCGCCGCTGCGGCGGGCGAGGCTGCGGCGCAGGGCTCGGCTCCAGAGCGTCCACGGACGGCGATACCGCCTGGCCGATGGCACTTTCCACCATCGCCAGCTCCAGGGCCAACGGCGAGGAGCTGTCCCGGCCAACTGTCGCGCCGACAAACGTCTTCAGCGCGCTCAGGAGGTGCTCCAGCGACGCCCGGCCGGCCATCTTCTGCATCTCGGCCTTGGACTCGTCGGGGTAGCCCAATGCGATTGCCGCGCCCGACTTCAGCAGAAGCACGCCGCGCAGGTGCTCGGTCGTCGCCCGGTGGAACTGCCGGAGATCGACGCCGTCGGCCGCAACCTGGTTGATGACGGTCAACCCCTCCTGAGTCGCCTTGTCGACAATATGTCCGACGAGCTCCAATGCCCGTTGGTCATTCCCCAGGTCCAGAAGATCGCTGACCGCGTCCTCATGCAGCGGAGATCCGTAGGAGACCAGCGCCTGCTCGAGTATGTTCTCCGCGTCTCTCAGACTGCCTGTGGCCGCCCTGGCGATCAGGGTGAGCGCTTCCTCGGAGGCTTCGACGCTCTCCGCGGTGCAGAGCTTGGCGAGGCGGGCGACGATCGTGTCCATCGGTATGCGCCGGAAGTCGAAGCGCTGGCACCGGGATATTATCGTCAGCGGTACCTTGTGCACCTCCGTCGTCGCGAGGACGAAGATGGCGTGGGCCGGCGGCTCCTCCAGGGTCTTGAGCAGGGCGTTGAACGCCGGCTCGGTCAACATGTGGACCTCGTCCACGATGTAGACCTTGTAGCGCGCCTCGTTGGGCGCGAAGTGGACCTTCTCGCGCAGGCTTCGAATGTCGTCGATTCCGCGGTTCGACGCCGCGTCGATCTCGATCAGGTCCAGGGCGCGTCCCTCGTCGATCGCCTGGCAGATGTCGCACTCCCCGTCTGGCTCGCCCTGCAGGGGCGACCTGCAGTTGATGGCCTTGGCGAGGATCCGCGCCGTGCTCGTCTTGCCGGTGCCGCGAGGCCCGCACAGCAGGTAGGCGTGGGCCACCCGGTCCTGCGCCACCGCGTTGCGGAGCGTCTGCGTGACCGCGTCCTGTCCGGCGACCTGGCTCAGCAGCCGCGGACGCCACTTCCTGTAGAAGACCTCGCTCATCCGTCGGTCACGTCCATCGGAGCGCTTCCGTCTCGAGGTGCTTCATCAGCGCGGCCTCCCCCTTGGACTCGTGATCGTGGCCCAACAGATGCAGGACACCGTGAGCGAGCAGTTTCGATAGCTCCCGCCCGGTCCCGTGACCCGCCTGTTCGCCCTGCCGTTCCGCCTGCGGGTAGGAGATTATCACTTCCCCCAACGATCCGTCAGCGCCCGCGGGCACCGGGAAGTCCAGATCAGCCGGTGCGCTTGGGGCTTCGTCGTCGCCCTGGTATTCGCCGGCGTGCGTGAACGAGAAGGACAGCACGTCGGTCGTCTCGTCGAGGCCCCGGTACCGCCGGTTCAGCTCCCGGACCACCTCGTCGCCGGTCACCACGACGTCCACGCTCGCGGCTTCCCCGGCGTGTCCCGCCCGGAGCGCCTGGGCCGCGATCCGTATGAGATCCGGGACAGAGACCGCCTGCTCGAACTCCTCGTCTATCTGTACGTTCACGACGTATTCGGACATGGCCGGCGTGCCGCCATTATACCGCTCCCAGCCCCGGGCTGGGCCGATCGATTGCAGAGCTCGGGCGGATCCTGCGCCCCGCCATCCGAACGCCATTGCGCCGGCCCGGCCGGACTTGCGCTCGATTGACAACAGATTGCCGTTGACCTACATTATCGGTACCTTCGAAGGCTCTTCAGCCACCTTCCGGACCGCGCCCAAAAACCCGCGAGGAGGTCGCGATGACACATCGCATACGAGCAGCTCTCACAGCCATTCTGCTGGCCTCGATTGTCGCCGCGTTCGCCTGCTCCAGCGGCGGAGACGAAACGACGCCCGCCGAGAGCGGGAGCGAGGAGGGCGCCCAGGCCGCCGCCGACGCGGGCGGCCAAGCTCAGGACGCGCCCGCCGAAGCGGCAGGCGCGTACGCGCTGAAGCAGACTGTCGACATGGGCATCGAAGTCACCAGCCCGGTCTTTAACCGCATCAGGCGTATTCCCAAGACCCACGTCTGCCCGGGACGCGCTCCAAAGCCGGGTACGTCCTTCGAACAGGACGCTCTCACGAAGTACGCCGACCGCAAGAACACGTCGCCGCCCATCGAGTGGACGGGCGCGCCCGAAGGCACTCAGAGCATCGCGGTGATGGTGGACAGCGACCAGATAGCGCACGCCGAGGACCCGGATGTCCGGTTCACCCACTGGCTGATCTGGAATCTGCCGCCCGAAACCGCCGGCCTGGCGGAGAAGGTTGCCACCACGACGGACGTGGCCGCGCTCGGCCCCGACACGCGCCAGGGCACCAACGACGACGGCGTCGTCGGTTACTCCGGCCCATGCCCGCTACCGATTACCGTCGGGTACTTCGACGCGAAGCCCAAGATTGTGTTCGAGTACCTGTTCCACGTCTACGCACTCGACACGACGTTGGACCTGGCGGGCACTGCCACGCGGGACGACTTCCTCAAAGCGATCGACGGCCACGTGCTCTCGGGCGGCACCATCATGGGCGAGTTCGTAGCCAGCAGACAGCTCCTGGAGCACTGACGCCGCACGCCTTCCTGAGGCGAGCTCGCGGATCTCGCGGATGCGGAGACGGAGATAGACGATGCTGAAAGTCCATTCGTTCCTGGCGCCTGTAAGCGCGGCGTTGGTGTTCGCCGCCCTGCTCGCGGCCTGCTCGAGCGGCGACGGTGGAGACTCGCCGGGGGGCACCGAACCCGCCCCGGCCGCGGCCGTGACCACGGACGCCGGCGCCGCCGCTCCCGCGGAAGCGGGCGCCGCCGACACGCCCGAGCAGACTTTCGAAATGACCATCGAGGTCACGAGCCCGGTGTTCAGCCGCATCAGGCGCATTCCAAAGACCAACGTATGCCCGGGCCGCCCTCCAAAGCCCGGTACGTCCTTCGAACAGGACGCACTTACCCGGTACGCCGATCGCAAGAATACGTCGCCGCCGATCGATTGGACCGGGATTCCCGAGGGCACGCAGAGCATCGCGGTGCTGATGGACAGCGATCAGATCGCTCACGCCGAAGACCCTGACGCCCGGTTCACCCACTGGATCATCTGGAATCTCCCCGCCGACGCGTCCGGACTTCTGGAGAGCGTCGCGACGACCACGGACGTGGCGGCACTCGGACCCGACGTGCGGCAGGGCACGAACGACGACAAGGTCATCGGATACTCGGGCCCGTGCCCGCTGCCGGTTACCGTCGGCTACGCCGAGGCCAAGCCCAAGGTGGTCTTCGAGTACCTGTTCCACGTCTATGCGCTGGACACGGTACTCGACCTGGCGGGAGGCGCGACGAGGGCCGAGCTGCTCCAGGCCATCGACGGCCACATCCTCGCCGGAGGGGTCATCAGGGGCGAGTTCGTCGCAAGCAGACAGCTCCTGGAGTTCTAGTACAGGTAAACGCCGAGGGCGCGCCCACGGCGCCAATTCATACACGGAGACAATAAATGGGAATCACCCGCTTTCTCGGAGCAACACTCGGTCTGATGCTGCTGTTCGCTCTCGCCGCATGTTCGAGCGACGACGGCTCCGAACCGGCCGAAGCCGGCGGAGCGCCGGCGGCGACCGAAGCGGCGGTGGCCGACGATGCCGGGGCGGAAGCCAGCGTCTCCCAGACGCTCGACATGAGTATCGAGGTCACCAGCCCGGTCTTCAACCGCATCAGGCGAATCCCCAAGACGTATGTCTGTCCCAGCGGCGCGCCCAAGCCCGGACAGTCCTTCGAGCAGAACCCCGAAAAGTACGTCGGCCGGGAGAACGTCTCGCCGCCGCTGGAGTGGGCCGGCATCCCGGAGGGAACGAAGAGCATCGCCCTGTTGATGGACAGCGACCAGATCGCGCACAGCGAGGACCTGGACGCACGCTGGACCCATTGGCTGATCTGGAACATCCCCGCCGACGCGACGGGACTTCCGGAGAGGGTTGCTTCGACGACGGACGTAGCGGCGATCGGACCCGGCGTGCGGCAGGGGACCAACGACGACCAGGTCGTCGGATACTTCGGCCCCTGCCCGATTCCGACCACGGTGCAGTATAGCCAAACTAAGCTCAAGCTCGTCTTCGAGTACGAGTTCAACGTCTACGCGCTGGACACGGTGCTCGACCTGCCCGGAGGCGCGACGAGGGAAGAATTCATTCAGGCCATCGAGGGCCACATCCTGTCCGCCGGGGTCATCAAAGGCGAGTTCGTCGGCAGCAAGCAGATGAACTAGGCCTGTCTACGGGGCCGCGCTCACGGCGCCAGCGAGTCCTCCAGGCCATCGACGGCCACGTCCTGGCCTCAGGCGTCATCAAAAGGCGAGCTCGTCGGCAGCAAGCAGATGCGCTGGAGGCCCCGCCGACGGGGCCGCGCTCACGGCGCCAGCGAGTCCTCCAGGCCATCGACGGCCACGTCCTGGCCGCCGGGGTCATCAAAAGGCGAGCTCGTCGTCAGCAAGCAGATGCGCTGGAGGCCCCGCCGACGGGGCCGCGCCCATGGCGCCAGCGAAGTCCTCCAGGCCATCGACGGCCACGTCCTGGCCTCAGGCGTCATCACGGGCGAGCTCGTCGTCAGCAAGCAGATGCGCTGGAGGCCCCGCCAACGGGCCCTCCGATTAGCCGCGCCGTGACGCCCTGCCAGGGCCGCCTGTCTAACGCGGAATGCGGGGCCTGGGACGGCCCGGCGCGTTGACAGAAACAGCCGATGCCACTACCTTTTGATCATAGACCTTCCCAGGGTAAGTTGACTTTATGGCTGCGCAACACTTCAGGCCCTCCATCCGACATGCGTTCTTGTGCGCGGCGGCGCTCGTCCTGGCGCTGGCGGCCTGCTCTTCCGAACCCGAGGCCCCGGCAGCCAGCGCTTCCGATACGACCGCGCGCCCCGCGGGGGACGACGAGCCGGAGATCAAGAATCCCGGCTACATCGTCCAGCAGGAGTTCCCCACGGACACGATAGAGGTCTCCAGCACAGTGTTCAGCCGAATCCGTCGGATGCCGATCGAGTACACCTGCACCGACAACGAGTACTACCCGGAGTCGGGCTTCGACTTCAGGTACGGCCAGGAAAAGTCGCCCCCGCTCGCGTGGACGGGCGCTCCGGACGGCACCGTCAGCTTCGCCCTGGTCATGGACGACCCCGATGTCGCGGCCAAGGACACGGTGGTGGGCGGTCGGTGGGTCCACTGGGCCATCTGGAACATTCCGGCCGACGTCACGGAGCTTCCGGACCAGATAGCGACGACGACGGAAGTGTTGTCGATCGGGCCAATCACCCGGCAGGGGGTCAACGACTACGGCAACATCGGATGGAGCGGCCCGTGTCCCGGAGCGAACATTTCAGCCATACAGGGCAGCGCCGGGCGCAACATCAACACCGCCCACCAGTACACCTACACCGTCTACGCCCTGGACGTCGAGCTCGATCTACCCGGGGGCAGCCCACATCAGGACTTCCTGAAGGCGATCGACGGCCACATCCTGGCCGCCGGCTCCACGGTGGGAGAGTACATCAACAAGAAGATATTCCGTTGAAGCGCGGGACTTGACCGCCGCGGCCCCAGCCATCAAACTCGCAAACCGGGCCAGTTAAAACAGTATCTGTATGCCGCAATCTTGGAGGTCCGCCTTGCTGACCAGCCGCATCGCTCGAACCCTCATCGGAACGGCCCTAGTTCTGCTGCTTGTCGCGGCTGGATGCTCCAGCGACGGCGAAGGCGGCGCGGAGGGAGAAGCCGCCGTAGACGCGCCGGCCGCGGCCCCGTCCCAACCTGACTCTGGGCTGATGGTCGACGCCCAGGTCTACTCGATCAAACAGGAGTTCCCGAAGACGATCGAGCTGACGAGCGATGTCTTCAACCGGATCAGGCGCATCCCGATCGCGTACACGTGCGTCGAGAACTACTACTACCCTGAGACGGGTGAGGAGCGCTACGGCGAGGACAAGTCGCCGCCTCTGGCGTGGACGAACGTGCCGGACGGCACCGTCAGCTTCGCGATCATAGTCAACGACCCTGACGCCGTCACTCAGGAGAAGGGCATCATATCGCCGCGGGTCCACTGGGTGATCTGGAACATCCCGGCCGACGTGACCGCGCTGTCGGAGCACGTCGCCACGACGACCGAGGTGGCCGCCATCGGCCCCAGCGTCAGGCAGGGCGCGAACGACTACCGCGGCGTCGGCTACGGTGGGCCGTGTCCCCCGCCCAACGTGCAGGCCATACACAGCAACACCCAGGAGCTCAAGGGCCTCACGCGGCAGAAGCCGCACAAGTACGTGTTCACCATCTACGCCTTGGACGCTGAGCTCGATCTCGCCGCGGGCGCGAACAAGAACGAGCTGCTCGCCGCAATGGACGGGCACATCCTCGCGGCCGGCGAGCTGTCGGGCGAGTACGTCAACAAGATCCTGTACAAGTAACCGTTCCCGGCTAGGTGTCCGGACTCTGGAGCTCCGTGCAATAGGGTTGTAGCCGTCACCCTGACCCTCTCGCGTCAGGGAGAGGGGACTCCCTGCTCGGCGTTAACTGTTCAGACTTGAGGGGCCACACAACCCGTTCACCCTGAGTAGCGCCGGTGCTTCACCGGTGCGTATCGAAGGGCGCACGCAACCTTCCCGTCAATGTTGGTTCGGCCCCACCCCTACCGGGACTTCGACGACCACAGCACCTTCGTGCCGACGAAAGAGGAATCTACAGGGGTGGGCCGTGTTCCTCTCAGCAACTCTGAACAGTTACGTTCGGCGAGATTGGTTGACCGAATCTCTGGTTCAGGTCGCTAGAGGCTCCGTCGACCGTCGAGCGCGAGCAGAGCCCCTCGATACACCCCGACGAAGCGTCGGGGCACTGAGGGCGAACGGGCTTGGTGACGCTGCCTCATACAACGTGAGCGGTTGTCAGGGAGCCGGGGCGTGGCGAAGGGACAAGTACGGCGACCGGCTCGGTCAGCCCGCAGGCGCTACGGCAGGCAGCGAACTAGCTGAGTGGCCTCACGGTCGGTGTGCACTTCGTAGGTCTGGCCCAAGAGCTCGAATACCAGCGAGAAGCCCGGTGTAACGACCTCGGCGTAGACCTGGCCTTCCGCCGGGCATCCCAACGACGCGTCCGGCCAGTCCACCTGTCTTGCGCTGACGAACGTCAGCGCTGTCTGAGGCGCGAGGCCCAGCTCTTCGGACAGGAACAGCCGGGACTTGGTCTCGACCACGCAGGGGGGCTCGAAGGCCGTCGAGGACGACGGCGTCGAGTCCTCATCGACGGTCCCGCTGGGGGGCGCCGACGCTGCAATCACCGTCTGCCTGATCTCCTCGAACAGCCCACCGAGGTCCTGGCCCGAGCCGACCAGCGTGGCGTTCTGGGCCAGATATGTGCGGTACACCTCCAGCGACCGCTGGAAGGAGTAGAATTCCGGATCGCGCTCCAGCGCGTCGGCGAATATGGTGATCGCCTCGGACTCGCCGCAACCTCGGATGATGGACGCGTTGCGCTCTGCCTGCGACCGGATCTCGACAACCGTCCTGGACGCCTCGGCCCGCGTCTTCAGGCCCGCACGCTCGCCCTCGGCACGCTCCTCGTTCGCCCGGATCTGCAGGTTCGAGCTCATCCGGTCGTAGACCTTGCTCGCCACCTCGACCGGGAAGTCGGCGCGCTTGATCCGAAGGTCCACGAGCTCGATGCCGAGCTCCCTCAGCTTGGGCTCTACGGACTGCCGAACGAGGCCCATGATTTCGCTTCGCTTCGTGGCGATTATCTGCGGAAGGGTGTTGTTACCGATCTCCCGACGGAGCTCGGAGGCGATGATGCCGATGGCGGTGGTCGCGGCCTCGTCCTCCGTCCGCACCGTCGTCCAGAACTTCAGCGGATCGAAGATCCTGGCTCGGGCGAACACGTCGATCTTCAGCCGCTCTTCGTCCTGTGTGAAGAGGTCGCGTGGAGGAGCGTCGAAGACCAGCAGCCTACGCTCGAAGTAGGTCACCCTGTCTATAAAGGGGACCTTCATCCGGAGCCCCGGCGTCGTGATCGAGTTGCCGACGGGCTTGCCGAACCTGGTCTTGATGGCAAGCTGGGTCTCGTCTACGGCGTACAGCGCCTTGAGGCTGCCCGGGCCAGGAAGGAAGAACACCACTCCGACGACCACCAGGACGATTATCAGTATTGCTAGCGATTTCATGCTGTGTACGGGTTAGCCTCGGTTACTGCGACGGCTCGACGGGCACGGGCAGCACGGGCAGCGAAACACCTGGACCGTCCCCGCCGATGACCACTATGGCGTCCGAGTCGGGGTCGAGGAACACCTTCCTGATGCCCGGCAGCAGTGCCTCCATCGCGTCGAGGTAGAGGCGCTGCCGCGTCACCTCCCTCGACTTCTGGTACTCACTCAGAACCGCCTTGAACCGCTCCGCCTCGCCGGTCGCGCGGTTGATGTTCTGTGCTCTCTCCGCCTCCGCCTCCTGTACGACCCTGGAGGCCTGACCCTCCGCCTTCGGAACGACGTCGGCCTTGTAGGCGTTGGCCTCGTTCTGGATGCGCTCCTTGTCCTGGATGGCGCGGATAACCTCGTCGAAGGCGGGCTGCACCTGCTCGGGTGGCCTCACGAGCTGCAGCTTCACCTCTCTCACGTTTATGCCGGTCCTGTACGTGTCCAGAATCTCCTGGAGGATGTCGTGGGTCTTCTGCTGGAAGATCTCCTTTTCGCCGGTCAGGATGTCGGTGAACTTCCCCTCGCCTACGATCTGCCGCAGGGCCGTCTCGGTGGCGTCCTTTATGGTGGCCCCGTCCGGGTCTACGACCCTGAACAGAAAGTCGCGGGCGCTCTTGATGTCGTACTGCACCAGGAGCTGCGCGTCTACGATGTTGATGTCGCCCGTGATCATGAGCGACTCTTCGGGCACGGCCGTCTCGCCTCGGAAGCCGAGCTCGAGCCTCTTGACCTCGGTCGTGCGCACGATGGTCCGCTTGCCGATAGGCCCAGGCCAGAACCAGTGCAGGCCCGGACCCACCTCGCCGTTGTATCTGCCGAACAGGCGAAGCACCGCCCGCTCGCCGCCCTCGCTGGAAACCTGGTAGAAGCCCGTGGCCGCCCAGACCACCAAGACAACGGCTAGGCCGGCTACGACGACGCCCAGCAGACCGCCCTTGCCGCCGCCCAAGCGGAAGCGCCCTAAGAATGAGCGCAGCCGCCCGACCAGCTGCTCCAGATTGACTTCCGGCTCGTCTTGTCTGTTCATATACCGTTCTCGGACACGCACGACATCCTAACACATACAAGATTAGCACAGACGCGATCCCCGCCTCTTGCGGAGCGGCGCGAGCCAAGGTCCCCCGCCGCCGTCATTCCCGCGACGGAGAACCTTGTATAACCGCGTATAACCGCCTGTATAACCGCCATTCCCGCGAACGGAGACCCTTGCACACCCGTCATTCCCCCGAACGGAGTCCCGTACACACCCGCCATTCCCCCGAACGGAGTCCCTTACACACCCGTCATTCCCCCGAACGGAGTCCCTGACACACCCGTCATTCCCCCGAACGGAGTCCCCTACGCACCCGTCATTCCCGCGCAGGCGGGAATCCATCCCCGGCGTGGTGCACGATGCCGAACCCTGAAGCGGTCAGCCACGCGGGCAGTCCCAATCAGGTGATGCCTCCGGAGCGAGCATCGGCATTCGTTGAGGCTGGGAGCTCCACCAACCCCGTTCACCCCGAGTAGCGCCGATGCTTCATCGGTGCGTATCGAGGGGCGCGACCGGGGAGCGATTCCACACTCTGCTTGTGTATCATGGGCCGCGAGACCAGGGGCGACCAGGGACGAGCGAACCGTGAAGCTACCGCTGTGCATAGTCGGCTGCGGCGCATACGCCGAGACGGTGCTCGGCAACACCACGGACGTCGCCGGCAGCTTCGACTTCTACTTCGCCAGCCGCGATCGGGACAAGGCCAGAAGCTACTCCGAGCGGTTCGGCGGCGCCGGCTACTTCGGCAGCTACGAGGAGGCCGCCGCAAGCCCTGACGTACAGGCGATGTACTTCCTCACGCCCCACGGCCTTCACCTGGACAACGCCCTGATGGCGGCCGCCCACTCCAAGCACGTGCTGATGGAGAAGCCCATCGCCCGCACCGTGGAGGAGGCGCTACGGATGCGCCGCGCCGCCTCAGAAGCCGGCGTCAAACTGATGGCCGCCGAAAACTACCGGTTCCTGCCCACGGTCGTCCGCGCGAAGCAGATCGTCGACTCCGGCGACGTCGGCGACCTGAGAGCCGTCAACGTGACCTGCGACTGGGCCGGCGACACGGGAGGTTGGCGCAAGAGCCTGGAGATGTCCGGCGGCGGCTCGCTCATCGATGGCGGCATCCACCTCGTCGATATGCTCGTCCACCTGGGCGGCATGCCCGAGCTGCTCTACGCCGCCGCTCTCCCGCGCATACTCGACAAGGAGGGCGAGGACGGCATGGCCGTCGTCGCTCACCTGGCGGGCGGCGCCGTCGGCACGATCACATTCTCCAACGCGACGCGCACGACACGCTCGAGGGTCGAGGTCGTCGTCGCCGGAACGGAAGGGACGCTCCTTTTCGAGCCCCTCGGCGACGCCATCGAACGCCAGTCGCTCGACGGCGGCCGCTTGGAGCCCGTCGGCGGCCTCGGCGGCTCCTCCGCGATGCTCATGGAGTTCCGCGCGAGCATCCTCGAGGACCGCGAGCCGGCCATGTCCGTCGACGAGGCCATCGCCGACCTGAAGGTCGTTCTCGCCGCGTACCGCAGCGTCGAGACCCGCGCCCCGGTCGCGCTCTCGTGACCATGCGTGTGCGGACTAACATGACGACTGCGCGTCTGGAAGAGGCGGCCGCGCCGTGAGGATCGCGGTAGTCGGCGCAGGCGTATTCGGCCTCTCCACCGCCATCGAGCTGCGGCGCCGGGGACACGACGTCACCGTGTTCGAGCGCGGCCCGATACCCCACCCCGACGCGTCCTCCACCGACGTGTCGAAGGCGATTCGACGCACGTGGTACGGCGACGGCGACGCGTACGTCGATCTCGTCGAGCGCGCCGCGGTCATGTGGCGCCAGTGGGAACACCACTTCCCTGCCCGCGTCTACCACCAGTGCGGCCAGCTGGTGGTGCTCAGCGACTTCGGGCCGGGCACGCCGATGTACGAGAGCTGGCAGCTCCTGCGACGACGCGGCATCGACGTCGAGCTGCTGGACGCCGGCGAGGCGGCGGCGCGCTTTCCGCAGTTCGCGTTCGAGGGCGGCGAGACGTGCGTCCACGATCTCTGGGCGGGCTACCTGGAGAGCGGACGGGCCGTGCGCTTCATGGCGGACATGGCGTCCGAACTCGGCGTTCGGCTGGCGCCGAACACCCCGGTGAGCGCGGTCGACGAGACGGCCGACGGCGTGCGGGTACAAACGGAGCTCGGCGGCCGCGTGTTCGACGCGGCGGTCGTCGCGGCGGGCGTCTGGCTCGAGCGGCTCGTCCCCTCCCTCGCGCCCCACGTCCGCATATCGCACCAGCAGATGGTCTTCGTCGAGGTCGACGCCCCAGAGCGGTTCGCGCACGGCGCGTTCCCCATGTTCACCTTCGACCCCGACCACGGCGGATTCTACGGCTTCCCGCTGCTGAGGGAGGGCTACCTGAAGATCGCCGAGGAGGGGATCGGCCCCGAGGTCGACGCCAACATCGACCGCGCGGGCACGCCCGATTTCGCCGACCGCGCCCTCGACTTCCTGCGGCGCCGCATACCGGAGATGGCTCGGGGCAGGCTCGTCGGAGGCCGCTCCTGCCTCTACGCCAGCACACCCGACGACCACTTCTTCATCGACCGCGCTCCCGGCGCGGCCCGCGTCTTCGTGGCGGGCGGCGGCAGCGGCCACGGCTTCAAGTTCGGCGGCGCCATCGGAGAGCTCGCCGCGGACGCCGTCGAGGACCGCGTCAACCCGTTGGGGGAGATGTTCCGCATCGGGGACAGGCTGACGGAGGCCGGGCGCGACCCTGCCGCCCGGGGTTTCGCGGCGTCAAGCGCGGGCGACTGACGCGGCCCCACGCGGACCGAACCTCTCCAAGACCGTCATTCCCCCGAAGGGAGACCCTTGCACAACCGTCGTTCCCGCGCAGGGAGACCCTTGCATAACCGTCATTCCCGCGCAGGCGGGAATCTAGAGGTGGGTCCTCAGCCAGGAAACCAACGGATCTCCACCACGTCTGGTTCCCGCAAGCGGCGTTACGCAAAGGTCTCCGCAGGCGGGAACCCAGGGGGTGGGGTTCCCAGATACGAAATCAACGCATCCCCACCGCCGGTCGTCTCGTACGAGGGAATTACGCAGAGGTCTTCTAAGGCGGGAATCCAGGATGGGGAAGGGATGGGTTCCCGTCTCCACGGGAACGACGAAGCGGCCGCGCACGCACCTTGACGCAAGGATCTCCGAAGGCTGGAATCCGTCCACGCCGTCCCGACCCGATCGGGGTGGGGATTCCGGGCTGAGCGGGCGATTGAAGAGGGCTCTACCGGCCCGCTAGAACGGATTGCGGAACAGGCCGAAGAAGCGGTCCTGGTACATCTCGAAGACGCCCCAGCGGTCGAGCTCCTGCTTGAGGTCGTCCCGGTCGCCGCCTCGTTCGGCCTCGCGAAACAGGGCGTCGATCCGTTCGACCGCGGCTCGTGGCAACCCGTCGAAGTCGGCCTGCGGGTCCAGCATGCCGCGGGACTGGAAGTCCTGGACGTTGCCGGACAGCGACGACGACGTGAACTCGTAGACGAACTTGAGCAGCGCCACGTCCCACAGCTCGTCGACCCCCACCATGACCACGGACAGGTCTTCCTTCTTGCGGTCCAGATCGGCGCCGATCCGGTGCGCGATCTCCCGCGGCACGCCGCCGACGATCTCCATCTTCCCGGCCTCGTTCCGATACTGGTAGAGCACGCCCGGGGCGTTCGGGCCGGACCTGACGGCCTCGTCGCGCATGTACTCGTACGCCTCCGGGCTGAAGCCCCGCAGGTTCAACGCGTAGGTCGGCGTGACGATCGTCGGCCGCTCGGCGACGACCCGCCCCGTGCGGACGACCCCTTCGCGGTTGGCAGGGTCGATCTCCTGGTACACGGGCTCGGTAACGACGTAGTAGGCGATGTTAGTCGAGCCGAAGGTCGCCAGCCGCTGCTTCGGAAACCGGACGACCCAAGTCTGCTCTATCGCCCTGCGCCAACTCTGCTCACTGTCCATACCTCGATGCTAGAGACCGCGCACTCCCCCTGTCAAGCACAAACCGGCCGCCGCACAACCCCCCACGTCCGTCATCCCCGCTCCCCAATCCCGTCATTCCCGCGAACGCTCCGTCATTCCCGTTCCTCCCTACCGTCATTCCCGCGAAGGCGGGAATCCATCCCCTACGTGGCAGTCAGCCCACTAGGTGCCAACCCTTCGTCCCCCACACAACCCCGTTCACCCCGAGTAGCGGCGCTGCTTCAGCGGCGCGTATCGAGGGGCCAACGCGACGGCCCCTTACCGCATGGCAACGCGAATCACCTACCTCGGCTCCCTAGGCATTGACAGAAACCGCCATCTTGGTACCGTAGACACGGACCGACTCGTCGAACAGGGAGAATCCCTACGCCTTCCACCGTGTCGAAATCGAGGTTCCTGACGCCGCTCTGCGCAGCGGTCGCAACGATCACCGTCGTAGCCGGCTGTCTAGGCGGCGGACCTTCAGATACCGGAACGCCACCGCGCCCCGCAGCCACCGACACCCCGGCGCCTTCGCGCCCCGCGGCCGGGACCATAGCTCCCACGACGCCCACGGTCGCGGACACCCCGGCGCCGACGCAGACCGTCGCCACGCCCGAGGCCACCAGCGCTCCGGACAACACGCCGACTGAGACAACCCGCCATGACCGGCCGCTGCCCAGACCGACCGTCCCCGGCGTCGACCTCCACGACTCCCAGGTCGTTACCTCCGTCGGCCAGATGCGCACCACGATGGCGCCGTGGCGCGACATGGGCGCCAACAGGCTCTTCTCCACGCACGTCTTCGGAACGCCCTTCATTCTCAACGAGAAGGGCGAGGTCCTGCCCTGGATCGCCACGGCCATCACCTCCAAGAACGTGGGACCGTACGGACGGGACGTCGTCTGGACGATGAAGCTGCGGGAGGACGCCGTCTTCCAGGACGGCACGCCCATCACCGCGGCGGACTTCAAGGCCTACTGGGAGCACGGCGCAAAGCCGGAAAACATCCCCTGCCTGGGGCGGCGCCAGCCTCACCCTGGTCAGAATCGACGGCTGGAAGGAGCTCATGGCCGGCGATGCCGCCGAGGCCACGGGCCTCCGCGTAGTCGACAACCACACCCTGGAGATGGACGTGGTCGGCAACACCGTGCTGGAAGACGACAGCCCTGTACCCGCGTGGCCTCTGTTCATGGCGGCGTGGCACGTCGGTATCTCCAAGCCCGAACAGGTGCTGTCGGACGAGAGCTGGGGCAAGGCGCCAATCGGAGCGGGGCCGTTCAGCCTGACGTTCGACCCCGACAGCGGCCTCACAGAGCTGACTCGTGTAGACCTCGTCGGCAAGCACTGGAACGGCCCACACGGCACGCCGATCATCGAGAAGCTCGTGCTCCCGAACATCCCGGACGTTCAGACCCAGGTGATCATGTTCGAGAACGGCGAGCTCGACCTGATGAAGATCGACAGCGAGACCTACCAGGCCGCGCTCGACCCTGGCCATCCGTTCAATCCGCTGCTGTACGTCTCGCCGTACGGTGGCCTCACGGCGATCAAACCGACGATCGACTTGGTCCCACTGGAGGATCTCTCGGTCCGCAAGGCATTGGCACACGGCCAAGACATGGAAGAGATCGTGAAGACAATCTGGGGCCCCACTGCGGTCCGTGCGAAGGGCCTGATATCCCGCCATGTGCCGTGCCACAACCCGGACGCTGGATATCAGCCTTACGATCCGGACCTGGCACGGCAGTTGCTGTCCAATTCAAGCTACGGCAGCGCAGACAACCTTCCGCCGCTTATGATCGATCTCAGCCGGCCAGATACGGTTGCAGTGGGACGCCTGATGAAGACGTATTGGAAGGACAACCTGGGAGTCGACTTGGAAGTCCGCGAGCGCAACGATCGGCTGAGCGAGCGAAGACTCGGCTTCGTCTCGGGCGTCGATCTGGAACTATACCGAAAGTTCTGGTCACCCGCTCAACTCCACCACATGACCGTGGAATCGTGGAGTCCCGATCCCTCTCAGATCGTCAGCAGCCTGCCGCCCCTTGACTTCCTCTATGGGATCGTCTACCCCCGCTCGGACATCCCTTCCGGCTACCCAGTCATGCTTGCCCTGTTCCACTACGCAACTTCGCTCCCGCTAGACCACCCGGATCGGTGCAGAGCCTTCCAGGAGTACGAGTCAGAGTATCTCGACCGAACCTCCATCATCCCGATCAGGGAGGTCGATCCGGTCAGGTGGGTCGTTCAGCCCTGGCTGCGCGGTTTCAAGAGCACCTTCAACCAGGACTTCAACACGCTAACGTCCGCGTACGTCGTCCGACACTAGGACTCCAACGCAGATTGCGGCAGCAGCACATCTGTGCTACGATGGCCGCGTGGAACAGACCCAAGTCCATCACGCTCCTACCTCCAACACGGCCCCGGCTCGGATGTCGGCGAATGCCGCGCCGGTGTCCATGCCGCCCCGCAATGACCCGGCTCAGATAGCGGCAACGGTACGCCGGGTGTCCCGCTTTCGTCCCGTTTTGTCCCGCCCGCCAGATATAAACGGAACAGAATGGAACAGATTTAAGGGGAAAAACCGAAATCGCCGAAAGTCCACGCCTCACGGGGAGGGCGCGCACCCCCTCTCCCCCACGCGGGCCGGCCGCCGCGACGGGCCGGTGATATAATGCCGTCGCCGGCGGCCCCGTGCGCCGCCCCGGCCGGCCTGCTTCGACACTGATCGACTCTCCGAGAGGCGGACATGAACGTCGGCGTCTGCAAGATGACCCTGCAGCTCCCCGAAAACCAGAGCCTCAAGGGCAAGCGGCGGGTGATCGGATCCCTCTGCTCCCGGGTGCACAGGAAGTTCAACGTGTCGATCGCCGAGGTCGGCGACAACGACTCCTGGCAGACGGCGACGCTGGGCGTCGCGCTCGCCGCGAACGACGGCCGACACGCCGGCGAGATGCTCTCCAAGGTGGTATCGTTCGTCGAGGACAGCGGGGACGACTTCGTCCTGGTAGGCTGCGAGCAGGAGACCCTCTCCGGCTTCTAGGACCCAAGGAGGCGAGCTTATGGGCGGACAGTTCGACGGCAAGGTGGCCCTGGTCACCGGCGGAAACGCCGGCATCGGCGAGGCGTCGGCGCTCCATTTCGCCCGCGAGGGCGCCAAAGTTGCCATATCGGCCAGGCGGGCGGCGGAGGGCGAGCGCGTCGTCAACAAGATTCGCGACGGCGGCGGCGAGGCCGTCTTTATCCAGACGGACATTGCGGACCCGGAGCAGGTCGAGGCCATGGTCGAGACGACCGTATCGACCTTCGGCGGCCTCGACTACGCCTTCAACAACGCGGGCATCGTGCTCGACGTGGGCCTCACCCACGAGCACACCGAGGAGCACTGGGACTCGACGATCGACATCAACCTGAGGGGCCTGTGGCTCTGTCTCAAGTACGAGATACTCCGGATGATCGAACGGGGCGGCGGCGCCGTCGTCAACAACTCGTCCGGGTCCGGAATACAGGGCGGCGTCGGACGCATGGTCTACCGCGTCAGCAAGGCCGGCGTCAACTCGATAACCCGCACCGCGGCGCTCGAGTACGGCCGCAAGGGCATCCGCGTCAACGCGGTCCTGCCCGGCGCCATCCACACCCCCATCCTCGACCGGATGGAGGCCGCGACGCCCGGCATATCGGACGAGATCCGGGAAAGGATGGTCGTCGGCCGCATCGGCACTCCCGAGGAGATCGCCAACGCCGTGGTCTGGCTCTGCTCGGACGACGCGTCCTTCGTCAACGGCGTCCTGCTTTCCCTGGACGGCGGCACCACCGCGGGCCGCTTCTACCAACTGGAGGACTGAGCCATGGCAGCACAATTCGACGGCAAAGTGGCCCTCGTCACAGGCGGCAACGCCGGCATCGGCAAGGCGACGGCGCTGCAGTTCGCCCGTGAGGGCGCCCGCGTGGTCATCGCCGCCCGAAGGGCCGACGCCGGCGAGCAGACCGTCGCGGAGATACGCGACGCCGGCGGCGAGGCCATATTCGTCCGCACCGACGTGTCGCGCACCGACGACGTGAAGAACATGGTCGACACCGCCGTCTCTACCTACGGCAGGCTCGACTACGCCTTCAACAACGCCGGCATCGTGCTCGACCGGGGACGGACGCACGAGCACACGCTGGAGGACTGGGACCAGACCATCGGCATCAACCTCAAGGGCCTGTGGCTCTGCGTCAAGTACGAGGTGATGGTGATGCTCGACCAGGGCGGCGGGGCCATCGTCAACGACGCCTCGACCTCCGGGCTCGTAGGCGGCATGGACCGCATGGCGTACCGCGTCAGCAAGGCCGGCGTCATCATGATCTCCAGGACCGCCGCCGTCGAGTACGCCAAGCAGGGCATCCGCGTCAACTGCGTCTGCCCCGGCACCATCCACACGGCTATCCTCGACCGGATGATCGCCGAGGACCCCGGCCTGCTGGAGCGTGCGGCGGAGCAGGAGGAGATGGGCCGCGTCGGCCAGCCGGACGAGGTCGCGGAGTGCGTCGTCTGGCTGTGCTCCGACGCCGCCTCCTTCGTCAACGGGCACGTCATGCCCATCGACGGCGGCTTCATAGCCACCCGCCTGGCCCTGTAGAGCCGAGGCACTCTTGGTGAGATCGTGCACGCCCCCCTCGATACGCCCCCTGGACCCGCTCGCCCTGAGTGCCCCGACGCTTCGTCGGGGTGTATCGAAGGGCCCACTCGCGGTGAACGGACCGCGTCAGCATCAACCCTGAACAGGTATACGGAGACAATCGCATGACCGAAGCTATCAACATAGGCTCCCGGCTCGAGTTGTTCGTAGACGACCACGTCGTCGACACGCTGTCCGAAGCGACCCGCACGATGCACAGGCCCGTCCCGCAGGACGTCATGATGACCTTCGACAGGCCGTGGGAGGGCAATAGCTGCAACTACATCTCGGTGATCGAGGACGGCGGCGTCTACCGCATGTACTACCGCGCCTCCCAGGTCGACTACACCCAGGGAAAGATGACCAACCGCCACGCCTTCGTCGGCTACGCCGAGAGCGCCGACGGCATAAGCTGGGAGCGGCCGTCGCTCGGCCTCGTGGAGTTCGGAGGCTCTAAGGACAACAACATAATCTGGGAAGGCATCGGCACGACGACCTTCGCCGTCTTCCTCGACGAGAACCCCGACTGCGAGCCCGACGCGCGCTTCAAGGCGTTCGTCGCGGGCAGCGCCAGGGACGGCAACGCGGGCCTGCACCCCCTCGGATCGGCCGACGGCGTGAGCTGGCGCCTGTTGACCGACGAGCCGATCATCACGGACGGCGCGTTCGACTCCCAGAACCTGGCCTTCTGGGACACCGTCCGCGGCGAGTACAGGGAGTACCACCGCGACTTCCGGCCGGGACGCGACAGCCGTGGCAACTCCAACGGCCGCGACATCAAGACCGCGACGTCCAAAGACTTCCTGAAGTGGCCCGACCCGACGTGGCTGAACTACTCGCCGGGCCGCGTCAGCGAGCTGTACACCAACCAGGTCATCCCCTACTACCGGGCGCCGCACATATTCCTCGGCTTCCCGACCCGCTACGTCGACCGCGGCTGGAACGAGTCGTCGAAAAAGCTGCCACAGGTCGACTACCGCCGCCTGCGGGCCAGCAGCAGCGAGCGCGAGGGCACGGCCGTGACCGACGGCATGCTCATGTCGAGCCGCGACGGGCTCAACTTCGACGTTTGGCCCGAGTCGTTCATCCGGCCGGGGCTGCGCGACACCGGCGGCTGGTTCTACGGCGACAACTACCAGAACTGGGGCCTCATCGAGACGGCCTCGCACGTCGAGGGCGCCCCGGACGAGATTTCCATATACGTCACGGAAGCCCACGAGCAGATGGAGCTCACCGAGCGTCTGCGGCGCCACACGCTGCGCGTCGACGGCTTCGTGTCCGTCGCCGCGAGGCTCAGCGGCGGACAGATGCTGACGCACCCCCTGGTGTTCGAGGGCGGCCGGCTCGTGCTGAACGTCGCGACGTCTGCCGTCGGCGGCGTCAGCGTCGAGCTGCAGGACGCCAACGGCCACGCGCTCGAAGGCTTCGGCATCGACGACTGCGACGAGATCTACGGCGACTCCCTGGAGCGCACCGTGTCGTGGAACGCCAGCGCCGACGTGTCCGCCCTGGCCGGCCACCCCGTACGCCTGCGTTTCCTCCTCCGAGACGCCGACCTCTACTCGCTCCGGTTCAAGTAGCGCGCCCGACACCTATTCGGCGGTGAGGCTACACAACCCGCTCACCCCGAGTAGCGCCGATGCTTCATCGGCGCTACTCGAGGGGCGCACGCGAGCCTGACCCGACGCCGCGGCGGTACAATCTCCGACATGGATGTCGCTGCCTTCCTTCGTGACCTGCAGGCGCTGCCGGGCTACGGCGGCCAGATCGCGCACGTGCGGGCCATCCCCGAACGGGAACCCGCGTACGCGGAGCTGCGGGAGCCGCTGAGCGCGCCGCTCGAAAGCGCCCTCCGTCGCGCCGGGATCGAGTCGCTGTACTCGCACCAGGCCGAGGCCGTGGACGCCGTCCGCGACGGGCACAACGTCATCGTCTCGACGCCATCGGCCAGCGGGAAGAGCCTCTGCTACCACCTGCCAGTCATCGACGCGCTGACGAGAGACAGGTCGGCGCGGGCCCTGCTTCTCTTTCCCACCAAGGCGCTGGCGCGGGACCAGAGCCGCGGCATCTCGGCGCTGGCGCCCGCCGGCGGGCGGATACGCCACGATGTCTTCGACGGGGATACCCCGGTGCCGGAGCGCGCGCGCATCCGGCGCGGCTCGCGTCTCGTCATCACCAACCCGGACATGCTCCACCGCGGGACCCTGCCGAACCACCAAGCCTGGTACGAGCTTCTCCGGCGCCTGCGGTTCGTCGTCATCGACGAGGCCCACGTCTACCGGGGCGTCTTCGGCTCCCACGTCGCCAACGTCCTGCGGCGGCTCCGGCGGCTGTGCCAGAGGTTCGGCGCCGACCCTCAGTTCATCATGTGCTCCGCCACGCTGTCGAACCCCGGCGAGCACGCCGAACGCCTGGCGGGCGTGCCGTTTCGGGTCATAGACGACGACGGGGCGCCGTTCGGCGGCAAGGACTTCGTGCTCTGGAACCCGCCCATGACCGACGCGGTGAACGGCAGGCGCCGGAGCCCGACCGACGAGGCGGCGCTGCTGCTGACGGAGCTGATGCTCCGGAAGGTGCGGACGCTGGCGTTCGTCAGAAGCCGGCAGGCCGCGGAGCTGCTGACGATTCGGGCCAGGGCGAGGCTGCGCGAGCTCGACGCCGCCCTCGCCGGCCGCGTAACGGCCTACCGCGGCAGCTACCTCCCGGAAGACCGGCGGCGCATCGAGCGCGACCTGTTCGAGGGCCGACTCACCGGACTCGCCGCCACCAGCGCGATGGAGCTCGGCATCGACGTCGGCGACCTGGACGCGACCGTGCTGACGGGGTATCCGGGCAGCGTCGCGAGCACGTGGCAGCAGGCCGGCCGCAGCGGACGCCGCGGCGACCGCGCGCTCAGCGTGCTGGTGGCGCAGGACGACCCGCTCGACCAGTATCTGATGCGCCATCCCGACTCGTTCTTCGAGCAGGCCAACGAGAGCGCTCGCATCTCTCCCGAGAACCCATACGTGCTGAAACCGCAGCTGCTGTGCGCCGCCTACGAGGCGCCCCTGATCGACGAAGACGCCGAGCTGTTCGGCCCGGACCTGCCCGCGCTGGCGGCCGAGCTCGAGTCCGACGGCTTCCTCCAGATGCGCCGGGGCCGCTGGCACCTCCCGGCCCACGTCGAATACCCGGCGGGAGACATCGACATCCGCTCCGGGTCGGGCGGCTTCTTCACGCTCGTGGACGAACAGTCGGGCGCGGTGCTGGAGACGGTCGACGAGGCGACGGCCTACACGCAGCTATACCCGGGGGCCGTATACCTGCATCAGGCGGAAGACTACCTGGTCGCGGAGCTCGACCTGGAGACGCGGACCGCCTACGCCGGGCCGGCCGACGTCCCCTACTACACCCAGGCGCGACACCTGACCGAGACGCGCGTGCTGAACGTCTACTCGAGCAAGCCGGTGGGCTCCTCGACGGTCCACCTGGGCGAGATATCGGTCTCGACGACCGTGATCGCCTTCCGCCGGCGTTCTCGCACGACGCACGAGTCGCTGGGCGAGCAGCCGGTGGACCTGCCCACGCAGAGCTACGATACCGTCGCGCTGTGGCTGGACTTCCCGGCCGACACTCTGGCGGCGATACGCTCGGAGCGGCGCGACCTGGCGGGCGGCCTGCACGCGATGGAGCACGCGGCCATCGGGCTGCTGCCGCTGTTCGCGCTGTGCGACCGCAACGACATCGGCGGCCTGTCGACGCCGTTGCATCCCGACACGGGCCGGCCCCAGGTCTTCATCCACGACGGCCACCCTGGGGGCGTCGGGATAAGCGAGCACGGCTACGAGGTGATAGAGGACCTGTGCAAGGCGACCATGTCCGCCATCATGGAGTGCCCGTGCGAGTCGGGCTGCCCCGGCTGCGTCCACTCGCCCAAGTGCGGCAACAACAACCATCCGCTGGACAAAGGCGTCGCCGTATGGCTGCTGCGCGACATCCTGTACGGCCCGTCCCGCCGACGCCCGGCGCCAACGACCTACGCGTAGCCACCAAATCCCCCACCTCCGTCATTCCCGCGAAGGCGGACCTTTACACAACCGTCATCCCCGCGAAGGGAGACCTTTGAACAACCGTCATTCCCGCGAAGGCGGGAATCCATCCCCGACAAGGTGCGCCACCGTAACACCGGGAGCAACCCGTCGCGCCGGCCGGCCCAATCAGGTGGGGAATCCAGGAAGCTCGCTCAGCTTGTTGGCCCCAAGGCCCTGTGATATGCTGGCCGGCGTCGGGGTGTGGCGCAGTTTGGTAGCGCACCTGCATGGGGTGCAGGGGGTCGCTGGTTCGAATCCAGTCACCCCGACCATCCAAGGAGCCGCGCCCGCGAGAGACCTCGTCCCTGTGCCGCGCCCGCCATTCCGAAACATCGAGCTTGGCTTGATTCTCTTGGCATACCCACGTTGTCGATGAACCCACCCGGCGCCCTCACGCTGATCAAAGCCGCCCGTCTGCTCGACGGCGCCGGCGGCCGTCCCATCGCGAACGGCGCCGTGCTCGTCGAAGGCGGGATAATACGCACCGTCGGTCGCCAGGCTGACGTCGCGCCGCCGGACGGCGCTCCGGTCGAGGTATTCGACTACGGCGACAAGACCGTCATGCCCGGCATGATCGACTGCCACACGCACAACAACGGCTTCGGCGACGGGCGGCCCGGCGACGACGTGGCCGCGCTTCCCGACGAGGTGCTGACGCTGCAGTCCGCCCGCAACGCGCGCATATCGCTGCTGTCCGGCGTCACCTCGATCCGCGAGAACGGGCCCAAGAACGTCACTATGTTCAGGCTTCGAGACGCGGTCCGCGAGGGGCGCGAGATCGGGCCGCGCATGGTCCTCTGCGGGCGGCCGATCTCGATCATCGGCGGCCACATGTGGTACTTCGGGTCCGAGGTCACCGGCCCCAACGAGGCCAGGGCGATGGCCAGGCAGCTCATCAAGGAGGGCGCCGACTACCTCAAGATCACGGCGACCGGGGGCAGCACCGCGACGTCCCACCGGCTGCGCCCTGCGTTCGACGTGGACGAGCTGACCGCGATCACGGACGAGGCCCGCAAGTTCGGCAAGCTGACCGCCACGCACTGTCTCTCCACCCAGGGCATCGCCAACTCGCTGGACGCGGGCGTGGACATGATCATTCACTGCGTCTTCAAGGAGCCGGACGGCTCCGACCGCTTCCGGCCGGACGTCGCGGAGCGCATCGCCGAACAGGGCGCCTACGTCAACCCTACCCTCCACGTGATGAGGGCCAGGATTTGGGCGCTCGGGTACGTGCGCGAGCGCCGTCCGCTGACGGCGGGCGAGCAGGCGCTGCTCGACCAGTACGAGCGCGACTTCGAGACTCACCTGGACCACTGCCGGCGGATGATCGACGTGGGCGTCAAGATGATCACCGGCTCCGACTCGTCCTGGGGCGACTACCAGCTCGGCAACACGCCGTACGAGACCGAGTGCCTGGTCATGGCCGGGCTATCCCCGATGCGCGGCGTAGCCTCGGTGACGGGCGATGCCGCCGTGTCTCTGGGCATCGACGACGTGACCGGCACGCTCGAGCCGGGGAAGGCCGCCGACCTGATCGTCGTCGACGGCAACCCGGCCGAACGCGTCCAGGACCTGTGGAACGTCGACGAGGTGTTCCTGGCGGGCCGGCGCATCGAGCGGGGCTCGGCGGAATCCCTGGCGTCGCTCAGGCAGCACCCGCCCGGCGGCGTATAATGGGACGCCATTCTCGCGGGAGGCTCCCATGACCGACGGCGAACTCACGCTCATCCGGGCCGCGCGCCTGATCGACGGCAAAGGCGGTCCGCCACTGGAGCGCGGCGCCGTGCTGGTCGATAACGGCCGCATCGCGGCGGTCGGCTCCGAAGAGGCGGTCGTGCCGCCGGAGGGCGCCCGCGTGGTCGAGCTCGACTACGAGGACAAGACGGTGCTGCCAGGGCTCATAGACTGCCACGTGCACCTGATCGGCATCGGCGACGGACGCATGGGAGACGAGCTCACCACCCTGCCCGACGAGGTGCTGACCCTGCAGGCGGCCCGCAACGCGCGCGCCCACCTCTATTCAGGCGTCACCACCGTGCGCGACTGCGGAGCCAAGAACCGGACCACGTTCATGCTGCGTCAGGCGGTCGAGATGGGCATTACGCCGGCGCCGCGGCTCGTGCTGTCGGGCCGGCCGATGGCGATAATCGGCGGCCACCTGAGCTACTTCGGGATAGAGGCGACCGGCGCCGTCGAGTGCCGCGCCGCCGTGCGCCAGCTCGTCAAGGAGGGCGCCGACTTCATCAAGATCACGGCGACCGGCGGCAGCACGCGCACGTCTCACTCCCTGAGGCCGTCGTTTGACGTCGACGAGCTGACCGCGATCGTCGGAGAGGCCCACAAGTTCGGCAAGCACGCCGCCGCCCACTGCGCCTCGTCCGAGGGCATGGTCAACGCGCTGGAAGCCGGAATAGACACCCTCATACACGGCTATCACAAAGACCCCGACGGGTCCCACCGCTACAGGCCCGAGATCACGGAGCGTATCGCGGAGAACGGAGTCTTCGTCAACCCGACCCTGTATCAGGGCCGCGACGCCGAGGCGAACTTGAAGCTCAAGGCGGAGACCGTCGGCCTCACCGACCGAGAGCGGACGCAGCTCGACGACATCAGGGGCAAGAACGACGTCATCTTCGAGCACGCGGCACGGATGAGAGAGGCCGGGGTTCGGCTCGTGTGCGGCTCGGACGCGTCGTGGTCCTACTACAAGCTCGGCGACTTCCAGAGCGAGATCGTGGCCCACGTCGACACCGGAATGTCGCCGATGGAGGCCATCGTTTCGGCCACTGGCGACTCGGCGCGCTCGTGCTGGATCGATGACGAAGTCGGCACCCTTGAGCCGGGCAAGCAGGCCGACCTCCTCGTGGTCGACGGAGACCCGTCCGCCGATATCAAGGCCCTTCGCGACGTCGTGGACGTCTTCCAGGCCGGCCATAAGGTGGACCGGGAGAACCTCATATAGGCACGCAGTCCGTGCGACCGACATTCTTGCGAATCCGGAAGGCCGAGATAGGAGTAACATGAGACTCACCGAGCACGAGATCAACCGCTTCCGCACCTTCGGCTACCTCGTCTTTCCGGGCCACTTCGCCGCCGAGATCGGCGACATCACGGACGCGTTCGAGAAGGTCTGGGCCGACCACGGCGGCGGACACGACGGCCGGCAGCACGACCACCAGCACCGATCGGCGCTGGTGCCGTTCATAGACCAGGACGAGTACCTCTGCTCGCTGATCGACGACCCTCGCATCGAGCACGTCGTCGCGTCGCTGATCGGCGACGACTTCAACTACACGGGCAGCGACGGCAACTTCTACGTCGGCGACACCCAGTGGCACTCGGACGGGTACAAGGACGCCCGTTACACGTCGCTCAAGATCGCCTTCTACCTGGACGTGGTCAAAAAGGACGGCGGCTGCCTCAGGGTGATCCCCGGCAGCCATCACTTCGGGGACGCCTTCGCCGAGGAGCTCCACCGGGCCGCGCCCCGGTCGGCCGAATCCGACCCCGAGGGCGCGTGGGGCATCACCGGCGCCCACGTCCCAGCCGTGCCGCTGGAATCCGAGCCCGGCGACATGGTCCTCTTCAACCACGGCGTAAAGCACGCCTCCTTCGGCGGAGGCACGCGCCGAAGGATGTTCACCATCAACATGCAGGACCGTTACGCGGACGAAGACCTGCCCGCCTTGCGCCAGGAGATAGGCAACCTATCGAATTTCTGGTGCGAGCGTGCCTACGGCGAGACGATGATCCGTACCGCCGGCCCCGGCCGGATGCGGCACCTGGAGCAGAGGCTGGCGAACGACGACCTCCTCTCCGAGCTCACCAGGCAGTCCCGGGAGAAGATGGCCGAGCCGAGCCGCGGCGGCGGCCAGTACGACAAGGACAAGCAGCGGAGCGCCGACCCCGCACGCTAGCGGCCGCTCGTCAACGCCCCCATGGGAACGCCAGCGTCGGCTGGTTGGCGTACCGGCTCATGGCGAGCGTGACCTCCGCGCCGGCGCCCGGCGCGAGGCGGACTGCGAAACTGCTGCCCTCGACGTCGACCGTCGCGCCGTCGGCGTGCGCCGTGACGATCCGGTGCTCGCCGTAGGCCCCGCCCTGCACGACCACCGTGCGCGCCTCGACCTGGTTGACGTTCACGAGCGTAACCGCCGTCTCGGTGTCGGTCATGCGGGTCACCAGGGCGGCAACGTCCTGCGGGACGCCGGCCCGGCGCCGCTCGGGGTCGAAGTAGCGAAGGCGGGCGTGCAGCGGGTGCCCTTCCCTGCCCGTCGGCAGCCCGCCCAGCATCAGCTCCGTCAGGGCCCCGGTTATGGCCGGCTGCAGACCGTTCATGTCGTCCGACATCCGCGTGTCCGGGGAGGCTGTGTCCTGCCGGACTCCCTCCATCCTCGACCGCACCGTCTCCAAGTCGGTCTTCAGTGCGTCGACCGGGTAGCTCGGGTTGCGGCCATCCAGGAAGTCGAGCCATCCGCTGCCGGTCACGCGTTCTCGGTCGGCTGGATCCATCGACCAGTAGTAGACCTGCAGCGCCCCGTCGTCGAAGGGGTCCTCGCTGAACTCGTACCAGCCGTCGTCGCCGTGCATTTGCGGGAACAACCGCCGTCCGTCGACCCTCTTCGCGTTCGCGTTGACGGCCTCGATGACGCCGCGCCAGACGTCGACGTACCGCCGGTCTCCGGTCATCAGCAGCGCGTTGGCGAAGCTGTAGGGGGCGCGCCCGGTCGCGGACCTGCGGTGCGCGGTCTTGCCGCTGGCGGGATCGTAGACGGAGAATCCCCAGCCGTAGACGCCGCCGTACCACTTGCCGTCGCACTCGCCGCCGATAGACCCGTCCAGTCCGATGTTGCTCGGGATGATCCCACCGTTCGCCTCGGTGCGCTCGACCCAGGCATCGATATAGTCGACCAGCCAGTCGTGGTAGCGCTGCTCGCCCGTCAGCGCGTACGCATTGAAGGCGAGAGTCGTCGCGCCCATGTTGAGCGGATGGTCGCCCACGATGTCGTTGTAGTCCTGGAAGTGCTCGAGCATCTCCTCGTAGTTTCGCTCGCCGTGTCCGGGATCGAACCGGCCCTCGATTTCGATGGGGTCTCCGGCCCAGTCCAGGGCCGTGGCCCTGCGCATCAGAGGTCCGCGGCTGCCGTTGAACATGCTGCGGATGATCCTGTGCTCCGGGTCGTAGTTGGGCGCGGCGGGGTCGTCGCCCATGTAGAAGCCCGTGTAACGTCTCGTACGGACTGCCAGGGCGTCGTCGTATGGGTCCGACAGCCCCTGGAGAAAGAAGACCGAGAACCCCTCGCCGTTGTGGAACCAGTCGAACATGACCGGGAATTCCTTGTAGTACATGCCATCGCGGGCGAAGGGCACGTCGGTTGTCCTGGCCTCGGTGTACTGCTGGAGATGGCCCTCCCAACCCTTCTTGTACAGCTCCAGGACGACGTCCGAAGCGCCGAGAGCGTGGAGCATCGTCCAATTGAGCATGTTCTCCGCCGCGTCGTCCGGGCCGTCGTCGCCTCCCCACCTGGGCACGCATAGCAGGTAGCCGCGCTCGTCGAAATAGTGCTCGAAGAATGCCTGGCACGCCAGCGCCTCGTCGCGCAGCAGAGTCCGCTGAAGCAGCGCCCACTGAGGCGGGGTCATAGGGCTGTTTACGTCGAGAGTTGTCGAACGGCGCATCGGGCTTCCTCGCTCGGATGATTTCCGCTCGATGTTACGCGCAATCACCGGGCAACTCAATGAAGGCTGCGCATTGCGATGAGCGAAAGCTCCGCTGCAACGGGTTCATGGGTGTCCCGACAGCTTGTAGAGGTTGACCCTTCAGGCCGAATGTCGTAGCGTAACAACCTGCGGAAACTTCGCCGACCTGTAGGCGATGCCCGATTCCGCCTGCGCATCTGATCAAAGGGGGAGAACGGATGAGCAATTGTCGAGTGGCCCTCGGCCTGGTCGTCCTGGCGCTGTGCCTCCTGCTGGTGCAGTTGGCCTGCGGCGACGGAACACCGAAGGAGACTCCGGTCCCGACGCCGACGCCAATCGACGGCCCGCTGACGGAGGAGATAGTGATCGAGATCGTGCAGAACTATCTCAACGCCAAGAGCGTCGCCTGCGCCGAGCTCCTGTTACGCGGCGTCTGGACCGCGGAGCTCCTGGACCGGGGGCAGGAGTGGTACGTCAAGATGCAGGAAGACGGCGTGACCAAGAACCTGTGGTTCCTCAACCCCACGAGCTTGGTCGTGGTGCCCAGACAGGGACGATGCTGAGCCGCAAGGGCGAACGGCGTCTCGACATGATTGTGACCAACTTCGAAGACGGCTACGTGGTCACACGTGTGGTACTGGCCACGCCCAAGAGGCTGTTCGAGTCCTGGCTGGACAGCCGCGAGCACGGTGACATGACCGGCGGGCAGGCGACGATCGACGCCTCCGCAGACGGTCCGGTCAGCCTGCTCGACGGCGCGGTGCTGGGCCGAATTGTGGAGTCCGAACCCAACAGTCTCATCGTCCACGAACTGAACACGTCAGGGGAGTGGGAAGCCGGGAGCGTCACGCGGGTCGAGGTCAGGCTCGCCACGGGCTCCAACTACGGGGGGATCGGGAACCCGCAGGACGACGGGACTACGATCATCCTGCGCCACACCGGGGTCGACGCCGGCGGCGTCTTCTCGCCGGACTGGTGGGAGAGCCGATACTTCCGCCCGATGGACGCCTATTTCACGACCGGGAACAACAGGTTGATGCGGCCCGCAGGCCCACAGGGCGGATAACCTTGCGCCGGCGCGGGAGACGCGTGCGCGGCTGACGCGGCGCTGATATGATCCCGATATCGGCTGTGCAGTCTCTCCCAACGCGTGGATGGGTGCGGAGGCGTAAGATGACCAAGGCGTTTTCATTCGGTACGGCCCTTCTCGCAGCGGTAATTCTTGCGGCCATAGCGCTGGCGTGCTCCAGCGACGACGGAGCCGACGCCCCGGCGGAGGCGCCGGCGGCCGCGCAGGAGGCGGGCGCAGCGCCTACCGCCGGCACGGAGGCGGCGGCCGAGGTCGTCGACACGAACACCCGTGGCGGCGCCAGCGGGCTCGGCGAGTTCGGCGAATACCTGATCGCCCAAACCTACGCGCTGAGCATAACGGTCACGAGCACCGAGTTCGACCACAGGCGGCGCATCCCCAGGAAGTACAGCTGCTCCGACGACAACATCTCGGTGCCGATTACCTGGAGCAAGGCGCCAGAGGGCACTGTCAGCATGGCCGTCGTCGTGGAAAGCAACCAGAACCCGGGCGCGCCGTGGTCCCACTTGGTGATGTGGGGGATTCCGTCCGACGCGGTCGGCCTGCCGGCCGACATCGCGAAGACCCACGAAGCGCCGTCCGTAGGACCCGCCGCTCGTCAGGGGACCAACGACGACCAAGAGATAGGTTGGAACGGCCCCTGCCCGCCCGAGGTGCGCCACGTTTGGTCCGGCGGAGGCGCGCTGGAGGACCCCGTCAAACAGTACACGTTCAAGGTATTCGCGCTGGATGCGGAGATCAGCCTGGGGCCGGAGGCCACCAAGGACGACCTGCTCAAGGCGATCGACGGCAATATCGTCGGCGCCGGCGAGGTGGTCGGCGAGCACGTGTCGAAGAAGCGCGACCCGATGGCGCAGTAACGGCATCGGCGCCGCCCCGTAGCGGGTGAGGTCACACGCGGTTTGCGCGACGCTGATGCCATAGGGTGAGCCACTCGGCAGCGGCGGCGCAGCTTGCCCCCGGGCGTGGATTGACGAGGAGGACTAGGATGACCAAGGCGTCTTCAGTCCGAACCGCACTTCTCGCCGCGATAGTGCTGGCTGCCGCAGCGCTCGCCTGCTCCAGCGACGACGGCACAGAGGCGCCGGCCGCAGCGTCGGATGCGGCCGCTACACCGATGGCCGCGTCGGAGGCACCGGCCGAGGTCGTCGACTCGAACGCTCGCGGCGGCGCCACAGGACCGGGTGAGTTCGGGGAGTACCTGATCGCCCAGACGTACGGGCTGACCATGACGGTCACCAGCACGGACTTCGACCACAGGCGCCGCATCCCCAGAAAGTCCAGCTGCTCCGACGAAGACATCTCCGTGCCGATAACCTGGAGCCAGGCTCCCGAGGGGACTGTCAGCATCGCCGTCGTCATGGAAAGCAACCAGAACCCCGGCGCGCCCTGGTCCCACTTGGTGATGTGGGGCGTTCCGGCCGACGCGGCCGGCCTGCCCGCGGACATCGCGCAGGGCCACGAGGCGGCGTCCGTAGGACCGGCGGCCAGGCAGGGGACCAACGACGACGGCAACGTAGGCTGGAACGGCCCCTGCCCGCCCGAGGTACGTGAGAGTGTCCACGTAGGGGCGCTGGGCGACCCTGTCAAACAGTACACCTTCAAGGTCTTCGCGCTCGACGCGGAGATCACTCTGGGGCCGGAGGCCACCAAGGACGACCTCCTCAAGGCGATCGACGGCAAGATCATAGGCGCGGGAGAGGTCGTCGGCGAGCACGTATCGAAGAAGCGCGACCCCATGGCCCAATAGCGGCATCGCCGCCGCCACGTAGCGGGTGAGGGCGCACGCGGCTTGCGCGACGCTGATACCATAGGGTGAGCCACCCGGCAGCGGCGGCGCTCCACGGCGATAGCGGCGGCGCAGCTAGCCCCCGGGCTTGGATTGACGAGGAGGACTAGGATGACCAAGGCGTTTTCAGTCCGGACCGCACTTCTCGCGGCGATAGTGCTGGCGGCCACAGCGCTCGCCTGCTCCAGCGACGACGGCACAGAGGCGCCGGCCGCAGCGTCGGACGCGGCTGGTACACCGATGGCCGCGTCGGAGGCACCGGCCGAGGTCGTCGACTCGAACGCCCGCGGCGGCGCCACAGGACTGGGCGAGTTCGGCGGGTACCTGATCACCCAGACGTACGAGTTGACCATGACGGTCACCAGCACGGAGTTCGACCACCGACGACGCATCCCAAGAAAGTACAGCTGCTCGGATAAAGACATCTCGGTGCCGATTACATGGAGCCAGGCGCCCGAGGGCACCGTCAGCATAGCCGTCGTCATGGAAAGCAACCAGAACCCGGGCGCCCCCTGGTCCCACTTGGTGATGTGGGGCATTCCTGCCGACGAGGTCGGCCTGCCCGCCGACCTCGCGAAGACCCACGAGGCGGCGTCCGTAGGACCGGCGGCCAAACAAGGGACCAACGACGACGGCAACGTAGGCTGGAACGGTCCCTGCCCGCCCGTGGTACGCCAGCAGTGGACGAGCGGAGGGGCGCTGGAAGACCCTGTCAAACAGTACACCTTCAAGGTCTTCGCGCTGAATGCCGAGATCACTCTGGGGCCGGAGGCCACCAAGGACGACCTGCTCAAGGCAATCGACGGGAAGATCATAGGCGCGGGAGAGGTCGTCGGCGAGCACGTATCGAAGAAGCGCGATCCTATGGCCGGCTGACCGCATCGGACCGCGTGGTATTGACACCGATTCACCGAAGCGTAATAATGCCGCGCATTGAACCGAGTCGAGAGAGGGAGATTGATATGACTTGTCTAACGTCGAAATGGCGACTCGTCGCGGGATTCGTAATGGTGCTCTCGTTGGGTGCCATTACGCTCGTGGCGTGTGGCACCGAGGATGCGGAGCCTGCGGTGGCTCCCACAACGGCTGCAGTAGTCCAGCCGACGACACCGCCCGCGGCTCCAACGGCGGTGCCCGCGACGCCGACGCCGGCGCTGCCGGACATTGCCATGCCGATGATTCCGGCAGGCGCGTCGCTGCACGACTTGCAGGAGATCAACACGCCGGGCCGCATGCGAAGCCAGGGCGCCCCCTGGCGGGACGGCGGTGGCAACCGGCAGTACTCGATGGGCGTGTTCGGCACGCTGTTCCAGTACAGCCCCGACCCGCCGCACACCGAGCTGGTGCCGTGGATAGCGACCGCGTGGTCCGCCAACGACGATTTCACCGTCTACACGGTCAAGCTGCGTGACGACGCCGTCTGGCAGGACGGCACCCCGATAACCGCGGCCCAGGTCAAGGCCTACTGGGAGAACGGGGCCAAGCCCGAGAACATTGCTGGTTGGGGCGCGGCTTCACTGGCGCTGGGCACGATCAAAGAGTGGGAGGCGCTGAAAGCCGGCGATGTCACCGACGTGCTCGGTCTGCAGGCGCTGGACGATCACACGCTCGAGATCACGATGGAGTACTCGTGGCCGCCTTGGCCGCTGTACATGGCGGTGTGGATGACAGGGCTGTCGAAGATCGACCAGGTGCTGGCGGAACCCGATTCGTGGTGGTACGACCCGATAGGGGCCGGCCCTTATGACGCGACGTACGACCCCGACTCGGGACTCACGGTATCGACGCGGGTAGGCCTCAAGGGCAAGCACTGGTGGGGTGAGGAGAGCGTGGTCGACAAGCTGATCATGCCCGCCGTCGCCGACAGGCAGGTCCAGGTCATCATGTTCGAGAACCAGGAGATGGACATCATCGGGCTCGACTCCGCGACCTACACGCAGGCGGTCGAGGACGCGAACCACCCGTTCAACAAGCTGCTGCACACGGCCCTGTATCCCGGCCTGAAGTGGTGGGGCACCATGATCCACCTGGAGCCTATGAACGACCTGAACTTGCGTAGGGGTCTGGCCTACGGCATGGACATGGAGACGATTATCCAGGCGGTGCTGGGCGGGCCTTGGCACGCGGCGACGGGCTTCTTCGCGCCCGGGACAGCCTGCCACAATTCCGAAGACCGCGGTCAGTACTACGATCCCGACCTCGCGCGGCAGTACGTCGCGGAGTCGACCTACGGCGGCGGGACTGTCCCGGTGCTCAAGACGGACCTCGGCTCCGCCGAAGACATCAGCGTGGCTGTCGCGGTCAAGGAGTACTGGAAGGACAACCTGAACATCGAGCTCGACATATTCAAGCGCGAGAGCGGCATGCCCAGGCGCCCCGAGTCGCAGCTGAAACGCTTCAGCGAGGCGATGTGGGTGCCGCACGAGACGCAGATCGTCAAGACCTTCACTGCCACTGACATCGGAGTGCTCCCGAGCGAAGAGCTCGCCGGAGCCACCGAGTACACCGAGCTGGCGGCCCTGGAGAACTTCGCGAGAGGGCTCGCGCTGGACGATCCGGAGGCCTGCACGGCCTGGCAGGCAGTCCAGGAGCACTACACCCAACGCGTGTATATGATCCCCTGGAACTGGCTCTACGGTCCGAACTGGGCCATTCAGCCGTGGATCCAGGGCTTCGAGAGCGGCCCGAACATTGACACGCCGCTATGGCAGATGTGGGTCGAGAAGCACTAGACGGCCCATAGCTCGACCAGCTACGGGTAGGCAATTACCGAGGCTCCGTGGGAAAGACTCCCACGGAGCCTCGGCTATCTTGGCGCAGCCCGCCCCTGCCTACGGAAGAGGCCGGTACATACGCTTCGGACGTCGGCCTAGGGACCGAAGGGAGTTCGAGACGACATGAAACACACATTTGACCGAGGTCCTGAGGGGTTCTGTTCCTACGAGTACCACGCGGGCAAGCGCGCCCGCCGCAACATGTTCATCCTGGTCATCTGGGAGAAGAGCGGCGGCATCAACGACTCCGCTTACATCTGGAGCGACGAGCACGGCTGGAGCGCCGACACGCCGGAGAACCCCATCTCGGTGTTCCCCTTCGATCTGCGCAGGAACTGGGTGGGCAAGGGGCCCGTCGACCTTCGCAACGCGGAGGTCTCGGTATACCTGCGAGGCGACGAGCTCAAGGTCTACGGATCGAAGGCCCTGTTCTGGGTCGTGAGCGGGGGCACAAGCTGGCACCTCAACAGCCATCCGATCGAGATCGCCGACGGCCGATGGCCCGACCAACCCGACCGGTTCACACTCACCGACGACGAGTCGCTCTGGCACCGAACGTGGTCGGGCAATCCGTCCAACGTCACCAGCCTCAGCGACGTGCTGGCGAACTGCACCAGCTACGCCATCCAGCTCTCCGGCTTCACTGCCCTGCCCACCGGCAGGATATCCATGGACGAGCTCGAGATCACCCTAGCGAGTTGACGCAGGCCGGCGGAGGAGTCACGATTCCGATGAAGCACGACTTCAATATCGGTCCCGAAAGCTGGTGCTCCTACGACTACGAGGGCTGCGTCAGAGCCGGCAGGAACATCTTCGTCCTGGCCGCCTGGTCGCCCACGGGGGGTGTTGGCGACTCCGGCTACATCTGGACAAATCAGGCCGCTTGGAGCGCGGACACCCCGGAGGACCCGATCTCCGTATTCGTGTTCACGCTGCGCCGGAACTGGGTCGGCGAGGAGTCCTACAATATCCTGGGCGCCGAAGTATCGCTGTACCTTCGCGGCGACGACCTCAAACTGCACGGCTCGCGGGCCTACTTCTGGGTCAACGGCGGCGGCGCCACCTGGCACCTGAACAGCCATCCTCTGGAGATCGGCGACGGGGAATGGCCGTCCGAGCCGAACAGGTTCACGCTCGAGGCGGACGAGTCGCTGTGGCACCAGACGTGGACGCCGGACCCCGCCGGGGTCCGCGGGATAGAGGCGGCGCTCACCGACTGCTCCAGCATCGCCGTGCAGCTCTCCGGCTTCACGTCGCTGCCGGCCGGGAAGATCGCGATGGACGAGCTGGAGATCAAGCTGCCCTGAAGCCCCGGGAGGCGACTCGACCATGAAGTACACGTTCGACGTCGGACAAGAGGGCTGGTACTCCTACGACTACCACGGTTGTATCCGTGCGGGCCGCAACATCTACTACCTGGCAGAGTGGGAGCGAAGCGGCGGGGTCAACGATTCGGGCTACATCTGGACCGACTACCACGTTTGGAGCGCGGACACGCCCGAGAGGCCGGTATCGATGCTGCCTCTGATCACGTACCGCCACTACATCGGCCTGGGCCCCGTCGACTTGCGCGACACGAGGGTGTCGGTCTACCTGAGGGGAGACGACCTGGACCTCGACGGCGCCAACTGCTACTTCTGGGTGGTCGGCTCGGGCAGAGAGGGGCGCAGCTCGGGCCGGTGGCATCTCACGAGCAACCCGCTGACCATCGGCGACGAAGCGTGGACCTCAGAGCCCAACGTCTTCACGCTGACGACCGACGAGTCGCTGTGGCACCGTAGCTGGGCGAGCAACCCAGCCAATCCCCCGACCCTCGAAGACCTGCTGATCAACTGCAACAGCTACGGCTTCGCCTTCGTGGGCTTCAAGAACCTGCCGCGCGGACGGCTGTCGATGGACGAGCTGGAGCTGCGGCCGCCCGCAGGCTGAATCGCAGCGGTCAACCGAGCAGGCGGTCTATGATCCACTGCTCGCTGCGCCTGGTCTGGTCTCGACTGTGCACCTTCTCCGTGACGCCGTGCCCCTCCCGGGGGTAGACGACCAGCTCGGTCTCCACTCCCAGGTCCACCAGCGCCCTGTAGAACGCGTAGGCGCCCTCCACGGGACACGACAGGTCGAGGTCGCCGTGCACTATGAGGGTGGGCGTCTCGACGTTCCTGACGTGGTTGATGGGTGAGAACTTCTCCCACAGGTCGAGCACGTCCCACGGCTCGGTCCCGCCGTAGTGGACGACCTCCCATCCGTTCAGGTACGACTTGCCGTGGAAGGCGCGCCAGTCGAAGATTCCCGCCCTGGGCACGGCGGCCCGGAAACGTGTGCTCTGCGTGACGGCCCAAGCGCTCATGTACCCGCCGTAGCTGCCGCCGCCTATCCCGATCCGCTCCGGGTCCGCGATGCCCTGCTCGACCAGGTAGTCGATCCCTGAGTTCAGGTCGTGCCAGTCCATGCCGCCCATGTCGCCGATGTTGGCCTCCGCGAACTCCAACCCGAAGCCCACGCTGCCCCTGAAGTTCGGGGAGAAAACGGCGATTCCCTTCGACTGCAGGGGGTACCAACGCCCGACGCTGTAGTGGGGCGTGACGCCTCCAGTCGGCCCGCCGTGGGGCGTCACCATCAGCGGGTACGGGCCGTCGGTCGACGCGCCCACAGGCCTGGTCAGCAGCCCCTGTATCTCCATCCCGTCGACGCTCTTCCACCACACGGACTCCGTGACTCCGATTGCGAACTCCGCGGCCTGAGGATTGCACCGGGTGAGCTGCGTCCAGTCCAAGGCGTCGCCATCTCTCTTCACGAGCCAGAGGTCCTTGGGCGTGACGGAATCCTCGCGCGCCACCGCAAAGACGTTGCCGGTGGCGTCGAAGCTGCAGGCGTCGGATATGCTGGCGAGCTCGTGCCAGAGAGAGGTGCGCTCGCCGGTGGCGACGTCGATCTCGGCCAGCGCCATGCCTCCCTGCTCCGTCGCGGTCGTCAGCAGCCGGGAGCCGTCGTCCGACCAGACGAGATACCTGGCGCTGGCCCTATGGCCGGCGCTGACCTCACGGGCTGGTCCGCCCTGCGACGAGACCATGAAGACGCCGCCGTCGACGGCCCCGCGGTCGCTGTAGTTGGACGAAAGGAAGGCCACCCCCGCGCCGTCCGGCGACCACGCCGGCATCGCAACCTGCCGCCTCGACTCGTGCAGCGTCCGCAGCCCCTCTCCCCCGGACGAAAACGCGGCCAGCCTGCAGCTCGTGAACCAAGAGCCCTCGTACGGAAGGTCGGACGACACGACGACAAACTCGCTGTTGTCGCCGGACCAGGCGAACTCCCAAACCTGGAGCCCGTCCGGCGAAACGCATTCGACCTCCCCCGTGCACACGTCGACCACGTAGAGCCGCGTGTACTTCGGGCGCTGCTCGAACTCGATGGGATCGTCCTTCTCGTCGATGCGGCGCTTCTCATCGTCGGTCATCTGGTCGGTGTTGAGGAAGGCGATCCGACGCCCGTCGGACGACCACACGAACGGGCCGAGGTTGCGCGGCGACAGCACGCCGCCCCTGATGCTCGTGAGCCGGACGGCCTCGCCTCCGTCCACGGGCAACAGGTATATCTGCGTCTCCTTGGAGGGCGTGAGCGTCTTGATCTGCCAGTCGTCCACGTAGACGTCGGCCCGGTCCTTGCCGCGGTCGGACAGGAACGCCAGCGTACGGCCGTCCGGCGACCACCTCGGCGCGGTATCCGAGCCAGGTCCCGCGGTGAGGCGCCGCGGCTCGCCGCCGCCCGTCGATACGGCCCAGACGTTCGTAACTGTCTTGTCGCCTGAGCGCGTCGGCAGCACGAACGCCACGGTCCCGCCATCCGGCGAGACCTGGGGGTCGCCGGGAGTGCGCAGGTTGTCTATGTCCTCTTGGGTCGCGATCTTCAAAGCCATGGCTCACCTCGCAGAAAGAAGTCGGATTCCGACACGGCAGCTATCCTCCAATGCGATAGCTCGCTGGGTACGGTGAAAAGCTACGCCTGGCGCCTTGCCCGTCTCCTCCGATAGACGACTATGACAGCAACGGCAATAACGACCACCGCAACGGCGCCGGCAACGACCACGACGCCCGCGCCGCCTCCGCCATCGGGTTGGCCGTCGACGTCACCGGACGGGGTGGCGGTGGCGGCGATGGCGGGACCTACGGTCAGCTTGCCTGTAAGTCGGTCAAGCCGCACCTCGTGGGCGCCCTCTTTGGGCTCGACGTCGAACGTGATGGTCCGCGCCTCGTTTGGGCCGAGAAGCACCCTTTGGGCCGAGTCCGCCAGCGAGTCCAGGTAGACGGCGACGGTGGGCGCTATCTGCTCTTGGGTAAGGTTCGTTATCCGTGCTTCCACGGTAACCGGCTCACCTTCCCGGGGCTGCGCTGGCGCGATGGTCAGGTCGTCGACTCGGAACGACGGCTCCGGGGGCTCCTCGCTGCCCAGAATGGCCCACGTCGAGAAGGTCGGGACTACGACGCTGTAGTAGACGCGCCCAGCGTCTTCCCGCACGCGTTTTGCCGATGACAACTGCCAGGCACGCTGCTCCAGGTCGTACACGCTGAACTTGATGGACCACGGGTGAATACCGTTTTCGTCGAGCCAGCTCTTCTCTACTGAGAAGGTGACGTGGCCCGCGATGAGGCCCAGAGTCGGGAAGCCGCTGGGCGTGAGTCTAACCAGCGCGGCTACCACCTGGCCGACCGGGGGCGCCGGCAGCTTGGACCGAAGTGTCCCGGCCGAGGTCGGAGTCGTGTCCTCCAGCTTCCGCTCGGTCGCCCCGGCCGTGCGCTCCTGGAACTTGGAGAGCATACCCACCGGCAGCGCGGTCACTGATACATTGGACCTGCGACCAGGCTGGGTGAGCTTGACGAGCATCAGATCGATGGCTCCCTGCGAACCGGCCTTCTCCCAGACGCCCGTGCTGTAGGGGCTGGGGCCTTCCCGCGGTGTCTCCTCCGGCAGCCACGGCGCTACCGGCAGGAACTCGCCCAAGGCGACCAAGGCGTCGGCGTCCTGTGCCGGGCCGGCCGCCAGGGCTTCGCCGACGGCGCCGGCGTTGATCCGCGAAGCGACGTTGAGCACTTCTGCCGTCGCCCTGGGGTCTGACTTCGCCGCGGACACCAGGAGCGCGCCGACGGTCGCCGCGTCGGCGGCCGCTGCCTCCGCGAGCGCCTTCCCCGCCGAAGCGGGGTCCGCCTTGATCGCCTCGACGTCCAGGGGCAGCGTAGACGTCGACGCCTGCGCCTGAAGGCCATCCGTCACGGCAGCTTTCGGAGCATCCGGCGCTGTCGATATGATGGCCGCCAACGGCCCAGCGGCCGCGGCCAAGAGCAGCAGCGCGACCGCTCCCATGGACACTCGAACCCAGTTGTGCATGCTCACATAGCCGATCGTAGCACCGTGACCGATGGGCCGACAACTCCCCGCTTACTCCGGGCCGTAAACAGACGAGACCCCGGGAACTCTCCGCCCCGGGGCCTCGCTTCTTGCCTCTACTGGGACCTGGTGTCTTGGGTCAGAAGTCCCGCACTGACGATTCGAGAGATTGGCTCCATACGCCTAGTGCTTCTGAATGAAGATGTCCCACACGTTGACCTCGAGGTTGAAGGTGCTTTCAAAGCCCTTTACCCAGGGCTGCACTATCCAGTTGACGCCTAGGATCGCCTGGAGCGGGATCATGTAGACCTGCTCGGTGTACTCCCGTGAGACGGCCTGGAAGGCGGCGCACCGATCGGGATGGTCCAGAGGCAGCGACCTGGCGTACGCCTCAAGGGCGTCCATCACGTCGTAGATGCCGGGCACGTCATCCAACTCCCCTATGTCCTTGACGGTCATGGTGCTCACGATCTGTATTGGGTCGGGAATCCAGGCGCCGGCGCTGTGCCGACCCCACTGGGATTCCGGCCGTCGGCCCATGCCGCTCTCGCGCCTCACGATGTCAAGCTCGGCGCCGAGGTTGTCCTTCCAGTACTCCTTCGTCGCGACGCCGATATTCACTATCTGAGGATTTGCGAGGTCGGTCATCATTACCGGCAGGTTCGCGGCGCTGCCGTAGCTCGACTCGGACAGGAACTGCCGCGCCAGGTCCGGGTCATACACCTGGCCGGGGTAATCGGGATCGTGGCAGTTTATGGTCGGCGAGATGAGACCGGTCGCCATCTGGGCGGTAGGGCCGTGCACGGCCGTCAGGATGGTCCGCATGTCCACGGCCGAGGCCAGCGCCTTGCGCACGAATAGGTCTTCAAGCGGCGGCCTGGCTACGTGTGCTATGAAGTACCACAACCCTCCATACGGGGTCGTCTTGAGCAACGGGTTGAAGGGGTGGCTAGGGTTCAGGGCCGCCGCGTACGTGGGCCCGTCCAGCGTCATCATGTCGAGCTCGCGGTTCTCGAACATGATGATCTGGACCTGTCTGTCCGGGATGCTCTCGAGGACCATCTTCTCCAGGATCGGTTCCTCTCCCCACCAACGGGCGCCCGAGGATACGACTGTCAGACCCGAGTCTGGATCGATGGTCAGGCTGAACGGGCCGGCGCCTACGGGGTACTGCCACCAATTCTCGTCGGACCGCACCTGGTCGAGCTTGGAGATGCCGGTATGCCACGCCGACATGGCGAAGGGCCACGTGGGGAACGGCAGGCTCAGGGTGATTTCGAGCGTCTGGTCGTCGAGGGCGACGAGGCCCTCGGCCTCAGTGACGTCGCCGGCCTTGAGCTCGTCCCAGCCCTTGATCTCGCCGATGGTCAGGCTGGCGCCGCCCCAGGCCACGATGTTCTCCGGCTTGGCGCCGTGCTCCCAGTACGCCTTTACGTCGGCCGCGGTGATCGGAGTCCCGTCCTGGTAGACCGCGTCGTCCCTGAGCGTAACCGTAAACACGTCCAGATCGTCGTTGACGGTCCAGCCTGAGGCGATCCAGGGTACTACGTCATTCTGGGGGCTGAGCTGGAACAGAGTGCCGAAGACCGCCATGGAGAACACTCGGTTGCTTCCACCGTCACGCCACGGCGAGGCTTGGCTGCGGAGCCGCCCTGGCAGATTCAGGACCTGCTCGTCCGCCAAGTTGAGGTCTATGGCACTCCCGGCCCTGGTCGTCTTCCGCATCATGGCGGCTTCGGCGGCTGCGGCGGCCTTTGGCTTCTCGGGGTCCGCGGCAGCCTGCGCGGCCTCTCCCGCCTTCGGCTTGGCCGGGGCCTGCGCCTTCGCCACCGTGCCCGAAGCCGCGTCGGGCTCAGCGGCAGACTGGGCCGCTCCGGTCCTACCGGTAGGCGCCTGGGGAGCCGCGGGCGCAGCGGCTTCGTCGGCCGCCCGTCCAGCGACGGGCTGAGCCGGCGCTTCGGGCTCCTCCGCCTCTTCCGCCCCGCAGGCCGCGGCAGCCACCAATGAGATCGACGAGACCGCAGCCAGCAGCAGTAGTTTCGATATCGTCTTTTTGGCAAACATGTCTACTCCCTATCCAGTTGACGTTCAGCTACTGTCCCGCTGCCGGTAGAATCCAGATTGGCGCCTTGTAGTCGATCCCGCCGTGGGAGTCTGTGAGCTCGATCTGGTGATAGCCTGCGCCTACGGGAGTGATAACCCGGCTCACGAAGATCTCCGGCACGGCGCTCACCTGGGCGCCGCCGTCCTCACCTGCGATCATGGTCGTCCAGCTAATACCGTTGATCGTGACGTTGATGAATTCTCCGGGGGAGAAGCCGGCGGCGACGAGAGTGACCTCCCCGCCCTCGTCGGCAACTCCGACTCTAAAGGACCCGTCCGCCGCGAACGAGCCTACCAGCACCGAGCCCGTTACGGGAGTTGCCGGCGGCAACGGAGGCGGGGGTGTCTGACCGGCTATCCTCACAGGCGTGGATGCCTTGGTCCCATCGGCGCCCTCGGCAACGATGGAGAAGATGCTGCCGGCATTGATCCCGAGAGACAACGCATTCGCTGTACTTGCGTCCAGCCCCTGGTCGTACCCGGACGCCTGGACCTGCCATGCTCCTCCCGCGTCGGCATCGGTGGAGCCCAGCACTATCGATGCTCCCTCGGTCTCCAGGTCGATGTACACCGTGACGGGCTCGAACTTCTGGAAACCCGAACCCCATATGCCCGCGATGCCATCCAGGTAGAGCGTGGAGCCGGCCGACCGGACGTTGGCGTGCGGGGCTATCCCCGGCGACCCTTGGAGTCCGGGCTTGCCGGCTTCACCGGGTAGACCCGGCTTGCCGGGCTCGCCGGGCGCGCCGGGCAGTCCGGGTAGCCCCGGCTTTCCGGGCTCGCCAGACGATCCCTGGAGTCCCGGCTTGCCGGGCAGTCCCGGGTCCCCTTCCAGTCCCTGGAGGCCTGGCAGTCCCGCCAGACCCGGCTTACCCGGCTTGCCTGGGTCTCCCGCCAGCCCTGGCAAGCCGGGCTTGCCAGGCTTGCCGGGTGCTCCCGCGCAGGCCGCAAGAACCACTAACGATAGTATCGAAACCAGTACCACACAAACTAGGGCACGTTTCGTAATCTCCGTAGGCATTTTTCCCCCTTATGCAAGACGCTTCCGGATGGATCGGAGTCCTTCGGCCCCCGCTCCCCAACAGAACCTCCAGTATCGCGCCCGCAATGAACCGGACAGCCAGTATATGAACGGTCAATCGACCTGTCAAGTGCCTGGTTGTCCGTACAGGGCCTTTCCAAAGTTCCTTCTCCCCTGGCGGGAGAAGGTTAGGATGAGGGGGAGCCATTGACGACGCCCTCCTTCAGTGAGATAAGAGAACTCTGGCAATACTGACTTTGGAAAGGCCCTGAGACATGACCGGGTTACCGTGTTGCGTTAAAAGTAACTGTTACCGAGGGGCATACGTTGCCCCCTACCAGGCCATAGACACCGTACCGGTGCCACTGATGCGTCGCTGTCGTGGTCAACGTCACCGGCTATCTTGTGATGAAGCAGCCATCGGTCGTGGCGGCAGCGACCGTGACTGGTACTATGGGTGCAAGCTGATGGTGTCAGTGACGCCAGATGGGATCAGCACCGGTTTCCTTCTGGGGCCTGCCAGCACAGAAGACCGTTGGATGGCCGAATCTTTCTTCTGCTGGCGTATTGACCAGACGAACAGCCCCTTTGGCCTCCGGGATCTGCCCAGCAGCTACCGTCGGAATGGAGAGCGATACGTGGGACCGACCGGCCCTATCAGGCCCAGGGGAGGAGTGGGTTGTGCGAGTGGGGTGCCTTATGTGGCAGATAACGGCTTTTTTGGAGCTTGGTGGCAGACCCATTGGCGAGAGGAGTATGGGGCGATCGTTCTGACACCAAAGAACCATCAGGGGATGATGCCCGCAGTGCGAGACGGGAGCACTCAAGCTGGAAGCAGGTGGTCGAGACTGTTAACGGGCATCTGGAGCAGGTCTTTGGGTTGCACTTCACTGGAGCCCGCAGTGCGTGGGGCTAGTAGCTCGGGTAGCCGCCAAGCTGGTGGCCTTGAACCTGGGTGTCTGGTTGAACCGACACTTCGGTCGTCCTGACTTGGCTTTCGCCACCCTCTTCAATCGCTAAGGTTTGATATGCATCACGCGTATTTTGGGGGGAAGATTGAGATGGGGGCTCACCCGGTTCCTTCTCCCCCTCGCGCTCCCCCTCGCGAGGGAAGGCTAGAGCCTGCCCCGGACTTGATTCGGGAATGAGGGCTCCCCTAAGTCCCATCACAAAGGAACGGCTGCATCTCGTTTCTAGTCGACGACCTGCTGGCCCCGCGCCTCAGCCTCGGCCTTCATCCGCTGGTACGCCTCCTCGAACTCCGCGCTCCCGTCGTCCTCCCACCACTCGAAGTCGATACCCCGTATCGCACCCTCCTCCATCCCCGTGATCCGCTGCGGCGCAGCGCGGCGCGGCGTGTGCACCACGCGGCCATTCGGCAGCCTCAGCAACCCGATCACCCTCGGCCGCGTCTCCTCGATGGGCACGTCCGACGCGGCCTTCCTCAGCATCGCCTCGTCGACCTCGAAGCCGAAGACCTCCGCTGTGCAGGGCCGCGTCCAGGCCGCCACCGCGCCCGCGTCCCTCACCTTCTGGCCCAGCAGCTTGTAGACGGGCACCTCCAGGTACTTTCCCATGGCGTCGTACAGCGCCGAGCCCAGCCCCAGGTTCAGGTCCGCCAGCATGAAGTCGAAGGGGCTACGCCCGATCAGCGGCTCGACCATCGACCTCGGAGGGGGCGGCCCCGGCCAGTCGTAGTCCCCGTACCCCACTACTCCCACGTCGGTCACGACCTTGAACACCATCCGGCAGTCGATGTCCCCCATCCGGGCCCGCCCCACCCTGTTGTCGTACCGCTCGGCCAGCTTCGGATGTATCGGTATGGTCTCGATGTCCGTGATCTTCACGCCGCAGCTCCTTTCGTTCCTTAATCAGCCCGCATCCAAGGCCGAACCCCGTCCCGCGCAAACACGCCGACACCGATGCCGACGACCACCGCCGGCGCGACGCTGATCGTCAAGCCCGCAAGCATCCCTAAGCCATGCCCGCCCAGATCCGGCCCGAAGCCGAGGGCGAATGCCTGGCATCAAGATGTCGCGATACCACTCTATGCGCCCCCTGACGCATATGCTCTTGCCGTCGAACCATTCCTCTATGTCGATGCTGCGGTCAACCTGGTCGGGCCAGTCGCCGACACGGCCCGTGAAGGTGATGAAGTGGACCATGAACACCTGGTCGGGGAACGGAGGACCAAAGTCGAGGAACAGCGGCTTGAAGCTGTCTTCCTGCCTGGTGCCGGTCACGGCGCCGCATACCGCCTGCTCCTCGCCGACGTGTCCGGCGGCATCCGACGGTTTCAAGGCGGATGCAACCGCCTCCGCCGTCGCGGCGAGCGCCGCCGGTTCGAGGGCCGGTGTGGGCTCCGGCGCTGGGCGCTGCAGGCCGGCGCCGGGAATCGTTGTAGCTTCGCCGACCGTCGGGTCTCCTTCCCCGGATAACCCGCATCCGATGGTCAAGACGAGCAGCCACGTCGCCGCCGCGGTCCCGCAGCCCGGTATTCTGCCTCGCTTTGTCACTCGCATCCTCAATTCGCCTAACGTGTGTGAATCTGCGTCTTCGAGACGTGCTCGCCCATCACCTCTCCCCCTGCGAGAATGTGTCCGTCTATCGCCCGCAGCAGGTCTTCCTTGGTCGCGTCAGGGCCGAGATCGACGTCCGTGTCCAGCGCGTACAGCTTGAAGAAATACTCGCTGACGACCCTGTCTTTTGCTGTTCCACGCCCGTCGTTCGCAAGGTCGAAGGGAGGCGGGCAAGGACCTGACCAACCGACCTCGTCCTCGTTATTGGTCCCCTGTCTCGCATCGGGGCCTACCGATGGCGCCTCCGGCCCCCCGGGCACCGCCTCCGGCAGTTGCCTGCTGTCCGCAGGGATGCCCCACAGCACCCAGTGCGCCCACAGAGCGCCGGGGTGCTGGTTGCTGTCCACCACCAACGCGAGGCTGACAGTGCCTTCTGGAGGTTCGGACCAGGATATGGGCGGCGATATGTCCTCTTCGGTGCAGCTGTACTTTCTTGGGATGCGTCTTATCCTGTTGAATTTCGTGCTGGTAACGTTGAGGCTGAGCTCAAACTGCTGTGCCAGCGCGTAAGTCTCCACAACTTCGGCCGGTACCTCGGTGTCAGCGGGTACCGGCGTATCGGCTGCGGCCGGAGCGCCGTCCGCTGCCGCGGGAGCGACAGATGTCGCGGTCCCGCCATCGTCTTCGCTGGAGCAGCTTGCCAGCAACACTCCGAAGACCGAGAACGTAAGGAGCGCCACCGTAAACGAACGAGTGAGAGACATGCCCGGAACCCCCTTCCTGATGTGCGGCGCCCCGTCTCGACGATACGTGCCCCACGGTCCCGCCCTCCGATCTCAGGGCAACTGGACAAGGCATAGGCCGGCGGCGCCGGATGGTCGAACCGTCAACCGACGTAACGTCGACATGATATACCGGAACGCATGGATTGGAAAACCCTACGCGCCTACTATCTCCGTCTTCAGGGTTCGACTATCGTGAGGCGCTGATTCGCCGGCACGTCCGTCAGCCGCGTAACCGCGCCGCTCGGCCACGCTACGGTCACCGAATCGACTGTGCGAGCCGTGCCGAGGCCGAAATGGGCCTCGAGCATGTTCTGGCCCATCTGGCTCGATCCCGCGGCGATCTCCCTGATCTGGACCGCGCCGCCGACGTCTATCGTCACCCTGGCGCCGATGGCGTCGCGGTTGCTGGAGGTGCCGACCGGCTTGACGGCTATCCACGTGCGCTCCGTATCGCACAGGTTGCGCAGCAGACTCGCGCGCTGCCCAAGGTTGACCACGAAGATATCGAGGCAACCGTCGTTGTCGTAGTCCAGGTAGACGGCGCCGCGGCCTATTCCGGAATCGTCGCTGCCGCTGGCCGTCGACACGTCCACGAAAGTCCCGTCGCCCTGGTTTCGCAGCAGCACGTTGGGCTGCTCCACCGGATTCGCGGCCGCGCCTATCGTGGCGCTGTCGGCCCTGAGGTAGCCGCTCGCCAGGTACAGGTCTTCGTCCCCGTCGTTGTCGTAGTCGAACAGGAAGGTGCCCCAGGCGACCCGTGCCTTCCGGCCGATGAGGCCGACGCGGGCGCCGGCGTCCTTGGCCGCGTCCTCGAACTTGAGGCCCGTCCCCTCGTTTTTCAGCAGTACGTTGTCCCTGATGTTGGTCACGAAGATGTCGAGCATGCCGTCCAGATCGTAGTCTCCGACCGCAAGCCCCATCCCGAAGATGCTCGCGTCGGCCCCGGAGCCGCGGGACACGTCGGTGAACGTCCACGAGCCCCCGTCCGCGGCCCCGTCGTTCCGCCACAGCACGTTGCCCTGTATATCGGTGCCCAGGTCGTTGACGACATAGAGGTCGAGGTCTCCGTCGTTGTCCAAGTCCGCCCACCCGGGCTGAAAGCCGGCGCCCCAGATGTTGCCCGCTTGCCCGCCGTACCCCGGGTCCTTCGGCCCCGACACATTCCCCAGTATGGCGGTCGTATCGGTGAACGTACCGTCGCCGTTGTTGCGGTATAGGACCAGCCTGGCGATGGCGTCGAGGAACTCCCTGGTCTGGAACATGCGGCGGTGGCTCTCGTACAGATGGCGCACGAAGACGAGGTCCACGAAGCCGTCCCGGTCGTAGTCGCCCCAGGCGCAGCCCGTGTTGCGGAAGGCACTACCGGAGTCGAGCACGCCGGCGGAGACGGTCGAGTCGGAAAACGACCCGCCCTCGTTCCTGAAGAGCCGGCTGGGCCCGTAGTTGGTCACGAACAGGTCCTGGTCTCCGTCGTTGTCGTAGTCGGCCGCGCATCCGCCGTTTCCCCTGCCCTCCGGATCGTCGACCCCCGCCAGGGCCGCCGTCTCGGTGAAGGTCGAGTCGCCGTTGTTGCGGTAGAGGACGTTGGGCCCTACGGAGTTGACGGCGTAGATGTCGTGGAAGCCATCGCCGTCGAAGTCGATCACGACGGCACCGCCGCCGAGAGGGAACATCTCCGTCTCGTGTGCCACATGATCGAACGCCACGCCGGCCGCCTCGGTGACGTCGGTGAAGGAAGTCGGCTCGTCGACCGCCTGCGCGACGCCCGGCTCCGCTCGCAGGCCGGCGTCCTCCCAGATCAACGCGCCCACGAGGAGAATTCCCACACCTCCGACCGCACCCAGGCCCCACGTGGCCCCGGCGAACACCGCCACGGCGCGGCGGGGCATCACCCTCGCCAGCCCCCAGAAGGTCACGGGGCCGCCCGCGGCGGCGGCGAACAGCAGGGTCGCCGCCGGCGCCGTACCCATGCCGAGGGTGAGCAACAGGGCCACGAGCGGGATCTCGAACAGCAGCGGCACGTTGATCAGCAGTCCGACCGTGGCGGCTATGGCCACGCCGCCGAGGTCGTTGCCGAGGTACCGCGACACCGTGTCGGGGCTGATCCATTGGATCACCAGCCCCGAGAGCAGTCCGGCGGCCACCATGATCGGACCCATACGGAGCACGTAACCCGCCGATGTCTTGGCCCAATCGCCGAAGGCCTCCCTCAGCACCGGACGCCAAGCGGCGCGCGGAGGGTCGTCCTCCAGGTTCAGCTGCTCGGTCGATTCGGGCCCGCCGCCTTTTCCCCCTCGCAACGTCAAGGCGACGAGAGGCCCCAGAATCAGCGCGCCGATGACCGCGAGCATCAGCCGGCTCAGTCCCAGCAACGGAGTGAAGACAAAGAAGACCATCGCCAGCGCGGGGATGTTCATCGTGGCGGAGCCTTGGACCATGGCGATGGCGCCCTCGATCCCGGCCCTTCGCTGGAACGCGGCCGAGACCGGCACCACGCACGCGGAGCACAGATTCATCACGGGCCCGGCGGCCATGCCTCTCACCGTCCGTCCGAACACGCCTCCCGACTGGAAACCGGCGCCGCGCGCGGCCGTGAAGAGGAACGATTCCGCGAGCCCCGCGACCACAAAGGCGAACGCCATTCCCATTGCCACCAGGCGGAAGTACGTGAGGGAGAAGGTCCACCACCGGGACAGGAAGCTCGTGCCGGGGTCCCGCTCGATGCAGAAGCCCTGAAAGCACTGGACGTTTGGCGACTCGACTATCGCCAGATCTACTCCGACCGCGTCCAGCTTGGGTATGCGATTGAACGCCAGGAACAGGCCCAGGATGATGAGGAAGAGGACGATCCCAACCGCTCTCTTCTTGCTGCTGGCGCTAACGAACATTGACCCTCACCCTCGGCCGAGACTACCATTCTCGTCTGACAGTTGAGGATATTGGAAAGCAGGTTGAGAGTCCACACATGAGTGATAGAGAGCGGCTGCTGGCGGCGTTCGACTCCGGCGAGCTTGTTCGTCCGTCTCCCGACAGGCTGAACGTCGTCGACCTCGCCAACGCCCTGGCGTCGATCGGCGGTGCGCCCAACGTCCCCTGCTCGCACGGGGCCGCGGCTATCGTTGACCTGATAGGGCCGGCCGACCATGTCGTCGTCGTCATGGTGGACGGCCTGGGGCTGAACGTCGTAGACGCGGAACACGGCGCGAACTTCCTCGCGGCCCACGTAGCGGCCGAGCTCACCACCGTCTTCCCGTCGTCGACGCCGACCGTGCTCACGTCCTACGCCACGGGGCTCTGGCCCAGCAGCCACGGCGTGCCGAGCTGGCATCTCTACCTGGACGAAATCGACGACATCGCGACCATCATCCATTTCACCCGCCGAGGCGACGACAAGGACCTGGGGAGCCTGGGCTTTACCCCGGAACAGGCGTACCCGGCGCCGACGACGACGGCTAGGATGGCGTGGTCCACCTTCGGCATAGTGCCCGAGGAGATAGTGGACAGCCCCTACTCGACCTACAGTCGTGGGCATTCGCCCGGCTACGGATACAAGGGACTCGAAGACGCGGCGGGGGCGGTGCTGAAGCGGCTGGGCGAGTCCAGCGGCCCGACCTTCACGTACCTGTACATCCCCCACGTGGACGCCGCATCCCACGAGTACGGCATCGACCACGACGTGACGAAACAGGCCATCGCGGCCGTCGACGGCCTGCTGTCGCAGATCGTGGCGCTCCTGCCCCCGAACGCGGCCATGGTCGTTTCCGCGGACCACGGCCTGCTTGACATGGACGCCGCCGCCCACGAGATCGAGCCGGACGACGATCTGGTCGGCTACCTGGAGCATGAGCCCTGGGGCACGGCGCCTTCCGTGATGCTCCAAGTGCGGGAGGACCGAGCCGTGGAGTTCGAGGCGCGCTTTCGCGAGCGGTTCGGCGAGCACTTTTACCTTTTGACTACCGACGAGGTGGTCGATCTGGAGCTCCTGGGGCCCGGGCCCGTGTCGCCTGTCACCAGGCGTCGGATGGGGAACTACCTGGCGGTCTCGACGGGCGCGGCGGCGATCTACTACAACTACCCCCGGACGGAGGAGGACGACCGCACGCACGTCGCGAACCACGGCGGCTTGACGCCCGACGAGATGATGGTGCCGCTGATCGTCGCTCGACGATGACGGTCCCGCGGGAACGCGCCGTCCCGTCGCGGACGCCGTAGCGGGAAGGCTGGGGCGACCGCCCGAGTCTGCGCGATCACGGACTCAGAGCCGCCGGCCGCACGTTCGCTACCGGCTGTCGGCCGCCTCGATCAGGTCGTCCAGCGAGACATCGGCCAGGGATTGCAGCCGCAGGTCGGCATGGTCCAGCCGCATCGAGCTCGTCATCGCATTCGGAACGACGACGCAAAACATGCCCGCCCTCTTCGCCGCGGTCACGCCGTTAGCCGAGTCCTCTATGGCTACGGCGGATTCCGGCTCGACGCCCAGCGCGGCCAGGGCGGACGTGTAGAGCTCGGGGTCGGGCTTTGCCGCCGACACGTCGTCGCGACAGCGCACCGCGTCGAAGTGGTCGAGCAGCCCTCGCCGGTCGAGATGCCCCTCCACCCAGTCGCGCCGGGAGCTCGACGCGACGCCTAGCTTGAGCCCAAGGGCCCGCGCGCCCGAGATCAGATCCGTCACGCCAGGCAGGACCGGGTTCGCTTCCACGACGCTCAGGTAGCGGGCGCGGCGATCCGTACGGATCCCGTCGCGGTCGATGGAGCGGCCGACCATCTCCTCGAGGTGTTGGGAAACGTCGAAGCTGCCCAAGCCGGCGCCGATGAAGGTCTCCCACAGCTCGCGGTCCAGCGACACGCCGTGATCGTCGAAGACCCGCTGCCACGTCACGAAGTCGGGCGTCTCGGTGTCTATGACGACCCCATCGAAGTCGAATATCAGGGCCCGAATGGCCATTCTTGGATCTCGCGTCAGCCGGCGGAGATAGGCGCGGCGGGCGGTGTCAGCCCCCGGGCTCCCTCGTAGAGCAGGCGCGGCCGGTAGAGCCTGTTGTCCTCGTGCTGCTCCACGACGTGCGCCACCAACCCGGCCATCCGAGAGCACAGGAAAACCGGCGTATACAGCGGCACCGGAATGCCCAGCAGATAGAACAGCAGCGCGATCGGGTAGTCGGTGTTCGGGAACAGGCCCTTCTCCCGCTCCATCACGCGCTCGACCGTGCGGTAGATCTGGGCCAGGTCGCCGCCGTCCGGGACCCGTGCGGCGAGTCCGTCGATGTAGTCGCTCAGGAACAGCGCGCGGGGATCGTGCTTCCTCATGTATACGCGGTGGCCGAAGCCCATGATCCGCTCCCTGTTCGCGAGCTTCTCCATGACGTAGGGCTCCGCTCTGGACGGACCGCCCTGCTCTTGTATCTCGAGCATCATGGCGATGGCGGCCTCGTTCGCGCCGCCGTGCAGCGGGCCCTTCAGCGACGCGACTCCCCCCGCGACCGCTCCATAAACGTCGGAGAGGGTCGAGGCGATCACCCTCGCCACGAAGGTCGAGTTGGGCATCTCGTGTTCGATGTAGCAGATGAGGATGCGGTCGAACACATCCAGCGCCTCCGCGTCCGGACGCTCGCCGCTGAGCATGTACAGGAAGTTCTCCGAGTAGCCCATCGCCGGGTCGGGCTTGACCAATGGGAGGCCATTCAGCGCCCTGTAGGCGTTCGCGGAGATCACCGGGGCCTGGGCCAACAGGCTTTCGCCCTTGGCCAGGTTCGCCTCGCGCGACGTGTCGCTCAGCACGCCGGGATCGACGTGGCCCGCGAGGTACGAGATTCCCGTGCGCAACGCGTCCATGACGCTGGTCCCCTTCGGCATCAGGTCGAGCAGCCGGTACACGTCGTCCGGCAGGTCCGAGCTCCCCGCGAGCGAGCGGCAGAAGGAGTCGGCCGAGTCGCGGTCCGGCAGCTCGCCGTACATCACGAGGTACGCCACGTCGGTGTAGTTGAGGTTCCGGGCCAGCTCGATCAGGTCGTAGCCCCGGACCACGATTTGCTCGTTCTCCTCGTCGAGGTAGGAGACGGTGCTGTCGGTGGCTATCACGCCGTCGAGACCGGGACTGAATGGCTGTGCGGTCATTCCGATGCCTCCTCGGCCTGCTTTCCTGAGTAGATCCGGCTATCCAGCTTCCGGTACTCGTCGTATTGGATGAGCCGGTAGAGCTCCTGTCGCGTCTGCATCCGGTCCAGCCACGGCTCCTGGGTGCCGTCGCGCTTCAGGTCGGCGAGCGCGGACTCCATCGCACGCGCAGCCACCCGCAGGGCCGTCACCGGGAAGATGACGACGCTGTAGCCGAGCTCGCCGAACCGGTCTACCGAGATGTAGGGGGTCTTGCCGAACTCGGTCATGTTCGCCAACAGCGGCCCGCCGACCGCGTCCGCCATCGCCCTGAACTCTTCCTCCGAGCCCAGCGCTTCGGGGAATATCACGTCTGCGCCCGCGTCGCGGTAGAGCCGCGCCCGCCGTATGGCTTCGTCCATCCCGTATATGGCCTTCGCGTCCGTCCTCGCGACGACGACAAGATCGGTCCTCGCCTGCGCGGCCGCCCTGATCTTCTCGGCGAACTCCTCCGCTGGGACGACAGCATTGCCGTCCAGGTGGCCGCAGCGTTTTGGAGTCACCTGGTCCTCTATCTGAACTGCGGCCGCCCCTGCCTCTTCAAGCTCTTTGACGGTCCGCACCACGTTCAGCGCCTCCCCGAAGCCGGTGTCGGCGTCGACCAGCACGGGGAGCCCGCTGGCGCGGACTATGCGCCTCGTCCGGTCGACCAGCTCGTCGAGGGTTATCAGGCCCACGTCCGGCATCCCGAGGCTGGCGGAGAAGGCCGCGCCGGACAGATACAGCGCATCGAAGCCCGCCTCGCGGGCGATCAGGGCGCTCAGCCCGTCGAACGCGCCCGGCACTGGCGTCGCTTCCGGAGAGTCCAGGATGCGGCGAAAACGCGCCCCCGCACTCTCCGGCGTCGCGTCCTCCAGGAGCCAGCTCACAGGCGTATCGCTTCCATCAGCCCTTCGAGGTCCGGCTGGCTCTCCAGGTCCCACACCAGGTCGACCACGTCGCGCGCCTTCCGTTCGGGCCATCGGTCGGCCACGTTCCCCACGAACTTGGTGACCAGCTCGTCGTCGGTCATCGGGTTCATCGCGTGACCCCTGGGGAAGCTGACCGTCCTCTCGGCGGACCGGCCGGCGGCGGTCGTCACGCGGACCCGGTTCGGAATTCCCCGCGGGTAGCCTTCGGTCAGCCGGTCGTCCTCAACCAACGTGGTCTTGCCCAGAAGCGACGCGAGTTCGGTGTCCCGCAGACGCTCGTCCGAGAACGACTCTTTGGTCACCGTGCCGTCGATAAGGGCCGCGGCGACGATGTACGGCAGCGAGTGGTCGGCGGTCTCGCGAGTCTTCGGAGCCCACTTCTCCGGGTCTTTCGCTATTATCTCGTAGGCCACCTTGAACGTCTCGAGCGCGACCGACTCGATGGCGGCTCCCTCCAGCTCGTCCCTCAGCTCTATGGCCGCGTCCACGGCGCTCTGCGCGTGGTACTCGACGGGCCACTTCTTGACGTAGGTGTCCACGATACGCCGGGGCGCCCGCCCCTGCTCGATCGATTCGAGCGCCGCAGGGTCGAACGAGCCGCCCTCGAGGAGCTGGCGAAAAAAGCCCATTTCGCCCACGAAGGGCATATCAGGCCCCGTAAAGCCTTCGCCTGCCAGCAGACCGGCGAAGACGGCGTGGCTGACCGCTCTGGCCGCCGCGGCGCCCTTCCACATCGACAACTCCCCCGCCCTCGTCTGCCGCATCGGCGCGTGGGGCACGACCGTGATCGCGATGGCGTTGGCGGCCTGCGTCTCGTTCAGCCCCAGCAGGTTGCCGGCCCCGCACGCGGCTGCAATGGACGTGTACATCACGTGGTCCCAACGGTGAGCGCGGATGCTGGCCGCGTCGCACAGCGAGACCCCCACCTCGTAGGCGACCGCCGCGCCGGTGATGAAGTCGCGCGCGGACCGATGCCGGTACTGGCACAACGCCATCAGGCCGGGCAGCACGTCGCTCGGGTGAAGCGGCTCCAGAGACAGGTAGGTATCGTTGTAGTCGAGGTATCGGACCATCACGCCGTTGGCAAAGGCCGCGGCTTCCGGCGCGACCTTTACGCCGAGTCCCCACACGGTCGCTCCGTCGGGATGCGTAAGCCCGGAGGCGTACGCTCGCGCGGCGGACGGCGCGTCGTCATCGTACGCGGCGATGGCTACCCCTATGCTGTCCAGCGTCCGGCGCTTGACCTCGTGCACCGCCTCGACCGGCAGGCTATCCCACGACACCCGTGTGGCGTACTCCGATAGTATCCGCCGGTACCGGTCGCCTTCGCTGTTCGACGTTTCTCGCGACACGTCGCCTCCCTCAGCCGCCGAGGATACCGCGGGAGATGATCATGCGCTGCACCTCCGACGTGCCCTCGTAGATCTCCGTTACCCGAGCGTCCCGGTAGAGCCGCTCCGCCGTCGTCGGCGCGAAGTAGCCGGTGCCGCCGTGAAGCTGGACGGCGCGGTCCGCGCACTCGACCGCGACCCTGGACGCGAACAGCTTCGCCATCGACGCCTCCGTGACGAAGGGCGCGCCGTCGTCGAGCAGGCTCGCTGCCCGGTAGACCAGCAGGCGCGCCGCGTCGATCTCGGTAGCCATGTCGGCGAGCGTCCACTGGACCGATTGGAAGCCGCTGAGCTGCCGGCCGAAGGCCTCCCTCCGGCCCGCGTACTGGAGCGCCGACTCGTAGGCGGCCTGCGCCAGCCCGACGCACTGGGCCGCGATGCCGATGCGGCTTGCGTTCAGCACGTCCATCGTCTGAGTCCAGCCGACGCCCTCGCCGCCGAGCCTGTTCTCCTCCGGAATCCGGCAGCCCTCGAAGACCAGCTCGGCGGTCGACGAGCCGCGCATCCCCATTTTGCCGTGCTGCGGATTGATCGTGAAGCCCGGCGCACCGCGCTCCACGACAACAGCGTCGATCCCGTTCGTGCCCTGCTCCGGGTCGTGGGTGGCGATCACCACAAAAATATTGGCCTCTACCGCGTTCGTAGTGAACAGCTTTGTACCGTTGAGCAAGAGGTGGCCGTCGACCCTGCTCAACGAGGTCCGGATCGACGCCGCGTCGCTGCCGGCGCCGGGCTCGGTCAGCGCGAAGGCCCCAACGCTCGCCAGGCTCACCAGCGGCTGGAGAAGCTCGCGCTTCTGTCTCTCGCTGCCGAACCTGTGTAGGTACTGCGCGCACAGCGCCAGGTGGGCGATGTAGACGACGCTCGTGGCGCCGCAGCCGCGGGCGAGCTCCTCGATCACCACCGCGAGCTGACGCGCGGTGCCGCCCGAGCCGCCGTACTCCTCGTCGATCGTGAGGCCGAACAGCCCCATTTCGGCGATTCGGCGCAGGTTCTCCCAGGGGAACTCTTCGTTCTGGTCGTAGTGCGATGCGCGGGGCGCGAGCTCCTTGTCGGCGAGCTCGCGCACGGCCAACCGCAGAAGCCGCTCGTCCTCTGTCAGAAACACCCCGCTCATACCGGCGTCGGCCTCCGGCTCACTCTCAGATCGGCAGGTACTGGTGGACAGGCCGGTTCAGCCGCGTGAACTGCTCCGCGTACGCTATGCCGTTCATGTACCCGGCGTGGCCGTCGACGTGCTCCAGCAGGCTGTCCGTCTTGGCCCCGTAGTCCTCGTCGGCCTTGGCCTGCGTGCCCTCGAACTCGGCCATCGCCGCCCTTTTCCTGTCGATGACGTCGGTGATGTCGACCACCACGTCCGGCTGGTGGCGGGCCGTACCCATGAGCTGGTCCGCGTTGAAGCCGGGGTAGTAGAACATGAACACGTGGGGCACCGTGATGGGCGCCAACGACGACGGGAAGCCGTCGGCCCGAACGTAGTCGACGCAGGCGACGGCGAACCGCCCTGCGTCCATGTGGTCCTGGCGGCCGACTTCGACGGGGTGCGGGCAGAGGACGACGTCCGGACGGAAATCGCGGATCCGGTCGACAACCGCGACGTACTCATCCATCCCAAGAAGCATGGGACTCTCGGGGAAGTCGAGCACCTCCCCCTTTGTGATTCCGAGGACCCTGGCGGCCCGGTCGAACTCTTCGCGCTTGTCCTGCTTTACCTTCTCCACGTCCTTCAGCTTGTCCTCGCCCGTGGGCGGAAAGACGTTGAATGCGTGGGTCACGACGCCGGTCGTCAGGCTGAGGAACATCGCCTCGTCGCCCCTGGCCAAGTGCTTGGCGACCGTGCCGGCCGACCGCTCGAACGTGTCCTGTGGATGCCCAACTATCACCATTATTCTGGTCAAGACTCTCTCCTTCGCAAAGTTGTTGTCCGTACCGCCAATCTCGCCGCGGACGGAGTGGTTTCAGGCCTTTGTGATGAATACGTCGGCGCCTAGCTTTTCGCCAAGAGCTCTCAGATATCCGTCTATGGCCGCCGCCTGCCCGACGATCACCCGTGAGACGAACCGCAGGAAGGGATTGTACACCTCACCCTCCTCCGTCACTGTGACTACCGTGACCTCGCCGACCTCCTCGATGTCGAACGCCCAGCTTCCGCCGAATGCCAGGCCTTCGTCGGCGATGCGCCTGACAAGGCGGCGCGGCGGCGCGGACTCGACTGTCTCGAACACCAGAGGCTGACGGCGCCGGCCGGTCTCTCGCCAGACCTCCATTCCGTTCCGGTTCGACAGGCGCTCCACGTGACCCAGGTCGTCGCGCCACGTGACCTGCTGCTGGTAGTCGGTGATGGTCTTCCAAACGTCCCACCGGGAGCGGTTGAATTGGACCCGGCGCGACACCGAGTATGCCTTGGGCAGAGCGGCGCCTATGCCGCCTATCAAGGCAGCCAGCAGCGCCAGGACACCTAACCCGGCCAGCATCCAGAGCAACTTGACCTCCTACGCCGGCTCCCCTCGATCCTACTGTATCCCGTAGACCATCGACGGCCGTTTCGGGAAAAGGGCGCCGAGAAGCGATCGAGACTCATTGGACGTTACGATGCAGTCCGGATAAGCATACTCGATTTCCCGTACCGACCGGAACCCGAACAACAGCTGCAGGAAGACGAGCCCCGGAAACAGCGCGTCGACGGCGCTCTCGGTCGCCGACAGGTCGTCCTGGGTGGGCGTCCGGGGTTCGACCGACGTGATGTGCCCGTCCTCGATGTCCATGACCAGGCCCCCGTGGACGAAACCCAATACGAGGCGGCCGGTGTACGCCGCCCCGAACGCATCGGTAAGCCGCCGCTCCAGCGCCGGCGCGATGTGTCGGACAAAGCCCGGCAGGTCCGGTACGCGAAGGTACCAGGCGCGTGACTGCTCGACGACGGGCAGCCATTCCTCCATGGCGGCGTACGCCGGGTGCTCGACGCCTAACGACAGCGCGAAGCCGCCCGAATAGCCGACTCCGTCGCGTCGGGCATAGCGCTCGCCGGTCGCGCGCAGGCGCCGGACCACGCTGGGCGTGACCTCGAGCCACGGCGTGCCCGGCCGGAGCTCGTAGACGCCGGCGGCCATCACGCCGTCCCGCAGCCTGTGACCATGCCTGAGCATCCCGACAGGCTCGCCGGCGGCCGTCTCGATCACCAGCGAGACGTTCCAGTGGGTGGCCTTGTCCACCGGGGCGGCGAGGTCGTACCGGAACATCTCCTCGTCGCGCACGCACGATACGGCGTACCGCTTCATGCCTTCCGCGTAGAGCTCGGCCAAAAGAGGCACGTCCGTCTCAGCTGCCGGCCGGAAGCGATAGCGTTCGGTCTCGCCGGCGGGAAGCCGAGGGCTGCCGGCGTATCCCCGACGCCCGCCCTGCCAGTCCAGCGCGAGCTCGTAGCCGAACTGCCGGTAGTACCAGGGTATGCCGGTTATGCCGAGGACCATCTCCCCCCGATCAGCGCTCCACCGGTGCAGAAGTCCCATCTGGGCGCGCGAAAGCCCTCGTCTGCGATAGGCGCGGTCGGTGACGACGGCGTCGACTCGGCCGACCGGGAACTCGATTCCCTCGTACGACCACGTCTGCGAGATCAGATTGAGCGTGGAGACGATTCGGCCGGTGCGCGCGTCCTCGACGACGGTGAAATCGCCGGACGAGAAGCCCGGCAGGTTGCCGGCCATGAGGTCGCGAGTCCAGGTCGGGATGGGTCCACGGGGCTCGGCGATGTCGCCGCCCCTGTCCGCGATCAACGCGGCGATCGGCTCGGTGTCGTCCACCGTAGCCCCTCTGAGGAGAAGGCCGCCGCCCAGGTCGGTAACGTCCCCGGCGTCGTCCTCGCGGCCGGGCGCCGTCACTCTAGCCCCCAGATGCGCGAAGCGCGCTTGGGGAAGAGCACGTTCAGGAGCGACCGAGAACGATCGGAGCTGACAATGCAGTCCGGGAACGCGTACTCCAGGTCCTCGGCGGAGCGGAATCCGAACAGCAGCTGATGGAAGGTGAGGCCGGGGAAGAGGGCGTCGCGTTCCTTTGGCGCCAGCCGGTTGTCCCGCGCTCCGGGCAGCCATCTCTCCGAGACTATCAGCCTGCCGTCACGGAAGGCCAGCCTGAGCCCGCTGTCGAAGAAGCTGAGGCAAAGCTCGCCCGTGTGTCCCGCTGCGAAGGATTCTGCCAGGCGGCGTTCGAGAACGGGTCCGACGCGCCTGACGAAACCCGGCACGTCCGGCACCCGGATGAACCACGCATACGGCCGCTCGAAGCGCGACAGCGCATCTCTGGCGACTTCGTAGGAAGGGTGCTCGGACCCGAAGCCCAGGCGGATGGCGGCGAGGGGCCCTCCCCCTGACCGTTGGCCGCCGATCTCCCGAATCTGGCGGAGAACCGAGGGCGTAACCGATAGCCACGAAAAGCCGGGGGCGACCTCGTACGCCATAGACGTGATCACGCCGTCGTCGAGCCCCGGCATCAGGAGCACATACCCGGCCGGGAGTCCATCCGCAGACTCGATGACCAGTATGTCGAACCGGAACATGGAGCCCTCGCCCCTCCCGACCAGCTCGTACCTCCACATCTCCTCGTCTCTTACGCAGGAGACGACCAACCTCTCGGTCGAGCGCCTATAGGTCCTGGCGAGGAACGGGATGTCGTCGTCTGTGGCTTCGCGAAGCGTGTACGGTTCCACTTCGCCCGGCGGTAAACCGGGCACGTCCTCGACTGCGACGATCCGTCCGCCCATGTGCTCCATCGTCATCTCGTAGCCGAATCGGCGATAGAACCACGGGATGCCGGTGATGCCCTGGACCAGCTCGCCGCGCTCCGCGCTCCACCGATGGACGGTGTCGAGCTGCGCGCGCATCAGGCCGCGCAGCCGGTAGTCGGTGTGGGTTCCCACCAGCTCGATGCGGCCGACGGGGAACTCGACGCCCTCGTAGGACCAGATCTGAGAGATCAGGTTCATCGTGGCCACGATGGCCCCGGTGCGGCTATCCTCGACTATCGTGAAGTCCTGGGGGCCGAAACCGGGAAGGTCGCCCTTCATCAGGTCGCGCGTCCAGTGCCTGATACCCTCGTCGGGCGCCTCGGGGCCGACGTGCATCGCGGTGAAATCGGCCAGCGCCTCGGTGTCCTCGACCCTGCCGCGGCGCAGAACCATACCGTCTCCGAGCTGCCGTACGACGGCGCCCTCCTTGGGTGATCGAGCCGGTCCGTTTGCCGCTGTGGTCATCCAGTCCCCCGCATGCTTTCGATCATGCCGAATTATACAGCCCACGGGGGTCAGCGATGCCGGGCCAGTCCCCGACCCCGATCCGCAAGCTCGGGCACGCGCCGGAGACGTCGCCAGGACGAATTGCGTCCTATTAGCGTACACGCGGGCCTTCACACGCGTCTATTTACACGCGTCCCACCTTCACGCGGGCGCGTTATCGCGTTATGTGGTATATAATGCCGCGCTGAAGGAACCGTCTGATTTGGACGTTCGGCTCGTCGGCAACTGGGACACGTGGAATAGGAGGGTGACCCTTGAGCACTCGATTGATATTTTTGATCATGGCCCTCGCGACTTCGCTGATGGCGCTGGTCGCATGTACTGACTCTGAGGAGGGGGAAAGTCGGCTGGAGGCGGTAAAGGAGCGGGGCCACGTCATTTGCGCCAGCCGCAATGACGTACCTGGCTACGGATCGATCGACGCGGCCGGCAACAACAAGGGCTTCGACATCGACCTCTGTCGCGCGCTGGCCGCGGCCACCCTCGGGGACGCGAACGCCTTCGAGATTCGCCTGATCTCGGCCACCGAGCGCGGGCCGACGGTGCAGTCCGGCGAGGTCGACATGCTGGTGCGTACGGTCACCTGGACGACCTCACGCGACGCGCAGTGGGGCAACTACGCCCAGACGATGTTCTTCGACGGGCAGGGCTTCCTGGTCAACAAGAGCCTTGGCGTCTCCAGCGCCCTCGAGCTCAAGGACGCCACAGTCTGCGTGACTCTCGGCACGACCACGGAGCTGAACCTGCAAGACTTCTCCACCCAGAACGGCCTCAACATCAGGCCGCTGACCTTCGAGGGCACCGACGCGGTGGTGGCCGCTTACCAGGCGGGTCAGTGCGACGCGTTCACCAACGACCGCTCGCAGCTCGCCGCAATCAGCAGCGCGTTCGAAAACCGCGCCGACCACGTCATCCTGCCGGAGACGATCTCCGAGGAGCCTCTCGGACCGGTGGTCCCGCACGGCGACGACCAGTGGTTCGACATCGTCAAGACGGTGATGAGCATCCTCATCTACTCCGAGGCATACGGCGTGGGCTCGGGGAACGTGCCCACGGCCACAACCGGTGACGCGAAGGTCGACCGCCTCTTCGGACTCGAGGGTTCGTTCGGCCAGGACAGCCTGGGCCTCAAGAACACGGCGGCGCAGGACGTGATTCGCTTAGTAGGCAACTACGGCGAGATATACGAGCGGCACCTCGGACCCGACGGCATCGGCCTGCCGCGCGAGAACGGGCGCAACGCCCTGTGGGCCGACGCCCCCTGCGGCGACTGCCCCAAGGGCGGACAGATATACGCCGCGCCCCTGAGGTAGAGAGACCCCGCCGGGGCTGGCCGGAAGCGCGCACCACAAGCGGCTTCCGGCCAGCCCCTCTTGTCTGATGGACCGGATTCGGAAGGGCGCAACGTCCGGCGATGCCGCGAAATCGCGCAGCGCCGCGGCCGGGAGCTTCTGAAAGCCGCATGTCGTCAATAGCGCGAAATCTGACCTACCAGGGCATCCCGCTCTGGCGTCACGCCCAAGTCCTCCAGTGGATGTCCCAGATCGTGTCCGGGTTTGTGGTGGTGGCGCTTGTCGTCTGGTTCTTCGTGAACGTCGGCACCGCGATTCAGGAACGTGAGATCCCGTATGGCTTCGGCTTCCTCTCCACCGCGTACCAGACCGGCATAGGCCACACCTTCCTCCCCTGGGTTGCATCGGACAGCTACGGTTACTCAATCTTCGTCGCGGCCGTCAACACAGTCTTCGTCGCCGTGGCCGGGGTCATTTTCGCCACGGTGGTGGGGGTAGTCATCGGCGTTGCCCGGCTGTCGAGCAACTGGCTCGTCTCGAAGCTGGCCGCTGTATACGTCGAGGTCTTCCGCAACGTGCCTCTGGTGATCATCCTGCTCTTCTGTTTCTACGCCTGGCTCGCTTTGCCGGAGGCGCGCGAGGGCTACACCATCGAGGGTTACCTCTACATCAGCAACAGGGGCATATCCATTCCCTGGATATCGGGGAATGGACTGTACGCGGCGCTGGCCTGGCTTGCAATGGCGGCTGTTGCCGTCATCTCCGGCATCGGCGTTCACCGGCTGCTGACGCGGCGCGAGGTCGAGAGCGGGAAGGCGTCGTACCCTGTGCTGGCCGGATGTGTCGCCGCGGTCGTCATCGGCGCCGCGGCATGGTTGGTCGTGACCTCCGTCACCGGCGAATCTCCATTCGTCATATCGACGCCGACGGAGGGAGGCCGATTCTATGACATCGTCGGCGGATTTACCGCGCCGGCCGCATTGCTGGCCCTGCTGGTCGGACTGGTGACGTACACTGCCTCTTTCATCGCGGAGATCGTGCGCGCCGGGATAACGTCGGTCGGCAGAGGCCAGACCGAAGCTGCATCGGCCCTCGGCCTGTCGCCGCTGCGCGTCCTGCGGGAAGTGACCTTCCCCCAAGCGCTCCGCGTCATCATCCCGCCGCTCATCAGCCAGTACCTGAACCTCACCAAGAACAGCAGCCTCGCCGGCGCCATCGGATACTCCGACCTGATGAACGTCGCCAAGACCATGACACAGAGAGAATCGGCCATTTCCATCTTCATCATGGTCATGGCGGCCTACCTGGCCATGAGTCTGACGTGGTCGCTGATAGGCAACCTGTACAACCGCCGCATCGGCTTCACCGGAGGCTGACGGAATGGCCGCGAGCTACGACCATACGCTGACCAGGCCTCCGCGCATGAGCGTTGGCCCCGCCGGCTGGGCCCGCGAAAACCTGTTCGGCACATGGTACGACGCGCTGCTCACCGTCATATGTAGCGCCGCGCTGGCCTTTGGGCTGTGGTTCGCCCTGGATTGGATTCTCCGAGACGCCGACTGGTCCGTGATCTCGGCCCTGGGCGGCCGGTTCGTCATCGGTCCGTACAACACCGTAGCCGCCTGCGCGGGACAGAACTGCTTCTGGCGGCCCCAGGCCGGCCTGATCATGGTCGCGGCGGTTCTGGGAGTGGCTTGGGGAATTGCCGGAGGCGGCACCGCACGGCTCGCCGCCATAGTCGTTGCCGTGGTGGCGGCGGCATTCGCCTTCCTGCCGTACGGCCTGGACGAGATGGGTATGGACGTGCGCCTACTGCTCCTGGCCTGCGCGCCCGCCACCGCCCTCGGCTGGGCCGTGGCGACCTACACGCCGCTCAGGACCCCGCGCAGGCTCGCCATACTGAGCGTCGCCGCGTTCGTACTGGCCATTGTGTTGCTCCGCGGGCTGTCCGGAGTGCCGGGGCTGCAGCCCGTATCGGTCAACGACTGGGGCGGCCTGATGCTGAATCTGATCCTGGCGGTCATAGGCATCACGCTCAGCCTTCCCATCGGCATCGCCCTGGCTCTGGGCCGTCGCAGCGGCCTGCCGGTCGTCAGAGTGATATGCATAGTCTTTATCGAGGTGTTCAGGGGCGTGCCGCTGATCACTCTGCTGTTCATGTCCCAGACGCTCGTGCCGCTGGCCTTCCCCGAAAACTTCCCGCTCAACCCGCTGAGCCGCACCGCCATCATCATCACCCTGTTCAGCTCGGCGTACATGGCGGAGAACATCCGCGGAGGACTGCAGGCCCTGCACCCCGGCCAGGCCGAAGCCGCCCGGGCGCTGGGGCTGCCCGGCTGGCAAACGACGCTTCTCATATCGCTGCCACAGGCCATTCGCAACGTCATCCCGGCGATCGTCGGCCAGTTCATCTCGCTATTCAAGGACACCACACTGGTGTACATCATCAGCATGCTCGACATCGTCGCGATAGGCCGTGCGTTCGTCACCAGCAACCCGGAATACCTGGACAACCCACGTGAGGTGTTCGTCTTCCTGGCGATCGTCTTCTGGATTTTCACCTACAGCATGTCGTACGTCAGCAAACGCGTAGAGCATCACATGGGCGTCGGCCAGCGCTAGCCGGCGTAACCGCGGAGGGCCACCGTGACTGAGATCAGAGAAGCCACGACGGAATCGATCATCGTCTGTCGAGACGTCCACAAATGGTTCGGCGAGTTTCACGCGCTCAAGGGCGTCACGACGTCCGTGGGCCGGGGCGAGAAGGTCGTGATACTGGGCCCGTCCGGTTCCGGGAAGTCCACTTTCATCCGCACGATAAACCGCCTCGAGCAGCACCAGCGGGGCGACATCGTAGTCGACGATATAGAGTTGACCAACGACGTCAGGAACATCGACGCCATCCGAAGAGAGGTCGGCATGGTGTTCCAGTCGTTCAACCTGTTCCCGCACCTGACCGTGATGAGCAACATCACCCTGGCGCCGATGAAGGTCAGGAAATGGCCCCGCGCGCAGGCGGAGGAGGCGGCCCACGCGTTCCTGGAGAGGGTCGGCATCCCCGAGCAAGCAGACAAGTACCCCGCCGAGCTCTCGGGCGGTCAGCAGCAGCGGGTGGCGATAGCGCGGGCGCTCGCCATGCAGCCCAAGATCATGCTGTTCGACGAGCCGACTTCGGCCCTGGACCCCGAGATGATCAAGGAGGTCCTGGACGTCATGCGCGAGCTCGCCACGTCCGGCATGACGATGATCATCGTCACTCACGAAGTCGGCTTCGCCAAGGAAGTCGCCGACAGGGTGATCATGTTCGATGAGGGCAACATAGTCGAAGAGGCCCCGCCCAACGACTTCTTCAACAACCCCCAGAACGAGCGGGCCAAGCTCTTCCTGTCCCAGATACTCGACTGAGCCGGCCTCGGTACCCGTCCCTATTCTCGGTTCGGGCCAAACCGCGCGCCTGGAAAGCTACGCGGCAGGTACCGCGTACCCGATAACCTTCTGCACCAGCTTGGCCGCGGTGAACGCGCCAGCCTCCGGGCCCTCCCCGGGACTCAGCTCCGTGACGTCGAAGCCGACGATCTTGCGCTCGCGCGCCACCGCCCTGACGAGCCCGATCAGGTCGTGCCAGCTCATCCCTCCCGGCTCAGGCGTCCCCACGGCCGGCATCAGGGCGGGGTCCAGCACGTCCAGGTCGATGCTCACGTAGACGGACGGCGTCAGCGCGTCTATGACCGTCTCCGCGAGTCTCTGCGAGTTGCCGTTGGCCGGCGGCCAGAAGACGACCGGGACCTCGTTGTCGCGGATGAAGCGCCGCTCGTCGAGGCTGAGGCTGCGTACGCCCACCTCGACCAGCGGGCACACTTCGTGCAGCCGCCGCGCGACGGACGCGTGGCCCCACCGGGAACCCATGTACTCGTCGCGCAGGTCGGCGTGAGCGTCGAGGTAGAGCACGCTGATGTCCGGGTGCGAGGCCGCGAGAGCGGTAACCGCGCCGACCGTGATGGAGTGCTCGCCGCCCAGCAGCCCCACCAGCCTGTCGGGAGCGGCCAATCGCGTCACCACCTCTTCGACGACGTCGATCATTGCCTTCGGCCCGCTGACGTTCGGGACGATCTCAGGCACGGTATATATCCCGACCTCCGAGATGTCCCGGTCGAGCTCCACGTCGTAGTCCTCGAGCTGTCTCGACGCCGTGACGATCGCCGCCGGGCCGTGTCTGGCCCCGCCACGATAGGAGGTCGTGCTGTCGTAGGGTACCGGGACGAGGGCGACGCGCGCATCCTCCAGGCTGACCTCGTCCGGATGCGTGTCGAGGAAGGTGTCCCAGTGCCTCGCCACACCCTCGAGGGGATCGGGGCGTCCGTCAGCCATCCGACGGCCCGCCGGAGCCGATCAGCCCTACCCTCTCGCGCACCATCCCGCCGAACGCGGTGCGGGGGTTGCTGAACTCGACGCCCCGGTCCATCGTCCACACGCGGACGTTGCTCAGACCGAAGGTCTTCTTCACGTCTTCGAGCGAGACGTCGGAATCGAATTCCTTGCACGAGAATATGTCTATGTTCACGTAGCCACGGTCCGGAAAGGTGTGCACGCTGATGTGGCTTTCCGCGATAAGGACGAACCCGGACAGGCCCCAGTCCTCGACCGTCTTGCCCCGGTATGTGTACACCTGGGGCGTAATCATCTTCGTCATGCCGATCACGGCCGGGTACTCGTCCAGGAACGCGAACAGCAGGTCCTCGTCGGTCAGTTTCTCGGGATCGGCCCCGTAACCGTCGACGACGAGATGCAAGCTACAAACTCCTGATGCTGGCCTCGGCCGGCGGGAAGACGAACGACAGTGTAACACCCATGCGCGCCCCTCAGCCACGCCCCAACTCGTCGTTCCCGCGAAGGCGGGAACCCATCCCCGACAGAATGCGCCACTATGACGCCAGAAGCAGTCCGTCACGCCAGCCGGCCCAACCAGTTGGGGAATCCAGGTTGCCCCAGATGGCGGAGTAACTGTTCAGACCTCGTGAGAAACTCTCGATAGCCAGAGCACCGTCATACCCGCGAAGGCGGGTATCCAGGGTCTGAAGGGACATTCGTCCCCTCAACTCTGACCAGTTACATGGCGGAATCGTTGTGGCTCGCGCCCGCACGGGATGCTACGCTAGGACGCCACGAGACACTTCAGCCGGATAGTCACAAGCAATGCTCGATCTGCTCATAACAGGCGGCCTGGTCGTAGACGGCACGGGAAACGCCGGCTTCCACGCCGCCGTCGGCGTCGAGGGCGACAGCCTGACGGTCATACGAGGCGATATCTCCGACCTTCCCGCGGCGCGGACGATAGACGCCGCCGGGAAGGTCGTCTGCCCGGGGTTCATAGACGTCCACTCGCACTCGGGGCTGATGCTGCTGGCCGATCCGAGACACATGCCGAAGGTGCACCAGGGCGTTACCACCGAGCTCGTCGGCATCGACGGCAACTCATACGCCCCCTTCCAGTCGCCGGACGATCTCGAGCGGTTCATCGACCTCAACTCCGGACTCGACGGCAGGCCGGAGCTCCAGGACCGTTGGTCGTCGGTGTCCGAGTACCTCGCGTTGTTCGACCGTCGAGTCGCCGTGAACGTCGTCTACATCGTGGGCAACTCCCCGCTCCGGATCGCGGCCTCCGGCTGGACCGACCGCCGGGCCAGCCGCGGCGAGATCGAGAACATGAAGGCTGTGCTGCGTGAGAGCATGGAGGAGGGCGCTGTCGGCATGTCCACCGGGCTCGACTATCCGCCCGGCAGCTTCGCCGACACCGACGAGCTCGTCGAGCTATCTGCCGAAGCAGCCAGGCTGGGAGGCATCTACCATACGCACGTGCGCTACTCGCTGGGGGACCGCTACCTCGACCCCTTCGAGGAGGCAATCGAGATCGGACGGCGCAGCGGAGTCCCGGTGCACGTAACGCACATGTTCCGTCGACCGACCAACCCCGGCGGCAGCGGCCCGATAATCGACCTCGTCGAGGACGCGCGGGACGAGGGCCTGGACGTCACCTTCGACTGCTTCCCATACCCCTACGGCGGGACCCGCGCGACGATAGTCCTGCCGCAGTGGACGCAGGACGGCGGCCCCGACGGGCTTCGAAAGACGTTGCGGTCGCCGGATGCCCGCGACAGGCTGAGAACGGAGACGGTCCCGCGAGGCCGCGGCTGGGACGAGATGTGGCTGACCTACTTCGAGCAGCCGCACAACCGCAGGTACGAAGGCTGGTCGCTGGCCGCCGTAGCCGACGACATGGGCAGCCATCCGGTGGACGCACTGTGCGACCTGCTGCTGGACGAGGACCTTCAGGTCTCCTACTTCACCGCCAACGTCGACCCGGCCACCATCTCCGACTTCGTGGTCCACCCGCTGCAGATGGTCGGCAGCGACGCCCTCCTCATCGGAGACTACCCGGTGCCGATGGCCTACGGGACGTACCCGCAGATCCTTTCGGAGATCGTGCGTGAGGAGCGCAGATTGCCGCTGCCGGAGGCCATACGCAAGATGACCTGGTACCCGGCGCAGCGGCTGGGCATCTCGGATCGAGGCCTGATACGCGACGGAATGAAGGCGGACATAGTCGTGTTCGACGCTGAGACGATAAAGGCCCACGCGACGCGCCAGCGGCCTCGGCAGACGTCCGAGGGTGTCGAGCATGTAATAGTCAACGGCGAGTCCGTCATCGAGTGGGGAAAGCACACAGGCGCCCTACCCGGCCGAGCGCTGCGCCGCGGCCGCGCGTAGACTCCGAACCGGCCCTCGACGTAACTGTTCAGCGCTTCTCCGAGAAAAAACCTTGGCCGACCTGCGTGTGGCCCTGGCTGGCGTAGGCGGCCTCTCCCTGTAGGCGTAGGGGCGGGTTTGCAACCCGCCTTCCGGTGCAGCATCATTTTCATCGTTGGTGAAAGTCCCCCGCCGAGTCCATCTCCTCGAGTCTGAACAGGCACCCCTCGACAGTCCCTCTTGCGCCTGGCAGTACATCCGTGCTACTCTGTGCTCGTGACAACCACTCGCCAGCAGATAGCTCGAGCTCCCTCGCGGCGCACATACGACCGCTGCCGTGAGACATCGGTGTCTCATCGTGTCGCCCGGTGTCCCGCCTCAGATAGGGTCAGTGAGACACCCGGTGTCCCATTTTCCGGCCAGGTGTCTCATCTCTCAGATAGGAATGAGACATAATGGGACGAAATGGGACACATTTCACGAAATCGGCTCGCGGCTGCGCTCGGCGAGAGGGTCGGGACGAGGCTGATCGGCGCCATACCAATCGCACCGTGTCCAACAACCGAAAGGCCCTGGAACCGGCCGCGCCTGGACTTGACGGCCTGACCCGGCGTTCATAACATCGACCCAGCCTCGAAGCCGACGAGCACCACAACCGGAGCAGACATGACGTCACAAAGAATCCGAGTAGGGGTCATAGGCGCGAACGCCGAGCGAAGCTGGGCCGCCAAGTCGCACCTGCCGGCGCTGCGGACGCTTCCGGAGTTCGATCTCGCCGCCGTGTGCACGACACGGGCGGAGTCGGCCTTGCAGTCGGCGGAGAAGTTCGGCGCAGCCGAGTCCTACGACGACCACAGGACGATGCTGGAACGGGCCGACCTCGACGCCGTCGCGGTGTCGGTCAAGGTGCCGGACCACCACCGCCTCACGATGGATGCGCTGGAGGCGGGCAAGCACGTCTATACCGAGTGGCCCCTGGGAGCCAATCTCCGGGAGGCGCGGGAGATGACCGACCTTGCCCGCGCCAGGGGCGTGCGGACGATGGTCGGCCTGCAGGAGCGGTTGACGCCGATCTACCTGAGACTTAAGGAGCTCGTCGACGACGGGTACGCCGGCGAGGTGCTGTCGTGCAGCATGAGCTGGTACCAGTCCGGCGTCCTGGACGCGGCGCCGTCGTCGTGGTGGCGGGCGGACAGAGCGTCGGGCGCGAACGTCTTCACGGTGGGCTTCGGCCACCTGATGGACGCCCTCTGCATGGTCCTGGGCGAATTCACGGAGGTGTCCACGGTCGTCGCGACCACGGTCGACCGCTGGGAGGACCCGGCCTCAGGCAACACGATCGACGTCACCGCCGCGGACAACGTGCTCGTCTCCGGACGGCTCGAGGGCGGCGCCGTGATGTCGGCGCACGTGGCGAGCGTACCGGCCCATGCCAGCGGGTACCGGGCCGAGATCTACGGACGCGACGGTACGCTGCGGCTCGACGCCTCCGAGACGAGCTCGCTGGGCACCCTGCGGCTGCGCGGCGGCAGGCGTGGCGACGGCGCCATGACGGAGATCGACGTGCCGGACAGGCTGACCTGGGCGCCGGAGGCCGCGGACCTCGGAGCGGCGTTCCCCGTTGCGCAGATGTGGCGCAGGTTCGGCCAGGTCATCCGGGGCGAAGAGGCGCGGGTGCCGGACTTCGAGACCGGGCTGACGAGGCACCGGCTCATGGACGCGGTAGAGCGCGCGTCCGAGACAGGCGAGAGGCAGCTACTCTAGTTCGGTCTCACGGCGTGAGAGGGACTTCGCGCTCCTCCAGCCTCCAGGCGGCGTAGGCCAGCGACTGGTCGATGTCCTCCCGTTCGAGATACGGATAGGCTCGAAGTATCTCGGCGTGCGAGCGACCGGCCGCCAACAGGCCCACCACCGTCCCGACCGTTACGCGCATACCCCGGACGCACGCCTTGCCGCCCATGACGGCGGGATCGACGGTAATCCTGCCAAACGATTTCATCGTCCATCTTCTCCATGCGCGTGGAGTGCTCCAGAATCAGCCGGTCCCACGATGCGCGCTCGTCCTTGATCTCAGTAATCCCAGACTACTTCAGCCGCCAGGTACTCATAGATGACAGTCTTGACGAGCACCTGTCCTGAGAGCGGAATGACGGCATAGCGATACACGCCATCTTGAACATCTATCCAGCCACTATCAATGTAGCCTTCCCGGCCATTTTCCGAGTGTTCGTAGGTGAGAATTCCGCGCATCATCATCCTGCTGCCCACTTCCGGCCAAACGACTAGAGGCGGTATGTTTTCGAATTGCTCTACCTGTCGTCTTGTCATTGCCGGCATAGGGCGTACGGATACGTGAGAAGGCTGCTCAAACATCGGTTCACCGATTTCGTAGAGAACGTGTCCACGCGCGTTTTTCACGGTGACTCGTTCTATGCGGTCGACTTCAGCCCTCCATAGGACTTCGGTATCGCCCCATAGAGTCCCTTGAACTGTTCGAGAACGCTCAATACGATCCTGCAACCGAGGACTGTGATCTAGAATGCCGACAGCTTTGGGGAATCGAACCGGATTTGGTCTTGTGGAACCGCTGAGCACTGACCCGAGAAAAGCGATCAGGTACTCTTCGTCGGCCGCGAATCCAGAGTTACAGGGTCGGCATACCTTCACGACGGGCAAATGGTCAGTATGAGTAGGATCCAAGAGACCCTTGGTGGGAACGTGATCCTTGCTGGATTCCCCGACCGTGAGCCAATCCCCGCAGTGGACGCAGAAAGCCTTATTTCGACTGTCGGAGAAGTCTTTAACTTGGTCCATTTGATGCACTATGGCCTATCTTGGACATCCTCTCGTCCCATACGGTGCTCGATGCCGTAGCTGATCTAGCTCCATCGACCGGCTATAGGAGGAAGCTGTATACCCTACGGCAGCCATCCCGCGTCCGGTGGCCCGGAGGGGAACTCCACGTCTTCCCGCTGTATCCCTCGTTCTTCATATTCGACTTGGAGAGAGAGCGGATACTCGATCGGCTCCGGGAGATTGTCTGCTACGAACCTTACCTTCCACGTCAATGTCCCGGTTGTCTTTGTCGAAAACCGAACGCCCTGCCCTGCCCAAACATATTCTCCGGGGCGGATATGGCCGACTTCCACGGCGATCTCAAGACCATCTCCGCTCGGGGCAGTTTGAATCTTCTTGTCGTCTTCCAGTTGGAAGTTCTCGCCACCGAAGCGCCAACCAGGTGTGTCGTCGGATTGCTCGAACCGCGACTGGTTTCTGTCTTCAAGTATGCCGGTAAATCTGACGTTCTCGCCTACCGAACCGCTGCTGTTGTAGAAGCAGAGCCCCAACGGCTTGTATATTGCCCATTCCCGCGCCCAACTGAACCTGCCAGCGTCATATACTGCTGGGTCTATCCCGAGTTTCCAGGCCAAGGCCTTGAAATCGTAGTCTCCGCTTCTACCCTCCCAGGTCTGGAACTGGTCCGGCAGCTTCAGGCCCGTATTGCGATGCACATGGTCGGGCGGGTAGACGGTTCGTCGCGTCGCGTCTCCCCATTGCACCTGAAGCCTTGCCGGATTGCCGCGGCCCATGGCGGCAATCTCATCAGGGGAAGCAGCCCGCGTCGAGCTACCGTCTCGAATACACACTTCGTTAGCCTTCACCACGCCATATGTCTTTTCCACCCAAACGGGGCGTTGCTGAATCGGTATGCTGATGACTCCAACAGTCTTGCCTTCGATGGCCTGTGCCGAGTAGCTGAAATCGACCGGCCTGTTCGTCTTGCCATTGACGAACTGGTGTAAGCTGGCATCTTCCAGGTGGTCGTGGTCATCGACACCGACGACCGCACTGCGCCCGCCTTTCACTTCTTCCACGCCGACCAGGATATAGGCGGTACTGTAGCGCTGAGTATTGGCAAAGGCGAGTATGTCCTTCAGCAATTCGCTCTTGTCGGAGCCAGTTGCTTTGTTGAACCGATACTGTTCTCTCTTGAAATCAAGGGTCAGCCCCTCTTCCATGTAGAGCAGACTATGCAGGGTTTCACCGTCGATGGCCTTGTAGCTCCATTCATCACGGGAGAGCATGATCACCTCGCCCGCCCCATGCCGGCCCGCCAAATATCAGGGCGGGTCCTCACGTGGTCGTTCATCTCGGAGAACCCTGGCCGGCCTCGGGCCGCTCCAGCCGAATCGAGCGCACCTTCTTGCCGTTCGCGTAGACGCGCATCTGCATGCCGTCCAGCAGGAAGTCGTCTCCCCTGCTGGCCGCCTCGAACCCGAGTGCCTCGAACATCTCCCGCTTCCGCCAGTCTTCCTCCGAGACGACGGCCGCGGACCGCTTGGCGCCACGCTTGGCGCCCCAGGCGGCGGCCGATTCGATCAGCTCGTTCCAGTTGTCCTCGTAGTACGGATGCGTGAAGCCGTCAACCGAGCACACGCCCTCCGCGAGCTTTGCCGTGGAGAGCCCCACGACCTTGCCGCGGTCCCCGGCGCGTGCGGCGAAGAAAGTAGACTCGGGCTTGTCGAGCAGGTCGACGAACCTGCCCGACTGGCCTGAGAACCCCTTGGGCTGACTGTACCGGAGCGAGAGCAGGCCGACGTTGGCGTCCATCACCTGCCAGTCGTGCGGCGTGTGCACCAGGGGCACCGCGGGAGTCCGGTCGGCGTGCTCGCCGGGCCCGACCGTGGCCGGTCCCAAACCGCGAAAGAAGTCGACCAGGTAAGCTTCCGGCGACTCGCCGCTGGCGACGTAGGCGAGGGCGCTCGTGCCGACCAGCTTGTGATAGCCGGCGCGCATGTACGTCCGGAAGGCGTAGCTGCTCGCGCCGAGAAAGATCGACTCGCCGCCCGTCGCGCGGAAATCGGCGACCGGGGCGTCGAACAGCGCCTGTCCGATGCCGCGCCGACGGAACTCCGGCGCGGTACCGGGCAGCGCGAACTCGGCCAGCTTCGGGTCCCTCCGGGACACCCAGATCACCGAGGTGCCTGCCATCTTCCCGTCGACTCTGGCTACGTACAGCAGCTTGCGATCCTCAGCCCTGACCGCGTTGGAGAGCTCGTCGCGCACCCACGAGATGTCCTCGCCGACCCCCACCTCCTCGGGCACCGTCTCCCACATCGCCCATATCTCCTCGATCATCTCCATCGAGATCGGGGCCTCGTACCGGGTGATTTCAGCGTCCACGGTATCCCTCCGACTCGTCCGACTCGTCCGGGGTTGGCGCGACCCAGGCTGGCCGCAGCCGGAGTCTATCATGGGCGGTCATGGGGAGGCCGTACCCGCTACACTGTGAGAAGGGATAGCCGGGAACAAGACGCGGCCATGCGCCGTCACGAATATATGGACTCGGAAAGCCAAGGCAACCGGAGGAGACACGAGATGAGCCCCAGACTGACCGCAACGATCGCCCTGCTCGCCGGGGCGCTGATGGTCCTCGCGATCGCGTGCGACGGCGCCCCGGCCAGCACCGCCCCGACGCCAGCCGACCCGACGGCGACAGTTGCCGCTCCGGCCCCAGCGGACCCGACGGCGACTGCTGCTGCTCCGCCTCCAGCCGACCCGACGGCGATCGCTCCTGAGGTGCCAACGGCTGTCCCGGGTGACCCGGAGATGCTCAGGTCGGCCCAGGCCGAGCTGGACAGGCACCGGGCGCTGTGGGAAGCAATCGACGCGGACAATTACTCGTACGTGCTGACGCCCATCTGCTTCTGCCCGCAGAGGCTGCTCGACCCGGTCAGGATCAGCGTCGTGAGCGGAGCGGTCGCATCCGTAACCTACGTCGAGTCGGGCAAGGCGCCCGAGCACGAAGGGTACGGCCGCTACGTGACCATCGATGACCTGTTCGACACCATCCAGGAAGCGATAGACCGCAAGGCCGCGCAGATCACCGTGACCTACGACCCTGAGGTCGGCTACCCGACGGACGGCCAGCTGGACTATGACGCCAGGAGGGCCGACGAGGAGTACCGGTTCACCGCCTCGGACTACTCTTCCGGAGGGCCGTCGGCGGAGCTCGAAGTGTCCAGTGTGCCGGCGCCGATCGAGACGGTCGACGTGAGCTACGAAAGCTCCGCCGGCTACTCGCTCGCCATCGTGTCCGGCCTGACCTCGGGATGCGCGAAATTCGGCCGATACGACGTGGAGCTCCGCGGCAAGGTCATCGACGTCACCGTCACCAACCTCGTTCCCACAGGCCCAGTCGCCTGCACGGCGATCTACAGCATTCACGGCGACCAAGTGGACCTGGGCGACGACCTGGAAGTAGGAGTCGCGTACACGGTAGTCGTGAACGGCCGGATAACGAACGCTTTCGTCGTCCGCGACCCCAAGTGGTTCCTCGCGCTCGTGGTCGATTCGCCTATCCGGAGCGTCGAAGTCGACGTGCTGGAGTCCTCCCCCCCGCAATACCAGCTCTCGGTCGTGTCGACGCTGCCGCTGGGAAGCAGTTGCTCCACGTTCAACGGCTACGATATCGACCGGCGCGGCGGCAACGAGATACATGTGACCGTTACTCACCTCGAGGTATTGCAGAAGAACCTGCCCTGCACACGCGACCTGCCGGCCCTGGACACCCGGATACCCCTGGGATCGGATTTCACCCCCGGCGAGGAGTACACCGTCGTCGTCAACGGCGTGACGACGACCTTCACCGCACAGTAGGTACGACACCCCCGACCGAGCTCGCCGGCCCGCCACGCGCGGACCGGCGCTTCCTTTCGCAGGGGCGCGCGAGGTCATCATCGCGCCGGGCCTGCTCGATCTGCACGTTCAGGTCTTCTGCGGAGTCTCGCACTTCGGGGTCGACCCGGACATGACGAGCTTGGCCAAAGGGGCGACAACCGTAGAGCCTTCCGCTGTCGCGCGACACGGGGCGATATACGGGCGGGAACAAAGCGCTGTCGGATTTCGTCATAATCGATGAGGGCCCGGAAGACGAGCCCAACTGGAGGATAGACGAGATGAGCGCCAGACTGACCGCCATGATCGCCCTGCTCGCAGGCGTGATCATGATCTTCTCCATCGCGTGTGAGACCGCCCCCGCCAGCCCGGCCCCAACGTCGGCCGACCCGATGGCGACCGACCCGGCGCCGGCCAGCCCGGTCCCGACGCCGGCCGACCCGCCTACGCCCACTCTGGACAGGCGGACAGATGCCGTAGGGAACACGGACGCGCTCAGGGAGGCACAGGCGGAGCTCGACAAACACCGGGCCCTGTGGCAAGCCAACCGCCCACAGGACTACTCGTTCGAGCTGACGCCGCTCTGCTTCTGCCCGCAAGAGTACGTGCAGCCGGTCAGGATCCGCGTCGCGAACGGAGTCGTCGCATCGGTGACGTACGTCGAGTCGGGCAAGACGCCGGAACACGACGGATTCGGGCGCTACGTGACCATCGACGGTCTGTTCGCCGTGATCCAGGAAGGTATAGACCGCAAGGCCTCACGGATTACCGTGAGCTACGATCCCGGGCTGGGCTACCCGAAGGACGTCAGCATCGACTACGTGGCCAACATGGCCGACGAGGAGTATGCATTCACCGCCGCCAACTTCTCGGCCGGGGCGCCGGAGCCGGCGGCGGGGACGGGCAAGGTCAGCGGAACGATCACCTACCGGGAGCGGATGGCCCTGGGACCCGACGCGACCGTCGAGGTCGAGCTTCGGGACGTGTCGCTGCAGGACGCGCCCTCGATCACCATAGCCAAGGTGACGATCACCAACCCGGGCCAGGTCCCCGTCAGCTTCGAGATCGAGTACGACCCTTCTGCCATCGACGAGCGGGCCACGTACGCGGTGCGGGCTACCATCAACGACCGGGGCCAGATGCTATTCACAAACACCACGGCGTATGACGTTATCACCCGGGGCAACCCGACCCACGTCGACATGGTGCTGGAGCGCGTGGGCGCCGCGTCCCCTACCCCGGCGCCCGAAATGACGAGCACCCCCGCGCCGATCGAGTCCGTAGTCGTGACCGGCGACCACACGGGCTACTCGCTGTCGATCGTGTCCGGCCTGCCATCGGGATGCGCCAGGTTCGACGGCTACCACGTGGAGCACCGCGGCAAGGTGCTCGAGGTGACGGTCACGAACCTGATGCCCACCGGCCCGGTCGCCTGCACGGCGATCTACGGCAGGCACGAGGGCGTGGTCGATCTCGGCGCCGACTTCGAACCAGGAGTCACGTACACCGTCGTCGTGAACGGCCAGGTCACGAACGCGTTCGTCGCCCGCGACCCCGAGTGGCCCGCGGCGGCCGTGGCCGAGTCGCCTATACGGATGGTCGAGATCGTCATACTCGAGTCCTTCCCGGTGCAATACCAGGTATCGGTCATATCGACGCTGCCGCTGGGAAGCAAGTGCTCCAAGTTCAACGGCTACGACATCGACCGGCGCGGGGGCAATGAGATACGCGTGACGGTTACTCACCTGAATGTCCTGGACAAGAACACGATGTGCACCCGCGACCTGCCGGCCGTGACCACCCAGATACCCCTGGGATCGGACTTCACTCCCGGCGAGCAGTACACCGTCGTCGTAAACGGCGAAACGAACACCTTCACGGCCCGGTAGGCGCTTACGATTCCACCAAGTTGCTCAAATGACCGTGGTTGTTGACAAGCTGAAGAAACCGACTAAGCTGGAGTTGCAATGAGCGGATCCCGGCTAGTCTCAGGCCTGCGGAACCAATCACTGGCATTCTGGGTCAATCTTGCCGTGAAGGCGGCTTTGATCAGCCTGCTCGTATTCGGCACCTTCTCAGGATTGCAACAGTTCGAAGGCAAAGGTTACGTCTGGCGGCTGGTCACGTACCCGGTTGCCGCCCTGATAGTGCCCGTAATTTGGACGATGCTTGGACGAAGGCCGGCCTACCCTCACGCCGTCGACATTCTGCTGACCCTGCCTGGTATCCCTTCCGCGACTCCACGCGTACGAGGCTACCGTGCATAGGCTCAGTCGGCACCTCATCAGGATTGGCATCCTCCTCACAATTGCGAGTGTGGTGCTCGCCCTGCTGTTTGGCTTGTCCATTGGGCTGATATGGTGGTTTGCCGTTGCCGGAGTGTTCGACCTCATGGCGTTCATCACCTCCATTGGTAGCCTTATCACGATTATCGGGGGCATCGCCGCCATCGTGGTCGGGCTGACGCTTAAGGCCGTTGCCTGGGGACTTAGACACCACCGACATCAAAAGACACTGGAGAGCCGGATGCGGTGAAAGCCGCACGTCCGGTTCGGAAGGGGGCCGACGGAAAAGTGCTCTGCTAACGCGAAGTAACTCGCCGGCGGCCTACCTTACATTAGAATCAGCCATCGCTCCGAACAGTTGGGGTCGCTCGGCCGAGTCGCCATCGGTAAGGAGAGATGGTAGTATCGCCGCAATTCCCCAGTCCGGGGTTGCGACGCTCCCGTCCTTAGCGGTCCGGGAGCGAACCCGAACAGCGAGGCCGAGCAGCCGATGTACGATCTTCTGATCAAAGGCGGTACCGTCGTCGACCCGTCGCAGGGACTGCACGCCGTCCGGGACGTGGCTCTGCGAAACGGCAAGGTCGCGGCAGTGGAGGCGTCGATAGGCGACCACGAGGCGCGGGAGGTGGTCGACGCGGCCGGCCTCGTCGTCGCACCGGGGCTGCTCGATCTGCACGTCCACGTCTTCTGGGGAGTCTCGCACTTCGGGATAGACCCGGACATGACGAGCCTGGCGAAGGGCGCGACGACCATAGTCGACGCTGGCTCCGCCGGGGCGGCCACCTTCCCCGCCTTCCGCAGGTACGTCTTGGGACCGTCCGACACCCGCATCTACTCGCTTCTGAACATATCCGCCATGGGGATGATCGACATGGCCGTGGGCGAGCTAGAAGACCTCCGCTGGGCGATGGTCGACCGCGCCGTCGAGACGGGCCTCGCGAATCCGGAGTACGTCGTGGGGATCAAGGCGCGGCTGTCGCGAGAGACGGCCGGCGAGAACGACGTCGAGGCGCTGACGCGGGCCATCGAGGCCGCCGAGGCGCTCGACGGCTTCGTCATGATCCACGTCGGCAACACCAGGACGCCGCTGGAGGAGCTGACCGCGATGCTGCGGCCCGGCGACGTCGTCACGCACGCGTTCCATGGCCGGTCCGAGGGCCTGATAGACGACGCGGGCAGAGTCAAGCCGGGAATCACGGAGGCGCAGCGGCGGGGCGTGGTTTTCGACGTTGGCCACGGCGCCGGCAGCTTCGCCTTCGACACGGCCGAGAAGGCGCTCGCAGATGGCTTCCGGCCCGACAACATCAGCAGCGACCTGCACGTCTACAACGTCGAGGGCCCGGTCCACGACCAGGTTTCGGTGCTGTCCAAGTTTATGCACCTCGGGCTATCCCTCGACGAGGTGATCGGGCTCAGCACGCAGTCGACCGCGAAGGTCCTGGGCGCGGCCGAAACGCTGGGGACGCTGCGCCCGGGCGCCGAAGGGGACCTCATCCTGATGCGCCTGGAAGAGGCCGATTTCACATTCAAGGACGCCCTCGGCGTCTCCGTTCAGGGCCGGGAGCGCCTGGCTCACGTCATGACGGTCAAGGATGGCAGGGTGTACCGTCCCTGGCTTCGATAGGCCCGCGGCCCGCTCTATACGCCCGGAGGAGGACTTGACATGGCCAAAGTCGGTATCGGCATCGTGGGCACCGGACACCGCGGCCCTCAGCTCGCGGCCAGAGTAGCCGAGATGGAGGACGCCGAGCTGATCGCCGTCTGTGACGTCGTGCCGGCTCTGGCCGAGGCCGTCGCCGCGGAGTACGGCGCCAAGGCGTTCGCGACCGTCGAGGAGATGGTCGAGGAGCCGGGCCTCGACGCGGTGGAGGTGGTCACGCCCTCGGTGCACCACGCTCATCCGACCATCGTCGCGGCGAAGGCCGGCAAGCACGTCGCGGTCGCGACGCCCTTCGCCGTCACGCTGGACGAGTGCGACAGGATGATCGCAGCCGCCGAGGAGTCGGGCGTCAACCTGATGTTCGCCCAGACGCACCGCTACAGCGCCAACGAGCACAGCGCGAAGCGGCTGATCGACGACGGCGAGATCGGGGACGTGATCTGGGCGACCTGGACGAGGATGCGGGGCGCGAACCCGCGATGGCGTTTGTCCGGCCCCACGGGGCCGCCCGACCGATGGAGCCGGTGGCGCAAGTCCGGCGGCGGCTTCTTCGTATACGAGGGCACCCACCTCACGGACATGTTCAGGTGGTTCACCGGAAGCGACGTGGCAACCGTCTTCAGCGTCGGCATGGGCGTGTACTCGTCCATCGGGGACGGCGAGGACAACGCCATCGGCGCTCTCAGGTTCAAGTCAGGCGCCTTCGGCACGATAAACGAGGGCACCTCCGACCCGGGAGGCCTCGACCGCGACTGGCGGATCGTCGGCACGAAGGGAATGATCGAGATCGGGGACGAGGTGCGTCTGGGCAAGGACGGCTGGACGACGGTCGACTCTCCTCCGGTGGGCGACCACCAGCGCGAGTTCGTAGACAGCATCCTCGAGGGGCGTACGCCCTCGTGCGACGGACACGACGGACGGGCGTCGCTGGAGGCCTCCCTGGCGATCATACGCTCCGAGGAGACCGGCGAGGCGGTCCATCTCCCACTGGAATGAAGAGCTACTCCGTACAGAACGACTTGCCCGCCGCCCCGACATCGGACGGTAGGCGGCGAGCTGAGTTGACATGACGAGAATGACCGGCGGTCAGGCGCTGGCGCGCTCGATGCTGCGCGAAGGGGTGCGTACCGTGTTCGGCATCCCCGGGGCGGGCCAGTACGAGGCGGTCGACGCGCTCTGGGAAACCCCCGAGATCCGTTACGTCTCCGTACGCCACGAGCAGGCCGCTACCTACATGGCGGACGGCTACGCGCGGGCCGGAGGGGGCATAGCCGCGGCCATCGTCGTTCCCGGACCCGGCGTCTTCAACGCACTCGCCGGCATGGCCACCGCCGACGACCTCTCTTCCCCCATGCTCGTCATCACCGGCGACGGCAATTTCCGCGACGAGTGGGAGGACGAGGCAGGATGGTTCGAGCCGTTGGCCCGGTGGACGGCCCGGGTCGAGCGGCCCGCCGACGTTCCCGGCGCCGTTCAGGAGGCGATGAGACGGATGAAGAACGGGCGCCCCGGCCCCGTCCTGCTTCAGGGGCCGTGGGCGACTCTGGCAGCCGAGGAGGATGTCGATCTGCCGGAGCCGGAGGTCTACGGGCCGGCTCCTGCCGACCCGAAGTTGGTCCGACGCGCGGCGCAACTCCTCCTGGACTCCAAGTCCCCGATGATCTGGGCCGGCGGAGGCGTGCACGTCTCCGGCGCCTCCGAGGCCTTGATCGCCCTGGCGGAGCACCTCCAGGCGCCCGTCGCCACGTCGTCCAACGGCAAGGGCGCCGTCTCGGACCGCCATCCCCTGTCGTTGGGACTGGCGGAGCTCCGTTACGCACCGCTGCGCGATTGGATAGCGCGGCGGGACGCGGTGCTCGCAGTCGGTACGAGGACCGGGTTCGACAACAGGCCGGCCGGCCAGAGGGTCGTTCGCATCGACGTGGACGGCGCGCGCACGTCGACCTACGACGACCGCGACATCGGGATCACAGGCGATGCCAGGGCGACACTGGAGGCGCTGCTCCGCGAGCTACGACAATCGCCCGGCCGGAGCGACCCGCGCAGCGGGGAGGACGCGACGGTAGCCGCACTTAGAGAGGTTCGGTTCGCACCGCACAACCAGCTCGAGCCTCAGCGTTCGCTGATGGACGCCGTCCGCCGTGCCGTTCCGGACGACGGCATCGTCGTCCAGGGCATGAACCAGATGGGCTACTACAGCCGCAACTACCTCCCCGTGTACGAGAGCCGCACCTACCTGACGGCCTCGCACCACGGGACGCTCGGACACGCCTTCCCGGTGGGGATAGGCGCGAAGATAGCGCGACCGGACAGAGCGGTGGTCGTGCTGTCGGGCGACGGCGGCTTCCTGTACAACTCGCAGGAGCTGGCGACCGCCGTGCAGTACGGGATCAACGTCGTGGTCATCGTGTTCAACGACAACGCCTACGGCAACGTCCTCAGGGCGCAGATCGAGCAGTTTGACGGCCACGTCCTGGGGACGAAACTACAGAACCCGGACTTCACCGCACTGGCCCGGAGCTACGGCGCCCGGGGAGTCACGGCGGACGGCGCGACCGAGCTCAAGGACGCTCTGGGCGAGGCGCTCGCCGCGGACGCGCCGACTCTTATCGAGGTGCCGCTGGGGCGGCTGGAGCGCGTCTACTGACGGTCCCGACGGCGCTCCGGCCAGCCCGAGCCTACCATCTCGCTTAGAACTTCCGACGCTGGGCGTACTTCCCGTTCAGCTCGCCCGCGGCGATGATGTGACCGTCTATCGCCTTCAGAAGATCGTCCTTGGTCGCCTCCGGCCCCAAGTCGAGCTCCGTGTCCAAGGCATAGATCTGGAAGAAGAGGTCGTCGATACCCCGCATCGGGGAGCCGTACGTGTAGTTGTATCCGCCCTGAGTCGACTTGTACTCCCTGGCGAGGCCGATGGGCGACGGGCACGGCCCGGACCACCCGGGGAAGCCGTCGTAGTTCATTCCCTGCCGCGCCGTCGTTCCGACGGAGACCGCCTCGGTCGTCGTGGCGATGGCTTCGGGCAGCTCCGTCACATCGACCGGGATGTTCCACATGATCCAGTGGACCCTCAACGGCTCAGCATACGGCGGCGTGAACTCGTTGGCCTTGGTCCCCGCTGCCGGGTCGATCACCGACACCAGGTTGTCGGTACCAGTCACCACCATCGCGAGGCTCTTGGCGCCTTCGGGGACGCCGGTCCAGGCTAGCGGCGGCGACAGGTTCTGGCCGAACTCGAACCCGGTCGCGCTCCGCTCCGTGGCGCAGCTATACGGAAGACCGATGCGCCTGACCCGGGTTATCCTGGTGCTGGTGACCTCGATGGCGGTGAAGTCCACCTCCTGGGTCAGCTTGTACTCGCTCAACGCATCGCCGACTGCGGCCCCTTCGTCTCCGGAGGAGGCCGCCGCCGCTCCGCCCTCTTCCCCGCCGTCGCTGCTCGAGCAGCCGATGGCCAGTGCCGCCAGCAGCGCCAGGCCCATCAGCAGCACGTTTACTCTGTTCGTCATATAACTCCTCCATCACGAAACGTCACGGTCGTGGCTTTCCATACTATCGATTCAATAGTGTTCGGCACCGCGTGTCAAGTGCGACCGCGCGCGACATCGACGGCCAGGTTCGCCCTTCCGGTTAACCCAGATCGGCCTCGCCGTAGGTAGACGCAGGCTGCGGGCATATCCGTTCTGCCAGATGCGGCTCGACGAGCAGATAGTGGGGCTCCGGAACACGTAGATTCGTGAACTCGTACCTGTGGCAGACGGCCCACGTGCTCATGTCCACGTACTTCTGCACAAATCCGGCTTGCGAAGGCGTGAGGAATGCGAACACAGGGGACTGCTCGGCACAACGCGCCGCCCGCTCGTCTTCGGAAAGCCGTGCGGCCTCAGGCCCATTCACCAGACCGCTCAGGTCGCATATCGCGCCCTGGGTAAAGTAGCCTACGAACCCAATATCGAAGGCCACGCCCTGCAGACCGGATAGGCGTCCCAGATCTTGCTCCCGCATGTCGGAGTATGCCCGAGACCGGTCGTCGACGATTCGCTTTACGAAATAGCCCTCGACGGCCCAAGCGGTCACCAGCAATCCTAGCGCTCCCAGAATCGCGGTTCTTCCCGCGAGCGTGCGCCACGACAGCGCCCTCCTGATCTTTCCCGGCAACTGGATCGTCGCAGGGATGCTGGCGACGTTCCAGGCCGTTATGAACAGCAGCGCCCATATGATGTTCCTGAAGCCCGCTACCTCCTGACCACGCACCGCGACACCAAGCACAACGACCACGATGACTGCGTTTGCCGGGACAAGCGGGAGGAGGGCGCGCCGCCCTGTCCACGCGACATGGGCGGCGCTCACAGCCGACGCGGCCCACAGCACCGACAGTCCCGTCCCCAGAGTCAGCGCCGACGCAGTGGACAAGCTGATTCTACGCAGCGCATCTACCCCCCCCCAACCGGCCGACTTGGCCACCGCAGTGTCCGGCAGTAGCTGGCCGAAAACTACGTAGATGACTAACCCGCAGACGATGGCTCCAACGAGGAGGCCGCTGTCACGCAGCGCGACACTAGCCAATCGGCGAACCCGCGGGCCCGACGACAGAGTTTTCTCCCGAGCCTTCGAACTGCAAAGCCATAGGCCGATACTCGCGGCCACGACCGGCAGCACCATCTCTACCCGGAGCAGGAACACGGTCGCGCCGAGAACCGCCAGCCCCGCGTAACGGAGCGGCGTACTCGGGGAGGCACTAGCCCGGTAGGCGATGAGGGGTAGCGCCACGGACATGATCGCCACCAAGCTGGTCTCCATTCCGTCGGTCAGCCATCGGACGCCCATTGGGCTGACGACGGCCATTGCAATACCGGCCCACAGCGCTCTTTGGAGACCGGCAGACCTGACGGCCCGCGCGGAGACCAGCGTAACCAGTCCTAGGTAGAAGACGCACGAAACGACTTTCACCACCAACGGAGCGTCCGTAACGGCGTGCAGGGGAGCGAGAAGTAGAACGTAAAGGAGGCTCGATGTCCCGTAGCTACTCTCGACACCGTCGAAAGTCAGCCTGCCGCGTTCCCACAGAAAGTCGGCGTAGCGGAGATGGATCAGCGCGTCGTCAAGAAAATGGTAGCGGGCGAACCACATCCAACCGGCTACCCAGGCAACCGCTACCCCGGCCACCAGCCATCGACCAAAGGTGCCTCCGAGGGTGGCTTTTGCCGGGTGCGCCGTCATCTGGGAGCGCCGGCTACGGTCCCGGTGGGCCGTCAGATTCGAACGCTTTGACGCACTCACGGACGCCGCCCTCGACGAAGTAGACGTGCTGGACGAAGGCGGCCGTCCGGCCCGGCACAACTTCGGGCACCCCGTGCTGGCTGCTGTGGATGCACAGAAGCTCCGGATTCGCGCGGTTGTGGAACAGGTGCTCGTAGTCGCTCGACGCGGTCGCCACGGCGCGGCGGCCGTCCTTCGAAACGCACACCATGAGCGGATGGTCGGAGCGGACCGACTCGAACAGGTGGCTCAGGCTGCCACCCCATCCAACCCTGCCGTCGTGGTGGACGATGTCCTGGCGCAGGTAGTGCGGATAGTCGGAGCCAGGACGCAGGGAGGCCAACGACGACCACTCCCCTTCGACGCGGACATATATTCGAGAGAAGTCGTCGCACGCGAACTCGGGCGCACGCCTGAACTGGACGCAGTTGGTCGACGAAACGTCCGACAGCGGGACGTCCGAGCCGTTGTCGACCCGCGTCTCGATCGTCAGCACGGCGCCGCGGGCGCGCAGCCTCGTCTCCGCGGTCCAGCCGCTTTCGCCCTCCAGCCGCCACGTCAGGCCGCCGTCGGCGCGCGAAAACCGCTGACGCGCCCCACCGGAGTCCCAGTTGCGCCAGAGGCCCCCGACGTTCTCGGGAGCCCACAGGCGGAAGACGTCGCCGGGCCACTGCTCGACCGTTACCAGCACCTGTGTGGTAGGCGCGGTGCGTCCCGGCGCCCCGCCCGGCGGAGAGACGGCCGGAATGAATGCGTCCTCGTGGTCCAGCTTCAGCGTCAGCTCTGACATGGCATGCTCACAGGGTCACGGGACCAAGGGCGGCGGGGGCAGGACTGTCCGGTCGGTGACGACGTCGACCACGGCTGGCCTGCCGCAGGCCAACGCCGCCTCCAGCGCGGGACGTATCTGCCCCGGCTCCTCCACGCGGGCGCCGAAGCAGCCCAGGTCCTCGGCCAGCCGCGCGAAGTCGATGTCGTTGAAGGTCATCAACTCGTAGCTGGGAGGATCGCCGTCGTATGCCATCTCGATGCCCCTGGTCTCCTGGTTCATCGAGCTGTTGTTGTTGATCACGGTCACGGTGTCGATCCCGTAACGCACGGCCGTCTCCAGCTCGCCGAAGTGGTACCAGAAGCCCCCGTCGCCGGTGAAGCACACGACGGGCCGGTCGGGCACCGCGCACTTGGCGCCGATGGCCGCCGGCAGACCCCAGCCGAGCGAGCCCGCCGCTCGGACGTAGGTGCGGCCCGACCTGTCGAGGTCCATCATGGCGCCGGTCCAGATGCCCGAGTGGCCGGTGTCCGACACCAGCAGTGTGATCCTGGCGTCGCCCAGGAGGCCCAGCGTGTTCGGATAGTTGCGCCCCAGCTCCTGTGGTTCGACGTCGATTTGTATGACCGGCGTGCCGACGGGAGGTACGGTCCAGTTGTTGGTCACCTGGCCTCCTGTCTGGCTGCCGACGAACAGGACCAGGTCGGCCGAGCCAACGACGCGGTTGGCGCTCGACCGCGAGTACAGGCCGCAGGTGCCGACGGACAGCGGGTGGTCCGCCGCGATCGCTCCCTTGCCGTTGAGTGACGTGGCTACGGGTATGGACCGCTTCTCCGCGAGCTCGACCAGCTCCGTCCACGCCTCGGACGCGATCACGCCGCCGCCGGCCACGATGACAGGACGCTCCGCCGCGGCCAGCGCCGTCGCAGCGGCCGCGACGCTGGCGGCGTCCGGCTCGGGCCGGAACGCGGGCAGGCGCCGGAAGGCATCCTCGACGACCACCTCGAGGTCGGCCTCCTCGTCGGCGGCGTCGGTCAGGATGTCCAGGTGGGCGGGCCTCGGCGTGCCGGTGGTGACCTCCCGGAACGCCTGCCGCAGCAGGTCGGGTATCCGGTCGACCCGGTCGACCGACGCGCTGAACTTCGTCACCGGCCCGAAGAAGGGCATCTGGTCGAGCTCCTGGTAGGCGTGGCGGTACCGTTCCTCGGGCGCCCGCGCCGTCGTGAGGGCGATAACAGGGCTGACGCCGACGTAGGGGTCTCCCAGCCCGGCGGCCAGGTTGTTCGCGCCGGGGCTGGCCTGCGCCATGACGACACCCGGGCGGCCGCTGGCCCTCGCGTAGCCGTCGGCCATGTACGCTGCCGCCTTCTCCGCGTGAGCCAGTATCCGCCGGATGCCCAGTCCCTCCATCGCGGCCAGCATCTTGTACGTGCCGGCGGGCACGAAGAATACGTGGTCGACACCGTAGCCGGCCAGCGTCTCCGCGATGAACCTGTTGCCGGTCATGCGCGCCATGGGCCGTCCTAGTCCAGCCGATAGAAGTCGATGGCGTTGTCGCGAAACGCCCTGCGAAGCTCGCTCTCCGACGATCCGGCGAGGGCCTGCTCCAGCGTCTCCACCCAACGGGCGTACGGCGAGGCGTTCAGCACGACCGGCCAGTCGCCGCCGAACATCACGCGGTCGAAGCCGAAGCTCTCGACCACGTGATCGATGTATGGCATCAGGTCGTCCCGAGTCCACGCCTGGTGGTCTGCCTCGGTGACCGTGCCCGACAGCTTGCAGTGTACGTTTGGAATCCGGGCCAGCTCGGAGAGCTCACTCTTCCACGGCTCCATCTGGCCCGCCGCGATATCGGGCTTGCCGATGTGGTCCAGCACGAACGGGATATTGGGACACTGGCGCACCAGCTCGATGGTATTGGCGAGCTGCACGTGGGAGATGCAGATGTCGAAGCTGAAGCCGTACCGCTCCAGCAGCCGCACGCCGCGAACGAAGTCCGCCTGGAGGCAGAACCCCAAGTCTGGCTCGAACTGGATGATGCGCCGGACTCCCTTGACCTGTGGAATCTCCGCCAGGCGGTCGAGAGCGTCCGCCGCCCGGTCGCCATCTTCCAGGGGAGCCCAGGGCACCATGCCGGCCAGCCGCGGCTCCTCGTCCACCAGCGACGCCACCCACCGCGCCTCGTCGAGGAACTGCGCCGGCTCGACCTCGGCCTGCAGGAAGACGATCTTCTCCACCGGTATCGGGCCGTGGGCGTCGCGGAAGTCCGCGGGCAGGTAGGGGCGGTTCAGCAGGGGGATGTCGTCCAGCCACGGATATCTGAGCCTGTCGACGTCCCAGAGGTGGACGTGAGTGTCGACAATGCCGAAGTCGAGCATGAGACCCTCCCGCGCTTGTCCTTCACCGGAGCGCCGCGTCCGCGTGCCCGCGATTCTACCAGAAGCCCGGCGCCGTCTCGCACTCCCGGCGCGATGGCGATATAATCCGGGGCCAAGCACCGAAGAGAAAGCGATCCGGTGGGAGGTTTTCCAATGTACCGACTTCGAACGCTCCTGGTCATACCGGCTACTCTGCTTGTCGGCGCGCTCATCGCCGCCGCATGCTCCAGCGGAGAAGAATCCGCCGGCGGCGCGGGCGACACCGCCCCGCCTGCCGCCGCCGCGGCCGGGTCCGGAGGCTCCGCCGCCGAAGCCGCGGCCGGCGGGGCGGCCCTGCAACAGCGGTTCCAGCAACACGTCGAGCTCAGCATCACCTTCACCAGCCCCGTCTTCCACGCGAAGAGGCGGATCCCCATCAAGGCCACCTGTATCGGTGGCAAAGTCGACCGGTCGGGCCAGTCCGACAAGGCCGGCGAGATGTTCGCCCGGGGCAAGCTGACCGGCTCGGACGCTCAGAACTTGTCGCCGCCACTCGACTGGGCGGACGTCCCGGAGGGGACGCAGAGTTTCGCGGTGATCGTTCACAGCACCGAGTCGCAGGCCTCGGACGAGCTCTGGATCCACTGGCTGATCTGGAACCTGCCGGCCGACCTGACCGGGCTCGAAGAGGGCATCGAGGAGCTGGAGACTTTGGAGAACGGCGCCAGGCAGGGGCTCAACGGCGCCGGCGTAGTCGGGTATCTCGGACCCTGCCCGCCGCCCCTCATCAGCAGACATGCATCCGTACCCGGAGGCGGCTCCAATCCCAAGCAGGAGATCGAGAAGTACAATTTCGAGGTCTACGCGCTGGACACGGTGCTCGATCTGGCTCCCGGAGCGACCCGACAACAGCTACTCGAGGCGATGGAGGGTCACATCCTGGGCGCCGGCGAGCTGATCGGCGAACGCCAGGGCCCGCTGAAGCTGCAGCTCTCGCCGGGCGGCGTCTAAACTGAGGCCGATATCCCATGTCGGAGCTGCTACCGCGGCGCGCTGCCGCGGACTGACCGCAGCGCGCCGCACGCGCCCATGGAACACGTAGTCCTCCGCAAGCGGGACGGCTTCTACGTCCCGTGGCCGCAGCCCGCAAAGCTCCCGGACGGCCGGCTGACGGTGGGTATCACCGAGTCCCCGGCCAGCCAGCACCCGGCCGTCGGCCTTCTGGGCGACTGGACGGTGTTGGAGTCGCGGGACGAGGGGCGGACCTGGTCCGCGACGGACGACCCCGGCGTCCCCCAGAGCTGGCCCGGTACCACTACCCGCGAGAAGGAAGACCGTTTCGTCGCGGTGATGCCCGACGGCAGCTACCTGTGCGCCGGCGCGACCGCGTGGGAGCTGTGGCCGGTCGAGCGGCTGCGGGACGCCAACGAGCGGCTGGGACGCTACGCCAAGGTCGGGGTCACCCTCGAGGGCGAGGGGAAGATTCTCGTCGGCGGGCAGAAGCTGTTCGCACAGCGCTCGACCGACGGCGGCAAGACGTGGAGCCGACGCGAGTGGACCGTGCCCGGGTTCAGATACCTCCTGTCGTTCAGCCGCGGGACGCAGCTCGCCGACGGCACGGTGCTCGTTCCCGTCTACGGCACCGACACTTCGGGAGAGGACGGCTGGCACGACAGAGACGAGCGAACCTACGTGTGGCGCTCAGCGGACGCGGGAGTCACGTGGCGGCTACATCCTCTGGGGACGGGCGCCCGGGGAGTGCACGACAACGAGACAGCCTTCCTGGAGGTGTCGCCCGGCCGCGTCATGGCCATGTCGCGCACGCAGCCGAAGGACCACGACGAGGCCTACATGGTGCAGCGATGGTCAGCGGACGGCGGCGTCACCTGGTCGCTGCCGCTTCGTACCGAGATCTGGGGCTACCCGCCTCACCTGCTGGCGCTGCGGGACGGCCGCATCCTGTGCACCTACGGCTACCGCAAGGACCCGATGGGCGTCCGCGCGGCATTCAGCCACGACGGCGGCGAGAGCTGGGACACGGACAACACCGTCGTGCTGCGGTCCGACGGCGGCACGGCCAGCCGGCTCAATCCCAAGCCGGCCGGCGGCGCGGCGGACGTCGGATACCCGATATCGGTGGAGCTCGACGGCGGCGGTGTCTTCACCGCCTACTACATCACGCTGTCCGACGGCGTCACCCACTCCGCCGCGACGATCTGGGACCCGTAACGCCCTCTTTCGCCGTGCGCCACCGCACTATCTGACAACCGATCCACAAGGAGGCTATCTATGCGACCCAACATAATCAGAGAGAAGCTGAACGCCGGCGAGCCGACTCTCGGCACGCAGGTGGCGTCGCCGTGGCCAAGCGTCGTGGAGTTGATCGGCCACTCCGGCTGCTTCGACTACGTCGAGTTCCAGGGCGAGTACACCGCCTACGACCTGCCGATGCTCGACGAGCTCGGGCGTGCCGTGGACCGGTTCGACGGCTTCTCGGCCATGCTCAAGGTAGACCAGGAGCCGCGGACGTTCCTGGCGCAGCGGGGCATCGGCTCCGGGTTCCAGAGCATCAACTTCGCCGACGTCCGAAACGCCGACGAGGCGAGGGAGTGTGTCTCCGCCGTGCGCGCCGAGACGCCGGAGACGGGCGGCAGGTACGGGGCGGCCGCCCGCAGGTTCGCCCGGTTCATCCTCGACGGCGCCAGCCCGGAGTACGTGCAGGCGCTGGAGGACGTCGTCGTCGTGCTGATGATCGAGAAGCGGGAGGCCGTCGAGAGCCTCGAGGAGATCCTGGCCGTCCCCGGCGTCGACATGGTGATTTTCGGCGGGAGCGACTACTCGATGAGCATCGGCAAGCCGGGCGAGGCGCGGGGCCCCGAGATCACGAAGGTGCGCGACCACGTGTACAGCACCGCGCTCGAGATGGGCGTACAGCCGCGCGCCGAGCTCCGGACCGTCGACGACGCCGGGCCTCTCCTCGATCTGGGCGTCCGCCACTTCAGCATCGGGTCCGACCTGCTGATCCTCCACTCATGGTGGCAGGAAAACTCCAAGGCGATGCGCGACATGGTCGCCCGCGCCTAGCATCCTGCCTCGGAGACCCACCAAACACCCCCGCCAATCAGAAAACCCCCTCTCCCGTCGACGGGAGAGGGCCGGGTACAACCGTCATTCCCGCTGAACAACCGTCATTCCCGCGAAGGCGGGAATCCATCCCCGACAAAGTGCGGTACGACGACACCGGAAGCAGTCCGTCATGCCGGTCGGCCCAATCAGGTGGGGAACCTAGCTCTACCCCACGTCCTCGCGGCCCTATCCCCTACTCGCCCGACAGAACGAAGCTCGACGACGGCAGGAACGGGTTGTCCGCAGGCTGCTTGCCGCCGTAGAACCACGTAACCGGCAGTATCTTCAGCCGCTGGCCCTTCTCCACCTTGTACTCCGCCCTGGTCTCGTGCTCCGAGTACCGGGAGCACCCGTACTGGACGAAGACCCTGTCGCCCATGACGTTGACCCTCGGGTACGTGATGCGCCAGTCCCATGAGCTGTCGTCCGTCGTGAGTGAGAGGATGTGCTCCACCTCCCGCTCCGCGGCCGGCATGCCGGGCTCGAAGTCGTACTCGGCCGGGCGAACGGGCCGGATCGGCCCCGGCTCCACGCGCGTCTCCTCGTGCCACGACTCCACGTTCTGGAAGAACTCCCATACGCTGCCCCCGTTGCGGCTGACGGCCGCCGACAGGCGCGAGCGCGTGTACCCCCGCTTGATCTCCTCCTCGCTGTGCTGGTTCCAGACGACGAGCAGATGGCCCGGGTGCGGCAGCGACGCGACGTAGGCCGGGGTCGTGCTCGCCGCCAGGCTGGTCGGCTCCGGGCGGCTCCAGGTCGTGCCGTCATCGCCCGACCAGGCCTGGTAGAGGCGTCCCAGCCCCGTGCGCAGCATCATCAGGAGCCGGCCCGGCGCGACCTCGGCCACGCTCGCCTCGTTGACGAAGGTGAAGATGGCGCTCCAGTCCAGGACTATCAGCAGCTCGCCGTCCTCGTTGCGGCGCCACGTCCGCCCTTCGTCGTCCGAGTAGGCGACGTATACGGCCGTGAAGCGCGGGTCGGAGTAGTGCCCGCTCACCGGCGCCCACTGGCCGTTGATCAGCTTGCCCCACATCGTGGGAAGCCGGTCGGCGGCGTCCCGCTCCTTGCCCAGCGCCACGTAGCACGGAACGATGATCCGGCCCGAAGACGTGCGCATCACCACGTCCGTGCTGACAACGTACGTGCCCGTCCCCGGCGGCGTCGCCCGGACGGGAGACGACCACGTCTCGCCCCCGTCTTCGGAACGCCAGAACAGCACGTGCCCGTCTCCAGGCGGCCTTGGATTAGCCACCAGGCCGACCTTGTTGTCGGACAGGCTGAGGAGCGACATGGCGCCCTCGCCGAGCGGCGCGCCGTCGGCGTCCCTGCGCTCCGACGGCTCCGACCACGTCAGGCCGCCGTCTTCCGACGTCCGGAACCCGTCGTCGGCCACGGAGAGTATCCGTCCGTCCTCGAGCTGGGCGTAGTAGTTGCCCTTGGGATCGTCGTCCATCGCGATCATTTCGTCCGGCCGAGTCATCGGTACGTTGCTCAAGGCATATCCTCCTGCCAACGGCCGCTCGCGGTGCGGCGTCGAACTTCGCGCCCCAGCATAGTCGCATCCAGCTACCCCAGTCCAGACGCCGGGCTCCTGAACACGCCCGCCCGCGCAACTGTTCAGACTTGAGTGGATCTCTCGAAGAGCCGCCGCATCTCTCCGTCATACCCGCGAAGGCGGGTATCCAGGGGCGGGGTATTCCCCTCACCGACTCTGAACACTTGCGGGGCCGCCAGCCGGGTTGCGATTGCAGCACATCTGTGCTATTTTCCCCGCGTGGAAACTGCATCCATCTTCATTCCCCATCCCCTTTCTCGGCAGGCCCGACTCGGAACACGGCTTGTGACTTCGTACCACGGTGTCCCCACTCAGATAGCGCGAGCGCTACACCGGGTGTCCCATCTACCGGCCAGGTGTTCCACCCGCCAGATACAAACGGAACGAATGGTACAGTTTTTGGCGGAAAAAGCGGCCGGCGGCCTTGACGCACTCTCGCGACCGTTCGCCTCAGCAAGTCTGAACAGTCACCGAGGAGGCCGACCGTGGACACGAAGGGCCGGCCCGTGTTCAAATACGCGCGGGCGGCAAGCCCGCCGCGAGCCGGCGGACCGCCGTCCCGACGCTGACGCGTACGGAATCAGACGAGAGACGCCCAAGAGGAGATACCAATGAAGTTCGGTCTGTTCATGATGCCGCTCCACCCGCCCGGGAGGCCCCCGGCCGAGACCTACGACGAGGACCTGGAATTGGTCCGAAGGGCCGACCGACTCGGCTTCTCCGAAATCTGGATCGGCGAGCACATGATGCTCCCTTGGGAGAACATGCCTACGCCGGAGCTATTCATCGCCCGCGCGCTGGGCGAGACCGAGCAGATCTCATTCGGGACCGGCGTCGTCCTGCTCCACTTCCACGACCCGGTGCAGGTCGCGCACCGCATCGCCATGCTCGACCACATGGCCAAGGGGCGGTTCATGTTCGGCATCGGCTCCGGCGGCACGCCCAGCGACGCCGAGATGCTGCGCATAGACCCGGACGCCGGGGCGCAGCGGGACCGCATGATGGAGAGCATCGACCTGATCCTGAGCATCTGGGAGAACGGCCCGCAGGACTTCGACGGCCAATTCTACAGCACGCGCAAGCCGCAGGACCGCCCGGAGATGGAGGTCGCCTTCCACCTGCGGCCCTACCAGCAGCCGCACCCGCCGATCGCGGTCGCCGGGGCCAGCGTCCGGTCGTCGACGCTGGAGATGGCGGGCGAACGCGGATGGATTCCGCTGAGCGCCAGCCTCGTCCACGCGTCGCAGCTTGGGGCCAACTGGGAGTCGATCTCGGCGGGCGCCGCGCGCGGCGCCCGCACGCCGTCCCGTACCGATTGGCGCATCGCCAAGCAGGTATACGTCGCCGAGACTACCGAGCAGGCACGCAAGGAGGCCATGCAGGGCGCGTTGGCCCGCGACTTCTCCGACTACTGGATGAAACTGATAGGCAACAGCCCGCGCGGCGTCGGCACCTTCAAGTACGACCCGGACATCCCGGACGAGGACGTGACGCCGGACTACATGCTCGACAACTACTGGATCGTCGGCGACCCCGACTACTGCGTGGAGAAGGTCCGGGAGATGCACGACCAGTCGGGCGGCTTCGGCACCCTGCTCGTCCAGACCGACGACTGGGGCAACGGCAACGAGCAATTCTACCGCTCCATGGAGCTCCTGGCGACCGAGGTCCTGCCCGCCGTCGAAGACCTGTAGCCGCAGGCAACGCCGGGACACCCCGGTTTCGACTCCGCCGAGCTTGGTGCAGGCAGGACCCAATCAGGTCAGGCGTCGGTCTCAGCGTGGCCTCAGCGGGGCAAGTACCACATAGGCTACGAGAAGCTCCTGGCCGACGAGGAATCGCTCATCAACAGACGCGGCCCCGGGGCGTGACGCCAGGGCGGCCGGCCGCGCTCGAGATGCGGTAGCATAGCCCGCAGGCCTACGGCCCGAGCCTGCGAAGCGACCGCCGGGATGACGACTCAGGAGAACGCCATGAAACCCCCACTTTCGATTACCGAGCCGACCCGCATCCGGCCGTCCGACGTCGCCGAGCGGCTGGGAACGCCCCCGTGGAGCGAGGCCGTGGTGGACGACGGCCGGAACTGGGCGATGCTCAGCGCCGATCCGCCGGGCCACCGCACGAAGCCGCACAGCCATGAGGACTTCAACGAGTGGTGGGTCGTCGTGGGCGGCGAGCTACTGTGGCGGATCGGGTCACGCCCGCCGTTCCACGCCTCGGCGGGGGACATAGCCTTCTGTCCAGCCGGCGTCGTCCACTCGATAGAGACGGTTGGAGACGGCCCCTCGCTCAGGATCGCGGTTGTTCCGCGGCCGGCGTCGGCCGCGCCTGATGGCGAACACGTAAGGACCCCCGTCGATCCGGAGGGCCCGCCGAATATGCTCCACACGACGGTCGAAGGGATGCTGGCGCGTTTCGGCCCGCCGATGTGGACTGAGCCCGTCGTGCTGGACGAGCGCAACAAGGCCGGCTTCATACACTACGGCCCTGGCATGAGCAGCAACCCGCACTGGCATCCCGGCCTCGACGAGTGGTGGGTCGTGCTCAAGGGAGAGCTCCGATGGCAGACCGGCACGGGGCGCCCGCCGATCGAAGCGCGGCAGGGAGACATCGTCTTCGTGCCGGAGGGGCTCAAGCACGGGATCACCAGCGTCGGAGACGAGACTACCGTTCGACTCGCGGTGACGCCGACGGACATGCCCCACATCTACACCGAAGGCGACGCGGAGGCCCCGCCGCCGCGAGACTAGCGAGCGCGCCCCCCGTGGCGGCCACCCCCGAGAGCGGCCGGCGCACACAGCCCATTCGCTCTGAGTGCCCCACCGCCTTGGGCGAACACAGCCCGTTCGCGCTGAGTGCCCCACCGCCTTGGGCGAACACAACCCGTTCGCGCTGAGTGCCCCACCGCCTTGGGCGAACACAGCCCGTTCGCGCTGAGTGCCCCGCCGCTTTGGGCGAACACAACCCGTTCGCGCTGAGTGCCCCGCCGCCTTGGGCGAACACGACCCGTTCGCGCTGAGTGCCCCGCCGCTTTGGGCGCACACAGCCCGTTCGCGCTGAGTGCCCCACCGCTTTGGGCGAACACAACCCGTTCGCGCTGAGTGCCCCGCCGCTTTGGGCGGGGTGTATCGAAGCGCCCACGGCGACCGGTATGGAGTGCGTCGGCGGGGGTGGAGCGTCGAGTCGGAGGAGTGCGCGCGCCCCTCGATACGCGCCGCTGAAGCAGCGGCACTACTCGGGGTGAACGGGGTTGTGTGGGGCGGTACCTCGGGGTGAGCAGCGCTGTGATAGGCGATCCTCGGGATCGGTCGCGGTATGAGACGCCACCCCGGGGTGAGCAGGTCGTTCGAATCCTCAAATCGTCAGGGACAAACGCCTGCCGAAGGTCGTGACGGGAGGGCGTGTTGCGGTTATAATCCCGACGCGGAGGAGAAGCGAGGAGGGCGTCCGGGTTGAGCGAATTTCTCGGGTCCATCGCGGCGATCGTGGCTTCCATGGCGGTCGCCTACGTCCTCGGCGCGTTCCCCATGGCGGGCTGGCTCGGCCGCCGCCGCGGGATCGACATCTACTCCGCCGGCACGGGGCTGGCCGGCGCGGCCAACGTCATGAGATCGGTTGGCCGCATCGAGGGCGTCCTCGTGCTGATATGGGACCTGACCAAGGGCGGCCTCGCCGTCCTTGCCGGCTGGTGGATGGGCGCCGACGGAGCGCAGGTGCTGTTCCCGGTTGGCGCCGTACTCATGGGCCACTGGGGCTCGGTCTTCAGCGGCTTTCGAGGCGGCGACGGGATGGGGACCCTGGGTGGCTGCATCATCGCGCTGTTCCCGGTCACCGGCATCGTCGCCGTGTTCGTCGCCATGCTCGTGTCCCTGGGCGGGCAGCGAATGCCCTACTCTTCACTCCTCGGCATCGTCTTCGGCTACGGCACGCTGGCGGTGCTGAACCTCACCCCGGAGCTGAACCTTGCCCAGGACGGCGACATGGCGTTGACCGTAGGAATCGGCGGATTCGCCGGACTGGTGCTCGCGCGGGCCATCCGCGGCCACATCAGGAGACGGGACTCCGGCGACATGGAAGCGCTCGACGACTCGGCCGGCACTTCCGAGGACTCGCGTTAGCGGCCGGCGCCACCGGCGGCGCTATCCCAGGAGACGCAGGTGGTCGTCCTGACAACCCCCTTCTTGGTGTGAATGGAGTCGGTAACGAAGTTGCTGATCTGCCCGAGGTCGCTACCTTCCAGCACGACGACGACATCGTAGGGGCCGGTGACGCGGACCGCGTCCCTGACGCCTCGTGTCGAGGTCAGAGCGTCCACCAGACTCCTGGACTGGCCGGCACCCATCTCGATCAGTACGTAAGCGCGAACCAAGGATCACCTCCGCTCCCGCAGCAGGCCGGGCGTTAAGAATAACCGGATACCCACGATCGGGCAACCCGACGCGCAGGCCCAGCCCACCCAGATTCCCCACGTGATTGGGCCGGCCGGCGTGACGGACTGCTTACGGTGTCATGGTGGCCCACCTTGTCGTGGATGGATTCCCGCGTTCGGAGAACTTTGCACAACCGTCATTCCCGCGCAGGCGGGAATCCAGGGTTGGGGGTTCCCCGCTAGAAATGCTAGCCATCTCCGCCACGCTGTCCCCCACAGGGGGAGTTGCGCAAAGGTCTCCGTTCGCGGGAATGACGGAGGTGCGGGATTGGCCCGCCCACGTCGTTTGTATCGGAAGGGGCGTCTGTGATAGGATTTGACCGCACCACTCCACTCTTGAGGGTTCTATGGCGAACAGCAGATGGACCTTCATCACGAATCACGGGCTGGTACTCAGCTACATCTTCCACAACCCGAGCCACACCGCGCGGGAGATCGCCGTCAACGTCGGGATCACGGAGCGGACCGCCCACAAGATGATCTCCGACCTTGAAGAGGCGGGATACACCAAGAGGCGTAAGAGCGGCAGGCGGAACCTCTACGAGGTCGATCCCGAACTGCCTCTGCGCCACCATTCGAAGAACGACATCCTGGTCTCCAACCTGCTCGCCGCCCTGACGTCCGAGCCCTCCGTCCAGGCACCGTAGCGGGCTTCGCAGCTTGCTCGCCCCCAGACCTCTCCCCTCCACTCAGCCCGCCACCCCGACATGGCGCCGCTACGATACAATGGCGTCGACGTCACGACCGCCGACACCGCTATTGCCATGCAGACTATCAAACGCCTACACGACCTGCAACGGATAGACCTGAAGGTCGACGAGCTCGAGGGTGTCTTGGCCGATGTGCGCGCCCGGCTGGAAGATGACTCCGCGGTCACCTCGGCGGCCGCAAGACTGACCGCTCTCTCGAAGGCGCTGGACGAGGTCGGCGCCGGACGCCGGGCGGCCGAGCGAGAGATCGCAGAGACGCAGGAGCGGCTGAAGAGCATCGAAAAGAAGCTCTACGGCGGCGCGATCACCAGCCTGGACGAGATGACCGCCGCGGAGGAGGAGCGGAAATTCGTCGTCCAGCAGCTCGGGGAGCAGGAGGACAATCTCCTCGATCTGATGGTCCAGACGGAGGACGGCGAAAGCGCCCGGAGCGCGGCGCGGGAGGCGCTGTCCGAGTTGGAGTCGGGCTGGCCGGCGGAGCAGGCACAGCTCCGGGAGTCGGAACAGCGGACGGCCGCCGAGCTGGACGAACGGCGCCGGCAGCGGGACGAGATGGTCCCTGAGATATCGGCCGACCTGATAGCCCTCTACGAATTGTTGCGCAAGACCACCAACAGCAGCCCCGTCGCCAGGGTCGAGCGCGGCATGTGTCAGGGCTGCAGACTGACGCTGTCGACTATGGAGCTGCAGCGCGCCCGCACGTCGCGCACCCCTGTCAGATGCAGCAGCTGTAAGCGCATACTCTACCTGTCCTGATCCAGCGATGCGCGCCATCGGTTTCTTCTATCTGGGCGCTCGAAACGGGGACTCCCTTCCGGTGCTGCGGCAACAGTTCGCAGACTTCTGCGACCTCAACTTCCACCAACCGGTGAACACCTTCGCCGCCGACGGAGAGGCCGCCCCCAGAGAGACGCCCGAGTACCGCCGGATGATCGAGTACATGCGCGACTCGGGCAGCGAGTTCCTGGTGGCCGTCCCGGACGCGACGCACCTGGGCAGCGACTTGGAGTCGGTGGCCAGGGCTTTCGTCGAGCTCGAGCAGACGGGCGCGGGCGTCCGGTGCTTCGACGAGGAGTTCCCGGACCCGCTGCAGAACGCCTTTCAGACCCTGGGCGTAAAGGGCGTCTCGCGGACGCGCAGCCGCAGGATCAAGGAGTCGATGCAGGAGCGGGCGCTGCAGGGCCAAGCGCTCGGTAGGCCGCCCTACGGCTACCGCATAGGGGCGGAGGGCAAGCTCGAAGTAGTGCCGGACGAGGCCAGGGTCGTCGAGTTGATCTTCCGACTGTATACGCGCGATCTGATGGGCTTCCGGTTGATCGTGCAGCACCTGAACGAGCGCGGCATCCTGACTCGCCGCGGCTCGAACTGGAACGTGATCGGAATCAGGGACATCCTCCGCAATCCGGTATACACGGGCACGTACACCAGGCTCGGCATGCGCCGGCCGAGGACGCACGAAGCGATAATTCCGCACGACCTGTTTCGCGAGGCGCGCGGGGTGACCGAGTCCCGCCGCCCGCTCGGGCGCGTGTCGAAGTCGGAGCCGTTCCTGCTATCAGGTCTGATCGAATGCGGCTACTGCGGCAACAAGATGATGGGCGTCACCCGACGACAGTCGTGGAGGCGGCAGGACGGCCGGAGGCAGCGCGGCGTCTACCGCTACTACCAGTGCCAGTCCAAGAACAATCAGAGCGTGTGCGGATACCACACGTGGCGCGCGCCGCTGCTCGAAGGGACGGTTATCGGACAGCTCGGCCCGGCGCTCCGCGCGAGGGCCGCGGGCGCGTCCGACGGGGAAGCCGAACGCGCCCAGGCTCTGAGGAACGAGCGGGTGAAGCACGCGGAGCGGCGGCTGTTGGACGCGATGAGGCGCACGGCCCGCGGCGAAAGAAAGACGTACCTGCTCGCCGACTACCTAGCGGCGCTGGACACGGCCCGCAAAGCGGCGTCGGGCGATTTCAGCCAGGTGGACGTCGACCAGACGCTGTCAGGCTGGGAGGACCTGGAGATGGAGACCCAGCGGGACTTCCTCGCATCCCACGTAGCGCGCATAGTAGTCAAGGACGAGACAATTCAAGTCCTCGTCTAGCCCTACGGCCGGAGACTCGGCGCAACAATGCCCGCGGACAATGCAATCCGTTATCGGGGAGACCTACAGTGAATGTCCAGCTTGGGACAAACTGAACCCATGAACCGCAGAGGAACGACGGGCCGTTCGTATTCTCAGACGCGACCTCTCCCTGATCGCATCAAGAATCTGCTGCGTTACTACATCGAGTGCGTCAGAGAGGATGAAGGCCAACCAATACGCGCACCGCTGCACGAGTCCGGCAAGGGTTTCATTCCGTGGCCATTCCCGTCTGACCTGTGGTTCTTGGATGACTCAGAACCGAGGATTACAGTCGATCGGACGTTTGCCGACCGGCTCAAGAGTACGTCCGCCGGTGCCACCCTCCTGTACGGCTACCCGACACTCATTGAACTTGGCCGATCAGGCCGGTATGAGGCCATTCCGCTGTTCACCTGGCAGATAGAGTACGAGCTGAGCGGCTTGGAGTTGCGGCTCCACCCCGTCCCTGAGTGGCCTACGGTGAACCCAGCATTGCTGAGGAGCCTTGGGCTTACAACATCGGAAGAGCAACGGGAGTTCGCCGACTCGCTCGGCCTACTCAACACCCGTGACGACCCACCGAGCGGCCTCATCCTCGATCTCATTGGGCGAATAGAGGAGATGGGCCTGTTGCCGGAGACACATGAACCGCTTGATCCCCGCCAACTGTCGAACCTAGCGGATGTCAGGACGCCGGGACTCATCAACTGCGCCGCACTGTTCGCCATCGAACGACAGTCCTATACTGACGGTCTCATTCGCGAACTTGAAGAGATGGTCCGATCCGATGCCCCTGGGTGGGACAGCACGGCGTTCGCAACCATGTTGGGCGAACATGGAGGCGTCGGTGAAGAAGAGCACGCTGTCGTCGAGGTCGTCCCTCTCAACGAGGAACAGCGCGAGGCCGTTCGAAGCGCCGGCAGTGCTCCGTTAACTGCCGTCACCGGACCACCGGGGACGGGCAAGTCACAGATCGTCGTTTCCATGATAGCCGACGCCTACATGCGCGGCAGACGCATCCTTTTTGCGAGCAAGAACAACAAGGCCGTAGACGTAGTTGAAGCCCGGGTAGCTGATTTGGCGCCGACTCCGCTCATGGTAAGGACAGGAAGTCGTTTCCTACGTCAACTTACCCAAAGTCTTGTGTCCATATTGGCGTTGCGGCCCTCGCAACGCGACCGCGTGAATCATGAGAAGCTAAGCGCACAATACGAGGAGCTACAAGAACAGGAGAGTGTCCTTTGGGCGGAGCTGCGGACGATCCGGGAAGCTCACGACCGTCTGCTTTCCCTCGACAAGGCCAGATCCAGATTTGAGAACGAATACACAGCCCACGAATGGGAGAGGATACAGAATGCCAAGGGCCTGCCGAACATTGACCGGCTGACGACCGCATTGCAATTGACCAACAAGCACATTGCCGCATCGGACAGTCTCCTGCGCCGACTGGTGACCGGGTTATCGGCTTCCGGAGACCGCAAACGAATCCGGTGCATTGCTGTCGAGGCGATGTCAGCGTGTTCTGTCATTGGCGCCTACCCACCAGGCGATCAATCCTGGCAGGCTTGGCGGACGTGGCTCATACGGGCCCTGTCGGTCGCCGAGGCGCTGACCGCTGCAGCCAACTACCGATATGGGCTTGCCACGCTCCGCGAACTGAGGTCGCGCGACGAGGTGGCCCGTCAATTGCGGAGAGTGCGAACCGACATACCCGACGCGGGCGCGGAGCTTGTGGCTTTGTACGCACGGCTCGCACCCGACCGATTGAAGACAGCGGACCGTGAGGCCATAGGAAACTTTCGTGCCCTTTTGGATCAGCTTGCCAGGGGCCAGATGGGTCGCAGAGAGTACGCGCAGCTTAGGGACAAGATGGCGCGTCTATTCCCCAATGTCTCACGCCATATTCCCGCCTGGTGCGTCACCAATCTCTCAGCCAGAGGCAGCAGCCTGCCGCTGCAGCCAAACCTATTCGACCTCCTAATCATTGACGAAGCAAGCCAATGCGACATCCCATCCGCCCTGCCTCTCCTCTACCGCTCGAGGCGGGCCGTGATCATAGGCGACCCACGGCAGCTCCGGCACATTGCCAAGATTGACCCGCGCCGATCCCAGCGACTGCTGGCCGACCACGGCTGGGGGGACGACGACGTATTCGAGTACAACAGCTCGCTCTTCGATCTGAGCATCAGCCGTGGCGCAATTGGAGCGCCGATCATGCTTCAAGATCACTATCGATCGCATCCCGACATCGTCGGCTTCTCGAACCGCAAATGGTATCAGGACAACCTGCAGATATGGACTGACTATGGTCGACTCAAGACACCGCCAGACGGAAGGTCCGGCATCCGTTGGACGGATGTCAGCGGAACAGCGAAAAGGCCCAGGGGCGGCAGCGTCTTCATCCCGGTGGAGGCCGAAGCGGTTGTCGACCAGGTAGTCGACCTGCTCATGAACCAGCGGTTTGACGGCACTGTGGGTATCGTGACCCCGTTCCGACCCCAAGCGAACATGATCTGGGAACGAGTCGCCCAGCGCGTGCCGTCGGACGTTCGTAATCGTGCGCAACTCATCGTGGACACCGCGCACGGTTTCCAGGGGGACGAGCGCGACATAGTACTGTTCTCACCCTGTGTGTCGAGGGACCTTCCAAGCGGAGCCCACAACTTCCTCAAGAACACCGAAAACCTCTTCAACGTTGCGATTACGCGGGCTCGTTCCCTGCTGCATGTCGTCGGCAGCCGAGACGCGTGCGCCCATTCGGAAATCCCGCATATCCAACAGTTCGCCGAATACTGCGCGGAAGTCGAACGGTCAGGGTCAAGTCCCTACGAAACAACCCTGGCATCGGACGAGCGCATCGGGCCTTGGGAAAGGCCGCTCTACGAGGCGCTGGTAGCAAGAGGCCTGAACCCCATACCGCAGTATCCCGTCAGGGAATACAGACTCGATCTGGCCATAGTCTCTGGCGAGACTCGTATCGACGTGGAGGCTGACGGAGTATCGACCCACCTGGGTTCCCGGATCGACGTGGAACGAGATAGCCGGCTAACGGAACTGGGATGGCGCGTCGTACGGTTCTGGAATCACCAGATCAGGGACGACATGGACTACTGCGTACAGACCGTGCTCGACCTAGTTGACCCTCCGGTCGCTGACTAGAACAGCCGGTTCTGGGGCGTTGGGGCGTTCTCGGGGTAGGCGACTCCCAGGTGCTCGTACGCGCGTCGTGTCGCGACACGGCCTGACCTGGTGCGGTCCAGGAACCCCATCTGCAGCAGGTAGGGCTCGTAGACGTCCTCGATCGTCTCTGCCTCCTCGCTCAGTGAGGCCGCGAGCGTGTCTACGCCGACCGGCCCGCCGTCGAACTTCTCGATGATGGTCTGCAGCACGAGATGGTCCGAGTCGTCCAGGCCCACGGCGTCGACCTCCAGGCGGGCGAGCGCGTCCCGGGCGACCTCGCCGGTTATCACGTTGTCCGCCATCACCTGGGCGTAGTCGCGCACCCGCTTGAGCAGCCGGTTGGCCACCCTTGGAGTGCCGCGGGCGCGGTTGGAGATCTCCCTCAGTCCCTCGTCCTCCGAGTCGATGGCGAGAATCCGCGCCGACCGGGTGACGATCCTGTACATGTCTGCCGAGGTGTAGAAGTCGAGGCGATGGACGACGCCGAAACGATCGCGCAGCGGCGCGCTGACCATTCCGTAGCGGGTCGTCGCTCCGATGAAGGTGAACGGCTTGATGGCGAGGTTCATGCTCCTGGCCTTCAGGCCCTTGTCGATTACCCACGAGACGAAGAAGTCCTCCATGGCGGGATACAGGACCTCCTCGACGACGCGGCTCAGGCGGTGGACCTCGTCGACGAACAGGATGTCGTCTTTCTGTAGCTGAGTCAGGATGGCCACCATATCGCCCGGACGCTCGATTGCCGGGCCGGAGGTGGTCTTGATCTTGACGCCCATCTCGATGGCCATGATGTTGGCCAGCGTTGTCTTGCCCAGGCCGGGCGGGCCGTAGAGGAGCGTGTGGTCGAGCGCCTCGCCGCGCTGCTTGGCGGCGACGATGCCTATGCTCAGATTGGCCTTCAGCCGCTCCTGGCCGATGTAGTCCTCGAGGTGGCGGGGCCTCAGGCTCCGGTCCAGTGCGGTGTCATCTAGATGTGGCTTGCCCGAGACGATGCGCTCGTTCAAATGCACGCTCGACTTTCGACGTAGGGAACGGTCCCGTCAGTATTAGAACCGGTGTTCATTCTATGGACGGCCCCAAGGGGTGTCAACAAGTGCGTCCCGCTGCGGTCTTGCTTCGTCGACGACATCATAGCCCGGCCGGGCTCGGACGCCAAAGAGGTCTTCCATCTGCGGTTGTCCACGTTTGGTGACGCCCTGGTGCTGCCTGAGGTGAACGGCCTGCGGACACCTCGACTCTGTGAAGTCACGTCCATTTTCGCCGACTTTGCGGGCTGCGGGGAAACGGCGTACCATGTGCGGTCGCCGACAGGTAATGAATTCCCGTACACGGTGGCGCTATCATGTATGGGCCGCCCCACAACGCGGCTCGCGTCCGCTGGCCGGGCACGCTGGAGGAAGGATGGCCGGAGAGTCTACGCCACGATACATCACGCTGATCCGCGACCTGCCGCAGACGGACCGTCCGCGGGAGCGGCTTAAGGAGTTGGGCGCCGGCGCCCTCAGCAACGCCGAGCTGGTCGCCATACTGATGCGGACCGGGGCGCAGGGCCAGTCCGTCCTGGAGCTGTCGAGCCACCTCATATCCAGCAGGGGCGGCCTGTCGGGCCTCGCGCGGGCCTCGTACGGCGAGCTGTGCGACTACCACGGAGTCAGCGACGCCAAGGCCTGCCAGCTCCTGTCCGCATTCGAGCTCGGAAGGAGGATGGTTTCCCTCAGTCCCGAGGACCGGGCCGTAGTGCGCTCTCCCCAGGACGTCGCCAACCTGCTATCGGCGGAGATGGGCCTGCTCGACCAGGAGCACCTGCGGGTCTTGCTGATGTCGACCAGGGGCGAGGTCAGGGGCGTGCACGAGGTGTACGTCGGCAACGTGAACGCCTCCATCGTGCGCGTCTCCGAGGTGCTCAGGCCGGCCGTGCGCGAAAACTGCCCGTCTATAATAGTCGTGCACAACCACCCGTCGGGCGACCCGACGCCCAGCCCGGAGGACGTGATGATTACGCGGCAGATAGTGGCCGGAGGCGAGATGCTGGACATCGAGGTGCTCGACCATATAGTCATCGGAGGCCGGGCCCACGTCAGCCTGAAGAGCAAGGGTCTCGGTTTCCCCGCGGCGGGCGACGGCGGCCGCCATCCGTGGCATAGCACCGCGGACGCATTGGACACGCACCGGTGATCGGCGTCGTCCTCGCTCTGATCGCCGCCGTCGGCTTCGGCGGCACCGCGGTGTTCGCCAGAATGGGCGTTCAGCACGTCGCCGTCGGACCCGGCACCCTCGTCTCGCTCACGGTGAGCACCATCGTGACGCTGGCGATCACCGTCGCGTTTCAGCCCGTAGACCTGGTGAGGATCACCGGGACGGCGCTGGTGCTCGCGTTCGTTGTCGGGCTGCTGAGCTACCCGACGGGCCGGCTGTTCAGCTTCACCGGCGTCAGGCTCATAGGCGTGTCCAGGTCGAGCACGATAGTCGGTGCGGCGCCGCTCTTCGCAACGGCCATTGCGGTGGCGCTCGCCGGCGAGTCGGTGAGTCTCCCGGTGCTGCTGGGCAGCGTGTCGATCGTCGGCGGCATGACGCTCATCTTGAGTCAGCGATGAGCACCGCGGCGACGGACACGACGGCCCGCCGCCGGAACCTGTGGGGCTATGCCGCCTCCCTGGCGGCCGCCGCGAGCTACGGGGCCGCCGCGGTCGCGAGCCGCGTGCTGGTAGACGGCCATTCGACGCCCCTGGTGGCGTCCGCCTACTCGCTCATATTCGGCACGGCGATGGTGGGGCTCCTGTTTCATCGCGGCGCCGCGGGCGCGCTGGCGGCCGCGGACCGCCGGGGCTTGGTGTACATGGCGTTGTCGGGCGTGGCGTCCGCGTGGGGCGTGGCCTTCCTGTTCTACGCCCTGCAGGAGGCGCCCGTCGTGATGGTCGCCCCGATCTCCAGCTCGTATCCGCTGGTCGCCATCGTTCTGACGCATCTGTTCCTGCAACGGCTGGAAAAGGTTACCGCGCGCACCGTCGCGGGAGCGATAATGGTGGTCGCGGGTGTTACCGTCATCACGGCCACGCAAGCCTAGCGGGCAACGGCCGCGGGAGTGGAATATCCAACACATCCAGGAGGTGCTTCAATGCGAAATATAGACGAGCCGCTCGGAGAGATAGCGACGGAAGTGCTGTTCGAGAACGACCGGGTGAAGATCTGGAACCTGACGGTCGAGCCCGGCGAGGCCAGCGACTGGCACCTGCACGAACGCGACTACGTCACCGTCGTAGTCGAGGCCGGCGGCCTGACGGCGGAGTACGCCGACGGCACAACCGAGGTGAACGAGTACGACGTTGGACGCTGGGGGTACCGCGACCAGCACCAGGTCCACCGGGTCATCAACCACACTGACCGCCGATACAAGAACGTCCTCATCGAGCTGAAGGACTGAGCCGGCGCCCCCGACGCCGCCAGGCCGGTGTAACCGTCACCCGCGCCGCTACCCCGGTGGACAGCCGCTCGGCGGCGCTGCCGTTCTTCTCGGCGACCTCGAGAAAGCCGTGGCTGCCGACCAGGACACGCAGCCCGTCGCCCTCGGCGTATGACCGGAGCGGGCCGGGTACGTCGACGCCGGCGACCGTCACGCGCAGCGCTCCGTCCGGGGCCTGCGACGGCCGGACGTTCGTGACGAGATTGCCGAAGCCGTCTACGAACACGATACGCCCGCGCACGCCGCCGTCCTCCGCATCGGCCTCGAAGACCCGCAGGCACACGATGTCCTCGACCTGACGGCCCATCCTCCTGGGCTCGACGCCCAGCGAGAGGTGCGCGGCCACCGGCCCGAAAACATCGCGTCCGTGGAAGGTGTCGCTGACCTGGCCCCGCCAGTAGGCCGGCTCCGTCAGCTCCCACGCCGACCACCCGGCGGGAAGCGTCGTCACGTACGGCTCCATGAACGCCGCCGCCACGCCCGGACCGACACCGGAAGCGGCCTCCGCCCGCAGGTGATGCTCCGCCAGATAGGTGAGCAGACCGTTGTCGGGCAACACGAACCTGCCGTGTGGAGTGACCACGACGAGCGCGCGCCGCCAGGTGCCAACACCGGGATCGACGACCGCGACGTGGATGGTCTCCGGCGGGAAGAACGGGCAGGTCGAGCCCAGCACGAACGCGGCGTCACCTATGTCCCGGGAGGGCGTCTCGTGCGTGATGTCGACGATGTTCGCCTCGGGATTCACTCCGAGGACCGCGCCCTTCATGGCACCCGCATATCCGTCGGCGGACCCGAAGTCGGTGAGTAGGGTTACGATGGACGAAGGCATCGCGCCAGAGGTCCGGCCCACGACCGCGGGGCTATTGGAAGAGGCGGGCGCTGCCGATCGAGGTGGTCAAGAAGACGACGACGAGGACTATCGTGAGCTGGAACAGCATCCGCTCTATCCCCCGGCGGGTCCTGTACGTGCTCTCAGAGGAGCCAAAGAGCCCTCCGCCCTGTCCGCGCACCTGGAGCAGCACGATGGCGACGAGCAGGACCGCGGTGACTATCTGGACGATGTGTATAACGCTTTGCATATCTCGGGTACCATCAGACAGGCTGGACCCGCCCGGCATTGGCTCGGGCCGGCGGCGGACTCCGCATCACATTCCATGATACACGTCCATGATGGCCTCTGCCAGCTTCTCCGAGTCGTGACGCACGGGATGTTCCGGATCGGTCAGGGGCCGGCCGATCAACCTGGCGCCTTCGACGGGCCGGCCGTCGTGCGGGACGGGCTCGCCGGCGAACCTGTCTCCAAACGGGACGGGCCTGTCGTTGTAGAGGACGTAGTCCGCGACCGACTCGAAGGTATGCTTCCGAAGCGCGTCCAGATGCCGCGAGACCGTGTAGCCGCCAGTCTCCCCGATCTGCGTAGCGACGTTGCATACGTAGATGCTCGGCGCGCGCGTCTCCCTCAGGGCGCTCGCGATGCCGGGTATCAGCAGGTTCGGCAGAATCGACGTGTAGAGACTCCCCGGCCCTATCAGCACGAGCTGTGCATCCAGAATCGCCTGCACCGCGTGCTCCGAGGCCGGGACGTCCGCCGGCTCGATCATGATCTCCTCGATGCGGCCGCCGTGCTCGGATATGGCGGACTCCCCTACCACGACCGGCCCATCGGCGAGCCGGGCGGACAGGTTGAGGTCGCTGACGGTGGAAGGCAGAATGCGGCCGTGTACGGCCAATACCCTGCTCGACTCGTAGATCGCCTCCTCGAAGCTGCCCGTGACGTCGGTCATCGCGGTGATGAACAGATTGCCGAAGCTGTGACCCTGGAGGCCGTCTCCCTGGTCGAACCGGTGCTGGAACAGCTTGCCTACCAGAGACTCGTCGTCGGCCATTGCCACAAGGCAGTTCCTGAAATCGCCCGGGGGCAGCACTCCCAGCTCCCTGCGCAGCCTGCCCGAGCTGCCGCCGTCGTCGGCGACGGTGACTACGGCGGATATGTGGTCGCTGTACGTCTTCAGGCCGCGCAGCAGGACCGACAGGCCCGTCCCGCCGCCGATCGCGACGATCCTGGGGCCGCGGCCGCGGGACCTGCGGGTGTACAGCGCGTCTGCCAGTCCGTTGAAGCTCCCGGATGCGAACACGATCGGACGCAGGGTGCGGTACAGCCCATAGATGGCGACCAGTATCGCCGCGACGCCGAGAACTCCGACGACGACGCCCTCCCAGAGCCACGGCAGCACGTTCGGGGTGGTCAGGGCCAGGATGTTCTTGAACAAGAAGGCGAAGCCCAGGGAGAGCATCCCTATTCCGGCGGCCCCGAGCAGCAGCCATCGCTTGACCCCGAGGCCCACGAATAGGAACTTCCTGAGGACGTCGAGCCAGCCCCGCGCCGCCAAGCCCGCGCCGTTTGTGGACCCGCTTGCGCGCATTACCGCATCGATTCGAGCTTGTCGCGCAATAGCTCGGACGCCATCTGGGGATTAGCCTTGCCGCGAGTGGCCTTCATGACCTGTCCCACCAGGAACCTCAAAGCGTTCTCTTTTCCACCGAGATAGTCGGCCACCGGCTGTGGGTTTTCGGAGACGGCGCCATCGACGGCGGCCTGGACCGCGTCGGCGTCGCTTATCTGAGCGATGCCCGCCTTGTCCACGATCTCACGCGGACTCCGCCCAGTATTGTACATCTCCTCCAACACTGTCCTGGCCATGCTCGTGCTCAGAGCGGCCGTATCGACCATGTCCAGAAGCTGGACGAGATACGCGGGCTCGATCCGTTTATCCTCGATCGCCGCGCCTTCGGCGTTGAGCAGCGCCGCCAGCTCTCCGTTGATCCAGTTGCCGGCCGACCTGGCCCGCTTTCGCCTCGCCTTGCCGGTCGCCGAGCTCGCGTCGACGACTGCGTCGAGCAGATCGGCGCCAGCCTTCGACGAGACGAGCAGATCGGCGTCCGCGGGCGGGATGCCGTAGTCGGACACGAACCGCTCTCTCCGCGCCGCCGGCAGCTCCGGCAGACCATCCCGCAGCCGGCGCACCCACTCGGGGCCTATCGCCAGCGGCGGCAGGTCCGGCTCCGGGAAGTACCGGTAGTCGGAGGCGTACTCCTTGCTGCGCTGCGACACCGTGACGCCCCGGTCCTCCACCCAGCCGCGAGTCTCTTGCGCCACCCTCTCGCCGTCGGCGCGCATCCTGCTCTGCCGCGCGATCTCGTACTCGATCGCGCTGTACACGGACCGGAAGCTGTTCATGTTCTTGACTTCGACCTTGGAGCCCAGCTCGTCCTCGCCCCGCGGCCTCACGCTGACGTTCGCGTCGCAGCGGTAGCTGCCCTCCTCCATGTTCGCCGTGCTGGCCCCGATGTAGCGGAGGATCGAGCGGAGCGCCACAAGGTACGCCCTCGCCTCCTCGGCAGAACGGATGTCGGGCTCGCTGACTATCTCCATCAGAGGTACGCCCGCGCGGTTGATGTCGAGCAGGCTGTAGCTCTCCTGGGCGTCGCTCCGGTGCAGCAGCTTCGCCACGTCCTCTTCCAGGTGGACGCGGGTGATCCGCACGAACTTGCTCGCGCCGTCGACGTCGAATTCGAGCCTCCCGCCGTAGGCGACAGGCCGGTCGAACTGCGAGATCTGATAGCCCTTCATCAGGTCCGGATAGGGATAGTTCTTGCGGTCGAATTTCGTGAGCTCGGAGATAGTGCAGCCCAACGCCAGGCCCGTCGCTATTGCGAGATCGACGGCCCGCTCGTTGACGACCGGCAGCACGCCTGGCATGCCCAAACAGACGTTGCAGACTACGGTGTTGGGGGGTGCGTCCTGGTACTCGGAGCTGCACGCGCAGAACATCTTGCTCCGCGTGAGGAGCTGGCTGTGTACCTCGAGGCCTATGACTGCCTCGTAGTCCACGTCTGCGGCAGTCGTGTCAGTTGGCATTGGTACCTCCGGCAACCGATTCCGGCCAGGCTTCTTTCCCTATCAACGGGATGAACCGGCAGCCCTCAAGGGTCTGCACCGAGAACCCATCGTCGGACCGCGTGACCTTCATGAGCTGCTGTGACTGCAGCGAACCGACCGGCATGATCAGTCTGCCGCCATTGGCAAGCTGCTCCATCAGTCCGCGCAGCAGCTTCGGAGCGCCGGCCGCGACCACGATCGCGTCGTACGGAGCGCCGGGCTCCCACCCGATGGCGCCCTCGGCCACGACGACCGACACGGTATTGTAGCCCAGAGACGCGAGGCGGCGGCGGGCGCTGTCCGCCAACTCCGGTATGCGTTCGGCCGTCACGACCGTGTCGACCAGCTCGGCGAGCAGCGCGGCCTGGTAGCCGCTGCCGGTACCAACCTCCAGCACCCGATCGGTGCGCCGCAGGTAGAGGGCGCTCAACATCAACGCGACTATCGTGGGCTGGGATATGGTCTGCCCGTGCGGGATCGGCAGGGCGACGTCGTCGTACGCCATTCGCCTGCTCTGTTCCGGGACGAATAGCTCCCGTGGCACCCTGGCGACGGCCCCGAGGACCCGGTCGTCGGAGACCTCGCGCCTCAGACCGTCCAGAAGGCGGCGCCTCGCCTTGTCCAGGCGCGCATCCCGTCCCAACCTCACGACGGCACGGGAGTCGGACCCGAGCGCAACTCAGGCATCGTCCCTGAGCCAGATCGGGCACTCGGTAAACACCTTCCTCCGCCATCACACCTCTTCACAGGCCGCATAATATGCGTACGGCTCGAAGCCAGTCAACCGGGATAGCCTGTTCGATCACAGGTGCAACGTTTGCGGTAACTGTTCAATCTTGAGGGGGTCTCTCGAAAGTTCGCCGCATGTCGACGTCATACCCGCGAAGGCGGGTATCCAGGGGCGGGGTATTCCCCTCACCGAGTCTGAACACTTACGATTTGCGCGACATCTTGACGGTGATGCCAATTTAGCCTAGTCTGGTAGCTAGTCAGGGCGATTGCAACTGGGGTGAACCATGAGCAGGAAATGGCCGGTTCAGGATGCCAAGTCGAGGTTCAGCGAGCTCCTCGATATCACGATCGCCGAAGGCCCGCAGGTCGTGACCAAGCGCGGAGTTGAGACCGCCGTGCTCCTTCCCATCGAGCAGTGGCGGAGGCTGCAGCGGATGACAAGGCCGGATCTGAAGGAGTTGCTCCTCGCATCTGAGGCACGGACCGAGGAGCTTACTCCGCCTCGCCAACAGCATCGCCGCCGGACACCTTCAGCCGTGGAGTAGGCACATGTACCTCCTCGACACCAATGTGGTCTCGGAGCTGCGTCGCCCCCGTCCGCACGGCGCTGTCCTAGATTGGATTGCATACGTGCCGGCGGAGCAGCTCTTCGTGTCTGCCGTTACGGTTGGAGAGATACAGGCGGGGATCGAGATCACCCGTGAGCAGGATGCGGCCAAGGCGGAGGAGCTCGAGGCTTGGTTGAACAGGGTCCTGGATTCCTACGGTGTGCTGCCGATGGACGCGGCGGCTTTCCGGGAGTGGGCACGGCTCATGCACAGAAAGTCGGACACTATGACCGAAGACGCCATGATTGCAGCGACAGCCACGGTGCATCGGATGACGGTGGTCACCCGGAACGTGGCCGACTTCGTCCAGCTCGGAGTTGAGTTGCAGAATCCCTTTAACAGCGAGTAGTCCTCAGCATCACCTTGTTGCACACGGCGCGGACATCGACCTCCGACAAACTCCTGTTGGGACGCACCAGAACCAATGCGGTGATGAGGCCGGAGGACCTCTCCACTGCGTAGACGTACTGCTCGTTGGCCCGCATCGTCACCGTTCTTCCCTGACAAGAAACAAGAGTCGGTTGAGATTGGCGTCGTCCGACAGCCTCAGCAGGAGTTGGTTCAAATCGCTGTGATGGCTCCACCATCGCGGAAGGGGCTGGGGGTATGGCGTCTTTGCGACCCCACCCCTTCCGCTGTGGGCTACAGGCCGGACTACCGGTCAGGAACGAACCTCAACACGTTCTCGTTCTTGTCCAGTTTGGCGAAGGATGCAATTCTGGTAGCTCACTCCTCAATGAGTTCGGCGACACGCCAGAGGTTCTCAGCATAACGATCAGCTTCCTCCAAATAGGTTCTCACCAGAATTGAAGGAATGCCGATATTGCGAGGGCCCTGATAGTCAGCGGCAAAGTTATCTCCGACCATCCACGCGACTTCCAGATCCTGTGCCATGTCAAGCGCAATGCGGTAGGCCTGAGGATGTGGTTTCTCGAAGCCCGTAAGGGCCGAAGTAAACACCTCTGTAACATGCGCTCCCAAGCCTAGGTCACCAATAAGCTCCTTCAACTCTGGCACGTGGTTTGAAACGACCCAGTGAGTCCACCCCATCTCGGTTAGCCGTTCAAGAGCTGCTACGTCGGCGTATACCTGCCAGGAGGCACGGTGGAGATATGTAGGTCTGACTAATCTCGCGCAATGAATTGCTACCGATGAGCTACAGCCTAGGTCTCGAAAGACCCTTTCAAAGTACGGTGTCATCCAAGCCCACCATTGTTCAGCGTTCCTGACTTGGGTGTGAGGCTTCAACGGCTCGTGCCAAGGAACTCCTGTCCTCAGGAGAGGGCCGATGTCGTCATTACCGTCGTTGAGGGAAGCTAGATTGAGGTCTTGCAGGATCTTCCTTATAGTCCCTGTCCACATCCCTGCTCGGGTCGCGAGAGTTCCGTCGAAGTCCCAGAGTATTAGCTTCATGGTTGACCTCTCCCCGATAGCTGTGCCCGCCACTATGTTACACCGACAAGCGCCAGAACAAGGTCGGAAGGCATGAGGGCTACGGCCCCCCGGCGCTTCTAGCTCAAAGAAGGGTTAGCCTGTCGCCGTCGACCACTTGTAGCATGCTCCCGCACGACGGGGATTGGGGCCCGACTACAGGCCCAGCCTGAACCTCAAGGTGAAGGTTCTTGATTTTGTCCAGTCTGGTGGAGCGGGCGCGTACTCGGCTCGTCGGCAGGAGCGGCTTTCTGCCGCACGTGGCCGTACCCCGTCCCGAATAGCCAGCGGCTTCGTTGACCGGCTCAGAATCCGCGTGCTAGTCTGGTCTCGGCGGGAGGGCCGCCGCGCTCCCCAGGTACGCAGCGGATCGCTCGTTTCTCGCCGTTGTCCGTTCACGGGGGCAATCCGCGGAGCGTCTACTTGCGTCCACCCTTCCGGCGACCCAAAAGCCGAGGGGTCGGCGCGGCGGTTCCGCGTCAGGAGACAGGTTTGCCGGCATATTATCCCGTTTACCTCGACCTCAGAGGCCGGCGCTGCGTCGTCGTCGGGGGAAACGACGTGGCCGAGGAGAAGCTCGCCCGGCTCGTCGATTGCGGCGCCGATATCGTCGTGATCGGCACCGAGGCCACCGAGCGGATATCCGACATGGCCGACGCCGGCGAGATCGAGTGGGTCCGGCGCGGCTACCGCCCGGGAGACCTGGACGGCGCATTCATCGCCATAGTCGCCGACACCGATGACACCGCGGTGAACGCGGCAGTCAGCGAGGAGGCGCGCGAGCGCGGCATTCCCCTGAACGTGGCGGACGTCACCGACCTGTGCAGCTGGATCGCTCCGGCTGTGGTCCGCCGAGGCGAGGTGACCGTAGCGGTCTCCACCGGCGGCGCGAGTCCCGCCCTGGCCCGCAGGTTCAGGGAGCAGCTATCCGGCACGAACAGAGTCCCCACCCGGTACGGCGTCATGGAGCTGGCGGACCTGGCCCCGCTACTGTCGGAGGCCCGCGCCGAGCTGGCGCGTCGAGGCCAACGTGTCCAGGTAGACCACTGGCAGGCGTGTCTCACCGACGAGCTTGTCGGCCTCGTCCAGTCCGGGCAGTCCTCGCGGGCGAAGGAGCTGCTGACGGCCGATCTGCGGCGGGGCATCGAATGCGACTGCGGGACGGGCCCCTGCACGCTGTTTGAGGACCGGGCAGCCGGCCGCGATTCGACGGCGCCGGCCTGATCCGGCCGCGTCCGATGAAGTCACGCCATGAGTTGAGAATAGGCGCCAGGTCGAGCCCGCTCTCATTGGCCCAGGCGGAGGAGGTCGCCGCTCCGCTCCAACAGCGCTTTCCCGACCGCCGTTTCGAAATCACGACCCTCTCCACCGCTGGCGACAGGGACAGAAAGTCGTCGCTTGTCAGCCTGGGACGCGGCACGTTCGTGAAGGAGATCGAGACCGCGCTGCTCGAAGGCCGGATAGACATGGCGGTGCACAGCGCAAAGGACGTGCCGTCCGATCTCCCCGACGGGCTGACGCTGGGCGGCACCGTGCCGCGTCGGGACCCCCGCGACGTGCTCATAGATCGGTGGTCCCTGCCCCTGGACGAGTTGCCGCCGGGGGCCCGAATAGGCACGAGCAGCCCGCGACGGACCGCGCAGCTCAAGGCCAGACGGCCGGACATCGAGATCACCCCGATACGCGGCAACGTCGGCACACGACTGGCGAAGGTCGGCGGACCGGACCACGACGGCGTCGTGCTGGCCGCCGCGGGGCTGGCCCGCCTGGACAGACTGGAAGAGGTCGCCGAGTACCTGTCAATCGACGTATGCACGCCCGACGTGGGTCAGGGCACGCTGGCGGTCGAGGTCAGGGAGGAAGACCGTGAGCTCATAGAGATGCTGGAGCGGATCGACGACGCCCCGACCAGCATCGCACTGCGGGCCGAGCGGTCGTTTCTGGCCGCTCTGAGCGGCGGCTGCACGGTGCCGGTCGCCGCCTACGGCAGGATCGAAGCCGCGCGGCTTCGGATCACGTCTATGGCGGCCGCGCCGGACGGCTCGCGCGTCTATCGCATTGACCGCGACTGGCCTCCTGAGTGGCCCGAGGAAGCGGGCACGCGAATGGCCGAAGCGCTGCTGGACGCCGGCGCACGCGAGATCATTTAGCGCGGCACTCCGCGCCAACGGAGCAGCGATGACGAGAGGCGGAGAAGAAGGCACGGGGACGGTGTTCCTCGTGGGAGCGGGGCCCGGAGACCCCGGGCTCATCACCGTCAAGGGGGCACAGTGCCTACGGTCGGCCGACATCGTGCTGTACGACCGCCTGGTCGACCGGCGGCTGCTCGCGATGGCCCCGCCTCATGCCGAGTTGATCGACGTCGGGAAGGTCCGCGGCGATAGGCCCGACCGCCAGGACGGCATCAACGCGCTGCTGATCGAGAAGGCCAGGGCCGGCGGCCAGGTCGTGCGGCTCAAGGGCGGCGACCCCTTCGTCTTCGGACGCGGCGGCGAGGAGGCAGCCGCGCTGTCAGGTGCGGGCGTGACGTATCAGGTCGTGCCGGGCGTCACGTCCGCGGTCGCTGCCCCCGCGTACGCCGGCATTCCCCTCACCCACCGAGGCTACGCGTCGAGCTTCACCGTGGTCACGGGCTCCGAGGCGCCGGGCAAGGACGAGAGCGCCATCGCCTGGGACAAGCTCGCTGGCCTTGGCGGGACCATCGTCGTGCTCATGGGCTGGGAGCGCTTGGAAGAGATCGTCGGCACGCTCGTCCGCGAGGGCCGCCCGGCGGACACCCCAGCGGCAGTCATACAGTGGGGCTCCGAGGCGTACCAGCGCACGGTCGTCGGCACACTCGCCGACATCGTCAACAGGGCCCGAGAGTCGGGGATCTCCCCGCCGGTCGCCATCGTCATCGGCGACGTGGTCCGCCTCCGCGACAGGCTGAGCTGGTTCGACTCCCGGCCACTGTTCGGCAAGCGGGTGTTGGTCACCCGTTCCAGGAGCCAGGCGAGCGCGCTGGCCGAGCTACTGTCGCTCGAGGGGGCCGAGGCCGTCGAGGCGCCCACCATCGAGGTCCGTCCGTTGGAGGACACGGCCGAGCTGGACGACGCCGTCCGCAACGTCTCGCGGTACCGGTGGGCCGTGTTCACCAGCGCCAACGCGGTAGACGCGGTGTTCGACCGGCTGACGGCGCTGTCGCTCGACGCGCGGGCCCTGCGCGACACCCGAGTCGCCGCGATAGGCGAAGCCACGTCGGCGCGCCTCCGGGACCGCGGCGTCATCGCGGACCTCGTGCCGCGGGAGTACGTCTCCGCGTCCATGGCGGAGGCGCTGCGCGGGCACGTCGCGGCCGGGGATACGCTGCTCCTGCCCCAGGCGGACATCGCCGGGGACGAGCTCCGCGTCGGCCTGAGGCAGGCGGGCGCAAAGGTTCACCACGTGGTAGCCTACAGGACGGTGACGCCAGAAGCCTCCGCGGGGCTGGTATCGGCGCTGCTCAAAGAGGGCGTGGACGTGGCGACCTTCACCAGCTCGTCCACGGTACGCAACTTCGCCAGGCTCCTCGGCGGCGATGTCGGGCGCCTTGGCGACACCCGAGTCGCCTGCATCGGCCCGCTGACGGCGGCCACGGTGAAACAGCTCGGAATGGACGTCCACGTGGTCGCGGAGAAGTCGACCGTCGCCGGGCTGGTGGACGCCATCAAGGCCTACTACCGCGAGGAGGACCAACAGTGAGCGGCTTTCCCACCGTCCGGCTACGCAGAATGAGGCAGACGCAGGCCATCCGTAGCGTCGTCCAAGAGACGCGCTTTTCGGTCGCCGACCTTATCTACCCCATGTTCGTGACGCACGGACGGGGCGTCAGGGCGGAAGTCGACTCGATGCCGGACGTGTACCAGCTCTCCATAGACCACCTGGTCCCGGAGATCGACGAGGTCGCCGCGCTCGGGATCGGGGCGGTGCTGCTGTTCGGCATCCCGGCGAGCAAAGATGCGATGGGCATCGGGGCCTACGAGTCGGACGGCATCGTGCAGGAGGCGACGCGGGCGATCAGGCGGGCCGCGCCGGACATGCTGGTGATCGCCGACGCGTGCCTGTGCGAGTACACCGACCACGGCCACTGCGGTGTGATCGTCGACGGCGCGGTCGACAACGACCGGACGCTGGAGCTGCTCGCTCAGACGGCGGTGAGCCAGGCAGAGGCGGGCGCCGACGTGGTCGCGCCCTCGGGCATGATCGACGGACAGGTCGGAGCGATCCGTACGGCGCTCGACCAGGCCGGCTTCGGCGACACCGGGATCGTCGCATACTCGGCCAAGTACGCGTCGGCCTTCTACGGCCCGTTCCGCGACGCGGCCGGATCGACGCCGCAGTTCGGCGACCGCAAGACGCACCAGATGGACCCGCCCAACGTCCGGCAGGCGTTGCGGGAGATCGAGCTGGACATCGAGGAGGGCGCCGACGTCGTGATGGTCAAGCCCGCGATGCCCTACCTCGACGTGATCGCCAAAGCCAAGGAGACCTTCAACGTACCCGTGGCGGCGTACAACGTCAGCGGGGAGTACGCGATGGTGAAGGCGGCCGCGCAGAACGAATGGCTGGACGGCCAGCGCGCCGCGATGGAGGTGCTGACCGCCATCAAGCGGGCCGGCGCCGACCTGATAATCAGCTACCACGCCAAGGAGGCGGCGAGGCTGCTAGCCGGCGGCGACTAGCAGCGGAACCGCTCGGCAGTAAGGTCAGATTCCACCAAGTGGCGGTCTTATGCCCGACGAAGCCGCCCAGTCCGCCAGAAAAATACGATGCGGTGATATTTGACCTGTAATGGACTCTCATTGACCTTCCTGGCCCGCAGGAACAGGAGCGCGCTCGCAGTGGCTTTGGCATCCTACGGAGGCATGGATTTATCGTGGCCGACGTCACCCCAGCACACCACTCTTCCATCGGTCCTGACCCCGCACGTATGGGACCACCCTCCACTGACAGATACGAACTCGCCGTCAGGCGGCGTGGCTTGGCCTCTATTGTTGGAGCCCCAACACGCCACTGAACCATTTGCCTTTACGCCACATGTATGAAATCCTCCAGCGCTTATGGAGATGAACTCCCCTTCGACCGGCGTCACGTACCCGAAATAGTCAAGGCCCCAGCAGACAACGGCGCTGTCGACTTGAAGACCGCAGGCGTGACTTGAACCGACACTGACGTATGTGAACTGTCCGGCAGGTGGCGTGCCCGGGCCAACTATTTCGCGACCCAAGCATGCAACTGAGCCATCGGTTCGGACCCAGCACGTGTAAAAGCTACCGGTGCCGACGGAGATGGCATTGCCATCGGTCGGCGATGATTCTCCATATTGATCGCTGCCCCAGCAAACCATGGCGCCGTCAGTTTTCATCCCGCACGTGTGATAGTGCCCAGCGCTAATGTATGAGAATCTACCCTCCACAGGTGTGGTTTGGCCAAAGTGATTGCCTCCCCAGCAGACGACGGAGCCATCAGATTTCAATCCGCAACTGTGCTTGTACCCTACGCTGACGGACGTAAACTCACCCCCCGGCGGCGTGGACTTGCCATATCCATCGTTTCCCCAGCATACAGCGGAGCCGTCGGCTTTCACTCCACAAGTGTGAAATGTCCCGGCACTGACGGCGGTGAAGACTTCCGTACTCACCAACCTGGGATGCTCTGAATTGCTATCAGGATCGTTCACTTCAGAGACTGTCACGGAATAGGCCCCCACGTCCCGTAGGTCCATTACCACCACGTGATGCTCGCCTGAATAGTTCGCGACCCAGTTGAGACTCGATGCCAACGTGTCCCCATAGTCATCGTTAGAGTCAATCGTCATCCCATGGTTGTCGGTCAACACAACCACCGAATCAACCATCGTCTCCATGGACACGTCAATCTGATAACGTTGTCCGGCCCTGGCCTCAAAGCTGAAGACGTCTGAGTCCCACTTGTAGTCAACTGTGCCGGTAACTAATTCTCCTACCTCAATTGCGGTGGCTTCAGCCGTGCTATTGGCGTGATCGTCAACTCCTCCCGGCGGAGTGGCCTGACCATACCAATCGTAACCCCAACAAGACGCGGTGCCGTAGGTCCTGACTCCACATGTGTGATACTCTCCGGCACTAACGGATTGGAACCCACCTCCCGGTGGCGAGGCTTGGCCATAGTGGTCATTGCCCCAGCAGGCAACGGCCCCGTCGACCTTCACTCCGCAGGCGTGGGATCCCCCAACAGTTACGGATGCAAACTCGCCATCCGGTGGCGAGGAATGACTACGCTCGTAACCGCCCCAACAGACAAGGGAACCACCGGTTCTGATTCCGCAGGCGTGGGATCCCCCAACACTGACGGCTGAGAATCGGCCGTCAGGCGGTGAAGACTCTCCATATTCGTTGCTGCCCCAGCAGGCAACGGAGCCGTCGGTCTTCACTCCGCAAGTGTGCGATCCTCCTGCGCTGACCGATTTGAACCCACCAAGGGGCGGCGAAGACTGGCCAACTTCGTCACTGCCCAAGCAGGCTACGGAGCCGTCGGTCTTCACTCCACATGCGTGGGAAGCGCCAGCGCTTATGGAGAAAAACGTGTCCGTCAGCACCGTGGCCGGACCATATGAGCCGCGGCTCCAGCATTCGACGGTACCGTCGGCCCTCAGCCCGCATGTTTGGTCTCCGCCTGCGCTTACCCAAGTAAACTTGCCGGCGGGCGGGTCAGTTAGGAGTCTCGAGGGGTTGCTCCAACAGACAAGAGAGCCATCGGCCTTTATCCCGCACGTATGCCTATCTCCAGCGCTGACGGAATCAAAGATTTCTGAACCTTCTGATGCAGTACGACCTTGCCCGTATTCCACACATTCGAACAAGCCTACGTCGTTATGATCGCTGTCCTTGACGCCTCCAAAGGCTACGGGTACGCACCACCTGAGGTCATTGCCGGCCAGGCGTAGCCGCGTGATACGTCCCAGGTTGCCCAACTCCGACGGGATGTACCCCGTCAATTGATTGTCGCTCAGGTCCAGATTCGACAGATAGCTCAATATACCCAACTGAGCAGGAATCCTTCCGTTCAGGCCACGCGAGGGGAGGGCGAGGCTGGTGATTCGTTGCGGCATTCCGCTCACGGTGATCCCATCCCAACTGGTGATGGGTACATCCAAGCTCCAGTTAAGTCGGCCAGTGCCAGCCAGTGTATCTTTCGCCAGCAATAGTGCTTCACACTCCTTCACCAAATCCGGCGAACCGGTCGGGTTGGGGACTACGGTCCCTCCTGAACATGAAGGATGCTCCCCGCGAATCCGCACCATCAACAGGTCCCCCTCATCCCAGGGCTGCGACTCCACCGTCCAACTCAGCGAATCGTTCTCCTCATCCACTGACGCATCCCCAACATCCAATGACAGCAATAGACTCCCGTCCAGTTCAATGAAGTCCACTGTGTGATCCGTGATTGCATCCACCGGTCTCAACCCCATCGTCACCATCCCGCCCTGCCCTGAGTCGGTGTTGGACGCCTCCCAAGCTATGCTGTCGATAGTTGAAGTGCCGCCGTTCGCCTCAGGGAAGGTGGCTGGACTCAACACGCCGTTGCCGCCGCCCGCAGCAACGGTGGAGCCAACAATAACAGGGTCGAAGAACGCCTCATGCACCACAGCCTCAGGAGCGAATACGTTCACAGTTATCTCAAAAGTGATTGCATTTCCGCACTCAATATAGCCGCCGTAGTGATGTTTGAACTCCAACATCTTCGCCGGGAGGGGACGTGTCGAAACCACATAGTAGCTGAAGCCGAAACTGTTACGGTACTCTCCAGACCCCGCACGCAGGTCGCCCTCCGTGACAGAGAACAGAGACGCATCTCGACCGTCTATCCAGAATCTCGTCTTCTTCTTGATCCCACCTTCAGTTTGAACGAATCCGTAGTCGTACTCGTACAGTACAGAGCCAGCGGGCCGGCCGGAGGCGAAGGCGCCACTCCAATAGGGTTGGAAGGATGGCCTTGTGTAACCCGGCTGTGTCGCGCGGACACGTTCCATGCGCTCGAATCTATACTTGCTTTTGAGGCAGCCCATGTACGCATCTGAGCCGTCTCCCGCGGCCAGCTCGGCATCGATGACCGCTATGCGCTGCTTCAATTCGCCTATGGTGATGGTGGGAGTGGAAACGCTTTCCGCCGGCGGCTCCAAGAGAAACTCCTGGCTGTCCCCAGTTCCCGCGGTCCCGGCGGATGGTAGCCAAAGCCTACTGTGTCGGTCGTGCAGATCAGTGTTCCAAATAAAGTACTCGTTCTTGCCCTGCACTAGCTCGCTGAAGATGTCATCCGCATCCTTGTTCTGCAAGAAGAGAATTGCCTCTCTGTCGTCCCATCTGGCATTCCGGCTCGCAACAATGTCCGGCAAAGCGGCTTCCGCTTCCTGCCGAGTGCCAAACGATCCTCCCTAAATCGTCAGCGCAGTGATACTGTTCCCGCCGGCTCCGTTCAGGTACGCGCTCACATCAAGATGGAACTTCAGGGCAACGAAGTACTTTCCAGCCCAACCTTCAGAATCACCCGTGGCAGTTACAACCTCTGCCGTTATGCGGTCCAACCAGGCCGTCACGACGACGTCAGCATTAGTGATCCGTTCCTCTATGGACTCCTCCCCAACGTAGGGAATAGGTGCAACGTTGGCTGGTGGAGGGTTGTCTTTCAATGTCGATGCCGGAGCCGGAGTCGCGGGTGCCTGTTCATCTTCCCCTGTGAAGAAAGAGCAGGCCGCGGCAAGGGCCGCAACAAGTACGGCGACTGCAATCAAGACAGCCATAATCAACTTCATCACGGATTCACTCCCGATACCACTGAGGGACTAACCCTGCCCGAACGGTTGGATCATCTGATAGAACCATGTACTACCGCAGGCCGCGGGCTTTCTCGTACAGGGCGATGAAGTCGTCCACCGGCGTGCGGGCGATGGTCTCGCCGATGAGGTCGAGCGGCAGGTCGTCGATGCGCTTGAAGCGGACGCACGCCTTGCCCATGTCGAGCCTCTTGCCGCTCGCCCTATAGCTGTTCACGAACCAGCTCTCGGTCTCCTCGTTGCCGTAGACGTTCATCAGGTACAGGGAGACGTAGTTCTTCTGAGAGGCGAGCGCGGCGTACTGTAGGGCCTGCCGGTTGTAGGTCTTCGGGTACCGCTCCAGCGGCACCACGTACGAGATCATTCCGAACTGCACCGTCTCTTCGTAGCCGTCGGGCAGGTTCGCCCTGACGACGTCCCGCACCGCCTCGAGGGTCGCACGGCGGTCGTCCGCAAGCTCGTCCAGGTACTCTTCGACGGTTGTCGCTTCACTGCGTGCCATCACGTTCTCCCCTACTGCCGGCCCGGCCCCCAAATCTATCAGACCATTCCCCAACGCCGGGGCGGCCAATATCGTAGCAGGACCCTCCCCACCAGCAGGTCGGCTCTGACGGGGCCGTACTCGCGGCTGTCCGTGCTGCGGACTCGGTTGTCGCCCATCACGAAATACTCGTCGGACCCCATTCGCCAGCGGCGCGACTCCAGCCCCAGCGTCGGCGGCAGGCCGCCGAGGTACGGCTCGTCCAGCACCGCGCCGTCGACGTAGAGGAGGCCGTCCTCGAGGCGGACCTCCTCGCCGGCCAGGCCGACGATGCGCTTCAGCTCGTCGCGTTCGGGCTCGCGCGGGTCACGCACCACTACGACATCGCCTCGGCGCGGCGACGAGCGGCGGTACGCGCGGGAGTCAACTACGAGCTGGTCACCGTCTCGGAAGGACGGCTCCATACTGTCGCCGCGTACGACGCAGAGCTTCACCGCCTCCCCATGGCCCGACTGGCGGGGCGGCCATGCCACCCGTGACCGCAGGTCTCTCGGTTGTTGGACACTGTGAGAGCGGAAGCGGCGTCGATCAGCCGCATCCGGCGCTCTCGGCGACATCGGCCGCGGCCGACGTCAAAAAAAGTGTGCCATTTTGTGCCATTCTGTGCCGTTCCTATCTGGCCGGTGGCACACCTGGTCGTGAAATGGCACATCGGTGTGCCGCGCGTCCTATCTGAGGTGGCACACCGCGTGACGGAGTGGCACACCGGTGTACCGTCGCGTCCGGGACATGGGCGCGGGATCGGGCTCAAACTATCTGCTGGCGAGTGCTTGTCACGAGCACAGAGTAGCACGGTTGTGCTGCTAGCACAAGGACCCGCCGAGGGCCGTAACTGTTCAGAGTTGAGTGGCCCACGCAACCCGTTCACCCTGCGTAGCGCCGCTGCTTCAGCGGCGCTACGCAGGGCGCACGCAATCTTGACGTCAATGCTGATGTCGACCCCACCCAAGGACTGGGTCGTGCTGGCCCTTCGATACACCCCGACGAAGCGTCGGGGCACTCAGGGCGAACGGTTTCTCAGGCGACGGCCCCCCTGGGAGCGGCCGGCGACCTCGACGCACTCTCGTGACCGTTCGTCTCCTGAAGTCTGAACAGTTGCACATCGCCGACCGAGTTGCGATAACAGCACACCCGTGCTATCCTGTCCGCGTGACAATCATCCCCCGACCCCCAACTATCCACTCTTCACTATCCACTACCCCGTCCCATTTTGTTCCATTCTGTCCCGCCCTGTCCCACCTCAGATAGGGCGAGTGGGACACCGGTGTCCCACTTTCCGTCCCAAGTGTCCCACCCGCCAGATACAAATGGAACAGAATGGGACGCTTTGGGACAGTCCACACGAAAAAGCGCCCCCGCGCACTAGCGTGGCCGTCGCCTCATCGTCTCTGAACAGTCGCCATCCCGGCTCGGACTTGCGCCCGCGCGGGGTGTTCCTGTAGGCTTCCGACACACGCCGAACGACAACAACCAGGAGGATTTACGGAATGAAACTAGCGAATCTGAGGCGCTGGCTACCGGTACGGCCGGTCCACGCGCACTGCGACATACCGTGCGGAATTTACGACCCCGTATCCGCGAAGATCGCGGCCCAGACCGTGCTCAAGATGGTGATGCGCATCAATGCGCTGGAGTGGGGCGAGGGGACGGACCACATGGCGAACAGCAACAGCCTGTCCCGCTACATCGCGGTCAAGGAGCAGCACGCCGACTTGGTCAAGCACGAGGTCGACATCCTCTGGCACGACTACTTCAAGCCGGAGCACCTGGAGAAGTACCCGGACCTGCACACGACGATCTGGGACGCGACAAAGCTGGCCTCGGCGAACAAGCAGAACGTCGACGCCGACTCGGCCGCCAGCCTCGTCGCCGCGGTCGACGAGATCGCGGAGATATTCTGGGCCACCAAGGGCGTGGAGTACTCCGACCCGAACGCCGAGGTCCGGTTCGGCGTCTAGGCCCTCGAAACCGCTGCGGTGAGAAGAGCGCGGTCCCGGCCTTCGGGGGCCGCGCACTCTGTCTTCACGGGCGGATGACGTGGCGAATGGGTGCGTCAGTCGGTCGCGCCCGGCGCAAGCACGAGCCGCCCCGCCTGTGCGCCCGGGGATAGCGGGCCGGTGTCGAGCGCCCGGGTCAGTCGCGGACGGTCAGGTTGGGCTTTTCGTCGCCGCCCATGTAGTCCTCGCGGGGCGGAGAGAAGATGTCCAGCGCGAGCGCCCAGCCGTCGCCGCACTTGACGCTGTGCTCGACGCCGCCGGGAATCACGTAGGCGTCGCCCGCCCTCAGCAACCGCGTCTCGCCGCCGATCGTCATCTCGAACTCGCCCTGAACCATTATGCCCGCCTGCTCGTGCGGGTGATTGTGGTTGGGCACCACGGCGTTCGGCGCAGTCTCGACGAGGCTCATCATCACCCTGTCGCCCCACATCGTGCGTATGGTCACACCAGGGGCTATCTCATTGCGTTCGACTTCAGACGCGTCGTAGAAAGGCATTGGACCTCCTGAATTACGAGCCGCCGGCCCGGGCGGCCAGCGCGCTCTTGTGCGGCAACGCCAGGCAGGCGGATATGAAGTCGTTCACCGGAGTCGCCACTCCGGCCTCTGTCCCCATTCTGGCCACGGCGCCGTTCAGTACATCGATCTCCAGCGGTTTGCCTGCCTGCAGATCGATGAACATCGACGACACCGAGTCCTCGCCGGCGTCCCGGAACGACTGCATGGCCGCTTCGACCTCGCTGTCCAGCAGCTCGATGCCGCGCGCTGCCGCCACCGACTGGACTTCCCTCAGCACGTCCGAGGTCATCCGCTCCGTGGCCGGAGACGCGAGGATCTGCGACATCGGCGACCGGGTCAAGCAGATCATTCCGCTCCAGGCGCAGATGAACAGGAACTTCCGCCACAGCGCGGCCTCGACGTCGGACGTCAGCTCGACCCTGACCCCGGCGTCGGAAAGCGTGTCGCGGATCGCCAGCGCCCGGTCCGTTTTCCTACCGTCGGCCTCACCGAAGACGAGCCGCGAGTGCCCGCCGAACTCCGCGATCTGCCCCGGGCCCTTGAGCGCCGCGTCGACGTACGTCACGCCCAGCATGACCCTGTCCTGGCCAAACGCGTCGGCGAACTGGGCGCCGCTGCCTATCCCGTTCTGCAACGTGAGCACCGTGGCGCCCTCCCCCACCACCGGGCGCAGCAGCTCTATGGCCGCGGCGTTGTCGTAGCCCTTTACGCAAAGGAGCACCAGCTCGGGACGAAGGGAGGCGGCGGGGCGGTCGGTCGCGTCAGCTTCGACCGTGAAGCTGCCGGACGTGACGCTCTCGACCCGGAGACCGCGTTCGCGAATGGCGGCCAGATGGTCGCCGCGTGCGACGAACGTGACCTCGTTGCCGGCGTGCCGCAGGACGCCGCCGTAGTATCCGCCAACCGCGCCCGAGCCCATCACCAGGACGTTCATGAAAGACCTCCGGCCGGCCGGCGGATCGCCGCCGGCGCAGGAAATTGCGCCCACGGCGTTCCGCCCCGTATTTGACCATCGCCTGTGAAGACTGCCAGGATGACAACTCCCGCCGTGTGCTCGGCGCTATTTTCCAGCCGGCGCCATTTCCACGTCAAGCCGCCGCGCCTGCGCGATGGCACCACTCACCCGTCATTCCCGCGCAGGCGGGAATCCAGGGGTAGGGGTGGAGCCCCGCCTGCTGATCAACGACAGGTCATCGAATATCCAGACCCGCCCCACTGCCCTGCCACAGCTTGACGGCCAAAATAGGCCGAAGATACAATGTGGTTACCCTGAGGCGAAGCGGACGCACCGCTTCCTTCCAAGCGCACCGCAGGCAGGGCCCGCTAGCTCAATTGGCAGAGCAACTGACTCTTAATCAGTAGGTTCTCGGTTCAAGTCCGAGGCGGGTCACCATCCTACGCGGTCTGCGCCCGCTCTCGATCGACGGGTTCCGCGAGGACCTGCTGGAGAAGGTCTCCGATCCCTACCTACTCGAGTGGTGGGCGAGGGACTTCGGCAAGTGGCGCCAGGAGTATCGGAGGCCCTCGCATCGGTGCAGACCCGCCTCTCCTACTACGCGTCGTCGAAGCGGGCGCGGGCCATCCTCGGCCAGCCCCGCTCGACCATCGACATGCGGAGGACGATCCTCTACGGCGGCATCCTGCTGGTCTCGACCGCGCAGGGAACCGTCGGCAGGGACGTGGCCGCACTGGTAGGCGCGTCCCTTCTCAACCTGGTCGACTCGGTCATACGCGAGCAGGGAAGGCTGCCCCCGGACGAGCGCAGAGGAGCGCTGGTGGTCGTGGCCGAGCTGCAGTCGATGCCGGGAGAGGACTACGAGTCGACGCTCTCAGAGCTCGGCAAGTTCGGGGCCAGCCTCGTACTGGCGACCCAGAGCCTAGCCAAGCTCCACGACCTCTCCCCCACCATGCGCGACACCCTGCTCGCCAACGTGGAATGTCTCGCCGTCTTCCAGGTGGCCGCGTCCGACGCCCGCGAGCTGATCTGGGAGATGGGCAAGGACAGGGTGACCGAGGACGACGTCGTGTCGCTGCCGGTGCACCACTGCTACGTCCGCGCCACCGTCGGAACCGAGCGGATGGTGGCTGAACGGCGACAATTACTTCTGCAGGTGATGACAACTATTCTTGCCGGCCCGTAGACACGATCATCTGGTACCCGGCGAGTGCCAGATTGGTCACGGATCAACAGGTAGTTCTACTGAGGCAGAAGTTGATGGAAGGCAAGACACTGCAGGCAGCCGCATCGTCGGCCGCCATGAGCGAGAGATCGGCAAGGAAGTGGCAGTATGGAGCGCTGCCGTCGGAGAAGAGGAGGAACAGAAGGAACTGGAGGACCAGGCCGGACCCGTTCGCGGATGTCTGGGAAAGTGCCGTGGAGTTGCTTCTACGATCCGACCCTGAGGGTGAGTTGAGCGCGCCAACTATCCTCGAGTGGCTCGATGAGCGACACCCTGGGAGGTTCGTCAGGTCCCAGCTGAGGACGCTGACTAGTCTTCCAGGTCCAAGATCGCAGCCAGTGAGCGCATCGTGAGCCTATGAGGCGAGAGACTACGAGCGAAGCTGAGACGGCCTGAGGTCGTGCGGATGAAGATGGCCGGCCAGTCGGAGCGGCAGATCGGTGAGTACCTTGGTGTCTCCCGGTCGGTGATCAGCCAGGACGACAAGATCGTCCTGGGCAGGCGCGCTGACGAGTACAGGCCAGACGCTGATCGGCTGAGTGGGTCTCCTGATGGCCCGTTACGAGGCGCTCGTCGCTACGTACTTCCCCAAGGCGGCCGTCGTGGGCCACAAAACAGAGGCTCCAGGTTACTCCTGGAGCCTCTGCTCGCGTCCGAAGGGTGGTCTAGGCAGCTCTAGTGCTTTTCGACGAACATGTCATAGAACGGGGCCAAACCGTAAAGGTGGCTGTAGAAGCCCTTCACCCAGGACTGTATCGCCCACCTCCGGATCAGGTCCCAGTGATACGGGATGATGTAGACCCGGTCCATGTAGTGTTCCTCGGCGGCGTTTAGGGCGGCACACCGGTCGGGATGGCCTATAGGCAGCGACCTTGCGTAGGACGCCAGAGCGTCCAGTTCCGTGAATTCGTTGGGGTCGCCGGTCTCCTGCACTACGTAGCTGGCTCTCGAAACGAAGATGTCCTGAACCGTCAACTCATCGGGGAACGTGGCGCCTCCGCTGGCCCGCCGGAACTGCGACTCCGGCCGTCTCGGCATGCCGCTCTCGACTTTGAGGATGTCGAGGTCCACGTCCAGGTTGTCCTTCCAGTACTCCCTCATCGCCACGGTCATGTTGATTATCTCGGACCTTCCTAGATCCATCTTGAGAATACCAAGGTTCGCGGCACTGCCGTAGCTCGATTCGGTAAGGTACTGTCGCGCCAGGTCGGGATCGTATACGTGACCCGTGGCGACGGGGTTTCCGCAGGGCAAAGTCGGCGATATGTACCCCGTTGCCTTCCTGGTCAGCGGGCCCATCACCGCGGATATGATGGTCTGCATGTCCGCGCCCTGGGCCAGCGACTTCCGCACGAACAGGTCCTCCATCGGCGCCATGTCGAGGAGGGGAATCGTGAACCAGACGCCCGCGTTACCGATCGGCCTCAGCTTGTCGTGGAAGTAGTGGTTGGGATCGGCTGCCGCTGCGGCCCAGGTTGGTTCGTCCACGAAAGTATAGATGTCCGCCTCGCCGTTCTCGAACATGATCGTCTTGACCTGCGAGTCCGGCACACGGGGCATGAAGATCCTGTCGACGACGCTATCTCCACCCCACCACTGACCGCCTGCTAGTTCTACTCTGGTCAACACCTTCCGATCCGTGTCGGGGTCCTGCGTCATGCTGTAAGGACCCGCACCAATGGGAGCGCGCCACCACTCCTCCTCAGCCAGCACCTGTTCGAGCTTCGATATGCCCGTGTTCCAGGCGATCAAGTGCGTGGACCAGGTGGCCAACGGTGCGTCCAAGGTGATCTGGAGGGTGTGGTCGTCCAGGGCGACGAGCCCCGCCGCCTTGGTAACGTCGCCCGCCATCAGCTCGTCCCATCCCGTGATCTCGCCTATATAACGGGATGCGCCGCCCCACGCGACGATGTTCTCCGGCTTGGCGCCGTGCTCCCAGTACGCCTTGAAGTCGGCCGCCGTGAGCGGCGTACCGTCCTGGAACACCGCGTCCTCTCGCAGCTTGTAGGTCCATACAGTAAAGTCGTCGTTGGACTCCCAACTCGTGGCGATCCACGGGATCAACTGGTTGTCGGGGTTGAGGCCAAGCAGCGTCCCATAGACGTTCTTTCCGAAGAATGAGTTGCCACCACCGTCGCGCCAAGGGACGTTACCGTAGCCCACTTCGCCCCACGGCCCGACCATGGTGATTTCCTGCTTCTCGTGCAGGTTCAACACCACCCCTGTGGGCCCAGTCCTGGTCTCGATCTTCTTTCTCGCAACCGCCGGTCCAGCATCAGCAGCCTTGGGCGCCTCGGGGTCTGCGGCCGCCTGTGCCGCCTTCGGCTGGGCCGGAGCAGCAGCAGCCTGCGGCGCTCCGGGCGCCTGCCCGGCTGGCGCCTGCGGCGCCGCAGGGTCGGCAGCCGCCTGAGGGGCACCTGGGACTTCTGGCTCCGCTGCCTCCTCACACGCCACGGCCGCCACCAGGGCGATCGACGAGATCGCTATCAACAACAACAAAACGTTCGACTTCAGTACTCGAGACAACATAACTCCCTCCTAACTTAAGGATCGGAGATCAGGGGGCCATTATCTGCCCTAGCCCCCTTCACGTCAAGACCCCAGCCACCACAAATCCACCACCTCCGTCATTCCCGCAAACGGAGCCCTTTGCATAGCCCCGTCATTCCGGCGAAAGTCGGAAGGTGGGCCCCTCTGAACACGGGAGGCAGCTTGCAGAAGACGTCCTTCACCCTCACTATACAACCGGGCACTCTCCCGACAAGGAGAGGGAGTTGCGCAAAGGTCTCCGAACGCGGGAATCCATCTCCGGCATGGCGCACGAACAAGACCCCGGAAGCAGTCCCGTCACGCCGGCCTTCCCGATCAGGTGGGGAATCTGGGTTGGCGCCCGAGGGGTGTGATTAGAAGTGGTGGAACCCACAACTGTCATGCTGAGCGGAAGCGAAGCATCTCGTTCAACGACGGGCTCTTCGTCCTTTCCACGAAGGACTCAGAGTGACAATGCCACCACTTTTGACCGCACCCGTGCCCGAGGCGGTCTTATGTCATGAAACGTGGGTGGCCGCCCAGTGTCACCTGGGGGCCGTGATCTTCTCCTGGGATACGTGCTCGCCCACGAGCTCGCCGCCGGCCAGAATATGGCCGTCTATGGCCCGCAGCAGGTCCCATTTCGTGGCCTCGGGGCCCAGGTCGATCTCGGTGTCCAGAGCGTAAAGCCTGAACCAGTAGTGCTTGACGGCGAGCTCCTGAGCGCCCCTGTCGCCTCCCCACAGGACACGGATGGGCGGCGGGCAGGGGCCCAACCACCCGACCTTCTCGTCGCTGTTGGTCCCTTGCCTCGCCTTGGGACCGATTGACGGCGCCTCCGCGGTGTTGGGGACGGCCTCCGGGAGCCCTCTGGCATCCGGCGGGATACCAGACAGCACCCAGTGCACCCAGGGGGTGCCGGGGAACTGGTCGCTGTCCACCACGAGCGCAAGGGATACCGTGCCCTCCGGAATTTCGGACCAGGTTATGGGGGCCGATACGTCCTCCTCGGTGCAGCTGTACTTTCTCGGGATGCGCCTCTCTTCGTTGAACTTGGAGCTCGTCACGTTGATGCTCAGATCGAACTGCTGCGCCAGCACGTATTCCTCTAGCACCGCAGCATCGGCCCCGGCATCGGCCTCTGCCTCTGCGCCGGCGGCGTTATCGGCTGAAGCCTCAGCCTCGGTGGCGCCATCGTCGCCGCTCGAACACCCAAGCGCCAGAGCCCCCACAAGCGCTGTCGCAAAAAACACCACTTTGATGGACCGAGGGAGAGACATCTGCTGACCTTCTCTCATCACGTTGCTTTGCCCCCGATTGTATCCTAAACGCGGCTCGGCGGGGACGCTCCAAGTGCCCTTCTAATTGGGGCGTTGGATGCGCTCCTTGGACACGTGCTCGCCCACCAGCTCGCCACCGGCCAGAATGTGACCGTCTATAGCCCGCAGCAGGTCCTCCTTCGTGGCCTCGGGGCCCAACTCGATCTCGGTGTCCAGGGCGTAAAGCATGAACAAGTAGTGCTTGACGGCAGCTATCGGCCCAGACACACCCTGGTAGAGAAGGACGGGCGGCGGGCAGGGTCCCGACCACCCGACCTTCTCGTCGCTGTTGGTCCCCTGCCTCGCCTTGGGACCGATTGACGGCGCATCCGCGGTGTTGGGGACGGCTTCCGGGAGCCCTCTGGCATCCGGCGGGATACCCCACAGCACCCAGTGCGCCCACGGGGCGCCGGGGAACTGGTCGCTGTCCACCACGAGCGCAAGGGATACCGTGCCCTCCGGAACTTCGGACCAGGTTATGGGCGCCGATACGTCCTCCTCGGTGCAGCCGTACTTTCTCGGGATGCGCCTCTCTTCGTTGAACTTGGAGCTCGTCACGTTGATGCTCAGATCGAACTGCTGGACCAGCGCGTATTCCTCTACCACCGCAGCATCGGCATCGGCGCCGGCGCCGTTATCGGCTGGGGCCTCAGCCTCGGTGGTGCCATCGTCGCTCGAACACCCAAGCGCCAGAGCCCCTACAAGCGCTGTCGCAACAAACACGACTTTGATGGACCGAGGGAGAGACATCTGCTGACCTTCTCTCATCAGGTTGCGGCACCCCAATTGTACCCGAGACCCGGCTCGGCGGGACGCCCTCTCCCAGATTCACCACCTGATTTGGAAGGTCGACGTGACGGACTGCTTCCGGGGTCGTGATGGCGCACCACGTGGAACTGGCGTTCAGCCGGGACGGAATTCACTACGACCGGCGGTACCGGGAGCCGTTCACACAGCGAGGGGCCAGGTCGGAGTTCGACTGCAACTCGATCTACGGCATGTCCCCTCTCCTGCACGACGACCGGATGCTGTTCTTCTACCACGGCCTGAACTACAGGTCTCCGGAGACGCTGCTTGCCTTGGGCGATGAGGCCACAGGGGCAGTCGGACTGGCGACGCTGCCCTTGGACGGGTTCGTCTCCCTCGACGGGGTCAAAGGCGCCCCGTCCAGAGATGTGGCGCCCTACAGTGAGATGGTAACGCGCTCCTTCGGTTTTACCGGCTCACGCTTGTCCCTGAACGTCAAGGCGGCCCTGCAGGGCGAGGGACCGGCGGAGCTGCGAGTCGAGGTCCTCGAGCCGAACCACCACCGGATCGACGGGTTCCAGTTCGACGATGCCGACCCCATCACCGAGTCGGGCCAGTCCCACGTGGTCTCGTGGAATGGCAGCTCCGACCTGAGCGCGCTGGTGGGCAGAGCGATCAAGCTCCGCTTCTACTTCAAGAACTGCAAGCTGTACTCCTTCCCAGTTCAATTGGGGCCCCTCGATGAGCCCCGACAAATCGGGGTAAACCCGAATCCACCGAAGGAGGGCGTGAGGACAGCGGAAGGGGGGTGAGGGAGCTGCGGGCGAGATGGCCTGGGCTCCATTGGGGTAGATGGGAGGGCGGCGGACGGTCTTCAGTTGCCGCACAGGGTCCCTATGGCCGTCTGCGGGGACTGCGATGCGCGGGATGGTGAGAGAATACACAGCAGGGAACTCTCGCGGGCCAGGGTGGCGCGAGTTTGCGGGGACCTTCGGTTGTGCGGTGGGTAGCTCGGTCGCCGACGGCGCCGTCAGGCAGGCAATGGCAGGGCTCGCAATCGAGCCAGGGCGCGAGTGAACTGGGTCTCCCAAGGCCAGCCCTGTGGCAGATGCAAAGTGAGGCGGCGGGCCGAGCGGGTGATTCGTCCGGCGAGGGAGAAGAACCGCCGCCGGAGGGTCTTGGTGGTCACCACCTGCTCACCCAGACCGGTCCGCGCTGTCCAACGGGCCAGGTTATGCGCCATCACCTGTATCGCCAGCCAAGCGGCGTTGGCGGCGAAACGGCCCGACGGCATGTGGTTCAGCCCCACGCCGTACTTCAGGTCTCGAATGGCGTTCTCGACCTCGGCATGGCGGCGGTGGTCGGCCTCCAGCTCCAGGGTTTCCCCGTCCCGGTCGGTGATGAAGCCGTGATAGCTGTAGGTGGCGAAGAGGGCCAGTTGGGAACTGGGAGTGGGCTTCACCCGCCGGACAATGAGCCGCACCGGTGCGGCGTCGGGCTCACTCTGGAAGGGGGTGTAGGTGGTCTCGGCCACATCGGCGGCGCCGTCCATCCAGTATGGGATGGGCGTCCAGTCCGCCTCGGGTATGGCCTCGATCAGGTTCCGCAGGCTTTTGTGCTGGCGGATGGTGATGGAGAAGCGCACGTCCAGCTTGCAGCAGACGGATACCACGCTATGGGTGTAAAAGCCGCTGTCGGCCCGCACCGTGAGTTGCCCGCTGGCCCCTCCGTAGCGCACCCGCCCCACCGTTTCACGCAGGAAGTGGGCGGCGCCACGAGCGGTGTTGGCCCGGCCCTCGCGCAGCCGGCACATCAGCACGTCGCCGGTTCCGGCGGCGACAGCCAGCAGCGGGTGATAGCCCCGCTTGCCGGTATAGCCGTGGTGGCGTGCCCCTTCCTTGGCCAGTCCGTAGGTCTCGCAGATGGTTGAGTCCAGGTCGATGGTCAGGGGCGAGTCGCCGGGTCCGGCGCTGGACTGCCAAGCGCGTGCCAGCAACTCCCGGCTCACCCGGTCCAGTTGACGGACGTGGCCCCAGCGAAAACTGCGCAGGAAGGTGCCCAGGGTGGATGGCGCCTTGATCGTGCCGCCCAGGATGCGGGCCGTCCCACCGGCGCGCAGCGCATCGGCGTCGTCGATGCAGTCGCCGCCAGCCAGCGCGGAAGCGACCAGCGTCAGTATCTTGTCCCCCGTGTTGGCCCGCCCCGGCGCCACGCCCAGATCGAGGTGATGGTCGACAAGTTCCCGCAGGCCCAGGTGCTCGGCGAGGGTGGCCGGAAGGAGCAGCCCGGCATTGCCCACCAGGCGGTGGTCGTCGAAAGAGACACGGATGCGGTCGGGGTGGTTGCGTGGTAGCATCTATTGGGTGCTCCTTGTTCTGGGGTCGGTTTGCTGTTACAAAACCATTATCCCAGATTCATGGGGCACCCTCTCGCTTCTTCAAGGGCTGTCCCCAAGGCCCTCCTTCGGTGGATTCGGGCTTAGCCTACCTAAACCTTCCTAAGGTTGACCTGTACTGTGAGCCACTGCTCCGTGATGTCTGATTGGATGCCCTGCTCGCTAGATGACATGGGGAACAATTGGCCCCCCAGTGTCGTTCGGTAGTTATTGGCCGGGTAGAGTGCCTCGGTAGGCTCACAGCGCCCCAACCACATCTCGAAGATGGTTCTGTCTATCGTCAAAATAGGCCCACCAAAGCCAGCATCGTTGCCTGCGGACTGTGTCTCCCTCTCATCGAACGACCCCCTCCGCTACGGTGTGGTCGCATCCTATCCCACGATATCGTTTTTCCGCAGCCTGCTAAACATATCCGATCGCACAAATCCAGTGTAGTATAGGGGCTGCTCTGGTCGGGCCGGTTTCCCTGTCCCCTGCCCTCTCTGGGATGGCCGGGGCGGAGCAGGAGAGCGCCTCGAGCGCCGGTGAATGCGCACAGCACGGCGGTGGTGGAACGGTGTTAGGGAGTCCACAATCCGAGGGCATCGCGTCCAAGACGGGGGCGCGACGTGAGCCTACGGCAGTTCTGCCGAGGTCGCCATCGGCCTATCGGAGGTACCTGCCGCCAAACTGGACGTGATCGAGATCTCTCGTGCTGCGGTTCAGTCCAGCATGGCGATCTTGCTCTTGCCCTGAGCGACTTTCGGCGACAGTGCTGTTGGAGGCAGCGGCAGGGTTCCAGTTGGCTGCGTAGAGCAGCGGTGCTCCCTGCGCTGTCAATCGCAGGTGGTACAAGCCGGGCGTGGCGCAAGGAGACCTGAGAGAGGTAGGAAGGGGACCTATGGGGAGTGTATTTGCAACGCTGGCGGCCCTTGCTGTCATTGGGCTGTTGTTCGCGCTGGATCCTGGCGGGGCCATCGCCGAGAGTGGCTTCCCCGATTACCGGGAGATGGATTGGAAGCAGCTCACGGCCTGGGGTTTCCGCACGATTGGCGTCGGCGTCGCGCTGCTGCTCGTGCTGTTGGTGTGGCTCAAGTACCGGTCCTGGCGGGAGATCAAGTATCCGGGCTTATCGGGGCCGGTAACCCGGCAGCCGAGCAAACTGCCGGCGGCGGCTGTATCGGTGCTGGAAGACCGGGAGGCCACCGACCGAACGCTGCTGGCGGCGATAGTCGAGATGTGCCAGCGCGGCACGTTGCAATTCGAGTGCATCGGAACAGAGAGCGGCTACCGGTACCGGCTGTCGAAGCAGGGTCCCGCGCAGTTTGACTGGGAGCAGTTGATATGCAACAGATTGCCACCGCGCCCCACAACGGTTCAAGAGCTGCATGACGGGATAAGCGAGCGCGAGGATGTCATTGGCAGCCAGTTGGGGAAGTACCTCCAGGACCGAGGCCTCTTCGATGACAACCCGATGCGGGTAATGAGGCAACATGGAGGTGATGGAGTCGAACTGGCACTATTGGCTGGGGCTTTGATGGGAGTTGGCGGCGGGCTTTGGCTGGCTCTATGGCTGCCCCAATGGTGGGCAAACTCCCTGGTCGGCGCGTTCATAGCCTGCATATATTGGCTGATTGCGACGCCGATGAACACGGGTTTGCTGCCGCCAACGGAGGCGGGGGCGTATGAGATAGGTCAGTGGCTTGGTTTGAAAGAATCTCTTCCCGGACCTGACCGGGAAGCCGGCCGGGACGAACCCGACTCCATGTTGGCCTATGCCATCGCACTGGATAAGGCTCAGCCCTGGCTGGACGCTTCGGTCGCGGCTCCACCATGGTCCGGCTCCGGTGAGGCAGCCTCCCTGAGCGCTTCCGACCTGGACGTGGCCTATCACGGCTTTATGTCCGCACCGGCGTGGGGCCTGGCCGGAAGGTCCGCAGGCGCGGCGGAAGCGGCTGCGGCGCCTTTTTCCGAGGCAGAGCAGGAACTGTCCCAGGAACTGTCCCGATTGGCGCCGTCGTACACCGAGCAGGCTGAAGGAACGGCGAAGAGCGAAGGCGGTGTCGGAACGGCGTATGAGAGACCACAACCTGAGGGCGTCACGCCTGAGACGGAAGCGCGAGGGGAAACAACGGCAGGTCCCCCGAGTTCGGCGCTGGACTATCAGGAGTACCGGTCTCCGGGGCAGGTGGAGGAGCCGAAGGGCGGACGGGGGTGCGGCGGTTGCTTCATGTGGGTGGTCGGGCTGCTCGGCATAGGGGCGTTGGTCGTCGTGGCGGGCGTGGTCGGCCTCAACCTGGTCTCACCGGCTGTCGACCCGTGTCCGGCGGACTCTCCGACTATCCCGCCACCCGGGCTGCTGGGCGCGGCGCTCGACGTGTTCCTGGATGAGTGCGTGAGCGTTGCCGGTGAGGTGGTGTCGCACGACGTCGGCGAGCTGGTGGTGGTGGTGGACCGGGGAGAATACGTGCAGGGGGTGAGGGTCCGTGGACCGGCGGAGGTCTTCGAGCAGGTTTCCGTGGGCGGACGGGTCCGAATAGCCGGACGGATCGGGGAGCATGAGGACGGGGGATACGTGGTCCGTCACGGAGTTGACCGCGGGTGGTGGGGGAATCTCCGTGAGAACCTTCCGGGGGACGTCCTCGCGCCCTAGAGCTGGGCCGCTGCCCCAATCCCTCATCTCCTGACGACGCCCTGGGGGTCGCGCCGCGACGCATTGCGGTTGTTCGCTGAGAGCGCTGGAGGCGCTCCACGTCGCGCCGTGAGGAACGGTTCGCGTATCGAAAACCTCGAACCTCTGCGCTGTAGCCATGGCCGAGGCGGGCCGGCTCGGCATCTTCACGCCGACGTACTTCATTCACGTCCGCAATCCGGCATAGCGCAAGACAACCCTGGCGCAATGACAGGTTCGCGCCGCCGCGGCCGCGTACCAGACCTGCGGTTTCTATTTCGAGGGCCCCGCGGGCGCTACCGGAGGGGAGGGGCGTAGATCTGTCCGCCCTTCGGGCAGTCGACGCAGGGGGCGTCGGCCCACAGGGCGTTCCTGTCCCTCGGCAGCCCGAGTCCGTCCGAGCCCAGATGACGGTCGTATATCTCCCCGTAGTTGCCCACCATAGATATGACCGTCCGGGCCACCGTAATGTCCAAACCCAGGTCCGCCTGTCCCCACGACCCTTCGACTCCAAGCAGCCGCTTCACTTTGACGCTGTCGCTGGCCGTAAGCTCGGCGACATTGGCGGAGCTCACGCCCAACGCTTCGCCCTGGATCAGAATGGCCATCACCGTCTTCACGATGTCGAACCACTGGCTGTCGCCGTGTGGGACAAGGGGTGTCAGCGGTTCCTCCGATATGGTCTCCGGCAGAATGACGTGTTCGCCGGGGTCGGCGAGGCTGGACCGGAGAGCCGCCAGGGCGGATCGATCGGTCGTGAACGCGTCGCACGCCCCTTGCCTGTAGGCCTGAAAGGCCACGTCGGCGGACTCGAATATAACCGGAGAATGCTCCATCCGGTTCTGGCGAAAGAAGTCCGTCATATTCAGCTCGCTGGTCGTGCCGGCCACCGTGCATACCGAGGCTCCTTCCAGATCGTACGCGCTCGATAGTCCCAAGCGGCCGGGCGCCATGAACCCCTGGCCGTCGTAGAACATCGTCGGCACGAAGTCGCCCCAGGCAGCGTCGCGCGAGCTGGTCCAGGTGGTCACGAAGACGAGCATGTCCACCTCGCCGGACTGCATGACGGGACCGCGCTCCGCCGCCGTAATCCTGCGAAGCTCGACCGCGTCGGCGTCACCCAGGGTCGCCGCCGCGACGGCGCGGCAGAGGTCGATGTCGAAGCCTTCGAGGTTGCCATCCTCGTCCAGGAATCCGAATCCCGGGGTGTTCCCCAGGGTTGCGCAGACCACCTTGCCCCGGTCCCGCACCAATTCCAGCCTCGACTCCCCGTCGTGATCGCCCGCCAGGGTGCAGGCGACTGCGGCAATCACCGCGAGTGACGCAACGATGACATAGAATCTCACAGCGGACCCCCAAGACTATGCGCGGCGGTCACCGTCGAGACACAGACGGCGGGGTCGCCGCCTATCGCGATGCCCGACACCCCATCCAGCTCCCCGTGTTCAGACGCTCTCGCCCGGCTCCTTCGGGGCTCGCGGCTATTGGCGCGACGACAGGCCGGCGACGATGTTGTCGACGTGCGCCACGAACTCGGCGACCAGGTGTATCTGGCTCGACACCCTGCCGTCGCCCGGGAAGCTGTCGGACCAGCTCCCGTCCGCGGACTGCGTGTCGGTGAACCAGTCGCCCATGCGCACGGTCCAGTCGCGGTACTGCGGGTCGCCGGTCACCTGGTAGAGCAGCGACGAGCCCCAGCCCGACTTGCACACCGGGGCGAACTCGAACTGTCCGTCCGTGCTCTCCATCGAGAACCGCATGTACTGCCGGGCGAGTGCGATGTACTCGGGTTTGGGGTCCGACATGTACAGCCGCGACAGGAACGCGGACGCTATGCCCCCGACGGTCCAGCGCTGCAGCACCGGGTCCTGGGCGACGACCACGTGCCATCGCCGCTCCTCCGGGGGGAACTCCCTGACCACCTTCTGGGTACGCCGCGACATGTTGTAGTAGAGGCGGTCCGGCAGCTCGTCCTGCTGGTCCCACAGGCTGGCCAGGTAGTGGTACACCTTGAGCGCGGCGTCCATGTTGCCCGTGGCGATGCAGGCCAGCCCGGACCCGACCGTGTATGGCACATCCATCGTGTCGCTGAGGCCGTCCTCCGTCAGGTCGTTGGCGAACCCACCCGATACCGGGTCCTGGAGGCTGAGCAGGAACGGCATGCAGCCGACGCTGAGGTCGTACTGCCGTGCCATGTGCGCGCCGTAGATGAAGGTCGCGTTGCGGTACGCGTAGGCGTCCGTCAGCTTGCGCAGGCCGCGGTCGAAGTCCCCTTCGTCCGTCAGCATATTCTCGCGAACCCACATACAGATTCCGAGGGCGGCCCGTGTTTCGCCAGCCACCAGGAAGGTCCACGGCAGCCGGTAGAAGTAGAAGCCGTCCTCCACGGGCCCGTACGAGCCGTCCGGGTTGGCATGCTCGAGGATGTAGTCGACGCCCTTGCGCTTGACGCTCTCGTACTTCGCGATATTGTTCCGCAGTGCGGTGGCGGCCATCCTGTCCTCCCTCTACATATTTGGGTACATCACGACCTTGATCAGCCCGTCGGACGGCACCTCGCCGGAGACCGTCTTGATCGCGCGGTCCGCGTCGTCCACGGCGAACCGGTGCGAGACGACCTCGTCGAGCGGATAACGGCCGCTCTCGGCGATGCCGAGCGACTGCTTCACGGCCGGGCTGTCGTGGGTGTTCACGCCGCGGATCGTGATCTCCTCGGCCGTGATCTTGTCCGTCATGAGCGGGCTCGGCCGTCCTCCGGCGCCGCCTCCGAGCACGATCGTGCCGGCCGATCCCACGAGGTCGAGCGCCAACGGCGGAGACTCCGCCGTGTTCGTGACGTCGATCACGACGTTGGCCATCGCCCCGTCCGTGAGCTCCGACACCAGCGTCGTCGGGTCGTCACGGTCAGCGGCGACCGCGTGGGTCGCGCCCAACCTCTGCGCCATGGCAAGTCGCGCCTCGTCGCGGGCCAGCCCGATGACGACGATGTGCCTCGCGCCCGACTCCCGGGCCGCAACGGTCGCGGCCAGCCCCTGGGGGCCCGGCCCAATGACGACCGCGGTATCGCCAATCGTCACGCCGCCGATCGTGCGCAGCCAGCGGACCCCGTTGCCCAGGACGGCGCAGACGAGCACGGCGACCTCGCCCGGAAGCTCCTCGGAGATCTTGTGCACACGCGCCGTCGGCGGCAGGTAGACGAACTGCCCGTAGCCGCCCCACAGGTACGGCGGCTGGTCCGCCTTCACCGCGCCTCCGTAGCCCTTGGACACGGTGCAGACGCGGTACCTGCCCATCCGGCAACGCTCGCATCGGCCGCATCCGAACGTCGTCTCCACCACCACGCGGTCACCGGCCGCGACGCCCCAGGCGTCTCGCGCCGTCGGGCCGATGTCCGTAACGCGGCCGACGATCTCGTGCCCCAGGATCACCGGCGCGGTGTCGCCGTTGTAGTGGAAGACGTCGCTGCCGCAGACGCCCGTCACCTCGATCTCGAGGACGCCGTCGTCTTCTCCCGCCTGCGGCACCGGGAATTCCCGCATCTCGATTTGACGCCGCCCCACAAGAACGGCGGATCTCTCGGTCGACTGCATAGTCAGACTACCTTCTCTCCGCGGCAGTTCCGATCAGGCGAACAGTATATCGCCGCTGCCGCCGGCTTGAATAGCTCGGCAACCGCATTCTAACCCTGTCGGAACCCGGACGGGGAGGTAACTCTGTTCAGGGCTGACGGGACATGCGGTCACGGGAGTGCGTCGAGGCTGCCAGCCGTTTTTTTCGCCCGAAACTGTGCCATTCCGTTCCGTTTCTATCTGGCGGGTGGAACACCAGGCCTGTAGATGAAACACCCGGTGTGCCGCTCGCGCTATCTGGGCCGGGATAGGGTGGCACAAGATGACGCGTCGCGCCCCGAGCCGGGCCTGCCGAGAATGGAGATCGGGGATGAGGATTGATACCGTTTCCATGCGGGCAGAGTAGCACAGATGTGCTGCTCTCGCAACCCGTGGCCGTCGAGGTAAGTGTTCAGACTCAGTGAGGGGAATACCCCACCCCTGGATACCCGCCTTCGCGGGTATGACGGAGAGATGCCGCGACTCTTCGAGAGATTCCCTCAAGACTGAACAGTTGGCCCTCGAGTAGCGTCGCCAAAGCATCACCGCTACTCGAGGCGGGCACTCAGGACACCGCTGGCCCTGGCAACGGCGCGGTGATAAACTCGGAGCAAGGGGAAGCGAATGGACGGACTGGTCTTCATCGAAGAGCCCGAATTCAAGATGACGACGATGGTCGCCGCGTTCGCCGGCTGGCCCGACGCTGCCGAGGCCGCCACCGGCGCCGTCAGGTACATCGCGGACCAGCACGGCGCGCGGAAGATCGCCGAGATCGACCCCGAGGAGTTCTACGACTTCACCACCACCCGCCCCAACGTGAGCATCGACGACGAGGGCGGCCGCGTGGTCACGTGGCCTTCCAACGAGTTCTTCTCCACCGCGCCCACCGACGAGTCCGACGGGGCGCTGCTGTTCATCGGCACGGAGCCCAATCTCCGTTGGCGCGCCTTCGGGTCGATCATGCTCGAGGTCGCCCGGCGGGCCGGCGTCGAATCGGCCTTCATGCTCGGCGCGCTCAACGACGCGGTGCCGCACACCAGGGAGCCGAGAGTCACCGGCGTCTCAGGAGACCCTCGCGTCAGGGCCAAGCTGCACGAGCAGGGCATTCGCGGCTCCGGGTACCAGGGCCCCACAGGCATCCACACCGCTTTCCTCGAGGTCTGCGACAAGGCTGGGCTGCCGATCGCCAGCCTTTGGGGTCACAATCCGCACTACGTCACGACGACGTCCAACCCGCGGGTCAGCCTGGCCCTGATTTCCAAGCTCCAGGGCATGGCGGAGATAAGGGTGGACCTGGGCGACCTGCACGCCGCCGGCGACGCGTTCGACACTGAGCTGGCCCAGGCTGTGGGCGATCGGTCGGAGATCACGGCCTACGTCGCCAAGCTGGAGCAGCGGTACGATGCATCGGTCGGCGCGTCGGGCGACGTCCCAAGTCCGTCCGCTCTCGTAGAGGAGTTGGAAGAGTTCCTGCGCCAGCAACGAAACGAAGGCTGACCGACCTCCGGGGCCCGCGGGCAGGGCCTCCCCTACCCCGAAAGACCCGGCCCGGCCGTACGTGGCGCGGAAAAGGCGCGGTCTGCTACCTGTGCCGGGGTCAGGCGGCCTTTCTGGGTGCACTCAGGTAGTAGTACGGAACGTACCAGATGCCGGCGCTGCCGAGGTCGACGACCGCCTGCCTGCGGAGTGTCCGCAGAACGACGCCGCGTACGCCGCGTCTGGGGCCGCCCGGAAGGCTCCCGTTGTAGTACACGGCTTGGCCGGGCGCAAGCTGGCCGAAGTCGACCGCGGCCCCGAACTCGGCCGGCGACGGCATCCCCGGCATCGTGAGCTGGGCTGCGTCCGGGCTTTCCTTGTCCTTGACCAGTGCGAGTGCCATGACAACTCCAAACATTGCTTTAGAACACTATAGAACAGAACCGGCGTTCGTGTCAACCGCTGCCGCGACCTGGTAAGTGTTCAGACTCGGTGAGGGGAATACCCCGCCCCTGGATACCCGCCCCCGCCTACGCGAGGGCAGGCTCTTCGCGGGTATGACGGAGAGATGCGGCGGCTTTTCGAGAGATCCCTCAAGACTGAACAGTTACGCGATCTGGAATCGCGACAAGGGCTCATAGCTCAGAGGCAGAGCGGTGCTGCTCATAACCGAGCTGTCGCACGTTCGAACCCTGCCAGGCCCACCAATGCCAATAGAACCGTGCGATAACGAGGCCGAGGCTAGTTCGAAGTCGACTCTGCCGGGAGATTCCCGCGCTTGGACGGTCGCCCGGCCTCTACGGGAGTCTCGGCCGGCTCAAGACGCAGCCTCAACCCCAAGGCACGGGTGACCCTCAGCAGCGTTGTAAGGGTGGGGTTGCCGTCTTCAGACAGCGCCTCGTAGAGGTTGCCCCGGTTTAGCCCGGTGTCGCGAGCGAGGGCACTCATGTTTTGTGTTCGAGCGACATGCTTCAGGGCAGCGCGAATCACGACCCCGTCCCCAAGGTCCTCATCCGTAGCCGCTCTGAGAAGCCCTCGAGCATCCTCTTCGGTCCTTATGTAGTCCGCTGCATCGAACTTTCGATACTCCTCAGACATCAGTCCCTCCATTCCGTCGCCATTTTACCGTCCACTCAGGCCCACCAGAGTTGCTGCGCGACGCGGTGGCCTACAATACCAAGCACTCAGTGCCAGAGAGCAAGGGCTCCAGGGTCGTGTGACGCACTCCATGATCGAGGAACGAACCTCCGCCCCTGACCGGCAGGGGGCTCGTCGGGCCAGTCCGTCGTCGGCTATCCTTACAGTTGGACCTGCCGGCGAAGAGTTCGCAATTCAGTCTTACTAGGCCCACTCATACGTGGGTGAACCTGTGGCCGCGGTGGGTGATTGGCTGACGAAACAGGCCGAATAGGAGATCCGATGAGGGGATTCCGACTAGTCTCGTACCTGCGGCAACAATCGCCGGTATTTTGGGTCAACCTTGCCCTGAAGGTCATATTGGTTGGCCTGCTGGTAGTCGGGGCCTTCTCCGGCCTGCAACAATTCGAAGGCAAAGGCTACAGTTGGCGGCTGGCCACGTACCCGATTGCCGCCCTGGTGGTGCCCGTAGCCTGGACGATACTTGGACGAAGGCCGGCCTACCCATACGCCACCGACCTTCTGCTGACGCTGCCCTTCCTCGTCGATACCGCGGGCAACGCGCTGGACTTGTACGACACGATTGTGTGGTGGGACGACGCAAACCACTTCGTCAACTGGACCCTGCTCTCCGGCGCCGTTGGCGCCCTGGCCTGGCGAAACCGTATCGGACGTTGGCAAACGATGGCGTTCGTGGTGGGCTTCGGCGCGGTCGCCGCTATTCTGTGGGAGGTTGCCGAGTACTTCGCCTTCATTCGTAAGTCGTCCGAGCTTGACACGGCCTACGCTGACACGTTGGGCGATATGGCGCTCGGCCTGACAGGCTCTGTCCTGGCCGGTCTGGCAGCCTCCCTGGCGCCACACCGATAGCGGAGGTCGCACGTCGCTACCACGACTTCCCGACCATTGAGAATTCCGGCCCGCACAACCCGTTCACCGCGAGTAGCGCCGGTGCCTCATCGGCGCGTATCGAGGAGCGCGCACCACGTTCTGCTCCACGCACCCCTCTTGTCCTCGCACGGGCGTGGCGTGGCGAGCGACAGGAGCTGACATGACAGACCTGCCGTCTGCCCTCGACCACCTCGCCGACCTCGCTCACGTCGTCGACGCCCCGCGCCTGGGCCTGATGGTCGACTTCGACGGCACCCTCGCGCCGATCGCGCCGACGCCGGACGAGGCCGTCATATCGCCGGCCGCCCTCGACGCGCTGCAACGCATAGTCCCGGCGATAGAGATGGTCTGCGTGATCTCCGGCCGGGCGCTCGCCAACCTCACGGCCAAGGTCGACCTGCCCGGCGCCACGTTCGTGGGCAATCACGGCGCCGAGTACCTGGACAGCCGCGGCCTCAGGGTGGAGCCCGGAGTCGCCGACTATCGAGAGACCGTCGCGGGCGTACTCGAGCACCTCAGGTCGCGGGTCGACGACCCGGCTATCGTATGGCAGGGGAAGTCGCTCGGCGCTTCAGTCCACTTCCGGCTCACGCGCGACCCGGAGGACGCAGCCCGACGCCTGGAGGCCACCCTGGCCGACGCGCCCGGCGCCGACCGTCTCGAGTCGTTCTGGGGCAAGATGGTGCTGGAACTCGTCGCGCCGCTGGGGCTGGACAAGGGCCACGCCGTGAGAAAGCTTGCGCACGAGCGGCGCCTGAGCTCGGTGCTGTTCATCGGCGACGACACGACGGACGCAGCCGGGATGGCGGCGGTGCGAGAGCTCAGACAGGCGGGCATACTCCGAGGCGCGGCCGTCGCCGTCCTCCACGACGACACTCCGGAGGCCGTACTGCTCGCCGCGGACTACGCGCTGCCGGGCGTTCCGGGCGTGGAGCGGTTCCTGACGTGGCTCGCCGACCGGGTCGAGGGCGCCGGCTAGCTGCCGTCTCCCAGCCCGGCTCCGGCCGGAAGGACGGGCTGCGTCCACGCGCGCGGCCCTGAGGACGAGGCGACCGTGGCGCGGACGTACCCCTCGTCGCCGTTGGCCTCGTACTCGGCGGCGGGACCCGTGATCTCGGCCAGCAAGACGCCGTCCTTGCCGGTGAACCGGGTCGTGTATATGAAGTCGCGCTCCTCGTCGATCTCCAGCGCGATCCCGTCGGCGGAGCACTCGAGCCGCGTGAGCGTGACGCCGGTTGAGGCGTAGAAGTTGCCTGCCGCGAGGCCGTCGACGATCGCGTCCTGTGTAAGCTCGTCGGCGTGGACCATCACCCAGCCGCGTCCCGGATTCGAACGCGACGGGGAGAAGTCGTGGTAGTTGTGCGAGTCGTCGGTGGCCACTCCGAAAATCACCCGGCCCGCGCCGAGAACGCCGTCCCAGATCTCCTCGTAGCTCGGCTTGCCCGGCGCGCCGAACACGTTGACGCCCGGATGCCCGTTGAACACCTCCAGCAGGCTGGCCCCCTCGACAAGGCTTAGCTCCCGGTGGTCGAACGCCCACCCGAAGTTCGGATGGTTGATGGACGCTATGCCGCCGGCGTCGACTATCGCGTCCACGTTGGCCTGCAGCGTCGCCACGACGTCACCGGCGTCGATGGGCTCGACGACCCGCGAAATGCCGACGCCGTTGATGTGGATCGGCGTCTCGCCTCCCCGAAGCCGGACGCTGACCTCCTCTCCCGGCACCATCAACGGCTTCCGGAAACGGCGTCGACCCGAGCCGTAGTCCAGCAGCGTCAGGTGGTTGTGGTCGCTCAGCACGAGGAAGTCGTAGCCGTGCCTCCGGTACCAGCTCACTACCTTGTGCGGGTCCTCGTCGCCGTCCGACTCAGTCGTGTGCGTATGGATGTTGCCCTTGTACCACTCTTTTTCGCTCATTTGCGCCACCTTTCCCAGAAGATTTCTCGCGTGCCGCGTACCGCGTGCCCGGGCCGCGCGGCTGCCTAGTTGTCGTCAAACGTGTAGGCGACCTCGTCGTGCTGGGATACGTCCAGGCCCAGCTCCTCGTCGCGGTCGTGCAGTCGGAGGCCCATTGTATACTTGATCGCCAGCAGGATTACGCCTGTGGCCACGAACGACCAGCCCCACGCCGCGCCGATGCTTACTAGTTGGTAAAGTATCTGCTCGCCGCGAGTGACGCCTTCAGCCAGCGCCCCGTAGCCCACGCCCACGAAGAGCCCCGTCGCAACGGCCCCCCACGTACCGCCGATGCCGTGAACTCCCAACACCGCCAGGGAGTCGTCGATCCGGAGCTTGCCGAGCAGCTCCACCGCCCAGTAGCAGGCGATGCCCGCCACCAGGCCGATGACGACCGCGGGCATGGGGCCGACGAATCCGGCGGCCGGTGTTATCGCCACGAGGCCCGCAATGGCGCCCGACGCCGCGCCGATCACGCTGGGCTTCTTGTCGAAGAGCCATGACATCCCCGTCCAGGATATGACGGCGGCCGCCGCGGCCGTGTTGGTGACGACGAACGCGTTCACGGCGTCTCCGTTGGGAGCCAGGGCGCTTCCCGCGTTGAACCCGAACCAGCCGAACCACAGCAGCCCGGCGCCGAGGACCACCATCGGTACGTGATGCGGGATCATCTCCTCCTCGCCGTAGCCGAGGCGTTTGCCTATGATCAGGGCCGCGACCAGCGCGGCCACGCCCGACTTGATGTGGACCACCGTGCCTCCGGCAAAGTCCAGGGCTCCCAGCGAGCCGATCCAGCCGTCGACGGCCCACACCCAGTGAGCGAGGGGAGCATAGACCACGGTAAGCCATATGACTACGAACACCAGGAAGGAGGAGAATCTCATGCGCTCGGCGAATCCGCCTATGACCACGGCGGGCGTAATCATGGCGAACATGCCCTGGAAGATCATGAACGCCTGGTGCGGAATCGTATCCGAGTACGGCCCCGGCTCCGTCGCGCTGACGCCCGACAGGGCGAACCACTCGAGGTTGCCTATGAAGCCGCCGATCGACGGGCCGAACGCGAGGCTGTACCCCCAGAGCACCCACACGACGCCGACCACGCCCATCGTCACGATGACTTGCATCAGCGTCCCGGCGACATTCTTCTTGCGAACGAGGCCGCCGTAGAAGAACGCCAGTCCGGGGATCATCAGCAAGACGAGGGCCGCGCTGCTGAGAACCCACGCCGTATCCGCTGCTTCAATCATGCGTCACCACCTCGATCAGGGGGCCGTACGCCCCGGCGACGAGTCGGGGGCCCAACTGATGCCATGCCCGCTAGCTCGATCCAACCCAAAATGCATAGAGGCTCGCGTCTCGCAGCCGGAACCGCGCCCGCACCGGCCGGTCCGCCGCCGGCAGCCGGCCCTCGCCCCAGGACAGCCGGCCGTCGATATGGTCGCCGTCCAGCACCTCGCACTCGGACTCGCTCAGCCCCGGCAGAGGCGCGAACGTCTCCGCGTCCAACAGCTCGGCCCGCAGCTCGCCGCCGGCCGCGTCCGCGTTTACGCGCAGCTCGCCGCCCATCGGATCGAACGGCCGCGACACCACCGTGCCGTGCTCGCCCGCGTCCAGGGACACGAAGCCGTCCAGCCGCAGCTTGGCGAGGTACATCGCGCCCGCGTCGTCGCCATAGCGTTGGTACTGCTCCGGGTACACCTCCATCGGGCCGCGAAAACGGTTCGCGCCGTGGTATATCCAGATCTCGTCGCCTCTGACGATCGGCCCGGCCGCCATTCCCACCTGGGTCGTCGCGTAGTTCGTGCCGTTCCACGGCTCCACACCTATGAAGACCTCCCGGTCGGCCACGCGCTCCCAGTTCCGAAGGTCCCTCGATACCGTCAGCTCGATCTGGTTCAGCGCCGTGTAGTTGCCCCACGGGGGCGGTATCAGCGACGACGGGTTCAGAATCAGGGGAAACCCCACGTAGATGCCCTCGTACGGCATAACCGCCATCTGGTACGCCTGCGCCATGTGCTGGAAGTCGTCCAGCAGCGGCAGCGACAGGTACTCCGGGTCGTCGATCACCCGCTGCACCCGCTCCTGGGCGATGTCGCGGTCCCTCGCGTCCGTGTGGAATATCAACTCGGCTTCCGAGAAGCTCCGAAAGTCCTTGCTCGTCGACAGCCAGACCGAGCGTCCCCACTCGGTGCTGTGCTTCACCGTGGCCACGAACTGCTCGGTGTAGGGGTCATAGCAGAAGTGCGACTCGTCGTCGCTCGGTATCGGGGGCTCGTCCAGCATCGTCCAGTCGAAGCCATCGGGCGACGTGCCCAGGTACCGCTCTTGCGTGTCGAACAACGCCTTGTAGCGACGGCTCGGGTCCGGGTCGCGCTCGTCCCGCACGATGTGGTAGAGGGTGCGGGCCCGCGGGTCCCAGGCGACGCTGTTCGCCTTGGAGCCCTGCCACTCGTACAGGCCGCGCTCCAGCGGCTCCCAATCGACGCCGTCGGGCGACACGGAGATGTGGTTGACCCTCGTCTCCCTGCCGTACAACCTCCCACTGGACAACGCCCAGTACCACCACTCCCATAGGCCGGTCTCCGGGTTCCACTGCGGCGCGCTGCGAGTCTGCACTGACGTCTGGCCCTGAGAGCGGTCCGGCGCCAGGGCGATGCCGTGCTTCTTCGGCCGGTGCAGGACGCGCTCGACCCCGGACATGCTCTCGATTGCGCCGTCGTCCAGGAAGAGCTGCTTGTGGCGGGCCGGTTCGATCTTGGCGATCATTGCTCCTGCTCCGTGCCGTCTCGTGCCGCGACGCAAAGCGCGCGTCTATGAATTTGTCAGACGGTAGCCTACGCCCGGCTCCGTGAAGATGTACGAAGGGCTCCTCGCGTCGTCGCCCAGCTTCTGGCGAAGGCTCTTCACGAAGGAGCGAAGAAGATGATGGCTACCCGGGTGCTCGTCGCCCCAGACCCGTTGCAGCAGATCGTCGTGGGTCAACACGCGTCCGGCGTTTCTGGACAGCTCGAAGAGCAGCTTGTACTCCGTCGGGGTGAGCTCCGCCGGATGGCCGGCCACCGTGACGCTCCGTTCCACGTGGTCGATGACCAGGTCTCCCACCAGGTACGGCTCCGCGTGCCGGGCAGCCGTCCGCTTGCGCAGCGCCGCCTTGATTCTGGCCACCAGCTCGGTGGGAGAGAAGGGTTTGAGTATGTAGTCGGCGGCTCCCATCTCGAAGGCCCGGGCGACGTACTGGTCCCCGCCGCGCCCCGATACGAAGATGACCGGCACCTCGGAAACGTTGGGGATGCTCCTCATCAGCTCGAACCCGTCGGTACCGGGCAACACCAGGTTCAACAGGACCAACTGCGGCTTCTCCACGTCCAGAAGGTGCTCCAGCTCGCTGGGGTCGCCGGTCACTATGGGGGTGTAGCCGGCTTCCGAGAGCACGCTCCGAATGTAACGCAGTATCTGCGGGTCGTCGTCGAGTGCGAGAACGCGCTCGCGATTTGCGGGCGCGGGCGCCGAATCGGTTGCACCCGGCGCAAGAGAGGCTGCGGCCCTGTTGGCAGCCTCGTCTACTGTCGGAACCGTAAAGGTGAACCGCGTGCCGCGACCCTCACCGATGCTCTCGGCCCATATGCGGCCCCCGTGCGCCTCGACTATGCCTTTGCAGATCGCCAGACCCAGGCCGCAGCCTCCGATCCGTCGATCTCCGTCGGCCACTTTGCTCCGAGAGAACTTGGTGAACAGGTGGGGCAGGTGCTCGGCGTCTATCCCTATGCCCTCGTCTGTTACGACGACTGCGACGTTCAAGTCCTCCATCGACGCGCTCACCCTGATGGCAGACCACTCGCGCGAGTACTTGGAGGCATTGGAGAACAGGTTGTACAGCACCTGCACGAGCCGCTGCCTGTCCGCCCCGATCCGCGGCAGGTTAGATATCAGGTCGACCTCGATGCTATTCCTGTAGCCGCTGCTCAAAAAAGCGTTCTTGGCCTGGTCGACCACGGCCGACACATCCGTCGGCTCGGGAGCGACGGACAGCGTCCCCGCCTCGATCCGCGTCAGATCGAGGAGGTTGTTGATCAGGTCGCGCATATGGTCGGCCTGTTCCTCGATCATGCGGAAGAACTGGCGCATCTCGGCGGGGTCGAGCGGGAACGAGGCCGCCCGCACCGTGGCCGCGGAGCCCTTGATCGACGTCAACGGCGCCCGCAGCTCATGGCTCACCATGCCCAGGAACTCCGCGCGCAGACGCTCCAGCTCTTCCAGCGGCGTGATGTCCTGGATGGTGGCGACTACCGACACGATCTCGCCGCCCTCCGAGTAGATGGGCGTGGCGTTGATCAACGTGGTCACGGCATTCCCATCCAGCCGGTGGACTACGATCTCCTCGGCGCGCACCAGCTCGCCGCTGGTTATGGCCCGCTGAGGCGGAAGCTCGTCGCGGGGTATCTCCCGCCCATCCATCCGTCGAAAGGTGGTCGACTTCAGGACCTCTTCGCAAGGGCAGTCCTCTCCGCAGATGTCGCCGAGGATGCGGCGTGCTTCTTGATTGAACTTCACGACCAACCCGCTCTTCGCGTCGAAGACCAGGACTCCCACCGGCGAGGTGTTGACGAGTGCCTCGAGGTCTGCCTTGGCCCGCTGCACGTCCCCGTATCGGCGGGCGTTCGTGATGACCATAGCCGCTTGGGCCGCGAACATCTCGATCGTCTCTTCGTCTTCGCTCGTAAAGTCCAGACCGGACTCCCTTTCACCAACGTAGATGTTGCCGATGTGCTTGTCCCCGTCACGGATCCGCGTTCCGACAAACGTACGGACCGGCAGGTAGCCCTGGGGGAAGCCTACCGACTTGGTGTGGGCGCCGAAGTCGCCGGTTCTCAACGTCTGCTCGAACCCTGTCAGATATCTGAAGAGGGTCACTCCCTGAGGCAGCTCCAGGAGCGCCCGTTTCTCTTCGGGAGTCATGCCGGAGATGAGCAGGTCCTGCAGCTCTCCCGACTCGTCCAGCGTGGTGATCGCGCCGTACCGGGCATCCGACAGCGACCGGGCGCTGTCCACGATCTCCTGCAGCACGACGTCGAGGTCCAAGTCGTCGCTGATGCGGAGGATAGCCTCGGTCAGCCCGGAAAGACGGGCTCGCAGCATCTGGTTTTCGGCCCTAAGGCGGTCGCCTTCCTTCACCCCGTCACCTCAACCGTGGATTCCTCTCTCTCGCAGGGCAGTTTGCCACTAGAGGACGAGGATATCAACTGCGGAGGTGTCTATCGCCCCAAACGTGAACCGCTGCGTCGACGCTCGTTGACACTATCTCGGGCGCCTACTACACTGCCCGCCTCAGAGCGTAGCCGCCTGTGACACGGCCTGGAGGGGGCATGGGAGAGCTCGACGGCAAGGTTGCGATCGTCACCGGGGCGGGCCGCCTGCGCAGCATCGGCCGCGCGACCGCCGTCGCTCTCGCGCGGCGCGGAGCGGATGTCGTCGTCACGGGGACCGGCCGCGACCCCGACACCTTCCCGGACGACGAGAAGCAGGCCGCCTGGCGCGATGTCGAGAGCACCGCCGAGCAGGTCCGGGCCGAGGGGCGCCGCGCTCTCGCACTCGTGTCCGACGCCTGCGACGAGATCCAGGTCCGGCAGATGGTCGACGCCGCGGTCGCAGAGCTCGGCAGGGTCGACATCCTCGTCAACAACGCCGCGTTCCCGTACGGCCCCGACCGCGTGCCGCTCCTCGACGTCGACAGCGGCATCTTCAAGAGGGTGCTGGACGTCAAGGTGTTCGGCACGTTCCTGAACGCCAGGGCGGCGGCGAAGGTGATGATCGAGCAGGGCGAGGGCGGCAAGATCGTCAACCTGTCGTCCGCGGCCGGCAAGCGCGGCAGCCCGAACACGCTCGCGTACAACGCGGCGAACTTCGCCATCGTCGGCATGACCCAGTCGCTGGCGAAGGAGCTGGGGCCCCACGGGATCAACGTCAACGCCGTCTGCCCAGGGCTCGTCAACACGTCCAGGCTCGACCCCATAGGCCGGGGGAGCAGGTGGAGCGAGCTGGCCGCCACGAGCGCCCTGGGACGCCACGGCGATCCGGAGGAGGTCGCGGGGCTGATCGCCCATCTCTGCACCGAGGCCGCGTCGTGGATCACCGGCCAGTCGATCAATATCGACGGCGGCATGATCACCGAGCACTGATGCCCCTGAACGGCGCGACGCGCGGAGGAGAGACATGATAAAGGGCATGCACGGACTGTTCTTCACACCCGAGGCGGAGGAGGCCCGCGACTTTCTCAAGGACAAGCTGGGGCTGCCATTCGTCGACGGCGGCGGAGGCTGGCTGATCTTCGGGATACCGATGGCCGAGGCCGCCGTCCATCCGGCCGACGAGACGCGCCACGAGATCTCGTTCTGGTGCGACGACATCGAGGCGACCGTCGCGGAGCTCCGGAACAGGGACGTCGTCTTCAAGTCGCCGATAGAGGAGGAGCCGTGGGGACGCATCATCACCATGGAGATGCCCGGAGGCGTCGACATCCTGCTCTTCGAGCCCAAGCACCCGCAGCCCAACGCGTGATCCCATCCGCGCCGGCTGCCCCGAGCGACCGACAATGAGCAGACCGCCCAACATCGTCTTCCTGTTCCCCGACCAGCTCCGCCGCGACTTCCTGGGCTGCTACGGCGCCACCTTCATCGACACCCCCAACATCGACTGGATCGCCGACAACGGCGTCCGCTACGACAACGCCTACTCCGCTTCGCCCCTGTGCGTGCCGGCCAGGACGGCGCTGCTCACCGGCATGAACGCCGTCAAGAACGGCGTCACCGACAATCTGCACGCCATCAGGCCCGACTACAACGACGCGGGAATCCGCACGTGGCCCCAGATACTCGCCGAGGCGGGCTACTACACCTCCGCGGTCGGCAAGATGCACTTCTACCCGTGGGACGCCCGGCACGGCTTCCAGTACCGGGTCGTCTGCGAGGACAAGCTCTGGGCGTACGTGCGCGACGACTACTACCACTACCTGGAGGAGCGGGGACTCCGCAAGCTGCCGTGGGACGAGTACGGCGACTACGTCGCGAATAGAGGCCCGGCCGCCACCGACGTGCCCTGGGAGCACTCCTGGGACCGCTTCACCGGCCGCGAGGCGCGCCGATTCATCGAGCGCCACGGCGCCGACGGGCCGTTCGCCCTCATGGTCGGCTTCCCCGGCCCCCACGACCCCTACGACCCCGCCACCGACTTTCCGCACAAGTTCGACGCCGACGACATGCCCAACCCCATCCCCGCGGCCGGCGACCCGGCCGGCCTCGTCGCCGAGCACGTCACCAAGAGGCAGAAGATGGGCATGGACCTGGCCGACTGGTCCGACGACCGGAAGAAAGACGCCCGCGCCCACTACGCCGGCCTCGTCAAGCAGATAGACCACGAGGTGGGCGAGATCGTCGACACGCTCCGATCCCAGGGACTGCTGGACGACACCGCCATCATCTTCGCCACCGACCACGGGGACCATCTCGGAGACCACGGGCTCAACGGCAAGGCCACCTTCTACGAGGCCGCGACACACATCCCCCTCCTCGTCCGCCCGCCCCGCGGCGCCGACGCGACGGCCGTAGACGACCTCGTCGAGCTCCGGGACGTCACGGCCACCATGCTCCGGCTCGCCGGCCAGGACCTGCCCGACCACATGGACGCCCAGCCGCTGCCGGGCCTCGGCCTGACCGACCTGCCGCCCCGACAGCGCATCTTCGGCATGCTCACCAAGGGATGGATGGCCTTCGACGGCCGCTGGAAGCTCGCGAAATACGCCAGCACGCTCGACCCTATGGAGTACGACACGTGCATGACGTCGTCCCGCTCCTCCTCCGGCCGCGCCCTCCTCTTCGACCTCGACAACGACCCCGACGAGCTCCGCGACCTCGCCGCCGACCCGGACTGCGCCTCCATCTACCGCCGCCTCGACGACGAGCTCACCCACGAGCTCATGGAGTCGCTCGCGCTCGCCATGCACGACCGCCTCACCGCGCCCTACTCCCTCGCCCAGGACGAAGCCTTCGCCCGCGAAGGCTGGTCCTGGCCCTTCCCCGCCGACGCCTCCACCGCAACCATCGTCGGCAAAGACTGCTACTAATACCAATTCGTTTTGAGGACGCCGTGAATTGCCAAACCGTAGTGGCGGGTTTGAAACCCGCCTTCCCCCTATCGACCATAGGAAGCATTACCCCAATACGGCCTCATCACAGTAAATTGGTATAACGTGCAACTGTTCAGGGTTGTTGAGGCGAACGGTCACGAGAGTGCGTCGAGGCCGCCGGTCGCTCCCAGGGGTGGGGCTGTCGCCTGATGACCCGTTCGCCCTTGTATCTTGAATCGGGTAGGGTGAATGAGGGTACAGGGGCGTGACAGATCGATGTCGCCCAGGTCATTGAAGACCGACACTCAGCTGGATCGTCACGCCCCGGTCTCCCGAGAGCCCGAACAGTTGCCCGGACATCGAGTCCGTATCTGCAAGGATGGGACAGAGTGGGAGACCAGCCTCAGTATAGACAGGAGGAGAGCGATGAGCAATGAGGAGGTGTACGTAGGTATCGACGTGTCCAAGGCCCACCTCGACGTGAGCGTATCGTCTGAGGCCCGGGTCTGGAGAACGGCCAACAACCCAGAAGGTATCGCGTCGCTGCTTGAGAGTCTGGGTCGCGTAGCGCCCAGACTCGTGGTCATGGAGTCCAGCGGTGGGTACGAGTACCAGGCGGCAGCAGAGTTGACTGTGGCGGGATATGCCGTAGCTGTGGTAAACCCACGGCAGGTACGCGACTTTGGCCGTTCCATAGGAAGGAACGCCAAGACCGATGAGCTCGACGCTGCGGTACTGGCCCGCTTTGCCGAGGCGGTCAAGCCCCAGGTCCGACCTCTGCCCGACGAGCAGGACCGGGAGTTGCGAGCTCTGATTCGCAGAAGAGGGGATGTGGTACAGATGATCACCTCAGAGCGCAACCGGCTCCGGCAGGCGCCCCCCGTACTTCGACCCCGCATCGAGGCGCACATCGCCTGGCTGATCGAAGATAGAGGAGAGATCGACCGACAGATCAAGGAGTTCATACGGTCCAGCCCTGTGTGGAGGGCCAAAGACGAGCTGCTCACCAGCGTTCCCGGAGTCGGTGACGTGGTGTCGAGCGTGATGATGGCTGAGCTGCCCGAGTTGGGGCGTCTGAACCGCAGGGAGATCGCCGCCCTGGTCGGAGTGGCGCCCTTCAACAGGGACAGCGGACTGTTCAGAGGCAGGCGTACGACGTGGGGCGGCAGGAAATCGGTGCGCAGCGTCCTGTACATGGCCACACTAGTGGCCATACGTCGCAATCCGGTGATCAAGGAGTTCTACGACAGGCTGTGCGCGGCGGGCAAGGCGAAGAAGGTAGCGCTGACCGCAGCGATGAGGAAGCTGCTGACGATCATCAATGTCATGATCCGCGATCAGGCTCGGTGGGACCCGACCCGGCACCACGCCTCCCAAATCGCTTGACTTCCAAGACAGTTGCTGAGTGCCCCGACGCTTCGTCGGCATTCAGTTCCGTTCGCCCTGAGTGCCCCGACGCTTCGTCGGGGTGTATCGAAGGGCCCGCACGACTCAGTCTTTGGGTGGGGCCGACACCAGCATTGACGTCAAGATTGCGTGCGCCCTTCGATACGCGCCGGTCAAGACACCGGCGCTACTCAGCGTGAACGGGCTGTGTGGGACCCCGAGTCTGAACAGTTACATTGACGTCCCGACAAGTGGATCGAGGCGCTTGTGTCCGTCACTGCCGCTATCCAATATCTCGCTATCCCCCGCTGGCGCCCGACGTTCCCCCCTGCCAATCACCGCGACTACCTCAGACCGCCCCATAACGGGTTCGTCAATCCAGGGAAGTCGCCCATACACTATTCGCGTCCCATTGAGCCAGCCATGTTGCTTCTCTCACTCCAGTCGCCCACTATGTGTTAATCTTGACCACGCAGGGCCCGATCAGTCCACTGCCTGTCGCTGGCTGTACGGCGACGATTCTTTGTTCATACCGCTGCGGGGCTCTTGAAACAGGCCGCCACTGTTCAGGGCAAGGGAGACCGCCATGACCAGACTGGGCATCGTCGGACCGCGTCGGCATCGCGTCGACTGTCGGGGCTGACGTACACAGGATTAGCTGAGGCCACACCATGTCGGAAAGAGTCGGAGACCGGCTACTCATCGGTATCCTCGTCCTGACCGCCTCCTTTGCCGTCTTCGTCACCGCCAGCGGGCAGTCTGTAGACGCCTCGACATACGCACTGCAATCCGTATGATCTCGATTGTGACCCGTACGCGACGGTGACGCCCACGCCCACGGTCACACCCACGCGGGAGCCCACGATCCCTCCGACGGCCACGCATACGAACACACCCAACGCCGCGGCCACGGCGGCAGCCAAGACCGCGGTAGCCCTGACTGCCACGAGGGCCGCGGAACTCACGGCGTCCGCTCAGCCTACACGGCCGCCGCCAACGCGCACCCCGACGCATACTCCCACGCCTACGCACACCCCAACTCCAACACCCACGCCCACGCTCACGCCCACACCCACGCCCGGCCCGCTGCCGCCTCCGGTCATGTCGTCCGCCGTAACCCAGGTGGCCTACCGGTGGGTTGAAGTCAGTTGGACCGCGAGTCCGATCTACAGGAATTTCGAAATCCAGTGGCGCACCGAGGGCACGACCCGATGGGAGACCCTTCCTACCGACGCCAGCGTGGACCACAATATGGGCCGGCGCGCCCGCATCCGAGGGAACGAGGCGGACATACGGGGCTTTCCCCACAGCAGCTACAGGATCGAGATTCAGGTGTTGGGGCTCACGTCCAACAGGCGCTCCGAACCATCGGGGGCCATACCGGTCACGGTCGACTACCGCCCGCCGATGTACGAGCAAATGCTCGGGCATCAGCACGACCACACCATAGGGTACAGCCTGTCGTCGCTCGGCATATCGGTCTTCGAGACCAACGTGCGGGCCCGTGCGCGCATCGCCGCCGACGCATGGGCCAGGCTCACGGTCGTAGACGCTTGCGAGACGCCGTGCGGCCAAAACGGCGACGGCGGGGTGATCAAGGTCAAGCCGGCCATCCTGACCGACCTGAGCAAGTGGAATTTCGGTTGCAAGACCAGCGGGGCCTGCGTCAAGAACCTTCCCACCAAGCTGGAAGGCCACATTCGGAATCACGACATGGTCTTCGAGCAACCGCCGGACTCCGGCACCGGTAAACAGCCGCACCCGCACCAGCGCTATCGCTGGACCCTTGACCCGTCAAAGACAGGGCTCACGTGGATGAATAATGACCATCCGAACGAGACTTGGGCGCACCTGCCGTCCACGATTCTTCACGAGTTCGGCCACGCGGTCGGCATCAAGAATGTTGACGAGCGCGTCTATACTAGCTATCACGGGATCATGTCAAAGTCGCAGACCGCCAAGCGCATCACGGACGACGACCGCAACCTGACCAACGCGATCTACATCAGCCACATTGCCGGCGCGGGCTGGTAGGAGGGAGCGCGAAAATGTTCAACCGAACTTGGCTGTCGGCCCTGCTGCTGGTCTCCGTCGCGCTGTTCGCCTGCGGGCAGCAAGACCAGCCGGTGGCCCCGGCGGGGTACGAAATCGGGGATGAAATCTACACCGGCGGCCGCTCCAAGGAAGAGATGATCCTTGCATCCTCAGTGATCGTGCGCGCCAACCTGACCGGAATGTCCACGTCCACAGTACAGACGACGGCTGAACCGGGCAGCTCCTACTGGACGCCTGTGCTGAAATTCCGGTTCAGGGTGCTGGAATACCTGAAGGGCGCGGGCCCGACCGAGATTGACGCGCTCGTGACCGACGGCGGCTATCACGACACGCAGGCCACGGCGCGGGCCCAGCTGCCCCGCATGGAGGCCGCCCATGACACGCAGTGGGACGACCGGCAGGCGATTCTGTTCCTGGACAACGAGTGGGCCAACATTCCGAGCCTGTCGTCGTCGCTGTTCGTGCTCGGCGATATCTCGCCGGACGGCGAGTTGTCCTATACGATCGGCACCCGCCACGCGAAGGTATGGCTTCCGGCGGCGCAGACTCTCGCACGCGGGTCTGACCCGCTGTTCCTGCTGGACGCACCCGGTTCGACACGCGCCGCGACTCGGTCCACCACGTCTACTCACACCAGCACCGCGCCCACGATCAGCCTGAGCGCCTTCAAGCAGTTGACAAAGAAGCTGCTGGCCGAAGGCGGCAGCGGCGGCACCGATCGCTGGCGAACGTGCGTCGAGAACGCGTACCAGTTCGAGCGCGAACAGCAATATCGGACCGAGAAGTACGGGACGTTCGCATACGAGCACGACCTGCGCACAATCGAGTCCGGACGGCCCGCAGGGGTCGTGGTCTGGACAGCCTCGGGGCTCGCGTTCGACGAGAACAGGATAGGCCGACACTGGTTCACCGGCCCTGACGCTGCCGCCTTTGGGTTCAGCGCGACGGACTTCCAGCCGCGGGGAACCAGCACCGAGGAATTCGTGCTCTACACCCGCAACCTCGTGACGGCCCGGCCGCTTCCAGCAGGTGAGTACCGGTTCGGATACAACGCCGTTCCGCCTTGGATAGCGATGTGCGGGAAGTTCACCGACAAGCCGGTGGAGCTGCGGGAAATGTTCCTGTCGATCACGTCCGGCCCCAGGATTCTCCATGAAGCCTTCTTCGACCCCGTCGCCATCGCCACCGCCGTAGGCGCCGACAGCTCCAACGGCGTCCTCAAGCCCAACGCCTTCTCGCTCAACGGCACGAACACCACCATCTCCAGCCTGAAGTGGGAAGAGGGCGCCGTCACCATGACGCTGAGCCCCACCGCCTCACTCGCCGACTACGCCATCGACTTCATTGACGTCAACGGAACCACCACTCTCAGCCTCACCTCCGACAACGCAAGCACAACCCCCCTGGCGTGGACCGTCCCCGACAAGCCCTGGGCCGACGGCGACCTCCTCATGCTCAGAATCCACAGGCCCATCTCCACCGACGCCACACTGAGCGGCCTCGCCCTCAGCGGCGTAGACCTCACCTTCAGTACCGCCACGACAACCTACACCGCAAGCGTGCCCGCCACCACCACACAGACCACCGTCACACCCACGACGAACCACGACAGCGCAACATACGTCGTGAAACTCGGCGGAGTCGTCGACGATGACGGCACCATCCCACTCGCCGCCGGCGCCAACGTCATCACCATAGACGTCACCGCAGAGGACGCCGTCACCACCAGGACCTACACCGTCACCATAACCCGCGCCACCCCATCGGCGCCCGTAACCGTCACGCTCACCCCCCGTACCGAGGGTCTTACCTTCTTTGACCTGACCATCGAATGGAACGACCCCCAAACGTGTGACAATCGCTACTTCGTGACTGTAAGACGCAACGATGGTTATATCGTCAGGAATATGGGCTTCCACCCCGCCGAAACGACCTCCGCCACCCTGGTGACGTACTGGCCCATGGATAACGTACCGGACTTCGTCGCGGTGGTGGAATGCGACCCAAGCTCCGGGCCGCGCAGAGAGGTCGGGCGAATGTCCCTGAGGTCCGCCCAGAATTAGACAACGAACACCTACCTGCCCCGCGCCTGTTGCGGTTACCACAACCGCCACCACGCCCGTTTCTGCAGGGCGTGCGGCAGACCCTCGAGGTACCCTTGCGCAACCCGTCATTCTCGCCCCCGCGAAGATCCTTGAGTAATTCCCCTTACGGGAAGCAAACGTGGTGAGGTGCGCCGCTTTCCTAGGTGGGGACCCCACCCCTGGATTCTCGCCCCCGCCTACGCGAGGGCAGGCTCTGCGCGGGAATGACGGTTGTACAGAGGACTCCCCGCGCGGGAACTTCCCAGTCGCCATCCACGATCCCGCTATCCACTACCCACTACCGCTCCCGCCGGACCTCCTCGAGCATCGCCATCAGCAGGTAGCGGTTGAAGCCCAGATCGGTAGCCTTCGCGAGGTCGGCGAGGGCGTCGCCGTCCCTGCCCAACGCGGCGTTCGTCAGCGCCCGGTTCACGTAGGCGTCCACCCACTCGGGGTTGAGGCGCACGGCCTCGCTCAGGTCAGCGAGCGCGCGCACGAGGTCACCGATCCTTCGGTACGCGTCGCCCCGCAGGGCCAGCGCCTCGGCCCACGTCGCGTAGGCATCGGCGTTGCTCGGAAACAGCTCGGCCGCCCGCTCCAGGTCGGAGATCGCCCGGCCGTAGCTGACGACCGCAGCCGTCGAGTCGTCGTCCTCCTCGTGCTCCCGGCCCAGGCCGACGTACGCGGCCCCGCGACCCAGATAGGCCTCGGCCAGCTCGGGATCGAGCTCGATCGCGTGCGTGAGGTCCTCGATTGCCGTGGAGTACTTCTTGAGCGACGTGTAGGCCGCTCCCCGGTTGCTGAAGAAGACGGCCTCCGTCGGATCGAGCTCGATGGCCTTGTCCAGATCCTGGATGGCCTGCGAGGGCCTCCGCTCGTCCATGTACGCCAGCGCCCGCAGGTTGTACAGGGAGGCGTCGTCCGGGCTACGCCTGATCTCCTCCGTGCGGGAGTCCAGGGTGATGGGCGGCTGAAGACTGACGGCGGTCTCGAAGTCGCGCAGAGCCCTGGCAAGCTCGCCCTGCCTGTAGAGGACGAATCCCCGGTTCGCGTACACCTCGACGTAGGCCGGATTGAATCGAATGGCCAGCACGAAGTCCTGCACGGCCTTTTGCAGATCGCCCGTCTCAGCGTACGCCAGTCCCCTGCCGTTGTACGCGACGGCGTTCTGGTTGTCGAGACGGATCGCCTTGTCGAAGTCCGCTATCGCCTTGTCGAGCTGCCCCAGCGTCGTGTAGGCCTCGCCTCTGCTCGTGTACGCCGACGAGCTCTCCTCATCGAGCTGCAGCGCGCGCTGGATGTCTTCCATCGCCTGCTCGGTGCGGCCCAGCTCCCGCAGCACCTCGCTGCGTATGCTGTAGACGTCGGCGTTGTCCGGGTCTAGCCGAATCGCCTCGTCGTAGTCCTGGACCGCCCGCTCGTACTGGGCAAGCTCCGCGTACGTGTCCCCCCGCGTCGTGTACAGCAGCGCGTTGGCGGGATCGAGCCGGATCGCCTCGTCGTAGTCCTGGATGGCCAGCTCGGGCTTGTTGTCCGAAGCCCTGTAGTCCCCGAACGTCGCGTCCCTGCCCAGGTTCCGGTAGGCGTTACCCCGCTCGAGGTAGGCCTGCACGAATCCGGGGTCGATCTCGATCGCGTCCGTGAAGTCCGAGACGGCGGCCTGAAAGCGGAGCATCTTGAAGTTCACCGTGCCGCGCGCGAAGTACGCCTGCGCGTTGCCCGGATCGAAGGTCAGCGCCCGCGAGTAGTCCTCCAGCGCCTTCTGGCACGCGAGCCCCGGGCGGCACTGCACCGCGCGCGGATCGCCCTCGGGGAACTGTCCGAGCCGCCGGTAGACGTCCGCACGCCCCAGAAACGCGTCCAGGTTCTGGGAATCTATTCCGATGGCCTCCGTATAGTCGTCTACCGCGAGGCCGAGATGCCCGAACTCAGCGTAAGCGGCGGCCCTCATCAGGTAGGCCCGGGGGTCCGTCGGGTCCAACCGGATGGCCTGCGAGAAGTCCTCCACCGCCCTGTTCAGATCGAGAAGCTCGGCCAACGTCGCGCCGCGCTGCAGATACAGCGTCGGGTCATCCGGGTACAGCTTGATCGCCTCGTCGAAGTCCCCCACGGCCTTCACCAGCTCGCCCAGCTCCTGTGAGTCGCCCGTGTCGAGAGATTCCTGGCTGGCCGGCTGCTGCCCCCCCCGCCCCCCGGCATCGGACCCGGACCCTCCGCACGCCGCAAGCCCCACAACCATGACCGCCGCGGCGACAGCCAGAACCCAGCCGGCCACCGATCCGCCTAGCTGGGAACCCCCTCTCCCTCGACGGGAGAGGGCTGGGGTGAGGGTGAAGCCCGCGAACATGCCAAATTTCCTAATGCAACGAAGTCGGGACACCAGCCATCGTATCACGCCCGCAGGCAACGGCGGCAGACCGCTCACGCTCCCCATCCCAGGCTTCGCGCGAATGGCCCAGGGCCGGAACGACGACTACTTGGGATGCACACACAGCCTGCCGTCATGCCTGGAGGGACACACACAGTCTACCGTCGTGCCCGCGAAAGGAGACCTTTGAACAACCGTCATTCCCGCGAAGGCGGGAATCCAGGGTTGGGGGGCCCCTGCTAGGAATGCCAGGCATCTCCGACACGCTGTCTCCCGCAACGGGAGTTACGCAAAGGTCTCCGAAAGCGGGCATCCAGGGGTCCGGAGGGGCGTCCGTCCCATCGACTCTGAACCCTTACTCCCCACCGGGATAGGAGCACCTGTATGGTAAGATGGACATGAACAAAGTATAGCCTTCTTCCAATACTCAGACCGAATACCAGGAAAGGACTTCACGTGAAAAAGATAGTCTGCCTCGCAATAGTGACCATCCTGGCATCCCTGGCGCTCGTCGCCTGCCGCGACTCGGACACGTCGGAGCCGACGGCGCCCACGGAGGCCGCCCCGTCCGCCCAGCCCACCTCCGCGCCGGCCACGGCCCCTACCACGGCGCCCACCGCGATTCCCGCGCCAACGTCGGCGCCAACCGCAGATCCAACGCCGACGGCGGCCCCGGAGCCGACGGCAGCGGCCGAACCCGCCGGCAAGCTCGCCGTGCCCGCGGAATGTCCGCCCGGAGGCGCGCTCGACGACGTCGCAACGATTGTCGTCTGCGCCGCGCATGCGCTTCAAGACGCGCAGAGCTTCTCCTTCGACGGGGAGCTCAACCTGCTCGCACTCTTTCCTGTCGAAGGCGCGGGGCCAGAAGGCGTCATGAGCCTGAGCGGCGCTATCGTCCGGCCCGACAAGCTCAGATTCGAGATATCCTTCGGTCCCGAAGGGCAGGCGATCCAAATAACGGGAGTGGTAATCGGTGCGGATACCTACGTCCGTGACCCAGAGTCCGGGGTGTGGCTCAAGGGGACCCCGCCCGACGCCGACTTCCTGTCGTCCATTCAGATGGTGGGTATGTTGCAGCTTCCGTCGGACACACCCGCAACTCTGGGCGAGTCAGTGAGCCTTGACGACGGGACCAAAGGCTACGTGCTGTCCTACGATCAGGCTGGCCAGCAAGGCGGCATGGCGGGCTTTGGGTTGCCGGGCGGCACCCTTGTCATCGTGATAGGCGCCGACGACTTCCTCACCAGGGAAGTCAGGATCGTCGTCGAGGGCGAGGGCGACATGGCAGGCGACCTGATAGCCATCAGGTACCACGGCTACAACGAGGCTCAAGAGATTGAGCCGCCTTCCGAGTACGTCACCCTTCCGGCCGGCCCTGTGGCGCCGCCCGCGATGGCAGAGCCAATGGTCCTGGGACTTGCGCGGAACGCGGACGGCGACGTCGAGGTCCTCTTCAGCGTACCCGTCCAGGTCCAGGGCCAGGTCGAGCTGTACGTGATCGACCCAGCGACCGGAGGATGGGGGCTCCCGCTGCTCAGCGGAAGCGGCACGAACATCCTCGTCTTCGACGGTGATGCGGAGGGCAGGCAGACGCTCATAGCCGGTGAGAGCCAGATCGCCGGGTTCACCTTCCCCACGCCCGACTCGCAGATGACTGATGCCGGAGGCGCCCGTCTGGACCTGACCTTCGACATATGGATATACCAGTAGCCGCACCGAGCACACGGAGTACCGAGACATGAGACCGAATAGACTGAGACAGCTCCTGAACGAGGGCCGGCCGAGCATCGGTCACCACGTCGCGAGCACTTCGCCGGACGTTGTCGAGATCATCGGCCGGGCCGGCGGCGTCGACTACGTCGAGTTCGTCGCCGAGTACATGCCCTACGACCTGCACTCTCTCGACAACTTCGGCCGGGCGCTCGAGCTGACCGGCATGTCCGGCATGATCAAGGTCGACCAGGAGAACAAGGCCTACACCGCCGGTCGATCCCTCGGCTCGGGTCTCCAGAACATCCTGTTCTCCGACACCCGCACCGCCGAGGAGGCACGGGAGTGCGTGCAGGCCGTCCGGGCCGAGACGCCCCAGACCGGCGGACGGCACGGCGCGGCCGACCGGCGCTTCGCCGGGTACGGGCTCGAGACGGGGGGCCCCGACTACGTGCAGGCCCTCGAGGACAGCGTCGTCGCGCTGATGATCGAGAAACGCGAAGCGGTCGAGAACCTCGAGGATATACTCGCGGTCGGCGGAATCGACATGATCGTCTTCGGCGCCAACGACTACTCGATGAGCATCGGCAAGCCCGGCGCCGCACGAGACCCCGAGGTCCAGAAGGTGCGCGACCGCGTCTTCGAGACGGCCCTCCGGATGGGCGTCCAGCCGCGCGCCGAGATTTCCGCACCCGACGAGGCCAGCCCGTACCTCGAGATGGGCGTCCGCCACTTCGCCATCGGCACCGACCTGATCGTGCTCTACCGCTGGCTCGACACCAACGTCACCGGCCTCAGAGAGCTGGTCGAGGGCGCCTAGCCGACCCGGGAGCCCTGTCTACAACAACGGGAGAGGGCTGGGGTCAGGGTGACCGCCTCTCTTTCCCCCTCTCCCTCGACGGAAGAGCGCCGGGGTCAGGGTGACCGCCTCTCTTTCCCCCTCTCCCTCGACGGAAGAGCGCCGGGGTCAGGGTGACCGCCTCTCTTTCCCCCTCTCCCTCGACGGAAGAGCGGCGGGGTCAGGGTGACCGCCTCTTTCCCCCTCTCCCTCGACGCGACAGGGCCGGGGTGAGGGTGACCGCCTCTTTCCCCCTCTCCCTTGACGCGACAGGGCCGGGGTGAGGGTGACCGCCTCTTTCCCCCTCTCCCTTGACGCGACAGGGCCGGGGTGAGGGTGACCGCCTCTTTCCCCCTCTCCCTCAACGGAAGAGCGCCGGGGTCAGGGTGACCGCCTCTCTTACCCCCTCTCCCTCGACGGAAGAGCGCCGGGGTCAGGGTGACCGCCTCTCTTTCCCCCTCTCCCTTGACGGGAGAGGGCTGGGGTGAGGGTGACCGCCTCTTCCCCCCTCTCCCTCGACGGAAGAGGGCTGGGGTGAGGGTGACCGCCCCGGCAAGGCCGCACCCGCCCGCCCTGCGCCTACCCCGTCCTCACACCGCCTTCGGCCGTGCGAATGTCAGGATGTCCCGCGGGTTCCCGACCAGTATCTTCTCGATCGCCTCTTCCGTGTAGCCGCGACCGCGCATCCTGGGCACCACGTCCGCCAGGATGTGGAAGTAGCCGTGGCCTCCGTTCCGGGCGAAGCTGTTCTCGGACTCGGTGTCGTGCGCCACGAGGACCCTGTCGCCGTACCCGCGCGAGATGATCCACGCGATGTCGTCCATCCGCTTCGCGTCGCTCGGCATGTCGGTCGTGGAGTTGTAGAACGACTGCTCGGTGCCGAACAGGTCCCATTCCAGGTAGCAGCCGCTTCCGGCGATCCGCTCCAGGGTGCTCTTCTGAAAGACCGTCCGGTCGAGATGTCCGATGATGACGCGTCCCAGGTCGGCTCCGGCCCCGTCCAGCACCTCCAGCGCCTGCAGGGGCGCCGTCTCGTCCCGGCCGGGGTGGACCAGGACGGGCGCTCCCGTGAGCCGCTGCGCCCGCCCGGAGGCGCGCAGCACCTTGCGCTCGTTGTCCGCGATCGGCCACGAGCAACCTACCTCGCCTATGACGCCCGACCTGATACCGGTCGGCTCCCTGACCAGGCTCGGCGTCGCGGCCACGAACTCCCACCGGGACGTCCGAGCCCCGACGGTCACGTCGCCGACGATCTCCTGCACGATGTCGTCTTCCGACCGGCTGTCCATGTCGTCCGGGTGGGTATGCGAGACGTAGTACGCGGTCCCCATGACGACATTGACGCCCGTGGCCCGCGAGATGCGGGCCAGCCCCACGGGATCGCGCGCCAGGTCTATCGGCGTGCACTCGACGAGCGACGCGCCGCCGTACTGCTTGTAGAGGTTGACCTCCTCTATCGCCGCCGAGACGTCGAACATCGCCCGGGCGTACGGGTCCCGGTAGTGGGCGCCCCTCGCGCTCGCCTCCATCGGAAGCATTGAGAAGGGCGTCGCGTCCAGCAGCATGTGCTCGTGGGTGAGCGTCACGCCGAGCGCTTGGGAGTCTATGGGGCCGAGAACCGTCTGCACCTTGCCAACGCTGGTCATCCGATCACCTGCGCTCTTCGAGAATTCGGCCTTCGCCGCCCGGAGATGATACTACGCCAGCGCCGCTGCGCGACGCCGTGTCGCCCGCGCGGGGACGATCTGGTACCGTCTGCACGTCGGCCGCCCGCCATCGACCGCGCGGCGCCGTGGAGGACTCGCTTTGGACACAGCCGCCATCGACCGCGAGAAGACCGCCTACTTCGAGCACTCGCCCGGGTCCCGGGCCATACTGGAGGAGGCTGCTCGGTACCTGCCGGACGGCGTGACCAGAGGCACCGGCTGGGAGCCATACCCGCTGTTCTGGGACCGCGGGCAGGGATGCCGCGTCTGGGACGTGGACGGGGTCGAGCGGCTCGACTTCTTCGGCAACAACAGCGCCCTGCCGCTCGGCCACGCCCATCCGGCGGTCGTCGAGGCGCTACAGCGTCGACTGACAGGTGGCGTCTCGTTCAACGCGCCCCACGAGTCGCACGTGACGCTCGCCAGGACCATCTGCGAGCGGATCGAGTCGATCGAGCGCGTCCGGTTCGCCAACTCCGGGACCGAGGCGACGATGAACTGCGTACACGCCGCCAGGGCCTTCACCGGCCGCTCCAAGATCGCCAAGGTCGACGGCGCGTACCACGGGCTCTACGACGCAGTCGCCTTCGGCGGCCCCGGCTCCGAGACTCCGCACGCGCCGGACCTGCCCTCGATGCCGCCGAACGCGGCCGACGAGGTCGTCATCCTCCCCTTCAACGACCCCGAGGCCGCCGAGGAGATCCTGGACGATCACCGCGACGAGCTCGCCGCGGTCATCGTCGAGCCGATGATGGGAGGCGCCGGCTTCATAGAGGCCGACCGCGAATACCTCCACGCGATCAGAGAGTTCACCTCGCGCCACGGGATAGTCCTCGTCTTCGACGAGGTGTGCAGCCTGCGAGCCGGGCCCGGCGCGGGCCAGGGATACTTCGGCGTCTATCCCGACCTGACGGCGCTGGGCAAATCGGTCGGCGGCGGCGCGCCCCTTGGCGCGTTCGGCGGCCGACAGGACATCATGAGGCTGTTCGGCGCCGAGGAAGTCGAGCGGCACGTCGGCCATTCGGGCTCGTTCAACGGAAACCCGCTCAGCATGGTGAGCGGCGCCGTCACCTTCGAGCAGCTCACCCGAGAGGCCTACGAGCGACTCCACCAGCTCGCGTCACGCCTGCGAGAGGGCATACGGGCCGTGTGCGGCGAGTTCGACGTCCCGGTGCAGGTCACCGGGATCGGCTCCCTCTTCGGCGTCCACTTCACCGACCGTCCGGTCCGCAACGCCCAGGACGCCCGGAGCGGCGACGCGGACCGGCGTATGCAGGTCTTCCTGGGTCTAATGAACGAGGGTATATGGACCTCGTCGTCGCTGATCGGCGCCGTGTCCACCCCGATGGCCGAAGACGAACTCGACGCCTACCTCGACGCCCTCAGGACAGTGCTTGCGAGGAGCTCCAGCTAACCCCGAGCAGCCCGTCGCGGGCAACGACGAACGTAAGCGGTCCCGGTGTCCTGAAAACCCCGAATCCCCAACCACCGAGCCGTCCTGAAGGCAGCCGAGAGCGACTGCCGTCATTCCCGCGAACGAAGACCTTTCCACAACCGTCATTCCCGCGAAGGCAGACCTTTGCATAACCGTCATTCCCGCGAAGGCGGGAATCCATCCCCGGCGGGGTGAGGGTGACCGCGCCGAACGCCAACCACCGTCGTTCCCGCGAAGGCGGGAATCCATCCCCGGTGGGGTGAGGGTGACCGCGCCGAACGCCAACCACCGTCATTCCCGCGAAGGCGGGAATCCATCCCCGGCGGGGTGAGGGTGACCGCGCCGAACGCCAACCACCGTCATTCCCGCGAAGGCGGGAATCCATCCCCGGTGGGGTGAGGGTGACCGCGCCGAACGCCAACCACCGTCATTCCCGCGAAGGCGGGAATCCATCCCCGGCGGGGCGAGGGTGACCGCGCCGAACGCCAACCACCGTCGTTCCCGCGAAGGCGGGAATCCATCCCCGGCGGGGTGAGGGTGACCGCGCCGAACGCCAACCACCGTCGTTCCCGCGAAGGCGGGAATCCATCCCCGGTGGGGTGAGGGTGACCGCGCCGAACGCCAACCACCGTCGTTCCCGCGAAGGCGGGAATCCATCCCCGGCGGGGCGAGGGTGACCGCGCCGAACGCCAACCACCGTCGTTCCCGCGAAGGCGGGAATCCATCCCCGGCGGGGTGAGGGTGACCGCGCCGAACGCCAACCACCGTCGTTCCCGCGAAGGCGGGAATCCATCCCCGGTGGGGTGAGGGTGACCGCGCCGAACGCCAACCACCGTCGTTCCCGCGAAGGCGGGAATCCATCCCCGGCGGGGCGAGGGTGACCGCGCCGAACGCCAACCACCGTCGTTCCCGCGAAGGCGGGAATCCATCCCCTGCGGGGCGAGGGTGACCCCGCCGAACGCCAACCACCGTCATTCCCGCGAAGGCGGGAATCCATCCCCGGTGGGGTGAGGGTGACCGCGCCGAACGCCAACCACCGTCGTTCCCGCGAAGGCGGGAATCCTCCCCGGCGGGGCGAGGGTGACCGCGCCGAACGCCAACCACCGTCATTCCCGCGAAGGCGGGAATCCATCCCCGGTGGGGTGAGGGTGACCGCGCCGAACGCCAACCACCGTCATTCCCGCGAAGGCGGGAATCCATCCCCGGTGGGGTGAGGGTGACCGCGCCGAACGCCAACCACCGTCGTTCCCGCGAAGGCGGGAATCCATCCCCGGCGGGGTGAGGGTGACCGCGCCGAACGCCAACCACCGTCATTCCCGCGAAGGCGGGAATCCATCCCCGGCGGGGTGAGGGTGACCGCGCCGAACGCCAACCACCGTCGTTCCCGCGAAGGCGGGAATCCATCCCCGGCAGGGTGAGGGTGACCGCCCTAGTCCGGGATCAGCCCTTCGCCGATGAACAGCTCCTCGGCCTCTTCGAGCGTGATGTCCGGCTCCGGCAGCACGAGGTCCGACTCCACCAGCTCGTCGACCGGCACCGGCGTGCCGTGCTCGCGGACCAAGTCGAGCATGCGCTTCAGGGCCTTGTCGAAGCCGTCGCGGTCCTCGTCCGCGACCACCTCTACGACCGCGTTGTCGAGGTCGTTCAGCTCATCGACGTACGCGCCCGGCAGATTGAACTGCCCCTCTGTGAGTATGCGAACGATCATGATCGACCCTCTGGAAGCTCTTTCTTCTTTGCGTCCGGTATCCCCGCCTTCAGCGCGGCCAGCTCCGACTCGACGGAGGCCGAGGTCGAGATCTGCTCGAGCTGCCGGTCAAGGTCGTCTTTGGCCCCGCCCACGTCGTCCAGGACTCCGACCGCCACCAGCTCGTCGATGGCGCCCGCCTTTGCCTTGAGCGTCTCCGTCTTCGTCTCGGCGCGCTCGACGGCCAAAGTGATGTCGCCCATCTCCTCGGAGATGCCCGATAGCGCGGACCCGATGCGCACCTGCGCCTGCGCCGCGCTGTACTGGGCCTTGATAACCTCTTTCTTCGTCCGGAAGGCCTGCACCTTCGCCTGCAGGCGCTGCTCGGCGTTCGTCAGCTTCTGCTGCTCCAACTCGAGGCCGGCGATCTGCTGGTCGAGCCCTTCGAGCTCACCTGCCGTAGCCTGCTTCCGCTCCAGCGCCACCCGCGCCAGGTCCTCGCGCCCCATCGTCAGCGCCTGCCTGGCCTGAGTGTCGAGCTTGGCCAGGTTGTCCTCGGCCTTCTTGGCCTGAAGCTCCAGCCGACGCTTCGCCGTGACCATCTCGACGACGCCCTTCTTGACGTTGCGCAGCATCTCGAGCTGCTTCTCGTACGAGTAGTCGAGAGTCTCGCGGGGGTCCTCCGCCTGGTCCATGATGCGGTTCATCTTGGACTTGACGATCGTGGACATCCTCGACAGCATTCCCATAGCCTTACTCCTCCCTGCCTGATCCCGGCGGCGCGCCCGTCAAAAGTCGTCCGAGCCTCCGCCGCCCGTGAACATCTTCACCACTCCGATTACGCCGACGACGGCCCCGCCAATAATGATCAGAACGCCAGCGATATCGAGCAGCCACTCGAAGATGCTGGACTGCACCAGCCATCCAACGATGACGAGAAAGACGCCGACGACCAGAAGCCCAAACCCACTGGTCCTGCTCATAGATCCAACTCCTGCGCGTTCAGCCGCGCTTCCTTAAACTATATTCGCCCCCTATTGAGCGAGTCAAGGACAAGGACATCCCCAAATCCCCCACCTCCGTCATTCCCGCGAACGCGGGAATCCATCCCCAACGGGGTGCGCCGCCATGACACCCGAAGCAGTCCGTCACGCCCGCCGGCCCAATCAGGCGGGGAATCCAGGCATCTCCTAACCGTTCAGAGTTGGAAGGACGAATCTCCCTACGGACCCGTGGATGCCCGCCTTCGCGGGCATGACGGTAGGGTGGTGTCTGCGTCCCGGAGTAGAGTGTAGTCGTCATTCCGGCCCCCGAGCCGGAATCCAGGGGTGGGGAGGTCGAGGCTCCAGAGCACCCCGCCGCCATACCCCAAGATTGCGCCCCACAACCCCATTCACTACAATTGTCCGAGTCACCATCCAGTCCGGGAGGTACCGGCCCATGCCCGTCATCGACACCCCACGCCTGCGCAACGTCGCGCTACTCTCGCACAGCGGCGCAGGCAAGACCATCCTTGCCGAGGCCATGCTCTTCGCCACCGGTGCAACCACCAGGCAGGGCACCATCGAGGAGGGCACCACCGCCTCCGACTTCGAGCCCGAGGAGCAGCGGCGCGAGGCCAGCGTCCAGACCGCCATCGTCCCCTGCACGTGGAGGGACCACAAGATCAACCTCCTCGACACCCCCGGCTACGCCGACTTCCGTGGCGACGTCATCGCCGCCACCCGTGTCGCGGACAGCGCAGTCATCGCCGTTGCCGCCCCGTCCGGCGTGGAGGTCGGCACGACCCAGATGTGGCGCATCGCGGAGGAAAGAGGACTCCCACGCATCCTCTTCGTCAGCAAGCTGGACCGCGAGAACACCGACTTCGGGCGCGTCCTCGACTCCCTCACCGAGACCTTCGGCCGCGCGTGCGTCGCCGTCCAGGTCCCCGTCGGATCCGAGGCCGACTTCTCCGGCGTCGTCAACCTGCTCGACCCCGATGCCGGGGTCCCCGACGGACTCGAAAGCGAGGTCGAGGAGGCGCGCGAGCGACTGGTCGAGGCGATCGCCGAGACGGACGACGACCTCGCGACCAAGTACCTCGAGGGCGAGGAGCTCACCTCCGAAGAGATCGTCGCCGGCCTCAAGCAGGGTATCGCCTCGCGCGAGATCGTGCCCGTCATGGCGGGCGCGGCCACCGTAGGCATCGGCGCGACCGATCTCATGGACGCCATCGTCAACCTGCTGCCCTCCCCGGCCGAGTCCACCACAGCCACAACCGCCGACGGCGACGAGGTCGAGCTCGACGGCGACCCCAACGGCCCGCTCGCGGCCATCGTCTTCAAGACCGCCGCGGACCCCTTCGTAGGCAAGCTCTCCTACTTCCGCGTGTACAACGGCACCTTCAAAAGCGACTCCCAGATCGCCAACGCAACCAGGGACGAGTCAGAGCGCGCGGGCCAGCTCTTCGTCATGACCGGCAAGGAGCAGGAGCCCGTCCCCGGTCTTGCCCCCGGCGACATCGGCGTAGTCCCCAAGATTTCGTCCGTCCTCACTGGAGATACCCTGACCGACAGGGGCAACCAGCTTCGGCTGGCGGGGCTCGAATTCGGCCCTCCCGTCCACCGCATGGCGGTCTACCCCAAGACCAAGGCCGACCTCGACAAGCTCACCGCCGCCCTCGCCCGCATCACCGAGGAGGACCCGAGCCTCCAGCTCACCAGGGACGCCGGCACCAACGAGATGCTGTTGGGCGGACTCGGCGACGTTCACGTCGACATAGCCGTCGAGAAGATGAAGCGCAAGTTCGGCGTGGAAGTCCAGCTCGAGATCCCCAAGGTCGCCTACCGCGAGACGATTTCGATGCCGACCAAGGTCGAGTACCGGCACAAGAAGCAGTCCGGCGGCCACGGCCAGTTCGGGCACGTCTGGCTCGAGATACAGCCTCTGGACCGGGGCTCGGGCTTCGAGTTCGGCGAGAAGGTCGTCGGAGGCTCCGTGCCCAGGGAGTACATCCCGTCCGTCGAGAAGGGGTGCAAGCAGGCCATCGCAGACGGCGTCCTCGCCGGCTACCCCGTCGTCGACCTGAAGGCGACCCTCGTCGACGGCAAGTACCATCCGGTAGACTCGTCCGGCGTCTCCTTCGAGATCGCGGGCAACCACGCCCTGTCCGACGGCATCCGGCAGGCCGACCCCACACTCCTGGAGCCGGTCATGCTCGCGCGCATCACCGTCCCCGAGTCCGATACCGGCGATGTCATGGGCGACCTCAACAGCAAGCGCGCCCGGATACTGGGGATGTTGCCCAACGGCGACGGCACCACCACGGTGGAGGCCGAGGTACCGCAGATCGAGATGCTCCGCTACGCGACCGACCTGCGCTCCCAGACCCAGGGCCGCGGGACCTTCACCATCGACTTCCATCACTACGACGAGGTGCCGCGCCACCTCGTCGAGCGCGTCGTCCAGCAGACACAGGAACAGAAAGAGCGCGCCGAGTCCCGCGCCTGATCGCCCCAGCCACGCGCCGTCTCACTTAACCAGGACAGGGTCCGCGAGGTAGCCTGTTCGGAGTCCCTAGATTCCCCACCTGATTGGGCCGGCCGGCGTGACGGACTGCTTCCGGCGTCATGGCGGCGCACCTTGTTGGGGATGGATTCCCGCGTTCGCGGGAATGACGGAGGTGGGGGATTTGGGAGTCCCCTCTCCCTCGACGGGAGAGGGCTGGGGTGAGGGTGACCGCTATTCCTGACGCGTCGTCCAGAGCTGTTCGCCTTCGTCGGTGAGCTCGCCGCTGGGCCGAAGCCCGATGTGCGCCGCGACGCCACAGGAAGCGGCGTGATCGGGATGTATGGCGGCCCGAAGCTCCGAGACCCCGCAGTGCCCACGTATCCAGGCCGTCGCGCGTCGACCGGCCTCCGTCGCGTACCCTCGACTCTGAAACGGTGTCCCGACCACCCAGGCCAGATCGGCGCGTCCCTCCCGGACGCCCGCCTGGACGTAGCCGACGGCCTGCCCCGACGACCTGAGCCGAAGAGTCCAGTTCAGCCACAGCTCGTCCCCGTCGGGCGAACGGCGGCCTTCCTGGACACGGATCCTCTCTCGAAGGTCGTCGGCGCTCGTGGGAGGCGCGCCCCCCGTGAACCGACGTAGCGCGGGGTCTCGCAGAAGCCCGAAGAGGTCGCCTGCGTCGTCCCGCACCATGGGACTGAGAACCAGCCGGTCGGACTGGAGCGTCCACGCTTCGTCTTCGGGAACGTCGATCATCTCTTCGCCGCTCGGCATCCTCAGGTGCACCGAAGCTGCTGGAATACCTCCCGTGCGAAACCGCGGTTGTGACGTGGAGACGTAAAGGCATTGGTCGCCAACGCCCTGAACGCCGCGATGATCGCCCTCTCCGCCATCCACGCACAGCGGGCTCGCACAAACCCGTTCACACCGAGTAGCGGCGCTGCTTCAGCGGCGCGTATCGAGGGGCGCGCGCAGGGCATCCGGCTTCCTTCTTCCAAACCGGGTCCCCCAACGCAACCCGTTCACCCCGAGTAGCGCCGCTGCTTCAGCGGCGCGTATCGAGGGGCGCGCGCAGGGCATCCGGCTTCCTTCTTCCAAACCTGATCCCCCGACACAACCCGTTCACCCCGAGTAGCGTCGCTGCTTCACCGGCGCTACTCGAGGGGCGCGCGCAGGGGTCTCAGCAAACGTGAACAGTTACCCCTTGGAAAACATCCTGGACTCGCGTAGAGGCGGGCTTGGAACCCGCCTCTACGTTTTCGGTCTCGACTTGTCGGCCGGGCTGGCGCGCTAGGCGCCGCTTCGGCGGGCGGTCATGATCCAGCCCGCGGTCAGGAGCGCCACCGAGCCGAGCAGCAGCGCCAGCAGCGCTACACCCGGCAGGGACGGCCCGCCCGTCGGCGGCGTCAGCGTGTCCCGCGGCAGCAGGTGACCGTACATCTCCTGCACCGTGTCGTACGTCGCCTGGTCGGCGACGACCGTGAAGCTCGAGAAGTTGCTGACCCATCCCTGCAGGACCGCGCCGCCGGTCTCGTCGTCAAACGTCAGCGTCGTCCCGGAGACGGAGGTCCACCCGGCGTCCGCGCTGGCGCGCGTCAGAATCATCAGGCCGCCCAACTCGTGCAGCGTCGCCAGCAGGAACTCCCCGCCTAGCGCCTCGACCTGCTCCGCCGTCAGGTGGAACGACAGCGTCGCCGGAGCGTCGAGCTCGACACCCATCTCCAGCATGTCCTCGGAGTCGAATATCAGCACCGTAACGCACGTGAAGGTCACGTCGGCGTTTCCGCCCGCGTACGAGCAGCCGTCCTCGGACTCGAAGTTGACCTGGTACGGCTCGGAACGCGAGCCCGCCGGCAGCTCGAGAGTCACCGTGCCGTCGGACGACACCAGGGTCGTCGCCGTCGAGGTCGAGATCATGGTCGTCGGCGGGATCGGGGTCGCCGTCGGGACCGCCGGAGTTGCCGTCGGCGTCGGGGTCATCGTCGCGAACGGCGACAGGCCTTCCTCGTCGTCGGGGTCCTCCGTCGTCAATGTCACCGGCACGGACCACGCGCCCCCGTTCGCCGCGCTCACGCGCACCGTGTACTCGGTACCCGGCCTCAGCCGCCGAAGCGTCGTCGCCGTCGACGACGCCCCCCGCTCCCGGTCCTCGCTCCACTCGCGCCCGCCGTACGTCCACTGCACCCTGTAGCCGTCAGCTCCCTCCAGGGCGTCCCACGAAACGACCGCAAGCGTTGTCTTCGGCCGGACGCGGACGTTCATGACCCGCATCGCGTCGCCCACCGTCAGCTCCACGTCGTCCGGGTTGTCCGCGCCGCTGCCGCCGGCGGCAACCTGCCCGGACACCACGACCGTCCTGTCGTCCATCGTGTCGCTGTCGTCGACGCCTGTGATCTTCACCGTCCCGGTGCTCTCGGTCTCCCCGGCCGGGATGACCAGCTTCCCGTTCTCGCTCAGCGTGACCGGGGAGCCGGCGGGTACCGACAGGGTCACCTCGGTCGGCAGGTTGGACGTCCTGTCCTGCGTCGCCGTCACCGTCGTCTCGCCGCCGTCCTCGTCGATGGACGCCTCCGACAGCACCAGCGTCACCTGCGCGCGCTGCTTCGCCGGATCGAGAATGCCGTACTTCAGCACCGGGTACTGCCACGACTCCCCGAAGTCCCACGGATCGTCCACCCCGGTCGTCACGTCGAAGTCGCCATCCGCGTTGTCGACGTCGACGTTCCAGGCGGCATAGATGCCGCCGGGGCTCGCGGACGTGGGAGCTTGCAGCGCGACGGTGGTCTTCCCCGTGCCGATGGCGCTGGCGTCCTGCCCCGAGGAGTCGACGTCCCAGTAGCTATGTGGCGCGGTGGTCGTGCTGGCGGAGCCCACGAGTCCACCGACGTTCACCCCGGTCTCGGTTGCACGCGCAATGCCTGTCGAATAGCTGGCGGTTATGGTCACACTGACAATGGAGCCAGCGCCGCCTGTCAGCCCACCCGCATATTCCTCGCCAACATTGCTGGTCGCGCTGGCTTTGCCCGTCGCGTAGCTGGCGACTATGTCCTCACCCGAAGGACCGGCAACGGTACCTACCAGTCCGCCCGCGCGGGCGTTGCTGTATTCGCCTGCGGCGGTGGCTGTGGAATCTCCTGTCGCGTAGCTGGCCCCTATGAAGCGAACGTTCTGGCCCGCCAGTCCGCCCGCAACGACGGAATGCGGGCTCGCCTCGGTGCCATCATATCCAGAGGCCGCACTGGCATTTCCCGTCGCGTAACTGCCTATGATTGATCCGTCGTTGTAGCCGACCAGTCCGCCAGCTTGGGCTCGGTGGCTGAGGTGCCCCGTGCTCGTACTTACCGTGACGTGCCCCGTGGCGTAGCTGTCCCTTATGAGCGGATTGGGCCGCTCCCGATCGGTGCTCGGCAGCCCGCTCGAATTGAAACCCACGAGCCCCCCCCCCAATCCCCCACCTCCGTCATACCGGCGAAAGCCGGTATCCAGTCTCCCAAGCCACTAAGCCGGTTCCGAGATGACGACCTTGTTTCACCATTGAGGTGGATCGTCACGACGCAGGAAGCAGTCCAACACGCCGCTCCTCCAAATTAGGCGGGGGATTTGGGCCCCCGGCATTGGTCGTGCCTCCTCCTCCCTGGACAATGATCTCTACCCTCGCGCCGCTGGCGGTTGTAGTCCCATTGCTCGCGCCGAGCAACCCACCAACATAGGTGCTGCTTTGGGCATTGGCGACGCTTATCTCGCCCGACACGTAGATGCCCGCGACAGTGCCGACGCTCCGCCCTACCAATCCACCCACCCGGACATTTCCCGCGGTTCCCACACCAACGTTCGTGACGGTGACGTCTACGGCTGCGAGCCTCAGATTCCTGATCACGGCGCCGACGGACAACTCCGCGAACAGTCCGGCATTGACGTCGCCGTCGATGTCCATATCGATGAACAGGTTCGAGATGGTGTAGCCGTTGCCGTCGAATATCGCGTCGAACTCTTCGATGGGTATCCAACCGGTACCCGTCGCGTAGTCGGAGCCCTCGAAGTCCAGGTCCGCCATCAGCTCGTAGCCCGTGCAGCCGTCCGCGCAGGTGCGGTCCGCCGCGTCGGGGAAGGCTGCTTCGTAGTCGGAAACGTTCCTCGACGGAGTCCCATCGCCGTCCGGGTCATACCGGACCGCGTCGAGCTGGTCGAGATTGGTGATGTTTATCAGCCGGGGATCGTCATCCGCCGCCTGCGCCTGCGCGGTCGGCGAGTGGGTCGACACTCCGAAGGCGAGCGCGACTACCACTGCGGCTACCAGAACTGCGGAGATGCCCAACAGACTTCGGATCGAGTGCGGTCTCATCTCAGACACCCTCCTCGACGGTCCTGACGCTGCTACCCGACGCCGAGTATACAGACCGAACGTGAGCCTGCATATCATTGCGGTGGTGCGCCCCTCTTCCCTTGCGGCGGCAAGTGACTGTTCAGAGACCGGAGCACACAACCCGTTCACACCACGGTGCTGCGGACTTGAGGAGGCGAACGGTCACGAGAGTGCGTCGAGGCCGACGGTCGCTCCCAGGGGTGGGGCCGTCGGCTCAGAAACCGTTCGCCCTGTGCCCCGACGCTTCGTCCCCACCAACCCCGTTCGCCCTGAGTGCCCCGACGCTTCGTCCCCACCAGCCCCGTTCGCCCTGAGCCCCGACGCTTCGTCGGGGTGTATCGAAGGGCCCGCACGACGCAGTCCTTGGGTGGGGCCGACACCACCATCGCCGGGGAGGCTACGTGCGCCCTTCGATACGCGCCGGTCAAAGCACCGGCGCTACTCAGGGTGAACGGGTTGTCTCGGTCCCTCAAGTCTGAACAGTTACCTCTCGTGCGCGCCTCCTTCTGTGCAGCGGCACGGCCAGTTTGCAGCGAACCGTACATCTGTGCTATTCTCTGCGCACAAATCAAAGACGCGGCCTGACTCGCTCCCCCCATGACGCGGTCCGGCTCGGATGACGGCGCGTCAGACGCAGGGTGTCTCGTTTCCCGGCACGGTGTCTCACCCGCCAGATAGGCAAGATACAGGATGAGACAAAACGAGACAGATGAGACGATCGTGGAGTCCGGCCTCACCGAAAGGCAGGTCGCCGCGCTTCCCTACATCGTCGCCGGGGCCACTCTAAGCGAGGGCGCCCGGCTCGCCAGCGTAGGTCGTGCGACGCTCTATCGATGGATGGAAGACGACCAGTTTCGCAGCGCCCTCGAGAGGACCCGCTCGGAGGCGGCCGAGCTCGCACGCACCGAGCTCGAAGGCCTCATGCTCAAGGCCGTGCTCGTCCTCGCGGAGTCCCTCGAAGACCCATCGCCTAACGTCAGGCTGCGGGCCGCCAACGCCGCGCTCGCGCTGGGCCTCAAGACCCTCGATGTCAAGGACCTCCGCCGCCGGCTCGACCACCTCGACGACGCCATGACCCTCCTCGAAAAGAAACGGCCTAACTATTCCTCCTTCGGTCTCAACGGCGGCGCCTGAACATGTCCTTCGCCCGCGTACGCGCCCTTGAGCGCAAACTCGTCCTCGAAAGAGCCGAGGTCATCGTCCCATCGATCGTCGAAACCTACGTCCACGAGTGGGACCCCGACGACCCGGATTACCCCCTGGAGCTCGCCGCCCGCATTCGAAGGGCCGGCATTGTCCTGCCCGGATACGGCAACACCCTCGGCTACCTCGACACGTGCCGCCTCAAGAACCAGACGCCCAACCCCAAACACCTCACCTACGCCCTCCTCCCCTGGACCGCTCGACTCTGACCGTCTGGCCATAGCCCCACGATCGGAACGCGAGCCCTCGCCCTCGTCCCGATGGACTTCCGTCCGGCGCCTCTGTGATAAACTTGGCCTCCTGAACCGCAACCGCCACCAAGGAGAACCACCATGAGAGTCTGCCGCTACCTCGCACCCGGGGCCCACGAACCCGCCGTCGGCATCATCACCGGCTCGACCGTCGCCGAAATCCCGGCCGCCGGCCAGGACCTCGGCATCCTGCTGCTGCTCCAGAGGGCCGAGATCGAGCGGCTCCACCACTCGGCCGGGACCTACCACGACCTCGACTCCCTCAAGATGCTGCCGCCCGTAGGCAGACCCGGCAAGCTCCTCATGCTCGCCGCCAACTACCACCCCACCGACGCCCGCAAAGAGGTCGATCTCGACGTCGAGACACCCCAGTTCTTCATCAAGCCCTCCACCGCGCTGATCGCCCACGACGAGACGATCCCGCACAACCCCATCGTGGGAGGCCAGATCGAGGAGATAGAGCTGGGCGCCGTCATCGGCCGGCCCGGCAAGAACATCAGCCGGGAAGACGCCTTCGACCACATCTTCGGCTTCACCATCGTCAACGATGTCTCCGCCCGCTCCCTGCGCTTCTCCGACGAACGCTCCAACCCCGACCGCGTCCACTGGTTCGATTGGCTCAACGGCAAGTGGCTCGACGGCTACTGCCCCATGGGCCCGTGGATCGTCCCGGCCGAGTACCTCGACGATCCGGAGCCCGGCAACCTCGGGCTCACCACGAAGATCAACGGCGAGGTCGTCATCGACTCCAACACCAATCGCATGATCCACCCCATCGCCAACCAGATCGCCTACATATCGACCCTCTGCACTCTCGAGTCCGGCGACGTCATATCGACCGGAGTCGCGCTCGGAGCGTCCGGCGCCGAGGAGACGCTGCTCCAGCCCGGCGACGTCATCGAGGGCGAGGTAGAGGGCATAGGCACCCTCCGCAACACAGTAGGCAGCCCCGCCTGACGACTGCCATCGCCCGAGGAGAAATCGCCGCAAAGAGTAACTCCCGGAGCCATTACCCCAGAACAACCCGTTCACCCCGAGTAGCGCCGATGCTTCATCGGCGCGTATCGAGAAGCGCACACAGGGTCTTCAACGGGACGGCGGCACGGCCCCACACCGCCCGGACGTGAGGTGTAAGACGATGAGAGCAGCGGTATACGCGGGCAACCGGAAATTCGACGTAAAGGATATCCCCTCCCCCGAGCCGGGCCCCAACCAGGTCCAGCTCCAGGTCAAGTACAGCGCCATCTGCGGCACCGACGTGCACGCCTTCCTCTACGACCAGGTGCCGGCCGGCATCGTCCTGGGCCACGAGTACTGCGGCTCCATAGCCAGCGTAGGCTCGGACGTCACCGGCTGGAAGGTCGGCGACCGGGTGATCGGGGGCGGCGGCACTCCCCCGCCGGGCACCGGCCTGGCCTTCGCCACCGATCCCCGCTACAAGTACCGCGAGGTCGGCTTCACCGCGCGTCCCCTGAGGGGCTACGCCGAGTACGTCATCATGGAAGACTGGGAGCCCCTGTCGGTCCCGGACGGCGTATCCGACGAGACAGCATCGCTCTGCGAGCCGTGCGCCGTCGCCGTCAGGGCCGTCCGCCACTCCAACATCAAGCTGGGAGACAAGGTCGCCGTGCTGGGCGCCGGCCCCATAGGCCTGTTCTGCATCCAGGCGATCAGGGCGGCGGGCGCGAGAGAGGTCTACGTCTCCGAGCCGGCGGCGGTCCGGGCCGAGGCCGCGCTGAACGTCGGCGCCGACCTGGTACTGGACCCCACGAGCGAGGACATCGTCGCGACGCTCGAGGAGCTCACCGGAGGCGTCGGCCCTGACCTCGTCTTCGACTGCGCAGGCGCGAAAAACACGCTCGACCAGGCGATGAACATCGTACGGCGCGACGGACAGGTCATGCTCGTCGCCGTCGCCTGGGAGGAGACTCCGCTGCTGCCCGTAGACTGGATGTCCCGGGAAGTATCCATCCAGTCCACCTGGGGCGCTCGGCACGAGGACTGGCAGATCGCCCTGGAGCTGTTCCGCACCGGCAAGATCACCGTCGGCCCGATGCTCACCGACTCCAGCTTCATCGCGATCGACGACATCCAGGACGCGTTCGAGTCCCTGTTCCGGCCCACGACCCAGCTCCAGATGGTCGTAATGCCGGGCGCCTGACACCCCAGCGGAGCCCGGCCGGGCGTTCCTAAGCCCCTTCTCCCCTCGCGGGAGCAAGCCGGGATGAGGGGGGTCAGGAGAATCACCCTCACCTCAATCCTTCTCCCAGCGAGAGACCATCGCGCAACCGTCATTCCCGCGCAGGCGGGAATGACGGTTTGGGGGAGGGAGAGGAGGAGATGGACCTGTGAGGCACCCTCTAAGAGGGGACGCCCTCCGCGGCTAGCAGGTCGTGGAGGCGTACCAGCGTCTCGCTGTTCTCGTCCAGCGAAAAGCCGTCGACCCGGTACTCGGCCTTCAGGCTCATGCTGTCGACGGCGCCCAGGTCGGCCGAAGTCTTCACCATCTCTCGCTCCTCGTCGACCGTCGGCAGCAGGTTGCGCCCCGCCCGGCGCGACACCGCGGCGACGAGGCCGTAGCCACCCCAGTTCGAGACGCTGGCGATGACCAGCTCGTTGGTGGTCGTCACGCACGCCTTCTCGACCAGCGTCGGCACCTCGGGAACGTGCGCCTCCAGGTTGCCGAGCCCGATCTCGTTGCCGCCGTCGCCGATCCCCACCGTCGCCGTGCGGCCCGTGAACAGGCGGTCGATCCGCGCCGTGTAGTCGGTGATGTCCAGATTGCGCATGTTCCGGTACAGGCCCTCGTCGGTGGGGCCGCACCGCTCGATCGCTATCAGCTGCGACGGCTCGTGCTCCGCGAGCAGATCGGCAGCGAACGCCCCGCTCGCCTCGGCGTCCGCGATCGGGAAGTCCACGACAGCCTCGTCCGAGCCCAGGATTCCGGTCAGAACGGGCGCCGTGTACCGGTCCGTGACGTACACGACCCGGTTGCCCAACGCCTCCAGCGCCCTGCCTATCGCGACTGCGCCGGGAGGGCCGTCCGTCTCCGGTGCGGCGGCGGCGAGGATGTAGAAGCCGGTCGCGATCAGCACCGTGCCCGGGTTGTCGAGCACCAGCCCCGCGGCGCGGTCGCAGAAGTCGGCCGGCACGTGGGGGCGAAGCGCCGCGATGCCCCGGCGGTCACGGTCGAGAATGATGTCTTCGATACTCATCCGTCACCCCAACTATGCGTATAGCCGTCGTTCCCGCGAAGGCGGGAACCCATCCCCGGCATGGTGCGCCACGATCCCGGAAGCGGCAGGTCACGCGGGCCGTCCGTATCCGGTGGTGAATCTTTGGGGCAGACCGTCGCCGCGTACCGCTAGAGGACGGAGAGGTCTTCGTCGCGGGCGTCGGTGATGAACATGTGGCCCGGCGCGTGCGTGATCATCAACGGCGGCTTCGAGCTCATCGCCACGGCCTGTGGAGTAACGCCGCAGGCCCAGAAGACCGGCACCTCGCCGTCGCGCACCTCCACCGGGTCGCCCATGTCGGAGCGGTCGATGTCCTGGATGCCGATGGCCGCGGGGTCGCCGATGTGCACGGGAGAGCCATGCACCGCCGGGAACCGCGTCGTCACCTGCACGGCCCTGATCACCTTCTCCGTCGGTATGGGCCGCATCGAGACTACCATCGGGCCGGAGAACGCGCCGGCGCCCGCGGTCTCGATGTTGGTGATGAACATCGAGACGTTGACCCCCTGGTCGACGTGGCGCAGGGGGATGCCGGCGTTGATCAGCGCGTTGTCGAACGTGAAGCTGCACCCCAGCAGGAACGACACCATGTCGTCCTGCCAGTAGTCGGCGATGTCGGTCACCTCCGCCTCGAGCTCGCCGTAGCGGTAGACGCGGTACCGCGGCACGTCGTACCGCAGGTCGGCGCCCGGCGCGAACACTTTGGGTTCGGCCGACCCAGCCTCGACGACCTCGAGCAGCGGGCACGGCTTCGGGTTGCGCTGGCAGAACAGCAGGAAGTCGAACGCCAGGTCGCCGGGCAGGATGACCAGGTTGGCCTGCACGTGGCCGGGGGCCATGCCGGGCGTGAAGGTGTCGATCTCCCCGGAGCGCATGAGCGCCCTCAGCTCAGCCGGGCTGGATGATAGTGCCGATACCTGCATGACGGGCGTACGATATACGCCGCCGCGCCCTCAGTCAACCTCGGGCGCCGCCCCCGTATCACCGACCTCGGTCACGCCCGCCGACCACCGCCGTCATTCCCGCGAAGGCGGGAACCCATCCCCGATAAGGTGCGCCGCCATGACACCGGAAGCAGTCTGTCACGCCGGCCGGCCCAATCAGGTGGGGAATCCAGGCCGCCCACTCCGTCATTCCCGTGGAGACGGGAATCCATCCTTCCCTGTCGTGGATTCTCGCCTGCGCGGGAATGGCGGTTACGTAAGATGTCTCCGAGCGGGCAAACCTCCGCCGCCGCTCTGCTCGCGGGCTCGCCGCTGCAGCTCGTACAGCTTGTTGATCGCCTCCAGGGGCGTCATCGAAGACACGTCCAGCGCCATCAGCTCCTCCAGCGCCTCGGACGTCGTCTGCATCAGCGGAAGCTGCCGGGCCGGCGTCCTGGCGGGCTCTCGGCGTCGCCGGCCCGCGCCGTCGGGCCCCTGGGTACCGGCGGCGCTCTCCAGCTCGCCGAGGACCTCCCAGGCGCGGTTCACCACGGCCCCTGGCATCCCCGCAAGGCGGGCGACGTAGATGCCGTAGCTGCGGTCGGCCCCGCCGGGCACGATGCGCCGCAGGAACACCACCTCGCCCTTGTCCTCCGTCACAGCCACGTTGTAGTTTCGCGCCCGGGGCAGGACATCGGCCAGCTCCGTCAGCTCGTGGTAGTGTGTGGCGAACAGGGTTTTGGCGCCCAGACGCGGGTGATTGTGGACGTACTCGGCCACCCCCCGCGCGATGGCAAGCCCGTCGTACGTGCTGGTTCCCCGTCCGATCTCGTCCAGGATCACCAGCGACCGGGACGTGGCGTGGTTCAGGATCGCCGCCGTCTCGACCATCTCCACCATGAACGTCGACTGACCGACCGCGAGGTCGTCCTGCAGGCCGACTCGCGTGAATATCCTGTCGACGAGGCCTACAGAGGCGGACGCGGCGGGGACGAAGCTGCCGATCTGCGCCATCAGGGTGATGAGAGCGACCTGCCTGATGTAGGTCGACTTGCCCGCCATGTTGGGCCCCGTCAGCACGATGAGCTGCTCGCCGCCGCTCGACATCTTCGTGTCGTTGGGAACGAAGGAGCCGGGCGGCAGGGTCCGCTCGACGACCGGGTGGCGTCCCTCGCTGATCTCGAGAGCGTCGCCGTCGTCCAGCTTCGGCCGGACGTAGCCGTGCTGGCCGGCGACCTCCGCGAGACCGCAGAAGACGTCCGCTCGCGCCACCGCTCCCGCCGTCCGAAGAACGGCCGCGGCGTCCCCGGCGAGCTGGCCGCACACCTGCCTGAACAGCGACGCCTCCAGCTCCGCGACGCGCTCCTGGGCGTTCATGACGAGCGATTCGTACTCTTTCATCTCCGGCGTGATGAAGCGCTCGCCGCCCACCAGGGTCTGCCGTCGGACGTACTCCTCTGGAACGCGTTCCAGGTTGGCCTTGCTTATCTCTATGTAGTAGCCGAATACCCTGTTGTAGCCGACCTTCAGGTTCTTGATCCCGGTCCGCTTGCGCTCGGTCGGCTCCAGCGCGGCGATGTAGTCCTGCGCCTCCCGCGACGAGCCCCGTAGCGCGTCCAGCTCGGGCGAGAAGCCGTCCCGGATGACCCCGCCGTCGCCGATCGTGGGCGGCGGATCGTCGCCTATCGCACGGCGGACCAGGCCGGAGACGTCGGCGTTGTCCTCGATCCGCTCGGCCAGCCACGCGACCTGCGGAGCGTCGTCGTCCTCGGTCATGATCCCTCGGAGCTGCGGCGCCGCCTCGACGCTCGCGGCAAGCCCGACCAGGTCCCTGGGCGTGGCAACGCCGCCGCGCACTCGATTGACGAGGCGCTCGATGTCCGAGACGCGGTCGAGCACCGACAACACGCGGGCGCGCCGCAGGGCGCTGCGGTGGAACCACGAGACGGCGTCCAGTCTTTGCTCCAGCCGCGCCACGTCGAGCAGCGGCTGGCCCACCCAGCGCCTCAGCAGCCTGCCGCCCATCGAGGTCCTGGTGCGGTCGAGCACCGAGAGCAGGGAGGCCGACTTGTCGCCCCACCTGCCGCCTTCGAACAGCTCCAGGTTTCTCCGGGTCTGCGCGTCGAGCACCATGTACGCGTCGGTCGAGTAGGTGTACAGGCTCGTGACCTGGGACAGCGACGCGCCGTGGTGCCTGCCCAGGTAGTCGACGATGGCACCGGCCGCGCGGACCGCCAGCGGCAGGCCGTCGCAGCCGTACGCCTCCAGCGACGCGACGCCGAAGTGGCCCAGCAGCGTCTCGGTCGCCCACTCCAGGTCGAACGCGTCGGCCTCCAGCGGGGTGACGCGCGTGTCGGTCGGCGGGGCCGTCGGCTCCTGCCGATCCGGTACGAGCAGCTCCGACGGCGCCAGCCGGACCAGCTCCACGTCCAGATGGGCTATCGGGAACTGGCTGACGGCGAACTCGCTCGTCGTGATATCGACGTAGGCGAGGCCTGCGTGTTGCTCGTCGACCACGGCCGCGGCCAGATAGTTGTTCGCCCCACCCTCGAGCAGGGCGTCCTCGATCACGGTGCCGGCCGTGACCACCCGAACGACCGCACGGTCGACGAGACCCTTGGACTGGGCCGGATCGCTCGTCTGCTCGCAGATGGCGACCTTGTGGCCTTTCTTGATGAGCCGGGCCAGGTACGGCTCAAGCGAGTGGTACGGGATGCCGGCGAGGGGGACGCGCTGGCCGCGGCCCATCTCACGCGAGGTCAGGGCGATCTCGAGCTCCCGCGAGATGAGACGGGCGTCTTCGTCGAAGGTCTCGTAGAAGTCGCCCATCCTGAAGAGCAGGATGGCGTCTTCGTGCTCCTTCTTGATTCGGAGGTACTGCCGTCTGGCGGGGGTCGTCAATGCGTTATCCGGGAAGCGTAGGCGGCTGGGTATGGCCTCATTCTACGCGAGCCGCCTGGCTCAGGGAACCGCCGAGAACGCTCCGCCTGTGTTCACAGTCGATGACCTCACAGCCCGTTCATCCCGAGTAGCGCCAATGCTTCATCGATGCGTATCGAGGGGGCCCACGCAGGGTCTCACCAACCGCGAATGGCTACAGCGCGCCCGCCGAGGCAGCCGGTCCGAAGACGCGCGAGGCTAGTCCTGCTTCCAGAAACGCTCTTCTTCGACCTTGTAGCCCCGGGGCTTAAGCTTGTCCTTGACGTCTTCGATCATGTCGGGGTGGCCGCAGGCGTAGACCAGCGTGTCCTCCGGGCTCAGACCGAGCTGGTCGATGTACTTCTCGACGATGTTGTTGACGCGGCCGGTCTCGCCGGCCCAGCCGGCGTTGTGCTCCTCGGTCGGCCGGCTGACCGTGGGAACGTAGGTGATCTTGTCCGGATGCTCGGCCGCCAGCCGCTCCAGCTCGTCCAGGTACGTGAACTCGTCCTGGTAGCTGGCGCCCTGCAGCACGTAGAAGTGGTGCCCCTCGTTGCCCTTGTGCAGGTAGTCGCGGAGGAAGCTGATGTAGGGGACGACGCCGGTGACGGTCGCCACGAGCAGATGGTTGGTCAGCTTGGGCTTGAAGACGAATATCCCCTTGGCCCGTGGCCGCATTGTCATCGTGTCGCCTTCGTGGAGGTCCCATATCAGCGGGGTAAGGTTGCCGTCAGGCGGCGGCACGAGCTCCACGAACAGCTCGATCTCCTCCTCGTGGGGGGCCGAAGAGATCGAGTACGCGCGCTCGATGCCTTCGCTTCCGATGGTGCAGTACTGTCCCGCCTTGAAGGTGAAGCCCTCGGGCCGGGAGATCCACACCAGCAGCAGCTCGTCCGTGATGTCCACGCGCCTGAGAACTCTGGTTTCGGCAAGCTTGGGTGCCGGTGGCCGGCGTCTAACGGTCGTCAATTTCGAGTCGCCTCCTGTCGGGCTTATGATGCCACAACCGCGTCGCCGTTTGAAAGCGGCCGCGCCCGCCAGGTAGTAGGGTAGGCTAGAACGTAGGGTCTGTTCACTGGCACGATGAAAACAGTAACCCCGGCGGGTAGCTAATCCGCCGGGGTCTCAAGATGACCGTGGGGCCGCCGTCTAACGGGCTCCACGTACAGCACGGAGCGGTGGTCAAGAGGTCTATGGCACCTGACTTAGGATCAGGTACGCGGTGTAGGAGCACCGTGTCGCGGGTTCGAATCCCGCCCTCTCCGCATTCTGTCGTTTGTTAGGCTACTTCCTTGGCTTGTTTTCCTGTAGGGCTCGCTGGCCCATCCGGGCTATTTCGACCCGGCGCTCCGGAGACAGGGCCTCGGCGCGCTTCCGCCCACCTACCAGCCCGCCCTTGCGCGTCGCGGACGGTAGCTCGTCCTCGACTTCTCCGGTGGCTATCTTGGCGACGTGTACGGCCCGCGCTATCGGGTCGCGCGTTCGCCGTTCGGTCCTCTCATATCGTCCTCCAAGACAGCGGGGCGGGAATAAGCCGGTGATTCGTCGTATCGGGGATCAACCCAAGCGTCTGTAGTGTTATCGCGCCCAACAGATACCGCTCGGAGTCTCCGAAGATCACCGGGCTAACCCTGCCGATGTCGCCAATCGTAATCCGCGCTTCCCCAACCGGCAGCTTCGCGTGTCTGTTGTCAGCCAACTCGAATGTCTCGTATCTGTCGGGCTCCACGCCGACCTTCTTGAGCAGGTCGGCCGGGAGTACCGTATACACGGCTCCGGTGTCCACGGTCGCATTCACGTATATCGGCGCACTACCGTTCCCGCTCACGCCGATCTGCGCCTTGAACATCCCCATAGCCGAGTCCTCCAGATACCGTATACATACATTGTATATCCCAATTGTCAACACCCTAGACTATTTGTCAACACCCTGACGGTGCGCCCTTGGGACTTCCGAAATTTCTGGCGGGCACCGCAGCTACGGGATTTCAAACTAAGACACTACCCCCCGCCATGCGATAGGCACACCGCGTGTGCGGGATATAGAATGCGCTGGGCGGCCAGGTGGACGCTGGCGTGAGTCCATCGCGTCCACCGAGAAGGGCGCGGACGGCCGCCGGATTGGAGCTCGTCAAATGAAAGGCCTCGCCAACATCGGCTCCAGGCTGGAGCTGTTCGTCGACGACTGGCTGATCGACCGGATGGACGGTGCCGAGCGCGTCCTGCACAGCCCCGTCCCGCAGGACGTCGCGCTCGTGTGCGACGCCCCGTGGGAGGGCAACAGCTCCAAGCAGGTCACCGTGTTCGAGGACGGTGGCCTGTACCGGATGTACTACCGCGGAAGCCAGGTCGACTACACGCCCGGCGAGATGACCAACCGCCACCAGGTGACCTGCTACGCCGAGAGCGCCGACGGCATACGCTGGAAGAAGCCGTCCCTCGGTCTGGTGGAGTTCGACGGCTCCACCGACAACAACATCATCTGGGACGGACCCGGCAGCCACAACTTCATGCCGTTCAAGGACCAGAACCCCGACTGCGAAGCGGACGCGGCGTACAAGGCCGTGGGCGGAGTGCGAAGCGGGCTCCACGCCTTCAAGTCGGCCGACGGGATCCGATGGTCGCTCATGACCGACGAGCGCGTGATTACGAAGGGCGCCTTCGACTCGCCGAACCTGGCGTTCTGGGACGCCGCACGGGGCGAGTACAGGGAGTACCACCGCGACTTCCGCGACGGCGTGGACGAACGGGGCAACCGGAACGGCCGCGACATCAGGACCTCGGCCTCCAAGGACTTCCTGAGCTGGCCCGACCCAGAGTGGCTGAGATACTCGCCGGGCCGCGTCGGCCAGCTCTACACCAACCAGGTCCTTCCGTACTACCGCGCGCCGCATATCCTGCTCGGCTTCCCCACCAGGTACACGGACCGGGGTTGGGCGGAGTCGACGAAGGCTCTGCCTCAGCTCGAGTACCGCAGGGTCCGCGGCAGCAAGTCGCAGCGCGAGGGCACCGCGATGACCGACGGCATGTTCATGTCGAGCCGCGACGGGACCAACTTCGACATCTGGCCCGAGGCGTTCATCAGGCCCGGTCTGCGGCTCAGGGAGAACTGGTTCTACGGCGACAACTACCAGGGCCGCGGCCTGGTCGAGACGGCCTCCCGCGTCGCCGGCGCGGCCGACGAGCTCTCCGTGTACGTGACCGAGGCGACGTTCCTCGACCACACCGTCGCCCGGTTCAGGCGGTTCACGCTGCGCGTCGACGGCTTCGTCTCGGTGCACGCCAAACTCAGCGGCGGACAGTTCGTGACGAGACCGTTCGTCTTCGACGGAGGCGAGTTGGTCCTGAACTTCTCCAGCTCGGCGGGCGGCGGCATTCGCGTCGAGATACAGGACAGGGCCGGGTACGCCATCCCGGGGTTCGCACTCGAGGACTGCCACGACCTGTTCGGCGACGACCTGGCGCGCGTCGTGTCCTGGCACGGCGGAGGCGACCTTTCGGCCTTGGCCGGCCAACCGGTCAGGCTGCGCTTCGAGCTGCGAGACGCCGACCTCTACTCGCTCCAATTCCGGAGACCTGCTTCAACCGACAAGAGGTGATCGATGCCTCAATGGCAGACCAGGCTGACTTCGGACAGATCTGAGCTGTTGGCCTATCTCGACGAGGACCGGCCGTACTCCGCTCTCGCCATAGGCGACCTGGAGCCGCGTCTCTTCGCCATGAGCACCTTCGCCGTGGCGGAGGCTGACGGCCGAATCGGGGGGCTGGCTCTGCACTTCCGCGGTATCACGCCTTCACCGTTGCAGCTGATGGGGGACAACGGCGGGCTCAGGGCGATCATGAACGAGCGGCCATGCCCGGAGAGCGCCTACGTCGTCGCGCGGCCCGAGCACGTCCCGGTCGTCGAGGAGTTCTACGATTGGGGCAGACCAGGGCTGATGTTGCGCATGGCGATGCGCAGCGAGGACTTCCGCGGCAAGGACAGCGACTGTGTCCGGCTCACGACTTCAGACCTAGGCGGCCTGACGGCATTCTACGCCCGCGACCGAGTCAAGCGGCGGTTGGGTCAGTCGGCATACTGGCTATGTCAGCCAGCGCGGTGATCAACTCGACTGCCTGCTTGCGGGTCAATACCGTCTTGTGGCCTTCTGGACACCCTTTGATATAGACGGATTCTGCGCCGAGACGTCTATCGTCTCGGTTGTTGCCTACTTCTACGTCAAATTCATAGTCGGTCGCTACGCGTCGCGCCATGCCTGCACCTCTTCGGGAATGGTCGCCAGTCTACCCAGCAGGTCCCAGGGCGTCAAATCGTCCCAAAGCCCCTATCTGAGCCAAATGGTCCCATCCTATTTTGCACTTCCCTCTGATCTCGTTCCAGGCTGTGCCATCGGCCACGAGAACGCCATAATTCTAAGGGAGTCGCATTCTGACCGGACCCATGTTCGGAGACAAGGTGGACTCCCCCGGTAACCCTTGTATCATGGCACTACAGTAGTCTGGAAGGAACGCAGATACAGCTAAGGACACGATGGGGACAGAAGGCCCATACTACGCAAGCAGGAAAAGCAATCAGCGCCTATTTCACCGTCGTACCCTGTGAGTGGGCGTGATCATTAATACCGTTGGGAGCGGTCAAAGTTGCTTGACACTCTATCGAAGTAGTCGTGGAACTGCTTCTTCGCCCAGACCAACTCGATGAAACTCACGCAGTCCTCGTCGGGTTCCGGGATGTCATGAGAACTATCGCATTTGACCATGCGTGCTATACCGTCGCGCGCGTCCACCACCCCGTAGCTCAAATCCATCCAAGCATAGCTCGTGTTGGTCAGGTAGAGGGCCAAGACCAGCGCTCGCTCTTGAGAGTCGTAGGCTCGGCGTGCTTCTCCACGGCTGTCACCATAGCATGCGCCTAAATAGCCGAACTCCCCCCGTCCCGATTTCTTCGTGTATCGCCAGTTACGGCATGTCAGAGCGAGGTGAGGGTACTTCATCGTGGCCACGGCTCGAACGAGCTCCATGTCAAGCGGTGTGAACGGTACCGGGGTCGGTGATGGCCCAACAGTCGGTGTCGGTACCGCTGTAGGAGTCGGCGCGGCTGTAGGAGTCGCGACCGGCACGGATGTCGGCGTCGCGGGGATGAGGTTATCCTCTACACATCCCGCAAGCGCCAAGAATCCACCTACGCATACCAACAGCCGCATACGCATCTGGCGAACCTCCGCGGTTCAGGGTACTACACTCACGGAGTGCATCGTACCCACCAAACTACCCATGTCAATTTCGACAGTAGCGTGTAACCGTTCAGAGTTGCTGAGGCGACCGCAGCCCAACCCTGTGGATTTCTCGCTTTGGTGGGCACGACGCTTCGTCGGGGTGTATCGAAGGGCCCGCACGACTCAGTCTATCCGGCGACGCGGTACCGGCCCAGGGAGGAGACGCGACGCCGCGCCGAGGAGCTAGTGGTGCTCGGCCACCACGTCACCGCGCGCTGGGTCCGCAGCTCGCACATCCTCCTCTAGCCTGAAGGCCGTGCTTGTGGGCGTTGTCTTTTCACTCCAACGGTCTACACCGGCAGCGGAACCGTGCACACCCTGTAGCTGACCGCGCAGCAGAACCAGATGCTACCGCCACGAAGGGTCATCCCGTGGACCTCCGGTTCATCGACTTGAATCTGGTGAAGCACCTCGCCGGTGTGGGGTTCGAGTTTGTAGATCGTCCCGCCTCCGTCTCTTTCGGTCGCCCCGAGCCAAAGGGCGTCATCGTGATAGAAGACGCCGTGGGGGGTCAGGGGTCCTGGCAGTGTGATGGAACGCTTCAACTCCATGTTCCCAGGGTCTACGAGGTGGGCTTTGTAGGCCACGGGATCTATGACCCACATGTTGCGATCGTCTACCCATTCCACGCCGTGCGCCCCCTGGCCCCCGGGGGCCAGGAACGTCTCGGAGGTACTGCCGTCGTAGTTGAGCCTCAGCAGGTCGTAACCGCCCGTTGCCCACAGGTGCCCGCCGCCTTCGGTGACGCCACTAGCGTGTACGGCATCCGTGTGGACCTTGCTGACGAGAGCGCCGTCTTCGTAGCGAAGCTTGTAGATATGCTGGTCCGTTTCCCCACCGTTCGACTGGGCTATGACCCACAGGCCGTCGGCGGCCGCCTGGAGGCCGTTGGGTCGAAACGAGGTCACCCACATATCACTGGTTTCCGTCACTTGGACATCCTCCTCGGCAATAGCCGCACCTTCAACCCGAGATTTCCCATCCATATGGGGAGTCCTCAGTCTCCGAGGACAGTCCCAAAGAGATGGCGACATCATAGTCCGGTCTTTCAAGGTCGGTCAATCACACGTTTACCCAGTACGAGACGCACTGCCAGCCATAGTACGCAATCTCGTACGGCAGGGTATCCAGGACATCGTCCTGACGGTCGGACGGGAGAACGAAGGCGCGATCCACATCTACGAGCGCCTCGGGTTCCGGGTCCACTGTCCCATCGTCGCCGGACCGGCCAGTTGCGTTCCTCGATCGTCGCATTGAACATCTACACAGCCCGCGCGTCAACGTTGACACCGTCCCCGGCAGCGGATACGCTCCGTTCCGCATCGATTCACCCGCAATTCCAGGAGGTCAGACCGACGTGTCATACGGCAACGTCAAGACGTGGCTCGTAGACGAGCTGCGGGACATCCGCGAGAGCGGACTCTACAAGGGCGAGAAGCTGATCGAGACGGCTCAGGGGCCGGAGGTCGACACGTCCGAGGGACACCTGATCAACTTCTGCGCCAACAACTACCTGGGCCTCGCCGGTCATCCCGACATTGTTCAGGCCGTGTCCGATGGCGTGCGCACCCACGGCTTCGGCATGGCGTCCGTCCGGTTCATATGCGGCACTCAACAGATCCACAAGGACCTGGAGCGGCGTCTGTCCGAGTTCATGGGTACCGAGGACACGATCCTCTACACGTCGTGCTTTGACGCGAACACGGGCCTGTTCGAGACCATCCTCGGCGCGGAGGACGCCATAATCAGCGACGCGCTCAACCACGCCAGCATCATCGACGGCGTGAGGCTGTGCCGCGCCCAGAGGAAGGTCTACGCGCACAGCGACATGACCGACCTGGAAGCCAAGCTGAAGGAGACGGAGGCGGCCCGGTTCCGGATGATCGCCACCGACGGCGTCTTCAGCATGCAGGGAGACTTCGCCAGGCTCGACAAGATCTGCGACCTCGCCGACCGCTACGACGCGATGGTCATGGTGGACGACTCCCACGCGACCGGGTTCATCGGCCCCAACGGCCGCGGCACGCCGGAGGACCAGGGGGTCGTCGACCGCGTAGACATCGTCACGAGCACGATGGGCAAGACGCTCGGTGGCGCATCCGGGGGCTATACCACGGGACGCAAGGAGATCGTGGAGTATCTCCGGCAGCGCTCCAGGCCGTATCTGTTCTCCAACACACTCGCGCCTCCCATCGTGATGGGCGCCCTCAAGGCGCTCGATCTGGTCGAGGGGAACCCCGGCCTGCGCGAAACGCTGCACGAGAACACGAGGTACTTCAGGTCGGCGATGGAGACCCTCGGCTTCGACATCATCCCGGGCACCCATCCCATAGTGCCCATCATGATCCGCGACGAGTTGAAGACCGTCGAGATGGCCAAGGCCGCCAACGAGCGCGGCATCTACGTCGTTGGCTTCAGCTTCCCGGTGGTGCCCAGAGGCCAGGCGCGCATCCGCGTGCAGCTATCCGCGGCCCACACCCGGCAGCAGCTCGACACGGCGCTCTCCGTCTTCGAGGACGCCGGCAAGGAGCTCGGCCTGATCCGATGAGACGACCGCCGCCTACCTACCGATGGCCGAACTGACCGGCAGAGTGGGACTGGTCACGGGCGCCGGACGCGGCATGGGCCGGGCCAGCGCCGAGCGGATCGCCGCCGACGGCGCTCGTGTGGTCGTCAACGACCTGGACGAGACGCGGGCGGCGGAGGTCGCCGACCGGCTCGTCTCGGAGGGCGCCGAGGCGATCGGCGTCGCGGCCGACGTCAGTGACGCCGCGGACGTGAGCCGGCTGGTCGACACGGCAAGAGAAGCGTTCGGCGACGTCGACATCCTGGTGAACAACGCCGGCGTCCTGCGCCGCACCGGGATACTCGACCTCGGTGAGGACGAGTGGGACCTGGTCCTCGACGTCAACCTCAAGGGCACCTACCTGTGCACGCGGGCCGTGCTGCCGGCGATGAAGGCCTCGGGCTGGGGCCGCGTCGTGAACATCTCGTCCAGCGCCGGCCGGAGCGTGAGCACCTTGGGCGGCCCCCACTACACGACGGCGAAAGCCGCGGTGCTGGGCTTCACGCGCGCGGTCGCCAGGGAGATGGCGCCCTTCGGCATCACCCTCAACGCGGTCTGCCCCGGTCTCGTGAACACGGAGATGGTCAGCGAGGTGATTACCGAAGCGCAGACCCAGGCCTACGCGGACAGCTTCCCGATCAAACGGCTGGCCGAGCCGCAGGAGGTGGCCGAGCTGGTCGCCTTCCTGGCCTCGGACAGGGCCGCATACATCACCGGGGCTTCGCTCGACATCAACGGCGGCGATCTGATGCTCTAAACAAAGTGGAGGTAGACATGAGCGCAAACGTGTACGAGAGAATTGGCGCCCGTCCGGTGATCAACGCCGGCGGCAACACTACCGTGTGGGGCGGCTCCACGCCGTCCGCGGAGGTGAGGCGGGCCATGGACGAAGCGGGCGAGCGCTTCGTCGAGATGGAGGAGCTGCTCGCCGCTTCCGGGGACCACCTTGCCGGTCTGCTCGGGGTCGAGGCCGCGTACCCGACCGCCGGATGCTACGCGGCGCTCGTGCTCAGCACGGCAGCCTGCCTGACCGGCAACGACCCGGACAAGATGGACCAGTTGCCAGACACGACCGGCATGAAGGACGAGATCGTGCTGCAGCAGTGCCAGCGCTACGGCTACGACCGCGCCTACACGGTGCCCGGCAGCAAGCTGGTGTTCGCCGGAGACGACGACGGATGCACCCTGGACGAGCTCGACGCGGCGATCGGGCCCAACACCGCCGCAATCGCCTACCTGGTCCAGTCCGAACCGAAAGGGTCAGCGGTATCCCTGGAGGACGCGGTCGACCTCGCGCGCTCCCGAGGCGTGTTCTCGATCGTGGACGCGGCCGCCCAGATATACCCCATCGACTACCTGCGCCGCAACGCGCAGTCGGGCGACCTGGTCTGTTTCGGCGGGAAGTACATGGGCGCGCCCCAATCCACCGGGTTCGCCTGCGGCAGGAAGGACCTGATCGATGCGGTCACTGCGCACGGGTTCATCGGCCCGCGCCCGCTCGGACGAGGCATGAAGATGGACAGACAGGAGATCGTCGGCCTCGCCGTAGCCGTCGAGGCCTGGGTCAACGCCGACCACGAGCAGCGACTGGTTGACTACGGCGCCAAATTCTCGGTCATCGAAGACGCGCTCAAGAACGCGTCCGGCGTCAAGGAGACGACGGTGATCCCGACCAGCAACTTCCACGCCCTGATGCTGGGCGTCGTGCTGGACATGGGCCAGCTCGGCAAGAACGCCGAGCAGGTCACCGACGAGCTGCTGGAAGGCAGCCCGCGCATCCGGCTGACGACCCCACAGGACGACGACACGCTGCTGATCAACGCGCACACGCTGAACGACGGCGAGGAGGGGGCCATAGCCGACCGGCTGCGCGAGCTTCTGTCCTGAGGCTCAGGGCCAGACGCCCGGACGGCCAACCGTGGGCAGTTGGGCCTATTCCCTGCCGGCGAATAGGCCGTCGGTTTGGGCCGCCATGATGAAGTCGTTGCGGTGGAGACCCCTGATCTTGTGGGTCCACCACGCGACGTTCACCCTGCCCCACTCGACGGTGAGGCGCGGATGATGCCCCTCCCCCTCGGCGGCCTCGGCCACGTCGTCCGCGAAAGCGATGGCCGACGCGAAGTTGTCGACCTTGAAGGTGCGGTCCAGCCGCTTGATCCCGTCGTCCTCAGTCAGCCGCCACTCCCGCACTATGGGGTGCAGCTCGGCGATCTCCTGATCGGTCACCCTCGGCGAGTCCCTGCGGCATGCCACGCACTTTTCCCTGGCCAGCGTCATGGGGCTCCTCCTGACATGATGGATTATTCGTCTCGACAGGGATATTATGCCACCGACCTCCGCTTTGACCAACCGTCGAGGTATGCGGGAATTGTCTCGATCGAATAGATTCGGCTTTGATGAAGGGGCCTCGTGACCGTCCGGAAGGCCGTCATACCGATCGCCGGGTTCGGCACGAGATTCCTGCCCGCGACGCGTACCGTGCCGAAGGCCCTGCTGCCGGTCATCGACACGCCCTCTCTCGACCTTGCCGTGAGGGAGGCGGCCGCATCGGGCGTGGAGGAGGTCGTGCTGGTAACGTCCGCTGGCCAGGAGTCCGCGGTCGCGTACTTCGAGGGCCTGCCGCCCCTGGAAGCGGCGCTGGAGAAGCGCGGCGACGCAGACCTGCTCCGTCGCATGCTCGAAACGGCCGACATGGTGAAGGTGCACGCCGTCCCCCAGGACAGGCAGATGGGCACCGGCCACGCGATACTCATGGCGCGGGACATCGTGGGGACCGAGCCGTTCGCCGCGCTGCTGCCGGACGATGTCATCTGGGCGGACAGGCCGACGATAGGCGCGATGGCCGAGCTGCACGCCCGGACAGGCGGCTCCGTTCTGGCCGTCCGGGAGGCGCCGGACGAGATGCTGCCCAACCTGGGAGTCATAGCCCCGGGAGTCCGCGACGGCGACGCGGTCACCGTGCGGGCGCTGGTCGAAAAACCCGCCGTGGCCGACGCGCCCTCGAATTTGGCTATCGTCGGCCGCTACGTCCTGACGCCGGACATCTTCGACATCCTCGCCGTCCAGCCGCCGAGCGGCAGGGGCGAGATCGAGATCACCGACGCCATCGCCGGACTGCTGTCGAGACAGGACGTATACGCCTACCGGTTTCCAGGAGTACACTTCGACACCGGGATGCCGGCCGGCATGTTGAAGGCGTCGGTGTACGCGGCGCTGCGCCGCCCCAACATGGCCGAGGACCTGAAAAGGTGGCTCGAGGAGGAGTTGAGAAGCTGCCAGTGACCGCTGCGATCAGACCGCACAAGCACAGAGGAGGAACCAGGTGAACCTGATAATCGTAGGATGCGAGTACGCGGGCAAGACGACGCTGGCCAACGAGATCGTCGAGTGGACGGACCGCACCATGGGCGGCGGCCGCACCTTCCACGACCACTTCTCCATACCGTCGCCCGAGTTGACGCCCGAAGGCCAGGAGCAGATGCTCGCGGCATCGGTGGAGATCAAGGAGATGTTCCAGCGGTACATGATCCAGTACCACATGAACCACTCCTTCTACTCCGACTCCGACCACAACATGGTGGGGTTCCACATCGAGAACTACATCTACGGCGAGTTGTACTACGGCTTCGACACGGCGTACCAGGACCGCGTGTTCGCCCACGAGGAGCGCGAGCTGATGAGAGAGGCGCCGCACTCGATCCTGCTGCTGCTCAAGGCCTCGCCCGAGGTCATCAGGCAGCGCATGAAGGACGACCCGCACGAGTACCAGGTCGTGCAGGACGGCGACGTGGAGACCGTGCTGGAGCGCTTCGAGGAGCGTTTCAGCGCCTCGGCGGTCCGCAGGAAGTTCACGCTCGACACCACCTCCGCCACCGTCCAGGAGACGCTGGCCGAGTTCGAAGCGCAGATCCAGGAGCACCTGACCGACTCCGACCGTCAGCGGATCCTGACGAAGCGGGCCTTCAGCGGATGACGGGCTGCCGCCCATGAGGCTCAGACCTGTCGTGACTGACGCCGGAAGTCGGCTCACCGGCATCGTTAATGTTTCCGCGGCTGCGATCCTCGTGGCCTGCGGCAGCCAGCCGTCCGACGACGAGGCCACGGCGGTCGCCGCCCTGGGCGGCGGCCCGACGCCGTCGATCGAGGGCGCGTCCATGTTCCGCGGGGGCCCTTCACGCGACGGCGTATATCACGTCGACGGCCCGCCCAAGACTGCGACTCAGGCCTGGACGTTCGAGGCGGTGGGCGACGCCTATTCGTCGCCAGCCGTCGCCAAGGGCGTCGTCTACTTTGGCGGCATAGACGAGGACTTCGGGACCGGCGCGCACGGCAACGTCGGGGTCAACTACTGGTCGGGCAGCAGCGGCGGAGGCCAGGTACTGGCCGTCGATCTCGACTCCGGCCAGGAGGTCTGGCAAACGAGGCTGCCCGGCAGCGGATTCGACTCGACGTTGACAATCACCGAGGACGCGATGTTCGTCACCGGCGCCGACGGCACGGTGCACGCCCTGCGATGACCGGGCGGCCGCCCGAGCGCCAAGCAAGCATGGCCAAGCAATCATAGAGGGAGCGACATGAAGCTGATACTTGTTGGATGCGAGTACTCGGGCACGACGACCCTGGCGCTGGGGATAGACCGATGGCTGAAGGGCCTGACCGGCGACGGGTTCCGCCTGATTCACGACCACTGGAAGTTACCGCACACCTCCGGCCACCTGCCGGAGGACACGGACAACTTCCTGACGCCCGAGGAGCAGGCGCAGGTGCTCGGGCTGAGTCCCAAGCTCAAGGAGATGCACCAGCGGCACAGCCTCTACTACCACACGCCCAACCACCCTTCCGACGAGAACAAACTGGTCATCGGCTACACGATCGACGACGCCATCTACGGTCAGATGTACTTCGAGTACGGGCGGCCGACCGACAGGCAGGACCGCCGGATCGTCGCGCCGCAGGTCGAAAAGACGATGCTGTCGCACGAGCCGGACACGGTGATGGTCCTGCTTCGCGCGGACCCGGACGTCATCCGCCGGCGCATGAAGGCCGACCCCCACCACAACGGCGTGCTCCAGGAGGACGACATAGAGTACGCCGTCGAGCGGTTCGACGAGGAGTTCAAGTACTCGCTGGTGACCCGAAAGCTGACGCTCGACACGACCTCGAGCACGCCCGAGGACACCCTCACCGAGTTCACCGAGAAGATCAGGCCCTATCTGACGGACGCGGACCGGTCGCGCATCCTGGCGCACAGGGCGCTCGGCGAATGACATCGAGCAGCCACGGACCGCCGCCCGGCACGCTACGGTGAACGATACGCGAATCGCCCTGTTTAGAGCGCAAGAATGAACCCGGCGAACCTGTACGACCTGGAAGCGATGGCCAAGCTGCGCATGTCCCACGACTACTGGGACTGGGTAGCGGGAGGCGCAGGCGACGAGATCACGATACGGCGCAACCGCGAGGCGTTCGACGAGATCAGCGTCCGCCCCAGGGTGCTCGTGGACACGACCGGCCGCGACCCGTCCACGACCATGCTCGGCCGAAAGATCGACTTCCCGGTCTTCGCGTCGCCCGCGGGCACTCAGTGGGTGGCCCATCCCGACGGAGCGCTCGCGGTCGCCCGCGCGGCCGGCTCCGTCGGCACGCTGATGGCGCTCGCGACCGGGTCCCGCTACACGGTGGAGGAGGTCGCGGCCGCGTCGTCCGGGCCCATCTGGTTCCAGCTCTACCACATCCTCGACGAGTTCACCGAGTACATCCTGCCGCGCGTCGAGGCGGCCGGATACGCGGCGGTCTGCCTCACCGTCGGCGGCGCCGGAGGCAGGGGCAAGGACAGGGACGTGCGCAACCAGTACGAGCCCTCCCTGGGTTGGGGCGACCTCCAACCGGTGCCGCACATGCTTGAGAGGGTCCTGGCCTACGACCGCTTCGCCTACCGCGGACTTACGTGGAAGCGCATCGAGTGGCTGCGCGGCCTCACGAGCCTGCCTCTCGTCATCAAGGAGATACTGACCCCGGAGGACGCGCGGCGCTGCGTCGACGTCGGCGCCTCGGCCATCGTGGTTTCCAATCACGGCGGCCGGTCGTTCGACACCGAGCAGGCCACCATCGAGGCGCTGCCCGCCATCGTGGACGAGGTCGGCGGCGAGGTGGAGATATACCTCGACTCCGGGGTGAGGCACGGCTCCGACGTGCTCAAGGCGCTCGCCCTGGGAGCGAGGGCCGTCGGCGTCGGGCGGCCCCTGTTCTGGGGCCTCGCGGTGGACGGAGAAGCCGGCGTGCGCACCGTGTTCGAGATACTCAGGGACGAGTTCCTGCGCGCGATGGCGATCTGCGGCCGCATGTCGGTCGACGACGTCGACGAGTCGCTGGTCGTCCTGCCGCACCGGCGGTAGAGACCGCCTGCCGGTCTAGCCCAGGCTCTCGTCCAGGATCTCCAGGAGGTCGCGTACCCGCGTGCCGCCGCCCTCCGGGGCCTTGGCAGTGACGCCCTCGTCCAGCATCTGCAGGCAGAACGGGCATGAGACGGCGACAGTGTCGGCGCCGGTTTCCAGAAGCTGCTCGGCCCGCGCGTGGTTGATTCGGTCTCCCCTGCTCTCCTCCATCCACATGTGGCCGCCGCCGGCGCCGCAGCAGAAGCCGCGCTCGCGGCAGCGCTCCGCCTCCACGAGCCGCACGCCGGGGATCGCCTCCGCGATCCGCCGCGGGGGGTCGTACACGCCGTTGTGGCGCCCCAGGTAGCACGAGTCGTGGTAGGCCACGGTCGCCTCGATGGTCGCCACCGGCCTGATCCGCCCGTCCGCGATCAGCTCCGACACCAGCTCGCTGTAGTGCTGCACGCGGTAGCTCCCGCCCAGGTGCGGGTACTCGTTCTTGATCGCGTTGAAGCAGTGGGGACACAGCGTGACGATACGCTTGACGTCGTACCCGTTCAGCAGCTCTACGTTCCTCTGTGCCATCGTCTGGTAGAGGTACTCGTTGCCCATTCGCCGGGCCGGATCGCCCGTGCAACCCTCCTCGTCGCCCAGGATGGCGAACTCGACTCCGGCGCGCTTGAGCACGGACGCCATGGCCCGCGCGATCCTCTGGCTGCGCTGCTCCAGGGCGGCGGTGCACCCGACCCACAGCAGAACGTCGGCGTCCGGGCGCTCGGCCAGCGTGGGCACGCCGAGGCCGTCGGCCCAGTCCGTGCGGCCGTAGGTCGTCCCCCGCCACGGGTGGCCGCGCTGCTCCATGTTCACGAGCGCGTTCATCGCGGTGTCGGGCATGCTGGCGCGCTCCATGACCAGATGGCGGCGCATGTCGACGATCGTGTCCAGGTGCTCGACGCCCACCGGGCACTCTTGCTCGCAGGCGCCGCACGTGACGCAGTCCCACAACGCCTCCTCGCCGACTATATCGCCGACCAGCTCCCTGCCGCCGTCCGCCCCGGCGGCGTCCGTTCCGACCTCGGCGACGTGCTCCTTCAGCCCCACGACGACGTGCATGGGCGACAGCGTCTTGCCGGTCAGATTGGCCGGGCAGCTATCGGTGCACCGGCCGCACACCGCGCACGCGAAGCCGTCGAGGAGCTGCCGGGACGTCAGCTCTTGCGCACGCGAGGCGCCGAAGCTCTCCGCCGTCTCCAGGTCCTTTGGAGTCGACAGCGTGCCCATCGGCTCCAGCCGGCGCATGAAGAAGGCGAACGGCGCGCCGATCAGGTGGGTGTGCTTGGAGAACGGGACGTATATTCCGAAGCCCAGGATTGCGCCCAGATGCGCCCACCAGGCGACGGCCTGTAGGTCGGCTGCGGCGCCCGCGCTCAGACCGACCCGGTCCTTCAGGACGCTCCCTATCGCCGAGCCGATGGGCGCCGAAGCCTCCGGCCCCGCGCCACCGGACGCCACGTAGAACGCCTCGGTCGCCAGGGTCAGCGTCATCAGCAGCCCGGTCAGGCCGACGACCACGACCGAGTCCAGGCTCTGGGTCAGGTCGAAGGAGAGCCGGCGCGGCCTCGCCGCCCACCGCCGCAGCAGCGCCCACGCGAGCACGACCAGGAGAAGCCCGGCCAGCAGGTCCATGTAGACGGAGAAGGCGCGCGCGCCGCCCTCGGTGAGCAACGTCGACGAGAAGCCCGCGGAAACCGAGTCGCCGTATATGAACACCAGGTAGCTGGCTACGAAGGACAGGAAGCCCCAGAAGATGACGGCGTGGGCTATCCCGGCGCGGTCCCGGCGCAGCGAGACGCTCTGCAGCACCTTCCGCTGTCCGAAGACGAGAGGGATGGTCCCGAGAAGCCTGCGCACGGGCCGGTCGAAACGGCCGGACGGCCTGCCGATGAGCACGAGGCGGAAGACGCGCCGGTACGCCGCCCACGCCGCAACCGAAAAGCCGGCGACGGAGAGGCCGTAGACCGCGATCCACGCGGGGACGCCGAAGATCGTTTCCGGGGGTAGCATGGCAGCCGAAGGGTAATCGGTATCGCAGCCTCGGGTAAAGGGCCGCGAGCGCCGAGCGGCCCTCGCCGCCGAGCGCTTGCCGTCTGCACGCCAACTGACGACAATGGCACAGAGCGGTCACTTTGCCAATCGCTCACGAGGAGGCAGGACCGCAATGGCGATCGGTCGACGGAGGAAGCGCAAACAGCCCGTTCGCAGGCCCAGTCTCGACGAGGTGTGGCCCGTTCACGCCTCGGCAGTTTGGCCGGACGGCGGCCTGAGCCTCAGGCGAGAGGACATCTACGCGTACCGGGGCTAGCCCCTGGCCCGTATCGTCGAGGGAAGGAGCACGAACGATGACCAGGATGACCGGACGCCGCGCCATGCTGGAGATGCTGCGCGCCGAGGGCGTCGAGTACATTTTCGGCAACCCGGGCACCAGCGAGAGCCCCATCATGCACGAGCTCGAGTCGTTCCCCGAGCTCAAGTACGTGCTGGTGCTGCAGGAGGGGGTCGCGGTGGGCATGGCGGACGCCTACGCCCGAGCGACCGGCCGCCCGGCGTTCGTGAACCTCCACATCGAGACCGGGCTCGCAAACGGCATCAGCCTGTTGCACAACGCGTACGCCGGGGGCACGCCTCTGGTACTCAGCGCGGGCAACAAGGACATACGCGAGCTGGCCCACGGCCGGACCGATCTGGCCGATATGGTGCGCCCGTTCACCAAGTGGACGGCCGAGGTCACCCATCCCGACCAGGTGCCGTTCGTGATGCGGCGGGCCTTCAACGAGGCGAAGACGCCGCCGACCGGGCCGACATTCGTCGCGTTCTCAGCCAACGCGCTGGACGACGAGGGGGACGTGGAGATCGCCCCGTCGCCCGCCGGATACGTCCGCTCCGCCCCTGAGCCTGAGGGCGTCGAGAGGGCGGCGGAGCTCCTGGGCGCCGCGTCAAGTCCCGTCATGATCGTGAGCGACGGGGTCGGCGAGTCCGGCGGCGCCGAGGCCGCGGTGCGCGTCGCGGAGATGCTCGGCGCGCCGGTCTACGCCTCGAGCTACTCGGGCATGAACTTCCCAACCGGCCACCCTCACTTCGGAGGCTCGATCAGGCTCGGCTTTTCCGAGACGACGGAGATGCTCTCCTCCGCCGACGCGGCGCTGGTCGTGGGCAGGCTGGCGAGCGGCTCCTACATGTTCTCCGAGCCCGTGCTCCGGTTCATCGGCCCGGGCACGAAGCTGGTCCACGTCGATTCGGATCCCGCGGAGGTCGGCGCCACCCAGCCGACCGACGTGGGCATCGCGGCCGACCCCGCGGTGGCGTTGGACCGCCTCGCGGAGGCACTCGCCGCGGCGATGTCGGGCTCGGCGAAGGAAGCCGCCAAGGGCCGGTGCGCCATCTTGGCGGAGGCCAGGCTGAAGATGGACGCGGAGCGAGACCGCCGCGTGAGGCACGGCTGGGACGGCTCTCCCATGCCGCCGTCTCGCATGATGGCCGAGGTCGCTTCCGCCCTGCCGCCCGAGACGATCGTCATCGACGACGCGGTCACGACGCGCGACGCCGTGTTCGACTCGATGGACTTCGACACGCCGGGCAGCGTATACGGGGGCCGCGGCGGCGCCCTGGGCTGGGGAGTCGGCGCCGCGATGGGCGTCAAGCTGGCCAACCCGGACCGCCCCGTCGTGGCGGTGGTCGGCGACGGGAGCGCGATGATGACCGTCCAGGGTTTCTGGACGGCGGCCAACGAGGGCATCCCCGTCGTGTACGTCGTCTGCAACAACCGGTCGTACCGCATCCTGAAGCTCAATGTGGACAAGTACCGCTCCATGGTGCTCGACGCCGAGGGAGAGAGCCGGTATCTCGGAATGGACTTCCCGATCGCGCTGGACGTCGCGGGAATGGCGAGATCGATGGGCGTCGACGCCAGTACCATAGATGATCCGTCCGAGGTTGCGCCGGCCATGCGCGCAGCGCTGGAGTCGGGGCGTCCGGCGGTGCTGGACGTCGTCATCGACGGCTCGGTGTAGATGCGCCACATACTCCACGCCGACTTCGACGCCTTCTACACCTCAGTCGAGCAGCTCGACAACCCCGCGCTGCGCGGCCGGCCGGTCGTCGTGGGCGGCGCTCCGGAGGGCCGCGGAGTCGTCGCCTCCGCCTCCTACGAGGCGCGCCGCTTCGGCGTGCGGTCCGCCATGCCGATGCGCACCGCAATACAGCGCTGCCCGCGCCTGGTCCGCGTGCCGCCGCGATTCGACCGCTATCACGAGGTCTCGCGGCGCGTCATGGACATCTTCCACGGCGTGACCGACCTCGTGGAGCCGCTGTCGCTCGACGAGGCGTACCTGGACATCACCGATTCGGTGTCAGATGGGCGCCCGCCCGCCGTCATCGCCGCGGAGCTGCGGGCGCGGGTCCGCTCGGAGCTGTCGCTGACGATCTCGGTGGGGGCCGCCACGAGCAAGTCGGTCGCGAAGATCGCGTCGGACCTGGACAAGCCGGACGGCCTGACGGTGGTCCCGCCCGGAGGCGAACAGGCCTTCCTCGCGCCGCTGTCCGTCGACAGGCTGTCCGGCATTGGGCCCAAGACCGCCGCCCGCCTAGCCAACGAGGGCATCCGCACCATAGACGACCTGGCGTCGAAGACCGACGAATGGCTCATACGTCGCTTCGGCCGGAGCGGACCGGGAATGCGCCGGCTGGCGACCGGCCGGGACGCCGAGCCCGTACGGCCGCGGCGCGAGCGCAAGTCGGTAAGCGCCGAGACGACGCTCGCCCGCGACACGGACGACCCGGACTTCCTGCTCTCTCTCGTAGACCAGCTCAGCGAGCGCGTGGGAGGCTACCTGGAGCGCGGCGAGGTCGGCGGCAGGACAGTGAGGGTGAAGCTCCGGCTGGCCGACTTCACGACGTACACCCGCCAGACCACGCCACCCCGGCTCGTAGCCTCGACCGATGCGGTCGCCGTGGCCGCCCGGGAGCTCGTGCGGCGGGAGATACGGCCCGGCCGCCTCTTTCGCCTGGTCGGCGTCGGCGTGGCGGGCTTTCAGTCGGACGAGAACGAGCCCCGTCAGCCGCGCCTGGCCGGCTTCGAGTAGCCGCCGGTCAGTCGAGCCGGGATCCCACGAAGCCGGGATGGCCCCGCGCGAACGCGAGGGCGTCGACGGCGCGGCGCCCCTCCATCTGCAGCATCCCAAGGCGGAGCACGCCATCGCCTGTCACGACGCCCAGGCCGCCGTCGGGGCCGGACACCACCGTGCCAGTCGCCACGCCGTCGCCTTCCGCCCGCGCCGCCGACGCCTCCAGCACCTTGAGGCGCCGGCCTTCCCAGTGGGTGAAGGAGCCCGGCCACGGGTCATAGGCGCGCACCTGTCGAGCAATAAGCTCCGCCGGCGACGCCCAGTCTATCGCCCCGTCGTCGCGCGTCAGCAGCCGGGTCATCGTAGCCTCCGAGTCGTCCTGGGGCGACGCCTCGATCTCGCCGGACGCCCACTGCGGCAGCACCGCGACCATCAGGCAGGCGCCCAGTTGGACGAGACGGCCGGTGAGGTCCCCGGCCGTCTCGTCGGCCCCTACGCGCAGCCGCCGCCGGGCCACTACCGGGCCGGAGTCGACGCGCTCGGTGACCTCCATCACCGTCACCCCGGTCACCTCGTCGCCGGCGAGTATTGCCGCCGCCACAGGAGACGGACCGCGGTACTTCGGCAGCAGCGACGGGTGGACGTTCAGGCAACCCAGCCGCGGCGCACTCAGCACATCGTCGGGGAGGTACAGCCCGTACGCGGCTACGACTATTACGTCCGCCGCGAGATCGGACAGGCGGCGGCGCGCGGGAGCGTCCCTGCGCAGCGACTCCGGCTGAAAGACGTCCAGGCCCTGCTCCAGGGCGTAGGCCTTCACCGGCGGCGGCGCGGTCCGCCTGCCCCGGCCGAGCGGCCGGTCCGGCTGCGAGTAGACGGCGACCGGATCGTGCCCGGCGTCGACCAGCGCCGACAGCACCGGGACGGCGAAGGCGGGCGTGCCCATGAACACGATTCTCATGCCGCGTCGCTCGACAATCCTGGAGTCCGGATCGCGGGCATGGAGATACGGCCCGCGACGCCCCAATTCCCCACCTCCGTCATTCCCTCGAACAGAGACCTTTGCACAACCGTCGTTCCCGCGCAGGCGGGAACCCAGGGGTGGGGTTCCCAGATACGGAGTCGACGCATCTCCACCAACGTTGTCTCATGCAAGGGAGTTTCGCAAAGGTCTCCAAACGCGGGAATCTATCCCCGACATGGTGCGCTATCACCCCGCAAGCAGTCAGTCGCGCGCGCCTTCCCAATCAGGTCGTGAATCATGGGACGCCGGGCTCAGATAGTAGCACAGGGCCTGTGGTATCCTGCCGCGACCGCGGCCCGCTTCCGCCCGCCGTCTCCCGCCGACGGAACGGGTCATGCCGCGCACGTCTTCGGATGGAGGCCGCGAGATGCCTATAGTCGACCACCACAGCTTGCCGGAGGTGCCCTGGCGGCCCAACTACCGCAAGTGGGACATCGCCGGCCCTGAGCAGGGCGTCACGAGCAACCTGTCCTACTCCGAGGCGGCCGTAGGCACGGGCGCGCCTCTGCACTACCACGCCGACGACGAGCTGATAGTCATCCTCGAGGGGCGGCTGGAGGTGAGGCTCGGTGAAGAGGTGCACGACGTCGGCCCCGACCACACGCTGGTCATTCCTCCCGACGTACCCCACGGCTTCACGGTCGTGGGCGACGGGCCGGCTCGAATGCTGACCTTCTTCCCCGTGCCGGCGCCGTTCGACGGCACCACGTACCTGGAGGGGACGCCGCCGGCCCAACCCACGGGATAGGACACCTTTGCATAACCGTCATTCCCGCGCAGAGCCTGCCCTGGCGGGAATCCCCTAGCGCGCAAATTCAACGAGCCCCGGCACCCCGGTCCTCTCGACCAATCCACCAGCCCAAAGATGAACGACTTCCCTCTCAGGATCGTACCTCGAGTCGGAGTTCATGATTTCCCCGTTGAAAGAGGAGAGAAAGAAGTCTGCGCCCCAGGGCTTGGTCCCATCACCAAGGGGGAGCTGCATGGTGACTCGCAACTCCGGTATGTCTATCGGGCGGATCGGCGCACCATAAATCTCCAGAGTCGAGTAAGTGGAGGGCCTGATCGTGCTGCGCTTCCCTGGGAACATCAGAGACCCTATCCAAGTGGTTTCTGATGTCCCCAAGTCGGTGATCCAGACCCCGAGCCACTGTCCGTCCACATCATCATCGGGGCCTATGCGCATCCTGTAGTCCCCCACACCCCAATCGTAGGAGATCCGGACGCCGATGAAGTCTCCTTCATGGCCGGAGGACTGAGTCCACCCCCCATCTGCGGGCCGGGCAAATGCGAGGTCCCTCTTACCCCACCTGGAGAATATGATGCCCTCGCCTCTCCCCCTGAGCCTGGCAGGGTCATACACATCGGTCTGCAGCCCGAAGTAGAAGCCAGTATCGGGGAGCACGGTGCCGTGGCAGACCATAAAATAAAGGCCGCTATCGTCCGAGAAGTCCCCGGGGTCATTGTGGATGGTGAACTCGAACACGATCTCCTCGAACTCGATCCTGCGGTCCCACTCCCACCAGAGTGCTGCCATATGCTCCGGTGCGGCCGCAACCTCGTAAAGGTCCGCGCGGCCAGGTATCTGGGTCGGCGTCGGTGTGGCCGTCGCGGTGGGCGTCCTGGTCGGCGTCGGCGTGGCCGTTGCGGTGGGCTGGTCTCCAGGGCCGCAAACGGCCACAGAGACCGACACTAGCAGTACGAGCAGAAACGGAGTTAAATACCGCATTTTGGGGAGACTATAGCACCCTTTCGGGGAAAGGCTTTACTCGTGGAGACGGGGGCGGGAACCCAGGGGTGGAAGGCCCAGATACGGAAGCGACGCATCTCCACCACTTCCGGCGCCCGCGAGGGAGTTATGCAAAGGTCTCCGCAGGCGGGAACCCACGGTGGAGGTGCGGAGATGGGTTCCCGTCTCCACGGGAACGACGAGTGGCGACCGTCACGTCGTCGGGTCGAAGTAGGGTATCGGCCTGTCGCCGCGTGCGAGCTCGAACACCACGGGGATCCGGAGCAGGTGTCCCGGCGACAGTTCCGGCAGGTCGTCTTCCGCGAAGAAGCCCACGCCTGTCGTCTCCGGGCCCGCGATCGGCGTCTGGTCGTCGCCGACTGCCACGAGCCACACGCTGGCGTACAGCTGAAACTTGAAGCGGCTGCCCCATAGGCTGGCGTCGAAGACGCCGAGCAGGCTCATGGCGGTCCCCTCGACGCCTGTCTCTTCGCGAAGCTCCCGCTCGGCCGATTGCGCCCACGTCTCGCCGACCTCGGTCACGCCGCCCGGCATCGCCCAGAGGCCGTTGTCCTCGCGCCTGATCAGGAGGATGCGGCCGTCCCGGAATACGGCGGCGTCGGCGCAGACGTACGGCGTGGCATGGGCGAAGCTACCCTCGTACTCCTCCATCACGTCGTCCGCCGGCCTCTTCTCTATCGCGGCGACCAAGCGGGCGCTCAACGACAGGGCGCGATGGTACCGCTCGCGGTCGTAGTCGTTCTCGGCATAGTGCAGCCCCATGTCCGCGATGCTGCGCAGCTCGTCTGCTATCAGGTACATCTCGCCGGTTGGGTCCATTGTTGATCCCGAAGTTGCCGACCGAGTGGCGGCCGGTTGGCCTCCTCAAAGGATTCGTCAACGTGCCGGATGCGCCTCCGGCGTCGCGGACTGCGAAAACCATTCCGAACGATAGGATACTACCGCTCGGCTCGTTGCGTCGTAGTGGCTGCGCCCGCACAAGCGCGGCGGACAAAAGAGAGCGCCCCGGTTCGAATCTACCGGGGCGCTCTTGTTACGCTCTCCGTCTATTCCGTCGGCGAGTGTTGCGGTGTCAGTCCGCGGCGACCGCCATGGTCAGCCTCTCCTTCACTATCGCCTTCAACTCCTTCACCCGGTCGAGGTTCGGGTGACTGCCCTCTTCCGTCTTATCGAAGATCTTGTCGCCGTCGACGTGAACCGTCAGCACGCCATTGTCGCCGGGCGTCAGCGAAATCGCTACGTCCGTACCGCCCGTTGCGAAGAACTCGGTGGCCATCCAGGCCGCCTCAGCGTGATACCCTCAGGGAACGCAATAGGCTATATCTACGTTCAGCTTGCCTTCCATCGCCATTCGAGCACCTCCTACGTGCGCCTTTTCTCTCTCTGTTAACGACGCGGCCACCGTAGCACAGGCCCCCCAGAGTGTCAACGAGCCGCCCGGCGCCTGATTTCCCACCCCCGTCATTCCCGCGAACGGAGACCTTTGAACAACCGTCATTCCCGCTGAACAACCGTCATTCCCGCGAAGGCGGGAATCCAGGGTTGGGGGTCCCCTGCTAGGAATACTCGGCATCTCCGCCACGCTGTCTCCCGCAACGGGAGTTATGCAAAGGTCTCCGAACGCGGGAATCCATCCCCGACAGGATGCGCCACTATGACACCGGAAGCAGTCCGTCACGCCGGCCCGCCCAATCAGGTGGGGAATCCAGGCCGCCGCCGGAGCGCTGGCAACGGTGCCGGGCCGAGGCTCCACGCTGAGCGATCCGACAGAGCAGGTCGTGCATGATGCGTTTCGGGTTGGGTGTTCCGCCTACAGCGCATTCGGAGGGAGTGAGCGCTACGGCGACGTAGGAAAAGCGCGTCGACCTGCCCTTTTGGGGTCCCCGGTGGTCTCATCCGCTCCAAACTGTCTCAAACTGTCCCATTTTGTCTCGTTCCTATCTGGCGGGTGGGACACCTGGCCGGGAAATGAGACACCCTGTGCATCGTTCACCCTATCTGAGGCGAAACACCGCGGTGCAAAATCGGACAGGGGTGTATGATGCGCCGACGTCCGAGCCGGACCGCCAGATGGGGAGGCGGGATGAGCCTGAGTCTGTTCCATGCGGCCAGAATAGCACAAGCGTGCGGTTTCTGCAAACTTGACCCACGGTCGCGACTGTTCGCGTTTGGCGGCCCCTCGGGTCGCGCCCCATCCCAATGCGGTACCGTCACCGAGCTCTCGTGTACAGTACGATCGGCTACCTCTGCCCACTGAGCGACACGAATGGCCAGACGACCACAGTGGTTTGACGAACACCCCGCTGCGTGCACCTGCGTCGCTTGCAATGAGGGTGGTGCGCGGCGTCGGACGCGTAAGCGTCCTGGGAGGAAGATTCCGCAGGGCTCGCGAAGGCGCGAAGGTGAGCATCCTCCTACGAGCGATCACCCCCCGGCGTGTACCTGCGTCGCCTGCTTCAAGAACCTCGAACGTGACCTCCGCAGCAGCGAAGGCGCTCTTGGCGATGCGGAAGCCAGGATTTCACGGGGAGGACGCCAGCCGCCTGTATTGAGGACTGGACGAGGCAGTCGGAGGCCTCCGGGAAAGAGAAAGGCGATCCTGATCGCGGTCGCGCTTCTCGCCACGGTCGCGATCGTAGCGGCTGCCGTCTATGCCAACGACCAGAACGTCCAATCCCAGGTCGACGATTTCATCGGACGGCTAAGTGGCGCCGCGGCCTCCCCTACCGAGACACCCCTCGACATCGAGGGGCGCGTGCAGGCAGCGGTTGCTACGGCACAAGCTCCGCCAAGCCCCGCACCGGACGTTCAGGCTACGACCGAGGCGGCAATCGCCGCGACCGTGGAGGCCCTGGTCCCAACGACCACGACCGGGACAGCTTCGGTCTCTCTCCGCGGCTTCGCGAACGGGCGCTGGCTGGAGCAAGAAGACTCACGGTTGGCTTCCTCAATCAAGGAGCTGGGCTGGATGCAAGACGGAATCGACGGTACGGAATCAGACGCGATTCAGAGCATGCTCTACATCGCCGTCACCAGTCGCTCAGTCGTTTCGTCCCTGCTCTCGCTGGGCTGGGTACGGGACGACATCAGCGCCGACGAGGCCGAAGCGATTGACTGGATCAACAACATGTCAGGTGCTGAGGGCATGTCGGCCGTCGTCGCTCTGGGCTGGGTCCAAGACGGCATCGACGATGCTCTGGAAATCAGGACGATCGAAAAGTTGTCATACATCGCGTATGAGAATGCCGGGCTCGGTCTGTCCGTCGTCGCCTTGGGATGGGTACAGGACGGCATTGAAGATATCGAGGCAAGAGCAATTGATTGGATTAGCAACATAGGAAGTGCGGAGGTTGCGTCGGCCGTCGTCGCTCTGGGCTGGGTACAAGACGGCATCGACGACCATCTGGAAGTCAGGGCGATCGGAGAGCTCTCATACATCGCATATGAGAATGCGGGCGCGGCATCGTGGATTGTGGTCATGCCATTCGTCGAGACCATTGAGCCACCCGATGTATCCGCTTTGCAGTCACTGAGTGGGCTTGTGGCCTTCGAACCAAAGATATTCGAGGCCGTGAGGTCCCACGCGGCACTGCGAGATGGCATCACGGACGACCTGGCGCCGATAGTAGCCACGCTGAGGGGCGTCGCGGGAACGAACCCGGGGCTAATCGACGTGCTGCTCGACCCCAACAGAGTCAGCTTGGAACGGCGCACGATCATGTTGCCGTTGGCGGGCGAGGTGGTCCTTGCGATCATCCGCACCGCTCCCGGCGCGGCGAGATCGATGGATCTGCTGGAGCACTCCGTGCGGGGAGCGGAGCGGTTCATGGGCGCACCGCTCCCGGCCAACTACGTCGGCCTGCTCTACGAAGACGCCGTGCACAGCTCATTCGCAGGCACCAATTTTGGCACTCACATCGCCATACTCCCCAAGTACGACGTCGACGACAGGAGTCGCGAGGCGGAGTTCGCTGGCTCGGCCATTGCCCACGAGGTGGCGCACTACTACTGGAGCGGCAACGCGGACTGGGCGGACGAGGGCCCAGCAGAGCTGGTCGCTTCCATCGTCGATGGCGGGCGAACCGGCAGGCCGGTAGGAGTTACGAACCTCCCGTGTCCGTACGCTCCCAATATCGCCGGGCTGGAGAGCCTCAACGTGTCCAGAGGCGACGCCGAGTTCTGGTGCAACTATTCGCTGGGGGAGAGGCTCTTCGTCGATCTGTACCGCACGCTGGGTGACGAGAGATTCCGGCAGGGTTTCCGCACGCTCTATCTGGCTTCAGAGCTGGAGGACGACGACGATCATCGGGGCACGTCGGTGGGGATCGAGCACGTCAGGGCAGCGTTTCGCTCCGGAGGCGGAGCGGCGAGCGCCGTCATCGCCCGCTGGTACGACGGCACCGAGCCCTACGACCTCTCACAACTCAATGACAGCCCAGTAGATCCCAGCCTGCCCAGCATCAATGGACGCATCGACGAGGCGTATATCGTCACCAGGACGGACGGGCCGGCGGTGTCCTCCTTTTCCGCGCAGGACGTCAGCGATTGGGTATATCTCACACTGAAGCACTCCTACAGTGTGTCGGGTCCGCGCGAAGTACAGCTCGAAGTTGTCGAGTACTTCGAGGACGGTTTTGCATTCCGCCGCCGTACGCGCAATCTGACCGCGGAGCCCCAATACGTTGGCGGGACACGATGGTTCTCAATAGGCCAGTCGCCATCCAGGCAGTGGGCGACGGGGCGCTACTTCGTGAACGTGTACGCGGATGGGCGCAAGGTGGCCGATGTAGAGTACGAGGTCATCCCCTGAATCGACGACCTGAGCCGTTCCGAGCGTGATCCATTGGAGGCGCTCCCTACCCAAATCCGGTACGGGTCGCCAGCGGCATTCCAAGCCGCAGTTGGGGTACCGTAGACTCGGCCCCGTCTTCACCTGAGCGAAACAAATGGCCAGACCAGGATGGTATAGCGATCACCCTTCGGCGTGCACCTGCGTCGGCTGCAGCGAGAGAGGCGCCGTCGGCACCAGGACGGCCGACAGGCGCGGGGGAGGACAGCCTCCTACCAGAGTCGGTACATCTTTGGGCAACGGTGGAGGCTATGGCCGCGGAGGGGGAACCGGCGGAGGAAATGCTTGGAAGTGGCTGGCCGCCGTCGTGGTCGGGGTGATTCTGATCGCCATAGTCTACCAAGCCGGGAGCTGGCCTGAAAGCGGTCCGCCAACGCCTGCGAACGTAGTCCCAACCAGTACCTACGCATCTGAAGCTACCGCGCCTATACGAACGGCGCCCACCCCCGCGCCGGACGTTCGGACTACGACTGAGGCGGCAATCGCCGCGACCGTGGAGGCCCTGGTCCCAACGTCCACTACCGAGGCAGTCCCGCTCGCCCTCGCCACGACGCCGACCAGTGTTCCCGAGACCCGCCCTACGATACCGACCCCTGCTCCTACCAAGGCCCCGGCGGCTATCCCGTCTCCCGCGCCAACTGCGACATCCTTTCCCGCTCCAACCCTTCCGGTATCTCTCCGCGATTTCAGGAACGGCCGTTGGCTGGAGCAAGAAGACCCTCGGTTGGCTTCCTCGATCAATCAACTGAGTTGGATGCAAGACGGGATCGACGGTACGGAGTCAGACGCGATTCAGAGCATGCTCTACATCGCGGTCACCAGTCGCTCTGTCGTTTCGTCCCTCGTCTCACTGGGCTGGGTACAGGACGGCATTAGCGACGACGAGGCCCAGGCGATCGACTGGATCAACAACATGTCAGGTGCTGAGGTTATGTCGGCCGTCGTCGCCTTGGGCTGGGTCCAGGACGGCGTCGACGACCTGGAAGTCAAGACGATTGAAGAGCTGTCATACATCGCATATCAGGATAGCGGGCTGGGTTTGTCGGTCGTCTCACTGGACTGGGTGCGGGACGGCATAGAGGAATTGGAAGCGAAGGCGATTGAAGGGCTGTCACACATCGCACATGAGGACGCGGAGGCGGCATCGCGGATCGTGCGTATGCCATTCCTCGAGACCATCGAGCCGCCCGACGTATCCGCCATGGATTCACTGAGTCGGCTCGCGGCCTTCGAGCCGAAGATGTTCAAGGCCGTGATGTCCCACGCCACGCTGCGAGATGGCATATCGGACGACCTTGCGCCGATAGTAGCCACTCTGAGGGGCGTCGCGGAAACGAATCCGGGTCTCGTCGACGTCCTTCTCCATCCAGCAAAGGTCACTGTGGAACGTCGTACCATCACGTTGCCGCTGGCGGGCGAGGTAGTTCTTGCCATCGTCCGCACCGGTTCCGGGGCGTCGAGATCGATGGACTTGCTGGAGCACTCCGTGCGCGGGGTCGAACGGTTTATGGGGTTGCCGTTTCCGACCAACTACGCCGGCCTGCTCTTCGAGAACGCCGTCTTCGGCTCAGTAGCCGGAACAAATTTTGGCACTCACGTCGCGATCCTCCCAGAATACGATGTCGACGATGGGAGTCGTGAAGCTGAGGTTGCCGGCTCTCATATCGCTCACGAGGTGGCGCACTACTACTGGAGCGGCAACGCGGACTGGGTGGACGAAGGCGCGGCAGACCTGATGGCCTCGATCGTCGAAGGCGCGCGAACCGGCAGGCCAGTAGAGGTTACCAACCGTCCCTGCGCCTACGCGGCCACTATCGCCAACATTGAGGGCCTCGGCCCGTCCAAGAGCGATGTCGAATTCGAGTGCAACTACGCTCTGGGGGAGCGGCTCTTCGTCGATCTATACCGCACTCGGGGTGATCAGAAATTCCTGCAGGGCTTCCGCGCCCTCTATCTGGCCTCGGAGATGGAGGACGACGAGGACGACTCGGGCACGTCTGTAAGCATCGGGCATGTCAGGCAAGCCTTCCGCTCCGACGACGGGGCCGAGAGAGCCGTCATCGCCCGCTCGTACGACGGGACCGAGCCCTACGACTGGTCAAAGCTCGACTACGGCCCGGTCGATCCAAGCCTGCCCAGCATCAATGGACGCATCGACAAGGCATATATCGTCACCAGGAGCGGCGGGTCCGCGGTAGGTGCCTTCTCCGCGCGGGACGTCAGCGGCTGGGTATTGCTCACGCTGGAGCGCTCTTACAGGCACTACCCCCTTTTCAATTTATTCTCTGGGAGGGTGACCGTCCAATGTTCTAAAATCAATAGGGAGCCGGTGAGTCATCAACCCCCATATTCGTCCTATATAGGTTATTGTTCCTATGTGGACTTAGTCACAGCTTGAATTGCCTCTTTTTATCCTTGACAGACCGTTTTCGACAGGCGTACGGTAGCTGTATCCCAATAAGGAGGCGGACATGAAAGCGACAAAAGTCATTGGCGGACTCATTGCGGTATTCATGGCGACGGCTCTCTTTGGAGGGATGGTGTATGCCAAGCCGCCTGCTGAGGAGTCCGGTACGGTGGATGTGGCAAGGGCGGAGCAGCTAACGAGAGAAGTCGGTGATGCCGAGAATCCCGAGGGTGTGTTCGAGTCTCTGTCAACTGCCGACCAGCAGTTGGTGTTGCTCTACATCACCCCGGCTTTTACCGAGTCGGTCAGCGAATCCACGCTGTACACCCAAGGACAGCAAACCTGCCGGACGAACAGACACACGCTGTACAAGAAGAATTCGTTAGGCATCAAGATTGCTCGGTACAAGAGCGTGACCAATTGGTGCTACCAGGACGGGCAGGTGGTTGGCTCACCTCACTTCGTCCCGTCCGGCTACGTGTACTATGCCTTTAGACCCTTTTGGGACTTCATAGGCCACACGTACACAACGCAGTCTTGGGGGTCGAATCGCTCTTGGCACAAGGACTACGCGAAGGGCAAGTTCAGGGGCTGCATCGCTTTCATATGCTCCACGTGGTCGCCTTGGATCACGAAGCAACATTGGGGCGATGGTCGCCAGGACAGGTGGGGCGATGACTAGGCGCTACTGGATCATCGCCGTCATCGCGGTCGTAGTCTTCTGCTTGGCGCTCTTCGGCCTGTTGGTCTACAGCGGCCTGCTCTGGTCCGAAACGGTCTGCGAAGAGAACGGTATAGAGATACCATGCAGGACTACCCCCATGATGTGAAAGGGTCAGTTGGCGCAAATGAAACCCCCGTCCATGTGGCGGGGGTTTCTGTACACCCAGAAGGGACGGTCAGCAGGTGTACCTCCACACCAAATCTTAGGGCTGGTTCTTGTTACCTGCTGACCTAAGCGGTGCCCGATGGTACTAAGGCATCGGCCCCTCGTGTGTCGGCTACGCGCGAGGTACACATTGAGGCCGTGGAGTATTTCGAGGACGGGTTTGCATTCCGCCGCAGGACCGGCAGCCTGGCCGCGGAACCCCAATACGTCGGCGGAACAAATTGGTTCTCCGTGGGCTCGCCACCATCCAGAAAGTGGGCGCCGGGCCGCTACTTCGTGTACGTGTACGTGGATGGCCGCAAGGTGGCCGAGGTGGAGTACGAGGTCATCCCCTGAATCGACGGCAGGTCGCCGGATCGGGCGCGGCAGGAAACGCCGTTACGGGCACGCCTCCCCGTCGGGGTTGGACACGTTGGCGAAGCGCACGACGTCTCCGATCTCGATGCCGTGCTCGGCCGCCTTGCCCGCGTTGATCTCGAGCACGTAGCCGGCGGGCGACGACGACGAGTAGGTCGGCAGATCGGAGGTCGGCGTGTCGGGGTCCGGCGCGGGCGCTTCGACCGTTATGTCGACGACGGCGCAGCCCTCCGATATCCACACTATGTCTATCGGAAACCGCATGCGGAGCATCCAGAACGAGGACGCGGTCCTGGGCGCGAACACGAACAACATACCTGTGCCGGGGGGCAGGGACTCCCGGTCGGAGAGGCCCTGACTCTGCTGTGCCGACGTCAGCGCGAGCTCGACCGAGAAGGCGGCGCTGTCGAAGAACGCCGCAGGCGCTTCCGGCGGTATGGCCGGAGTGGGCGTCGGCGTGGGCTCAGGCGTGGGCGTGCTCGTCGGCGTCGCGGTCGGCTGAGGGGTTGCAGAGGGCGTCGCGGTCGGCTGCGGTGGCGGCGCGCTCGTTGGCGTAGCGGTCGGCTGGACGGTAGCCGTGCGCCTCGGCATGGGAGTTGGCCGCGGCGTGGGCAGGCTGGTCGGGGTCGCTGTCGCCTGCGCGGTGGGCTCAGGTGTGGGCGTGTTCGCCGGCGTCGGAACGACCGCCGCCAGCACGGGGGTCGGCGTCTCCGGCGGCGCGGCAGTTGGCGTAACGGTGGGTGGCGTCTCGGCAGTGGCGGTAGCACCCGTCGTCGGCGCCGGACGGGACGCGGCCTGACCGGAGTCGACCGAGCACGCCGCGACGGCCAGTCCCACCGCAGCGGCCAGCGCGACCAGGGTCCTCACAGCAGGCTTACGGTCGTGGCGCCGTCGCCGCCGCGCTCGGGCGGCTCCGGCGCGTGGGACCTCGCCAGGGGGTGGCCGGACAGCAGCTCGCGGACGGCCTGCCTGAGCGCCCCGGTACCCCTGCCGTGGACGATGCGCACCGAGCTCATGCCGTCGCGCACGGCCTTGTCCAAGAAGTCCTCGACGCGGAAGAGCGCCTCCTCGACCCTCATGCCGCGCACGTCCAGCTCCGCCGTCGTCAGCATTGGGCCGAGTGCGTAGGCGATGTCCGGCGAAGGCGCCGGCTCTTCCTTTTCTCCGGCAACCGGGGTGAGGCGCTGCGGGTCGAGCTTGAACCGGACGCCGCCGATGGCGACCTCGGCCTCCTCGTCGCCTTCCGGCGCCGCGATTACCTTGCCACGCACGTTCAGCCCCTTGACCTCCACGACGTCCCCGGCGCCAATCCGGACCGGCGCGGGCGCGGGCCGCCTGCGTTGGAGGTCCGGGAGCGACTCCTGTACGGCCTTCCTGGCCTCGGCGACCTCCGAGGCGGCCCGCCTGACCGTCTCGTCGGAGACCTGCCAGGAGAGCGACGCCTCGGCCCGGCGGATCTGCTTCCTGACGCTGTCGAATTCTTCGCTCAGCTCGCGGTCTATCTCCCGAAGCGCCTCCTCCCGCCTGAGGTCCAGCTCGGCCAGTCTCGCCTCGACCTCGGAGCGAGCGGCCTCGACCTGCAAACGCGCGGCTTCGGCCTGAGCGTGGGCCCGGTCGGCCTCTTCCAGCCGCGCCTTCAACTCCTCACGCTCGGCCTGCAGCTCCTTCATCCAGTCCTCGAACAGCATGTGGCGGGGCTCCAGCAGGGAGCGCGCCTCCTCCATGATGTCGTCCGGCAGGCCGAGATGCGTCGCGACGGACATCGCGTAGCTCCTGCCCGGGGCGCCGAGGGTCAGGTGGTAGGTGGGCAGCAGACTGCCAGGGTCCAGGTCGACGCTGGCGTTAGCCATCGAGGGCGACGCCTGGGCGTGGGCGGCTATGGAGCGGTGGTGAGTCGTGACCACGGACGTCACGCCCATAGCGGCCAGCCGGTTGAGTATCGCCTTGGCCAGCGCCGAGCCCTCCTCCGGATCGGTGCTTGTGCCGAGCTCGTCCAGCAACACGAGCGACCCGGAGTCCGCGTGGCGCAGGATGTCGACCACGCTGCGCATGTGGGACCCGAAGGTCGAGACCGACTGGTGGATGCTCTGGTGGTCACCCACGTCGGCGTATACGCCGTTGAACAGGGGCAGCGAGCTTCCGGGCGCGGCAGGCACGCGCAGCCCGGACTGGCGCATGAGTGCCAGCAGGCCGACGGTCTTCATGGCGACCGTCTTGCCGCCGGTGTTGGGGCCCGTGATCACCAGCACGGACGTGTCCGCCTCGATCCGCACGCTGACGGGCACGGCGTCGCCGCCCAGCATCGGGTGTCGGGCGGCGACGAGGTCTACTATCGGCGCGGGCGTATCGGAAGCGAGGTCGGCGGTCTCGCCGAGTGACGCGCTGAACCGAGCCCGTGCGAGCACCAGGTCGAGCCGGGCCGTGAGCTCCATGCCGAGCATGATGTCGTCCTGGGCGGCGCCTATCAGCGCGGACAGCTCCCGGAGCACCCTAGCGACCTCCCGCTCCTCCTCCAGCGCCAGCTCGCGCCATTGGTTGCCGAGCTCGACCGTCTCCAGCGGCTCGACGTACAGCGTCGCGCCGGTGTTCGACGCGTCGTGCACGATTCCGGGCACGCGGTTCCGCAGGCCTCTCTTCACCTGCAGCACCAGCCGGTCGCCGCGCATCGACACGACGTTGTCCTGCAGGGCCTCCCGGCCGACCGGCGAGTCTATGAACCGCTCCAGCGCGCCGGCCACCCGCACGTAGGCGTCGCGGAGCTGCCGCCGAATCTGCCCCAGCGAGGGGGTCGCCTCGTCGAGCACCTCGCCTCTCGGCCCGATGCAGGCCTCGATCCTGCGGCATATCACGCCCAGATCCGGCACGTCCTCCGCCATTCGCGACAGCCCCGGCGTCGAATCCTCTGTTGCGCGGAAGGCCGAACGCGCGCGCTCCAGCACTTCCACCGACTCGGCGACGGTGAGGATGTCCGTCCCCGGGAGGACGCCTTCGAGCGCCGCGCGTTCGACCAGAGGCGTCGGGTCATCGTCGGCGTGCAGGTTGACGTCGGCCCCGTGAGCCAGGAACGCGAGCCCCTCGCTCGTCTCGGCCTGAAGGGCGTCGACCTCCTCCGGCGTGTAGGCCGGGTTCAGATCGAGGGCCCGGCGGCGCGCGAGGTGGAACCGCGCGTAGCCGGCGACGCGCTGACGCACGGTACCGAAGTCGAGCGCCTCCATGGCCTGAGCCCGAAGCCCCTCTTGACCGCCGGAGCCCGAAGGCCGGTCGCCGTATTGCTGAACCGCTGTCATGGCGTAGTGCTGCCCACCGTTAGATTCTACCAGCAGGCCACGCCGGGCCCGCGGGCCGGGCGCGCCGATTCGGGCCACGTGACGACCGGGCGCCGGCGTAAGAACGGCCGGGGCGCCGTGCTATCATACGACCGAACACGCGGCAACTTGGACCCCCCTTCCACCACGATGCCCCCTACCGTCACCGTCAGAGCGCCCGCGACTACCGCCAACATGGGTCCCGGATTCGACTGCCTGGCCATGGCGCTCGACATCTGGAACACCGTGAAGGTCGATCTGAACGCCGACGGCGTCGTGGTCAACGGCGAGGGCAAGGAGGAGTTGCCGACGGACGAGGCCAACCTGGTCCACCGGAGCTTCGCCATACCGTTCGAGAAGGCGGGCCGCCCGGTGCCGCGGGCCCGCATCGTCTGCGACAACCGCATACCTCTCGCCAGAGGGCTCGGCAGCAGCGCCGCCGCGGCCGTCGCGGGGCTGGTGGCGGGCAACGAGCTATCCGGACGGCCCCTCGACAGCGCCCGGATCCTGGATCTGGCGGCGGCGCTCGAAGGCCATCCCGACAACGTGTCGGCCGCCGTCTTCGGCGGGTGCCAGATCGTCGTCCAGGACGATGGGAGACTCACTACGTCGGGGGTCCCCGTCGTTCGGAGTCTGCGGGCGGTCGTGTTCGTACCGGACGACCGCATGCCGACGGACGAGGCGCGGGCCGTGCTGGACGCCCGCGTGGACCGGCGGGACGCCGTGTACAACATGGGCCGCGTCGCCCTGCTCGTCGCCGCGCTGGCGACCGGCGACTCCACGCATCTCGCGACCGCGACCCAGGACAGGCTGCACCAGCCGGCCCGTCAGGCGATGTACCCGGCCATGAAGAACATCTTCAGGGCCGCGCTCGACGCGGGGGCGCTCGGCGTATTCCTTTCCGGCGCCGGCTCGTCCGTGCTGGCGCTTGCGCGGGGCAGGGAGACCACCATCGGCTACGAGATGGCCGAGGCGGCGTCCAAGTCCGGCGTACACGGCTCCTTCGTCGTCACGGAGCCGACCCCGACCGGCGCTCACGTGGTCCCGGACCGGCAGCCGACGGAATGACCGGACGACGTACCGGAGGCCGTCCTTGGCGCTGATCGTACAGAAGTACGGCGGTAGCTCGCTGGCCGACTCGGAGGCGATCGTGGGCGTCGCCCGGCGCATCGGCGAGACCCACGACGCCGGCCACCGCGTCGTCGCGGTCGTATCCGCCATGGGCGACACCACCGACGACCTGATCCGGCTTGCGCACCAGGTCTCGAAACGGCCCGACGCGCGCGAGCTCGACATGCTGCTCTCGACCGGCGAGCTGGTGAGCTGCACGCTGACCGCGATGGCGTTGGAGGCGCAGGGACGCGACGCCGTCAGCCTCAGCGGCGCACAGGCCGGCATCAGGACGGACACGACCTACGGCAGGGCGAGAATCGCGGCGGTCGACGCCGACCGAATCATGCGAGAGCTAGACGAGGGCAGAATCGTCGTCGTGGCGGGCTTTCAGGGCGCGACCGACGGCATGGACGTGACCACCCTGGGCAGAGGCGCGTCCGACCTCTCCGCCGTGGCACTCGCCGCCAGCCTGTCGGCCGACCGGTGCGAGATATACACCGACGTCGCCGGCATCTACACCGCGGACCCCAGGCTGGTGCCCCACGCCCGACGCATGGTGGAGATAGGCTATGAAGAGATGCTGGAGCTCGCCAGCTACGGGGCCAAGATGAACCCCCGCTCCATCGAGTTCGGCATGGTCTACGAGGTGCCCATCGTGGTCGCGTCGAGCTTCGAGCGGACGCCGGGAACCCTGATACACCGAGGAGTCGACATGAACAGCGCAGTCGGAGAGATCCGGAACAGGGTGCGCGGGATCGCGACCGATGGGAACGTCGCCAAGATCAGCGTGCTCGGGCTGTCGGACCTGCCGGGGGCACAGGCGCGGCTCTTCGAGCCGCTCGCCGAGGCCGACATCAGCATCGACGTCATAGTGCAGAACGTGAGCGTCGACGGCGCGACCGACCTGACGTTTACCGTCAATCGCACCGACCTGCAGAAGGCCCTGGATGTCGTCGAGGCGCTCTCCTCCGAGCTCGGCATCCGCGACGTCGCCAGCTCGTCCGGTCTGGGCAAGGTCAGCATCGTCGGTACGGGGATGCAGGACGCACCCGGGTACGCCAGTCGGATGTTCCGCGCCCTCGCCGACGCCGGCATCCACATCGGGATGATCACGACCTCGGAGATCCGCATCACCTGCATCGTGGACGAGTCGAGTCTGGGGCGCGCGGCCCAGGCCCTGCACGCGGCCTTCGAGCTCGACTGTCCGGACCCGTCGTGACCGCCGCTCCAAGGAGGGTGTTTGTGAAGTCCCTTCTCCCCTGGCGGGAGAAGGTTAGGATGAGGGGGAGCCGTGCCGACACCTTCACCCTCACCTCAGTCCTCTCCCGTCAAGGGAGAGGAGGTTATGAGACCTTTGAAAACACCTTCTAAGGCGATGACGTCGGGGCCCCGGGAGAAGACGACCCCCCATCTCTCGGTCGTCATCCCTGCCTTCAACGAGGAGGCGCGCATCGGCCCGACCCTCGACGCCCTCGTCGGCTATCTGGACACCCAGACCTATTCGCGCGAGGTCGTGGTCGTCGACGACGGCAGTACCGACGACACCGTGGGAGTCGTCGAGAGGCGCGCGGCGCGGCCCGAGACCCCGGTCCGCGTCGAGTCGATACCGCACGCGGGCAAGGGCTGGGCAGTGCGCCACGGGATGCTCTCGTCCAGTGGCCGATACCGGTTCATGTGCGACGCCGACCTCGCGATGCCGGTGCGCCACCTGGACGACTTCCTGGGCCGCATGGACGAGGGCTACGACATCGTCATCGGGTCCCGTCAGATAGAGGGCGCGCGGCGCTTCGGGGAGGGCATCGCGCGCCACTTCAGGGGGCGTGTCTTCAACTGGGTCGTCAGACTCGTGGCCGTCGGGGGGTTCCAGGACACCCAGTGCGGCTTCAAGTGCTTCCGGGGAGAGGTCGCCGAAGAGCTCTTCAGCCGCCAGATGACCAGGGGCTTGGGGTTCGACGTCGAGATTCTCTATCTGGCGACTCGCCGCCGGCTGCGCGTACTCGAAATGCCGATAGACTGGCACCACCAGCAGATGAGCAGAGTAGGCTCGGTCGTGGAGCCGTTTTCTATGCTGAGGGACGCGCTGGCCGTGAGAATCCGGGCGGCGCGAGGCCTGTACGGACCGGCGGCGGGGCCGGATCACGATGCCGGCCGGTAGCTCCACCGTGGACCTGATTGCGCCGGCCGCCGGCCGGTCCTGCGGTGGCCGCGCGGCATCGTCGAAGCGCGCCGTCGCAGTCGTCGTCCCGACCTACAACGAGGCCGACAACCTGCCCCGGCTCGTCGACCGCATCTTCTCGGGCCTGCCCGACGACGCGAGGCTGATCGTCGTCGACGACGGCTCGCCCGACGGCACGGGCGCCCTCGCCGCCCGGCTCGCCGACCGGTCGCCCGGCGCGATCGAGCTGGTCCAACGCGACGAGAAGCTGGGCCTGGGTACCGCGTACCGCGTCGGGTTCGAGCGCGCGCTCACCAGCGGCGCCGACTACATGGTGCAGATGGACGCCGACCTTTCGCACGACCCCGACAGCCTCTCCCCAATGTTGGCGGCGCTCAGGGGCGCCGATGTCGTCGTGGGGTCGCGGTACGTGGCGGGCGCGAGCGTCGACCCGCGGTGGGGCCCGGTCAGGCGGCTGCTCAGCGTAGTCGGAAACCGCGGGATCGGACTGCTCGCCGGGCTCGACGTGAGGGACGCGACCTCCGGCTACAAGGCCTTTCGCGCCTCGGCGCTGGCCGCGGTCGACTTGGACAGCTTTCGCTGCGCGGGCTTCGGGTTCCAGGTCGAGATGGCCGCCGCCTGCCAACGCTTGGGACTGCGCGTGGTCGAGCACCCCATACAGTTCCGTCCCCGGCGCCGGGGACGCTCCAAGATGTCGCTCGGCATCGTGGTCGAGGCCATCTGGCGACTGACCCCTATGGCGTGGAAAAGATTCTCCGGCTGAACGCTCAGTTAGTGTCGAGAGCCGCGGAAACCTGTAGACTGCCCAGCGGTTGGCCCTCGGACTACCCTCGGCACTTCGTGGCTTGACGCGCCGGGGGGCGTAGCAAGACATAGCCCCCGGGGACGACGGGTGCGCCGGGCGGCCGGAGTAAGGCACGAAACCTGGAATTGCGACGGGGGCTGGAGACGACGATGACAATCGGGCTACGACAGCTTCGCCGGCGGGGCGCGTTATCTTGACGCCGGGACGCCATTCGCCGCGCCGTCGGCCCCGGTCGAAGGCTGGCCTTTCGCTCCTCTCCCTCCTCGGCGCCGCGATCCTCTGGGCCGCGGCGTGTTCGGAGCCGCCCCCGCCCGCACCGACGCCGGACATCGACGCGACCGTGCAGGCGGCCATCGCCAGGGCAATGCCCACGGAGCCGCCGTCCCCGACGCCGGACGCCGAGGCGACCGTCCAGGCCGGGGTACGGGCGACGATGGAGGCGATTCCCACTCCTACTCCTACTCCTACTCCCACGCCGACAGCGACGGTCACGCCTACGCCCACAGCGACTCCCACCAACACGCCCACGAAGACCCCGACGCGCACGCCTACGAAGGTCCCGACGCCGACGCCCACCAACACTTCTACACCGACGCCGACGAAGACTCCCACGCCTACGCCGACGCCCACGGCGACGCCCACGCCGACGCCCACCGACACTCCCCCACCCACCCCGACCAACACGCCGACACCAACGCCCTCTCCCACGCCCACGCCAACCAACACGCCAACACCTGTGCCCGTCGTCAGCCTCGCCCTGAATGCGACTACTACACTGGTAGGCTACTGGTCGGATGGTACGGCCGATGTCGAGGTGGCCGTGTCCCTGCGCAACGATGGAAGCCTCCCGCTCGATGACGAGCAGCCCGTGGCTCTCACGTGCATTCCTAATGATGTGTCTGGCGGCTGCGGTCAGGCAAAGAGCTTGTTCCTAGAAGATGGGTTCGGCCCGATGTCTACTCAGTTCGTGCTGCGGCTTCCAATGGGTAGGACGACCTTAGAGCTTGACTATGGACGGGATGAACCACTGACATTGGACGTTGACGTTCCCGAGCGCATTCTGGGAATCGACCGTGACGTCTGGGAGTGCTACAGCGACAGACCGCCCGAGCCCGTACCGAACGCGTTTCAGGATGACAACGACGGTTGTGGTGGCTGGAGTTCGAAGACTGTCGAGAAGTGGCTAAACGACGTGCCCGTGAAGGTTTGGGCCGCCGGCGACGACCGCTACATCGAAATCCTCGAAGAGGTCATAGACGAGATGTCGCCGCTCCTAGGTCTAGAGTTTCAGTGGGTGGATGCCGAGAGAAGGGCCGACCTCAAAGCATTCGTCGGTATACCCCGCTCTGCGAGGGCCGATTATGGATTCGACGTTGGGTACGACTACTACGTCGACTATGCGGGGTTCGGCGGAGCGAGCACAAGAAATGGAGAAGTCTTGTCCGGCCACGTGGTCGTGTGGCTACAGGAGCCTGACGAGTGGCACGCTAGCGATCGCGACAGCGTCAAGCACGTAACGATGCACGAGGTACTGCACGCTATGGGCCCAATAGGCCACAGTACCAGGTTCGGAAGCATCATGTCCTACAGTTCTGACCTCAAAAGGCTGAGTCCGAGGGACGAATCGGTGATTCGGCTGAACTCTCATGACATCGTGGAGCCGGGCATGTCGATGGCGGAAGTTGAAGCCCTCATAGTCTTTAGGCAGGATCTCTTGGACACGCCTCCGCCCCCTGAGCCAGACACCCTTGATATGGTCTGGCGAGCTACAATCGCGCTGTGGGAGGCGGGATCGGCTAGGTTTGAGATACGGGGAGGATGGACAGAGAGGGCATGTGGCATGACATTCGGTATCCGGAGAGGACTGGCGATCCTCGAAATAGGTAACTTTGGTTGGATCCCATACGGAGGGTCTGACCTGGTCCGCTTTGACGACCACGTCAACACGTTTTGGATACAATATTCTCGCAACGAAGGAGAAACCCTTTACTGGAGTGAAGAGGCTACCGGATTGCAGGCTGTTGGACTTGACCGCGTGAATGACGCTACTGCGTGGTGGATATCGACCGACAGGCTAACCAGTGCGCTCGGTAGCCTTCTCAATGATGCCGATGCACCCGACATTGCGGTCGCGGCGCGTTCGAATGGAACGATCACACTCAAAGTGACCTTGGATGAGTCTTATACAACATCCTGGTTGGATAGCGGCGAGGAGGTTGATTTTAGGCTGATCCTCGATGAGGAAACCCACGAGATCAGGGGGTACAGCTACAACTACCGCCAGAATCCTGTTCCAGGCTACTGCAATGTCTACGAGGAGGTCGCTGAGAAAGTTCAGCTTGGAGTCGCGATCGACATCCCCGATGCTATCCAGTTGAACACGTTCAGATGACGTCCTTACCCCTTGCTAGTAGAGTGCGAGAGATTGTTGGTGGACAAGAAACTGTCGTTACCAAGGAGGGAAGGCAGACGTGGTCTCCGAGAATCGGGCCGAGTGGGAACAGACCAGAGCCTCAATGGGAACGGTCTTTCATAGCTGGATCGCCACTTCCGACGCTTGGGACTCCGCTCAGATCCTGTGCGGCGGCATGCTGTCACGGGGAGGCGAGTCGTGGCCCAATGCCATAAGTCGGGCGGGCCTAGGGCGGACTCCGCTCCGGTCACACATCGTGGTATACCACTCCCATCAACCAGCAGCAGACCGACCCCACCCCTCCGATTCAGCCCGCTTACGCTTGCAGAGCCCCGCAGTTACTCGGCATATTCTTCCCTAGCCTAGGGGAACAATTTAGGGCAAAACCACGACGGGACACGACCGTTTCTTATCTGACAAGCGAAATAATCGTGCAGGTGCTTCACCCGCGCGTATCGAAGGGCGCACGCAACCGTCCCGCCAACGCTCGTGGCGGCCCCGCCCAAGTGTTCCTCTCAGCAACTCTGAACAGCTACGAGCGGGGACCCACAGGGGCAGACCGCGTTCATCTGAGCTAGTCTGAACAGTTACGGCCGGCCTAGATTCCCCACCTAGATAAGAGAAGGACCTCGTTGGCGCCCGCCACGAAGCGGGCTAAGATGTTTCTTGACCAAGAGAAACGATCACCAACGAGGTGCAGCTATTATGAAGCAAGGCTTACTGGCATTCCAGTACGAGCAGGAGAAGGGCTCGACAGGTATGACGGGGCTGTCCGGCCTGATGACGTACGTGGAGTTGATGGCCGCAGCGGGTTTGAGGTCATCGGTAGAGCGCCACGTGAGACTGCGGGAGAGAGGTCAGGGCTGGACGGACAGCCAGATGATCATCTCGCTGATGCTGCTGAACTTGGCAGGCGGCGAGTCGGTGTCCGACCTTGATCTCCTTGAGAAGGACAGAGGGTTGTGCAGGATACTTCGAGAGTTCGAGTCCTGTGGTATGCGTCTCAGCGAGCGCAGGGCGTTGGAGAAGAGATGGCGAGTCGAGCGTCTTCGGAGCGTGCCGTCGGAGTCTGCGGCGTTCCGGTATCTGGAGGGGTTCCACGACATGGACGAGGAGTCGAAGCGGGAAGCTCACAGGGCGTTCATAGCGGCTCCCAACGAAGCGCTACAGGGTCTGGGGAAGGTCAACGCCGACCTGGTGGGCTTCGTGCAGAGCCGTTCGCCTCAGACCGAGGCCACACTGGACATGGATGCCACACTGGTGGAGACGCGCAAGCAGGAGGCGCTCCACAGCTACAAGGGGTACAGGGCGTACCAGCCTCTGACCACCTACTGGGCAGAGGCCGACCAGATTGTGCATTCAGAGTTTCGGGACGGCAACGTACCTGCGGGCCATCAGCAGTTACGAGTGTTGACCGAAGCACTGGAGCATCTGCCTGCCGGTGTGGAGAGCGTGATGCTCAGGTCTGACACGGCGGGGTACCAGCAGGAGTTGCTGCGGTACTGCGCGGAGGGCAGAGACGAGCGGTTCGGGGTGATCGAGTTCGCGGTTGGGGTTGACGTGACGGCAGAGTTCCGCCGAGCGGTGTCCGAGGTCGCCGAGCAAGACTGGCAGACGCTGTACCGCAAGGTTGGGGAGCATCGTGTGGACACGGGTCAGCAGTGGGCTGATGTGAACTTCGTACCCAAATGGATAGGGCACTCCAAGAACAGCCCTGAGTATCGGTTCATAGCTACCAGGGAGCGTCTGGACAGGCCGCCTCTGCCGGGAATGGAGGGGCAGATGGAGCTTCCGTTCCCCGCGATGGAGCTGTCCAACAGAGGCTGGTACAAGGTCTTCGGAGTGGTGACCAACCGGAGCATTGCGGGAGATGAGTTGATCTGGTGGTCGAGACAGAGGTGCGGTAAGGGCGAGGAGGTCCACGGCGTCCTCAAGAGTGACCTTGCCGGGGGCAGGCTTCCGTCGGGGCTGTTCGGAGCCAACGCAGCATGGTGGGCGATAGCAGTGTTGGCCTTCAACTTGAACTCTGCCATGAAGCGGCTGGTGTTGGGCGGACAGTGGGTGGGCAAGCGTCTCAAGGCGGTGCGCTTCGCCCTGATCGCCCTACCGGGCCGTGTGGTGCGTCACGCCAGGAGGTTGATCATCCGTCTTGCCCGTGGCCATCCCTCATACGAGTTGCTGCTCAGGGTCCGGCACAGGATATTGGCGCTGGCTGCCGAGCCGTATCGAGCATAGGCGACCCTGCCTGGAGCATCGGTTTGTAGGCGACTCTGCCGAGTTGCCAGGCCGGGCCATGCCTTCTTCGGCCTGACAACAGCCATAATTGGCAGCGAACCGCTGCCGATACCCTCAAAGACGGCACCCGAGACCCTGTCCGATGCCTGATCATGTCATGCGTCACCCCAAGTCGACATCCCGACACCCCTGAAAGCACACGAAACAGCTCTCAACAATTCAGGTGGGGGATTTGGGGGAAGACCTGCGTAGGGGATTCACTGTCAACTTTGTGATGGCCCTCTTGATTCTGGCAATGCTCACCTACCTCATTTGGGGGTTCGACTACATAAACCGGTTGTATGACAGCGTTGTCGTGAACCTGCTTGCTGCGTACCTTCCGCCCCTGGCGTTCTATCAAGCGATGCGCCAAAAGCCCGAGGCTCGGCGATTCGATTGGTGGAACGCCGGGTTGGTGTTTTTCTCGGGACTCGCATTGCTCTTGGCGATAAGCGACAAGTATGATTTCCTCGTAACAAGGGGCTTTCGGGTTGGTACTGGGGAGTGAGGACGGTTAGGTGTGGAGGGGTTGGATGTTCCGGTTGGGGGTTGTGTAGTGGCCGATGAGGTCGTTGTGGTGCGACCTACGCCGTCCGGGTAGGGATTACCGGGTTGGCAGCGTCACCCGCAAGGTCATGCAGCGGCGGGGACAGTGGCCAGGGCAGCCGGCCGGGCCAACGTCTCGTCCATCTCGATCAGTCGTGCCCCGACCATCCGCTTGACGTTGCATGCCAGGGCCTTGAGGTAGACGGCGAGCCGGACCCTCTCGCCGCCACGTACCCGTAAGCGGCCAAGACCATGGCGCCGTTTCATTTCCGAGTTCGTCCCCTCTATCCCCGCACGCAGCCCGTACCGTTTGCGCCACTGTCCGTCTGACTCTGCCGCACGCCTCCGTGCGATGTTCATCCTCGCCAGGTCCGCACTCAGCACGTAGGCTCCACCCCGTGACCACTCTCCCCCAAGCTCAGGGCGACTGCGCCACCTCACAGGGCACCGGGCACGCAGCGCGCAGGGCTCACACACCGCCCGGGCGAAGTGTATCTCCACCCGCTCAGGCGCATCCTCATCCTCGTACTCCGCCACCGCCCCATGTCCCGCGGGACACACCGCACTCCTCGTCGCCATAACGTCGATGTCAAAGTCAGCAGCAGTCAGTCTGACCGGCTCATCACCACCTCCGTCGGGTTCCTTGTGCGACCGGCCACCGACCGGGCTCACCAGCTCCGTACCCCTGCGCTCCGCCTCCCATCCATTCCGGCCAGAACCATATGACGTGTCCGCCCACAGCTCCGAAGGACCTATCCCCCGTTCACTCAACTCGTCGATCACCCGCGTCGTCACCACAGAGTCGCTGCCGCTCGATGGCGTGACCTCCACGTGCGTGATCATCTGAACGGCGTTGTCGCTCTCACACGTCTCGGCCACCTGCACCTCGTATCCCTTCCCCTTGTGTCCGCTGTAGGTCACCGCAGGGTCGTGCGGTGTCTGCAGCGAGTCCGACCGCACCTCCCTCGGCTCCCTCAGCGCTATCGGCACCTTCCCCTCTGCCGCATCGTCGTCATCCGCTCCGGGACGACCGTCCCTGTGACCACCCACGTGGCACTGCTCGCGCAACAGTCGCTCCAACAGCCCGTACTCGTCCATCTGCGCCACCGCCGTCCCGCGGAACCGATCGACCAGCCGGTACACGTCGCGCGCGCACACCGACAGCCGGCGACGCCCCTCTTCCGAACGCGCGTCCTCGTATCGGGATGCTTCTCCGGTCTCCTTCAGGTACCGCTGGGCCAGACCATACCCAATCCCTTCTCCCAAGCCAGGGTGCTCACGGCTCACCGCCAGCAGAAACACCCGGATCGTCTCGCAGAACAGCCCCAACCGCGTCAACACCGCGATGTTGCTCATGATGTGCGTAGAGTCAACGCGCTGCTTGCCTGTCCGAAGACCCAGAGCCTCGATCATCCGGTCCGTCGTCTCGCAGAACGCCAACCGCCCCCCGTCGTGCTCCATCAACCGCACGCGAAAGTTGTGCAGCGTCTTTTGCGCAAGGTGTGCCTCCTCCATCTCCAACCCCAGCGCGTGATGCCACAGCAGGTTGAACTCCAACTCCTCCAGGGCCTCGATGTCCGTCAGATCGAACATCTCCTTGAGCACCAGCACCCCGAGCACCGTCTGCACCGCGCGGTTGGGCCTGCCCATGTCCGCGCTGTACATCGCAGCGAACCGCTCCTCGTCTATCAGCGGCAGAGCCTCCTTCCGAAACACCTGCGCCCAACTCCTCCGCATCAGCCTTGCCTTCCTCGGCGTGATCAGAAACTCCGACTGCCATAAGCTCTCTTGAGGCTCTCTCGTTCGAAACATCGACTGACTACTCCTGCTCCTGAGTCTTCTCTCCTCCACCTTCTCCAGGCCCTATTATCTTCAATCCCACAACCCTTAACAACGACTTTTTACGACAGAATCAATGTTGAAGTAGAGACCCGTGAAGATACTCCGGTCATCTTCGAAGAACGCGGGAGGCTGCCCGCGGACGATGCCGTACAGTGAGGTCATCCTCTGCTGTCCGTCGAGAATCAACCTGACCGTGCCGGGCGGGAGAGGAGCATCTCCACGTCGTGCAACGCTTTCGGTCTCAGTCACCCACACCAACAGACTTCCAACGGGATGCCTGCGGTACATTGAGTCCACAAGATCCCGCACTTGTCCACGATTCCATACGTAACCCCGCTGAAACTCCGGCAGGGCCATGTTTCCAGACTCTATGTGGTCGAGAATAGTGCTTACTTTCATCTCCGGTCGTCCCCCAATCGGCTAAGTGAAGACAGCTACGCGAGAGAGGATACTACCACAGCGCAATAGACGCGGTTGGTACGACGGCGGGGCAACCGCGGGCGATGCGGGCGGGCAGACCGCGCGGCTTCCTGATAGTCTTGGAGCAAATCGGCGTGCTTGGCGCCGCGGCGTTCTCGGACTCAGGAAGCGGGGACGCTGCGGGGGCGCCGTGCGCCTCAAGGGCGGAAGCGGAGCGGCGGGCTCCGCTCACACTGGACAATGGCAGAGCCAGGCAGAAGACTCACGGTCGTCGACGCGGATCGCGTCGACGTGGAGACCTTCGAGGTGCCCGAGCCCGGGCCTGGGCAGGTGCTCGTGCGCATCAGCCGATCGCAGGTGAGCGCCGGCAGCGAGAAGGGGCGCTTTCGCGGAGCCTTCAACCCCGACGGGCACACTCCCCGTCCGCCGGGATACACCGCCGTCGGCCGGATACAGAGCGTCGGGCCGGGTGTCGAGGACTTCGCTGTCGGCGAGCGCGTTTTCGCGATGGGCAGACACAGCTCCCACCTGATCGTCGACGCCGCGCCCAACGTCGACGAGTCGACGCTGCGCTTCGACGAGGGACAGTTCCCGGGCCGGCCCGCCCAGCGAATCGAGTTCGACATCACCGACGAGCAGGCATGCTTCTCCCGGCTCGGCGACGTAGCCCTGCACGGCGTCCGCCGGGCCGGGTTGCAGCCCGACGAGTCGGTCGCCGTGTTCGGACAGGGCGTCGTCGGCCAGCTCATCGTCGGCGTGTGCCGTATCGCGGGCGCCCACCCGATCGTCGCGGTGGACCTCGACCCGGAGCGGCTGAAGCTGTCGATGGAGAGCGGCGCGACGCACGTCGTCGACGCGTCGAGCACCGACGCGGTCGAGGAGGTGACGCGCATCACGGGCGGCGCCGAGTGCGTCTTTCACGCGAACCGCGTGGCGCAGACCCTCGACGACTGCGTGCGCTCGGCGGGCTACGCCGGTAAGGTCGTGCTCGTCGGCGCAACAGGCGGAGAGGCGCGGCTGCGGCTCGGCCCGATCCTGTCGCGCGAGATAGACATCCGCGGCTCCCAGTGGAGCGTCGACAGTCCACACAAGTACTACCCGTGGTCGTCTCCGCGGGACCGCGCCGCGATCATGAGAATGATCGAGTCGGGCGACCTGAAGATCGACCACCTGATCAGCCACGTCGCGAAGCCCGAAGAGGCCGACGACCTGTACCGACTCATCGTCGACGGCACCCGGGGCTGGATGGGCATACTCTTCGACTGGGACGACTAGAGCCCTACGCCGGTCGGGACACGGACGACGCGGGCGAACGGGACTGCGGGCTCTACGAGGCCTTGATGACGCTCGCGACGAACTCGCCCTTGATCTCCCCGGTGCCTATGACGTGGCCTTCCATGGCCTCCAGAAGCTGCGCCTTCGTCGTGTTCGGACCGAGGTCCAGCTCGACGTCGAGCGCGTAGACCCGGAAGAAGTACTCGGAGACCAGTGCGGCCCGGCCGCTTCTCGTCTGGTCGTCTATGACCAGGACAGGCGCCGGGCAGGGCCCGTAGTAGCCGGTGGTCTTGTCGTCGTTGACACCCTGCCGCGTCTTGGCGCCTATCGCCGCCACGTCGGTGGTGGTAGCCACCGCCTCGGGGAGACCGACCGCGTCGGCCGGTATGTTCCATATCACCCAGTGAGACCAGGCCTCTCCGGGCACCTGGTTGCTGTCCATGATCAGCGCGATGCTGACCGTCCCCTCCGGCACTCCCGTCCAGTCCAATGGGGGCGACGTGTTGGGGAACTCGGCGTCGGCAACGTAGTTCTGATCGTACGTGCGTCCCAGCGTCTTCGATCCCGGACCGCACGAGTGCTCCTTGGGGATGCGCCGTATGCGGTTGAAGACGGGGCTCGTGACCTCGATGCTCGCGACGGCCACGGACGGGGCATCCTCGGCCTGCTCCCCGGAGTCGGCCGCCGCCGGCGCGGCGTCGGAGCCGGGGTCGGCGGTCTCATCGCCGCCGCTCGAACAACCCGCCAACACCAGCGCCAGCAAGAGCGCTCCCAGTACGGCCAGCCATGATAGTCGCAGCTTGAACATCGACGCGCCTCCTATCCTGTGCATGACGCCGCCGCCCCTCGGTGCGAGCAACGGAATCCGGGAAGCCTGAGCTTGCGTCGGACGATACCATTCCCCTCCCCAGGCGGTCAAACGCCCGTGCGGCGACCGCAGCACCCAAATCCCCCACCTCCGTCATTGCTATGAAAATAGACGTGCCACGCCCCACCCGTCGTTCCCGCGAAGGCGGGAATCCATCCCCGGTGGGGTGAGGGTGACCGCGCCGAACGCCAACCACCGTCGTTCCCGCGAAGGCGGGAATCCATCCCCGGTGGGGTGAGGGTGACCGCGCCGAACGCCAACCACCCGTCGTTCCCGCGAAGGCGGGAATCCATCCCCGACAAGGTGGGCCTCCATGACCCCGGAATCCGTACGTCACGCCGGCCAGCCCAATCAGGTGGGTAATCTACACCAACGGGCCAGATTGCGAGGAACAGTACGCCTGTGCTATTCTGCCCGCATGGAACAGACCCAGCCTCATCACGCCTCCCTCGCCGGCGGCGCGCGAGACAACCCCCGTCCCATTCATGCTGCGGTGTTCCGACTCGGATAGGGCGAGCGGGATACCGAGTGTCTCATTTCCCGGCCAGCTGTCTCACCCGCCAGATAGAAACGAGACAGCATGAGACACAATGAGACAGTTTGAGCGGATGTGACGGGCCGGCGGCCTCGCCGGGAGGCGGGTCGACGCACTCTCGTGACGGTCCGCCTCATCGCGTCTGAACAGTTGCCGTGATCGGTTGGACTTGACGTCGACCTGCAGGACTCCGGGTGCGCACGCGCACATCCCGATCACGCGGCCCGGCTGCTACGCCTATAATTGACGGGCCTCGCGCAGGACGCGGGCCAAGGAGACACCTCCAATGACAGCCACTGCCGACAATCGGCGAACGGAGTTCAGCTTCGATGGGTTGAGGGCACGGAACGCGCCGGAGCCTGCGCCCCTGCCAGGCGCGGCCGGCCGGCAGCCGAAGTTCCCGTTCACCATGTCCTATCCGGACCCTTCCAGTCTGCCCATCATGGAGACCCACGCCGCCATGGGCGAGGTCCTCGAAGAGGTGGGCGACACACCGACCGTATACCCTGATACCCAGGGGTACCCGCCGCTGCGGGAGTACGTCGCCGACTTCCTCGGCCGGGAACGGGGCATGGACGTCTCACCCGCCCACATATTGCTCACGGAGGGCTCGGGCCAGGCCATCCACTTCGTGGCCGAGGCGCTTCTCGACCCCGGCGACGTGGTCATAGTCGACCACTTCGTCTACGGCGGGACCCTGTGGTCGCTGCGCCGCTTCGGCGCGGACGTACGAGGCGCGCCAAGCGACGCCGACGGGATGTTGCCCGACGCGCTGGACGCCGCCCTGAGGGGCGCGGCCGCCGAGGGCAAACGCGTCAAGTTCGTGTACCTGATCCCGACCTTCCAGAACCCCCAAGCGTGGACGATGCCTATCGAGCGCAGGCGGGAGATCGTCGAGGTCGCGGCCCGCCACGGGGCGCCGATCCTCGAGGACGACGGGATCGCGGAGTTCAGGTTCGAGGGCGAGCCCGTCGACGCGGTGTCGTCACTCGACGACTCCGGACTCGCGATCCATACCGGCTCCTTCAGCAAGATCGTCGTCCCCGGCATGCGGATCGGATACCTCGCGGCGTCCCGAGATCTGCTGGAGACGGTCATGCCGATCAAGGGCTCCCGCGGCGTCACGCAGTTCGGGGCGCTGACCGTCCACCGGTTCGCCACGACCCGCCTCGCAGATCACATGACCCGGCTGAACCGGACGCTCAGGTCCAGGCGAGACGCGATGTTCGCCGCGCTGGGCGAGAACATGGGAGACGGCGCGACGTGGGCACGCCCCGAGGGCGGACTCTACACATGGCTCACGATGCCCGACCACGTCGATCTCGTGAAGGCGGCGGGGCCGGCCGCGAACGCGGACGTGACGTACGACCAGGGCACGAAGTTCGCCGCCGGCGACGACCCCGGCCACAACCGGGCGCGCCTCTGCTTCAGCTACAACACGGAGGAAGAGATAGCCGAGGGCATCGCCCGGCTCGCGGACGTCCTGTCCGGGATGGGCTACCTGTAGAAGCCGCGTCAGCCAGGAGCCGGACGAGCCACCGAGCCTACGGGTCAACCCCGTAGCGGACTTCGATCCGCTTGCCGGTCCGGTGCGACTCGTAGGCGGCGTCGATCGTCTGCAGCACGTGCAGGGCGTCATCCATGTTGAGGGCCCCGGGCCGGCCCGCGCGAATATCCTCGATGAAGCGCTCGATCCAGGCGTAGTACCACAGGCGCCCTACCCTGCTGGGCAATCGGGTCAGCTCGTAGTCGAAGGTCCTGTCCGGTGCTCCCCTCCATTTCGAGGACGCGCTGTGCACCTCCAGCCGGGAGCCCCCTACGCTCGACCACTCGGCCCACCCCTCGGACCCTCTGAAGAGAAAGGCGCTGTCGTACGGCTGCCAGCCGTCCACCGTCGCGGGCTTCGTGTACCCGTTGTGCAGACTGCCGTAGGCGCCGTTCTCGAACTCCAGGCCTAGGACCGAGACGTCTTCCAGCGGCTCCTCCATGTTGCCCACCGGGCGCCCCATGGTCGCCTGGACCGACTTGACCTCGCAGCCCATGACGCCCCTCATCAGGTCGAGGTGGTGGCATCCCATGTGATGCAGCACTCCCCCGCCCTGGGTGTCCCGGCGATACGCCCCGGAGACCTCCCTTCCCATCGGGCCGCCGATCTGAAACCAGAACTGGCGGCTCTCGACGTCGAGCGGCCTTCCCAGGATGCCCTCGTCGATGAACCGCCGCAGGTCCCGCATCGCCGGATGGAAGCGCCAGGGGTACTGGATAAAGGTCGTCAGCCCCTTCCTTCGGACCGTCCTGACCACGTCATAGAGGTCCGTCGAGGAGAGGGCGAACTGCTTGTCCACCGTGAAATGCTTCCCGGCTTGCGCCAGCTTGAGCAGAGCGTCCGGCAGGTCGCGCGGGTAGAGCACCACGGACGCCAGGTCGAAGTCCTCTCCCGCAATCAGGTCCTCCACGCTGGAGTACAGCCCGGCGGCCGGGTCGTACCGCCTGGCGACGTCGAGGAACGACGTGTCGTACAGCTCGCAGTAGGCGACGACCTCCACGTTCTCGAGGCGGCGGAAGTCGTGGATCAGCCGCGGCTTCGAGTCGTCGAAGCTGCCGGCGTGTCCGATACTGAGCCCGATGTGCGCGGCCCGCAGGGTCCGGTCCTTAGGCATACGACATCTCCTACCGGCGTCGGCCCTTCAACCCGCCGGCGGCGTGGATGTGCGCCGGCGGGTCCTGGCCGATGTTGCGCAGATCGACCTGCATGAGCTCCTCGCCGAAGACTATCTCGCCGCTGTAGACCTTCGCGACGTCCGCGACGGCGCGCTCCATCTGGCCCTGCAGGGCGATCGGCGTATTGTGCACCAGCACCAGCCGCCTGACGCCCGCGTCCTCGGCCAGCCGGCCCGCGCCGGCGGTGCCGCACATGTACTCACCATCGCCCCCGCCTTCGATGTCGGACTGGACGCCGACGCAGCTGACGACCACGACGTCCGCACCCGCGCACAGCTCGGCGACGGTGTCGCAGGGCGTCGTGTCGCCCGTAACGACTATGCTGCCCTCATCGGTGTCCAACCGGTAGGCGAGCGAATCCAGGTACGGCTGCACGTGATCGGCGGGAGCGCTGGTGACCTGCCAGTCCTTGCCCTCGCAGACCTTGCCGGGGCCGATGTCGGAGGCTACGACCATCTCTGTGGGCGGCGACCGGAAGTCGCTGCCGTCGGCGCCCATCGTCGGCAGCGGGACGCCGCCCCGCAGCGTATAGCTGTAGAAGCTCAGGGGGTGGTTCGTGCGCACCTTCCAGTCGTGGGCGAAGGCGCCGACCTCGGAGTCTATCAGGCGGGTCGTGAGCTGCTCCGTCAGGGCGGGCCCGTAGACGTTGAGGTTGTTCACCTTGCCGACGCCCAAGTCCCACCGCGTCTCGATGAAGCACGGGTAGTCCATGTCGTGGTCGGAGTGGTGGTGCGTGAAGAAGAGGTTGTCGATCTGGGTCGGCCACAGGCCCGCCTTGGCGAGCTTCCACGTGGTGGCCGGGCCGCAGTCGAACATCAGATACTCGCCGCCGGTGCGCACGACGTACGAGGAGCCGAACCGGTCGGCGGTGGGAAACGGCGTGCCGCAGCCGAGGATGTACAGCCTGTCCATGCGCCTGCCTCCTTGGGACGGTGCGCTTGGGGGACGGTGCGTCCAGCCGGCGCATTATATGGGAGGCGGCGAACGACGCGCGAACGCGCAACGGTCCAGGCTGGAGAGGCCGCGCGCGCCCCTCGATACGCGCCGATGAAGTATCGGCTCTACTCGGGGTGAACGGATTGTTGGAAGGTCAACCCAGGAATCGAACGGCGGCCGGTGTTGTGGCGCGGCGGGAATCGGGATATCGTTGGCGAGAGTGATACCAAGTCGGCCGCGCGGAACGACGAAAAAAAGGGAGCCGCCAATGACCACCGAGAAGCTGGCCATCGAAGGAGGAACGCCGCTGCGGGCGGAGCCGTTCGGGAACGTTCACACCTTCGGCGAACCGGAGCTCGACCAGCTCATGCAGATCATCGACGAGGCGCCGGAGCACTGGCACTCCGGCTACAAGGTGCGGGACTTCGAGGACGGCTTCGCCAGACGTCACGGCGTCAGGTACGCGGTGGCGACCGACTCTGGGACCGGGGCGATACACGCCGCCGTCGCCGCCGTTGACCCGGAGCCGGGCGACGAGATCATCACGGCGCCGGTGACCGACATCGGCTCGGTGCTCGGCATCATGCTCCAGAACGCCATCCCGGTCTTTTCGGACTGGGAGCCCGGCGCGGTGCTCAACCAGAGCGCCACGGACATCGAGCGCCGCATCACCGAGCGCACGAGGGCCATCATGGTCATCCATCTGTTCGGCGTGCCGGTCGACATGGACGCGGTGATGGACGTCGCCCGCCGGCACGACCTGCCGGTCATAGAGGACTGCTCGCAGGCGCACCTGGCCGAGTACAAGGGCCGGCTGGTGGGCACGATTGGCGACATGGGCTGCTTTTCGCTCGGCGGCAAGCCCCTGACGGCCGCGGGAGGCGGGATACTGATCACCGACAACGAGGAGCTGGCCAGGAGGGCCAAGGGGTTCGCGGCGAAGGGCTCCGAGTACGACGAGGAGCTGCGCAACTCCCTCAGACCGACGTCTTCGAGGCGCGGCTCCGAACGCGGATTCTCCTTCCTGGGCGACTTCCACCCCATGAGCGACCTGATGGCCGCCATCGGGTTAGCCCAGCTAGACCGCATCGACGGCTACATCGCCCGCCGGCGAGCGTCCGGCGCCATCATCGAGGACATCCTGTGGGAGGTTCCGGGGCTGATTCCTCAGAAGTTACGTCCGGGCGACAAGAGCGGCTACTACAACCACGGATTCCTATACGACGAGGAGGAAATCGGCGTACCGCCGGAGGGGTTCGTCGACGCGGTGATCGCGGAGGGCGTCAACTGCAAGGTGTACCTGGGCGGCATGCCGCTGTACCACTACCCGGTCTTCGCCGAGTCCCGCACGTACGGAGAGTCCGGGTACCCGTTCGTCGACGAGCGGGGCAACCGCCGGATCGACTACCGCGACGTGCGGCTTCCCGTGGTGGAGGACGAGCTGCCCCGGACCCTCAAGGTCGGCGGCAACAGCTCGCATACCGAACGGGACGCGATGGACATCGGCAACGCCATAAAGAAGGTCGCGCTGCACTACGCCTCGAGGCGGTGACGCGAACAGCGTACGCGCGACCCTGAGTTCACACTTGGCCGATAGTCCGGTCCGCGTAGCGCGCGGTACACTCCAGCCTGCCGTTGGCCGGATCGTACTCCATGTGCCAGTGGTTGATGACGTTCCGGCCCAGCAGGGACGGCAGGTTCCCATTAGCCTCGTCCGGCTCCGCGATAAGCAATCCAACCCCGTAGAGCCTCGCCGCACGACCGTCAGGGAACACGAGCGTCGCCGGTTCGTGAAAATACGGCGACGACCCTCCAACGCCGCGCGACAGCTCTCGGTTGCGGAGCCGCCCGAACGGAACACCTGCGCCGAGTGCATCCCTCGGATGAAGGCAAGTGCTATCGGCTCCGGTGTCGACCAGGAAAGACACGTTCTCACTGACGTCGAGCCGGGGAATAATCACTCGGCCCTTAACGTACGGGCGCCCGAACGCGTCGAAGTGCCCAACGATCAAAGGATCAGCACAGGAGGATCGGTGTCCATGAAGTCGACGACCGTCTCAGACCTGGCTATCCCCCTTCGATCGACGGCCTCAAGCACCTGCGTTCTCGTGGCCCCGGCCGCGACAACGCCGTCCTTTCCCATTGCGACCCACTTGTTCGGGTACTTCTGAACGAGACGGATGTATTCCCTGGTCATGCGGGCGTGGAGCTTTCGGAACTCCGCCAGATCGTCTACAAGGGCACCGGGTCCGCCCATCTCTTCGATCATCGCACAGGCGTCGTCGAGGAGCTGCTGGTTAACGGGTTCGGCAGGCGACATATGGTCTCCCCCAGATGATGGTTGGCACAACTAAGTCTAGCATGCGGCAAACGCCCTACACCGGCATCGTACGGCCGGCGGCCGCGCGGTGCGAGTCGGCTATCTCGCGGCGCGGGACGCCGATGATCTTCGCTCCGATCTCCTCTATGACGTACTTGGTGCGCTCCTCGTCCGACATCGACGGGTCCGCCCAGCTGCACAGGAACGCCAGACCCGCCTTGTCGCAGGCCGACTTGACGATGTTTCTGGCCTCGTCCATCTGCGGCGTGTAGGGCGGATCGTGCAGGTCGGGGTCGCCGAAGGACAGACCCATGTCGCCGGGGCCCCACTCCGCGAACGCGAGGCCGGGCGTCCCCGCGATGGCGTCCGCGTCCGGCAGGCAGTGCCGGTCTTCGATCTTCAGCCCGAGCATCAGCTCGCCGTCGGGGTTCAGCGGCCACGGGTCGGCAATGCGCATGTACTCGGTGGGCGATATGTCGCCCCAGACCTCCGCCGGCACCGCCTGACCGCCCTGTCCCCGCCTGCCCTCCGGGATGCCCAGGTCGCGCCCGATGGTCTGATGTACGTACCGCACCGTGGCCACGAAAGCCCTGACGGCGTCGGCGCTGCGTGCGTGCGTGTGCAGGATGCCGTGCACGCCGGTCGTCAGCACCTGCCGGACCTGCCACGCGTTGTAGTAGACCTCCTCCGGGCTGATGCAGTTTGAAGGCAGCGTCGTGACGACTGTAGGCGTCGGGTGGCCGCTGGGCGTTGGGCCCCCGTCCTTCAGTCCGCGCATGAAGTTCATCAGCCCGACGACGTCGAAGGGCCGATGCTCGAAGTCGGTCAGGATCATGTCGGCCCACGTCTGGGCCATCTCGCGGCCGGCCTCGTAGGTCAGCTCGGGCGCCCCGGCCGTGAATATGTCCTGGCCCTGCTGCAGTAGCTCGATACACTTGTTGATTCTGGCCATCGGCCTACCTCCTGTCGTCATTCCCGATTCGTGGATTCTTCGTCTGCCGTGAGCATATCACCGCTCCCCGCGCGTTGGAAGCAGTCGGCGTAGTGGTACAATTCCGCCGGCGCCGGAGCGGTACGGCGCAGGGCGATACCCGGAGGACGAGATGCTCGAGCGGTTCAAGGTGCCGGCGGACGATCAGGTCAGGGTGCCGGAGCGCGCCCTTCGCGCCACGGTCGCGGCAATCTTCGAAAAGATGGGCGAAACGGTGGAGGACTCCGCCGCCGGCGCCGACGTGCTCGTCACGGCCGACCTTCGAGGCGTAGAGACCCACGGCGTCTCCAACATGATGCGGGCCTACGTCGCGCGGTACGCCGAAGGCGGCATGAAGGCACGCGCCAACTGGCGCATCGTCAGAGAGTCGCCTGCCACCGCCACCGTTGACGCCGATACCGGGCTCGTCACGATCCTGGGCCCCAGGATGATGGGAATCGCCATAGAGAAGGCCCGTGCGGTCGGCGTGGGCGTCGTGACGGTGCGCAACGCAGGACACTCGGGGGCGATCGGCCATCACGCCATGCTCGCGGCCGCGCAGGACATGATCGGCGTGACAATGACCGCCGGGGGCGCCGCCGTCGTTCCGACGTTCGGCGCCGAGCCTAGGTTCGGCACGAACCCCATCGCCATCGCGGCGCCGGCGCGCACGGAGGCCCCGTTCCTCTTCGACGTGGCCACCAGCGCCGTGGCAGGCAACAAGACCGCCCTGGCCAGGCGGGTGGGGGCAGCCGTCGAGGCGAACTGGATCACCGACCTGGACGGCAGTCCGATCAACGACGGCAGGGTGATGCCGGAGATCGGCGACTACTTCATGCTGCCGTTCGGAGGCACGCGGGAGAACGGCTCGCACAAGGGCTACGGCTTCGCGATGATGGCGGATGTGATGTCGACCCTGTTGTCGGGCGCGATCCCGGGCATGCTCCCCGGCAGCGTCAACTCCAGCCATCACTTCGCCGCCTACGACATCGCGGCGTTCACCGACGTCGACCAGTTCAAGGACACGATGGACGAAGCCCTGCGCACCCTCAGGACCACCAGGCCGGCGCCGGGCCACGACCGGGTGCTGTATCCCGGCCTGTCGGAGCACGAGGAGGAGTTGGACCGCCGCGCGAACGGCATCCCGCTGCACCGCGAAGTCGTGCAGTGGTTCGACGACATCACGGCAGAGCTCTCGCTGCCGGCGCTCGAGACGGCCTAGCCGAACGTCAGACCGGACATCACCAAGACCAGGGAGGACATCAGCCATGGCTAAACGATACGGAGTCGGCAACTACCAATACGAGTCGGTGGACGAGTGGCCGATCGACGACATCCCGGGCGTCGCCTCCGACGTGGCGTGCGACTCGGAGGGGCGCGTGTACGTCGCCGTCAGGAACTCCCAGGAGTTCGACAACAACCACGGCTCGGTCGTCGTATACGACCGGGACGGCCATCGCCTCGGATCGTGGGGCGAAGAATACCTGAAGGTGCCGCACAGCATCTGGATCAGCCCTTCCGACGAGATCTTCTTCACCGACACCTGGGACCACGTGATGCGCAAGTACTCGACCGCGGGCGACGTGCTGATGACGCTGGCCCTGCCGGGTATGGCCGGGGCGCCCGGAGGGCCCTTCAACATGCCGACGGGCGCGGTGCAGGCCGCCAACGGCGACATCTACGTCGCGGACGGCTACCGGCAGAGCCGCATCCACCGCTTCACGGCGAACGGCGAGCTGACCCTGTCCTGGGGCTCAGGGGACCTGACCCACTTCGACGAGAACATTCACGCATCGACCGCGACGCCGGGGACCGGGCCGGGCGAGTTCAACCTTCCCCACAGCGTCAACCTTGGGCCCGACGGCCGCGTCTACGTGATGGACCGGAGCAACGCGCGCATCCAGGTCTTCGACGCCGACGGCAACTACCTGGACCAGTGGAACGACGTGCCCATCCCGAACCAGGCCACCGTTGACGACGACAACGTCATGCACGTGGCCGGGATCGCGGGCGTCCAGCTATACACCGTCGACGGAGAGCTGCTGGGCACATGGGGCGAGAGTGGCGACCGGCCGGACCAGTTCAGCGGCGCTCCCCACGGGATATCCATCGACTCCAACGGCGACGTGTACGTAGCCCAGGTCGGCGCCCAAAAGGCCCTGAACAAATTCGCCCGCGTGTAGCGGCTCGTGCCCGCGGCAATCGCACGCGGCCCATACAGTCTCGACCCAAACGGCCAGAGCTTCGTTTGGTCCGCACTCTGCCATGTGCGTTGCGCGGCCCGGAAGCGCAGGCATTGATCTCGGTTTGAAGGGGAGAGGTTACGGCTGGACCTCATGCCATCGCATTACTCAGCGACCCACGAGCAATCGAAGAGAGAGGCCCTCAGATTAGGGTGCGCGTTGCCAAGATACGGACCTTTATCCGGAGAGAGCCCGAATCTGCTGGCATCATCGGCCTGTGGGCCAGTGCTTTTGTGGTGGGCGGAATATGGGATTTTTCCGGTGGATGGTGGCCGATCCCTATTGTCATCGTGATCGGGGGAACGATTGCGCTGATCAGATGGGGGCAGAATCGCAGAGACCGAATCCGATCAATCCGCTACGCCCTGAATTGCTACTGTCTCTTCGACTACTACTGCCCGTGCTCCTGCCATGTTGCGCTTCTGGGTATTGCCATCGGCATTGGGGGACTGTCTTGGCTAGGTAACACGGAGACAGAACAAGCATCCAACATAAAAGGCCTTCGTAATCAGCATTTCAGATGCAAGTGTGTCCCGTCTCGTTCTCATCATTGTGAGTCTTGCGACTGCGCATGCCATCTGTAGAGGAAACCCATGCGCGATTCTTGTCCCGCGATAGGCAGCCGGCGTCCCCTGTCTGACCGGGCGGCAGTAGGCAGTCGTTGATCTGGTAAAGCCGGAGCTTCGCGACACACCCTGACCGATTCGGGTTGCGCTACCATAGCAAGAGGATGCGCTATGAGAGTTAAACACCTTACCCTAGCTGGGCTCTCGCTCATCCTGATCGCCTGCACACAGCCCACTCCTGTCCCCACGCCCAACCTTGATGCGACCATCCAAGCACACGTCGCCGCCGCAATCCCCACCGCGACGCCCACGCAGACTCCCGATACAGAGGCCACCGTCCAGGCTGCCATTGAGGCCGGCATACTGAGTACCCTTACCGCAGTGCCGACGCCGACTCCAACTCTGACCCCCACACCACTCCCCACGCCAACGAAGACCCCGACCCCAACCCGTACCCCTGCGCCAACTCCGACGGCGACCGCGACGCCATCTCCGACCGCCACGGCAACCTTCACGCCGCTTCCTACCCCGACGCCGACGAACACCCCGACCCCGACGTGGACACCCACGCCTACGCCCAGCCCCACTCGCACCCCAACCTTTACGCCATCCCCTGTGCCGACTCGAACGACGGCCGAGCTGGTGTCAGCCGTCCGCTCAGGCGTCGTGCAGGTCCTGACCCCCGGGGGCGCCGGATCAGGATTCGTGGTGCGGCGTGGCGGCTATATCCTCACGAACGAGCACGTCGTAGCCGGATACGACAACGTGAACGTCGTGTTCTCCAATGGGGTGAATGTCCCCGCCCAGGTCCGGTCGAGGGACGCAGAGCGAGACATTGCGCTGCTGAAGTTCAACGCGAACCTCCCGTTGTACGTATTCTCATTCGCTCGGACGGTCCGTGTGGGCGACCGGGTGATCGCCCTGGGGTTCCCCCGATCCGACGTGCTCGGCGATGCCATGACCACCACCGTGGGCATCGTATCGGCCCTTCGCACAGGCGCCGCAGTCAGCTACGTTCAGACCGACGCGGCCCTCAACCCCGGCAACAGCGGCGGGCCGCTGATAGACCGCAACGGCAACGTCGTGGGCATGAACGTCGGCATCCTACCCGACTCCGAAGGCCTCAACTTCGCCATTCACCACAACATCTTGTCCCGCCGTCTGCCGCTCATGATCGCCGAGGCCGAGAGACCCGCCACTCCGACACCGACAGCCACCCCGACCCCGCAGGGCTCGTTCGGCCCGGTGAGCGTCTCCATCGACCACGAACCCGAGAACGGCCTCATAGACGCCTATCTGACCGGATTCAAAGCGATAGACGCGGTGATCGAGGCTCGCTTCTTCAATCCGTACTCGGCCCACGATGGACACTGGACCAACGGCTTCCTCCTAAGAGATGAACCCGACGGCAAGGGTTTTCATCTCGTGGGGATCAATTCACGGGGGTACTGGATCCACATTCTGCGGACAGGGAAAATAGAGTCAGAGGTAAAGAACACCCGCCTAGCTTGGAAGACAACCTCGGTTATCGACACGTCCTTGGGGGGCTACAACGACATACGCATCATCGCCATCGGCGACGAGGGCAATCTGTTCATCAACGATCATTACGTCGCCTCGTTGGACCTGAGCGGGTTGAGGACTGAGGGGTACATCCTGGCTTTTGTTGCGTACTTCACCGACGACGGGCTGGCAGGGGCGTCGACGCAGTTCGAGGACCTGACGATCAAGTCCTTGGACTAGGGTACCCCATCCGCCGTGACACACGAAGACCGGTACGACCGACGCCGTCCCGCGGAATCTTGAATGTCCCAAGTCGGCCACGGTATAATTCCGTCCGGAGTCGCATGGTGAATTGTTTCACCAGCGCAACGTGCGGACCGCTACAGGGAGGTTGCCCAGCAGATGACCTACATAATCGCAGAGCCGTGTGTCGCCGTTAAGGATGCGGCTTGCGTCGACGTTTGTCCGGTCGACTGCATCTACACGTCGGACGAAGACAACATGTACTACATCCATCCGGAGGAGTGCATAGACTGCGCGGCGTGCGAGCCCGTCTGCCCCGTCGTCGCCATCTTCGCCGAGGAGGACACCCCTCCCCAATGGGACAGCTACATCGACCTGAACTACGAGTACTTCGGGACGCCCCGATAGCTTAGGCCGCGCCGGGAGGCTCTACCCGCTCCGAGCGGGTCGATGGCGTAGGCCGCCGCTATGGCGCGAACTCGTACACCTGCATAGGGACGGACTTCTTCGCCGCCGCCCGTCCGTGGACCATGAGGCGCACCTTCTCGGTGGTCTCGCGGGTGAAGGAGCGCTCCCCGCATCGCTGGCATACCGTCGACGGCACTCCACCAACGAGAACGTAGCGGCCATCCACCCTGAAGACCTCCTCCACCGTATCCATCCGGCCTTCTTCCGCGTTGCAGACGTTACAAACCATGAGGTCGAACACTCCTTCTACCTCCTCCTGTAGTCCTGCCACTCCGCGCTGTCCGGCTCGTAGAGCCCAGGGCCTTTCCATTATTCGCAAATGGCCCTCGGCAGATCCTTGTGCGTAACAGCACACCCGTGCTACTCTGTGTCCGTGACAAGCACTCGCCAGCAGATAGTTCGAGCCCGCTCGCGCGCCCACGTCCCCGACGCCGCGGAACACAGGTATGCCATTCTGTCACGCGGTGTGCCGCCTCAGATAGGACGAGCGGTACACCCGGTGTGCCATTTCTCGGTCAAGTGCGCCACTGCCCAGATAGGAACGGCACAGAATGGCACAAAATGGCACACCTCTCGCGCAATCGGCCGCGGCCGCACTCGGCGAGAGGGCCGGATGAGGCTGATCGACACTGCTCCGCTCGCACCGCGTCCAACAACCGAAAGGCCCTGCGCAATCCTCGGCGAAGACTTCCGCCAGATTGCGTCGGGTGTATAATCGCGGCGGCTGTCGGGGTGGATGCCGGTAGGGGTCCGCCCCCGCAAGACTTGACGCGATCGGAGCGCGGCGCGGTTCGGGCTTGGGTCTGCCACCGCCCTGCTCTCATAACTATTCCTATGACGGAGGGCTGAAATGGTCCGGATAGAGTCCACCCCCGAGATGGTCGCCAAGACCTACGCGGCCTCCCAACGCAACCTCGAAGTCGTAAGGCGCCGACTCGGCAGGCCGTTGACGCTGGCGGACAAGGTGCTCCTCGGACACCTGGACGACCCGGAACGCGGCGACCTCGAGCCCGGTGCAAGCTACCTAGACCTGCGGCCCGACCGCGTCGCCCTTCAAGACGTGCTGGGCCAGACCGTGATGCTGTCGTTCATGCAGACGCGGAAGGCCAGAACGGCCGTGCCTACGACGGTGCACTGCGACCACCTGATCCAGGCCCGGGTAGAGGGCGGGAGCGACCTTCTGCAGTCGTTGGAGGAGAACGAGGAGGTCTTCGACTTCCTGCGCTCCGCGTCGGCCAGGTTCGGCGTAGGCTTCTGGGGTCCCGGCGCCGGCATCATCCACCAGGTTGTGCTGGAGCAGTACGCCTATCCCGGCGCGCTTATCATCGGCACCGACTCCCACACCCCGAACGCCGGGGGGCTCGGCGCGTGCGCCGTCGGAGTCGGGGGCGCCGATGCCGTCGAGGTGATGGCCGGACTTCCGTGGGAGGTGCTGTACCCGCGCCACGTCGGCGTCCGGCTCACCGGCGAGTTGGCCGGCTGGACCGCGCCCAAGGACGTCATACTCTACCTGGCGGGCGAGCTGACGGTGTCCGGCGGCACTAACGCGATCATCGAGTACTTCGGCCCCGGCGCGAAGTCGATAAGCTGCACCGGCAAGGCGACCATCACGAACATGGGCGCCGAGCTGGGCGCGACCACGTCAATATTCGCGTTCGACGACCGCATGGACACCTACCTGCGCTCGACGAGACGCGCCGAGCTGGCCGACCTCGCTGGCCACAACAGACATCTGCTGGAGCCGGACCGAGAGGTCGAGCACGACCCCGAGAGCTACTTCGACCGGGTGGTCGAGATCGACCTGTCGCGCCTGGAGCCACACGTCGTCGGCCCGCACTCGCCTGACCGGGCGCGTCCAATCTCCGAGCTCGCCGCCGAGGTGGCCGACGGCTCGAACGACTTCATCGACCGGATCGACTCGGCGCTGATCGGGAGTTGCACCAACTCCTCGTACGAGGACATGAGCCGGGCCGCCGACGTCGCGAAGCAGGCGAGCGCTCACGGGATCAGGGCCGCGACCGACCTCATGGTGACGCCGGGCTCGGAGCAGGTACGCGCCACGATCGAGCGCGACGGCCAGATGGACGCCCTCAAGGACATCGACGGCGTCGTCCTGGCCAACGCGTGCGGCCCGTGCATCGGCCAGTGGAAGCGCGAGAAGCTGATGGACGGCATGCCGAACACAATCGTGACCTCGTACAACCGAAACTTCCCGCGGCGCAACGACGGCCGGTCGGAGACGATGAACTTCATCGGCAGTCCGGAGGTCGTCACGGCGCTGGCGATCGCGGGCAGGCTCTCGTTCAACCCGCTGACGGACGAGTTGCAGGTCGACGGCGGCCAGGCCTTCAAGCTGCGGCCTCCGGCGCCGGCGCCGGAGGTGCCGCCCGGCGGCTTCGATCCGGGCAGAGAGACGTACGAGCCGCCGCCCGAGGACGGCAGCGACGTGGTCATCACCGTCGCGCCCGACAGCGAGCGCCTTCAGCTCCTGGAGCCCTTCCCGGCCTGGGACGGCAACGACTACGCGAACGCGCCGGTGCTCGTCAAGGTCAAGGGCAAGTGCACGACGGACCACATCTCTCCCGCGGGGCCGTGGCTGAGGTTCCGGGGCCATCTGGACAGGTTCAGCGACAACATGTTCATGGGCGCGGTCAACGCCCATACCGGCGAGACCGGCAAGGGCGCCAACGTGCTCTCCGGCGAGAAGGGCGTCGCGCTGTCGCGCATCGCCAGGAAGTACAAGGCGGACGGCGTGCGGTGGGTCGTGATCGGCGACGACAACTACGGCGAGGGCAGCAGCCGCGAGCACGCGGCCCTGTCGCCGAGGCTGCTCGGCGGCGCGGCGATCATCGCCCGGAGCTTCGCGCGCATCCACGAGTCGAACCTGAAGAAGCAGGGCCTGCTGCCGCTGACCTTCCAGGACCGAGACGACTACGACCTGATCCGTGAGGACGACCGCATCAGCCTCACCGGACTGAGCGGCCTGGCGCCGGGAAAGCCGGTCCACTGCACCGTGACCCACGCCGACGGGACGACCGAGGAGCTGGAGCTGGACCACTCGTTTGGCGCAAGACAGGTGGCGTGGTTCCGAGCTGGCTCGGCGCTGAACCTGTTCCACAGGGACGGCGCGTAGGGCCCAGCGAGGCCCGTCCTGCGCCAGTACCTCAATACGCGCCGATGCGCCATCGGAGCTACTCGGGATGAACGGGCCGTAGGAGCCGCAGCTCAGGACGGTTGCGGGCGTCTCACTTCACCCTGCGGGTCCGGTCCGGGCGGTACTTCTCGGTCTGTGGATTGAAGTCCCGCTGAAGCCTGATGTTGCTGTCCAGCGGCAGATCGACGGGCCGTCCGCCGCGCCGGTGCGACTCCATGAAGGCGAAGATGAGCTCGTTGCTGGCCTGCGCCTGCCTGATGCCGCCCCGCGTCGTCGGGTCGCCGCTGTCGATGGCGGCGACGAGCTCCTCGACGATCGCCAGAGTGGTGCTCCCCGCCTCGAAGTCCGGAAACTCCTCCGACGTGCCCGGCCCCGCCTGACCGGGGTCGGCGTGCTGGCCCAGGCGGCGCAGGCGCCACTCGGAGCCGTTGCCGATTATCGAGATGGCCCCCCGCTCGCAGATGACCTCCTTCTCCGAGCCGCGCGGCGTCGTCAGGCAGTAGGCGGTCACGCCGTTCTCGTAGTGGACGACGCCGTGTCCCCCCGGGTCGACCGTCATTACGTCGCCCTCGAACGCGTCGCCGCCCCGCGTCAGGGTGGCCTGGACCGAGACGGCCCGTCGGTCGCAGTTGATCCAGTTGATCAGATCGAACCAGTGACTGCCGGAGATGAAGATCGGGTCCATGTTGTAGCTGATGATCGTCTTGAGGTCGCCGAGCTCGCCGCTGTTTGCCAGCTCCCTGACGACCTCGTAGCCGGCGGCCCACCGGCGGTTCGCGCCCAGGTTGAATGCGACGCCGTTCCGCTCCACGGCCTGCGCCATCGCCTCGGCTTCCGCGAGCGAAGACGTCAGCGGCTTCTCCGCGTAGATCGCCTTGACGCCCGCGTCGGCCGCGTGGATCGTGATCTCCGCGCGCTGCTCCTGCTGGGTCCCGATACTGATGATGTCGGGCTTCTCTTTGTCGATCATCTCGCGGAAGTCGGTGTAGAGGGAATCGGCCGGCACACCGTAGTCGTTCCCGACTCGCTCCAGCGTATCGGGCTGGAAGTCCGCGGCCGCGACGAACTCCGTGCGCTCGCACGCGACGAACGCCTGGGCGTGCGAGAAGGGATAGATACTCAATTGGTACGGCGACCTGAAGTTCGGGTACAGGCCGGTCGACCGCCATCCGCATCCGATGATCGCTGCGCGGTACGTCTTCAAGTCAACTTCTCCATGTTTCTCCACACTGCGGTGGGCTTCCGGTTTGAGGAATCGATCCCGTGAGGGGTGCGTGGGCCAGGGACTGGCGAGGTCACGGAAGGAAATGCGGAGGACCGGGCGTCAATTCGAGCGGGGCTCGTACAGGGGCTGCCTGGGAGCCCGGTCGCGGAGCAGGTAGAACTTCGAGTCTTTCAGCGGTAGCTCGACACGGGCGCCGCCCCGGATATGGGACTCGATGAAGGCGAACAGCAGCTCGTTGTTGGCGTAGGCCACCCGGACGCCGCCGCGCTCCGGCTCGCCGGTGTCGAGCGAGTGGACCAGGTCTTCGATCAGTCTCAGAGTCGCACTGGCGGGTTCGAATTCGGGGAACGCCCCGGGCGCCATCGCCCCGTCTTCGGAACGCTCTTCGAGCAGCCACTGGTCTCGCGACTCGTCAACGGTCATCACGCCCCGCTCGCAAACCGCCTCGAACCCGCGGCCCCGTCCGGACAGCAGCGCGTAGACCGTCACTCCATTCTCGAACTGGAACATGCCGTGCCCCGAGGGGTCCTCGAGCATCCGGTCGCCGTCGAGCAACTGGAAGTCGCCGCTGTTCGGGGGTGCGCCGCGGTAGTCTTCGGGAAGATGCCCCTGCACCCAGGCCACGGGGTGGTCGCTGTTGAGCCGCTGGGCGATGTCGAAATTATGGCTCGAGCCGTTGAACAGCGAGGTGTTCTGGTAGATGATGATCGACCTGAGCGCCCCGAGCCGGCCGGAGTCGATCACGTCCTTCATCGCGTCGTAGGCGGTGCTCCATCTTCGATTGGTTCCGAGGTTGAAGAAGGCGCCGTTGCGCTCCACCGCCTCGACCATGTCCCCGGCTTCCCTCATCGACGCGGCCATCGCCTTCTCCGCGTAGATTGCCCGGGCGCCGTTCTCGACCGCGTGTATGACGACCTCCGCCCGGTGTTCGGGCTGCGTCGCCACGCTGACGACGTCGGGCTTCTCCCTGGCGATGAGCTCCTTGTAGTCAGTGTACTGGCGCTCCTTGGGGACGTCGTAAAGCAGCCCGAACCGCTCCATGACGTCCTCTCGGAGGTCCGAGCAGGCGACCAGGTCCGTACGGCCGCAGGCGTAGAACCCCGCCGCGTGAGAGTAAGGCAGGACCATCGACTCGCGGCCCATGACCTCGTGGTCGATGAACCCGCCCATGCGGCTACAGCCGATTACCGCGGCCTTGTATGTCTTCATGCCACGAGCTTCCTTCCTCTTGCTCCGTTGTGGGTCCGTTCCTAGCCGCCCGCACTGTAGCACAGCACCGCGATCCTCTCAACGGCGATTTCGGGTGCGCGGCCCCGCCCTCACGTGCGGCGGTTTCGCTGATGGCGGCCTATGTAACCTACGATCACCCGTCGGCGTTCGTCGTCCCAGGCAAACGCGATGCGGATCGTGCTCTTCGGATCGCGGCTGTTGCCCTTGCCGAGATGAGGGCCAAGTTCATAAGGCTTGCCGTCGACGGTCGTGGAATACCACTCGTCGAACTGCTCCGTCGTTACCTCGGTCTGTCCTGTCTTGAACGACCATCCGGAGCACGATTCCCGCAGGAGCAAGTCGAAGTCCGGACGCGTGCCGGGGCTCGTACGGCGCTCGTGATACACCGTGGCCAGCCATGCGAGCGCTTCGAACACCTCGTTCGGCTTCTGGAACTGGCTGTTCCTGTCGGACTTCGAGTTGAGCGCGAAGACGAGCCGGTCCGGAAAGGACTGCTCTGCGAGGGCGACCGCCTCGTTCACGCCGGCCGGCGGCTGCGTCGGCTCGCTCGGCGCGTCCGTGCCGGCCGCCCTGGCGTCGACGTAGGAACGACGCCAGGTCTCTTCCATAGCGCGGCTGCGGGAGAGCTCGCCCTTCAGGTCGCTGCGTTCGTCATCGAGCGCCCTCTTGTCCGATTCGAGGTCGCTGCTCGACTGCGCCAGTCGGGCGTTCTCTGCCCTCATCGATTCGGCCTGTCGCCTGAGCCGGTCGAGCTCGCCCAGTGCGGCTTCGTGCTCATCCTTCGAAACGGTGGGATCGGGCTCCACCGCGTCGGGAGCATCGTCGGACGGTGCGGGCTGCTCCTCGGTCGGAGATTCGACCGCCGCCGGAGCGTCCGGGCCGTCCGCGGGCGGTTCGTCGTCCGGGTCCTGAGGGTGGGTCTCTGAGATCTCCCAGGTTTGGACAATGTCGAGAATCTCCGATTCGCGCTCCGATCTCTCGACGGCGCGCGCCGCCTCCGCGTCCCTGGAGTCGGCCTGAGGGCGAATGGGGCGGTAGCGCGCCAGATTGTCGCGGAGTTCCTTCGCCAGCGTCAGCGTCCCGGAGACGGACCAGGGGACTTCGTCCACCTTCTGCTCCCAGGACGAAAGGTCGATCCCAAGGTACCGCAGCTCCGCGTCGAAGTCGGCCCGTATCCCGGAGAGCAGCTCGGCCAGGGCCTCGGACTGGAGGGAGTCACGCTCCGTGGCCTTTTCGTCGGCGATCCTGTACACGGCCTCGGTGAACTCCTCGACGTCGACCCACTCGGGCGCGTCGTGGGGAAGCTCTCGCAGACGATCGAGCCATCCCAGGAGCGTCGGCGACTCTATCGCGGCCCTCGCGTCGCCGGCGGTGGGCAACCTACCGGATACGCAGCAAAGCATCATCCCGACGTCTTCTTCGTCGAGGTCGTCGCGATTCTCGACTATCGCCTCGATCTCGCGGAGCCATTCCGCCCTGGGCCACGCCGAGTGGAAGACGCGCTCCTTGAGGTCCGGGCCGTCGGCCGGCATCTTCGACTCGGTGAGATGCCGCGTAACGAGGTCGCGAAGGTCTTCGTGGGACTCCGTCCACGCTCTGAGCACCCCAGCGGCAAGCCTGCGATTGCCGTGCACTAACTCGTGGAAGACGTCATCGACGAGTTGGTGCGGCGACGCCTTGCTGGCGTCCTTGAAGCCATCCACACTGATGCTGTCCGCGATCGCCGAGTTGAGCGCGTCGCGCACACTCTCGGATGCCTCGGCTCGGTGTTGCAGAGAGCGCGCGATGAAGTCGTGGACGTAGTCGGGAGCGAATGGTAGCGCTACGTAAGAGAGGGGAATTGTCCTCTGTTGTTCGTCTGTCATTGCCGGGTACTCCTTGTCTGAATACGTCCAATCAAGGTCGGTTTTTTGTCAGTTCAACAGCCGCGCCGGTGCGCCGTCCATCGTAAAGCGCTGCGGGTGCACACACCGGACGCGGGAACTAGAGCACGGTGAGACACATGGTGCGCCCATGGTTCCCGATACGCTAACCCGAGTCTGCTCGGAGAAACGGTCCCGACCTTCGCACCGCGTCCTCCCGGTCCCTTTTCAGCTTGCAAGGAGGCCTGCGCCGGCCTCAAAAATAATGATCGGCATGCACCCCTCTTCGCGATTGTCCATGCACAGGCGGGGGCCGCGCGGCCCATCTCCATCGCCACGAGATGCCAACAGCGAGCACGACTACCAGTAATAGTCTCATCGGTCGAACCAGATGTCCCACGGCGCGGTCGTGCGCTCAGTGAGCCCGCCCACGCGGATATCCACCGCGTCCTGCTCGCGGTTGTAGCGGATATCGGAGTTGGGGACGTCTTTGCCGAACATCGAGTACCCCGCATCACCCCGTCTTGCCGGCTGCCCGTCGCCAGCCGGCCGCCCGACGGTCACGTGCCACTCAGGGATATCTATGGGCCGGAACGCCGGAAAGCCGTACACTTCCAGCGTCGAGTACACCGAACCCCCGATCCTGACCGAGCCATCCTTCTTAGGGAACCACAGTGACCCTATCCAGGTCGAGACCTCGGTGCTCACGTCGGTAATCCACAGCCCATACCACTCGCCGTCTGCGTCAGAGCCGTCCGGACCCAGCCGGGCGACGTAGTCTCCGGGCCCCCAGGCCAAAAGGCGCAGCACCCCTATGAAATCCCCTTCATGACCCGACGATTGGGCCCACCCATCTTCTGCCGGGAACCTCGCAAGGTTCAGATCGCGCGTATCCCATCTGGAAAATATCGCTCTCTTCCCGCGGCGTTCCTGTATGCCGAAGTAATCTTCCTGCAAGCCGAAATAGAACGAGGTGCCGGCTATCTTGCCCCAGCAGGTGATGAAGTAGAGCCCGTTCCCGTCGGGCAGACCCTCAGGGTCGTTGTGGATCGTGAAGGCGAACTCGAGCTCCTCGAAGCCTCTCTCACGTTCGCCCGCGTTCCAATCCCACCAGATGAATGCCATGTGCTCCGGAGGGGAGACCTCCTGATAGAGATCAGGCGTCGCGGTCGGGGTGGGCGTCTGGGTCGCCGTGGGCGTAGCCGTCGCCGTGGGCGTCAGCGTAGCTGTGGGAGTCTGTGTGGGCGTCGCGGTCGCGGTGGCGGTAGGCGTCGGCGTCGCGGTTGGCGTGAGGGTCGGTGTCGGCGTCACCGTCGCGGTCGGAGTCGGCGTCAGCGTGGCCGTGGGAGTCGCCGTGGGCGTCGGCGTCAGCGTGGCCGTAGGGGCCGGTGTGGGCGTCGCTGTCGCCGTGGCCGTCGGGGCGGGCGTCAGCGTCGCTGTGGCGGTCGGGGTGGGCGTCAGCGGTGGGGTGGTCTCACACCCAATAACCACCAGCTCCACAAAGGCGCTGATACCGAGCACGCCAAGCAGCCCCTCCCATAGTCCCCGCCTACGCATCGGCTACGCACCTCGAGGGTAACCCCGGCGCGGGCGTAAGAATACGGCCGCTCTCGTGCTGGGCCGTCTCGTCGATGATCACGGTCAGGTCCTTGACGCCTACGCCCGGAAGCCGGACGAGCAGCTTGTCGTCGCCCCGCTCTGGCCACTGGCCGAGCCCGAGTGTCACATCGTCAGGTTTTTGTAGAGTTGAAGCAGGCGGCGGGGCAACTCGTGGATGTCGTCCAGGATCTCGTAGCCCATGTCGGCGCACATCGTCTTCAGGTAGTCGTGGCCGTTCTTGTCCACGGTCAGGCAGAAGGCGTTGACGTTCTTGGCCTTGGCCTCGTCCAACGCCTTCCTCGTGTCGTGCACCGCGTACTCCTTCTCGACCCCCTCCCGGCTGTATCCGCGGTCCTGGGGGCGCCCGTCGCTGATCAGGAACAGCAGCTTGGTGCGGGCGTCCTGGGCTTCCAGCTTGGACGTCGCGTGACGTATGGCCGGGCCCATGCGGGTGGCGTGCAGCGGGGCGATGCGGTCGACGCGGCGCTTGACGCGCTCCGACAGGGCCTCGTCGATGTCCTTGATCGTGTAGAACTCGACGTTCTCACGGCCGTACCCGGAGAAGCCGTATATGCCGTACATGTCTCCGATCGACTCCAGAGCGTGTATCAGCAGTACGACCGCCTCTTTCTCCAGGTCGATGATGCGCTTGTAGGAGCGTCTTGCGCCCTCGCCTCGACGGTTGCGCAGCCAGACCATGTACTCGACGGGGTCCTCGGGCGCCTCCCAGTCGTCGGCCACGCTTCGGGCCTCCTCGATGGCCTCGGCCGTAGACGCGCTCGTGTCCAACAGGAAGACGACGGCGATGTCCCGCTGTATCTTGTTCCGCCGCCAGAACAGCTTCTCGCTCGGACCGACGCCGGTACGAATGTCGATGAAGGCCTCGATCACCTCGTCGATGTCGATCTCCTCGCCGTCTTCGAGCTTGCGGACCTTCCGGAACATCTCCGGGACCAGCAGCTCGAACTGGCGCCTGATCTGGCTGGCGAGGGGGCCGTAGCTCGCCAGGGTGGTCCCGTAATAGTCCGGGTCGCCCTCGGCCATCGTCTTCTGCCGCACCATGCACCAGCGCGGCTTGTAGTCGTAGGCGCGGAAGTCCCACTCGTCGTAGGCGAACGTCTGCGGCTCCGTCGGGTCCAGTGCGCCGCCGTCCTCGTCGACGTGCACGAGCGGGCCCTGGCCCATCTGCGGCGCGTCGGGCAGGCTCTGGCCAGCCTCCTTCATCATGTTGCTGGACAGCGCCTCGCTCGAGGTTTGCGCCATGCCCTGGGCCCCCTCGAGGTCCAGCTCGGCGCTGTTCTCCAGCATCTCCTCCAGCATCTCCTGGGTCATCTGCTGGTCCGCGCCCTCGGCGGAGGCGTCCGCCCGCTGGAGTCTGAGCTGCGAGAGGAACTGCACCAGCTCAGGCTTGAAGTCGCCGCGGTAGTCGACGTCCTCGCTGGGGTCATAGTCCTCCTCGGCCTCCGGCCCGCCCTCACCCTCGGACTCCTCCATGATCTGCCGGAGAGCCTCGTCGAGGCCGCCATCGGCCGCCTCGTCCTCGACTTCGTCGCCGATATCGACGTCCTCCCAGTCCTCCGCCGCCACCTCATCGTTGGGTATCTGGGCGAGAATGCCGTAGATGCGTATCGTCGCCTCGGCGGTGTCCTCCACGGTGGCGGTGTCGACGAGCACGCGCCGCGCGATCGCCACGATCTTGCGCACCTCGGCCACGTACTTTGTCGGGGCCTCCAGCCGACCGCTCTGCAACAGGCTGTACCGGACGAGGAACTCGACCAGCGCCTCGCGGGCGGGGAGCGACCGGATTTCGGGCCTGCCCACCAGCGCGTCCCGTTGCACCGTCACGTACGCGGACCTTATGCCCGGGTACTCCGACTTGACCCGGGCGTCGAGCCTGCCGTCTTCGACCACGGTGAAGACGTCCAGAGCCAGGGCGCGTTGTTCGAAGGCATCGAAGAACCGCTGCATGTCCGTCAGCCAGACGCGCTCGACGCCCTCCCCTTCCGCGACGTCGGCCGCTGCCGGGCGCGCTTCTCTCTTCGTCATCCTGGGCCGAAGGTCCGTGAACAGCTCCGACGGCCGTTCGTACTCGAAGCCGAAGCTGCCGAACTCCAGGTGGGCCACCTGGTGTGTCGAGACCACCTTCAGCAGCGCGAAGTTCTCGTCCTTGGTGCCGTACTTGCCGACCTGGGAGGGAACAAAGACGGTCGACCCCTCTGTGGAGGGTGCCTCGTCGGATACCCAGCCGATGTTCTTCTCGGCCAGCTCCTCGCTGGCCGCCAGCTTGACGTCGGCGCCGGCCAGCGCGCAGCAGTACATCTCCATCACGCCCTTGACGCGATCGAACTCGACGCTGGACGACAGCACCTCCAGCATCTCCTGGGCGGAGGCCGATTCGACGCGGAAGAAGGCGAGTCCGGCGTCTTCGTTCTGCTCGAAGAGCCGCACCCCCTCCTCGAACCAGCGGTCGAGCTGGGCAGGCGTGATTCGCGCGAGCACCGCGGGGCATGACCTGGTGAACTCGGTCACCGCGGCGGGCGAGATATCCAGCAGGCGCTCGGCCAGAGTCAGCATGTGCTCGTGATCGTCGTCGCCAAGCTCGGACAGCGACCGCGAGATCTCGAGCATGGCGACCGGTGGATTCGCGTAGCCGCCCTTGCGAAGCCGGTCGGTCAATCCCAGGAACCGGACGCGCTCCGCCGCTTTAACGTCCGGCAGCGCCTTGGCCGAGGAATCGAACAGCGCCTTGACCTGCCGCCAGTTCGTCTGCACCTGCGCCGCGGCGAGAGATATGAACACCTCCTTGCCGTCCGGCAGCAGTGGAAACACCCGCAGACTCAGACCGAGACACTCGGCCGCGAGGTCGGACGAGCGTCGGGCCACGACGTCGAGCAGCGCGACGAAGCTCTGAAGCTCCTTGACCGTCATCGTGCCCAGCAGCTCCGGGCTCTTCTCGAAGAACTTCGCCGCGAGTGTGCTGGACTTCCACGTCCCCTTGTACAGCCCGCTGCCCATCGCGGCCCAGCCCTCGATGTGGCGCGACCTCAGCTTGCTCATCGCCCCGGGGCTGGCCACGAAGTAGGCCGCGGCGATCGCGGACGACTCTTCGCACAGGGCCCGGCCGCTCCGTGCCCACCTGAGGAAGTAGGAGAACGGCATGAGGGCCGCGATCTGCGGGCTCGCCTTCAGGAAGGCGTCGGCGGGCTCGGAAGAGCGGCCTACCGTGGAGAGCACGCCCAGCCCGACGGCCGCCCACTCGGAGAGCTGGGACTCGGTCAAAGACCCGGCCAGCTCGTCCCACGCCGCCTCGAACTGCTGCCGCGTCTCAGGCGCGGCATCCCCCAGGTGTTCGACCAGCCGTTCTCTGGTCAGGCCGTCTGCGTCGTCCAAGTCAACTCCTTGTCGGCTCCATGCGACACCAGCTCCACGAACCGGGCGAGAACGCGCGCGGTCGCGCCCCATATGACCCGGCCGTCGTACGCGTACGACGGCCATCTGACCGGCCGATCGTCGACCAGGCGCGTTTCGTTTCGATCGAAGGCGCCGCCGACCAACGGCCCGACCGGAAGCTCGATTATCTCGGCGACCTCCGCACGGCTCGGGGTGAAACGATATCCCTCCGGTATGGCGCCGACGAACGCGCTTATGGCGTACTTCGATACCGTAGCGACCTCGTCCAGCTTTCCGAGGACGTCGACGTCCTCAGGACAAACCCCCATCTCCTCGTGCGTCTCCCGCAGCGCGGTGTGCATCAGGCTGGCGTCCGATTCGTCTTTGCGGCCGCCCGGGAAGGACACCTCGCCCTTGTGGTTGTCGACCGTGTCGCTCCGTTTGTTCAGCAGAATGGCGTAGCCTTCGTCTTTGGGATACAGCAGGAGCATCACGCCGGCCGGAGCGAGGCCCGGGTCGTCCAGGGTCCGCCTGGGACTCTCGGCCAGCACGCGACGAACCGCCTCCATCGTGCCTGACTCCCCCGCATGGCCCAAGCGGGCGGGCGAGCCGTTGCGAGAGCCATCGCCAACTTCAGGCCGCACGGAGCCTATTCTCCATCGACGGGCGGGCCCGTAGAATCGCATTGGGAAACGCGCGTCATCACTCGAAGATCGAGGTGATCACTTCCTCGATGCTGTCCTGAATCGAGTGCTCGTCGGTGACGGCCCAGTTGACGGCCACCTGGCAGGCCCGACGAGGGGCGATCCCCTGTGTCATCAGCCGTCCCGCGTAGATGAGAAGCCGGGTGCTCGCGCCCTCGGCCAGACCGTGCTCCTTCAGGTTGCGCACCTTCTGACCGAGCTTGGCGAGCTGGCGGGCCGTGGCCTCGTCGACCCCCGCCTCGTGCTGGACGATCTGCGTCTCAATCTCCAGCGGGGGAGATTTGAACTCGATGGCTACGAACCGCTGTCTCGTGCTGTGCTTCAGGTCCTTCAGCGCGCTCTGGTAGCCGGGGTTGTACGACATCACCAGCAGGAAGCCGTCCGCCGCTTCGAGAAGCTCGCCGCGCTTCTCAATAGGCAGGATGCGCCGGTGGTCGGTCAGCGGGTGAATCAGTACTGTGGTGTCCTTTCGCGCCTCCACGATCTCATCCAGGTAGCAGATGCCGCCGGCCTTGACGGCTCTCGTGAGCGGCCCGTCGACCCAGACCGTGCTCGCGCCCTCCAGCAGGAAGCGGCCAACCAGATCGCTGGCGGTCAGGTCCTCGTGACAGGCGATCGTAACCAGGGGAACGTTGGCGCGATTCCGGCCGTCTTCGGAAGCGCCGTCCTGATCGGACCGATTCTTCACCTTCGTGAGGTGAGTTCCCAACCGATAGGACATGTACTCGACGAATCGCGTCTTGCCGACGCCCGTCGGCCCTTTGAACAGCACCGGGATCTTCTCCCGGTAGGCGGCCTCGAACAGCTCGATTTCGTCGCCGACCGGGACGTAGAACGGCTCCTCGGTCATGAAGTATTCTTCGATTATGTAGCTGCGGTACAGCGTTTGAGTCGGGGTCGTCATGCTATTGGTCCTGGCTCCTGTCTTTCCGCATTCTCTGGTTCCACAACTCGGTCACTCGCGTCCGCAATTCGTCGAGGCCGCCGCCATTGTCTATGACGGCATCGGCGCACGCAAGGCGCTCCTCCTCCGAAGCCTGCGCTTCGATTCTCGCCCTGACGGCGTCAGGAGCGAGACCGTCGCGTCGGCCGACTCGACCTACGACGCTATCGGTCTCCGCGACCGTGACCCAGACCTCGTCGACGAGATCGGTCCAGCCCGCCTCCACCAGCAGCGGCGCAACCAGAACGGCCGCCTCGACCCGGCCTTCACGCATACCCTGTAACTTGCCGGCGACGGCGGCCCTTGCCCGCGGATGCACTATGTCTTGCAGCCGCTCCAAGGCGGCCCGGTCTTCGAATACGATATCGGCGAGTCGGCGTCGGTCCACGTGCCCCGACGCGGTGAGGACTCCATCGCCGAACTCGGCGACCACCTCCGAAAACCCCTCCGTCCCCGGGGCGTAGGTCTCGTGGGCTACGAGATCGGCGTCGATGACCTCCGCGCCCAGCGCCTTCAGGAGCGTGGCGACCTCCGTTTTCCCCGTGCCGATACCACCCGTGATCCCTATTACGCGCATACACGATGGGCCCGTCGTCGCCCGAACAACATTCTAGCAAACCCGGACGAAGAATCAACACAAAGCGAATCTCGCCAGGGCCTTTCGATTATTCGTAGAGGCCATTGAACCGGGCAGTACATCCGTGCTACTCTGTCCTCGTGACAAGCACTCGCCAGCAGATAGATCGAGCCCGCGCGCGTCGAACCGCGTCGCGGGGCCGATTCCCCCACTATCCACAGGATGCCGTGACACACCAGTATGACATTTTGTGCCACGGTGGGACACCGCTCAGATAGGGCGTGGCGCAGAATGGCACAAATTGGCACATTTTCCCCGAAATCGGCCGCGGCCGCACTCGGCGAGGAAAGTTCGGGACCAAGCCGATAGGCGCTGCTCCGCTCGCACCGCGGCCAACAACCGAAAGGCCCTGGAATCTCGCGGCAGGGCCCTGACACAGTCCAGGGATCTCCGCCACGCTGTCCCCCGCAACGGGAGTTACGCAAGGTCTGCGGAAAGGCGTGAAGCGACCGCGTGGACGCGCGGAGCTTCAGGAGTCCTCATCGTCGTCGTAGGAGCCGCCGTGCAGCTCCTGATAGAGCGCCAGGAACTCGCCTTCGAGCCCGGGCGGCGTGTGCTTCAGGAAAGCGTCGAAGATCTCCGCCTCCGTCACGGGCCGGAGCTCGGACCTGGACGTCAGGTACGACTCCCTCAGTGCCGCCGAAGTCGCCCGCTCGCCCAGCGTCTCGACCATGCTGAGCAAGAAAAGCTCACCCATGCTGTAGTTGCAGCCGAATGCATCGGGGTCTACAAGGAGGCGCTCGTTCAGCTCTCCAATATTCGATATCCCCTCGGCGAAGCACTCCGATTCCACGACCTCAAGAACCGTCGGCTTGCGGTCCCGCAGGTCCTCCAGCCCGATACGGCCTCTCGTGTACACCGCTATGACGTTTGCGCCGCCTTCGCTGAGCCACTGTGGGCCGATGCCACCATAGAGGTAGTAGTGGCCGACCTCGTGATATACGAGCCAGGGTACGAGCTCGTCCGTCTCGTACCTCGTGACCGTGAGGAACGGACCGAAACTTACGCCGCCCGGATGGAACCCGTGCACGGTCTCGGACGGGACCGCCAGGATCACGTCGGCCACGGGGAACGGCGCCGCCATGAACGCCTCGGCCGACCGCACGGCCTCTTCCAACATCTGCAGCGTATCCTCGTCCGCGGGGAACGGGGTGGCCTGAAATGCCCACAGGCGGACTTTGCCGGCCATAGGCAGAGTGATGCTCGCCGACCTGACGTGGCGGGACCGGACGAGGTCGTCGTACAGTTTGGTAGAGCGGTCGCGAATGGTGCTCAGGGTCGTCAACAACGACACGTCTTCGTCGTCCAGGCCGTCGGCGAACCAGGGCTCTTTGGCCAACTCATCCATCAGGCCATCCTCATTGAGCGACCGCATGGAGTAGATTGCCCCTGCCTCGGCCAGGGTAATGTCGTCGGCCACCCACTCCAGACCCGCTATCGTTTGAGCGAACTCCAGGTTGTTGCCGGCGGCAAGCCCATCGAAGGACCGGAGCGCCCAACTCTCAGGTTGGGTAACTCCGTCGGCCATCCACGGCAGACCTGCTACCGTCTTAGCGAACGCCACGTTGTTGCTGGCGGCGAGACCGTCAAGAGAGCGGAGCGCCCAGCTCTCCAACAGGGCAATTCCATCGGCCACCCACGGCAGGCCCGCTATGGTCCGAGCGAACTCCACGTCGTGATCGGCAAGCACGTCCAGAGCAGACAGCGCGGCCATCTCGTCTTCGGTTACGTCGTCGATCACCCACGGCAGACCCACTACAGCCCGAGCGAACTCCGCGTCGTGCACGGCAAGCGAAACCAGCGGCGCGATTGCCCACTGCTCATCCTCGGATATGCCGTCGATCACCCACGGCAGGCCCACTACCATCCGAGCGAACTCCACGTCGTGATCGGCAAGCACGTCCAGGGATGAGAGCGCCGCCATCTCGGCGTCGGTTATGCCGTCGATCACCCACGGCAGGCCCACTACCATCCGAGCGAACTCCACGTCGTGATCGGCAAGCACGTCCAGGGATGAGAGCGCCGCCATCTCGGCGTCGGTTACGTCGTCGGTCACCCACGGCAGACCCGCTACCATCCGAGCGAACTCCGCGTCGGTCTCGGCAAGCGAAACCAGCGGCGCGATTGCCCACCTCTCGTCTTCGGATATGCCGTCGATCACCCACGGCAGCCCAACCACCGTCCGAGCGAACTCCGCGTCGTGATCGGCAAGCGAAACCAGCGGCGCGATTGCCCACCTCTCGTCTTCGGATATGCCGTCGGTCACCCAGGGCAGATCCACTACCGTACGAGCGAACTCCGCGTCGTGCACGGCAAGAGAAACCAGCGGCGCGATTGCCCACCTCTCGTCTTCGGATATGCCGTCGGTCACCCACGGCAGATCCACTACCGTACGAGCGAACTCCGCGTCGTGCACGGCAAGCGAAGCCAGCGGCGCAAGCACCCCCAACTCGTCTTCGGTTATGCCGTCGGTCACCCACGGCAGACCCACGACAGCCTGAGCGAGCGTCAGGTCGGCTCTGACAAGCACATCCAGAGACGACAGCGCGGCCATCTCGTCTTCGGTCACGTCGTCGCTCACCCACGGCAGGCCTATCACAACCTGAGCGAACTCCAGGTCGTTCCCGGCAAGAGAAACCAGCGGCGCGATTGCCCACCGCTCGTCTTCGGATATGCCGTCGGTCACCCAGGAAAGCCCAACTACCGCCTGAGCAAATGCAACGTCGCTCTCGGCAAGCGAAATCAGGGAAGAGATTGCCCCCGCCTCGGCTGTGGTGATGTCGTCGGTCACCCACGGCAGACCCAATATCGTACGGGCGAACTCCAGCCTGTCGCTGGCGGCAAGACCGTCAAAAGACCCGAGCGCCCAACTCTCGGGTTGGGAGATCCCGTCGGCCACCCACGGCAGGCCCGCTATCGTCCGAGCGAGCTCCACGTCGTGATCGGCAAGCACGTCCAGGGACGACAGCGCGGCCATCTCGTTTGCGGATATCTCGTCGACCACCCAAGAAAGTCCGGCGATCGTCCGGGCAAGAGCAACGTCGGTCCCGGAAAGCGATACCAGCGGCGCGATTGCCCATCGCTCGTCTTCGGAAATACCGTCGACCACCCAAGACAACCCAACTACCATCTGAGCGATCGTCAGGTCCGCTCTGGAAAGCACGTCAAGGGACGAAAGCGCTCCCGCCTCGTCTCCGGTTATGCCGTCGGTGACCCAGGGCAAGCCCACCACTGCCTGAGCGAACTCCACATCGATTCCGGCGAGCGAGATCAGCGGTGCGATTGCCCCAGTCTCGGCGACGGCGATGCCGTCGACCACCCAAGGCAGTCCTGCTATCGTCCGAGCGAACTCCACGTCGAGCACGGCAAGTTCGTCCAAGGACGAGAGCGCCACCGTCTCATGTGCGTCTATTTCGTCGGCCATCCACGAGAGCTCGACTACCGCCTGAGCAAGTGCAATGTCGGTCTCGGCAAGTGAAATCAGGGAAGAGATGGCCCCCGCCTCGTCCTCGGATATGTCGTCGGCTATCCACGGCAGCCCCGCTATCGCCCTGACCAGCTCACGGCCGTTCTCAGCAACATCCGCCATCGACCGCAGTGTCTGCCGTTCGGCTTCGGTGGTGCCGTCGGCTACCCAGGCGTAGCCAGCGACGGTCTTCGCCATCATGAGGTCCCGGTCGGCAATGTCGACAAGCAGAGCGAGCACGGCGTTGTCCTGAGATGCGATCCCGTCAGCGAGCCAGGAATATCGCAGTATCCGCTCTCCAAGTGCAACGTCGCGTACGGTGACCCTGCGCAGGCTGTCGAGGGCGGACGCCTCCTGGGCTGCGATTCCGTCGGAGACCCACGGCATCTTGGCGATCAGCTCGCCGAGGTCGGCGTCGAGTAGCCAGACGCCGACCAGCGCCCCGGCCGCCCTGACGTGCATGCGGTCCGGCGGGCTCTGTACCCACGGGCTGAAGTCGGACAGCCGGGCGGCGGCGGCCTCCTCCGCGGTAGGGGTAGCCGTGGCCGGGGGTGTGGCCGTCGACGTAGGCGTGGCCGGAGGCGTGGGCGTGGCAGTCGGCGAGGGCGTGGCCGTCGGAGTACGCGTAGCGATCGGCGTCGAAGGAATGGGAGTCGCAGGCAGAGGGGAGGCCGTCGCGCCCGGCGCAGCCATTGCTCCGGGCGTCGCGGGCATGGCGGCCAGAGCGGTCGGCGCAATCGGCGCCGGGTCTCCGGCCTGCTCGCCGCAGGATGCCACCAGGAGGGCGGCGACTACGGCATACGCACAGGCGACGGCTCGATTCAACGTCCCCACCCGGCAGACGGCTTCCGATGACCCCGAGGCAGGCCGCGGAGTGCGACCGGCCGGCATGTCCTTGGCCCCTGAAGCCCGCACTCCACAGCGTATCGTAAGCACGGATAGGCGTCAAAACTCAGCGCGTCCCGGCACGGCGCCGTGAAGTCGTCCAATCGCTCCGGGCTGAGGTGCCGGCACGTCGGCGGTGGCCGGGGCACAGGCGCCGCCCTGGGATATAATGACCGCGTACGGAGCAGGGAGCAGTTGGGATGACACTTAGAGACATTCCGAGTGTGCAGCGCGTGCTGTCGGAAGACCGCGTGCAGCGGCTCGTCGAGCTCTACTCCCACGACGCGGTCGTCGAGCTCGTGCGGTCGGTGCTCGACGCCGCAAGGCAGGCGGTGCGCGCAGGCGACGAGGCGCCCGCGGTAGACGAGGTCGCCGCGTCGGTCGAGGACCGCGCGGCGGCGAGCTGGCGGCCCTGGCCGAACCACGTCGTCAACGCGACGGGGGTGATACTGCACACCAACCTCGGCCGCGCTCCGCTGAGCAAGGAGTCGTTGGCCGCCGTCGAGCGCGCCGGAAGGGGCTACGGCGATCTGGAGCTCGACCTGGACACCGGCCGGCGGGGGTCGCGTCAGGCCCGCGTATCCGCGCTCGTCTGCCAGATCACCGGCGCCGAGGCGGCGATGGTGGTCAACAACAACGCGTCCGCGCTGCTACTCGGGCTCGCGGCGGTCGCCGCGGGCAAAGAGGTCATCGTATCCCGGGGCGAGGCTATCGAGATCGGCGGCGGCTTTCGCATCCCGGACGTGCTGCGGCAGAGCGGCGCGGAGCTCGTGGAGGTCGGCACGACGAACCGGACCTACGTGCGAGACTTCGAAGCCGCCATCACCGACCGCACCGGCGCCATCCTGTCGGCCCACGCCAGCAACTTCAAGATCGCGGGTTTCACCGCGGCGCCCGAGCTGTCGGAGCTCGTGGCCCTGGGAAGCCAGCGCGGCGTCCCGGTGCTGCACGACCTGGGCAGCGGCTGTCTGCTAGACACGACCCGGTTCGGGCTGGCCCACGAGCCGATGCCGCAGGAGAGCGTGGCAGCCGGCGTGCCACTGGCGTTCTTTTCTGGCGACAAGCTGCTCGGCGGGCCGCAGGCCGGAATCATCGCGGGCGACGCGGAGCTGGTCGCCCTGGTATCCAAACACCCGCTGGCTCGCGCGGTCCGCATCGACAAGCTGAGCATAGCCGCGCTCACAGCCACTCTCGTGCACTATGTAAAGGAAGAGGCGACGGAGACGGTCCCGGTGTGGCGGATGCTGTCGGCGTCCGCCGAGTCGCTGGAAGCCAGGGCGAGGCGGTGGGCCGAGACGCTGGGCGCCGGATGCTCCGTCGGTCCCGGCCGGTCCGCCATAGGCGGAGGCAGCCTGCCGGACGAGACCCTGCCCACGAGCCTGGTGCGTCTCGACGCGGGAGGCGCGTCGGGAGGCGCGACCGGTCTCGCCGCCGCGCTGAGGGCCGCCGACCCGCCCGTCGTAGCCCGCATCGAGAACGAGGCGGTCGTCCTCGATCCGCGGACCGTCCTGCCGGACGAAGAGGAGGCGCTGTTGAGCGCCGTCGGCTCCGCCACAAACAAGGCGGCGACGTAGCGGAGCTCGTTCTGTCGCAGCGCACGCCGCGCGCTCCGGGGTGAACCGTTGACGCTGTTCGAACACCGCGCGAATAGTGAACTCAGGCGCGACGCTCCCCTGGCTTCCAGGATGCGTCCGAGGTCGTTCGACGAGTTCGTAGGACAGGAACACGTCGTCGGCCCCGGCAGGGCGCTGCGCAGGACCATCGAAGCCGACCGGATTCCGTCGATGGTCCTCTGGGGCCCTCCGGGCTCGGGCAAGACCACGCTGGCGAGCCTGATCGCCTCGCTGACCAGCAGCCACTTCAGCCCCATCAGCGCCGTCGGCTCCGGCGTGGCCGACCTGCGGCGTGTCGTCAAGGAAGCCCGCGAGCGGCTCGGCATGCACGGCCAGCGTACGATTCTCTTCATCGACGAGATCCACCGCTTCAACAAGGCGCAGCAGGACGTCATCCTCCCGCACGTCGAGAACGGCACCGTCGTGATGGTGGGCGCCACGACGGAGAACCCGTCCTTTGAGGTAATATCTCCCCTGCTCTCCCGCGCCCGCGTCTTCACGCTGAAGGCGCTCACGGACGATCAGGTCGAGACGCTCGTCAGGCGCGCCGCCAAGGACCCCGAGCGCGGGCTCGGAGCCCTTAAATCCGCTGTCGCCGACGACGCCGTGACCGCGCTGGTGACGGTCGCGAACGGCGACGCCCGCATCGCGCTCAACGCCCTGGAGCTCGCCACCGACGCGACCGCGCCCGACGAGGACGGCGTCCGGCGCGTCACGCTGGAGACGGTCGAAGACGCGGTGCAGCAGCGCACGCAGCTCTACGACCGCGCCGGCGACCAGCACTACGACACCATTTCGGCCTACATCAAGTCGATGCGCGGCTCGGACCCCAACGCGGCGATCTACTGGCTTGCTCGGATGATCGAGGCGGGCGAGGACCCGCTGTTCATAGCGCGGCGCCTGGTCGTCCTGGCCGCCGAGGACGTCGGCATGGCCGACCCGCAGGCGCTGTCCGTGGCTGTGGCGGCTCAGCAGGCCGTCCACTTCATCGGAATGCCGGAGGGGCGCATACCGCTGGCCGAGGCGACCGTCTACCTGGCGACGGCGCCGAAGAGCAACTCCGCGTACAAGGCCATAGACGCCGCCCTGGAAGACGTGCGCCGCAGCCGCAACGATCCCGTGCCGATGCACCTGCGCAACGCGCCGACACCGCTGATGCGGCAGATGGGCCACGGCGAGGGCTACAAGTACTCGCACGACCACGAAGGCCACTTCGCCCCGATGCGGAACCTGCCCGACCGCCTCAGAGGCCGCCGCTACTACACGCCGACCGACCAAGGCTACGAACCCGAGGTGGCCGACCGCCTCCGCAAATGGTGGGCCGAGGGGAAAGACGACGACGGCTAGAGACGCGGGACCGTGTTCGAGACCCGCGCCGTGGCCCGGGGCTACTCCGCGAAGGCTGACTGGAAGACCGCGAGGGTGTAGTCGATGTCGTCCGGGGCGATGTCGTGGTGGGTGGCGAGCCGCCAGCTCGTCCCCGCGCGCTCTCCAACCTTCACTCCCCGCGCTTCGAGGCGCTGCGCCATCTCGGCCGACCGGCCGTTGGTGACCTCGAAGAAGAGCAGGTTGGTCTGCAGGCGCTCCGGCTCGATCTCGATACCGGGGATATCGGCGAGTCCCTCGGCGAGCCTGCGGGCGTTGGCGTTGTCCTCGGCGAGCCGCTCTACGTTCTCCAGCGCGACGATTCCGCCGGCCGCGATGATGCCCGCCTGCCTCATCCCGGAGCCGAGCATCTGCCGCCAGCGACGAGCTTCCCGTATCACGTCTTCGGTCCCGCACAGTACCGAGCCCACCGGCGCGCCCAGGCCCTTGGACAGGCAGAAGGTGGCGGTGTCGGCGTCTTTGACCAGCTCGGACACCGGCGTCTCCAGGTAGGCGGAGGAGTTGAATATGCGCGCGCCGTCGAGGTGCACGGCAAGGCCGTTGGCATGGGCCACGTCGGCCACGCTGGCCGTGTCCTCCGGGGTGAGCACGGTGCCGCCGGCCGCGTTGTGCGTATTTTCCAGCACGACCATCGTGGTCGGCGCGTAGTGCACGTCGTCCGGGCGTATGGCCTGCTCCACGGCAGCCGGGTCGATCATCCCCCGGCCGTCGTTCGGCAGAGGGTGCAGCACGACGCCGCCGAGCACCGACGGCCCGCCGCTCTCCGCGTTGTAGATGTGCGACTTGTCGCCGAGGATGATCTCGTCGCCGCGCCGGCACTGGGCCAGTATGCCGATCAGGTTACCCTGCGTGCCGCTGCTGACGAGCACCGCTGCCTCCTTGCCCAGCATCTCGGCCGCCATGGCCTCGAGCCGATTGACGGTCGGGTCCTCCCCGGCGACGTCGTCGCCCAGCTCGGCTTCCGCCATCGCCCGTCGCATCTCGGGCGTGGGAAGGCTCTTCGTGTCGCTGCGGTAGTCGATGACGCGCATTTGGGTTCGTTCCTCCGCTGTCAATGAATCCCACACAGGCGGGAATAGGAGCACGGACGATTCTACAGCATTTGGTGCCATCCCGCGTTTGCACGGCTATCAATCGCCGTCTACCATTGTATCGGTCGTGCAAGCGGCACGGCGTTGGCGATACACCGGTCACAACCGTAGCGTGCGCAGGGTATCGCCGCAAGAAGAGTATGGACTGACCGAGATGCAAGAACAGCACAGTAGGGTTAACTTCAGAAAACTGGTTCGAGACCTTGCCGATATGTACGGCGATGCCACGTTCGATGTCGTCGTCACAGAGCTGGTTGCCAACGCCCTCGACGCGAAAGCAGGCGAGATCCGCCTAGGATGGAATAGCGACAATCGCGTCCTCATCGTGGAGGACAACGGAAATGGGATGGACCGAGAAACTTTCGAGCAATATCACGACTTCGCTACCGAGTTGAAGACCAGGGGTGAAGGCATCGGATTCGCTGGGATGGGTGCGAAGATTAGTTTCAATATCGCGAACCGGGTGATCACCGAGACCCGATGCGACGGCATGACTCGTGCATCCGATTGGCGCTGGCACGAGAGCGGATCCCTCCGATGGAATCGTATGGACTCCGAACCCTTGAAGACTGACGGGACACGCGTCACGGTACATTTTCGACAGGATGAAGACCTACGTGATGTCGATGCCGAATATATCGTTGCGGTCCTAAGACGCCACTACTGGCCACTCTTCACTACAGACTTTCTCAGGGCATATGAGACCGGCGGGATCTATCCGACCCGCCCACGGTTCCGGATCAACAAGTCACCCATTGAAGATCAGAGTCTCTCGGACCAGGCCCACCTGAAGAAGGTGCAGCCACTCAAACTTCGTTTGGGGAATCGCCCAATAGGCTGGGGGGCGCTTGGCATCTCAGAGCGCGATGGACCGCTCGGGGACGGTGCCTACGGCGTCCTGCTGTGTACATATGGCAAGGCAATCAAGACGGAGCTGTTCGGTCTTTCTACCGGTCTACTGGGAGCCAGGTTGTTTGGAATCGTCGAGATTCCCGAACTCATCCACTACCTGACCACGAACAAGAGTGACTTAAGGGGCGGACCCGGCCGGTCGCGGGGATTGAGCCGTCTTCTAAATCCCATTCGCGAAGAGTTGAGGAGCTTCCTCGCCCAACACGGGATTGCTGTCGTAGAGCCACACCGAAACCAGCTATCGGCGAAGCTGGAACGGGAATTGATTCGGATGGTCAAGAGCCTGCCCGAGCTACAGGACTTTGACGGACTGCTTCGCCGATCACAGCGCCTGCGAAAGGATGCTTCGGGAACTACGCTTACGTCCCCGGAGACCGAGAGAACCAAAGATATCGAAACGTCCAAGAATGATAGCATCGATCCAAGCGCGACCGGCAGCGGTGGCACTTCACGTAGGGCGGACGAACAAGGCAGCACACCGGCAAAGCGCCGGAGGTCACGGAACAATCAGGGACCCAGGGTTGCCTTCGAAGACCATCCCGATCGGGGCGAGACAGCCTGGCTCGATTCCGATACTGTGATCATCAATAGCGGCCATACTGCCTATCGCAAGCGAGTCAACCAGGACCAAGCCAGGCTCACCTACTGCATGTTCGCAATCGGCGTCGCGTTGGACAAGTCAGATCTGATCGAGCCCGATCAAGGCATCAGCTACGTGGACAAGTTCATCGGCGCTTGGGGGCAATCGTGACGAATAAGCAAGAAGCCTATGCTGGAGTCGCATTCAAGAGGCGGGGGGGAGACTATAGAGCCTCGGCACCCCTTCGGGACCTCGCGCTGCTCCGAGAAGATCCTGCTGAGACTATGCGAGCCGCCACTGCCAAGTATCGAACTGCTCTGAGGGACATCCGTCAGTGGCAGCAGGACGTGGCGGCGCTGCGTCGATCGAAGACCGCTCTGCCGGCCAAGAAAGCGTGGGAATTAGGCAACATCGTTCACAAGCTCGACGAGGAACTTGCCCAGCACGGGTGCCAACTGGAAGACCCCTACGGTCACTTGGAGCGACACGCCGGATTGTCGCCTAAGTGGTTGGCCCAATACATAACATTCCGTCGTTATGTCGAAGATATGGATGCTATCCCTGATACACTGAAGTGGAATAGCATCATGAAATCGGTAGGGTCTGCTGGCGAAGCGATAGCCTCAGGGAACACCGTCGCACCGTAGAAATGGCGACCATCAGCGAACAGATTGACACTGCCATCTCCCTGTTAGCGGAGCGCCCGCGCGCGTTTACGGCCCCGAACGTCACGGACTACTCGGATTGGGAAGGATTAGAGGAATCCGTGAAGAGCGCTCTTGACGCTCGATGTGCCGAAGGAACTCTGTTGCGGCTAGATGGAATCTATAGCCAGCCTACACGGTACTCCCGCTATCTGGGCGTTGGCGTGGCCAAGCGATGGTGGGTGTACTCAACATTGCGGTGGGCCAAGTTAGAAGTCAATCACGTGACTTCTGCACAACTCGCGCGCGCGATGGCGTTGGCATTTGACGACATGATTTGGATCAGACCCCCCGAGAGCCTGGTGGACGCAGGCAAAGATTGGGCCATGGTCGCCGATGGGTCAGTACCATCCACGTTCGTCTTTCCTTGGGTATCTCTCCTGAGAGACGTACCTCAGGGCAGCCTGTTTCACCAAGCCCTCCACGGCCTCTCGGCGAGAGAGCAACCTCAATGGCTAGATCTGTCCCTTCGCACTGCGGGCACGCGAGTCCTGAACACCTTGAGTCAACGTGAGAGCAGGGTCATCCAACTCCGGTTCGGCTTGGTGGATGATGGCCGCACACATACGCTCGAGGAAATTGGCAGCGACCTCGGTGTCACTAGAGAGCGCATCCGCCAGATAGAAGAGAAAGCCCTGCGCAAGCTGCGCCATCGCATTTACCGATGGCAATTCCAACTCGGCCTTGTCGCCGATTTCATCCGATCCGGTGGCTCACTACTCCTTCCAGACTCGTCATTGACGCCTTGGCATGGACTCCTGTTCCTCGTTTCGGGTCTGAACCTCACTCATATTGAGGAATTGAGAACGAGCATCCTGACGGCGGACGACATTTCAGAGTACTATTCCTATCTGCGAAACGACGACAACTACCACCGACAATTCCAGCCCGCGCTACTTCCGTTTTTGTCCCAAGCCGATGCCGACCGCCTGCGTCAGGCCGAAGAAGAATACTGGAGCCGTCGCGTCAAGTCCTGGACGCGACCGCGCATGGTCCGTGAGGCCCTGCGTTCGTTAGGTCGAGCTGCTCACTACGAAGAGATCTCGGAAGAATGCGCTAGGCTGTTTCCCGACAGCAGATCCACAACCAGGAGCTGGCATGCGGCGCTTTCCGAGCCGAGCAGTGAAGCCCTCGGGATAGTATGGATAGGCAGAAAGGGGATGTATGGCCTCAAGGAACATGGCTACTCTCGGCCAGACAAGGACCTGTTTGAATCAGTTGCGGCGATAGTCGCAAAAGTGTATTCCGACACCCGACAGCCTGTGCCGGAGGACGTAGTGATGACCGAACTGAGTAAAGAACGAAGAGAACTACATCCTGCCAGCGTCAAGATGGCGCTGGGCATTAACGACAAGGTGAAAACCGTCAACGCGGGCATGTACATGCCACGTGCACTAACGTCCGGCCAAGCCGGCGACGCCCCTCACTTGCGATACGATATCGACGCGGCGTTCCAGGCTTTTTCCTCAGACGACATCGACTAGCGGACTACAAGGAAACCGGGTCCCGTTTCTCAACAGCCCCCAAGCCGTGTTCCGCGGATCTAGCCAATAGACCGGCCGGCTCGTTGCGGGCGTGCGCTGTGGGGGAATGCGGCGGCGATTGCCTCGCGTACGGTCGTGACCACCGCGGCTTCCGGGCCGGCGCTGCTCTTCGGGCCGTCTCCGGCCGGCGCCAGACAGCGTTGGAAGCCGAGCCTGCTCACCTCGCCGATCCGCCTGTCGAGCTGCGGAACCCGCCTCACCTCGCCGCTGAGGCCGACCTCGCCGACGGCGGCAAGGTCGGCCGCCACAGGGGCGTTGCGTAAACTCGACACGATCGCCAGCGCAACGCCCAGGTCGGCGGCGGGCTCGTCAATCCTCAGCCCGCCGGTCACGTTGACGATGACGTCCTCGTTCGCCAGCGACACGCCGGCGCGGCGCGTCAGCACCGCACAGACCAGCAGCAGCCGGTTGAAGTCGATGCCCGACGCGACCCGGCGCGGCGCCGGAAGCAGCGACGGGCTCGTCAGCGCCTGCACCTCCACCAGCAACGGCCGGGTGCCCTCCAGCGTCGGAACCATGACGGAGCCGACGGCGCCGTGGGCGCGCTCCGACAGGAAGGTGCGGGACGGGTCTGCGACGTCGTTCAGCCCGGTCTCCGACATCTCCAGCACGCCGACCTCGTTGGTCGACCCGAACCGGTTCTTCACCGCCCGCAGCAGCCGCCATGAGCTGATCGGGTCGCCCTCCATGTACAGGACCACGTCGACCATGTGCTCCAGCACCCGGGGGCCTGCGATGTCGCCGCCCTTGGTGACGTGGCCCGTGAGCACCATGGGCACGTCGTTGGTCTTGGCCCAGCCCATCAGCGCTCGGGCGCACTCCCGTATCTGGCCGACGCTGCCCGCGGCGGAGGAGAGCGAGTCGTCGTGGACCGTCTGTATCGAGTCGACGACGCACAGCGACGGCCGGCCCCGGTCCAGCTCCGCGGTCACAGCGTCCAGCGAGGTGGCGTGCAGCAGCATCAGCCCGTCGCCGGCTATCCCAAGGCGCTCGGCCCTGAGTTTGACCTGCGCGGCCGACTCCTCGCCGCTGACGTAGAGAACTCGGCCGGCCCGGGCCGCGTCGGCCGCGACGCGCAGCATGAGCGTGGACTTGCCGATTCCCGGATCGCCGGCTATCAGGCAGAGCGAACCGGGGACAATCCCGCCGCCGAGGACGCGGTTGACTTCGGCAGAGGACGTCAGCAGGCGAGGCAACTCGTCCGACGACAGGGCCGAGAGCTCACGCGCGGGAGCCGTTTCCAAGGCGGCGTGGCGGACACCGGACGGGCGGGCGGCGTCGAGCCGGTGCTCGACCAGGGAATTCCACTCGCCGCAGGACGGGCAGCGACCCTCCCACTTCGGGCTATCGTTGCCGCAGGACTCGCACAGGAACGTCGTCTTGGGCCGCGACCTAGCCATGGAGGAGCTTTCCGACGGGGAGGACTAGACGTCCGGAACAAGCGGAACAGGCGGGGGAAGGCTCCCCGCGCCGCCGTGCTCGTCTCCGGGCTAGGCGGAGCCGACCGGTACCGGCGACTCCGTCTCGACTTTGATCTCTCCGTCTTCGCCGACGTCGATCTTCGCGGTGTCGCCGGGGCCGAACATGCCCTGCAGGATGGCGTCGGACAGCTTGTCCTCTACGTGGTCTTGGATGATCCGCCGGAGCGGCCTGGCGCCGAACAGCGGGTCGTAGCCGCGCTCGGCGAGCCACTCCTTAGCCGTGTCGGTGACCTCCATGCTGATGCCCTTCTCGATCAACTCGAAGGCCACGTCCTTGAGCATCAGATCCACAATCCGGCCCATGTGCTCCTCGCTCAGCGCATGGAACACGACGGTGCCATCGACGCGGTTCAGGAATTCCGGCTTGAAGAAGCGCTTGATCTCCTCGAGCACGTTGTTCTTCATCCGCTCGTAGTTGGTCTTCTCCCTTTCGGCGACATCGCCCTGATGCGAGAAGCCCAGCGTCCTGTCCTGCCTGATCAGGTCCGAGCCGATATTGCTCGTCATCACGATGAGCGCGTTTCGGAAGTCAACCTTGCGGCCCCTGGCGTCGGTCAGGTGGCCGTCGTCGAATATCTGCAGCAGCAGGTTGAAGACCTCCGGGTGAGCCTTCTCGATCTCGTCCAGCAGGATCAGGCAGTATGACTTGCGTCGCACCGTCTCGGTGAGCTGTCCGCCCTCGTCGTACCCGATGTAGCCCGGAGGGGCGCCCACCAGCCGCGATACCGAGTGGCGGTCGATGAACTCGGACATGTCGATCCGGACGACCGCGTCCTCGCTGCCGAACATGAACTCGGCGAGCTTTCTCGGCAGGTAGGTCTTGCCCACCCCGGTCGGGCCGGAGAAGATGAAGACGCCGACGGGCCGCTTCGGGTCCTTCAGCCCTGAGCGGGCCCTGCGCACGGCCTTGGAGATCAGCGTTATCGGCTCTTCCTGGCCCACGACGCTCTGGTGGAGCACCTGCTCCATGTTGACGAGACGCTCCGTCTCGTCGGCCGACAGCCGCGTGACCGGGATTCCGGTCCACATGCTGACGACCTCCTCTATGTCGTCTCGGCTGACGACCGGCTTCTCTCGCGAGCGCTCCTCCTGCCACTCCTTCTGCAGGTCGGCCAGCTTCTCGGAGAGATTTGTCTCCCGGTCTCGAAGCTCCCCGGCGTACTCGTACTGCCGGGCGGAGATCGCCTCGTCCTTCTCCGCCTTGGTCTTCTCCAGCATCTTGGAGACTTCGTTAACGGAGAGAGGGGCGGTGTCGGAACTGATGCGGACGCGGGACGCCGCCTCATCGATCAGGTCGATCGCCTTGTCCGGCATGGACCGGTCCGGGATGAAGCGCGCGGCCAGATGCGCCGCCGCCTCCAAGGACCCGTCCGCGATCTCCAGCCCATGGTGGTCTTCGTAGCGGCTCTTGATGCCGCGGAGAATCTCCACCGTCTCTTCGATCGAGGGCTCGTCCACGGTCACCGGCTGGAACCTGCGCTCCAGCGCGGGGTCGCGCTCGATGTACTTGCGGTAGTCGTCCAGGGTCGTCGCGCCGATGGTCTGCATCTCGCCCCTGGCCAGCGACGGCTTCAGCATGTTGGCAGCGTCCACGGCCCCTTCTGCCGCACCCGCACCGACCATGGTGTGTATCTCGTCGATGAAGAGGACGCAGTTCTTCGACTCGCGTATCTCTTCGACGACCTTCTTCAGGCGCTCCTCGAACTCGCCCCTGTACTTCGTCCCCGCGACGAGAGCGCCCATGTCGAGCGTCACGAGCCGCTTGCCACGCAGGGTCGTCGGCACGGCGTCTTCCGAGATGAGCTGCGCCAATGCTTCGACTATCGCGGTCTTGCCGACGCCCGGCTCACCCACCAGAACGGGGTTGTTCTTGGTGCGCCGGCTGAGTATCTGCGTGACGCGCTGGATCTCCTTCTCGCGACCGACCGTGGGGTCCAGCTTGCCGGCCCTGGCAGCCTCGGTCAGGTCGATGCCGAGCTGGTCGAGTGTCGGCGTGCGGGTCCCGGTCCGGGCTCCGCCGCCAGCCTGCGACTGCTGCACCGTCTGGGTCATGAGACGGCCTGCCTCGGCCCTTACCTTGTCCAGGTTCACGCCGAGATTTTCGAGGACGCCGGCCGCGACACCGTCGCCCTCACGCATGAGGCCGATCAGCAGGTGCTCGGTGCCGATGTAGTTGTGGTTGGACCGGCGCGCCTCGTCGACGGCCAGCTCGATGACCTTCTTGGCCCGGGGCGTAAGACCGATGCCCTCCTTTGAGATGGGGGCGTCGTTCCGGCCAATGATGAACTCAACGGCTGAACGGACTTTGTTGAGCTCTACACCGAGGTTGCCCAGCACCTTGGCGGCTACGCCGTCCGTCTCGCGGACGATGCCCAGCAGGATATGCTCGGTCCCGATGTAGTTGTGGTTGAATCGCTGGGCCTCTTCCTGCGCCAGCGATAGGACCCGCCGGGCCCTCTCCGAGAACTTTTCGAACCTGCTGGTCATCGAGTCACCTCGGCGATGGAGTACAAACTACGATGGAGGGGCCTGGAACTCCTGGTCCCCAGCCTGCTTGAGGCTCAGTCCCATACGGCGTCTTTCCGGCTCGATCCGCAGTATGCGAATCGTGACGCGGTCGCCTTCCCTTACGACGTCCCGAGGATGGTTGATGATCCTGGGCGTCAACTCGGATATATGGATCAGCCCCTCGACCGATCCCTCGACCCGCGCAAACGCGCCGAAGTCGGTCACCTTGGTCACCGTGGCTTCGACAAGGTCGCCCACCTGGTAGCGCTCGTTGATCGTCTCCCAGGGCTCCTGCTGCAGCCGCTTGAGGCTGAGGCCTATCTTCCTGTTCTCGTGGTCCACCCTCAGAACGTAGACGTCAATCTCCTGACCGACCGTCAACACCTCTTCGGGGGAGTTGATCGTGTTCCACGATAGCTCGGATATGTGGATCAGGCCGTCAGCGCCGCCGAGGTCCACGAAAGCGCCGAAGCTGCTCAGGCCGGTCACCGTGCCGCGCCTGACCTCGCCCACGCTGAGCTCTTCTATGAGGTGCGCCTTCTTCTTCTCCCGGTCTTCCTGTATGGCCTGGCGCTCCGACAGTATGGCCCGGTTGCGGCCGCGGTTGACCTCCAGCACCTTTAGCTGGAGATCTTTCCCGACGTCCGAATGGGTTTCGAGATTGTCGTTCTGGGGGGATTCCTCGCCTTCGGCCTGGTCCTGGGCCGCGATCGCTTCGCGTACGCTATCCCTGGAGACGCTGACGAGCTGGGACATGGGCACGAAGCCCTGGACTCCCTGGGTTTCGACTATAGCGCCGCCGCGGTTGAAGCCGAGTATCTTGCCGTCCACGCGCTCGTCCGTTTCGAGCGCCCGTTCGAGCACGCGCCAGCCCTTTTCGCCGGCGGCCCTGTCGATGGAGAGGATGACCGCCCCTTCGGCCGTCTCTCCACGGACGACCGTCGCGACAATCTCGTCCCCCACATTCAGACTCTTGACGCCCTCGGCGCCCAGACTGCGCATCTCGCCGGGGGGGACGATTCCCTCGGCCTTGTGTCCTATGTTCAGCAGAACGCCGTCGGGGTCGGACCTCATTACGACGCCTTCGACGACGTCTCCTCGGCGTAGGGGCTTCATCGCCTCGACAGAGTCGAGCAGCTGCCCCATGTCTTCGGTCCCCGGTGGCTCCTGTGTTGACGTATCCAGAATAGGTACCGCCTTATACGATCTTGAACGCTTCTAGATTATAGGCGCGTCCATCGTAGGGTGTAAAGGCTGCCGGCGGTGCTGGTTCCTCGTCCCTCCGGCCCTTGGCCGAGCCGCCCGTTGGGGTGGCCCGAGAGCCGACGCGAACCGGTGTCCACACACTACCGACACCGACTTTCATTGTAGCACACGCCTATGGGTTCTCAGGAGGACTCGAAGCCCATTCTTTTCGAAAGACGTAGGTATCGGTCCCTGACGAGGTCCGGCCCGCCTTCGCCACACCGCGTCGACGCCGAGACTCGCGTTCAGGTACTCGACGAAGTGCCACCGGAATGAGGGAACCGCCCGGACGAGAAAAGTCCCCAGGCGGTGACCTATTTTCCCACACCCTTGCAAGTGCAGTATCGTCGGCGCTGAGGCGTTTCACTTCCGTGTTCGGGATGGGAACGGGTGGGGCCACCTCGCCAGAACCACCAGGGGACAGTGACTGTGAGTATAGCCACGCCGTCCTATCCCGGTCAAGGGCAACCGCGAGCGCGGGCAACCGGTTTTCGGCTGCCCGCGCCCGCCCGACGGCTTCGTTCGACCAGCCGCGGGTTTTCTCCTAAGCGTCCGGCCAGCCGTCCGGAATCTCGCTCTTGCCGAGTGCGGCCTCGATGGCCGAGGCTGCCTCAGGCGTAACCCACGCCTTCCAGATGTCGGCGTTGCTCTTGAGCCACCAGAGCGCGGCGTCGTTAATACTCGCGCCATCGTTCGCTTCCCGCCACTTCACGACTTCCTTGTAGATGGCGACTGTGAAGTCCCACTGCCGCAGCATCGCCAGCACGTCCGGCGCCTTGGCGGGCATATCCGGATGCACCGCGATCAGGATCTGGGCGTCCTCGTAGGCGCACGCCTTGGTCGTGAACCAGCACTCGTCGCTGTACTCGGGCTCCTGGAGGCGGACCAGATCGAGTTTGAGCGCCGGGTCGTTGGTGCCCCACTGGTAGCCCAGCCACGGCTCCTTCTTCTCAAACGCGCCGTAGATGTCGGCGTTCGCCGCCGCGCCGTCTCCTGGATTGATCAGATACACGTGGTCTTCCAGCCCGTAGCCTTTGACCTGTGACAGGTTGACCTCTTCGCAGGCCCAGCCGATGACGCAGGAAACCAGGCGCGCCTTGCCGTCTGTCTCCGCGGTCGCGAACAGCGCCTTGAACTTGTCGTCGCTGAGGTCTTCGACGCTGTCCAGATCCGGGTACTGCTCCTGGAGGTAGGCGGGAATGACGAATGCCGACTGCCAATCCGTGCCCAGGCTCAGTCCCACCGAGAGGACCTCGCCGGCGACCCGCGCCTCGTTCCAAGCCTCGTCCTGGTTGGGCAGCCAGATCTCCATGGTCACGTCGATGTCCCCGCGGCGCAGGCCCTGGAAGAGGGGCAGCGTCGCGCCGAGAACGACGTCGGTCGGATATCCGTAGCCCTTTTCAACTATGTACTGGGCAACGCGGTCCTGGAGCTGCGCGCTGTCCCAGTTCAGATCGCCGAACACGATAGTCGGCTTGTCCTCCGCCGGCGGCGCCTGGGTCGGCTCCGGCGCCTGGGTGGGCGCAACCTGTACCGTCTCCGGCGCCTGGGTGGGCGTAGCCTCTTCCTCGGAGCAGGCTACGGCGGCGACCGCTGCGAGAACAGCTACCGCTAGTAGTGCCAATCTTGCCGTGCGTAACATTTTTTATCTCCCGTTCGCTCGTGTTGCCGTTGGACCGTACGTCTATTCTACCGCCAGGCTCCCCGGTTTGCGGCGCGGCCGCGTTCCTGGTGCCGCCCGCCCTCCACGCTACACGTCCGCCTGGCGGCGTCCCGCGAAGGCCTGGGTTATTCGATCTATCACGATGGCGAGCAGTACTATCGCCAGCCCGGCAATTGCTCCGTTGCCCGGCTGGTTTTTCTGCAGGGCTCTGAGCACATTATCTCCCAAACCGCCGGCCGCCACCATGCTGGCGATCGTGACCATCGCCAGTGCCATCATCGTCGTCTGATTTATCCCCGCCATGATCGTGGGCAGCGCCATTGGGATCTGGACCTTGATCAGCACCTGCATCGGCGACGCTCCGAAAGACCGGGCCGCCTCCACGGCCTGCGGCGACACGTGCCGGACGCCCAGCGCGGTCAACCGTATCACAGGCGGCACCGCGTATACGATAGTAGCGAACACGCCGGCCGGCTTCCCAAGGCCGAAGAAGAGAATGCCCGGAATCAGGTACACGAAGCTGGGCATCGTCTGCATGGCGTCCAGGACGGGGCGCATCAGGTTGTCGGCCAACCGGCTGCTCGCCGCCACAAGGCCCAGCGGAAGGCCGGCCGACACCGCGATGGCAACCGCTACGATCATCAGCGCGATGGTGTCGATGGTGTTCGGCCACAGACCCATGAAGCCGATGAAGAGCAGCGCAACGGACGTGACGATGGCCAGGCTCCACCCCCGCACGGCGTACGAGACCAGAACGAGACCGATCACGACGGCCGGCCACGGCAGCCACTTGAGCACGTCCTCTATGAACAGGAGCGAGTAGGTGACCCCGTCGCTGAGGCGCCCGAAAATCCACGCCCCCTCCCTGGTCATCCAGTCGACGGCGTCGTCTATGGCGTCGCCGGCGGCCTCGCGGACGGTCCGCTCCAGCGTCACTGAATCGGTGCCGTCGGCCGTCGCGACCTCCTCGGTAGACACGGTGACGGGAAACTCCATCTCCGGTCCCCACGCGATCAGGCTAACGACCAGCGCGGCCAGCGTCAGCGCGAGCCCGCCGATCAGGCGGGAATGAGGTCGGGCCGCCTCCAGAACGTCGCTCGGGGTTACGGTGCGGGCGCGGGCGAGTACGTATTTGGCCTGTGTCAAGTTAGTCATCTGGACCGCCTTCCGACATTCCCTCCAGCAGGGCACGCCGGTTGACCTGCCCCAGGAGACGGCCCATGCCGTCTATCACCGCTATCGGATGCTCCGTTCGGGCGGCCTTCGCGATGATATCTTCGATGAAGGCGTCCGGCCCCGAGGTCATGACCGGCTCGGCGGACTCCCTACCCAGGCTGCCGGCGCCCTCGCGAACGAGCGCCGCGGCCCGGTCCGCGGTGACCATCCCCCTCAGGACGCCGTCTCGCTCCACCAGGCACGCCGTGTCCGCGCCGGCGGCCCGCATGGCCCGCAGCGCGTCCTCCAACTCCTGCCCCACGTGGACCAGAACGTCGGGCTGCCGCATTACGGCCCCGGCCCGAATGACCTTGGCCCTGGACACGTCCTGGATGAACTCGGTGACGTAGTCGTCGGCGGGCGCAGTCACGATCTCCACCGGCGTACCCTCCTGAACGATGACACCGTCCCGCATGATCGCTATTCGGTCGCCCAGCTTCAGGGCCTCGTTCAGGTCGTGGGTGATGAACACGATGGTCTTATGGAACTCGGTCTGCAGGGAGATGAGCTGGTCTTGCATCTCCCTTCGTATCAGCGGGTCCAAGCCGCTGAACGGCTCGTCCATGAGCAGAACGTCGGGGTCGACGGCCAGCGCCCTCGCCAGCCCGACCCTCTGCTGCATCCCGCCGCTCATCTCGCTGGGCCGGTACGTCTCCCAGCCCTCGAGGCCCACCATTTCAATGGCCCGGGACGCCGCCTCGTAGCGTGTCTCCCTGTCCATCCCCTGCACTTCGAGGCCGAACGCGACGTTGTCCAGCACGTGACGGTGAGGCAGGAGACCGTAGTGTTGAAACACCATGCCGACCTTCCTACGGCGGAATTCGGTCAGCTCCTGCGGGGTATAGGATGAGACATCTTCACCGTCGAACAGAACCCGCCCTTTCGTAGCCTCGATGAGTCTGATCAGACATCGCACCAAGGTAGATTTGCCGCTGCCGGAGAGTCCCATCACGGCGTAGAGCTGCCCGGCATCGACGGAGAAGGACACGTCGCGAATCGCGACGACCAGATCAAGCTCCTCTTGTATTTCAGTTCGGCTCCTGGAAGAGAGTTCGGGTTCCAGAGCGCGCTCAGGGCGCTTTCCGAACACCTTCCAGAGGCCTTCGACCTCTAGGGATACTCTGAATAACCCATCAGCACAGCTTAATTTCCTATGTGTGGAGCTGCAGTCCACGGACTTATTCAGACCATCCCTAGCTGACAGGCGTTTCGATCCATGCCGATCCTCTGTCCGTCGCCCAAATGGCTCGTCGATGGGGGAGGGTTCCCAAGTTGTACTTTATCACAACGTGACTGATCGTAGACCGTCGCCACGGGCGCGCGATCCGGTTGCCGGGCGACCCGGCAACCGGATCGGCTAGCCGACGCGGCCCGGGCCTGCCGTCGCGCCTTCGCCCACCAGGAAGCCGCGAATGTCGTCCGCGTACCTGACCTCCGAGTCGTCCTCCGGCTCGTAGCCCAGCACGCGCCGGGCGTTCGCCAGCGACCAGAAGGCCCGCGTGTTGTTGCTGATGCCGTACACGACGTGCCACGGCACCCCATGCTCGTCGTCGATGTCCTCTACCTCGACGGCCTTCACGAAGAGCTGCGTCAGGTCGCGGGGGCTGACGTATACGCCGAGGTCGCGTTTGAACGCCTTAGGGTCGCCGCGGGCCAGCTTGACGTCCAGCTCCCGAGGGCCCCCGATGCGAACGTTGATCACGCCCATCTTACGGCCGAAGACGCCGCAGGCGAACAGGAAGCCCATGTGCTCGGTCGTCGCTTTTGCCCAGCCGTAGAAGTTGTCGGACAGCGGCACCGCGTAGGGGTCCAGCATGTCGAGCTTCCGCGCGTGGATCAGGTTGTACTCGTACCAGTCGGCCGCGTGATTCGAGCTCGCGAAGACGACTCGCCGCACTCCGGCGTCGTACGCGCACCGGAGCACGTTGTAGGCCATATCGACGTTCTTGCTCTCCTCGAAGAAGTGGTCGATCGGCTCGGCCGGGCGCCGCGTGTACGCCAGGTGGACTACGGCGTCGACACCATCGAAGTGGGCCGCGTACTTGTCGCGGTCAGGATCGGTCAGGTCGACGCGGCGGACGCCCGCAACAGGCCGTCCATCCCGGTCCTCGTCCCGCGAGTCGAGCAGCACGACATCGTATCGGGCGCGGAATGCGTCGAGCATCTGGCTGGCCACGTAGCCCGCCCCACCCGTCACCAGCACCTTTTTGACTGCCATTTGGATTCCCCCATCCTGTTCGCCTACACACGGGTCCGGCCCCCGAACAGGAACCGACTCCACGGCGGGATACAGGCTATCCGACCGGCAGACCGCCGTCGGTGAAGACGCCGGCGCGGGCCGCCTCGCGGATGGCCGCCTTCGGATCGACGACCCGGGGCCCGGAGCGGCGCAGACACACCGCGGCTCTTTGTCCCGTCCTCACGACGACGTTCCGCTCGCCATCCAGGGCCACGGTGCATGGTACCAGACCGATCTCAACCGGAACGTCGAGCTCGACGGTCGACCACTCGCTGACCTGCACCGATCTCACGAGGCCGGGCGCTATGGGCGCGACGACCGTCGCTCCTCCGGGACCGATGCGCAGGTGCAGGCCGGCGCGGCCGTCTTGCGGCAGGCCGGGGAGGGCCGCGCCGATGGCCGACATGCCGATGCTCCCGGGCTCGGCGCGGGACAGGAAGAGCTCGTGCACTGTGCTCATGTCCCAGATGGCGCGTGCGCCGACGAACCGCTCCTTGCTGACGGCCACGTCGACAAGAGCTACGTCGGCGGGCGTCCCGTCGACCTGCACCTCCAGGATGTTCGGGCGTTCGGTCACCCTGTCGACGTCGACCGCGCGGCAGGCCACGAGCCCGGCGGCGAGTCCGGCCACGGTGCCCTCGGTCGCGGCCGGGAAGACGTTGTTGGTGCCGGTCGATATCGGGACGAGCGGGATGCCTCCGAGAGCCCTGGCCGCGGCGCGATTCGTGCCGTCGCCTCCGAGCGTGACGACGCAAGCGACGCCCGCCTCCGCCATCAGCTCGGCGGCCCTGCCCGTGTCTCCCTGGTCGTTGAAGACGTTCATCTCCAGCAGCCGGAGCTCGACCGCCTCGGACGCGCCGCCTCTCGCGACGGCGCACAGGTTGGCGACGTCGGGCATGGCGACGACCCGCCTGACGCCCGCGGCCTCCAGGCCGGCGAACACCCGGCGCAGGATGTTCACCTTCTCGTGTACCGGCACGTTCCAGCCGTGCGCCACCAGGCGCCGGATGTCCTGTCCGGCGGACGGATTGGCGATGATGCCTACGGCGGCCAACGGCTGGTCGGCTGTGCTGGTGGGGATGTCCGGAGCTCCGTGGGAGATGGTCGGCGCCGAGGCCATGGCGCCGAGGCGAACAGGCTATCCGCCGAACCGCAAGGCCAGTGGATCGTCGTCGAACTCGATGTTGTTGATGGCTTCCTCTGCCGCCTGCTGGAGGGCCTCGTCTCCCAGCTCCAGACACCTGAGTAGCGCGCGCTTGGCCAGCGAGCCGCCGACCTCTCCGAGCGCCTTGACGGCCGCGAGCTGCACCTGCCGGTCCACATCCTGCACGAGGGTGATCAGGTGCGGGACCACCGTCTCGTCTCCCAGGTAGCCGCAGGTGACTGTCGCCTCGTAGCGTATCGCCGGACTCTGGTTCCCGGTCTCTCGCAGCACGCTCGGGAGCCACTCCGCGCTGGAGCTGCGGCCCATCGCGTAGATCGAGCTCTGCAGCAGCCCGGGGTCGCCGCTCTCGTAGGCGGCCCGGATGACCCGGTCGCGCTCCGGCCAGTCGAGGCTGGCGATGGCCTCGATCGCCTTGCGTCTGACCTCCATGTCCTCACCTTCGCGGCCGATGGCAGCCATCAGCGCTCCCTGTATGCGTGTCTCGTCGCGGGAGAGCAGCTTGCCATCCCGCGCAAGGTCGGCAAATCTGCCGAGGGCGGTCGCCGACGCCGCTCGGACCTCGACGGCCGTATCTTTGTCGAGCAGTACCAGCAGAGGGCGAATCATCGTGCGGTCCTCGCACTCCCACAGGCCGCGGACGGCGTAGGTCCGCACCCCGGCGTCGCCATCCGCGAGACTGAGCTCGAACACGCTGTCGAAGTCGAGCTCCAGGTTGTCCTCGCTCAGCTCGACCATGCGGTCAAGGGTCTCCCGCTTGCGCTCAGGGGAAACCGCGTGCCACGCCGTCTCGAACGTCTCCAGGGACTCCGGCGTCATGCCGGAAAGCTGCAGAAGCTGCGAGTAACGCGGAGCGGAGTCGCCGTCTTTCAACTCTTTCAGGAAGTCTTCGAATTCCACGCGGCAGGCCCGTTCTCGGGAGTGTACGGCCGGCGACCGCGCACCGTGATTCCAGCATCGCCGGATGTGTGGGCGCGAACGCCGATGCGGTATCGATTGTAGCAAAGGTGGGCCGTCCGGCGATGTCGAGCGGCGCCGAACGCGCGCCGCCACCGCGTCGAGACCGGCGCTCGGCGGTCTGTGTTACGCTATCGCGCCCTTGGCCGACATTCTCGAAGACTGACGCTTCACGCCCGCGACCATGTGCGACAAATCCGACCAAAAGGCTGGCCAGGTCACTCCCCGGGACGTCATGTCGCTGCTCGGCGCGGAGTACGGCCCGATGGAGTGGCAGCCTCGCTACGATCCGGCGTCCGAGCTCGTCTACACGATACTTTCGCAGCACACCTCCGACATCAACTCCGAGCGGGCGTTCCGGACGCTCATGGCGACCTTCGGGTCGCTGGAGGCGGTCGCCGCGGCCGACGTAGGCGACATCGAAAACGCGATCCGCTCGGGCGGGCTGGCCAAGACCAAGGCCCCGAGGATCAAGGCCATCCTGAACGAGGTGATGCGGAAGGTCGGCTCCTACGACCTGACGTTCCTCGCCGAGATGCCGCTGGGGGAGGCCAAAGCCTGGCTCAAGGAGCTCGACGGGGTCGGGCCGAAGACGGCGGCGATCATCCTATGCTTCTCCCTGGGGCTGCCGGCAATGCCCGTCGACACCCACATCTACCGCGTGGCCAGGCGCCTCGGGTTCTTCGGGCCCAAGGTGTCGGCCGAGCAGGCGCACGACATCCTCGAGCCGATGGTCGAGCCGGAGGACGTGTTCGCATTCCATCTGTACCTGATCAACCACGGCCGGCAAGTGTGCAAGGCGAGGCGGCCCCGCTGCTCCGAGTGCGTCCTGGCCTGGGGCTGCCCCTCACGCGACCTGCCGGAGGATAGTTGACGACGAACGTCTGAACTGTGATTCATGTGATTTTGGTGATGGACATGATTAGTGGATAGCCTCCCTCGCTGCACGACGCTCACCCACTCCCCAAAATCATCCCAATCCTAAAATCCGCTAATCACAGTTCCGACGTTGACGGCCAATGTCTGAACTGTGATTTTGGTGATGAGCATGATTGATTCTGTCGTAAAAAGTCGTTGTTAAGGGTTGTGGGATTGAAGATAATAGGGCCTGGAGAAGGTGGAGGAGAGAAGACTCAGGAGCAGGAGTAGGCAGTCGATGTTTCGAACGAGAGAGCCTCAAGAGAGCTTATGGCAGTCGGAGTTTCTGATCACGCCGAGGAAGGCAAGGCTGATGCGGAGGAGTTGGGCGCAGGTGTTTCGGAAGGAGGCTCTGCCGCTGATAGACGAGGAGCGGTTCGCTGAGATGTACAGCGCGGACATGGGCAGGCCCAACCGCGCGGTGCAGACGGTGCTCGGGGTGCTGGTGCTCAAGGAGATGTTCGATCTGACGGACATCGAGGCCCTGGAGGAGTTGGAGTTCAACCTGCTGTGGCATCACGCGCTGGGGTTGGAGATGGAGGAGGCACACCTTGCGCAAAAGACGCTGCACAACTTTCGCGTGCGGTTGATGGAGCACGACGGGGGGCGGTTGGCGTTCTGCGAGACGACGGACCGGATGATCGAGGCTCTGGGTCTTCGTACAGGCAAGCAGCGCGTTGACTCTACGCACATCATGAGCAACATCGCGGTGTTGACGCGGTTGGGGCTGTTCTGCGAGACGATCCGGGTGTTTCTGCTGGCGGTGAGCCGTGAGCACCCTGGCTTGGGAGAAGGGATTGGGTATGGTCTGGCCCAGCGGTACCTGAAGGAGACCGGAGAAGCATCCCGATACGAGGACGCGCGTTCGGAAGAGGGGCGTCGTCGGCTGTCGGTGCGCGCGCGCGACGTGTACCGGCTGGTCGATCGGTTCCGCGGGACGGCGGTGGCGCAGATGGACGAGTACGGGCTGTTGGAGCGACTGTTGCGCGAGCAGTGCCACGTGGGTGGTCACAGGGACGGTCGTCCCGGAGCGGATGACGACGATGCGGCAGAGGGAAGGTGCCGATAGCGCTGAGGGAGCCGAGGGAGGTGCGGTCGGACTCGCTGCAGACACCGCACGACCCTGCGGTGACCTACAGCGGACACAAGGGGAAGGGATACGAGGTGCAGGTGGCCGAGACGTGTGAGAGCGACAACGCCGTTCAGATGATCACGCACGTGGAGGTCACGCCATCGAGCGGCAGCGACTCTGTGGTGACGACGCGGGTGATCGACGAGTTGAGTGAGCGGGGGATAGGTCCTTCGGAGCTGTGGGCGGACACGTCATATGGTTCTGGCCGGAACGGATGGGAGGCGGAGCGCAGGGGTACGGAGCTGGTGAGCCCGGTCGGTGGCCGGTCGCACAAGGAACCCGACGGAGGTGGTGATGAGCCGGTCAGACTGACTGCTGCTGACTTTGACATCGACGTTATGGCGACGAGGAGTGCGGTGTGTCCCGCGGGACATGGGGCGGTGGCGGAGTACGAGGATGAGGATGCGCCTGAGCGGGTGGAGATACACTTCGCCCGGGCGGTGTGTGAGCCCTGCGCGCTGCGTGCCCGGTGTCCTGTGAGGTGGCGCAGTCGCCCTGAGCTTGGGGGAGAGTGGTCACGGGGTGGAGCCTACGTGCTGAGTGCGGACCTGGCGAGGATGAACATCGCACGGAGGCGTGCGGCAGAGTCAGACGGACAGTGGCGCAAACGGTACGGGCTGCGTGCGGGGATAGAGGGGACGAACTCGGAAATGAAACGGCGCCATGGTCTGGGCCGCTTACGGGTACGTGGCGGCGAGAGGGTCCGGCTCGCCGTCTACCTCAAGGCCCTGGCGTGCAACGTCAAGCGGATGGTCGGGGCACGACTGATCGAGATGGACGAGACGTTGGCCCGGCCGGCTGCCCTGGCCACTGTCCCCGCCGCTGCATGACCTTGCGGGTGACGCTGCCAACCCGGTAATCCCTACCCGGACGGCGTAGGTCGCACCACAACGACCTCATCGGCCACTACACAACCCCCAACCGGAACATCCAACCCCTCCACACCTAACCGTCCTCACTCCCCAGTACCAACCCGAAAGCCCCTTGTTACGAGGAAATCATGATTGGCGGATAGCCTCGCCCGCTGTACGACGCTCACCCACTCCTGAGAATCATCCCAATCCCAAAGTCCCCTAACTCACAGTTCCGACGTTGACGTGAGGGGCGGCGGGGGCGCTCCGCCGCCGACTGTGAACACTTCTTGACGGCGCACGTCTCGACTTGACAATAACCGTACATCTGTTCTATGATCTGGCGGCGTTGGGGACGGTCCCGAAAGGGGCCGCCCCTTTTATTTTGGCGGCCGGCCACAGCCGGCCAGACCGGGCGGCGAGCGGCTCGCGCGCAACCGGTGGATGGGAGAGAGTATGCGCGCTGAAGTTGAGCCGGGAGACGATGGAACGTCGAGCGGGCCGGCGGCCGTGGCCGCCGATGCGGACGCGATCAAGGACCCGGTGAGGTTCGTCCGCGAGGTGCTCGGCGAGCAGCCCTACGACAAGCAGGAATCGATCCTGAAGGCCGTGGCCCGCCGCCGGCGCGTGTCGGTCGTCGGCTGCAACGGCTCCGGCAAGGACTGGGCCGCGGCGCGCGTCGTGCTGTGGTGGATGCACTCCCGCTCCCCGGTGAAGGCGCTCGTGACGGGGCCCACGACGCGGCAGGTCGACGACATCGTCTGGCGGGAGATCAAGTACGCCTACTCCGGCGCTTCGGGCAAGCTGCCGGGCCGGATGTACCGCAGGTCGCGCTACGAGCTCGACGACCAGAGCTTCGCCCTCGGGTTCGCCACCGACTCGGCCTACAACCTCCAGGGCTTCCACTCGCCGAACCTGCTCGTCGTCGTGACCGAGGCGCACGCCGTTGGCGTCGACGAGATGAACGCCATCCGGCGCCTCAACCCAAAGCGTCTGCTCATGACCGGCAACCCGTTCGCGACCGCGGGCGACTTCTACGACTCGCACCACTCCAAGCGCGACCTGTACCGCCCGATCCAGATAAGCGCCTTCGACACTCCGAACGTCAAACGCGGGCGGCGCTCGGTGCCCGGAATGATAACCCGGCACGACGTCGCGGACCGCAGGGACGAGTGGGGCGAGAACAGCTCGCTCTACATCGGCTCGGTGCTCGCGCGCTTCCCGGACAACCCCGACAACGTCGTAGTCCCGCTGTTCGACGCTACGGAGGCGGCGCGCAGGCAGCTCAGTCCGGACGGCCCCGTCGTCCTGGCGTGTGACGTGGCCCGGTTCGGGCACGACAAGACTGTCGTCATCAGGCGGCAGGGCCCGGTGGCCCGCATCGTGTGGCGCGTGCGCGGGCACGACACGATGAGGACGGTCGGCTACCTCAAGTCGTACTGCGACACCCACGACGTAGACGTGGTCGTGATCGACGAGAGCGGCGTCGGCGGAGGGGTCGTCGACCGGCTGCGGGAGCTGAAGCCCGGCCGCGCCCGGCTGGTCCCGTTCCTCGGAGCCAAGAGGGCGCAGGCGGAGGACTACTTCGCCAACCGCATCGCCGAGGTGTGGTGGGCGATGCGGGACAGATACATCGCGGGCGAGATGGACACGGACGAGGACGACGCGCTCATCGGCCAGGTGTCGAGCCGGACCCACAGCCAGGACAGCAGGGGCCGGATTGTGCTCCAGAGCAAGCGCGACATGCCGAAGTCGCCGGACGAGGCCGACGCTCTGGCCATGACGTTCGCAGTCAGCAGAAAGGAAGGCCTGAAGCTATGGGTGTGACGGATACGCTGTCGAGGTTTCTTGCGTCGAGCATACGCGGGGCCGCGGCCCTGCGGAGCCGCGAGCGGGCGAGCCGGGTCTCCGGCGTCCTGAGCGACTCCTGGGAGCGGGAGCTCGGCGTAGGGCAGGACTGGATGCCGTCGAGCTACGGCGAGTACTACCCCAGGTCGTCGGTAGTCTACTCGGCGCTGAAGGTCCGGCAGGAGGCGGTGGCGAGAGTCCCGCTGAGGGTCACCCGCGTCGACCGCGGCGGCGAGCGCAAGGCGGTCGGGCCCTCGCACCCGGCGCAGTCCCTGCTCGACTTCCCCAATCCGTTCTGGACGCGCGGCGACCTGTGGCGCGCCACGGAGACGTACCTGGGACTGTGGGGCTCGGCGTTCTGGGGACTGGAGCGCGACGACCTGGGCCGCGTCGTGGAGCTGTGGCCCCTGAGGTCCGACAGGATGCGCGTCGTCCCGGACCCGCAGTGCTACGTCAAGGGGTTCGTCTACGTCGGCCGGGGGCGCCAGCTCATCTCCTACCTGCCCGAGGACGTGGTGTGGATGCGCTACTTCAACCCGCTCGACGAGTACGCCGGCCTCTCGCCGATGGCGCCGACGCGGCTGTCGGCCGACGTGGGGATGGAGGCGCTGCGGGCGAGCCACAGCAGCCTGGTCAACGACAGCAGCCCCGGACTGCTGATCGAGACCGGGGAGACGCCGACGGACGACGAGGTGAGCGAGTTCTACGCGCGGTGGGAGTCGCGGTTCAAGGGCCCGTCGAAGGTGCGTCGGCCGGCCCTGCTCAGCGCCGGGATGAAGGCGACCGGACTCGGCTTCAGCCCGCGCGAGATGGAGTACATGCAGAGCCTGCGCTGGAGCCTGGAGGACGTGGGCCGGGCGTTCGGGGTGCCGAAACCGATGCTGGGCGACGTCGAGCGCGTCACGTTCTCCAACTTCGCCGTCGCGCGGCGCATCTTCTGGGAGGACACGGTCGTCCCGCAGCTCAGCTTCTACGCCGAGGCGGTGAACCAGGGGCTCGTCTCGCAGTTCGGCGACCCGTCGCTCAGGGCGGAGTTTGACCTGAGCGCGGTGGAGTCGCTGCGGGAGAACGAGAACGACAAGGCGAAACGCAGGCAGACCTACGTGGGCGCCGGGATCATGACGGTGGACGAGGTCCGCCGCGAGATGGGACTCGGCCCGGTGCGGGAAACGCGGGACGACAGCGCGCCGGGCGGGGACAGCGGCGAGAAGGGAGCATGAGGTTGGGCGACATCGAAGCGATACGCTGCGACCACGACGGGCTGAAGATGGCCGAGGTGCAGGACGGCCACCTGATCCTGCGCAAGAAGCACCACGGCCAGACCCACGTCAAGATCGTGCCGCTCGCGGCCTTCGGCGTCACGCCGGCCGGTCCGCAGCCGTCCTGTGACACCGAGCAGACGCGGCGCCGCGAAGGTCCGGCGTGACGCAGATCGTAAGGGCGCGGCGGCAGCGGAAATGCCGGACGCAAGTCTGAACTGATATAATTATGTAACATACACTGATGAATTCGTCATCATGTCGCACATCATGCCGGCGGCAATGGCGGTCTATGGCGTGGTCAAGACGACATCGCATACATCACGCCGACTGTCGGGGCTGACGTACACGGGATTGACTGAGGGTGCCCTATGTCGAACAGGATCGGAGACCGGATACTCATCGGTATCCTCGTCCTGACCGCCTCCCTTGCGGTCTTCGTCACGGCCAGCGGGCAGTCTCCGCCGACTGCTAAACACACGCACTGCAATCCGTTCGATCTCGATTGCGACCCGTACGCGACGGCTACACCCACGGCTACGGCTACCCCCACAGCGACTCCCACTCCGCGGCCGCCCCGGCCCAACCCGGAGTGCGAATTCAATCCTGGCACGGGAGAGTGGGAGTGTTCGGAGCCGACGGCAACGCCTGTGCCTGAGCCCACCGACACGCCCGTGCCTGAGCCCACCGACACGCCCGTGCCTGAGCCCACCGACACGCCCGTGCCTGAGCCCACCGACACGCCTGTGCCTGAGCCCACCGACACGCCCGTGCCTGAGCCCACCGACACGCCCGTGCCTGAGCCCACCGACACGCCCGTGCCTGAGCCCACCGACACGCCCGTGCCTGAGCCCACCGACACGCCCGTGCCTGAGCCCACCGACACGCCCGTGCCTGAGCCCACCGACACGCCCGTGCCTGAGCCCACCGACACGCCAAGACCGACACCTACGCCGACGCCGGCGAACCCGACCGGATGGATAGAGGCGTCGCCGAAAGAGATCGTCGTGGGCCAGACCACCACGATAACGGCCGGATGGAGCGGGCTCGCGCAAGACCCCGTAATCGAGGCCAGCAGCACTTCGCTGGCCCGGAGTTGTGGGGCCACGGGCAAAAGCATCATCGGGCCCCAGCAGACCCAGGTGTGGACGGGCTGTAGCGGCGGCACGATCGCGGTGACGCTCAGGAAGGCGTCGGACAACTCGATACTGGATAGCGTCACGGTCAAGGTGCTGGAAGCGCCGACCATCACACAGGCAGTCCGCATAGCCTATCGCTGGTTCAACATCTCATGGAGCGCCGACCCGGCCTACACCGTCTTCAGAGTCGAGTGGCGCAACGAGGGCGACAACGACGCTGATTGGCGGCTTCTCAAGGCAAGCGCCGAAGCCGGTAGCCCACGAGCTCTGGTCAACGATCAATTGGACGGGGCGGCCATTCGAGGACTGCCGTACGATACAGTCTTAATCGATTTCACCAAGCCGCCGGTACCGCTGCTGATTGAGCTGCGCATCGTGGCAATGAAAGGACCGATCAAGGCATATTCGCCGCTCTACGAGGTGGACCGCGGAGAACAGCCGAAAGCCAAAGGGCACCTGCGCGACCACACGATGAAGTACGACCTGTCGCCTCTGGACGACAGTGTCCACACGGCGCTGGCCGGCTGGGTGCGCAACCTCGCGCCCGGCTATGCGAACGCTTGGGCCAGTATCGTGCCTGGTCTGGAGGCATGTCAGGAGACGTGTGAAGGAGCCGGTAGCAAATATGTCCTTATGGTTAAGATAGACGATGCCTTTAGTGCATGCAGCGCCACAAGGCTCGGCTGTGTGCTGCACAACCCCAGGAACGTGGACTTGCCAGTCAAGAGAACGAGAATAATGGGCATAGTCCCCACTCCGTTCTTTCTCAATGTCCGGTACTCCTGGACTAGCTTAAGGGCGCTGGACGGCAAATTGATACCCGACCCGTCCGTAAACGAGCATCGGTTCGCGTGGATCAACTCTGCGGTCGCTCACGAGTTCGGCCATGCGTTTAACCTGAAGGACCGCGGCCCGACCGTAGGCGAGTCCGATAGCGCCTACCATGGCATCATGGATGGGAGCGACGTAATCGGGCAGAAAGACGACAGTATCACGCAGGACGACAGGAACGTGCTGACCTCCATCTACGACGGGCACACCATCAACAAAGGTTGGTGATGCCATGGTAGGGAGGAATATCATGATGGTCCGCTTGGCGCTCACCATGCTGGTTACGCTGTTGCTCGCCTGCAGTCAGGAGGCGACGGCCCCGACAGCCACGCCGACCATGGCCCCGATAACCCAGGCGATCACGCCGGCTGTGACTGAGCCGGTGCCAACCGCAGTCCGGCCAGAGCCGACCCCGACGTCAGAACCCACACCTGTTCCGACTCTTGCTCCAACTTCGCCCCCCGTGGTCGCCGCTCCGGCTTCACTTGACGACCTGTACGGGCCGGAAGCCGTATGGGCCAAGGTGCTGATTCCGCCTCCCGCGAACGACCCGAAGATTGTGGATTATCTGACTTACGAGCTAGTAGGGATTGATGGGAGTTTCGGCCTATACACTGGCCGCGAGTCCCTTGCGGAGAGGATTCTGACAGCGGATGTTATCGCGCGGGTGAGCCTCGTGACCAAGCGCACTTCCGCAGCTCAGCGGCCGGGAAGCCTGTGGGGCGCGCTGCTGGAGTTCAGATTCCGCGTGCATGAGTACCTGAAGGGAAGCGGCCCGAGCGAGATCGGCGGCCTTGTGTACATCGAATACCCTGGCGACGACAGTGAAGCTAATGCGCGACAGGCCGCGACGCAGATCGCCGACGCGCACGATAGCCGATGGGATGATCGAGAGGCGATCGTATTTCTCTGGCTTGACGACCCAGACTCCCCCCCCGACATCATCCCGTCTTATCCACGTGGCTCCGGCCAGTATTGGCTCGGCAGCATGGCATTAGGCCCTATTGGCGAGGCATACACCGTGGCGAGTCAATACAGACAAGCATGGCTGCCCGAAGTGAGCCAGACGCAGGGTCAGGCGGGTACCAGACAAACTGAGCAGGTGTTCCTTCTCGACGCATCTTCCGCGACTGCCGCACGCGGCGCAGTCGGAGACGCCGCGACCATCATCACGGTGCCGACCATCAGCCTCAGCAACTTGAAGACCAAGGTCACCACGCTAAACGCCGAGGCGAATGTAGGCGGCACATCCGAGTACCGGACGTGTGTGGAGCACGCCTACTACCGCCAGCGGAGAGCGGTTTATGACGTAAGCCAAAAGGGCACGCCACTGGAACAGAATAGTGTCACTCTGTCTTCAACCGACCCGGCCGGTAGCGTGCTGCATACGACGTACATGGCGACGACCTCTACCGATATCTCGTCCTACTACTGGTACGGCGGCCCCGACAATGAGATTGTGCGCCCCAAGGCACTAGGCCCCTTGACGGGCCACCAGACGATTCTCAGGGTTGGCCACGCGACAAAGCGACCGCTACCTGCCGGCAGCTACTCGTTCTTCTACAACTGGACCAACCCCGTCTGTCCGCAGAGGCTGGCGGGAGCAGACAATCATTACCGCATCGACGTGACCGTCACGGCCCCTGCCGGTACACTCCACGAGGCGTTCTTCGACCCCGTCGCCATCGGCAACGCCTTGGGGGCCGACGGGACCAGCGGCGTCCTCGATCCGAACGCCTTCTCCCTCGACGGCGCGACCACCACGATCTCCAGCCTGAAGTGGGAGTCCGGCGCCGTCACAATGACTCTGAGTCCCACCGCGTCGCTGGCGGGCTACGCCGTCGACTTCATCGCCCTCGACGGCTCGGTCACCACCACCCTGGCGGTCGACGACGCAACCCAGAGCGGCGGCACGCTGACGTGGACCGCGTCCAACAAGCCCTGGGGCGACGGCGACAAGCTCATGCTCCGCATCCGACCCAGACCCTCCATAGCCATATCCGGCCTCGACGCCAGCATCGAGGCAGGCCAGACCGACACCTTCACCGTCAGCGCGTCGAATCTGGCGACGACGATGAGCTACGGCATCCGAGTCACGACCGACGACTCGGACATCGGCTTCGACGGCGCCTGCGCAGACCGACAGGAGGACACGACCGTACCGGCGGCCAGCACCTCACACAGCGCCGCCTTCACCCTGCACGCGTGCAGCACCCCGGGCGGGACGGTGACGGCCACGCTGCTAGAGGGAACGACCGCCGTGGCGACGACCACCCAGGACGTGACGGTTACGGCGGCTCCTCCTCCGCCGCAGCATGCGCCGGCGCCGACGGGGCTGAGCGTCGACAGCTCCACGCAGACCAGCATCAGCCTGAGCTGGAGCCCGGTACAGGACGCTCACCGTTACAAGCTGGAGCGCAGCCCCAACGGCACTTCGGGTTGGAGCGACGCCGACGACATCAGCGGCACGAGCCACACGTTGAGCGGCCTTTCGTGCGCCACGACGGTCCACTTCAGGGTCAGCGCGCGAGGCGACGGCTCTCCATACTCGACCACCTTCGGAGCACCGTCCACCGCCAGCGTCTCCGGGACCACCAGTGACTGCACGTCCACGACCACGCCGGTCGCCACGCCCACGCCGACGACCACGGCCCCATCCCCTCCGGCCTTCGCCTCGTCAACTTACAGCTTCACCGTTGCCGAGAACGCCTCCGCATTCGATCTCGTCGGCACAGTCTCCGCGGACGACCCGGACGGCGGCGCCGTCACTTACTCGATAGTCGCCGGCAACGACGAGGGAAAGTTCGAGATCACCCTCAACGCCGGAGAGATCGTCGTCTGGGGCGCTCTCGACTACGACACCACATCGTCATACGCGCTCACCGTGCGGGCCACCGATTCCAGCGGCGCTACCAGCACCGTCGTCGTCAACATCTCCGTCACCGACGTGCCGTAGCTCCCACGACCGAATCGTCAACCTGAGCCCGAGGGCCGCATCCTCGGCGTACGCGGGACTGGCTGTTATCCTGTATACGACGCTGTCGGATGCATCACGGCCGTCCACGCGACGATGGCAATACGTGCACGCTTCTTGACACCCGCTCGAACGGCTTCCTATACTCCGGTCGCGGAACGCACCCCTTCAGGAGACCCCGAACTTGCCCCTGCGTGAACGGCTGAACGACGACCTCAAGAGCGCCATGCGGGCGCGCGACGCCCTGCGGCGCGGCGTCCTGCGCTACCTGCTGTCCGCGGTCCACAACCAGGAGATCGAGAAGCGAGGCCCACTCGACGACGAGGCGATCACTGCCCTGCTCGGCAGGCAGGCGCAGCAGCGGCGGGACAGCATCGAGGCCTTCAGGAAGGGCGGCCGCGAGGAGCTGGCCGCCAAAGAGGAGGCCGAGCTGGCGCTGATCATGGGGTACCTCCCCCAGCAGCTCACCGACGACGAGGTGCGAGAGCTCGCCGCGAAGACCATCGCGGACACCGGCGCGGCCGGCCCGCGGGACATCGGCCGCGTCATGGGGGCGCTCATGCCTCAGGTCCGGGGACGCGCCGAGGGCAAGACGGTCAGCGCGGTCGTCTCCGAGCTGCTCCGGCAGGCGGGCTGATGGGCAACAGGCACCCGGGACCGCCCTTCCGCGGCATCGACGCCCCCGCGTCGCAGCGCGGCCTGTGGCGATGAGGTTCGCGGTCGTCGTCTTCCCCGGCACGTGGAGCGACGCCGACTGCCATCACGTGCTCACGACCGTGCTCAGACAGCAGGCCGACTACGTCTGGCACAAGGAGACGGACCTGTCCGGGTTCGACTGCGTCGTGCTGCCGGGCGGCTTCTCGTACGGCGACTACCTCCGCTCCGGCGCCCTCGCGCGCTTCTCCCCGGTGATGCGCTCGGTGGAGAAGTTCGCCTCCGCGGGCGGGCTGGTGTTCGGCATCTGCAACGGATTCCAGGTGCTGTGCGAGGCGGGCATGCTGCCCGGCGCGCTGGTCCGCAACTCGCACCTCGAGTACCGCTGCCAGTGGACGAACCTGCGCGTCGAGTGCGGCGGGACGCCCTTCACGTCGGAGATGTCCGAAGGGCAGGTGGTCCGGGTCCCGATCGGCCACGGCGAGGGCAACTACGTCGCCGACCCGCGGACCGTCCGCGAGCTGCGCGACTCCGGCCGCGTGCTGTTCAGGTACAGCACCGAGGCGGGCGAGATCACGGATGACGCGAACCCCAACGGCTCGACGGACAACATCGCGGGCATCACGAACGCCGAAGGCAACGTGCTCGGCATGATGCCGCACCCGGAGCGGTGCTGCGAGCCGCTGCTGGGCGGCGAGGACGGCCGGTACATCTTCCAGTCCATCGTCGCCTCCGGGGCGCGGGCCGTGCCCGCTTAGTGTTCCTTTCGTTGTATCGAGGAGGCAGCCATGGTGATAGCCGTCACCCTCACCCCAGCCCTCTCCCGTCGAGGGAGAGGGGGCTCCCAGATCCTCCGTCGTTCCCGCGAAGGCGGGAACCCATCCCCGGCACGGTGCGCCAGTAACTGAACGATGCCCGCGACGCGTGAACAGCTAGACAACCTCGCCCTGTCGGAGGGCGAGTACGAGGCGATCGTCGAGCGGCTGGGCCGGGAGCCCAACGCGCTGGAGCTGGGGCTGTTCGGCTCGCTCTGGAGCGAGCACTGCGGCTACAAGCACTCCAGGCCGCTGCTGCGGCAGTTCGCCAGCGACAGCCCCCGCCTGCTCGTGGGCCAGGGCGCCGAGAACGCCGGCGTCGTGAGCATCGGCGGCGGCAAGGCCGTCGTCATGAAGATCGAGTCGCACAACCACCCCTCCGCCATCGAGCCCTACGAGGGCGCGGCGACCGGGGTGGGCGGCATCGTCCGCGACATCCTGTCTATGGGCGCCCGTCCGATCGCGCTGCTGAACTCGCTGAGGTTCGGGCCGCTGACCGGCGCCCGCAACCGCTACCTGTTCTCCAGGGTCGTCGCCGGCATATCGGGCTACGGCAACTGCATCGGCATCCCCGACGTGGGCGGCGAGGTCTGCTTCTCCCCGACCTACGCCGGCAACCCGCTAGTCAACGCGATGTGCGTCGGCCTCGTCGACGAGGATAACCTCGTGCGCTCGACCGCGGGCGAGGCGGGCAACGCTCTCATACTGGTGGGGGCCGATACGGGCCGCGACGGCATTCACGGCGCCTCCGGCCTGGCGTCGCGCACGTTCGAGGAGGAGCGGGAGCTGCGGCCGGCGGTCCAGGTCGGCAATCCGTTCCTGGAGAAGGTGCTGATCGAGGCCTGCCTCGAGCTCGCCGCCACCGAGCACGTCGTCGGCATGCAGGACCTCGGCGCCGCGGGCCTGTCGTCGGCGTGCGTGGAGGCGGCCGCCAACGCGGGCGCGGGCTTCGACATAGACGTGTCCAGAGTGCCGCGGCGGGACTCCGACATGACGCCGTATGAGGTGATGCTCTCCGAGTCCCAGGAGCGAATGCTCGTCGTCGCCCGCCCGGGACACGAGGACGCGGTCCGGGAGATGCTCGCCAAGTGGGACCTGTCCGCCGTGGTCCTCGGACGCGTGACTTCGGACGGACGGGCCCGCGTCTACGACGGCGGCAGCCTGGAAGGCGACGTCCCGGTCGGGCTGCTGGCCGACGCCCCTCAGTACCGTCCCCCGGCCCGCAAGCCGCGGTGGCTCGACGAGCTGCAGTCCCGCGATCTGGACGCGCTGCCGCTCCCGGAAGGCGGCCCCAACGACGTGCTGCTCCAGCTCCTGGCCGCGCCAAACGTCGCCAGCAAGGAGTCGGTGTTCCGGCAGTACGACCACCACGTGCAGACGAACACCGTGGTCGGCCCGGGCGCGGACGCGGCGGTGCTGCGCGTCAAGGGCTCCGCGACGGGCATCGCGCTGACCGTCGACGGCAACGGCCGATACTGCTACCTCGACCCGTACGAGGGCGGCAAGATCGCGGTGGCCGAGGCGTGCCGCAACCTGTCCGCCGTCGGCGCCGAGCCGGTCGCGCTGACCGACTGCCTCAACTTCGGCAACCCGGAGCGGCCGGAGATCTACCACCAGCTACAGGAGTGCGTCCGCGGGATGGCCGAGGCGAGCCGCGCCTTCGACGCTCCCGTCATCAGCGGCAACGTCAGCCTCTACAACGAGTCGGAGGGCCAAGGCGTATATCCGACGCCGGTCGTCGGAGCGCTGGGGCTGCTGGAAGACGCCGCGATCCACTGCACGACGGCCTTCCGGGACGACGGCGACGCGGTGCTGCTGCTCGGCGCCGGCGCCGTCGACCTGGACGCGTCGGCCCTCGCGGGCAGCGAGTACCTCGAGCTCGTCCACGGGCTGGTGGCCGGGCGCCCGTACATCCACCTCGAGGTCGAGCTGGCTGTTCAGCGGTCGTGCCGCCGGGCGGTCCGGTCAGGCCTGCTGAAGTCGGCGCACGACTGCTCCGACGGCGGGCTGGCCGTGGCGCTGGCCGAGTGCTGCATCGCGGGAGGTGTGGGCTTCCGCGGGAGCGGGGGGATATCCGGGCGATGGGACGCGGCCCTCTTCGGCGAGCGGCAGTCGCGCATCGTCGTATCGCTGGCGCCCGAGGCCGTGGACGCGTTCGCGGGCATCTGCCGCGAGGAAGGTGCGCCCTGGACGCGGCTGGGCACGGTCGGCGGCACACGGCTTACCGCCACCGGGCTGCTCGACCTGCCGGTGGAGTGGATCGCCTCGGCCTGGCGCAACGGCATCGACAACGCGATCACCCAACCGGCCGTCTGACTCCCGTACGCGGGGAACGGCTCGACACGGCGGGCGACCAAGCCGGAGGTCGACGTAACAACCGTCATTCCCGCGCAGGCGGGAATCCAGGGGTGGGGTCCCCAGCTAGGAAATCTACGCATCTCCACGACACTTGTCTCCCGCAACGGGAGTTACGCAAAGGTCTCCGACGGCGGGTATCCAGGGGCGGGGTATTCCCCTCACCGAGTCTGAACATCTACACAGGTCGACGGCCAAGTTGACACCCCCACGGCCCGATGCTAAATTGGCAGGCAAGTTGGCAGACGTGACGCGCGGCTGCCAACTTGCTGCGTACCCTGGAGGTTCATGTGCCGCGATACGATTACCTCTGCCCGGACTGCGGGAATGAGTTCGAGATCCGTCAGAGCTTCACCTCCGAGCCAATCGCTACGTGCGAAAGCTGCCAGGGCACGGCACGGCGCGTCATCCACTCGGTGCCCGTCGTCTTCAAGGGCAGCGGGTTCTACGTAAACGACTACGGCAAGGGCAGGGGCTCCACGTCCTCCAGCGCCGATTCGAAGGCGTCCAAGGAGTCGAGCTCCGACTCGGACGGCAACGGCAGCGCCAAGGCCAAGAGCGAGTCTAAGGCCGAGTCGAAAGTCGAATCCAAGGCCGGGTCGGGCAAGGACGAAAGCTCGTAGCCGTTGCGGGCGCTGGTCCAACGGGTCGCCAGGGCGTCCGTGACCGTCGGCGACGAGGTCGTCGGGAGCATCGGCCCCGGGCTGGTCGTTCTGGTGGGCGTATCCCGGCATGACGGCCCCAAAGAGGCTGAGTACGTAGTCGGCAAGACGGTCAACCTCCGCATCTTCAACGACGAGGCCGGGCGCTTCAACCTGTCGGCACTCGACACCGGCGCCGAGCTTCTCGTCGTCAGCCAGTTCACCCTCTATGGCGACACGCGCAGGGGGCGCCGGCCCAGCTTCGTCGACGCGGCGCCGCCGGAAGAGGCGGAAGCGCTGTTCGCCCACGCCGTCTCGCTGTTCTCACAGTCCGGCCTGGGGGTGGCGACCGGGCGCTTCCAGGCCCACATGACCGTGTCGATCGAGAACGACGGGCCGGTGACCATCATGCTCGACTCCGCCGACAAAGAACGCCCGCGAAGATCGTCAGCCGGATAGGCGGGGCTGCGGGACTGGTGCGGCGGTCGGGCCGCAAGTCGGCCTCGGCCGGCGCAGGCTATCACCGCGACCAGAAGGCGAGAGTGCCCCTGGCGATCACGTTCGTGGACGGGAACGAACGCGCCGCGACCACGACAATGCGGTCGATGTTCTCCTGGCCCGTCGAGGCGAGCACCGCGCCGCCGCCCACCTTGCCGGCGAACACCAGCGAGCGAGAGTCCGGCGACCATATCCGGTGGGACCCCGCGAACTGGTCGAAGAACTGGAGCACCGTGATCTGGTCGGCCGACGGGGTGAAGTCGATCACCGTCGACTCCACGCCGGTGGCCACGTCCAACACCTTCCAGCGCAGCATGTTGAATTCCCCGGGAAGCAGCGTGACGTATGCGATCTTGGTGCTGTCCGGCGACCAGAAGAACGCCACGACGGCGTCTTCGATCGCAGCCTCCAGCTCGGTCCCGCTCTCCGAATACAGGGCGATGCGCTCGTAGACCAACAGGCGGAGCGGCCGGTATGCGATGACGCGGTCAGGGTTTGTGACAGCGAGCATCTCACCGTTGGGAGACCATCTGAACGCGGCGTCCTCGGGCACCCGGTCGACGAACACGGTCTGGGCCGCGCCGACCTCGCCGACGTAGAGGGACAGCCCGCCCGACCGGTCGCCGGTCGCGTAGGTCATCAGGACCGTGCCGGGTCTCCACGTCGGCACCTTGTACCCCATTATCCCGGACTCCAGGTCGAGGCGGCTGAGGTCGCCGTCGGCCGCGCCGAGCAGGAAGTGGTCGGCATTGAAGTGGATGAGCAGGTGCTCGGAATCTGGAGACCAGTCCATGAATACCGGTACGCCGTCCATAGCGGTCCGGGGTGGCTCTCCTACAGCGCGGTCGTACAGGTAGAGTCTGAGATCGCTGGCGGTGCCGGCGAGAAACGCCAATCGACTGCTGTCTGGCGCCCAGTAGACGTAGTGGGGAGTGGCGGCCGCGACGAAGGCGTCGCCAGGCTGTCCCACGTGAATCCGCGCAAGCTCGCCGGTCGATAGGTCGCGGTCGAACAGCGTCGGTCGCTGCTGCCCGGCCGAGCCGTCCGCGAGGCCGGAGAAAACCAGATTCCGGCCGTCGGGCGACCATGCCGGCCACGAGTAGACGCCGGTGCGCGGGCTGATGATCTGCTCGCCCGAGCCGTCCGGACTGACGGTTCGCACCTGCCCGTCGAGGCCCACGTAAGCTATTCGACCGGGACCGGACTCCGCGCTCGGCCTCTCTTCGAACTGGCTGCGCACCCCGTCGTCGCCGGTCCCGAAGAGCCCGCAAGCCGCCGCGGAGACGACCAACAGGCCCAACGCGGCCGCCAGCGACAATCGTCTAATCAACTGCGACCAGCTCCAGGCTGAAGTCGAGTGATCGGGCCGAGTGCGTCAGCGCACCGACGGATATCAGGTCGACCCCCGTCGCCGCGACCTCCTTCACGTTGTGCAGCCCAATCCCGCCGGACGCCTCAGTCATCGCCTTTCCGCGGCACATCTCCACGACGTGGCGCATATCCTCCAGCGACATGTTGTCCAGAAGCAGTATATCGGCCCCGGCCTCCAGCGCCTCCCGCGCCTGCTCGGGAGTCTCCACCTCGATTTCGATCCTTAGAGAGTGAGGCGCGTTGGCCCTGGCAAGGCGAACGATCTGTCCGAACCCTACGCCGCGCCGGGTCAGCGCCTCTATGTGGTTGTCCTTGATCAACACGCCGTCGCCGAGATTGTGGCGGTGGTTCGTGCCGCCGCCTACGGCAACGGCATGCTTCTCCAGCGTGCGGAGCCCGGGAGTCGTCTTCCGCGTGTCGAGCACACGGGCGCGCTGCTCCCCAACCTCACGCACGTACCGGACGGTCTCGGTGGCGATGCCGCTCAGCCGCTGCAGGAAGTTGACCGCGGTACGCTCCGCGGTGAGGATCGAGGCGACCGGGCCGGCGACTTCCAGCACGAACGTCTCCGCTTCGAGGCCCGCCCCGTCTCGCTCCAGTGCGTCGGCGCTGAGACGCGGGTCGACGCGCTGGAAGACGGCCGCCGCCACGTCGACACCCGCCAGGATACCCGGCTCCCTGGCCATGACGACTGCCCTGCCCGTCAGCGCGGGGGGTATCAGCGCGCGCGTCGTCACGTCGTTTCCCGCGAGGTCCTCCTCGAGGGCGCGGTCGACCAGGGCTTGGATTTCAGGCGTGCGTGCGTTCATGGCGGGGAACCGGCTACCCTCCTTAGACTCTGCCGCGCGGCTGCGGCCGGACAACCCGAGCGGACCGCATCGGCCCGCGGGCTCTATACGACAGCCAGCATCCTGTCGAGAGCGACCCGAGCCTCTTCTCTCGTCCGGTCGTCGACCGTAATCCGGTTCACCAGTACACCCTCGGCGAGTCCTTCCAGCACCCAGGCGAGGTAGGCCGGATGGATGCGGTACATGGTGGAGCAGGGACAGACCACGGAGTCGAGGCAGAAGACGGTCTTGTCCGGGTTCTCTCTCGCCAGGCGGTTGACCAGGCTGATCTCGGTGCCGACGGCCCAGACCGTGCCCGAGGGAGCGTTGCTGACCGCATTGATGATGAACTCGGTCGAGCCGTAGGAGTCGGCGGCCTGCACCGTCTCCATGAAGCACTCGGGGTGTACGACGACGTTGACGTCCGGGTACTTCGCGCGCGCCTGCTCGATCTGCGCGACGGTGAACCGGGTGTGTACCGAGCAGTGGCCCTGCCACAGGATGACCTTGGCCTTCCTTAGCGCATCCGCCGTGTGGCCTCCCAACGGCTTGAACGGGTTCCACACCAGCATGTCGTCGAGCGCTACCCCGAGCTTGAGAGCCGTGTTGCGGCCCAGGTGCTGGTCGGGCAGGAACAGCACGCGCTCGCCCCGCTCGAACGCCCACCTGAAGGTGGCCGGCGCGTTCGAAGACGTGCATACGATGCCGCCGTTCCTGCCGCAGAGCGCCTTGATGGCGGCGGTCGAGTTCATGTACGTGATCGGAACGACTCCGCCGGATTCGCCCACCGTCTCCTGCAGGTCGTCCCAGCAGTCCAGGACGTCGTCGATGTGCGCCATGTCCGCCATCGAGCAGCCAGCGGAGAGGTTCGGCAGCACGACCATCTGATCCGGAGAGCTGAGCACGTCCGCGGTCTCGGCCATGAAGTGAACGCCGCAGAAGACAATGAACTCGACATCCCGTTGCGAAGCCGCGTACTGCGACAGCTTGAAGGAGTCGCCGCGGAGGTCGGCGAATTTGATGATCTCGTCGCGCTGGTAGTGGTGGCCCAGTATCACCAGCCGGTCGGAGAGCTGCGCCCTCGCCACTGCGATCCGCACGTCCAACTCTTCCGGCTTCGCCTTCAGGTACGAGATCGGCAGCTTCTGCCAGCGCACTCCGACATCGAACTCCTCGGCCAGAGTCTTGGAGGCCAGCGATTCGTCCGTGCGGCAAAACGCGGACTGCTCCAACTCCGTAATCGGTACAGTCGGCACCCTAAGCTGAGTCGCCATCTCTCCCCTCCTACCCTACGCCGCGGTCACCGCGCACCCGCCAAGAGACCACGGGCCGGTGCGGTCGATCTTGACGGCCAGGACCTCGCCGGTCCGGTCGCCGGCGCCTTCGACGTACACGAGCTTGTCGTTCCGGTTGCGTCCCCTGGCTCGACCGTCACTCGTTTCCTCGACAAGCACATCTGTCGTCCGTCCGGAAAGCAGCGCGTTGATCTCGGTCTGGATGTCCGCCTGGAGGCCGTCGATGGCCTTCAGTCGCGCCTTCTTGTCCTGCGCGGGCACATCGTCCGGCATCCTCCGGGCGGCGATCGTCCCCTCCCGGGCCGAATAGGCCGCGGAGTGCACCTTGTCGAACCGGATGTCGCGCACCATGTCGAGCGTGCGCTGGAACTGGGCGTCCGTCTCGCCGCAGAACCCGACGATCAGGTCCGTGCTGAGCGAGACCCCGGGAATCCGATCGCGTATGCGGTCGACGAGAACGCGGTACTCTTCGTTGGTGTAGCCGCGCCTCATTTCGCGCAGCACCTCGTCGTCGCCGGCCTGGAAAGGAAGGTTGACGTGCTCACAGACCTTCTCGCACTCGCCAACGGCGTCCAGAATGCCGTCGCTCATGTCGTTCGGATGCGACGTGAGAAAGCGAATGCGCTCTATGCCATCGACTTTGTCCACCGCCCGGAGCAGAATTCCGAGGTCCTGCTCGCCGGGTAGGTCGTGGCCGTAGGAGTCGACGTTCTGGCCCAGTAGTGTGACTTCCCGGACGTCGCGCTCGACGAGCATCGTGACCTCGCGAACGACGTCCTCGACCGTGCGACTCACTTCCCGGCCGCGGCGGTACGGGATGATGCAGAAGGAGCAGAACTTGTCGCAGCCATGGACGATGGGAACATAGGCCGCTACGGCAGGCCGGGCCGTAAGCTGGGCCAGGCAGCCTTCAGTATCGATTCCCATGCGCTCGGCGAGCAGGTCGATCAGCGGCTCGTACTGCTGAGGCCGCATGAAGACGTTCACGTGGGGGAAGCGCGTCTCCAGCGGCGCGGTCTTGGGGCCCACCATGCAGCCCATCAGCGCGATGATCTTGTCCGGGTTCTCTCGGCGGGCGTGTTTGAGGCTGCCGAGCATTCCTATCACGCGATCCTCGGCGCTCTGGCGAACGACGCAGCTGTTCAGAACGACCACGTCGGCATCCTCGGCGGAGGCGTCGGACCGCAGTCCGATCCTGTCAAGGGCGCCTTCGAGCCTCTCGGAGTCGGCCTTGTTCATCTGACAGCCGACCGTCCAGACGTGATATGTATGGATGTCCAAGGATAGTCTCGTTGGGAAGTGTCGTTGAGAAATGGCGGAGGGAATGGGATTCGAACCCATGAGGGGGATCACTCCCCCCAAGCGCTTAGCAGGCGCCCGCACTAGGCCTCTATGCGATCCCTCCCAGCTACGATGAATATAACAAAAATATGCACATCGCGCAAACCGATGTTTGTGAATTTCGACACTATTCCAGATCATAAGCCGATCTACGGCTTAATCGCCGCTTTCAATGGTCTTTTGCGCCATTCGCGGTTTTTGCCAAGGACGATGCCAGCGGTAATTCGATAATTTTTTCACAAGAACCGTAATTCAATCGCTTCAAACTTTCTTAACACTCCGCCGCTAACCTGTCGTCCATACCAAAGACGGGGCCTGCTACGAGCGCCCGACACAAAAGGAGAATAGAGCATGAAGAAACGACTGATCGCAGCAGCCATCGCCCTCGGCCTGATCACCGCCGGGATAGTGGGAGGGACCATACTCGCCAACGACGACGGAGAGAACGGCAGCAAGGGGGCCGGCCTGATCGCGCGCGTCGCCGAGATACTGGGACTCGAGGAGGAGACGGTACAGGACGCCTTCGACCAGGCGCGGGGAGAGATCCACGACGAGGCTATCGAGAACTGGCTCGCCGGCGCCGTCGAAAAGGGCACCCTCACCCAGGAGCAGTCCGACGCGCTCAGCGACTGGTACGACGCCAGGCCCGAAGACCTGCCTCGCCTATTCGGTCGGGGATTCGGATTCTGCAGCGAGGAGAAGCTCGCCTCGGCGGTAGAGAAGGGCGTCCTGACCCAGGAGCAAGCTGACGCGCTCCAGGAGTGGTACGACGACAAGCCGGAAGACCTGCCCGACGGCTTCGGAATCGGCTCCGGCAAGAAGTTCGGACACAAGGGCCGGGGGTTCTTCCGCGGCGGACACCACAAGTTCGAGAAGAAGTCCACGTCAGAGGAATCCGACAGCGCCACGTCGACGTCGATCTAGCCATCCCCCCCTTGGGGCCGACCGATGTCGTACGTTGGCCCCACCCCAACACGATCGCCGTCCGGCGCCCCACCGGACGGCGATTCGGCGTCTGACCCCTCCCCTGGCCTGTCCTGGCTAACGGACCGGAAACCCAAGCTTATCCACCGGGTCCGGTATCGAGGGGATTGACCGCCTGGAGTCCTTCGAATTCCGCAGCCTCGCAGAGACGACCGTCGGCACATACGAACGTTGGGGCCGACGGCACGCCGCGGCGGACGATCAAACAGCCGGCGAGCTGCAGGGCGTCGTATGCCCTGAGCGCGTGCGTGTCGAGCAATCGGGAAGCCTCCTCGATCACGGCCGAACTCGAGGGCTGTACGAGGTACAACGTCGACGCATCCTGGTGGACCTGTTGCAGGATCCGATTGGCGTCCGGTCCCGAGATGTCTCCATCTCGCTCTCGCCTGCGGACCGCCGACCGGCACTCGAGCAGGGTGATGTCCAGTATGACCATCCTGTCGCCGCGGAGCTCCTCCACCAGATCCAGGGTCTCCGCTGTCCCAACCTCTTCGACGTAGAGTTTGATAAGCGCGCTCGTGTCGAAGTACAAATTGGGCATCGGCTATCGTCAGCGTCTGTCGCTCAGGACGGTGTCGGAGATCGAGCCCCCTTGTATGCGTATCGGCTTGAACCCGGTGCTCTGCCCTGGGACTTCCGACTGGAATCTCGGATGCCTCCGGTTGACTCTTATTGCGGTGACCGGGTGCAGAGGCTGACTTGGGTTGGGGACTTGACTGGTCAAGACCAGGCGCTGGCTCGTCGCATGCCGCAACAGGGAAGCGCTCGTCCTCGGGTCGCGGGCCCAGTCGTAGCCGGACTGCGGCAGGAACTGGTCCCGGAACCACTTCAGGCCGACGAAAGGACGCATCTCTTCGGCCTTCTCGATCTGGTCGACGAGCTGACTCGTCGCCTCGTCGAAATCAAACTCGCCGGACGGTCCGTCGGAAGAGGTCTCGGCAGACTCGCTGTGGTTCGCCTCGAACGGCACGAAGCTGATCACGACTTCGCACCTGTCCGGATCGAAATAGCTTGCGGCTGCGTCTTCACGGACCTTCCTCTTGCTATCCACTCTGCGGATGCTCACCTGCAGATCATGGTCAGTCGTAGGCAGACGTCTCAGTCCCTCAAGTTCGGGCGGGAGCGGTAGACTGTGCAGGCTGGCCAAGCTCTCTTCTATATCCTCTTGTACGTCTCTAATGGTCGAACCTCTCGCAGGTTGTCTCATAATTTTATATATCTCTTATAGTTATTTAGTAGATACTATCAGTTTAAGGTCGTCGCCCGGTTTTTGTCAAGAGCCTTTAGCATGGCCATCCATGCCGCTGGCCAAAAGAAGACATCGTTGGCACCCGTCGCGGCGCAGGCTATGATGTCGGCGAGACGACGGGGCGACCGACTACGAAAGAACGACGACGCGCTCAGGGGGACGGGATGAGTACCTACATGTACGTTTCTGTATCCGGGGAAGACAGAATCGCGCTCTTCGAGGTCGAGCCGGGTACCGGACGACTGGAGCCGCGCGGCGACGAGGCGGTGTCCGGCGGGCCGTATCCGCTGGCCGTCGACCCTCACAGGCGCTACCTATACGCCGGGCGAGTCGAAGCGAAGGAGGTCTCCACCTACGAGATCGACCCCGGCACGGGACGGTTGTCGGAGATCGGAAGCGTCGCGCTGGAAGAGGAGCCATGCTTCCTGTCCACGGACCGCACGGGCGGGTACCTGCTATCCGCCTACTACCACGCGGGCAAGGTGGGAGTCCATCCCATCGGCGAGAACGGCGCGGCCGCCGGGCCGCCCGTCGAATGGCTCGCCACCGGTCCCGGCGCCCACAGCGCCCTCACCGACCCGTCCAACAGGTTCGCCTACGCTCCGAGCATTGCTGGTGACTTCGGCCCAAACCTGCTCTTCCAGTTCCGGTTCGACGAAAGCACGGGCAGGCTGAGCCCAAACTCGCCTCCCAAGCTGTCGCCAGAGGGGGAAGCCGGTCCGCGCCACTTCTGCTTCCACCCGAGCCTGGACGTCGTCTACTTCTCGAACGAGCAGGGCTGCAGCGTTACGGCGTACAGCCTGGACACCTCCACCGGCACGCTCACCGCCCTGCAGACCGTCCCCACCCTACCCGACGGCTACGAAGGCGAGAACAGCTGCTCGCAGATCCAGATATCGCCCTCGGGGAGATTTCTGTACGCTCCCAACCGTGGGCACGACAGCGTCGCCGCCTTTTCCATCGACGCCGCCACCGGTCTGCTGACCCGCACCCAGATAGCGGCGACCCAACCGACGCCGAGGGCTCTCAGTCTCGATCCCGACGGGTGCCACCTGTACGTGGCCGGCGAGTCCTCCGGACGGCTGGCCTCGTACCGCGTCGACCCCGAGGCCGGAACGCTGGAGCCGCTGGAGCTCTATGACGTCGGCCGGATGCCGATGTGGGTGCTGATCGCTCGGATCACCTAGCGGGCCGAGTCCGGGCGGCGCGTTCGGATTCTACTCCTTGCGGATGATCTGACCCTGCCGCTCGCCTACCAGCTCGCCGGCGGCCAGCACGTGGCCGTCTATGGCGCCGAGCAGATCGGCTTTCGTGGAGCCGGCAGGCAGGTCGATCGTCGTGTCCAGGGCGTACAGGCGGAAGGTGTACTGCTGGATCTGCTGTTGCCCCTGTTGATGGCGAATGTTGCCGCCGCTCCCCGTGTCGAAGGACATGGGAACTATCGGAGGCGGACACGGCCCGTAGTACCCGATCGTCCCGTCTCCGTTCGTGCCCTGCACCGCGCCGTTGTCCAGCGTCTCCGTGTTCGGGACGCCCTCCGACAGCTCCGTCGTATCCGGAGGCAGATTCCACAGGACCCAGTGGACCTGCTCCTCGTTGTCAGGCAGCTCCTTGCTGTCCAATATCAGCGCGAGAGTGACCGTGCCGGCGGGAACGCCCTCCCACATGATCGGCGGCGATATGTTCGGAACGTTGCTGGAGAGCTTGGTGCAGGTGTTTTTCTTGGGAATCCGCTTCTTCTCGTTGAAGACGGAGCTGGTGAACGTGATGGACACGTCCACGTCCTGAGTCAGGCTGGGCGTCGCGGCGGCGTCCGCGGCAGTCGTCTCGGCCGCCTCGCCTCCCGAAGTGTCGACCGCGGACGCGGGCGCGGCGTCGCCCCCGTCGCCGCTGGAGCAGCCGGCGACAGCCACACCGATCGCGAGCAGCGCCGCAAGCATTGCCACTGTGACGGCAGAGATGCGCATTGTGGTCTCCTTCCCCGGAGATGGCGCCAGAACGAGGCCGCTCGCCCCGTCTGGTGGTAACTATACCACTGCCACACGACCCCCAATGGACCCAATCGACCGCCATCGCCCGGGTCTCATTCGGGATCACGCGTCCGCGTGCCCGCCAGGCTACGGAGCCGGCGGGAATGGGTCGTTCTCGCTGACCAGCGCCTGGGACCTGGCTATCGATATTCCGCGCGCCTCTTTGTCGCCCCACAGGCTCTTGGAGTAGGTGATGACGTCGACGATCTCGCCGTGGCTGAGCTGCTCGCCAAACGCGGGCATGGCGCTCTTGAAATTCGGGATCTCCGGCCCCTCGAGGTACGAGCCGCCCGTCACGATCCACTTGTAGAGCGTGCCGTCGCCATGGTGCCACGTGTGGCCGTCGCCGTTGAGCGGCGGCGCCGGCGCGGTACCGTCGGACCGCCTGACGTGCCACTCGGGCTGCCCCTCGGCGTCAGCGCCGTGACATACGGCGCAGTTCGCGTCGTACACCCGCTCTCCCCGCTCGACCGCCGACACGGGAACGGGGTCTGCCGGGACCGGCGTCGGCAGGACCGGAGCGTCGCCGGAGCAGGCCGTCCACGCCGTCACCAAGGCCGCCGCGCATACGACCACCGAGACGCGTCGAAAGTCGTTCCGCATGGTAGGCGCCCCTCTTCCTGTACCTAGCGCGAGCCCGGGTCAGCCGCCGACGTGACCGCGACGATGCTGTCCCGCAGCGTGCTCACGATGAACGATATGTGGTCGTCGTCGACCACGTAGGGCGGTACCAGCTCCACGTGGTCGCCTCCGACGCCGTCGACGAGTCCGGTCACGCCCGCGAGGACGAGAAGCCCGTTGCGGAGCGCGTCCGCCTCCACGCGGTGGGCGACGTCCCACTCCGGCGGAAACGGCTCCTTGGTGTCGCGGTCGGCTACCAGCTCTACGCCGGCGAATAGGCCCTTGCCGCGGACGTCGCCCACGTATGGCACGTCGTCGAGCGCCTCTTCCAGCGCGGCGATCAGTCTATCGCCCATCTCTCCGGCCCGCGCGATCAGGTCGTGCTCCTCGATGTACTCCAGCACGGCCAGTCCGGCGGCGCAGCTCAGCGGATTGCCCCCGTACGTGGAACTGTGACTCACCTGCCCCGACCCGTCCGCTATCGTGCGCCAGACCTTCTCCCCAAGGACCAACGCCCCAAGCGGCGCGTAGCCGCCGGCCAACCCTTTGGACGACGTGAGGATGTCCGGCGCGACGTCCCAGTGCTCGATAGCCCACTTCTTGCCCGTCCGGCCGACGCCGCTCATCACCTCGTCGGCGATGAACAGGATGTCGTTCTCGTCGCAGATCTCGCGGACGATCTTGTAGTACTCGGCCGGCGGCACGACGGCCGACATCGACGTCCCGATCACCGGCTCGGCGATGAAGGCTGCGATGTTCTCCGCGCCCTCCTGGCTGACGACTCTCCGCAGCTCGTTGGCGCAGGCCAGGGCGCAGTCGGGATAGGTCAGGCCCCAGGGACACCGGTAGCAGTAAGGCGGCGGGATGTGCGGGAAGTCGAGCAGGATCGGGCTGTAGGTTCTGCGCCACGTCGTCCGGCCGCTGAGGGACAGCGTGCCGATGGTGTTGCCGTGGTATGACTGCCACCTGCCGACGAACTTGCGCTTGGTGGGATTGCCGCGCTCGACGTGGTACTGGTACGCGAGCTTCAGGGCGCCCTCGTTCGCCTCGGCGCCGCCGGACGTGAACAGCGCCCTCGTCGCCCCCATGCCGGGCGGCGCCCACTCCTGCAGCTTCGCCGCTAGACGCCGCCGCGGCTCGTTGTCGACAATCCCGCCGTAGGTGTACGCGAGCTTCCCGGCCTGCTCGGCGATGGCGTCCACGACCTCGCGTACGCCGTGCCCGATGTTGACGACGCAGACGCCGCCGACGGCGTCGAGGTAGCGGTTGCCGGCCTCGTCGAAGACGTAGACGCCGTCGCCTCTCGTCATCGTGACGTAGTCGTGCTCGAAGCTGCCGTACAGGACGTGGTCGCTCTGCGCCATCGGACGCTCACCCTACTCCCGGTCTGCTGCTTGCGAACTGATGTTATGGACACGCCGGCACGCTGTCAACGCGCGGCCGGCGCGCGGCCGCGGCGGAGTGGCGTACAATGGCGCGGCCGGTCCCGGCCCCGAGGGACCGGGAATAGACTTCCTACAGGAGGAGCGGCAGATGGCGCTCATCGACATCGGCTCGACCAAGCAGCTTTTCATCGACGACTACCTGATCGAGAGCATGACCAACACGGAGCCGCGGCTGAACCCGGCGCTGAAGGTCGACGACAACCCTGTGCTGAGGCCCGAGCGTCCGTGGGAGGGAAACTCGGTCACGATCGGCGGCGCCCTGTCGCGCGGCGCCTTCTTCGACGAGGAAGAGGGCATTTTCAAGATGTTCTACGAGGCCGTCCGCATGGCGCCGCGCGTGGTGGACGGCGAGGTCGTCAGCGTCGAGACCCAGCCGCGCGTATCGTGCTTCGCCACATCCGAGGACGGCATCCACTGGGACCGGCCCAGTCTCGGCCTCGTCGAGTACGACGGCTCCACCGACAACAACATCATCCCCGACGACCGGTACCTGCCCTACATCTTCTACGACTCCCACGAGAGCGACCCGGCCAGGAGGATCAAGGGATTCAAGAGGACGGGCGACACCCAGACGCCCGGCATGACGATCGACCTGTTCTTCTCGCCCAACGGCTTCGACTGGACTCCGTACGAAGACAACCCCGTCGTCGACACCCGGCCGCGTTACGGGCGCTGGGGCCCGACGATGTTCATGGGCTGGGACGACATCCGCCAGGTCTACGCGGTGCACATGGAGAACGCCCTACACCGGCGCAGCGCCATCGGCAAGCGGCTGATCGGCCGATCGGAGAGCCCCGACCTGTACGAGTGGACGGACCCCGAGACGATTCTCGTCCCCGACGAGCGGGACCCTTCGGACACCGAGTTCTACGCGTTGCCGGCCATCACCTATGAAGGCTGGTACGTCGGCATGCTCTGGATCTACAACACGACCAGCACCACCCACTATCCCGAGGCGGTGTTCAGCCGCGACGGCATCCACTACCAGCGCAACTTCCGGCAGCCGTTCATCCAGCGCGGCGGACGGCGCGTCGAGTTCGACTACAACTCGATCTACGCGGGCGTCCCTATAGTCCACGGCGACAAGATCCACACCTACTACAACGGCATAAACTGGCGGTCGCCGGAGGCGCAGATGGAGCTGGGCGACAGCGCGCTCGGCGCCATCGGCCTGGCGGTGACTCCCATCGATGGCTTCGTCTCCCTGGACGGCGCGAAGGGCGTCCCGTCCGACGTCGGCACGGACATGCCCACCGAAAGCATCGAGGCGCTCTACAAGGAGCGAAGCGACAGAACGTCGGAGCATGCCTGGCGCGCGTCGTTCAGCCAGGTCATCACGCGGTCGTTCAGCTTTACCGGGTCGCGGCTGTTCCTGAACGTGGAGGCGGCGCTCCAGGGCGGATCGTCCTCCGGGCCCTGCGAGGTGCGAGTCCAGCTCCTCAGCCCCAACCACGAGCCGCTGGACGGCTACCGCTTCGACGACGCCGACCCGATCACGGCCTCGGACCACAGGAGCGTGGTATCGTGGAACGGCAACTCGGACATCGGCAGGCTGGCCGGGCAGGCCATCAAGCTGCGGCTCTACTTCAAGAACTGTAAGCTCTACTCGTTCCAGTTCCGCTAGACGGCTAGGGCAGTCACCAGGAGGCTCCGAGATGGATGAGGCAGTCAGGCAGGCGCTAGGCCGGGACACGCTGATCGACATCACGACGACCGGCCGCCGGACAGGCCAGCCGCGTCGGACCGAGATTTGGTTCCACTACCAGGACGGCCGGATCCTGATCACCGGGTCTCCCGGCCCTCGGGGCTGGTACGCCAACATGACGGCGAACCTCTGCTTCACGTGGCACTTCAAGCAGAGCCTGACCCGGGACATCCCAGCCGTCGCGACGCCGATAACCGACGAGAGCGAACGCCGCGCTTTGTTCGCCAGGATGATGGAGCTGGAGGAGCGCATGGCCCACGTCGAACTCGACGACTGGGCCAGGCGCAGCCCGATGGTTCAGGTCGAGCTGGCCTCCTGACCGTCGTCCAGAGCAGGACCCAAGCCGGGTTCCCCCTGCGGCCGGGGCCGATTGGGCCCGAGCAGTCGCATTCAGGCCGGATGTCCCCGACACTTCGGCAGACGGGCTAGACGCACGGCCACGCGGGCTATCGAGATCGGTGTCGTCGTTTCCGAAATATCTGTCTCATTTTGTCTCATTCTGTATCGTTTGTATCTGGCCGACGAGACACCTGTCCGTAAAATGAGACACCGGGTGTCTCACTCGCCCGATCCGAGGCCGGCCGCCGACGTACCGGCGACCCTGAGACGGCACGCCTGAACGAACGCGGTGCGCGCCTCCCTCCTGATCTTTCCCCCGACGGCCACTGTAGCACAGATGTACTGTTGTTTTCCAGAGACTCGAACCGTGATCCAGGATTCACCACCTGATTGGGCCGGCCGGCGTGGCAGACTGCTTCCGGTGTCATGGTGGCGCACCCTGTCGGGGATGGATTCCCGCCTTCGCGGGAATGACGGAGGTGGGGGATTTTGGGTGATCGCGTGCGCCGCCGTGCCTCCGGGTCGATCCGGGGTCATGATGCGATCAACTGGATTGGGCCGCGCCGAGACTGTACAGAGACCCGCCGTGGACATATGATAGCGGTCGAACGCGGCCGGTACGGCCCGACAAAGTCTCAGGAGGCGTCCCATGAATCTGATCGTGATATCCGGCGGCCGGCACCCGTACGAGGAGTCGACGCCCGTCCTGGAGGAGTTCCTGACCGCGGCGGGCCATGGAGTCACCGTCACCGGGGACGCGAGCGTGCTGGCCGACGCGGACGCGATGGGGCAGTACGACGCCCTGGTGTTCAACACCCTCAGGGAGGGCGCCTCCACGCTTACGCCGGACGAGCAGGCCGGCTTCAAGAGCTTCATCGCCGGCGGCAAGGGTTTCGTGTGCATCCACATCTCGGGATGCGAGCCGGAGACCTGGCGCGAGTACGGCGAGATCACAGGCGGCGGATGGATCATGGGCACGAGCTACCATCCCCCGTACGGCCGCTACACCGTGAACGTGACCCAGCCGGGGCATCCCGGCGTCGAGGGTGTATCCGACTTCGAGACCAACGACGAGCTGTACATGGGCCTCGAATACCGCGACGGGAACGACTTCTTCATGACCGCCGACTCGGAAGAGGGGACCTACACCTGGGGCGGCAAGGAGACCTTCATGCCCGCGGGGACTTTCCCGCTTGGATGGACCCGGCCGTACGGCGACGGCCGCGTGTTCGTGACGCTGCTCGGCCACAACGGCCTGAGCTTCATGACACCCGAGTTCCAGAGGATCGTCCTCAACGGCGTGGCGTGGGCGACGGGTTAGTACCGGTAAGTCCACAACAGGCACTACGGAGGTCAGCATGTCCGCAGCAGTGGACTACTACAAGAAGCTCGGCGTGCGGAGCTCGATTAACGCTGTTGGCGCCGGCACCGCGGTCGGCGGGTCCGGCCCGCCGAAAGCGGTCAGGGACGCGATGGAGGTCGCCAGCCAGGGATACGTCAAGATGGACGAGCTGTTCGAGCGCTCGGGCGCGTTCCTCGCCGATCTGCTGGGCACGGAGGCCGTCTATGTCACCTCCGGAGGCGCGGCGGCCCTCACGCTGAGCGCCGCGGCGTGCATGACGGGTACCGACACGGCCAGGATCGACGCGCTGCCCAACGCGACCGGCATGAAGAGCGAGGTCCTCGTGCAGAAGAAACACATCCCCAGCTACGACCGCTGCCTCAGGGCGGCCGGCGCGACGATGGTGGAGGTCGGTGGAGACGAGAGCTGCACCGAAGAGGAGCTGGCGGCGGCGATCGGACCCAACACGGCGGCCATCTACTACTCGCATCCTCCCTACGGCGACTACTCCAGGATCCACGGGTGGGCGCATCCGCCGGGAGACCCGAATCTCGTCTCCGTCGACGACGCCGGCCGGATCGCGCGGGAGAACGGGGTGCCCATGATCGTCGACGGCGGCGAGCAGGTATGGCCGCTCGACCACTTCCGCAAGGTCGCACAGGTGGGCGACCTCGTCTGCTTCGGCGGCAAGTACTACGGCGGCCCCAACGCTGGAGGCTTCGTCGCCGGCCGCAAGGACCTGATCGAGGCAGTCCACGCCAACGGCTTCACCGCTCCCCTGGGCGTACAGGGGGTCGGGCGGCAGATGAAGCTCGACAGGCAGCAGATAGTCGCCATGGTCGCCGCCCTGGACAACTGGTTCAGGATGGACCACGAAGAGAGGATGACGGAGCAGTTCAGGAGATTCACCGTCGCGCGGAACGCGTTGAAAGGCGCATCAGGCATCACGGTCCGCGAGCAGATCAGGACGGACGCCTACTTCGGCTCCTTCCTGGAAGTGTCCGTGGACTCCGCGGTGCTCGGCAAGGACGCGGGCGACGTGGTAGACGAGATGTACACGGGTGAACCCTCGGTATTGATCGCGGGCGGCGGCGAAATGTTCCGCGTCTTCTTCCACACGCTCGAAGAGGGCGAGGCGGAGATAGTCGCGGAGCGGCTGACCGAGGTGCTGCAGGTATAGGGAACCCCGGACGCACACAAATTCGGACCCGAGGGAGGTAAACGTCATGGAGTCATCGTCTCTGACTGGAGCTTGGGAGCTGGTCTCGGACACCCACGAGGGTCTCCTGTTCATCGCGGGCAACAACTGGGGCGAGATCACCGTGGAGAAGGACCGCAGGCGGTTCGCTTGGGACAAGATGACCGAGCGAGACGAGCTGTCGGCCTTTCGAACGCTTGACGCGGTCGGCGGCCGGTTCGACCTTTCGGGCATGACGGCGACCGCCGACGTCACCGTCGCGAAATTCCCCGCGATGGTCGGGATGACCGCCAGAGCCGACTTCGCCGTCGATCGCGACCACATGACGCGCCGGGGCACCAGGGAGAACGTCTACCGCAGAATCGGCTGACCCCGCCCCCGAGGAGCCGGGACGCGGCAGCCGGTGCCGTCCGACGCAACGGGGCGCGGCGCCGCCCGGGTGCGCCCCTGTGCGGATTTCCGTCGCCTGACCGTACATCCGGCTACGCCACCATTCCTGACACAACAGCGCACAAGACTCCGGTGCTCTGGGGACGGTGGGCTCGAAGCCAGCCCGCGGAGGCGGACGTCCTCGGCATGCGGCATCGCGATCCGGGCGCCGGGTTCGACCCCAGTTGGTGGGGGGCTTATAGGGCTTATAGGGGCGCTCACACATGAGCGGCCCTATAGGGTCATATCGGGTCGCCAGTAAACCAGGCTTTCCACTGTCGGGTTGCAGCTTTTGGTGTCCATTGGAAGACAGAGAATTCATTTCCGGAGATCACATTGGCGTCATGTTGAATTCCCGGACTCTCCTCTGAGCCCCATTCTGTTGATCGTAGCTTCGGCATATTGAACCTGTTCCATGACCCATTCGAACCTCGGGGCCTCTCCAAGAATCATGCCCTCCATGGCTCCATAGTCGCTTTCGATCACAGTGCGAAGTTCAGCCTGTGGGACGAGTCTGAGCGATCCGGGAACGGCTTCTTCAAACCGTTTCCAGGCCTGCCGGAAGGCGATGAGGTTGTGATTCCGGACCGCATCCAGCAGGGCAATGTTCGACAGGGCGGACGTGCCGCTCTCGGTCTCCGTGATCATCGCTACATCGTAATAGTGGCGTGAGATCCGATCCTTGTCAGCTGGCAGACGCTGTTCGTCGCGGTACCCACAGTGCAGGCCGTGCAGAATCAGCAGCTTCTCCCAATAGGTGCGCTCCGGCGCAATCACCCGAAGATTGCCCACCTCAAGTGACCAGTCGGGCAGGTCGTCGGCCACGATAGGGGTAATGGTACAGTCCAGGGTCGGAACCAGCGCCGACCTCGCTCCCGCCTCGATCTTCACGCGCGGGGCCACGTAGGCGCCACCGCTACTCGGATACTGGGTGGGGTACTCGATTAGTAACGTCTGCCGGTCGACGTCATCCTCATCCGGGCCGACCCGGCAACCCTCCACAATCTGGTCTATCAATGTAGCCAGTTCAGTCGTCAGGTCTCCGAGGATGTAGCTACTGCACGCCACCCTTAGCTTCTCGAAGAGGGCGTTCCGTTCGCTGTTCGAGAGATTGTCCGCGACGGTCGGGTCGCGGACGCCCGCAAAGCCTAGGTCGTCACGATAGACGACGAGATCGATGTCTTCCGAGAACCGTCGGATGAGCCTGAAGGCCTTAGACAGGGAGGTTCCGCCCTTGAAGAGCAGTCTCGGATGTCCGGCGGGCAGCCGGTTGTAGAGCGCCTCGAGCACGAGACAAACCCAGAAGTCCTTTTCTACGTAACTGGGCAGCGTATCGAGCCGGCTCGCTGCCGCTTCGAACACGTCCCGCTTGTCTGGCTCTGGAAGAGCGAGAAACGACTCGAACGATTCGAGGGTTCCATTCATACGGCAACAGCCGGATCAGCCGTTATGCTGTGCACCAGCGGCAATGCCCAGCCGGGTAAACCCCCACTGTTCTGCACTAGGTCGCGTTTCACATCGTCCGAGAGATGCCGCCTCAGAGTCAAAATGACCTGGGGGTCTGTGGCATTGTCGGGGCCAAGCCATCGCAGCGCCTGCGCTACGGGAGCCGCCGGTTTTCCAGCCCACTGCATGACGCTAGGGCCCGCATGTCGGAACCGGACCGTTCGTCCGTCGATCTTGAGCGCCCTCGTGGAGCCGTCCGTCACATAAGAGGCCTTCGCGGGCACTGCGTTGGTGAGACCGAGCTGGTTCGCGGCCACCAGGCCATCAGGGATAATTCGGACACCGTCCCGCCGTGCTAGTGCTGCGATGGCGGCATCCCAGTCAACCGGCGCAGGCCGTTTCAGCACGTCGCTCATCCTGGGCATGTCGTAAAGCCCGTGGCCGACCCGGCGCAGTTGGCCCGCTTTGACGAGGCGCGACAGCGCCTGATCGACGGCCTCACGGCTGCCGAGCCCCAGGAAGTCCTTAGGCGTGCATACCCACTTTCCTCTAGCGTGCTCGGATACGCTCTTCATGATCTTGTGGGCTATGGGAGTCATTCGATCAAACCTTTCACGTAGCCACTCTTCGCTGTCAGAAATTTACTATGTATCTCTTACTATGTCAAGGATGTTCTTCTGGTGCCCACGAGCCCAGTTCGCGGCCCGGTTGGGATCGTGCGCGCGTGACCGCCGGCACCAGCGCGTGCCTTCGGATACTGCCGTCGAGCTGTGGCTCGGTATCTCCACCGATTAGGCCATCCCCATAAAGACCTCCCGCAACCAGTGGATCGAGAACTGCTGACCGAGGCGCGCATGCCCCGGAGGGACTGCGCGGACTGGTGCCCTCTACGCCTTGCCGCTGTAGCGCTCGGCCCGTGCCACATGTCCCTTCCAGTCTCGTATCGGAACTACGGCGTGACTACGGAAGGAAATGCCTATCGCGACGGGGCGGCATGGGGTCGCCATTGCTATGATGGCGCAGTAACAGACTTTGGTGAGCCCGACAGGACCAGCCACATCTCGAAGATGGTTCTGTCTATCGTCAAGTTTGGTGGGGCCGTGTTCCGGCCATATTTGGGGGCTCGTCCGAACAAACGATTCTGAGGCTCTCTGAGGCGGTGGCAGGGAGAGAGAAGCCTCCTACAGGATGGTGGGGCGTGTGACGTCGTACAGGGCGCTGGCATGGACGGTGTCGTTCCGGTCCCGCGACTTCCGGTGGCTTTGGGCATCCATCCTGCTCTACTCCGTCGGCACCGGTATGGAACATGTTGCCGTAGGCTGGCTGGTGTTCGAGGTGACCGGGTCGTCATTCATGGTCGGGGTGGCCTCGGCAGCCCGCATGGCCCCATTCTTCTTCCTGGGGATCCTGTCGGGCACCTTGAGCGACAGGCTGGAGCGCAAGGCCTTTCTCCGATTGGTAACCCTCCTGGCCGGGGTCGTCGCCGCCGGGATGGCCCTGCTGATTCTGGCTGCCAGCACCAACATGTGGGCAGTGATGGCCTTGGTTGCCGCCCAGGGTTCCGCGTTCGCCTTTGCCTTGACCATCCGTCAAGCCTATACCGTAGACATCGTGGGATCGCGGCAGGCGCTGAACGGTCTGGCGTTGACCTCCATCGCGATGCAGGCCGGCGGGATCGCCGGTTCCCTGGCGTCTGGCGTACTGATCCAGGAGTTGGGCGCGGGATGGCAGTACGTGGCGGTCACCGCCTGCTACGTAACGTCTGGCTTGACCCTGTTCGTGGTGCGCACGTCCCAACCCGCTATCCAGGGAATGCGACAGTCGGTGTTCAGGAACGTGGTCGGCTCCATTCAATTGTTGCGGCGGAACCGCAGCCTTCTGATCCTGATGGGTCTCGCATCGATCACGGAGGTATTTGGATTTACCCACATGGCCCTGCTGCCGATCTTCGCGAAGGACGTTCTCGGCGTCGGGCCGGCAGGATTGGGAATCATGACGGCGGTACGCCAGGGCGGCGGGCTGATAGGCCTGGTCATTCTGGCAAGCTTGATAGATTACCGGCGGAAGGGGCTGTTGATGTTCCTGACGGCCGGGCTGTTCGGGTTGGCACTGTTGGCCCTTTCCCAGTCTGTCAACCTGTACGTTTTCCTGGCGGTGCTGGCCGTCGTCAATGCCTGCGCTCACGCCGTCGACACCCTGTACAAGACGCTCATGCAGTCCGTGGTTGGCGAAGAGCAGCGGGGTCGGGCGATGGGCGCCTGGGTATTGAGCATCGGCACGGCTCCCGTAGGCCACCTGGGGTTGGGCGGTCTTGCCAGCGCGCTGGGGGCGCAGGGCGCGCTGTTGGTGAACGGCGCTGTATTGACGATCGTCAGCCTGTCCGCGGTTGCCGGTCTGAAGAACACCCGGCGGCTGGAGTGAGCGGCGCCCTCGGCTTGTGACTACCGCCTGCGCCGAAGGGCGGTACAATCGAGGAGTGATGAAGCAAAAATACTTCTATCACGAGCATCTGGCGGACTATGCCATGATGAAGACGAAGGGAATGAAGTCGAGAGACGAGCTCTATGGGTCTCTCGACTTCAGCGACTTCTCCTCCAAATCCTTCCTGACCGAGACGCTGCCACGCCTGGATGTGAAAGCCGGGGCACGAGTTCTGGAACTGGGGTGTGGGACTGGCTCAGGAGCTTGCTTCCTGTCTGAGTTGGGATATCAAGTGCATGGAATCGATGTGATACCTGATGCCGTTGACAAAGCCAGGGAGATCGCTGCAGAGCGCGGTTTAGACATCGAGTATGAAGTGATGGACGTGTGCCACCTGCCTCATGAAGGCAAGCCGTACGAGCTCATTATCGATAGCTACTGCTCCCAAGGCATCGTAACGGACGAAGATCGAGCCGCCATGTTTTCGGGCGTCAAGGCTCGTCTCGCCAGTCGCGGCTATTTCCTGATGAGCTGCTCTGTGTTCGAACAACATCGAGAAACTTCTGAAATACGGATTGTCGATGAAGTCAGCGGGAAGGTTTTCACTGCTTTCGATGACGACGATCTTTGGGACGGTGACACTGAGACCTGCTACAACCAATTTAGTGTCGATCCTCTAAGACCGTACGCCGGTCCGGAGGATTACGAGGGGACGATTCTTGTTAACGGAGCTTGGTACATCCATCGACGTCGTTATCGGACTCCTGAGAATCTGCGCGCAGAGCTCGAGGGTCATGGATTCAAAGTCCTCGAACAGAATGGCGACGTAATCGAGAACGCAATCTGCACTCATCGAGGTGTCAGCTTACCGCTCAAGAGCACTACGGAAGCCGCGGGGTCTATTGGGAGAGGTTGGAGCGGACGCCCAGGTATGAGATACGGCGACCTCACATACGAAGAGATCCGCGAAAAGGCCGGCCTGGACTGGCTGGCCATAGTTCCCACGGGGTGCACCGAGCAGCAGGGGCCACACCTCCCTGTAGACTTCGATACCTGGTTCGTGGAGCAGATTTGCACCGCTGCGGCCGAAAAGGCCGACCGAGAGCACGGCGTTGAGTCTCTCGTGCTTCCGACTATTCCCTTTGGGCCCACACCAGAGCACAGAAACTACGCGGCAGGTTACGTAGACGTTCCCGTCGATCTGCACGACTCCCTCGTCCTGGCGATCCTGGCATCCCTCGCCGAACAGGGCTTCCGCAGGATCGTCGTTTGGCGCGGATGCGGAGGCCATGACCTCAGGGAGACTGTGGAGAGATTTAACGAGTCCCACAACTTACGCTCGACAGCTTTTCTCCCGGGACTCCCGTACCACAATGTCTGGTGCCGAATCGCCGATCCATCCATTCCAGGCGGTCACGCAGATAGCTTTACCACCTCGATCATGCTCCATCTGCGTCCCGAAGCAGTTCGCAGGGACAGGAACGTCGACCCTCAACACAGGCCCGTGGACTGGGAGGACCCGGACATCGACTTTGCAAACTACTCGTCCACGGGGGTTATCGGTGACCCAACACACGCCAGTGCCGAGCTTGGCGCCAAGCTATGGGCGGCAGTGATCGACGAAGTTGCGGCGACGCTGCGGTCGATCGCGGAAGACTGTGACCCTACGAGTCCGGTCGATGAGGACAGACTCCATTTCCTTCAGCGGTAGTCGGGAATAGGACAGGCTAGAGGTCCAGCAAGAACCTCAGCTTGAAGATTCTTGATCTGTCCAGTTGGGTGCTCCGCGGCACACCCTAAGGCCCGCGGAGGCGGGCGGCGATGCGGAGGCGTACGTAGTCGGCGGTCCATCGCCCGTCGTGGTGGAGCTGCGGCCTGAGCCTCGTTTCTACGAGATCGACGACCTCGGACCGCGCGTCGGTCGACAGCCCGTCGAGCAGGCCGCCCGCGAACGTGTCGAGCCAGAGGCGGAGGCCGTCGTCGCCTCCGTCCAGGGGTGTCGGCCGCTCGAAGAGATCGGCCCGCTGCACGTCGAAGCCGTAGGACTCGAGCATCGCAGCGTACTCGGCGTCGCTGGGGAAGAAGAACGCGTCTCCGACCTCAGGGCCCGGGTTCCCACGGCGGGCCCAACGCACCGCCTCGATGATGGCGGCGATGTTTCCCCTGCCGCCGAGCTCGGCCACGAAGCGCCCTCCGGGCTTCAGCGCCCGCCGGATGGCTCCGACGGCCGCCTCCGGCGGCAGCACCCAGTGCAGCACGGCGTTCGAGAACACCGCGTCGAACTCGGCACGGTACCGCATGTCGCGCACGTCGGCCGCCTCGAACCGCAGCCCCGGGTAGTTGCGACCGGCCGTGTCGACCATCTCAGGGCTGTTGTCGATGCCCACCACCTCGACGCCGGACTCGGCGATACGGGCGGTGAGCTGTCCGGTGCCGCATCCGACGTCCAGGACGCGCTCGCCCGGACGCGGGTCCAGCAGCTCGACGAGGTCATGGCCGTACCGCCACACGAAGCCGCCGTCGCGCTCGTACCTCTGCGGGTCCCAGGGGTTGTTCGTCATGGGCTGTTTGGCCGCGGGCGTCGGGGGCGCTCAGGACGGTAGCGCATCGGCGCGCATCGAGAGCGCGACGTGGGACTTACCCAAGCGCGGCCAGCTACGTCCCGGAGACCAGCTCGCCCGCTTGGGCGAGCTCGACGACGTTGGCCTCGCCCCGGAGCCGCTTCATCGTCTCGTCGTACCGGCGCTCCATCTCGGGACCCTGCAGCGCCACGTACTCCGCCTCGTAGGCGCGGGCGGCATCGGTCGACGGCGCCGCCGGCACCTCCACGTCCGCCGTCGAGATCGCGTCGTTTCCCCACCGGTACGCCACGATCTCGCCCTTGCTCACGATCAGGTTCATCCCGACGTTGGCGTTGACGATCGGCACGCCGTTCTCGCGGGCCCGCCGTAGCACCGTCTCGTTCTGGTTCCGCCCTTTGGAGCCGTAGGACGGGATCAGTATGAGCCGCGCTCCGTCGAGCACGAGCGTCCGGGTGATCATCGGATTCCAGCGGTCGTTGCAGATCACGATGCCGACCCGGCCGACCGGGGTGTCAAAGGCGCGGAGCGTCTTCCCGACGCAGTTGAACCGGCACGAGTCAACCGTGCCCTCGGCGAACTGCGTCTTGTGGTACTTGCCGCTGATGTCGCCGCGGTGGTCGATGAACACGGCCGTGTTGTAGACCCGGGCGTCGACCAGCTCCGCGAAGCCGAAGACCAGGCACGTCGAGAGCTTTCTGGCGAGCGCCTGGAACCGGCGTATGTACGGGCCGTCCATGGGTTCGGCGAGCTCGTATACGCGCTCTTCCAGCTCCGGGCGCTCGAGGACCTCGTTGATCACGTAGCCGTCCAGCACGCCCTCGGTCGTGACGATCAGGTCCGGGTCCTCTTTGGCCGCCTCGACGAAGAACGCCTCGACCTTGTCGGCGTTGCCGGCCTTGTCCCACTTCGCGGGCTTGATCGAGATTGCGGACGCCCTGACTGTCCGGTACATGGCTAACCTCGGCTTGTGCTGTCTATGCTGATGGCCCCAATACCGCCGCGCGCACGGCCTTCAGGCGGTCGACGTTCTCCTTGTCCGGCCCGTTCTTGTCGAACCCCGGCACCTCGAGTATGAACGGCACGTCGCGGAACGCGGGGTGGCCCATGATCGTCTCGAATCCACCGACGCCTATATCGCCTTCCCCGATGTTCTCGTGCCGGTCCACCCCGGAGCCAAACTTGATCTTCGAGTCGTTGGCGTGAACGACTGCGAGCCGGTCGAGGCCGATCTCGGCTTCGAACTCGGACATGACGGCGTCGACGCCGTCCGGATCGGCGATGGCGTATCCGGCCGCGTGGCTGTGCTGCGTGTCCAGGCAGACCTTCATCTTGGGGCTGTCGACGGCCGAGATCAGCCTGCCCATCTCGGCGAACGACGACCCGACGTGAGAGCCCATCCCGGCGCTGTTCTCCAGAATCAGGTACGTGTCCGCCGGGCTCTCGGCCAACACGTCCCGGACCGCGGCGACGGCCTGGTCGAAGATGGCGTCGAACCCCGCGCCCTTGTGACTGCCGCCGTGGAAGATCACGCCGGCCGCGCCAATATGGCTCGCGGCGGTCATGTTCTTGACCATCAGATCGACCGACTTGACCACGAGGTCCGCAGCGCCGCCGATGTTCACCAGGTAGCTGCAGTGGATGAAGACGGGCGCGACGTCGGCCTCCTCCGCCTTGGCCCGAAAGTCGGCCACGTGCTTGTCGGACGGCGGCCTGAAGGCCCACGCCCTCGGAGACGAGGCGAATATCTGGATCGCCTCCGCGCCGATGCCCTGGGCCCTGTCGATGGCCTTGCCGAGGCCGCCGGATGCGGATACGTGCGCGCCGACTCGCATACTCACTACCTCCGTCCCGCGAGCGCTCCATCACCGCCGTGAACGTCGACGATTATACTCGGTCGCCCGGAATGAGCGCCCACGCCGTCCTCGCGATTCCTCCTCTCCCTTGACGGGAGAGGATTGAGGTGAGGGTGATGCATCCGTTATCAGGAATCGCCGCACTTCCGAACGCATCCCCATCACCCTGGCCCTCTCCCGCGAAAGGGAGAGAGAACTCTTGGGACGACCTCATGCGCCGGCGTCCAGCGCCAAGCAAACGAAAAAGGCCCCGCCGATGCGGGGCCTTCCGTACACTCGCTTCGGTCCGTCGCCCGGCGTCCGGCTAGCTCTTCTCCGCCGACGGGGTATCCGGCTGTCCCAGATCGTCCAGGTTCAGGGTCTCGATGAAGTCCGAGAACGCCGACAGGCTCTTCAGCTCCTCCTCCCCTACCTTCCGCGTGTCGCCGCCTGCCCTGTCCGGCACGATGGGCTTGCCCGTCTCCTCGTCCATCTGCACCCCGGCCTTGTCGACCACCGTGTCGTTGGCGAATATCGGAGCGTCCGTTCGCACCGCAAGGGCGATCGCGTCGCTGACCCGGGAGTCGACCTCCATCGTAGAGCCGTTGTACTGGATGACTATCTTGGCGTAGAAGATGTCGTTGTTCAGATCGGAGACGACGATTCGCGTCACGGTCGCACCGAGGGAAGAGATTACCGACCCGAGCAGATCGTGGGTCAGAGGCCTTTCGACCGACACGTCCTGAAGCTTCAGGGCAATCGAGTCGGCCTCGATCGGGCCTATCCAGATCGGGAGGTAGCGGTTGGACTCCTTGACCTTGAGGATCACGACGCGTTGGCTGCTCATAAGGCTAACCCTGATGCTGTCGATCACCATCTCTATCTGAAGCATGCAGTCCCTCCTTGCCGTCCGCGCGACTCGCCGCGCATTGATTGTAAGACCGGCCCATTGAGAGTGTCAACGGGAATGGGGCAACCGACCCGGCAGGCCGGGTTGCGGCAGGCAGCACATCTGTGCTACTCTGGCCTCGTGCAACTCTCTCCGTGCTCATTCCCCATCCCCTCTCAGAATGACCGGCTCGGAACACGGCCCGTCATTCTGCGCCGCGGCGTTCCGCCTCAGATAGCCCGAACCCGGAACAGAGTGTCTCATCTACCGGCCAAGTGCTCCGCCCACCAGATACAAACGGAACGGAATGGTACAGTTTTGGCGAAAAAACGGCCGGCGGCCTCGACGCGCTCTCGCAGCCGTTCGCCTCGTCAAGTCTGAGCAGTTGGACGTAGCTGCGTCCGGACTGCGAATGGGCCCATCGCCGCGGGGGCCGCGGCGGAAGCGCTGCTCCCGGCTACACGGGGGGTCTCTGTGCGACCGACTTCAGACGCTTCTCCAGTGCGGACCGGGGCAGCAGTACCCGCCGCTGGCACCCGGAGCACCGCAGGCCGATGTCGGCGCCCACCCGGACGACCTCCCACTCGTAGGCGCCGCACGGATGGCCCTTCTTCATCACGACGCGGTCGCCCATCCTGAAGTCGATCACCACGCCTTGCCCAGCTCCTCCAGCACGGCGTCTATCCTACGGCGCAGCTCCAGCGCGGCCTTTCGCGCGGCCTCTGCGAAATCCGCGGAGTCGCGCGACGCGTAGATCACGCCGCGAGAGCTGCTTACGACCAGGCCCCGGCCGGTCTCATCGACGCCCGCCTTCACCGACGCCGCCAGGTCGCCTCCCTGGGCGCCTATGCCGGGAAGAAGCACCGGCATGGCAGGACAGATCCCGCGCACCGCCGCCAGGTCGTCGGGATAGGTCGCGCCCACTACGAGGCCGACGTTGCCCCTCGTATTCCAATTCGCCGCGCGGCTGGCGACCTCCTCGAAGAGCCGCCGACCCGACGCCAGGCCCAGGTCCTGAAACTCGCGCGCGCCGGGGTTGGAGGTCTTGCACAGGACGAACACGCCCTTGTCCTCGTAGGACAGGAACGGCTCCAGGGCCTCGCCGCCCTGATATCCGTTCACCGTCGCCGCGTCGAATCCCCAGGTCTCGAACAGGGCCCGGGCGTATTGGACGTTCGACGACGCCATGTCTCCGCGCTTGGCGTCGGCAATGACGACGGCGGCGGGCGCTCGCTCGCGTATGTGCGCCACCGTCCGCTCGAGCGCGGCGATGCCGGCGCTTCCCAGGGCCTCGTAGAACGCCAGGTTCGGCTTGAAGGCGCAGACCAGGTCGGCGGTTGCGTCCACGATGGCCTTGTTGAAGTCGGCCACGTCCGGCACCGCCATCGACGCCGGGTCCGGATCGAGTCCTACGCAGAGCAGGGTGCGGTTGGCCTCCGAAACGTGACGCAGTCGCTCTCGAAAAGACGGCATCCTACCTCCCCCGAGCCGGGTATCGCTCTGTGGCTTATGCCTCGCGTAGTGTACGGACGTGAATCGGCCGCTTCAAGACCGGGGCCTGCCGAACGGCATCCTATGTTACAATGCGGGCCTCGTGGGGACGCGCGGTTTCGACAGGGGATGTCTCAGCGGGATTGCAGGCCGAGGCGCCACCACACCTCGTAAAAAGGTGGCACTACAGTAACTGGCAACAGAGAACTGGCACTAGCCGCCTAACCAGGCGGCTACGTCCACCGGCAACCTCTCCCCGAAGGAGCCGGATGGGCGACACTTTTCGGGGTGCTGTCCCACCGACGCCGATAGCGAGGACCTAAGACCTTTCGGCTCAGCCCGTCTAACCGTTGCTGGTTTGGGCTAGAACGGGCGAAATCACAAGCCAGCTAAGCCTGTAGTACATCCTGTCTAGGGGCTCTTCTGGACGGGGAGTTCGACCCTCCCCCGTCTCCACCAACTCCTCAACCTCTGTCAATCCATCGGTCGCCGGCACCGGCCTATGGCAGGCCGCTATCCACATCCACGGCGCCAACGCCGTCTGCAGGTCCCTACGCAGCGGGCTGCGGCCGGTAGGGAACGACCCTGATCTGGTGCTCGTTCTTACGTGCCTGTGCCAGGTCGTACGAGGTCTGGCGACGCAGCCAAAACTCGGCATTGGACCAGCCGACCTTCTCCAGGCGGATCGCCATCTCCGGCGAAACGGCGGCATGGCCGTTCAGCACGCGCGAAAGTGTGTGCCGAGCTACGCCCAGCACCCTTGCGGCTTCAGTCACACTCAGGCCAAGAGGATCGAGGCAGTTCTCCCTGATGCTCCGTCCAGGATGCGGTGGATTCTTCATGGCCATCGACTCTGTCCTCCCACCTAGTGATAGTCGACCAAGTCGACGTCGTAGGCGTCGCCGCCTTCGAATCGGAACGTTATCCGCCAGTTGCCAGAAATCGATATGCTCCACAACCCCGCCTGCCGTCCCTTCAGGGGATGGAGCCTATATCCCGGCATATCGAGATCGCTGGGCTTGCCGGCTTCGTCCAGGTCCGCGAGAGCAGTGGCTATCCGATTCGCCAAGTTAGCACCCACCCTGCTGGAGTCGTCCCTCTCATAGAGTTGCTTCAAGCCTCTATGGCGGAACGTTCGTATCATGAAACCATTGTACCGCGTAGCGGTACGCCTATCAATAGGTCCCGCCACACCGCGAGCGCGAGACTCCGGGCCGCACAGGCGATGGCAACATGGCCTGCAGGGCGTGATACACTGCCGCCCAACTACCGTGGAGATGCCGTCGTGGTGCGAATGACTACGGTTTGGTCATATGCCTAGTCTAACGCTCATCGTCGGCGGGCCCGGAAGCGGCAAGACCGACGAGGTCGTCTCACGTCTGGCCGCTCGATACGAGGCCGATCCCTTCTCCGAGACGGTCGTGCTGGTGCCGACCGTCCGCCACGGCGACCAGTTCCGCCACCGCCTCGTCGGCCGATGCGGGGTTGCGCTGCGGCTGCGAGTCGAGACCATCGCCACGCTGAGCCGGGAGCTGGCTCCAGATGCGCAGCCGCTTTCCCGCACGCTGGCCCGCGAGCTCCTCGCGCGGACGGCCCGGCGCGAGATCGAACGCGGACCGGCCGCCTATTTCGAACCCATTGCGGGCACCAACGGGTTCGCCGACATCCTGAGCGCCGCCGTCGACGATCTGCTCTCGGAGGCGACTGATCCGATCGCCCTGTCCGAAGCCGCCGAGAAATCTGGTTCCCCCGGCCTGACCGCACTCGGCGCTATCTTTGCGGCCTATAGCTCCGAGCTCGAGCGCCGTGGGTGGCTGCACTCGGCGCAGATCGCGTTGGCCGCGGCCGGCGCCGTGCGGGCCGGCCGCCCGGCGCCGACCATCGTGATGCTCGACGGCTTCCAGGTAGTCCGGGGGAGCGAGCTCGTACTGCTGGAGGCTCTCGCCGACAGGTCGGAGGTCACAGCTACGCTGGACCCCGACGCGGGAGCCCGATCTCGCTACGACTACGAGCAGCTCCGCAGACGGTTCCCCAACGCTGAAGTCGTGGAGCTGAGCGACGATCCGGCAGCCCGCCAGCCGGACGTGACGGCGGGCGACGCGGCTGACCGCGAGGGCCAGATGCGCGCGATCGCCAGGCAGATCAAGCAGCGCCTCACCGACGAGCCGTCGCTCCGGCCATCCGACTGCGCGGTCGCGTTCAGGCAGGCGTCGCCGTACCTCAGCCTGGCCCGGCAGGTGTTCGAGGAGTACGACCTGCCGCTGGATCCGGCCGCGGGCGAACGACTGGGCGCTCGGCCACTCGGAGTCTGGCTGGGCCGCGTGATGTACCTCGCGCGGGACGGCTGGCATCTGCGCGACGTGGCCGCCGTGCTGTCCAGCGGCTTCGTCGACCTGAGCCGGTGGGGGCTGTCTCCCAATCACGTCGCCCGGTTCGCGAGGCGGGGCCGTCAGGCACATCTCTGGGCGGGATGGGACGCACTGCAGCGCATAGTCGAAGGTCTCCGGACGGACGCCGACGCTCCCACGACGTACGACTCGGCGCGCGAGGCGCTACGCGAGACCGCGGACGGCATGGCCACGGCGTTGGATGAGCTTCGCGACTTGCTGGAGCATCCGCCAAGCCCCGTATCCGAGCACGCACGCCGCCTCGACGAGGCGCTGTTCGGAGAACGGCCCATCGTCGGGGCCGGCTCGCGTGAGCTGCCCGGGGTGAATGTCGAGATCGACGCCCTCCGAGGCTACCTCAGGGACCTTGCGTCGACGCACGTAACCCTTGGGAGCAAGCCGGAGTCGTTCGAGGCGTTCGTGGCGCGGCTGGAACGACAGCTCGACGCGCCGGCCGTGCTGCTGCGCGAGGCCGGGGGCGTGCTTCTAGCGCCGATGCACACGCTCCACGGCCTCCGGTTCGACTTCGTCGCCGTTGGCGGACTGATCGAGGGCGAGTTCCCCGCCCCTCAGCGGTCTACCGCCCTGCTCGACCGGGACGCCCGCGATTCCCTGAACCAGGCCGGTCTCGATCTGCCGCCCGAGGCGCGGCTCGCGGAGGACGAGCTGTGGGAGTCGGTGCGCACACGGGCCGACCGCGGGCTCGGACTGTGGAGAACACGGCTGGACGAACGTGACCGCCCGGCCGCGGCCTCGTACTACTTCGACCTGTCGAGCCCCGGCAAGATAGTCGAGGACCGATCGACGCCGCCCGAGAGCGCGGCCTCGCGCCGTGAGCTGGCCATCGCCTGCAGCCGGCAGTGGCCGGCCGGAGGCCGGCTGCGGCCCCTGGAGGCGAAGGCATGGCCGGTCGTACGGTCGGCGGTCGCCGTCGAGCAGCTTCGACGCTCGTTCGGCCACGCGGGCGTGTACGAGGGCCTCCTCGCCGGAGGGATGGTACCTCGGCTCACCGACGGGGACGCGGTGTGGAGCGCCAGCCGGATCGAGTCCTACCGGACATGCGCCTTTCAGTTCTTCGCCCACTACGCCCTGTGCCTGAGAGAGCTGGACGAGGAGGCTGACGGCGCCGACGCCGCGACGCGCGGAAGCGTAATCCACGAGATTCTGCAGGACGCGCTGGCGCCGCTGGCCGCGCAAGGGCTGCCACTGGCGCCAGGCACTTTAGAAGAGGCTGTCGCCAACCTCGGAGCCAACGGCCCGGACATCTGGAACCGGGCCCCCGAGAAGATGGGCTTTGGCCGCGCCGCGCTGTGGCGGCTGGGCTGGGAGGAGACCTTCCAGCGGCTCGAGATGCTGCTGCACCGCGAAGCCGAGACGAGCGCGCTGGACGGCGTCTCTCGGATCATAGGCGTCGAGAAGCCGATCGAGGCCGCGCTGCCCCTGGACCCACCGCTGCGAGTGACCGCGATGGTCGACCGGCTCGACGCCGCCGAGGACACGGTCGTCATCGTCGACTACAAGTCCGGGCGCTCCATATCGAAGGCCGACATCGTGAACGGGAGGCGGGTCCAGCTCCAACTCTATGGGTACCTTGCGCGCGAGGAGACGAAGGCCGAGCGCGTCATCGCGCGCTATGCCTGGACCGACCCGGCCATCTCGCAGTGGAACCTCGACTCCTCTGATCCGGAAGACGCCCAGGTCCTGGAAGACGTCGTGGCGATCGCGCAGGAGGTCCGCGGCTCGGTCGAGTCCGGCGACTTCCGGGTCAACCCCCAGGTGACGCCCTGCCCGACATACTGCTCCTTTCAACACGTGTGCCGGGTCAACGAGCTCACCCGGTGGAAGCGATGGGACTGACCTGCGAGCAGAGCGCGATCGTCCGCGACCGCGGGCGCGACGTGCTCGTCACCGCGGGCGCCGGGAGCGGCAAGACTCGTGTGCTCGTGGAGCGGTACGTGTCCCTGCTTGGCGACCACCGTATCCGCGAGCTCGCCGCCGTCACGTTCACCGACGCCGCCGCTACCGAGATGCGCGAGCGGGTCAGGCGCGAGGTGCTCACGCGGCCGGAGCTGGCCGACTACCGGGCGGAGCTCGACGACGCGGTCATCGGCACGATCCACTCCCTGTGCCGCCGTATTCTGCGAGAGCATCCCGTGGAGGCGGCGATAGACCCGGCCGTGCGAGTCCTGCCCGACGACGAAGCCGAGTTCGAGATCATCACGGCCTGTGTCGACGCGCTGGAAGAAGCAGCCGACACCGACGACCATCGCGCGCTGGCGATCCGGGAGATAGGCGTCTACGGCCTGACCAACCATCTACCGCAGATGGTGAGGCGGCGGGACGAAGTCGAGGCTGCGTACCGGGCGCTGCCGGGGAACACGCCCGCGAGCTGGGCCACCCACGTACGGGCGCTGCTGGAGACCGGCGCCCGCGATGCCGTCGAAAAGGCCCGGCCGCAGCTCGTCGAGTGGGTCTCTTGGCTCGAAGGCGCTCACACGGGGCCGGGAGATGACGCTCTCTCGCGGAGCCTCGCCGAGGTCCTGTCAGCGATCGGCAACCCGGCCGAAGGCGACTGGGACGACCTGCTCGAACGGGTGCTCGACGCCGGACCCAGGATCAAGCTGACAGGCGGCAGCGCCAGGAACTGGGGCTACAGCCTCGATGATGTCAAGGACACGATGCGCTGCCTTCGGGAAACGGCGAACCGGCTGGGACGGATGCCCCGCTGGAACGAGCATGACGAAGCGGCCCTGGAGGCCCTCGCCTCGCTCCGGGACCTGTTCGAAGACGCCTGCACCCGATACGCCGCTCGCAAGCGGGCACTCGCGGCGCTCGACTACCTTGACCTGGAGATCGAAGCGGCGTGGATGCTGCGGTCGCATCCGGAAGTCGCCGCGGCGTACCGGGCGCGGTTACGCCACCTGATGGTTGACGAGCTGCAGGACACCAACCCGTCGCAGATCGCGGTGCTCGATCTACTCTCTAAGGGCAACGGCGTTGACTCGCCCGGGCCCGAGCGGTTCTTCGTCGGAGACGTGAAGCAGGCGATCTACCGCTTCCGCGGCAGCGACGTACGCAGCATCACCCGCCTGCATCGCGAGGTCGAGTCGACGGGAACGATCCGCGCGTTGAGCCAGTCGTTTCGAGCCCACGACTCGCTGGTCGGTATCCTGAACGTCCTCTTCGACACCGTGTTCGGCCAGCCGAAGGAGGACTTCGAGGCGCCGATGCAGGCGATGACGGGACGCGGCCCCGACGCGCCCCCCGCTCCCCATCTGACGCTCATGCCGGTTTCGTCCAAGAGTCCCGACGGCGCCAGATCGTCCGGTCACGAGCGCCGGCGTGTGGAAGCCGACGCGGTCGCCGCCGAGATTGCTTCGCTCCTCGATCGCGGCGACGCCGTCTGGGACCACGAGGCTCAGCGGCGCCGGCCGGCCCGGCCGGCCGACGTGGCGATTCTCCTTCGCCGGCTGACCAACGTCCACGTCTTCGAGGGGGCCCTGGAGAGCCACGGGATCCCCTATCGGACACCGGCGGGCGCAGGGTTCTTCACCCGGCAGGAGGTGCTCGATCTCACCAACCTGCTCGGCTGGCTGGTCGAGCCGGACGACGAGATAGCCCTCGTGGGCGCCCTCCGGTCGCCGCTATTCATGATCGACGATCAGTCGCTGCTTGCCCTGCGGTCGAGCCATCGTCGTCTGATCGACGCGCTTCGCGAGCCGCCCGACGGCGTGTCCGAAGAGACCCGCACATTCTGCATCCGGGCCACCGAGGTGCTGGACGATCTGAGAAGCAAGGCGCCGTTCGCCGCGCCCGCCGCGCTCCTCGAACGAGCCCTCGCGCTGACGGGATACGAGGCGGTCTGGGCCCCTCTACAGGGAGGCGAGCAGGCTCTGGCCAACGTCAGAAAATTCGTCAGCATCGCGCGGACGCTGTCCGACCACTCGCTGGACGAGCTCGTGACCTACGTGCGGCGCCGCCGGGACGAGCTCGCTGCGCGGGAGGGCTTGGCAGTGCTCGACGACTCGGACGCGGTCCGGTTGCTCACCGTGCACGGGGCGAAGGGCCTCGAGTTTCCGATCGTCTTCGTCCCGGAGGGCCACCTGCGGTCGCGGGAGTCCTACGACGAGGTGCGCTGGCGTGAAGAGGGAATCGCCCCGACGCTGAGCAAAGAGGTGGGCTCGACCGACAGCCGCCGTCGTCCCGGCCTCTATTCCTATCTGCTTCAGCGGGACCAGGCAGAGGAAGCCGCCGAGCACAAGCGCCTCTTCTACGTCGCCGCGACCAGGGCGGCCGACACGCTGTACGTCAGCGGCGACGAGGCGCGCGGCGGCGACGGCTGGCTCACCTCCGCCCTGGGCGCGCTCCGAACGGGCGCGCCGGGAGGCGTGGAGATCCGCCCTGCCCTTGAGGTCGACCTCGGTTCCATCGCCCGCAGGCCGGCGCCCTCTCCCGTGGCGGCGCCCCCGGAGAACGAGGAAGAGGGCATCATGCCCACGCTGGTAGCTCGGCCGCGCGTCATCCCGCTCAGGTCGAGCACGCCGGTCACCGCCCTGCGAGCGCCGACACCCACGCACGCGTTCGTCCGGCATGGCGACGGCCTCGCCCTCGTCCGGGGCAATCTCGCGCACAGGGCAGTCGAGGTCTGGTTCACGACCGGGGAGCGGCCGTCGCTCGTCGAGCTCGCGCGGACTCTGGACGACGACCTCGGCGAACGGGCGGTCGAGCAGATCGCCGCCGAGGTCGACGCGATGCTCGATCTGCTCGACGCCAGCCCGCTTGCGGCGACGCTGCGCGACCCGGACACCCGCGCCCACTTCGAGCTGCCGTTCTCGTGGGACTGGGACGGCGTGCCGGTGCACGGGACCATCGACCTGGCGTACGAGGCCGGCGGGGCCTGGCGGGTCGTCGACTTCAAGACGGACGAGGTCCGCGGCGACTTTGCTGAGACGGCCGCTCCGTACCTGCCTCAGCTCGCCCTCTACGCCTCCGCCTTGGAGCGGGCGACCGGCCAGAGACCGGAGGCCAGCCTGATCTTCCTCCGCGACTGCCGGACCTACACGCCTCCCCCTATGGACCTGTACGGCGCGCTCGTAACGACCCGTCAGCGCATAGACGCCGGGCAGATGCTCGAACCGGAGCAGTCTTCGGGGCTCGACGAAACGCCGGAAGACCGTATCGGACTGTAGCGCGCAGTCGGTCCCGCGCCTACGGGTCTATTGGTATGTTGACCCATAGATCGGAATGTGTAATAGTTATACACATCAGCATGAAGGAGGAGGCTGAATAGCATGGCCAGAGTGCAGATAGTCATTCCGGACGAAGATCGCGTTCGTTTTGTCCACCAGTCGCGTAGGGAGGGTATGACGCTCAGCGCTTGGCTGAGGCGCGCTGCCAATGACCGATTGACGGAGCGTCAGCGCTCCGAACGCTTCAAGTCGCGCGCGGACCTCGAAGAGTTCTTCCGCAGCTGCGACGCGTTGGCGGGTCCCGAAAAGGAGCCAGACTGGGAAGAGCATCTCGACGTTATCAAAGCCTCGCGTGCCCGCGGAGCATCCGGTACGTGATCTTCGTCGACACTAACGTCTTCATGTACGCGGTCGGGCGGGCGCATCCCCTCCAAGGCCCCTCCAGGGAGTTCTTCTTCGAATCCACCACGAACGGGATTCCCCTATGTACGTCAGCGGGGGTCCTTCAGGAGTTGGCGCACGCCTATCTTCCGGTCGAGCGTTTGGAAACGCTCGATGCGGCGATGTCGTTGGTTGCCAGGTTCGGCATGGAAGTGTGGCCGCTGGAACACGAGGACGTAACTCTGGCCCGACAGCTACACGAACAGCATCCGGCGCTCGAAGCCAGGGATCTCTGCTACCTGGCGAGTTGCCGCAGGCGCGGCGTGGGTGAGATCAAGACCTTCGATCGGGGTCTCCGGACCATAGCCGGCGGCCCGTCGCTGCGCCGAAGAACGTAAACGTCGATACCTCTACTCCCCGTCACCTGGACTGGACATAGTCCATCCCGTTTCCGATACTGTACGAGCGGTGGGCGATCCGACCGCCGCAATTCCAGGCACGGTAACTGCACGGCCAAGCCGACATGAGCGACAATGACATCGCCTTGATGGCGCACCTGATGCGCCGCGCGGGCTTCGGCGCGACGCGAGACGAGTTCGCCCGCCGGGCCGAGGCGGGCTACGAAGCAACCGTCGAGGAGCTGCTGCACCCGGAGCGGAAGCCAGAGATCGACCGGCTGGAGTTGCTGCGCTACCAGCCGTGGACGTGGAAGCCAGGCACGATGAGCAATCCGGGCTCCGCGACCTGGCTCTACTACATGGTCAACACGCAGCGCCCCCTGGAAGAGAAGATGACCCTGTTCTGGCACCAGGTCTTCGCCACGGGTGTCTCGAAGGTCGATCACTGGGACGAGATAGCCGACATGATCGACATGTTCCGCGACAAGGGGCTCGGCTGCTACAAGGACCTGCTCGTCGAGGTTGCCAAGAGCCCGGCGATGATCTTCTGGCTCGACAACAACGAGAACCACGCCAGGGCCGTTAACGAGAACTGGGGCCGCGAGCTCCTGGAGCTGTTCAGCATGGGGGTCGGGTCGTATACGGAAGACGACGTATACGAATGCTCCCGCGCCTTCACCGGCTGGACGATGGACTACAAGCTGCCGCGGTTCCCCTACGGCCGCTTCGACTGGAGCTTCCGCTACCGCCCCGAGGACCATGACGACGGCGAGAAGGTCTTCCTGGGCGAGACCGGCCGTTTCAACGGCGAGGACGTGATCGACATCATATGCCGCCAGCCGGCTACGGCGCGGTTCGTCGCCCGCCACCTGTACAGCTTCTTCGTGGCCGACGAGGTGCCGGTCCCGGCCTGGAACGGCACGCCCCCGAAGGACCGCGAGACCGTCGACGCGATGGCGGGCGCGTTCCTGGAGTCGGGCTCCGAGATGCGGCCGATGCTCAGGCTGCTGTTCAACTCCGACGCCTTCAAGAACGCCCGCAAGACCAGGGTGAAGAGCCCGGCCGAAGTGGTCGCGGGGACTCTCAGGCTGGTCGGCGGCGCCGACTTTCCCGTACCGGGCTACGGCGAGCTGTCGCGGCAGCCGGGGTACATGGGGCAGGAGCTCCTGAATCCGCCGTCCGTCGAGGGCTGGCAGACGGGCAACGAGTGGATCACGAGCGGGGCGCTTCTCGAGCGGGTCAACTTCATGTCGGCGTTGGTCGCCGACCTGGAGCGCCCCGGCGTTCGCGATATGGTCGGCGAGCTGCGGTCGGCAGGCGTGACCACTCCGGCACGGCTCGTCGACGCCTGCGTCGATTTCCTCGGCGCGCCCGAGATCGACGGCGAGACGAGAAGCAGGCTGGAGCAACGCGCGGCGGAGCACGGCGACCTGGACTGGTCCACGCCGGACGGGGTGAGGGCCTCCTCCGAGCGTGTCGTCGACATGCTGAAGCTGGCCGTGTCCGCGCGCGAGCTGCAGCTCGCGTGACACCGGGTAAACAGGCAAGAGCGGCGCAATGCTGACTCAGGTTGTGGCGGGCCGGGTCTACGACTACAGCCACTGCGTGGGCGAGTACATGGGCGGCATGGAGTGGCCCGGCGAGGGCTTCGCACTTCCCATCGCCGCGGCCGTGGGAGAGGGCGACGTCGTCTACGTGCTCAGCCGCGGCATGGAGAGCACCGGCTACGGCGACCCGCTCGCGCCGAGGGCGTTCGGCGTACGCGTCGGCAAGTTCCACTTGCCGCCGCACCCCGGCGGCGAGAAGCACCTGACAACGTTCGGCGCCTACGGCTCCGGCGCCGGCCAGTTCGTGTGGCCGGCCGGAATCGCCCTCGACGCAGCCGGCAACGTCTACGTCACCGACGAGTGGTCAAACCGGGTGTTGGTCTACAGCGGCGACGGCGAACCGCTCCGCTCGTGGGGCGCGGAAGGAGCCGGGCCGGGGCAGCTCGACCGGCCGTCCGGCATCGCCATAGACGCCCGCGACAACGTGTACGTGGTCGACAGCCTCAACCACCGCGTGCAACGCCTCACGCCGGAAGGCGGCTACGGGAGCGAGTGGGGCGGCTTCGGCGACGCCCCCGGCACGTTCGACTCGCCCTGGGGCGCGGCCGTGGACGCCGCTGGGCACGTCTACGTCGCCGACCACAAGAACGACCGCGTCCAGCGCTTCTCCCCGGAGGGCGAGTTCGTCGCGCAGTACGGGGCGTCCGGCACGGGCGCCGGACAGCTTCGCCGCCCCTCGGACGTGGCCATCGACCCTGAAGGCGACGTCTACGTGGCGGACTGGGCGAACAACCGGGTGCAGGTGTTCGACGAATCGGGTGCGTTCCTGACGACGATCGCCGGCGACGCACACGAGCTCTCGGCGTGGGCCAGGATGACCGTCGACGCCAATCCCGACATCCAGAAGGCCCGGCGCAGGGCGAGCCTGGAGCCGGAGCGGAGGTTCGCGCTGCCGACGGGCGTCACCTTCGACGCGGCGAGGTCGCGGCTGATCGTCGCGGACACGCAGCGCTACCGCCTGCAGATATACGCCAAGCAGCTCGACTATGTCGAGGCGCAGGCCAACCTGTAACCGCGGAACGGCGCCGAGTGACACAGCACCAGCACAGGCTAGGCTTCGACGACCCCGACTCGCTGACCCGCGACGGGCAACTGTCGGTCGTGCGTGCCCGCGGCGAGGGCGTCGAGCCGTTCGACACGAGCCTCTTCGCCGGGTTCGATTCGATGAAGGCGCTGACGTACACGGCAAGCATCCCGATGATCGTCGGCCTGCTGCGAGACTTCGACTACGCCGACTTCGAGTGCATCTTCGGCCACCAGGGCATCCTGAGGCCGGAGATCACCGACATCTTCGGCTTCCAGAATACGGTCGACGAGAAGCTCAACAAGGCGTTCGTCGCGGTCGAGACGTCGGACGAGCGCCGGCAGGCCCTGTTCGACAGTGTCGCGAAGAACAGGGCCCGCTTCTTCGTGGTCAAAGACAGGATCGCTCACGCCAAGATATACCTGCTGGAGCGGGACGACCTGCGGAGAGTCGTCGTAGGCTCAGCGAACCTCTCCGAGACGGCGTTCTCGGGACGCCAGGCGGAGACGCTCGTGCTGTTCGACAACGACGATACCGCGTGGGACCACTACAAGACGCAGTACGAGGCGGTCCGCAGCGTCGCCGTCAGTCGAATGGAGCTGCGCGACAAGGTGATCCCGGCGGAGCGCATACCGATCGAAGAGACGCCGGTGTTCAAGGAGGTGGAGGAGAGCCGGCAGGACGTGCGCATCTACGTTCCCGCCGAGAGCGAGCAGGAGGCCGAGGTATCGCTGCCCCGGGTGTTGGAGACCGTCGTGAAGGTTGCAGGCGCGCTTCGCAGACCTCTGGCCGAGGTGCGACCCGACAGAAACGGGTACGTTTCCGTGACTCCGAAGATCGTCAAGGAGTCTATCACTATCTCTCGCTCCAGACCGGAAGAGGACGACAGGCCAGACGTATACCTCTCGTACGACGGGCGGGAGTTCGTGCTGTCGGGCGAGGTGATGCGGCTGGAGACAAAGCCGGAGGACGTACGGGACGACGTCGCCCGCTGGATAGAGTTCTTCGGCAACTACGAGAACGGGTTCAAGGGCGACGTGCCCCGGCTGCAGCGGGACTACTTCACTTTCATGAGCTGGTTCTACTTCTCGCCGCTGCTCTGCGACGTGCGCAACGCCGCTCTGCGCTCCGGGAGCTTCAGCTTCGAGCAGCCCATGTTCGCCGTGCTGTACGGGTCCAGCAACTGCGGAAAGACGAGCCTGATCGAGACCCTGATGCACTCGATGTTCTCGTACCCCCGGATAGTCGAGACGGACAAGTTCACGCGCTCCAACCTGCGGGGCCTGCGGGAGGCTTTCAAACGCCTGCCTGTCGTGTTCGACGACGTCGCGCGAGACCGCTTCAACCGCCATGCGGAGGAGGTCATCAAGCAGGACTACATCCAGGCGGAGGAGTACCCGTGCTTCGCCCTGTCGATGAACGCCGAGGCGCGCAACTTCAAGGACGAGATCGTCAAGCGGTGCCTGATGATCTACACGCGCACCTCGCTGCCGGGCGACCAGACGGCGGTGCGCAACAGGCTACAGCGCTCGATCGCGCGCATACGAGACGGCATGACGACGGGGCTCTACCGCGAGTACCTGGGACGGATGGCTCCGCGGATCGACGAGCTGCGTGAGTCCGGGCACGGCGCGCTCGCCGACGCCGACGTTCTGGAGCTGTCGTCGACGGTCCTGTGCGATGTCTTTCGCGAGCATCTGCCCGAGGGCGTGGATATGCCCGACTGGTGCAGCCCGATGACGTTGGAGGAGTACCAGCAGCGCGCGTGGGACAGGCCGCGGCAGGTGCTCCAGAACCTCCTGAGCCGCGACAGGTACACGAAGGACCGCAAGCCGCCCGAGGGCGCGTGGACCATATCCGGCAACTTGGTCGCCGTGGGCACGGGGCAGATGGGCGCGTCCCGGATGCGGGGCGAAATCCCGGACTGGATCCTCGACGATACCGCGTCGGTCGGCGGCCAGATAGGACTGAAGCGGGACGAGGTCGAGGCGTTCCTCGGGGGCAAGCTGCGGGGATGGCGATGGCCGTTCGGGCGCCGCGGCGCAGGCTGAACGCCCCGGAACGACGGGGAGCGGGTCCGGGCACAGCCGCCGACTATCCTGTGGCGTACCCGACGTCCCGGATGCCTTCCATCTGCCGCACGTCCAGGGAGAGCAGCCTGGCATCGCTTCCCTGGGCGCGGAGAGAGACCCCGACGCTATCGTCACGCCGACTCGAAGGACGCCTCGGTCCCGGGCTACGTCATTCGCCACTCGACGCCGTGCTCCGACGTGGCCTGCCGGAACCAGTCTATGACCTCGGGATGGTAGGGTATGCCCTTGCGCGATCGCTCGGCCTCGGTCTGGGCTTCGGGATAGCCGGAGTAGAGGACGCGGTCCGCGCCCTCCACGGGCGGGCACTCCAGCAGATCGGTGAGGTACTGGTCGAGGTCGGCCTTGAAGTCGTCGGGGGCGCTGAAGCCTGAGATGTCCCAGGCGACGAAGTGGTGGACGGAGCCTCCTCTTCGTCTCGGGCCGGCGCCGGTGGCCGTCAGCACGGTGGTGAGCACCTCGCACATCACGGAGAGCGCGTAGCCCTTCTGCGAGCCGCCTTCCCTCGTCGATCCGAGCGGCAGCAGCATGTACTCGTCCGGTATCTCCGTCTCCTCCATGATCGGATTGCCCTGCCCGTCCGTGATCCAGCCGGGCAAGATCGTCTGGCCGAGCCGCTCGGCGAGGTATATCTTGTTGCCGGCTACGACGCTGGGGGCCCCGTCGTAGACGAACGGCGGCAGCGTCTTCGCCGGCGCCGCGAAGGCCAGCGCGTTGAGGCCCAGAAGCTGCTGCGTGCCGAAGGTCGGCACCATGCGGACTCCCCCGGTCGTCGTTGCCATCCCCAGCATGTCGTGCTCTACGGCCATCTGGGCGTAGTAGGAGCACGGGCCCAGGTGGCGGCAGTTGACCACGGACACCGCGCCGATGCCGTGCATCGCGGCCCGCTCTATGGCCTCCGCCATCCCCCTCGGCGACACGACCATCCCGTGGCCGCCGTCGCCGTCTATGAGAGCGGTCGCCTTGTTGTCGCGAACGATCTTCCAATTGGGAGTCGGGTTGATGCCGCCCTCGATGAGGCTGCCCAGGTAGCCGCGCAGCAGGTTGCTGACGCCGTGGGTATCGATGCCCCTCAGGTCGGCGTACATGAGCACGTCGGCCGTCAGGGCCGCGTCGGCAGGAGGCATCCCGCCGGCTTCCAGGAGGCGTTCGGTCGTCCACCTCGCGTCGTCGGCCTGGACCCTGATCTCCAGCTCCTCGGGAATGTGAAATTTCTCCAGCAATTCAGCGCCTCCTCCCGGTCCATGCCGTCGAGCGCGCGGAGCGCGCCGCGGTTGCGGCCAGGGTACGGGGGCAGTATACGGCTTCGCGGCCGGGAGCCCTAGCCCCAGTTCTTCGAAGGCGGCAGAACGTAGTCGAGCGGTATACCCTCTATGTGACGGGCCACGACGTTCAGCGTCTCGTCCCGCCTGGAGACGAAGCCGCGCACTTTGAGCACGGGCTCTCGGATCACCAGCCTGTAGCGCTCGAAGACCTGCGGCCATATGACGAGCGGGACGTGCCCGAACTCGTCCTCGAGGGTGACGAACACCGCGTTCGCGTTGGGGTGCTGTCTGCGGATGACCAGCCCGGCGACGGTGACCTCTGCCCCGTCTTCCAGGTCGATCACCTCGCGGCTGGGCGTGATGTCCCCGGGCAGATGCTCCCTCATGTAGGCCATGAAGTGGCCGCCGGGGTGGACGCCCATAGTGCGGTACTCGTCGAGCATGGCCTCCCAGTCGGTCATCATGGGCAGTTGGGCCATGTCCTGCTCGACGGGGAGCCGAAGCGTCTTCTGAGCGCCCGCGGGCTGGTAGAGCAGGCCGACCTTCCACAGCGCCGACCGGCGGTCCGGCGTCATGGAGTCGAAGGCCCCGGCCGCGATCAGGGACTCGACCGCCTCGCGCCGTAGGCCGCTGCGCTCCATCGCGTCCGCGAGGCTGCGAAACCGCCCTCCCCGCTCGCGGGCCCGGACTATGGCGCCCGCGTTCGCTTCGCCCAGCCCCTTGACGTTCAGCAGTCCGAGCATGAAGGAATGGTCGTCCACTATCGCGCACTTCGCGCCGCTCTCGTTGACATCCGGGTTCAGTACCTCTATGTCGTGCCGCTTGGCGTCCTCTTTCAGGGTCTCGATGTTGTAGAAGCCCATCGGCTGCTGGTTGAAGATGGCTACGTAAAACTCCAGCGGGTGGTGGAGCTTGAGCCAGGACATCTGGTAGGCCGTGACCCCGAAGGCGTAGGCGTGCGACTCGGGAAACATGTACTGGCCCGAGAACTTGCCGAAGATCTTCCGGGCGCTCTCCTCCGGCACGCCCTTCGCGGCGGCGCCCTCCAGGAATTTTTCCCAGTACGCCTCGATCAGGCCCTTGTTGTTCTTGCGGCCGAAGGCGCGCCGCAGGTTGTCGGCGTCCTTGTAGCTGAAACCGGCGACCTCTACGGCCAGCTCGTTCACCTGGTCCTGGTAGAGGATGATGCCCAGGGTTCGCTCCAGGGCTCTTCTCTCGCTGGGATGGTCGTAGTCCCACTCGACCTTGCCCCGGTAGCGCTTTATGAACTGGCTGACTCCGTCGTTGACGCCCACACCGGGTCGAACGGCCGCCACCTCGTACGCCATCTCCTGCAGGTTGCGCGGCCTCAGACGCACCACCGTCTGCATCTGGGCCGCCGACTCGATCTGGAAGATGCCTATCGTGTCTGCCCTGTGTATCGAGTCGTAGACGTCCTGATCGTCGAAGTCGATAGACGACAGGTCGATGAACTTCCCGGTGCGCTGCTCCACGATCTCGAGGGCTTCCTGCATCTGCGACAGGGCGCCGAGGCCCAGGAAGTCGATCTTGACGAAGCCGGCGTCGGCCACCGTGTCCCTGTCCCACTGGCAGACGTAGCGGCCCTCCATTCCGCCGGGCGTCACGGGCACCATGTCGATCAACGGCCTGTCGCTGATTATCATCCCGCCCGCGTGCTGCATCAGGTACTTGGGGAAGCCCTGAAGCTCCGCGGCCAGCTCGACGAGCGTGTCCCAAACGGGAGCGTCGACCTTGTGCCTGAAGTCCGGTAGGCTCGACATCTCGGACTTCAGGCTCTTTGCGTGGCGGGCGTCGACCCGCTTGGCCAGCTTGTCGACATCCTCGGCTGGAATGCCGAGGGCCTTCCCCAGGTCGCGGATGCATCCCTTCATCTTGTAGGTGGCTATCGCGCCGGTCAGGGCGGCCCTCTCCCATCCGTACCTCTCGTGCACGCGCCTGATCGTCTCCTCCCGGATATCGCGCGGGAAGTCGATGTCTATGTCTGGCGCGTTTCCCATCTCGTCGTTTATGAAGCGGTCGAGGCTGAGGCCGTACAGGAGGGGATCGATGTGCGACAGCCCGATCAGGTAACCCACGAGCATGGCGACCGACGAGCCGCGGCCGCGGCCCGGGGGACGCTCCTCCAGCGGGACCTCGGGGGCCCCGTGGCCGAGGTCTATCATCACCTCCCGGGCGATCTGGATCACCTCGTAGTAGATCAAGAAGAAGCCCGCCAGCTCGTGTTTGCGGATCAGGCGGAACTCCTCGTCGAGCCTCTCCCGCACTTCGGGCGTTATCGACCCGTACTTGCGGGCCGCCGCCGCCTCGCAGACCTGCTCCAGGTAGCTCTGGGCGGTATGCCCGTCCGGGAGGTCGCCGTAGTCGGGAAAGCGGTACCCAAGATTCGTTTCCAGGTTGAAGTCGCAGCGCTCGGCTATCCGGAGGGTGTTGCGCAGCGCCTCGGGAAGACCGCGGAAGTGCCGCGCCATCTCCTCCGCCGACCTGAGGTAAAAGTTGGCGTTGGCCCGCCGCTCCCGGTGCGTCTCCTCCAGGGTCTTGTTGTGCCGGATGGCGACGAGAGCGTCCTGGAGCCGGTGGCGCTCGGGCACGTGATAGTGGACGTTGTTGGTCGCGACCACGTCCACTCCTGTCGTTCGGGCCAGCCGCACGAGGCGCTTGTTCCTGGACGTGTCGCCGTAGACCAGGTTCTGCTGAAGCTCGACGAAGACGTTGTCCGGTCCGAACCACTCCACGTAGCTCCGCAGCTCCGCCTCGGCGTCGTCGGGCCGACCGCCGGCTACGAGGCTGGGCACCCTGCCCTTCGAGCAGCCGGTGAGAAGGACCAGCCCCCGGGCATGCTCCTTCAGCAGCGCCGGATTCAGCCTCGGGTCCCTTCTGTCGCCGTCCACGCCCGCCCGGGACGCGGTGAGCAGGTTGCAGAGGTTGGAGTAGCCACGACGGGTCCGCGCCAGGAGGGTCAGGTGGGAGCCGTCCGCGAGGGTCACCTCCGCGCCGGTGATGGGCTGGACGTCGATGCTGTTCGCGATGCGCGAGAACTCCATCGCCCCGCACAGGTTGTCGTGATCGGTCAGGGCCAGCGCGGGGTACCCGAGCTCGACGGCGCGGGCGAGAAGCTCCTCCAGGAACGAGGCGCCCTCCTGAAAGGAGTAGTTGCTATGGCAGTGCAGCTCGACATAGTCCATGAGAGTTAGTGCGGGCCCGATCCGGCCCGGGCTAGTGTCCCGACCCTGAAGCTCGTTGCAGAAGGAAGATGGGCATGTTCGTAGCCGTCACCCTCACCCTGGCCCTCTCCCGTCGATGGAGAGGGGACTCCCTGCTCAGACCCGCTGCCTGTACCAGGCCCCGCCGACCAGGTCGTGGAAGACGGTGACGGCCGCGCCGCCCTCTACGGCGGCCCGGTAGTAGCGACGGACTATGGGATCGGGCCGCCACCACTCGTCCACGATCTCCCACACGTCCACTATGGAAGCGACCCTGACCCTCCGTCCGTCCGAGACGATCAGAGACGGCCGGCGGTCCTCGTCCTCCTCGACCTGGACGGGCTCCGGCCGGTTCAGGGGACGAATTCGACCAGGGCTTGTCTTCTTTCGGGGAGTCTTGACCAAGGCTCTACGTCCATAATCTTGTAGATTGGCGGCCTGACGCGCAGCCGCGCCTCGAGCTGGCGCATCGCCTCGCGCAGCTGCTGTTGCTTCCGAACGTCCGCGAAGAGACTGGCCTGGGTCCCGGACTCGCCGGCGGCCTCGGATACCGTCATGCGGATGTCCTCCAGCGGGCCGGGGATATGAGCGTCTTCCAGAGAGCTCTTCAGCGCGAAGAGCGCCGCCTCCTTCCTGTTCACGGGACTCTTGAAGGCAAGTCTCTTCGTCCACACCGCCCTGTTGAGAACGTTCGCCTGTATGGCGACCGAGCGAAGGTACTTCCCCCTGAGAGACGGGTGCGAGAGAAGCCGGCCGAGCAGTACGTCCACCGCCGGCAGTATGGCCAGCATCGAGGTCGCCGGGACGGGGAACACCAGGAATTCCGTCACCGCCGTGTGCTGCCCGGCCGGTAGGAAAGGACGGTTGTCGATCCCGTTGGCCAGCTCCCAGAACAGTCGGCCCCGGGCGCCGAACTGCGACTGCATGGGCCCGACACCAAGCGTGGCGACCTGACCCAGGGTATGGAGACTGAACCGGTGCAGCCGCGTCCGCTCTTCCCAGGAGAGCGGCAACAGGTCGACAGGCAGGTCCGCGAGGTAGACCGCCGTGTCCCCGGGGACCTTCGTGGCGTGACCCGGACGGCTCCCGAGCGCCGCGGCGTATGCCGGGAACTTCGACTCCGCAAGCCCGACGCGAGGGCCTAAGCCACGCGGCACGGCTCCCAGCACGGCGTCGACCATCCCTTCGTCGCCGCCGTACAGCTCCCTCGTGCCGCGCATGTCCAGGAACGCACACCCGAGGTCTCCCCTTTCCACCAGCGGGCTCCTGTCGAGGAGCGCCTCCACGATACGGTCGAAGACCCGGTCGTAGTAAGACTCGTCCGCCTCGACCAGAGTAGCGCCCTCGCATCGAGACATCGCTTCCCGGAGCGGCATTCCGGGCGACACCCGTTCGACCTGCGGAGAGAAGTCCAGCACCTCTGGCCCGCGGTCCGACCGGGCGATGACCATGACCCGGTTGCCGCGAAGGATGGGCGTCCTTCGCAGCTCGGCCTTCATCGGCAGGTGCGAAATCGATACACACGCTATCCTCGTCAAGAGCCCCGTCCTCCCGTGGTCGACAAGTCCTGCATCCATTGTGAGTACAAATGTTCGTATATTTCAAGGGAGTGTACACGGAATTCGAGCCGACTTTCATTTTGGTCCGACGCCGGGTGCAGGTACGCTCGGCCTGCTCGCCCCAATCCCCACCTCCGTCATTCCCGCGAACGGAGACCTTTGCGTAACTCCCGTTGTGGGACACAGCGTGGCGGAGATGGCTAGCATTCCTGGCGGGGAACCCCCAACCCTGGATTCCCGCCTGCACGGGAACGACGGGCGGCGGCGGCGCACACCACAATCGTCATTCCCAAAACAGCGGGAATCCACGGCAGCCACATCGTCATTCCCGCGACGGCGGGCCGCGGCGCACCCCAATCGTCATTCCCGCGACGGCGGGAATCCATCCCTACATGGTGCACCATCACGACTCCTGAAGCAGTCCGTCACGCCATCCTTCCCAGCCAGATGGTGAATCTGGGTCGAATCGGCGTCGTGCTTGCAGGGTGTCTGCCGTACGCGTAGAATCGCCTGTGCCCGATACGGGAGTCGATACGCCGGCAACCGGCGGTCAGGAGACCAGGAGAGCTACATGGGTTCGTTCGATAACGTGAGTGTCTACGAGAGGCTTGGCGTTCGCCCGTCGATCAACGCGGTCGGCACCGGGACGGTGGTTGGCGGCTCGGGGCCGCCGAAGATCGTACGGGAGAAGATGGAAGAGGTCAGTCAGAGCTTCGCGGACATGGGAGAGCTGCTGCAGAAGTCCGGGGAGTTCGTGGCCGAGGTGATGGGCGCCGAGGCGGCCTTCGTCACCTCGGGCGGAGCGGCGGCACTGGCCCTGAGCGCCGCGGCGTGCATGGCAGGCACAGACCCCGAAAAGCTGTCCCGGCTTCCCGACACCACCGGGATGAAGAACGAGGTACTGGTGCAGAAAAAGCACTTCGACTCCTACGACCGCGTCATCGCGTCGGCGGGAGCCACGCTGATCGAGGTCGGGGACGACACCTCCTGTACCAACGAGCAGATGGAGAACGCCATAGGCCCCAACACGGCCGCCATTTACTTCCCGTGGCCTCCCTACGGGGCCCATCCTCTCGGCATGTACGACTGGGCGCCGCCTCCCGGCGACCCCAATCTCGTCGACTTGGACGACGCCCAGGCGATCGGGACCAGGAACGGCGTGCCCCTGATCGTGGACGGCGCCAGCGACGTCTACCCGCTGGACCACTTCAGAAGGGTGGCGCAGGCCGGCGACCTCGTGTGCTTCGGGGGCAAGTACTACGGCGGACCGAACGCCAGCGGCTTCGTCTGCGGCCGTAAGGACCTGATAGACGGCGTCGCGGCGTCGAGCTGGATTCCGACGACGGCAGGGATGGGCATCGGCCGGTCGATGAAGTCGGACCGCCAGCAGCTCGTCGCGCTCGTCGTGGGACTGGACGACTGGTTCACGATGAACCACGAGGACCGCATCGCCGAGTACGACCACCGTATCACCCTGATAGAGAAGGCGGCGCAAGGTCTGGCTGGAGTCTCGTCGGATGTCTACTGGAGCGGCGACTCCTTCTACGGCTCCTTCCTGACCATCAAGGTGGACCCGGAGACGCTGGGCAAGGACGCCCGGCAGATCAAGACCGAGATGTTCGAGGGCTCGCCGTCGGTCATGCTCCAGGCGCCGGACGCCGAGAGAATCAGGATATTCGTCTATACGCTCGACGAGGGCGACGCCGAGAGGATCGCCGGCCGGCTCGAGGAAGTGCTTTCGTCCTGACGTCCAGCCGGGGCGGGTGCGGATGACATAGCCGCCAGTCCTGAGAGCCAGGGCGAGGATGAGCCGAACAAGGGGATGGCGTTGGCCGGTTCCTGATCAGTGCCAGCCTCCCGCCATTTCCCACGATAACCGTACCGTATGGACGCGCCTTGCGTCGATGCCGGGTCGCGGTTACAATCTGCGTGACTGGGTGTGGCGCGGTCAGCACCGCACGTTCAGGAGGTCCGAGTTGACGCAGCCGCTCAAATGGAGTTGTACCATTGCGCTGACGAGCTTGGCCATCCTGGCAATGGCCTGCGGCACCGACGGCGAGACTCCCACGACAGGCGGGGAAGACGCTCGGGCTGCATTTGCCGGCAAAGCCCCCCAGCCAACTCCAACTCTCGAGCCCGCCGCCGCCGAAGCCACGCAGGCATCCAGCAACGCGTTTGCCGGTGCTTTTGGTGGACTCGCTACGACAGCCGAGGTGACCGCTGCCGAAGCTGCGGACCATATCGGCAAGCAGGTAAAGGTCTGCGGTACGGTGGCCAATTCCGTCCACCACCCGGAGCACAAGTACAAGGTCACGCTCCTGCACTTCGACAAGGCGGAGGACCCGGACTTCGTCGCATATTTCTGGCTGACCCCCCGTCTAGGATCCTGGCCGGACGTCGCCGATCCCTCCATAGATATGACCACATGGTTCACCGGCAAAACAGTCTGCGTACAGGGCCGCATGGAGCAATACCAGCAAACGCCGGGAATAAACGCCAGCAACTGGCGCCAGATCGAGATTCTCGACCAGTAAACACGAGGACTGTACTGTCCCAATAACGAGCTACCCAAGCATAACTGTTCAGAGTTTCTCTGAGAATAACCCTTGGCCGACTTGGCGTAGGGACGGGTTTGAAACCCGCCCTCCCGGTGCAGCCTCATTTTCATCGTTGGTGAAAGTCCCCCGCCGAGTCCATCCCCTCGACTCTGAACAGTTACACCCAAGCCCACCTTGTTGACGAATCAGGGCAGGGTGGCAGGACCCGGCGACCGCCACCCGCAGCCATCGTTCATCCCGAACGAAGTGAGGAACCTGGGGTGGTGGTGACCACGGTAGCCAGCAGACCGGCCGGAAGCCCCAGAGCGCGAATATGCCGGGCCCCGACTGCCGTCGTCCGCCGGAGTATGCATCGAAACCACCCCCCGGGGTCTTGGTCGGGCGCTCCACAGAACGACTCTGCGGGATACCTCCTCTGAAGGACAGAAAAAGGCCGGGGCCCCATGGGGGAATGGGCCCCGGCCTTCAGCGCCGATCCGAGACACGACCGTCGCCGCTCCCGGTCCGGCAAGCTCTATTTGCGGCCTAGTGCTTGAGGACGTACATCCAAGGCATTGTGCCGAGCTCGCGGTTGAAGCCGCTCTCGAACCCGATGACCCAGGGCTGAACGACCCACTTGATACCTCCCGCCCACCGGATCGGCATCATGTACACCTTGTCGAGGTACTCCTCTTCGACGGCCTGCCATGCCTTGCAGCGGTCCGGATCGTCTATGGGCAGGGTCCTGGCGTGCTCGACCAGCGCATCCATCACCGGGTAGCCGCCCGGGACGTTGCTCAATGCCTCGATGGAGTCCTTGCGCGTCAGGTTGCTCACGATCTGGATCGGGTCCGGGATCATGGAGCCGAGGCTGATGCGATAGAACTGCGAACCCTCGCGGCGCGGCATGCCGCTCTCACGCTTCAGCAGATCGAGCTCCACGCCGAGGTTGTCTTTCCAGTACTCCTTGACCGCCACGCCCATGTTCACCATCAGCGGTCGGGCCAGGTCGATCTGGAGCACTGGCAGGTTCGCGGCGCTTCCGTAGGTGGATTGGCCCAACTCCTGGCGCGCCAGGTCGGGGTCGTAGGTCAGGCCTGTCGCGTCGGGGTTGTGGCACGGGATCTGCGGCGATATAAGACCCGTGGCGTGGGCGCTCGAATCGCCCCAGATCGCCTTGACGATTGACGGCATGTCCGCGCCGTGAGCAAGGGCTTTGCGCACCAGCAGGTCATCGAGCGGCGCGAGGTCGGTCTTGTTCTTGATGAACCACAGACCACCCGCCGGGGTAACCCTCAGCAGCGTGTGCCACGGATGACTGGATTGCAACACCGCCCCGTACGTGGGCTCGTCCAGGGTCATCATGTCCAACTCTCCGTTCTCGAACATGATCGTCTGGACCTGACGGTCGCGAACGCCCAGCCCCTCCAGTTTCTTGATGTTGGGCGACGGACCCCACCACTCCACCTGGTCCGCCGTCATCGTCCAGCGACCGTCATCAGAGTTTATCTTCAGCTGATACGGCCCGGCCCCTATCGGATTCAGGAAGAACTCGACGTCCGACGTCACCTGGTCGAACTTCGATATCCCCGCGTTGAACGCCGCCATGTGCATGGGCCACGTCGGCATCGGTATCGCCGTCGTTATCTCGAGGGTGTGGTCGTCTATGACAACCAGGCCTTCGGCCTCGGTCACGTCACCGGCCCTCAGCTCTTCCCAGCCCTTGATGTCGCCGATCAGCAGGCTCGCTCCACCCCACGCGACGATGTTCTCCGGCTTGGCGCCGTGCTCCCAGTAGGTCTTGAAGTCGGCCGCAGTGATGGGCGTGCCGTCCTGGAAGACGGCGTCGTCACGCAGCTTCACCGTGTATACGGTCCGATCCTCGTTCATCGTGTGGCCGATACCGATGTATGGCCGGATCTGGTGGGCCTCATTGACCTGATAGATCGTCCCGTATACCCATGGTGAGAAGATCATCGACCCACCGCCGTCACGCCAGGGCGCGTTGCCCGTGTGGTAGCTGGGGACGAGGATGGCCTGCGTATCGTGTAACTCCGTCCCGGACGGCACCACGGTCGCCGGGTCCACCGGAAAAGCCGGCGGCAGCTTGGGCATCGCCACGGCAGGCGCCCTCGTCGGCGCAGGACTGGACGGCGCTGCTGTCGGAGCGGCGACGGCCGCCGTTGGCGCGGGCGCTGCCGGGGCCGTTGTCGGCGCGGCCGACGGCGCCGTGGGCTGTACCTCCGCCGTCGTAGGAGCCGCGGACGGCTCCTCGGCATCACCTTGGCATGCCAGGGCAGCTACCATCGCGATCGACATTGCCAATACGAGCAGACTCTTTGTGACAATTGTAACAATCAACCGATGCGGCATAGTCGTCTCCTTTAATTCACGGCTTCCTGTACGAAGACTATACGTAATCATCCACACTGTCAACAGTCTTTTCCGCCAAACGCTATCTGCCGTCGGATCTATTCACATGGAAGAGCGTTCGCGGATCGAAAACAATCCCTGACCATGCGCGATTGCCTTGCGGAGGGATGTCCGATATCGTTACAGGCGTGCAGCTTGGTACCTCCAAAATCGCAGCCTGCGGATGATGGCCGGCGTCGGCGAGGCGATAACGGCCATGTCGCGGCTGGAGGCGGTCGTCGACTCGGCGTCGACTCAGGCCCGCGTCGCGGTGGACCTCGAGTCGAACGGCTTCCACCGCTACCCGGAGCGAGTGTGCCTGGTACAGCTCGCCGTCGGGGACGCGGTCTACTTCGTCGACCCCCTGTCGCTCGAGGACGTCTCGCCGCTCGGCCGTCTCCTGGCCGACGCCTCCGTCGAGAAGGTGTTCCACTCGGCTGACTACGACATCCGGAGCCTGAGCCGCGATTGGGGCTTCGGTGTGCGTGGCCTGTTCGACACCAGCATCGCCGCCGCGTTCACCGGGTCCGAGAGGCTGGGCCTTGCGACCGTGCTCAAGGAGCACCTGAACGTCGATATCCCCAAGACCAAGAAGCTGCAGCGGGCCGACTGGACGATCCGCCCGCTTTCGGACGAGATGCTGCGGTACGCCGCCGGAGACGTGCTTCACCTCGCCCGCCTCAGGACGGTCCTTCACGACAAGCTGGACAAGCTCGGAAGGGCCGGCTGGGTGGAAGAGGAGACCGAAAGGCTCGCGGCCGTCCGCCCTTCGGCGCCGGACGCCGAGTGGGGATTCCTTTCGACCAAGGGCGCCCGCGACCTGGACGGCCTGGGCCTGGCCGTCCTGCGCTCGCTGCATAGCTTCCGCGAGAATGAGGCCCTGCGCCGCGACCGGCCGCCCTTCAAAGTCATCTCCGGCGACGTGTTGGTGGCTCTGGCATCCGAGCCGTCCTCGGACCTCACCCGCGTCAAGGGCATTGGCCCATATGGACGGGCTCCAAACTCGTCGGGAGTGCGCCGGGCGATACGCGAAGGGCTCGGTGCGGCCCCGGTCAAACGCCCGCGGCCGCCACCGTCGGGTAAGCCGCGGCTGAGCCGGGAGGACCGGGAGGCGGCCGTAAAGAGGCTGCGCCTGCTCAAGCAATGGCGCCTCGAACATGCCACCCGCCTCAAGCTCGACCCGGGATTACTCTGGCCGGCCGCAAGCCTGGAGCGGCTCTCAGTAGCGCCCGGCGGGTTCGCTGACGAGATGGAGAGCGCCGAGGTGCGGCGATGGCAGCAGCGGGAGCTCGGGGCGTCTCTCCAGGGGTTCGTCGCACGCCTGTAGCCAGCCGGACGTCGGGAGGCAGAAGAGCTGCGCCCGCTTCGTCATCAGAAAAGCGGCCACTTCAAAGTCCGATTTTGAATCAGCCGCTTTCCCGGCAGACCACGACCCGCCGTAGCGGGCTCCTCTCATACTCCATCTTGACGGCAGCCGCGCTATCCCAGCATTAGCCGTCGCGGCGTTTCGAATCGGACCGGGACGCTGGCTCCCAGCGTGTAATTTGCCTGGAACCAGTCCCGGAGAGCTGTTCTGCCCATGACGCGAGCCGTGCCGTTGCGGTTCGCCCTCCGGTTCACGTAGCCCTCGATCCGGCAGTCGCACCGGAGCGTCAGCGTCACGGGGCCCTCGTCCCCAACGAGGCGATCGAATCCGCGGGGGACGTTGAAGAACCCCTGGCCGTAGTAGGTCTTCCACAGCTTGAGGTGGAAGACAGGACCTGGGCTCACGTCCTTCTTACTTACCCCCACATCGAGCGTCGCGTTGATCGTCGTCCATTTCCACGGAATCGGATCTCCGAGACGGGTTACACCTCTGTAAGGCCTGCCCTGAGGCCTGATTTGGATGACGGGCTTGTTGAGGCTGCGTGCTATGTCAGTCTCAACTATGACGCCGGGAGCGTTCTGGGTATCCTGGCCGATTAGTACGACCACGACGTCGCACCCGGCGATAGCGTCCTTCGCTTTCTTCTTCCACCTATCATCAGGGTACGCCTCATTCAGCGAACAGTTGCGTATGCGGTGCCTAGTGTGTTCAGCCGCCTGTTCGTAGAAGCTGTTCTTGAGGTCTTCGTCTTTGTCGAACTCGAAGCTCACGAATATGTTGAGGTTGGCCACTCGACTTGTCCTCGTTTTCCAATTTAAGAGCCGTACCTCAGCACAGCGCAGGAACAGAGCGCGCAGGGGAATGGGCCGGACCGCGAGCCCCGAGGCTGGTGCTAGGCTATCTTGACGGTGCGGCCTGTGGCCGATGACTCGACCGCGGCGTCGATGACCTCGAGGACGTGGACTGCGTCGTCGATCGAGGTGGGCGACTCGCCGCCGGTGCGCGAGGCGGCCAGATGGCCCAGGAGAAACTCCTCGCCGGCGGCGCCTCCGTAAGCCGTCGAAGGCGGCTCGTTGAACGTATGCTCCTGGTAGCCCCCGGACGCCCAGCCGTCGGCGTCGCTGAACAGCCCGTAGCTGGCCGCGCCCGCCGAATCGATGCGGGCGTACCCCCTGGTGCCGCGCACCGCTACGAACGAGTCGTTGTTGCCGCCCATCTCCTCCGGAAGCGATCCGGCAAGGTGGTACCCGGCGTGTATCGTGCCCATGGCTCCGCCGGCGAACCGGACAGCCAGCAGCGCGGTGTCCTCCACGTCGATGGCCTCCGGACCCTGCGTGCCGAGCATCGCCGTTACCTCGACGATGCGGTCGTCCAACAGGTAGCACGCCATGTCGATGTGGTGGCACGCGAGCCACGCCAGGATGCCGGTACCGGCCATCGCCTTCTTGAACATCCAGCCGTCGGGCCCGCGGAACCTGACCTGGGACGTCGCCAGCCTCGTCTCCACCGTCATGGGGCGGCCCAGAGCGCCGTCGGCGCGCGCCCGCCTGACCGCCCGGGCCTGCGGAGTCCACCGGTTCTGGAACATGACGCCCGTGGTGAGACCCTTCGCGTGCGCGGCGTCCGCGACGGCCCTGAGCTGAGGCGCGTTCATCGCGCCCGGCTTCTCGAACATCAGGTGCTTTCCGGCGTCCACACAACGGCGCAGAACGTCCGCCCCGAGGTCGTTGCGGGCGCACACGATTACGCACTCTATCTCGTCGCGCGCCAGGAACTCGTCCAGGTCCCGGGTGGCGGACCGGAGCTTGGTCGACATCGCCGACACTTCCTCCAGCTCGCCGCCTTCGATCGCGCACAGGTGGACGTCGGCGACTTCGTCCAGCTCGTTCAGCGTACGCACGTGGCCTCGAATGTGGCCGTGGTTGGCCGAGAATATCGCTCCGACGGTAAAGGGTTTCCGGTCTGAGGTCACTGGGCACGTCTCCTGAGTGTGGTCTCTCGTCCGTCCGCTCCGCATCGTACCACGGACGCGGACGGCCCACGAAAGCCGCAGCCCCAGAGGCGTGAAGCAGTCAAGGCCAGTGACGTTCGCCATGCATGTGCTATACTGTCGCCGACTCCACGTTCAAGTACAACCTCGTTCCGCTCCAGCGACATCTCAACATTTGTGAGCTCCGGGCCGTGTGCGACGTTTGTTATTGATGGGGAGAATCATCAAGAAGGAGCTCCATTGAACATATATGTGGGCAACCTATCGTTCGACGAGACAGAGGACACACTGGAGACGGAGTTCGCCACGCACGGAGAGGTCACGTCCGCGAGGATCATAACGGACCGCTTTTCGGGCCGGTCGCGCGGTTTCGGCTTCGTAGAGATGCCGAACCAGAGTGAGGCTGAGGCGGCCATAGCGGCGCTCAACGGAAGAGAGATAAACGGGCGTGCGCTGACCGTCAACGAGGCCCGGCCGAGAGATGACCGGGGTGGTGCTGGTGGCGGTGGTGGTCGACCCGGCGGCGGCGGCGGCGGCGGCTTCGGCGGCGGCGGCGGCGGCTTCGGTGGCGGCGGCGGCGGTGGTGGCGGCGGAGGCCGCAACCGCTGGTAGACCGCCGGCGCGACGAGACTCAATAGGGAAGACGGGGCCGGCGTACTGCCGGCCCCGTCTTTTTCTTGTCACCACGAAATAGACGGCTGCCGGTAGCTACTCCGACGGACCCGGCATCCACGGAGGCATCCCGGTGGTCGAGAAGCTGAATCTTGGCGTTATCGGCCTCGGACGCCGCGCCGCTTCGCTACTCACCGTCTTCCGTAGCGTCCACAGCGGAGTCCGGGTCTCCGCAGTGGCCGACCCGGACCGCGACGGCGCGCTCGAACGACTCCGCGGCGCTGAGCTGCTGGAGCAGGACACGGCCCTCTTCGCGGACGCCGATGAGTTGCTCGGCCACGCCGGCGACCTCGACGCGCTGCTGATCGGTACCCGGTGCAACATCCACACGCCGATGGCGGTAAAGGCCGCGTCGACCGGACTACCGCTGTACCTGGAAAAGCCGGTCGCGGTCTCGTACGAGCAGGTCGCGGCGCTACGCGACGCCTACAGAGGCCGCGAGAAGTCGGTGGTCGTGTCCTTCCCGATGCGGATGACACCGCTCTTTCGAGCCGTCATGGAGGTCGTCGAGAGCGGCCGCCTGGGCACCGTGAACCAGGTGCAGGCGGTCAACTACGTTCCCTACGGCGGCACATACTACTCGCTGCCGACGTATCGGGACGTCGAGGTGACCGGCGGTCTGTGGCTGCAGAAGGCCACCCACGACTTCGACTACGTCAACACTCTGCTCGGCGCCCCGACCTCCATCTCCGCGGTGATGACCCGAATGGCCTACGGGGGCGACATGCCCCACGGGCTGCGCTGCTCGGGCTGCGACCGGGCCTCCACGTGCCCCGAGAGCCCCGCGGGCATCGCGCGGCGCGGCGACGACGGCGGCGTCGGCACGGGCGACCACCTTTGCGTCTTCGGCGACGGCATCAAGCTGCAGGACGCGGGAGCGGCCCTGATAGCGTACGGAAACGGGGCCCACGCCAGCTACACCCAGAACTTCCTGTCGCGGCGGACGGCTGGCTCTCGGGGGGCCACGATCACCGGATACGAGGCGACGCTGTCGTTCGACTGGTACACGGAGACGGTCACCGTGATCGACCATCACCGCGACCGCGTGGACTCGTCCCGAGTCAGGGCGACTACGGGCCACCTCGGCGGCGACGAGGCCCTGGCACGTAACTTCGTCGACGTCTGCATGGGCCGCGACGAGTCCCGAACCGACCTCGCGGCCGGTCTGCTCAGCGCGACCATGTGCCTCGCCGCCCGCGAGTCTGCGCACACCCAGAGATGGACGCCCATAGGCGACGTCTACTCGGAGACGTTCCCAGACCGCGGCGCGCGCATAGAGCCCACGCCCGCGCACGTCGAGCCCGCCGCCCTCGGGCGCTAAACGCCGCCCTGGCGGGCGAACCGGAGCGAGTACAGGTCCGCGTCCCGGAGCCTGAAGCGCAGCCTGACCGGCTGGCCGGCCAGCCCCCCAACGTCGTGGTCGCCGCGCCAGCTCACCGTCCTCGCGAGGTCGTCGCCCCAGACCTCGTCGCAGTCCTCGAGGCTCAGGCCGTCGACCGCGTGCCCGTTCGCGTCCTGGACCTCGACCGCGATGCCGCCGGCTGCCGACGATGAGAAGTTGAGGACGAGCCTGTCGCCGTCGAATATGACCGGCCTCGTCAGGAGCTCGCCGCCGTCCAGCCCCGCGTTGACCGAGACGAAGCCGTCGATCCGTATCGTGTAGCGCCGCGAGCGGGCCGCTATGCCGTCCAGGTTCGTCGCCTCCGTGACGAAGAACGAAAGCTCGTCGGGAGCGCCCTCTATTGCCGACCTGGTCTCTATGAGCCCCAGGCTCTGGTAGTTGTCGCCGTACAGCCAGTTGCCGCTGGTACGGAGCCCGGGCCTGTTGAACGACTCCGGCCATACGTCGAAGTTGAGGCCGTCTCTGCTCGACATCAACATCCCGTCGGTGACGGCCGTTCCCTCCCGCTCCGATTTCGTCGCTCGAAACCGCCTGTACTCCGGGTGCGGCAACAACTTCGTCGACTCGGTCCAGCCCCGGTCCACGTAGCGCGTCGGGAACCCCAGGTACAGGTGGGGCGCCCGGTAGTACGGGTTCACCTGGTTGGTATACAGCTCGCTCGTCCGGCCCGGCGAGTAGCTGATCCACACCGGGTCGGGCCAGTCGAGGAAGTCCCTGGTCGCGGCGGTCTTGATATCGCGGCCGTTCCTGTTGCCCCTGGAGTCGCGCCCTGGACGAAAGTCGCGATGGTACTCGCGGTACTCGCCGCGAACGGCGTCCCAGAAGGCCAGGTTCTGGGAGTCGAAGAAGCCATCCGTGACGACGGGCCGATCCGCCATGAGCGTCCATCGGACGCCGTCGGCTGACTTGTAGGCGTAGAGCCCGCGTTTCTGCCCGCGCCTTCCCTTTGCGACCGCCTTGTAGAGGGCGTCGGGCGCGGCCTCCGGGTTGCCGTCCTGAAACGGGACGAAGTTGTCCGTGCCCGGGCCCTTCAGGATGACGTTGTTGTCGGTGCTGCCGTCGAACTCCACCAAGCCGAGGCCCGGCCGCGTCCACTCGATGCCATCCACGCTCTCGGCCACGCACACCACCCTCTCGTGGCCCTCCCGCTCGTCGGGCCCGTACACGTGGTCGGCCCCGCGGTAATACATCCTGAACAGCTCCGGCTCCCGCAACACGGTGAAGTGGCCCGGCACGTTGCCCTCCCACGGCCGGTCGAAGCGCAGTGCGACGTTCTGGGGCGTCGGACGATGCATCACGCGGTCGGCTCCGTGCAGACGGTCCACCAGCCAGTCGTCCACGAACAGCTCCAGGCGGGACCCGATCTCGGCTACGTCTTTCATGTCTCTTCCTATCTCCCAGCCCGCCGACGGGGCGGCAGGCCGAATGCGCGACCGCGTCACGGTCGGAAGCCAGATGGCGTGATGTTATCACCCCTCGGCGGTCCAGGCGGCTGTGCCCTGGGACACAGTGGGGCGGCGCGGCCTCCCCATGGCGATCTCGATAGCATTGACTGGGTGAATCCGCGAGCATATTCTTGGATAGCGCTTACGATTGCTGGAGTCGGCTCTCGGAGGAGGCAACACTGGATGGCTTCCCAGTCAGGCGGAAGCAGCGGCGTCACGGACTACAGGTCCAAGCTGTGGGCCATGGCGGACGCCCTGCGCGGCAGCATGGACGCCGCCGAGTACAAGCACGTCGTCCTCGGCCTCATCTTCCTCAAGTACATCTCCGACGCCTTCGAGGAGGCCTACGCCAGGCTGGAGGACGAGATCGCCGACGGTGCAGACCCCGAAGACCCGGACGAGTACCGCGCCCAGAGTATCTTCTGGGTGCCGCCCGAGGCGCGTTGGCCCAACATCCAATCCCAAGCTCGACAGCCCACCATAGGACGGGCGGTCGACGACGCAATGGCCGCCATCGAGCGTGACAACACGGCGCTGAAGGACGTGCTGCCCAAGGACTACGCCCGCCCCGCGCTGGACAAGACCCGGCTGGGACAGGTGGTCGACCTGGTGAGCAACATCAAGCTCGGTGGGGCAGATGCCCGCGCCACCGACGTGCTCGGCAGCGTCTACGAGTACTTCCTGGAGCAGTTCGCCCTGGCCGAGGGCCGCAAGGGCGGCGAGTTCTACACCCCGCGCTCCGTCGTCCGGCTGCTGGTCGAGATGCTCCGGCCCTACAACGGCCGCGTCTACGACCCGTGCTGCGGCTCCTCCGGCATGTTCGTGCAGTCCGTCGAGTTCATCCGCGCCCACGCCAGCGGCAACGCAAACGGGGGCAAAGCCAGGGGCGACATCTCCATCTACGGCCAGGAGTCCAACTACACCACCTGGCGGATGGCCAGGATGAATCTGGCGATACGTGGCATAGTGGGCCAGATCGAGCACGGCGACAGCTTCCATAACGACCGGCACCCCGACCTGCGGGCCGACTACATCCTCGCCAATCCGCCCTTCAACGTCTCCGACTGGGGCGGCGAGCGCCTGCGGGACGACAAGCGCTGGGAGTACGGCGTCCCTCCGGCGGGCAACGCCAACTTCGCCTGGGTGCAGCACTTCCTGTACCACCTCGCGCCCCGCGGGATCGCCGGCTTCGTGCTCGCCAACGGCTCCATGTCGTCGAGCCAGTCGGGCGAGGGCGAGATCCGCAAGAACCTGATCGAGGCCGACCTCGTCGACTGCATCGTCGCGCTGCCGGGCCAGCTCTTCAGGTCGACGCAGATACCCGCCTGCCTGTGGTTCTTGTCCCGCGGGCGGCGCAACGGGGAGCGCCACGACCGCCGCGGCGAGATACTGTTCGTCGATGCCCGCAAGCTCGGACACATGGCGGACCGCACCCACCGCGACCTGTCCCCGGAGGACATCGCCCGCGTCGCGGACACCTACCACGCCTGGCGCGGCCACAACCGTCATTCCCGCGAAGAGCCCTGCCCTCGTGAAGACGGGGGCGGGAATCCAGGGGGGAAGGGGGCGGCGAGCCAGGACTACGAGGACGTTCCCGGCTTCTGCAAGAGCGCGACGCTGGAGGAAGTCCGTAAACACGGCCACGTCCTCACACCGGGCCGCTACGTCGGCGCGGAGCCGCAGCCCGACGACGGCGAGCCCTTCGCCGACAAGATGGCCCGCCTCGCCGCCCAGTGGCGCGAGCAGCAGGCCGAGGCCCAGAAGCTGGACGCGGCCATCGAGAAGAATCTGGCCCGGTTGGGGTTTGGAGACCGCCCGTGAGCGTAGTCGATTCCCTGTTCGTTACCGAGTTTCGGGAGGACGGCAGCCATAGTCCAATGACGCTTCCGGAGTATGCGAGTCAGTTCCTGGCCGACATCGAGCGCCGGTTCGGACCGCGAGACCACTCGTTTACGCTCTTGGGCATCGACATCGACAGGACACTGGATAAGCCGCCACAACTCTGGTTCCCAGACAGTGGCATTACGCCAGACGATGCCGAGAGGCGTTCCAGACACGTCGTTGTCCGGCTGGGCCCAACTGCACTCGATGACCCGGCCAGGGCAAGGTGGCAGCTTGCCCATGAGTGCTTTCATCTGCTCGATCCTTGGAATGAGGAAGTAGATGGACGCCCCGGCAACTGGCTCGAAGAGGGGCTCGCCGCTTGGTACCAGAACGAGCGCGTGCCGGAAGCAGAGTGGCACGAAGGCTCGTATGCATTGGCCGAGGAGCTTGTGAAACCTCTGATGGACGAATTGCCGCTCGCTGTCAAACGAATTCGCATGGAGCGGAGGCTCCGCATCAGCGAGATCACCCCTGACATCCTACGCTCTTACTACCCTGGACTCAGTGACGGGACGCTTGGGAAACTCTGTCAGCCGTTCCAGTGACTGCCGGGAGAAGTTCACTCATGACCTACAGCGACGAAGAAATCAGGCGCCAGCTGCAGTTGGGCGAAGACAGCAATTGGGAGTTCAAGGAGGTCAAGTTCGCCGGCAACAGGCCCAGAAGTCCAAACCGCGGCGACTGGGCGGATGAAATCGCCGCTTTCGCCAATGCGGACGGCGGCGTGCTGCTCTGCGGCGTCACCGACGAAGGGGTGGTGCATGACATGTCGCGGGAGCAGCTCGTCGGTCTGGACTCCCTTCTGGTCGAGGTCAGTACCGACTCCGTCACGCCAGCGGTCCGCATCCGCACCGATCACAGACAGCTCGACGGTAGGCGGCTCCTGCTCGTCGACATACCGGAGGGCGACTCGCAGCATGAGAGCCCCGGCGGAAGCTATGTTCGAGTAGGCGGCTCGAAGCGAGCGATGACGAGCGACGAGCGGCTGCGCCTGGTCCAGCGGAGAGGACAGACGCGGTTCCATTCGTACGACGAGCAGACCGTCCCGGGCACCGGATTCGAAACCTTGGAGGAGTCGCTTTGGAGACCCCTGTTGAGCGCGGAGGGCGCCGCGGAACCGGAGTCGGCGCTCGAGAAGCTCGCGCTGCTGGCCAACGACGACGCCGGCATCCTACGCGCTACGGTGGCCGGTGTGCTTCTGTGCACCCGGAGTCCCGAGCAGTGGCTGACAAACGCCGGCATCACGGCGACTCGTTACAGGGGGAGTGACCGTGCCTCCGGCCAACTCGACGCACAGGAGATCACCGGTCCGTTGAACCGGCAGATCGGCGATGCAGTGGCCTTCGCCACAAGAAACATGCGCGTAGCGGCCCGCAAGGAACCGGCGCGTGTGAATCTGCCGGAGTACAGCGAGAGGGCGCTGTTCGAGGCCATAGTTAACGCCGTGGTGCATCGAGACTATTCGATACGCGGCAGCAAGATCCGCCTCTCGATGTTCCAGGCCCGCGTGGAGATCCAGTCGCCCGGATCGCTGCCAAACAACCTGACCCTTGACAGCATGGAAGCTCGCCAGGCGACTCGCAACGAAGCCCTGACCTCCGTGCTGGCGCGGATGCCGGTGGAGGGAATCGGTGGATCGGATGACAGGCTGTACATCATGGAGCGCCGCGGGGACGGGGTTCCGATCATCCTGCGCGAGACCCGGGAGCTCTCGGGCAGGATGCCCGAGTATCGCCTGCTCAACGGCTCAGAAGTCCTACTTACCATCCCCGCAGCGGCGCTGGAACAGAGCCCCGCCCGCACCATCATCACCGTTCGGTCCAGCGGCCAACCCCTGCCCGATTCCGACGTACTGGCGCTCTTCCCCAACAAGACCGGGAAGCGCGCGACGACGGACCAAAACGGCGAGGCTGAGGTCGACCTGCACACGACCCATCTCCCTATGAGGGTGTTCGCCGCCGCTGCTGGCTATGGCGCCCACGTGGAGCGCGAATGGCTTCCCGACCAGGGGGGACTTGCAGTAGAGCTGAAACCACTACGGAAGGGCGGCAGTGTTATCTTCGCCGAGTCGACCGGCGGTCTTCCTGTAGTCAATGGCAGGCTGAATCCCATTCGGGACACACTTGATCGGACGTATCTCTACGCTTCCAACATCGCCATCGACCAGGGAAAACAGCAGCCGGTACATTTCTCCTTCGGACAAGACCTGCGTCTCACCGACGCCGACGGCAGGGAGGCGATAATTCGAATAGTCGACGTGGTGGGCAGATCGGCACTCCTGGAATATCGCCCAGTGACCCTGGACTAAGGCGCGTTGGAGCACTCGGGACACGGAGCCACGACCATGACTGTCGAACAGTTGGTACGGCTATTGCGGGACTACCCGCCCGACCTCCGCGTCGTCGTAGACGGCTACGAGGATGGCTACGAGGACCTGTCGCCGGAGCAGCTCTCCGTGGTCAGAATCGCCCTGAACACGGGGACGCACCGCTGGCAAGGGCAACACGGAGACCCGAACGGTCTAGCCGACGGTGCCGAAGTGGCCGAAGCGCTGGTGTTGCGACGCGTGTCGAACTGAGGGCGTCTGATAAGGTGACTTGGGCGGAGGTCCTGACAACTTGGCCATAGACTATAGCAATTTCGAAATGTCCCTGAGAAACCTGGAGAGGCAGCACGAACACCTGCTTCACCTGTCTTCCGACTACCCTTCGTTCGTGCATGAGGCAATGGCCGAATCCGTGATCCAACGGTTCGAGACCTGCTACGACACCCTGTGGAAGGTTCTCAGGCGTCACCTGATCGAACAGCTTGGCATGGTCGAAATCCCCAACAGCCCCAGGCCCATATTTCGCGTTGCCGACGAGAACCGGCTGCTGGCGGCGGGTGGTGAGCAGTGGGAGCTATACGTACGAACTCGCATAGACACGACTCACGACTACGACGAAGGGAAGGCGGCCAGGGCGATTCAGGTCATGCCCGCCTTCATTGATGACGCCATCCGGCTCTACGCTGCGATAACGGGGGAGACTTGGGAATGACCGGCACGGTCGACCTCAACCCCAACCACCTTGCGACGGTCGAGGCTATCCTGGCCGAACACGTGCCGGAATGCGAGGTACGGGCCTTCGGTTCCCGCGCGACGTGGACAGCCAGGGACTACTCCGACCTAGACCTGGCCGTCGTCGGCGAGGGACCGTTGGACTGGCGAACACTCAGCCGGCTGAAGGAAGCCTTCGAGGAATCCGACCTGCCCATGCGCGTGGATGTGCTCGACTGGCACGCCACGTCAGAGAGCTTCAGGGAGGTGATTGAACGAGACTACGTGGTCTTGTGGGAAGAGGCCAAGCAACCGACAGCGATCCATTGGACAGAGGTGACGCTGGGTGATGTCTGTACGAAGATCGGGAGTGGCGCGACGCCACGTGGCGGCAAGGCAGTCTATCTGGAAGACGGACCCTACGCCCTCATTCGGAGTCAGAACGTTTACAACGCAGGGTTTGCCCGTGACGGCCTGGCTTTCATAAGCGACGCCCATGCTGAGGCACTCCACAACGTCGAAGTCTTACCCGATGACGTGCTTCTGAACATCACCGGAGATTCTGTTGCACGCGTGTGCCAAGTCGATCCTCTGGTCCTACCGGCTCGCGTGAACCAACACGTAGCAATTGTTCGGACGTACCCCGGCAAATTAGACCCGGGGTATCTACGGTACTATCTGGCTGCGCCGGAAGTTCAGTCGATGCTCTTGTCGTGGGCAGGTTCCGGTGGTACCCGGAACGCGCTTACGAAGCGGATGATCGAAACATTCGTGGTGCAGGCACCTGCGGATTTGGCCGAGCAGCGGGCCATCGCCCACGTGCTGGGGACGCTGGACGACAAGATCGAGCTGAACCGGCGGATGAACGAGACGCTGGAGGAGATGGCGCGGACGCTGTTCAAGTCGTGGTTCGTCGACTTCGAGCCGGTCCGCGCCAAGATGGAGGGCCGCTGGCGGCGCGGCGAGTCCCTCCCCGGCCTCCCCGCCGAGCACTACGACCTCTTCCCCGACCGGCTGGTGGACTCGGAGCTTGGGGAACTGCCGGAGGGGTGGGAGGTGAAGGGGCTACCAGAACTCATGGACTATAAAGAAGGGCCGGGCATCAGACACTGGCAATATACCAACTCAGCAGAAGGCACTCGATTTATCAACATCCGTTGTATCCAGGATGGCGATATCCAATTGAATACAGCCAACCGAATACGAACGGAAGAAGCTGATGGCAAATACGCCCACTTTCACTTGAAAGAATGGGATATTGTTGTTTCCACTTCTGGAACTCTCGGAAGAAGTGCGATCGTACGGAGTTCCCATTTGCCGTTGCTATTAAACACAAGCGTGATTCGATTTCGTCCCATCGGCGATCTTTCTTCGTTCAGTTTTCTGTACGGATACCTCAACAGCCCGGTCTTCTTGAATGAGCTTGAAATGTCGGCCTCGGGAAGCGTGCAGCAGAATTTTGGCCCTATGCATCTTAGGAAACTACGTACGTTATGTCCTCCTTATGGTTGCCTTCAACGGTATGACGAGATCGCAGGTTCGTTGGTTAGGCAGGTGATTGTCAAGCGAGCGGAGAACGATGCCCTAGCAGCCCAGCGGGATGCGTTGCTGCCGGGGCTGGTGTCGGGGAAAGTGGGGGTGCATGATGCCGAGCGCGCTATGGAGGTATCAAATTGAGCAGTTCATGCCCGACAATTCAATCTCTTATCGCTCTCGGCTTCGAGCATCGGGATTCTGTATCCGGTTCAGAAACCGTAGGCTACAAGTTTGTCCATCTCGATTTGATCGCTTCCGAAGTGACGAACCTGTATGGACGGCAGATTGTTTACCTGACCGGTCTTTTCAGGACATCCCGCGAGATAGGGGACGTAAACTCCCAAATTCCCCCCGACTTAGGAAGCCCCTTGGAAGCTGCAGCCTGGGTTAGTTACGCCCTGAAGTCCTACAGGGCCGATATACATCCCTTGCCTGATTGGTTTGTCGAAGGAGAACGTTACTGGTACCTCATACCATTTGTGGCAGAGCAGCGAGCCTACGAGGCCCGCCCAAAGTGTTTCATCGACAGGGACTACGCCCGACCTCTTCGGCGTAATCTGTTGGAAGAGGTCTCCCGTCTTGCCGGAGAAACTGAGATAACGTTCAGCTTCGACGGGCGTGTCCTCACCATCGTCTTCTCCGCTCGTGTCTACGAGGTCATTGCGTCGGGAGACAGTTGGCCATTCTCCTACCAAGTCATTGTGTCCCCGGAGACGAAGTTGCCCGCCCGGTTTACCTCCTCTATGGTTGAAGTGAGTGTGTTCGAGGACTATCTGCGTTTGGACGATCTTCGCTTGGGGCCGTGTGAGGTGATCACATGAGAATCTCCGAAGCCGACGTAGAACAAGTGGCCCTTGACCTGCTGTCAGGGGTTGGGCGGGGAGTGGTGAGAGTGGCATCATGACAACAACGCAGTACCACCTCGGCAAGTTCCCTCCAGGAAATCTGGACTGGGCCAGGCTTGTGCCTGCAATCGGACGTGCGCACTCCGCGGTGGCAGCATATGGTGCGATGCTCGAGAGCATACCAAACACAAACGTCCTCATTTCGCCTCTTGCGACACAGGAGGCTGTCTACTCGAACCGTATTGAGGGCACACAGACGACCCTGACTCAGGTTCTCACCTTTGAGGCGGATGAGAATAACCCCGTTGACGATCCAGTCAAGCGTATTGACGCGTACGAAGTTATCAATTACAGAATTGCTCTAGATGCCGCCACCCGTCAGTTGGCAGAGATACCGTTGTCGTTGAGGCTCATTCGTAATGCCCACCGCATCCTGATGAGAGGCGTCAGGGGACAGGACAAAGCGCCGGGCGAATACCGCCACATGCCCAACAGCGTTTGGATCGGCCCTCCTGGTTCAACCATAGAGAGCGCAGACTTTGTGCCATGCCCGGTAGAGCATCTGCCGGGCGCCATGGATGCATGGGAGAGATTCATCCACTCGGATGAACCGGACCCGTTGGTTCAACTGGCAGTCGTTCACGCCGAATTCGAATCAATCCATCCATTCCTGGATGGAAACGGACGGATAGGTCGGTTGATCGTTCCGCTCTACATGGTCGCGAAGGGTCTTCTGGAGGCTCCACACTTCTACATCAGTGGGTTTCTCGATCAGCATCGCGACGAATACTACGAGCGGCTGCAGGCGGTGTCCCGCGACGATGATTGGACTGGCTGGTCTGAGTTCTTCCTTACGGCAATCGCGGAACAGGCCAACGTCAACCTCTCTGGGGCCAGGAGCATCTTGGCTCTCTACGATGAATTGAAGGAATGGGTGGTTGACGAGACCCGTTCCCAATACGGTGTTCGTGCGCTCGATTGGATCTTTGGGAAGCCTATCTTTCTCTCATCCGACTTCGTGGGGAACTCCGGGATCCCCGGACCGACGGCATCTCGGTTACTAAGGGTCCTCCGCGACAGCGGCATGTTGGACGTAGTGCGTGAAGCCCGGGGGAGGCGACCAGCGCTCCTGGCGTTCATCAGGCTCCTCCGATTGGCGGAAGGCAGCGAGTAGATTGCGTCTCACCAATTGAGGACAACATTATTTGTATATCATCGCAGGCACGCCATGATGCACAACAGCGCTTGCGGTGAAAACATGATGCACAATGAAAATCACGGCGAACGAAGACCATCTCAATGACCACCATCACCGAAGCAGATGTCGAGCAGGCCGCCCTCGACTGGCTGGCCGGTGTCGGCTGGGGCGTGGCGCACGGGCTGGACATCGCGCCGGACGCGCCCAACGCCGAACGCGCCGACTACGGACAGGTCGTCCTGGAGCGCCGGCTCCGGGACGCGCTCGCCACTCGAAACCCGGCCCTTCCCGCCGACGCTCTGGACGACGCGTTCCGCAGGCTGACTCGCCCGGAGGGCGCGACCCTGGAGGCCCGCAACCGCGCCTTCCACCGGATGCTCGTCGATGGCGTGACGGTCGAGTACCGGGACGGCGAGGGGCGCGTTCGCGGGACGCAGGCGCTGGCCGTCGACTTCGACGACCCCGCCAACAACGACTGGCTGGCCGTCAACCAGCTCACCGTCACCGAGAACAGGAACAGACGCAGGCCGGACGTGGTGCTGTTCGTCAACGGCCTGCCCCTGGGCGTGATCGAGCTCAAGAACCCGGCGGACGAGGACGCAACCGTCTGGACGGCGTGGCAGCAGCTCCAGACCTACAAGGCCGAGCTACCCAGCCTGTTCTCCATGAACGAGCTGCTCGTCGTCTCGGACGGCAACGAGGCGCGCGTCGGCACGCTCACCGCCGGGCGGGAATGGTTCAAGCCCTGGCGCACCGTGACCGGCGAGGGCCTCGCCGACCCCCACATGACCGAGCTGCAGGTGATGCTCGAGGGCGTCTGCGCTCCCGACCGGCTCCTCGCGCTGGTGCGCGACTTCATCGTGTTCGAGGACGACGGCGGCGGCGCGCTGTCCAAGAAAATGGCGGGCTATCACCAGCTACACGCGGTGCGCGTCGCGGTCGACGAGACGCTCCGCGCGGCCGAGCTGCGGCGCAAGGTCATCGCCGAGGTGGACGAGGGACACTACGAGGCCGGACGGAAGCCGGGCGGGGACCCGGGCGACCGGCGCGTCGGGGTGGTGTGGCACACGCAGGGCTCCGGCAAGAGCCTGACGATGGCCTTCTACGCCGGGGCCGTCGTGCGCGAGCCGGCGATGGAGAATCCCACCATCGTCGTGCTCACCGACCGCAACGACCTGGACGACCAGCTCTTCGGCACCTTCTCCCGCTGCCAGGACCTGTTGCGCCAGCCGCCGGTGCAGGCGGAGAGCCGGGCCGACCTGCGCGGAAAGCTCTCGGTCGAGTCGGGCGGCGTGGTGTTCACCACGATCCAGAAGTTCTTCCCGGAGGAGAAGGGCGACACCCACCCGACGCTGTCGGACCGCCGGAACGTCGTCGTGATAGCCGACGAGGCGCACCGGAGCCAGTACGACTTCGTCGACGGCTACGCCCGACACATGCGCGACGCCCTGCCGCTCGCGTCGTTCGTCGGCTTCACCGGGACGCCCATAGAGCTCCAGGACGCCAACACGCGCGCCGTGTTCGGCGACTACATCAGCATCTACGACATCCGGCGCTCCGTGGAGGACGGCGCCACGGTGCCGATCTACTACGAGAGCCGCCTGGCCAAGCTGGCCCTGGACGAGCGCGAGAAGCCGAGGATCGACCCGGAGTTCGAGGAGGCCACCGAGGGCGAGGAGGTGGAGCGCAGGGAGAGGCTCAAGACGCGGTGGGCGCAGCTCGAGGCGGTCGTAGGCGCGGAGAAGCGGGTGAAGCAGATCGCCGAGGACATCGTTGAGCACTTCGAGACTCGGCTGGAGGCGCTCGAAGGCAAGGCGATGGTCGTGTGCATGAGCCGGCGCATCTGCATCGCCCTCTACCGCGAGTTGGTCCGCCTGCGCCCCGACTGGCACGATGACGATGACGTCAGGGGAGCCGTCAAGGTGGTGATGACCGGTTCGGCCTCCGATCCGCTGGAGTGGCAGCCGCACATCCGCAACAAAGCGCGGCGGGAGGCTCTGGCGCAACGGTTCCGCGACCCCGGCGACCCGCTGCGGGTGGTGCTGGTGCGGGACATGTGGCTGACCGGCTTCGACGCGCCGAGCCTGCACACGATGTACGTCGACAAGCCGATGCGGGGCCACGGGCTGATGCAGGCCATCGCCCGCGTGAACCGCGTGTTCAAGGACAAACCCGGCGGCCTGGTCGTCGACTACCTGGGGCTGGCCCAGGACCTGAAGAAGGCGCTGGCCACATATACCGAGAGCGGAGGCAAGGGACAGACGGCGCTGGACCAGGACGAAGCGGTCGCGGTGATGCTGGAGAAGTACGAGGTGTGCTGCGCGCTGTTCCACGGCTTCGACTGGACGAAGTGGATGACGGGCACGGCGCTGGCGCGGTTGGGCCTGCTGCCGGCCGCCCAGGAGCACGTCCTGTCCCAGGAGGACGGTAAGCAGCGTTGCCTCGCCGCCGTGCTGGCGCTGTCCCAGGCGTTCGCGCTGGCCGTGCCTCACGACGAGGCGATGCGGATCAGGGACGACGTCGGGTTCTTCCAGACCGTGCGTGCGGCGCTGTCGAAGCGGGCGGCGGGCGAGGCGCGCCCCGAGGAGGACCTCGACCTGGCCGTGCGGCAGATCGTCTCGAAGGCGGTCGCGTCCGAGGGCGTCATGGACGTCTTCGCCGCGGCGGGGCTGGACAAGCCGGATATCTCGGTGCTGTCCGACGACTTCCTGGCCGAGGTACAGGGGATGCCGCACCGCAACCTCGCCGTCGAGCTGCTGCAGAAGCTGCTCAAGGGCGAGCTGTCTGCCAGACGCCGCAAGAACGTCGTGCAGGCGCGGTCGTTCTCCGAGATGCTGGAGCAGACCCTTCGCCGCTACCAGAGCCGGGCGATCGAGGCGGCGCAGGTGATCGAGGAGCTGATCGGGCTCGCGAAGGACATGCGGGAGGCCAACGCACGCGGCGAGCGGCTGGGGCTGTCGGAGGACGAGCTGGCCTTCTACGACGCGCTGGAGACGAACGACAGCGCGGTGCAGGTACTGGGCGACGACACGCTGCGGGACATCGCCCGCGAGCTGGTCGACACCGTCCGCCGCAACGTGACCATCGACTGGACGCTGCGGGAGAATGTGCGCGCCCAGCTCCGCGTGCTGGTGCGGCGCATCCTGCGCAAGTACGGCTACCCGCCGGACAAGCAGGCCAAGGCGACGCAAACCGTCCTGGAGCAGGCGGAAGTCCTCTCGGAAAGCTGGGCGACAGCCTGAAGCCCCGGGGGACAGACTCGGTGGACTGGCGCAGGGGGAGCGGCCACTAGCGAGGTTGTCGACGTGTCCGGAATGGAGACTAAGGCCGGGAGATTGCTTTGAACGAGAACTTTGGGGAAGAGCACCGGCTCTTCCGCGCTGCGGTCCGGCGCTTCGTCGAAGAGGAGATCGTCCCTCACGTCGACGAATGGGAGGACCGCCAGCGGATTCCGCGCGAGCTGTTTCGCCGACTCGGAGAGCTGGGCTTCCTGGGAGTGGAATACCCCGAGGAGTACGGCGGCGGGGGCGCCGACTTCTGGATGACCGTGGTGCTGGCGGAGGAGCTGGCCCGATGCCGCTCCGGCGGCGTCGCGTTCAGCATCATCGTCCACACCGACATGTCGTCCCCTTGGCTGGCCAACCTTGGCACCGACGAGCAGAAGGCCCGGTACCTGCCGGGGATCGTCAGCGGCGAGACGGTCTGCGCGCTCGCGATCACGGAGCCCGGTGCGGGCTCGGACATGGCCGGCATCGCGACGCGCGCCGTGAAGGACGGAGACGACTGGCTGCTCACCGGATCGAAGACGTTCACCACCAACGGCGTGTATGGCAACCTGTACTTCGTGTCCGCGAGGACCGGCGAGACGGGCCCGAGGCACCGGCAGATCTCGCAGCTCCTGGTCGAGCGCCATACGCCGGGGCTGTCGGTGGCGAAGAAGCTCCAGAAGACCGGGATGCTCTCTTCGGATACCGCCGAGATAGTGCTGGACCGCGTCAGGGTCCCCGAGTCGAATCTGCTCGGCGAGCTCAACAGGGGCTTCCACCAGCTCGCCGCGGGCCTGCAGAGGGAGCGGCTCCTGGCGGCCGTGCTCAGCGTCTCCGCCGCCGCGCAGGCATTGGAGGACACACGGGCCCATCTCCAGCATCGAACGGCATTCGACCGTCCGCTGGCGGACCTGCAGGCGCTGCGCCACCGGTTCGCCGACCTTGCCACGCGGCTCGAGGCGGCTCGTCGTCTGACATACTACGCGGCGTCCAGGTTCGCCGCGGGCGAGGAGGCCGAGACCGAGGTCTCTATGGCGAAGCTGTACGCCACCGAAGCCGCCAACCGCGTCGCGTACGAAACGGTGCAGCTTCACGGTGGCTATGGCTACATCCGGGAGACGCCCGTCGAGCGGTTCGCCCGCGACTACCGTCTATGGACCATCGCGGCTGGCTCTTCGGAGATCATGCGCGAGATCATAGCGAGAAGGTTGCTGGCGGAACCTGCCGCCGGCTCGGAAGACGCCGCGCCCGGTTAGGCCGCTGATTCTGGGGGATTCCCAAATCCTCCACCTCCGTCATTCCCGCGAACGCGGGAATCCATCCCCCACAAGGTGCGCTGCCATGACGCTGGAAGCAGTCCGTCACGCCGGCCGGCCCGATCAGGCGGGGAATCCAGGGATTGCACTTGCTTTGTCGTCCACAAGGGAATAATATCGGCTCGGGCAATAAACTCCGTGCTGTGGAGGCGGTTTCACATCACACTAGCCGCATACTTTATGCGTGCCGTATAATTGAGGGCCAACTCGCAGAGGGCGGGGCCATCCGTCAGCATAGTGACGGCGGCGGTCGCCACTGCGGTATTCGTACGTAATCTAGTTTGGGTAATAGGCTGCCGCCAATACTGACAGCGCTGGACCGACCGCTAACGGAGACAGGACAGACAAAATGATCAAGACGGAGCGACAGGGAACGGTACTAGTTGCAAGCACCGAGAACCGCATCGACGGCGTCAACGCCCGTGAATTCCAAGATGCTCTACAGGCCGCCGTCTCCGATGACGACAGCGCTGTTGTCCTCAATCTGGAACGGCTCACGTACATCAGCAGCGCGGGCCTCCGCGTTATCCTGCTTGTTGCCAAGACGCTACAACGACAGGACAAGAAACTCGCCGTCTGCTCGCTTGTGGGCCCGGTCCGCGAGGTCTTCGAAATAAGCGGCTTTGACAAGATAATTGAGACTCACGAGTCTCAATCCGAGGCCGTCGCCACACTGGCGGGCTGACCAAGCCGATAGCCCGCAGGCGCGCTGGCCAGTCTCGGCCAGGAGCCCGACGGGTGTCGCCATAGCTTCCGATGGAACGTCCATTCAAAATACTCGTAGTTGACGACGAGCCGGACCTCGAGCCGCTCATGCTGCAACGCATGCGGCGCCACATAAGAAGGGGCCAGTACGAGTTCGTCTTCGCCCACAATGGCGTAGAGGCCCTTGCCAAGCTCGACGAGGACCGGGGCATCGACCTCGTTCTATCTGACATCAACATGCCCCAGATGGACGGGCTGACGCTGCTCGAACAGATACCCGCGGTCGATCCGGACGTACGCTCAGTGATCATCTCGGCCTACGGGGACATGAAGAATATCCGTACCGCGATGAACAGGGGCGCGTTCGACTTCGTCACCAAGCCGATAGACTTCGAGGACCTGAAGGTCACCATTGACCGCACGCTGCAACACCTGACGGAGTGGCGTGAGGCGCTCTCGTCGCGCGACAAGCTCGTCGCCCTGCAGAACGAGCTCGACGTGGCGAGCAAGATACAGCAGTCGATCCTCCCGACCGAATTCCCCAAGCACGAAGATTACGAGATATCCGCCCACATGGAGCCCGCGCGCAACGTCGGGGGCGACTTCTTCGACGTAATGCGCCTCGACCGCGGGCGGGTCGGCCTCGCAGTCGCCGACGTCTCGGACAAGGGCGTCCCCGCCGCGCTGTTCATGATGTCGAGCCGCACCCTGCTGAAGGGCGCGGCGATAGGCACCATCGACCCCGGAGAGGTGCTGCGGGAGGTCAACGAGCTGCTCGACGCGGAGAACGAGGCCGCAATGTTCGTCACGGTCCTGTACGCGGTGTACGACCCCGAAACCGGACAGTTCAAATATGCCAACGGCGGCCACAACACTCCACTGCTCGTCCACCCCGACGGGAGCTCGGACGAGTTTCCCCTGACGGGCGGGATAGCCTTGGGAGTCGCGCCGGACCTGAACTACGAGCACCACTCCGTCATCCTGGCGCCGGGTGACACCGTTTTCCTCTACACCGACGGCGTCACTGAAGCTATGAACGCCGACAGCGAAGAGTTTGGAATGGCGCGCCTGCGTGAAATGTTCGCGACGGCCCCTCCCAGGAACGCCCAGGAGGCGAACGCGGCGGTGTTCGAGGCCGTGGTCGACTTCGCAGGCGACACCCCGCAGTCGGACGACATTACCTGCATGACCTTCCATCGCAACGAGAAGTGATTGAGCGTCAGTCTGACCCTGAGAATCAAGCCTCAGCACGAGGAACTCTATCGCATGACCGCAGCGGTTGAGGACCTTGCCCTGCGGGACGATTGGCCCCCCGACCTCGTCTTTCGGATCAACCTGGCCCTCGAGGAGCTGGGGCTCAACATCATGGACTACGGGCTCGAAAACGCCGAGCAGGAGATAGAAATCACGCTGACCTCGGACGCGGACTCGCTCGTCATAGAGATAATGGACGAGGGCCGGCCATTCGATCCTCTCAACGACGCTCCTACTCCCGACTTGGACGGGCCCGTCGAAGACCGGCGCGTCGGCGGGCTCGGCATTCACCTGGTGCGGACGATGATCGACGAGATGCAGTACCGGCGGGAGCAGGGCAAGAACCGCCTGACCTTGGTCACGCGCAAGACTGCGTGAAATAGGGTGACTCAAAGAAACCACCCTCACCTCAAGCTCCGACCAACAAGAAGGAGACAGGCGTCCGCGCTCCCAATCTGGGTAGCCGTAGGCCTCGCCATGGCCGCGATGCTCGTCGGGGCCGTTTCGTGCAACGGAGCCGACGGCGGTAACGGCCCCGAGGTCCCCACCCAGACAGCCACCCGGGAACCCCCACCGGGTAGCGGCGCGCACCCGGGCGTCTTCGAACAGCGCATCGTCTTCGGGCAGTCCGCCGCCTTCAGCGGCCCGGCTCAGGCCCTCGGTACCAACATGCGTCTCGGGATCGAGGCGGCCTTTCGCGAGGCGAACCGGGCGGGCGGCGTCCACGGCCGTCAACTGGAGCTCGTGTCTCTGGACGACTTCTACGAGCCGGAGGCCGCTATCGCCAACACCATCCGCCTGATCGAAACGGAAGGCGTCTTCGCGCTGATCGGCGCGGTCGGCACGCCGACGTCGCGCTCCGCGACCCCCGTAGCCAAGGAAGCGGGCATCCCGTACATCGCGCCGTTCACCGGCGCCGAGTTCCTGCGTAACGCGGGAGGATTGGGCAACGTGCTCAACCTGAGGGCCTCCTACTACCAGGAGACCGAGGAGATGGTCGCCCGCCTGACCACGGACCTGGGCATCGAACGCATCGCGGTGATGTACCAGGACGATTCCTTCGGCCGGGCCGGATACGTCGGGGCGCTCAACGCGCTCGAACGGCGCGGCATGGAGCCTGTGTCCATCGGACTGTACCCGCGCAATACGACGGCCGTGAAGGCGGCCCTGCTGGACCTGACCAGGGGCAAGCCCGAGGCGGTCATCATGATAGGAGCGTACGAGCCGGTGGGCGCGTTGATCGCCTGGGCGCGGCAGACGGGTATCGTCGATCCCGTCTTCATGACCGTTTCGTTCGTAGGCAGCAACGCTCTGGCGAGGTCGCTCGGCCCCACCGGCACCGGCGTCTACGTGACTCAGGTCGTGCCATTCCCCACGGACGACTCCCTTCCGATTGTCAACGCCTATCTACAGGCGCTGTCGGCCTACAAACCAGACGCGGTTCCCGGCTTCGTGTCATTCGAGGGCTATCTTGCCGGCCGGCTGACCCTGGTCGGCCTCGAAAGGTGTGGCAGAGATGTAGACCGGACCTGTTTCCTCGGCAACCTGCGCAGCGCCGACGTCGACCTCGACGGGTTTGAGCTGAGCTACGGTGACGACGACAACCAGGGGTCGGACTCGGTCTTCCTGACCGTGATCGGACCCGACGGCAACTACGTCCCGGTCGAGAAAGTGAGAAAGGAGCACTAGCGGAGCGGCCGCTGTTCCGCCGGCCCACGTCGGTGACGCGAGCGGCGCCCGGTTTTAGCAGGCGCAAACCGGAACGCGATGCGACAGTCCGCTTTGCGGCCTCCGTCGGCACAAGACCGCGTCCCAGGCGCCGCCCGCGCCCCTTAGGCGACAACGACAACAAGGTAATATGGATCCGAATCGAGCGATCTTCTAATCTTAAGTTCCATGTTTGCACTTCTCCGGCGTCTGCTCGAAAGCCGCTTCCGTCTCTCGACACAGCTCTACTTCGGCATAGGGGGAGCCCTCGTGACGACGATGGCCGCGGCCCTTGTCGGCTGGTTCTCTTTCGACAGCGTCGGCGACGCCCAGAGCCACGTGAACGACAAGAGTTTCCCGGAGGTGGTGGCAGCGTTCGGTATCGCACAGCACAGCGGCACGCTCGTTAACGCCGCCCCGCGCCTGACGGCCGCGGGGACGCCCGCCGAGCTTGCCCAGGTGGCCTCCAGCATCGACGACGCGCGACTGGCCCTCGAAGGACCGCTCGCCGTCCTGGGCGTCCAGGCGACGGAAGGCGGCGTGTCCCCGGCGGCGGACATCCTCTCCCCGGAGGAAGGAGAGCGCATACGCGGCCAGGTGGACACGCTCATTCTCAACATCAAAGCGATTGAGAACGAGATGTCAGACCTCTTCAAGCTGAAGATCCGCAGGGAAGGCCTGCGGATCGACCTCGAGGACGTGCGCGCACTCCTGGATGACATCCTGATCCCGTCAGTCGACGATCAACTCTTCTACACGATGACCGGCTACCGCGTTCTCGGGGGCGTCCCCGCGCCCCGCGAGGAGCATTTCTCGGAGAGCGAGTTTGCGCACTACCGTCACATGGCGGAGTTGCAGGCGGATGCAAAAATCGCCACCCACCTGCTGGAGAGCGCGTTCGCCATCTCGGACGCCCCGCTGGTCGAGCCTCTGCGCGAGCGTTTCGAGGCCGCGGCCGGCCGCATCCAGCGTAACCTGTCCGGCCTGGAGGACTCGCCTCTGTACGCCGGAGTAGATCCGGTCTTGACGAGGATGTTCGCGCTGGGAATCGGCGACGGCGACGGCTTCGATCTGCTGGAACAGGAGCTGCGGCTCGTCCAGCGTCAACAGGACCTGCTCGCACTCAATCGCGACATCGCGGTCGACCTCATCACCGACGTAGATGGTCTGGTGAGCACAGCCCGCGCCAGCGCCGAGGAAGCGACACAGGCCTCCACGCAGGCGATCCTGACCGGGCGCACGCTCCTGCTGGCGATTAGCGCGATAAGCGTCGGCGGCGCCCTGCTCATCGCCTGGCTGTTCGTCGGCCGCATACTGCTCCGCCGCCTACAGATGCTGTCGAACTGGATGCGACTCATGGCGGGCGGAGACCTGGAGGCCAGGGTAGACATCGGCGGACGCGACGAGGTCGCGGACATGGCCGCGGCGCTGGAGGTCTTCCGCCGCCACGCACTGGAGGTCCAGCGCCTGAACCTGGTCGAGAAGCTGGCCGAAGAGCTTCAGGGCAAGAACGAGCAGCTCGAAAGCGTGCTGGCCGACCTGCAGCGGGCGCAGGACCAGATCGTCATGCGCGAGAAGCTGGCCGCCCTGGGCGAGCTCACGGCGGGCGTCGCCCACGAGATCAGGAACCCGCTGAACTTCGTCAAGAATTTCTCCGAGGCCTCGGCAGAGCTCCTCGACGAGCTGCGAGAGACTCTCGAAGAGGTTGGCGAGAGCGTGGAGGAGGAGCAGCGAGGGCTCATCGAGGAGATCTCCGGAGACTTGACCAGCAACCTCGAGCGGATCCGGTCGCACGGCGAGCGCGCCAACCGGATCGTACACGACATGCTGATGATGGGCCGGGGCTCGGGCGAGTCGCAGCCCACCGATCTGAACGGGCTGCTCGACGAGTACTCCAAGCTGGCCTACCACAGCGCGCGGGCGACCGATCCGGACTTCCAGCTCGACCTGCAGCAGGACCTCGACCCCAACGTTGGGGAGGTCGACGTGATCCCGGGGGACCTGGGACGCGTCTTCCTGAACATGGTCGGAAACGCTTGCCACGCGACCGACGAGAAACGGGTCGCCTCCCAGCAGGCGGGATCGGACGGCCAGCGCTACGCCCCGACACTGTGGCTGACCACCCGGCGAGGCGAGGAAGACATCGAGATCCGCATCAAGGACAACGGGAGCGGCATACCGCAGGATGTCATCGAGAGTATCTTCAACCCCTTCTTCACGACCAAGCCCACTGGCCAGGGCACGGGGCTAGGCCTCGCGATGTCCAGCGACATCGTCCGCGAGCACGGCGGCACCATCAAGGTCGAGTCGGAGCCCGGCGAGTTCACCGTGATGATAGTCACCATCCCCCTTGTCCCACCGGTCGCGGCGGTCGACTCGGGAGACGACGAAGCCCCCCTGGCCTAGACCTCCCCATTCGCCACTTCTGAACGACGTCCCTGCAGGCGGCCTGCCGGACCGCACAACCCGGACCCGTCAGCTCCGGAGAACGTCGCCGCTCGACTGCCGCCGGCATGCCGAACGGGTCTCGAACACCGCACACGGCAGGGCGAGTCCTTCTGAAGCCGGTGTGGGTGTGCACCTTTGCCGCCGCCGCGACAACGTCGTTATTCGCGACCGAGCCCCACCGTCGCGTCCGGAGAGCTTGCCCTCGGCGGAAGGAGGCGTCCGCCGACGGCGGGAGTACGCGGAAAGAGCGCGAGAGCCAGTCCGACTCCCACGGGCGGCGGCCGCGATGGGATAGAAGCGCGGCTAGTCGGGATTAGCCTCGAACCGGCCGATGAGCCCGGGGTTGTCCATGTCGACCCGGGGAACCCGGGCCAGTGAGACAGCTTTCGGAAGCACTATCCCGCCGGAGAACACCAGCTTCATGGCATCCTCGACTGATAGGTCGGTCTCTATGACGTCGTCTTCGAGGATGAGCGCCATATTCCCTGAGGTCGGATTCGGGACTGTCGGTATGTACACAAGCACCAGGGACTCCGCCCTGTCGACCGAGTGTACGCGCCCGGTCACGAACCCCATCGCCGCCATGCCCTCTCTGGGCCACTCGAGGAAGACCACCCGGCTGAAGTTATACTGGGAGGTGAGGGCCGTCGTCGCCTGCTTAGTCACTCCGAACACGGTCTTGACGACGGGGACGCGGGCGAGCACGCCGCTTATGCAGTCCATCGTCCCCTTTCCGATCCGCGTGGAGGTCACCAGTCCGATAAAGTAGAAGAGGATGATGAGGACGATGAACCCGACGCCCCAGAAGTCCCAGGGCCTGTCCTTCACGAACCCGAGGGGTCTTATCAGGTCGTCGGCGTGTCGGATGATGAACAGGAGTACGACAATCGTAACCAGCAGCGGTACGAGTTCTATGAACCCCGAAAGCGTCGTGCCCTGAACGTGAGATTCGATTCCACGCAGCACAGATCTGAGCCGTCTAGGCTCCTCGTCTGGTTGAAGGTTCTCCGGAGCGCTCACTACTCATGGACCTCGGGCCACATCCTGAATGGCGTCAGGATTACGCCGATAGCTACAGAACGGCAGGTATCATATCACGGTGATTATGTCGGCTCAATGCACTTATTGCACCGAGCAACTTCTTCGAAATCCCGGGCGCGTTCGTCCACCGCCGCCAATCCGGCGCGCAAAGGCGCTGATCCGGTACGCCATGACCACCCATAGCGGACACGGGGCCCACCCCCGCGGGATACGCCCGTGAGGTCGAAACGGGCGCATGACGTTGTAACTGGCCCACCACGAGGCCGGGCGGCGACAGCCGCCCGAAGACAACCTGACGGCAGCCGAGAGAAGCGGCCTCGCCCGCCGGGTCGAGCCGCCCCGCCGGTCGTGACCGAACGGGACTCCGTCCGCTGCCGCGATAGGACCATCGAGTACGAAGTACGCCGCAGCAAGCGCCGCAAGAAGACCATGCAGATCACCGTCGGGGCCGACGGCGTACGGGTCGCCGTTCCGTCGAAGACATCGATCGACGAGGTGCGGGCGTTCGTTCGCAGGCGGGCCGCCTGGATACTGGAGCGGGTCACCGTCTCGTCTGCGCGGGCCGCTCGAAACCGCCTTGTCAGCGGCGAGGCCCTGCCCTACCTTGGCCGCGACGTCCGCCTGGTCGTGGAGCCCGGCGACGCGAGCTCGCCTACCGCCCACCTCGACGACGGGAGTCTCTTGGTGACGGTCCCCGAATACCTGTCCGGCGACGAGCGCTCCGAGCCGATACGAGCCGCCGTTTTCTCCTGGTACCGCGGCCGCGCCGAGGAGCTCCTGCCGGCGAGAGTCGACCGCTGGCTGCCGCGCGCCGTCTACTATCGACCGATCAAACATCCGCACGATATCATCATGGGAGGCGAGCTCCTGCCGCGGGCCGTCGACAGCTCCCTGCCGCGACTCGGGCAGGTCTCCAGGCCGCGGGTGCTGATAGGAGACCAGAAGACGCTCTGGGGTAGCTGCGCCCACGACGGCACCATCCGCATCAACTGGCGCGCCGTGATGCTGGAGCCTTCGCTGATAGACTACATAGTCGTCCACGAGCTCACGCACCTGGATGTCAGGAACCATTCGGCCGCCTTCTGGGACCAGGCCTCGACGATCCTGCCCGACGCACAGGGGTTGCGCAGACGCCTGAGGGAGGTGGAGCGAACGCTTCCCTGGTGGACATCGGATAGACGATAACGCCTAAGACGGACACACACACGGGAGGCTCTAGTTTGGACGAAACACTGCTGCACCCACGAAGGCGCCTGGACCTCGAGGGCGCCTACAACATACGCGATCTGGGCGGATATCCGACGCTGGACGGCCGGCGAACGCGGTGGGGGAGTTTCCTCCGGGCCGACGGCCTGCACGCGCTGACCGTCGAGTCGCAGGACGCGTTGATCGACTACGGCGTCCGAACGGTGGTCGACCTACGGCTGACCAGGGAGGTCGAGCCGCGCCCCAACGTCTTCGCGGCCCGGCCGGAGGTCTCGTACCACCGGGAGAACGTCCTCGGCGACGACTTTCTGGAAGCCGCTTTCCCCGATGTCGGAGCGGTGGCGAGCAGACTGGGCGACATCTACACGATGGTGCTGGACGAACGACAGCCGGCCCTCCGGCGGGTCCTCGGCCTGCTTGCCGGTTCCGGGCCGTCCGTCGCCATGTACCACTGCACGGCCGGCAAGGACCGAACCGGCGTCGTCTCCGCGCTGCTTCTCGGCCTGGCCGGAGTCCCGCACGAGACGATCGCCGAGGACTACGCCCTGTCGGCCCGGTTCCTCCTGGACCGATACCTGGACCTGCTGGCAACGGGGGAGATGAGAACTGAGAGGCCCCTGGAGGAGATCACCTGGCAGACGTACCGGGACGAGTTCTGCCCGCAAAGCGCGATGCTGCGCGTCCTGCGACACCTCGACGACCGCTACGGCGGCTTCGAGAAGTACGTCCGCTCGATAGGTGTCACCCCGGCCGAGATAGAGGCGATCAGGACCGGCCTCGTCGAGTGAGGCGCGTCTGGCCGTAACTGTTCACGTCCCGCGAGCTCGTGCGCCCCTCGATACGCGCCGGTGAAGCATCGGCGCTACTCAGGAAGAACGGGTTGTTGGAACCCGATTAGACTGAGCCGCTGCCGTTCCTTCGGACTGGGCATCGCTTGTCCGAATCATGCGAGGGAACCCGGCGCGCCGCTCGTTGTTGACAGTCCGCGATGCTGCCGGTACATTCGGCCTCGCATCGGATAGCCTGCAAGAGGCTGGAGCGACGGGATGGCGGTATCCAACAAGATCAAGGGATTCATGGAGCAGGGCTCCTGGATCCGCAAGATGTTCGAGGACGGCATCGCGCTCAAGCAGCAGTACGGGGACGATGGCGTCTTCGACCTGTCCCTCGGCAACCCGGTCACGGAGCCGCCGGACCGCTTCTTCGAGGAGCTGAGCCGGATCGCTCAGACGCGGCCCGCCGGCATCCACCGCTACATGCCCAACGCCGGCTACACCGAGACCCGGGCCGCTGTTGCCGACCAGCTTGGCGTCGACACCGGACTCGACTTCACGGCGGGCCACGTCATCATGACCTGTGGTACGGGCGGCGCCCTGAACGTGGTCACGAAGACCCTGCTCGACCCGGGCGACGAGGTGGTCATCTTCGCCCCGTACTTCGTGGAGTACCTCTACTACGCCGACAACCACGGCGGGTCGTGCAAGGTCGTGCCGCCGGACCAAGACTTCCTGCCCGACTTCGATGCGCTGGAGTCGAGCATCGGCCCCAGGACGCGCGTCGTGCTGATCAACTCGCCGAACAATCCCACCGGAGTGCTGTACGACGCCGGAGTGCTCGCGCGCATTGGCGAGGTCATCCGGCGCAAGGAATCGGAGCTGGGGACCGAGATATTCCTGGTCAGCGACGAGCCGTATCGACGGATACTGTTCGACGGGCTCGAATATCCCCACATCTTCGACCATCACGACAGGAGCATCGTCGCGACGTCGCACTCCAAGGACCTGGCCCTGCCCGGGGAGCGCATCGGGTTCATCGCGGTCAGTCCCCGGTGCGCCGACGCGGCGGAGGTCGTCGACGGGCTCGTCTTCTGCAACAGGACGCTCGGCTTCGTCAACGCGCCAGCTCTGATGCAGCATATCGTCCGTCACCTGCAGTCGGTCACCGTGGACGTCGAGCAGTACCAGGCGAAGCGCGACATGCTGTACGAGACGCTGACCGATATCGGATACTCGGTCGTGCGGCCTGACGGCGCCTTCTACATGTTCCCGAAGGCGCCCATCGACGACGAGGTGGTCTTCGTCAACGCGCTGCGGGAGCGGCGAGTCCTGGTCGTGCCCGGACGCGGCTTCGGAACGCCGGGATACTTCCGCCTCGCCTACTGCGTCGAGGACGCCACGCTGGAAGGGTCGCTCACCGGCTTCCGCGCGGCATTCGAACAGTTCGCCGCCTGATCTCACGCGCCGCCCCATCGCTGCTCTCATGCACACGGCGAGCGCCGGAGGTGTCAGCCTGAAGATAGCCTTCCTCAGATGCATCGGCGGAATCAGCGGCGACATGCTGATAGGCGCCGTCGTCGACGCGGGCGTCGAGGTCGATGTGCTCAACGACGCCCTGGCGTGCCTGGGCATAGACGGTCTGAGCATATCCGCGGCGAGCGCGGAGCGGGGTGCCGTGAGCGGGAAGCTGGTCACGGTGACGACGCCCGACGGCCACGGCCGGCTGCGAATCGACGACTTCCTGCGCATCGTCCGCGGCTCCCGGCTGCCGGGGCCGGTGATAGAGGAGTCGAGCGCAATCCTGCGGCGTCTCGGACAGGCGGAGGCGGCCGTCCACGGCGCCGGCCCTGATGGGGCGGAGCTACACGAGCTCGGCGATCTGGACACGCTGGTCGACGTAGTCGCCGGCCCGGCCGGCCTGCGCGCGCTGGGCGTCGATCGGCTGTACTGCTCTCCGCTGCCGTCGGGGTCCGGCTTCGTGCGGACGGAGCACGGCAGGCTGCCCGTACCGTCGCCCGCTACGGCGGCGCTCATGGCGATGGCGAACGCGCCGGTCGTGCCGCCGCCGGGCAACGTCCCCGACGCCGGCGAGATGGTCACGCCCACCGGCGCCGCGATCGTCACGACGCTGGCCGCCTTCTCGCAGCCGTCGATGAGGGTCGAGCGCATCGGCTACGGGCTCGGCTCGAGAAACTCGCCGCACTACCCGAACGCGGCCGCGCTGTGGGTCGGCGAGGCGATGGAGGATACGCGGGTAGCGGGCCTGCGCCTCCTCGAGACGAACGTCGACGACATGAGCGCGGAGATGCTGGCGTACGCCCAGGAGCGGCTGTTCGATCTGGGCGCACGCGACGTGTGGTTCACCCCCGTGCAGATGAAAAAGAGCAGGCCCGCGACCATGCTCAGCGCGCTGGTGGACGATGATCTGGAGGCTGCCGCCGTGGACGTGATCATGCGCGAGACATCCACCCTGGGCGTCAGGGTGCGGCCCGTCACCCGGTACGAGGCCGAGCGCGAGGCGGTCGAGTTCGAGTCCAGCCTCGGTGCGGTGTCGGTGAAGATCAAGCGCCTCGGAGGCTCCCCCGTCGCCGTCCATCCCGAGTACGAGTCCTGCCGCCGCGTCGCGCTCGACCGCGGCGAGCCGCTGCAGAACGTCTACCGCATCGTCCAGGCTGAGGCCGCCGCCAAGCTGCTCCAGCGGCCGGCGCCGAGTGGCGGCGTGCTAGAATGAGGCTGACCGGCGAGGCCCCTCGGCGCGCCGGCAATCGAGGTACCCGATGACCGGCCCCGACAGGGTGATCTACATGGACCACGCCGCCACCACGGCGGTGCGGCCCGAGGTGCTCGAGGCGATGCTGCCGTACTTCGGCGAGAGCTACGGCAACCCGTCGAGCATCTACACCCTGGCACAGGAGTCGCGGAAAGCCGTAGACGACGCTCGCGAGACGGTTGCGCGGATCCTCGGCGCCCGCATCGGCGAGATCGTCTTCACCAGCGGCGGGACCGAGTCTGACAACGCCGCCCTGAAGGGCGCCGCCAACGCCCTGCGCAACACGGGCAATCACGTCATCACCACGGCTGTGGAACACCACGCGGTGCTCCACACCTGCCATCAGCTCGAGCAGTTCGGCTTCGAGGTGAGCTACCTGCCGGTCGACTCAGACGGGCTGGTCGACCCGGTGGACGTGGAACGAGCCATCACCGACCGGACCATCCTGGTCAGCGTCATACTGGCCAACAACGAGATCGGCGCCATACAGCCGGTCGCCGAGATCGCCCGCATCGCCAAACGGCAGGCCGAACGGCGCGAGCGCACCATCGTCGTTCACACCGACGCCGTGCAGGCCGCCGGGCTGATGGACCTGAACGTCCGCGACCTCGGCGTCGACATGCTCAGCCTGTCGGCCCACAAGTTCCACGGCCCGAAGGGCGCCGGCGTCCTCTACGTGCGCCGTGGTACGCCATTCGAGTCCCAGCAGATGGGCGGCGGCCAGGAACGGGAGCGCCGCTCGGGTACGGAGAACGTGCCGGGCGTCGTGGGCCTGGCCGAAGCGCTGAGACTGGCCACCGAGGAGCGGGACGATCTGGCCGCCCACTGCCGCCACCTGCGCGACAGGATCATAGAGGGCATCGCCGAGCGGATCGACGGCGTCCACCTCAACGGGCATCCGACGCAGCGGCTGGCCAACAACGTCAACGTCTCGTTCGAGCACGTGGAGGGCGAGCCCGTGCTTCTGGGGCTCGACTTCGCGGGCATCTGCGCGTCCAGCGGCAGCGCCTGCTCGTCCGCGTCGCTGGAGCCGTCTCACGTGCTGCTGGCCATCGGCCGTCCCGCGGAGATCGCGCAGGGCAGCCTGCGCATTACCCTGGGCGCCGCCAACACCGACGAAGACGTCGACTACCTGCTGTCGGTGCTGTCCGACCTGGTGACGCGGCTACGCGGCATGCCGTCGTTGTCGGCCGTGGGCTCCTGAGCGGGAGAACCGCCGGAGCCGCAATCGCATCTTATTGGTAGACGGACCTTAACGTTTCGAGCTATACCCCAAAGCGGAGGCACAGATGGCCCACCCGATCGAAGTAACCGACGACACGTTCGATGCTGAAGTGATCAACTCCGACGTTCCAGTGCTGGTCGACTTCTGGGCCGACTGGTGCGCGCCGTGCAAGATGATCGCGCCGATCGTCGACGAGCTGGCGAACGAGTACGACGGCAGGATCAAGTTCGCGAAGATGGATGTCGACTCCAACCAGCGGGTCCCGATGGCCTACGGGGTCCGGGGCATTCCGACGCTGCTGATCTTCAGCGGCGGCGACGCGGTCGACCAGGTCGTCGGCGCCGTGCCCAAGGGCACCCTGAAGAGCCGCCTCGACAAGGTAGCGGCCTAGCCTATCACTTCCGGCCCTCCGGTCTTCACTCATCCAGCATCTTCGCGTGGTTGAGACCGGAGCAGAATCGTCATTCCCGCGCAGGCGGGAATCCAGGGGTGGGGCTCCGCTCGATTACGCACATCGACCACATTTGCCTCACGCATAGGGAGGTTGTGCCCACAGGACCGGGGGATGGCTACCGTTCGCTGGCCGATCGACGCCGCAGCCACGGCTTCCAGTCCAACACCAACCGACGACGCCCCCTGGTCATGCGGCGCGCGGTGGCCCTGTCGAGACTGGAGCTCCTGGACCCTCCTCCGTAGCCGGGCGTCCAGAGCTCCGTTGTCAGCCGGCCATCCCCGAACAGTACCCCCGGGGTTTCGACTACCTCTCGAAACTCACCGTTGGTCACACTGTCGACCATCATGGTCAGCCGTTCGATCTCGTCCTCAGCCGACTCATCGCAGGCGTCGCAGCCGCACACCGGAAACAGCTTGGTGCGCCACCGCCCGATGCGCACGTGGAGCCCCGGGAAGTCCGAGAATACGACCGTGATCGGCGCGCCGTCAGGGTCTACGGGACTGAGCCTGACGGACGGGCGGGCGCAGGTTAATTTTTCTTCGAGCTCGTCGTCCAGGCCCCAGCCCTCGACGCGCTCGACCTCGAAGTCCGCTTCCAGCCTGGCGATCATCTCGTCCGCGGCATCATGCAGCGGCGCGAAACGCCCCGCGTCGGTGACCCGGCTGTACGCCTCCTCAGGCGGCCCGTCAGGCCCCCATCGACTCCGCCGAGACACGTCTGCCTCTCCTCCCTCTAGGGATCAGAGCCGCACGGGCGTCGGGTTAGCCGGTTGACCAGGGATTCATCACGTCTATCCCGCAACCGTCGAAACCCTCCACATCTCTCGTTGCAACGGACGCGCCAGCGGATCGAGCAATCGCTGCGATCTGGCAATCGGCGTGACCGATGGGACGGCCAGCGGAGCGGCGATTGGATGCTATGACGGCGTACGCCTGCGCCGCTTCACTTCCAAATGGAAGGATGCGCTCGTCGAATAGAATTCCAAAGGCCCTTTCGGCTGCGGCCGCCAGTCGCTGCCGACGCTCTCCCGACGGCAATATCGCTATACCGGTTCGAATCTCCGCCTCTGTGATGGCGGTGACGAAGAGGGAGGTCGTGGGCTGGTCGTCCACCCATTGAAGCACCGCTGAGTGCGGCTGATCCCGCATGAGTTCCGAAACGACGTTGGTATCCAGGACGAACATCGCCAGTACCTCAGTCGAACTTAGGGAGTTCTCTCATGGGTTCCCTCGCTGGAATCTCCAGTTCCACTGAGCCGAAGGGCTTGAACAACTTGTGGAGTGCGGTTCCGAGGCCTTTCGGGGGTGCCGCATCTACGTCCAATGCTGCCTGCAAGATGTCGCGAGCTTCCTGTTCCATGGATCGGCCATTCTCCGCGGCCCTGACGCGGAGCCGCCGCTTCAATCCCTCATCGAGGTTGCGGACCGTGATGCTGGCCATGAGCGCGCCTCCAACCGGGTTTGTCGGCAGATTATAGCACGCTTGCAATGCAATCACCCCTGAATTCAGCTACCATCGGGGCCGCCTGCGGACGAGCCCCCTCCAGCAGGTGTGAGTCGACCACGACGCGGAGGCGGGCGGTCTGTGCTGAACTCGTTCGGCGGGGGCCGTCAGTTGGGTATCATGGGACTGGCGGTCCACGTCGCTCAACCGAACAAGTCGATACCGTTAACCATCTAGTCGCCTCACCGGTCGGCAAGACGTTGTCACTCCGCCTCTCATAGCCGGCGTAATGAGGCGGTAAGGAGAGCATGATGAAGGTCGGTCTGAAACTTCACCACTCAGGGCCGGGCGCAAGCCCGGAATACATGAAACGCTGGGCGCGGTTCGCGGAAACACTCGGTCTCCACCTGATCATGGCGGCCGATCACGCAGCCCTGACGCCGGAGGTGACGGAACAATACCCCGGCCCTTACTATGAGGCCTTTACGAACCTGGCCTGGCTGGCGGCGCACACTGAGAAGATCAAGCTGGGCACCACGGTGATCGTAGTCCCGTACCGTCACCCCGTCCATCTTGCGCACTTGACCAGCAACGTCGACCAGCTCAGTGGAGGGCGGCTCATCTTCGGAGTCGGAGTGGGCTGGGCGGAGAGTGAGTTCGAGGCATTGGGCGTACCCTTTCACAAGCGGGGCGCCATGACCGACGACTACCTTGCCGCCATCAGGGTCCTGTGGACCGAGGACGTGGCATCATTCGAAAGCCCGTTTGTCTCGTTCGAGAACCTGACTGTCACTCCCAAGCCGGTTCAGTCGCCCCACCCGCCCATTTGGGTCGGCGGGTCCAGCGACCGTGCCCTGCGACGCGCCGTGCGCTTCGGACAGGCCTGGCATCCAATCGGAGTCCGTGTCGACTGGCTGAGAGACTGCGCGCTTCCGAAGTTGAGGAAGCTTGCGGAGCGCGAGGAGCTGAGTGTCCCCGCGCTGTGTCCCCGAATCTGGTGTCGGCTCACGGAGTCGCCGCTGCCCGAGGACGAGCGTCTCGCCGGCGAGGGGACCATCGACCAGGTCCACGGCGACCTGGAAGCGCTGGAGGAGCTGGGGGCCGAGTACGTACTGCTGGATACCAAGAGAAGCAGTCCCACGGCGGGCTCGGCGCGCCATCACGAAGAGGCGTGGCGCACGCTGACCACTCTGGCCGAAAAGGTACTGGACCTGGAGAACGAAACAGTACGGTGAATTACGCCTCGTCAACCCATCCGTTGTGCTCCGAACAGTAGCGCTGGGGTTTCGATTACCTCTCAACCGACTCGTCGCAGGCGTCGCAGCCGCAGACCGGCCACTGCCGAAAGGCTTGATACGATCCGCCGAGTCTTGAATGCCGCTCGCGTTAACACGTATACTTGTGAAGAACAGCCGTATACTCGACTGGGAGAGTAACAAGCCACCATGAAGCAAAAGCTCACCATCACCGTGGATGCCGAACTACTCCCCGTGGCCAAGCGGCACGCTCGTTCCCGCGGTGTGTCGCTCTCGTCGCTGATCGAGCAGTCTCTACGGGAAATGGCGGGCGAGAACGCACCGTCGTTCGCCTCGCGTTGGCGAGGCAAGTTGCGGGCGGCGGAGCGTGAAGGCGATCCAAGATACGATGCCCTCGCCAAAAAGTACCTCCAATGATACTCCTGGACACCGACGTGCTCATTGATGTCGCCCTCGACAGGCCCCCGTACTCCGACTCGGCTTCGGAACTTCTGGATCGGATCGAGCATGGCGCGGAAGCCGCATACATCGCGTGGCACTCCGTGTCCAATCTCTACTATCTCGTAGCCCCGGCGCTTGGTGGCGTCAGCGCTCGCAACTTCATTGCTGAGCTGACGCGCTTCGTAGCGGTGGCTACGACCGACACCGAGGGCATCCGCTATGCCGTCCAACTGCCGATGACGGACTTCGAGGACGCCATGCAAGTGGCTGCCGCCCGCGCCTGCGGGGCTCGGCACATAGTCACCAGGAACGTTCGGGACTACGAACGGTCTCCGATCCGTGCGGTCGATCCCCAGGAGGCGCTCAGTGGATTGTTCTGATGCTCCGCGGTCCAGTCCCGACCACCACGTGTGACTCCGCCGCGCCCGCGGCAAGCCGGGTCGCGCCGCGTTGCGTCAAGAGTAACTGTTACCGAGGCTAAGTCCGGGAGTAACTGTTCAGTCTTGAGGGGATCTCTCCAAGAGTCGCCGGATCTCTCCGTCATACCCGCGAAGGGAGACCCTGACATAACCGTCGTTCCCGCGCAGGCGGGAACCCAAGGGTGGGGTATTCCCTCACCGAGTCTGAACAGTTACGTCCGGGGCGAGCCCTTGTCCTTGGCAGCACATACGTGCTAGTCTGTGCTTGTGACAAGCACTCGCCCGCAGATGGTTCGAGTCCCCTCATGCGCCCATGTCCCTGACGAGGCGGTACACCGGCGTGCCATCCTGTCACGCGGTGTGCCGCCTCAGATAGGACGAGTGGCACACCCGGTGTGCCATTTCTGTGCCATTTCTCGGCCAGGTGTGCCACCGCACAGATAGGGATGGCCCAGAATGGCCCAAAATGGCGCACTTTCGTCGAACCGAGGCCGCACTCGGTGCGAGGGTCAGGGCAATCGCATCTGAATCTTGTGCGCCCGGTCCAAAGCTAGATTCCAACGCGGCGACACTCCAAACCGATCAGCGTCCGGTATGCAGAGCGCCTGTGCATAGCTAATGCCGAATAAGATGCGATTGCCTTGGGCCGGCCCGGCCGTGCTTGACACCCTATTTGCGCGGTGAGTACACTCCCGTCGCCCATATACGGCATACGGTGGGCCCACCAGGGGAGGAACCATGATCACCAACAAGATTCTGGATCGGATGCGCGCAGGCGAGAAGGCGCTCGGACTCTCGATGACCCAGCCATCCGAGGAGCTCGTGGAGCTCGCCGGGCGCATGGGGCTCGACTTTGTGAACTTCGACGGCCAGCACTCCCCGCAGGACCCGCAGGTCATCGAGAACATGTGCCGCGTCGCCGACGGCTTCGGCGTCACGCCGGGGATGCGCATCCCCGACGGTCAGGAGAGCACGATTCTGAACTACCTCGACAGGGGCATCAGGCAGATCACCGTGCCCAATCTGCAGACGAAGGAGCAGGCCGAGGAGATCGTCCGATACTCGTTCTTCGGCCCCAAGGGCATACGCAGCTCGACCAGCCTCAGGGTCGCCTTCGAGTCGGGACCGGGCGGCCGGGCCGAGCTGTTCCAGGCGATCAACGACAACACCATCCTCTGCGCGCAGCTGGAGAGCGTCACGGCCATGGAGAACCTGGACGACATCCTGACCGTCGACGGCCTCGACTACTTCGGCGGCGGCCCCGAGGACATGGCGATATCTATGGGCATGGTCGGACAACACACCCATCCGAAGGTCGCGGCAGTCTACGAGGAGGCCGAGGCGAAGATTCGCGCGGCCGGGAAGTTCTGGATGGGCGACCACACCGAGTCGGTCAACGCCTTTGGCGCCATCATGGGCGCGGCGTCCGAGATGCTGGGACAGCACGGCCGCGAGTCGAAGCTCGCCTTCTAGCCGGGCCTACCCCCACGGCGGTCCGAATTCGCCCCGTCTCCACCGGACCGGCCCCGCCGACGAGCGCGGAGTCTGAGAATGCCATCGTATCGCTCCCCGGAAGATATCAGAGAGGGGTTCGAGGTCTACGACGACCGTTTCCGGGCCATGGTCCCGGACGGGGCGAAGCTCGAACGCCACTGCACGGGCATGGAGTGGGCCGAGGGCCCGGCATACTGCGCGGACGGCGACTACGTGCTCTGGAGCGACATCCCCAACGACCGCGTGTTGCGCTGGTCGCCGGCCGACGGCTGCTCCGTCTACCTGCAGCCGGCCGGCTACCACAACGGACACTACCTCGATCGGCAGGGCAGGCTCCTGAGCTGCGAGCACGGCCGGCGGCGGATCAGCCGTACCGAGCCCGACGGCACGGTCGTCTCCCTCGCCGAAAGCTACCGGGGCAAGCGGCTGAACTCCCCCAACGATCTGGTCGTCAAGTCCGACGGCACCATCTGGTTCACCGACCCGCCCTACGGCATCCTGTCCGACCACGAGGGACATCAGGCTGAGAGCGAGCTGGGAGCCAACTACGTCTTCCGCCTCGACTTGGAGTCGGGCGATCTGCGGATCGTCACCGACGAGCTGGACAGGCCGAACGGCATCTGCTTCTCGCCCGACGAGAGCCTGCTCTATGTCGCCGATACCGGCGAGCCGATGGACGTCCGTGTGTTCGACGTCGTCGACGGGGAGCGGCTGGCGAACAACAGGCTGTTCGCGGTCGTCAGGCCAGGCGCGGCGGACGGCTTCCGCGTCGACACGGACGGCAACCTGTTCACCAGCGCGTGGGACGGAATCCAGGTCTACAGCCCAGCGGGCGAGCTGCTCGGCAGGATTCTCGTCCCGGAAGACCGCACGGCCAACTGCGTCTTCGGCGGGCCGGACAAGACCCGGCTCTACATCACCGCCGACAAGTCGCTGTACTCGATCCAGCTAAACGTCCGGGGCGCTCAGACCCCGTAGCATCGCGGCCCGGCGGTAACCTTTCACGTCGGTAGTACGGGGGCGGGAACGTGGTGCGCGCCCCTCGATACGCGCCGATGAAGCATCGGCGCTACTCGGGGTGAACGGGTTGTATGGGCCGAAGCGTAAGGCCGACCACCCTGAGCGCCGCCGCCGCATCGTCTCCACAAACCGCTTGCCCTGAGCGCCCCGACGCCCCGACGGGGTGTATCGAAGGGCGCCACGCAGGGCGAACGGGAACCCAGCGGGAGTTGTTGGTCTCCCGGTCCCGCGCCGTCGAGCCCTAGCGCTGGACGGGGAGCAGGCAGACGGGCGAGGGCACCTTCTCGACGTGGCCCGTGGCTTCGAGCAGGCCCGTCTCGCCGTCGATCCTGAAGGTCACGATGTCGTCGGTGCGCTCGTTGGCGACGAGCATGAACGCGCCGGTGGGCTCGATGACGAAGTTGCGCGGCCACTCCCCGCGGGTCGACTCGTGGCCCACCGGCGTCAGCATCCCGGAGCTTTCGTCTATCGCGAAGACCGCGATGCTGTGGTGGCCGCGGTTGGAGCCGTACAGGAACCGGCCCGACGGCGACACGTGGACGTCGGCCGGGTAGTTCGTGCCTTCGAACCCGTCCGGCAGCGTCGAGACGGTGTGCAGCTCCTTGAGGGCACCGGTCGAGCCGTCGTATGAGAAGGCCGTCACCGTCGAGTCCAGCTCGTTGATCGCGTAGGCGTACCCACCGCCGGGGTGAAAGTCGAAGTGCCGCGGCCCGGCGCCGGAGGCCAGTGACGCGGTCAGCCCGGCCTCCGGGGCCAGCAGACCGAGCACCAGGTTGAGACGGTACACGGCCACCTCGTCGGCCCCGAGGTCCGGCACGAAGGCGAACCGGTTCGTGGGGTCGACGTTGATCGAGTGCGGGTGCGGCCCCTGCTGGCGGTCCGGATTCGGCCCGCTGCCCCGGTGATGCACCACGTCGGTCGGCTCGCCGATGCGGCCGTCGCTGCCTATCGGAAGGATCGCGACGCTGCCGCCGCTGTAGTTGGAGACGAGCACCTGGCGGTCGGTGGCGTCGACGGTCAGATGGCAGGGCCCGTCGCCGCCCGAGGGCTGCGTGTTCAGGTGGACGAGGCGTCCGTCGTCCGGCGAGATCTCGAACGCGCTGACCGATCCCGTGGACCCGCCGGAGGCATTGCTCTCCTCACTGACTGAGTAGAGGAAGCGCCGCCTCGAGTCGACCGCCAGGAACGACGGGTCGGCTATCGGCGCGGGGTCGCCTACGAGCCTGAGCTCGCCGGTCGCCGGGTCGAACCGGCACGTGTAGATTCCCTCGCTGTCGCCCTTCGTGTACGTGCCGACGTATACGGTTATGTGGTCGTTCGATTGTGTCATCTGAGATCGACTCCTGGTTGGTATTACGCCGCGGTCACCTTCCGATGGCGTAGGACTCCCGGCGCGGGTCGGCGCCGGCGAACAGCGCGCCGCGGTCTACTTTGATGGCGCACGCCCCGCCGGTCAGCGCCTCCCAGTCCGGCCACCGCTCGATACTGTGCCCCCGGTCGGACAGCCCGGACAGCACGCCGTCTCCGATCCGCGATTCGACCGCCAGCACACCGGGCCGGTAGGCGTGGGGCCAGAACGAGTTGGGGAAGCTCATGCTCACGAAGCGAGGCGCCTCGATGGCCTGCTGCGGGTCCATCCCGAACTCGACGACGTTCAGGAAGAGCTGCGCCATGGCCTGCACCTGCGCGTCCCCGCCGGGGGTGCCGAACGGCATGAACAGCCGGCCGTCTCGCAGCGCCAGCGCGGGGTTCGGGGTCAGCCGGGGCCGCTTCCACGGCGCCAGCGACGACGGATGCTCCGGGTCCAGCCAGCTCTGCGACCCGCGGGTCGATATCGCCATCCCGATCTCGGGCACCAGCGGCACGCCCACCTCGCCGTCGCTCGGTGTGGCTGAGAAGGCGTTGCCGGCGCCATCCACGACGCAAGTGTAGCTCGTGTCGCCCTCCCAGGCGACGCCGTCGGCCGCGGACGACGAGGCCGACGCGGCGTGTGTGCCGGCGCCGCCGGGCGGGGGCATCTCGGGCCATGCGCTGTCGGGGTCGATCAGCTCGCGCCGGGCCGCGGCGTGCTCCTTCGACAGCAGCATCTCCATCGGCACGTCGACGAAGTCCGGGTCGCCGTAGTACGCGTCGCGGTCGGCGAAGGCCAGCTTCACCGCCTCCACTGCCGTGTGGACGTACGCGGCCGAGTTGTGTCCCAGCGCGGGAAGGTCGACGCCCTCGAGGATGTTCAGCACCTGCAGCAGCGACGGCCCCTGGCACCAGGCGCCGCAGGTGTAGACGTCGTAGTCCTTGTAGCTGGCCGTCTCCGGCGGCTCCACCCGGACGTGAAAGTCGGCGAAGTCGTCCATCGTCAGGTAGCCGCCCCGCTCCTGGCAGAACCGGGCCATCCTCTCGGCGACCTCGCCCCTGTAGAACACGTCCCTGGCGGCCCGGACGCCCGGCCGACGGCCTTCAGACGAGGCGCGGCGCTCGGCTTCGATCATCCAGCGGAACACCCTGGCGAGCCCGGTCCGTCTCAGCGTGTCGCCTACCGCGGGCGGCTTGCCTCCGGGCATGAAGGCTGCCGTGGCCTCCGGCGAGCTCCCGGCCTCCGTCGCCGAGCCGGCGATGGAGGCCGCCAGCCGGTGCGAGGCCGGGAACCCCCTCTCGGCGAGCTCCAGCGCGGGCGTCACGACCTGCTCGAAGCTCATCGTCCCGTAGAGCTCCAGGGCAGTCAGCCAGGCGTCGCAGGCGGCGGGAACGACGCTGCGCGGTATGCCGCGCGGAATCTCGCCGTAGGTGTCGAGGAACAGCTCCAGCGACACCGCCTTCGGCCATCTGCCAAGTCCGCTGATCGTCACGACCTCGTCCGTCTCGGCGACGTAGATGACGATCGGCGCCACGCCGCCGAAGCTCGTCATGTGGGGCAGCGTGACGTTAATCGCGATCCCCGACGCCACGCCGGCGTCGACGGCGTTTCCGCCCTGCTCCAGCACACGGTACCCGGCCGCGGCGGCCAGGTAGTGCCCCGAAGACACCATGTGCGTAACGCCGCTGACGCTCGGCCGGTACGATGCGATGCCGTCGGGCGACATATCTGCCTCCGTGTGCGCTCTCTCGGCGTCGTGACGGCCCGGCCGTCGACGCGGGACGGGGCTCTACGCCGACGGCTCCCGCGCGGCGTCGCGTTGCCGCGGCTTGACGCGGTCGCCGTCGCGGTCGGCCGCGCGAGGGGAGCGAGGGCGGTCCCTGCCCCGTGCCCCCCTCCACCGGCGCCTCCGTCCGGGCCGGCCGGTGACGATTTTCTTCATCTCGGCCTCTATCAGCCTGAAGTCTTGCTGCGGGAGCAGGTGAAGAGTCTCGATGAACGCCAGAGGCCACTGCTCCGGCACCCAGCGTTTCACGTACTCGAGGCTGGGGCCGATGAGCCTGGCGTCGATGTAGTCCTCGTTCTCCAGCACGATCGACGGCTGCGTCTTCACCCGGTACGGGAAGGTGTCGCCCTTGCCACGGTCGGGCGTTCCCGGGGCTGTCCAGATCGGCTCGTCGCTCTCGAAGTAACGCGAGATGACCTGCGTAATCGCCGTCCACTTCCTGATCCCGTTCACATAGATCAGGATGACGTCGTCGGGCTCCATCCTCTGCGCTCGACGACGATGGCGCCGCCGCATGCCGTACAGGTCAAAGCCCCGTTTCCTCGTGATCTCGAAGTTCTCCGGGGTCATCACGACCATCCAGTAGTTCTTAGCCATTCGGGCTCTCTCCCCTGGGACGCCACCCGCATTCTACCATCGGGCATGGTCAACCGTTCAGACCGGAGACCCCCACCGCCCGTTCAGAGTCACGGCCTGCCCCGACTGTGGCGGACGCCAACGTCGGGGCGCTACAATTGTCCCAGCGCAAGGCGGCCGGGCGGCCGCTGTCCTCCCTTCGGGGAGGAGAGAGGAAAGTCCGAGCTCCTCAGGGCAGGATGCCCGCTAACGGCGGGGCGGGGCGACCCGACGGAAAGTGCCACAGAAACACACCGCCGCGATTGCAAGATCGCGGTAAGGGTGAAAAGGTGAGGTAAGAGCTCACCGCCCCGGTAGCGATATCGGGGGCCAGGCAAACCCCATCCGGAGCAAGGCCAAATAGGGGGACAATGGGGGCCCGTCCCGTCCCCGGGTTGGCTGCTCGACCCTCCCGGCAACGGGGGGGCTAGATAGATGGCCGCCACTCGGACGGACACCGGGACGAAGCCCCGCATCGCGGGGCGTAAACCGGTGGCCTCCCGAGACAGAACTCGGCTTACAGGCCGCCTTGCGCCAACCGTACTCTGTGCCTACGGCGGTCACCTAGCTTGCCTGCTCAGACATCCGTATCGATGCGAACGGGATCATGCGTTTTCCGCACTTAGCTCCAATTTTGCAGGAAGCTCCTCCAGCTTTGCTCTGAGGTCGTCCGGGAGATCAAGCGCCAGGAGCTTGTCGATGAGTTCCTTCCCACGGTGCCACGCCCACGCAGGCGATTCGGAGTCTGCTATGTGGATCAAGAGCTTCGCCGTTGCCTCCGGGTATTTCGACCATAGATCGCCCCTGCCTATCTCACGGATGATCGGACTGCGTTCGAGCGGAGTCTGCGGCATTTGGATGGCGAGATCGACCGCCTCGGGGAACAAGCTGTCGAGATATGGCAGCCAGTCGAGCATTGCTGCGACTTCACCGACGTCGAGCGGCGCCGGGATACCTTGTAAGCGGTTCTCCCAATATCGCCTCAGCCAGCGTTCCCACCATTCGTGTTGCCTTCCGTTGTCCATGTCATCAAGGTCACGACCCAACGTCCACGCGAATCGGCGCTTGTCTTGTGCCTCAGCATTCTCGAAGAACCTAGGAATCCACACGTCGAGATGCTGATCCACAAAGTAGGTCACCATCCCAGCGTAGAATGTGACGAACCGTTGGCGCACATCGCCTTCATCAGGAAAAAGGTCTCCCATCCAAGAGACGCCTGTAAGGAACGCATCCTTCATGGAGTCGGCAACCTGCGGGTTGAGAGGTCCATAGAGAAAGCCGTCCCAGACTGCCTGACGGTTATCGCCGTCCTCGCATTCAAACAGCGGTACGAGACACTGCTTCGCCCAATCCTCGTCTGTCGCCAACATGAAGCCCAATCGGCTGGCAATGACCGCCTTGCCGAGTATCCCGACCGATGTGGTGTCTTGGACGATTTTTGAGAGCGCTAAGTTGTACTGATCGCCCAGAGAATCAGGCCGGGGTTCTTGCTGTCTTTGCCACAACGCAAGGCTCTGCAGCCAGAATTCCGCAAGCACGCCCGCCGGGTGGTTTATGGCTCTGAACAACCAGTCACGCTCTCTTTGCATTGGCTGGCTACGATCAAGACCGTCCCACAGAGCGACGCCAAGCTCATTGGCTTCGGTTAGTAACTCAGCCGCGTATGGCAGGCCGCCGTCCCTTACGAGCGCACAGAGGGCGTCCGCGACAGGTTGAGGCCGGGATTTCCCATATGGGCAGTCTCCAAGCTCAAAGGGCAATCCAAACGAGATGGTGGCATCATAGTCAGGTCCTGCAAGGCCAGTGAATCTCCGGTCTATCCAATAAGGGATGCGGTTCTCGCCGTGAACCATGCTTCTTGTCCATCTTTGGCGTCTTCAGGTCCCCTGCCAATGGGGTGAAAGCGCATTGAAGACAAGCCGACTCCCTGGAGCGCTCTCCCTCTTGGCAAGATCGTGGTTGCATCCTCCCTCAGCTTGGCGCCGGCGATAACCGGCCGATACGATCCAACACTCCCTGGAACAACCGTCGAGGAACCGACACCTCGGACAACTGAAAGATCAATCGACGGGAGTGCCGCACCAGACGGCCTCCCATCTTGATCAGCTTGACCTGCACGCTCCGCAGCGACCAGTGCCTGACCGCCTTGGGCAGACATAACCGGCGAAGGAAGTTCCCAAGGTTGTACGCCAGAATGAACAGAGACAGTCTCACCCAGTTGGCCACGAACCGATGGCACGACAGCCGAGTCCAGTTCAGGGCGTACTTGCCTTCCTTGATCCACTGCTCGGCTGTCCCTCTACCATTGTAGAAACGCACCACCCCTTCGGGGCCAGCCGTCATGTTCGTGACGATGAAACCCACCCGAGGAAACAACTCTCCCCGATGCCACTCCACCTTGGCCACCACCCGCCGAGCACGGTTCCAGCTCCCGGCACGATACCAGAAGTCGTCGTATAGGATCACTGGACGCTTCGGCGGCCTCCCCACAGGTCGTATCAGCAAGGGAGCAATCTCGTATTGCAGCACTTTGTTGCTCGGCAGCCGTATTGCGTAGAAGACTCGCCGCTCCTCCAGGTACTCATAGATGTCCGGCTTGGCGAATGCGGCGTCTGCGCGAAAGTACCGTCGCACTCCTGTCGCCCCGTAGCGGGACAGGATCGGATCCAATACGTCACGCCACCTGTGAGCGCTATGTACGTTCCCCGCACGCAGCATCGCGCCCTCGCAGTCACCGAACTGGTTGAACACGAACAACGGGTGATAGCACGTGCTCCCAAAGTGACCGTTGTACGACGCTCCCTCCTGTTCTCCATGTACCGGACTCTCCGAACTGTCCATGTCCAAGATCACCCGCCGGTGCGGCGTGCGGGACATAGCTCCGTCCACCCACTCAGCGTTCAGTCGATCCAACCCTTCCACGTTGCCGTCCTGGGTAAGCACCTCGGTCTCGAACCGGCTCATGGTGTTGGTGCTGGCGGCCGGTCTGTCAATGTCTCGCCGTCCAACGATGATTCGCATCGTCGGGTCCTGGGCCAGCCGTTCAGCGTCGTTGGTATCCTCGTAGCCCGCCAGACGACTGTACACCGACTGCCTGAGAAGGCCCACCAATCGGTGCTGCACGTTACGACCGCCCCGACTCTCCTGCAGACACTCATTCGCCGTCTCCGTCAGTCCCAGTGCATCGTCCAACTCGCGGCAGGCCAGCAGCCCAGCGTCCGAGGTGATGGTAGCGCCGCGAAACTCCAACCGTACACGTCGGTCGAAACGGAGCGTGGCGCGGGGTTTCGTGCTTTCACCCATTGGGTGCCTCCAGAGTGGGTACGCTATCAAGAACTAAGGTAGTCGAACACGACCAGTCTAGCACTCATGATAACCACTGTGCTCTGAGCTCCGGCTACATCGGGTAGTTCCGTTGCTGATTACGGCACGCCATGTACGGTCGATATGGGAAATGTGGGTGAGGGTGTTTCGTGTACAACTTGACGTTGCTCAGCCTGCCAAGCACGCTCCTGTGTCGATCGACATCCAACTCACGCGACCACGCTTGCATCAGCGGTGGCCAGAGATCGTCGTCCCAATGGCCCGACGCGGCCAGCTCGTCGGCCAAGGCGATTCCCCATTGGAATTCCTGGGTAGCTGCTTCCTCAACGGCACGGAGGAGGCCGTCACGATCAGGACCGAGCAGGTCCTCCCCATGAAATGACAACAGTTCGCCAGCCCATTCGCTGGCCGGCCGTGACAGCAACTCAGAAACGCTCCACGGTGTCTGCGGCTCCACATGTCTGGATTCCGTGGTGTAACCGGTCAGGTCCGGCCGCTCCTGCGGTTGGAAGTCGGGATATCGTTTCCGGACGTATTCCAGAGTCCCCTTGGCCAGTTCACAGTTGGGGTCGGATTGTTGAAGCCAATGGAGCCAACGGAAGTGGTGGTACGCGGTGAGTCGGTCGCTGCCATCGTCGTCCACGGTTGGCCGGCTGTAGGCTAAAACCGCATCGATGACAGTCCTTCGTGTCCTCGAGCTGGCATGGGGATAGATGGCACGCATAGCCTGGAATGTCTCGTGACGAGCCGCAAGATCGTGTAGGCCGATGTTGGTCAGCAGCCAGTCGATCTTCTCGTCTGCGGTGAGATCCTCCCGGAGCGATAGCGTATGCACTGCCAACCGACGGAGAATCGACGCGTCCTGACGTACGAGTTGATCACACCAGTCCGCTGCTACAGGCGGCTGTTGTGAGGCTAGGTATTCGAGGCAATCACGCCCGACGTCTATGACGACGTCAGTTGCTTCGGGATGCCTGTCTTGCTCGTGGGGCTCAATCGCACTCCTCCCGTAGGAGGTGGCGTCCCAGTTTCTGTTTGCCGACTGCCAAGCACCGAGCATCCTATGCTGAGACACGAGATTCTGGACAACGATCGCGAGCAGAGGCTCCGCCACCAAGTCGAGCTTTGGCTCTAGCCTGAGTCTCCAGAATTCCTTAAGGTCAAAATAGTCAGAATCCGGCTCTACTCTTGGGAGAATGGACAGATTGACGTCCGTGTCCGTATTGCCCAAGTACGGCGTAAGCGATGAGATATGCAGTTGGTTAGCCGTAATCTTGGTGAAGATTTCGATCAAACTGTCCGTCAGATTAGCATCGGCGCAACGTTCCCCGAGCGCAGGCAAGATGAACTTAATCGGCCCTATCCAAGGCATGGGAGGAGCCGTAGCGAGCAGCAGCGAAACCCATCGCGCCAGGTCGTCCGGATCCAGTGGCTGGTCTTTTTCGAATCTGACGGCGCGTGCCAGAGCAAACCAAAGTTCACGATGTACTTGGAGGTTGTGCCGAGCAATGAGATGAAAAAGCTCGTCTGCGCGGTCTCGTGCGAATTTCTCAGCTAGCCATGCGGCCAGTTGCACATCCGGCTCGGAGGTGCCGTCGAATCCGATTTTGAAGAGGCTATCGAGATAGCCGTTTCGTTCGAGCCAGCCTATCCACTCGGGGTGGGATGCCGCCGAAGTAAAGAAGCGCGCTCGCCCTGGATCAGATAGAGCGTCGCGGATGACATCAGACGCTTCATCGTCTAGCGGAGGCAAGTTCCTTGCTATTCCTCTGATCTCGCGCTGCCAATCAAGGATGCCTCTACTGACGTAGTTGGCAAGACCAATGACGCCGTCGTTGAGAGAGCTATGATCGCCGATCGACGACTGCGAATAGAGTATCGGCCTTATGCCGAGAATCTGCCATCGGTCGACAGCAGACTCGTTCGTGAGTGCGAAGCGTTCCGTTTCCGCCGGCAAGGCTCTCGCGAGATAGTTCATGACAGTATCGTCATGGCTATAGCCAACGAAGAGGACAGTGTAGGAGCGGAACACGTCAACGAGGAAACGCCGCGTCCAGCCTTCGGTCAGATATGCGCGGCCGAAGTCCGAGTCCGTGAGGACCATGTCGTCTTCACAGACTATGGCCCCGTGGACATGGACAATCCCAGTGAATCTGCTCCCCACGGGCAGAGCGGGCGCCGTAAATACATCGGGTTGCGACTCGAACACTTCCTCCGCCGCTCTTTCGAATAAGAGATCAAAATTGGTAGTAACGACACGAGTAGACGCTGGCTCGGGGAAGAGTCGCAGCAGATCGTAGTGGAGAGTGGTAGGTTGAGGGTCATGCTTTGAGAGTTCTTCTGCGGCCCGCGCGTGCACCTGCACTCTCTTGTCTCGGAGTCCGCCGAGGAACTGATCCTCTGACTCACCGTTACCCAACACTGCTCCGGTACCACGCGCGATTGCCTCTGCCAACTTCCTGAAGTCAGGGAGATGTGCGGGTTCTCCCATGGACACACCTGCCCCGGCGAAGACGACCAATCTAGCGTCGCGTCCGTCACGTAGGGTATCCAGGAGAGAATTGGGGAAATCGATGCCAGATATCTTCATCGCACGACCAACAGAGATTCGCTCAACTGGGATACTGCGCGCAAGGCCTAGGATTCCCGAACGCCCGAATTGCCTGAGGAAGCGGGGCTGACTCTTCCCGGGGCGCGGCCGCGGTTGTCGTTCAGGATCAGCGACTCGACGTCGGCCGCGTACTTGACCTCCGAGTCGTCGGCGGGTTCGTAGCCGATACGGCGGGCCTCGGAGAGGGACCAGAACGCCCGGGTGTTGTCGCTTGTCCCGAAGACGACCCGCCAGGGCACGCCGTGCTCGTTGTCGATGTCCTCCGCCTGTACCGCCGCGAGGAACAGCCTGGCCGCGTCGGTCGCGCTGAGGTGGGCCGCGAGGGCGCGCTTGTAGTTGGTCACGTCGCCGCCGAACGCCGCCGCGTCCAACTCGTGGGGCCAGCCGATGCGCACGTTCACCACGCCCATCCTGCGCCCGAAGGCGCCGCACGCGAACATGAACCCCATGCGCTCGCAGACCGCCTTCGACCAGCCGTAGAACGTGTCGGCCCTCGGTAGCATATCCTCGGTGATCATGTCGAGCTTGCGGTCGTGTATCAGCGCGTGCTCGGTCCAGTCGCCGACGCGGTTCGAGCTGGCGAAGACGACGCGCTCCACCCCCGCCTCGAACGCGGCCCGAAACACGTTGTAGGCCATCCGTATGTTGGGCCGCTCGTTCTGGAGCTCGTCGATCTCCTGGGGAGAGTCGGCCAGCACCGGCGGCGACGGCACGCCTCCGGGAACGCTGCCGCCCGGTATCGTGCGCACCAGCGCCAGGTGGACGACGGCGTCGATGTCCTGAAACAGCGGCGTGTAGGAGCCGCTGTCGGAGTCGAGCAGGTCGACGACGACGACGCCCTCCACGGGCTGCCCCGACCCGTCGACGGCCCGGGAGTCGACCAGCGTCAGGTCGAAGTGCTCGCGGAAGAGCGGCAGGAGCTGTCCGGCGACGTACCCCGTCGCGCCTGTGATGAGGACGCGTGGTCTTGCCAATCTCGCCTCCGTTGGGCCGCGCGGCTGGCTATCCGTCCGATCCTTTGTGGAAGCCGAACATGCCCCCCAGGACCGCGATCGGCAGCGCCAGCTTGGCCGCCGTAGACCACGAGAGCGACTCCGCGACCAGGCCCTGGTCGACGGCGCCCGGTAGCACGTCCGGCATGACCCACCCCCACACGAACCTGAAGACGAGCAGCGACACGATAAACAGTCCCACCATCGACCCGACGCCCGCCGCGCATCCCACGCCCGCCGACTTCCGCCGTGAAGAATTCATCGTTCCGGCTACTCCGTTCCCTGGCTCTCGGCCCCCTCGATCTCCACGCCGAGCGCCGTCATGATCCGGCTCAGCATGGTGTAGTAGCCGACGGTCACGATCAGCTCCACCGTGCCCTGGCGGCCCAGCAGATGCTCGATCGCCTGGTACGTGCGGTCGCCGAGAGTGCCGTCCCGTACCAGCTCCCTGGCGGCCTGCGCGAAGACGCCCTCCTTCGGAGGCAGGCCCATCGGGGCCCGGCCGCTCCGGATCGCCTCGATCGCCGCGTCGCTCACGCCGGCTTCCCTGGCCAGTGGCTCGTGGTGGGCCCACTCGTACTCGTTGCCGTGCTCCCGCGCTGTGCTGAGCACGGCGATCTCGCGCACGACCGGGTCGAGGGTGGATCTGTAGCGCGCGTACTCTCCGACCGCGGCGACGACCTCTGTGGCCTCCGGGCTGTTGAGCATGGCGCGGAAGACGTTTCCCACGCTTCCCCGAGACTCGGCTATCTGGTCGAAGACGTGCCGCCGGTCTTCCGGCAGGTCGGATCGGTCAAGGTACGGTACGCGCGCCAAGGCGGTCTCCCTTACGAGCGAGGATGTAGGGGAGTATGGTACAGGATATCCGAGCGGCGGCCTTGCTTCGTCCTGATGCGAGGCCCACGCAACTCAGAACAGCGGTCGACTCCACACGGGACCGAACTCGGGAACGTTTCGTAAGGAGGGGTACTTTTGTAGCAAGCGCCGACACTCTCTTTCGAAGTGGTGCTCGGATCCGGATGACGCGTGCCATAGTTTCAGAGTACGTCGTAGTCCGTCCTCGTCTCCTAGGCCTTCGTATGCCAACGTCATCCCACGATAGACGAGTCCTCTTGGAATAGGGGCTATGTCGGACACGGGAGCTGCCAGAGCCCTATTGAACCAATCGATTGATCGAGTATAGGCCCCTTCGGCGTACAGAAAGCTTTTGGCTAGGCTCCTAGCCTTAGCTTCTCTGGAGGCGCCATATCCTGCAAAATAGAAGAGCGGCTGAGAAGGGCCGCATCGCTCAACGCCTCTTACAGCCACGTCCTCACAGGCCCTCCATTGATCTGCAATAGCGTTGTCGGTTATGTTCATTGCAGTAGCGTTCGCTATCATCGATTCCGCGAGTCTTCGCTCGAAGATCGCCCAATGGTAGTAAGTGTCAAATTTTGATGACCCTAGTTTGTGCGACCTCTCGAACGCGTCTCGGGATATTTGAGCATGCGCATTCAGCGGCTGCCGCTCTGAGCGTAGCCGCCCCAATACGCCAAAAAGATCAGGGGAATCTGCCAGTTCACCGGTCATACTCCCAACCAGATGTTCCTCAGCTGCGTGGGAAGATTTGACTCGGACGAGTTCCATCGTCTGGCTGACAATCTTGGCAATGGCGATCTTCTTAGCCTCCGGTACTCGTTCGCCCGTCAACGCCCGGAAAGCGGCCGAAAACGTCTTCATTCGTCTATCATCGCGAAACGTCTGCTTTACTAGACGGCTCGTGTTGTTGTTCATTCGAAATACGGGCGACTCACTGTCGTCTTCTTTGACGTGGTTGACCATTCTCCAACGTAGCAACTCTCCTATGCCAGCCTGAGCATCGTCGTCGGTCAGTCCTGCGACCGCTGAAATCTCCACGATCCTCAGAGCCCTATTGGCTACCGACAGGGCGATCAAGACTTCGCCGCTGCTATGGCTTAGGTACTCAATCTGCCGATGTAGCGCATACTGCCGGGCTGCATCGCCTTTCCTTTGACTCCAGTCCTTAAGGGCCCCATCAATGCCTACGAACGCGGCGTGGTGTATGAGGTCGTCGACGAATAGCGGATATCCTCCAGTAACGCTCTTGATTCCTTTGAGCCGCTTGAGACAGGTAGCTTGATCTACCGAGTAGTCTACGGCTCTTCGTGAAACAAAATCCCTGAGTTCGTTTCCCGAGAACGGAGGAACTTCGCGATTCTGCAGAGTAGGAATGCGGTGCCGAGATGTATATATCACCCTGGTGGGAGTGCTACGTAACTTGTACAACAGGAACTCGGTCAGTTCAACATCCTCGGATATAGTGTCAAAGTCGTCGACTACCAGCAACATCGGCATGGCGTTGAGTTCGTTGAGTAGCTGAGCAGGCTCTAGGTCGCTGGGTAATTCACTCGATCCATACATCGCGGTCCAAAGAGCCTTCACAAAGCTAGGCAGATCGGCGAAGTCCGCTGGACGCTCCCTCTCAGATCCTTCCGAGAATTCGGATTTCTTGGCGCTGACCCAACACACGGCTATCAGGGTTTCGTTGGAACTGTCTCGAATTTCGCGGGCAAACTTATAGGCCAACGCGCTCTTGCCGACGCCTCCATACCCCCAGACAAGAATCTGAGGGCTATCGGAGGCGAGCCAATCGGACAGTCGATCCAACTCGCTGGGTCTACCGACAAATTCCGCGTACATCTCGTCGCTAGGAGGAAGGTACCCCTCTAGGATCGCTCCCCATGGTGTGCCACCGGAACTCAACGTTTCGACGGTTGCAGCGAACGTTTCAGCCCGAGGCGACCTCAGAGCTGACAGGATGACTTGGCAACTACCGATTGTCCGAATCAAGTCGCTTCTCAACAGGACATGCCGCTTCTTGCGGTGGGCCAAGTTGTTGCGAAGTTCTGTGATCTCGCTCAAATATACTTGAGTCCGATTCTTATTCTCAAATGTTTCCTTAAACAAAGACCAATTCCCGTTAACTATGTTCCAAAGGTGTTCTACCCCAAATAGCTCATCCTCGGCTCTGGCCATGTTGACCCTTCTCACCGGAGAGTCGAGCACCTCGGCGACGCGGTCAAAGTAGTCAGGTTTGAAGTGCTCGCGGACGCCAAGCGCTATCCAGTTGGCGCCAAACTCCTTCTGTAGAACCCTACTCAATTCGGCATGAGCTGCATCGTAGAAGTCCAGCAGGAGGTCGTTCGCGTAATTGTTGACGTCTGGCATTGATGTGGTTTCCTTAGTCTAGTTTGACTGTGGCGTGGCCGAGGCGTATGAGTTCGCCGAGTCGTCTACTCAGGTTGGGCTCTACGTTAAGGTGGTACATGCAACTCACAGGGTTACGAAGGTGACTGCCCGAGGATGGGCGACTCCCGGTTGGATCGGACACCTACATTGCTGAGGGATCGTCCCATGGTGGGCAAAGACTACGCAAGCTCGCCCAGCATGACAAGGGCATGCGCCGCACCTTCGGATGATTGGTCTCATGGTCGAACGAACAGTGTCAAGATCTTGAGAATCCACCGCTACCCTTTCGCGCCGGCCTTGCTTCTACTCCGCCAGGCGCCCTGCTTCTCTTGCGGACAGTCGTCCTGTGCGGGCCAGCCAGCGCACCGTCTCGGCCAGCGCCTCTCGGACGTCGGGATAGACGATGCCGAGCTCCCTCGTCGTCTCCGAGTCGTCGCAGCGCGCGTCCCACACCATGACGTCGAACGCCTGCGCGTTTATCGGCAGCCGCAGCGGGACGACGCGCTGCAGCAGGTCCGCCAGCCGCGTGACGGGCGCCAACAACCGGGCTGACAACGTGACGAAGCGGATGCGCCTGCCCGTGACCTCGCCGAGCATTCGGATCAGCTCGGCCGCCGTGGTGTACCTTCCGGTCACCATGTAGCGGCGGGCGCCCAGATCCGGGCGCATCACCGCCGCGTGCACCCTGGCGACGCTCCCAACGTCGACGATCGGAAACCCGCCGGTCGGAATCACCGGCGCGCGCCCCTTCAGGATGTCCACCAGCGACGACGGCACCTCGCCGAGGTGAGGATCGTTGGCTCCGAGTACGGTGCCGGGATAGGTGATGACCACCGGGGCGCCGGCCTCCTGGTACCGCCTGGCTATGCGGTCGGAGTCTGCCTTGGACTGAAAGTACGCGCCCCTCAGGTTGCCGACCGGTGACTGCGCCGTCAGGACGCGGCCGTTGGGCGGCAGCAGCGCCGAGAAGCTCGACACGTGCACGATCGGGTCGAGGCCGAGCCTGTGGGCGGTGTCGACCACGATCTCCGTGCCTATGGTATTGGTGCGGCGTACCATGTCTCCGTCTCGACTGCTCAGCGTGAAGACCGAACCGCAGTGGACCACCGCATCGCAGCCGGCCATCGCGGCCTCCACGGTAGCCGGGTCGGTCACGTCCCCGACCGTGTAGGGAAGGCCAGAGACGCCGAGCGGGTCCAGCGCGGCCGGCACTCGCTCCGGGGCGCGAACGAAGAGGCGCACGTCATGGCCCCGCTCCACCAGCGCGGCGACTGTGTGAGAGCCGACGAAGCCGGTCGCCCCGGTGACCAGGACCCGCATCGACTCGGCCGGCCGGTGACCCGCCGCCATGCTCGTCTCCCGCTAGCGGGCGGCCTTGACGTTGGCGAGCATGTCCGGCGGGAGCGGGAACACCCAGCCTCGGTTCATTATGATGTCGCGCGCCAGTGCCGGCGGTATCGCGACGATGATCTCCGGCTCGATGGAGAACTTACCGTCGAACCCGCCCATCGCGCTCCGGGCGTGCACCCCGGAGAATCCTCCCGGGTCCACTCCGTTCTCCGCGAAGTCGCCCATGCCGCCGCCGAAGACCGACTGCCACCTGAGCGAGAAGCCGTTGGTGACCTGCGGCCCGACCGCGACCGCGCCTCCACCGGGCGACACGACCATGCCCAGGGCCTTGACCGTGTAGAGCAAGTCGTTCAGATCGCCCTCGCCGCCGCAGCTCAGCGTCCAGTGCAGCGTCGTGATCAGCACGTCGGCCGTGTGCCGAGCGCCTTCGAAGCCGTGCTGAATCCGGTCGGGGTCTTCGTTCATGGGTAGCGTGCCGCCCGCCGTTCCGGACAAGTATACGAGGCCGCTCTCGTGAACGACCGCCCCGGCGATGTTGGCGCCCGCCAGCGAGACAACGTGCCGGTCGAACGTGCCCAAGTCTATGCCGAGCTTCTCGATCCGTCGATAGACGTCGAAGTCACGTCTCATGCTGGGCGGCAGCACTGCCTCGTCGTAATACTTGCTCAATTCCGCTTGCTCCTTCCTGGAAGTCGCCCTTCGACCGTGTCCCGGGTCGGGCAGAGCTGGCAGGGCGGCACTCAGACTGCGCCGGGTACCTTACCACATCTGGCGCCGGCGCCCTGCCGGTAGACCCCCGGGAGGCTGGCGGGAGCCCATCCGGAGGGCTATGATACGCGCCAGCCTGGTTGCACCGCGGATGGCCGTGCAAGCGGTATCGGCCACTGGTGCACCGGCTCTCGAATCTGAGGAGGAAATGATGAGCGACATAGGCATCGGCGTGGTCGGCTGCGGGTTGATCGGAACGCGCCACGCCGTCCTGTTCGACTCGCTCGACGGCGTGAGCCTCGAGGCCGTCTGCGACATCGACGGCGAGCGAGCCGAAGCGGCGGCCTCTCAGGTCGGCGCGAAGGCGTACACGAGTGTCGACGAAATGGTGCTCGACGACTCGATCGACGCCGTCAGCATCGCCACGTCGGGGTCACATGGGGGCCCCGCCGAGACCGCCGCGAGGGCGGGAAAACACGTGATGGTGGAGACCTCCTTCGCCGCCACGTTGCAGGAGTGCGACCGGATAATCGACGCTGGGGAGCGGTCCGGCGTCAACGTGATGTACTGCGGCACGCATCGCTTCTATCCGTACAACGTCAGAGCCAGGCAGATGGTCGACGCGGGCGAGGTCGGCGACGTCGTGTGGATGACCCGCGAGTTCCTCAGGCAGGGCCGTCTAGGCGATACGGCGTGGGCGCGATGGCGGGATACGGGCGGCGGGTTCTTCATGCGGTCCGGCGCCATCCTGATCGACCACACGCGGTGGATGGCCGGCAGCGAGATCGACGAGGTGTACGCGGTCGGCATGGGCCGCCACGTGGGCGGCGGCGACGGCGAGGACAACGGCCTCGCCGGCATCAGGTTCAAGAACGGCGTCTTCGCGTCTCTGCTCGGCTCGTCCGCTCATCCGGGCGTGACCGACTCGTGGTGGCGCCTGGGCGGCACCAGGGGCGTGATCGAACACTCGGAACAGTCGGGCCTCAGCCTTGGCAAGGACGGGTGGACGGATGTGCCGTTCGAGGGCCAGGACATGGAGCCGCCGGACTGGTTCCGGACCTCGATGTCGAGACAGCTCACCGCCACCGGCTACGTCGGCTGGAAGGCCGAGTTCGAGGAGTTCGTCGCCAGCATTCGCGAGAGCAGGAAGCCGGCGGTGACCGGCTACGATGGCCGCGCCTGCACCGAGGCGGCCATCGCCATAGTCATGTCCCACGAGACCGGCAAGCCCGTCCGGCTGCCGCTCTAGGGATGGTCTGAATAAGTCCGTGGACTGCAGCTCCACACATAGGAAATTAAGCTGTGCTGATGGGTTATTCAGAGTATCCCTAGAGCGGCTGCCGGCCGTTCGGCCCGGCGTATCTGTTCAGACTAGATGCTCCAGCGCCCCGTTCATCCCGAGTAGCGCCGATGCTTCACCGGCGCGTATCGAAGGGCGCACGCAACCTTGACGTCAATGCTGGTGTCGCCCCCACTCAAAGACTGATTCCCGCCCCCAGCGGCTCTTCAGCCGAACGCGCCCGGCACTGATCGCGCGCCTAGTTGTTGTCCGGGTGAGCAGCTCTGAGGGAGGCGCGGCCGACCTCCTGGCTGTCACCTGAGGCCCGGCATTCCACGACTACCCAGAAATCGGGGACGCTATCGTAGAGCCAGCCTCCCTCCACATAGTGTGAGGACGTTTCCGGTGGGTGGAAGCCCAGGAACGATATCTGATAGTTGGTGGCGGTGGTGATCGCCACCAAGTAGTTTTCGCACGTGCCGGAATAGTTCCATTGGATGTCTATGTCGAAGAAGGTGAGGCCGTCGACACGTGGTATGAGCGTGACGGTGATCGGCTCGGCCGTCGTAGGCTCAGGCGTGGGCGTGGGCGTGGGCGTGGGTGTAGGCGTCGGCGTAGCGGTCGAGGTGGGCGTGGGCGTCGGTGTAGGCGTGGACGGAGTAAGGGGCGTGGGTGTAGGCGTGGGCGTAGTAGGCGTAGTAAGGGTCGTGGCGGCGGGTCCTATGCGGAGCATGAGCAGGTCGCCGGCGTGCCAGGGCTGGGCCGCCACGCTCCAGGTCAGCGCGCCGCCGCTCTGCGTGGCGTCGTCGAACGACAGGGTGAGAGACACGGAGCCGTCGAGCGCGATGAAGTCGACGGCGTGTCCCGACAGGGACGCGGAGGGGTTCAGGTCCATCGTGACGACGCCGGACTCCCACTCCAGGCCCGTGATCGTCGCGCTCGCGCCGCCGACCGTGAACGCGGCCGGCTTCAGGACGCCGTTGGTCCCGTCGGCCCCGACGGCTGCGCCGACGGCCACCGGATCGAAGAACGCCTCGTGCACTGAACCCGGGGGAGACGTCACGTTCACGGTCCTCGTGTGCCGGTTCAGTCTCCTCTCCAACTCCGTGAATTGGGTCCTGCATATCCATCCGCCCCATCGAACCTCGGAGACGAACGTGTAGTCTCCCGCGGGAAGCGGGCGAGCCGTCGAGATGCGCAGGCCCGTGGTGGTCCGGTCACCAAGCGGGGCAGTTGAGGGAATCGGGGCAGTCGTGGTCTCCACCGTGAAGAGGCCTGCGTTTCTGCCATCGAGCCAGTACGTCCCGGGCCTGCCTGGAACCCCCGCTTTGGAGGCTTCGTAGAGAAGGCTTGCGGCAGGCAGGCTTGCGGCAGGCAGGCCTGAGCCAAGGTCGTAGGCAGTCGCCTTGGGCCTCAGCCCCCCATTTGCGGCGCTCCTCTCAAGACTCCTCTGGCGACTATACTTGAGGAATACGCAGTTCCGGTACTCTTCCGAGCCGTCGCCAGCGGCGACCTCCGCCTTGAGCTCCGCAACCCTAGCCTTGAATGCGCCCAGCGTTATCGTCGGCTCGGGAGGCGACACGGACCGGGACGATGACCCCTGTGCGCCCGCGTCCGATGGCGCGTCCAGCAGGAACCGCTTCTCCGCGGCGTCCGTCGAACGCGCCCCGGTCCCAGTAGTCGTTGCCCCCTCCGGCAGCCAAGTTTTGAGGTGCCGGCTCGCCACAAGAAGGTACGTCGTGTAACCATCTTCCCCGTAGACGGTATGCCCCCCAAGAAGGTACGTCGTCCTGCCGTTCTGAGCATGGTAGTCTCCCAGGAAGACGATGGCCTCCCGCCCGTCCCAGCGGGTATCCCGCGTCGCGACCATGCCGGGCACGGCGGCCCTGGCCGCACTTGCGGTGTCGTATCGACCCTCGTCTATCGTAACGGCAACGATCTCGGCGCTGCCGTTGCCCTTGATGTACTCCAGCACCCGGAACCTGAACTCCAGTGCGCCGCGGTATGTGCCTCCCGGCTCAACGACCACCGCGCCGTCAACCGAAATCAGCCGCACCCTGGCCAGCACGTCGGACCAGACGATTCGCTCTTCCATGGACGTAGGACCGTCATATGTGACATGCCCGGTCGTAGGGCGCAGCGTCGCCGGTGGATTCGGGCTCAGGAGGCGACTGACCGCACCCGGCAATCAGAAGTACGATACACCACGGCAGCAGCAGCAGAAGCCGGTCCCGGTTGAACATATCCATAGGCTCCTTCACTCCCCTCGCACGTGCCCGGAGTAGATCTTCCTTCAGATAGTCGCCGTCGTTCTGCCTTATGTTAGGGTACGTCCAAGAGTTCCCCATCACGCTTGGGGTTGGGACGTCATGGGGCCCAGGGGGTGGCCGAACTCGTGAATCAGCACTGTCCCAACGTAAACCCACTTTTGTCCACGCAACCACGGCACATATGTGTTGTGGAGCCTGGGTACGTCGGTCCATCGGTACCTGCGGTTTGGCGCCCTTGGGTTCGTCGAGTCGACTGGACGCTCTTCGAGGATGATCTCCCCGTCTCCCCGATGATTGGCGATGCCGCCCACTTGAGGCCGGACACACGCTATGCCGCCACAGGCGTTGGGTGTCGCCAAGAGTCTCACCGTCATCGTATGCCTGTCGGCGTTCGTCTGGTCGCAGCTTCCCGTCGCCGCCTTGCAAATGAGGAAGCCGTCCGCAGATATCCTCGCGTTCCAGGCGGCCACAGCCGTAGGCACCGCAGGCGGGAAGATCGTCGCAGGATTGGGAAAGCCCGGGTCTGGCGTAGCCGACATGGGCGCGACCATATATCTCACGGTGTGGTCTTGCTGGTGCCCTCGAGCCGCCAGCGACAGGTCCGTCTTGACGGAGGCCGACCAGCCGGACGGCCCGGCCGCGTTCAGGCTTCTGACCTGGTGTTCGTAGGTTGCGCCGTACCTGAGGTTGCCGACGACGGCCTTGGTCCCGGTGATCGTGATGTCGACGTTTTCGAACGGAAGAATCTCCCAGTCGTCGAACCAGCCGAAAAAGTCCCACCAAGGGTCCTTGACCTTCTGCTGAACTTCGTAGCGGGTGGCGACCGAGACGGCGCTCCACTGGAGGGTTATCTCGCCGATGCTGGAGGGTGTGACAGTGCCGCTGAGGCCCCGTGGCTTCAGCCGCTCCGACAAGTCGGTCGTAACTTCAGCCCACTCGGACTCGCCGTGCGCGCTCACGGCTCTCACCCTGTGATCGTAGCTCTTGTCGTTCTCCAGACCGCCTACGACGGCCTGGGTGCCGGTGATCGTCAACAAGGGCTTCCACTCGTCCAACTGGAGTCTCTTGACCACCTTCTGTTCCACTTCGTAGCCGGTGGCGTCCGTAACGGCGTCCCATGAGAGGGTTATCGTGCCGGCGCCGGGCCCAAGAGTGCTCGTGACGTTGCCTGGCGTGTCCAGGGTAGTGGGCCTGGGCGTCGGCGTCGGCGTGGGTGTGGGCGTGGGCTGAGTCGTGCACTTCGCCCGACTGTCAGACGAAGTGCGGCAGGGGTCCACGGTATCGGTGGTCGTGGCCGTGGGTTCGACCACGGGGGTGGTGGTCGTGGCTGTGGGTACGACCACGGGAGTGGTGGTGGTGGCCGTGGGTTCGGCGGTAGGCGTGGGCGGCGTCCGCACGTCTATGGTGATCGAGTCCAGGACCAGCGTCTGGCCGTTGTGCCTCGTCTTCAAGGTCACGCTGCCGCTTCCCGGTGGACTGCAACCCTCCAGCGTCCAGGACCTCGCTGATTTTTCCGAGCTCCGAGGATTGATCTCGAAGTGGCACGTGCCAGGACGGGCAAAGTCGAGCTGGCCGTTGGTCACGATGTACACGCTCTGATTGCTTGGCGACACGTTGACGGCGCTGACGGTTACGGTCTCGCCCACGTCGACAGCCGTCTTGGTCGCACTCAGCTCGCCCCGGGGCGCAGAGTCCGGCGGCGGCGTGGGTGTGGGCGTCCTGACCGTGATCGTGATGCTGGCCAGCAGCGTGCCGGTGGATCGAACGGCCCGCAGCTCGACCGTGCCCGTGCCACCCCGGCAGCCGTACACGGTCAGCCTCGCCTCAGGCTCGGGCTCCCAGTCCCGCGACGACGTGCCCGAGCACCGGCTGCTCCGCCACAGTACCTCAGTCGAGTCGGAGGCGATGCCGAGCCAGGTTGCCAGGCCCGGCGGTTCCCAGCTCGCCGTCACCGTCGTCAACCCACCGACGTCGATGGTCGTCTGAGAGGCGGTCAGCCAGCCGCGCGACGCGGGCGTCGGTGTGGCGGTGGCCGGCCTGGCCGTGGGTCTGGGCCTGGGCGTAGGCCTGGGTGTCTCCGTGGCCCTGGGTGTGTCTGTAGCCGTGGGTCTGGGCGTGTTTGTGGCCGTGGGCTCAGGACACTCCCAGGTGAACGTCGAGGGGTTGAAATCGCAGTTTGGTTTAGGCTTCGGCGGCTGAGGCCGAGGCGGCGTCGGAGTCGGAGTCGCCGTGGGCGGCGGGTCTTCACACTCCAGTGTGAACGCGTTCCAGTTGCAACGGGGCCTGGGCTCCGACGACTCCTCCTGACCGAGCACCGCGGCGGATACCGTCATGGACACGATCAGCACGATGACTCATCCTATAACCAGCCTGCCGCCAAAGGACCGCATCACCGTGTACCTCCAGCCCATAGGGAGTTCGGAAAGCCGACGACCATTTACGGCGAATTACTCGCCGTCCTCTATCGTCAGCGGCCGTACCCTGGTCCAGTCCCCGACCTCTCGCATCCATCTCGTATCCCACTGGCCTGGAAGGTGCAAAGAACCCCTCACACGGCGCTCACTGCCATATCGACTATCTCACACTCGACTCGCCTATGTCAATTCGGGTTCACGATGGGTAGCTGAGCCATGCAACCCTTTTCGGCCGCAATGGCCGCAGTCCCTCCTGATCAGAAGCAACCTACGCGATAGACCGCCTCATGGCTCATCGCGATCCATCCCATTTGGCGCCAACGATTGCCACTACGACTCTCGCCGCGGCTTCACATCTGAGGGACAGTCTCGTGAGCACCGACGGTGTGCGTCGGAGGCCAGCAGCCTACGACTTTCGTCGACCGAAGCGGCGGCCCACCTGTCGTCCGCTCGTAGCGGTCCAAACTTGAGCAGGCGACACAACCCGCTCACCCTGAGTAGCGCCGGGGCGCTCAGGGCAAACGGGTCGTGTGCAGACAGCCCAAACCCCGAGAGGAACGCGGTCGGCACGCGCCGCGCTCCATTGATTGGTATGATCTACCGCATCCCACGGGCGCGGCGGAGCGTCCGACCGGCGATCAGGAGGATAGTGATGGCGGGGACGGGTCCAATCGAGCTGGCCATCGTCGTTCTGTGCGTGGCCCTGTCGGCGTTCTTCTCCAGCTCCGAGGCGGCGTTTCTCTCGGTCCAGCGGACAGCGAGACTCGCTCACCTGGTGCAGGAGGGGGTCCCGGGCGCGCGGCGGGTGTCGCGTATGCTGGCGAACCCCGGCCGGCTTCTGTCGACCATTCTCCTGGGCAACAACGTGGTCAACGTCGCGTTCACGGCGATTACCACTGCGTTGATCCTGGACGTCATCAGCGACGAGGGCACGGGCCTCGTCGTCGCCACCGTGGTGGGGACGGCGACTCTGCTGATACTGGGCGAGGTCATACCGAAGACCGTCGCAGTACGGTTTCCGATGGGCGTGGCGATGCTGTTCACCCGTCCGCTGAAGCTGGTCGAGCTGGCGTTCTGGCCCATCGTCGTGGTGCTTCAGTGGGCCAGCCGCGTCGCGGACATAGGGAGGAGCGACGGCGAGACCGACGCGTCCATCACGGAGGAGGAGCTACGCTCGCTGATCGACATCGGCGAGGCCGAGGGCGAGTTCGATCCGGGCGAGGCCGACCGGCTGGAGCGAGTGTTCCGGTTCGGCGACCGGCAGGTCCGGGAGGTGATGACCCCGCGGACGGAGATCGTGTTCGTGGAGCGCGGCGCCACATTGGAGCAGTTCCTCACGATCTACCGCGACCACTCGCACACGCGGTTTCCCGTCGTCAAGGGGTCGACCGACAACATCGTGGGCATCCTGTCTTCCAAGGACATCCTGCGGGCGATGTCATCGAGGTCGATACCCCATGACGAGTCGGTCACGGACTTCACCAGGGACGTCTATTTCGTGCCGGAGACCAAGCGCATCGCGGAGCTGTTCGATGAGAGCCGCCGGACCGGCAACCAGATGGCGGTGGCCATCGACGAGTTCGGCGGCGTCGCCGGGCTCGTCACGATACGGAGCCTGCTCGAGGAGGTCGTGGGGCGCGTGGGCGAAGAGGGCCTGAGCGCCGAGGAGGAGTACGAGGCGCTGGGGGCCGACACCTTCCAGATAGACGGCGGCATGGACATACAGGAGGCCATGGAGGAGCTGGGAATCGAGCTTCCCGAGGGCGAGTTCGACACCGTCGCCGGATTCGTTCTGGATGCGCTGGGGCACATCCCGACCGAGGGCGAGCAGTTCGAGTATCGAGACCTCAACGTGGAGGTCACGAAGATGGACGGCCTCCGGATCGGCACGATCAAGCTTACGAAGACCAGGCCTCAGAGCGAGCCGCAGTAGCCAGCCGCTTCGCGCCGGCGGCTTCGGCGGTTGGCGTACGCTACTGTTCACGTTCGGTCAGACGCTGCGTGCGCCCCTCGATACGCGTCGCTGAAGCATCGGCGCTACTCGGGGTGAACGGGTTGAGGGAGCGTCACCTGCCTGGATTCCCCAACCTGATTGGGCCGGCCGACGTTACGGCCCGCTTTCGGCGTCGCGATGACGCACCATGCCGGGCATAGATTCCCGCGTTCGGAGACCTTTGCGTAACTCCCACCTGCGTCAAGGTGAGTGCGCTGGCCCCGTCGTTCCCGTGGAGACGGGAACCCATCCCCTCTCCCACCCCTGGATTCCCGCCCCCGTCTTCACGAGGGCAGGCTCTGCGCGGGAATGACGGTTGTGCAAGGGCCTCCCTGCGCGGAAATGACGGAGGTGGGTGCGCTGGCCCCGTCGTTCCCGTGGAGACGGGAACCCATCCCCTCTCCCACCCCTGGATTCCCGCCCCCGTCTTCACGAGGGCAGGCTCTGCGCGGGAATGACGGTTGTGCAAGGGTCTCCCTGCGCGGGAATGACGGAGGTGGGTGTGCTGGCCCCGTCGTTCCCGTGGAGACGGGAACCCATCCCCTCTCCCACCCCTGGATTCCCGCCCCCGTCTACGCGAGGGCAGGCTCTGCGCGGGAATGACGGTTCTGCAAGGGTCTCCCTGCGCGGGAATGACGGAGGTGGGTGCGCTGGCCCCGTCGTTCCCGTGGAGACGGGAACCCATCCCCTCTCCCACCCCTGGATTCCCGCCCCCCGTCTTCACGAGGGCAGGCTCTGCGCGGGAATGACGGTTCTGCAAGGGTCTCCCTGCGCGGGAATGACGGAGGTGGGTCATTTGGGATTCCTGACGGTTGCCGGCGGTTCCGCGTCTGATATCATTCGCGCCGGCCGGGACCGGCCGCGCGTCCAATGCCAAGTCGCCGTGATCAGGCCACACGTGCGTGGATTCGGGCTGCGTCCTGTACCGACGGTGAGGGCGGGTTTGAAACCCGCCACTACGGGTTGGCAATTCGCGGCGCAGTCAGGACGAATTGGCATAAGGAGGCGTCCGAATGAAGATCACCGACGTCCGATCGGTGCAGCTCGACGGCGAAATAGAGCGCGACGAGCCGATATGGGAGGAGCGGCTGGCGGTGCCGCTGGACGCCTATCCCGAGTACCGTAAACGCGGCCCGGCTGAGATGATGGGCGCCCGCATGGGCGCCGAGGTCGTCGACGGCCGACTCCCGGTCTCGTGCATCTTCGTCGAGGTCGAGACGGACGAGGGCGTTACCGGGTTCGCCGGGCCGATAGACGAGGTCCAGGCGTTCCTGATCGACCGCCTGGTCCGCCCGCACGTCGTGGGACAGGACCCGAGGGCCCACGAGCGCATCTGGGACATCATGTACCGCGCCGTCGAGGGCCACGGGCGCAAGGGCTCTCCCATGCAGGCCCTCAGCGCCGTCGACTGCGCGATCTGGGACGTCAAGGGCCGCCTGGCGGGGCTGCCGGTCTACAGGCTGCTGGGCGGGCCGCTGCGAGACGAGGTGCCGGCGTACGCCAGCGCGCTCGGCTACTCGCACGAGCCGGACAAGATCAGGGCCCGCGCCCGGCAGATCGTCGACCAGGGCTACAGGGCCACGAAGTGGTTCTTCCGTCACGGCCCGGCGTCGGGGCCGGAAGGCGTCGAGAAGAACGTCGAGCTGGTGCGGACCGTGCGCGATGCGGTCGGCGACGACGTCGACATAATGCTCGACTGCTGGAAGAGCTGGGACGTGCGCTACACGATCGCGATGGCCGAGCGCATCGCCCGGTACAGGCCGAGATGGATCGAGGAGCCCGTCTTCGCCGACCAGATCGACGCGTGCGCCGCCGTGCGCAGGGCCATACCGTTTCCGGTGTCGACCGGCGAGCACGAGTACACGCGATGGGGGTTCAAGGCCCTGCTCGACGCCGGCGCCGCCGACGTGATCCAGCCGGACGTGCTCTGGGCCGGCGGCATCACGGAGCTGGTCAAGATATGCGCGCTGGCCTCGACGTACGAGGTCGAGGTCGTGCCCCACGCGCACACCGCGGTCACCGTGCAGGTGCTCGCCGCCCAGCCCGCCTCGCTGTGCCCGCTGCTGGAGTATCTCGTCAACCACAGCGTCGTCCACCAGCACTTCTTCGAGGAGCCGGTGGTCCCGTCCGGCGGTGTGGTAACTTTGACGGACGCGCCGGGGCTCGGCGTGGAAATCGACGAGGACAAGGTCATGCGCCGCACCGTGCTCGAATGGGGCGGCGGCTAGCGTCTACAGGAGCGTCACCCAGATGAAGATCGTTCTCGAGAAGAACGCGTTGATCTACTCGGCAGAGTTCCCCGCGGAGCTGAGAGCGGAGTTCCCGGACGTCGATTTCGCCACGCCGGAGACGCGGGAAGAGCTGCTGCGGGAGATAAAGGACGCCGACGCGATATACGGCCCCCCTGACGAGGAGGCGTTCGCCGCGGCCGAGCGTCTGCGGTGGATAGCCAACCCGGGCGTGGGCTTCGACTTCGTCATGCACCGACCGGACCTCGTGGAGAGCGATGTCGTCATCACGCCGGCGAGGGCGCCCGGCCACGACCCGCACGCCGACGCCCTGGGAGACCACGTCTTCGGAATGATCCTGATGCTCGCGCACAGGTGGCCCGACCTGCTGGCCGACCAGAGAGCGCACCACTGGGCCGCGGGCGAGTACAACAGCCGGTTCGTGGAGCTGAGCGGCCGGACCATGGTCATCCTGGCCGTCGGCGCTATCGGCGCCGCCGTGGCGCGGCGGGCCAAGGGCTTCGGGATGACCGTCATCGGCGTCGACAAGCGTACTGATCCGGTCCCCGAGGGAGTCGACGAGGTCTGGGGGCTGGAGCGGTTCGATGAGGCGCTCGCGCTCTCGGACTGGTTCGTCATAGCGGCCCCGCGCACCCGCGAAACGATGGGCCTGATCGACCGGCGGCGGCTGGTGCTGATGAAACGGGGCGCCTACGTGATAGCCATCTCGCGAGGCGGCATCCTGGACGAGGACGCGCTGCTCGACGCGCTGCAGTCCGGCCACGTCGCCGGCGCGGGCCTCGACGTCTTCGCGCAGGAGCCGCTGCCCGAGGACAGCCCGCTGTGGGGCGAGGAGAACGTCATAATTTCGCCGCACACCGGGCACGTCACGCCGGAAATGCCGAAGGGGCATCGCGAGGTCTTCAAGGAGAACCTGCGCAGGTTCCTCGCCGGCGAGCCTTTCCTGTACGTCGGCGACAAGCGCGCCGGGTACTAGCGCCGCAACCGTTCACCTGAGCAGCGCAGCCCAGTCCTGATCGGCGAACCTCACAGACTGGCCTGCACTGCGTCATGCGCCGACTCCCTTCTTTGCATCAAGGTATCCTGTGGCCTACAATAGAGCGATGGTCGAGATTCGCCAGACCGAGACATACGCCCGCTGGTTCAGGCGGCTTCGGGACAGGCAGGCGAGGGTGCGAATCGATAGCCGTATCCGTCGACTGTCCCTGGGGAACCCGGGAGACGTGAGGCCGGTGGCCGAAGGCGTTTCCGAGATTCGCATCAACTACGGGCCAGGCTACCGGGTGTACTTCGTGCGGAGAGGCGATGCCCTGATTGTCCTTCTGGCAGGAGGCGACAAGGACAGTCAGGAGCGGGACATACTAAGGTCGCTTGAGCTGGCCAGGGGACTATAGGAGGCATCAGCAATGGCAAGGACGCAAACCCGGCCGTGGGACCCGGCGGAGCATCTGGAGACCGAGGAGGACATGGCAGCCTACCTGAACGTCGCCCTGGAAGAAGGAGACCTGAGCCTGATAATGGCGACCCTGGGAGACATCGCCCGCGCCCGCAGAATAGCGTTAGTGGCGCAGGAAACCGGACTGGGCAGGGAGAGCCTTTACAAGTCGCTGTCTCCCGACGGCAACCCGGAGTTCGCCACCGTGCTCAAGGTGGTGCGCGCCCTGGGACTCCGGCTTCAGGTCGCCACCGCGTCGGGAGCGACCGGCGAGTGAATGACGAATCGTTGAGAGCGCCACTTCACCGGAGTAGCAGCGGCGCGTATCGGCGGCTCTGCACCTTGGGCGCGTTGTATGGTATCGTTCTGGCGCTTTCGCAGGTCAAATGCAACGGACTCCAGAATCTCGACAGGGCGACTACCCCGGCGCGGCCGGGGCGATCGTCGTCGCGGCCGGGCGCAGCCTCCGGATGGGCGGCCTCGACAAGATCATGGCCCCGCTCCTGGGCAAGCCGCTGGTGCTCTACAGCCTCGAAGCGATTAACGCGTCACCCGCCGTCTCCGTCATCGTCCTCGTCGTGGCCGAGCACAACCTCGAGGCCTGCCGGCGGATCGTCAATGAGAACGGCCTCGACAAGGTCATCGACGTGCGTATGGGCGCCGGGCGCCGCCAGGACTCGGTCCGGATCGGGCTGGACGGCATGCCGGACCCCGGCTCCACGATAGTCCACGACGGCGCCAGGCCGTGCGTCGACGCGGCGACGATCGCCCGGGGTGTCGCCGCCGTGCACCGCCACGGCGCCGCCATAGCCGCCGTGCCCGTGAAGGATACGATCAAGCTCGCCGCCAGGGACCGCCGAGTCCTGAAGACGATAGACCGCGACGGCCTCTGGGCCGCGCAGACGCCCCAGGTCTTCAGTACGGCCGTGCTCAGGGAGGCCCACGACGTCTTCGACGGCGACTTCACCGACGACGCCGCGATGGTCGAGGCGCGCGGAGGGACGGTCACGCTGTTCATGGGCTCCTACGACAACCTCAAGGTGACCACTCCCGAGGACATGGCGGTCGCAGAGGTCGTCCTCGCCCGCAGGGCCGGCGGGTCGGCGGGTGACCCGGCGTGACGACACGCTCCGGCATAGGCTACGACGTTCATCCGCTGGTCGAGGGCCGGCCGCTCGTGCTGGGCGGCGTCACGGTGCCGTTCGACCGCGGGCTGCTGGGCCACAGCGACGGCGACGTCCTGACGCACGCCGTCGTCGACGCGGTCCTGGGCGGCGCCGGGCTGGGAGACATCGGGCGGCACTTCCCGTCCGACGACGAACGCTACCGAGGCGCGGTCAGCCTCACACTGCTGGCGGAGGCGGTCAGGCTCGCCGCTGAGAGCGGATGGCGGCCCGTGTACGTCGATGCTACAATAGTCGCCGAATCGCCCCGCCTCAGTCCGGTCCTCGACGCAGCCTCACACAGCTTGGCCGAGCCGCTTGGCGTCACCGCCGATTCGGTGAACCTGAAAGCGACGACCACCGACGGCCTCGGGTTCGCGGGGCGCGGCGAGGGGATCGCCGCGATGGCCGTGGCAACGCTCGACCGTATTCGATGAAGCTCTACAACACCCTCAGCCGCAAGGTCGAAGACTTCGCCCCCGCCGACGACGTGGTGAAGATGTACGTCTGCGGCATCACCCCATACTCGCAGGCGCACGTCGGACACGCCCTGCGGTCCGTCGTCTTCGACGTGCTGCGCCGCTATCTCGAGTACAGCGGCCACGCGGTCAGGCACGTCGAGAACTTCACCGACATAGACGACAAGATGATCGACGGCGCGGCCCGGCAGGGCACCACCGTGCGGGAGCTCGCGGACCGCAACGTCGAGACCTACCTGCGGGAGATGGACGCGCTCAACGTGCTCAGGGCCCACGTCTATCCCAAGGCGACCGAGGAGGTCCCCGGGATGGTCGAGATCATCGAGGACCTGGTGCGCAAGGAGGAGGCCTACGTCGCCGACGGGGACGTCTACTTCAGCGTGCGCCAGAGGCCCGACTACGGCAAGCTGAGCCGCCGCAGCCTCGACAGCATGATCGCCGGCGCGCGCGTCGAGGTCGGCGAGCGGAAGCGCGACGACATGGACTTCGCCCTGTGGAAGAGCCAGAAGCCGGGCGAGCCTGCCTGGGACAGTCCGTGGGGGCCGGGACGCCCCGGCTGGCACATCGAGTGCAGCGCCATGTCCCTCGGCTACCTGGGCGAGACCATAGACATACACGGCGGCGGGCAGGAGCTGATCTTCCCGCACCACGAGAACGAGATCGCGCAGTCGGAGACCCACAACGGCGGCGCGCAGATGTCCCGGTTCTGGGTCCACAACGGCCTGCTGATGATGGGCGGCGACAAGATGAGCAAGTCGCTGGGCAACCTCGTGACCATCGAGGCCGCGCTGGAGACGTACTCGTCCGACGCGCTCAGGCTGTTCTTCCTGAGCTCCCACTACCGCAGCCCGCTCGTATACGCCGACGACCGCGTCGCGGGCCAGGAGCGGGCCGCGGAGCGCCTCAGGAACGCCGCCTCGGCCGGCGGCGGCGAGGGCGGAGACCCGCTGGCCGCGGACGAGATCGCGGGCAGGTTCGTGGAGGCGATGGACGATGACCTGAACACGCCGAGGGCCATCGCGGCGCTGTTCGACCTCGCCCATGAGATCAACCGCGCGGCCGAAGAGGGCCGCGGCGTATCGGACGCGCAGACCGCGCTTCGACGCATGGCCTGCGTCCTCGGTCTGACGCTGGAGGCGCCGTCGTCCGCCGGGGACGTCGACTCCCTGCTGGGCGTCGTCGCGACTGTCTGCGACAGCCTGCGGGCCGACGGCAGCGAAGAGCTGGCCGCGCGGATCGATGCCGCAGCGGCCGGCGGCGACGGCGCCGACCCGTCGCGGCTCGTCGACGCGCTGATCGAGGCCCGCGCCGAGCTGCGCAAGGCCAGGATGTTCGCCCGCGCGGACGACATCCGCGACTCCCTGGCTGATCTGGGCTACATGCTCGAGGACAAGCCCCAAGGCACCCGCTGGCGCCGCGCTGCGCCGTAGCTCCGCACAGCGCCCAAGCTCAGGCGGGCCGCTCTACCTGTGTTCTCCCAGAACTGTCGTCGGCGAGGGTGCCTGGGATCGGTGGCCTGACGACCAGGACGCGCTGTCCGACGCATCTCACCCGTATCGGGAACTCCCCGCGTTGCGGAGAGCTGGCAAATACCGGCGTGCGGCAACAATCCCCACCGCGTCGACGGCAATGTCCCAGTTACGCTCTCGCGTCTCGGCTGAGCCCGGACGGCGACGAGCCCGGCAGCGCTGACTGCCCCGGCCGGCGCTCAGTGGCGCCGGTGGACCACTCCCACCGCGTCGACGGGGATGCCCAGCAGCGGCAGCAGCGTCGGCAGGGCATCGACAACCACCTGCTGGTCGCCGCGCGTACGGACCATGATCGTCTCGCGGATATCCGCAGGCCCGGATGCCGCACTCAGGCCGTTCAGGAACACCCGCGGGTACACCACCCCTCCCCCGGTGAGCTGTTGGTTCCACGACACGCCTGCGCCGATGATGCCTATCGTGTTGGCGGCGGATCGTGAGAATCGCTCCAATACGATCGCCCAACGCCACAGGTCCTGAAAGTCGTACCTGACCGGAATTATCTCCACCGTGAGGGTCGATGTCCTGTTCGCAATTCGCCTGCTTCCATCTTCGTGCGTATACGGACATTGGCCGACCACGTCATGGCATGGAACCAGCCTGTGCTTTAGGGATGCTCTGAATAAGTCCCGGTGGTTTGCGGGATAGTAACATAGGGCCAAGGCCTGAAGACGGGGGAGGAGAGGCAATGAACCAGCCGACGTTTGCGGACTTGGACTACGAGAGCAAGAAGCGAAAGACTCGGCGGGAGAAGTTCCTTGAGCGCATGGATGGACTGATCCCGTGGGAAGAGTTGGAAGAGCGCATTCGACCGTTCTATCCCAAGGCTGGCCGAGGTCGGCGTCCCTACGAGTTGTCGGCGATGCTACGGATACACTGCGTGCAGTTGTTCTACAACCTGAGCGACCCTGGGATGGAGGACATGCTCTACGAGGTCGAATCGGTGAGGCGGTTCGTAGGGCTGAGACTGTCTGGGCCGCTGCCGGACGAGACGACGATTCTGAACTTCCGCCACCTGCTGGAAGAGCATGAGTTGGGCGCGGGTCTGTTCGAGGAGATCAACCGCTATCTGGAGTCCAAGGGTCTCCGTCTTCAGGAGGGGACGATAGTGGACGCGAGCATCATAGCGGCGCCCTCATCGACGAAGAATCGGGCTAAAGAGCGCGACCCCGAGATGCACCAGACGAAGAAGGGTAACGAGTGGCACTTCGGGATGAAGGTCCACATCGGTGTAGACTCGCAGACGGGAGTGGTGCACAGCATGACCACGACATCTGCGAACGTGCATGACCTGACTGAGTTGCCCCGGTTGCTGCACGGTGGGGAGTCTCAGGTGTGGGGAGATGCTGGGTATCAGGGAGTTGACAAGAGGCCGGGCAACCAGGGCTTGGATGTGGAGTGGCAGGTGGCGATGAGGCCCGGCCAGCGTCGGAAGCTGGAGCCTGAGAGTCCTGAGGCGGTGTCAGAGAAGCGCAAAGCGTCGGTCAGAGCTAAGGTGGAGCATCCGTTCCTGTACATCAAACGGCACTTCGGCTACTCCAAGGTCCGCTACAGGGGTCTGTCCAAGAACACGCAGCGGCTGATGACGCTGTTTGGGTTTGCCAACTTGATGAGGGCCGAACAGTACCTGGCGGCGTGAAGCCTTGTATAAGTGCGCCCAAAATCAGGCCTAACGGCGGCGAAACGCCCTGTCAGGGCCGTTTGTAGGCCGAGAATAACCCCCACCACGGCGCCATGAGGCAATTCAACGCCCCCAAAACCACTTCGGTCAACTCGGCCCAGCCTGAAGCCGGTTGTTCAGAGCATCCTTAGCGCTTCGAGCTCTTCTTCGTCGGTGGGAAGGTCCTTGATCTGGTAATACCGAGCTCCCCCCCCCGTGCATACCTGCGATACCCACGCCCGGGAAATCGAGCCACAGCTTACAGCCGTAGCCGATCTCACGAGCGCACACGTTGATGTCGATCTCCGGGAAGTTCGTCACGTCCACGTCAGACACGTCGAACGCGGGACCCCCGCCAGCATCACGTGTCGCCGCACCCTGTTGCGCCGACGCCGGAGGCCACAACTGACGCCATGACGCCCACCCGGGAACATCCCGCCTGCCCGGCTCCCCACCAGGAACGAACTGCGCCCACTGATAACGGCTGGGCGCAGGCAGCAGCTCGCGCTGGTCCCAGGCGGCTCTACTACTTTGCCAGAGTGGCCAGAGGTAGCACGAAGGAAAGGCCGAGCAGGGCCTGCCCAGAGTCGGGGCGTACTTCTCTTTCGGCAACAGCTCAGGCCAATTTTGGTAGAACGTGTCCATCGTGCCGAACGAGAAACCCACAAACTCCTGAGTCAACTCCTGACGGATCGAGACGTACAGTTGGTGGTATCCTCCTTCGCCGCCTTCGTAGACGCCCAACACGTCTATCAGACCCTCGGCCTCCGCCTGCTTCACCACGTAGCAGATGATCGGGTCCTCAGACAGCGCTCCACCGTAGCAGTCCCCCAGCGGCGGACCAGCGGCTATCACCTCCGTAGTCGTCACCGCCACCGTCGTCGTCGCAGGGGGCACGGGATCGGACGTCTGCTCTTCGGAAGGCGACGGAGTTGGCGTAGGCGTCGGGGTCGACGTGGGCTCAGGCTCGGATCCAGAGTCCTGTGCTCCCGAAGGGGGCGGCGTCGCCGTCGACGTGGGGGTACGAGTCGGATCGGCCAAGGCCTGCTCACCACTTACCGTCGCCGTGGGCGTCGACGTCGAGTCGGGCGCTTGGGCGGTAGGTGACGCGCACGCCATCAGCACAAGGCTCGACAACGCCAACGACGCCGCGAACGCACACAGCCGAAGCACCGGCCCATCACGCATCCAGCTAAGCTCTCGCATCCTGCCTCCCGGTGGTCGCATCCGCATGGTACTCACACTTCGTCGCAGGCCACCATAGACTTATACGAACGCGACGCGCTGGCGGATTCATCCCGAGGGTCGCGGGACACAGAGTCGCCAGCCAAGCCCGGGGAGCGCTCAGTCCAACGACCGCATCCACAGACGCGGAGCAACGTCCCCGGAGATCATGCGGCGCGCTCTCGCGTCTCGGCTGAGCCCGGACAGCTACGTCACCGGCAGCGCTGACTGCCCCAGCCGGCGCTCAGTGCTGGCGATAAACAACTCCCACCGCGTCTACCGGTATCCCCAGCAGCGGCAGTAGCGTCGGCAGGGCATTGACCACTACCTGCTGGTCGCCGCGCGTAATCACCATGATCGTCTCCCGGATTTCCGCAGCCTCGTTCTTTGTAACCCCCGTCAGGCCGTTCAGGAACACCGCCGGCCATATTACCAACCCCCCTTGAGACTTCTGGTTCCACCACACCCCTGCGTCGATGACGCCTATCGTGTTGGCGGCAGATAATGCGAAACGCCTCAGAACGATCGCCCAACGCCACAGGTCCCGATAGTCGTACTTGACAGGGACTATCTCCAACGTCGTGGTCGATCTATTGTTCGCAATTAGCGTGCGTCCATCCTCATCCGTATACCTACACTGGCCCACGACGTCATAGCAGGGATTGATCCTCCGCTTGATCGCCTCGAGGCCAGCCTCGTCGGTGGGTGCGTTCTTGATCTGGTAATACCGTCCCCTCGCCCCATGAAAGCCCGCAATGCCCACATCCGGCAACCTCAGCCACCAGCCGCAAGACTGATTGGACAATTCACGCGCGCACACGTTCACGTCGATCTCGGGGAAGTTCGTCACGTCCACGTCCGACACGTCGAACGCCGGACCCCCGCCAGCATCACGTGTCGCCGCACCCTGCTGCGCCGACGCCGGAGGCCACAACTGGCGCCATGACGCCCACCCGGGAACATCCCGCCTGCCCGGCTCCCCACCAGGAACGAACTGCGCCCACTGATAACGGGTGGGCGCAGGCAGTAGACGGCGCTGGTCCCAGGCGGCTCTATTGCGCTGCCACTTTGCCAAGAGATAGCAATTCGGAAAGGCCGTGCAGGGCCTGCCCAGAGTCGGGGCGTACTTCTCTTTCGGCAACAGCTCAGGCCAATTCTGGTAGAACGTGTACATCGTGCCGAGCGAGAAACCCACAAACTCCTGAGTCAACTCTTGGCGGATCGAGACGTACAGTTGGTGGTATCCTCCTTCGCCGCCTTCGTAGACGCCCAACACGTCTATCAGACCCTCGGCCTCTGCCCGCTTGACCACATAGCAGATTATCGGGTCCTCAGACAGCGCCCCACCGTAGCAGTCCCCCAGCGGCGGGGAGGATACGACGACAAGCGTAGTCGTCACGGCCACCGTCGTCGTCGCAGGGGGCACGGGATCGGACGTCTGCTCCTCGGAAGGCGACGGAGTTGGCGTAGGCGTCGGGGTCGACGTGGGCTCAGGCTCGGATCCAGAGTCCTGTGCTCCCGAAGGGGGCGGCGTCGCAGTCGACGTGGGGGTACGAGTCGGATCGGCCGAGGCCTGCTCCCCCATAGCGGGCGGCGTGGCCGAGGGGGTCGACGTCGGATCGGGCGCTTGGGAAGTAGGTGACGCGCAGGACGCCGCGACCAAACTCATCACCGACAACGTCGCGGAGACGGCACTCATCCGAAGCGCCATTAGACCAGGCTTGCCACTATGTTCTCGCATCTCACGCGCTCTCGAACATCGCAATCTCATCGTACACAAGAAGTTCAGCATCAGTCGCCACTGTTTTATACGAAGCGGGCGCGCAAACGGATTCATCGGCGGCCGCTCGTCGGTCTCCCCGCTCGGGGTTCGCATCCCGGTCGACGGCGCCCGGCCGGCGACATCCCGCGAGAGGGCGCTGTGTTAGAATCGGGACAGCCCCGCCGCGGCCGGATGCCGGTCCAAATCGGCCCCGCGGCAGCGGACACGCGAGGACCGTATCACCGTGCCACAGTCCACCCTCGACCCTCTTCTCCGCACCCAGGCCAGCGTCCGGGCGCGCCTGGAAGAGAGAGAAGAGGCGCTGTCGCCGTTCGCCGCAACGTCCGCTAGCAGCCGGGGCCGCGCCCGACCCGAGGGGGTCGACCCGATCCGGACGGAGTTCCAGCGCGACCGCGACCGGATCATCCACTCCAAGGCGTTCCGCCGGCTCAAGCACAAGACGCAGGTGTTCATCGCGCCCACCGGCGACCACTACGTCACCCGGCTGACGCACACGCTGGAGGTCGCCCAGATCGCCCGCACGATCGCCCGCGCGCTCAACCTGAACGAGGACCTGACCGAGGCGATCGCGCTCGGCCACGACATGGGACACACGCCGTTCGGCCACGCCGGCGAGGAGGAGATGGACGAGATCTGCCCGGACGGCTTCCGACACGCCGAGCAGAGCCTCAGGATCGTCGACAGGCTGGAGAAGGACGGCGCCGGCCTCAACCTGACGTGGGAGGTCCGCCAGGGCATAGAGAGCCACTCCAAGCCGCAGGGGGACTTCCTCGACCCGGCCCTCACGGAGGACCTGACGCTCGAAGGGCAGATATGCCGCGTCTCGGACGCCATTGCCTATCTCAACCACGACCTCGCGGACGCGTTTCGGGCCGGGATGCTCCGTCCCGACGGGCTGCCGGCCGAGGTCATCCACGCGCTCGGCGAGAGCCACTCGGAGCGCATCACTACGATGGTGACGGACATCGTGGCGAGCTCGTGGCCCGCCGCGGGCGAGGACCCCGCCGCCAACGGCGGCCGGCCCTCGATCACGATGAGCCGCGCCGTGCGCGACGCACTGAACGCGATGCGGGACTTCATGTTCCGGCGGGTCTACCTCTCCGAGGACCGGGCGCCGGAGGAAGCGGCGGCAAGGAACATCATCCGCGTGCTCTACGCCCACTATGGCGAGCACCCGGACGAGGTCCCGCCGGAGCTCGCGGGCAACGAGCGCTCCGTCGTCGACTACGTCGCCGGGATGACTGACTGGTACGCGATCCGCGCCGCCGAGAAGATCGCGCCCGGAGTGTCCGACGCGCTCGGCGGGCGCTTGGGGTCGGTTGCATGACGGTCGCCGACAGGATACGCACCCGTATGGTGCGCAACCAGATCAGGCACATCCACGAGCACCTCGAGGCGATGCAGCGCGACGTCCACGGGCTGGAGTACGCGCCGTGGAAGCTGGAGGTCGACGACCTGTGGAAGCGCATCTTCCAGAACATACAGAAGATGGCGGACGAGCCGCAGCAGTCGGCGCTGCAGCTCATCAGGGAGCCGTGGACGATGTACCTGACCTACTACGCGGCCCCGTAGGAGTAGATGTTTTTCGGGGGCGCGTCGTACCGGGGATGGATTCCCTCGTTCGCGGGAATGACGGACGGCAGGGCGGCCTGCCGGGCCACGGCGGGCGCGTCGTACCGGGGATGGATTCCCGCGTTCGCGGGAATGACGGACGGCGAGGCGGACTGCCGGGCCATGGCGGGCGCGTCGTACCGGGGATGGATTCCCGCGTTCGCGGGAATGACGGACGGCGGGGCGGACTGCCGGGCCATGGCGGACGCGCCGTACCGGGGATGGATTCCCGCGTTCGCGGGAACGACGGACGGCGGCGTAGGGCAGCGAACGACGGGCAGGAGCTGAGAATGAACGAAGGTCCGGACGGCAGGGACGGCGACGCGATGGAGCCGGACCAGCAGCACGCGCGGCGCACCGGGATGGCCGCCCACAGCGTCGTCGCCAAGCTCCAGGAGATGGGGCTGCCCGACAGCCTCGAAGGCGAGCTGGCGGCGCTGAGCACCGACCTCGGAGACCTGTGGGGCGCCCAGAAGGAGCTCGCGGACCAGCTCGAGCGCCTCGTGCGCTCCGAGGCCGACTGGAGCGCGGTCGGAGACCACCTCGTCGACCTCAGGGCGACGGTCGACCACATCTCGTGGCACCTGAGCAGCGTCCGGCGGCCCATGACGAAGATCACCCGCTACGCGTACCGGGCCGCGTCGGAGGCGGAGCCGGCGAGCTAGTATGAGCACCGTCGACGACATAAAGGCGAGACTGGACATCGTCGACGTCGTGTCGGGGTACGTCCCGCTGCGGAAGGCGGGCCGCAACTTCAAGGCCCCATGCCCGTTCCACTCGGAGAAGACACCGTCGTTCGTCGTCAACCCGGAGCGGCAGAGCTGGCACTGCTTCGGGGCCTGCTCGACCGGCGGAGACGCGTTCTCCTTCGTGATGCGCCAGGAGAAGCTCGACTTCGGCGACGCTCTCAGGATGCTGGCCGAGAAGACGGGCGTGGAGCTGCAGCAGCGCGGCGAGCGCGAGCGCGGCGACGTTCTCTTCAGGATAAACCAGGAGGCAGCGAGCTTCTACCAGGAGACGCTGGAAGCGCCGGCCGCGCGGCGCGCTCTGGACTATCTGAAGGAGCGCGGCGTCGACCGGAAGACGGCCGAGGCGTTCCAGCTCGGCGCCAGCCCCACCGGCCGCGACGAGCTCAAGTCCCACCTTACGACGCTCGGCTTCGACGTCGAGGACGCCGTCAGGGCGGGCCTGCTGCGCCGCGACGACGACGGCTCGGTGCGCGACTTCTTCCACGGGCGCCTGATGTTCCCGATCCACGACCGGCGCGGTCGCGTGGCCGGCTTCGGAGGCCGGTCGCTTGACGGGTCCGATCCCAAGTACATCAACACCGCGGCGACGAGCGTCTTCGACAAGCGGACGATGCTCTACGGGCTGCACCGTGCCGCCGAGGCGATCCGGGCCCGGAACACGGCGGTCATCGTCGAGGGCTACATGGACGCGATCGCGGCCCATCAGCTCGGTCACCCCAACGTGGTGGCGTCAATGGGCACGGCGCTGACGGAGCGGCAGGTCGGGCTGATACGGTCGGCCGCCGAGACCTTCGTCCTGGCGCTCGACCCGGACGCGGCCGGGCAGGAGGCGACGCTTCGCAGCCTGGAGTCGTCGTGGCGGGTATTCGAGCGGCAGAAAGTGGTCGAGAGCCGCCGTTCGGTGGGAACCCTCTATCAGTCGCGCCTGCTCGATCTGAAGATCGCGGCGCTTCCCGCCGGCCGCGACCCGGACCAGCTGCTCCGCGAGGCGCCGGAGGAGTGGGAGCGCCTGATCGACGAGGCCGTGCCGTTCCCGGACTTCGCCATACCCGCCATGGCCTCGAAGTACGACCTGACGAGCGACTCCGGCAAGGCCCAGGCCGCCGAGACGCTGCTTCCGCTGGTCACGGCGACGAGCAACGCGTTCGAGCAGGAGCGCCTGTTCCGCATGCTCGCGCAGGCCCTCGACGTCAGCGAGGCGGCCCTCGAGGCGAGCGTCGGCCGGCCCCGCCCGACGGCGCCGAGGCGCCGAGCGGCCGAGGCGCCGCCGGACGCCGCCCTGTCGCCGCTGACGGCCGATCGCAGAGACGCCCTGGAGGAGTTCACGATAAAGCTGCTCGTGGAGCGAACCGAGCTGAGGCCGCTCGCAGAGAACCTCAGCCCAGAACATTTTCGCAAGACAGAGAACCGAGAAGTGTTTACCTGTCTGCGTGACTGCACTACAATAGAAGAGTTGCGAGATCGACTCGACGACAGTCTGAATGAGCATCTCGACCACCTCGCGCAGATAGACCTGACGCCGATCGGACGGCCCGACGCCAAAGCTGCCTTGGAGCAGTCAATGCGGCGTCTCGAGCAGCGACACCTACAGGAAATCCAGGAAAGCCTACTGACCTCGGACGACGAAAGCCTCCCGCCCCCAAGGGACCTGGAAGAACAGATCATCGGCGTCAATACCCGACTAAGAGAGCTTTTTTCCAAGTAACAAGCGCCCTCATGCCAGCCGTTCCGTAAGGACGAGGTTGAATAACCTATGGCTAGACGATCCGGAAACGAGGACGCGAAAGACCTGCTCAGCGGTCTTCCGAGCGACCCGAGGCCCCCGCGGGACCTGATACGGCTGCCGAGCGGGGACGGCTCCCCGCAGATGTCCGACGACTCCAGCGTCGCGGGAGAACCCCAGGACGTCGACGGCGCCGCCGAGAACAAGGTCCAGATGGAGGCTGACGCCGATAGAGCTGCGGAACGCGCTTGGCAGCAGGGGATCGAGTCGGCCGAGGTGATCGACGACCCGGTCCGGATGTACCTGCGCGAGATCGGCAGGGTCAACCTCCTCAAGGCCGCCGAGGAGCGCATCCTCGCCCGGCAGATGGAGGCGCAACAGCACATCGAGCGCATCGAGAAAGGCCTGACGAGCCCGGACGGCCGGCGGCCGCGGGCCTGGCAGGTGGTGATGCAGCTCATACGCGGCGTCTGCGAGGGCGGCGAGGTCGCAGCGGTGCTCAGCCGATACCGCGGCCTGAGTGGCGAGCGGACGTTCAACGAGCTGATCGCCCTGCCGGAGATGCGCGACGTCCTTGACGGCGACCTGTCCGAAGAGCTGCTCCAGTACGTCGAAGACGCGCTCAACAAGGACCTGTCCGAGGCCAAGGCAGACATCCAGATGCTTTCGCTCAACAGCCGGCTCATCCCGGACGAAGCCGCGGTCATGTTCACGGAGGACCTGAGCCTCGACGATGCCAGGGCGAAGCTGAACGAGATCGAATTCACCAGGGAGCTCGAGACCTACGAGCTCCTTTTTCATAGCTACCTGTCCAAGATCAAGCACACCGGGGGCGACGCCCAGAGCCACCTCGCCGAGGCCAACCTGCGGCTCGTCGTGAGCGTCGCCAAGAAGTACATAGGCCGGGGCATGTCGCTTCTGGACCTGATCCAGGAGGGCAACATCGGCCTGATCCGGGCCGTCGAGAAGTTCGACTACCGCAAGGGGTACAAGTTCAGCACGTACGCCACGTGGTGGATCCGGCAGGCGATCACCCGGGCAATCGCCGACCAGGCCCGCACGATCCGGATTCCGGTCCACATGGTCGAGACGATCAACAAGCTGCTGCGGGTGAGCCGCCGTCTGGTGCAGGAGTACGGCCGCGAGCCCACCAGCGAGGAGATCGGCCTGGGCATGGAGGTCACTCCGGAGAAGGTCAAGGAGATACTGAAGATCTCCCAGGAGCCTGTCTCCCTCGAAACGCCGATCGGCGAGGAGGAGGACAGCCACCTCGGCGACTTCATCGAAGACCGCGGCGCGGTGGCCCCGTCCGAGGCGGCGGCGTACCAGATCCTGAAAGAGCAGGTCACCGACGTGCTGTTCACCCTGAACGACCGGGAGGCGCGAGTCCTGTCCCTCCGCTTCGGCCTGGAGGACGGCCGGCAGCGCACCCTGGAGGAGGTCGGCCGGGACTTCGGGGTGACGCGGGAGCGCATCCGCCAGATCGAGGCAAAGGCGCTGCGGAAGCTCCGGCACCCCAGCCGCTCGAAGAAGCTGCGCGACTTCCTCGAATAGCCGGCCGCCGGTCCAACCCGCCCGGACCGCCTCGAAGGCGCCGTAGGCGGACATCGGCAGCGGAGGCCCAGACTACGTTGGCGTACTCTACTCAGACGCAGGCCGCCGAGGGCGGCGTTGCCGCCGCGACCGCGCCTCCGAAGGTCGCGGTGGTCTACGCGACGCCCCACACGGTGCTGGACGACATCTCGCGTGCGATGCGTCTTGCGGACTACACGTCGTTCCTTCCGAGGGACGCGGCGACGCTGCTGAAGATCAACATCTCCTGGCAGCACTACTACCCGGCGTGCTCGACGACCCCCTGGCAACTCGACGGCGTCATCCGGACGCTCAAAGAGGACGGCTACGACGAGCTGATACCGACCCACAACGGGACCGTCGTCGTCGACCCGAGAGAGGGCGCGGCCAACAACAAACACGAGGCGGTGGAGCGCAAGCACGGCCTGCAAAGCGTATTCCTCGACTATCCCCCGGTCGAGTGGGTGCCCTACAAGCCCCGCGCCAAGATGCTGGTGCTCGACGACATATACCCGGAAGGCATCCGGATCCCGGAGATGTTCCCCGGCAAGAACGTCCTTCACCTGCCTACGGTCAAGACCCACGTGTTCACGACTATCACCGGCGCGATGAAGAACGCATTCGGCGGGCTGCTGAACCGCAAACGCCACTGGACCCACTCCGTGATCCACGACACCCTGGTCGACCTGCTGAATATCCAGAAGGAAATCCATTCCGGGATATTCGCGGTCACGGACGGGACCTTCGCGGGAGACGGCCCGGGGCCCAGGGCGATGCGCTGGCACGAGAAGAACGTCATACTCGCCGGCGCGGACCAGGTGGCGGTCGACGCCGTCGCGGCCAAGATCATGGGATTCGACCCGATGTCGATACGCTTCATCGCGCTGGCCGACGAGATGGGCCTGGGGTACGGCGACGTCGACCGGATTGACGTCGTGGGCGAGGACATCTCCGAGGTCAACTGGCGGTTCAAGGGCGGAGAGAACACCTTCGCCAGCAACGGTCAGAAGATGATCTATTGGGGCCCGTTGAAGCCCCTGGAGAACATGCTGCTGCGCTCGCCGATCGCGCCGTGGTCGTTCACGGCCTCCAACCTGTACCACAACGCCTACTGGCTACGTTTCGTGGGCCGCAAGCGTGTCCGCGAGGCGATGAAGACCGGCTGGGGCGAGCTGTTCCGCGGCTACTGAACCAGCACCACGTGCACCTCGCCGGGCCCGTGGACGCCCGTGACGAGCGTGTACTCGATGTCGGCCGACCGGCTGGGCCCGCTGATGACGTTCATGTAGTCGCGGCCGGGACGGCTCAGCATGTCGCGCCTTCGCAGCACGAACAGCTCGTCCAAGCCGGGTAGGACCTGCCCGCTCGTCACGACTGCCACGTGCACCGGCGGAAGCAGCGACGCGAGCCGGGCCACACCGGGTCCCCCGACGATCACCGCCGAGCCGGTCTCCGCCACAGCGTAGTCGACGCCGGTGACGCCGACTACCGCCTCCAGCGTCTTTTCCCGGAGCGCCTCCCGCTCTGCCCGTCCGGGCCCGGCGCGATCGCCTCTGCCGCCGTCCGCGCCGAACAGCTCGATCCCCCTACCCTCCAGCGCCTCTGCCAGCCCGATCTCGTCGAGGACGGAATGCGCAGTCCGGACGACGGCCCGTGCGCCGTGGTCGGCCGCGACGGACGCGGCGTACCGGCCGGCTTCCGCGGGCGACTCGACCCGTCGAACGACGCAGCCCGCCCGCGCCGCCGACTCCTCCAGGGCCGCCATCAGCTCGGCGCTCCTCTGCCGGCAGTCCTCGACGATAGCGGCGGCGCGCTCGTCCAGCACGCCCGCATCGGGCAGCAGCGCGGCGTCGTCCGGCGGGCCGTCACCCGACGTGCGGCCGAGAGCCTGGCGGATGGTCGCGAAGAAGGCGTCGCGCCCGGTCATCGCTGCTTCCGCCATCGCGTTCTGAACGGCCGCGCGGCCAGCGCGGGAAAGTCCCGGTGCCGCGTCCAGCCGGAGAGCGGCCCGGGAAGGCGTGGCACCCTGCCGCCGCGGCGCAGCGGCGCCAGGGCGAGCCTGCCCAGCACATTCGCCGCGCGCATCGCCAGCGGGCTGCCCACCGCGATGCGCCACAGCTTCATGGCGAGCTTCTCCGACAGGGGCGCGCTCCGCGCCTCGGGGTAGGTCTCGCCGGAGGTGAGCTCCTTGCGCAGGTGCAGCAACATGCGGGGGATGTCGATCCGTACCGGGCACACCTCACGACAGTTGCCGCACAGCGTGGAGGCGTAGGGCAGATCGCGCGCGTCGGATAGATCGGTCAACATCGGCGACACGACCGCGCCGATGGGGCCCGGGTATACCCAGCCGTAGGCGTGTCCGCCCACCTTCCGGTAGACGGGGCAAGCGTTGAGGCAGGCCCCGCAGCGGATGCAGAACAGCGCCTCGCGCAGCTCCGGGTCGGCCAGGAGGCGAGACCGGCCGTTGTCGACTACGACCAGATGGAACTCGTCCGGCCCGTCCTCGGCGTCCGTAGCTCTGGGCCCGGTGACCGTCGTCACGTAGCTGCTTATTCGCTGGCCGGTGGCCGACCGGATCAGGAGGCGCAGGAAAATTCCCATGTCCTCCATGGAGGGCACTATCCGCTCCATACCCATGATGGCCACGTGAATGCGGGGCATCGAGGTACACATGCGGCCGTTGCCCTCGTTTGTCACCAGGACGACCGTGCCGGTCTCCGCCACCACGAAGTTGGCGCCGGTGATGCCCATGTCGGCCTGTACGAACTTGCCGCGGAGCTGGTCGCGCGCCTCGGCGGTCAGGTCCTCGATATCCTCGTGGCGCCGCGTGCCGTGCTTCTCCTGGAAAAGCGTGGAGACTTCCTCCCTCGACTTGTGGATGGCGGGCGCGATGATGTGAAACGGGGTCTCGTCCGCCAGCTGGATGATGTACTCGCCGAGGTCGGTCTCTACCGGCTCGACACCCTCCTTCGTGAGCAGTTCGTTCAGCCCCATCTCCTCGGACAGCATCGACTTGCTCTTGATGGCTACCCGTACGCCCCTGTCTCGCGCCAGGTCCAACACGTACCGGGCAGCCGCCTCGGCGTCGCCGGCGAAAAAGACGTTGCCGCCGGCCGCCAGGACGTTGCGCTCGGCCATCTCCAGGTAGTGGTCGAGATTGTCCAGAGTGTGGGCCTTGACCTCGCGTGCGCGGTCGCGCATCGATTCCCAGTCAGGTGTGTCCGCGGCGGCCTGCTCGCGGGCCTGATGGAAGCCCCGATACAAGCCGTCGAGGTTAGCCCGGACCTGCATGTCATCGACCGCGGCCGCGGCCGCCCTCTTGAAGTCGCGCGTCGTGGATTTCACGTCGATACCTCCCCGCTTGCGAAGCCGGAGACCGGACGCGTCGCCTCGTCGAGTACCTGGGCAACGTGGAGGGGGCGCACGTCGATCCCCTGGCGGCTCAGACCGCCGCCGATCTGCATCAGGCAGCTGCTGTCGCAGGCCACGACCGTGTCGGCGCCGGAGTCTCGAATCGCGTCCAGCTTGTCCTGGAGCATCGCCGCGGAGATCTCCGGGTACTTGACCGAGAAGGTGCCGCCGAAGCCGCAGCAGACCTCAGCCTGGTCCATGTCGACGAGCTCGGTGCCGGACAGCGATCCGAGCAGAGCCCGAGGCTGGCCGACCACGCCAAGCTCGCGGGCGAGGTGGCAGGAGGAATGGTACGCGGCCTTCCGTCCCGCCGCGGGCGACGCCCCGGCGCCCACGCTCGATACGTCGGTGACGCCGAGAACGTCGACGACGAACTCCGAGAGCTCGAACACTCGCGGCGCGAGCCGTTGCGCCTTCGCGAGCAGATCGGGGTGGTCGTGAAGCAGCTCGGCGTAGAACACCCGGAGCATCGCGGCGCAGGAACCGGACGGCACCACGACGTACCCGGCGCCGTCGAGCACGTCCAGCGTGCGCTTCGCCAGCGGGAGCGCGTCGTTCCAGTAGCCCGAGTTGAAGGCCGGCTGTCCGCAGCACGTCTGGCCGCCGGGGAAGTCCACGTCTACCCCAAGCCGGGAGAGCGCGGCGACGGTGCTCTCGCCCACCTCGGGGTAGAACTGGTCGACGACGCAGGTCACGAACAGCGACGCGGTGACGGGCTTGGTGGAGTCGCTCATCGTGGCCGCCTAGAGCACACGGGGGCGGCGATAGGGCGTGAGGTTTATGTCCTCCATCCGCGCGGCCGAGTGGTGAATCTCCTTGCTGATCTTCTGCTCCCACTCCTTCGCCCACTCGGCCGGGATGTCCCGCTTGGCCTGCCTCCATGTCAACGGCGGGCCGTCCGAGAGAGTGTTGCCGGCCACTACGTCGGCCAGGAAGCACGTCATGTCGCCGCCGTCCATGGCATTGACCACGAGGCACTCGAGGTAGCCCCAGCAGTCGCGCAGTACCGGGACGCCGATCAAGCGCTCCTCATAGTCGTAGCCCTCCAGCTTCTGGTAGATTCTGCCGGAGCGCAGGCCGAAATCGTGAATCGGCTGTAACTGGTCTTGCCGCAGGAAGTTCAGGACGAATACGCCGCCGCGGTAGATCATGTTGTGGCTGAAGTTGCGCTTGTATATCTGCACGACCACCCTGGGCTGGTCCGGCACGATGGACGCGCCGGCGATTGCGACGGCGATCTGCGCGTTGTCCCGTCCGCGCCAGGAGCTGGTCACGGCCGCGATAGGCGACCATAGCTGCCCCATCATCGGGGCGATATTGGCATAGTCCATTGACGAAACCGGCTGCCCGCCATTGGGCGGCCGGACTAACCTCCTGTCGACGCACGGCGGCCGGAGGATCTGCGGCTCCGGCTAGTTCATGCGCTCGCGGCCGCCGTTCCCCTCGAAGTTTCGGGTGCTGAATACGCCCAGGTCACGCCCCTGATGAACGTGGACGATGACCTCCTCCCGGATGATGCCGACCGAGTCGAGCAACTCCTCGTCGATCCTGTCGACCAGGAACTGAATGTCGTCGTTGGTCAGGCTCTCCGCGATGCTCAGCGTGGCGTGGATGATGTTCTGCGCGAAGTGGACGTCGACCCGGCCGAGCGCGTTGTCGTCCTGCATCACCGTGTAGCACTCGGACTGCGGCGTCCTACACTCGCGCTCGAAGTAGAAGTCGATCACATTGTCCCTCCGCGGTACGGGCGCGCTATCAGGTCCTCGTCCGGCTCCGTCTCGCCGGTAAAAGCGGAAAACGGCGCTCGCTTCCGGCTAGACGCGGACCTGCCCACTGCCCGTGACCGTCCACTTATAAGATGTCAGCTCGTTGAGGCCTATCGGCCCCCTGGCGTGCAGCTTGTTCGTACTGATACCGACCTCGGCGCCGAGTCCGAACTCGCCGCCGTCGTTGAACCGGGTCGAGGCATTGACCATCACGACTCCGGCGTCGACCTCGTCGAGGAACCGGTTGGCGGCGGCGTAGCTGTCGGTGACTATCGCCTCCGTGTGGCCGGACGTGTACGTGTCGATGTGGTCCAGGGCCTCGTCTATCGAGTCCACGACCTTGACGGCCGCCGTGAGCGACAGGAACTCCGTGCCCCAGTCGCCGTCGGAGGCAGGCACGGTTGCCTCACCTGCGCCTCCACCGAGTATCGTGAGGGCGCGGCGATCGCACCTGAGCTCGACGCCGGCGTCCGTCCATTCGGCGGCTATGCGCGGCAGAAGCTGCGGCGCGATGGCCGAGTGGACGAGCAGGGTGTCCAGCGCGTTGCAGACGTACGGGCGCGAGAGCTTGGCGTTGGAGGCGATGCGTACCGCCATCTCGACGTCTGCCGCTCGGTCCACGTACGTGTGGCACACGCCGATGCCTCCGGTGATCGCGGGCATCGTCGCCTCGTCGGCCACGCGCCGCACCAGCTCGGCCCCGCCGCGCGGCACCACAAGGTCGATATGCTCCTTCATCGTCAGCAGCCGGCCGACCAGCGCCCGGTCCGTCGACTCGATGAGCTGCACCGCGTTCCTGGGAAGCCCGGCAGCGTCAATCGTCTCGCGTATGACCCGGGCCAGCGTCGAGTTGGAGTGTATCGCCTCTTTGCCCCCGCGCAGAATTATGGCGTTGCCGGACTTGATGCACAGCGCGGCGATGTCGACTGTGACGTTCGGCCGACTCTCGTAGATCGCGCACACCACGCCGAGGGGCACCCTGCGCTTGGCCAGCCTGAGGCCGTTCGGCGCCTCTCGAACGTCGAACGTCTCGCCGAGCGGGTCGGGCAGTGCCTGGACCTGGCTGACGCCCGCAGCCATGCCGTGCAGCGTTTCCCGCGTGATGAGAAGACGGTCCAGGACGGCGTCCGTGAGACCGCCGCCGCGTCCCGCGGCCATGTCCTTCTCGTTGGCGGCCAGTATCTCCGCCTCGCGCGATACGAGCTCGGCCGCGATGCTGGCCAGCGCACCGTTCTTGGCGCTGCCCGGCAGTCTCCCCAGACGCCGCGACGCCATGCGAGCGTCGTCGCCGATGCGTTCCAGGTCGGTCGTCGTCGTGGTCGCGGTTGCCATCGCTCTCTCCGTCCTACAGGACCACCATGTTGTTGCGGTGGACGGCCTCGTCGCCGTAGTGCCGGCCGACGAGCCGCTCGATCTCGTTCGACTGCGAGCCCCTGATCTTGGTCAGGTCGTCGGAGCCGTAGTTGACTATCCCCGCGGCGACCCTCTTGCGTTCGGGGTCGAGGACGGAGACGACCTCACCTCGGTCGAAGGAGCCGAGCACGTCGACGATTCCGGCCGGCAGCAGGCTGCGGCTTCCCTCGACCAGCGCGCGCCGCGCGCCCCAGTCAACGACCACTTCGCGGCTGTCGGCGAGTCGGCTGAGCATCCACCGCTTGCGGCTCTCCAGCCTCGAGGCCGTCGCCGGGAAGAATGTGCCGATACGCTCGCCTTCCAGCAGCCTGGGGAGAACGTCGTGTTCTAGGCCGCTGGCGATGACGACGTCGACCCCTGAGGCGGTGGCAAGCCTGGCCGCCTGAAGCTTCGTCTCCATGCCTCCCCTGCCCTGGTCGTCCCAGGAGCTGCCGCCCATGGCCTCCACACTCTCGTCGAGCTGCTCGACGGTGGGCACGAGCACGGCGCCCGCGTCGAGATTGGGGTCGGCGGTGTAGAGCCCGTCCACGCGCCCCAGCAGCACCAGCAGGTCGGCGTCGACCAGGTTGGCGACCAGGGCCGACAGGTTGTCGTTGTCGCCGAACACCTCGCCGGTCAGCTCGTCGACCGCGACAACGTCGTTCTCGTTGATGATCGGGATGACGTCGAGCTCGAGCAGCGACAGCAGAGTGTTGCGGACACTGAGATAGCCCAGCCGATCGCCGAAGTCGGCGCGGGTCAACAGCGCCTGGGCAACCGGGATCTCGTGCCAGTCGAAGAGCTGCTCGTAAGCGTGCATCAGTCGGGCCTGGCCGGCGGCGGCGAGGACCTGTCTGAACGGCACGTTGCGTTTGCCTTTGGGTATTCCGAGAACGTGGCGGCCCGCCGCGACGGCGCCCGAGGAGACCAGCAGCGTCTCGGCATGCTCGGAGCGAAGATGCGCGAGCTGTCCCACCAGGGACGCCATGATCTGAAGGTCGAGGCGGTCGGAGGCGTCGGTGAGAAGCGTCGTTCCCGCCTTGACGACGACACGGCCGTAGGAAAGCCGCTCCCGTTTGGAGCGCTGCGGAGCCGGCGCTGTATGACGGTCCTTTTGAGACAGCATAGGGAGACCTGAGGGGATCGAAACGTCCCGGGAACCCGCGGCCATTATAGCAGCGCGGCAGGCGGGCAGCGGCCCGCTCCCGGAGACCTTTGCACAACCGTCATTCCCGCGCAGGCGGGAATCCAGGGGTGGTGTTCCCAGATAGGAACTCTGCGCATATCCACCACGTCTGCTTCCCGAAAAGGGAGTTACGCAAAGGTCTCCTCTCGCGGTGGCGAACCGGCCCGTGGCGGCCGCCTACCAGGATGGGCCGGTGTCCTCGAAGTCGTTGTTCGTGAGGCGGCGCTGCTTGTCGCCGTCGACGTCCATGGTGAAGATGTCCGCGTCGCCGTCCAGGTAGGAGACAAAGGCTATACGACGCCCATCCGGCGACCACACCGGCTCTTCGTCCCGGACGTTGTTCGTGGTCAGCCGCAGCACGGTGTCGCCCCTGACGTCGGTAACGTATATCTCGGCATTGCCGTCGCGCTCGGACACGAACAGTATCTGCCTGCCCTTGGGTGACCAGGAGATCTGGTACTCGGGCTCGGTGGTGTTGGTCAGCCTGGTCTGTTCGGAGCCGTCGGCGAGCATCACGTACAGCTCGGGATTGCCGTCCCGGCGGGACAGGAAGGCGATCCGTTTCGCATCGGGGGACCACACCGGCTGGTAGTCGTCCTGATCGGTGAGCCTCAGCTCGTTTACGCCGTCCGGGTTCCGGACCCAGATACCCCGGTTGCCGGCCGACGACACCGCGAACACGACAGCATCGCCCCTTGGGGACCAGCCGCCAACGTGGTCGACCGGCACCGCCGTCAACAGCATCGGGGCGCCGCCGTCCACGTCGATCACGTAGAGAAACGAGTCGTCCCCGTCCTGCGACACGTAGGCGATGCGGGCGCCGTCGGGAGACCACCGGTAGCTGTCGATTCGCGCGGTCGGCTGGCCGAGCCGCCTGCGCCCGGTACCGTCGACCTGCATGACCTCCAGGGCCATGCCGCCCTCGGCGCTGGACAGGAAAGCGACCATGGAGCCGTCCGGCGACAGCATGGGGGCGTGCTCGTCGGGCAGGCTGTTCGTCAGCGCCTGCTCCACGCCCGTCTCCGGATCGATCATGTAGACCTCCAGATCGTCCTGCCTGTCGGAGGTGAACAGTATCGAGCCGGAGCCGCCCGCGCAGGCGGCGATCGACAAACAGGCGAGGGCCGCCAGCAGCCACAGGGCACCGCCGGAGAGACGGTGTGGCGACAACACACCGGTGCGTTGGTAGAGAGGTCTTGAGCGGGAGTCGTTCATGGCACGCCTTCGCGAAGAGTCGCTCGGGAACCGGCGCGGAGCTGTCACGCAAAGCCTCGCGCTAGTGTCGAGGCACCATACATCGTATAGCAGCGCAACGTGGGCGCCCGCAAGCGAGAAAAGGGCGTCCTTTCGCCCCGAGACGGGCCCGAAGGAGATCGTCAGGACCCTGGATCCGGCGGGACGCAGGAAACCAGGTGTCTTTCTAGCGCGGCTGGGCCACTGCGTCGGATGCGAAGGGCTGTACTACGAGAACGGCTTCCCGGCCGAGGAGCCGCAGCGCGTCGTTGATTCGGCTGACCGACGTACCATGACGCGGATCGAGCATGCGGCGCACGACCCGATCATGCACGCCGAGACGCTCGGCCAGGGCGACGCGACTCAGGCCGCTTGCTCGGAACGCCAGAACGAGCGCCGCCTTGGCTGCCATCTCCGGAGGCAGAGCGACCTCGTATTCTCCCGGAAGTGGCGCGCTCGGCGTCGGAATCGCTTCGCCTTCGCTGATGTACCAGGCGATGGCCTCCTCCAGCGCGTCCGCAGCCTCGACCAGCGCTCGGGCACGTCGCGGCCCGATGTGTGGCACCACGGCACGTCTCGGAACGAGACGACCACCTCGTCCTCGCTATGCTGCTCAAGCTGTGCCGGATAGGCGAATCTCATCCGATCAGGCTCCCATCTGTCCACCTGTCACCACAAACATAGTAGGACATAGCTGTCCAAGACGCCAAGGAGCAGGACTCCGGTGGGGCCGTTCGCCACACGACCCGTTCGCCCTGAGTACCCCGACGCTTCGTCGGGGCGTATCGAAGGACCCACACAACTCAGTCTTGGGGTGGGACCGACACCAGCATTGGGGGCAAAGTTGCGTGCGCCCTTCGATACGCGCCGGTGAAGCACCGGCGCTACTCAGGGTGAGCGGGTTGCGTGGGCCACCAAGTCTGAATAGTTACGAACTTTGGTGGGACCATTCACCAATCAAGTCTGAAAATTGCGTTGGCTGATGCAGACGGACATCCGGGCGGGGCGTAGAGTACCATGGCAGTCGGTCAGGCTTGGCGTTCTGGGCCGAAAGGGTCAGTCGAGAGCACAGGCATCGAAGGGAGCGAAGATGAAGGTAGTCAGGATAGCCGAGGTCGCCGAGCAGGACGCGACCGACGCGCCGATCTTCTACGGCGGTCGCGTGTCGCGGCAGCCGCTGATAGGCGAAGGCGTGAGCGAGTCGTTCAATTTCAACATCGTGAACTTCGCGGCCGGAGCCAAAAACAGGCTCCACGTCCACACGTCGGACCAGATCCTCTTCGTTACAAAGGGCGACGGCCTGGTGGGAACCGACGACGAGGTTGAGGCGGTGACTGTCGGGGACACGGTCTTCATCCCGGCGGGCGAGAGACACTGGCACGGGGCGTCAGACGAATCGGACTTCTCCCACGTCGCGCTGATGACACCCGATAACACGACCGAGGTCGTGGGGTAGGCCTCTCCCCCGAGGTCGCCGGCTAGCCGGCCGCCGCCGCCGGCTCGGGCTCCTCGGACGTGTCCGCGGCCGTCTGCCGGCGTGTCGCCTCGATGCTGGACTTGAGCGCGGCCATGAGATCGACGACCTGTCCCGCTTCTGGCGCGGCCGAAGCGACGGGAGGCGCCGCGCCGGCCAGCTTGGCCTCGATCCTCTTCTCGAGCGCGGCCCTGTACTCGTCCGTGTACTCCTCGGGATCGAACTCGCCGGCTAGCTGATCGATCAGGGTCACGGCCATCTCGACCTCCGCGGCCGAGACGTCTCCCTCCCCTTCGTCCAGCTCCAGGTCGTCTGTCCGGGACAGCTCGTCCGCGTGAACCATCGTCGACATCAGCAGACCGTTCTCGCTCGCCCTGACCGCGCACACATGCTCTTTCTGCTGGATCGACACGGAGGCGATGGCAACGCGGTTGGTCTTCTCCAACGCCTCCTTGAGCAGCCGGTACGGCTTCCGTCCCAGGGTTTCCGGCTCTAGCCAGTAGCTGCGCTGGTAGTAGATCGGGTCGATATCTTCGAGGCTGACGAACTTCGTGATGCCGATCGTATGGGTGGATGCGACCGGGAGTCCCTGGAAGTCGGCGTCGTCCATCACGAGGTACTGCCCGCGTTCGTACTGGTAGCCGCAGGATACCTCGTCACTCTCGACGAACTCGTTGTGGAGCTCGCACCAGCGGCGGTGCCGCAGCTTCGTGTTGCACGTGCTGTGGAGCGTGGAGAATGGGATGGTCCTGCTCCTCGTGGCGTTGAAGAGGCGGATCGGGATGACGACCATGCCGAAGCTGATCGCGCCTTTCCACATTGCTCTGGCTGCCATAACTTCTCCTTCGACGCTACAGTACGGCTTCCGCGGCGCGTTCTAGCTCGGAGACCGTCCACTGGCTGTCCGGCGTTCTCGGGCCGAGTATCGCCGCATCGGCGCCCGCGGACGCGAGGTCAGAGATCGTCTGCCTGTCGGCGTCCACGTCGTCGGCCACGATCTGCAAAGTCGCCGGGTCGCGGCCGGCGGCCGCCGCGAGCGTGTCCATCGTCGCGCGCGCCGACTCGATCTCCGCCGGCGTGGCGCCGATCGGGATCCAGCCGTCGGCGTCCGCGACGATCCTCTCGAATACCCTCGGAGACCTGCTCCCGAGCAGAATCGGCGGCCCCGGCTGGCTCACGGGCTTAGGGTAGTGGTAAACGGGCGGGAAGTCGTAGTAGTCGCCGTGAAACTCGCTCGTCTCGCCGGCCCACAACTCCTTCATGGCGCGGATGGCTTCCATCGTCTGCGTCCACCGTCTACTGAAGTCAACGCCGAGTATCTCGCTCTCCTCCCTGACCCAGCCCGACCCGACGCCGAACACGAACCGTCCGCCGGAGTACATGTCGAGGCTCGCGACCTGCTTGGCAAGTATCAGCGGATGGTGCTCAGGGACGAGGCAGACGGCCGTGCCGAGCTTCAGTCGATCCGTGACGGCGGAGACCCGCGACAGCGTCACGAACGGATCGGGGAAGCGGCTGTACAGCTCCGGGACCGCCTCTCGAGTATGCACGGGTACCACCGCGTGCTCGGGCACCCAGAGCGAATGGAACCCGAGCTCCTCCGCGCGCCGCCCAATCACGGCGGCGTCCGTTGACTCGGACGTGTTCAGCGTCAGGACGCCTATTTCCACCGCGCGCCTCCGTCGGCCAATCTCGGCCGGGCTTGACCGGCCACCCTCACATGGACTTTAATCCATACTACCCCATTCAGACTGGACATCCAAAAGTTAGAGACGGGGCAAGGGGCGACAATGGCGAAGATCAAGCATATCGCGATCGCGACACAGGACCCGGACGAGACGGCGCGGTTCTACAAGGAGGTGTTCGACCTGACAGAGGTCGGACGCGTGGCCGGCGAGAACGCCGAGGGCTACTACCTGAGCGACGGCAACGTGAACCTGGCCATCCTCCGGTTCAAGAACCCGGTCGTCGCCGGCGAGCTCGGCGCCGACTACAGCGGCATACACCACATCGGGTTCCAGGTCGACGACGCGGAGGCCGCCGACTCGCGGCTGCGAGCCGCGGGTTCACTGCCGATGAACGAGGTCAACGACGCGCTGCGGTCAGGGATGGACGCTTCGCGCCACGGCCCGAACGTCGAGTCGAAGTACGACGGCCCAGACGGCGTGATGGTGGATATTTCGCAGTCCGGCTGGGTGGGCACCGGCGGCGACCAGCCGTAACGTCTCTCAGCAGGACGCGCGGGAGCGCCCTGGGGCTGAGTGGAGTGGTCGATAGGAGTAGTGGATAGTTGGGGCGTTGGGCGGTGGATTTCTGTGTGAGATGTCCCATTCCGTCCCAAAGTGTCCCATCCCTATCTGGGCGGTGAGACACTTTTCCGAAAAATGGGACAGGTGGTGTCCCACGTTTCGTATCTGGCGTGGGACAGGGCGGAACAAAATGGGACAGGGGTGTTCCATAGTGGATAGTTGGGGCGTCGGGGGTGGTTATCACGCGGATATAATAGCACGCATGTACGGTTATTGTCCAGAGGTCGCGCGCAACTGTAACTGTTCAGACTCGGTGAGGGGAATACCCCGCCCCTGGGTACCCGCCTTCGCGGGTATGACGGAGAGATGCGGCGGCTCTTCGAGAGATCCCCTCAAGACTGAACAGTTACGCGCAACTCTGTCGCCAATACGGGCGTCGGCCCTACCCCAAACACTGGGCTGTGCGGGCCCCTCGATACACCCCGACGAAGCGTCGGGGCACTCGGGGTGAACGGGTTGTGCGGCAACGGCCCCACCCATACCAGGACTTCGACGACCGCAGCAGAGTCGTGCCGACGAAATGAGAAACCTGCCGGCGGTGGCCCGCGTTCCTCTCAGTAACTCTGAACAGATACGTCGAGGTCTGGAGCGAGGGTGATGGGTGCGAACGCGGCCTACGGCGGCGGGTTACTCAGCGGCGTGATGCCTTCTCGATCCTGGCCCAGGAGTCGCGCAGCGGCACGGTGCGGTTGAACACGAGCGCGCCGGGACGCGAGTCGGGGTCCACGGCGAAGTAGCCCTGCCTCTCGAACTGGAACCGGTCGCCCGGCTCGGCGGCGGCCAGACCCGGCTCGACTCTCGCCGAACGCAGCACCTCCAGCGAGCCCGGGTTCAACTCCGACAGGGGGTCGTCGGCCTCGTCGGGATGCTCGGCCAGGAACAGGTGATCGTACAGCCGCAGCTCGGCCGGAAGCGAATGGGCGGCCGATACCCAGTGGATGGTCCCGCGGACCCTCCGTCCGTTCGGCGCCTGGCCCCCGCGCGTCTCGGGGTCGTATGTGCAGCGGAGCTCGACGACTTCGCCGTGCTCGTCCTTGACGACGTCCGTACAGGTGATCAAGTACCCGTATCGGAGCCTCACCTCGCGGCCCGGGGACAGCCGGTAGAACTTGCGCGGCGGGTCCTCCCGAAAGTCGTCGCGCTCGACGTACAGCTCCCTGGAGAACGGGAGCTTCCGCGTCCCCATGGCCGGGTCCTCCGGATTGTTGACGGCGTCGAGCTCCTCGACCTGACCCTCCGGGTAGTTCTCGATGACGACCTTGAGCGGACGCAGGACGGCGAGGGCGCGTGGAGCCCGCCTGTTGAGGTCCTCTCGAACGCAGTGCTGAAGCAGCGCGGCGTCGACGACGTTCTCCCGCTTGGCGACTCCGATCTGCTCGCAGAATGCCCTGATCGACTCGGGCGTGTATCCCCGCCTGCGCATCCCCGAAATCGTGGGCATCCTCGGGTCGTCCCAACCGTCGACGACTCCCTGCTCGACGAGCCTGAGGAGCATTCGCTTGCTCATGACGGTGTGGCTGAGATTCCGGCGCGCGAACTCGATCTGCTGCGGGTGGAACAGGCCGAGCGAGTCGAGCAGCCAGTCGTATAGCGGGCGGTGGTCTTCGAACTCGGTGGTGCAGATCGAGTGGGTGACGCGCTCAATCGAGTCGGACTGTCCCTGGGCGAAGTCGTACGTCGGGTATATGCACCAGGCGTCGCCGGTGCGGTGGTGGGGGACCTTCAGGATGCGGTAGATGACCGGGTCCCGCAGGTTCAGATTGCCCGACGCCATGTCGATCCTGGCCCGGAGCACGCGCGAGCCCTCCTCGAACTCGCCGGCGCGCATGCTCTCGAACAGGCTGATGTTCTCCTCGACCGACCGGTCGCGATAGGGGCTGTTCCTGCCCGGCTCCGTCGGCGTGCCGCGGTATTCCCTGATCTCCTTCTGGCTCAGATCGCAGACGTACGCCTTGCCGTCCCTGATGAGCTTGACGGCGAACTCGTAGAGCTGCTCAAAGTAGTCCGAACTGTAGTAGAGGTGCTCGCCCCAATCCCAGCCGAGCCAGCGAACGTCCTCGATGATCGCCTCGACGTACTCCGTGTCCTCCTTGATCGGGTTGGTATCGTCGAATCGGAGGTGGCAGACACCGCCGTTCTCGGCGGCGATGCCGAAGTTGAGGCATATGGCCGACGCGTGGCCGACGTGCAGGTAGCCGTTGGGCTCCGGCGGAAACCGCGTGGCGACGCGGCCGCCGTGCTTGCCGGCCGCCACGTCGTCCCGAACGATGGCGCGTACGAAGTCTGTGGACTCTTCGGTGATGACCCTGCTCTCCACGGTACCAGGTAGAAGCCGCCGGTATCGTCGCACGCCGCCGACTGGGACTGCAAGGCTGGCAGGCGGCGAGGGTGCGGCCGCCCTGCTATCGAGCCGCTTCTCGGGTCAGATTGCCCGAAAACGGCTTGACCGGCTTGACGCCGTCTTCCCCGCAAGAGGCAATGTATTCGTCGACAGACGCGGCGAACTCACGCCTGAGCTCGGCCACATCGTTGCCGTAGAAGTTGGCGATGGAGTACAAGCCGCTGTTCGCGACATAGCCGTGCAGACTGTTCGGAGCGTCGTCGTATTCGATCCTGGCTACGTAGCCTCTGTACTCCATCACGGTGACCCTCCTGTGTGATCCAGGACGGTCCAGCGGGTCGCCCAGCAGGCGCGGGCCGTCCACGTCGCCGGAGCGGTCATACCGGGACGACCTGCGCCTGATCCATTTCCGCCAAGCACTCCGGCCGCCCGCACTCGGGCGCTTACCGTCGTCGCGCTACGGCCGTCATCCGCTTCCGCGTTCATCCTTGGCTCTCCACGACCAGATCATCCAAGACAACGAGAGGCAAGCCATCCACGCGCCGAAAGTCGGTGTCGTTGGTGATGAAAAGCGTGCAGCCCGCCCGGAGGGCCGTCGCCGCGTGTAACGCGTCGGACGTCTTCAGCCCTGTAGTGGCGCGGATTCGAGCGGCGTCTTCCCAAGTTGCCAGGGTTGCGGGGATCAGATCCATTTCAGCAGCAGCAAGGATGGACCTAAACAGCATCTCAAGGCGGACATTACCGTCTCGCAGGGGTTTGGTCAGGGCTTCCAACGCGACTAGCTCGCTGCTTGCCAGAGTGAACCGGCCCGCCCTGGCCTGTTGCCACATCGGGGCCAGCAACCTGCCATAGGGTTCTACACGCTCTACGCTGTAGATGATTGCATTGGCGTCGATGTAGACTGGCCCGCCAGCGGGCAGCATCAGCGGCCCCATGATTCCTTCTCTTCCTTCAAGTATTCCGCTACGTCTGCCGCCGTCTTGAAGGCCAAGCCCCCCGGCGCCTCGTTCAAGATGTCGACGGCGGACCGCCGCGCCGTAGAGGACGCAGGACTCACCACTACGTCCACATCCTCTCCCACTGGAAGGTTCTGATCGACAATCTCCACCTTCCCCCCCGGCAGCACCGTGGTCCGTACGTGCAATGCCTTCTGCATGTCTTCGTCCTCCTTGATCACAACTCAGTCGCCACGGTACGGTCCCGGGGACGATACCATAGATGACACCGGCATCCAGTCCTCTTGCACGGACTTACCGACGACCCACAGCCTCGGCGGGCGAGTTCCGCTACGGGTCGCTGCAGTCGCGGGTGTAGCCGCAGTGGACGCACCGCAGCTTGCAGTGAGCGACGAGCATCTCGGCGCCGCATATGTCGCACAGTACAGGCTCGGCGGCGCCTTCGGACAACTTCGTCGGTCGTGTGGAAGCCATCACCGGATGCACCTCCCCTTCCATCCTACCACCACCGCGGGCCGGACAGGGCCGGACAACTCAGCTCGTTCTGCGCCGTTGTGGAGCGCCGTCCTGATCTAGAAATCGTTACGTACCTTGGCCGGTTGGCCGGTGCGCATCGACTCCCAGCACGCGAGACCGGTCGCGACGACCCTGGCGCCCTCGCGGACGCCGACCCACGGCGTGGCGCCGTTGACCACGCAGTCGACCATGTGGTCGATCATGACGACCATCTCGGTCCCGTGGCCGCGCTGCGTCTCCGGGAAGGTGATGTCGTACTCGCGGGACGGCACTATGCCCTCCGGTTCGAGCCGGACCCTGCCGTCGACGATGGTGCCCTTCGTACCGTAGAGGTTGAGGCCGTTCATGAGCAGCGTCGGGGGGTGTACGACGCCGCACAGCGCGGCCACCCTGCCGATCCTGCCGCTCTTGAAGCGCAGGTTGATGATGAAGTTGTCCTCCTGCGGGTAGTCCTTCGCGACGCCGCCGCGCAGGCCGTAGCAGTGCACCTCCTCGACGTCGCCGAAGAACCAGCGCAGCGCGTCGATCGGATGGCAGGCGCCGCCCAGCAGCAGGTCCTGCGGCATCTGGGTCCGCCACGGAGTGCGGGCGTAGACGGGGCGCAGGTCGTGGATGTAGGTCGCCTCGCCCACGAGCAGGTCGCCTATGACGCCGGAGTCGCACAGCCGCTTCGACTCCATGTGCTTGGCGTCGCCGCGCATCGTCTGGGTGACGAGCAGCACCAGGCCGGTGCGGTCGACGGCCTCGACGACGCGCTCCGCCTCCTCTATCGAGTAGACCATCGACTTGGTGACCATGACGTGCTTGCCGGCGTCCAGCGCGGCAACCACCTGGTCGGCGTGGATGGGCCCGGGCGAGTAGACGCCCACCACGTCTATGTCGTCGCCCTCGACCAGCTCGCGGAAGTCGGTGGTCGTCCTGGACACGCCGTACTCCGCCGCGGCGGCCGCCATCCTGTCTTCGTTCACGTCGCAGACCGCCGTCACGCGCATCGGCACGTCGTCGTGCTCGGGGGAGTTCACCTGCATGAGCGTGCTGCCGTGTCCGACGCCGATCAGTCCAAGTCTCAGCATTGTGTCTACTCCTCCTGTCGGTCCGGCGCTCTGGCGGCGCCGAGTTTTTCGTACACCGTTGTCCAGCGCCGTGGATGGCTTTCGTGGGCCATCTCGGGCTCGAAGCCCAGGGTCAGGTACGTCTTGACCGCGGGCAGGCGCCAGTCGTCCGTGTTGAGGTATATCTCCGCGTACCCCATCCGCCGCGCGAAGTGTAACACCGCCAGGCAGACCTGGTAGCCCAGTCCCCTGCCCTGGTGCTCCGGGGATACCGACAGCCAGCCCAGCTCCGCCCGGCGCTCGGTAGAGGTGGGCGGGATCGTGCAGCAGGTCGCCGCGGGCCGACCGTCAAACGTCACGATGAAGGTGCCTTCCGGTATGGCGCGACGCTCTCCCGAGAGCCAGTTATCCGCCCTGTCGGCGTCCCAATCGCCGAGCTGCCCTGTGGCGTTGAGGGCCGCTATCCAGGCGTCCACTCCGGTCTCGCGCAGAGTCGTCATGCCGTAGCCGGGCGGAAGCTCGGCCGGGGGCAGCGAGTCGAACCCGTCAAACCGCATCCTGAGCTGTGGCAGCTTCGGCTCGCCGGCCTTCATCGGGTGGTTCTCACTCCCGGTCGGCTCCCCACCTATTCCCGCGGCGGCTCCACCACCAACTCGTCGTTGAGGTGGTACCTGTCCTCGCCGCGGACGAGGAGCAGCCCGGTTATGTACTTTGCCGGCTCCGTCTTCACGTCGAACTTCACCTCCGGTGTCGTGAACCTCAGGGAGAAGCCGAGCCGCGGCACGTCGCTGTGGTTCGCGTGCGAGCCGTGGAGCGTCGCCTCGGAGAAGAAGACGACGTCGCCGGGGTCCATGACCATGTCGACGGCCTTCGACTCGTCTATCTGGTCGGCCGCCAGCCCGCGCGAGAAGGCGCTGTCCTTGTCGAGCTGCGTGTACTCGTCGTCGAGCCATTGCTTGTGCGAGCCGGGGATGAGCCGCAGGCAGCCGTTCTCCGGGAAGGTCGGCCCGAGCGCGATCCAGGCGGTCAGGTTGATGCGCGGCTCCATGGGCCAGTAGCTGGCGTCCTGGTGCCAGGGGATGTATTTCGTGTTGTGGGGTTCCTTGTACCAGAACACGGTCGCCCACAGGACGATGTCCGGCCCCAGGGCCGTCTCGACGTGGTCGAGCACCCTCTCGTTGACGGAGAGGTCGTGGGCCCATCGGTACCGGGTGTTGAAGCCGTACGGAGGCCCGCTGTTCGGGCCAGGGGACTCCTCGGACTGGCCGATGGCGTCGAAGTAGGCCCGCCTGGCGGCGACCGCCTCCTCGGCGCTCAGCAGCGGCACCGGCCCCGTGTAGCCCTCCTCTTCGAGCTGGTCCAGGGAGAATGCGCCGCGCTGCGATTTCATTCCGTTTTCTCCTAGCGTTCAGGCAGTAGGGCAACTATAGCAGCACTGGCTCGCGCCTGGTCTCCACGGGGCCGCGGCCGGAGCTCGGCCCGCCTGGCGCGGGCGCGGTGGTCGCGGCCTGGCGAAGGCTCGCCGCAGTTGACGTGCGGCCTCTACCGGTCCAACTCGAGGTTCTCGATCCCGTCCAGTTCGGCGGGACCAGGCGGGCCTTAGTCGCCTTCGCAGGATAAGCCGGCGTCGACCCGTTCGTCGCCGTCGCAGCCCTGTAGGGCGGCAAGAAGCAACACCAGGGCTCCCAGCGCTTGCGACAGCCTCCACGTCATGGAGCTCGTGCTCAACGGATCACCTCGTCTCGCCTATGGCTCGCAACGCTCTAACCCACTCGCTTCAACCCACAGGTCGGGCAACTCCGGGGGTACGCAGCCACTGAGATTGTTACCCAGAGTCAGATGTTCAAGCATCGTCAGCTTGCCCAACTCCGGTGGGATCGCACCGGACATCTCGTTGCCGTGCAGATACAATGCCTCGAGCATTGCCAGCCTGCGAAATTCTCCCGGTATGCCTGTCAGTCCGCTCTGTTCGAGCATCAGCTCTCGGATTCGGAGCGGGTCCCCGCCTACGGTCACTCTCGACCATTCCGCGATCGGCGTATCCGCGTTCCAACCCAATGCCTCCCACGCCGGCAACTCGACGAGCCTGCCCACGGCCCGTACCAGCGTCTCGCAGTCCTGCACCAGGCCGGGATTCGCCCCCGGCTCAGGGACGACAACGCCTGCCGAGCATGCCGCGGAGGGCAGAGGCGGCGTGTATTGCCGGATGAAGGGATCAGAGCCTTCGTCGGAGTCTCCCTCAGCCACTATCGTCACGTCGGTCCCATTCCTTGTCATGACTGATACCACGTATGCCCAAAAGTCAGGGTAGTAGGGGCTAACGGATTGTTCTACCGCAATCCACGATCCATCCGGAGACCACGTGGCGTTGACGATCAGCGCGAGGCCCAATTGGCTGAACGCTCGCAAGTCACTGCCGTCCGGCCGTACCGTGAAAAGCAGGTCAGAAGCGATCAGAAGCTCAGAGCCGTCTGGGGACCACGACACCTGCTGAACGGTGGAGTGCTCTGGAGACCAAGGCGCTTGGGGTACTCGCAAATCCATGACCTGACGCGCATCCGAACCGTCGAATCGAACGGTATGGACGCCAGGATCGAATTCACCGCCACCAAATGCCGGGGCGTTAAACCCGAACGCGAGACGTTCGCTGTCCGCGGACCACGTAGGAAGAGTAGAAACCTCTCCTATCCTGCTCAGCTCCGACCCGTCTATGCGGATCGTGTACAAGATGCGCTTCGGGGCGTTGTAGCCTAGCCCGAGCCTTCCGCCGTACACGGTGAACGCCAGGCGCTCACCGTCAGGCGACCACACCGGAGGGTACAGGCCCACCCCTTCCGTGTTGGGGACGACCTTCACGTCGGCTCCGTCCGGGGCCATCGTGAATATCCGCGTATCCGATGGTTCGTAGCGGCTACTCCCCGAATCGGAGTCGCTCTCCGAATCGTAGTTCGCGATGAAGGCGATTCGGGTCCCGTCGGGAGACCAGACCGGGTAGTTCTCGAAGCTTGTAGTTCTCGTCAGCCGCTGCCTGTCCGTGCCGTCCGGGTTCGCTGTCGCGATCTCATACCTGCCGCTCGTTCCGGAGTAGTATGTGTACTCGCAGGTGGCGTACACGATTCGAGAGCCGTCGGGCGAGACGTCGGCGTGGTGTCCATACGCGAGGTCCCAGTCAGCGTCATTGGGCTGCGGGTTCAAGTCAGCAATCTTCCGCACCCATGCGCCTCCCGTGTCGATTCCCCAGATCGCCTCATCGACGCCGACGATCAACGTGGAAGTGCCGTTCGCCCAGTGAAGGAACCGGCGATGGGCGACGAGTCCTCTCGCATACTCGCACGGTGGGGTCCGTGAACCAACGTACCGGGGCGTGGCGGTGGGGACTGGGGTTCGCGACGGGGTCGGCGTGGAAGCAGGCACACTGGTAGACGATGGCGTAGGCGTGGCCGCAGAGGGAGTGGGCCGAGCGTTTTCCTCGGCCGCGCCGGGCTCAGCCTCCGCTGTCGCGGTCGTCGGTGCGGCCGCGGTCGGGTTCACGGCGCCCTCGCGCTGGCAGCCTGCCGTCCACGCGACGGCTAGGAGCAGCGGCACGGCAGCCGAGGCGGCCAGCATCAGAAACCTCGATCTCGAAACGGTGGACGGCATCTGGTCTCCCCATCCTCAAAGGCCCAGTCCATTGGCCACCGTAGCAGGATGGCGGTTCCTGTCAATACCTCGGCGTCCGAGGCAACCAGCCTGGGGCCGCGGGCGCGTTCACATGGATGGAGCGAACTCCAAGTCCCGAAGATCCGATTTCGTCGGGTACGGCCGGCCCGCGGTCTACCGCGAGAACATGAGGTCGGGGTCGACGACGGACTTCTCGTTGCCCTGCTCTCCCACGATGACGCCGTCGGGGAGATGCCTCGGCCGCTCGCCCGAGGCGCGGAAGAGCAGCGGGTCGGCGCGGAACTCGATTAAGCCGTAGTCGAACGCGTCCCTGGCGCGGAAGAGGCGGGCCATCGCATTGCCGACCGCGCCGATCGAGACGAGCCCGCGGGCTTCCAGCCTGGCGCCCAGCTTGTTGAAGTCGGTCATGTGGCCGCGGAGCGTCGGCCCCGGACCGAAACCCAAGAACGACAGCGGCCCCTCTGTACCGTCGGCCTCCCTGATCCGGGCGGTGAACCCGTGCCACCTTCCGTAGGCGGGCTGCGCCCACTGCTCGATCAGGTGCCAGAACGTGCTCCGGTAGTACGGGACGCCGAGCAGCATGATCCGGGCGTCCAGCTCGTACAGCTTCCAGAACGGGCCGTCGGCGCCCCAGGCCGCGGCGCGATGCACTCTCATCATCTCGCGAGCGGCCGGCCCGAGGGCGGCCATCGACTCCCTCATGTTCCGGCTGCGATAGGCGCCGGGCCGCGTGCGGACAGTCTCGGTGATCTTGCCGACCTCCGAGTAGTCGTTGGCTGGGTCGAAGACCGAGTAGCTGCGCCTGTGGCGCGGGGTGAAGGCCGGCACGACGAGAGTCCCCTCCGGCCCGAGTACGTCGAGAAAGGCGTCGACGACCGCGTCGGCGCCGCCCTCGACGTAGCCCATGCTGCTCAGCGAGCTGTGGACGAAGACGATGTCGCCGGACGCGAGCCCGAGGCGCTCCAGGCTGCGCGCGACGCTGTCGCGGTCCAGTGGCGGCGGGGTCTTGGCCCGCCCTGCCGAGCCGGCGCTCACCGACGGCCCTCGGTGTCGCCGTGGGAGTGGCCTATGGCGAACTGCTCCATGTCCTCGCTGCCCTTGTAGAAGGTACGCACGTGCGGCGGCGGCACGACCGCGCGCTCGTTCGGCGTACCCAGCCGGGCGAGCTGTGGGCAGTGGTCGTACGGGTACCGGTATGCGGTCTCGTAGAACCGGTGCCGCTCGATCGCGAACTCCCACACCAGCTCCTTCTCCGCGGTTACCTCGAAGATCCGACCGCCCAACGCCTCGCCTATGAAAGTGTTCCCGTTGGGCAGCCGCTGGACGCTGCCGGTGTACGCGGTGAAGAACTTGAACTCGTTGTAGTTGTGCGTGTAGCCAGCGTCCGCGCTCGTCAGGTACCCGTCGTCCTCGTAGCTCCAGACGACTTCCTCCGACACCGGGTCGATCTCCAGGATGGACGACCTGCCGGCGCGGGCGATGTCCTGGACTGGCGGCTGGCCGTTGTCGATGAGCAGGATGTTTCCCGCCCCCGGCAGCCCCTTGGGGATCATTCTCGGGTCGTGCTGGCCGGCGACTCCGCCGCGATGGGTGCCGGAGTGCTCCCAGACGACCTCCTTGGTCCGCTTGTCGATGATGAAGATGAAGCCAAGCGTGCGAGGGCTGACCAGGATGTTTCCGGGCCTGAACCTCTCGTCGCCGGCGTCGTACCACCTGTTCTCCGGAAGCGGGTCGAGGTGGTTGAAGTGCGTCCAGTTCGGCGAAGGGTCGATGGCCAGGTAGCGGTTGACGTCGAGGTGCTCCCAGGCGTCCCACTCCCAGGCCACTTCACCCGAGGGCGTCGTCTCGTATATGGAGTGCCCCTGGAGTCCGGGCGGCCACCGGTCGCCCGACGGGAGACGCCTGCGCGCCGGGTCTTTGACCTTTGCCTTGTACTCCTCGGGCATCTCCCGGCGGGAGGAGTACAGGGTGTTGCCGTTGTCGAGGCGGCGCGACAGGCCGGCCGTATACCCGGGCACGTAGGGCGGCTCCCAGACGACGTCGCCGTCCCAGTCGTACTCCCTGGGGCCGAGCATGTTGCCGTTCTCCAGCAGGTGGGCGTAGTTCCATATGCCCGACCACGGCTGCCCCGCGCCCGGCGGATCGTCCCTGGGGCCGGAGTGAGGAGGCAGCGGCGCTGAGCCGGGGGCCGGCTCTTTGGGCCCACGCTCGACCCTCCACGTGTTGACGACCTTGCCGTTCATGTCGAACAGCACGATCTCCGGCTCGTGCAGGAAGTTGAGCAGCGTGTAGCCACCGTACGCCTTCTCCGGGTTGTAGATCGTCGTTCCTATGGGGTAGACCGTGATCATGGCGTCTGTGCTCCTGGTTCGTTTGCAGTCAGGTCCAGTAGGTCTCTACCGCTGTTGGAGTCTCCGACCCGAAGCAAACCACGGAAGTTGAGATACGTCAACCGTCAGGCCGAGTTCGCAACTGTTCAGACTCGAGGAGATGGACTCGGCGGGGGACTTTCACCAACGATGAGAATGAGGCTGCACCGGAAGGCGGGTTGCAAACCCGCCCCTACGCCAGGTCGGCCAAGGGTTATCCTCAGAGAAACTCTGAACAGTTACTCGAGTTCAACTCCCGCTCGACCCGGCTCGGATGGCAACGAGCAGCGCCCGCGCCGGAACCACGGTCCAACGTGACGCGGGCGGAGTCGTCACTGGTGTTTGAGTATCTTTCTGCCGACTCGCTCTCCGGCGAGCTCGCCCGTCGCCAGGACGTGCCCTTCCATCGCCCCGAGCAGGTCTTCCTTTGTCGCTCCCGGCGCCAGATCGAGCACGCTATCCAACGCATAAAGCCTAAAGTAGTACTTCTGGACCGACCCGGTCTTGCTGCGAACTACGTCCCCTCCGGCGCTGGCGTCAATAATCGCGAAAGGCGGCGGGCACGGCCCCAGGTATCCGATGTCCCCTGCGCTGTTGGCCCCCTGCCTCGAGCCGTCGGGCAGCTCTCCCTCGGCCGAAACACCCTCGCTCAGGCCGGTAGAGTCCGCCGGGATGTTCCAGACCACCCAGTGGGTCCAGGGACCGGCGGCCTCCTCGCTATCGATAATGAGAGCGAACGAAGCCGAGCCCTCGGGAACGTCAGTCCACTCCAGCGGAGGCGAAATGTTCTCGCCCGCCGCGCCGGGAGCTACCGTAACCCCATCCGGGGGCGGGCGTTCGTTCGTGCAGGTGTGCTTGGCCGGGATGCGGCGCTTCTCGTTGAACACGGGGCTCGTAAACGTGATCGTGGCGGCCATGTCCTGCTGGACAGAAGGCTCGGCACCTCCATCCTCAGCGGAGTCAGTCACGGCCGCGGCCGGCGCCGCCGACCCCTCGCCGTCGCTCGAACAGGCCGAGAACAAGACGGCGAGCGATGCAACGGCCAGTTGGACCATGACTCGTTGGAAGTCTCTCATCAACTACTCCTGTACAAGGGCGCCGGCGCGCCGGATCCTTGACCCTGTTCTTTGTACTTCTCGGGCATCTCCGAGGGCGATTGTAACCGCAGCAAACCACGGCACCCACTCCATGTCAACCATCGTACGGCCGACGCAGGATCGTCGGAGACCACCCACGGGTGCGTGCTAGACTCTGTCCATCGACCTAAACCGGAGGCGGCGTTGAGCAGGTACGAGGCGGTGGTCTTCGATCTCTGGGGTACGTTGGTGGACGAGCTGACGCACCCTGAGGCAAACCGAATCGTCTACCGGCAGAAGACCGACGAAACGGCCGACCTGCTCGGCCTCGACCATGACGATTTCGCCAGCGCCTGGAGCGCGACCTCGCCCGACCGCATGGTTGGACGCTCCCCGTCGACCGAAGCGACGCTGTCGCACATCTGCCGTCAGCTTGGCGCCGAGCCGGGCGTAGACCGCATCCGGGACGCCTCCCAGGTCCGGTACGAGTACGTACGCGGCGCTCTTTCGCCGCGTACCGGCGCGGTCGAGACGATATCCACGCTGAAGGAGTCCGGCTACCGGGTCGGGCTCATCAGCAACTGCACGGAGGAGGTCTCCCGGCTGTGGAGATCGACTCCGTTCGCGCCGCTCGTCGACACGGCGGTGCTGTCTTTCGACGCGGGCCTCGCGAAGCCCGACCCGCGAATCTACGAGCTCGCGGTCAGCGGGCTGGGAGTGGGGGCCGAACGCTGCCTCTACGTCGGCGACGGCAGCGACGGCGAGCTGAGCGGCGCGGCCAAAGCGGGGATGACGGCCGTGCTCATTCGGGCGCCCTACGACCGGGCGGACGGCGCCCGCGAAGCCTGGGACGGCGAGGCTATCTCGGCCATCCCCGACGTGCTCGACCTGCTGGGCCGGGAATAGAGATCGGGCCGGGGCCGACTTCCAAGACGCTTCTACGGGTACAAGGCGGGCCGGTCCAGCCCCTCTTCCTCGCGCAGGCCAAACATCAGGTTCATGTTCTGCACCGCCTGGCCGGCCGCGCCCTTGACCAGGTTGTCGATGCAGCTCACGACGATCAGCCTGTTCGCCCTCCGGTCCACCGTGGGGTGTACCAGGCAGAAGTTGGAGCCAACGGTCTGCTTCGTCTGCGGCGGCGTATCCGTCACCCTGACGAACGGCTCGCCGTCGTAGAAGTCGCGGTACACCTCTCTCACCTCGTCTCCGGTCATGCCCGAGTCGAGCAGCGGCGCGTAGCATGTGGCCAGGATGCCGCGCGTCATCGGGACGCGGTGCGGGACGAATGTCACGCGCGCGCTGTCCGCCTCCCGGAGCCCGGCGACCTCCTGGGCGATCTCGACCTGGTGGCCGTGGCCCTCCAGGCCGTAGGCGATGACGTTCTCGTTGGCCTCGGCGTAGTGGTCCATCGTGCTCGCCGCCAGGCCGCCGCGTCCGGCGCCGGAGATGCCCGACTTGGCGTCGACGACGATGTCGTCCGCTACGAGCCCTTCGCGCACCGCGGGCGCGAGCGCCAGCAGCGAGGCCTCCGGGTAGCACCCCGGATTGGCGACGAGCGACGCCGTCTTGATCGCCTCGCGGTGCAGCTCCGGCAGGCCGTACACGGCGTCCCGGAGCAGCTCGGGGGCGGGATGCTCGCTGCCATACGCCTCCTCGAAGGCGTCCGGCGACCGCAGCCGGAAGTCGGCCGCTATGTCGACACCCCTGGCGCCGCCTTGAACTATGGGCGCAAGGACCGCCGCGCTGGCCCCGCTGGGAAGCGCCGAGAAGGCCACGTCGACCGAAACGTCGATGCTCTTCGTGATGGGGAGATCGACCTGCCATAGGTGCGGCAGGACCTCCGGCAGCCGTTTGCCCGCGGCGCTCCGGCCCGTGACCGAGACGATCTCGGCGTCGGGATGACGCCACAGCAGGCCCGCGAGCTCGGAGCCCGCGTATCCGGACACGTTGACTATGCCGACTTTCAACCTGGACCTCTGGGCTCGCGATTAACCGCGAGGCAGGTACAAGTATATGCGGTCGGGCCGCGCGCCAACAAGGAACCTACTGTCCGGGTAGTTATGAAAACAGAAACCCCGGCGGGTAGCTAGTCCGCCAGGGCAACTAGAGACTGCGGGCACGTCTGCTAATGGGAAGCTGGCTGACTGTCATTCAGCCGATGTGAGTTCGAGTTCCACCGTGTCCACAGCCACAAGGACGGGCCGGGTACCCCGCTCCGTATCCTGCCGCTGCCTTCTTCTGTCGGGCGCGCTGGCCCATGCGGGCTATCTTTGACCGGCGCTCCGGGGACAGGGCCTTGGCGCGCTTCGGCCCGCCGATCAGCCCGCCCTTGGGTGTCGCGGACGGTAGCTCGCCCTCGGTCTCTCCGGTAGCAATCTTGGCAACGTGCACGGCGCGCGCTATCGGGTCGCGCGTTCGGCGTTAGGTCCTCTCAGAGGCTTCCCCGCTGGATGATTTTGCGCGCCTGTTTAATAGCGTCCTGTACCTCTTCAGGGCTTAGGCCCTGTTGTTCTATCGCCTTCGCGACGGCAGCTATACCCTCAGCCTCGCCCTCGGCTTTGCCCTCGGCCCTGTACTTGGCCCGCAGTTTCCGGTCGAACGCTTTGGCCAGCATGGCGCCCCCCTCTGAGACGGTATAGACGAGGATCGCCGAACTTACCCACAGCGGCTCAACCCTGTGCCCTACGTCTATCGCGAAGTCCCAGAAGCCGTTCCATTCGGTAGTGGCAACGGCTGTCGCCAGACCCGCGATAGCTAGGACAGCAAAGGCTGCCCATCCCCACAATTCCCGGAAGACGGGCAACCGATCCTCCTGTTTCCCGTTACCTGCAATTGTCAAGACCCTATAGGCGATTTGTCAATACCCTTGTCACCCGGCTCGCGAAATTTCGGACGGCCACCCCGCAGCTAGGATTTCAAACTAAGACACTACCGCTGTCCGGTGAGGGCCAGGGATCAGGATATCGCCAGGTCGCGCACCTCCACCACGAGCTCGCTACCGAGAACGCGGAGCGCTCGATTGAGGTCGCTTGCCGTGGTGCCGTGACGTGGATCGAGCATCCGATGTATGACTGGCTGCTTTGTCCCGAGACGTTGGGCGAGTCCTTCTTGCGTCAGGCCGCTCTCGCGAAATGCAAGCACAAAGGCCGCTTTCGCTGACATGTCGGTGGGGACAGCGACAAGATGCTCGCCTGGAAGCGGTTCGCTTGGTGTGGGAATGGCATCACCCCGGTTGATGCGCGCCGCAATGACCGCCTCCAGCGCATCTTGCGCCTCTTCCAAAGCCTCGACTTCGTCCGCACCGGAGGTGAGACACTCCGGCAGGTCGCGGAACGAGACGACGACTTCAACAGGGCCGGTGTTCTCGAAACGCGCAGCATAAGCGAAACGCATGGCACTCTCTTCCAGTCACAACTCTATTTCATGACACTGCGGTTGTGAAAGGCAAGCGCGCTCCGGTCCGATCCGCGTTCGAGTAGGTGTACACTAGGCCCATACGGTGCCGCTCAAGCGGCTCGTCATCACATAGGGAGCTGACGCGCAACTGGCTACGATACACCTTCCCAGCCTGACCGTCAGCGCCGCCGGGGAGTTGCTGCGGCGCGGAGCCGTCTCGCCCGTCGAGCTGGCCGAGGCCACCCTGGAGCGCATCGCCGAGCTGCAACCCGGCCTCCACGCCTTCGTCACGGTGACGGCGGACTACGCCCTCGACCGTGCGCGGGTTGCCGAGCGCGAGATCGCGGAGGGACACCACCGCGGGCCGCTCCACGGCGTACCGTTCACGCTCAAGGAGGTGATCGCCACCCGGGGCGTCAGGACGATCTTCGGCGACGCCGACCGGACCGAGTACGTCCCGACGCATGACTCTACGATCAACGCGCTGCTGGAGGAGGCCGGCGCCGTCCTGGTCGGCAAGGTCGTCTCGGAGGTGGGCCAGAGCCACGACAAGCCGGTGAGCAGCCGCAACGCATGGAATACGGACATGAGCCCGGGAACGTCCAGCAGCGGCTCCGGATCGGCCGTCGCGGCGTCTCTCGGCCTGTTCTCCATCGGCACCGACACCGCCGGGTCCGTCCGGCATCCCGCCAGCAACAGCAACCTGGTCGGCCTCAAGCCCACCTTCGGCCGCATCAGCCGGATGGGCGTATGGCCGGTCTCGTGGAGCGTCGACACGGCCGGCCCGCTGACCAGGACGGTGACCGACAACGCCATCGTGCTCGGGGTGCTGGGCGCCTACGACCCGGCCGACCCGGCCAGTATCGTCGCGCCGGCCAGCGACTACCGGGCCGGCCTGGACGCCGGCGTCGACGGCGTCACGATCGGGGTGCCGACGGACGACTGGGTCTGGCGTGAACGGCTGTCGCAGGAGGAGGAGACGATCGTGCGGCGCGCGCTCTCCGTCCTCGGAGACCTGGGCGCGACGGTACGGGAGATCAGACTGCCGAGATCGGCCGAGGCTCGCCTCTCGGCGGCGCCCACGCTGTCGGAGCCGCCCGCGCTGAACCCGGACCCGGCTGCGGCCGAGCAGGCCGGCGCGTGGCGAGGCGCGCTCGAGTCCACGAGGCGGGCCATCTACGACTCTTTCGACGACTACCTCGAGGCGGTGAGGCGCCGCGCCTTCATCAGGCAGGAGGTCGAGGCGGCGCTGCGGGAGGTGGACGTCATCGCCATGCCCACGGGCAACAGCTTCGGCGACAGGTGGGACGCGAAGACCGCGACGATACGCGGGCAGGTCGTCCAGGCCCGCTCCCGAGGGACATATCGGAACCTGCTCGCCGCCGTCTGCGGCCATCCCGCCCTGTCCGTGCCGTGCGGCTTCGGCCTGGGAGGCGTCTTCCCCGTGGGCCTGATGCTGCACGGGCGCGCGAACGAGGAGGCGCTTCTGTACCGGGTCGCCTACGCCTACGAGCAGGCCACGGAATGGCACAAGATGGTCCCGCCGCTTTGAGAGGCGGCCCAACCGGCGGGCCGCGGTGTATACTGCCGGTGGTCCGCCGGCGGACACTCTGCAGCCTCGTCACCCCAAGCGAATGTACGACATCCTGATAGCCAACGGTCGCGTGCTCGACGGCACCGGAAGCCCCTGGCGCCGCGCGGACGTTGCCGTGGCCGGCGACAAGATCGTCGCCATCGGCCACCTGGCCGGGCGCGAGGCGGCGCGCGTCGTCGACGCGTCCGGAATGTTCGTGTGCCCCGGGTTCATCGAGGAGCACTGCCACTCCGACGGCACCTTCGTCGTCGATCCGCTCGCCCAGAGCGCGGTGCGACAGGGCATGACGACCATGGTCGTCGGCCTCTGCGGCATGTCGGCCGCCCCGGTGGCCGACGAGATGCTCGACGTCTACACGCGCTCGGCGCCGCTGTTCAACTTCGACGGCTTCGAGTGGAAGTGGCGCGGCATGGGCGAGTACCTCGCCGCCGTCCAGGCGGCGAAGCCCTCCGTCAACGTGGTCTCGCTCGTGGGCAACCACCCTGTGCGGGCCGTGGCCATGGGGGAGGCCAGCCGCACCGCGACCGCCGCCGAGCGCGTGCGCATGCGAGAGCTGGTCGCCGAGGCGCTGGCGGAAGGCGCCAGGGGCCTCAGCGTCGGCCTGATCTACTCGGCCGTCTTCTCCGAGACCGAGGAGATCGTCGAGATCGCCCGCGCGCTCAGGCCCTACGGGTGGGCCTACCACGCCACGATCAGGGACTACGGGGCGCACCTGCTCGACGCCGTCAGAGAGGCCATCCACGTTGCAGAGACCGCCGAGGTGCCGCTCGTCGTCGCGCACATGTACCCGGCCGGCCGCGAGTACTGGGGGCAGGCCGACGCCGCCATCGAGCTCCTCGAACGGGCGCGGGACCGCGGCCTGGAGACCGGCTACGACGTGACGCCCTGGCCCAGGGGCGGCGGGCCGATGCTCGGCATCGTCCCGGCGTGGGCGCGCAACGGAGGACACGACGCCACCCTCGAGCGCCTGCGCGACCCCGCGCTCCGCCGGAGGATCGGCGCGGAGATCGAGCAGGGCAAGCAGTACTCCTTCGGCTTCGGCTGGGACGACATGGTCATCTGCCGGACGGGACTCGCGGAGCACCGCGCGTGGCTCGGCAGGTCGATAGGAGAGCTCGCACGGGAGAGCGGCCGCACGCCGCCAGAAGCGGGCCTGCTGATGCTGCTTCAGGACGACGGCCAGACCTGGATCGCGCCAACGAACAAGTGCGACCCGGACGTAGACGCGCTGCTCAGGCACCCCATGGGCGTGCCCATCGCCGACGGCTTCGCCCTCGCGCCCGAGGGGCCGCTCGCCTACCAGGACCGGCCCAACTCCTACGGCACCTTCCCGCGCGTCCTCGGACGCTATGTCAGGGAGCGCGGCGTCCTGACCTGGGAGGAGGCCGTGCAGAAGATGACCGCCATCCCGGCCTCCAGGGTCGGCCTGTCGGACCGCGGCGTGCTGCGAGAGGGGCTTGCGGCCGATATCGTCGTCTTCGACCCCGCCACCGTGATCGAGAGGGCCGACTACTCCCACCCCCAGGAGTACCCCGACGGCATCGAGTGGGTGGTCGTCAACGGCCAGATCACCGTGTCGCCCGAAGGACACACAGGAGCCCGCGCGGGCCTCACGCTCTAGCGTCTCAATTCAGGACTCGCCGAATACGCCCACTCGGCCTGCGCAAGCTGGCCGAGCGAGGATCCTCCGTCAAGGAGACCGCGCGGACGTAACTGTTCAGACGTGGTGAGCAGGACTACCCTGGCACGCCTGCCACGCCCACCTTCGGAGCCTTGGCAGAAGTTCAGAAGTGGTGTCAGGTCTCGGGATCAACCGCGCTGTTGAGCTTGACCGCCCCCACGCCTTGGATTCCGGCTCGGGGGCCGGAATGACGACCACACTCTACTCCGCGACGCAGACACACCCTACCGTCATGCCCGTGAAGGGAGACCCTTGCATAACCGTCATTCCCGCGCAGGCGGGAATCTAGGGGTGGGGCTCCGCAGCTACGAAATCGGCTCATCTCCACCACGTCTGTTTCCCGCAAGGTGCCTACGAAGCCGCCGACGGCAGTCCCGACGGATACAGCAGTCCCGACGGACACGCCAGTGCCGCCGACACCGGCTACCCCGACGCATACCCCGACCCCGACCCCTACACCGAATGGGCTAGGGCCAAATCCGCCCGACTGGATCAGGGCAGAACCCCCGGAAGCTCGTGGTTGGCGACACCACGACGATAACGGCCGGCTGGAGCAGCCAGATTGAGGGCGGAACGAGGATCACCATCTCCAACCCTGCCGTGCTCGGCTGGAGTGCTGCATGTTCGGACACTCGCGGCAGGTCAGATAATGAATACTGCCCGATGAGACGACCCTGACCCTCTGGGGATGCAGCTCGGGGTTGTCCGTGGTGTCACTGATAGCCGTCCGGGAAAACATCAGTCTGGGCACCGTCGTGGTCGCGGTGTATGAGCGGCCCCAGATCACATCGTGGTTCAGAGTCGGGTACCGCTGGTTCAATATCAGTTGGGACGCCGAGCCGGCGTACGCGAACATCAGAGTCGAGTGGCACAATCAGGCCAGACTGGCTGGAATCCCCTTGCCACCAGCGGGGTCTCCGGGCCGCGGGCCATCATGCGGGGCAGCTCGGCGGATATCCGTGGGCTACCGCACACGGAAAACGTAGCCATCCAGATGAGGGTCGTGGGGACCACTGCGACCGGATTCAGTGCGGCATCACCCGCCTTCAGGGTGACAAGGGATGCGCAACCGCGCGTGACCGGCCACCTGCCCGACCACACGGCGAAATATGACCTGTCGGCTCTGGCTTCGGTCAGCGCTAACGATGCCAATCTGGCCCGATGGGTCAGCTCGACCGCAGCATCCGCTGCCCTAGCCTGGACGGCTCAGGCGTCGTCTCTCAGCAGTTGCCAAGGCACCTGCCAGCGAAACACAGATGGGGAAACCCACAGAGTGAAGATCGACAAGTCGTGCGGTAACGCCATATATGGCTGCGTCAATAAAAGGCCCCGCGACCCCGGGATCGAAACTAGGCTCACCCGCTCCCGAGAGATGATAATCATATCCGAGCCAGACGACGGCACAGACAAGTTTCTCTGGACGAACATCAGGGATTTAGCCCGAATCCACCGAAGGAGGGCGTGAGGACAGCGGAAGGGGGGTGAGGGAGCTGCGGGCGAGATGGCCTGGGCTCCATTGGGGTAGATGGGAGGGCGGCGGACGGTCTTCAGTTGCCGCACAGGGTCCCTATGGCCGTCTGCGGGGACTGCGATGCGCGGGATGGTGAGAGAATACACAGCAGGGAACTCTCGCGGGCCAGGGTGGCGCGAGTTTGCGGGGACCTTCGGTTGTGCGGTGGGTAGCTCGGTCGCCGACGGCGCCGTCAGGCAGGCAATGGCAGGGCTCGCAATCGAGCCAGGGCGCGAGTGAACTGGGTCTCCCAAGGCCAGCCCTGTGGCAGATGCAAAGTGAGGCGGCGGGCCGAGCGGGTGATTCGTCCGGCGAGGGAGAAGAACCGCCGCCGGAGGGTCTTGGTGGTCACCACCTGCTCACCCAGACCGGTCCGCGCTGTCCAACGGGCCAGGTTATGCGCCATCACCTGTATCGCCAGCCAAGCGGCGTTGGCGGCGAAACGGCCCGACGGCATGTGGTTCAGCCCCACGCCGTACTTCAGGTCTCGAATGGCGTTCTCGACCTCGGCATGGCGGCGGTGGTCGGCCTCCAGCTCCAGGGTTTCCCCGTCCCGGTCGGTGATGAAGCCGTGATAGCTGTAGGTGGCGAAGAGGGCCAGTTGGGAACTGGGAGTGGGCTTCACCCGCCGGACAATGAGCCGCACCGGTGCGGCGTCGGGCTCACTCTGGAAGGGGGTGTAGGTGGTCTCGGCCACATCGGCGGCGCCGTCCATCCAGTATGGGATGGGCGTCCAGTCCGCCTCGGGTATGGCCTCGATCAGGTTCCGCAGGCTTTTGTGCTGGCGGATGGTGATGGAGAAGCGCACGTCCAGCTTGCAGCAGACGGATACCACGCTATGGGTGTAAAAGCCGCTGTCGGCCCGCACCGTGAGTTGCCCGCTGGCCCCTCCGTAGCGCACCCGCCCCACCGTTTCACGCAGGAAGTGGGCGGCGCCACGAGCGGTGTTGGCCCGGCCCTCGCGCAGCCGGCACATCAGCACGTCGCCGGTTCCGGCGGCGACAGCCAGCAGCGTGTGATAGCCCCGCTTGCCGGTATAGCCGTGGTGGCGTACCCCTTCCTTGGCCAGTCCGTAGGTCTCGCAGATGGTTGAGTCCAGGTCGATGGTCAGGGGCGAGTCGCCGGGTCCGGCGCTGGACTGCCAAGCGCGTGCCAGCAACTCCCGGCTCACCCGGTCCAGTTGACGGACGTGGCCCCAGCGAAAACTGCGCAGGAAGGTGCCCAGGGTGGATGGCGCCTTGATCGTGCCGCCCAGGATGCGGGCCGTCCCACCGGCGCGCAGCGCATCGGCGTCGTCGATGCAGTCGCCGCCAGCCAGCGCGGAAGCGACCAGCGTCAGTATCTTGTCCCCCGTGTTGGCCCGCCCCGGCGCCACGCCCAGATCGAGGTGATGGTCGACGAGTTCCCGCAGGCCCAGGTGCTCGGCGAGGGTGGCCGGAAGGAGCAGCCCGGCATTGCCCACCAGGCGGTGGTCGTCGAAAGAGACACGGATGCGGTCGGGGTGGTTGCGTGGTAGCATCTATTGGGTGCTCCTTGTTCTGGGGTCGGTTTGCTGTTACAAAACCATTATCCCAGATTCATGGGGCACCCTCTCGCTTCTTCAAGGGCTGTCCCCAAGGCCCTCCTTCGGTGGATTCGGGTTTAGACGGCGAGGACGTCGGGGGCATGGAGGGCTACAGGTACGTCTGGGTGGACTCGACGGTCGTCCACGAGTTTGGCCATGTGTTTGGCTTGAAGGACCGTGCAGCGGGTTGACAGCCTGATTCAGCAAGGCGTAACGTGAGAACATCCTGATAAGGAGGCGTGTAATGCACGCTACCAGAGTCATCGTCCTACTAGCTGCGGTATTCTTGGCGACGTTCCTCTTTGGAGGGATGGTGAGCGCCGCCCCGCCTGTCGAGCCGGACTACAGCGACCCGGATGTCATGTGACGACTTGTGAACGAGTTAGCAAGTGCGGACGACCCCGAAGCCGAGTTCCTCGCTCTGTCACCGGAAGCCCAGGACGCGGTCATGTCAGCGATGCGAGCTACCGGCGGATACACCGAGACCAGCACCGAAACCACTTCGGGAGCCTCCGGCGCTAGCGAGAACGGTTGCAACACACAGAAGGTAGAGAAACACAAGACCAACAACCACGGATGGAAGATCGCCACGTACACCAGCAAGACGCGGTGGTGTTGGGATGGGGATGAGATACTTGGCGTGCCCGTCTTCCGTACCTCGGGCAAAATCTACTTCTGGGCGCGCCTAGTCTGGAAATACGCCGGCAATCACTACAAAGAAGAGGATATGGACTACCCTGATCGGTGGTGGCACGCTGATAGAGCTATGGGGCATTTCAAGGAATGTATCCCCGTGCCCGGCCGTCTGCCCATCACCATCTGCCTAATGTCCGACTTCGCTCCCGTCATCAACAAGTGGCAGTACGGCAACGGCAACTATAGAGATGATGAATAGATGGGTAATGCTCGGCCTAGTCATTCTTGCAGTCGTTCTATGCCTATACTTCTCCGCCGTGTGTTTCGGTCTAGTGGGCGGAAGCGTCGTCTGCGAACGTAACGGGGTGGAGTACCCCTGTCCTGACTCCTAGGCATAGGGCCTAAAGAACCCCCCGTCTTTGTATTGAAGAGGGGGGGGGTGATTGCCAAAAAAGGGGGAAGCGAAATGGACATAGTAACGCTCGGACTACTGATGATTCTGACTGGAGCGACCGCAGGGGTCGGACTATGGATGGGCCTACGCTTGGAGAATTGGTGGCAGAAGATTGGCTTCACTATGGGTGGTGTCTATTTGATGATATTCCTATGGGGTCCCATGTTGTTGTTCATCGGTACGACAACTAGCGGCAGGGATAATATTCCAGCTACTACCTGCCATCGCTTCCCTACTCAGTACGTGGCCCAACTGTTCTACGATGAGTTTAGATCCGACAAAACTTTTGACCTCACTGCTCTAGATCCCGATGGCAACCGCATCGTCTGTGAAGAAGGGCCATTTCTTAGTAGTAGCAGCTACAGGTCGAGATTCGGCAACGTGCTCTACATATACGAACAAGGGAAATAAAATGGTCTTTCTGATTCTATACGACACTGGAAGTGCTGCTCTTTGGCGCGATTGCTTTCGGTGGCTTTCTGATAGCCAAGCGCTCTGAGGGTCTGTTGAAGATAACAGCCTACGTGGTGACGTTCCTTGCCGGTTTCCTCACCCCTATTCATTCTGTTGTTGGCCCTGTTCTCCTAGTCTGATTAGCGATGGCACTAGTCTTAGTCCTAGTCCTAGTCGGCATCCTCGTCGTTGTTGTGGTCAAGCTGTGGCTGGACGCACAGAAGAAAGAGGGTACTAGGGGCCAATCCGCACGGGAGCTACAAGAGGATATCGAAGCTACCCTGAGATGGCGGAAGACTCGGCGCTATGCCCTGCTCCAATGGCTAAGACGATTTCGCCTGTGAACCTGTTTGCCTCAATCTGGTTTCTACTACAGATAGCAATCCCACTGGCTTTCATCTGGTTCGGATATCGAGGATGGCAGTTAACTCGGAAACAGCACCCAGGAATAGGATTGGGGTTGCTCGGAATAGCTTAGGTGCGATATCCCTGATTCTTGCTTTACTTGCTCGGTGACCACTTTCTGATTGGATTGTATATACATATACTTTCCCGACATCAAGGCTATGAAGGCACCAACCCACGCGTCACGCGAGTAGCCGAGAGGGTGAGGGTGGAAGAGGAGCAAGACATAATCGCCCGCTACTCTCCCACCTACAACTAAGCAGCCGAAGGGAACATCTTGCCAGCGGCTTGACGTAGACGCTGCAAGAGAGAACCAGGAATCATACTAACGGATCGGTAACTGCCGTCAACTTGCTGGCGGAACAGGCTTACTTGTCCAGTCTCCTTGTCGCAACTAAACCCATACGACAACCCCTGTCCCATAGGTAGCTCATAGATTTGCTCATCATCATTGTCCAGTCGATCTTCTGCCTCGTTAGCCACATCATTTTCCTACCACACCTATGAGGAAGGGTCTCCTTCCAGGGGAATGACATAGCTCTCGGTACTGACCACTTTCACACATTCGGCCATAGATATGACCGCGGTGCAGTCGTTTTTGTGTAAATTTGAAAATGGTACAGTACCCACCGCTACACCCACACCGACGCCCACGCCGGCACATACACCTACGTCAACTTGACGATACAGTGGAGCGACCCCGAGCCGTGCGACGGCCAGTACATGGTGGCCCTGTACACCAGCTCGGACTATCTCGTCAGTTTCATGGGCCGCCATCCGGCCCCGGCCACGACCTCACTCAGCAGAGAGTTGGGCGTCAGGTGGGACTTGGATTCCATCCCGGACTGGTGGGCGGGGGTGAGATGCGATCCCAGCGACTGGTCTGGGTCGAGAGAGCTGGGCAGGGCTTCCCTGCGGGCTGCTCACCCGGACAACAACTAGGCGCGCCACCGCCTCGATGCACGACCGGCTCGCCGCGCCATACTCGCTCACCCGGGACGAAGCCTTCGCACGCGAGGGCTGGTCCCGCTGATGCGGCGAGCACAGTCTCCTCGTCATACGAAGCCTTCGCACGCGAGGGCTGGTCGTGGCGCTTCCCCTCCGACGCCTCCGCCGCGACCCATCGTAGGCTCGGACGGGCTGCTAGTATCAGAACCCCCTCTCCCGTTAACGGGAGAGGGCTGGGGCGAGGGTGACGGATACGTGCGCGCCCATTTCCTTAGGCGGGCGCCCCCGCTCCATTTGTCGAGACCACACCCGCCGCCCGCCCGGCAGGCTCCCGCCTGATACCGGGGCGACGTCTTCCGACCGCATTGCCCGCCACGGAGCCGCCGGCGCTACGCCTCCAGCAGCAGTCGCCTGGCGACACCCCTGGCCTCGTCCAGGTCCGCGACTATGTGGTCCGCCGGGACGCCGCTCAGCGCGTTGAGCCCCTGAAGCGTGGTGGCGGGCAGGCCCTCGAGCCCCATCACGACGCACTCGGTCTTCTCGGCGATGGCGACGTCGATCAGCTGCTCCACAACCAGGGCGGCGCTGTCGTCCATGTAGACGGTCTCGGAGAAATCGAAGATCACGACCTCGTGGTCCCGTATGTCGAGGCTGATCGTGTTGATCAGCTTGACGGACGAGGCCACGGTAAAGTTGCCCCTGAGGGCCACGAGTCCGACGCGCGCTGAGAAGGCGTCCGCGCCCAGGGCTTCGTCGCCGGCGAAGAAGGTCCGGTCCACCAGCGGCACCGACACCACGCTGTCTAGCTCCAGGCGCTCCAGCTGCCAGTCGCGGAGGGCATGCTACGTCTGCCCGACTTCCGCGAACATCCGGCCGGCCGTACTCTCCGCGAGGGAACGCCGATCAATGTTGCGCGCCGCATAGCGTCGTGCTACTTTGACCGCGTTGGCAGCTCGCCGGCCAGCGCGATTGGATGGCATGTTCGTGCCCAGAGCGTCCGAAGTCGTCACCAACGTCTACCAGGTCTCACTGCCGGGCACCAGCGTCTTCGTGTTGCTGGACGACGAGGTCACGATTGTCGACTCCGGGTGGCGGGGCACAGGCCGGAGTGTGCTGGAGTCCCTGGCCCGGTTAGGCCGTCATCCGTCCGAGGTCTCGAACATCGTCGTCACCCACCATCACAGCGACCACCTCGGAGACGCCGCCTATCTGAGCGAAAGGTGCTCGGCGCGGGTCGCCGTCCACCGCGACGAGGCGCCCTTCGTACAGGGAGACGTGACGCCCCCCAGCCCGTTTACGAACCGTGCCCTGGGCCGTCTGATGTCCCCGTTGGTGGCCTCCCGGAAGCCGAGGCCCGTCGCGGTCGACCTCACACTCGAGGACGGAGACGTCCTTGGCGGCGTGAAGGTGGTGCACTCGCCAGGGCATACCCCGGGGAGCATCAGCATCCACCTGCCGCGCAGGGGCCTGCTGATGGTCGGGGACGCGCTGGAGAACCGGCGCGGCAGGCTCGGACTGCCATCCAGCCACTTCACCGCCGACATGGGGCAGGCCAAGCGGTCGATCCGAAAGCTGGCTGAGCTGGACTTCGACGTGCTCTGCTTCAGCCACTATCCACCCATTCGCGGCGGAGCCGCGCCGATCCTCCGGAGATTCAGCGAGTCGCTCGATTAGTCGGGGAGAGTGAGGATTCCAGACATGCAAACACTCGTCGATCTCCTGAAGGAGTCCGCGGAGCGGTATGGCGACTCGACCGCCCTCGCGATCACGCCGGGCTTCCGGCAGCAGAGGTGGAGCTACGAGCGGCTGTGGGACCTCTCCGGCCGTGTGGCCGCCTTCCTGGCGCAGCGAGGTCTGGAAAAGGGCGACCGGGCCATCATCTGGTCGGTAAACCGCCCGGAATGGGTCGCCGCCTTCTTCGGCTGCATGCGCGCCGGCGTGGTCGCAGTGCCCCTGGACGTCCGGACGGCGCCCGACTTCGTGGAGCGCGTCGTCCAATACACGACGCCCAAGCTGGCCTTCCTGTCGCGCCAGACGCCGGCCGGCCCCCTGAACGGCGCCGTGCCCGTGGCCCTGCTCGACGACCTGGAGATGCTCGTCGAGTCCGCTGACTCCGGCGCCGGCTGTCCCGAAGTCGCCGCGGACGACCTGGCGGAGGTGATGTTCACCTCCGGCACGACCGGCGACCCCAAGGGTGTGATGCTCACCCAGGGCAACATCCTCTCCAACGTCCTGGGCGCCGTCGGGGCGGTGCCGATCCGGCCGTCGGACCGGCTGCTGTCCCTGATGCCCCTCAGCCACATGCTGGAGCAGACGGGCGGTCTGCTGGTGCCGCTGAGCGGCGGCGCCACGGTCGTCTACCCCGTCAGCCGTCAGCCGACGGTGATCTTCAAGACGCTTCGCGCGAACCGGGTGACCAACATCGTCCTGGTACCCCAGGCGCTTCACCTCTTCATGAACGGCATCGAGCGGCAGGTCAGCGCGCGGGGCAAGGACCGCCAGTGGAGGCTGCTCCAGGGAGTCGCGTCGAAGCTTCCCATGGCGATGCGGCGGCTGCTGTTCCGCCCCGTCCACAAACAGCTCGGCGGACACGTCAGGTTCTTCATGTCCGGCGGCGCCTACCTCGACCCCGAGCTGCAGAGGAAGTGGGGGACGCTCGGAATCCGGGTCATGCAGGGCTACGGAACAACCGAGACGTCCCCGGTGATCACGACGAACAGCCTCGATCAGCAGAGGCCGGGATCGGTCGGGCGCGTGCTGGACGGACAGGAGGTCCGAATAGCCGACGACGGCGAGGTGCTGACGCGCGGGCCCAACGTCACGCAGGGCTACTGGCGAAACGAGGCCGCCACCGAGGCAGCCTTCGAGGACAGCTGGTACAAGACCGGCGACCTCGGCTTCCTGGACGACGACGGGTTCCTGTTCCTCAAGGGGCGCAAGAAGGACCTGATAGTCCTGGCCAACGGACAGAACGTCTACCCCGAGGACATCGAGACCGCGCTCGGCAAGCAGCCGGGCGTGAGGGAAGGCGTCGTCCTGGCGATTCCGTCCGGCGACGCTTCGATCGAGGTACACGCGGCGCTGCTGCTCGACGACGGCGCGGACGCCGACGAGATAGTGCGGTCTGCGAACGCGGTGCTGGCCGACCATCAGCGCATACAGGGCTTCACCGTGTGGCCCGAGGAGGACTTACCGCGCACGCACACTCTGAAGGTGAAAAAGCAGATCGTCCTGGACCATCTGCTACGTCAGCGCGGCGCGGACCGAGAAGCAACGGCCGCCACGCCGGACCTCAAGTCGGCGCCGCTGAACGACGTCCACCGCATCGCCGCGATGGTGAGCGAGATGCCGATCGACCAGATCGGCGACGACAGCAACCTCAGCGACGACCTCGGCCTCGACTCCCTCGGGCGCGTCGAGCTGCTCTCCGCCATCGAGCAGGAGCTGGGAGCGCACGTCGACGACGACCGTGTGGGCCCGGAGACCACCCTGGCCGAGCTGACGGCCATGGTGCGGGAGGGCGCGCAGGCCCAGCCGATGCGATTCCCCAAGTGGGGCAGAGCCTGGTGGTGCCGCCCCCTTCGCGCAGGCCTTCAGTACGCGCTCGTCTTCACCACCCTGCACCTCTTCTACACGATTCGCGTCTACGGCAAGGAGAACCTGGACGAGCTCCGCGGGCCCGTGCTGTTCGCCTCCAACCACAACGTCAAGCTCGACAGCGCCGTCACCCTGATGGCGCTGCCGTCCGGATGGCGCTGGCGGCTCAGCCCCGCCGCGGCCGCCGACGACATATTCGGCCCACGGATCAAGGGCATGGCCAACGTGCTTCTCGGAAACGCGTTCCCATTCGCCCGGGAGGGCTCGATCAGGGCCAGCCTGGAGCATCTGGGCCGGCTTCTGGACATGGACTGGTCGATCCTGATCTACCCGGAGGGCGGCCGGTACCCTGAGGGCATGCAACCGTTCAAGTCGGGGACGGGCCTGATTGCCGTCGAGTCCCAGACCCCGGTCGTGCCCATCCGCGTGAAGCTGCACAAGGCGGCGATATTCGACCGCGGCCCGCTGCTGTCCAGGGGAAAGATCGACGTCCACTTCGGCGAGCCGATAGTCTTCCCGCGAGGCGCCGACTACCTCGAGGCCACGGCGCGGCTGGAGTCCGCCGTCAAGGCACTGTAAGCAGTGACCCACCGCCCAGCGACGTTCACGACTTACGCGGCGGCCAACGCGCGCCCGCGGGAACAGACCTTGTATAACCGTCATTCCCGCGAAGGCAGGCCCTTGCACAACCGTCGTTCCCGCGAAGGCGGGAACCCAGGGGCGGGGCCTTCCAGATACCAAATCGACGCATCTTCACCATATCCGTTGCCCAGCGAGGGGAGCTACGCAAAGGTCTCCGAAGGCGGGAACCCAGCGGTGGGCTCCCAAGTACGAAATCTATGCATTTCCACCACACTCGCTTCCCACACCGGGGAGCCACGCAAGTATCTCCGGGAAGGCCGACGTGGCTAGCAGACTGCCGGTCGTCAACAAGCTGCTCTACACCGCGGACCTGGTCGGCACTCAGGCCATGTCCCAGAGCAGGCACCTCTGGCTCCTGTTCTTCCTAGCGCCTCCCGTGGACGAGGGCACAGCCTCCGCGGTGCCCGCCGTGTCCGTGGGCCCACTGGACATCGACCCCAGGGTATTCATCGGCATCGTCCTGACGGCTGGCCGTGTCATCGAAGCCATCGACGACCCCATCGTCGGCTGGTGGAGCGACCGGACACGGAGCCGCTGGGGCCGGCGCATCCCGTTCGTCCTGTTCGGCACCCCATTCTACGCGCTCTTCTTCGCGCTGCTCTGGCTAACGCCCTGGGGCGACTCCAGCTACCTCAACGCCATCTACCTCTTCGTCGTCCTGGAGCTGTTCTTCCTGGCAACCACGCTCACGGGCGGGCCGTACGAGGCGCTGCTGCCGGAGATTGCGCCCGGACACCGCGACCGCATGAGCATCGTCGCGTGGCAGTTCTACTTCGGGATCGCCGGCGCGGTGGCCGGGCTCGTTCTGAGCGGGCTGATAAAGGACCAGCTCGGCTTCTTCGCGATGGGAGCGATCTTCGCACTCGTGGCCCTCGCCTCCCGCTACACGGGCCTGGGCGGCGTCTGGAAGCACGCGCCGAGGGAGACGCCGGCGGCGGACATCGAGCTCGGGGCCGCCTTCACCGCGACGCTCCGCAACAAGCAGTTCCTCTACTTCCTGCCCACCTTCGTCTTCTACCAGCTCGCCGTCTCGATGGTCATCTCGTGGCTGCCGTTCTTCGTCACGGCGGTCCTGGAACGGGAGAACGAGGGCGCCGTCACCTCGATGCTGACCGCCGTCGCCCTGTCGGCAATGGTGCTCTCGGCGTTCGCGCTGTGGAAGCTGGGCGACCGCAAGGGCAAGCGGTGGGTCTACTCCGCCTGCCTGCTCGGCACGGCGGTCTACATGCCGTTCCTTTTCTTCGCCGGCTTCCTGCCGATCGCGCCTAAGCTGGCCCAGGGCATCGCATTCGCCTTCCTGGCCGGCATACCGATGGCGGGCGTCAACCTGCTGCCCAGGGCCATCACCGCGGACATCACCGACTACGACCACATCCGCACGGGGATGCGGCGCGAGGGGATGTTCTACGCGACCCAGAACCTGTTCGAGAAAATCGGCTCGTCGTTCTCTCCCCTGACGCTGGCCATCGTGCTGAAGTTGGGGGACACTACGGCGAACCCGCTGGGCCTGCGGATGGTCGGCCCGGTGGCCGGCGCGGTCGCCTTTCTCGGATACTGGCTGTTCCGGGGCTACAGGCTGCCCAGCACGGTTACGCCGGAGACGGTCAGGGAAGCGGGCCTGTAGAGACTAACCGAAACTCGAAAGGAGACCGGCCATTGGAACCCGAACGTATACGAGATTGGCTTCAGGGCCCCATGATCCCCATGGTGACCCCGTTCACCGAGGACTTCCGGCTCGACCTCGACGCGCTGCGCCACAACCTGCGCTTCACCATCGAGCACGGCGTGACCACCGGCAACGGCTCGCTGCTCGTCGGCGGAGCGGCCGGCGAGCACCCCCTCCTGAGCGTCGACGAGCGCAAGGCGGTCATGGAGGCCGCCGTCGACGCGGTGCAGGGCGACGCGCCGGTGATCACCAGCATCCAGCACACCGACGCCCGGACGGTGGCGGACATGGCCCGACACGCGGCGCGCGTGGGCATCTCCGCGGTCCAGGTATCTCCGGCCTACTACTATCCGGCCACGGAGGGCGACGTGCTGCGGCTGTTCCACCGGGTCGCGGCCGCCGCCGACGTGTCGATCATGGCGTACAACACCTGGTGGCTGGGCTTCTCGATGAGCCTCGACCTCATCGAGCGGCTCGCGGAAATCGAGACTGTCAGAGCCCTCAAGTGGGCCACGCCCGACGACGACTCCTTCCGCGACGGCATCGTCACCTTCGCGGACCGGCTCGTCGTGCTCGACAACACGGACAACCTTGCCTGGAGCCACGCGCTCGGCGCGAGGGGATTCGTCGGCCATCTCGGCACCTGCTGGCCCGAGTACCCGCTGAAGACGTGGAGCCTCCTCGAGGCCCACGACTACGTCGGCGTCAAGGACCACATGGCTTCGTTCAAGTGGGCCTGGCGCCGATGGATCGCCCGCGTCGGTGAGGTGACCGCCGGCGAGGGGCCGATCCTCAAAGCGCCGATGGAGACCGTCGGCCTGCCAGCCGGGCCGCCAAGGCCGCCCGCGACGAGGCCGCCCGAGCATCTGATGACCGAGCTGCGCGAGCTCATGGCCGCCGCCGGCGTACCCACGGCCGGATCCAGACCCCGGCCCTGCACCGATCGGAAGAGGTAGACTGGCCCCATGATCTGGATCACGAGGGCACTGTCCGTGGCGCTGGGCGCGATCTTCTTCGTCGTGCTTCTCCTGACGTTGGTGTTCTGGCAGCTAGGCGGCTTCTTCCTGGACCCCGACTCCTACGCTTCGCTGCTCGACGACAACGACCTCTACGAGTTCGCGCTCGCGGACCTGCCTACGGCGGTCCTCGACGACCGCCGGGCGGTGGAAGAGGCGAAGACGGTAGACAAGGTCGAGGACACGCCCCTGCTGGACTCGGGCCTCACGACCGACCGGATAGTCGCCGCCCTCAACCGCGCCGTCCCGCCCGACTGGCTGCAGGACGCCGTCGAGCGGAACATAGACGAGCTGGGCGCCTACGCCACGGGGCAGAGCGACAACTTCACCATCGTGATCGGGACGGACGAACGCGCGGACGTGTTGCTGGCCGAGCTGCGGGCCCTGCTCGAAGAGGCGGACGGCTACGCGATTCTCCACGAGCTGGTGCTCGTTCCGCGAATCGAAGAGGCCGCCGCCAACTGGGCACGCGAAGGGCTCCCGGGCGGTATCGAGGTTTCCGACGAGCGCATCGCCGAAGCCGCGCGCTCCGTGCTGCCTCCGGAGTGGGCGCGGGTGCAGGGACAGCGAATCTTCGACGAGGCCACACCCTACGTGAAGGGCGAGAGCGACGAGCTCGTCATCAGTGTGCGGCTCGCCGACCGCGTCGACGTCGCGGCGGGTGAGGTCAAGGACATCCTCGCCGAGAGCCCGGCCTACGACCTCCTGTACGACGAGGTGATAGCGCCGGAGATCTTGAAGGAGCTGGGCGACACGATCGAGGGGATTCCCTTCGGCGAGACTGTATCATCGGCCGAGGTGGTCGCAGCCCTGCGCGACGCCGCCCCCTCGTCATGGGTCCGCGCCCAGGTCGAGCACCTGATAGACGAGGCGACTCCATACATCGCGGGGCGGGCCGAAGGCTTCGAGTTCGAGGTGTCTCTCGTCGAGAACAAGCGCCTGGCGCATGGGGCCTTGACCCGGTTCGTCGAAAGAAAGATACAGGCGCGGATCGACCGGTTGCCGGTCTGCCGGACGCCGGAACAGGCACTGTCTCCGGTCCTGCGCGGCACACCGAAGTTGCCCACTTGCATACCTCCGAGCCGCACCCGTAGCGAGCTTCTCGGCGAGTTGGGGGTAGACATCGGCGCGGAGGTGACGCGGGTGGTCCTGGACCAGGTCCCGGATTCAGTCTCCTTCTCACATGAGCGGCTCAGGGACGAGCTGGAGACCGCTGGGGCCGTGGACGACGTCGAGCGGCTGGACGAAATCAGATCGCTCATGAGGGACGGCTGGACATACACCCAGGACGACTTGAGGGAGAATCTGGTCGCGAGGGGGGACGAGGCCGTCTACGACGCGCTGCAGGACGCGCGGTCGGCCATGGCCGACGGCTGGACCTACACGAGCGCCGACTTCACCGAGGACGTGATCGAGAGCGCCGGCGCCGACGCGATGGCCAACATAGACCGCGGCCGCGGCGCAATCGCGGCCGTCAGGACGTACCGGTGGCTCCTCTTCCTGCCAGCCCTGCTGCTGCTGGCGGGCGTCGGGCTCCTGGGCGGACGCGACTGGTGGGGACGGCTCGTCTGGGGCGCCGCGGCGCTCGTGGTTTGCGCCGTCGCGGTCGCCATCCTGTCAGGTCTCGTCTACCCGGCCGTCGCCTCGCCCCTGATCGACGAGGCCCGCTGGCAGGCCATCGGCGATATCGACCCTGCCGACGACTACGCCGACACCGGCCGGCTCGTGGCCGGCAAGGCGTTCGACGTGATCGAATCGGTCTCCGACACCCTCGCCGCCGGGGTCACGACCGCCAGCCTGGTTCTCGCCGTCGCCGCTGCGATCGTCATAGCCGCCGTCGTCAACCGGGACCGGATCGCGGCGCTCGTCCGCCGCGCGAGGCGCCGCTGACCGCATCCGCTCAGCGCGGATACTCCCACAACCCGTTCACCCCGAGTAGCGACGATGCTTCACCGGCGCCTATCGAGAGGCGCGCGCAGCCTTCGTCATGCCCGCGAAGAGCCTGCCCTCGCGTAGGCGGGGGCGGGTATCCAGGGGTCTGGAAGGGGCGCACACAGCCCGTTCACCCCGAGTAGCTCCGATGCTTCATCGGCGCGTATCGAGGGGCGCACACAACCTTTGTCATGCCCGCGAAGAGCCTGCCCTCGCGTAGGCGGGGGCGGGTATCCAGGGGTCTGGAAGGGGCGCACACAGCCCGTTCACCCCGAGTAGTGCCGATGCTTCACCGGCGCTACTCGAAGGGCGCACACAACCTTCGTCATCCCCGCGAAGAGCCTGCCCTCGCGTAGGCGGGGGCGGGTATCCAGGGGTCTGGAAGGGGCGCACACAGCCCGTTCACCCCGAGTAGCGCCGATGCTTCAGCGGCGCGTATCGAGGGGCGCGCGCACGCCCTCACCAAACGTGAGCGGTCACGACGGCAAGGCCTTCCGGGCGCCTCTCGAGATTACCGCGCCACACCGACTGGGCGCACGTGAATCCCCTCTATCCTTCGGCCACTCCGTCCGACCGGCGCAATCTCCACGAGACCGCCGCGACGAAGAGGAGCCCCATGGCCAGCAGCCCCGCGGAGTGCGTCACCGGGACGGGGACCGGCGTGCGGGTCGGAGTCGGCGTGGCCGTTGGCTCGGGTGTTGGCGTAGGCGTCGGCGCTGGTACGACCGACCGCAACCGGTGGCTGTCGATCTCGTTGGCGCCGCCGGGCTCGTAGTACGCGGCGGTCACGTCATCGCCGCCTTGAACCCAGACCGCGCCGTCGCCCGACCCGGCGAATTTGGCGTCTCCTAAGAGGAAGACCCCGCCGCGGAAGAGGCCGGAGGTAACGCTCGGCCTGTAGTCCGTCGCGCTGGAGACCTCGGACACGCTTATCCATTCGCCGTCCGGGTCGGAGCTGCTCGTCACCCTGGCCACCCTGTCCGAGGATGAGAACGAGTCGACGCCGTCGAAAGTGAACTTCACCACCAGCGTGCTTCCCGCCTCCACGTCGTAGGGCAACTCGAAGTACCCCGGGTCGAAGTCGAAGTCCGAGACGATGTTGGACACCCCGTTGACTTCGGCGGTAACCGTGAGCAGCGGGGTGTTTTCGGGCGTGTCGGTGTCGTAATCGCCTGCCGACAACGTATGGGCCGACGGCTGCGGGGACCCGGTGACCAGGCTCCATACTTCGTAGGCCTCCACCTGCTCCGGGATGTTCGTCCACGTCGCAACGCCGGTGTTCGAGCCGTGCAGCTCCGTGTCCTGGATGAGGACGACGATCAGGTCGTCGGTCGTCAGCCTGCCGGGCACGTTGCCGCCCCCGTCCTGGATCTGGACGGTGCGTTCGGCCAGCTGGGCGAGAAGGGGCCATGCAGCGACCGCGAGCCAGGCGGATGCCAGGACGAGAAGGAGCGCCGCTGTCTGGAGCCGGCCACGCCTCATCTGGCGGCCTCGGCGTACGCGACCAGCAGGCCGTCTTCACGGTCGACGCGTATGGCCAGCCCTATACTGTCGACGGCCAGCGCGATCTCGCGGTCCTTCGGATGGAAATGCGGCTGAGTCGGGTCGTCGAACTTCTGGGAGTGCTCCCCGGCTCGGACCAGGGCGGCCACGGACTCGCGGTCCGGATTGCGGCCCTCCAGCACGTTCTTGATGTACAGGGCGCACTGCTCGTCCTCGTCGGTGCGGGTCCTGCCCTCCCAGCCCATCGCCACGATCGTGACGAGTGGCGGCCGCGTGTCGAGCACCGCCCGTGCGGTCGCCGACGCGATCGCCAGCGACCCCGCGTAGACCCGGCTCGCCCCCCGCGCCAGGGCGACGCCGGCGGTGCCGGCCCGCGTCGACTGGATAAGGGTCCTGCCCTTCACGTCGGCCAGGGAGAGCTCGTACGGCGAGTTGCCGAAGTCGAAGCCCTCGGGCTTGACGCCCCCGACCTCGCCGATGCACAGCTCGCCCGCGCCGCTCTCGCGAAGAGTGAGTGCCTCCTCGATATCGGGCACGAGGATGATCCGCTCCGCGCCCCTGGAGAACGCGACGGCCGCCGTCGTGAACGCCCGGTACACGTCGACGATGACCACCGTCCCCTCCGCCCGAGAGGCGCCCTCGAAAAGGCTGTCGACGCGTACTTCCATCTTTTCGCCAATGGGGCCGGCCGCTGGCATGTCGCCACTCCCCGTCCGTGCTGCTTTCGCTCTGCGTCAGCTCGATCTGATGCCTATAGAGAGGATGGTCCCCGTCACGAGCCCACCAAGGTGATAGGCAAGGTCGATGCCCGGCGTATCCTTGCGCTTTTGGTATTCCAGGCCCTGCCGAACCCAGACCGTGCCCATGATGGCGATTCCGGCCCAGGGGTAGTCCGACGTCAGCAGTGCGCCGGCGATTGCGCCCACCAGTACGTGGACTAAGTGCTCTTTCCAGTATCGCCGGAGATTGTGCAAGTAGAGCCGTTCGCACGGCCAGCCTTCGCACCACTCGCAATACTGTGTATCTGCCGTCACGAATAGCTCTCCGCGTCATCCTGTGCACTTCTTCCGCCGGTCTCCTCACAACCGGACGTAACTATGACGACGCAGCTAGTCCCATTGAATGAAGCTTTCTTCACCACACGGAACTATATCACACCTGTCGAGGTGGACACCCCGGAGTCGGGAGGGGCTGCGGGGCAATCGCATCTTGGCCTAAGGTCGGCTCTGAGACACGGGGGAGCATGCGATTCGCGCCCGCAATCGGACCGGGAACCACTGAATGTACCAGCACGCCTGTGCTATCTTGTCGTCGAGTGAAAGCCTCAGGAGGGCCCGAGTCCTATGTTCGTTCAGCCAGTCTCAGATTCGGTGACACAGCGGCGTTCCATTTCATGCCGACGCGTCTCGCCTCGGATAGGGCGAGTGGCACATCCGGTGTCCCGTTTTCGGGCCAGGTGTGCCACCGGCCAGATACAAACGGCGCAGAATGGCACAAAATGGCCCACTTTTCCCGAAGCGGTCGTGGCCACACTCGGCGTCGGGCGGTCCGCCCGTGGCGGCGTTCCGGATGTGTATACTTGTCAGACCAAATCCGGACGGAGAACCAGAATGAGGCTGGCGGAGCGGATGAACAGACTGGGCACCGAGACCGCGTTCGAGGTGCTCGCCAGGGCGAAGCTGCTGGAGCGCGAGGGCCGGGACGTCATCCACCTCGAGGTCGGCGAGCCGGACTTCGACACGCCGGCGAATATCGTGCAGGCCGGCGTTGAGGCGCTCGAAGGCGGCCACACGCGCTACGGCCCGTCGCCGGGACTGACGGAGGTGCGCGACCGCATCGCCCAGGAGATCTCGGACACCCGGGGCATCTCGGTCGCGGGCGACAACGTGGTCGTCACGCCCGGCGCGAAGCCGATCATGTTCTTCGCCATCCTCGCCCTCGTCGACGAAGGCGACGAGGTGCTCTACCCGAATCCCGGCTTCCCGATCTACGAGTCGATGATCAACTTCGTCGGCGGCACGCCCGTCCCGATGCGGCTCTCGGTCGACAAGGAGTTCGACATAGACCTCGACGAGGTCGCCGGACAGATCACCCCGAAGACCAAGCTGATGATCGTCAACTCGCCCAACAACCCCTGCGGCAGCATCGTCGACAGAGCGACGCTGGAGTCGCTGGCGGAGTTGGCCGTCGAGAACGACGTCGTCGTGCTGTCCGATGAGATATACAGCCGGTTCCTGTACGAGGGTGAGCACCACAGCATCAGCACGTTCCCCGGCATGCGCGAGCGGACGATCATCCTGGACGGCTTCTCCAAGACGTACGCGATGACCGGATGGCGCATCGGGTTCGGCGTGATGCCGACAGAGCTGGTCGAGCCCATCTCGCGCCTGGCCACCAACAGCGTCTCGTGCACCGCCGCCTTCACGCAGATGGCCGCGGTCGAGGCGATCGACGGCCCGCAGGACGCGGCGAACGAGATCGTCGCCGAGTTCAGGCGCCGCCGCGATCTCATAGTCGACGGACTGAACGCCATTCCCGGCATCCGCTGCCCGATGCCCAAGGGCGCGTTCTACGCCTTCCCAAGCATCGAGGGCACCGGCATGTCCAGCCGCGAGTTCGCCGACGGGCTGCTGCAGGAGCAGGCCGTGGCCTGCCTCGCCGGCGAGGCGTTCGGCAGGTACGGAGCCGGCTGCGTGCGCTTCTCCTTCGCGAACTCGGCGGAGAACATCGAGAAGGCCCTCGAGCGCATGGCAGCCTTCGTCGCCCGAAGGCGCTAGCCCCTGAGGGCGCGCGCCCCTCGATAAGCCCCCGATGCCCGATTGCCCTGAGTGCCCCGACGCTTCGTCGGGGTGTATCGAAGGGCGCTAGCCGGGGTGAACAGGCTGTTTGGAGCCTCAACTCTGGACAGTAACGGAATCGGAGCGGCCGGAGCCCTGTGCTATACTCGCCGCAATCTGCGAGGTAGGCTCCACGCCGCGATGCGCACCCTCCGCCTGGCGCTGGCCCAGACCAACCCCACGGTCGGCGACCTCGACGGCAACACCGCCAAGATACTCGAGTACGTCGACCGCGCCCGCGCAGTCGACGCCGACATCGTAGCCTTCCCCGAGCTTGCGATTACCGGATACCCTCCCGAGGACCTGCTCTTCAAACCGCAGCTCGTCCGGGACAACCTCGAGCGGACGAAGCAAGTGGCGGAGGCCTCACGCGGCATATGCGTGGTCTTCGGGTTCGCGGACGGGTCCGCCGACGGGCTGTACAACGCCGCGGCCGTGGCCAGCGGCGGCGAGCTGGTCGGCGTCTACCGCAAGATACGGCTGCCCAACTATGGCGTCTTCGACGAGCAGCGCTACTTCACGCCGGGCCGCGTCTGCCCCGTGTACGTGATCGCGGGCACGGGCGTCGGCGTCAACATCTGCGAGGACATCTGGTTTCCCGACGGCCCGACCGAGGTGCAGCGCGCGGCGGGCGCCGAGGTCATCGTCAACATCAACGGCTCGCCGTACGACATGGGCAAGCGCCACGTGCGGGAGAGGGAGATCGGCGCGCGGGCGGCCTACAACGAGCTGTTCATCGGCTACGTCAACATGGTGGGCGGGCAGGACGAGCTCGTCTTCGACGGCGCCAGCGTCGTCTTCGGCCCTGGAGGTGAGCCGCTGGCCCGCGCAGGGCAGTTTGAGGAAGAGCTGCTGACCGTCGACCTCGAAGTCGAGGCCGCGCTCCGCTCCCGCGGCCAGGCTGCCGCCTCCTCGGACGCGGCCGGCGAACCCGCAGTCATCAGCGTGTCCGACTACGCGGAGTCGCCGCGCCGGCCCCTGGAAGCCTCGGAGCCGACGCTGTACGACGCCGAGGCCGAGGTGTACGCCGCGCTCGTCACCGCCACGCGGGACTACGTGCGCAAGTCCGGCCACGGCAGGGCGCTCGTGGCGCTGTCCGGCGGCATCGACTCCAGCCTCGTCGCGGCGGTCGCGGTCGACGCGCTCGGAGCGGAGAACGTCGTTGGCGTCTCCATGCCGTCGCGATACTCGTCCGAGGGCAGCCTGCTGGACGCGATGGCGCTGGCGGACAATCTAGGCATAGCGCTGCGCAAGATCCCGATCGAGGACGTCTTCAGCGCGGCGCTCGACTCGCTGGACGGCCACTTCGCCGGCGCGATTCCGGGCCTCGCCCAGGAGAACCTGCAGTCCAGGGTCCGCGGGCTGCTGGTGATGGCGCTGTCGAACCGGCCCGGATGGCTGGTGCTGACCACCGGCAACAAGAGCGAGATGGCGGTCGGCTACGCGACGATCTACGGCGACATGGCCGGCGGGTATGCCGTCATCAAGGACGTTCCCAAGACGCTGGTCTACCGACTGGCCCGGTACCGCAACGGCCTGAACGGGGAGGTCATCCCCGAGGCCGTGCTGACCAAGCCCCCGAGCGCCGAGCTCCGGCCCGACCAGACCGACCAGGACAGCCTGCCGCCCTACGAGGTGCTGGACCCTATCCTGAAAGCCTACGTGGAAGAGGACCGCACGTTCGCCGAGATCGTCGGCATGGGGTTCGACGCCAATGTCGTCAAGCGGACGATCAGCCTGGTCGACCGCAGCGAGTACAAGCGCCGCCAGGCCCCGCCGGGAGTCAAGATCACCCCGCGAAACTTCGGCCGCGACAGGCGCATGCCAATCGTCAACCGCTACTCGCCGTTCTGACCCGAACGGGCCGCACGTTCAGGCGGCACGTGCTCGTGGATGCGCAGCATGAGCAGGTCGCCCGCGGCCCACGGGGCGTCGGGCACAGTCCACGTGAGCGCCGTCGTGCTGGCGTTGTCGGAGGTCAGGCTCAGCGTCGTGGCGCCGGTCGTGTCGATGAAGTCGATGGCGTAATCCGCGAGCGACGTCGACGTGGAGCTCAGCGCCATCGTGACCTCGCCGTCCTCCCACTTCAGGCTCGTGATGGTCGTGGTGGTTCCCTCCAGCGAGAACGCAGAGGGATTGAGCACGCCGTTGGCGCCGTCGGCCCCGACGGCAGTGCCTATGTTCACGGGGTCGAAGAACGCCTCGTGCACGGTGCCTGAGGGAGCCGTCACGGTCAGATAGAGCGCAAAGTGGTTGCGGGATATCTCAGGGTATCTGGCGCAGACCATGCCGCCATGCCATGTATAGTTAGGATAGACCGTGTAGTCACTTGCGGGCAGCGGCCTGGTCGTGACGGCCCGACGGGTGAACCGGATTTCGTCGGGGCCATTTTGGCGGAAGTCGACATTCGTGAACGTCACCAAGTCCCTGTCCGGCCCCTCGAACCAGCCTATGCCGACCTTGTCCCTAGAGGGCCCTGATCCAGTCTGATAGTCGTGTAGAAACGTGCCCGCAGGCAGACCAGACTCAATGGCGATCGTATTCTCCACATGGGGCATGGGCCCGTGCAGGGCGACCTGATTTCTGAGACCGTTTTCGTATCCGTACGAAGTCTCGATGCACGCCCTGTATTCAGGCGTTCCGCCGGCATTTGCCTCAGCCTCCAGAGCCTTGATCTTCGTCTTCATCGCACTCAGGCTGATGGTCGGCGCACTCGACCCCGAGGTCCGCGCGCGGGCCGTGCGGAATGGGGCCATTAGACTGTCGGCGGCACGTCCTGCCCGAGTGCTCGTGGAAGCGGGGGCGTCAAGCAAGAACAGTTGCTCACCGGCTGATCGTGTCGAGCTGCCGCCTGACTGTACCGCCTCCGGCAGCCATGCCTTCTTATGAATACTCGCCACCGAGTAGTTGTCCGTGATATACGCCATTTCCCCGAACCAATACTGCCCTGTGGCCAGTTGAATATCATCGTCAACCCGGTCTTCCGACCAGAGGAAGACTAACGCCTGGCGTGAGTCCCAGCGGCTGTCGTGGGCCGCAGCCATGTTTGCCGCGCCGGCCAGCGCCGTTTCCCTCGTGTCCCAGAAGGCACCGTTATGCTCGATGCGGTACACAACGCCGCCGATCTCATTAGGGCCAGACCCCTTTAGGTACTCATGCACACGGAACCTGAACTCGAGCATGGGACTCCACAGGTCCACGCCCCAACGAGGGTCGTCGGCATGGCCTATCTGCTCTACGTACGTCCGCTTGCGCACCAGGCTTACCCGGGCGATCACATCCGCAGTCAGGATGAGCTCCTCCATGGACTTCGGGCCCCGGTAGCCGACGTGAAGAATGTTCGACCTGAACTCAGTCGAGGTGGGGCCGGTAAGCTGTGCAGGGGGCAAGGTTGGCTGCGTTGAAGTCGAGGTCGTGGTAGCCGGAGCTGGCAAATCGGAGCGTGGCTCAACCACGGCGGTCTGCGGCGTCGAAGTAGCTGCCGATGCCGATGGCTGCTCGTCCTGAGACGCGGGCTTCGTGGTCTGCGCGGCATCAGAATTGGCTGCGGGTACCGGGTCTGTGGTCACCTGATTCTCAGGCCCAGGCGTCGGTGTGGACGTGGGAAGCGGGGCCGGCTCAGTGTCCGTTGCTGCCCTTTGCTCCTCGGACGGCGCAGCCGGCGGCGGCGAGGCTGACTCAGGTGCCGGGGCAAGTGCGCAGGCCGTCGCGACGAGCACGACCGCCGTCAGCGACGCAGTGGCCCATACCGCGGCGCGAAGAACGCCCGCCCGACGCATACGCCCTCCCGTTTCCGCTCTCCTTCGCGGCATCTCGACCCTTGCAGCCCCACTATATGATACGCAGCAGCAGCCGTTTCGGATTCGGCCTGATCAGGATGGCGGCGTCCAGCCAACTGCCGGTCATGGAGCGCGAACCGCCGAAGGTGAGCGGCATTCGGCTCCGCCGCACGTTGGCCGAATAAGGCGTCGCCGACGTCGCCAGGGCGTTACCTGATTCACGCGGCGGACGCGGGATACTATCGCCGCCGCGCGCCATCCTCGGGAGACGTGACCGAGTCACGCCGCGTTTTCAAGCCCGCGAGGACGGCCGCGGGGCTTCGAGACGCGTCCGCTAGAGGCGCTTAGAGTTGATTGAGGACTCGAAGGCCGACATCTGGGAGAGCGTCTTGCGTGGCCAGGTCCGCTTCCACGCGTCCTCGACGTTCACCGTCAGCCGCCCCAGGCCCTCGATCTCCATGTCGACCACGTCGCCATCCTGTATAGGGCTGAGGCCGACGTGGTTGGTGCCGGTGGAGACGACGTCGCCCGGTTGCAGCGTCGTGATCCACGAGGCGAACTCCAACACCTCCTCGCACGTCCGGCCCATGTCGGACGTGGACAGGTCCTGGCGTGTCTCGCCGTTGACCCATAGCTGCACGCGCAGGTCCTGGGCGTTTTCGATCTCGTCCCGGGTCACGATGGCGGGTCCCATGGGCGCGAAGGTGTCCCACGACTTCTGCCAGAAGAAGCTGCTGTTGCCGTTGGGGTTGATCTCGCGGGCCGAGACATCCATGAAGTTGACGTACCCGAAGATGTAGTCGGCCGCGTCCTCGGCGGCCACGTGGTCGGCAGTCTTGCCGACGACGATGGCGAGCTCGGCCTCGTGGTGGAAGTGCCCGGCCGGCACGTCCGGCAGGACGATGGTGTCGCCCCGGCCGATCACCGCGCTCGGCGACTTGAGAAACGCGTCGCGGTCGCCCACGAGCGAGCGGCTGCCGCTCTCCATGTAGTTGCCGGCCATGCAGATCATCCGCTTCGGCTCCGGCAGCGGCGCCCGCAGACGGACGTCCGAGGCGGGCACGCCGCCCCCGGATGACGCAGCGTCTTCCAGCGCGGCCCGGTAGTCGTCGAAGCGCGCGATGATCCCAGACATCCACGTCTGTCCGTCGACGTGCGGCACGTCTGAGACCCTGTCCGACACGTCTACGACATTGTCTCCGCTCAGCACGCCGGGCACGAAATCGTCGAAAAGCACCAGTTTCATATCTATGCTCCCTACTCTTGTGGACGGGCCGGGCTCCCCGGCACGTCCGGATGGTTGGCGCCGAATTCTAGCACAAGCTCCGTGGACGCCGTGTCGGGGCTGGCCCGGTGATCGATGTGCGCGGGACGCCTTCGACTCCCGCGGTCGAGCAGCCCGCAAGCCGCCTCACTGTACCGTGCCGCTTCTAGCGCGGTATCATTGTCGCTGCCAGCCGCAGACCGGCCCAACAGGACCTCGGGGCGCAGCCACATGGTGAACATGCTTCTACGGGCCTCTTCGATCCTGGCTCTCGTCGCAGCCGCCGCGGTCTTGAACGGTTGCCGCGAGCCGACCGCTGAGCGCCCGACCGCTTCGCAGGCAACGTCGACTGCCGCCCCCACCGTGCCGCCCAAGGCTACCCCCACTGCGACGGCCTCGGCAACACCCACACCCGTCCCGACGCACACCGCCATCGCCACCCCATCGCCTACGCCGACACACACACCCACGGCCGCGCCGCCGCCGGCACCGACGCGCACCGCCACGGCCACGCCGTCTCCACTGCCTACGCACACCCCCACGGCCACGCCGTCTCCTACGCCGACCGCGACAGCCACACCGACGCCGACACCGCGTCCGCTCACGGCCGCGGAGCTTTTTGCCCGGGTATCACCGTCGATCGTGTTCATCGAGTCCCCCACCGCCACCGGCAGCGGGACATTGCTGCGCGGCGGGTACGTGCTGACCAACGCGCACGTCGTTTGGCCGTTCGACCGAGTGCGCGTCGTGCTATCCGACGGCTCGGAACACCTCGACGTTCCTCTCGCCAGATGGGACCTGCTGGCCGACCTCGCGCTCCTCGGCCCCATCTCGACCACGGCCCCGTCGGTCGAGCTCGTAGACCGGGAGGACCTGGAGACCGGAAGCGAGGTGTTTCTCATCGGATACCCCGGGGAGGTGGAGAAGTTCCCCAAGCCGACCATCACGCGCGGAATCGTGTCCCGCACTCGCGAGTGGAACGCCATCGGAATGACCTACTTTCAGACCGACGCCACCATTGCCAGAGGTCAGAGCGGCGGCGTTCTCATCTCCGAGGACGGAGAGGTGATCGGCATATCGGGCTTCACCTTCTCGGAAGCCGACTTCGGCCTCGTAGCGTCGGCTGCCGACCTTCGCCCACGAGTCGAGAGCCTGCTCGCCGGGGAAGACATAGACGGGCCCGGTGACCGTCTTATCCCAACGTCGGGCGGCAGCAGGTCGCACAGCGTCACCCTGGCAAGCGTCCGGGATGTTGCCGCCTTCGTGGCGAGCCAGCCCACCGGCACGGTCCTCGACGTCCGGGGCGAGAGCGAGCTGGACGTCGCGATCATGATCGTCGACTCGACCGGGGACGTCGTCGCGTACGCGGACAATACGTCCTCCGGCGCAGAGTCCGTCAGTGTCGAGACCGAGGAGGAAGGGCCTCACTTCGTGGCTGTGCGACTGTGGGCGGAGGGATCCGGCACCGTCGAGGTCTCCAGCAGCGTCGACCTGGTCGCGTACGAGGATCCCGACGACGGCGTCAGGATAACGGTCGGCGAGTCCGTCATGGGCGTTGTCGACTACCCCTCCAACGCGGACGCGTTCAGCATAGCCTTGAGCGAAGGCGAGACTGTCGCGATCACAATCGACGCGGTCCTGGTCGACGCTCGAGTACTGGTCGACTTCGACGGCTCGACCCGGGTCCAGGGCATGGCAGACGACGACAGCGGCGGCGGTCTCTTCGGGACCAACGCCCGGATCGTCTATCGAGCGCCGCATGAGGGCGAGTACTTCATAAGAGTCCGCGACGCCCGCGACTCCAACGTCGGCGGATACATACTGACCGTCACAGCGGCGCCACCCGACGCCGAGGCCGTATCGCCGCCCGGCGCGGCAAGGGTCGACAGCCCCTTTGGCTCGATGACCGTGTACGAGAGCGAACGGTACGGTTTCTCGATCCAACATCCAGCCGACTGGACGCCCCAGGGAGCGGATAGGCTCCGCAGCTTTGGCGTAGACGCGGCGTTCTCGAATCGCGCCGAGGACTCCTTCTTCTTCGTCGCTTCCGAAGACCTGAAGGAAGACGGCGAGGACGACGCGACAAGCCTCAACGAGTACGTCGACGTCATGCTGGACAGTTTCGCCGGCGCGATCCCGGATTTCGAGCTGGTCTCGCGAGAGGAGGCAACCGCGGGTGACGGCCTGCGGGTGGTGACATTGGCCTACACGGGGTTCTCGAATTCGGCGCACTACTACAGGCTCGTCTACCTCGGCGACGATGGCGTCGCGTTCAATTTGACTTACGTAACGGCGAGCGAGGCTTTCGAAGAGATCGGGGAGATCGCCAACTATTCGTTCGGAACATTCAGCCTCGGGGATCGGCAGGCTGAAGAATAGTCGTTCCCCGGCGTGCGGCGCCGCCTCATACGCAGACGGACGCCCGCCTAGCAGCGACACAACAGGGTGACACGCTCATGAAGAAGCTGGGTTTGATCGTCAATCCCGTCGCGGGAATCGGGGGCCGCGTCGGGCTGAAGGGCAGCGACGGCGCCGGGACGGTCCTGGAGGCGCTGAAACGCGGCGCCGTCCCGGAGTCTCCCCGCCGGGCCGTGGAGGCCCTGCGCGCGGTCGCCGACGCGGGCGTTCCCATCGACGTAATCGCCGCCTCCGGCGAGATGGGCGAACGCGAGGCCCGAGACGCCGGGCTGTCTCCCACCGCGGTCGGCGCCGCCCTCGAAGGCACGACCTCTGCCGAAGACACCCGGCGCGCAGCCTTGGAAATGGAGCGCATCGGCGTCGATCTTCTGCTCTTCGCGGGCGGCGACGGTACGGCCCGCGACGTCTACGACGCCGTGGGACTGCACGTGACGGCGCTGGGCATACCGGCCGGGGTCAAGATCCACTCCGCCGTCTACGCGCTCAACCCGCGCCGCGCCGGCGAGCTGGCCGTCTCATTCTTGCGCGGCGGTTCCGAACGCACCAGACACGCCGAGGTAATGGACATCGACGAGGAGACCTTCCGAAGGGGCGTCGTCGACGCGACTCTGCACGGCTACCTTCGCGTACCGCGGGAGGACCGGCTCGTACAGAGCGCCAAGTCCGGCAGCCGTGCCTCGGAGGCGGAGGTAGTTCTCAGCATCGGAGCGGCTGTGGCCGAAGACGCGTCCAGGGGCGGGCTGTACATACTCGGCCCGGGTACCACGACCAAGGCCATCACCGACGCCCTCGGGCTGGACGGCACGCTGCTCGGAGTCGACGCCGTTGATGACGGGGCGCTTGTGGGGACCGACCTGGGCGAGCGGGAGATTCTCGAGCTGGTCCGACGCAGGCCCGCGAAGATCGTCGTCTCGGTCATCGGCGGCCAGGGCTACGTCCTCGGCCGCGGCAACCAGCAGCTCAGCGCCGAGGTAATCCAGACCGTCGGGTCGGAGAATCTTGTCGTCGTGGCGTCCAAAGAAAAGCTGGCGACTCTCAGAGGGCGACCCTTGCTGGTCGACACGGGAGACCCCGCTCTCGACGAAGAGCTCACCGGCTACGTTCGCGTCACCACCAGCTACAACGAGCAGGCGATGTACAGGATCGGCCGGTGACCTCCGCGGGGGCGGTCCCTACCGGCATTGACCGGGCTCATCGTTGGGTCTAGACTTGCGGCCACCGACGACGGATCATGAATCGTTGCAACGTCCGCCGGGAAGGATCACCAGCAAGGAGCCAGCCGTGTCCGACACCAACAAGGTTCTCGAGATCATCGACGGGATGAAACAAGAGATCGTGGACGGGGTAAGCCGCGTCGTTCAGGTGCCGAGCGTCAACCCGAAGTATCCTGGGGTTGACTATGACGAGGAGGTCGGGGGCGAGAGCGATGCCAATAAGGTAATCGCCGACTTCTATGAGAAGATCGGGTGCGATATGGACGTCTGGGCCGAAGAGCCCGGACGAAACAATGTCGTGGGTACGATCAAGGGCGCGGGCGGAGGCAGGTCACTGATCTTCAACGGGCACATCGACACGGTCCCGACAGGACGCCACGAGGACTGGAAGTTCTCGAACCCGTTCTCGGGCCGCGTCGAGAACAACAACATCTACGGCCGGGGGGCGTGCGACATGAAGGGCGGAGTCGTCGCCCAGGCCATGGCGGCCACGGCCCTGCATCGCGCCGGCGTGAAGCTGAAGGGCGACCTCATCCTGGAGAGCGTCGTCGGCGAGGAGGTCATGGACCACGAGGCAGGCACGACCGCAACCATCAAGCGGGGTTACAGGGCCGACGCGGCCATCGTATCCGAGCCGTCGGCATCCGGAGAGACGCCGCTGGCCGTCGTGCCCGTCAGCCCGGGGCTGCTGTGGATGTCGGTCACGTGCAGCGGGAAGGCCAGCCACGCTTCCAACCGCGCCGAGACTATTCGCGCCGGCGGGCCCGGCGTGAACGTGGGGGTCAACGCGGTCGACAAGGGCGTCCAGATATTCGAGGCGCTGCTCAGGCTCGAGCAGGAGTGGGGGCTGACGAAGAAGCACCACCTGTTCAACCCCGGCCACTTCGTGCTCCATCCGGGCGTGATAGCCGGCGGCCCTCACGGCGTCCAGGTGCCCTTCATCATCTCCCAGTACGCCACCATCGAGTACGCCGTGTGGTACCACCCGGAAGAGGACGTCGAGGCGGTCAAGAAAGAGATCGAGACGTTCGTCCACCACGCCGCGCAGCTAGACCTATGGCTCAGGGACAACCCGCCGGAGATCGATTGGAAGCTGCACTGGCCCCCGTTCGACATTCCGGAGGACCATCCGATCTGCCGCACGATCGGTGCGGCCCACGAGAGCGCGTCCAAAGGCAGCCGCCTCGAGGGCCCGGCGACCACCGCCGGATTCTACGCCGTGGACGACGGCACCTTCCTGACCGCCAACGGCATACCCGCCGTGACGTACGGCCCCGGCAGCATCCATCACGCCCACATGGTCGACGAGTTCGTCAACATCGACGAGATGGTGGTTGCCACGAAGGCCTATGCCCTGGCGGCGATGGACTGGTGCGGCGTCGCATAGACCTCGTCCGCAAACGCGGAACTCAGGCCGGACCGGGTAGTAAGAGCCATAGGCGCGAGACGGCCGAGACAGGCGTTAGCGGCGGAATCCGCGGTCAACGGCGCTCGCCGCGAGCGCGGCGGGGCGCGTCTCCATGCGGCATGAGCCGCCAATCGGCGCGGGATAGAAACGACAGGAGGCAGCGATGGGCGAGCCCGGCAGGGTTTATCCGTACATTCCCAATTCCGTCCCCGAGGTCAAGGCGCAGATGCTCAGGGAGGTTGGCGCCTCCGACATCTCGGACCTCTACGAGGAGATTCCGGAGTACCTCCGGTTCAAAGGCAGGCTCCGACTCCCCGATCCGATACTCGACGAGTTCTCGCTTCGAAAGCACGTCGAGGGCCAGCTCGCGAGGAACGCCAACTGCGAGGACTACCTGAACTTTCTCGGCGCCGGCTGCGCGCAGCACTTCGTGCCCGCGGTCTGCGACGAGATCAACGGCCGGGGCGAGTTCCTGACCGCCTACGTCGGGGAGTCTTACGCCGACCACGGCAAATGGCAGGCCTTCTTCGAGTACTGCAGCCTGATGGGCGACCTGCTCGACATGGACGTGATGAGCTGTCCCCTCTACGACGGCGGACAGGCGGCGGCAACCTCCGTCCGCATGGCCGCGCGCATAACCGGCCGGAGCCAGGTCGTCATCCCGAGCACGATGAGCCCGGACGTGCGGCTTGTGCTTCAGAACTACTGCAAGCCCGACATCGCGATCGTCGAAGTCGGCTTCGACCACGGCACGGGGCTGCTCGATCTGGCCGACCTGAAGGCGAAGGTAACGTCCGACACCGCCGCGGTGCTGATCGAGAACCCCTCGTACCTGGGCTTCCTGGAGAGCCAGGCCGCGGAGGTCGGCGAGGTCGCCAGGGCCGGCGGCGCCGAGTTCGTCGTATACACCGACCCGATTTCGCTGGGAGTCGTGGCCCCGCCGGCGCAGTACGGCGCAACCATCGCCTGCGGAGACTTCCAGCCCCTCGGGATGCACATGCAGGCCGGCGGCGGTCAGGGCGGCTTCATCGCCACCGGCAGCGACATGCGTTACGTCTCGGAGTTCAAGGACCTGATGTTCGGGATCACCGAGACCGTCCGGGAGGGCGAGTACGGTTTTGGCGAGGTGCTGTTCGAGAGGACCTCCTACGGCTCTCGCGAGAAGGGCAACGAATACACGGGGACCACGACCGGCCTCTGGGCCATTACCGCCGCGGTCTACCTGTCGCTGATGGGACCCAAGGGCATGCGCGAGACGGGCCAGACCATCATGCAGATGTCCCAGTACGCCGCCCGGCGAATCGGGGCTCTGAACGGCGTCGAGCTCGGTATCGGCTCCCCCTTCTTCAAGGAGTTCGTCGTCAACTTCGACGGCACGGGGTCCACCGTGAAGAAGATCAACGAGGGGCTGCTGGAGCGCAGGATATTCGGCGGCAAAGACCTGTCCGGCGAGTTCCCCGACTACGGTCAGAGCGCCCTCTACTGCGTGACCGAAACGAAGACCAAGGACGACGTCGACGCGCTGGTCGGCGCGCTCGAGGAGGTGATCTAGGATGCCCAGAGACCGAGACACCCTGCTGCGCAAGTTCCACCAGGCCCGTTGGGACGAGCAGATCATCTCCGAGATGAGCGTCCCCGGGGAGCGCGGCATCCTGGTGCGCGAGGCGGAAGCCGAGGTCGCCGACGAGGTGGGAGACGGCGTGTCCGCGATACCGGCAGGCCTGCGCCGAAACGACGCGCCGGCGCTGCCGGAGATCAACCAGATGCGGGTCCTGCGCCATTTCCTGCACCTGTCGCAGGAGACGATGGGCACCGACGTCACCATCGACATCAGCCAGGGCACCTGCACCATGAAATACAGCCCCAAGGTGCAAGAGCACATCGCCGCCAGAAACCCCGGCATGACGGCCATACATCCTCTGCAGCCGGAGGAGTCGATGCAGGGGCTGCTCGAGATCATCTACAACCTGGACGGCTTCCTGAAGGAGATATCCGGCCTGGACCACTTCACGTTCCAGCCCGGCGGCGGGGCGCAGGGCGTCTTCACGGGCGCGTCGATCATACGGGCCTACCACGCGGCTCGGGGCGACACGGAGCGGTCGGAGATCGTGACGACGGTCTTCTCCCACCCGTGCGACGCGGCCGCGCCAGCCACCGCCGGCTTCAAGGTCATCACCCTGATGCCGGACGAGCGGGGCTATCCCGACCTCGACGCCCTCAAGGCGGCGGTGTCCGAGAAGACGGCAGGGATATTCATCACCAACCCCGAGGATACCGGCATCTACAATCCGAGAATCGCCGACTTCGTGAAGGTTGCCCACGACGCGGGCGCGATCTGCTACTACGACCAGGCCAACGCCAACGGCATGCTGGGCATCGCCCGCGCCAAGGAAGCAGGCTTCGATCTCTGCCACTTCAACCTCCACAAGACCTTCTCCGTGTCGCACCAGTGCATGGGCGGGTCGGTCGGCGCGGTCGGCGCCTCGGAGGAGATCGCGCAGTTCCTGCCGATCCCCCGAGTCACCTTCGACGGCACGACGTACCGCCTCGAGTACGAGGGCGCCGACAGTATCGGCAAGGTGCGCGCCTTCTTCGGCAACGCCCAATCGCTGCTCAAGTCCTACGCGTGGATCATGCAGCTCGGCGCCGACGGCCTGAGAGAGGCAGCCGAGTGCGCGGTGCTCAACAACAACTACATGATGAAGAAGCTGAGCGAGGTGCCCGGCGTCTCCGTGCAGTTCGCCGAAGGCAAACGCAGGCTGGAGCAGGTCCGCTACAGCTGGGGCAAGCTATACGAGGACACCGGTGTGGGCTCCGAGGACGTGATGCGGCGCATGGCCGACTACGGCCTCCAGCACTACTGGATGGCGCACCCGCCCGAGCTGGTACCCGAGCCCTTCACGCTGGAGCCGGCCGAGTCGTTCTCCAAGGACGACATCGACGAGTACGTCGCCGTACTCCGTCAGGTCTCGAAGGAGGCCTACGAGAACCCGGAGCTGGTCAAGAGCGCGCCCCACAACCAGGTGGTTCACAAGGTCCCGGCGCCGGGTATCGACGAGCCCGAGCGCATAGCGGTCACCTGGAGAGCTTACCAGAAAATGAAGCAGTAGCCTGGGCGGGCCGACCATCGGTCCGATCGTCAGCTTCCGACGGAGTTCATGTTCCGGGAGAGTCGGTAACACGCCGGGTACGGGAGGCATAGTGATGGACCGATTTCGAGAGGCCAGAGACAGGGGCGGCGCCTATCTGGTGAGCGTGCAGAACGCCGACGGCAGCTTTCCCGGCCACGAGAACGGCGCGGGCAGCTACTGGGGCATGCTGGACGCGCTCATCGTCACCGGCCACAGCGACAGGGCCAGCAGGATGTGCGACTGGATTCGCAACAACGCCCTGACGCCGGAGGGCGACATCGGCCCGACCCGCGAGAAGGGCCTCGCCTACCCCTACCCGATCTCCTGGATCGTCGAAGGCGCGCACCGCCTCGGCCAGTTCGACGTGTCCCAACGCGGCATGGATTTCATCATGACCTTCTGGGACCCCGAGAGCGGCGGCTTTTACTCTACTCCGGGGGAGTTCGGCCCCGACGGCAAACAGGACCTCTGGGTCATCAGCAGCCTCGGGCGTGCGGCCCTATACACGGGGCGCGTCGACGTGGGCAGGGCCGTCGGCGGCTGGATGCAGCGGCTGATGGACCTGCAGCCGAACTATCCGGCCCAGATGCACACGGTGTACAGCCGGGCGAATGGCGTCCACACCGAGCCGGAGCCGGGCGACGACATGCGCCGGTACATCTTCAACCTCGACGCGACCACCGACGAGCGTTTCTTCAACCCCGGCATCGCCGCGGGCTTCCTGGTACGCCTGTACACGGCCACCGGCGAGGAGCAGTGGATGGCGCTGGCCAAGGAGTACATGCGCTGCTGCCGCAACGCCTCCGACTACCTCTACACCATCCTGCGCGCGGGCAAGACCGGCTGGGCCGCATCGCTGCTCTACACGCTCACCGGCGAGCAGGAGTACCGAGACATCGCGGAGCGCATCGGCGAGACGCTGCTCAGGACCCAGGCCGAGACCGGGTACTGGAGCGGCCTGGACTGCGTCGAGGAGACCCCAAGCAACGGACGCACAGCCGAGATGACGATCTGGCTCGACGAGATATACCAGGCTCTCGGCCACGAGTCCTAAGTCGGTTCGCCCCGCGAGGCCGCCGAGGCCGCCGGGCGCGTCTGACCGGCTGCCCTGACGCGGCTAGATTTCCAGGTCCAGGAGCTTGATCGCGTTCAGGCCGAGGATCTTCTTCTTCGACTCGTCTGGAATGTCGGCGGTGGCGATGCGCGCGACCTCGTTGCGCTGGTCGAACAGGGGCACGTCGGAGCCGTAGATCACCCTGTCGTCGCCGACCGTGTCGACCACGTACTCGAAGGCGCCCGCGGCCGAAGAGCTCGCAGCCGTCTCCAGCCACACGTTGGGCAGGTCTCTGCACGCCTCCACGCTCGCTTCCGGGATTTGCCGGGGCCCTCCGCCCTTGTGGCCGATCACCCACTTCACGTTGGGGAAGCGGTCCAGCAGATTGACGTAGTTGGGGTTGTCCCTCGGCGCCGACAGCCCGATGTGCCAGCCCGTCCGCAGCACGAGGTAGGGACCGTACGCGTGGCTCATCACGGCGATGCCCCGCTCGTCGCACCATTCGAAGATGGGGAAGAAATGCTCCGGCGGGTAGTTGGTCGTATCGTGGCCGAAGTAGTTCGGGTATATCTTGAGGAACTTCGCCCCAAGCTCGCCGAAGCAGCGCTCCAGCTCCGATATGGCTTCGTCCGGATAGTGGGGCGTCACGAACGCGACCGGTATGAACCGGTCGGGGCGCTTCGAGACGAACTCCTGCACCAGGTCGTTGCCCCGGCGGGCGTCCCCGAACCAGATGCAGTTCGCAAGGCTCTTGTCGACGCCGGCGGCGTCCATCGTCAGGAGCAACCGGTCGATGTCGTCGTCGATATGCGGGCGGCCCCACCGGCCCAGATGGCAGTGGAAGTCGATGATCGGCGTATCGATGTCGGCCACGTTCGCCTCCTTGCCGGGGCCTATGCCCCGTTCAACAGCCGCTCCAGGTTGCCCCCGCAGACCGACGCGAGGTCCTCGTCGCTGAGCCCCGACCGGTGGATGGTGTAGAGCTGCGGCGCCAGCGCCTCCGTCGGAAAGCCGGAGCCGTAGAGCACCCGGTCTACCGACGACACCTCGATCATCTCGGGCACCCAGTTGGTGCTGATGAACTTCGAGCACTCAGCGTAGACGTTGGGCAGGCTCCGCAGGAAGGGGTACACCCACAGGGCGATCTGGTAGTGGAACTCGCTCAGAACGAATTTCAGGTTCGGGTGGTCCTTGATCGTGTCGTGGACGGCGCTCGGGTCGAGAGGATTGGACTGGTTCGAGTCGGGATCGATCTGGATCCAGACGACCATGTTCCGGTCCTCGAACCACTCCAGCCATCGGCCCAAGACCCAGTCCCGGAACGGGTACATGTGGTAGGTCGGGACCAGCCGGACGGAGCGGACCCCGTACTCTTCGACCTCGGCCGCGAACTCGTCCAGGTTGTCGAAGCTCGGGTTGCAGACGAATTGGGGCACGAACGCGGGCTCGCCGTCGATCAGCTCCATGAGCCATCCGTTGCCGTCGTGGGAGTCCCGGAAGTCGGCGTGCGGATGGTGGACCAGCGCCTTGCCGACGCCGGCCTTCTTCATCGCCTCGAGAGTGCCCTCGGCGGTGTGCACGGTGACCCGCCGGTCGTGGGGCCGGCCGAGGTACATGTTGGCGTCGAAGACCGGCACCGTCGGACGGAAGTGAAAGTCTACCTTGCCCATAGTCGTGGCCTCGCACCGTTGAGGATCGGGCCGAGTGTATCAGCGGCCCACCGAAGGGTCAACGAGCCGTGACCCGAGTAACTGCTCAGGCTTGCCGAGAGGAACCCGACCGTCACCGTGGATTCCCCCCTGGTGGACATGACGGTGCTGTCGTTATCGAAGTCTGGATACCAGGGCGGCCGCCACACGACCCGTTCGCCCTGAGTGCCCCGACGCTTCGTCGGGGTGTATCGAAGGGCCCGCACAACACAGTCTGCGGGTGGGGCCGACACCAGCATTGGCAGCAAAGTTGCGTGCGCCCTTCGATACGCGCCGGTGAAGCACCGGCGTTACTCGGGGTGAGCGGGTTGCGTGGGCCACTCAAGTCTGAACAGTTACCCGCCACGGACAGCGGCCGCCGCCGGAGTAGCGTGGTATCCTCGTATCCTCTCCTCTCCTCGTGTGCGCCGCCGCGGATGACGTCGCACGCTTAGAGTCCCAAACCGCTACTGGATGTATGACGGGAGGAATGGAGATGCCCGAATCGACAGGCTTGATACTTGGGTTCGATCCCGGCGGCAAGGACATCTTCGGCTGGAGCGTATGCGGCGCTGGGGCCGACCGTCTGCATGGGCCCCTCAAGACGGGTCTGGCGGACGATGCCTGCGACGCGCTTGAACAGGTGAAAGAGGCGATCAAATCCTCTGGCCCCTCCGGGAACCCGCCGGTACTCGCCGCAGGCATAGATGCTCCGATGTTCTGGAGCGGAACAGGCCGAAGGATGGTTGATCGCATTCTGAGGCAAGTGCTGAGGGACAACGGCTTCCTTCCCGCAGGATTGGGTCGTACGGTCCAAGAAGTCAACAGCTTGCGGGGCGCGTGCTTGGTCCAGGGGGTACTGTTGGGCAGGCACCTTAGCGACTGGAAACCAGGGCTTCAAATTACCGAGACGCACCCAAAGGCGTTGCTGCACTTGCTCCGGCACTCGGGACAACCCGAAATGACAGAGTTGGCGCGGCTGACGGAGGGCTTGGAGGACCGTGAACATGAGCGGGACGCCACGCTCTCTGCAATTGGGGCGTGGGCGATGTACAAGAAATTGCCCGGATGGCAAAACCTCTACGACCAAGAGTGCCACCCCGTTCAGCCATTCGACACCCCTGTAGCCTACTGGATGCCACTTCCACAGGAGAAGCACGCTAGAGCGTGATGTTGTCGATGAGCCGCGTTTCACCGACGTAGACGGCCAGCGACGTGAGGGCGCCCGGCTTTACACGCTCCAGCTCTTCAAGCGTGTCGGGGTCCGCGACGCTGACGTAGTCGACGCGCGCCAACGGCTCGGCGTCGATGAGCGACCGGACCTCGCGTCTGATCGAGCCGGCGTCGTCCACGCCGTCGCCGTACATCGACCGGGCAAGCTCCAGGGCACGGTGGACGACCGTTGCCGCCCGGCGCTCGGACGGAGACAGGTACTCGTTGCGGCTGCTCAGGGCAAGCCCGTCCGGCTCCCGGACGGTGGGCACCACGACGATCTGGGCACCCAAGTCGAGGTCGGCGTTCAGGCGCTTAACCACCACGCACTGCTGGGCGTCCTTTTGCCCGAAGTAGGCCCGGTCCGGCCGCGCGGCGGCGAGCAGCTTGCAGACGACGGTGGCTACGCCGCGGAAGTGGCCGGGGCGGTGCTCCCCCTCGAGCCGGGCGGCGACGCGGCCAACGTCGACGTACGTGTCGAAGCTGTCCGGGTACATCTCTTCGAGCGAGGGCGAGAAGACGACGTCGGTCCCGGCCCGCTCCAGCTTCCCCAGATCGGCCTCCACGTCGCGCGGGTATGCCGAGAAATCCTCTCGCGGGCCGAACTGGGTGGGGTTGACGAAGATGCTCGCGCAGACGGTCCTGTTGTCGAGGCGGGCCCGGTCCACCAGCGCCATGTGGCCGTTGTGGAGGGCGCCCATGGTCGGCACGAGCCCCAGCGGCCTGGCGGCCCGGGCGAGGCCTTCACGAAGCTCGGCGACGGTCTCGATCGTTCTCATCCGATCGACGGGCGCCTGGATAGATCGTCTTGTCGAGCTGAGCGGCGGACCGACCGTCCCGGAATCCGGCCTGAGCTCACGGCGATGGGGCCTCCGCGAGAACCGTCTCGAGCTTCTCCAGCGCCTCCGGCTTCATACTATGGCTCTCCTCGTCGGCCGGATAGCTCGCCGCCCTGACATCGGCCGCGTACGCGGAGACGGCGTTCCTGATGGTCTCTCCGAGGTCGGCGTATCGGCGCGCGTGCTTGGGCACGAAGTCCTCTATCAGTCCGAGCATGTCGTGGAACACCTGCACCTGGCCGTCGCAGTGCACGCCCGAAGCGATGCCGATCGTGGGTATGGACAGACGCTCGGTTATCAGCGCCGCCAGCTGCGCCGGGACCATCTCCAGGACGACCGAGTAGCATCCCGCGGACTCCAGGGCTGCCGCGTCGTCGATCAGCGCGGCGGCCGCCTTCGGGAACCGGCCCTGCACCCTGTAGCCCCCGAGCTGGTTATAGGACTGCGGCGTAAAGCCGACGTGCCCCATGGCCGGGATCCCCGCGGCGACGAGATTGCGAACGGTCGGGGCGACGGCCGCGCCGCCCTCGAGCTTCACGGACTGCGCGCCGCCCTCCTGGAGCATCCGGCCAGCGTTGCGCACCGCGTCCCCGGCGTCCGCCTGGTAGCTCATGAAAGGCATGTCGGCGACCACGTGCGCCGTCTTCGTCGCGCGGACGACTGCCTTCACGTGGTGGACCATGTCATCCATGGTCACCGGCAGCGTCGTCTCGTACCCCAGGAGCCACTGTCCGAGACTGTCCCCGACCAGGATGACGGCTACGCCCGCGGCCTCCACCAGCCGGGCGGACGTGTAGTCGTAGGCGGTCAGCATTGGGATGCGCTCGCCTCGACGCTTCATGAGTCGCATGTCTCTAATGGTCACGCGCATCGGAGGTACCTCCTCGCCCTGAGTGAGGGCCTGCGCTTCGTGGGTTCAATCGGCCTCCAGTCCCCTGTACCGCTCGACCAATCTCCTCATCTCGTCGGCGCGCTCAGCGGTCACAGTGCCCTTCTCGATTGCAAGCGGTATAGCCGCCATGGCCATCTCGCAGTAGACCGGGAGCACGTGAGGCGCCCGAGCGCTGAGTGTCTCCAGGTGCGTGCGGACGGTGCCCAGGTCCCCTCTCGTGTAGGGGCCGGCAACGCCGCCCGGCACGCCGAGCGTCTCCAGGTTGTTGGCTACGCCGCGCATCATGGGCGTGAGCGCCCTAACGCCCTCGGCGCGGTCGAAGCCGAAGCTCTCCCAGAGCTGCGCCACGGTCGCCGCCAGCGACGACAGCAAGCCTCCCATCATCACGCCGGACAGATGGTACAGCGGCTTGTCTTCCGCCCGGACGAAGACGGGGCGGCCGCCGATGGCGAGCGCCATCTCTTCCAGGTATGCGGAGACCTCCGCGTCCCCGGCGATTCCGAAGGTCGTGCCCGGGATGCCCTCGACGCCCGTCTCGGGCGACGAGAAGAGCTGCATCGGGTGGAACGCGCCCGGCGACCCGCCGGCCCTCGCCGCCGCGTCCAGCGCCTCCAGCGTCAGGACGCCCGAGGTGTGGACGACCGCCTGGCCCGCCCGCCACGAGACCGACTCCACCGTCGACCGTATCGAGTCGTCGGGCGTGGTCACGAACACGACGTCGCAGGCCGCCGCGGCATCGTCGAGCGACTCGTACGCGACGCAGCCGGCTACGCGGCCGGCCAGGTCCTCGGCCGACGAGAAGCTGCGGCTGGCGGCGGCGATCACCCGATACCCCTGGCGCGTCAGCGCGGTCGCGAACGACTTCGCCACCGTGCCCGCGCCGATGAAGCCTATCCTGGACTCCCGGTCGAATTTAGCCACTCGCCGCTCCCGTTGTGCTCGAGTCTGCTGCGCGCTTCAGTTCGGATGCCGCTGGTACCCCGGCCAGGGCGGTCGCATTCCGAACGCCGTTGACGATCGCCCGTGCGGTGCAGACGACGGCCGCGGCGCACAGCCGGTCGACGTCGACGCCGAGGTCCGAAGTTCCGGTGGCGAGCGCGAACATGGTGTCGCCGTCGTGGGTCGTGTGGGCTGGCCGGACCGCCAGGGCCATGCCGTCGTGGGACACCGTCGCCAGCTTGTTGGCCTGCTCGCGGTCGAGGCGGGCATTCGTGGCGACGACGCCGATGGTCGTGTTGGCGGCGAACTTTACGGGAAACGGCTCCCCGGTTGAGGTCACCATGGCGTCGAGCACGTCGACCATCCCGCCGCCGTCGTCGGACCTGGCGCCCGCGACGAGCTCTCCCGTATCCGGGTCGTGGATGCCGCCGACCGCGTTGACGGCGACGATGGCGCCAACCAGGACGCCGCGGCCCAGGTCGATCCCCGCTGTGCCGACGCCGCCCTTGACTCCCCTGCCGACCCCAAGCGCCTTGGCCACGGTGGAGCCAGTTCCCGCGCCGACGGAGCCCTGCGGCACGTCGCCCGACACGGCGGCCTCACAGGCGCGGTAGCCCTCTTCCGGCCCAGGACGAACCGAAGCGTCTCCAACACCCAGGTCGAAAAGAACAGCCGCCGACACTATCGGTACCGTAAACGGGCCGGCCCGGTAGCCGCGCCCGCGCTCCTCCAGGTAGCTGACCACTCCCGACGCGGCCGACAGCCCGAAGGCGCTGCCGCCGGTGAGCAGCACGGCGTGGATCTCCGAAACAAGGCTGCCCGGACGAAGCAGATCGGTCTCGCGGGTGCCCGGCGCCGAGCCCCGGACATCCACGCCGCCCATCGCGCCCGACTCGCACAGCACGACCGTGCATCCCGTCGCCGCGCGGAGGTCGGTGCAGTGGCCTACACGAATCCCCGGCACATGGCCGATCCCGAGATCACTCATGGAGGCGCCGGTGCGACGGGGCAGGCCGACCGGAGACGCCGAGGGGCTCTCCGGCCTCGCGGCAAAGGCCGAACCTCGGCTTCGCGCCGGGGGCGTTTGGAAGCGGGGTCATTGGGTTGCTCACCGTTCCCTTGGGATTGGCTGCAACGGCAATAATAGCAGCAGGCTCGCTCACCCTTCAAGACGGCAGCCGTCTGACGCATCCGACCAGTGCTGGTGAGAAGGACTACGGGGGAGGCAGTAACTGTTCAGAGTAGTTGAGAGGAACGCGGCCTGCCCCTGTGGACTTCCGCTTCGTGGACATGATCGTGCTGCGGATATAGAAGTCTGGGCAGGGGCGGGGCCGTCGCCACACGACCCGTTCACCCTGGAGTGCCCCGACGCTTCGTCGGAGTGTATCGAAGGGCCCACGAACGCGGAAATCCATCCCCAACCCACTATCCACGCCGCTTCCTCGGGGTGTATCGAAGAGCCAGCACAACTCAGTCTTTGGGAGGGGCCGACACCAGCGTTGACGTCAAGGTTGCGTGCGCCCTTCGATACGCGCCGGTGAAAAAAGCAGGTGAGCGGGTTGTGTCGGCTACTCAAGCTCCCCATCGTGAACCCGAATTGACAAAGGCGAGTAGCGTATGAGATAGTCGATATGCCGGTGAGCGGCGCCTTAGATATTCTTTGCACCTGCCAGGCCAGTGGGATGCGGGATGGGCGAATGCGAGGGGTCGGGGACTGGACCAGGGTACGGCCGCTGACGATAGGGGACGGCGAGTAATTCGCCGTAAATAGTCGTCGGCTCTCCGAACTCCCTATGGGCTGGAGGTACACGGTGATGCGGTCCTTTGGCGGCAGGCTGTTTGTCGGATAGGGCATCGTGCTGATCGTGTCCATCGCGGTATCGGCTGCGGTCCTCGGTCAGTCGGAGTCGTCGGCGCCCAGGACCGGCTGCGAGTGGAACCCGTACACGCTGGAGTGGGACTGTCCCGACCCTGCGCCCACGGCGACTCCGACGCCTCGGCCTCAGCCGCCAAAGCCTGACCCGGACTGCGATTTCAACCCCTCGACGTTCACCTGGGAGTGTCCCGACCCGACGGCCACGCCCAGGCCCACGGCTACAAACACGCCCAGACCCACGGCTACAAACACGCCCAGGCCCACGGCCACAAACACGCCCAGGCCCACGGCTACAAACACGCTCAGGCCCACGGCTACAAATACACCGAGGCCCACGGCTACAAATACACCGAGGCCCACGGCCACAAACACACCAAGGCCCACGGCCACGAACACGCCGAGGCCCACGCGCACGTGGACGCCCACCCCGACGCCATCGTCGCGCGGCTGGCTGACCGCTCGTCAGACGACGATTGACGTTGGCGGGTCGACGACGGTGACGGCTGAGTGGGAGCCGCCGGGGCTGTCGCCGTGGCTTGGCTTCGCCACGGACTCGACTGCTGTCCTGGGGAGAAGCAGCCAGTGCTCGGGCACGCGGTTCGTGGAGCCGCCTTCGGAAGCGAGGCTGACCGTTTACGGCTGCGAGGGCGGCAGCGGCACTGTGGAGCTGCGGGCCGGCAGCATCACCGGCAGACTGCTGGACAGCATCACGATCACCGTCCGTACGCCCACACCCACACCAACGCCCGTTACGCCGAGTGGCGAGCTGAGCGCGACCAAGACGTCCATTGTCGTGGGCGATGAGGTAACCGTCAGCGCCGTCAACGTGTCCCCGAGTGGTCAGAGCGTGTACATCGTGACCAACGGCCGGCTCGGCTTTGCCGGGCCTGGCACGTGCCACTACGAGATCGATCCTCGGAGCTCGGGTAAATCAACGAGGTCCTGGACGCTGGAGGGTTGCAGTCCACCGGGCAGCGGCAGCGTGACCTTGAAGACGTCCCACAACGGCCAGACGCTGGTGCTGGACTCGATCACCATAGACGTATCGATCGACGCCGAAACTCAGATTCGGCCCGCAATTGGCCGAGAATTGCCCAGGTACACTGGCCCCGGATACGCCGGACACCAAGTTGACCGCGAAGGCCTCGCAGGTCCTGACGGGTTGTGCCGACGCCATCGTCACCGTGCAGCTACTAGACGGCAACACGATTCTGGATACTGTCGAGGTCACAGTGTTGCCGCTGCCAAGAATCACGGACTCACATCGGATGGGCTACCGTTATTTCCAGATCGACTTCAGCGCTCACCCAGACTACAAGGGCCTCGTCGCCGAGTGGCGCAACGCGAATAAGGGAGGCACGTTCAGCCGCTGCCCAACAGCGGTGCCGGCGAGACTCCCCGGGGCATCATTAACAGCCTCCGCAACCGGGCCGACATTCGAGGGTTGCCGCATACGGAGAATGCGGCCATCGACGTCAGAGTGGTCGGGACGACTGCGGGTGGTCTGCGCGCGGAAGGACCGGCCTACTGGTTGTTGCGAAATTCCCAGCCGCCCGCCATCGGTCACCTGCCCGACCACTTCATGATGTACGACGTCACTGACCTGAAGGCTGACGGCAGCGACCTGGCGACTTGGCTGCATAATGCAGCTACGTCAGCCGCCTCAACATGGGCCAATGTCCTGCTTTCTCTCAAGAGTTGCAGAGGGACGGTCGCTACGATATCCACCACTTGCCCACTCAACACCGACCAAAGCGTCGTGAAACTCGTGCTCGGCAAATGCGACTCGGGTTCGCCTGCGTGCTACAGGCCAACACCTGGGAGTATAGAGCGTAAACTGGAGGGCGAGGCCGAATTGGTCTTCAACCCTAATCATACGGGCGTTGGATGGACTAACGACAAATCCGAGGACCAGGACATGGTAGACGGACGGAGAATCAGATGGGTGCCGGGCACCCTAGTGCATGAGTTCGGCCATGCTTTCGGGTTGGACGACCGCTACTTGGGCAGCCCAAATTATGATATCGACTACAACGGTATCATGAAGAAGATACCGAAGGGCGACAAGAGCATTCAGGCCAATGACCGAGCAGCGCTGATAGCTATCTACGAGACCCATATCAAGGGGCAGGGGTGGTGAATATCATAAGGCCGAGCTGGCTCACGTTCTGGATGGTGGCGGCCGCCGCGTTGGTGTCTTGCGCCGAGTCTATACCGGTGCCCACGGCGACTGTCGTCGCGCCTACTGCTCAGGTACCCACGGCGGTCGCTGTAGCACCTGCCCCCAAGGTACCTGTCGGGCCGCCACCCGACATTCCTTCGGCTCTTTTGTCCACAGGGTCAGAGATTCCATATTTCGGCTCCTACGTGGGGCTCAGATCGCTGGAAGACAACATCCTGTATGCGGATGTGATCGCGCGCGTGGCGCTGCTGAGCACCGCGACCAGCACAGCACCGATCACCATCGGGACTCGCCAGAGGACCGTATGGCTATCCCTGCTCGAGTTCAAATTCACAGTGAATGAGTACCTCAAAGGCTCTGGCGGCAACGCGATCAGCGGCTTTGTCTACATGAGCTATGGCACTGAAGCAGAGGCGCGGGCTGCTGCTGAAGTGATGGCTGACGCACACGACGACCGCTGGGACGACCGGGAAGGAATCGTTTTTCTGTCGTCCAGCGAGCCTTGGATAGAAAGCAGCTACCAGCTCGACGTGGGGAAATACTGGTTCACGCGGATGTTGGCCACCACGATGGACACCGGCCCTACCGACGGATATACGCTGGCGAGCATCCATAGCAAGCTCTGGCTGCCCGCGGACGAGTCCAGCGGCGGCGTACAGGGCCGGGCCTCGAACACAGAGAAGACCTTCCTGCTCGACGTGCCCGCCGGGACGCAGGTACGTGGAGCATCGGTCGTTCGTGACCCATCGGCCCCACCACCTGACCCGCCGCCCGCGTCGGAGATCACCCTGAGCAGCCTGAAGCGCAAGATCACCACCCTGGAGGCCGAGGCGAACGCCGGCGGGACGGACGCCTACTATCAGTGCATCCTGGTCAATGTACCGTATACGAGAACGGTGCTGCGCTACGACTTCACTGAGCGATGGTTTTTCCAACGTCATGGAGAATTCCACGAGCACCATAGGGTCTGGGCTACCAGGAAGGCACCCTTCGTATACGGACCACTTCGCGTTACATGCCGAAACGCCCTCAAAGGACATTCGTGCAGCGCAGATGGGGTGGCTTCGAAGGGTGCGACCAAAGACCTCGTGCGGTTCGACAACGTCGACTTCAGGGACAGCGACGGCCGATATGGGTGGCGGTTCACCAGCATAACATCGTGACGGCCCGGCCACTGCCCGCCGGCTCGTACAGACTCTACCCCCTTACAAGGGGACGGACCTCTGGCGTGGCGTGCAGCTTCCCGGATGCAGGCCGGAGACCTGGACCATTACGTCACTGGACCTGACCGTCACGGCCCCAGTCGGGCACGCTGCACGAGGCGTTCTTCGACCCCGTCGCCATAGGCAGCGCCGTAGGCGCCGACGGCACGAACGGCGTGCATCAAGCCCGCCGACGTTCACCGTGGGCTGAATGGCACGAACACGACCATCTCCAGCCTGAAGTGGGAGTCCGGCACGGCTACTATGACGCTGGCCCCCTCGACGTCGCTGGCGGGACACGCCGTCGACTTCATCGCGCTCGACGGGTCGGTGTCGCTCACCCTGTCGTTCGACGCCGCCACGCAGAGCGGCGGCGCGCTGACGTGGACCGTGGCGGCCCAGCCCTGGAACGCCGGCGACCTGCTCATGCTGCGCATCCGGTCCGCCAACGTGATCATCACGCCGCCCACGGCCACACCCACGCCAACGCCCACGGCGGCGCCCACCGCTACACCGACCGCCACACCGACCCCGGCGGCGACACCCACGCCTACACCGACACCCATGGCGACGCCTACGCCCACGCCGACACCTACGACGACCGAGCCGATCACCGTCACGCTCAGTCCCCGTGTCGCCGGATCGTCCACCTTCGTCAACATCACCATCGAATGGAGCGACCCCGAGCCCTGCGACGGTCAGTACATGGTGGCTCTGTACTACACCATTACGGACTATCTCGTCAGTTTCATGGGGTTCCATCCGGCGCCGGCCACGACCTCTCTCAGCAGGGAGTTGGGCATCAGGTGGGATTTCGAGCGCTTCCCGGACTACTCGGCGGGCGTGAGCTGCGACCCCAGCGACTACTCCGGGCGCAGAGAACTGGGCAGGGTCTCCCTGCAAGCTGCTCACCCGGACAACAACTAGGCGCGAGATCAGTGCCGGGCGCGCGCCCGCTGAACCGGTCACCGGTGCGCGGGCTCACGGACGCGTTCGGACCGAAGAGCCGCCGCATCTCGCCGTCATACCCGCGAAGAGCCTGCCCTCGCGTAGGCGGGGGCGGGTATCCTAGGGGCGGGGTATTCCCCTCACCGAGTCTGAACACCTACGCGTGGGACGTACCTGATTCAGTTCTGGCTGGAAGGACCAGGAAAACGTCATGCGCCGGGTTGCGAGGCTCAGCACATCTGTGCTACTCTGCCCGGGTGGAACACTCTCCATGCTCATCCACCATCCCCTTGCAGCAGACCCGGCTCTGAACACGGCCCGTAATCTCGCGCCACGGTATCCCGGCCCAGATCGCGCGAGCGTGACACACGCTGTGCCATCTAACGGCCAAGTGTGCCACCCGCCAGATACGAACGGCACAAAATGGCACAGTTTTCAGCAAAAAAACGGCCGGCGGCCTCGACGGACTCTGTCGCCGTGCGCCTCATCGAGACTGAACCCTTCCCGTTTGACACCGCGATACCCCTTCCATATAGTGCGAACCGGTCGAGAAGGTACGCTGGTCCAAGCGGCCTTCCAAGGAGATTTGACATGTCGAATCAGGACGCCCTCAAGGTAGCGATCGTGGGACTCCGGCACGGCCACATGGGGTCCATCGGCCCCGCCAAGCCGGGCCTCATCCACATGTACCACTACCTTGACGAGTTTGAGGTTGTCGCATACTGCGAGGAGACCGACACGAGCCTGCTCGACCCGGCGAAGGAGTACGATCCGGAAGCGGGCGTCTACACGAGCCTCGACGACATGATCGCCAACGAGGACTTCGATCTCGCCTGCGTCGCGATGCCCGCCAACGAGATCCCGCAGACCGGCATCAAGCTGGCCGAGGCGGGCAAGCACTTCTTCATGGAGAAACAGTTCGCCCGAACGTCCGCCGACCTGGCCGAGATGGTCCGCGCGGTGCACGAGAACGACGTCAAGGTGCTGGTCGGCTATCCGCACCGCTACCACCCGGTGGCGCAGGACATCAAGCGGCTCATAGACGAGGGCGTGCTGGGCAGGCCGCTGGACATCGAGCTCCGCCTGATCACCGGCCAGGTCCGTCCCGAGAACCGCGATCCGACGGGCTTCATGTACAGGGACGCGACCGAGGGCGGCGGCATCCTTCACATGCTCGGCGGCCACTACCTCGAGGTGATGCGCTACCTGATGGGCTGCGAGGTCAAGGCCGTCCAGGCGATGAGCGGCAGGCCGGTCGGCATCATCGAACCGCCCCTGGAGGACGTCGCCATCGCCGCATTCGAGTTCGAGAACGGCGCCTACGGCAGCATCCACGCCGGCTACCTCCAGCGCGTGCGCTCCGCGTACGATACGTCGCTCGTCTTCCGCGGTCTGGACGGCGAAGCCGACTGGACCCCGATCGGCGACCCGCATCTCACGGTCAAGAGCGGCGTGCCGGAGTGGGCCGGCGCCCCGACAAAGACGTTCCAGTACGAGATCGCCGAGGTGGACGTGCCCATGTACGGCCCGACCGAGTGGTCGCTGGACATCCTGCGGGACTTCAGCGCGTGCATCCGCGAGGGGCGCCAGCCGGACGTCAACGCGGACGCGGGCCTCTACGTCCTGCAGGTCATCGACGCGGTGTACGAGTCGGCGCGGACCGGCCAGCGCGTCGAGGTCGAGTACGGGGTATAGCCAAGCCGGGCGCGCCCGATCCGGGTCCGGCACAGGGCCCCGGGTCACGGGCCGATTCCCTGGCTCCGAGCGTCTCTCACACGAACTCGCCGGCGGCGGCGCGGCCTCCGCAAGCCGCGCAGGGCGCTATGATATAATTCTGGTGGCCATGCGGTCGCGGAACTGGTGCCTTCCGTAACCGCGCCGGTCATCCCGAGCGCCGGGCCGGGGCCGTTGCGTCACGCTCAAACCACCGGGAGGCACAGCGGAGCCAATGCCCCTCTTCGAAGACCTCAAAGTTTTCTCGGGCACCGCCCATCCCAAGCTCGCGCAGGACATCTGCTCCTACCTCGGCATCTCGCTCGGGAGCTGCGAGGTCTTCAAGTTCAGCAACGACGAGACCTTCGTCAAGATCCTGGAGAACGTCCGCGAAAAGGACGTCTTCCTGGTCCAGCCGATCTCGGCGCCGGTCAATGACCACCTGATGGAGCTGTGGATCATGATCGACGCAGCCCGCCGCGCCTCCGCGGGCCGCATCACCGTCGTGGTACCCTACTACGCCTACGGCAGGACCGACAAGAAGGACCAGCCCCGCGTCGCCATCACGGCGCGCCTGGTCGCCGACTTCATCACCGTAGCGGGCGCGGACCGCGTGCTGACGATGAACCTCCACGCGGGCCAGATCCAGGGATTCTTCAACATCCCGCTGGACGAGCTCACGGCCGTCGGGTTGCTGTCGAAGCGCTATCTGAGCGGCGACTTCGAGGACCTGGTGGTCGTGGCCGCGGACGTGGGAGGGGCCAAGAAGGCCCACGACATGGCTGACCTGCTGGACGCGCCCATCGCCATCATCGAGAAGGAGCGGCTGGGCAACAACGACCAGGCCATCGCCGTAAACGTAATCGGCAACGTAGACGGCAGGAAGGCGTTGATCGTCGAAGACGAGATAAACACCGGCGGGACCATGGTATCCGCCGTGGATCTCCTGAAGGAGCAGGGCGCGACCGAGGTCTACTGCTGCGCCATCCATCCCATCCTGTCCGGGACGGCCTCGGAGAGGCTTGCAAACAGCTCGCTGAAGGAGCTCCTCGTCACCGACACGCTGCCCGTGTCCGAGGAGAAACGATTTTCCCGACTGGAGGTCGTGTCCGTTGCGGGGATGCTCGGCGAGGCGATACACCGCATCCACAGCGGCCTCTCCATCGGGGCCATGTTCGACAAGCCGTAGCGAGTGCGCGAATGCTGAAGACCGTTGCAAAGCTGATAGGCGGGTCGACGGAGAAGGTCGTCAAGCAGCTCCGGTCCGTCGTAGACGAGATCAACGACCTGGAGCCGCAGTTCGAGGCGCTCTCCGACGACCGTCTGCGGGCCAAGACGGACGAGTTCAGGGCCGCCCTGAAGCCTGGAGACGACCTCGACGACATCCTGCCGGAGGCGTTCGCCGCCGTCAGGGAGTCCGCGAAGCGCACTCTGGGGCAGCGCCACTTCGACGTACAGCTCATCGGCGGCATCGTCCTGCACCAGGGCAAGATCGCCGAGATGCGCACCGGCGAGGGCAAGACCCTCGTCGCGACATTGGCAGCGTACCTCAACGCGCTGACGGGCGAGGGCGTCCACGTCGTCACCGTAAACGACTACCTGGCCAGACGCGACGCCCGGTGGATGGGCGCCATCTACCACAAGCTCGGTCTGTCCGTCGGCGTGCTCCAGCACCAGGCCGCCTACCTGTACGACCCCGACGCCGAGGGCCAGAAGGGCATGGAGCAGCTCACGGCCATCACGCGGCAGGAGGCCTACGGGGCCGACATAACCTACGGCACCAACAACGAGTTCGGCTTCGACTACCTGCGCGACAACATGGTCGTCACCCTCGGCCAGCGGGTGCAGCGCGAGCGCGTCTACGCCATCGTCGACGAGGTCGACAACATCCTGATCGACGAGGCCCGCACGCCGTTGATCATCAGCGGCCCCGCCGAGGAGTCGGGCAAGGAGTACTACCGCTACTCCAAGCTCGTTCCGGGCCTGCGCATCACCGAGGACTTCACCATCGACGAGAAGCACCGCTCCGTGTCCCTCACCGTCGAGGGAATGGCCAAGCTGGAGAAGATGCTGAACGTCGACAATCTGTACGGCGCGGAGAACTTCAAGCAGGTCCACTTCGTCGAGAACGCGCTGAAGGCCCAAGCCATCTTCGAGAAGGACCGCGAGTACGTGGTGAAGGACGGCGAGGTCGTGATCGTCGACGAGTTCACCGGCCGCCTCATGCCCGGGCGCCGGTACTCGGACGGACTGCACCAGGCCATCGAGGCGAAGGAGAGCCTGAACATCCAGCGGGAGACCGTCACCTACGCCACGATCACGCTGCAGAACTACTTCAGGCTGTACACGAAGCTGGCCGGAATGACCGGTACCGCGGCCACCGAGGCCGAGGAGTTCTGGAAGATCTACAAGCTCGACGTGATCGATATTCCGACCAACGTGCCGATGGCCCGGGACGACATGAACGACCTCGTCTACCGGGACCAGAACGCCAAGTGGGACGCGGTGGTCGGAGCGATAGAGGAGCGCCACACGGCCGGCCAGCCCGTTCTCGTGGGCACGACCGACATCTCCAAGTCGGAGTTGCTCGCCCAGAAGCTGGCGCGCAGTGGGATTCCCCACGAGGTGCTGAACGCCAAGCAGCACGAGAGGGAGGCGGGGATAATCGCGGAGGCGGGGCGTCCCGGCGCGGTCACCGTGGCGACGAACATGGCCGGCCGCGGAACGGACATCGTGCTCGGGGGCAATCCCGAGGCGCTGAACATCGGCGCCGAGGAGTGGGAGACCGACCACAACAAGGTCATCGAGCTGGGCGGCCTGCACATCGTCGGCACTGAGCGGCACGAGGCCCGCCGGATCGACAACCAGCTCCGAGGCCGGGCCGGGCGCCAGGGCGACCCCGGCAGCTCGCAGTTCTACATGGCGCTGGACGACGACCTGATGAGGCGCTTCGGCGGCGAGAAGATCCAGGCGGTCATGGGCTGGGCCGGACTCGACGAAGGCGAGGCCATCGAGAACAAGATGATCAGCCGGTCGTTAGAGGGCTCGCAGGTCAAGGTCGAGGCCTACCACTTCGACGCCCGCAAGTACCTCGTCGACTACGACGACGTCATAAACACCCAGCGTGACGTCATCTACGGCGAGCGCGAGAAGGTGCTGACCGGCGCCGATATGCGGGAAAACGCCCGGTCGATCATCGAGGAGGAGATCGCAGGAGTCGTTGAGCGCTTCACCGCCGGCATGCCCGCGGAGACGTGGGACGTCGACGGCCTGATCGGGGAGACGGAGGCGATACTCCCGCTGGACGGAGAGCTGGCAGACCCGGACGCCGTCGCCCAGCTCGACCCGAACGAGATCGAGGGCAGGTTCCTCGAGTACGCGGCGGAGGTCTACCGGCAGCGGGAGGAAGCGCTGACCGAGCCGCTGGTCAGAGCGATCGAGCGCGAGCTCATGCTCAGGGTAATCGACTCCCTGTGGGTGCAGCACCTCACCAACGTGGAGAACCTGAGACAGGGCATCGGCCTCCAGGCGTATGGACAGCGCGACCCCCTCGTCGCCTACAAGCGGGAGGGTCGGGAGATGTTCCAGAATCTGCTCGCCCGCATCCAGCACGACATCGCCCACGCCATCTTCCACATGCTGCTGAGCGCCCGTATCCAGACGACGAACGGGAGCTCAGGAAGCGGGGGCGCCGCCAGGGGGCGGCAGGCCCGGGGCGAGAAGAGCATCATGGGACGCGTCATGGGCAACGGCTCCCAGCCCAAGGGAAACAACGCTCCCGGAGCCCGCAAGATCGGGCGCAACCAGCCCTGCTTCTGCGGCAGCGGCAAGAAGTACAAACGCTGCCACGGCGCGTGATCCCCGCCCGCCGCCGGGCCGTTCGGTCATCGGCCCGGGCTGGACTACCCGGTTTCCTGCTGGCTGCAATCTTCCTATCCGCCTGCGGCGCCACGACCCCACCGACCCCTACCCTCGCGCCACCATCCGCACCGCAGGCAGCGCTGGTCCTGGCTCCCCCACCTGATCGCACCGCCACGCCTACGCTTCCGGCGCCGGTCACTCCGTCCCCCACTCCTACTCACACCGCCACGCCTACGCCCACGGCATCGCCCACCCCGTCCCCATCGCCTGATCCCACCGCTACACCTACGCTTACCGCATCGCCAACGCCTTCCCCATCGCATGATCCCACCGTGGCACCTACGCTTACGGCGACGCCTACCCCGTCCCCGTCGCCTTCTCCTACCGCCACACCTACGCCTACGCCCGAACCGACCTGTATTCCTAACACAGGGCAACTCACGTCGGAGCAGGAGCAGTCGATCGCGGACTTGCCCTGGGCACAGGACAACCCCGGGTCCGTCAGGGCGCTGCGACGCCTGGCGATGGGTTCGCCGGTAGCGTTCCAAGCCTGGATGCGGCGCTTTGGAGACGACCAAACGCATGATTGGCTGATCGACTCCTTCGCCTCCCTGGCTTTCTGTGACGAATCGGCCGCGCTGGCAGTCCTCCAGATGCCTTTCCTGGACGACGCCGGCGTCGGGGACTACGTCGAGGCCGGCGATCGTCTCATACTGCGCGGCCTGTCCAGATTGGCCCGGTCCAGCCTGAATGGTCTGAACAGGGTGCTCTCCCATCCTGATTTGCAAGGCGGGATCACCGATAAGTCGACCGCTCTCGTCCTGTTGCTGCTGTTGGAGGACTCGTCAGCCGCCGAGGCGATACGGGCGTTGCCATGGATGGAAGACGGCATCACGGATGTCGGTGGCGACGAGTGGCCCGGTGGATTCGTCGAAGACGAGACCGCGCACGTCATGGGGCTGATAGATATGGCGCGGCGCGCCAACCTGTCGTTCTGGGTGTTCGTGGACATCCCCTGGGTGCGAGACGGGTATGACCGGTTCGAGTGGCCCATCATCGCCGATCTCCAGGAGATGGCGCGATTGGACGATGGAGCGACGGCTCGCGTCCTGGGGATGCCGTTCCTGGCGACTCCCGGCTACGGTGACGAGCCCATAACGTCGCTGCTGCTGGAGGTCGCCCGTCGACGTAGTCTCCAGCGGCTTCTGTCCAGCAACTGGCTCGCCGGCGGCATCAGGGAGGGCCAGCTCGCCGCGGTGGCTCTGGCTAACCTGGAGGTGCGGGGCCCCGATGCGGCCGATGCCCTCAATCGCCTCGATTGGCTTCGGGATGGGATCGATCCTTCCGAGCAGGACGTCATTCTCTCCCTGGTCGACGCCGCGATCGATTCACATGCGCTGTTCCCCGCCCTGGTCGCGAGGACCTGGGTACAGGACGGCCTGACGCCGGACGAAAAGAAAGTCGTCGATCTTCTCTCGACGATGGCGAGCACACCCGCGGCCGGAACGGGCAGAGCAGACGCAGCCACACCACTGCAAATCCTCGACATGTCGTTCCTGGAGGAGATCGAGCCGCTGGATGTCGCGGCCCTGAGCGCTCTGTCGGCGATCATGCTCTCGTCCGGGAAAGACGCCCTGCAGCTGGTACTGTCCCATCCCGAGCTGCGGGGCGGCATCACGGACGACTGGACAGATTTCGTCGCGGTCACGTCGCTGGCGGCGCGGTACCCCGGGCTGTTGGAGATCGTGCTCGACCCGGAGCGAACCTGGGTGGACAAGCAGGTAGTCGAGCTGCCACTCGCGGGCAAGGTGGGACTGACCGTCGTCGAGTCCAGAGTCAGCGATGAGCAGTACTTTGCCCTGGACGTGGAAGCGCTGTTGGAACCCATGGATCTTCTGGAGCACGCGTTGCGTACGTACGAAGAGTTCATGGGCGTCGCGTTCCCCAAGAGCGATCTAGTCCTGCTCGTTGCCGATCTCGAGGGCTTCGGAGGCGGCGAGTACGCCCATGGCGTTATTGGCTCACGCTGGAGGAGCAGCGCAGCCGTAATCGCTCACGAAACAGCGCACCTATGGAACGTCACGCCCACCTGGCTGGCACGGCCCACCACCTGGATATTCGAAGGCGCTGCAGAATTTCTGGCCTCCATCTCGGAGAGAGCTCGCCGCGGCACGCCGCTCCTCGGACCGGAAGACTCGTGCAGCCTGGCCAACAACATCGCCGAATTGGTCAGGGTAGAGGCGGACCCCGACGTAATCTTCAGTTCGGCCTGCAACCACACCCTGGGGCGAGGCATGTTCCTGGAGCTCTACGACAGCCTGGGGGATACAGCCTTCCGCCAGGGGTTGCGCAACCTGTACCTGATGAGCACCGAGGACGTGGCGGCGTGGTACGGTCAGAGCACGTGCGGAGGCATAGATGCCGGGTTGTGCCATCTGTCGGCGGCTTTCTTGACCGGCATGGCTCCCGAACACCGCGCAATTGCCAATGAGATCATTACCCGCAGATATTTCGGAACCTCGCCGTGAGCTGCTTCGCCGCCCCACTCGTGGGCCGCGCGGCCGTCGTCGGTCAGCACCCAACGGGGTACACTGGGGCATGATGGCGACTCCACACGGCGAGGCGAGGCGGGGCGTAGCGTGAACAACTCCGAGATAGCCGAGGTCTTCCAGGACATCGCGGGCCTGCTCGAGATGAAGGGCGAGAAGCGCTTCACGGTCGTCGCCTACCAGCGGGCCGCCCGCGCCCTCGGCCACCATCCATCCGACATCGAGCAGGCGGTCCGGCACGGCGCCGACCTGACCGAGATACCGGGCGTGGGCAAGGCCATCGCCGCCAAGACTACCGAGCTGGTGACGACGGGCCGGATGGCGTACTTCGAGCGGCTGCGCGCCGAGTTCCCCGACGGCATCCTGGACGTCATGCGGGTGCCCGGCATCGGGCCGAAGACGGCCAAGCTGATCAGCGACGAGCTCGGCGTCTCCACCGTCGCCGACCTGGAGAAGGCCGTAGAGGCGGGGCAGCTCGCCGAGCTTCCCAGGATGGGCCGGAAGAAGGCCGACAACGTCCTGCGGGAGATACGCGCGGCGCGGACCAAGGACGACCGCGTCCCGATCGCCCGTGCGATGCCGGCGGCCGAGCGGCTGATCGCAGCGCTGCGGGAACGCTGCCCGAGCATCACCGCGCTGCGGGCGGCGGGCAGCCTGCGCCGCTTCGAGGAGACGATCGGCCACATCGACCTGGTGTGCGCCGCCGGGGACCCGCAGCACGTGCTCGACACGCTGGTCGAGCAGCCGAACGTCGCGACCGTGCTGGTGCATGGCGACACGAAGGCCGCCGTCGTGCTGAGCGAGGGGGTGCAGGTCGACCTGCGCGTCGTCGAGGCGTCCAGCTTCGGCGCGCTGCTCGCGTACTCCACCGGCAACCGGCAGCACAACATCCTGCTGCGCGAACACGCCCTGAGGCTGGGACTCTCGCTCAACGAGTACGGGCTCACCGACGTCGAGAGCGGCGAGCTGGAGCGCTTCGCTGACGAGGAGGCGCTGTACGAACGCCTCGGCCTCCAGTACGTCGCCCCCGAGCTCCGACAGGGGATGGACGAGATCAAGATGGCCGCCGCGATGGAGCTTCCCAGGCTCGTCGAGGTCGGAGACCTGCGCGGCGACCTGCACGTGCACACCGACTGGAGCGACGGGCGGGACGACGTCGAGCTCATGGTGGTCGGGGCCAAAGACAGAGGCTACGAGTACGTCGCGATCACCGACCACTCCTCGGGACGCGGCATCGCCAACGGGCTGACCGAAGAGCGGCTCGTCGCGCATGCCGGGGAGCTTCGGCGCGTCGAGGAGAGCGTGGGCGGCATCAGGGTGCTGAAGGGTACCGAGGTCGACATCCGGGCCGACGGGACGGTCGACTACGCGGACGACGTCCTGACCGAGCTCGACTGGGTCGTGGCGTCCGTGCACTCGGGACGCGGCCAGTCGTCGGCGGTCATGACCGACCGCATCATCCGGGCCATGCACAATCCGCACGTGACCGCCATCGGGCACCTGTCAACGCGGCTGATCGGACAGCGCGACCCCATAGACGCCGACTACGAAGCCCTCTTCCGCGCGGCCGCCGAGACCGGCACCGTTCTGGAGGTCAACGCGTCGCCGGAGCGGCTCGACCTGAAGGACACGCACGCGCGGCGCGCCGCGGACATCGGCGCGTTCCTGGCCGTCGCCAGCGACGCCCACACGGTTGATACGCTGGCCAACCAGCGGTATGGTATCGGTGTCGCCCGGCGCGCCCGGTGCGAGGTGCGGCACGTCGTCAACACGCTGCCGGTGGCCGAGTTCGTGAGTTTCCTCGGCCTGCCGAAGTCGAAGAGGAGCCGGTTCATGGCGGAGCGCGGTTAGAGTGACCACGGTCAGTACAGATGCCCCGACCGCCAGTCAGGCGGCCATAGACCACCTGCGCGACGCGTTGGAGGCGGGCCTCGACTGGCCGGAGCCGCTGCTGCAGGCGATGTCGATTTGGACCCTCCCCGAAGAGTCGTACCGCGGCCGGGTCAACACGTACTTCATCGCCGGCGAGGCGTTCGACTGGCTGCTGCTCGCCGAGCGTCTTATCGACGCCGCCAAGAAACACGTCCCGGAGTCGGAAAAAGAGGCCCTGCTCTTCCACGGCCGCTTCCCGGCGCACTTCGACGCGTCCCAGCTCGGCGGCCTGCTCGGCGTCGACAAGTACCGTGGCTATCTCAACTACCACTACGGCGTCACGGTCGAGGAGGCCCTACAGCTCACCGCGGAGCTGGAGCTGCAGAAGCGCGACGTGGCGAACGGCCTCACGGACCGCGACGACTACACCGAGAACGCGTTTCGGAAGCTGTACAGGGCGCCAAGGAGCGAGCTGCTGAAGGAGTTCCGGCGGGAGAGGGGCGCGGCCAACCGCCGGTCGATCGGGGTGACTGAGTCGAAGGCGTTCACGTATTGGCTGTTCAAGCGGCGCCTGCGGGTCTCGGACAAGCCCAGGGTCGCCAGCGATACGAGAAAGGGTCTGGAGCAGCTTCGCCGCATGGCGAGGACGCCTCCCGCGCATCTCCCCGCGGCAGAGCATCGGACAGCGCCTGTTCACGCCCACGTTGGATAGCGGCTCGATTTACGCATGGCGATGAACATCCTCGACGGCCTGAACCCGATGCAGCGCGCGGCCGTCACAACCATCGACGGCCCGCTGCTGATCAACGCGGGGCCGGGCAGCGGCAAGACCAGAGTCATCACTCACCGCATCGCATACCTCGTCCGCGACTGCGGCGTCTATCCCTACCGTATCGCCGCCGTGACGTTCACCAACAAGGCGGCACGCGAGATGCGCGACCGCCTTCGGCCCCTGCTCGGCGAGGACGCGGAGCGTCTTACCGTCGCGACGTTTCACGCCTTCTGCGCCACCGTGCTGCGCAGCGCGGGCGACCGGATCGGGCTGGACCGGAGCTTCGTCATCTACGACGACACGGACCAGATCGCGATGGTCAAGCGCGCCATGGAAGACGCCGGCGTGGACCCCAAGACGTTCGCTCCCAGGGCGATCCTGTCCGCCATCTCGGGCGCAAAAAGCAAGCTGCTCGACGCTGAGGCCTTCCGACTGGCACAGGAGAACCCCTACGACGAGATCGTCCACCGGGTGTACGACGCCTACGAACGGCACCTGGCGCAGAGCTCCGCCGTCGACTTCGACGACCTGCTGCTGAAGGTCTACCGGCTGTTTCACGACGTCCCGGAAGTGGCGGAGCGGTACCAGCGCCGGTACGCCCACTTCATGGTCGACGAGTTCCAGGACACCAACGTGGTCCAGTACGCCATCGCCAAGAAGATATCGGAGGTGAACAGGAACCTGTGCGTGGTCGGCGACCCCGACCAGTCGATCTACTCCTGGCGCAACGCGGACATCCGCAACATCCTCAGCTTCAAGCACGACTATCCCGAGGCCAAGGTGATCGCGCTGGAGGAGAACTACCGGTCGACCCAGACGATCCTCGACGCGGCCCAGGCGCTGATCTCGTCCAACGAGCAGCGCGTGGAAAAGGAGCTGTGGACCAGCAACGGCCGGGGCGAACCCATCACAATTGGCGAGGGCTACAACGAGGCCGAGGAGGCCCGCATGGCCGTCGGGGAGCTCGACCGGCTGGTCCAGGACGAGGGCTACCGCCTCGGCGACGCAGCGATCATGTACCGCGTGAACGCCCAGTCCAGGGCCTTCGAGGAAGCGTGTCTCCGCCACGGCGTGCCGTACCAGCTCGTGGGCAGCGTGCGGTTCTACCAGCGCCAGGAGATCAAGGACGTCACGGCCTATCTGCGGCTGGTCGCCAACCCGCACGACGACGCCGGCTTCGCCAGGGTGGTCAACGTCCCGGCCCGCGGTATCGGACAGCGGACCCAGGACGAGCTGACGAGGCTGGCCCGCGACACCGGCACGTCCCTGTTCGACGCGGTAGGCGCACTCGCGGGCGACGCCGCCGCTGCGTTCGCGACAAGGTCGGCGGGGGCGCTGACCAAGTTCCGCGAGATGATCGAAGGGCTCGCCGGGGACAGCGCGGACCTCGACCTCGTCGAGATCGTCGACGAGGTGTTGGAGCGGACCGGCTACAAGAGGTTCGTGCAGGGGCAGGACGAGAGGGCCGAGGAGCGCTGGGAGAACATCATGGAGCTCAGAAGCTCCGCCAAGGACTTCCTGACCCTCGGACGCGGCAGGGACGCGCTGTCGGCGTTCCTGGAGAGCGTTGCGCTGGTGAGCGACACCGACAATCTGGAAGACGCGGCAGACGCGGTGACCCTGATCACGCTACACCAGGCCAAGGGGTTGGAATTCCGGGCCGTGTTCATAGTCGGCATGGAGGAGGGCCTGCTGCCGCACATCCGCTCGCTGGAGGACGAGGCCGAGATGGAGGAGGAGCGCCGGCTGGCCTACGTGGGCGTCACGAGGGCCAAGGAGCGTCTGTACCTGCTGCGGGCCTTCAGGCGGGGCTTCCGGGGGATGTCGGGGCCCAGCCTGCCCTCGCGGTTCCTCGCCGACATACCGCGCCGGCTGGTCGCGCGAGAGCCCCGAAGAGCTCCGACCTCGGCTGCTGCGGCCGGCCGCTCCCGGAAGCGCCCGGCGGCGCCCGCGGCGGGCGTCGGTCGGCTGCCACTGGAGACGGCCGCGTCGGGAACGCCGGACGCCAAGCCGCACCTGGGCACTGGCGACAAAGTCAGGCACGCGAAGTTCGGCGAAGGCATCGTCACGGGGGCCAAGCCCACGCACGGCGACATCGAGGTGACGGTCGCGTTCGCGAACGGCAACGGGATCAAACGCCTGCTGCTGAGCATCGCGCCGTTGGAGAAGGTCGGATAGTGCCGGCCGCACTTCCAGATAGGGAGCACGTCCAGGGACAATGACCGAGCAGTCCGCAGTCACAGACGCGATGCGCCGGGCCGTCGGCGTGGAGAGCGAGCCGAAGACGCACCCGGTCGAGGCGTACGCGGTCCGGAAGTTCGCCGACGCGATCGGCGACCCGCGTCCCGCGTACCGCGGCGATGCGTCGGCCGCAGCCGTCGCCCCGCCGACCTTCCTGAGATCGTTGGACGCGGGCCCAGCCGCCGCAGACTTCGAGAGCCCCTACCCTGACCTGCTCGACGGCGGCAGCGAGTGGGAGTACTTCCGGCCGGTCCGCGCCGGCGACAGGATCACCGTGACCCAGACGCTGGTCGACATCGCCGAGAAGTCGGGCCGGCTCGGGCCGATGCTCCTCACGACCTGGCAGACCCGGTACGTCGACGACGGCGGCGCCACTGTCGCCACCCAGCGCAACACACTGGTCTACTACCGCGCCGAGCGGAACGGCACGTGACGTCGATGGAGGAGGAAGTCGGCTTTCAGCGGCCCATGACCGATCAGCTTCACTACGACGACGTGGCGGAGGGCGACGCGCTCCCCGCGCTGGAGAAGACGCCCACGACGCGGCAGCTCGTTATGTACGCGGGCGCGTCCGGCGACTACTACGAGATCCACTACGATCAGGACTACGCGCGGTCGCTCGGGCTGCCGGGCGTCATCGTCCACGGCGCCCTGAAGTCCGCGTTCCTGGCGCAGCTCGTTACCGACTGGATGGGCGAGCGCGGTGCGTTGAAGCGCCTCAGCGTGCAGTACCGCGGCATGGACATGGTCGGCCAGTCGATGCGCTGCGCGGGCACCGTCGCCTCCAAGCGCGTAGAGAACGGCGAGCACCTTGTCGAGTGCGACCTCTGGACGGAGAACCCATCCGGCGACAAGACCACCCTCGGCTCGGCGCTGGTATCGCTCCCGCCGGACCCGCGGTAGTTCCCCGCTCGAGGAGATCCGATGGCCGGCAGATTCCTACCCGGCGTTCCCGGCCCTCAGGTCGAGGAGATGTACCATAACGCTCCGGGCAACGAGATAGAAAAGGGGAAGTTCGACCACCCCGAGTCGTCCGCACGCCTTGCCGCCAACGCCTTTGGATTCTTCATCAATCGCCCCGAGGACATGCCCCCGCTTCCGGGCTGCGAGCACGAAGAGTGGCCTGCGACAGCCGTGGCTCTCGAACAGACGGTGCGCTTCCCGTGGCGCGGAGGACGCCATCCCGTCCTGGACGTTCTCGTGACCACGCCGTCGGCGCTCATCGGTATCGAGTCGAAGAGGTTCGAGCCATTTAGGCGGCGCCAAGCTTTCTCCAAGGCTTACTGGCGGCCGGAGTGGGGCGACCGCATGACGCGCTACGAGCGGATCAGAGACAGACTCGACGACGAGGAAGTCAAGGACAAGAGCCTTGACGCGGCGCAACTGGTCAAACACGCGCTGGCCCTGCGAACCCAGGTAAGCTCTGGGGGCACGCACGAAGGACTGACGCCCATCCTCTTCTATGTCTACGCCGAGCCGGAGGTTTGGCCCGGAAACGGCAAGCCGGTGGACGAAGAAGCGATAGCCGGTCACAGAACACAGATCGAAGCGTTCGCGGAGAACGTCGCTGGCGACGAGGTGAGATTTGTCCACTGCGCGTACCGCAGGCTGCTGGACAGCTGGAAGGAGTCGGGCGCGCCTGACATTCGGGCGCATGCGGAAGCCCTGCTGCAGTGTTTCTCCCCCTGATACAAGGAGCTTGACAACGTGGCTGCTGGTATACTCGACCTCCCATCGACGGGCTTGGCCGTTGCATGACGTGAACATGGGAAGGAGAGAACCATGACCACGCTCAGCAGTCAGATAGCCGCATACGAAGAGATGCGCGACGTCTTGGAGGTCGACCACTTCGGAAAGTGGGTCGTCTTCTATGGTGGGGACCTCGTGGATACGTACGGGTCGTCCGAGGAGGCCGCCGTGGACGCCGTCCGCCGATTCGGCCGCGGGCCATACCTGATCAGGCAGGTAGGCGCTCCCCCTGTCAGGCTGCCAGCCTCTGTATGGTTTCGGCCGGCGGATGCCACCAACTAGCACCGGGTACTTAGGCCCAAGGAGGCCGACATGAAAGCCGCCGTGCTGTACGAACCCCTGACGCCGCTCGTCATCGAGGAGGTCGATATCGACGAGCCCGGGGCGGGCGAGGTGCTGGTGAAGATGTCCGCCAGCGGCGTCTGCCACTCCGACTGGCACGTCGTCAAGGGCGAGTGGACTCACGTGCCGCTGCCGGCGGTGCTGGGCCACGAGGGGGCGGGCGTCGTCGAGGCGGTCGGGCCCAACGTCACGCGTGTGAAGCCGGGCGACCACGCCATCCTGTCGTGGAAGCCTAGCTGCGGCGTCTGCGAGATGTGCCAGAAGGGCTGGCCCAACCTGTGCCTGAAGGATTTCGAGATCTCCTCCAGGCTGCGCGTACGTGCGACGGGCGCGGAGATCAGCCAGATGGCGGGCCTTGGCACCTTCGGCTCCTACCAGGTCGTGCCGGAGATGGCGGTCGTGCCCATCGACAGGGACGTCCCTATGGCGCAGGCGTCGCTGGTCGGCTGCGGCGTGATGACCGGCGCCGGCGCCGCGATCAACACCGCCAAGGTGCAGCCGGGCACGACGGTCGCAGTCTTCGGCTGCGGGGGCGTCGGCCTGAACTGCATCCAGGGATCCCGCATCGCGGGCGCGACGACGATCATCGCCGTCGACCTGCTGGACAACAAGCTCGACATGGCCAGGGAGTTCGGGGCCACGCACACCGTCAACGCCTCGCGCGAAGACCCGGTGGAGCGCATCAAGGAGCTCACCGGCGGCGAAGGGACCCACTACGCCTTCGAGGCGATAGGACTGGTGGAGGCGCCCTTCGTCCAGAGCATACTCTGCACCCGCAGAAGGGGCATCACGGTGTGGGTCGGCCACGCGCCGGTGAACACCAAGATCACCATCGACGCGCAGGACCTGATCATGGAGAAGACGGTCATAGCGTCCATGTACGGCAGCGCGCGGCCGCAGATCGACTTCCCCAGGCTGCTGGCGCTCTACCAGGCCGGCAAGCTCAAGCTCGACGAGCTGGTCTCCCGCCGGTTCCCGCTCGACGAGGTCAACACGGCCTTCGAGGTCCTGGGCAAGGGCGAGGTCGCGCGCAGCGTGCTACTCTTCGACTAGGAGCGTTGACGGGCCGGCACCGGGCCAACCTTCCGACAGGTCCGCCGCCGAATAGAGCCGGGACTGCGCTCGGAACAGTCATCCGGCGCCAGCGATGGAGTAGGAGACACCGCATCATGCCTGACCAGGACTCGAATATGCCGTTGGACCTGCCCGATTGGGTCACCTTTCCGGAAGACGACTGGGTCCGCATCACGCCTGCCGAGGCGGGGCTCGACCCCGACAGGTTCGATGCGTTCGTCGGCGGCCTGGACATCCGGGGAACCGACTTCGGGGGCGAGGACCACTCCGGCAACAGGTGGGGCGCGGTGCTGACGCGGGGCGGCTACCTGGTGCGGGAGTGGGGAGACAGGGACTACAGGTTCCAGACCGCTTCCGTGGGGAAGGCCTTCTCGTGGGCGCTGATCGGGTTCGCCGTCGAGGATGGCCTGCTGGACCCGGACGAGCCCATCAACAGGAGCTGGACGGGAGAGGGACAGCTATCCCACCCTCACAAGTACCTGGACAGGGGCCACCACCAGCGCCTGACCTGGAAGCACGTCATCGGGCCCAGGGAGAAGTCCGAGCACTTCGGAGGCTTCGCCATCGAGCTCGGCCTGCGCTGGCGGCAGCGACAGTCGGGCGTGCGCGAGGTCACGCCGGGCGTTCCCGACTGGGTCAAGTGGACCGGAGACCCTTTCTACGATCTCTACGCTCATGCCGAGCCCGGCACCGTTGGCCTATACTCCAGCGCCGGGTTCTGGCGGCTATCCCAGGCGCTGACGGCGGTGTGGGGCCGGGACCTCAAGGATGTCCTGGACGAGAGGCTCTTCGGCAAGATCGGCATTCCCCCCGACCGGTGGGACTGGCTGCCAGGCGGGTACGTGAAGGACCAGAAATACTTCTACCCCGACATCCCGGACTCCTATACCTACCTCGACCCGCCCTACGAGATAGACGGCAATACCGTCCGGAGCGGGCCTGGATGGGTCGTAATCAGCGCGTCCGACCTGGCCCGATTCGGCCACCTCAACGCGACGCGGGGGAACTGGAAGGGCAAGCAGATCATCGATCCGTCGTGGCTGCGGAGCCATAGCGGCGGCAACGCGTCCGGGACCAGCGGCGAGTCGAAGCACTTCACCGCGATGGGCGTGGTTACGACCGAGGGCTTCGACCATCCGCACGCGACCGTGACAACGAGCCTACTGCCCGAGGACATCTTCGTCGGCCCCGTGCACCGCAAGCGAGACTAGTGGATAGTGAATAGTGAATAGTGGATGGTTGGGGGAGTCGATTTTCCGTGTGAGGTGTCCCATTGTGTTCCAAAGTGTCCCATTCCTATCTGGGCGATGGGACACTTTGCCGGAAAATGGAACACCAGGCGTTCCACGGTTCGTATCTGAGGTGGAACAGGGCGGAACAAAGTGGGACACCGGTATTCCATAGTGGATGGTGGATAGTGGGTAGGTGGGACGTGGAGTGTGGTCGTCACGCGGGTATAGTAGCACGGATGTACTGGCGCCGCAACGTGGCTGTTCTGAGTCGAGGGGTGCAGGCAACCCGCTCCCCCTGAGTAGCGGCGGTGCTTTGACTGGCGTATCGAAGGGCGCGCGCAACTTCGCCCCGAACACTGAGCTGTGCGGGCCCCTCGATACACCCCGACGAAGCGTCGGGGCACTCGGGGTGAACGGGGCGTGCGGCAACTCCGAACAGACACCACGGAGGTCGTGGTCTCCAATCTCCAGCAGTGGCGCCGCTGAGGGGAACCGGCGCACCCATCGGCGACCCTGGATTCCCGCCTTCAGGGGGCCTACGCCGGCTCCGCAACGAACACCGGGATCGTGCGTGACGTCCGATTCTGGTAGTCCTCGTAGGGTGGGAACGCCGACACCGCCAGGTCCCACAACCGCGCCCGCTCCTCGGCGTCCTCGACCTCGCGGACGCGCATCTCGAACACCTCGGTCCGGTCCCGAATCTCCACGTCGGCGTGCGCCCGGAGGTTGTATACCCACACCGGGTTCTCCGGCGCGCCGCCCTTCGAGCCCACCAGTATGTAGCTGCTCCCGTCCTTAACCCGCATCAGCGGCGTCTTGCGTATCGCGCCCGTCCGGTTCCCCGTGTTCGTCACGATGATGACGGGCAGCCCGGTATCGCGCAGGGTCGTTCCCTCCGTGCCCCCGCTGCTCTCGTAGAGCTCCACCTGCTCGCGTACCCAGTCTGACGGGGACGGTATGTACTCTGCCATAGTTCGTTCCTTGCTCCTGATCGCCGACGGCTTTGCCTTCATCATTATAGGTCGAAGAAGGCTTGGCTCATCCGCCTGCTCAGGCTGCCCAACGGTATCGCATCTCACGACACCTTCGGTCGGGTCTCCGCGCTGACGGAGCAGGTCGGGGTTCTGTCGGATGGCCGAGCGATGGGCGAGACGCGGGGCCGGAATCCAGAGTTCAGCGGGATCATGCTTCTGTAGTGGCCGGCTCGCTCCTGTCCCAGCCGTCGACCACCCAATAGCCGACCCGGGGCACTTCCGCTACCGTCGCCAGCCCTTGGGCACGCTTTAGCCGTTGGATGTTATACAGGTGGGTGATTTCCTCGTAGTAGACGTGCCTCATGGTCGCCTCGAGCGTCCAGACCGAGCCCCCCTCCGTCTGAGTGACGCCGGACTCGTGCGCCTGTAGGGTGAGGTCCGACTCTGGAGAGCCCGAGCCCTCGCGGAAGAGAGTGTGGCCTCTCAGGAAACCGACCGAGCGCCTGTCCAGGACTCGCCGGGCGAGGCTGATCCCCTCCTCCAGCCTCACCATGATGTCGTCGATCTCCAGGCGGCGCGAGCTGTCCAGGCGCCGGTCGGCCGCGTCGGCAATCACAGTCAAGTCTTCTACCCCATATTCGCCTCGGGGGAAGAGCGTCTCTCCCCACCGGACAGCCAGCCACCGGTAGATGAGCGCCGCCATGTGGCTCAGCTGGATACGGATACTCCACTCGCTCCACTCCCACCGGTCCGACGCGAAGTCGAGCTGCGCGTCGCTCAGCCCCTCCACCTCGGGCGTGATCAGGTCGTAGAGGGTGGCGAACTCTGGAAAGAGTACGCTGCCCGGTGCGTCGTCGGCGATGGGTATGCTCACGTTGTTTCCTCCACGGCGGTCTTGTCCCGAATCTCCACGTCGCCGTTCGCTCGAAGATTATACGCCCACACCGGATTCTTCGGCGCGCCGCCCATCGAGCCTACCAACACGTAGTTGTTCCCGTCCTTCACCCGCATGAGCGGCGTCTTGCGTATCGCCCCGCTCCGGTTCCCCCGGTTCGTTACGATGATGACGGGCAGCCCGGAATCGCGCAAGGTCGTTCCCTCTGTTCCCCCGCTGCCCTCGTAAAGCTCGACCTGTTCACGCACCCAATCCGACGGGGACGGTATGTACTCGGCCATAGGCCGCTCCTTGCGCCTGATCGCCGACGGCTTTGCCTTACTCATAAGCCGAAGCGCCATCATAGGTCGGATCGCCGGGTCTCTGATGGTGATTTGGCGCATCCATAGTCTACGATGGAGTGAACCAATTTGGGAGACTCCATGATGACCACTTTAGACCAGCATGAGGCCGGAGGTGTGGCTGGGCGGACCGTGCTGATCACTGGCGCCTCGTCCGGCATAGGCAAGGCCACCGCCAAGAGGCTGTTGAAGGAAGGCTACTCTGTCTATGCCGCAGCACGCCGAGTCGACCGGATGCGAGACCTCGAAGACCTGGGCGCCATCGCGCTCAAGATGGATGTTACCAACGAAGAAGATGTCGTTGCCGGCGTGGAGCGAATCAACGTGGAGCAGGGGGGCACGGACATCCTCGTCAACAACGCCGGCTTCGGATTGTACGGGGCGATGGAGGACACGCCGCTCGACGACGCGCGGTACCAGTTCGAGGTCAACCTGTTCGGGGCGGCGAGGCTGACCCAACTCGTCCTTCCCTACATGCGAGAACAGGGCGCGGGGAAGATCGTGAACGTCTCCTCGATCGGTGGGAAAATCTATACCCCGCTGGGGTCCTGGTACTACGCCACAAAACACGCGCTCGAAGGATGGTCGGACTGCCTGAGGTGGGAGCTCAAGCACTTTGGCATCGACGTCATAGTCATAGAGCCAGGACTCATCCGCACCGACTTTGGCAATGTCATGCGTGGGCCCCTGGTGGAATATTCGGGCGACTCCGCCTATGGCGGTATCGTCAAGAGGCTGACGGAAAGGACGAAGAACCACGGCCGCGGGTCGCCGCCATCGGTCATCGCCGACACGGTCCTCAAAGCGGTCCAGGCCAGGCGGCCCAGGACACGCTATGCGACCGGCCAGTACGCGAAGACGGCCCTCCTCCTTCGCAGACTGATCACCGATCGGATGTATGACCGGCTCATGGACCTGATGGCCGCTCCCAGGCGGTGAGAACCGGGAACGTCAGGAAAGCGGGCGGCGCTGCCCGTCTCGAGCCAGTGAGTCTAAGCATAGGTGGGCAAAGAACTGGCCTGTTCGGAGCGCAGAACGGACCACAGCGTGAAGGCCACAGCCCGGTTGGCTGGACACGAGTTCGACGTGCTAGGACTTCCGTCCTTCTCCGAGATTAGTCGTCGCTCTGCTGGAGCCCTTCAACGCTTAGTTCCAAGTGTGCGGCCGCCTCGACATACATCTGAACGGTCGCCTTATCTAGATGTATTGTCCGGACGTCCCTTCCATGTGCTATGAGATTCCGCACAGCAGCCATATCTTGAAGGACTGCAGCTAACGAATCGTCGATGACACCGTCCTTGCGCAGTAACTCGACTTGCTTTCGTATCGACGCCCGTCGACTTACGTGGCGCGTCTCAGCAAGGTCTGCAATGGCTCTTTCGACCGAGGCCCATGACGCAAGAATCGTAATCCTTGGATCAGTATCGACATAAAAGGTTCTTGGCGATAAGTCTTCGTCTACCGCCTCCAGCGACCTAGTCTTCTTTGTGAGTTCCTGAAAGACGGGTCTGAAGTCCACTTGCCAGTCCTTGTATCTGACCTTCTCTATGAGAGGGACTAGTTTAGACAGAGGGGACCGTAGCATGAGAAGGGCCACAACCGCGACCAACGGCCAGGCCGCAGCATCAAGTAGAGAAACTAGCAATTCAACTAGCTCCACACCAGTCAACGTCCTTGTCTCCTCTCCCCTACGAAAGAACTTGGCACCCTAGTCAGCGACCCTGTATCAGCCGGTTGCTAGGGTTCGAGCTCTTCCGCCGGAGTTCAGCACGCGTTCGAGATGTGCTATGTCCAAGACTCAGCGGATAAGATGTCAAATGCGTAATGTCAGTCGTAGCTGCTCGTACTTCTCGTCACTCCCAATGTTACTAAGTCGGTCCCTCCGGTACGTTCCGATAAAGTCCAGCATTTCCTTCAGTCGCGGGTTAATGGCTCGCGTCTTCAGGGTGGCGGTGAGCCTTTGATACTCGGTTGCACAGGAGTCGAATTGCAGTCGTGAAGCTACCTCAGGATCGAGTACAAGCTTGACGAATGCTCGGATGTGAGAGTCTGAGAATCTAGTCAACAATTCGTCGTAGTGGTCTTGGGCAGCCCAGGAAACACCATAGCCATTCCCGATCCGACACATGGTTACCGCTTTGACGTACTTTGATCGCACGGGCCTAGGGACTTCACCATTGGCCGGTACAAGGCGTTGAAGAAGCCGCGCTGGGGCTGCCTCGGTAAAGAAGTTGTCCATGCCGTAGTGAGCTGTGGTGAGATTGTCAAGAGTCACCGCCATTTCGGCAGTAAGTACTTCAGTCGTGAGAAACTCCAAACCCTCGACTATTTCAAGGAATTCTCGTGCGAGTTTCGCCCTTTCCACCTCACCATTAGCCGCGAGCATCGCATGTTGCAAGCCGACTCCTCGGCGCGCCTCGGTTGAAACAGCCTCCCAGATCGGTTTCGCAGCTAGTTTGAGATTGTCTCTGACGTGAGCGTCAACCGTCGTGTCCGTGTACATGCCGAATACCGAGCGAAGTAACGATTCTGACAGGTCCTCAGTTAGCGATGGCAATGCCGCTTCGATGTGTGGCATGTCGGCTTCAGAGAGGTGCTGTGTCCGCAGGCTGTGAAGCAGTTTACGAACTTCGATAACCGGACCGGCAGGTTCCTTTGCCAAAACCTCCACTATGCACGTCTCTAGCCAGGATATAATCTGTAGTCCTGTTATATGATTCTGATTTGGATGTGCAGCACTAGCGTAGTTCCTCATATTCCGAACATAGTCGAGATGGCGAAAACCGTTTTCTGTGATGATACCGGTCGTGCGGCACCCTAGAATGAGTTCCCAATCGTCAAGCTTCTCCAAGTCGGCTTCGTTCCTGAGCTTGGATCGGCGGGTTGAGTCGCTAACCGCGCTGTCGAAGAAATACCGTAGATCGAACCGAGCCACCTTCTCCCGCAGATTCCTAACGGTTTCATTCCAGATATAGTTCAACGCTGAGTCGAAGAGGCCGACAGCGCATGCAGCCACGAACTTGGAAATGTAAGACGCGACCGACTTTTGGTCGTCCGTCAAGGACTCGAGAACGATAGGCATATTTTGGAATACCGGACGCCGACGTTCGTAAGGGACCAGGATCTGGTCTTTAGGTAGCCCTACGTAGTCCAAATAGGAGTCGAGTTGAGTGCCAAAAGTCTTGACGGCTGGGGCAATCTCTGCACTTGAGTGGGCTTGAATACTCTCGTTGGTGTCCATTCGAAGCCTCCAGTACGAAGCCTAAAGGCGAATCGGCGACTGCTTCGAGGCAAACCGTACGCCAGAGACACCACGATTCGCCGTGCTGCCATGAAGGATCTGCCGCCGAGTCACCAAGTAATATCTCCGTACCGCATTATAGCGATCTGCCCAGCCAAAGCTCGACGGCGGTGCCGACAAGGACACGCTGGCCCTGCTCAGCCCCAGCAGCTCGCGTCCCCTACGGCGGTTGGGGCTGTTTTTGTAGTTTGTGGTGGCCTGCCGTCTGCCATCGCGCTTGCTGTAACGTCCCTTGAGGTGAGCCGATCACGGGCGCTCGTGATTGGCTTCGCGTCGCTACCCGGCGGCGGTGATGTATCATATCCGCATGAGTACCACGTCAGACATCAGGGTCGGCGTCCTGTTCCCGACCACGGAGATCGGGACGGACCCGGTCGTCATACGGGACTACGCCCAGACCGTCGAGGGGCTGGGCTACGACCACATGCTCTTCTTCGAGCACGTCCTCGGCGCCAACGCCGAGTCGCCGCAGGCGCGCGGCAAGCCCTGGCAGCACACGACGCCATACCACGAGCCATTCACGCTGTTCGGCTACCTTGCGTCTGTTACCGAGTCGATAGAGTTTGCCACCTGCATCATGGTGCTGCCGCTGCGCGAGACGGCGCTCGTCGCCAAGCAGGCGGCGGCCGTCGACGTGCTGTCCGGCGGACGGCTGAGACTCGGCGTTGCCGTCGGGCTCAACGACGTCGAGTACGAAGCGATGGGAAAAACCTTCCACGACCGTGGCGCGCGCATGGAGGAGCAGATCGAAGTGCTCAGGCTGCTCTGGACGCGCGAGCTCGTCACCTTCGAGGGCCGCTGGCACAAGATCACCGATGCCGGCATCAACCCGCTGCCGGTCCGTCGGCCTATACCGCTGTGGATCGGCGGCGGGGCAGACCCCGTAGTGCGACGCATCGGCCGCCTTGCCGACGGCTGGATGCTGCCGGGCACCATGCGGCAGCCGGACGACGCCGCGCGCGCCATCGACACGATGAGGGACCACGCCCGGCGGGCGGGCCGAGACCCCGACGAGATCGGCCTGCAGCGGGTCGTCTCCGGCGATGGCCCGGCGGAGTGGGCAGACTCTGTCCGCGAGTGGCGTCTCCTCGGGGTTACCCACTTCGCGGTCAGCCCGAGCGGGCCGACGCCGGACGCGCAGTTCGAGAAGCTGCGGCAGTTCCGGGAAGTCGTATCCGAGGTGGGCGCCTGATGAGAATCGGGGTAGTCTTCCCGCAGATCGAGATCGGGCCCGACCCCGTGGCCGTCCGCGACTACGCGCAGGCGGCGGAGTCGCTGGGGTACGCCCACGTGTTGGCCTACGACCACGTGCTCGGAGCCAACGCCGGCAGCCGACCCGGCTGGAGCGGCGCGTACAGGCACACCGACCAGTTCCACGAGGTGATGGTCCTGTTCGCATACGTCGCCGGGCTGACCGAGACGGTGGAGTTGGTCACCGGCATCCTCATACTGCCCCAGAGGCAGACGGCGCTCGTCGCCAAGCAGACGGCCGAGGTCGACATACTCAGCGGCGGCCGGCTGAGGCTCGGCATAGGCATCGGCTGGAACGACGTAGAGTACGAGGCGCTGAGCGAGGACTTCGGCAACCGCGGGCGGCGGTCCGAGGAGCAGATCGAGGTGCTCCGGCTGCTGTGGACGAACGAGCTGGTCACATACCGGGGCCGCTGGCATACGGTCGACGACGGCGGTATCAACCCGCTGCCGGTACAGAGGCCGATCCCGGTGTGGTTCGGCGGGATGGACGAGCGCGTCCTGAAGCGGTTGGCCAGGGTCGGCGACGGCTGGATGCCCCAGGGCGGCCCGGACGACCGGCTGCGCGCCATGGCAGAGCGCGTCAGGACCTACGCTCGCGAAGCCGGCCGCGACCCCGACGAGATCGGCGTCGACGGCAGGCTGACCATCCAAGGCACACCCGACGACTGGGCCCGAGATCTGGCCGGCTGGCAAGACCTCGGGGCCACCCACGTGTCCCTGACCACGACGGGCGCCGGCCTGCAGACGCCCCAGGACCACATCGACGCGATCACCCGGTTCAAAGAGGCGGTCCTGCGGTAGCGCGGTATGCTGAAGGCGCTCGCCAGGACTGCGAAGAACCGCCAAACAAGGATACGATGACAGAGGCGAGCCAACTCAAGCGGACTCCCCTGTACGACACCCACCTCGAGCTCGGCGGGCGGATGATGCCCTTCGGCGGCTGGGACATGCCGGTGCAGTACACGGGCATCCTCAACGAGGCCCGGGCCGTCAGGTCCAACGCCGGCCTGTTCGACGTCTCGCACATGGGCCGCATCGATATCAGCGGGCCGGACGCGGTGTCGCTGCTGAACCGGGTGCTCAGCGTTGACGTGCCGAAGCTGCGGAGACGAAGGGCGCGCTACGGCGTCATATGCAACCTCGACGGCGGGATCATCGACGACACGATCGTCTACCGGCTGGGCAGAGAGCGGTTCCTGCTGGTCCCGAACGCCTCCAACGCGGACACCGTAGCCGACTGGCTGCTCCGCTGGCGAAGGGGCTCCGACGAGGTCGACGTCAATGTCATCACCGACGAGCTCGCGATGATCGCGCACCAGGGACCCACGGCGCAGCTCATGTTGTCCGGGCTGACCGACCACGATCTGTCCTCGCTGCGGCTGTTCAGGGCTGCGGAGACCGAGATCGCGGGCGCGCCCTCCATCGTGGCCCGCACCGGCTACACGGGCGAGGACGGCTTCGAGCTGATGGTCCCCGCCGGCGACGCCGCGAGAATATGGCGGGCGCTGAGCGACGCCGGCGCGGTGCCGTGCGGGCTCGGAGCGCGGGACGTGCTGCGTCTGGAGGCGGGGCTGCCCCTTCACGGCAACGACATCGACGCGGGCACCAACCCGTACGAGGCCGGGCTGGGCAGGTTCGTAGACCTCGACCGGGACGAGTACGTCGCCAGGGAGTCCTTGATACGCCTCCGGGACGCGGGCCCGGCCCGCAGGCTGGTCGGCTTCGACGTGGTCGGACGAGGCATCGCGCGACAGGGCCACGCCATCGTCGCAGGAGACGAGCGCGTCGGCGAGGTTACCAGCGGAAGCTACTCTCCCACGCTTGACAGGGCAATAGGCATGGGCTATGTTCGAGAAGACTTGTCGGATCCTGGGACTCCCCTCCACGTGGATGTCCGGGGCCGTATGGTGGAGGCCGAAGTGGCGTTGCTTCCCTTCTACGCCGAGCGGCAGGCCCCCATACTCGCGCCCATATAGGCTGGAAGAGTCCCCCGTCACATACATTCCCCTGTACCCGCGTATAATGAGCGCATGACGAACCCCTCAGATCGCAGATACATCCAGGAGCACGACTGGGTACGCGTGGGCGCCGACGGGCTGGCGACCTTCGGGATCACCGACCACGCCCAGGACAGCCTTGGAGACGTGGTGTTCGTAGACCTTCCCGATCCGGGCGCGAAGGTCCTGCGGGCCGAGCCGTTCGGGGAGATCGAGTCCGTCAAGGCCGTGTCGGAGCTCGTCGCACCGACGAGCGGGACAGTCGTCGAGCGCAACGAGGCCGTCGTAGGCGCTCCGGAGCTGGTCAACGAGTCGCCCTTCGAGGACGGGTGGCTGGTGAGGGTGGAGTTGGCGGACGCGTCCGAGCTGGACGGCCTGATGTCCGCGGAGGAGTACGACGCGTTCCTCGTGTCCGGGTCCTAACAGCTCCCGACGATCCACAGCATGGGCTTCACCTCACCCTACACGCCGAACACCGACTCCGACCGGCGGACCATGTTGGACGCTATCGGCGTCGACTCCGTGAATGACCTCTTTTCCGACATCCCCGCGGAGCACCGCAACCCTGAGCTGGACCTGCCGGCGCCCACTTCGGAGCTCGAGCTGCGCCGGGAGATCGAGGCCATGGCGGCAGAGAACGTCACGCCCGGCAGGTACTCGTCCTTCCTGGGCGGAGGCTCGTACCGCCACTTCGTCCCCGCTGTGGTGCGGCAGATCGCCTCCCGCAGCGAGTTCATGACCAGCTACACGCCGTACCAGCCCGAGGTCTCCCAGGGCACGCTGCAGGCGCACTACGAGTTCCAGTCGATGGTGTGCCAGCTCACCGGGATGGAGGTCGCCAACGCCGGCATGTACGACGGATCGACGTCCATGGCCGAAGCCGTGCTCATGGCCGCCAGGCTGACCAGGAGAGACCGTGTCGCCGTGCTCGACACGGTGTCGCCGTACTACCGGGACGTGCTGGCCACCTACGTGCAGGCGCCCGGCCTGCGGATCAACACCGTGCCGCCGGGCGACGACACGCTCGCCGAGGACACGGCGTGCCTGGTCGTACAGCAGCCGGGTTTTCTGGGCTACATGGATGACCTGGAGGTCCTCTCCCGCAGGGCTCACGACCGCGGCGCGCTGCTGATCGTCGTGGCGGACCCGGTATCCCTGGCGATGTTCAGGCCCCCCAGCGACTACGACGCCGACATCGTCGTAGCCGAGGGACAGACTCTGGGCATCGCGCCTACCTACGGCGGGCCGTACGTCGGCATATTCGCCTGCAAACAACGGTACGTGCGGCAGATGCCGGGCCGCATCGTCGGCCGGACCGTGGACTCGCGCGGCCGCACCGGGTACGTGCTCACGCTCCAGGCAAGGGAGCAGCACATCCGCCGCGAGAAGGCCACCTCCAACATATGCACGTCGGTCGGGCTCATCGCGCTCATGTCCGCGGTCTACATGGCCTCGCAGGGCAAGCGCGGACTGCGGCACGTCGCCGAGCTCTGCTACCACAAGGCCCACTACGCCGCGTCGTTGGTCCAGGACATCCCCGGGTACTCCCTCCCGATCGGCGGGACCTTCTTCCGCGAGTTCGTCGTCCGATGTCCGAAGCCTCCCGAGGAGACCAACCGCCTCCTGTTGGAGCGCGGCATCATCGGCGGTCTCGACGTCAGCGACCAGGTGCCCAACGGAATGCTGATCTGCTGCACCGAGGTGAACAGCAGGGAGGAGATAGATTCCCTGGCCAGAGCATTGGCCGAGATAGGCGGCGCCGATTGAACGCGGCCAGCCGAAACGGCGACGACCGGCGCCGCCAGCTGCTGATGGACCGCAGCGTCCCCGGCAGGCTGGGCACGACCCTGCCCCTGCTGGACGTGCCCGCCCAGGACCTGCCGCCGTCGGAGATGCTGCGCGACTCGCTGGAGATGCCCGAGGTGGCCGAGGGAGAGCTGGTCCGCTACTTCTCGCAGATCAGCCAGTTCAACTTCTCCATCGACCATAACTTCTACCCGCTTGGGAGTTGCACCATGAAGTACAACCCCAAGCTCAACGACGAGATGGCGGGGCTCCCCGGGATGTCGGAGATCCACCCTCACCAGCCCGAGTCGACCGTACAGGGCGCGCTGAGGCTCGTGTTCGAGCTGCAGAGCTACCTGACCGAGATATCGGGCATGGCGGCGACGAGCCTGGCGCCCAAGGCCGGCGCCGAGAGCGAGCTGGCGGGGATGCTCATGGCGCGCGCCTACCATCTCGCCAACGGCGGCGGCGACCGCCGGGACGTGCTCGTCCCCGACAGCGCACACGGCACCAACCCGGCCTCCGCGGCGATGGCCGGCTTCAGGCTCGTCGAGCTGCCCTCCGACGCGTCCGGCAACACCGACCTCGACGCGCTGCAGGCCGCCACGGGCGACGGTCTGGCCGCCTTCATGCTCACGCAGCCAAGCACCTTGGGGTTGTTCGACACCAACATCCTGGAGGTCACCCGAATCGTTCGCGCCGCGGGCGGCGTGGTCTACGGCGACGGTGCCAACCTGAATGCGCTGCTGGGCCGCGTGAAGCTGGGAGAGCTTGGCTTCGACGTGGTCCACTCGAACCTGCACAAGACGTTCACGCAGCCCCACGGCGGCGGCGGGCCGGGAGCCGGCGCGGTCATGGTCAGCGAGCGGCTGGTGCCGTTCCTGCCGACGCCCGTCGTGGAGCGGCTGGAAGAGGATGGCGAGACACGGTACGCGCTGGGGTCTCCCCCGCAGTCGATCGGCCGTATGGGCGCCTTTCACGGCAACTTCGGCGCCCTCGTCCGCGCCTACTCGTACATCCGGACGCTCGGCAACGAAGGTATATCTCAGATCAGCGAGGACGCGGTCATCAACGCCAACTACGTGCTGAGCCAGCTCAGGGACGACTACGTGCTGCCGTACGACCGCACCTGCTTCCACGAGGTCGTGCTGTCCGCCAGCAACCTGAAGCGCGACCACGGCGTCACCGCCCTGGACGTGGCCAAGCGGCTGATCGACTACGGGATACACCCGCCGACGATGTACTTCCCGCTGATCGTCGACGAGGCGCTGATGATCGAGCCGACCGAGACCGAGAGCCTCGAGACGCTCGACCACTTCGTCGCGGTCATGAAGGCAATCGCCCGCGAGGCCCGCGACGACCCCGAGCTCGTTCGCTCGGCTCCCCACGACACGCCGAACTCGCGCCTGGACGAGGCGCGCGCGGCACGGCAGCCGGACCTGCGCTGGCGGCCGGCCTCGGAATGAATCTACACCCGCTCACCCGGACAGGAGGACAGACATGGTGGAAATAGGCGACACGGCACCGGACTTCACGCTGGTCGACCAGAATCGGAACGAGGTGACGCTCAGCCAGCTCCGCGGCGAAAAGAGCGTCGTACTCTCGTGGCACATACACTCCTTCACCGGCGGCTGAACGGACCAGGTCTCCTCGTTCCGGGCCGCGAACCCGGACTTCGAGGAGAAGAATGCCCAGGTACTGGGCATTAGCACGAACGCACAGCCGGCCCAGAACGCCTACTCGGTATCGCTGGGGAATATCCCCTACCCGATCCTGAGCGACTTCTACCCGCACGGCGAGGTCGCACGGCAGTACGGGGTCTTCAACGACGAGACCGGGGTCTCGTTCCGGGCGATCTTCGTCGTTGACAAGGACGGCGTCGTCCGGTTCAAGCGCGTCTACACCAGCGCGGGCGACATCAGCATCGACGAGGTGCTGGCGGCCGTCGGCTAGTCCCGGCGGCCCCGGCTACCGGGCATGATGGTGAAACCCAGCGCGCGCCCCTCGAGTAGCGCCGATGAAACATCGGCGCTACTCGGGGTGAACGGGTTGCGGGGAGTTCAACTCCGAACAGTCACCGGCCGCGACTTACCGGTTGCGGTGGGACGGCGGCCGCCGGGCTGGCGACTGCCCCAGGCCTGGGGCAGTCATCACGTCGAGTCGCTTCGAGCCGACGGTAGAGCCTTGTGCGGTTGCTATAATGGCGCCGTCTCGTCCAGGAGGTACGCCTCATGATCGGAGTCGGCAGCCGGGCCCCGGACTTCACCCTCGTCGACCACAACAAGCGCGGCGTCACCCTGAGCGGCTACCGGGGCCGCAAGAACGTCGTCCTGTCGTTTCACGTCTACACCTTTACGGACGGCTGACGGGACCAGATTCTCTCGTTCATGGCGATAGGCCGTCAGTTCGAGAAGAGGGATACCCAGGTACTGGGTATTAGCACCGACGCCAGGCCGACGCAGGCCGCCTACTACCTGTGCATGGGCCCCACGCTCTACTACCCGATACCGCTGCTGAGCGACTTCCATCCGAAGGGCGAGGTCAGCCGCCTATACGGCGTATACGACGACGAAAAGGGCACGGCCAAGCGCGCCGTGATCATGATCGACAAGGACGGCGTCGTGCGCTCGGCCCGGCTCTACACCAGCGTCATCAAGGCCGGAACGACCGGCCAGGCCTACGTAGAGTCGGATCTCGACGCGGCCAACGTCCTCACCGAGCTCGACCAGGTGTTGCCCGCCGACTAACGCTCGCCGGCGCGGCAAGAGACGACCGACGGAGACATGGATGACCGACCAGACCCCACGGTACATATTCGAGGAAGGCGACTACGCCCTCGTCGTCGACAGGCGGGGGCGGCGCTACTTCGTGCGCCTCAAGGCGGACGGGAACTTCAACTCGCACCTGGGACACTTCCGCCACGACGTCCTGATCGGCCAACCCGAGGGCGCACGCGTCGAGACGTCCAAGGGCCACTGGATGCTGGCCGTGAAGCCGACGATGGCCGATTTCACCCGCGAGATGCCCCGCATCGCCACCATCGTGTACCCGAAGGACCTCGGCGCGGTGGTCGTATACGGCGACCTGTTCCCCGGCGCGCGGGTACTCGAGGCCGGCAGCGGCTCGGGCGCCCTGACCATGGCCATCGCCCGCGCCGTCGGCCGGGATGGCATGGTCGTGTCGTATGACGTGCGCGAGGACATGACCGAGCGGGCCCGGGAGAACGTCGCCTACATGCTGCCGGACCACTCATGGGTCACCTTCAAGAAGGGCGACGTCTACGAGGGCTTCGAGGAGACCGAGCTCGACCGGGTGGTGCTGGACCTGCCGGAGCCATGGCACGTGGTGCCCCACGCGCTGCGGGCGCTGGTCCCCGGCGGCATCTTCCTCGCCTTCGTGCCGACGGTCGTGCAGTTCCACGAGGTCACGCGAGCGCTCAGGGGCGAGCGCTCGTTCGAGCTGATCGAGACGTTGGAGATTCTGATGCGTCCGTGGGAGGTCTCCGGACGCAGCGTCAGACCGTCGCATCGCATGGTCGGCCACACCGGCTTCATAACCACCGCCCGCAAGTGCGCGCCGCGACAGACCTCGGACGACGACCAAGCCGACGAGTAGCCGTCGCGGGCACCCGAAGCAACACGCCAGAGGAGTGAGAAATGGACAGAGCCACGGCCAACCTGGTAGTCGAAGAGCACGTCGAGAGCGACAGCCTGCGGAGGCACCTCTTCGCGGTCGAGACCTGCATGCGCGCCTACGCCCTCAAGGAGGGTGAGGACGAGGAGACGTGGGGCATCGCGGGCCTGTTGCACGACTTCGATTGGGAAGTCTGCCCGACCCCCGAGTCGCACCCGACCTTCGGGGCGGAGATCCTCCGGGACCGTGGATTCCCGGAAGAGATCGTCCGCGCCGTGCTGTCTCACGGCAACCACACCGGCATAGCGCGCGAAACGATGATGGAGAAGGCTCTCTTCGCGTGCGACGAGCTGTCCGGCTTCGTCACGGCCGTCGCGCTGGTCCGGCCCACGAAGTCTCTCTCGGACACGAAGGTCAGCTCCGTCAAGCGCAAGATGAAGGACAAGGCGTTCGCCAAGTCCGTCAGCCGGGACGACATGCGCCAGGGCGCGGCGGAGCTCGGCGTCGAGCTAGACGACCTGATCGCCTTCGTCATCGACGCCCTGAAACCCGTCGCCCCGCAACTCGGCCTGAACGAGTAACGCCAAAGGCCCGTTGCGGATGCTCCGCGACCCGACAACGCCCCCGGTTCGACATGGATTCCGGCTCGGGGGCCGGAATGACGAGCAGGCTCTCCTCGCGAGGCAGATACAGCCTACCGCTATGCCCGCGAAAGCAGACCTTCGCATAACCGTCGTTCCCGCGCAGGCGGGAATCCAGGGCGGCGGGGAGCGGGATGGGTTCCCGTCGTCACGGGAACGACGGAAAGACGCTTCACCGTCACACCAACCCTCTACCGTCAAGGCAGAGGGAGTTGCGCAAAGGTCTCCGAAAGCGGGTATCCAGGGGTCTGGAGGGGGCATTTGTCCCATCACCTGTTATCAGTTGCCTTCAGGGGATAGGCTGTGCGGCCACCAGGAGACGGGGGAGGCCGGCTCTAGTCGCCGAACTCGTCCGGTTGCCAGGCGAGATGGGGGTACCGCCCCTCCAGCAGCCTGACGTGCTCGTCGGTCAGCAGCGGCAACTCTCCCGATACCGGCCCAGCCTCGTCGAGCCGCTCGGTCGATACGTCGCCCTTCGCCTGCACCAGCACCTTGAAGCCGCCGAGTCCATCGGGCTTGACGAGCTCGCGCATCGCCATCAGGTTCGCCATGCGGCGCGACTCCGGCATCGGCTCGCGGCGCATCCGATCCAGCCAGCCGCTCGACCCCATCTCCTTCAGGAACCGGGCCTGGCTTCGGAGACTCAGGGCCCGCAGCCCCGCGCGGCGACCCTCCTCGACGACGTGGGTGAAGTCGACGTGGGCCGTCAGGTCCTGCTCGCCAACGCGGTCGTAGAGAGACGCTCCGCCGGTGTGCCGGTAGTAGCCCTGTACCGTGTCGCCACTCCCGGCCGGGTCGACCTCTCCGCGAACGTAGCCGTAGTCGATCGTGAGCACGAACCCTCGCTCCAGAGCTTCCGCCACGTCGGCCATCCACGGCGCGATGCCGGTGTTCAGCTCGCCCCGGAAGCCCTCCGGCAGCTCCACTCCAAGCCGCTCGACGTAGGCTGCGAGCTCCGGCTTCGACGGCTCGTCCAGCTCCTCGGCGAACCTGCCGCCCCGGACGACGACGTAGACCTCGAGGACACGCCCACCTCGTATCTCGAAGCGGTGGACCGGGAACGCGTCCAGCAGCTCGTTGGACAGCACGCAGCCTACGACGTCGGCGACCGGCATACCGGACGCGACCACGTGTCTGACCGCGTCGACGGCTTGCGACGGCCGTGCACGGTCGACGGTGACGTAGTGCAGGGCGCCGGCGAAGGGAGTCAGGGCGCGCTGGACGTAGGAGACGACGTCACGGGCCAGCAGGCCGCCCCCGGCCCCCATCTCGACGGCGGTGAAGCATCCCGGACGGCCGAGCGCCTCCCACATGCGGGAGAGCTGGACCGCGACCAGCGCGCCGAACGCCGGGTGCGCCGCCGGGCTGGTGTAGTAGTCCGCGTCGGGACCGGTGCCCGTGTAGTACCCGCCGTGCGGATCGTACAGGGCCGCCTCCATGAACTCCGCGAACGTAACGCGCCCCCGCTCGCCGATCCGCGCCCGTATCTCCCGCTCCACCCCGCTACTCACGCCGCGCGTGCCTCGGCCTCCGGCAGCACAGCGAACTCAAGGACGGCTTCGGTGATAGTGGTCAATGGCGTTGCCTATGCCAACATCAGACGTTCGCCTTCGGTCCGCGAATTGGACCGCGGAGTTCCCCGCGCCGTCTCAATCTGGATTCGCCGTGGGGTGGGGGTAGACCTCCACATTTCGAACGGGTCCAATGCTAATGCTGGCTCCCAGCTAGTGGGCTGAACGAACAAGATTCAAGCAATATTGATTGGCCGGGTCCCGTTCCAACCCAATGTTCGCTATATCGAGCGCCCTGCTAGTGTTGCCAATGTTTCGATAAAGCCAAGCAAGTCGGGAGCAATCCGTAGCGGTTAGTATATTCAAACGTCGTTCCATCGCCTGACTTGCTCGTTCAATCAGTTCCTGAAGTCCTCCAGACCACGCTACTTCAACATTCCGCCTCTTGAGCTCGCTGAGAAGAATGTTTAGGCGATTCGCATTTCTGCTTATCTCTTCCCTGTCGGAAGTTGACAGCAACATCGCCTCGCTCAAAGCATGGACCGCTCCAAGCCAGTCTTCCCTCCGTTCGCAAAGCCCCGCAAGTCTCAACCACGCGTCCAGCCGATCAGGTGGAGCTGCGACTTCTAAGAAGCTCCTTAGGTAACGTATTGCCCGTTCCATCGCATCGGAAGAGTCGTCGACTTCCATCACCAAGTCTGCGAGTCTAAGATATGCTTTTGGTACCCTCTCTGCCAAATACTCCAAGACCGGCAAGACTTCGTCCAGCGTCTCTGCCTCCTCGCTTGCGCGTTTTGCTACGGCCTGGACAAGATTATCAATCCTCGGTAGCACTCCACGCGCAGCGTCCTCTTGTTTCCCCGCCCCGAATTCCATCAAAAGTTTTCGGTCCTGCTCAATCGCGGCTTTGAACGGGCTCACTTCCAGCTTCCGCCGTCCGTATTCTGCTGCCGCAAGTGGAACGCCGACAAAAGCCCCCCCTCCTTCCAAAGAGTCTTCAACAAAGCCGACTCGATCCACTAGAGAATAGCGACTCAGCTCTTCCAATGCGCTAGATACATCAAACCGCTCCGTGCCGGGACGGAGGGATACCGCCTCAACAGCGACCTCTGGCACAAAGACTCGCCAGCTGCATAGCAAGAGAAACACTCGCTGTCCAGCAAGGCTCAACGCGCTATATGTTCTTTGGAAAAGAGACCGTAGCAAATCGTCAGACGATGCAACAACACGTCTCGGAGCCACCGCTTGTCCTTCTTTGGCAACTGCTCCGAGCAGAATCTTGATAACATATGGATGACCGTCAGATTCTCGAATCAGTGTTTCCTTGTATGTTGGAGTAAGGAGACTGACAATGCCTAGACGGCTTGCGTGTTCGTCAATAAGCCAATTCGCCTCTTCGTCGGTCATGCCACCTATCTCAATATGGTAGTCGCCAACAAAGCTTCTGAATCGGGTCGTGATCAACACCTTATTGGGTGGCCGAACGTAAGTGTCAACCCATTTGAATGCATCAGAGGGATTCTGCATGGTTTCGAAATTATCAAGTACAAAGAGAGTCGGCTCTCCCCAAGCGCCTTTTTCTAGGCAGTCCTGGAAGTAGGCCCGTCGATCGAGCTTACCGTTGGCCGTATGGGCCGCCTCCAGCAGGTCTACTGCGGCATCCGCAATGTTGTCTTCTGTCACAACTCGCGGCGAAACAGGCTTTGGTCCGAATTCAAGGAGATCGATGTCTCGAGCACTTATCCAAAGAATGACCTTGTAAGGTGGGGCCTCTTGGCTAACAATTTCACGAATAGCTGAGATGGCGATCGTGGTCTTTCCTACACCTCCCGGACCAGTCAACGACACTATAGGATGCTGTTCGAAATTCACCAACTCTTCTCTAACCCGACTCTCTAAGACGTTCCTAGCAATGTGACCAATCGGCATCGGAGGAACGTTTGCGAACGTGTTACCAAGGATCTCAAGCTCCGCACTGCCTTCAGTTTCGCTCGAAGGGAGACGCGAAGGAGGGTCTGACCACTCCGAGCCATCCTTGATCGTCACGTCGTTTGTTATATACGACAGCGCCTCGAAATGGTTACTTTTGTAATTGCCGTTAGGTAACGCAATATCGCGGATGTCAGGATCAGAAAACACAAGAGGAGTATGGATAGGACGATCGCAGTAGAAATATACTCCATCCTGTAGCTGAACATTCCTCTCTCTCTTCAGATAGTCGAAAGGTGACGTGTCGGATAATAGTGGCGATACACGATATTTCCCCGACAGGTTTTGATGAAGATGAACCCAAGGGATTCCAAATATCACCAAGTTGTCGACGACAGCACTCAAAGCTTCGGCGAGGCTAGGGCAACATCGGGCACACTGTTCGGTTGTAGGGGCTCCGTGTCCTCGGCTTCTATTTCGGAAGCTAACGCAAAGATCGAAGAATTGTCGCAATGATACGCGGTTGCTCAACTGAGCCTCAACTCCTATCTCGTTCGCCGCTTGGGCCATATTGGCCACGGCTGCAAACCGCCAATCTCCGTGACCTACTCTCTGGGTTAAATCTCTCACTAAGTCAAGTGCGTTGCCGCTAAAGAGTTGGCTGGATGGTCCAATCAAAGCAGCATGAAGAGTCTCAATCCAATTGCCAAACGAGTCAGTCCGAAGTAGTCGATGCTCCAGGGAGTACCGCTGCCGATCTACGTCGTCGCCGACACATGCCACAACTCCAGCTGTGACTATCTTTGCCAAATATTCGAGTTTTAGGCTCAGAGCGTGGAAGTACGCATGATCGCCATCTTCTTTGTCGAGTGCAACGCGAGTATCCATCCGCTCGAATAGGAGATTCTGTACCATTTAGGTATTCACCTGTTCGCTTGGTTTTTCCTCAAGCCAAAGCTCCACGGCTTCGCTAATGTGCTCGAGGGCCGCCTCCTGAGTATCGCCGTGGGCCGTGCAACCTGGGAGCTCGGTCGCTTCGGCAACATATGAGCCGTCCTCGTTACTCCAGTAGATGACCATCTCGTACTTGTGCATCAGTCGTCCCCTTCAAGCCGGGGATTCCGTGCTAAGGGGCTTCCCAGGGATTTACCAGGTCGACTCCCAGCCCCTCGAAGTCCCGGACATTCCGGGTGGCGACCGCCAGGTCATGCGCCTTGGCCGTTCCTGCGATGAGTATATCGACAATATCAGGGGGGCGCCCGGACCGGACCGCGTCCGCCCGAAACCGTGCGGCCCACTCCGCACTGGCCCGGTCGATGGGTAGAATGCGATCCGCGTAGCGCGCGAGCAGACTCAAGATGTCCGCTCGCAGCCGCTCCCGGCGCCTTCCGGGTGGTGCGAGCTGCAGCCCAAACTCCAACTCATGGACCACCAAGGACGCCAGCCACAGATCGGCCGGTTGGGCCAGAAAGGCAATGACCTGGAGACTGGGCCGGCTCTTCGTCATCTCCGACACGACGTTCGTGTCGAGGAGAAAACCCCTCACTTGTCTCCCCAGTCGTCATCGTCCCAGTCCGAGAAGGGGACCTCGCGTCGCGAACTCCGACCGCGCTCGGGGATTTCGAGGTTGGTCCCGCGCGTCATGTTCTTGATGAGCCACTGGCCCAGCGGTTCGCGCGTCGGCGCCTCGCGTTCCCGCCAGATTTGTTCCGGCACAACCACGAACGGCCGCCTCGTACCGATGCGTTGCGGTCCCTCCGACTCGGCGAGGCGCAGGATTTCGGACAGCCGCGCCTTCGCCTCGGCGATGGTCCACGCGCCGCGGGAATCGGGGGTTTGGATGGCCATGCTCCCTCCAGATAGTCAGTGCCAGACCATTATAGACCAGTTTGGCAGCCCAGACTGCTGCCGATGTGCGGCACAAGGTCCCGGCGGGTCAGGCCCGCCTGGTCCATCCGAAACTCGATCGCCGCGATTGGGTCCGGTGGGGCGATCGGATGGCACCTGTCCTCGTAGTGCTTGACCAGGTCGGAGAGTATGTCCCGCTCGTCACCCTCCGCGGTACCATCCTCTGCCTCGAAGATCTCCCAAAGCCTGGCCAGCGCCGCCTCGTAGTCGTCCTCGGTGCGGATCGGGTTGATCGTAACCATCATTACACTCCCTCGGCGTCGATCCGGTCGTGCTCCGCGTGCGTGCCGACAAGCGTCAGATCAATATCTCACGATACTGTCCCGGCCGCATTCCGTCGACCGCGTCCTGTATCTCGTCGACCCGGAACCGGATGCGCGGCCAAGAAGTCGATAGCAGGACGAGCACCGCAAGTCGCCGACCGGCAAGGTTCTGCTGACTACGAAGTTACTGGTCCGTGGTCACAATGAGATCGTAACCGTGCTCCTCGATCCGATGAAGCAGCTCACCGTTATGGAGGTTGGACCATCCCAGTCCGAATGCGGTATCGACAAAGTGCCCGGAGAGGTGGCGCCTGAGGGGAACGGGAGTGCCCTGATCGAACAATATCCTCAAGAACGCACTGCGTCCGCCAGCGACTTCACCTCATGATCTAGGACGGCTTGCACCTTGCAGCTATCGACGCCGGGAAACCACTCCAGGAACTGTTCCACCAACGCGCCATCCTTCAGGTTCTCGAATAGCGCGGACACCGGAACGCGTGTGCCCACGAACACCCACGCCCCACTGAGTTTGTCTCTTTCCCGTTCGACCGCGGCGCACTGATTCCAGTCCGTCATGCACCCCACCTCCCAAGGTCGCTTCCCTCAATGATCCGGGGAGCCTCCGCCCCGTGCGGAGGTAGTATATCACCGGCCAAATCTCCTCAACGGCTCGACACGCGCTACCCATACTTCCGCGTAGCCGAGCAAGTCACATAGAACCGCACCGGCTCGCCGTCGTCGGCGATACCCTCTTCGGTAGCAGTAGTTTTGAAGCAACCGGCCGCCTTGACAGCCGGGAAGGGCCGGCCGTAATCTCGGCGGCAGTCACCGCCTTGGCGGTTTGGAGGACGGATAGCCTATGTCGGACGAGAGGCCGGACGCGGCGCATGCCGTGTCGGTGGAGGATGTCGCGGCATCACTGTGGCGCAGGGCAGCGGAGCTGTGGGGGCCCGGTCGGGCCAGCGAGCTCGGCCATGTGCTCGACAACGCCGCGGAGGACATCTGGACTGTCTCCCAGGTCCGGCTCTCCGACTCCGACGAGCCTGCCTTCTACCCCCGCTGACGCCACGTGCGTCACCATCGCGACCGCGCCCTGCGTGCGGCGGCGACCGAAGCAGTAACCACAGCCCGTCCGTCTACGCGGAGGGCGTTCACAGAGCCAGGAGAGAGACACATGGCGAGACGTCCCAACCTCGTGTTCATCATGAGCGACCAGCAGCGCTACGACACGATGGCCTGCTACGGCAACGACTGGATCGACACGCCGAACCTGAACGCCCTGGCGTCCGAGTCGTTCGTGTTCGAGCGCGCCTACGTCACACAGCCGGTCTGCACCCCGGCCAGGGCGTCGATCATGACGGGGCTGTATCCACACTCCGCCGGGCCCATCGTCAACAAGATGCACCTGCCGGCCCACTTCAAGACCACCGGGGAGCTCGTCTCGCCGGACTGCGCGCGCGCCTACATGGGCAAGTGGCACCTGGGCAACGACGTGCTCCCGCAGCACGCCTTCGACACCTGGGTCAGCACTGAGGACTCCCACCGGGAGAGCTACTCCAGCCAGGAGGCGCTGGGCCACCTGACCGACTACCACCGCCACCTCGTGGCGAACGGCTTCGAGCCTGACAAGACGGTGGCTGGCGTGAAGGTCTTCTCGGGCGAGGGCCGCGCCAGGCTTCCCGAGGAGTTCCAGATGGCGTCTTACCTGGGCGACCGCGCCGCCGAGTTCATCCGGGAGAGCGCCGAGCGGCCGTTCGTCCTCTACGTCAACACCTTCGAGCCCCACTCGCCCTACTTCGGCCCGCTGATGGACCACTACGACCCCGCCAGGCTGCCGGTCGGTCCGAGCTTCCTGGAGAAGCCGGTCGGCTCGGCGCTGATCAGCCGCCTGAGAGCCGACTACTGCATGCAGTACCTCGAGGGCGGCGACCACACGGCGGACGAGTACATGCGGGACTACGCCGCCGTCGAGGAGGACGTCGGCACGGAGGAGGGCTGGCGGCGACTGCGGGCCCACTACTTCGCCAACGTCAATCTCGTCGACCGGATGGTCGGCAGGATCACGTCCGCCATCGACGACGCCGGCGTGGCCGACGACACGGTCGTGGTGTTCACGAGCGATCACGGCGACATGCTGGGCGACCACGGCATGCTGGAGAAGAGGTCGATGTACGAGGAGTCGTCCCGGGTGCCGATGCTGATGCGCGTGCCGTGGCTGGCCCGCGAGCAGACTACGGTGCGCGGCAGCATGAGCCACATCGACCTGGCGCCGACGGTGTTGGACCTGCTGGGCGACCCCGTCCCCTACCATCTGCAGGGCAAGAGCCTGGTCCCCGCACTCTCCGGCGAGGCGTCCCTGGAGGACAACGATGTCTTCATCGAGTGGAACGGCGTCCATTCGAGCATGCCCGACCGGCATCTCGGCTCGGCGGCGATAGACCGGATGAGCAGGCTGCCATGGCGCACGGTGGTGTCCGGCGGGTGGAAGCTCAACCTGTGCGCGGGCGACCAGTGCGAGCTGTTCGACCTGAAGAACGACCCCTACGAGATGCGCAACCTGTTCGACGATCCGGCCCAGCGCGACCGCGTCCGCGACCTTGCGGCGCGCATCCGCGCCTGGCAGGTCGAGACGGACGACGACGCGCCGCTGCCGGCGGTCTGAGGAGTGTCATGACCGACATCGACGTGCTGACCTACGGCTTCTCCCTGGTATCCGACCAGGGCCCCTTCGGCTTCTCGACGATCTCGCTGCTGAACGTTGGAGAGCAGCGCATCCTGGTCGACACCGGGCCGGCGTCCCGCCGCACGATGCTGGTGAAGACGCTGCATGCCCGCGGACTGGCCCCCGAGGAGATAGACCTGGTCGTGCTCACGCACATGCACTGGGACCACTGCGCCAACGCCGACCTCTTTCCCAACGCGCGAGTGCTCGTTCACCCTAAGGAGATCGACTACGCGAACAACCCCCGCCGCGGCGACCACAACGTCGCGTCCTACTTCGCCGACATGCTGTCCCGGCTGAGGGTCGAGCCGATATCCGACGGCGACCGCATCGCCGAGGGAGTATCGGTCATGGACACGCCGGGCCACACCAAGGGCCACGTCAGCATTTCGGTATCGGTGGACGGCAAGGACGTGCTCGTCAGCGGCGACGCGATGCCGGACGGTGGGACGGTCCGCCGCGGGCTGCCGTACAACGTGTTCTGGGACGTGGACGACGCGGCCGAAAGCGTCGAGAAGATGGTGGCGTCGGCCGACGTCTTCTATCCGGGCCACGACAGGCCGTTCGCGCTGTCCGGCGACAGCGTAGGCTACCTGGAGGGCCCGATCGGCATGGAGGTCACGGGCTACGTCGCGGGTGGCGCCCCTTCGGCGATGACGTACGTCGTGCACCCCACGCGAGAACCCAACATAGACCCCGTGCAGAAGGACTGACGCACGGCAGCCTAGACGCCCGCGAGTACCTCGCGCTGAGCCTCGAACAGCCGCGTAGTCCCGAGCGCGCCCAGCGCGACTATCTCGTCCAGCGCGCTCTTGGAGAAGGAGCCGGACTCGGCGGTGCCCTGAAGCTCGACGAACTCCCCCTCGTCGGTCATGACCACGTTGAAGTCGACGTCGGCCGCGTGGTCCTCTTCGTAGTTGAGATCGAGCAGCGCCCGGCCGTCCACGATGCCCACGCTAGTCGCCGCGACGGCCCGCCGCACGGGACTGGCGCTCAGGTCCCCCTGGCGCATCAGTCCCGCGACCGCGAGCCGGACGGCCACGTACGCGCCCGTAATGGCGGCAGTACGCGTGCCTCCATCGGCCTGCAGCACGTCGCAGTCGGCTATCAGGGTGCGTTCGCCCAGCGCCTTCATGTCCACCGCGGCCCTCAGGGAGCGGCCGATCAGGCGCTGGATCTCCTGCGTGCGTCCGCGCGGGGTGGTCTCCCTGCGAGTGCGCGTGTTCGTGGAACGGGGCAACATCGAGTACTCGGCGGTGACCCATCCCTGGCCGGTGTTCCGGAGGAATCGCGGCACGCCGTCCTCGACGCTGACCGCGCAGAGCACCCGGGTGCGGCCGGTTTCTATGAGCACCGATCCTTCGGCGAACTCCTGGACGCCGGTCGCGATGGCAACCGGCCTGAGCTCGTCCGGCTTTCGGCCGTCAACTCGCATGGAATGTCCTCCCGGCAAGGCTAGCTCGTCTCCAGCAGGGACTCGATGAACTCCCGAAGCGTCTCCTCCCGGAGCGCCCCGACCCACGTTCTCGCCACTCTGCCGTCGGCGCCAATGATCACCGTGGTGGGCAGGGCAAAGACGCCGTCGGACCCGACCTGTCCGAACTCGACGGCGAGCCGGCCGGTCTCGTCCACGGCCAGCGGGTACGTTACGTCTATACGGTCGGCGAAGGCTTTTGCGGCAAGCTCTACGTCCTGTGTATCGATGCCCAGGAAGGTCACTCCCCGCTCGCGGTAGTCGTTGTAGATGCGGTCGAAGGCGGGCATCTCCGTGACGCACGGTCCGCACCAAGACGCCCAGAAGTTCAGGACGACAATCTGGCCGTGCAGGTCGGACAGGCGCAGCGTGTCGCCGCTGAACAAGGCCAGCTCCACCTCGCGGACGGGCACTTGCGGGAGCCGGACGACCGGCGCGGCGGTCACGGTGGGAGTCGGCGGGACCGGCGTCGGGGTTGCGGTCGCGGCAGGAGCCGGGGTCGGAGTCGCGGAAGGCTCGGGCGACGGCGTGGGGGCAGCGGCGCCCGAGCCGCAGCCGACGAGCGTCACCGCGGCGAACGCCGCAAGCGCCGCCAGTACGCGATGTCCCAATCTACGGTCGTTCATGGCCTGGGTTCCTACTTAGATGGTATCACGCCGCATTGCGAGCGCCGTGTGCGGCCATATCCGCCGACATGGGCCGGCGTGCTAGACGGGCGCGGTGGCCGCTTCGGCCGTAGACACCGCGCGACCCTCCATTATCTCGGCCACGTAGTCGTACGCCTCGTTGCGTTCCGGAAACAGGATGTGCTTGCTCGCGAACTGCTCCAAGTCCCAGCACCCATAACGTTTACGCAGATCTTCGAACGGTGTCGCGGAAACGATGAAGGAGTCGAGGCTGACGGTCGTCGTGCCTGAACGTCCTGAGATCGCACGAGCCAGCTCCGGCAGCTTCTCGTGCAGCCGTGCCTTGTCGTCGTGCACGTAGGCGGGCGCGTTCATCATGCCGTGCGGCTCTATGAAAACCACGCGCTGATTGTCGCCGTCCTTCACCCAGAGAATGAAGTCGGGGTAGAACCCGCTCTCCTCGAAGAAGCCCACGCCCGCGCCCCTGCTCTGATTCCGCAGCAGGAACACCTCCGCGTCGTCAGGGCCGTCGTCCCGTTTCTTGTCCCAGTACTGCTTCAGGTCGTCGACGAATCTCTGCTCGCTTCCGGTCAGACCAGGCGGCGACATCTTCAGCGGCGTGCCGTCCTTCTCCACCAGCAGCGGCTGATAGAGATGCTGGTCGAAGTAGATGCGCGGCAGACTGGTGCCATCAGTCTCGTCAAGCGCGCGGCAGTTCTTGATGAGGGCCCGGATCTCCTCGATCAGCTCTTGCTTGGACTGCGGCACACCCACGATGTACCTGCCCGGACTGTCCTCACGAATCTTGTTGAACCTGAAGTTGGCGTCCGTCTCGTCGAGCGTCTTGTAGACCATGTTGCTTGATTCCCACCGCTCGCGGCTGCGCCGGTAGAGGCGGTCGGCATACAGCCGGAGTATCCCGGTCACCGTGTCCTGCAGCCGTCCCCATTCCTCGGCGCTCGTCGGCTCCGTCAGCGACTCCTCGGCGACCAACAGGTACGCCTTCTTCCCGGCTTCCATGATCGGCTTCAGCGCAGCGGGACCGATCACCAGGTTGTCCATCCCCTTGCGTTCCTTGTGTTCGATCAGCGAGAGGTAAGCCTTGTCCCAGTCGACAATGGCCAGGCTGTCGTCCGGTATGACCGTGTCTCGGCCCGAGCTTGCGCTGCTCTCGTCCACGCCAAAGCCGCCGCTGTCCATCGACTGTACCTTCGCCGACACGTCAATGGAGACAGGCCCCACTCCGTCGGCGTACTCCAGTACAACCTCAGTCTCGGTCTTGAAATCGCGCCCCTCGTCCACGCGGGGGATGACCAGGCCCTTGTTTAGGAACGCGCGGTTGGGCCGGATGAACAGCGGCAGCTCCTGCAGGCCCTCCGTCGGCACCCCTTCCCGTTCGAGATAGTCCCGGAATTGGGCCATGTAGTTGGCGCGGACCGCGAAGATGTTAAGGGTCTCCAGCAGCTCGATATGCTCGGGATGGGGGCCGTCCGCGGGCGCGGTGCGCTTCAGCGTCATGTCCCGGCCGCGCAGGCGCACCCCACGCCCGAAGAGCTGGACTATCTGCGACCCCTCGCTCTTGCCGATGTTGAGCAGCCCCATGTTGGACACGCGCCAGGAGTTCCAGCCCTCGATGAATTTCTTGGAGCCGATCAGCACCTCCATCGTCGTGTTGGGCGTCCCGATGTCGTCGAACAGCGAGCCCGCTATCGCGTCCTCTTCCACCGTGATGCCCGCGTTGGCGTCCACTACAAGGTTCTTGAATCTGGCGGTGTCGCCGATGTAGATCAGCCCGAAGTATTCGTCCGAGCCTGCCGCCTTCAGTCCCAGCTCACCGTCGCTGCCCTTGATGTCGACGATATGCAGGCCTCCACTCGACGGCGCGTGCAGCGTCCGCGCGAGTACGTCCTGGTATACGGCGGCCGCGTCTGACCGGCCTCTTGCGCGCAGGTAAGGGTACTTGTCTGCGAAGAGATCGACCTTGTGCTCGTCTCTGAGGTCTGACTCCCCTTCAAGGAGCCGTCCGATCGTCTCCGTCGCCCACGCGGTCTCCGACAGCGTCCGATGCAGAAAACGCGCGACCGTGAGCACGTCGCTGCGGGGGCGTCCTCGCTCGGTGCTAACGGCGTTCACGCTGCTGCCTACGAAAATCCACAGGGGCCGCTCCAGGTTGTAGGGCCGCAGCCTGGCGCCGTGATCGTCGAAGATGCGCTGCTGCTCGTAGAACGACAGCAGGTTGCCCAGCAGCAGCGTCTGTGTCCGATCCCCGGTCGTCTCCTGTTGCAGGTTGAGGATGCGGAAGTCCTTGCCGTAGCCGTCGGCGTAAAAGTAGCGGTACGAGTAGTCGAACGCGATGGCCTTGCCGTACTCGGCAGTCAGGGCGTCGTCGCCGGCGGCGTTCAGCGCCTGCCCGAACGTCGCGCTGTACTCGAACGTAAACCCATCCTCCGACAGCGCCTCTCGCCTCGACCGCCACGTCCGCGCTTCGCTTCCGGAGCCCTTGTGCCCTTCGTCTACAAAGACCAGGTTACGGCCCTCGAATGCCTCCACCGGTACGCTCACGCCCTCGCCTTGCTTGTCGTCGACCAGCTTGGTGATCTCGATCACCCGGACCGTGTCCGGTTCCGACCCAAACCGCCCGCTCTCGCTCAGGTCGAATCGGCGCGCCGGGATGCCTGACGCCTGCAACTCCTCCAGGTGCTGCCGGGTGAGGTCCTCGCTGGGCGTGATCAGGAGGATGTTGTCCAGGGGCTCCCGGTTGTAGCGGAGATACTGCCTGTAGTTCAGGTGCATCAGCAGCGTCTTGCCGCTTCCCGTCGCCATCCAGAACGCCAGCTTCCTGAGGTCCGACTCTTCGTACTGCTCCGCACGTACGCCCAAGTTGCTCGCGTTGAGCTTGGCGACGTGCCTGTTCAGCGATTCTCGGAGCGCGGCGGGGCTCTGGCTGTACCGGTCGAGAAATATCTCCGTGTAGAGCGCCGCCAGGTACTGGAAGTAGCGCAGCGTGATCGGCCGGCCCCTGCCCGCGTTCATCGCCGACAGGTGCTCGCGGATGTTGCCGTCGTAGCGTCGCAGGTCGTCGTCGGAGACTTTCGGGCCCTCCCGCGAGGTCAGAATCCGACAGACATCGCTGCGGCCGTCCGCGTCGAACCCCTCTCTGGCCTCCTTTGTCTGGTCGAGCAGCGCCTTGGTGTTCTCGAAGCCCAACCGGTCGTGTAGCCACGACAGCAGGGTCAGCCGGTGCTCCAGCCTCTCGTAGGAGTGCACGGCGTTCCGGCGCGGTCTGGCGCGATTGCGCGCCGTCGTCATTGGGGTTCTTCCCCGACGATGGACGTCAACTGCTCGACGAGCGGCGGCAGAGCGTTCTGCACAATGTCTCTGAGGATGCTCAGGTCGACGACGTCGTAGCCGTGAACCAGGCGGTTGCGCGCTCCGATGATCTGAGGCCATGCGATTTCAGGGTAGCGCTGCTGTGTCGTCGGGGAGACCCTGTTGGCGGCCTCGCCGACGACCTCCACCAGCTTTCGTAGGGCAAGCTCCGTTACGCGGTCGATCGTCAAGTCATTCGAGCTGGTACCCTCCAGTAACTCGACGGCTTCACGGGCGTGGTTCAGCATGTCTACCAGGAACACCCTGTCATCCCGCTTGGTCATATACCACCTTTGCCGAATCGAGTATCTCCCCCCTGAGCAGCCAGTTCCGGCTTTCTTCGATCCCCCTGAAGGTGCTCATGTCGACTCGCCGCCCGAGTATATTCGAAAGCTCGTCCTGCACGGTGACGAACGCAAGGCCCACTCGCGCGCCGGGCTCAAACTCGACGAGCACGTCCACGTCGCTCTCGGGTGTGAAGTCGTCGCGCAGCACCGAGCCGAACAGGGCGAGACGGCGGATGCGGTTGCGTTGACAGAATTCAGCGATCCTGTCCATCGGGATCTCGATTCCAGGATTCAAGAGTGTACACCAGCGAACATCCTCGCCTTGAAGATCGGCTCCACGGGCTTCGCGCCCGGAATGACGGAGTCTCCGTTGACGTAGACGACGTCTGCATCCTTCACCGACTTCAGCCCGTCGACGAACTGGCGGTCCCGCGCGAAGTCCTCTTGCGTCCAGCCCTCCGTAGTCCGCCACACGACCGCGACCTCGCGGCCCGGCGCCTCTCGCGTCTCCCCGCAATACACCAAGTAGCGCCTGTCGTCGTCGTAGTGCACGTGCCGCGTCCGGACGTTGAGCCCCAGCAGGTATGCGAACGTCTCGGCAACGTCCGCCGTCCGCTCGCGCGTCTCGCCGTTCGCGTGCGTCCGCAGCCGGTAGTCGAACGGGCGTGTCAGCTTGGCCGCGTTGAGCAGCGTCTCGCTCTGCTTCGTCTCCCACTTCAGCATGTACTTGAGCAGGTAGCCGTCCATGCTCTCCTCCAGCCTGAGCTGCCCCGCCTCGTCGTCGAACCCGATGCCGTCCAGCGCATCCTCGTAGGACTCGAGCCGCATGTACTTGACGATGCGCGGCGACCGCTCTGCTTCCTCCGTCGTGGCCTTACGCTTTGGCTTGCCGTTCTTCCATTCCGGCGCGAAGGTCACCTTCTTGATGCGGGGCAGTAGCACCGTGTCGAAGTACTCGCCCATCTCCACGAGGATGAACTTGCGCTGTCCGCCGTCCTCGCGGTTCAGGTTGATGACAGCGTGTCCAGTCGTGCCGGATCCGGCGAAATAGTCTGCCACAGTAGCATCCCTATGCATCCAGAACCGCAGGCAGTCCATGAGTAGATACAAGGATTTCGGATAGCTGAATCCTTGTCTTCCGAGTATGTCGTTGAGCAATTTTGTCCCATATGTTGTTGCCGAATACTTCGAGTCATACCATACCGTCTTAGGTTTTCTCCCGGTGGGCATGTAGGACTTCTTGACAATTTCCCGGCGCCCAGCTTTAGTTATGACAGATATGTGCCCATTGGCGATGTCTCGTCTTGCACCATCCGGATTCACTCTCCAGATTCGTGCTTCACCCTTGGGATCTATAGGCCATACGTCACTTTCCCCGTCCCTGGGAGTCTCCTGCGTCAGCCACAGCTTCTCAGATTCGTCCCACGACATGTCGGGGACCCGGACCGTATCTCCCTTGACGAACAATGGAAATACTTGACCGGGACGATCAGCAGGACGTGAGTTGCCTCCCCTTCGTCTGAGATTGTCCCACAAATACGATCCGTTACTGTCTCTCTCGGAATAGCTTTCTTTCTCGGAAGACGAGAGTCCCCGCATCAGCATGGTCATCTGGCCGATATTAGTCGCGTAAACATGACAGTAGTCGTGACTTAAAGCAGGGGTGTTGGGCCTTAGATTCTGACCAGCAGGATTTACTTCAGCAACGATGGTTGCTACTCGGTTATCCTGTCCAAAGTACGAGTCGAGAACCGTGCGCAGGTATTGGGTTTCTGTATCGTTAATCGCGATCTGGAATACTCCACCGGACGCAAGGAATCTGTAACCCAATTGAATGCGGTTGCTGATCATGGCAATCCATGAAGAGTGTCTGTAGTTGTTCTTGTACAGGAAGGTGTTTTCGGTGGTATTGTAGGGCGGATCCGCATAGATGCAGTCGAGGCTTCCGACGTACTTCTCCTGTATTGAATTGAGCGCCTGCCAGTTTTCGCTGTGAATCAGCAGGCTGTCGGTCATTCCGTCGATGTCGTCGAAGGAGGCTAGCAGGCGGTCGGTGAAGTCGGCGTCGAAGTGGCGGGTGTCCAGCGACAGAGTGGGCTGCGTCTTCAGGAAGGATGCCGAGCGGTCCGCGCCGTCGATGCCCAGCAGCTCGCGCCACTCCTCCCACTGGGCGTCGTTGGCGGCTATCTCCCGGTAGAAGTCGGAATCGACGTTGCCCAGCGTGACGCAGTACTGCGTGTCCACGACGAACTTGCGCTTCTCCCAGAGCATCTTCTGGAAGTCCTCGATTTGGGCCAGGAAGTCGATTGTCTCGCCGCCGACGGACTTGATGAGCCGCATCTGCTGGAACCAGCCGTCCGCGGCGTGCTCGCCGGCGGCCTCCAGGTTGTCCAGGTTCAGCACCTCGTTCTTCAGGTAGAAGTCCAGCTCACGCGAGAGGAAGCTGCGCAGGTCCTGGTGGATGAAGAAGTCGGAGTCGTTGCGCCGGGTGTACTGCCGCAGGTGATGCTCCAGTTGGCTGACAGGATCGTCCTGTCCGTTGCGGCGGCGCTCTCCCATCAGCGCGGCCAATGCCTCGGGCGACCTGTTCAGACGCCGGGGGATCTCGCCGACGGCGGTCGCGATGATCTTGTCCTGCTGCTTCTGCTTGCCATAGCGGGTGGTCTCCTGCGCGGTCAGCGGGCGGTACTCGAACGGGATGGTGACTGTGCGAGCGTCGTCGTTCCAGCTCGTCTTCTTGCCCAGCGGCACGAAGAACCGCTTGTCGCCTTTGACGTTGTCCTGCTCGACGTTGGCGGCTTCGAGCCGGAAGCGCACCGCGACACCGTTGAGCGCGGTCCAGTCGTAGTTGTTGAAGTGCTCGGCGGTCTTGACATAGTACTGGTCGCTGTTGGCCCAGTGGAGATAGACCTCCTCGCCGTTGTAGGGGATGGCATACCGCTGGCTGCGTGAGTACCGGCGCTTGGAGACAAAATCGCCGTCCTGGTAGTACCGGCTGAAGAACGTGTACAGGTGGTTGTAGACGTCGGTCTCGACGGCCTGCCGGCCGCGCCCGGGCGCGGCGGCCGCCTGGGCTTCCAGGTATTTCTTGCCACGGAAAGTGCCTGAGTACTTGTCGTCCAGGTTACCGTCCGCGTCGATAGCGTCACCGGCAATGTTCTCGAGGACTAACTTTCGCTCTCTCTCCAGATCGGCCATGGCCTGAGACTGTCGGGCAAGGTGCCCGGTCTCCAATTCGGCGGCTATGCGGGAGGGCAGTTGGTCGCTGATGAACCGCTCGACGGCAGAACGCTTGTGGTTCATGATGCGGTAGATGCCGAAGTCCAGATCGGCGCAGTCGAACTGGAACAACTCCCGCAGCAACTCCTGGAATCTCAGCAGGTGAGTTTCTCCGGCGACGGACTCACTTGTCATAGCTTCAACCTACCATCCCCGACCACGTCGTCGTGATGGGCGAAACTGTATCTTCCCCGATGTGCCCGCGCAAGCACGGCAGGCCCGGTGGGGCAGGAATAGTACAGAACATTTGTGCCGCAGTCAACAGGCTCGAACACCCGAACGATGCTGTCCCAAATTGGTAGGCACTCCCCACCCGTCATTCCCGCGCAGGCGGGAATCCAGGGGGTTGGGGTGGAACGCCGGCTACTAATCAGGGACAGGTTCCGCTCGAACAGAAAACTTGCAAGGCGCGAACGCCTGTGCTATTCTCTGCTCGCGGGACAGCCACTCCGGCCGTCCCGACTACTCTCGCAGGCGGCCCAGCGCTGATGACGACGAAACGGGACACCAGTGTCTCATTCTCACACCGCGGTGTCTCACCCCAGATACGACGCGTGGGACACCCGGTGTCCCATTTTTGGCCCAAGTGTCCTACCCGCCAGATAGGGATGAGACACAATGGGACGGAATGAGACACTTCACACAGCCCACGACCTCGGCCTGACCGAGAGTCAGATCGTCGCCCTCCCATACGTCGCCGCAACTACCCTCTCCGAGGGCGCACGACTCTTCACCGGTGGATGGAGGATGTTCGGACGCTTGGGCCTACCGCGCCGGGCGGACGGTGAGCCGCTTGCCGTCCGTGACGAACTCGACGCTCCCGCTTGCGCTGGTCAGGAAGACCATGCCGGGCGCGACGTGGCGGCCCAGCGCCTCCATCGTTTCAACGTGAGGATGGCCGAAACGATTGTCCCTCCCGGACGAGACGACCGCGGCCGTCGGGCGGACGGCGGATAGAAGCCCCTCGGTCGACGAGCCGCGGCTGCCGTGGTGCGCGACCTTCAACACGTCGCTGTCCAGCGTCGCGGCACCGGCGACGAGTGCGCGCTCCCCAGGGGCGAACAGGTCCGCAGCCAGCAGGAACGAGATTTTTCCATAGACGATCCTGAGCACCACAGAGGCGTTGTCGACGTCCGGGTCCGGGCCGCCGATCAGGCTGTCCGACGGCCCGAGCACCTGTATCAAGACCCCGTCGTCGGTGACGATCGACTGCCCGGCCCTGGCATGCGTGACTACGGCGTCCTCCATGTCGACCGCCGAACGCCAGGCCTCGTATGCGCCGGATTCGTACGTAACCGGGTGTTCCAGTATCCGGACCACTTCGTACCGCCCCAGGACCTCGGTCAGGCCGGACACGTGGTCTCCGTGTGGGTGGGTCAACACCACGAGATCGACGTGACGCCGCCAGAACGGCAGCTCGTCGGCGACGGCCCTGGCCGCGACTATCGGGCTGGGACCACCGTCGACGACGATGGTCCGTCCACCGGGCGTGGTGACCACGGCCATGTCGCCCTGTCCCACGTCGGCGAAGGTGACGTGGAGGTCGCCGTCGGGCAGCAGGAAGGCCACGGCCCAAACGAGCGCCGCGACCGCGGCGGCCGGCCCGGCCATCCACCACGACACGGCGTGGTCCAGCGCGGGCCCGATGCCGCGGATGCCGTCCAAGATCCGGGCCGCCACCTCGCGGAGCGGCCGGCGCAGATATATCCCAATGAGCGCGACGTAGTAGGCGACGACCAGGACCGGCGCGACCGCCCCCGTCTGGAACGCGGTCCCCGGTAGCCGGGCGATCAGGCCCACCACGCCGGTGAGGTACGCGGTCGTGATCCATGCAACCCACCCGAACGGCTGGGCCAGCTCGATAGAAACGAGGCCGGCCAGTCCCGCGGCTCCGTGGGCCATCAGCACGAGCGGCATTACGGGCAGGGTCACGAGCGTGGCCGGCAGGCCGACCAGCGACACGCGCTCGAAGTGGAACGCCACCAGCGGAAGCGTCGCGACCGTGGCGGCGGCCGTGGTGGCCGCGGACGAGGTCGCGAATTGCACCAGGGGCCTCGGAGAATCGCCGCTTTCATCCCTCGCGCCGAAGACGGCGCGCAGACGGGCCGATATCGGCTCCGAGAGCGTCGCGATGCCCGCCATGGCGGCGAAGCTGAGCTGGAACGACGGGGCCGACAGGACGCCGGGGTCCACCGCCACCATGACCGCCGCCGCCAGCCCGAGGGCGGGAAGGACGCTCCGCGGCCGTCCCAGCGCGAAGGCGGCGAGGTACACCGTTCCCATGATAGCCGCGCGTTCGGCCGACGGTGGCATGCCCGCCAGCAGCGCATACGTCCACATCGCCGCAAGAGGCGGTACCAAGTAGAGCTGTCGGCGCCGGCCAAGGGCCCAGCTAGAGACGGCCAGCGCTATGCCGAGCACCACGGTCATGTGCAGGCCCGATATCGCCAGCAGATGCGAAGCGCCGGTCGCGCGGAAGTCCTCCAGGAGATCGTCCGGCAGGTTGTCCCTGTTGCCCAGCAGCAGCGCCTGGCCCATCGCCGCCTGAGGCTCCGGGACGACCGCATCGAGCGAACGGGCCAGCGCTCTTCGCGCGCCTGCCAGCCACGTACCGGGGCCTTCCGCCTCTCGCAGCAGCTCGACCTCGGGGAACGACACCACCGCGGCGATGCCCTGACTGGCCAGATAGGCAGGATAGTCGAAGCCCTCCGTCCCTCGCGGCGGCCGCTCGATCGTTCCCGACAGCAGGAGGCGGTCGCCGGCCCGGATCGGGGCCGTCGAGCGCGCCCGGACGAGCTCGACCGACGGACTGACCGTGACCAGCACCCGACCCGGCTCTTCGGTCGAGGCTCCGTCCGCGGCGATCCGTTCGACAGAGAACGGGAATCTGAGCGACTGGCCCGCGGCCTCCGGGTCGCCGTCCACGACGCCCTCGATCTGCACGCCGCGCTGCCCGTGGAAGGCGAGGTACGCCGCAGCGGCGTCATCGCGGTCGGCGCCAGTCCGGGCCACGCCGACCAACACGGCCAACACGACGAACGCGGGGAGCACGCCCCGCCTTTGGACCACCGCCCCTGCCACGCAGAGCACCGCGGCCAGCCCGAAGAGCCCTACGACCGCCGCCGGCAATTCGACGCGTCCACCGAGGTAGACCCCGGCGGTGAAGGCGGCGGCTAGTACGAGAAGATGCATGTGAGAGTGTCCGGGGACGGGTCGAAGCTACGGTCGGGCATGCGGCTTGCCGTCCGATCCGATCAGCGGGCCGCGATCAGGTCGCGAATGGCCTCCAGGGTCGCCGGGCCTATGCCCGTGACATTCAAGAGGTCCTCGGCGGAAGCAAACGGGCCGTTGGCCTCGCGGTACGCGACTATCGCCGCCGCCCTGACACTGCCGATTTGGGGTAGCGATACGAGCGAGTCGACGCCCGCGGAGTTTATGTCGATCTTGCCCGTGGCGGCCTTGCCGGCCTGTTGCGCCGGCGCTGAGGCCTCGCCACGCGTTGGAATGTGCCAGTGGGCCTCGTCCACGAGCCGAGCGGCGAGATTCACCGCGTCCAGGTCGGCCTCGTCGGTCGCGCCGCCCGCCGCCTCGACGGCGGCGGCCAGACGCGCGTTGGCGCCAACCGTGTATACTCCCGGCTCACGAACAGCGCCGGTGACGTACACCTGGATATCGCTGGGCGCCGGGGTGGGAAGCACAATCTCTATGCCGTCCGAGGGCGTCGAAGCGCTGACCAGAAGGTAGAGGACGCCCGCCACGGCCGCTGCGGCCGCCACTACAAAGACGGCCTGCGATGCTAGCCTCATGCGGCGGGCACGCGTGGGGCTGAGGTTGGCGGGAATATACCCGGCGGTCTGGTCTGTGTCAACCTGTGTACATGGCCGGTAGCGTATGTATAATAATACACCACCGCGGGGCCGATGACAGAGGCGTTGTATCCCGGCGGGCAGACGATATAATGGCGCTCGTACCGGTCAACGAATACGAATGGCCGAATGTGGAGGGCAGTCAGCAATGGGCGAGTTCGTCAGAGTGGCGTCGGTTGGCGATCTGGAAGACGACGAGACGATGCAGGTGGACGTAGGAGACGAGCAGGTGCTGCTGGCCAGGCTCGACGGCGAGTTCTACGCCATCGGCGAGGAGTGCACCCATGAAGGTGGGCCGCTCTCCCAGGGCTGGGTCGAAGAAGGGCAGGTGGAGTGTCCGTTGCACGGCGCCCAGTTCGACCTCAAGTCCGGTGATTTCACGGCGCCCCCGGCAGCCGACCCGGTCAAGGCGTATCCCGTGCGAGTGGACGGCGACGATGTCCTGGTAGGCACGGGCGAGTAGCGGCCGGCGTCCCGGCGGCGGCCAGCAGAGAGGCGCTCTCGTCTTCTCTAGCGCCCGCGCTCGTCCCCCCAAAGGACGATGTGCAGCCGCGTCGTGAAGCGGTAGCCTCTCCGGACGCACTGCTCGGCAACCCACGCTCCCCGCTCGCGGATGGCCTTCGCGGTCGTGCCCTCGGGCATCAGCAGGACACGGCTCTCAGGTAGTCGGTGCCGCTCGACCAGAGCGGCCACCTCGTCGACGTCGGCCGGATCGGCCACGACGAACTTGAAGTAGACTTCGGGCAGCGCCGCGAAGGCCCGCAGCGCGTCGGAGTCCTCGCGCCGGTCCTCGCGGTTGCCGGAGTTGGCCGTTTTGGGCGAGACGTTCCACTGGGAGACGGCGGCCGCCATCTCTTCGTCAGGCGCAATCGTGCCGTTGGTCTCGACCTCGATCGACCAGCCTCCGTCGCTCAGCGACCGCGCCAGGGGCGCCAGCTCCGCCTGCTGGAGCATGGGCTCGCCCCCCGTGACCACCAGGTGCCGGCAGGGCATGGCATCGAGGCGCCGCCGAACGTCTGAAGTGTCCAGCGACACTATCTGCTCCCGGTAGTCGTACCGCTCCCAGTCCCAGGTGTACTTCGTGTCGCACCACGAGCAGGTCAGGTTGCAGGTGGCCAGCCGCAGAAACACCGAGGGCCTCCCGGCAGAGACCCCCTCACCCTGTATGGAGTGAAATATCTCCGGTTCCCCGGACGGCATGCGGCTGACCTTCAGCATCGGTCACGCAGCGCCGGGTCCGGAACCCCCGCTTCCTCGAAGCCCTTGGCGCGCAGGACGCAGCTATCGCACACGCCGCACGGCCGCTCTCCTCCGGCGTAGCAGCTCCAGGTGAGCTCCAGCGGCGCGCCGAGGTCTACCGCCATTCGAACGATCTCGGCCTTGGACAGCTCGATGATCGGCGTCTCTATCCGGATGTCCACGCCGTACTCCGCGCCCAGCTTGCTGCCGTAGCGGATCGTCCGCGACATCTGCGCGAAGAACTCCGGCCGGCAGTCCGGGTACCCGCTGTAGTCGAGCACGTTCGGCGCCATGTAGACGGCCGCGGACACTGCGTCGCTCGCGACACCCTCGACCTCGATGGAGTACAGGACCTGGCTTTCCAGGTAGGCGGCGGCCAGCGCCACGAACGTCGTGTTGCGAAGCGGCACGTAGGTGATGGGGATGCTGGCGCCCATCTCTCTGGGCTCCCGGTCGGTCGGCAGTGGGAAGGCGTCCGGATTGGTCAGCGCCGAGTACCACGCCACGTCGCCGAGGAACGATATGTCCACAAGCCGGTGGTCGACCCCCAGCCGGCCCGCGACCTCGGCCGCGCTCGTCACCTCTCGGCTGTGCGTCTGCCCGTACTGGAACGTGATGGCGGTTAGCCGCTCCGAGCGCGACTTCGCGTAAGCCGTGACGGTGGTGGAGTCCAGGCCTCCGGAGAGCAGGGTGACGGCGAAGTTGGTCATGAGGGCTTCGCGCGGCGCGGCATACGCACTCCGCCTTTATGCGTCCCGCTCGTAGTTGGCGGTGACACAGGCGTGCAGCCCGCCGCGGACGTTGTAGTCGAGCTCGACCGACATGCGCGCCGGTTGGGATATGGCAACCAGGTCCTTCAGAATCCGGTTGGCGGCGTGCTCGTGGACGATGCCGACTCCCATGTAGGAGAGCAGGTAGTACTTGAGGCTCTTGAGCTCGATGCACTGGCCGTCCGGCACGTAGCTGATCGTCAGCTTACCGAAGTCGGGCAGGCCTGTCCACGGGCAGACGGCCGTGAACTCCTCGGTGTCGATCACCACCTCGGCCTGGCTGCCGGTATAGTCGTAGTCGAACGCAAGCAGGCACCCAGAATCGACGGCGCTCTCCGGCCGCGCCTCGAATCGGCGGTCCAACTGCTCGTACCGCTCCTGCAACGCCTGTATGCTCGACATTCGGCCGCCTCCGCCAACCGGGACTACCGACCTATAATACAATCGCGGTATGACCAAGACCAAATCCCCGAAGCAATTGCAACCGGCCTCGGAACCGGCATGACGGCGCCGGACGGCCTCGCCGTAGAGGTAAGCGGCCTGAGCAAGGCATACGCCCGGACGCAGGTGCTGCGCGACCTGGACCTGCGGATTCCCTGGGGACGGGTGCTCACCGTCCTTGGGCCCAACGGGTCCGGCAAAACGACGCTGGTGCGAATCCTCGCCGGACTCGCGCGGCCCGACGAAGGCCGGATCAGCATAGCCGGGATCGACCTGGCCGGTCACCCGGAGCGCGCGCGCCGCCACATCGGAGTCGTGACCCACGACGCGCTGCTGTACGACGGGCTCACCGGCTACGAGAACCTCGCGTTCTGCGGCCGGATGTTCGGGCTCGACCGCGTCGACGACCGGATAGCGGAGGTCTCCGCTCTTCTCGGCATCACCGGCCGGCTCAGACAGCGCGCCGGCACACTCTCACACGGCTTTCGGAAGCGGTTCAGCATAGCCAGGGCGCTGCTTCACGGTCCGGCCGTGCTGATCATGGACGAGCCCGAGAGCGGTCTGGACCAGGAGGCGCTCCAACTCCTCGACGCGGCTGTCGGCGGGGGTGCACATCCCACGCGCTCCGTCCTCCTGACCACGCACGACCTGGAACGCGGGCTCGCGATCGGCGACAGTCTGGTCATCCTGTCCCGCGGCAAAATCGTCTACCGTGAATCTGATGTCTCGCCCGACGCGGTCGACGCCGTCCGCGACGCCTACTTCCGGCACACGGGAGGGCGAGCATGAGAAACTTCGTCCGGCCGCTGGCCGCGATCGTCTGGCGGGACATCGTGCTGGAGACCAGGTCCAAGGACATAGTCGTCTCGTTGCTGGTGTTCTCGCTGCTCGTCGTCGTCGTGTTCAACTTCGCCATCGAGATCACGCCGCACACCGCCGCGCTCGTGGCCCCGGGCGTGCTGTGGGTGGCCATCTCGTTCGGCGGGCTGCTGGGACTCACCCGGTCGATCGCGCTCGAAATGGAGTCCGGCGGACTCGACGGGCTCCTGCTCGCGCCGGTCGGCCGCGACGCGGTCTTCTTCGGCAAGGTCGTCTCGAACACGCTGTTCATGCTGGTGGTGGAGGTGTTCGTGTTTCCCGTGTTCGCGGTGATGTTCGACGTGTCCATCGCGGAGCCCGGCCTGCTGCCGATCGCCGTTCTGGCGACGCTGGGGACCGCCACGGTGGGCACCGTCTTTGCCGCGATGGCCGCCAACACCCGGGCGCGAGAGGTGATGCTGCCGCTGCTCTTTCTCCCGGCCGCGTTGCCAGCGATCGTCGCGGCCGTCGAGGCCACGGGCCTGCTGCTGGGCGACGGGACGTTCCGCGAAACGGGCCGCTGGATCGCTCTGCTGGCCGCCTTCGACGCGGCGTTCCTTGTCGTCGCGCCGCTGGCATTCAGGCTGGTGATCGAGGATTAGTAGAAGCTCCTGAACCGTCGCGCCGCCGCGCGCCTCGACGCGGGTCCGGAACTTGGCCGCGAGAAAGCTTTGGGCAAAAGCGATATACTTATGGGAGACGAAAGACATCCGGACATCGGTTCACTACCTCCCCGGACACTCTCGCAGTCGGGTACTGGAGGCTTGGTTTGACCGCCGTACGGTTCGCCATGTTCTGCTGGGACGCCATCCGCGAATACCTGCGCCGGAACTGCTCGCATTCGGCCGGCGCCATAGCATTCTACACGCTGTTTTCGATGTTCCCGCTCTTCTTGTTCCTCACGATCGGGCTGAGCTATATATTCGGGCCAGAAACCGCGCAGGAGGAGGCCAAGCTCGTAGACGCCATCGCCGGCATCATCCCCGTGTCGCACAGTTTCATCCGCGATACGATACACAACGTGACCAGTGCGCGTGACGAGTTCGCGATCGTCAGCGTGGTCGGCATCGTCTGGGCGTCGACCGCCATGTTCGGCGCGATCCGGAAGGGGATCAACTCGGCCTGGGGTATACGCAAGGCGCGGCCGTTTCTGAAGGAGCGGCTCATCGACTTCGGGCTCGTCTTCGCAGCGGGCGTGCTGTTGATCTTGTTCCTGTTCAGCGCGGCGGTCTTCGAGATCATGAGAGACATCACGGGCAGGGTCGCGCCCGAAGCAGGCCTGTTCAGCGGCCTTGTGTGGAGCCTCGCGCCGAAGCTGATCACCCCGGTGCTGACCTTCTTGACCTTTCTCTTCATGTACCGCTTCCTACCGAACACTCAGGTACGAACTCGCGACGTTTGGCCGTGGGCGCTGGGGGGATCGCTCGCCTTCAACACCGCCAGCCTGTGCTTCGTCTGGTACGTGAGCGCCTTCCCTCACTACAACGTGGTCTATGGGTCGATCGGCGCTGTCCTGGCGCTGCTCACGTGGGTATATCTCTCCGCCACCATAGTCCTGTTCGGCGCCTTGGTGTGCTCCCGCTACTGCGCCTACGTGGCCAGCATCGAGACCGACGGCATGGGCTGGAGGACGATCTTGAGCGGCTTCTCGCGCGTCCGGATGCGGGTGGTGGAAACGTCCTGGCCGGCCTGACGTGCGAAAGCCGCTAGCACTGGCCGCCCTGGTCTTGCCGCTGGTGATCGGGCTGGTCGCCTGCGGCGCTCCCGAGTCCGAAGCCGCGCCCGGCGCGTCCCAGGCTCCGCTGCCCTCGGTCGCCGATGTCGTCGAGCAGGTCAGCCCCTGGGTCGTTTCGATCACCACCGAGTCGCTGGTCAGGGGGCTCTTCAGGACGGTAACAGGGCAGCAGGCCGGTTCCGGGTTCATCGTACGGCCCAACGGGTACATAGTCACCAACAATCACGTCGTCGAAAGGGCGAGGGAGATCAAAGTTCACCTCGCGAGCGGAGAGACCTACGACGCAGAGGTGGTGGGCCGGGACCCGCCTCCCGGAGACCTCGCCCTGCTCAAGATAGACGCAGAGGACCTGCCTGTTGCGCCGTTCGATGAATCGGGCGACTTGAGAGTGGGAGACTGGGTCATCAGCATCGGCAACGCGCTGTCGCTCAAGGGAAGCCCGACGGTGACCCTGGGCATCGTGAGCGCTCTGGGACGAACGGTGCCGACCCAAGAAGGCACCTTCTACGACATGATCCAGACCGACGCGGCGATCAACACCGGGAGCAGCGGCGGCCCACTGGTCAACCTCAGGGGCGAGGTCGTGGGGATCAACCAGGCGCTGCTGCCCAGGGCGCAGGGCATGGGATTCGCCCAGAGCGCGTCCGTGGCGAAGCGCATCGTCGACAGCCTCCTGGAGCACGGCCGAGCGATGAGGCCGCTCATCGGGCTGATGGGCGCCGACGTTACGCCCGCCATCGCAAACGAGCTCGGCCTCGGAGTGGAACAGGGCGTCATCGTAACCCACATGTCCCAGACCGAGCCGGCATACAGGGCGGGTATTCGCGTCCAGGACGTGATCACCGCGCTCGACGGCGTGCCGACCCCGGACATGGCCAGCTTCCTCACCCTGCTCCAGACCTACGCCGTCGGCGACCGCGTCACGGTCGACTACCTCCACGAAAACGAGGAGCGGACCGCCACCTTGGAGCTCGCCGAGCGCCGCTCGTAGCCCTGGCGACGACGCTCCTGGCGCCGGTTGACGTACCAGGGCGAGTGACGTGAGAGGCCGACTCTTAGCCATACCGGCGCACCTTCCGCGACCAAGGCATCTGACACCGCACAGATCGCCCGGCGCAGCACCGATCTGCCTGTCTTTCAGGTTGCCGTCGACGCTCTGTTCCGTTAGGATGTCTCATCGTCGACATCCCAAGGACCACATGCCTAATCTGAAAAAGTTCGCCCTGCTCATTACGACTGGATGCAGCGGCAGCCGACTACGCCGCAGCCTAGAACAAGAAATGGTAGACACCATGACGACCACGTCGAAAGGCCTAGCTATTCTTATGGGGCCGGCACTCTGGGCCTTGACGGCGATTGCTCTGGTTGCTTGCGGCCAAACCACTCCCGAGACCCCTACACTTCCCACGGAGATCACAGCGCTGTCGGAGCCGGTGCCAAGACCCGCTCACACACCCACACCCGTGCCCACGCCCACGGCGATACCCACGCCTGCGCCCGTACCCACCGATACGTCGACGCCAGCACCGACGCCCACACCGACGCCCGTACCCACCAATACCCCGGTGCCGACCCCCACGCCCACAGCCGTACCCACCAATACCCCGGTGCCGACCCCCACGCCCACAGCCGTACCCACCAATACTCCAACCGTTGCATCCGTAGCGGAACTGTCACCCGCAGAAGTGTATGAGCGCATCTCACCTTCGATACCATTCATCCAAACGGCAGCTTCCACGGGCAGCGGTGTCCTGGTTGAGGGCGGCTATGTCGTCACCAACTACCACGTAGTTTGGCCCTATGAGGCGGTATGGGTTGTCTTCCCAGATGGTACAGCGCTGCAGAACGTACCGGTCCTGGGGTGGGACCCGATGACAGACTTGGCGGTCTTGGGGCCGGTTAGCGTGTCAGCCCAGCCACTGAGCCTCGAAGATGGTGAAGACACGGCTCTTGGCAGCGAGTTGCTCCTGATCGGTTACCCCGGCGAAGTGGATCTGTTTCCACAACCCACCATCACTCGCGGCATCCTTTCGCGCATCCGTGAGTGGGAACGGCTCGGTATGACCTATCTGCAAACAGACGCCCAAATCGAAGGGGGCCAGAGCGGTGGGGCGCTTCTCAATTCCAGAGGTGAGGTCATCGGAATCTCGGGCCTTATCTTCGGTGAAGCCGGATTCGCATTGGCGGCCTCGTCGGCTGATATTGGCCCCATCGTGGAGAAACTCGTTCAGGGTGAATTCACGTCTGAACTAGGTGACCGAAGGTTGCCTGTCGGACGTGGGAGGTTTGAGTTCGACATCGAACTACGCAACTATTGGGACGCCCGAACATTCGTGTTGGAAGCGAGGGAAGGAACCATGCTCGAGGTCGAACTCGAGGGAGTGGGCGACGGCTGGTTCCATGTGTCCGATCCGCTTGGACCGATCCTGGAAGTGAACGACAACTACACGGGAATCGAGCGCGGTTCGGTAGAGCTGTTGTTAGGGGGCGTGTACTATCTGCAAGTCGAAATGGCGTCGGGCGAATCCTCCACGTATAGGCTCTCCAGTAATGTCAGGCTGAAGCCCTTGAACGACCCAGACGATCGACGCGCCATCTCGATAGGCGAGACTGTCGCCGGTAGTCTAGATCATCTCTCCGATTGGGACTGGTACTCGATTAACTTGGAAGAGGGAGAGACAGTCAGGTTCTCCACCGATTCACTCAACGTAGACACCGCAATCTATGTGGACTTCCGTCATTCGCGTGACAACCAAGTCGTCTCGGACGACGACAGCGGCGGGGGACTATCCGGCCTAGACTCCGATCTGGTCTATCGCGCACCCCATACGGGAGAGTACTTCGTCGCCGTCACCGAAGCGGTCGGAGATAGGACCGGCGGCTACTACCTTTCTGTGGAGCGCGCCCGGGCGGGAACCGAAACTGTAGTTGTGCCTCCGAGCCCGCAGTTGGTGGACAGTGATTTCGGGACCATGCTGGTCTTCGAACATCCGCTGGGATACTTCTCTGTACAGGTCCCCGAGGCGTGGCTAGAAGCCGAATTGGACCCATCCCAAGGTGAAATCTTCTACGCTTTCGACCCGAAGTCGAACAGCGTAGTTTTTGTCATTGAGGAAAACCTTCTAGGCGAGCTATCTCTGGAAGAATATGCCGACGCAGTAGAATCATCGGTACTCATTCCAGCAGGCGCAGAGAACATCACTAGGCGGACGGTGCGAACATCGCAAGGTCTTCAGGCCGTTAGACTTGAAGCGTCACTGCTTGGCGATCATGTAATTCGGCAAATGTACTTGCTCGACAACGACGTAGCTGTGAGCATCACCTATTCGTTCTCAGCGGACCAATCGGACACAGGTACTCGGCTGGCCGACTATTCGTTCAACAGCTTCTTCGTCAATTGATTGTCTGGCGTAGCCCGAGAGGCGGCATGACCGGGCCCGGCTGTCCTTGAAGCCGCTGGACAATTCGAGCGTTTGACCGGCTCCGGCCGCGTTGCTACACTCCGCAGCCTATGGCCAATACGCCCGTGGCACCCCTCACGCGGCGCGATATCTCGGAGGCGCTCAGAGCACTCGGGCTCAGACCGGGCGCAGTCGTCTTCATGCACAGCTCGCTGAGCAGCATTGGCGAGGTGGACGGCGGCGCCGACACGGTGGTGGACGCGGTCCTGGACGCGCTCGGGCCCGAGGGCACCCTGGCGGTCCCCACCTTCTGCAGCATCAACCGCAGGCGCGGGCAGACCTTCGAGCCGGACGCCACACCGTCCGAGGTCGGCCAGATCACCAACGCCCTCCGCAGCCGCCCGGAAGCCTTCCGCAGCCCGCACATCTGGCAGTCGATGTCCGCGGTGGGCAAGCGGGCCGAGGAGATGATGTCCGTCCATCGGCCCGCGGCGTGGGCGGCGGACGGGCCGTTCTGGAGACTGTACGAGTGGGACGCCTACATCATGCTGCTCGGCGTCCCATACTTCCGGAGCACCTTCTGGCACCTGATCGAGCAGATGGTGCAGCCCGGCTACGCCAGGTGGAAAGCGTCCACCGGCCGCATCAAGAACAAGGACGGCTCGGAGAGCCCGCTCGAGGAGATAACCTTCGGACCCAGGCCTGGCCACATTCACGACTTCAACAAGTTCGGGGCCAGGATGGAGGCGCGAGGGCTGGTGAGAGTCGGCGCGGTCGGCAACGCGGTGGCCCGGCTCTACCGGGCCCGAGACGCCCTCGACACCGGCGTGGCCGAGTACCGCAAGGACTCCACCCTGTTCATCAAGACCGGTGAAGCCTTCACCCAGCTCCCGGACGGCGTGATCGTGGGGGAGTACAACAACGAGAAGTCGGTCGTCGACCCCACGGGCAGCTACAAGCTGTACCAGTAGCCCGGCGTCTGCCGCGCCGGGCAGCGTGGCCCGGCCGCTCGGACGTCCGGAAGAGTCCTCCTACCGGCGCACCAGGCCGACGAGCGCCTCCCGGCCGTTGACCTTGTGCGACTCGGAGAACGCTCCCTCGGGCGCCGCCGTTCTCTCGACCGCGTCCGCCAGCGTCTCCCGCCGGACGTAGTCGCCGTGCGCCGCCAGCAGCTCGTCCAGCTCCGCGTCGCCGGTGACGTACATGTCGATGTGGTCGGCTATGTCGAACCCCGCGGAGCGCCTCATGTTCTGGACGACGTGCACGAGCTCCCGGGCGAGGCCCTCCAGCTCGAGATCGCGGCTGATCTCCGTCGTGACCGCGACGGTGTACTCCGCCTCCGTCGCCGAGACGTAGCCCGGGGCGTCCGTGCGCGTCACCGAGACCTCGTCCGGTTCCAGCGTGAACTCGCCCGCCTCGACCGGATGCCCGCCACTGACCCTCCGGTGAACCTCGCGGGGGTCCGCTGCCTGGAGAGCAGCCACCACGTCTCTTGTCCGGGGGCCAAAGCGCGGGCCGACCTTCGAGAGAACGGCCTCGACGTGGAGGCCGACGATCTCGCCGTCGTCCTCCATCGCCGCTACGTCCTTGACGTTCAGCTCGTCCCGCACCTGGTCCTTGATGCGCTCCAGGGCGGAGCGCTCGGACTCGGACCGCAGGGCGACTATGGCGCGGTCCAGCGGCTGGCGTACCTTGATCCCGGCCTTGCTGCGGGCCGCCCTGCCGAGACTGGACAGCCTCATCGCCAGCCGGGTTGCCTCCGATAGGCCGCGGTCGATCCTCGCCTCGTCGGCGACCGGGTAGGACTCGAGGTGTACGCTCTCGACGCGGCCGTTCGCGGGACGCGCCAGATTCTGGTACATCGACTCCGTCACGAACGGCACGAACGGCGCCAGCAGCCGGGTCAGCGTGACCAGGCACTCGTACAGGGTCGAGTGGGCGGCCAGCTTGTCGTCGTCCGCCTCGCTCTTCCAGAAGCGGCGGCGGCTGCGGCGCACGTACCAGTTGGAGAGGTAGCCGACGAAGCTCTCGACCCGTATGCATGCATCCCGAGGCGAGTACCGCTCCAGGGCCGCGGTGACGTCGGCCGCCAGCTCGTTCAGCTCGGAGATGATCCACCGGTCCAGCTCAGGCCTCTGCTCCACCGGCGGCGCGGCGGTTCTCGGGTCGTAGCCGTCGATGTTGGCGTAGGTCACGAAGAACGAGTAGACGTTCCAGAGCGGTATCAGGAAGCTGCGGCGCACCCCGTCGGCGACGCCGAAGCCGAAGTTGAGATTGGCCTCCGGCCGCTGCCTGCTGTACACCCACCGCATCGAGTCGACGCCCATCTTCCCCGCGGCGTCCTCGAACCAGATGGCGTTGCCCTTGCTCTTGTGCATCTCCTCGCCGTGCTCGTCCCGCATCATCGCGTAGCTGAAGACGGCCTTGAACGGCTCCGAGTCCTCGAGCACCGTGCTCATGGTGAGCAGCGAGTAGAACCAGTTGCGGAACTGGCCGGGGAAGCTCTCGGAGATCAGGTCGCCGGGAAACCAGTCCCGCCAGTAGGCGCGGTCGTCCCGGTAGCCCATCGTGGAGAACGGCACGATGCCCGCGTCGAGCCACGGGTTGCCGACATCTCGGATTCTCGAGACGGCCGTGCCGCACTGTGCGCACTGGATCTTGACCACGTCGATCCACGGCCGATGCGGCGAGTGTCCCTCGAATTGGTCCCAGCCCTCAATCGCCCTGGCCTCCAGCTCCGTTTCGCTGCCGATGACCTCGAAGTGGCCGCACTCGCACTTGTATATCGGCAGGGCCAGGCCCCAGTACCGCTTCTTGGAGATCATCCAGTCGTCCATGTTGCGGAGCCAGTCCAGCTCCCGTTGGAGCCCGAACGCTGGGACCCACTTGACGTTCCTGGTGACGCGCGCGATCAGGTCGCGCAGCTCGTCCATCGAGATGAACCACTCGTCCACCAGCCTGAACACCAGCTCCGTATCGCAGCGCCAGCAGACCGGGTAGCGGTGGTCATAGGACTCGAGGCGATAGAAGAGCCCCTTGTCCCGTAGGCTGCGGTAGATGTCGTCGTTGACCTCGAAAACGCTGCGTCCCGTCAGCCAGTCGAAGCCGTCGACGAAGACGCCGAACTCGTTCAGGGGCGCGATCACCGTCAGGCCCTCGCGCTTGCTCAGCTCGAAGTCGGCCTCGCCCGCTCCAGGGGCGGCGTGCACGACGCCGGTGCCCTCGCGTTCGCTGACGTCGTCGAACAGCACGACGCGGCGCTCCACGCCGCGCTGCGCCGGCAGCTCGTCGAACGGCCCCCGGTAGCGCAGCCCGTCGAGCGCGCTGCCCGGCATCTCCTCCAGCAGCTCGTACTCCTGCTTCAGCTCCGACAGCCGGCTCTTCAGCAGGTAGAAGACGCCGTCCGCCGTCCGCGCCTTCGCGTAGGTGAACTCCGGGTGAACGTAGGCCGCGGTGTTGCTGGTCAGCGTCCACGGCGTCGTCGTCCAGACCAGCAGCGACTCGCCCTCCCGGTCGACCAGCGGGAAGCGCAGGTAGAGGCCGGGATGGACAATCTCCTTGTAGCCCTCGGTGACGATCTCGTGCTGCGACAGCCCGGTCCCGCAGCGCGGGCACCACGGCATGACGTCGGTGCCTTCGTATATCCAGCCGCGCTCGTGACACACCTTCAGGAAGTGCCAGATCGTGTAGTTGTTCTCGTCCGCCATCGTGTGGTACGAGTTGTCCCAGTCCATCCAGTAGCCGAGCTGGACCGACTGCCACGTCTGAACGTCGGCGAACTTCCGGACTCGCTGCTTGCACAGCTCGACGAACTTGTCGATGCCGAACGCCTCGATGTCCCGCTTCGACTCGAAGCCGAGCTCCTTTTCGACCTCGACCTCGATCCACAGCCCCTGCCCGTCGAACCCGTTCTGGTAGCGCTGCCGGTAGCCCTGCATCGTCTTGAACCGTTGGAAGAGGTCCTTGTAGGTCCTTCCCCAACCGTGATGCACGCCCATCGGATTGTTGGCTGTGATCGGCCCGTCGATGAACGAGAAGCGCTTCGTCGAGGCGTCGTTGCGCTTCAGGTACTTCTCGACGATGCCGTTCTCCTCCCACCAGGCGAGCGTTTCTTGCTCCTGTGCGGGAAAGTCGACCTTAGAGTCCACCGGGTTGAACATGCCACTGCTCCTGCCATCGCTCCGGGAACGGTACTCTTCGACGCCTGCCGGCCTCGGTCCGTCCCGTCTCGCGCAACAAAAAACCCGCCCCTCATAGGGACGGGTCGAAAATACCCGCGGTACCACCCTGATTCCCCGACGCTCACCGCGAGCGTCGGAGCTCTCTGTAGCCCGACGTATTCATCGGGCCGCCCGTTCTAACGGTGGGCGACTCCGGCGGCGCCTACAATTCCTCTGCCGAGGAGGTTCGGGCCGCGGCTCTGGAGGGATATTGGGCCGGGCGGGCCGCGTCTGCTCTCACCGTGCCAGACTCGCTGAGCGCCCCGTGTTCCAGCCTGTTCGTCTCCGTCACAGCCAGTGCAATCCAAAATAGATTAGGCCGAACGGGATGTCAAGCGGAATCCGGCGCCGGCAGGGCCTTTCGGTTGTTGCACGGTGCGAGCGGAGCAGCGCCCTGGCCCAGACGCTGTCCGCCGGCGACGAAGCCTCCGTCATGACGCTGCTCGGGGCGGCAGTGGGGTGCGGGATGCAGATGCCGGGCGGGCCCTGAGCCCGGCCGGGCAGGGTTGGGCCTGCGGGTCCGACCCTCCGGAGACCGGACGAGCGCTCTTCCGTTCCGTAGCGGGTCGAAGCCGTAAACCGGCACGGCGTTCGGGCGGGCCGGCCGAGGGGGTCGCAACCCGTCCGGCGGGCCGCGGTGAAGGAACGGGCGCGACCAGGAGTATAGATTCGGTGTCGCCGAAGGTGGCTCGCGCGCTCGTTTCGCTCGCGGCGATGGCCCTCCGCGGCACAACGCAGCCCTGTGGCTGGATACAAAGCCCCGCAGTCAGCTTGCAGCTTGGTACTCGGGCCCGTGCCGTCTGGCGATTCATAGCGAGTGGGCGAGGTTTCGGGGCGCAACGCCGAGACGTTGCGCCGTGTGGCGGCGTGTGGCACGATTCAGGCAATGAGGTTCAGACACGCGAGACTTCGCAGATCCTGGGAGCGGGGCGACGCGCAGCGATGCGGGCTCCTGGATGCGCCGGCAGGTTCGCTACAACCTAGCCCTAGCCCATCAGCAGTTCGCCATCTCTGCCGTAGGCTGAAAGGGTAGTTGGGGTGACCATTTCTGAGTCTTGGCGAAGCCGCGCCGTGGTGCTCGCCGGCGTAGTCGCAACGACTCTCTCGGCAGTTCTATTCGCGTGTGGCGGAGAGCCTACCGATATAGAGGCGACGGTCGAGGCGCGGATCGTCGAAGAGCGGGCAGCCGAAGCTGCCAGGGCAGCCGACATAGAGGCAGCCGTCGCGGCAACGATGGTCGCACTACCCACGCACACACCGACCGCGACGCCGTCTCCCACTGCCACACTCACGCCTACGAACACCCCTACGCTCACCCCAACCGCGACACCGTCTCCCACCCCGACGCCTACGAACACCCCTACGCTCACCCCAACCGCGACACCGTCTCCCACCCCGATGCCTACGAACACCCCTACACTCCCACCGACCGCGACGCCGTCTCCCACTGCCACGCCGCAGCCGACTCAGACGCCGACCCCGACGCCGACCCTCCAGCCCACGGCCACACCCACACCGACGCCTACTCCCGTTCCCGAGTTGTCGATTGCCGATGTGGTAGACAACGCCAGGAAGAGTGTCGTCCACATCGTTGGGGGTACCGGCAGCGGTACGGGGTTTGTGGCTGATCCAGCCGGATACATCCTTACAAATGCCCATGTCGTCGAAGGAGCGACAAGCGTAACCGTGGTGCTTGACGGCGGATTCAGGACGACCGGCAAGGTCGTCGCGCGGGACCCCGAGCGGGACATCGCCCTGGTGAAGATCGACAGGGGGCAGCAACCGATTCTGCGCTTCGCCACGGGGGTTCGTATCGGGGAAGAGGTGATCGCCCTGGGCTACCCGTTCGCGACGGCTGGGCTGGAGAACATGACGATTTCGACCGGTGTGGTGTCGGCCCTCCAGTCCTTCGGCGGCATCAACTACGTGCAGACCGATGCTGCAATCAACTTCGGCAACAGCGGCGGCCCGTTGCTGGACATGGCGGGGCGAGTCGTGGGCATGAACACGTTTGGCATCAGCAAGGATGTGGCGGAAGGTCTCAGCTTCGCCATCCACTACGCGGTTCTCTCTCAACGCTTGGCACACATGATCGCCGAGGCGAACGCGCCGCCTACACCAACGCCGACTCTCACACCGACTCCAACACCGGTACCGGCACCGGTCGGCAGCTTCGGTCCAGTGGACGGCTCCATCGAGCACCGCCCAGACGACGGTTTCATTGACGACCACGAGACGTTCACCTCTTTGGCGGATGGCATAATCGAGGCCCGGTTCTTCAATCCATACTCGCCACAGACCGGCAACTGGAGCAGCGGCTTCCTATTCCGGTGGACGCCTTCGTCTCCTGGCCACATGTTTCATACCGTCGTGATCACGCAGGTAGGATGGTGGTATCACTATCTACGTACGGGTGACTCCAACGATCAGCCGATAGGAACCGGCTTCTCAGCCGCCATCGCAACCGGCGCATACGGCAGCAACCACATTCGCGTCATCGCCATCGGTGGAGAGGGAGTTCTGTTCGTGAACGGAGAGTTCGTCGCAACCCTGGACCTGAGCGGCCTGACGAACACAGGGGACGTGTCCGCCGTGGCGGGGTACTTCACAGGCGACGGCGTAGCAGGCAAATCCACTCAGTTCGAGGACTTCATCGTCAGGCCGATTCACTCGATAGGCGACTTCGGGCCAGTGGACGGTGCCATAGAGCACGATCCCGCCAGCGGCCGGATCGATACATACCAGACCAACGTGTCGCTGGCGGATGGGATCATCGAGGCCCGGTTCTTCAACCCGTACTCGCCGCAGACCGGCAGCTGGAGCAGCGGCTTCTTGTTTCGGTGGGCACGGTCGTCTCCTGACAACACGTTTCATATTGTCGTGATTAGGCAGGACGGCCGATGGTATCACTATCTACGTACGGGTGACGTTTCCAACGAACAGTTGAGGGGACGGGGCTTCTCGGCCGCCATCGCCCCCGGCGCATACGACAGCAATCACATTCGCGTCGTCGCCATCGGTGAGGAGGGAGCGCTGTTCGTGAACGGGGAGTTTGTCGCAACCCTGGACCTGAGCGGGCTGACGAGTGCCGGCCCGGTTTCCGTCGTCGGGGCGTACTGGAAGGCCGACGGCGTCGCGGGCAGGTCTACCCAGTTCGAGGACTTGAAGATCACTCAGTTCCACGGAATGCGCTAGAGCTGCGCGCACCGTTGGCGCCCCTGGATTCCCGCCTGCGCGGGAATGACGGTTTTGCGAGCGTGTCCGTTCGCGTGACTCCATCCTCACTGGACCGATGGCGCAGTGGCCCGAAGGCAAGGCCGTCCGGCCTACCCCGTAACATCCGTCCAGTCGAACACCACGCCGAGCATGTTCTTGTCGCGGCTGGAGGCCATGTCGTAGGCCTTCTTCATCTCGGTGTAGTGCATGCGGTGGGTGATGGTCTTCCTCGGCTCCAGCCGGCCGCCGGCCATCAGCGCCAGCATCCGCTCGGTCTTGCGCCACTGGGTCAGCCCGGCGCCCGTCTCGCTCGGGTAGACGTCCTCGGCCCGGCCGTTGACGGCGATGATGGAGATGCCCTTGTCGAAGAAGTAGCCCGAGTACAGCGGGTTGAAGTCCGCGGGCGGCTCTCCCCTACCCAGCAGGCTCACGATGGAGACGCGTCCGCCGCGGCGAACGATCTCGACCGAGGTTCGGTAGGCCGGCCACGGGTTGGCTGTGAGAATTACCAGGTCGATCCCGTTGCCGAGGCTGAACTCGTCCAGCCTGGCCTGCAGGTCGGGATCGTCGTACATAAACGCGGCGTGCGCCCCCATCTCGAGGGCCATGTCCGCGCGCACCGGGCTGTTGGCGATGGCGGCCACCTGCGCGCCGTAGATCGGGCCCAGGGCCACCGCGGCAATGCCCAGGACGCCCGTGCCGACCACGGCCACGTACTCGCCCGGCCGGAAACGCGCCTTCGTGTAGCAGTACCCGCTCAGCGAGTAGAGGACGGCGTAGACGGCGTCTTCGGGAGGGACGCCGTCGGGCACCTTCACGAGGTTGCCCGTAGCGCCGTAGTCGTCCTCGCGGGTGACGTGCGCGGACCGGTGCCCCGCCTGAGACACGACGCGGTCGCCGACCCTGAACCGGGTAACCCCGGAGCCCACACCGCGGACGATGCCGACCGTGCTGTCGCCGACGGTTCTTGGGAAGCTGTTGCCGGCGCCTGGGATCCCCGGCTCGCCTTCGTAGTTCCCACGGTCGGTGCCGAGCTTAAACGCCGTCAGCTCCGTCTCCACGTATACGTCGCGGGGGCCGAGGTTCTCGGTGTCGAGGAGCTGGTCCTCGATGACCAGCTCCATCGGCCTGGGCAGGATAGCCACCTTCACGTTTCGCCCCCTTCTGTGGTGAGTCAGCGGCGTTCGGACATCGCCGCGAGCGCAGCCTCCGCCGCGCGGCGCTCCGCGGTGGACTTTCGCGGGCCCGTCCCGGAGCCGAGCACGCGGCCGTCGATGCACACCTCGGCTGTGAACTGCCGCGAGTGGTCCTCGCCCGTGACGTCGACGATGCTGTACGTGGGCGGCTTCGCTCCCGCCGCCTGCAGGGCCTCCTGCAGGGCCGACTTCGGGTTCCGGGCGGCCGACGGCCGTTCGAGGCGCGGCATCTCGGGCTCCAGCAGTCGAAGCGCCAGGGCCTCCGCGTCGGGGTAGCCCCGGTCGAGAAACAGCGCACCCACGACCGCCTCGAGCGCCGAGGCGAGCACGCTCGGACTCTGTCGACCTCCGCTGGAGGCCCCTCCCCTGCCCATCCTGAGATGGTCGCCCAGCGCCAGCCGCGACGCGACGCGGGCGAGGGTCTCACCCCGCACGAGCTCCGATCTGGCCTCGCTAAGCCGGCCCTCCGGCCATCCGGGGTTGCGCCGATAGAGCTCGTGGGCCGCCGCCACGCCTATCACAGCGTCGCCGAGAAACTCCAGACGCTCGTTCGACTCTTCGGACGAGCCGGGATTCTCGTTCAGGTAAGAGCCGTGGACGAGTGCCAACTCCAGCAGGCGCCGGTCACTGTACTCGACTCCCAGCGCGGCCTCCAGCGCGGCCATGTCGCTCACGGCGTCTTCCCCGTACCCCACTCGAGCTCGATGCACTCCCGTCCGAGAGGGACGACGCTACACGGCGCCCTTGGGCCACGGAGGCTGGGGACGCTTGATCTCCCCTACGTAGGCACGGTCCGCGAAGATGGCGGCGAAATGGTTGAAGAAGGCGACCGAGTCGTCCTCCGGCGGTACGAACGACTTCAGGTACGCCGACGTGCCGTTCGCGAACAGGAATGTCGGTGTGCCGAAGACCCCGTGCTGCTCCACCGCCTCCTTGTGGTCGCGGGCGATGTTATCGAGCAGACTGAGGTCGTCCAGGCCCTGCTCAAACCGGGGGACGTCGAGGCCGACCTCCCGCGCCACCTCGACGAGCGCGCCGCGGTCGTTGAGCGACAGGCGGCGTCCGCCGTGGCGGGCGACGAGGAGCGCGACGTGGAACCGCTCGAACGCGTCGCGGCCCTGAAGCTTCGCCGACTCCCCGGCGTGCAGCGACAGCAGGGAACGGCTGTCGTACCGGTCGTCCTGCTCCCAGATCTTCCAGTCCGGGCCGTTCTTGCTGTTGATCTGGTCCAGTACGAAGCTCTTCCAGGTGACGTCTATGAGTCCCGGCTCGGCCTTGGCTACTCTATCCAGCCACACGGCTGCATTGTGGACGAACGGTCAGGCGTAGTCGGCGAATACGTCGAAGGCGATCTTTGACATGTGTTGCGTCTCCCGTGCGTGGTCGTTCGATTCTAAGCCGCCGCCGCCTCCGAGTCAAAGCCGCCAGGCCGGGAGACCGACCGGTTTGGGCAAAAGGGAGCGGTTGAAGGGGACGCGGGCGATTGGGTACAATGCCCGCCAAGTTGACACACGACATCTGGAGCTAGTCGACGACCTTTAATCCAGTCCCGCGAGGCTGGCAAGGTAGCGTCTTGGTAGCACGCGGTTCACTGCGCGGAACCTGTGAAGCCTCTTGCCAGCAGCGGCAAGAGGCTTTTTTGCGCCCGGGAGGAGGCCGACATCGCTGAGGCAAGACCCATACTGTCGGCGGACGAGATACGTCGCGCCCTGTCGCGCATCGCCCACGAGATCCTGGAGCGCAACGGCGGCGCCGACGAGGTCATTCTGGTGGGACTGCACACGCGGGGCGTTCCGCTGGCCCGTCGTCTGGCCGCGTGGATCGAGAAGTTCGAAGGCGCCGCGCCCCCCATGGGCGCCCTCGACGTCGGCCTCTACCGGGACGACTTCTCCGGCAGCGTCAGACCGTTCATGCGGCCGACGGACATTCCGGACAGCGTCGAGGGCCGACTGGTCGTGCTCGTCGACGACGTCCTGTTCACCGGCCGGACGATCCGCGCCGCGCTCGACGCCCTGACCGACCTCGGCCGCCCCCGGCAGATCCAGCTCGCGGTGCTGATCGACCGCGGCCACCGGGAGCTGCCGATCCGGCCCGACTTCGTGGGCAAGAACGTCCCGACCTCCCTGGACGAGGAGGTGCGCGTACGCGTCGAGGAGATAGACGGCGTGGACGAGGTGGTCATATCGAGGATGCCGCGATGACGACCGGCTCGGCCCCTAGGGGCGAGGTCGTCGAACAGGGGCCGGCGTCGGCCGGGCATCGCGCGAGCCGTCGGCACGTCTTGGACCTGGACGACTTCAGCCGCGACGAGATCGAGCAGGTGCTGACCAACTCCTCGGTCATGAAAGAGGTGCTGCGGCGTGACATCAAGAAGGTGCCCGCGCTCAGGGGAAAGTCGGTGATCACGCTGTTCCTGGAGCCGAGCACCCGGACACGCGTCTCGTTCGAGCACGCGGCGAAGATCCTCAGCGCCGACGCGATCAACGTGTCCGGCAGCGGGAGCAGCGCCGAGAAGGGCGAATCGCTCTACAACACGGCGCTGACCCTCCAGGCGATGAACGCCGACATCATCGTGATACGCCACCCCCACTCCGGGGCTCCGCACTTCCTCGCGCGCTATCTCGACGCCTGCGTCGTCAACGCCGGCGACGGAAGCCACGCCCACCCGACGCAGGCGCTGCTCGACCTGTACACGATCCGGACGCGCCTCGGCCGCATCGAGGGCGTCAAGGTCGCCATCGTCGGCGACATACTCTACAGCCGCGTGGCGCGGTCCAACCTGTGGGGACTGACCAAGATGGGCGCGCGGGTCGTGCTCTGCGCGCCGCCGACGCTGCTTCCGCCCGACTTCGCCGGAGGGTCGAGGTGGCCCCCCGAACACCCCTTCGCCTCGGTGGAGACCGAGACCGACGTCAACCGCGCCCTGGAGGGGGCCGACGTCGTTATGGCGCTCAGGATACAGCGTGAGCGCCAGGAGGCGGGCCACCTGCCCTCCATCCGCGAGTACTCCCGGATGTACGGAATCACCGCGGAGCGGCTGCGGCGGGCCAGCCCGGACGTGGTCGTCATGCACCCCGGACCGATGAACGAGGGGGTCGAGATAGCCACCGACGTGGCCCACGGCCCGCAATCGGTGATAGAGGAGCAGGTCACCAACGGCGTGGCCGTTCGGATGGCGCTGCTCTACGGTCTCATCCCCCACAGGAGAGCGTAGCCGATGGCCATTCCGATAGCCGGCCGCCGGGCGATCGACCCTGCCGTACGACCTCGTGAAAGGAGCGGGGAATGAGCGGACGTCGACTCCGCAATCGGGCCACGGTGGTCGTGCGCAGGGCCGGCAGGGTGCTGCTGGTCCGTGACGTCAACCCGAACTTCGCAATGCCGGGAGGCGGCATAGAGCCCGGCGAAACACCGGCCGCTGCCGCGGCGCGCGAGCTCTTCGAAGAAACGGGCCTGAGGGCAGCTCGGACCGAGCGCCTGTTCGTCTTGGAAACGGCCATCAACAGGCACCACGTCTTCCTGATCGAGGCCGACGGCGACGTGGTGATGGGACACGAAGTCAGCGAGTTCCGGTGGTGGGACCGCAAGGAACCCATCCCGACCCACTCGCACGTCGAGTCCATCCTCGAGAGGCTCTGAGTCCATGACCTCCTCCACACCAATCCTGATCAAGAACGGCCGCGTGATTGACCCCTCACGGGGAATCGACCGGATCGCCGACGTGGTCATCGAGGACGGCAAGATTCTCGGCGTCGAGGAAGGCGTAGAGAAGGAAAACGCCCAGGTCCTCGACGCTGCCGGGCTGGTCGTATGCCCCGGATTCGTCGACCTGCACTGCCACCTGAGGGAGCCCGGCTTCGAGTACAAGGAGACGATCGCCACCGGCACGAGGGCCGCGGCCCGGGGCGGCTTCACCACGGTGTGCGCCATGCCCAACACCGACCCGGTGATCGACTCCCGCGCGGTCGTCGACTTCGTGCTGCGCAAGGGGCGCGACGAGGGCGCGGTCCGCGTCCTCCCCATCGGCTGCGTGACCAAGGGCAGCCGCGGGACGCAGCTCTCCGAGATGGGCGAGCTCGCGGAGGCCGGCGTCGTCGGCTTCAGCGATGACGGCCTGCCCGTCCACGACGCGAACGTCATGCGGCAGGCGCTGACCTACAGCTCGTCGTTCGGCCTGCCGATCATCAACCACTGCGAGGTCACCGAGCTGAGCCGCCAGGGGCTGGCCAACGAGGGCTGGGTGTCGAGCCTGCTCGGCGTGGAGGGCATACCGAGCTCCGCCGAGGAGATCATGGTCGCCCGGGACATCGCGCTCGCGGAGCTGACCGGGGGGCGTCTGCACGTAGCGCACGCGAGCACCGCGGGCACCGTCGAGCTCGTGCGGCAGGCCAAGGCGCGCGGGATGAAGAACGTCACCTGCGAGGTCACCCCGCACCATCTGACCCTGAGCGACGAAACGCTCCTGGGGCCGGACGGCGCGGCCGATTTCGAGCGGCTCACGCCGGACGCCTACGACTCCAACGCCAAGGTGGCGCCGCCGCTGCGTTCTCCCCACGACGTGGAGGCGATGGCGCGCGGGCTGGCCGACGGCACGATAGACGTGATCGCGACCGATCACGCGCCCCACAGCGAGGTCGACAAGGTCTGCACGCTGCAGGACGCGGCCAACGGGATCAGCAACCTGGAGACGGCACTCGGCTCGCTGATGTCGCTCGTCCACGCCGGGGCCGTCGAGCTGCCGCTGCTGATCGAGAAGCTGACCTCAGCGCCCGCGGCCATCCTGGGCATGGAGCTCGGGACGCTCAGGGCCGGCGCGCCGGCCGACGTGACCGTCTTCGACCCCGACGCCGAGTGGGTAGTCGACCCGTCCGAGTTCGCCTCCAAGGGCAGGAACACCCCCCTGGCCGGCCGAACGCTCAAGGGCAAGGTAGTCGCAACGGTGTACGCCGGGCAGGTTGTGTACCATGACGAGCAAGAGACACACAGGGGATGATGCCATGCAGATGACCGAATTGATTGCCGCGGCCCGGTTTGTGGTGGACTCGGAGGGTCACAAGAAAGCCGTGATGCTCGACTACGGCCATTGGCAGGAGTTGTTGACGTTGCTCGAAGACCTGTCCGATCTTCAGGAGATCGAACGTGCCTTCGCAAGTGGAGATGAGGCGATTCCGCTGGAACAGGCCAAAGAGGAGCTCAGGGCGCAGGGGGTAGATGTATAGCGTATCCGTCTTGCGGCGCGCGGCGAGGGACATTTCCAGACTTCCTCGTCAGTACCCCCGGTTGGCACTACAGCATATTGAGGGTCTCGCGCTCGATCCCCGTCCGGTTGGGTCAAGAGCGTTGGGTGGTAGGACGGACCGTGCGTTGCGCGTAGGCGTCTATCGAATCCTCTATCGCATAGACGATGGGGAGAGAAGAGTCGTGGTTGCCCGCGTGCTGCACCGTCGCGAGTCCTATCGGTGACAGCGAGCCTATGGCGACACTGGACTATGTCGTCACAGGATAGAAGCGGGAACGGTCGAGAAGTGGGCGGCGCTACACGGCCACCAAAGAAAGGCCGCTGAGGGGATTGTCATGGACGAAGTCAAGATATGGGCGATTGAAGAGAACTCCAAGGTCAAGGAGTTGGAGCCCAAAGGGCAGATGGACACCGAGTGGTCGCTGGAGGACACGCTCGTCAAGAACCCTGACTTGCTGATGCCCGAGCTCACCCTGGTTGGCAGGCAGACCCCGACAGAGGGAGGCCCGCTGGACCTCCTGGGCGTTGACAGCGACGGCAGGCTCGTAGTGTTCGAGTTGAAGCGCGGCACCCTGTCGCGCGAAGCCATAGCGCAAGTGATCGACTACGCCTCCGACCTCGAAGCTATGGAACTGGGCGCGCTGGCCAAGCACATATCGGAGAGATCAGGCCAGCACGGTGTCCGCAAGTTTGAAAACTTCGAGGAATGGTACAACCAAGAATTCGGTGATCAGGGCTTGGACGCGCTGAGGCCGTTGCGCCTGTTCCTGGTCGGCCTCGGCGCCGACGACAGGACTGAGCGGATGGTGACCTTCCTCGCCGGCAACAGCGGAATGGACATCTCGCTGCTGACCTTCCACGGATTCACGCATCAAGGCAAGACCCTCCTTGCCAAGCAGGTGCACGTCGAAGGAGCCGCCGACTCAGAGCCGCGGCCGTCAAGGCGGCGCCGGAGTCAGGCGGAGCACAAAGAGAGCTTGGAAAGGAGGGTCGCAAGATCTTCGGTGTCTGAGTTCTTCTATGAGGCGCAAGCCATGTTTAGGGACAACTGGCGCAACTTCCTGGAGGGTCACAACCAGTGGGGACTTACCCTCAGTCTCCGAGGGCGCACTCAATCAGGGCGGCGCTCCCGACGGCAATACGCCCGCGTTGGCGTGAGTCGGGAATCGCTGCACATCGTCTACTTCCCTGTGGCCAAGGCACTGTGCTTGAACGAGTTCAGGAAACCCGTGGCGGAGATTCGGTGTCAAACATGGCCCAGGAACCTAGACCCGGTTGAAGACGACATCGCCGAGATTCAGTTCGCGCTGACTGCCGAAGAATGGGAGACTCACAAGCAGACACTGACCTCGCTAACAAAGACGATTTACGATGCTTGGCAGAGCACGGATCGGGGTGAGGACGCGCCATCCTCTCAAGACTCCGTGACAGTGTAGTGGCCTCGAACTGGCGGCGCCGCATGACTAACCCCGCCCACCTCGTCCTCGAAGACGGCTCTGCGTACCCCGGCCGCGCCTTCGGCGCCAAAGCCGACGCCTTCGGCGAGGTCGTCTTCAACACCTCCATGACGGGCTACCAGGAGATGCTGACCGACCCGTCGTACGCCGGGCAGATCGTCGTCCCGACGTACCCGCTGATAGGCAACTACGGCATCAACGAGCGCGACTTCGAGTCGCGCCGCGTGCAGGTCGCGGGTTTCGTCGTCAGGCAGCACGACACGGCGCCCAGCCACTCCCTCAGCACGATGACGCTCGACCGGTTCCTCGCGGAGCAGGGCGTGCCCGGCCTCAGCGGCGTCGATACCCGCGCGATCACCCGCAGACTGCGCACTGCCGGCGTGATGATGGGCGCCATCCTGCCCGGAGAGCCGTCCGACGCGGGGCTCGCCAGCCTGCGCGGACAGCGGCGCTACGACGATACCGACTTCGTGTCGCGCGTCACCACCGAGGCGCCCTACGGCTGGGACGAGCCCGTCGCCGGCACCCAAGCGCCCGCGACGAAGCGTCGGATAGTCGTGGACGACTGCGGCCTGAAGTACAACATCCTGCGCATCCTCCGGTCGCGGGGCTGCGAGGTCGTCGCCGTGCCCGCGGGGACGTCGGCCGAGGACGTGCTCGCCCTGCGCCCGGACGGCGTGGTGATGTCGCCTGGCCCGGGCGACCCCGAGCTGCTCGACTACGCCGTCGAGACGGCCCAAGGCCTCGCCGGCAGGACGCCCATGCTCGGAATCTGCCTGGGCAACCAAGTACTGGCGCGGGCGTTCGGCGGGCGCAACTACAAGCTGAAGTTCGGACACCGCGGCGGCAACCACCCCGTGCTCGACAACCGCACCGGGCTGGTGCACATCACGGCGCAGAACCACGGCTACGCCGTCGACCCGGACAGCCTTCCGACCGAGGTCGAGGTCAGCCAGATCAACCTCAACGACGGCACCGTCGAGGGGCTGCGCCACACGTCGCTCCCCATCATGAGCATCCAGTACCACTCCGAGGCGTCGCCGGGACCCCGCGACAACGAGTACGTCTTCACCGAGTTTCTGGAGATGGTCGAGAAGCACAGGGGTGACGCGCCTTCCACGACCGACGTGCTACAATGATGCGTCATACTGATGCGCTATAGTGATGCTCTCTGGGGGCGCACATACGATATGCGGACCACGCTGGACATAGACCCCGACCTGCTCGACTCGGTAGTTGCCGCCACCGGCGAGAAGACGAAGAGCAAGGCGGTTAACGCCGCGCTCAAGGAGTACATACGCCGCAAGCACGTCCAGGAGCTGATCGACTCGTGGGGCAAGATCATAGTTGACGACTACAGCGAACAGGCGTTGGAAGCCCAGGAGCAAAAGCGGGCGTACCTTGCGGGACTAGGAATGCGCAACGCGGACGCTGGTCCACAAGAGCGAGGTGCTTAGATGCGAACCACCCTGAACATAGATCCCGATCTGCTGGACGACGTGGTGGAGATTACCGGCGAGCACAGCAAGACGAGAGCCGTCAGCAAGGCCCTCGATGCGTACGTCCGGCGGGCCAGGATCAACGAACTCCGCGCCATGGCCGGCAAGTTCGTGCTGCACGATACCCGCGAGGAGCAGCGGGCGGCGGAACGTCGCAAGCAGGCGTTCTTGGACTCGCTGAGAGGCCGCTAGGTGGTCATCGCGGACTCGTCTATATGGATTGACTCTCAGCGGGATCCCTCTTCCGAGGTCGGAATGGAACTCGACCGGCTTCTCGCTAACGATGAGGTAGTGATGGTGGGCCCCGTGCTGACTGAAGTGCTCCAAGGGGCGGATTCCGATGCGGAATTCGCGTTCTACGCCAGTCGACTGATCGCACTGCCGTTCTTGGAAGCGAACCAGGCGACTTGGGTTAGAGCGGCGGAACTGAACTTCCAACTCATGCGGCAAGGTCTAAGGCTGTCGCTGGGCGATCTGATGATCTCCACACTGGCCCTGCACCACGACATTCCGGTCTACTCGCTCAACGGCGATTTCGACCGCGTGCCGGGGCTCCGCCGTCACGAGGCCGCCGCCCAATGACCGCGCTCTCCGGCATCAAGGCCATTTCCTTCGACGTCGACGGCACGATCTGGGACTTCGTCGGCATGATGCGCTCCTCTCTCGCCGCGGCCCTGCGGGAGCTGGAGAGGCACGACCCGGAAGCCGCTGCCCTGATAGACGTCGACCGGATGGTCGAGACGAGGGACCGCGTGCACGTCGCGATGCGGGACGTCACGCCCGACCTGGTCGAGATCAGGAAGGCCTCGTTCAGGCAGGCCCTCGTCGACGTCGGGCGGCCCGACGACGCGCTCGCGAAGCGGCTCACCGACGTGTACTTCGAGAGCCGCTGGGCGCCGTCCCGGCTGTTCGACGACGTTCGCCCGGCCATCGAGGCGCTGGCCCCCAGGTACCGCCTCGGCGTCATCTCCAACGGCAACAGCTACCCCGAGCGCTTCGGGCTGGGCCCGTACATCTCGTTCGTCGCCTATGCGCAGGACTGCGGCGGCATCCAGAAGCCCGACCCGCGGATCTACCGGATCGCGATCGACGAGGCGGGCTGCCTGCCGTCCGAGATACTGCACGTGGGCGACTCCCTACCGAGCGACATAGGCGGCGGCAATGCGGTTGGCGTCTGGACGGCGTGGGTCAACCGCGACGGCGCCGCGCCCGACGAGCGCTACCAACCCGACTTCGAGATCGCCTCGCTGACCGACCTGCTGGAGATCGTGTGATGCCCGACAGGCCATCGCCCGACAGGCCGTCGAAGGTGCTGGTTATCGGCTCCGGGCCGATCGTCATCGGCCAGGCCGCCGAGTTCGACTACGCAGGCACCCAGGCGTGCAAGGCCCTCCGCGAGGAGGGCATCACGACCGTGCTCGTCAACTCGAACCCGGCCACCATCATGACCGACGAGGACATCGCCGACGTCGTATACGTAGAGCCGCTCACCGTCCCGGTGCTGGAGCGCGTCATCGAGGCCGAACGCCCGGACGGCGTGCTGGCGACGCTGGGGGGCCAGACGGGGCTAAACCTCGCCGTCGACCTCGCGGCCGCCGGGGTGCTCGACCGCTACAACGTACGCCTGCTCGGCACTCCCCTCTCAGCCATCCGCAGCGCCGAGGACCGCGAGCTGTTCCGCAGACTGATGGCCGACATCGGCGAGCCGTTGCCGCCGAACGTCACGGTCGGCTCGGTCGAGGAAGCGGTCGCCGCCATCCCGGAGATCGGCCTGCCCATGGTCGTCAGGCCGGCCTACACCCTCGGCGGAACGGGCGGAGGCATCGCCTACACGGAGGAAGAGCTCCGGCAGATCGTGGCCGGGGGCGTCGCGGCGAGCCCCATCGGGCAGACGCTGCTCGAGAAGGCCCTCCTCGGCTGGAAGGAGGTCGAGTACGAGGTGATGCGCGACGGCGCCGACAACTGCATCACCGTCTGCAACATGGAGAACGTCGACCCGATGGGCGTCCACACCGGCGATAGCATCGTCGTCGCCCCCAGCCAGACGCTGTCGGACAAGGAGTACCAGACGCTCCGCACCGCCAGCCTGAAGATCATTCGCGCGCTGGGCATCGAGGGCGGATGCAACGTACAGCTCGCGCTGGAGCCGGGCGACGTCGTGGGGGAGACGCTGCCACCGGGAGGCGCGGCGCGTAGGGGCGGGTCCGAAACGGCGCGTACCGGCGGGTTTGAAACGACGCGCTGGGGCGGGTCCGAAACCCCGCGTAGGGGCGGGTTTGAAACCCGCCCAGCCGAGAGCAGCTACTACGTCATCGAGGTCAATCCGCGCGTGAGCCGCAGCTCGGCCCTGGCCAGCAAGGCCACCGGCTACCCGATAGCCCGCGTTGCCGCCAAGATCGCCGTCGGCAAGCGGCTGGACGAGATACCCAACGCCGTAACCAGGAGGACCAAGGCCGCCTTCGAGCCGGCGCTCGACTACTGCGTCGTCAAGATCCCGCGGTGGCCCTTCGACAAGTTCCCGGCCGGCGACCGCTCCATCGGCACCCAGATGAAGGCCACCGGCGAGGTGATGGCCATCGACCGCTCCTTCGAGGCGGCCTTCCAGAAGGCGGTCAGGTCGCTGGAAATCACCAACCGGTCGCTGCTGTGGGAGAAGGCCGACTGGACCGCGGATCGGACGCCGCTGCACCCCCACGACGAACGGCTGTGGGCACTGCTCTCCTCGTTGAGGAAGGGGACCACCGCCGACGAGCTGTCGCGCGCGACGGGGATCGACCCGTGGTTCACGCGCGCCTTCGCCAGGATCGCCGCCATGGAGCGCCGTCTCCTGTCGTCCACCCTGACGGCGGACCTGATGTGGGACGCGAAGCGTCTGGGCTTCTCGGACCCCAAGATCGGCGTGCTCTCGGACCGCACCCCCGAGCAGGTCCGGACTCTTCGCCAGACGTGGGGTATCAGGCCCGTCTACAAGATGGTGGACACGTGCGCGGCCGAGTTCGAGGCGGAGACGCCCTACTTCTACAGCACCTACGAGCAGGAGAACGAGGCCGCGCCGATACCCGGCCGCAGGGCCGTCGTCATCGGCAGCGGCCCGATACGCATCGGCCAGGGCATAGAGTTCGACTACTGCTCCGTGCACGCCGCGTGGGCGCTGCAGCAGGCGGGCGTCAAGAGCGTGCTCATAAACTCCAACCCGGAGACCGTGTCCACCGACTTCGACACGAGCGACCGCCTCTACTTCGAGCCGCTCGACCACGAGAGCGTCCTCGACGTCCTGGAGAACGAGACCCGCGACGACGGCGGCGAGGAGTCCGTGCCGCCGTCCGTGGTGCAGTTCGGCGGGCAGACCGCCATCAACCTCTCCCAGTCGCTGGCCGGCGCGGGCCTGCCGATCCTGGGCTCGACCGCCCACTCGATCGACGTGGCCTCGGACCGCCATCTGTTCGAGGACTTCCTCTCCCAGGTGGGCATCCCCAACCCGCCGGGGTCGGCCGTGGCCAACGTCGACCAGGCGGTGACCGTCGCCGACGCCATCGGCTATCCCGTGCTGGTGCGGCCGAGCTACGTGCTCGGGGGGCGCGCGATGGAGATCGTCCGGGACGCCCGCGAGCTGCGCCGCTACATGGCGGACGCGCTGGCCGCGGGGGAAGGACGCCGCGTGCTGATCGACAAGTACTTCGAGGGGCGCGAGGTGGAGGTCGACGCCGTCTGCGACGGCGAGTCGGTGCTGATCCCCGGCATCATGGAGCACGTCGAGCGCGCCGGGGTCCACAGCGGCGACTCCATGGCCATCTACCCCGGCCTCACCCTCAGCTCCGAGGAGATCGACACCGTCGTCGACTACACGACGCGCATCGGCCGCGCGCTCGACGTCCGCGGGCTGATGAACATCCAGTTCGTCGTCCTCGGCGGCCCGGCATATCGAAGCCCGGTGCTGGCCAACGGCGGAAAAAACGGGGAAGACACCGAGGTGTACGTTCTGGAAGTCAACCCGCGCTCCAGCCGGACGATACCGTTCATCTCCAAGGTGACCGGCGTGCCCATGGTCCGGCTCGCCATCAACGCCATGCTCGGCAAGTCCCTCGAAGAACAGGGCTACGAGGGAGGTCTGTGGAAGAAGCAGGACCTGGTCGGCGTCAAGGCGCCGGTCTTCTCGATGTCGAAGCTGGCGGGCGTCGACACGTACCTGGGCCCGGAGATGAAGTCGACCGGCGAGGTCATCGGGCTCGACTACGAGTTCGGCCCCGCGGTCACCAAGGCGCTCATGGCCGCCGGACTCATGCTGAGCGACGGCGGGGCCATCCTGTTGAGCATCGCGGACAGGGACAAGGCGGACTCGCTCCAGATGGTCAGGGACCTTGCGGCCGCCGGCTACCGGCTGTACGCGACGGCCGGGACGGCCGCGATGATCCGCGGCCAGGGGATCGACGCGGTCGAGGTGCCCAAGCTCGACGAGCCCGGCCGCCCGAACGTGGTCGACGTCATCGCGGACGGCACCGTCGACGCGGTCGTGAACACCCTCACGGGCGACCGCGAGGCGCTGAAGGACGGCTTCGAGATTCGCCGAGAGGCCGTCGAGCGCCGCATCCCCTGCTTCACGTCGCTGGACACGGCCCGAGCCGCCGTCGAGAGCCTCACCAACGACGCCGACGCCTACAACGTCAAACCCCTGCCCACCTACCGCGACGGCGCCTGACCCGCCGCGGCGTCACCATCCGGCGCCGACCGGCGCAGATTGACACTCGTAATATCGGATAATTACTATACTTACAGCATCGCCGCGCAACGGAGGCGAATAACATGGACCAATCGTCTTACACGAGAGAAGTCAAGCTGGTTCCCATCGGCAACTCCAAGGGCATCCGTCTGCCCAAGGCGCTGTTGGACAAGTACGGGTGGAGCGACCGGCTGATGCTGGAAGAGATGGAAGAGAGCGTCGTCCTGCGGGGTGAGAAGACGCACCATCTGTCTTGGGAGGAGACCTACCGCGCCATGGCCGCCGAATCGGAGGACTGGAGCGACCTCGACGTCGCCGTAGCCGACGGCCTGGACTGATGGCCGCTTACCCCCGGCGCTATGCCGTCCACGTCGCGGACCTCGACCCAGCCGTCGGCAGCGAGATGCGCAAGGCCAGGCCGGTCGTCGTCGTAAGCCGTGATGAGATGAACCGCTTCCTGGAAACCGTGGTCATCTGTCCGCTCACTTCCAGCCTGCATCCGCGCTGGCGAGGCCGCCTCCAGGTACAGTGCGCGGGACAGGAAGCCGAGATCGCGGTTGACCAGATTCGCACCATCAGCAAGCAGCGCCTCGGGCACCGCATCGACCGTCTCTCCCCCGACGATGCAACAAAACTGCGGCGCATCATCAGCGAGATGTACGCCGAGTAACCCCAGGAACGGGTGCGCCCACCGGCATCGAAGGCGCCGGACGCGGTATCATTGGACTCGACATGACCCCGGAGCAGCGGGCCCGCGTCAACATAGACATCGTGCTGGGGCAGGCCGGATGGGCCGTCCAGGACCCCGGCGCCGTCAACCTGTACACCGCCCGCGGCGTCGCCGTGCGCGAGTTCCGCCTCAAGCCCGGCCACGGCAGAGCCGACTACCTCCTCTATATCGACCGGCAGGCCGTGGGCGTCGTCGAGGCCAAACCGGAGGGCTCGACCCTCAAGGGCGTCGAAAGTCAGTCGGAGAAGTACGGCGCCGGCCTGCCCGACGACCTCCCCGCTCACCAGCGTCCCCTCCCGTTCCTGTACGAGAGCACCGGCGCGGAAACGCAGTTCACCAACTGGTTGGACCCGCAGCCCCGAAGCCGCACCGTCTTTACCTTCCATACCCCCGGGGCACTGGCCGAGTGGCTTGGCATCCCGGAAACGCAGGGCGCCAGCTTGGGGCAGGCAGCCGACGCAACGGATCCCTACCTGGTACCGCAAAACCTGCGCGTGGGACTCACCGACATGCCGCCCCTGAACGCGGCTGGCCTGTGGCAGGTGCAGCAGCGGGCCATCACCAACCTGGAGAAATCTCTCACCGCCGGGCGGCTCCGCTCCCTCGTACAGATGGCCACCGGAAGCGGCAAGACATTCATGGCATGCAACCAGGTCTACCGGCTGATCAAGTACGGCGGAGCGAACCGCGTGCTCTTCCTCGTCGACCGCGGCAACCTGGGACGCCAGACCCTGCGCGAGTTCCAGGGCTTCACCACCCCGGACGAGAGTCGCAAGTTCACCGAGCTCTACAACGTCCAGCTCATGCAGTCCTCGCGCGTCGATCCGGTCAGCAAGGTCTGCATCTCCACCATCCAGCGGGTCTACTCCATCCTCCAGAGCGAAGAGCTCGACCCCGACGAGGAGGAGGTCTCCGGCTTCGACGCGGCCGCGTTTCGCCAAGAGCCCGCACCCGTCGTGTACAACCCCAACGTCCCCATCGACACCTTCGACGTCATCATCACCGACGAGTGCCACCGCTCCATTTACAACCTGTGGCGGCAGGTGCTCGACTACTTCGACGCCTTCCTCATCGGGCTGACCGCGACCCCCTCCAAGCAGACCTTCGGCTTCTTCCAGCAGAACGTGGTCACAGAGTACGACCACAAGCAGGCCGTGGTCGACGGCGTGAACGTCGACTTCGATACCTACAGGATCCGCACCGAGATCACCGAGCAGGGATCGACCGTGGAAGCCGACTACTATGTCGACCGGCGCGACCGGAAGACCCGGGACCTCCGACAGGAGCAACTCGAGGAGGACCTGGTCTACACCCCCAACCAGCTCGACCGCGACGTCGTCGCCGAAGACCAGATTCGCACCGTCATACAGACGTTCAGGGACAGGCTCTTCACGGAGATATTCCCGGACCGCAGCGTCGTGCCCAAGACGATCATCTTCGCCAAGAACGACAGCCACGCCGACGACGTCGTGCGCGTCGTCCGCGAGGAGTTCGGCAAGGGCAACGCGTTCTGCCGGAAGATCACCTACAAGACCACCGGGGCCAACCCCGAAGACCTGCTCACCGCCTTCCGCAACAGCTACGACCCCCGAATAGTCGTCACCGTGGACATGATCGCCACCGGCACCGACATCAAGCCCGTCGAGATCGTCTTCTTCATGCGCAACGTGCGCAGCCGCGGATTCTTCGAGCAGATGAAGGGCCGCGGCGTACGCACCATCTCCCCCACCGACTTCAACGCCGTAACCCCGGACGCCCGCCACAAGGACCGGTTCGTGATCGTCGACGCGGTCGGCGTGACCGAGACCGAGCTCTCCGACTCCTACTCGCTGGAAAGACAGCGCACTGTGCCGTTCGACAAGCTCCTGGACCGGATCGGCATGGGGAACCGGGACCCGGACGTCCTCTCGTCCCTCGGCAGCCGCCTTGCCAGCCTCGACCGCCGCCTCGCCCCCAGGGACCGCGACAGCATCGAGGCCGCCGCTCACGGCGTGAAGCTCCGGACGCTCGTCTCAGGCCTGCTCGACGCCGTGGACCCGGACGCCGCCCTGGAGGCCGCAAAGCAGGCGACGGGACAGGACGACCCGCCCGAATCGGCGGTCGCCGAGGCCCAACGGCAACTCCTGGAGGACGCCGCCCAGCCCTTCGCCGCAAACCCCGACCTGCGTCAGCGGCTGATCGACGTCCATCGCTCCTACGAGCAGACCATCGACACAATAAGCGCCGACACCGTGATCGAGGCCGACTTCTCCGACGACCAGGCCAACACGATCGTCCAGTCCTTCCGGGAGTACATCGAGGAGAACCGGGACGAGATCACCGCACTGCAGGTGCTCTACGAGCGCCCCTACAGTCAGCGACTGAGCTACGCCGATATCAAGGCCCTGGCCGAGGCCATGAAGTCACCGCCGCGCTCCTGGACCCCCGAGCGGCTGTGGGAGGCCTACCGCCGGCTCGACGACTCCAAAGTGCGCGGCTCGGGACCGCGCACGCTGGCCGACATCGTCTCCGTCGTGCGCTACGCCATCGGCGGCGCCGACGAGCTCGCCCCCTTCGCCGACGGCGTCCGCGAGCGCTTCGACGGCTGGCTCGCCATGCAGCAGACCGCCGGACGCGACTTCACCGACGAGCAGGTGCGCTGGCTCGAGGCCATACGCGACCACGTCGCCGGAAGCGTCAGCATCGACATGGGCGACTTCGAGTTGGCCCCCTTCAACCAGCGCGGCGGCCTGGGCAAGGCGTACAACCTGTTCGGGGAGGAGTTGGAGGGATTGCTGGAAGAGCTCAACCTGGAGTTGGTGAGGTAGGATGGATACGCTCGATGAAGTACACCGTCATAATCGAAAAGGGTCCCACCAGCTACGGCGCCTACGTCCCGGACCTCCCCGGGTGTGCGGCCGCGGGAGACACCAGGGAGGAAGCGGTATCGCTTATCAGGGCGGCGGTCGCGAACCATGTCGAGTTGATGGCGGAGCATGGCGAGACCATTCCCAAACCCGCCAGCACAGCCATTGAGGTGGAGGTTGAGCGTCACGGCGCCGTCGAGGAGCTCGCGGTCGAGACCGGCAGGTGATCGGCCTGCCGACGGAGGCCGACGCTCCTGGAGAGCCTCGGAATGGCTGGAATATATTCCTTGTAGGATTGGCTTATGCCTGAAGTCCGGGAAGCAAGCGGGAATCGAAAAAGGGGAATTGCGATGAAGTACACCGCCGTAATCGAGAAGACCGGCAACGGCTACTCGGCATACTTGCTCGACCTGCCCGGCTGTATTGCCGCCGGGGATACCCTCGACGAGACCGCGGACCTGATACGTCAGGCCGCCGCCTACCACGTGGAGATGATGGCTGAGGACGGAGAAGCAATCCCGGAACCCACAAGCGCCATTGTCGAAGTGGAAGTGCCAGTCCCCGCCGCATCCGAAGAAGTGCCGTCGAGCCCGACAGGTGATCGGCGGACTGCGGCTGAGGGCCAGCCGGAGTCCCCCCACCGGTGACCTCGTTCGAATCACAGGAGCCCAAATCCCCCACCTCCAGGTTCAGCGCCATATCTATCGGCCATCACTCCGTAGGGGCTGGTTTCAAACCAGCCCTCTCCTTGCCCTGGAGCGCCACCGCCATTTAGGTGGGGGATTTTGGTGGAGGGAGGACACTTGACGACCGTAACTGAGATACAGCAGGCCATTGTGAGCCTTCCCAGGTCGGAATACGCGCAGTTGATCCGCTGGCTGCGGGAATACGACTGGGAAGAGTGGGAGCGGGAGTTCGAGGAAGATGTGCGAACCGGCAAGCTGGACTTCCTGGCTGCGGAGGCGCTGGAGGCCAAGGCCAGGGGGGAGTTGAAATGCCTGACGCAGAAATAGTCTTCCAGGTGTGGGAATCGCCGGAGGGCGGCTACGAGGCCAGCGCCGTGGGCTACGACATCTTCACGGAAGCCGACGACTGGGAGCACCTGAAGTCCATGCTGCGCGACGCGGTGCTCTGCCACTTCGACGACCACGAAATGCCCCAATCGATCCGCGTCCACGTAGTGCAAAGCGAGGTCATATCCGTGTGAGGACGCCTCGCAGTCTGTCCGGCGCTGAGCTTGCGCTTCAGCGGCTGGCTGGCCATGCAGCAGACCGCCGGACGCGACTTCACCGACGAGCAGGTGCGCTGGCTCGAGGCCATACGCGACCACGTCGCCGGCAGCGTCAGCATCGAAATGGGCGACTTCGAGTTGGCCCCCTTCAACCAGCGGGGCGGCCTCGGAAAAGCATACCAGTTATTTGGGGAGGAGTTGGGGGGATTGCTGGAGGAGCTGAACTTGGAGCTGGTGAGGTAGCATGTTCAGGAGAAGTGGAAGGAGGCAACTCAAATGACCACCGCTGATGAAATCAAGCAGGCCGTCCTGGGCCTTTCTGAAGCCGAGTACGCCAAGATCATTGACTGGCTCCACGAGTTGGCAGAGGACGCGTGGGATCGGGAGATCGAAGCGGACGCGAAGGCTGGAAGGCTGGACTTCCTGAAGGCGGAGGTTGAACAAGCCAAGCGGGAAGGCACACTGAAGGAGTTGTAGTGTGCACCGCACTACGCCCCAATCCTGGTCGCATTTCGCGCGGCTGCCTGAAGCAGTTCAGAGAACCGCGCGGCGAAACTTCCAGTTACTCAGGAATAGTCCGAGACACCCGTCACTTCACTTCAAGAAGGCCAACGACTATTGGGTGGTTCGAGTTGGGCGTTCCTACAGAGCCATTGCTATTGAAGAAGGACAATATCTGTTCTGGGTCTGGATTGGCGGCCACGACGAGTACCTGCGGATCATTTGCCGGTAGGAGGTCAAGCGGATGAACAACAAAAACAGGCTGCTACTGTCATTCGCAGCCACAATCCTCTTGCTAGTAACCGCGGGCTGCTGGGCCTCAGATGACAGAGTCGATACGCTTGAGCAAGATATACGTGTGATGCAGGCTCAAGTCTCCAGACAGGTACAACAGCAACAGAGTGTAGAGGCCGACGTGACTCAACGGCTTTCAGATCTTGATGAAAGGATGAGCGCAGCCGATCTGAGACTGATGGAACTCAAGATGGTTGATTCTGAATTGTCGGAGTCAGATGATGATATCAAGAGTCGAATGTCTGAAATCGAGAGTCGACTTGATGAACGGGCAATCAACAGAATTCTCGTGATGCCGTTAACTTATGTTGTAGCAATCATGATATTGCTGATCGGCATACTGATTGGTGTCTGGGGCCATCGTTGGAAGGTACAAAAAGACCTCAAATGAAACCAAGCGGGTGGACTTGGACCACACTCCAATCGGTCACATATCTACGCGGTCAAAAGGTCAAGCCTATTGATATGCCAGGTGCGCCGTTTGTTGGCCTAGAGCACATTGAGGCGCACTCTACGAAGATGTTGGGGACGGGCTACACGAGCGACGTCAAGAGTTCTGGCTCGTATTTTGCTCATGGGGATGTTCTGTACGGCAGGCTCCGGCCCTATCTGAACAAGGTGTACAGGGCAGGATTCGAGGGGCTTGCTTCAGGTGAGTTCATTGTATTTCAAGAGCATCCCTACCTTAACAATGCTTACCTCAAGTACTTCCTGAACCAAGCGGAGTTTGTCCATTATGCTACTCGGCTCAACACTGGCGACAGACCTCGGGTCGATTTCGGTCAACTTGCTGGCTACACCTTTCCCCTGCCCCCCCTCCCTGAGCAACACCGCATCGTGGCGGAGATCGAGAAGCAGTTCACCCGCCTCGACGCCTCCGTAGCCGCGCTGAAGCGCGTCCAGGCCAACCTGACACGCTACCGCGCCAGCGTCCTCAACGCCGCCTGCGAGGGCACGCTGGTCCCCACCGAGGCGGAGCTCGCCCGATCCGAGGGCCGCGACTACGAGCCCGCCGACCGGCTCCTGGAGCGCATCCTGACCGAGCGCCGCGCCCGCCGGGCGTCCCAGGAGAACCGCGGGCGCAAGTACAAGGAGCCCGTCGCCCCGGACACATCCGACCTACCAGAACTTCCGGAGGGGTGGGTGTGGAGCAGATTCGACCAAATGGTGTCAACACTAGAAGGAGGCACAGCTGTTTCTGCCATTAGCACTCGCTCAAATAGACTCGTACTGCGATCTAGCGCAGTTAGGCAAGGGTTGGTTGACTATGAAGATTACCGATACCTGCCCGATGGGACGAAACAAGGACCCGACCCCTATATTGCCACAGGGGATCTACTCTTTACTCGGTTGAGCGGGACTCTGGAGTACGTGGGAAACTGCGCGGTGGTCGGGGAGCTACGAGGACGGAAGATCGAGTTCCCCGACAGGATATTTCGTGGGCGGTGCGTCTCCGGCATATCACCCAACTTTATCCAGCTTGCCTTTGCGGAGAAGACACTGCGGAGGTCTCTCGAAGCAAAGGCCAAGTCGTCGGCAGGGCACCAAAGAATATCATTGACTGACCTTCGGGAATATTGCATCCCCCTCCCGCCACTCGCCGAGCAGCGCCGCATCGTGGCCGAGGTCGAGCGCCGGCTCTCCGTCATCCAGCAGGCCGAGGTCGCGGTCGAGGCCAACCTCGCGCGGGCCGAGCGCCTGCGGCAGAGCATCCTGAAGCAGGCGTTCTCAGGCAAGCTCGTCCCCCAAGACCCCGACGACGAGCCAGCCTCGGCGCTGCTGGAGCGCATCCGCGCCGAGCGGGAGGCGGCCGAAGCCGCCGCAAAGTCCAACCGCAAGCCCAGTCGCCGCCGGTCCAGGAAGAGCCGAAAGCCTCAGCCAGCCCCATTGGAGAGAGCCTCGTGACCTCCTCCTCCGCCATCGGTCAGAAGCTCTGGAACTACTGCAACGTGCTCCGCGACGCCGGTCTCTCCTACGGCGACTACCTGGAGCAGCTCACGTACCTCATCTTCCTCAAGATGATGCACGAGCGCGCGCAGCCGCTATTCACACGCCTGCCCGGCTACGAGCCACCTCCCATCCCCGACGGCTACGACTGGCCCAGCCTGCTGGCCCGCGACGGCGACGACCTCGAGGCCCACTACCGCAACACCCTGGACACCCTGGCCCGACAGCCCGGCACACTCGGCGTCATATTCGGCAAGGCCCAGAACAGGATCCAGGAGCCCGCCATGCTGACCCGGCTCATCAAGGACCTGATCGACAGCGAGAATTGGCTCTCCCTGAGCGCGGACGTCAAGGGCGACGCCTACGAGTCGCTGCTGGAGCGCAACGCCCAGGACGTCAAGACCGGCGCGGGACAGTACTTCACGCCGCGCCCCCTGATCCAGGCCATCGTCGACGCCATGCGCCCGCAGCCGGACTCCACCATATGCGACCCTGCCTGCGGCACCGGCGGGTTCCTGCTCGCGGCCCACGATTACGTCGTGAGCCACAACACGAGCATGGACCACGGCCAGCTCGACCACCTGAAATACCACGCACTCCACGGCTGGGAGATCGTCGACGGCGCCGCCAGGCTCGGCGCCATGAACCTGTACCTTCGCGGCATCGCCGGCGACAAGACGAACATCGTCGTCGACGACAGCCTCCGCACCCAACCGGGAGTCTACTTCGACGTGGTGCTGACCAACCCTCCCTTCGGACGGAAGTCCAGCCTCACCTTCGTCAACACCGAGGGCGAATCGGAGCGGGAGAGCCTGGTCGTGAAGCGCCCCGACTTCTGGGCCACGACCAGCAACAAGCAGCTCAACTTCCTCCAGCACGTCAGGTCCCTGCTGAAGATCCACGGGCGGGCGGCCATCGTCGTGCCCGATAACGTCCTGTTCGAGGGCGGCGCCGGGGAGACGGTGCGGCGACACCTGCTCGACGAGTGCGACGTTCACACCCTGCTGCGGCTGCCCACCGGCGTCTTCTACGCCCAGGGTGTCAAGGCCAACGTGCTCTTCTTCGACCGCAAGCCCGCCAGCGAGACGCCGTGGACGCGGGACCTGTGGATATACGACCTGCGCACCAACAGGCGCTTCACCCTCAAGGCCAACCCGCTCACACGCGCGCACCTCGACGACTTCGTGGCCTGCTACAACCCGGAAGACCGCCTCGAGCGCCGGGAGACCGAGCACTTCCACCGGTTCCGCTACGAGGACCTCGTCAAGCGGGACAAGGTCAACCTCGACATCTTCTGGCTGCGCGACGACAGCATGGAAGACTCGGCCAACCTGCCGCCGCCAGACCAGATCGCCGACGAGATCGTCGAAGACCTCCGCGCCGCCCTGGAGCAGCTCGAAGCGATCGCCGCAGACCTGTCCCCCGCTCAGCCCGAGTAGGCCTCGGAGCCAATCCCCTCCTGACCTGCCCGGACATCCGAGCGGCCAACGCGGACATCCACTCCCCTCAAGACGTTTCTTGAATACCTGACCCCTTTGACCTAGACTGATGTATGGAGCCGTCGGCCCGCGCTCCGTCATTCCCCCTAAGGGAGACCCTTGCACAACCGTCATTCCCGCGAAGGCGGGAACCCAGGGGGTGGGGGGTTCTCAGCTACGAAATCGACGGATATCCGCTGTGTCCGGCTCCCGCGCGAGGAGTTACGCAAGGTCTCCGAAGACGGGAATCCATCCCGGCACACCAGGAGAGCAAAATGACCACACGAGAAAAATTCTCCAGCCAGGCTTCGCCGGACCTGTTGGCCGCGATGCGGAAAGTTGCCCGGTACGAGGGACGACACTTCCAGGCGGTGCTGGAAGATGCCATGCAGGAATACCTAGACAACAGAACCCAGCAGAAGGTCCGCCCGGAAATGATGGCCCACTTCCGCGCCAGCCTGGAGAAGAACCGGCGCCTCTACGAGTTGCTCGCGCAGTGAACCGCGACTTCCCCTCGATTGAGGAGGTCGTCGCGATTCACGACGACCTGATTCGTGAGACCGGCGGCGCGACCGGCCTGCGCGATCCGGGAGTCTTGGCTTCCGCCATGATGCGGCCGCAACTCGGATACTACGAGGACATCATCGAAGAGGCTGCGGCGATGCTGGAGAGCCTTGCCATGAACCACCCCTTCATCGACGGCAACAAGCGTACGGCGCTCGCCACTACCGACTCCTTCCTCCGCATCAATGGCCGCTTCATCGACTGCGACAGCGAAGAGGCCTACGCCCACTTCATGCGGCTCTTCGAGACCAACTCGTTCCGCTTCGCCGAGCTCCACTCCTGGCTCGAGAAACACGTCAAGCCGCTGCCGGCGCCTTGACGGCGTCGTTCATCCGCAGGGCGAATACTGAGATGAGCGACATCCAGTCTACCCCTTCGATCAGCAGGGCGGCCTGCGCCGAACCCATGACCTCTTCTATCAGGTCTTGCCCGGCATGTTCGAAGAGTTCAATGTGGAGTTGGTGAGGTCGGATAACCTAGAATGCCCAAAGTGCGGGATGCAATCAGATTGGTTGAAAGGGATGGCTGGCGGTGGGTACGGACCCGAGGCAGCCACCGGCAGTTCCACCATCCGTCGAAGCCGGGCACTGTAACCATTGCTGGTAGGCCTGGCACTGACATGCCCATTGGGACATGGAACAACATTATGAAGCAAGCGGGGATCGAAAGGGGAAAGGCTTGATGAAGTACACCGTTATAATCGAAAAAGGTCCTACCAGCTACGGCGCCTACATCCCGGACCTCCCTGGGTGTGCAGCAGCGGGAGAAACCAGAGAGGAAGTAGTATCGCTTATCAAGGCGGCGGTCTCAGACCATGTTGAGTTGATGGCTGAACATGGCGAACCCATTCCGAACCCCGCCAGCACAGCCATTGAGGTGGAGGTTGAGCCTCCCGGAGTACTTGAGGAGCTCGCAGTCGAGACCGGCAGGTGATGGGCCTGCCCGAAGAGGCTGCGGCGATGCTGGAGAGTCTTGCCATGAACCACCCCTTCATCGACGGCAACAAGCGTACGGCCCTCGCCGTCACCGACGCCTTCCTCCGCATGAACGGCAGCTTCATCGACTGCGACAGCGACCAGGCCTACGCCCACTTCATGCAGCTCTTCGAGACCAACTCGTTCAGGTTCGCCGAGCTCCACGAATGGCTGGAGGCCCACGTCAAGCCGCTGCCGGGATCTTGAGGCGTTGATTGGACGTGCTCTTGAGGAACCCCGGTAGCGTAGCGCCAACCCCCGGAAGCTAATCCAACCCACTTCTACCCAAGGCCCGCCGACCTGCAAGCAAGCGTCCCCGGAAAGGAACCGGCGGACCGGGTTGAAGGATTCCTGAGCGAGAACCAACTAATACCAGAATGTCGAGCATGCATGACTGCGTTGCGGTGGGTACCGGCGCCTCCGGACTCCTTGCGGCGGTCACCCTCTCGGAGGTGGGCCGCGACGTGGTCGTCCTAGATGCCAGGGACCGAATCGGGGGCCGTGCGCACTACGCTCAGCTCAGAGTGGCCTGCCCCAGGCGTCCATCTTGGGCTCAGGCGGTAGCGATATCGCCCCGCCTTCGTAGACTGACTGGGCCACTGCCTCGCTGAACTCCATGTAACGCACGCCCTCGGCAAAGTCGGGGAACACAGGCGTGCCGTTGCGGATGGCCGCGATGAACTCGGAATCCGTCGTGCGGTCGCGCTGCTCGTGCACCGGCATCTCGATGGGGTGAATTCCGTCGTCACTCTCGGTCATGCCCGCCAGCTCTTCATCCTCGACGAGACCGCCCGGCCGTTCGATGAGAAGCTTGTAATCCAACACGCCGCGAGTGCCGTATACCTCGAACGAGCTTCCGGGCCCGCGGGTCACGCGGAACGAGAGGTGGAAGCTGGCGGTGGCGCCGTTCCGCAGCTCCGCGGCGATAGCCAGAGACTGAGGTACGGCAAGCGGCCCCTCTCCGCTGGCGGCCGCCAACGACTTCGGCGGTTCGAACCACCGATTGTAGACCTCGGCCAGAATACCCAGCATCATCGTGTTGACGCCGACCACCTCTGGGTCAACTACCCACGCTCCCACCTCCGGTATCGATGAGACCACGGACGTCACGCGCACTTCGAGGATCTCTCCGACGTAGCCTTCGTCGTGCAGAAGCCGTCGCATCACTCTGTCGCCCCTTAGCCCAAACCCGGCGGGGTACAGTGCCGTCACGAGGTCGGTCGCTTTGGACGCCTCGAGCATTCGGAGCGCCTCGCTCAGGTTACGGGCCATGCGCGCCTGGCTCAGGACGTGCTTCCCGGCGTCGAGCGCAGCAAGAGTCGCGGGAAGATGAAGGTTCGGCGGCGTGGCGATGACGACTGCGTCGATCTGCGGTGAATCGACTATCTCCTCCCAACGGTCCACCACGTTCGGTATTCCGAACTCCCGGGCCGCCTTCTGGGCAGTCTCGGGCGTACGTGACCAGGCATGAGTTATATCGACGTCATCCACGCTCTGCATCAACGGAATATGGCGGGCCTGCGCGATCTTGCCTGCTCCGATAATGCCGACTCGGACTTTTTCCGGCATCGACTCGACTCCTTTTCGAGACGCCCGACGTATCTGAGACGCGACGGCTCAGGGCGAGTCTCCTCTTTGCTCGGCCTTGTGGGCCAGGATGCGCACGCGGTCGGTGTCGTTGAGGTAAGGCTCCATCCCATTGACAAATGCGGCGAGCGTCTCCTCCGCTGTCGTCGGCCCTGTGTCGATGGTGAGCTTGTTCCGAATCGCCGATCTCTCGTGCTCGGCCTGGAACTCGTCGAGCACACGCTGTATGTCCTGTTCCCGCAGCACCGAGTTGTAGTGAGGGCTCTCGGTCATCCGACTCGCGATCGTATCTGCCGCGGCCTTCACCAGCACGAGAAGCGTGTCGGGTGCAAACTCGAGAATGGTCTCCTCGACGTGGTCCATCACCGCCCGGCGCGCCCAGGCCTGGTCGCCCACGTAGTAGTCGAAATATATAGGGGCATAGATCGCGTTTTCGATGTGCAGCCCGATCGCAACGTAGTCCGGATTGCGCAGGGCGTCCGGCTGGACGTGGTACGTGAGGCTGTGGCGCTGGAACATCTCCTTGGCCTTGGGGCTGAGTGCCAAGAACTGCGCCTGCTCCTCCGGGGTAAAGAAATTCTCATCGTCGAGTCCACGGTGACCGCTGGTATGAGGGATCTTCCAGTGGTCATGGTAAGCCACCAGGCCCTTGCCCTCACCCATCGCCTCGTTGCTCCAGCCGCGAACTCCTTCAGCCAGCGTGGTCGTCCCAGAGTACTCGCAACCGATCAGGATCAGCCTCATGTCATTTCCTCAGCCGGAATTACCCATATCAAGCTGCCTGGACCCAAGTAACGCACCATCCTCGACGAGAGCCATCGTAGTATCACTTACGGATGTCGTCAACCATCCAATCAAGCTCACAACACCATCTCTCGGCGTGGTGTGATGGCAGCGCCACGAGTTCAGAATCGCTGGATGCTACAGCACGTATGTGCTACACTGGCCCCCCGGCAAAGGGCCGGACAGGAGGAGCGTCACGTGGTCATGCAGGCGGTCAGTCTCAAATACGGCGGCAAACCGGCGTCTCATTGCGCCCCGCACTTTCCCAACCCAGATAGCGCGAGTGACACACCCGGTGTGTCATTTCCCGGCCAGATGTCCCACCGGCCAGATATAAATGGCACAAAATGACACAGAATGACACACTTTGACACGAAAAGAGCCGGAATCGACCGCGACGGTCTCATTACGGGAAGCTCCCGCCCGTCTCGCCTGCCTGGCAAGCGGTAGACGCGGGCGCCGACCGCGGCCGCATGCCGAGAACACTCGACCAGGTCGGCATCCGCCTGTGCCGTCGCCTGGCGTTCCTTGACGCTCTGAGGCGGCGCGCATAGAATCGCCTCGACCCGAAGCGTAACCGCTCTCAAGCCACCACGGAGGATCCCCCTTGACAGAGCCTCTTCGCATTCTCAGCGTCAACGCCCATCCCCACGACTTCACCCATACCGCGGCCACCCTCGGCATACACACCTCCAGGGGCGACTCCGCAACGGTCGTCTCGGTCACCGCCGGCACCCAGACCCACAACGAGCGGCTGCACGACGAGCTCATGAAGCCGGTCGAGGAGCAGGACCCCGCCGTCGTCAACCAGGACGAGGGCGAGATCGCGGCCATCAAGGACAAGGAGTTCCGGAACGCCTGCGCCGTCTTCGGAGTCAGCGACGTCCGCGTGCTCGGGTTCCCCCAGCCGTTCAGGCTCGCCAGGTATTCGGAGGCCGTCGACAAGATCGCCGAGGTGATCCTCGACGTCCGGCCCCACGTCCTCATCATGCAGAGCCCCTACACGCGCTCGCACCAGGGCCGGGCCGGCGTCACCGCCGACGACCACACCGAGACCGCGCTGGCCACCCTGGAGGCCAAAGGAGAGGCGAGCCGGCCGCGGGCCGGCGTCAGGCCCCACTCGATCGCCACCACCCTGTTCCCGGGCGTCTACTTCGAGCGGACCGACCACGACTTCGTTGTCGACATCAGCGACTGGTTCGAGCAGCGCGTCGAGGCCGAAGCCTACTACGAGAGCCAGGGCCACACGGCGGAGTGGTCGCGCCGCCGCATGCTCGTCATGCTCGGCTACCCCGGCTGGTTCAACGGCACCCTCTACGCCGAGGGGTTCGTCCGCGAGCGGCCGGAGGTGGTGCCGGCGATACCGATGTCCGACCTCACGCTCCGCAAGGCCAACGAGCCGGTGGAGGAGCGACACGATCGCATGGTGGGCAAAGCCGGCCGGGACTTCTGATCCGGCTCCGGAGAACGTCCCAGGAGAGCTCATAGGGGGTAGACCGTGGACCTGGGCCTTGCGGGCAAGACGGCGCTGATAACCGGCGGCAGCCGCGGCATCGGCCGCGCCACCGCCCTCGTCATGGCGGAGGAGGGCGCCAGCGTAGCCATCTGCGCCCGCGGCGAGGACAAGCTGCGCACCACGCTGGACGAGCTGCGCGCCGTCGCGCCGGCCGCGTGGGGCGCCACGGCGGACGTCACCGTCGCGGCCGAGGTCGAGGCCTTCGTCTCCGGCGCCGCCGACCATCTCGGCGGCGTCGACGCGCTGGTCTGCAACGTGGGCGGCCTCAGCGGCGGCGCGACGCTGGAGGCCACCGACGAGGAGTGGCACGCCACCATGGACGTCAACCTGATGCACTCCGTCAGGGCCATCCGCGCGGCGGTCCCCCACATGAAGGATCGCGGCGGGGGCAGCATAGTCATCGTCTCGTCGATCTCAGGCTTGAAGCCGGGCCCGCACGCCCAGTACGGCTCCGCCAAGGCCGCCGAGATATTCCTCTCGTCGGCGCTGGCCTGGGAGCTCGCCGAGCACCGGATCAGGGTCAACACGCTGTCGCCGGGCTCGATCTACTTCCCCGGCGGCGGCTGGGCGACCTTCGAGGCACAGCATCCCGACCTTTTTGAAAAGTTCCTCGAGAACGAGCTGCCGCACAAGCGCCTCGGCACCGACCGCGAAGTCGCCGAGGTCATCGCCTTCCTCTGCTCGGAGCGGTCCCGCTGGGTCAACGGCGCCATGGTCCCGGTCGACGGCGGCCAGGGCCGCCCCAGCGGCATGTGGTTCACCTGACCCCGCAAGGCGCCCGCCCAAAGGCGCCCGCCTCCGGCATCCAGCCCACGGCTCCGCCAATACCGTCTCCTGCCTGCGTCGTTTCGTAACTGTTCAGACTCCAGACAGCCCGTTCACCCCGAGTAGCGGCGATGCTTCATCGACGCGTATCGAGGGGCCCGCGCGTGGCCTCACCAAACACGAACAGTTATGCCGTCTCAAGTCGGTAGATGGTCGCCGCGTCGCAGTCCGGGGTAGCCGTCGGGGGCGGGGCTGCCTGGTCGGGCGGCGCGGCCCGGCCGGTCAGGCCGAAACCGCACCGTCGTAGTCACCAAGGCTAAGGCGTGGGCGGGGTGGACTGGCGTTCAGAGTTCCCTCCCCAGCACTCGGGCGCGCCGTTCGGCCTCAACCCGCACGTGTGCCAGTCCCCGGCGCGGACTGAGGTGAACCGCCCTTCGGGCGGCGTCGCCTGGCCGATGAAGTTGCCCTCTTCGTCCGCGTCCGACCCCCAGCACACCACCGAGCCGTCCGTCTTCACTCCGCACGTGTGCACCCACCCGGCGCTGACCGACGCGAACGCCAACGGCGGGGGCGTCGCCTGTTCGTTGTCGTCCGAGCCCCAGCACACGACCGACCCGTCCGTCTTCACACCGCACGCGTGGAGGCCGCCGGCGCTGACCGATGCGAAGGAGCCGTGCGGCAGGATCGCCTGGCCTGAGGCGTCCTCGCCCCAGCACACGACCGAGCCGTCCGTCCTCACCCCGCAGGTGTGGAAGCCGCCCGCGCTGACCGAGGCGAAAGTGTCCGGCGGCGAGACGGCCTGACCCAGATACCGGCCCTCCTGCCAGCTTGCGCCCCAGCATTCGACCGCGCCGTCGGGCCTGACGCCACAGCTGTGGTTCTCGCCGGCGTCCACCGACGCGAAGATCCCGCTGGGAGGCGCGGCTTGGCCGCGGTCGTTCCAGCCCCAGCATTCGACCGCGCCGTCGGTCCTAACGCCACAGGTGTGCCAGGCCCCCGCGCTGACGGAAGCGAACGCGCCGCCGGACGGCGTGGACTGGCCGGAGGCGTTCTCGCCCCAGCACTCGACCGAACCGTCGTGCGTGATGCCGCAGGTGTGGTACCCCCCGGCGCTGATGGAGTCGAACGTCAGGGGCGGCGTCGACTGCCCCTCCGCGTCCCTGCCCCAGCATTCGACCGCGCCGTCTGTCCTCAAGCCGCACGTATGCCAGTCTCCTGCCAGAACGGCGGCGAACTGGCCGCCGGGCGGCGCGACCTGCCCGACCTCGTCCGAGCCCCAGCACACGACCGACCCGTCCGCCTTCACGCCGCACGTGTGGACCCGCCCCGCACTCACAGAAGCGAAGGCCAGCGGCGGAGGTGTCGCCTGTTCGTTGTCGTCCAAGCCCCAGCACACGACCGACCCGTCCGTCTTTACGCCACACGTGTGGAAACCGTCCGCGCTGACCGAGGCGAAGGCGCCGTGCGGCTGCGTCGCCTGCCCGGAGGCGTCCTCGCCCCAGCACACGACCGACCCCTCCGTCTTCACGCCGCACGTGTGCAATCCGCCGGCGCTGACCGAGACAAAGGTACCGGACGGACGGCCTGACCCAGATATCGGCCCTCGTGCCAGTTGGCGCCCCAGCATTCCACCGCGCCGTCCGTCCTGACGCCGCAGGTGTGGGCCTCGCCGGCGCTGACCGAGGCGAACCTACCGCCAGGCACCCCGGACTGGCCCGCCGCGTTGTCGCCCCAGCATGCCGCCAATCCGTCGGTCCTGACGCCGCACGTGTGCCACGTTCCCGCGCTGACGGAAGTGAAGGCGCCGCCCAGGGGTGTGGACTGGCCGAATGCGTTGTCGCCCCAGCACTCCACCGAGCCGTCCGACCTGATCCCGCAGATGTGGAAGCCTCCGGCGGTGATGGAGGCGAAGGCCTGGTACGGCGTCGACTGGCGTTCCGTGTCGCTGCCCCAACACTCGACCGCGCCGTTCGTCCTCAGTCCGCACGTATGCCAGTCGCCGGCGCTGACCGAGGCGAACTGGCCGCCCGGCGGCGTCGCCTGGCCGACGAAGCTGCCCTCGGCGTCCGCGTTCGAGCCCCAGCACACCACGCCGCCGTCCGTCCTCACGCCGCACGTGTGGGCCCATCCCGCGCTGACCGACGCGAACGCCAGCGGCGGCGGGGTCGCCTGCTCGGAGTCGTCCGAGCCCCAGCATACGACCGACCCGTCCGTCTTCACACCGCACGTGTGGGAGTCGCCCGCGCTGACCGAGGCGAAGACGCCATGTGGCGCGGTCGCCTGGCCGGAGGTGTCGTCTCCCCAGCACGCGACCGAGCCGTCCGTCTTGACGCCGCAGGTGTGAGAACCTCCCGCGCTGACCGAAGTGTAGGTGCCGCCGGCCCGAACGGCTCGACTCAGAAGCTGGCCATCCTGCCAATCGGCGCCCCAGCAATCGACGGAGCCGTCGGGCCTGACCCCGCAGGCGTGGCCCTCCCCGACGCTGGCCGAGATGAAGGGCCCGAAGGGCGGCGCGGGCTGAACCAGATCGTCCCAACCCCAGCACTCCAGGGAGCCGTCTGGCCGGACACCACAGGTACGCCCTACCCCCGCGCTAACGGAGACGAACGCGCCACTGGGCGGCGTTGACAGGCCGGAGGCGTCGTCGCCCCAGCATAGGACGGTGCCGTCGGGCCTGACCCCGCAGGTGTGGGAGCCCCCGGCGCTTACGGAGGCGAAAACGCCGCCGGCCGCAGGCGCGGACACGTGACCAATGGGCAATGCGGTGCCGGCGGACTCGGGCGCCGAGACCGCGGGCGCCATGGCCATTGGCGTAGGCACCGCCTCCGGGGCCGTCTTCGAGGGCCCCGTACAGGCCGCGATCGCCAGACTCAACACTCCCAGCGACGCGGCAACGGCCCACCGCCGCAGCGACGACGTCTCCGGTTCCCGGTTACGCTCTTGCATGTCAGGCACCCCCCAAGTGCTCTACATCTGCTCGAGAAATTTCAGAACTCCCGCTAAGTACTACGTATCGACCGGGGGCATCGGATTCCTTGACAGGTCTGCGACCGACGCGCCGGTACCCAAATCCCCCACCTGACATTGTTGAGAGCTGTTTCGTGTGCTTTCAGGGGTGTCCGGGTGTCGACTTGGGGTGACGCATGACATGATCAGGCATCGGAGAGGGTCTCGGGTGCCGTCTTTGAGGGTATCGGCAGCGGTTCGCTGCCAATTATGGCTGTTGTCAGGCCGAAGAAGGCATGGCCCGGCCTGGCAACTCGGCAGAGTCGCCTACAAACCGATGCTCCAGGCAGGGTCGCCTACGCCCGATACGGCTCGGCAGCCAGCGCCAATATCCTCTGCCGCACCCTGAGCAGCAACTCGTATGAGGGATGACCACGGGCAAGACGGATGATCAACCTCCTAGCGTGACGCACCACACGGCCCGGTAGGGCGATCAGGGCGAAACGCACCGCCTTGAGACGCTTGCCCACCCACTGTCCGCCCAACACCAGCCGCTTCATGGCAGAGTTCAGGTTGAAGGCCAGCACTGCTATAGCCCACCATGCTGCGTTGGCTCCGAACAGCCCCGACGGAAGCCTGCCCCCAGCCAAGTCACTCTTCAGAACGCTGTGGACCTCCTCGCCCTTACCGCACCTCTGTCTCGACCACCAGATCAACTCATCCCCCGCAATGCTCCGGTTGGTCACCACTCCGAAGACCTTGTACCAGCCTCTGTTGGACAGCTCCATCGCGGGGAACGGAAGCTCCATCTGCCCCTCCATTCCCGGCAGAGGCTGTTCGATCAACCGCTCCCTGGTAGCTATGAACCGATACTCAGGGCTGTTCTTGGAGTGCCCTATCCAGTTGGGCACGAAGTTCACATCAGCCCACTGCTGACCCGTGTCCACACGATGCTCCCCAACCTTGCGGTACAGCGTCTGCCAGTCTTGCTCGGCGACCTCTGACACCGCACGGCGGAACTCCGCCGTCACGTCGACCCCAACCGCAAACTCGATCACCCCGAACCGCTCGTCTCTACCCTCCGCGCAGTACCGCAGCAACTCCTGCTGGTACCCCGCCGTGTCAGACCTGAGCATCACGCTCTCCACACCGGCAGGCAGATGCTCCAGTGCTTCGGTCAACACTCGTAACTGCCGATGGCCCGCAGGTACGTTGCCGTCCCGAAACTCTGAATGCACAATCTGGTCGGCCTCTGCCCAGTAGGTGGTCAGCGGCTGGTAGGCCCTGTACTTCTTGTAGCTGTGGAGCGCCTCCTGCTTGTGTGTCTCCACCAGACAGGCGTCCATGTCCAGTGTGGCCTCGGTCTGAGGCGAACGGCTCTGCACGAAGCCCACCAGGTCGGCGTTCACCTTGCGCAGACCCTCCATAGCTCCGTTGGGAGCAGGTATGAATGCTCTGTGAGCTTGCCGCTTCGCCTCCTCGCCCGCGTCATGGAACACCTCCAAGTACCGGAACACCGCCGACTCCGACGGCACACTCCGACGACGCTCGACTCGCCATCTCTTCTCCAACGCCCTGCGCTCGCTGAGACGCATACCACAGGACTCGAACTCTCGAAGTATCCTGCACAACCCTCCGTCCTTCTCAAGGAGATCAAGGTCGGACACTGACTCGCCGCCGGCCAAGTTCAGCAGCATCAGCGAGATGATCATCTGGCTGTCCGTCCAGCCCTGACCTCTCTCCCGCAGTCTCACGTGGCGTTCCACCGACGACCTCAAACCCGCTGCGTCCATCAACTCCACGTACGTCAGCAGCCCCGACAGTCCCGTCATACCTGTCGAGCCCTTCTCCTGCTCGTACTGGAATGCCAGTAAGCCTTGCTTCATAATAGCTGCACCTCGTTGGTGATCGTTTCTCTTGGTCAAGAAACATCTTAGCCCGCTTCGTGGCGGGCGCCAACGAGGTCTTCCTCTTATCTAGGTGGGGAATCTGGGGGTACGTCTTCGCTTGCAGGCCCGTAGAACTGGCTGGCGGCCTCCGGGGGCGTTCGATTCGTTTGAAGTAGTCCCCCGGAATTGGTACCCTAGGTTGCGAGTACTTCGTGGAGGCGGGCGTTGCGAGAGGTCTTCCGGGCGGCCGTGGACGAGTTGGAAAAGGGCGAACCCGTCGTCGTGGCAACCGTCGTGAGGACGAAGGGCTCCACGCCCCAGAAGCCGGGCGCCAAGCTCCTGGTACGCCGGGACGCCAGCGGCGTCGGCACCCTTGGCGGCGGCTGCGTCGAGGGCGACATCTGGTTCGCCGCCAACCAGCTCATGAAGCGCGGCGGTCCGTCGGAGTACCGCGACTACGAGCTCAACGAAGACCTCGCCGCCGAGGATGGCCTCGTGTGCGGCGGCACGATGTTCTTCCTGATCGACCCGGTGTACCGCCCCGACGACTACCTCGATATCGCCAGGGAGATCGACGGCGCGTACCGCGGCGAGGGCGCCGTAGCCGTGGCGAGCCTGGTCCAGCCCGCGCACGGCCAATCCGCCGCCATCGGAGCGAAGCTGCTCGTCCGGGAGGACGGCACTGCCGAGGGCACCCTGGGCTCGGAGGAGCTGGACCGCGACGCCGCGCGGAAGGCCCGCGACCTGATGGTGCTGGGCCGGAACGAGTACGTCGTGGCCAAGAACGGCGCGGAGTACTTCGTCGAAGCCTACACGACGCCGCCACAGATGGTCCTATGCGGCGGCGGCCACGTGTCCAAGGCCATCGCTCCGCTTGCGAAGACGGTGGGCTTCCGGGTCTTCGTCACCGACGACCGTGAGGAGTTCGCCAACTCCGGCCGCTTCCCGGACGTCGACCTGGTCGTCGCGGGAAAGCCCGAGGAAGCGCTTTTGCAGCTTCCGATCAACCCGAACACCTTCATAATCATCGCCACGCGGGGCCACCGCTTCGACAACGTCGCCCTCGAGGCGGCCGCCCGGACGCCCGCCAAGTACGTCGGACTGCTGGGCAGCAGGCGCAAGACGATCCTCATCTACGAGGACCTGTTCCGCGCAGGCGTGCCCGCCGAGCGGGTCAGGGAGATCAGGTCGCCCATCGGCCTCGATATCCGGGCGAGAACGCCGGAGGAGATCGCCGTGAGCATCATTGCCGAGGTGCTCATGTTCCGGCTCGGCGGAACCGGCCTGCCGATGAAGCTGGAAGACCGGCTGCTGGAGAAGGCCCGGTCGAGGGCCCAGGCCAGAGAGCCCGTCGCCGTCGGCTAGGGCGCTGGAGCTCTCGTCCGCCCTCGGCGGAAGCGACGCGATGCCAACAGTCTCCGCGATCCTGACCGCTGCGGGCGAGTCCACGCGCATGGGCCACCCCAAGCCGCTTCTGACGTGGCGCGGCCTCACGCTTGTCGAGTACCAGATCGGCAGTCTGACCGCCGCCGGCGCATCCGAGGTGGTCGTCGTCCTCGGACACCGGCACGAAGAAGTTGCGCTCTACGTCCGGGGTCCTGGTGTCAGGTACGTCGTCAACCGACGCTACCGCGACGGCCGGTCCACCTCGATCAGGGCCGGGATAGCCCAGACCGCGCCCGAGGCCGAGGCCATAGTGCTGCTGGGCGTCGACCAGCCGCGGCCTCCCGAGATCGTCGCGGAGACGGTCGCCTCCCACCTCGACAGCGGCGCTCTCATCACCTCCCCACGCCGCAACGGGCGAGGGGGACACCCCATCGTCTTCTCGCCGGCGCTGCGCGACGAGCTGAACGCCATCACCGAAGAAGAACAGGGCATCCGGCAGGTCTTTCGCGCACACCGCGACGAGGTAAACGAGCTCAAGATAGACGACCCCATCATCCACCTCGACCTCAACACCCTGGAAGACTACGACCGGGCCCGCGCCCTGTACGACGCCTGACGCAAGTGACCTCTCCAGTCCTGACGGAGGTGGGGGATTTGGGAGTTTTGGGCGTATTGTATACTGCGTTCAGGCAGTCTCCGATGGCGAGAATGCCTATAGCGAGTGTGGTTAACTTGACGGACACTCCAAGATGGAATCCCCACACAGCGAGCGGCTAGCATAGATAGCGATGGCAATACCATTTGAGTTCGTTATAGACGGTCCTCCCGTATCCCAACAGGCTCGCCGAAGAAGGCTCATAAGAGAATGGACGGACGAGGTCCAGAGTGTTGCCGAGAAGAATTGGGACGCTGAGCCACCCTTTGCCGGGGAAGTCATGGTTTCAATAACTTACTTCTTCGAGGGCGGTTCACTGGATGTTGACAATATACCGAAGCCAATCCTGGATGCGTTGAAAGGGTTGGCCTACTCCGACGACTCCCAAGTGACTGACCTGCTTTGCCGGAAGAGAGATCTGAATGGCGACTTGCGAATTCAGAACCCCTCATCGGTTCTGCTCGGAACGCTTGGGCAATCCGAACAGTTTCTTCACATCACTGTGATTAGTGCGCTAAACCAGGAGGTTCAGGCATGGTAAGGAGTGTAACGGCTTCCGAATACCTCCTCATCCAAAAGACTGCTGAAGAGTACCGCAGCAAGGGCTACGAGGTCCTGTCCGATGCTCCCATCGACTTCTTGCCGGGTTTCATAGCCGATTTGCTCGTTCGGAAAGGCGACGAGGTGAGGGTGATAGAAGTGAAGTCACGGTCGTCACTGGCTGCCGATCCTAAGTTAAGCGAGCTGGCGCGACTTATTGATTCGAAGCCCGAATGGCGATTCGAGCTGCTTTTGGTGGCTGAGCCAGAGAAGCTGGACTCACCCGAGGGCGCACGTGCGTTTGAGAGTAGAAGGATCCTGCAAAGGGTCGAGGAGGCCGAGAAGTCTCTCCAAGCAGGCTCGCCAGAGGCCGCTTTCTTACTCGCGTGGTCAGCTTCTGAAGCCGCCATCAGGGAGTTGCTCTCAGCGCAAGGGGTATCGAAACCGAGCATCACTCCGCCGCGTTTCGTCCTCGACCAGGCGACCTTCCACGGCATTATATCGAGAGAGGAATCCGACAAACTGAGCCATATGCTGAAGTATCGGAACGCCATAGTCCACGGATTCGGCACTGATGACTTTGGCGACGACATGGTAACGGACCTCATCGAGACCATACGGCGCATCACAGCAGATGCGGCTATAGATACCGACACCGATTAGTTCATCTGTTCCCTAGTGTGCCGGCACAACAGGGACACCTCCTCTAACATTCATACACCACCACAATTGGACGATGCCTTGGTCCGATTGGAACAGGCCACGGAGGACTATGTGTTCTTGGCACGACAACTGGTCTTGCTGGCGTGGCGTGACAGTACGACAGCTTGATGCCGGGAAGAGCCGCTGAAAGGTGGCCCTTCCTGATTCCGTTTGCACGTACCGCGCCGAACGCGGGATGCGGTTCAGCCGCCGACGTGGCGGTCGAACCAGGCCAGGGTCCGTGCCAGGTACTCCTCGCGCAGCTTCGGATGGCCCATTCGCAGGAAGGTGTGGTACGAGCCGGGGAAACGCACCATCTCGACCTCTTTGCCCAGGCGCTTGAGCTCCACGAAGTACTGCTCGCTCTGTGATACGGGACAGCGCAGGTCCGCCTCGCCGTGCAGCAGCAGCACCGGCGCCGTCACGTCGGCGGCGTAGCTGATCGGCGACATCTCGAGGTACCTGGACAGCGCCTCCATCCGGCTCCCACCCCACTCGATCTCGCCGAAGCTGACCCCGATGTCGGACGTCCCATACATGCTCGACAGGTCCGTGACGGGCGCTCCGACGACCGCGGCTTTGAAGCGCGTCTCGTGCCCGATAATCCACGAAGTCATGTAGCCGCCGTAGCTGTAGCCCGTGACCCCCAGACGCGTCTCGTCGACGTAGGGCAGGCCTGACATCTCGTCGACGGCCGCCATGATATCGCGATAGTCCTCGCCGCCCCAGTCTCCGAGCACCGCCTTGACGAAGTCGATGCCATAGCCGCTGGAGCCGCGCGGGTTGACGGCCAGCACGACGTAGCCCGCCGTTGCCAGCACCTGCTGGATCGGGTTGAAGGCGTCGTAGAAGGCGCTCTGAGGCCCGCCGTGAATGTCCAATATCATCGGGTACTGGCGGGACGGGTCGAAGCCCGGCGGGAACACGACCCGGGACTCGATCTCCACGCCGCCGCGGTCCAGGGTGAACTTCTCCATCCTGCCCGGCGGGTGCTCCGCGAAGTAGCGCCGGTTGTAGCAGGTCAGCCGCTCGCCCGATCCCGAATCGAGGTCGACCGCGTGCAGGTCGCCGGCCGAGTCCGGAGGCACAGAGACGACGACCGCCCGGCCGGCGGCGGCGTCGAGAGACAGGTCGGTGAGCTGGGCGCCGCCGCCCCAGACCCGCCGCGTCCCCCCGCCGGCCGCCGATGCCCGGTACAGGAAGCTCTCGCCGCGCGCGTCTCCCAGGAACAGAACGCCGTCGTCCTCGGCCCAGCGTATGTCCGGCGTCGGCGCGGGCGGAAACCCGCCAGCCGGCGACACGGAGCCGTCGGTGATGGCCGCCGGCGGCTTCCCGGGCTCCAGGACGAAGAGGCGCGCCTGCCAGGGCAAGATGATCCGCGGGTCGTCCGTGCCGAGGGCTGCGAGCCTACGCCCGTCCGGCGACCACGCGGCCGCCAGCATCGACACCAGGCCCCGCGACCACTCCACCGGCTCGCCCCCGCCCGCCGGCACGACGTAGACCTCCCTGCGGTTGGTGACGTCGCGGTCTTCGGAGCGGTCCGAGACGAAGGCGATCCGCTCGCCGTCCGGCGACCACGCGGGCATGTGGTCGTCGCAGTCGCCGTCGGTGAGCTGCCGCGTCCCGCCCGACTCGACGTCGACAACGAACAGGTGGGTGTGCGCGTTGCCGCGCCAGCCCTGCGTGTCGAACCGGTACCGGATGCGGCGCACGACGGTCACACGGGGCTCGGAGGACTCCTCGGAGTCGGGCAGTCGGTCGGGGTCGACGTCCGACGCGAACGCGATTCTCGAGCCATCCGGCGACCACGTAATCTCGGTCACGCCGGCGGCGGACGACGTGAGCTGCCGCGCCTCCCCGCCCGACGCGGGGATCAGCCAGAGCTGCTTTCGGCCGCGCTCGTCCGGGCGCAGGAACGCGATGGACGCCCCGTCGGGCGAGAAGCTCGGCGAGCCGTCCTTGACGCCCTGCGTGAAGGCGCGCGGCTCGCCGCCCGGAAGCTCCGCCACCATGATCCGGGACCGGTGCGCCTTTCGCTCGCGGTCGTACTCCGACCGTGCGAACGCGACGCGGCTTCCGTCCGGCGCGAGCGAGGGGCCCGACACGGAGACGAGCTCGTAGACCACGTCCGGCGTTATAGACCCAGGCACGCGCTGGCTACTCCGCCGCCTTCAGATACACGCCCGTGGGGTCGACCTGCTCGCGCAGGATGCGAAGCTCGCGGGCGCTGGGCGGCTCGACCGTGGGGGGCGTGCCAGACACTATCGGCTCGAAGCCCGTGTGCTCACGGACCCGGTCGGTGGTGACGCCGGGCATCAGCTTGTCGATCTTCAGCCGGCCCGCGGCCTTGTCGATGGCCATGACGGCCAGGTCGGTGAACACGAAGATGTCCGGGTAGGGCGACGTCAGCCCGGCGTTCCTGCGTCCGTCCGGGCCGTCGATATAGCCCGGGCTCGTGATGAAGTCGCAGTTGGCGGGAAATCGCCGCAGCTCGTGCCGCGCGATTATCAGCACCTTCTTCGCGTGCGACGCTATGTCGTTGGCGCCGCCGCTGCCCGGAAAGCGCACCTTCGGCGCGGCGTAGTCGCCTATCACCGTGGAGTTGACGTTGGCGAACTGGTCGATCTGCGCGCCGCCGATGAAGCCTATGTCCGCAAGTCCCCTTTGGAGCACGCCGCCCAGCGAGTCGATCAGAGAGCCGTTCCTCACCGAACGGTACATCACCCGGGAATCGGCGATCGACGACGGCGTGGGTATCACCTCCGGCGCTATCGGACCGGTCTCCACTACGAAGCACATGTTGGGCGCGTGGTTCTTCAACGCCAGCAGGCTGGCCACCACCGGCATGCCGGTGCCGACCATCACTATGTCCCAGTCCGAGACGTGCCTCGACGCCTCGACGACCATCAGCTCGTCCAGGCCGTAGCCGTCTTCCCGGCTCATAGCAGGCTCCTCATCGCCGCCCGAAGCTCGTCCAGCCGCGCCCGGCCCACCTCGGCCTCCAGGAAGTCGTCGAACGTATCGTGATCGTGGACGGCCCTGCGCAGGTAGTCGTCGTAGGCCGGCCCCCCGGCCCTCGCCGCGGCCTGGTAACGCCGCAGGTGGTCCTCGTCCTGCACGTAGTGCCGGTGCGTCGACGTGGGGTACGCCCCCCAGGGCTGCACCACGACCGCGTCGACGTATATGTACGGTATCGACGTCCTGTCCGGGTCGCTCCTGATCTCATCGGAATCGATCAGCTCCTCGCAGCTCACTATCACGGCCTTGGACGCCTTCGCCATCTCGACCTCGTGCGTCGTGAAACCCTCTATGACGACGTTGCCCATAGGGTCGGCCTTCTGCGCGTGGATGATAGACACGTCCGGGTTCACCGCCGGCACCAGGACGACCGGGTCGCCCGGCTGCCAGGGATTGTCGACGACCTCCAGGGCCTTGGGGCCGTCCGAGCTTTTCTTGTTAACGATGTCGGTGCCCAGCATGCTCTTCGACGGCATGAACGGCAGTCCGAGCGAGCCGGCCAAAAAGCGCGACGCCATCGCGAGATGGCTGTAGTCCTCGATCTGGAGTCTCCCCTCCTCAATGGCGCGCCGCCAGCGCATCGTCGTCCCGATGCGCTCCAGGTTGCCGGTGCCGCACTCGGTACGCCTGACCAGACCGGCGCCCACCAGCATGTCCATCGACATGGACATGCTGCACCCGACCAGCGTCAGGTCCTTCACGCCCTGCCTGATGATCTCATGCGCCAGGGCCATCGTCACCCGGCCGAGCGTCTGCCCGCCGATGCCCAGAGTGACGCCGTCGGTGACCAGCTCGCGGACGGCATCGGCGGCCGTCATGACCTTCCTGTCAGTCTTCCTGCTCAGCGCCTGACACTCCTTCGAGTCCGCGCAGTCGAACCGGGCGCCATTCTACCAAACAACCGATGGAGTCGAGCCCAAATCCCCCACCTCCGTCATTCTCGCGAAGGCAGACCCTTGCACAACCGTCATTCCGGCGAAGGCCGGAATCCAGGGGCGGGGCTCCGCAGGCAGACCCCTTGCACAACCGTCGTTCCCGCGAAGGCGGGAACCCAGGGGCGGGGCTCCGCAGGCGGGACCCTCGCACAACCGTCGTTCCCGCGAAGGCGGGAACCCAGGGGCGGGGCTCCGCAGGCGGGACCCTTGCACAACCGTCATTCCGGCGAAGGCCGGAATCCAGGGGCGGGGCTCCGCAGGCGGGACCCCTTGCACAACCGTCGTTCCCGCGAAGGCGGGAACCCAGGGGCGGGGCTCCGCAGGCGGGACCCTCGCACAACCGTCGTTCCCGCGAAGGCGGGAACCCAGGGGCGGGGCTCCTCAGGCGGGACCCTTGCACAACCGTCATTCCGGCGAAGGCCGGAATCCAGGGGCGGGGCTCCGCAGGCGGGACCCCTTGCACAACCGTCATTCCGGCGAAGGCCGGAATCCAAGGGCGGGGCTCCGCAGGCGGGACCCTCGCATAACCGTCGTTCCCGCGCAGGCGGGAACCCAGGGGCGGGGCTCCGCAGGCGGGACCCTTGCACAACCGTCATTCCGGCGAAGGCCGGAATCCAGGGGCGGGGCTCCGCAGGCAGGACCCTTGCATAACCGTCGTTCCCGCGCAGGCGGGAACCCAGGGGCGGGGCTCCTCAGGAGGGACCCTTGCACAACCGTCGTTCCCGCGCAGGCGGGAACCCAGGGGCGGCCTTCCGTATCAGGTGATGAGTCCGGGTCGAGCCCTTGCCCCTGACAGCACATCCGTGCTAGTCTGTGCTTGTGACAAGCACTCGCCTGCAGATGGTTCGACTCCCCTCACGCGCCCATGTCCCGGACGAGGCGGGACACCGGCGTGCCATCCTGTCACGCGGTGTCCCGCCTCGGATAGAACGAGCGGCACACCCGATGTGCCATTTCTCGGCTGGGTGTGCCACCGCACAGATAGGGATGACACAGAATGACGCAAAATGGCACACTCTCGTCGGACCGAGGTCGCACTCGGTGAAGAGCGCCGGATGAGGCTGATCGACACCGCTCCGCTCTCACCGTGTCCAACAACCGAAAGGCTCTGGAGCCCGCGCGGCCTCCCCTTGTAGCCGACATGCGCGGCCTCCTATGATTGACGGTGGTGAGCCGCTGTGAAGAACTGACGAGACCCAGGGAGGTGCCGCATGGGACCGCTAGAGACCGACCGCCTGATCCTGCGCAACGTGGAGGCGGCTGACGTACCGGCGCTCAAAGAGCTGATCTATTCCGACCTCGAGGTCTGGGGCCAGTACAGCGGACTGGGCGACAAGCCGGCCCTGCTCGAAAAGGCGTTCGCGAACCATGTCAGTCAGGACGACGACGCGGAATTCGGGCGCCTGGCGGTTGTCCTGAAAGCGTCGGGACAGACCATAGGCCAGGTCCACCTCGATCCGTACGTGAACATCTGGTATCGCGTGGCCGGCGACCCGGAGACGCCTGTCAGCAACATCGAGGTGGAGCTGGCGTTCGCCTTCGGGAAGGTCTACTGGGGACAGGGCTACGCGTTCGAAGCCTGTCAGGCGCTGGTCGACTACGCTTTCAATCAGCTCAAGCTCCCTCGCCTGGTCGGAGGCGCCAAACGCACTAACGACAGGTCCGTGCGCTTGCAGAAACGCCTTGGGTTCGATGTCTATGACAACGAAGACCCGGATGCGCCGAGCCGGTCAGCCTGGGTATCGGTGCTGAACAGCCCTCTGGCCGCGTAGGAACGACACTCGGCCTTGTGGCCCGAACGAACGAGGCCGCCGGACACAATGACTATCGACACGGTCGTCGCCAGCGCCCAGGAGCACCTCCGCGCGGAGGGCGTCGACGGCTGGCTCGTCTACGACTACCGGGGAATGAACCCGGTCTTCCGGGACACCGTCGGGCCCATCCCGAACTTGACCAGGCCCTGCTGGCTGTGGGTGCCGGCGAGCGGCGAGCCCCGGCTCCTGCTGAGCTACGTCGACCGCGGCAGATTCGACCATCTTGGCGTCGACGCCGCCGTATTCGTGAGCCGCGGCGAGATGGTCGACCGGCTCCGCGAGACGCTGGGAAGCGCCCGGCGCGTGGCGATGGAGTACTCGCCCGAGGGCGGTCTGCCCCGTATGTCCAGGGTCGACGCCGGCACTCTGGAGCTGGTGCGCGGCCTGGGCGTCGACGTCGTGCCGTCCGCCGATACGGTCCAGTACGCTACGCAACGCTGGTCCACCGAGCAGCTCGCTTCGCATCTGACGGCCGCCGAGAAGCTGGGCGAAATCGTCCAGGACGCCTTCCGATACGTCGGTGACAACCTCGGCTCGGTCACCGAGCACGACGCCGCCGAGCTCATACGATCGAGGTTCGCCGAGCGCGGGCTCGAGGTCACGGACGGCCCGGTCGTCGCGGTCAACGAGCACTCGTCCGATCCACATTTCGAGCCGACGTCCGGCAACGCCGCGCGGATCAGCCGGGGAGACTGGCTGCTGATCGACCTGTGGTCGAGGCTCGAGGGCGGCGACACCATGTTCGCGGACATCACGTGGACGGCCTACGTAGGCGACCGGGCGCCCCGGGCCCATCAGCGCGTCTTCGATGCGGTCGTCGGAGCGAGGGACGCCGCCGTAGCCGCCATCGCGTCAGCGTTCGAGGCGGGGGTCGAGCTGCGGGGCTGGGAGGTCGACGCCGTCGCCAGGGGCCACATAGCGAAGGCCGGCTACGGAGGCTACTTCAACCACCGGCTCGGACACAGCATCGGCCGCGAGGTGCACGGCAACGCGGTCAACCTGGACGGCTGGGAGACACACGACACGCGAAGGCTCGTCCCCGGCATCGCCGTATCGGTGGAGCCGGGCATCTATCTCCCGGAGTTCGGCGTCCGCTCAGAGATCGACGTCTACATCGCGGAGGACGGCCCGCGGATCACGACGGACGTCCAGCGCTCGGTGGTGCTGATTCCCGGTTAGGCCGGCGGGTTGGCGCCGTATCCTAGCCTTTACCCTGTGCGCCGCGCTCCACCGCCGACTCAGGCCGCGGTATTTTAATCAGCAGCAGCAGCAGCGGCGGCAGGACGAGGATCGACCCGCCGAAGACGAACGCGCTGTGAATGCCGTACTCGTCGGCGATCAGCCCGGCGACATAGGGGGAGAACGTCCCCACAAAGCCGGCGCCGTAGATCAACGCCACCACGGTCGACTGCAGGTGGCCGCGGGAGGAGTCGAGCGCGGCGGCGATGAAGATGTGGTGCAGCGAGAAGGTGAACGCGCCCTTGGCGACGATCACCGCCCAGAGCTGGAGCCCGGGGTCCGCGACGCTCAGCGACAACGACAACGCGCACACGGCCGCCGTTCCCGGCAGCAGCACCGCGCGCCGGCCGTACCTGTCGGACAGGTAGCCCATCGCCGGCTGAGAAAAGATTCCGGCCAGCTGCGCCCCGGACAGGAGTAGCCCGACCTTAATCTCGTCGATCTCCAGGTCGTCCACGAGGTACAGCGGGACATACGTCGTCACCGCGCTCTCCCCGATTCCCTTGACCGCGGTCGCCAGCACCAGCACCATGACGACCGGGTTCCGAAGCAGCGTTCCAAACGACTTCGCGTATTCTCCGACCGACGTAACCCCTGAGCCTCGCGGCGAGGCCCCGGCGCGCGTCAGACTCCAGATAAGCACCGCGGCGACGATGGCCGGCGCGAAGCTCGTCTGGAGCACCCCGCGCCACGTCAGGTAAGCGAGCAGGCTCGCCGCCCCCAGAGGTCCAAGCACCTCTCCGACGTTCGCCCCCAGTCCGTGCAGCGATACTACGAAGCCCCGCCGCTCCGGGTAGCGCCGCGACAGTTCGCTGATGGCGGGCGGATGGAAGAAGGCCGGCCCCGCGCCCACGAGCAGCATGACCATCAGCATCGCCCAGTAGTTGGGCGCGACTCCCGCCAGCAGCATCGACAGGCCCATGACGCCCAGCGAGAACCCCAGCATCGCCGACGCCCTGTGGCCGAAACGGTCCCCCAGGAATCCGGCGGTGAAGGTCGACGTCGCGTTCGTTATCGACTGCGCCGTGGCGAGAGAGCCGAACTGGGCGCGGCTGAGGCCCAGCCCGATCTTGATCTGCGGCATGACGATGGTGCGCATGCCGCCGTTGTACAGGTGCTTGACGGCGTGCCCCACCACGATGGCCGCGGCCGCCCGGAAACGCTGCTCGCCGAGCCTCGACCACACCCCCGACATCTCTCCGGCCGGCCCGCTCCCGGCGGTCGGCCTCTGCTGCGGCTCAGTCACGTCGGACAAGTGGCGGACGTACCCTCGGCCAGAAGGCCCGGCACATCATACACGAACCTCGTTGACCGCGACGGCTGTGGCAGCCGTCAGCGGACGGCAAGGCGATTTGATACTATATGGGCCCGGTGCCAGGATTCGCCGTCGTGTCGAAGAGCCCGCCGACGGCAGCCGATCAGGCCAGGGCTCATCGGGGGTCGGCCTTGCCCAACACCCACGCCAGCACGACCGCGGCCTCGCCCCCTACCCTGCCGCGCCAGTTCGAACGCTACCGCCCGCACATCGACGCGGCCCTGCGGGCGCAGATGGACAACCGCTCGTCTCCGCTCTACGACATGCTGCGCTACTCCATGGGATGGGCCGACGCCGACGGGAACCCGATAGCCGGCAGTACCGGCAAAGGCTTACGGCCCGTCTTGTGCCTGAGCGCCTGTGAGGCCGTCAGCGGCGACTTCGATGCCGCGCTGCCCGCCGCCGCGGGGCTGGAGTTCCTGCACAACTTCTCCCTGATCCACGACGACATCCAGGACCGCGACGAGCTCCGCCACCACCGTCCCACGCTGTGGAGCGTCTGGGGTGAGGGCAAAGCGATCGTCGCAGGCAACTCGCTACGCGTGACCGCCGACGCCGCGGTCGGCGACATGGTCGCCGCCGGCGCGGACCCGGGACAGGCGCTGGACGTGGCGGCGCTGTTCACCGAGGCCCAGCTCGAGATGATCGAGGGCCAGTACCTCGACGTGGCGTACGAAGACAGGCTGGAGGTGGGCCTTCCACAGTACCTCGTGATGATATCCCTGAAGACGGGGGCGCTCATCAGGTGCGCGATGAACATAGGGGCCGCCATAGGCACGTCGGACAGGCGCACGGTGGAGGCCTTCCGCGAGTGCGGCCGGGCGCTCGGCTACGTCTTCCAGATCCGCGACGACCTGCTCGGAGTCTGGGGAGACGAGCAGGCGACCGGGAAGCCGGTGGGAGCGGACATCCGGCGCAAGAAGAAGTCGTTCCCCGCGGCCTACGCGATGTCCAAGGTCCGCGGCGCGGCCAAGAAGACGCTCACCCAGAAGTACGCGAAGGAAGAGCTCGACGACGACGATATAGCTATCGTCCTGGAGATCATGGACGATGCGGGCGTCCGTGAATACGCCCAGAACCTGGCCGTGGAGCACTGCGAGCAGGCGATGCGGCGCCTTTCGTCCGTCGAGACGGCCCCGGAGAGCCGCAAGGACATCGAAGAGATCGCACAGTTCCTGCTCCTGAGGGAGCACTAGAAGCCATTCCGACGCTGTGCTAACCTCGGAGAGTACAGGCGTGTTCCAGCCGCACTACGGCCCCGATCAAGACCCTGGGGGTGCAGCATCCCGTGGAGTCCCTTCTCTTACAACGGCGCGAGCCGTACACGGCCGAGGAAGGGTATGCTAAGTGCGCCACCCTGGCCCGGAGTCACTACGAGAACTTCACCGTAGTCTCCTGGTTCCTGCCCGGCGACAAGCGCGACCACATGAACGCGATATACGCCTTCTGCCGGTCGGTCGACGATCTGGGGGACGAGTACCGGGGCGACCGGCTCGCGGCCCTGGACGAGTGGGAGGCGGACCTCAGGCGGTGCTACGACTCGACGCCTCTGCATCCCTACATGGTCGCTCTCCAAGCCACGATTCGCCGATTCGACCTGCCCATCGAGCCGTTCCTTCGTCTCGTCGAGGCGAACCGGATGGACCAGGCGACCAAGCGGCACCGGACGTTCGAGGACCTCGAGTACTACTGCGTCCATTCGGCGAACCCAGTCGGCCATCTGACGCTCTACGCGTTCGGCTACCGGGACGAGGAGCGGCGCCGGCTCGCCGACTTCACGTGCACCGCGCTCCAGCTTGCCAACTTCTGGCAGGACGTGGCCCGCGACTACCGCATGGGCCGGATCTACATCCCGCTCGAGGACATGGAGCGGTTCGGATACACGGAGCGCGAGCTGGCTGAGGGCGCGGTGACGGAGTCGTTCAGGACCCTGATGCGGTTCGAGGTCGAACGCGCGCGCGGCCTGTTCGCGCGGGGGCTCGATCTCGTGGACACCCTCGACGGCCGGTTCAAGCTGGACGTCGCCCTCTTCACGAAGGGCGGCCTCAGCGTGCTGGACGCCATCGAGCGCAGGGACTACGACGTGCTGAGCGGCCGTCCGGTCGTGACCAGGGCGACGAAACTCAGGCTGATGGCCGCCACGGCCTTGAAGCTCGGCCTGACCGGCCGGGTTTGACCCCCACGGCGCAGCCCAGCTCCCAACACCCGGAGTCCCCATGTCCACAGAACTAGACCTGGCCTACGAGCACTGCAGGCGGATCGCACGCGAGCAGGCGACCAACTTCTACTACGCCTTTCGCACGCTGCCCAAACGAGAGCGGAACGCCATCTACGCAGCGTACGCCTTCTGCCGCATTTGCGACGACATCGCGGACGAAGACCTCGCCCTGGAGGAGAAGCGGCGCCGATTCGCCGAAACGCGCAGGATGCTGGCGGAGAGCGGCAGCGGCGCCGCGGACAGTCCGGTGTTCAGCGCCCTCGGCGACGCCAGAGCCCAATTCAACATCCCGAAACGGTACTTCGAAGAGGTCATCGAAGGTGTGGAGATCGACCTCGTCAAGAGCCGGTTCGACACCTTCGACGACCTCCGCGAGTACTGCTACAAGGTCGCGTCCGTCGTCGGCCTCATCGGCATCGAGGTGGCCGGTTACGAAGACCCGGACGCGCGCGGATACGCCGTGGACATGGGGCTGGCAATGCAGCTCACGAATATCCTCCGCGACGTACGCGAGGACGCCGAGCGGGGCCGGATATACCTGCCGCTCGACGAGATGGCCTCCTTCGGCTATACGGAGCAGGAGCTCTTCCGAGGGGTCGTCAACGAGCCCTTCCGAAACCTCATGAAACTGCAGGCCAGCAGGGCCCGGAGCTACTTCGCGAACAGCCAAAAACTGATGCCGCTGCTGGCGCCGCGCTCGCGGGCCTGCCCTTCCGTACTGCATATCCTCTATAGCCGTATCCTCGACGGCATCGAGCGCGCGGACTTCGATGTCTTCGCCGAGCGCATCGGACTCAGCCGGAGGGAGAAGCTCTTCTTGATGGCCAAGCTATGGGCGCTGAGCCTACTACCGGCAGCTCGACTGCAACGACGGTAGCCGTCCTCGGCGGCGGTCTGGCCGGCCTTTCGGCCGCCAGGCGGCTGCTGGGGCTGGGCTTCCGCGTCACGCTGGTCGAAAAGCGGCCGTTCCTGGGCGGCAGGGCCTTCTCATTCCGCGACGCGGAGTCCGGCGTGGAGATCGACAACGGCCAGCACGTCTTCCTCGGCTGCAACAGGCACTATCTCGACTACCTTCGCGAGATCGGGGCCGTCGACAAGGCGTACATCCAGGACCGGCTGCGGGCCGACGTCGTCCGCCACGGAGTGCGGGGCCTACTGTCCAGCACCCCGTGGCTCGGAAGGCTCCACCTGTTTCCGTCGCTCGTGAAATACCCTCACCTGACTCTGATGGACAAACTCCGGGCCGCGTACGCGCTGCTCGCGATGAAGCTCACCGACCCCGTGAAGAACGGCGGTCGCCTCGACGGCGAGACCGGCTACGAATGGCTGCGGCGGCGCCATCAGTCCGAAAGGGCCATAGAGAATCTCTGGAACCTGATAGTCCTTCCGGCGTTGAACGACGACGTGCGCCACGTCAACGCCGGTGCGATGCTCATGGTCTTCCGCGAGGCGCTGCTCGAAAGGCCTGCCGCCGCGACGATGGGAATAGCCCGGGTCGGCCTCACGGCACTCGCCGGAGAGCCGTCCCAGGCGTACATAGAAGCCCGTGGAGGAGAGCTGCGGCTCGGCAGGGGCGTGAGGGCCATACGCGTGGGAGACGGCAGCGTGGAGGGAGTCGAAATGCAGGACGGCAGCGTGGTCGCGGCGGACGCCTACGTGAGCGCCCTGCCGTTCGACGTGATGCTCGACGTTCTGCCGGACGCCGTCGCCGACGACGAGTTCTTCGCGAGCGCCCGCGGGCTGGAGACGGCGCCCATCGTGGGCCTTCACATCTGGTACGACCGGCCCGTGATGGACGAAAGATTCGCGGCGTTCCTGGACTCTCCCGTGCAGTGGGTCTTCAACAAGAGCCTGATACAGGGCGCCGACGCCGACGGGCCCCAGTACGTGTGCGTATCGTTGAGCGGCGCGTGGGAGCACGTCGACAAGCCGAAGGAGGAGCTGCGGAGGACGTTCACCGAGGAGATGGCGCGGCTCTTCCCGACAGCCCGCGAGGCGAAGATCACGCGATTCCTCGTCGTCAAGGAGCGCCGGGCGACCTTCCGCTCCATCCCGGGATCCGCCGAGCACAGGCTCCCCCAGATCACGCCCATACCGAACCTCGTGCTGGCCGGCGACTGGACCCGGACCGGCTGGCCGTCGACCATGGAGAGCGCCATCCTCAGCGGCGTCCTGGCGGCCGACGCGCTCGCCGCGAAGTATCCGCCCGCCCGCTAGGCCGCCGCGACCCGCGGGGCCCGAAGCCCTCGAACGATCGCACTGCGCAGTCCACCTGGGCCCCTGACAGCGTACGAAACTTGACTCAGATTGTCCTACGTATTAGGATACTTCGTCATTGGTGCTCGGGAGCGAGCTCCGTGGTACTCCTATGAACTTTAACGTCTCTACGCTGATGCGAGAGCCCAGCGGGGCCAAGCGCCTCTATGAAGTGGACGAGCGGGTCAACCTGGGTGAATGGCCGAACGCGCGGCGCGTAAGCGGCTCGGTCAGACTTATGAGAACCGACCGCGGCGTATGGGTCAGCGCCGGCCTCGACTCCGAGGCGCAGAGTCAATGCGGGCGGTGCCTTGAGCCGTACGAGCAGCCCATCCGAATGGAGATCGAGGAGGAATACCTACCGTACTCCGAGCCGGGCGGCGGCGCGTGCGCCGACGACCCAGATTCCGAGGTTCCGAGGATAGACGAGGGCCAATTGGACATGACCGGGGTCATATCGCAATACGTCTATCTGAGCCTCCCCATGAAGCCCGTGTGCAGGTCGGACTGCAAGGGTCTCTGCGTTCACTGCGGGTCGGACCTTAACGTCTCCGCGTGCAGGTGCGACAGGGACCTGTTCGACAGCCGGTGGGCGCCGCTGGCCGACGTTGGCGCGTTGGTCGGCAAGAACTAGGAGCGAACTATGCCAGCCGTACCCAAGAAAAAGATGTCGAAGACCAGGCAGGGCAACCGCGCGGCGCACTACAGGCTGCGGCCCCAGTCCCTGTCCGAGTGCTCCCAGTGTCACAGCGTGAAGCAGCCGCATCGCGTCTGCCCGAGCTGTGGCTACTACAACGGACGCGAAGTCGTCGCGCAGGAGCCCGCCGCGGGCCCGGCATAGACGACGACACCGCGCCGGTTATCTCAAGAGAGTCTATTTCTATGAGCTTTAACTTCACCCCCGTTTCACGCGGCTCCGGGACAGCGTACCTGTTCCCGGGTCAGGGCTCGCAGGCCGTCGGCATGGGCGAGCAGCTATACGACTCGTCGGAGGCGGCGAGGTCTGTGTTCCACGAGGTGGACGAGGCCCTGGGCAGGCCGCTCTCCAAGCTCGTCTTCGGCGGACCTGAAGACGAGCTGCGAAAGACGTACAACGCGCAGCCCGCGATCATGGCGATGAGCCTGGCCTGCGTAGGCGCGATGGCGGAGCAGCTTGGCGAGCACGCCCTGCCCCACCCGGCGCTGGTCGCTGGCCACAGCCTCGGCGAATACACAGCGCTCGCAGTCGCGGGCGTTCTCGAAGTCGGCGAGACCGCCCACCTCGTACAGGAACGGGGGCGCCTGATGCAGGAGGCTTGCGAGCAGCGCCCCGGCAGCATGGCGGCGATCATCGGCCTGGACCAGATGACCATCGAGGAGATCAGCCGGGAGACCGGGACTTACGTCTCCAACGTCAACACGGCGCAGCAGATCGTCATCAGCGGAGAGCGCATGGCGGTGGCCGCGGCGCTCGACCTCGCGTCCGCTCGCGGAGCGAGGCGGGCCATTCCCCTCAGAGTCGGCGGAGCCTTCCACTCGGCGCTCATGGAGCCGGCGACAGAGGGCCTCATCGAGGCCATCGACGGCCTGACGTTCCGCGACCCGACGGTGCCGATCATCGCCAACACCACGGGGGCCCCGCTCACAAAGGCCGATGACGTGAAGCAGGAGCTGATACGTCAAGTCTGCAGCTGCGTGCAGTGGAAGCAGTCCATAGACTACATGGTCGGGTCCGGAGTCTCCCGGTTCATCGAGATCGGCCCCGGCAACGCGCTGACCAGCATGGTCAAGCGGATATCCCGGTCCGCCGAGACGATCAGCGTGGGCGACATCGACTCGATACTTCGGCTGAGCCGTAACTAGAGTCCGCGGACCGAATTGATCACACCTTCTGTCGCAGCGCGCCACGCCCACACCTCGCAGAGGAGGGCCCGCGTCGCGGCCGTCCAGGTGCTGTACGAGCTCGACGGGGCCCGGCACGACGCCGCCCGCGCTCTGGGCAATCGCCTGGCCGACGATACGGTGCCGGACGCGTCGGAGGCCTACGCCCGGGAGCTCGTTCACGGGGTCCTCGCCAGCCGGGCCGAGATCGACGAGACGATCGCGGCCCACGCTCCGGCCTGGCCCGTGGAACAGCTCGCAGCCGTGGACAGGAACATCCTGAGGGTCGCGGTCTACGAAATGACGGTCGCGGACGACACGCCGCCGAGGGTGGCGATCAACGAGGCCGTCGAGATGGGCAAGACGTTCGGCGGCGACAACTCGTCCCGATTCATTAACGGTGTGCTCGGATCTGTGATAGAACATACGGACCCGCACATGGGTCGCGTCGTTGAAATGGAGGAGTAATCGAAATGGCAACAGTCCTAGATCGAGTCCAGACGGTCGTTGCTGACAAGCTCAGCGTCGACGCGTCCGAGGTAGTGGCCGACGCTTCATTCGCCGAAGACCTGAACGCGGACTCGCTCGATCTGGTCGAGCTGATCATGGCCTTCGAGGAGGAGTTCAGCACCGACGACAACATGGTCGAGATCTCCGACGAGGACGCGGAGTCGATCACGACCGTCGGCAAGGCCATCGACTACCTGCGCGGCCAGGGCATCGAGGACTAACAGGCGCAACGCAGCGCAGGGAAACGGTCGGGCCAGCGCCGCTCGGACGGCGCCGATGTCCCGGCCCCGTCGGCCAGACGCCGTCCAACGATGGCGATAGTTCGCGTTAGCCTCGATTCCGCGACGGGCCTCGCCACGGCGAAGCCAAGGCCGCTTCGCTTGCGGCTCCCTGCGTCGCAGACGGCCTCGGCGCAAACGGCGTTGACGCTCCGATTTGGGGGCTGATACGATAGGGTAGGCATCAGTGCCACGAGGGCTCATGACAGAGTTTGACGAACTGGTCCGGCGAATCCGCTCCTGCACCCTCTGTACTCTGTCTGAGAAACGCACCCAGGCCGTGCCGGGCGAAGGCTCCCGCACCGCCGACATCATGTTCATCGGCGAGGGCCCCGGGTTCTACGAGGATCGCGACGGTCGTCCGTTTGTGGGCTCAGCCGGCCGGCTACTCGACGAGTTGCTGTCGTCCATAGACCTGGATCGGGAGCGCGTCTACATCACGAACATGATCAAGTGCCGGGCCCCCAACAACAGGGACCCGCTTCCGAGCGAGATACAGTCCTGCGGGCCGTACCTCGACGAGCAGATCGAGATGATCGCGCCGCGTATCATCGTGACCCTCGGCAGGTACTCGTTCGGCAAGTTCTTCCCCAGCCAGACGATCAGCAAGGCGCGCGGCAAGCCGCAGAGCTGGAACGGCCTCGTCATCTACCCGATCTACCATCCGGCCGCGGCCCTGCACAACCCGGGCCTGCGGCCCGCACTCGAACAAGACTTCCAGAACCTCAGGTCGCTGCTTGAGGAGCCGCCTGCGCCTGCGACGGCCCCGGAGCCGCAGGCCGAGCAGCTCAGCTTCTTCTGACACACCATATGACTGACTCAGCTATCCGAGTCGTCCCTCTGGGAGGGCTGGGAGAGATAGGCAAGAACATGATGGCCCTGGAGTGCGGTGGCGACATCGTCGTCATCGACGCGGGGGTCCTGTTTCCCGAGGAAGGTATGCCCGGGATCGACTTCGTAATCCCGGACATCACCTACCTGAGGCAGAACAGCGACCGGGTGCGGGCGATCCTGATCACCCACGGTCACGAGGACCATATCGGCGCCCTGCCCTACGTTCTCGCCGAGCTCGATGTCCCGGTGTACGCTTCCCGGCTGACGCACGGGCTCATCAGCGTCAAGCTGAGAGAGCACGGCCGGCTGAAGGACGCTCGGCTGAACGTGGTCGAACCAAATACCCGATTCAAAGTCGGGCGACTCAACGTCGAGTTCTTCAGGGTGTGCCACTCCATTCCGGACGCGATGGGCGTCGCGGTCAGCACTCCGCTGGGCCTGATCGTCCACACGGGCGACTTCAAGATCGACCATTCGCCGGTAGACGGCAAGCGCACCGACTTCGCGTCGCTGGCGCGCCTGGCCGAGGAGGGCGTGTTCCTGCTCATGTCCGACTCGACCTACGCGGAGGTGGAAGGCTACACGCCGTCCGAACAGGTTGTCGGAGAGGCTCTCGACAGGGTGATCGGGGAGGCGCAGGGCAGGGTGATGGTCGCTACTTTCGCGTCCCTGATCTCACGGGTGCAGCAGGTGGTGGACGCCGCGGTCAAGCACGGACGCAAGGTGACCGTCGTCGGCCGGAGCATGTCGAACAACGCCAAGATGGCCATCAACATGGGCTACCTCGACGTGCCCGACGACACGATCGTGAGCATCAACCAGGCCCGACAGCTCCCGCTGGACGAGATACTCATACTGGCGACCGGAGCGCAGGGAGAGCCGACTTCCGCGCTGGTCCGCATCGCCAACGGCGAGCACCAGGACGTCGAAGTAGTGCCCGGCGACACGGTAATCATCTCGGCATCGCCGATTCCGGGCAACGAGACCCTCGTCGCGAAGACGATCGACAATCTCTTTCGCCAGGGCGCTACGGTGCTTCACAGCCGGACCGCGATGGTCCACGTGCACGGACACGGGAGCCGCGAAGAGCTCAAGATGATGCTGAGCATCCTCAAGCCCACTTACTTCGTGCCGGTACACGGAGAGTTCCGACACCTGGTGGCCCACGCGGCCCTCGCCCGCTCCACGGGCGTCGCCGAGTCCAACGCCATCGTACTCGAAGACGGCGACGTTCTCGAGCTCGGCAGCGGCGAGCCGACCCTGGCGGATCGTGTGCCCTCCGGACACGTCTTCGTCGACGGCAACCGCCGCTACAGCGCGGAGAGCGGGCTGATCGAGCAGCGGCAACGGCTGTCGCGCGACGGCGTCGCGTTCGTCACCGCCACCGTGAACAAGAAGACTCGCCGCCCGCTCGGCGCGCCGCGCGTCGTCTGCTCCGGCGTGGTCGAGGCGATCGACTACGAAGAAGTACTCGAAATCGCGTCACAAGAGGCCCATTCAACCCTAGAACGCCTATCTTCGAGTCACCTAGAGTGGGACGAGTTGAAGGCCAAGGTGGCCCAATCCGTCTCGCGGGTTCTCCGTGAAGAGACCGGCATGAGACCCACCGTCCTCGCGTTGATCGAGGACGCCTGACGCCGCCCTGCCACCGCCTCCCCGTGGGAGCTAGTCCCCGCCGCGCGGTGCAGCGACGGCTCGAATATCGATGCTGCTGGGGTTGGCGACTATGAAACACGGGTTACTAAGCACGGCGATCTCCTCGAAGCTCTTCTGGGCCTGCGCGCTCGTCCTGTCGGTCAGCCTGGGCGCCGCGTTGTTCGTGTACCGTGGCGACGTCGTGGCGAAGTTCGAATCGACGCGCTACAGCGTGGTCGACGCGCTCGGCCTGGGAATAGTCCCGTTGTTCCTGTGGGTCGCAGCCCTGCTGGCGCTCGCGATCTGGAAGAGGGCGTGGCTGCGCCCCTTCAACATCTGGATAGGCTCAATCGCCTATCTGGCCGTCGCATTCGCCGTGCTCAGCTACTTCCATCCCGAGGAGGGGCCGCTCGCCGCTTTCGTCACCGACTTCGACGCGTCGCTCGGCGGGACCGTTGGAGACGCCATCGCCGGCGAGACGGCGTGGCTCGGCGGCCTCAGGGCATTTGCGCTGTTCGCAGTCGGTACCGCCATAGCGGGACCGAGCGTATCGCTGGAGGCGATGAAGCTGCTCGGGAAGGCCTCTGTCCTGGTCTACGTGGCGTTCATGATGGCGGGCGGCGGCATCTACTCGCTGTTCAGGCGGATGTACAAGTCCGAGAACAAGGCCGAGACCGACGCGTCCCCTGACCGCCACCGCGAGAGCGAGGCGTTGCGCGAGGCGTTGGAGACCCAGCAGGCGGCCGTCATGGCGCCTTCCCTCCGGTATGCGGGCCGGGGCTCTGTCGCCGACGAGCCCGCGGGCAGTCTGCAGCCCGACACCCCGACCCTCGATCCACTCCACTCCGAGCCAGACACCGTTTCCCAAGAGCCCGCGCTAACGCCGATGTACTCGGCCGAAGACGACTACGTGACGGCAGCCGCTCAGCAACCCGCCATGGCTGGGGTCAGCGGGGCCGACGACGAGTACGCGGCGGAAGCCGTTCAGGAGCCCGCCGTGGTGCGGAGCCACGCAGCCGAAGACGAGCACGCGGCAGTGGTTGTCTCCGAGCTTCAGCAGGAGATCGACGAGCCGCGCGAAGCCATCTTGCCGCAGCAGACGGTGACCGTCGCCGAGCCCCCAGGATCGGCGAGCCACGACTCGGCCCGAGACGAGCCGGCGGACGTCCCGGAGGCCGATTCTCCGACCGTCGACCGCCTCCGAACTGAGCCCGCCTTAGAAACTCAAGAGCCCTCGTCCGCGCCCACCTCTTCCGCGCGGTACAACAGGTTCTGGAACCGGTCCGCTCCGCCGCCACCACCGCAGAACGGGCACAGCACCGGACCGGTGGAGTCGACGATTGTAGAGACCTCCGAGCCCGAACCGGTTAAGCCCGACCCGCAGGGATCGTGGGACCTGCCCGACCGGAGCATGGTCAGGAACGAAGACGAGGCCGGTATCTCCGAAGAGGAGATGTCCCGCACGAGCGAGACGATCCGGCGGACGCTCGCCGAGTACAACATCGAGGTCGAGATCGGCCAGATGAAGCCCGGACCGGCCGTGACCATGTACGGCCTGATTCCCGGCTGGATACGGCGCTACAAGCAGGTCAGGGCGACGGACGCGAATGGGCGCCCCAAGCTGGACGAAGCCGGGAAGCCCATCGTCAACAAAGTCGAGAGCAAGACGAGGGTCAAGGTCGACAGCATAATCTCACGCGAGAAAGACCTGTCGCTGGCGCTCAAGACGCCGAGCATTCGTATCGAGACCCCCGTACTGGGCGAGTCCCTGGTCGGCATCGAGGTCCCCAACCCCAACCTTTCGGTGGTGACCCTCGGCAGGCTGATGGAGAGCCCCGAGTACAAGAAGATGAGCGCGAAGGCCAAGCTGCCCATCATCCTGGGCAAGGGTACAGGCGGCGAGCCCGTGGTCGTCGACCTGGCGGCGATGCCGCACCTGCTGGTCGCCGGCGCGACCGGCTCGGGCAAGAGCGTGTGCCTCAACGCCATAGTCTCCTGCCTGCTCATGGAGAAGAGCCCGGCGGAGATGCGGCTGCTGATGGTAGACCCGAAGCGGGTCGAGCTCACCCCCTACAACGGCATACCGCACCTCATCACTCCCGTGGTCGTCGAGTCCGACCAGGTGGTGGGCCTGCTCAAGGGGCTGATACGCGAGATGCTCAACCGCTACCGCCAGATGGAGGAGGTCGGCGCGCGAAACATCGAATCGTACAACCGTCGCCAGCCCGACAAGATGTCCTACATCGTGTTGGCGGTAGACGAGCTCGCCGACCTGATGATGACGTCGTCCTTCGAGGTCGAGCAGGCGCTCTGCCGCCTCGCGCAGCTCGGCCGGGCCACCGGGATCCATCTGATCATCGCGACGCAGCGGCCCTCCGTGGACGTCGTGACCGGGCTGATCAAGGCCAACTTCCCGACCCGCATCTCCTTCGGCGTGTCCTCCCAGATCGACTCGCGCACCATCCTCGACTCGGTCGGGGCCGAGAAGCTGCTGGGACGGGGCGACATGCTCTACCTCGCGGTAGACGCGTCGAGGCCCAAGAGGGTGCAGGGCGTGTTCATCTCCGACGAGGAGTGCGAAGACATCGTCGACTTCTGGCAGGCGACTCCCAGGGGGTCGATGTCCGAGGTGTCGTTGCACGCCGTCGGCGACGGGGATGAGCCGGACGAGAAGGACAAGGACGCCAACAGCGACCGCGACGAGTTCCTGCAGAAGGCCATAGACCTGGCGCAGCACCACAAGAAGCTGTCCACCTCGCTCCTGCAGCGCCGCCTCAGAATCGGCTACCCACGCGCCGCCCGGCTGATGGACCAGCTCGAGGACGAAGGCGTCGTCGGGCCGGGAGACGGATCCAAGTCTCGTGATGTTATAATGAACGAGGCGTAGCGACTCCGGCTCCGGCCCCGTCCAACTTCCGTGCTTCACTCAGCGGGCGTTTCAGATCGATTCGCCCAATCCGCCCGCGACGGGGTGCTCCCGCCCGGCCCCGCGCCGCTCGGCTCCGGGACACAGCCCTCATACGGTGGAGCGCTCCGGTGGTTCGAAATCTAGCTGGCCTGATCGGCTCTGTCGTCCGCAGGGGCAACAGAGAGCCGCCCAGGACGATCAGTCGCGATACCTGCCTCGTGTGCGGCGCCGGCCTCGTCGGCTCCGACCTTTACACGCGCTACCGCGTCTGCCCGACGTGCCGGTTCCACTACAGCATGACGGCGCGCGAGCGGATCGACAGCCTCGTCGACGCCGGCACCTTCAGGGAAACCAACCGGTCGGTGACTTCCATCGATCCCCTCTCCTTCTCGTCGCGCGTCCCATATCGCCAGAAGGTGTTGCGCGACCAGCAGCGCACGGGCCTCACCGAGGCGGTCGTGACCGGCACGTGCTCCATCGGAGGCACACCGACTGTGCTGGTGGTGATGGACTTCGGGTTCATGGGCGGCAGCATGGGCTGCGTCGTGGGAGAGAAGCTCGCGCTCGCGATGGAGCACGCGGCGAAGCGCCGACTGCCGGTCGTGGCGGTAGTCACCAGCGGCGGCGCCCGGATACAGGAGGGTATCCTGTCGCTGATGCAGATGGCGAAGACCGGCTTCGCCACGAATCGCCTCTACGACAAGGGCCTCCCGTTCATCTCCGTGCTATCCAACCCGGCGACGGGACAGGCGTACGCCAGCTTCGCCAATCTTGCCGACATCATCCTGGCCGAGCCGGGAGCAATCGTGGGTTTGGCCCCGATGCGGACGATCCGGGAGTCCAGCGACGAGCCACTTCCCGGCGGCTCCCACACCTCCGAGTCGCACCTGTCGCACGGAATGATAGACGGCGTCGTGGACAGGGGCAATTTGCGGGACCTGCTGGCTGTACTGCTGGACCTGCTCGGCGCCCAGTACCGGATTACGGCGCGTAGCAAGCGCGCGGTGACCGAGGCGGAGCCTCCGCGGCCGGAGGCATGGCACTCCGTCCAGCTCGCGAGGCACGAGTCGCGGCCCACCGCCCTCGACTACATCGGGCGCGTCGTCACCAACTTCGTCGAGCTGCACGGAGACCGCGCCCACGGCGACGACCCTGCGGTCGTGGTCGGGCTCGGCCACCTCGGAGGCCAGACCGTCGTGGTGGTGGGCCAGGAGCGGGGCCGGGCCGGCGAGGCGCTGGATCGAAACGACGGCAGGACGTCTCCGGAGGGCTTCCGGAAGGCCCAGCGGGCGATCCGCCTGGCGTCCAAGTTCCACCTGCCACTGCTGACACTGATAGACACGCCGGGACCCTTCCAGAGCCTCGACGCGGAGGAGCGAGGTCTTGGCAACTCGATAGCCCAGACGATGTCCGAGATGGCCGCACTGGAAGCCCCGTCGATCGCGGTCGTCATTGGGGAAGGCGGAAGCGAGGGCGCCCTCGCGCTGGGCGTCGCCAACCGCGTGCTGATCATGGAGAACGCCATATACAGCGTGATCTCGCCGGAAGACGCGGCGGGCCTGATCTACCAGGACCAGGACCGGGCCGAGGAGGTGGCCGCGTCCCTGAAGCTGACCGCGCAGGACTGCCGGGAGATGGGCATAGTCGACGTGGTCGTCCAGGAGCCGCCGGGCGGAGCGCACAGGAACCCGGACGAGGCCGCTCGACAGCTGCGCCGGGTCTTGCTGCAGGAGCTCGCGCAGCTGCAGACGGTCTCCACGCGGCGGCTGATGTCGGAGCGATACAGGAAGTTCCGCAAGATGGGCGAGTACAGCTCCCACTTCAGGGCGGCGATCACCCGCGAGGTGAACTCGCTGCAGGGCCTGGTGGCCACCGGCGTCCGACGCATCGCGCGGCGCGGCAGACCCCGGCCCGACCCTCAGGACGCGCCGGAGGCGCTGGTCGAAGCCCGCGGAAGCCACCTGTCCGAGACCGAGTAAGCCGCCCGACAGTCCGGACGAAACGCCCCGGCCGACGCGAAAGCCGCGAGCAGGTCACGCCAAAGCCTACGTGTGGGGCAGCGTCGGCTCTCTTCGCGCCTCGTAGGCGGTGATCGCGTCCGCGTGCTGGAGGGTGAGGCCGATCTCGTCGAGGCCGTTCATCAGAGAATGCCGCCGGAAGGGGTCGATCTGGAAACTCTCGTCCACGCCGCCCGTGCTGTCCTGGATGCGCCGGGCGTCCAGGTCGACAGCCACGTCGTAGCCGGGATGCTCCTGGGCGTTCGCGATCAGCCGCGCGACGGCCTCCTCCGGGAGCGTCACGGGGAGAATGCCGTTCAGGAAGCAGTTGCTGTAGAAGATGTCGGCGAAGCTGGGGGCGATGACGCACCTGAAGCCGTAGTCCAGCAGCGCCCACGGCGCGTGCTCCCTAGACGATCCGGAGCCGAAGTTCCGGCCCGCCACAAGAACTGACGCGCCGGCGTACCCGGGCCGGTTGAGCACGAAGTCGGGGTTGGGCGAGCCGTCTTCGTGAAAGCGCCAGTCGAAGAACAGGAACTGGCCGAACCCGGTCCGCTCGACGCGCTTCAAGAACTGCTTTGGGATGATCTGGTCGGTATCGACGTTCACCCTATCCAGGGGCGCGACGATACCTGTCAACTGTGTGAAGGGTTGCACGTCCTAACCTCGGTGCTGCGCATCCGCTTCCAACTCTTCCAGACAGCGGGAGATGGAAGGCAAGAGTTCGGGGATCACGGCGGTTACCGTCTTCCAAACAGTCTCCTGATTGACACGAAAGTACACGTGAGTTACAAAATCCCTCATCCCAACCATATCGGCCCACGGGATAGCCGGGAATCTCTGTCGGATCTCGTCAGGAACATTTCGGGAAGCCTCGCCGATGACGGTGATTGTTTGTTCGACGGCCATGACCGTCTTGACGTCGACGACGAAGTCCGAGTACGTCATCCCATCGACGAATACGCACGCATTCTCCATTGCCTCGCAAATATCGCGAACGTAGTCAAGGTGCGAGCGCTTCAATTTCGACCGCCTCCCGGAGGACCCGCGCGCCGATGCCCCTCCTCAGAAAGGCTCTCGGTACGAGATTGATCTGCCTGTCCACATAGCCGCTCAACGTCCGTTGCAAGCTCACCAGATCGAGCAGGCTGGGCGTCCCTCTGAAACCCACCAGCACGTCGAGGTCGCTTCCTTCCTGCTCCTCGCCGCGTACGTAGGATCCGAAGAGGGCGAGTGACGCCACGCCGTAGTCCCGCTCCAACTCGGGCATATGCTCGCGCAGGATGCGGGCGTACTCTGCTGCCTTCGGCGGCAGATCCGTTGCCGTCTTGTTCATGTTGGAGCTTACCATCGCTCTCGGCTACTTCAGATCTCTGATGTCCACGAAGTGGCCGGCTATGGCCGCCGCGGCGGCCATCTGGGGGCTTACGAGGTGGGTGCGGCCGCCCTTGCCCTGGCGGCCCTCGAAGTTGCGGTTCGACGTCGAGGCGCAGCGCTCGCCGGGCTGCAGGATGTCCGGGTTCATGCCCAGGCACATCGAGCATCCGGCCTCCCGCCAGTCGAACCCTGCGGCCTTGAATATGGCGTCCAGCCCCTCGGCTTCGGCCTGCCGCTTCACCGCGTTGGAGCCGGGGACCACCATCGCGTAGACGCCGTCGCTGACCTGGCGGCCCCGTGCGACCTCCGCGGCGGCCCTCAGATCTTCGATCCTGGCGTTGGTGCACGACCCGAGGAAGACCCGGTCGATGCCGATCCCCTGTATCGGCATGTCCGGTTCCAGGTCCATGTACTGAAGAGCGCGTTCCGCCGACTCGCGGTCGCCGTCGTCCTCGAACGACGCCGGATCGGGGACCCTCCCGGTGACGGGCGCCACCATGCCCGGGTTCGTGCCCCACGAGACCATCGGCGCGAGCTCCGAGGCCGGTATCTCCACTCGCCGGTCGAACCGCGCCCCGAGGTCCGTGGGCAGGGTCTTCCAGCGCTCCACGGCGGCCTCGAAGTCTTCGCCCCGAGGCGCCCTCGGCCTGCCCCGGACATACTCGAAGGTCTTCTCGTCGGGTGCGACCATGCCGGCGCGGCCGCCGCCCTCGATCGACATGTTGCAGACCGTCATGCGGCCTTCCATCGAGAGCGAGCGGAACGCCTCGCCGGTGTACTCGATGACGTAGCCCGCGGCGCCGTCGACTCCGATGCGCCCGATGATGGAGAGGACCAGGTCCTTGGCGGTCACCCCGTAGGGCAGCGGGCCGTCGACGTTGATCTCCATCGTCTTGGGCTTGACCTGCCTGAGCGTCTGGGTCGCCAGCACGTGCTCGACCTCGGAGGTGCCGATGCCCAGGGCGAATGACCCGAAGGCGCCGTGCGTCGACGTGTGGCTGTCCCCGCACACTATCGTCATGCCCGGCTGCGTGAAGCCCTGCTCGGGCGCGATGACATGGACGATCCCCTGGCGCGGGCTGTTGATGTCGTATAGCTCTATGCCGAACTCGGCACAGTTCGCAGAGAGGGCGTCTAGCTGCTTCCTGGCGATCTCGTCCGTGATCGGAAGCGAGCGGTCCCACGTCGGCGTGTTGTGGTCGGCGGTCGCGACGGTCAGCTCTGTGCGCCGGACCGCGCGCCCGGCCATGCGCAGGCCGTCGAACGCCTGGGGCGACGTGACCTCGTGGACCAGGTGAAGGTCGACGTAGAGTATCGCGGGCTCCCCCTCCGTCTCGTGGACGACGTGGGAGTCCCATATCTTGTCGAACATCGTTCGAGCGGTCATAGCTGTCCTCGGAGACGCGCGATCACGCGGGAGTGGGAGACGGCCGTCGTGCATGTTACGTGACCGCGGCCGCTTTCCGGCTGCGCTCGATGATGAGCAGCCTGTTCAGCGCGTTCATGTACGCCTTGGCGCTCGCCACGATTATGTCTGTGTCCGAGCCGCGCCCCAGGTACGAATGCCCGTCGCGGTCGATCCTGATCGTCACGTCGCCTATCGCGTCGATGCCCTCGGTCACGGCGTCGACCCTGAACTCCGTCAGCCTGTTGGGCACCTCGATCACCCGGTTGATAGCCTGGTAGACGGCGTCGACCGGGCCGGTGCCGGTGGCCGCGTCGGTGACGGAGCGCCCGTCGGGGCCTGTGATCGTCACGGTGGCGGTCGGAATACCGTGATCGCCGCAGGAAACCTGGACGTGGTCGAGGCTGTACAGGTCGGGCTCGGACCTTGCGCGCCGCTGGGCGGCCATCAGCGCCTCCAGGTCGGCGTCGGAGACCTCGCGCTTGCGGTCCGCGAGGTCCTTGAAGGCTTCGAACGCCTCGCCGAGCTGGTCACGGGTCAGCTGGAATCCCAGCTCATCCAGACGCGCCCTCAGTCCGGCCCGGCCGCTGAGCTTGCCCAACACGAGGGAGCTGCTGGGCCAGCCGACCGACTGCGGGTCCATGATCTCGAAGGTCGTGCGCTCCTTCAGTACGCCGTCCTGGTGGATGCCGGATGCGTGTCGGAAGGCGTTCGCGCCGACGATGGCCTTGTTCGGCTGCACCGGGAAGCCGGTGATGTCGCTGACCAGCCTGCTCGTCCGGTATATCTGGCGCGTGTCGATATTCGTGCTCACGCCCAGGTCGGCGCCGCGCGTCGCTATCGTCATGATTACCTCCTCGAGGGAGGCGTTTCCGGCACGCTCGCCAAGCCCGTTGATGCAGCCCTCGACCTGGCGCGCGCCCTCCATCACCGCGGCGATGCTGTTGGGGGCGGCGTTGCCGAGGTCGTTATGGCAGTGGACACTGATGACGGCCCGGTCGATGTTGGGCACGTTCTGCCTGATGAGGCGTATGCGCTCCGCGAACTCCGAAGGCAGCGCGTAGCCGACCGTGTCCGGGATGTTGACCGTCGTCGCGCCCGCGTAGATGCAGGCCTCGAGCATCCGGTACAGGTATCCAAGGTCGGTCCGCGTGGCGTCCATGGGCGAGAACTCGACGTCGTCGCAGTAGCGCCTGGCCCGCTCGACCGAGGCTATCGCCTGGCCCAGTACCTCTTCGGGGTTCTTGCGGAGCAGGTCCATCAGGTGGACGTCGGAGCTCGAGATGAACGTGTGGATGCGCGGGCGGGCGGCGTCCTTGATCGCGTCCCACGCGGCGTCGATGTCGTCCGGCATGCACCGGGCGAGAGACGCGACGATGGGCCTGCGGATCTCGGCGGCGATGGTGCGGACGGCCTCGAAGTCGCCAGTGGAGCTGGCGGCGAACCCGGCCTCGATGACGTCGACGCCGAGCCGGTCGAGCTGACGGGCGATGTCGAGCTTCTCGGCCGTCGTCAGCCCGATGCCCGCGGACTGCTCGCCGTCGCGCAGCGTCGTGTCGAAGATCATTACTTTGTCGGTCGTGGTCATATCTCTCCTCCAGGTAGTCTTGGGACCAGTCGCCCATTGGAACGAACGGCGCGAATGGGACTACCTCAGGGCAACGCAGTCCGCCGCGACAAGCCCTGCCAGGACCCGCCACTGTCGGCGAACTACGCGGGATGCCTCCGTCTTGTGCATCTCACCTTCTCTCACTACGTCAGCTTAGACGCCATCAACGCAGAACAGCGGCCTGTTTGGGTGACAAGGCGATATACTCGACTACGCTCTTTCCTTCTCGATCGCCATTTTCAGAACTTCCGCAACCTCAGCGTCCGAATGCCCTCTCGCCCTCAGGAATTCACGCGCAGACTCGGCCTCCCTTTCCCAGTACTCATACTTCTTGCGGAAGGCGTCAAGCCTCTGTCCCCTCGCATAAACTTCTGTCCATCCATTACGCGTCGAGGACCCGGTCACACGATTCGGCCATGGGGACGGATCTGCAAGAGTCAACCCATCGAAGGCGATAGTGCCATCAGCGTTGAGCCTTCCTGTGTAACTCTCGTCCTTACGAGGCCTGCACTCCAATTCCTCATCAGCCCTGAGAAGGCCAACGTCAATCAGGTCCCTTAGACCTATGCGGCTACCTGGCATAGCACCCTTACCCGGTTGCCGCCCGTTCCGTCTTGACGGCGATATCAGTGAGTTCAAAGCTCAGCCAACCCTGGACATCCTTTAGACCCTCGACCATGAACCCAATTACTCTGCCATTCTCGTCGTACCTTGCTTGCACACGATCATCACCAAGTATGGCGTCGTAGTACCCGGCCTCAGACTCAAAATGGACGAAAAGTGTGTCGATGTCTGCGAGGTACGAAACACTTACGTTTGTCTTTCCCATCATGCCCCGCAACTGGTCAACTGCCTTGTATCTCCGACCGGCCGCTCTAGCTTCGCTAGTCCGCGTCCTTGAGGAACGACATCATTCCCCGGAGGTCTTTGCCGACGCTCTCGATTGGGTGCTCCGCGTTCTCTTTGCGCATCTGCATGAAGCGGTGCCGCCCCTCGTCGTTCTCCGCGATCCACTCGCGGGCAAAGCTGCCGTCCTGCACGGCCTCCAGCACCTTCTTCATGTTCTCCTTGACGTGCTCGTCGATCACGACGGGGCCGCGCGAGTAGTCGCCGTACTCCGCCGTGTCGCTGACCGAGTAGCGCATGTACTCCATCCCGCCCTGGTACAGCAGGTCGACTATCAGTTTCAGCTCGTGCATGCACTCGAAGTAGGCCGACTCGGGCTGGTACCCGGCCTCGACCAGCGTCTCGAACCCGGCCTTGATCAGCGCCGTGACGCCGCCGCAGAGGATCGTCTGCTCGCCGAACAGGTCGGTCTCAGTCTCCTCCTTGAAGGTCGTGTCGAGCACGCCGGCCCGGGTGCAGCCCACGCCCCTGGCGTAGGCAAGCCCCACGTCGTGCGCGCTGCCCGACGCGTCCTGGTGGATGGCGAGCAATCCGGGCACGCCCGAGCCCCTTGTGAACACCTCGCGCATCCGGTGGCCGGGCGCCTTAGGGGCGACCATCGAGACATCCACGGTGTCTGGCGGCACGATCGTCCCGTAGTGGATGTTGAAGCCGTGGGCGAACATCAGCGTCTTGCCTGCCGTCAGGTTCGGCTCGATGGACTCTCTGTACACCTCGGCCATCGTGTGGTCGGGTATGAGCATCATGATGATGTCCGAGTCCCGGGCCACGTCGGCGACGAGGCCGACCGTCAGGCCTTCGCCCTCGGCCTTCTCCTTGCTCCTGCTGCCCTCGTACAGGCCCACCCTGACGTCGACCCCGTTGTCCTTCAGATTTAGCGCGTGGGCGTGGCCCTGGCTGCCGTAGCCGACTACCCCCACCGTCTTGTCTTCCAGCAGGGACATGTCGGCGTCGTTTTCGTAGTACATCTTTGTCATGTGGTGTTGCTCTCCGCCTTTGCGGCTCCCTGTCTTCAGCTAACCCGGACTAGCGGCCCTGTCTATACCGAGGACGCCTCTCCCCAGCGGCCCGACTTGGCCAACGCTCTCCTCTGACTCGGCGCCGCGCCGGCGCCGCGGTCCATGGCGATCGTCCCCGTCCTCATCATCTCCAGGACGCCGAAGCTCTTGAGCAGCTCCTGGAGGGAGTTGATCTTGTCCTCGTCGCCCGAGACCTCGACGACCAGCGAATCGGCGGCCACGTCTATGATGTTGGCCCTGAAGATGTCGACGATCTGCATGATCTCACTGCGGGCCTGCACGTTTGCCCTCACCCGGATCAGCGCGAGCTCGCGCGAAACGATGTTCTGGTAGGAGATGTCGGACACCTTGATGACGTCGATCAGCTTGTGCAGGTGCTTCGTCATCTGCTCGACGATCCTGTCGTCGCCCTCGATGACGAAGGTCATGCGCGAGAGGTCGGGCTCCTCGCTCTGGCCGACCGCAAGGCTCGCTATGTTGAAGCCGCGCCGCCGGAACATGCTGGATATGCGGTTGAGGACACCCGGCCTGTCGTGCACCAAAGCCGTGATGGTGTGGCGCGACATCGCGCCGTCGACGGTGCCGTTGGTCATCATCGCCGCACCTCCTCGGGCACGGGCTCCTCGATCAGCTCCTGGATCGTCTGCCCCGCCGGTATCATCGGGAAGACGTTCTCCTCTTCCTCCACCACGAAGTCGATCAGCGCGGGGCCGTCGTACTGCATCGCCCTCTCCAGCGCGCCGCGCACCTGGCTCTTGTCCGTCACACGGATTCCGAGCATGCCGAACGCGTCGGCCAGTTTCACGAAGTCCGGGTTGTGGGTGTACTCCGTGGCGACGTACGACTTCGCGTAGAAGAACTCCTGCCACTGCCGCACCATGCCGAGATAGCGGTTGTTGATGATGGCGAACTTGACCGGGATCTTGTTCTCCGTCAGCGTGGCGAGCTCCGCCATCGTCATCTGGAAGCCGCCATCGCCGGCGACGGACCAGACGACCCTGTCCGGCGCTCCGACCTGCGCTCCCATCGCGCCTGGCACCTCGTAGCCCATGGCGCCGGAGCCGCCGGACGTCACGAGGCTGCGCGGCACCGTGTACTTGTAGTGCTGCGCAGCCCACATCTGGTGCTGGCCCACTCCGGTCACGACGATGGCCTGGCCGTTGGTCGCCTCCGAAAGCTCGCGGATGATGTACTGGGGCAGCAGCTTGTCGGTCTCCCGGATATTCATCGACGGGTGGTCGGCCTTCAGCTCCTCGATGCGCTTGAGCCACTCGATGCGGCTGGCCTCGGCCACCTTGGGGTTGAGCTTGCGCAGCACCCGCGCCAGGTCGCCCACTATCGGCACGTCGACGGCGACGTTCTTGCCGATCTCCGACGGGTCGATGTCGACGTGTATCTTCTTCGAGTTCACCGCGAAGGCGGAGAGCTTGCCGGTGATCCGGTCGTCGAAGCGCATACCCAGGGCGATCAGCAGGTCGGCCTCCTCGATGGCGAGGCTGGCGTACGCCATGCCGTGCATCCCCGGCATGCCGACGCACAGCAGGTGGTCGTCGGGAAAGCTGCTGATCCCGAGCAGCGTCGTGATGACCGGGATCTGCGCCTTCTCCGCCAGCTCTCTCAGCTCGTCGAACGCGCCCGAGAAGATCACGCCGTGTCCCGCCAGGATCACCGGGCGCTCGGACTCGTAGATGAGCTTTGCGGCCTTCTTGATCTGGCTGCCGTGGCCCTCCAGCGTCGGCTTGTAGCCGGGCAGGTCGACCGTCTCCGGATATTCGAAGCCGTTGGGCAGCTCGACCTCCTCCTGCTGGACGTCCTTCGGAACGTCGACGAGCACAGGGCCCGGGCGTCCCGTGGAGGCGATGTGGAACGCCTCCTTCATCACGCGCGGGATGTCGCGCGGGTCCATCACGAGGTAGTTGTGCTTGGTGATCGGCAGGGTGATGCCGGTCGTGTCGGTCTCCTGGAAGGCGTCCGTGCCGATGGACGCCCTGGACACCTGGCCGGTCACCAGTACCATCGGGACGGAGTCCATCTGGGCCGTCGCTATGCCGGTGACCAAATTGGTGGCGCCGGGACCGGACGTCGCCCACGCGACGCCGGGTCGGCCGGTAACTCGGGCGTAGCCGTCGGCGGCGTGCGCCGCCCCCTGCTCGTGCCGCACCAGGATGTGCCGGAGCTGCGGGTACTCAGGCAGCGTCTGGTAAAGCGGCAGGATCGCCCCGCCGGGAAGGCCGAAGATCGTGTCGACGCCCTCTCGGAGCAGGCTCTCGCAAACCAGTTGTGAACCTGTGAACTTCATTGTTCTCTCGTCTCCTGTGCCACGTGTGCCGGTCTTTTTGCCCATAAAAAAATCCCGCCTCAAAGGGACGGGATGCCGGATCTCGTGGTACCACCCAATTTGCCCCGATCGAATCGGGGCCACTCTCAGGCGTTAACGGCGCCGACCGCCCGACCCTAGCTGAGGCGGACGATGACGATAGCGCGCGCAGGATACGCCGTCACTGCGTATGTATCCCGCTGCGCCATGTCACCTCTGCTTCCCTTCAGGCCGGGTGCTCCAGGGCGAGTTCACGAACGGCGCCGGCTTTCACAAATCACCGGCTCTCTGCCGCCTGCCCGCTACTACTCCCCTTCAACGCACTTCAAGATTCGATTGTAAACGCGGCTCAGAATATAGCACAGGGGCCAGATAGGGTCAATCTGACACACGGTCACGTAGCAGTTCAGACTCGATGAGGCGAATGGCCACGAGAGCGCGTCAATCCCTCTCCTGGTGAGGCCGCCGGCCAGTACATTCGCTCCAACTGTCTCATTCTGTCCCATTCTGTCTCGTTTCTATCTGTCGGGTGAGACACCTGGGCCGGGAAATGAGACACCCGGTGTATCGCTCGCCCTATCCGAGTCGGGACGCCGCAGCGAGAATGGGGCGGGGGTTGTCTCGCGCGCCGTGGTCGGAAGCGCGCCGCCTGTGGGGGAGGCGTGATGAGCCTGGGTCTGTTCCATGCGAGCAGGATAGCACAGCCGTGCTGTTTTGCGCAATTCGGCCCGTTGAGCCGGCCCACCTCTGTAGAGTCCCTCATTGGTCGGCACGACGGTGCTGCGCCCGTCGAAGTCCTGGTAGGGACGGGCCCACACCACCATTGGCGGGGTGAAGCACCGACGCTACTCGGGTGAACGGGTTGTGTCGGCCCCTCAAGACTGAACAGTTACGCGGGCTCCTACCCGGCTACTTCGAAGCGTTCCGACTCGGGCGGCCTCGACCATAGCTCGTAGGCGCCCGCCATGGCTGCGGCGCGCTCCGGACTGGCCCGCCACTGTTCGTATATCTCCTCGCTGTCCCACGTCACGAGGGAGGTGATCTTCGCGGGATCGGTCAGCGCGTGCAGGGTGACGCGGCTCACGAACCCGGGCGCCTTGCTCTGGGCCCTGCCGTTGCCGTCCAGCAGCGCCCGGGCCTCGGCGACCTTGCCCTCCTTCGCCCAGTGATGAGTCAACACTCCGATCATGGCTTACCTCCTCCTCGGCGACCATGGTCGAAGGCCGCCGTCTCCACGGCTATGGTCCGGACCTGGTACGGAGTGACGTAGAGGGAGGCGCGATCGTCCGCGACGTCGATGGGCTCCCGGTCCTCCTCCAGCAGGTTGCAGTCGAACGCCCGCACGACCGGCGGGCCAAATTGCAGGGACACGTCGCCGCGCTGGTCGTACGCCTCGTACGCCCGCACGATAACCTCGTCGCCGTCCTCCGCCAGCTTGACCGTGTCGACGACGACGTTGTCCCGGTCAGTCGATACGAAGGACAGTCTGCCGGGCAGCGTTCCCGCGCCGTCGGCCGGGGCGGACAGCAGCGGATAGTTGAGCTCGTAGCCCTGTCTGATCGTGCCGTTGCGCCAGTTTCCGGCGTGCGGGTACAGGCTGTAGGTGAACAGGTGATGGCCCTCGTCCGCCTTCGGGTCCGGCGCCGTGGACGACTTGAGCAGCGTCAGCCGCAGGACGTTGTCCTTGACGTCGTGGCCGTACTTGCAGTCGTTGAGCAGCGATACGCCGTAGTCGCCCTCGGAGAGATCGGCCCAGCGTTGCCCGCAGACCTCGAATCGCCCCCAGTCCCACGACGTGTTCCAGTGCGTCGGGCGCTCAACGTTGCCGAACTGGATCTCGTACGTGGCGCTGGTGCTGTGAACGTCGACCGGGAAGGCCACCTTGAGCAGCCGATGCTTCTCATGCCAGTCGATCTCCGTTTCGAAATCGATTCTGGGCACTTCGTCGTAGATGTACATCCGCTGGACGACCGACGACCGCCCGAACCGGCGCCTGAGCTCTACGCCCGCGCGTACGGGGCCGGTCTCTATCACTCTGATCGACTCCAGGCCGTCGATCTCCCACATCCTGTTCTGGTAGTAGATCTCGATCTCCCACGCGTCGAAGTCGAGCGGCTTGTCCTCGAACATCTGCAGCAGGTTGGCCTTCGATCCCGCGGGGAGGACCTCGCGGCCCGCGCGCTTGTCGTACAGCGACGAGATTTCGCCCCGCTCGTCGAGCTCGATGCGGAAGAACCGGTTCTCCAGCGCCGTCTCGCTCACCGCCGTCGAAGCCTCGGGCGCCGGCGCCGGCCCGCTTCGCAGCGCGTACGCGGCGTAGCCGCATGACGGGACGTCCCGTGCGGCGAGCAGCAGGTCGACCCCCTCCGAGTCCCGACGCAGCACTTGGTGCGGGACCATCGACCCCGAGCCGTCGGTGACGTGGAACTCCGGCGGCGCGCCGTTCAGGCGCACCCGGGCCACGTCGTCGCGCTCCCATGACAGCGAGTTGAAGAGCACGAAGCCGGACGACCCCGAGCCGACGTTGGCGGCGATGGCGTCGAGCGCTCCACTCAGGGCGGCCTGCCCCAGCTCGAAGATCCGCTCGTAGTCAATCCGGCTGTAGACGTCGACGTCCGGGGTCGTCGTGCCGGGCAGAATGTCGTGCATCTGGTTGACCAGGATCAGCTTCCAACCCTCAGTCAGGGCTTCACGCGGATAGGGACGCCCCAGCAGCGTCGCCGCAACCGTGCCGAACAGCTCGGCGTCGTGATATAGCACCTCGCTCTTGCGGTTCAGCCTCTTGGAGTTGCCGCGCGTCGTGTACGTGCCGCGATGGAATTCGAGGTACAACTCGCCGTTCCACTCGGGGACGCGCTCCTCCTCGATCCGCCGCTCCAGGTCGTGGAAGAAACCGCCGACCGTGCCCATCTCCAAGCCCACGGGCACGTCCAGCTCGGCCAGCCTTCCGGCCCGCTCCAGCATGTCCTTGGACGGGCCTCCGCCGCCGTCGCCGTAGCCGTAGGTGAACAGGACCTTCTCGTTGATGAACTTCTGCTGGTAGTTATCCCAGGACGCCTTCACGATCTCCGGGTCTAGGACCGCGTTGCACGCCGTCCGGGTACCCGTCTTGCCCGGCGCGGTCAACAGGTGCGTCAATACGCTCGTCCCGTCGATGCCCTTCCACTGGAAGCTGTCGTAGGGCATGCGGTTGTACTGGTTCCACGACATCTTCGTGGTGACGAAGTACTTCATCCCGCTGGCCCGCATGAGCTGAGGCAGCGAGCCGGGCATGCCGAATACGTCCATCAGGCAGAGTACGTCGGAGCGCACGCCGAACTCGCTCTGGAAGTAGCGCTGCCCGTAGACGAGCTGCCGCACCAGCGACTCGCCCGAAGGGACGTTACAGTCCGGCTCCACCCACATGCCGCCGTTGGCCTCCCAGCTACCGTCCGCCACCCTGGCCTTCACCTGCTCGTAGACGTCCGGATAGAGGAGCTTGCAGTACTCGTAGACCTGCGGCTGGTTCTGGAAGAAGCGGTAGCCGGGGTACTGCTCGATCATGCGCAGCATCGTGGCGAAGGTGCGGGCGATCTTCTTGTGGGTGACGGGGATCGACCAGAGCCAGGCGACGTCGATATGCGTCTGCCCGACGGCCACCGCGGTCGGCTCCGGCCTGTCGGGCGCATCGGCTCGACGGGGAAGGCCGCCGCTCAGCGCCGCCTGGGCCTCCGCCAACGACTCGTAGTAGGCGCCTCCCACGGGCTCCGTCAGGTCCAGCAGGTCGAAGGCGCGGTCCAGGGCCGTCAGGGTCCGCGGCCGGCGCAGGTCGTTCTCGTCCATCGTCAGGGCCGCGGCGTGCGCCGTGGCCGCGTCCCAGTAGAAGCGCTCGGCCGCCCGGTCGATTCGCACGAGCTCCGTGACCATCGCCTCGACCGGCGGCTCCAGCCTGCGCTGCGGGTGCATCTTGACGTACTTCAGGTCGGGTCGCCAGAACAGGTGGAGCGCGACGGAGTACTCGCGGCCAGCCTCGGCGCGTTCGCTCAGCACGATCTCCGGGTGGTACGGGTCGGTGCCGTGCACGAGCTCGCCGTCCACGTAGACGAGCGTCTCGGTCCCGAACAGCGAATGCTCGACGCCCTCCAACCGCAGGTACAGGGCGGCCGGTTGGCCGTCGAAGCTCGCGGGGACCATCACGCGCGCCCTCAGCCACACCGGCACGTCGATATGCTCCAGCGGCCGGAACTCGGCCCACCCGCTGTCGTCGAACGCGGGGGCCTCGGCGCCCGGCAGCTCGCCGGGCCCGACGCGCCAGCCGGAGATCGGCGCCCGTTCGCGGTAGACGTAGGCCGCGATCTCGTCGATGCGGCGCTGGAGCTTCTCGGCGGTGTGTCGGAAGTCGGTAATCATCTCGTCTCCTGTTCGCCCGCGCGTCGTGCGGGGGTATCGACAGATGCGAATCGGCTCGTGGTCGCTCGGTCCAGTCTGGTGGGGGCTGCAATGCTGATACCGCCCGAGACAGGTCACTACCGAAAAGAACCGCTCTTCTTCGTCTCAGCGACCTCTTCCCTGTTCAAGATGCCACGGCTCAACGCCCATTCGCATACTCCCTTTCGCCATGACCACACCGGCCGTCAACCAGAATCTTGGGGGGTGTCTGTCATGCGGCATATATCCGCCAGTTCCACAACTCCTGTGCCTGCTGTACAACAACGGACTTGCTGCACGATAGACTCGATGAAGGAAGTCTTCGCAGAGTTGTAAGCTGGAGGATCGGTTGCCAGCCGCGTCATCAACTCGCGCTTCAGACTTTCGTACTGTCGGGCGATCTCAGGATGCGTCCGCAGGAAATCACGGAATAGCAAGTGGTCTATCCAAAACTTGCTTTCCCATTGAGTCAAGTGAAGGTTGAATCTGCGGGGCTCGGCCTTGCGCAAGTACAGAGTACCCGGAACAGTCTCGCCGCGCCACTCGTACCCCACGCTTTCCAGAACCTCTATCTGCTGTTGTGCGACTTCTACCCTCAAGACGCCGACCATCAGGTCGATGATCGGCTTTGCCCCGAGTCCCGAAACGGCAGTGCTGCCTATGTGCTCCACACGTTTGGCCACGAGGCCTGTGGCAGCCACTACAATGGCTTTCTCCTCTTCGTACAAGGCGGACCATCTTTGGTCGTACTCGACAATCCTGTAGGATGGACTCGCCAAAATCCTTCCTCCTAGGAGTGAGACGTAATTGATTAGCGGTTTAGTGGCCCGTAGAGGGGTTGCGGCGAGCGCTGGGTGCTGGTTTAGACTTTGGCTATGTGCAGTTCCCCAAGCTTGTCCCCCTCTGAACGGGATCAGTTTATCGCGTTGGTGACGCGGCTTCAAGAGCAGAACGCGCGGTTGACGGCAGCCAACGAAGAGTTGCATAAGGAACTCGCCGAGGCCAAGCGAGCGGGAAAGCGACAGGCTGCGCCGTTCTCCAAGGGCAGGCGCAGCAGCAAGCCCAAGCGTCCTGGCCGCAAGCCGGGTACGGGGCAGTTCATCTACCGCAAGCCGCCGTCTGCCGATGAGGTGACCGAGCCGGTTGTAGCAGTGCCAGTGTTGGGGGACACCTGCCCCGGATGTGGAGGCGTCCTCGAACATGAGGGAGTGCGGCTTGCCTACGTGACCGACCTTCCACCGGTCCCACGTCCCCAGGTAACGGCGTATCGTGTGCAGGTATGCCGGTGCCGGTCGTGCGGCAAGGCTGTGCGAGGGCGTCATCCGGACATAGCGCCTGACCAGTACGGGGCCAGCGCCCACCGAGTGGGGAAGCGGCTGATGGCGGCGGCCCACGTGCTCCACTATGGGGTGGGCGTTCCGGTACGGAAGGTTCCTGCCGTTCTCAGAGCGCTGACTGGTGTGAGAGTGAGCCAGGGAGCGATCAGCCAGGACGCGCTGCGTCGTGCCAAGGGTGCGGTGGGTGATGCCTACCGCAAGTTGCGGACATCGGTGCGGGCGAGTCCGTTCGTCCACACCGACGACACGGGCTGGCGAGTGGGAGGCGAGCGAGCGTTTCTGATGGCGTTCGAGACGGATGAGGCTGCGGTGTATCAAGTCCGTGCTCGTCACCGGAACGAAGAGGTGCGGGAGGTGGTCCCCTCGGACTATGGAGGGGTGATGGTGACTGATCGGGGCCGCAGCTACGACGCCCAGGCGCTGTCCGAGGTGAGGCAGCAGAAGTGTCTGGCGCACGTGTTGCGCTCGGTCAGCGAGGTGGTCCAGACCAAGACAGGGAGGGGACGCAGCTTCGGCAAGAGTCTGAGTGCGCTTTTGCGAGAAGCGATGGACCTGTGGAGGGCATATCACCGAGGAGAGGCTGAGAACTTTGCGGTCCAGGCCGAACGGTTGAAGCAACAGCTGAGCTATCATCTCCGCGACCGCCCGATGGCTGATGCGGACAACTTGAGGCTGCAGAACGAGTTGGGCTGGCACGACGACCGGGGCAACCTGCTGCGCTTCCTGGACGATCCGGGCATTGAGCCGACCAACAACCGTGCTGAACGAGCGCTCCGCCCGGCAGTGATCGCGCGGAAGGTATCGCACTGCTCCAAGACGGTGGAGGGGGCCGATGCGTTCTCAGCCTTCACCAGCGTAATCAGGACGTTGGAGCGCAATGGAGGCGACCAGCCTGTCGTGGACCGGCTCTGCGCTGTGTTCAGCGGCACTCCCATCTACTCCCCTTCACTCTGAACACCCTTCCCTTCCATCCGCTAATCAATTACAGTGAGACTATAGCCGGACCCGGCTGGCAGTATAGGGGAAAAGGCACGTATGGCCAACGGGACGTTGACAAGGGTTCGGTGCCCAGGTTGCGCGCCAAGCCTGTTCCCAACGGCCCCACCCTCTCCGGCAAGCCGTTGTGGGGCGCTACTGTCTAGCAATCCGACGTAGCTTGAATGGACCCAAATCTACCGCCCACGAGTACCTGAGTTTTCCGTTGCTATTGTGTCTCACGGATAAAGGTGTTGAAGTTGTCACGGATTCTAAAGTTGTTACGGATACGGAATCTTCCGTAGTGGGCTCACTTTCAATGGGTATAGCCAGCGTGATGTCCACGTTGTCGTTCCTGTGGACGATGACCTCATCCACGACCATCTGCAGGATCTCCTTTCGCTGCTCGGGGGTCGATGTAAAGGGCGGAGTAATATGGACCGGCGAGGCGGGTGTGAAGGATGTACAAGGTGGAACTGTACGTTCGGGTGCGCCGGGCCTGCATGGTGGAGGGGATGAGCACTCGGGAGGCTGCCCGGGTGTTCGGTCTGCACCGGGACACGGTGCGCAAGATGCTGGAGTACTCGGCTCCTGAGGGCTGAGGGCTGAGGGCTGAGGGCTTGTTCTTGTAATAAGCAATCTTCGCTGAGCTACGGTAACATCGTCTGATCTCGAAAGCCTGGCACTCGCCTACCATGCTGCGAGTACCAGCTGGCCGGGTTTGAGCTTCCCACTAAGCGGACGTGGAGACCGTGGAAGACCGGCTGCTCCAGACATGATCGTGAGGTATCAATGAAGCCTTGGCAGTTGATCGGCCGAGCCCAAACCCCTGGCGGAGGAGCGGAGCTCGTTTTGTACCAACATGACTCTGAGTTCTCGCTCAGAGCGGATAACCAGGAACTCATGAACAGCCGGGTTTATGGGTCAGAAGAAGCCATGGCCAGACTGGGCTGTCAGAACTTGGCAAAACGGCCGAGGGCCCGCGTTCTGATCGGCGGTCTGGGAATGGGCTACTCGGTGAGAACGGCGCTGGACATCCTTGGCGAGGATGCCCGGGTGGTGGTCGCGGAGCTGGTGCCAGCCGTGGTTGAATGGAACCGGGGAGTGCTTGCCGATTTGGCCGGCCGGCCTCTTGACGACCGCCGGACTGAACTCCATGAAGCCGACGTTATCCAGTTGATAACGGCCGCCAGAGGTGACTACGATGCCATCATGCTTGATGTCGACAATGGCGCGGAGGCGATGGTCCGAAAGAGCAACGACTGGCTTTACAGCCTGCCGGGGCTGACCGCCACCTACGCGGCGTTGCGGCGCGGCGGGGTATTGGCGATATGGTCTGCCGGTTCTCAACCGCCATTCGTCAGACGTTTGCGCCGTGCCGGTTTCGAGGTGGATGAAGTCAAGGTGCGGGCGCGTGGTAGAAGCAGCCGCAAGGGAGGCGCACATCATGTCGTCTGGGTTGCCACGCGCGGTTGATGGAGGACAGCAACAGCACCGCCACCTGCGCATCGTCTCCACCCATCGCTGGCGGGACTGGAAAGGACAGGCGACGCAGGCCGAGCGTTCCAGCGGCTTGTCGTAGCGGGCGGCCCACTTGTGCGTCCGGGCTGGGCCAGCTTAGATCCGGACAGGGTAGCAGGGTTCGGTGCCCAGGTTGCGCGCCACGCCCGTTCCCACAGGGCAATCGCATTTAGACAAGTATAAGACAATATCCAGTAAGATGTGGTCATTCTTTAGCGAGGGAGTGACCTCATGGACAATTCACCCGTAGGCTTGCTGACCGATCAGTTCGCCAAGTTGACAGACCCCCGAACCGGTCACGCAAAACGGCACAAACTCATAGATGTCATCGTCATAGCCATCTGCGCCGTCATCTGTGGAGCCGACTCATGGGTGGATGTAGAGATGTTCGGCAAGGCCAAGAAGGACTGGTTCAGCCGACTGCTTGAACTGCCCAATGGAATCCCGTCGCACGACACTTTTGGGAGGGTCTTTGCGAGGTTGGACCCCGTTCAGTTCGAGGAGTGTTTCGAGGAATGGGTCCATACGGTCAACGACGTAACCAGAGGTCAGGTCGTGGCCATAGACGGAAAGACACTTCGTCGCTCGCACGACGGAGTTGCGGGCAAGTCCGCAATCCACATGGTGAGCGCGTGGGCGTCGGTCAATCGTCTGATCCTCGGTCAGACCAAGGTGGATGAGCGGTCCAACGAGATCACGGCCATACCCGAACTGCTCACTACGTTGGACGTGTCAGGATGCACAGTGACCATCGACGCGATGGGGTGTCAGAAAGATATAGCGACGACGATTATCGACCAAGGCGCTGACTACGTCCTGGCCCTCAAGGAGAACCAACCCCAACTCCACCAAGACGTAACGGATACGTTTGAACAGGCCCGACAGACCGGTTTTGACTATCTCGACCACGACTTCCATGAGACGGTAAACAAAGGCCATGGCAGAATCGAGACACGACGGTGTTGGTCTGTCTCAGACCCCGACCACCTCAGCTACATAAACGACCGCAATGAGTGGACGAAGCTGACGAGCGTGGTGATGGTCGAGTCCGAGCGGATTGAGGATGGTAAGACGTCCATTCAGACCCGCTACTACATATCGAGTCTGCCGAACGACGCGCAAGTGCTGCTCGCAAGCGTCAGAACGCATTGGGGGATCGAGAACTCTGTCCACTGGGTGTTGGACGTAGCTTTCGGCGAAGACGACAGCAGGGTGAGGCAGGGCAATGCAGCACAGAACTTATCCGTGCTGCGTCGCATGGCGCTGAACATGCTCAAGCGTGAAACCACATCAAAGGGGGGTCTGGCCGCCAAGCGCAAGCGCGCCGGATGGGACGAAGATTACTTACTCTTGGTACTGGCTCATTGAAATGCGATTGCCCTGCCCGTTCCCAACGGCCCCACCCTCTCCGGCAGGCCGTTGTGGGGCGTTACTGTCTAGCAATCCGACGTAGCTTGAATGGACCGAAATCGACCGCCCACGAGTACCTGAGTTTCCCGTGTCTATTGAGTCCGTCGAATGAAGATTCTCGATTTTTTCCAGTTGGGTGGGCCAGGCGAGACTGCAATGGTATCTTTTGGCACGCCGGCGTGCATCTGGGGCAGCGCCGTCATCGCCCTGCGGTCACTGCCTGCGGCACCGTGGCATGGGGTTGCCGCTAGTCATCGTCGAGGACGGCTGTGGCTGTGATCTCAACATCAAGTCCCGGCTCGGCCAGAGCGCTGACTTCGACGTAGGCGTTAGCAGGCCAGACGCCCTTGAAGAAATGTTCCCACACGGCGACCTGCTGGTCGTCGATTGGCCACATGGTGGTCATGTCGGTGGCAAAGGTCGTCATGGCCACGATGTTGGCGGCGGTGCCGCCCTCCGCCTCGACGATACGCACGATGCGGTCGAGTGTGACCCCGAGCTGGTCCAGGACGGGGCCACCTTCCGCCTCGGAGCCGCGGGCAGTGCAACCGGAGATGTACAGGGTGGCGCCGGCCCGTACAGAGCGGATGTAGGTAGGGCCCGCGGGATATATGTCATCGTGGTTGTTTCGGACTATCTTCACAAAGGCACCCCAGGGTAAGCAGGCGGCGTTACAGCGCCTCCGGTTTCAACGACCGGCTATTCTCACAGGAGTCGGCAGATGATCGAGTCTAAGCAGTCCCGCCACGTCTCCAGTCATCCTGTTCACCAAGCGATGGTGAGGAACGGTATGGTGGGCAGTTGCGCCAAGTAATGAGGCCGCTACGATGCGGTCCGTCCCGTCAGACGTCGCGGTAGACGGGGCCGCGCTCTCTGACGTTTTCCACCAGCGACAGGTCGCCCTGCTGCATGTCGAACCCCAGCGGCTGCGGCGGACGCGCCTCGAGGCCCAGGGCAGCCGCGACCCGGGGCTGGGAGTAGTACCCGACGTACGTTAGCCGCACGAGCTCGTCGAAGAACTCCGGCGATGTCGACTCGACGTCTCTCAGCACCTGGTCCCTGGCGTCGTCGTCGAGCTCGCCGTAGGCCTCGGAGCCGCTCCGTCCGCTAGTCACCTCTATCAGCTTCAGGCCGTCGACGAGCAGGCGCGTCGGGGATAGATTCCCGCTTTCGCGGGAATGACGGTTCTGTCGGGGCGCGGAGCCCGCGGTGCTCTCGACGAACTCGCCGACGCCGAGCTCGCCCGCGCCGGGCAGACCATCGCCCGACGGAACGATGCGGTCGAGCACCCGTGTCAGCAGCTCGCGCTGTAAGTCGGTGAAGACTCTCTTCGCGGCGGTCATGGCTGCGCGCTCCCCCCGTTCACTTCCCCGCACTCCGCTTGAAGGCGTCGGCCACGTGGAGCGCCAGCGCCTGGATCGTAGACGTCGGGTTCACCGCGCCTCCCGTCACGAAGACGCTGCCGTCCACGACGTACAGGTTCGGGACGTCGTGGGAGCGCCCGTGGGAGTTCACGACCGAGCTGCCGGGGTCGTCGCCCATCCGCGCGGTCCCCAGGAGGTGCCAGCCGCCGGCCCTGATCTGAGGGTTGGTCATTGTGCGCCGGGCGCCGGCGGCCTCCATCAGCTCCTCGGCCCGCGCGATGCCGTGGTCGAGCATCTTCCTGCTGTTGTCTCTCGTCTTGTAGACGATTCGCGGCGCCGGAATCCCGTCGTCGTCGGTCAGCTCCGGGTCCAGCTCGACCCGGTTGGACGGCTCCGGCAGATCGTCGCCGACGATCGCCACGGTTATGCAGTGGTTGAAGAGCTCGGAGAAGGCCTCCCGGTGGCTCTTGCCCCACGGCACCCGCGAATGTCCGGCGACGCCGCCCAGCGCGGCCGAAACGGGCCCGAACGTCCTGACGACCTGGAAGCCGTAGCCGCGCACGAACCCACGGCTCGTGTCGGTCTCGTAGAACTCGTGGCTGAACAGGGCGCACGCGAGCGGGCCCTTGTATCCGTCTACCTCTTGGTCGAAGACTCCCGTGACCATCGCGACCGGGTGCATCATCAGGTGCTTGCCCAGCAGGCCGCTGCCGTTCGCCAGGCCGTCCGGGAAGCGCGCCGACCGCGAGTTGAGGAGCAGCCGCGCGGTGCCGACGGCGTTGCACGCCATCACGACGTTGCGGGCCCGCTGCTCGCGCACGGCGCCCTCGGCGTCGTGGTAGACGACGCCGGAAGCCAGGCCGTCGCCGTCCACGGTGATCTCGCGGACTCGCGCCCCGGTCATGAGCCTGGCGCCGTTGGCCAGCGCCTTGGGCCAGTAGGTGACGTCGGCCGTGGCCTTCGCGCCGCGGGTGCATCCGAGCTCGCAGGGGCCGGCGAAGTTGCATGCGTCCCGGCCATCGTACTCGGTCGTGTTTATGGCGCTGTCCGACGGCCACCAGTGCCAGCCCAGCCTGTCGAACCCCTTCACCATCGTCTCGCCGAGGACGCCCAGCGGCAGAGGCGGCATCTGCCTCGGCGACTTCGGCGGGTACGCCGTGTCTCCGTCCAGGCCCGCGATGCCCAGCATCCTGTCGTTCAGGTCGAAGTAGGGCTCGATCTCGCCGTAGGAGACGGGCCAGTCCACGCCCACGCCGTCCAGGGTCTTCATTCGAAAGTCCGACGGGTGGAACCGTGGGAAGTGCGCGCCCCAGTGGATGCTGCTGCCGCCGACGGCGTTGTGCATCAGCGGGTAGATGTCCGAATCGGCGACGTTGATCGGGTAGTCCTGGGCCAGTCCCCGAACGTTCGGATCGGGGTGCCACTCCGACTGCCTGCGGACCTCGTGGTCGTCGAACAACTGCGGGTACGCTGTCTTGTCGGGCCAGTCGCCCTGCTCCAGGCAGAGGACGTCGACGCCGGCCTCGCTCAGACTCCACGTGAACGCGGCGCCCGAGGGGCCCGCCCCGATTACCAGCACGTCGACGATGTCGTTGTTCATGCCCACCGCCCTCGTCACCTGGCTCACGTGATGTCGAACGGGTCGAAGTATGTGAGATAGGCGCCGTGGTTATCCATAGCCACGACCTCGTCCCCGCGGAATCGCACGCGGATGTCGCGTGTCCTGTGCCGCATAGTGACTTCTTCGGCAGGCAGAGGGAACCGAAACGAGATGGGGCGGTTGACCGGCGGCTCGGGCACGAAGAAGTAGCCGTTGGCGAAACGCGGCCGGGCCGCCGCGCCGTCTATCACGACCTCGGCGGGGTCGGTCCACAGCGGCATCCGAACGAAGAGAGGCCCCGGCCGCTTCACGCGGACCGTGAGCGCCGGGTGCGTGTACGGCGACTCGACCTGGACATCGGCGGTCTCGTGGTCGAACAGCAGATTGACCCAGTGGCCCGCCTCGTCCCGCCTGGAGACCTCTCGGTACGCCTCGCAGAGCGAGCCAACGGAGCCGCCGACTATGTCCATCGCGAAGCCGACTCCCGGCATGCCTATCGCCTCGTGGCCGTAGGGCGCCGGGGTGCCGAAGGCGCCGCGCATCCGCTCCGCGACGTCGCGCCTGCCGTCGACGTCGTCGGGGTTGTCCGGCTGCTCCATCCAGGAGACGTCCCGGAGCTGGGACGGCAGCAGGTGGCCTCTCAGGATGCGCTCGGCGTCCTGGTAGTACTCTGCGCGGCCCCAGCGGCCCAGGATCAACGCCGTCTCGACGATGTCTCCCGTGTTGTTCGACTCGCCACGGTCGGGGTTGCGTCCCTGCGGGTAGTCCTCGTCGGGCTCGGCGGTGGCCTCGATCGACCAGCCGATCTCGTCCCGTATCGTCTGGAGGCCGTTGTCGTAGAACACCCTGACGCGGTCCATCAGGTTGGAGTCGCTCGTCAGGTCCGCGAGCTGCGCCAGGGACGACAATACGCACGTCGTTGAGTGGCTGTGGTGGCTGAACCGGTCGTTGTCGTGGGAGCCGTCTTCGAGGTAGATGTCCGCGATCAGCTTCTCCTTGAGCGCGACGGCCAGCTCGAGGGCGGGGCCGTATCCCGTGGCCCGGTAGTACTTCACCAGCGGGCCGACCGACCGGCCCAGGTTGTAGACCAGCGACTTCGCCGGATGGTCCCAGAACTCGGCGCCGTGATCCCCCAGCCCGGCGACGTCCCAGCCCGTGTCCGGGCGCCACAGGTCGAAGATGGCCGCGATGCTGGCCTCGGCCAGCTCCCGCGCTCTCTCGGAGCGGCGGTACTTCACGAGAGAGTAGAGGGCGTGGAAGCCCTCCCGGATGTCGTGCACGAGCAGCTTCGACGGCTGTCCGGCGGGTGGGTCGACGCGGTGCAGCGGCAGCGGCAGCGGTCCGCCGTAGGAGAAGAAGCAGGCGCGGGCGTGCTTGTCGACGGCGTCCTCGTCGAGGCGTATGCCGGCGGCGTCCTCGGCGTTGAGCATCGCGTTCAGGTGGCGGCCGGGGACGTGGTTCTCGGACGGGAGCCCGAGGAAGGCGTCGGGACGGGCGCGAGCGCGGAAGTAGGGGATGTCGCGGTCCTCGGGGTCGAAGACGCTCGACATGGTGCGGCAGCCGAGCTCGATGGCGTCGCGGATGTCCCGGGTATTGACGTCGCTCAGCTTCACCACGAGCGGCCTCCTTGGCGCCGTATTCGGCGGGCCGCGATTATATCAGACCGAACGCCGGACACCGTCTACGGCGCCGCGCTGCACTACCGGCCCTCGAAGGCCTGAATGAGGTCTGACGGCGTTTCGTCGAAGTCCGGAGATATCCATAGTTTCCCCTTCAGCACACCGAGCCTGCGCTCCGGGCCCCGGTGCGGCACCAGGTCCAAGTACGGCTTGCCCGCCTTCAAGATAACGATCCGCTCTCCCCGCCAGGCCAGCTCGCCAAGACGGGAAAGCTGCGACTTCGCCGCGTGCATGTCCACCTGCATTAACCAACACCTCGACTTCCGATGAGCGGCCGGAGCTGGATGATCATAGCTCTCGGATGAAATCCTCTGCAGAGATCTCAAGGTCCGCAAGAATTCGCCGAAGCGTTCCCCTGGGAATCTCCGACTTCCCGAGAACGACGACTGTGGTCAAATGGCGACCGTCAGGTCCGGGGCGCCGGTACGTAGCATGGCTTCCGCGAACTCTGGCCCGATAGGCGCCCAGCCGTTCCAACGCGCTGACAATCGCTCTGCTGGAACAAAGCGGTACTCGATGCCTAGGCACCTACCGGGATCTCAACGCGTCTGCCGCGAGTGATTCTGCCGTTCGCATCCTGGTCGGCAGCTTTCTCTGTCGCCATGTCTCGGCCAACAACTATGCCGCGTTCACCGAATACGCGGCTAAGCTCGCCGTATTCCGCCAGGGTTTCGAGGTAGACTTGGACAGCTTCGTCAAGGTTGGCAAGGGCTTCCTCTGGCGTGTCACCACAGCTTGCCGTTCCCAACTCCTTACAGAAGGATACCCATTGATCCCCTTCCCGCTCGGCTACTCCTGTCACGTAGATGTAGGCGGTTCCTAGAATGGCCACGAGACTCTAGCCCCTCCTTACCTGCCTCCATAGTATCACGATGGCCAGGCTAGCCGAAAAGCCGACCGAGTAGTAACGGGAACTCATCGGATCGACGACGCGGGGGAAGACGACGGCATGGTCAACAGTCGCCCGCGGCGCGGTCTGCCTCTAGCTTATCTGGAGGAGCTCGATCCAGTTGCCGTCTGGGTCCTGCATGTAGCACGCCTTGCGGCCCGGAACGATCTCGACGGGTGGGTTCAGCTCGGTGGCGCCTCCCTCGACGATCGCGCGGTGCGTCTCGTCGATGTCGTCCACGTCGAAGCAGATGTGGCTGCCGCCAAGCACGGCGCGCTCCTCAGTCGGCCGGTCGTCGGGCGGCGGATGCGCGTACTGGATCAGCTCGATGCTGGTGTGCTGATCGAAGCCGACGTTGGCGATCATCAGGTGGGTGTTCGGGTAGCCGACGACCTGGTCTATGGGGCCGCCCTCCCGCTCGCGGCGAGCGATGATCTGGAGACCGAGCACCCCGTGGTAGAACTCCAGAGCCTGCTCGAGGTCCTTGACGACGACGCCGGCGTGGTTCATGCCTGTGATCATGTCGTTCCTCCTCTGGCTGTCGCGCCGGGCCCTATGCGCAGATGTTCCTGGTTGGAGAGCCCACCGCTAGATTCCCGCCTTCGCGGGAATGACGGTTGTGCAAAGTTCCCGCCTTCGCGGGAATGACGATTGTGCAAAGGTCCGCCTTCGCGGGAATGACGGTTGTGCAAACATCCCGCCTTCGCGGGAATGACGGTTGTGCAAGGGTCTCCCTTCGCGGGAATGACGGCCAGGCAAAGGTCTGCTAGTAGCGCGAGAAGTCGTAGCCCTCTTTGACGATGCAATCGAGCAGGGCCGGCCGGCCCGTCTTCGTCACCGCGATGGCCTCGTCGAGCGCCGGGATGAAGTCGTCCGGCCTGTCGACGACCTTGCTCCACGCGCCGAGCGCCTCCGCGATGGTCTTGTAGTCGCCGCCCAGCGCCAACGAGTCCATCGTGTCTGCCGTGTATGGCTGGTTGTTGCGCTCGATGGCCATGACGTCGTTGTCGAACACGATGGACAGGATGCCCAGCTTGTTCCTCACGGCCGTTTCTATGTCCATCCCCACCATGCCTACGGCCGCGTCGCCCATGATGTTGATGCAAAGCTTGTCCGGCTCTGCGAGCTTCGCCCCCATAATCAGGCCGAGACCGTAGCCAAGCTGAGTCGACTTCCCCCAACCCATGTAGGTCCTGGGGGCGACGCACTCCCAGAACGGCACGAGCTGCTCCCTGGGGCTGCCGGAGTCGTGGGTGATGATCGTGTTCGCCCGGTCGACGTGGTGCAGCAGGTCCCAGATGATCCTGTACTGGTTGATGGGCACCTCGTCCGAGGTGAGCTGGGGCATCCAGTCGTCCAGCCACTCCTGCTTGACCGCTGCCACCTCCGCCGCGACGTCGGTCTCGGTCTGCCTGCCGGCGCCGCCGGTCCGGGCCTTGACTTCGGCTATGAGCGCGCCGAGGGCCAGCCGGGCGTCGCCCAGCAGCGGAAAGTCCACTCTGACGTCCTTGTTGATGTCGCCGGAATTGGCGCTGTTGTGGACGATGATCTTGCCGGTCGGAATCGCCATGCCGTAGTGCGTCGAGGTGAAGCTGCATCCGACTCCGAAGATCACGTCCGCGTTGGCGACGAAGTGTACGGACTGCTTCGTCTTCGACACGGTGGCCGCGCCGAGAGCCAGGGGATGGTCCTCGGGGAAGACGCTCTTCCCCTGCATCGTGGTCAGCACCGGGGCCTGTAGCAGCTCCGCCAGCTCCTCGAGCTCGTCCCATGCCTCCGCGTACAGGCAGCCCTGGCCGGCGTGTATCACCGGCCGCTCGGCCGCGAGCAGCGCCTCGGCGGCCGCGGCTACGTCCGCCGGGTCGGGCGCCGCCCTGCTGGGTCTCACCGGCTCGTAGTCCAGCTCGCCGTCGAGTTCGGAGAACCAGACGTCCCCGGCTATCTCGAGCAGCACCGGCCCGGTCTTGCCGGTGCGGAGCTGGTAGAAGGCGCGCCGCATCAGCTCCGGTATCCGGGCCGTCGATCCCACACGCGCCGCCCACCTGGTGACGTGGCGGTAGTTCTCGACAGGGTCAAAGACCGGCTCGACGTGCATCCTGTCGTTCATGTCGCCGCCGGCGAGGTGGAGGATGGGCACGTTGTCGGCGAACGCCTGGGCGGCGCCGGGGAACGCGTTCTCGGTGCCCGGGCCCACCTGCGACGCGAACACGCCGATCCGGTTGCCGTTCGTCGTGCGGCTGAACCCGTCCGAGATGGCCATCCCGACGCGTTCCTGCCGGCATATCACTGGCCTTACGCCGACCTTGGCGCAGGCGTCGATCAGCGGCTGGGCTGGGTAGACGGACAGGTACTCGACGCCCTCGCGTCTGAGCACCTCGGCAATGGCGTCAACTCCCTGCATGCTGTAGCTCCTTTCGAGACGGTTGAGGCGGACGCGGGCTCGCTACTTGAGGTTGGCGGCCCGCCAGTCCCGGTACTTCTGAAGGGTGAAGTCAGGCGAGTCAGCGAGAACGCGGACCGTGGACTCGAAGGCCCTGATCTCCCGCGCGGCCTGCAGGACGTCTTCGGGGGCCATGCCCGCGGGGACCTTCGTGCAGCCGTCCCCGTCCGCGACGAGCAGCTCGCCGGGCAGGATGCGCAGTCCGGCAACGGTGACCGAGACGCCGATGCGTGTCAGATTGAACACGCCGTGGCCCGGCACAACTCCGGTGCTCCACATCGGCAGGCCGACCTCCCTGATCCCCGCCACGTCGCGTATCGAGCCGTAGACGACCGCGCCCCTGGCTCCAAGCGCCTTGTGCACGGCCGCCATGCCGTCGCCGAACGCGGCGCCGCGGCCCGGACGCGAGTCTACGTCCCTGAGCACGGCGATGGTCGGGCCGTCGGCCGAGTCGAGCATGTCGTAGTAGGAGTCCCAGTCCAGCGGCTCGGAGTCGGGGTCGATGCACGTCACCTCGGCGGTGACCGCGTACCCAACCACTACCCCCATGTCGGACATGTGGCTGCGCAGCTCGGGGCCCGTGTAGTTCACCGGGATATCGATCTCAGTGCCGCCCTGGGAGCCCCCCATGCACTTCACGACCGCGTTGAATATGGTGGCCGAGTCGAAGTCGGCGATGGCGTCCAGCACTTCCTGCGATGCGGGTTTCAAAGGTGTCCTCCTGGCCGGGCCGCCGGTTTCCTCGGCTCTACCGGCGCCTGCCGCACGCGATTATATATGCGCCCATGTTGGGCATCAACCGGAGTGGGGACCCTGGATTCCCCACCTAGATAAGAGGAGGACCTCGTTGGCGCCCGACGCGATGCGGGCTAAGATGGTTGTTGAGCAAACGAACCGATCACCAACGAGGTGCAGCTATTATGAAGCAAGGCTTGCTGGCATTCCAGTACGAGCAGGAGAAGGGCTCGACAGGTATGACGGGACTGTCGGGGCTGCTGACGTACGTGGAGTTGATGGACGCAGCGGGTTTGAGGTCATCGGTAGAGCGCCACGTGAGACTGCGGGAGTGTGGTCAGGGCTGGACGGATAGCCAGACGATCATCTCGTTGATACTGCTGAACTTGGCAGGCGGCGAGTCGGTGTCCGACCTTGATCTCCTTGAGAAGGACAGAGGGTTGTGCAGGATGCTTCGAGAGTTCGAGTCCTGTGGTATGCGTCTCAGCGAGCGCAGGGCGTTGGAGAAGAGATGGCGAGTCGAGCGTCTTCGGAGCGTGCCGTCGGAGTCTGCGGCGTTCCGGTATCTGGAGGGGTTCCACGACATGGACGAGGAGTCGAAGCGGGAAGCTCACAGGGCGTTCATAGCGGCTCCCAACGAAGCGCTACAGGGTCTGGGGAAGGTCAACGCCGACCTGGTGGGCTTCGTGCAGAGCCGTTCGCCTCAGACCGAGGCCACTCTGGACATGGATGCCACACTGGTGGAGACGCGCAAGCAGGAGGCGCTCCACAGCTACAAGGGGTACAGGGCGTACCAGCCGCTGACCACCTACTGGGCAGAGGCCGACCAGATTGTGCATTCAGAGTTTCGGGACGGCAACGTACCTGCGGGCCATCAGCAGTTACGAGTGTTGACCGAAGCACTGGAGCATCTGCCTGCCGGTGTGGAGAGCGTGATGCTGCGGTCTGACACGGCGGGGTATCAGCAAGAGTTGCTGCGGTACTGCGCGGAGGGTAGAGACGAGCGGTTCGGGGTGATCGAGTTCGCGGTTGGGGTTGACGTGACGGCAGAGTTCCGCCGAGCGGTGTCAGAGGTCGCCGAGCAAGACTGGCAGACGCTGTACCGCAAGGTTGGCGAGCATCGCGTGGACACGGGTCAGCAGTGGGCTGAGGTGAACTTCGTACCCAAATGGATAGGGCACTCCAAGAACAGCCCTGAGTATCGGTTCATAGCTACCAGGGAGCGGTTGATCGAACAGCCTCTGCCGGGAATGGAGGGGCAGATGGAGCTTCCGTTCCCCGCGATGGAGCTGTCCAACAGAGGCTGGTACAAGGTCTTCGGAGTGGTGACCAACCGGAGCATTGCGGGGGACGAGTTGATCTGGTGGTCGAGGCAGAGATGTGGCAAGGGCGAGGAGGTCCACGGCGTCCTCAAGAGTGACCTTGCCGGGGGCAGGCTTCCGTCGAGGCTGTTCGGAGCCAACGCAGCATGGTGGGCTATATCGGTGCTGGCCTTCAACCTGAACTCTGCCATGAAGCGGCTGGTGTTGGGCGGACAGTGGGTGGGCAAGCGTCTCAAGGCGGTGCGCTTCGCCCTGATCGCCCTACCGGGCCGTGTGGTGCGTCACGCCAGGAGGTTGATCATCCGTCTTGCCCGTGGCCATCCCTCATACGAGTTGCTGCTCAGGGCGCGGCAGAGGATATTGGCGCTGGCTGCCGAGCCGTATCGAGCATAGGCGACCCTGCCTGGAGCATCGGTTTGTAGGCGACTCTGCCGAGTTGCCAGGCCGGGCCATGCCTTCTTCGGCCTGACAACAACCATAATTGGCAGCGAACCGCTGCCGATACCCTCAAAGACGGCACCCGAGACCCTCTCCGATGCCGATCATGTCATGCGTCACCCCTGGTCGACACCCGGACACCCCTGAAAGCACACGAAACAGCTCTCAACAATTCAGCTGGGGGATTTGGGGGACTATGTACCTGCCACCGGCCGCTGGACATCACGTACAAGTCGGCGTGGTTAATGTGCCACCGCATCCGCGAAGCCACGAAGCGCGATGGCTTCCCGCAACTCACCGGCGTCGTTGAGGCGGACGAGACCTGTCTTGGCGCCAAGACACGACGCAGCCACAAAGTCCACCACGAGCGCATACCAGACGAGATCGCCATGGGCATCAGGCCGAAGCCCGAACGGAAGCCGCCCTATCAGGACAAGACCACGGTGCTGGGGATGGTGGAGCGCGGCGGGTCAGTGGTGTCGGCAGTCGAGCCGAGGGGCACGGTCGAGCGCGTCAGGCCAGTGATGACGAAGATGATAGACGTCAGCGAGGCCACATGACCGACCGCCACTCGGTCTACCGCAACATGGACGCGCTGCTACCGCACGAGACGGTCAATCACCAAGTCGAGTACATCCGCGGAGCCGTCCACACGCAGACCATCAAGGACTACTGGATCTCTCTGCTGTGGAGTTAGCGCCGCCATGCCTCTGAATGATGGGCTGTCCGTGGACCGCTGGAGGGGGACTACCATTTCCGGCGTATTTTCAATGGCAATCCTAGTGAGGGTCAACACCTTCGACTTCGTCGATATGTACGTGGAATCGGCGACTTGGAACCGCCCTATCCAGCCAGTACAAGACACGGAATGCGCCATCGTCGAAGCAATACTGGATAGCAGGCGGTCGAGGGATAGTTACGACGAGAGTGCCATCAGGCACGAACGCGACGTTGTCGAGCAGTAGCCGTAGGCTTTGCTCGAAGCTCTTCCGGTCGGACGGGGACAAGGCTTGTACTTGGGCCGTGCTCCGCGACGATAACGTCAGCGAGGGTTGTGGGTTCTCCAAAGACCAAACCTCCGTCTGTCAACGTAGCCGGAATCACGGTGTCGCCCATCTGAGGCGGACGATATGCGCCGTTCTGTTCCGTCCGGGACATCATTCTATCCCCTTTCACTGTCGACTACGGACTCCGAGATGTGCGGTGCCAAAAGCCTTACGTGTATTCAAAGATATTTCGTGTGCCCCGGCATTGTCAATGGAACAGGAGTACTTATTTCGTACTCTAGCCTCGTGAGTGAGCGATTCTCGCTGTCCCTGCCGGAAGCACCTTACGGCAAACGGAGATGCCCGCGATCAACCGCCGCCAAGCCACGAGCGAGATCCAGAACAGCACAGACCGGAGGTGTGTCAAGCACATATCACCACCGGGGTTGGCAGGACCACCCAAAGCAATCGCCTATTTGTCACCCGACACCTTTAAATGAGACTGCCACGGTCGATTCCAGATTTTTTCGCTCGGAATTGTCCCATTCCGTTCCATCCATGTCTGGCCGGTGGAACAACGGGGCAGAGAATGGAACCCTCGCGTACCACGCTCTCTACCTCAATCTGAGCAGGGCGACATGAAGTGGGACGCTGAAGTCCGGCGATAACTGATACTGGCCGCCATTACCAACACTCGTCGCTCCTTCCCCTACTGGCCTCTTCGGAGACGCCACTGTAGCACATTTGTACTGCTCCGTCGAGCGGTACGCGCGGCGGGTAGCCTTTCAGAGTGGCCGCGCGGACCGCGGCCTACCCCATGGGGAGGAGATGCGCGGTACCGTCTAATCGGAGTCTTCGCCGCGTATACGGCGTAGCAGCGATCCGATCAGGCCTGCGCCGGCCTGGATGCCGGCCACGGCGGCGGCGGGCTGCACCTCGCTCGCGACCCTGGAACGCAGACGGCGCACGGTGCGAAGCACCGTGCCAATCGAGCGCGCGACGGAGACCGCCTTGATCCCCAGCACGACGGCGGTGACGGCGAGCACCGCGAACAGCGCGATGAACGCCAGATCGCGTATGAGGGCTATCGTCTCGGTACCGTCCAATGCACTCCGCCGGGGCGTCCAGGCTGCGCCGTACTATATCACGGCGCCGAGCCTTCGGACTCGGATGTAACTGATCAGAGTTTGAGGGACGAGCGTCCCTTCAGACCCCTGGATGCCCGCCTTCGCGGGCATGACGGTGGGGAGGTTGCGCGCGCCCTTCGATACGCGCCGGTGAAGCACCGGCGCAACTCAGGGTGAGCGGGTAGTGTGGGCCCCTCAAGTCTGAACAGTTGGACTCGGATGGCAACGGGTCTGGAGGTCATGGGCCGCCCGGATGGCTCTCCTCTACCTGGTCGCCCTTATCGAGAACATCTGGGGGAAGCTGTCGTTGTGCTTCGGGAGCCGCCACCAGCCGTCGTCGCCCCGCTCCATCACGGGGTAGGCCTGGAAACAGGTGAAGGGGAATTCGTGGAGGAAATCGATCCGCAGCCCGGCGTCGATCAGCGCGCAGACGATCTCGCCAAGACTGTGCTGCCACTCGTAGGTGGGAGTTTCGATTATCTGGGTTCCCGCATAGCTGGGTTCGCCGCCCTCGAAGAACAGATCGTGGTGGAAGTACTTGTACTCCGGCGCCATATCGCCCGCTTCGGTCGGCTCGAATACACCCGCGAACGGGTGGAACTCAACGATGTAGAACACGCCGCCCGGCTTGAGGTGGTTGCTGACGACCTGGGCCCATCTGGCGATGTCTGGCAGCCAGCCGAGCACGCCGTAAGAGGTGAATACGATGTCGAACTGCTCTTCGAGAACGTCAGGCAGGTCGTAAACGTTGGAGCGGATGAACCGAGCGTCCAGATCCAGCTCGTCGTTCAGCGACCGCGCCAGGCCGATCGCGGCGTCGGAGAAGTCGACGCCCGTCGCCTTTGCGCCCAGGCGCGACCATGACATCGTATCCAGGCCGAAGTGGCACTGGAGGTGCAGAAGCGTCCTGCCGCATACGCTGCCTATCTCCCGGCGCTCGATTTCCGTGAGCGTTATCCGGCCGGACTTGAAGCCTTCGACGTCATAGGATTCCGACCCCTCGTGGACCGGGACACGCTCATTCCAGTTCTCCCGATTGACCCGAAATCGCTCATCGATGGGCTTGCAGCTCATGACGCATCGCTCTCCGGGAGGCCGTCCGCGCCTGGATGGGGCGGTATTATACGTGAGTCCGCGTGCGGCGGCCCTCGTCGCAACTGTTCAGAAGTTGGAGGGACGAGTGCCCCTCCGGACCCCTGGATGCCCGCCTTCGCGGGCATGACGGTAGGCTGGGTTTCCCCCGCGGGCATGACGGTAGGGTGTGTCTGCCTGACCAGTTGGCCCTAGTCGAGCGGCTTTACACCACTCGCGCCCGCGACCTAAACTTGGCCCCGTCCACTGGGACGCGACGGAAAATGAGTGTCCTTTCTGCGCTTCACACTGCTTACAGGAGACATCCGGTGCCACGACTGATCTACCTGATCTACCCTGCCCTGCTTCTGGTATCCGCAGCGCTCGTATCGGCCGCCTGCACGGACCTCGTCGATACGACGCCGAGCGCCGAGGACACGCCGGTCGGGCGGTATTCGCCCGACCTCCAGAACACGCCCGTCACGCAGTATTCGCCCGACCTCCAGAACACGCCCGTTACACGTTATTCGCCCGACCTCCAGAACACGCCTGTCGCCCAGTACTCACCCTTCGCTCAGGACACGACCGTCGACCAGCTCAGGAAGAGCGCCGAGGCGTTCGAGTACGCCATCGGGGACCGGGGCGGCGACCTGACGTTCGCGACCATCTCCGAGCCTCTCACCTTCAACCTGGCCATCGCCAACGACGCCTCGTCGTCCGGCGTCCTGGGGTACCTCTTCGAAGGGCTGACGGAGACCTCGTGGCTGACCGACGAGGTGGAGCCGGCGCTGGCGGAGTCGTGGGAGCGTTCGGCGGACGGACTGACGTGGACGTTCCGTCTTCGCACAGACGTAACGTGGCACGACGGCCGGCCATTCACGGCGCACGACGTCGTCTTCACCTTCAACCGCATCATCTACAACCACGACATACCGGCCAGCAGCCGCCCGGCGTTCCACTTCCGCGTGTTCGACGAGGAGACCGGCAAGTGGGAGGAGTCGCCGATGACGGTTACGGCACTGGACGACTATACGGTCGAATGCATTCTCCCGGCGCCGTTCGCCCCGTTCCTCCGGTCGATGGGCACCGCCATATACCCCAGGCACATCCTCGAGAAGCATGTGGACGACGGCACCTTCGCCTCCACGTGGGATATCGACACTGATCCGGCGGAGGTGATAGGCACGGGCCCGTTCACCATCGAGAGCTATGAGCCGGGCGATCGGGTGGTCATGCGGCGCAACCCGAGCTACTGGCTCGAGGACGACGCGGGCAACAGGCTTCCGTACCTGGACCGCGTGGTCCACGTCATCGTGCCGGCGCTGGAGGACGAGCTCGTCAGGTTCCGGGCCGGGGAGTCGGACTATCACGGCGTGCTGGGCGAGAAGCTCGCGGAGCTCGAGCCGCTGCAGAAGGAAGGGAACTTCACGATATACAGACGAGGCCCCGCGTTCGGGACGACGTTCCTGGGATTCAACATGAACCCCGGCAAGAACCCGGATACCGGAGAGCCTTACCTTGCGCCTGAGAAGCTGAAGTGGTTCCAGAACAAGCAGTTCCGGCAGGCCGTCGCGCACGTGATCGACAAGGAGACGATCATCGCCGACGTGCAGCACGGCGTCGGCTACCCGCAGTGGTCGTCCATCAGCCCGGCCGCGGGCGACTTCCACAACCCGGACGTCCGTAAGTACGACTACGATCTGGACAGGGCGAACGAGACCCTGGACGGCCTCGGCTGGGTCGACACGGACGGGGACGGGGTACGGGAAGACGGCGAGGGCAACGAGATTGAGTTCACGCTTGTGACCAACACTGGCAACAGCGTGCGCGCCAAGGTCGGCACGATAGTCCACGAGGGCATGGGGGAGATCGGCCTGGAGGTCGACTACAAGGTGATCGAGTTCGGCGACCTAGTCGCGCAGCTTACGGCGACCTACGACTGGGAGGCGATGATCATCGGCTTCACCGGCGGGACGGACCCGTACGGAGGCATCACCTTCTGGCACAGCGGCGAGGGGCTGCACCTGTGGCACCCGAACCAGCCGCAACCCACGACGGAGTGGGAGGCCGAAATCGACGAGCTGTACATCAAGGGCAGCCAGGAACTGGACCGCGCCCGGCGCATCGAGTACTACCACCGCGCCCAGGAGATCGCCGCCGAGAACGTGCCGGTCATCTACACGACACTCTCGGAGCGGCTGGGCGCGGTGCGAAACGTCTTCGGAAATGTCACGCCCACCCTGTACGGGCTCTGGGACATCCGCTACCTGTACCGGACGAGCGACCGTTCCGGGTAGTCCAGCCACGACCAAAGACGACCGGCGGCGTGGAACCTGGGCCTTAGTCCAGGAGGACCCGACGCTGGGAGTGCGGCGTAGGCAGGCGCCTATCGACTAAGTGTACCGGAATTCACCGTCCGCCGATTAGCCGGCCAGCGTTTGCCCGATAGGGCGAACGTATCCGAGATACCTAAATTCCCCACCTGATTGGGCCGACCGGCGTGACGGACTGCTTCCGGTGTCATAGTGGCGCACCCTGTCGGGAATGGATTCCCGCGTTCGGAGGCCTTTGCGTAACTCCCGTTGCGGGAGGCAGCGTGGCGGAGATGCCTGACATTCCTAGCAGGGAACCCCCAACCCTGGATTCCCGCCTTCGCGGGAATGACGGTTGCTCAAAGGTCTCCCCTCGCGGGAATGACGGTTGTTCAAAGGTCTCCGTTCGCGGGAATGACGGAGGTGGCGGATTTGGGGATAGCGGTTTCGTGGACTTCCGGTTGACGGCGGAAGCGGAGCGGGGCGACTACTGCTCTATGCGACGAGGCAAGTCAGAACACGGGAGCGGACAGTATCAGGCGGTCACGTAACCGGATACGTACTGCGGGGCCCATCATGCGGACGAAGTCAGTCCTGGAAACCGTCCCTCGTCACCCCTTCTGCGCGGACTTGTTAAGCTCGGCCCCGGCCGTGAAGCCGACTCGCCTGTGTGCGGGAACCGTGATCAGCTTGCCGGCCCGGCCTCCCCGAATCGGCTTGACTCTTCGAGCTTTGACCTCTCTCACCGAAAACGACCCGAACCCGGTGAGCACGACGCGGTCGCCCTTGGCCAGGGCATCCTGAATACTCCCAAGGACGGCGTTCAGGGCCGCCTCTCCCTGCGCCCTCGACCCGCCCAGATTCGTCGCCACGCGAGTGGCGAGGTCGCCCTTCCTAAGTGTTACCATATGGACCAGCATCCCCCTTGAAGTATACCTCTCGGGTAGAACCTGCATGGTATGGGGCGTCCCAGCGCAGTGTCAAGTCAGCGAATCGCCCGGAGACCGTGGGGGTAAACTTGGCGCGGTCGGCGGGCGGCGAGTATACTTTGGCGACCTTGGGCGTGTTCCCACGACCCCGGCCTGGACGTACGCATGCTTCCCGACCAAACAAGCCCGACTCTGGAAGAAATCCCGGCACGGCCCGCGAACGTACGTACGAAGATCTCCGCCGGAGTGGTCATCGCCGCTCTGGCGCTGGGATTACTCGGCGGGTACGGAATCGGGTGGTTATCCTTCGACGCCTCCGGCTCCGGGGACAACAATAGGCCGCTCTACGACGAGGCTCTGGTCAAGTCCGTGTTCGACATGGCGAGTCCGGCGGTCGTGGAGATCGGCGTGCTGACTCCCCAGTCGACGTCGATTGAGGACAAGGCCGTCGGCTCCGGATTCCTGGTCGACGACTCGGGGCACATCGTCACCAACTACCACGTCGTCGCCGACGCCCTCACCATAACCGTCCGGCTCCACGACGGCGTGGAGCTCAGCGCGACAAGACTCGGCACGAGCCCGGCGGACGACCTGGCGCTGCTTCGCGTCGACCCGGAGGCGGTGTCGGGCATCCAGCCTCTGCGTCTGGCCGACCCAACCGAAGTGACGCCCGGCCAGATGGCCATCGCGATCGGCAGCCCCTTCGAGGAGCTCAACTCCATTTCGGTCGGCGTCGTCAGCGGGATAGGAAGGAGCCGCCGAAGCGTGCTCAACCGACCCATCCCCGACCTCGTCCAGACGGACGCGGCGCTGAACCCCGGCAACTCGGGCGGACCGCTGTTGAACGCGGCCGGAGAGGTGATCGGCGTGAATTCCTCGGTGCAGATCCTGTCTTCGATGCAGGTGGGCGTCGGCTTCGCGATATCCACCAAGACGCTTAACAGCATCCTGCCGGACCTGAGGAACTCCGAGGAGATCAAGCGCGCGTGGCTGGGAATCAAGGGACGGGCACTCGACAAGGGCTATGCGGAGTACACGGGCGTCACGCTGGACAAGGGCATATACGTCCTTGGGGTATGCCGGGGAAGCCCCGCCGACGCGGCGCGGCTGATAGCCGCCACCCAGTTCTCCCAACCCGGCCTGGGGGACATCATCACCGCGGTCGACGGACGACCCCTGGAGTCCATGAGCGATCTGACCAGCTACCTCAACGACTTCCGGCCCGGCGACCGGATCACTCTGACGGTAGTGCGCAGGAACCGGGAGTACCGCGTAGACGTGGGCCTGGACGAATGGAGCGCGTGCCAATAGCATGACCCTGCCTCGCACCGCTGACGTAGTTGTCGTGGGCGGGGGCGTCGTCGGCGTCTCGACGGCCCACTTCCTTGGCGAGGCGGGCCTGCGGACGGTCGTGGTTGAGCGCGACTCGGTGGGCAGCCACGCGTCGGGATTCGCCTACGGCGGCCTGAGCGGCCTTGTCGGTCCCGGGCCGATCCAGCCGCTGGCCAGAGAGGGGATGCGGATCCACCGCGAGCTGGGCGAATCCCTGTCCGAGCAGACCGGCGCCAACACGGAGTTCAGGTACCGGCCGGCCCTGGCACTCGCGCTGACCGAGGAGGACGCCGAGGCGGCGAAGGGCGAGCTGTCTTGGAGGACGGCCGAGGACGGCTACGAAGTCCGCTGGGTCGAGCCGGGCGAGGTCGAGTCTATCGAGCCGCGCGTCGCCGCGGAGACCTTCGGCGGCATATACACCGAGGGCATCGCCGACCTGGAGCCGTACCGCTTCATGATTGCCCTCACCAAGGCGGCGGAGCGGAAGGGCGCCTCGGTCGTCGCCGGCAGGGCCACGGGACTGACGCGGGAGGGCGACCGGGTCACCGGCGTCACGCTGGAAGACGGCGAGATCGCCGCGGAGCACGTGGTGCTTGCGATGGGCCCCTGGGCCGAGGCGGCGGTGAGCTGGGTGGGTTCGTCGGTGCCGATCCGCCCGCTGAAGGGCCAGATTCTACGCCTCAGAGCGCCGGGCCCGCCCATTCGGTGCTCGATCGGCTGGGAAGGCAACTACGCCGTCACCAAGCCCGACGGCCTCGTGTGGACCGGCACGACGGAGGAGGAGGTCGGCTTCGACGAGAGGCCCACCGTCGAGGCGAGGGAGCAGATAACGCGGGCCTTCATGCGGGTGCTGCCATTCCTCGGCGAGGCGGAGCTGATACGCCAGACCGCCTGCCTCCGGCCGATCACCCCGGACCGTCTGCCGCTCCTTGGCCGCGCGCCGGAGCTGGAGAACGCTTACGTCGCCACCGGCGCCGGGCGCTCGGGAATCCTCCTGGGGCCGGCTATGGGCAAGGCCGTAGCCGACCTCATCGCGACGGGCGAGTCCGCCATCCCGATAGACCCGTTCAGCCCGCTCCGGTTCGGCCTCTAGCGTCCTGGCTCCGAAATTAGATCACCCTCACCCCAGCCCTCTCCCGTCGAGGGAGAGGGGGTTTTGGAGCCGGTTCGGCATTTGGTGTCCTGAGTCCGAAGTAAGATCACCCTCACCCCAGCCCTCTCCCGTCGAGGGAGAGGGGGTTCGCAGCCGGTCCGGCTCACGCCCGCGGCGGCTCGGGTCATAGAGGCTTGGACACGCCGAGCTCGCCCTCCACCTTCCACAGCGCGAGGTCGATCGCGTGCACTATCTCGTCGACCTCGTCTTTGGTTATGCACAGCGACGGGTTCATTGAGATGACGTCGCCGGACATCCTGTAGAGCAGCCCGCTGTTCCTGAAGCTCTCGTTCATCCGGTCGGCGATCTTCAGCTCCGGAGAGAACCCGGCCTTCGTCTCCCTGTCGCTGACCAGCTCGGCGGCGACGATCATGCCGATCCCTCGCACGTCGCCGACGATGGGGTGGTCGATCATCAGCCCCTCGAGCTGCTCCTTGAAGTACGCGCCCACGACGGCGGCGTTCTCTACGAGGCCCTCGGTCTCGATGATCTCGATATTCTTGAGCCCCGCCGCCGCGGCCACCGGGTGCCCGGTGAAGGTGAACACGTGGCGCAGCTCTTTGCCCTGGCCCACGAAGGCGTCGGCCACCTCGTCGGTCGCGACGGCGGCTCCGAGCGGGACGTAGCTGCTGACGATCCCCTTCGCGACGGCCATGAGGTCGGGTTCGAGGTCCCAGTGCTCCGAGGCGAACATCTTGCCGGTCCGTCCGAAGCCGGTCACGACCTCGTCGGCGATCAGCAGGACGCCGTACTTGCTGCAGATCTCCCTGACCATCGGCCAGTACTCGTCGCCGGGCACGGCCGCGCCCTTGGGCGTCCCGACCGGCTCGCCGATGAAGGCGGCCACGGTGTCCGGATTGTGGAACAGTATCTGCTTCTCGACCTCCCCGGCGCACTTTACGGCGCACTCCGAGACGCTCTCGGCTCCGAGCTCGCACCGGTATGCGTACGGCTGCGGAACGTATATCAGTCCGGGGGGCGCCGGCTCGTATTCCTCGCGGCTGGCGCTGCCGCCGCCCAGCCACAACGTCCCGCCGGTGCCGCCGTGATACGACCCCCTGCGGCTGACGATCTTGTAGCGGCCCCTGACGCCCATGCGGTGGTGATAGGCGCGGGCGATCTTGATGGCCGTCTCGACCGCCTCGGAGCCGCCGCTGACCGGGAAGACCCGGGACAGAGCGCCGGGCGTGATCTGAGCGACCTTCTCGGTGAGCCTTACCGTGGCCTCGGTGGTCGTCCTCTGCGGGAAGAAGGCGAGCCGCTTCATCTGCTCGTAGGCGGCTTCGGCTATCTCGGTCCGGCCGTAGCCGACGTTGATGGACGCGTAGCCGCCGTTCACGTCGATCCACGTCTTCCCGGTGGAGTCTACGACCTTGACCCCGTGGCCACCGACGATCACCTCCGGGCCGCCCTCTTCCGCCATCTGAGTCCAGTCGCGTCCGGCGGGCCACAGGTGCTGCGCCGCCGTGCGTTGGATGGTATCGGTATCGACGACCATTGGCCGGCTCCTTGTCATGTGTTGGTCTCAACGGGCCCGAACCGGACCCTGTGACGCCATCCTACCCCCGCGCATCGGAGTGCACAAGCCTTTGTGGGCCTCGTAACGGTCCACGTTTGGTCAGAGTTGTGCGCGCCCCTCGATACGCGCCGATGAAGCATCGGCGCTACTCGGGGTGAACGGGTTGTGGGAGCCTCAACCCTGAGCGGTTCTGCGACGGCGGCTACTGTCAGAGGGTCGGCAGGAGGTCCCGCGCGATCTTCTCCAGCCGCGCGAGGCTCGGCTTCTCGGACTCCTCGGGCATCCCGACGATCGCCCGGTCCGCACCGGCTTTCTCGAAGGCGCGGACCACGTCGGCTTCGGGCGCGACGTCGACCACCGATATCTCGATCGAGGCCGGGTCCCGCCCTTCCGCCTCGCAGAGGCGGTCGAGAGTCGCGCGGCCCTGGCGCACCTCTTCGGGGGTCACCCCGATGGGGAGCCATCCGTCGCCCCACTCGACGATACGCCGAAACGACGCGGCCGCCCTGGTGCCCAGCAGCAGCGGAGGATGCGGCTTCCGGGCCGGCTTCGGGTAACAGTACACGGGCGGGAAGTCGTAGTAGGCGCCATGGTGCTCGCTTTGCTCCCGGGTCCACAGCTCCTTCATGGCGGCCGCGGCCTCCCGTGTCTGAGTCCAGCGCCGGGGGAAGTCGGTGCCGAACAACGCGGCCTCCTCCGGTACCGAGCCGACGCCGATGCCGAACAGGAGCCTGCCGCCGCTGAGAGCGTCGAGGGTGGCGGCGCGTTTCGCCAGCAGGATGGGCGAGTGCTCCGGCACGACCACGACGGCCGTTCCGAGCATGAGCGTGGTGGTCGTCGCCGACGCCCGCGCGAGCATGACGAACGGGTCGACGATATCTCCCCAGGCGCGGGGTATGTCGCGGACCGTCTCGACCGGCAGCGTCGGCTGCTCCGGCGCCCACATCGAGTCGAACCCCAGCTCCTCGGCGCGCGCGGCGAGCACGGCCGGGTCTATGGAGCGGTGTGTGGGCAGTACGGCGATTCCGACGCGCAAGACCGGCCTCCGAGGGAGTTCCCCCGATGGTACACCGGGACGTCCGGCGCGGGCCAGCGGCCAGCCCGGCGTTCGATGGGCAACTGTTCAGGCTGCATGGGGCGAACGATTACGAGAGTGCGTCAACCGGCCTTTCAGCGAGGCCGTCGGTCGTCTCATTCGCTCCAAACTGTCCCATTTTGTCCCATTCTGTCTCGTTTCTATCTGGCGGGTGAGACACCTGGCCGGGAAATGAGACACCCGGTATACCGCTCGCCCTATCCGAGTCCGAACACCGCGCCATAGATGGGACGGGGGTTGTCTCGCCCGCCGTGGTCCGAGGCGCGCCGCCTGCGGGGGATGGGTGATGAGTCTGGGTCTGTTGCATGCGGGTAGAATAGCACGGGCGTACTGTTTTCCGCAAATCGGCCCGTTGCCCTGGATTCCCCACCTCCGTCATTCCCGCGAACGCGGGAATCCATCCCCGACAGGGTGCGCCACTATGACGCCGGAAGCAGTCCGTCACGCCGGCCGGCCCAATCCGGTGGGGAATCTGGGCTGGCCCGGTCTCTACGTCGGCGGTGCTGGAATTGACCTCTCTTGGGGCCGTATAATAGAATTGGCTTCCGGGCCAGGCAGGCGGGGCAACGTAGCTCAGAGGTAGAGCGGGCGCTTCATAAGCGCTAGGTCACAGGTTCGAGCCCTGTCGTTGCCACTTCGCGCAGAGCCTTCAGAACATAGCCTCGGGACCGCCGCCGACGTTGCCTGGCGAACGTCGATAGGCATGGGCGGTTAGCTCAGCGGTTAGAGCGCTTGCTTCACACGCAAGAGGTCCGAGGTTCAAATCCTCGACCGCCCACCATCGAGGCGAGTTGGGGGAAACGGCGGAGCGGACAGAATCGGATCGGGCCGAAGTGGCGGAACGGTAGACGCGCTACGTTCAGGACGTAGTACCCTTTCGGGTGTGTGGGTTCGACTCCCTCCTTCGGCACCAAACCATGTCAGCAGACGGCGACAGGTCGGTATTTCACGCGCTTGTAGCTCAGTTGGATAGAGCGCAGCCCTGCGGAGGCTGAGGCCGTGGGTTCGAGTCCCGCCAAGCGCGCTTCCGACCCCGCCGCCCTACGCGAACCCCCAACGCGGCCGCGCCGTCCGGCGCCGCGCAGCCGCCCAGGACGACTTGACGTGGGCGATTAGCTCAGCTGGTTAGAGCGTCTGTCTTACACACAGAAGGTCGGCGGTTCGAGCCCGTCATCGCCCACCATGCTAAAAGATCAAGAACGTTCGTGTTGTGGTTCGTTCTGGATCTGTGAGCAGGCTCCGATCCCACCCTCTGGGCGAAGGCTCGCCGCGAGCGGCCCAAATTGGTAGAGTAGAGAGCCGAAACGCCCCGTTTTGTGGGAGACAATTCTCGTGGCTCACGATAGACGCCCGCATGGACCCGAGACAGCGCGCTCACCGATGGACACGCAACCAGAGCTGAAACGCTAGAACACGCCGAAATCCCCACTCGACATGAGGGGCGACAGCTGAAATGCCCGTGTCCTCTTTTCGTATCCGCTGGCTCGCAGTCCTGACAGAACTGGCCATCGCCGTCGTCCTAAGCGCCTGTAGCGACAGTCCCGCTCCCCCGCCGAAACCAACGGCTGCTCCGACCGCACCTCCAACGCTGGAGCCGACTGCAACGGCGACACCGACGCGGGGCTAGGGATGCTCTGAACAACCGGCTTCAGGCTGGGCCGAGTTGACCGAAGTGGTTTTGGGGGCGTTGAATTGCCTCATGGCGCCGTGGTGGGGGTTATTCTCGGCCTACAAACGGCCCTGACAGGGCGTTTCGCCGCCGTTAGGCCTGATTTTGGGCGCACTTATACAAGGCTTCACGCCGCCAGGTACTGTTCGGCCCTCATCAAGTTGGCAAACCCAAACAGCGTCATCAGCCGCTGCGTGTTCTTGGACAGACCCCTGTAGCGGACCTTGGAGTAGCCGAAGTGCCGCTTGATGTACAGGAACGGATGCTCCACCTTAGCTCTGACCGACGCTTTGCGCTTCTCCGACACCGCCTCAGGGCTCCCAGGCTCCAGCTTCCGACGCTGGCCGGGCCTCATCGCCACCTGCCACTCCACATCCAAGCCCTGGTTGCCCGGCCTCTTGTCAACTCCCTGATACCCAGCATCTCCCCACACCTGAGACTCCCCACCGTGCAGCAACCGGGGCAACTCAGTCAGGTCATGCACGTTCGCAGATGTCGTGGTCATGCTGTGCACCACTCCCGTCTGCGAGTCTACACCGATGTGGACCTTCATCCCGAAGTGCCACTCGTTACCCTTCTTCGTCTGGTGCATCTCGGGGTCGCGCTCTTTAGCCCGATTCTTCGTCGATGAGGGCGCCGCTATGATGCTCGCGTCCACTATCGTCCCCTCCTGAAGACGGAGACCCTTGGACTCCAGATAGCGGTTGATCTCCTCGAACAGACCCGCGCCCAACTCATGCTCTTCCAGCAGGTGGCGGAAGTTCAGAATCGTCGTCTCGTCCGGCAGCGGCCCAGACAGTCTCAGCCCTACGAACCGCCTCACCGATTCGACCTCGTAGAGCATGTCCTCCATCCCAGGGTCGCTCAGGTTGTAGAACAACTGCACGCAGTGTATCCGTAGCATCGCCGACAACTCGTAGGGACGCCGACCTCGGCCAGCCTTGGGATAGAACGGTCGAATGCGCTCTTCCAACTCTTCCCACGGGATCAGTCCATCCATGCGCTCAAGGAACTTCTCCCGCCGAGTCTTTCGCTTCTTGCTCTCGTAGTCCAAGTCCGCAAACGTCGGCTGGTTCATTGCCTCTCCTCCCCCGTCTTCAGGCCTTGGCCCTATGTTACTATCCCGCAAACCACCGGGACTTATTCAGAGCATCCCTAGATGGGACAATAGGCCACGGCACCGACCCACAGACAGAGGGTACGACACTTTAGCCCGAATCCACCGAAGGAGGGCCTTGGGGACAGCCCTTGAAGAAGCGAGAGGGTGCCCCATGAATCTGGGATAATGGTTTTGTAACAGCAAACCGACCCCAGAACAAGGAGCACCCAATAGATGCTACCACGCAACCACCCCGACCGCATCCGTGTCTCTTTCGACGACCACCGCCTGGTGGGCAATGCCGGGCTGCTCCTTCCGGCCACCCTCGCCGAGCACCTGGGCCTGCGGGAACTTGTCGACCATCACCTCGATCTGGGCGTGGCGCCGGGGCGGGCCAACACGGGGGACAAGATACTGACGCTGGTCGCTTCCGCGCTGGCTGGCGGCGACTGCATCGACGACGCCGATGCGCTGCGCGCCGGTGGGACGGCCCGCATCCTGGGCGGCACGATCAAGGCGCCATCCACCCTGGGCACCTTCCTGCGCAGTTTTCGCTGGGGCCACGTCCGTCAACTGGACCGGGTGAGCCGGGAGTTGCTGGCACGCGCTTGGCAGTCCAGCGCCGGACCCGGCGACTCGCCCCTGACCATCGACCTGGACTCAACCATCTGCGAGACCTACGGACTGGCCAAGGAAGGGGCACGCCACCACGGCTATACCGGCAAGCGGGGCTATCACCCGCTGCTGGCTGTCGCCGCCGGAACCGGCGACGTGCTGATGTGCCGGCTGCGCGAGGGCCGGGCCAACACCGCTCGTGGCGCCGCCCACTTCCTGCGTGAAACGGTGGGGCGGGTGCGCTACGGAGGGGCCAGCGGGCAACTCACGGTGCGGGCCGACAGCGGCTTTTACACCCATAGCGTGGTATCCGTCTGCTGCAAGCTGGACGTGCGCTTCTCCATCACCATCCGCCAGCACAAAAGCCTGCGGAACCTGATCGAGGCCATACCCGAGGCGGACTGGACGCCCATCCCATACTGGATGGACGGCGCCGCCGATGTGGCCGAGACCACCTACACCCCCTTCCAGAGTGAGCCCGACGCCGCACCGGTGCGGCTCATTGTCCGGCGGGTGAAGCCCACTCCCAGTTCCCAACTGGCCCTCTTCGCCACCTACAGCTATCACGGCTTCATCACCGACCGGGACGGGGAAACCCTGGAGCTGGAGGCCGACCACCGCCGCCATGCCGAGGTCGAGAACGCCATTCGAGACCTGAAGTACGGCGTGGGGCTGAACCACATGCCGTCGGGCCGTTTCGCCGCCAACGCCGCTTGGCTGGCGATACAGGTGATGGCGCATAACCTGGCCCGTTGGACAGCGCGGACCGGTCTGGGTGAGCAGGTGGTGACCACCAAGACCCTCCGGCGGCGGTTCTTCTCCCTCGCCGGACGAATCACCCGCTCGGCCCGCCGCCTCACTTTGCATCTGCCACAGGGCTGGCCTTGGGAGACCCAGTTCACTCGCGCCCTGGCTCGATTGCGAGCCCTGCCATTGCCTGCCTGACGGCGCCGTCGGCGACCGAGCTACCCACCGCACAACCGAAGGTCCCCGCAAACTCGCGCCACCCTGGCCCGCGAGAGTTCCCTGCTGTGTATTCTCTCACCATCCCGCGCATCGCAGTCCCCGCAGACGGCCATAGGGACCCTGTGCGGCAACTGAAGACCGTCCGCCGCCCTCCCATCTACCCCAATGGAGCCCAGGCCATCTCGCCCGCAGCTCCCTCACCCCCCTTCCGCTGTCCTCACGCCCTCCTTCGGTGGATTCGGGTTTAGGCATCCCAGGAGGCCGGCCTCTTGAAGCACTTCCATACTATGCTACGTGAGGATTGAGGAGACTGCTACGATGGTGACATTTGATTTCTCAGGGGTAGGCAAGAATCAACAACCGCAAACTGTGGTTGATCCCGTGAACATATTTCGTTCCTCCACGGTAACAGACCAAAATGTCAACGACCTTTGGCTTGGACAAGGTGACGCACTGCGGGGATGGCACCGAGAACGCCACTTGGACGACATTGGCGTGGTCTTGAACACCGGTGCTGGAAAGACTCTTGTCGGTTTGTTGATCGCACAATCTTTGGTCAATGAGACGCATCGCCAAGTCGTCTACGCTTGCAGTTCCATACAACTCATCGAACAAACCTCGAAAAAGGCTCACGGTTATGGGATCGGTGTGGCGACCTACCATGGAGGACAATTTGTAAATGAGGACGCCTACTATCGAGGTATCTCTCCTTGCGTAACTACATACCAAGCACTATTCAACGGCAGGTCACGGTTTCGCGGCGATGATGTGTCCGCAGTGATTTTTGACGACGCTCATACGGCGGATAACATTTTGCGAGACCAGTTTTCGCTCCGGATAGGCCGTGACCTTCTACCAGATACTTACAATGAACTTGTTTCACTGTTCAGTGAGTATCAACGATCCATAGGTAGGGCTTCCAGTTATGCTGAGGTCGCCGACGGGAAATCGCCTCGTCTCTTCTTGATCCCGCCCTTTGAGGTGCGTCGCCATGCAGAAGAGATAAGACGGATACTGGCAGGAGCTCGCTTGGGCGAAGAACGAGAAACCATGTTCGCATGGCCCCACATCATTGACCATGAGGATCTTTGCTGCTGGGTCGTTTCTAGCTATGCAGTTACCTTGACCCCGGTCACTGTCCCGGTCTCTACCCTTGCCTACTTCAAGAAAGGAATAAGGCGAGTCTACCTATCAGCGACCCTTAGTGCCTCTGATGCCTTTGCCCGTGCGTTCGGCCGTGTGCCAGAAAAGATTGTGGCTCCCACGACCACCGCCGGGGAATGTGAAAGGATGATAATAATTCCATCCCTGGTACCCGGAATTGAGCGCAACGAAGACATTCACGCTACGTCAGACATTATTAGACACAAGAAGGCATTCATTCTGGCTCCTAGTTACGCTCGAAGCAACTTGTGGCAAGGTGTTGCGTCTCCGCCACCATCAAATGCAGTCACGGAGCACCTGGATGTATTCCGCGAGGCTGATGCCCCACAGAAGCTTCTCCTGACCGCTAGGTATGACGGGATAGATTTGCCAGGAGACACTTGCCGAGTCATGGTGATTGATGATCTGCCGGCGGGCTCAGGCCCTTTGGAGCGATTTCAACGAGACTCGTTAAGTATGGACAACAGCACTCGCAGCATCATAGCGTCCCGGATAGTGCAGAGCTTTGGTCGCATTTCCAGGGGAATGAGTGATCATGGAGTTGTGGTACTAACCGGGGAAGAGCTAGTTAACTGGATTCGCATACCTAGGAATCGGTCGCTCTTGCCGAACTTCTTAGAGAACCAGATACGGCTTGGGGAAGAAATATCGAAGTCAGCTCAGACCGTGGAAAGTCTGGGTGCCGCGGTCAATGGTTGCCTAGACCGGGACACTAATTGGATTGCAACATACTCCGACTATATGAGAACTGCACTTTCTCTTGGCGGCGCGACAGATTCGGAGATTGCGCGCGATATCGCACTTGCGGAAGCGTCATTTGGAGAGTTTCTGTGGCGACGAGAGTTTCCGGAAGCTGCTGATGTGTTGTCAAAGATCCAGAGTCAAGCAGTTGAGTTTAGCCAAAACGCCGGTGCTTGGCTAACGATGTGGTGGGGCTATGCCGTAGAAATGGCAGGTGACGTGGATGCTGCATACGGACTGTATAGGCGAGCTTACACCCTAAATTCAAACATTCCCCGGTTAGGGCGTCAACATGAATCGCCCGCTTCAGATATTCAGGAGCAGGTAGTAAATGTGGCACGGCAGATGCAGGTGGGTGAGTCGCAGGGGCTAAAGGTGAGAGTTCCGCCCAGGATACAACAGGACCTATCACGCCTCGACGGTTCTGGTTCAGTACCACAGACCGAGGAAGCCCTGCGGTGCCTTGGCCAATACTTGGGATTGGAATCAACCAGACCAGATAAGGAACACGGTACCGGTCCAGATGTGCTTTGGAGGAGTGATGACGGTTTCGCCCTAGTCATGGAAGTCAAGACGGACAAGGAAGAGTCGTCTAGTTACCAGAAGAGTGACCTGGGTCAACTCCGTGACCATGTTCAGTGGGTATTGGATCATTTCGAACCAAGACTGGTGGCGCAGGTCTTTGTCGGGCCCCTACTCCCAACCTCCGAGAGCGCGAATCCCTCGCCAGACATGCAGGTTATCACTCTGGATCAATTCAACGATATCGGTAAGAGACTGATCAGTACGGTGCAAGACGTGGCAGAGAACGCACTTCCGCTCAGGTTGGTCGAGGAACTCAACGAGAAGATGAGGGCCAGGGGCTTGGTCTGGCCTGACGTGTATGAATCCCTCGAGAAGTCACACCTGTTTGATCGATGACGCCGAAGTAGAGTTTAACGACCTGACGAGTGACGGAACGGACTGGCCTCAACGTGATGCTCCTAGGTCGGGGACTTGCCATCTGTGGCTGCCATACAGCTTAACGCCGGTTGAGCACTAACCCGCTCTCATCTTCTGCAACGCGGGATGCGATCCGTATAATCTGGGGCCGCTAAGCTTCGTGATCCTCAAAGCAGAGACACGGGACAGGAGGGGAGTGCCGGCGATGAACGAGAAGGACGCTGTCCCCTCGCCTGTTCTTGCCTTTCTACGTCCCCCACCGCTCGATAATGCTTATGTTTGGGTTCTGGGTAGACTCACAGGCTTCCCAGCCACATCTCGAACACGGCTCTGTCTATCGTCAAAACAGGCCCATCATTCCCGTGCTCGTATAACCGGCGGGTGATACCATACTCCGTCAGGAGCAGTCACCGGAACTCGCCGCGCTGGTCCAGCGGTGCGGCCCACCGGGCTGTCCAAACTGCCTCAAGAGGAGAGATGAACGTGAACCGAGCGCCCATCAGAACGATCGTGGCAGGCGACACGGCCCCGGACTTCGAGCTTCCCTCGCTGTCAGGCGGCTCGGTGAGGCTGTCCGACTACCGGGGCAGCAAGGTCGTCCTGTTCATGTGGGCGTCCTGGTGAGGGTGCAGGGAGCAGCTGCCAGGCTGGCAGCGGTTTAGCGACGAGAACCGAGGACGCGGCGTCGAGGTCCTGTCGGTCGCGATCGACGCGCAGTCCCACGACAGGCCGCGTCTCTACGTCGAAAGGGCCGGCGCCAGGTTCACCACACTCGTCGACCAGGCGAATATCCTGAGCGACCTGTACGGTTTCAAGGCCATCCCGAACGGATTCCTCATCGACGAACAGGGGACCGTGCGTTTCAGCCAACTGGGCGGCTTCGACATACGGCGGCGCGAGACGGCCGAGATATTGGAACGATGGGTGTCAGGACAAAGCGAGGCGCTGGCCGGAGAAGGGCCGGCAGGCGTCCTGGACACCAAACACTCAGAGTCCAACGCAATCTTCCGTGAGGGGCTGGAGCTCTACGAGGCCGGCAGGACAGAGGAGGCGCTCGCACGCTGGCGGCAGGGGCTCGAGCTGAACCCGGACAACTACCTCATCCGCAAGCAGATCTGGGCAGTGGAGAACCCGGAGAGGTTCTACGAAGGCGACGTCGACTACAACTGGCAGCGGGAGCAGTTCGCCAAGGGGCTGTAGCCCGGGGCAGTCCAATTTGCGACCGGCGGGCCCCGCGTCTCCGTTCACGTCTTGTCGCTGCGACCGAGACGGATCAGCCTAGGAAGCGCGATCGTAGCGAACAGGCCGGATGGACCGCTTGTACTTTCCCTCTAGGACTAGCCGCTTCAGCCATTCTCTGGCCTGGCTAGTTGAGACTTGAAGGAATGCCGCGACGGCGGATTCGGTAGTGGGCGTGTCGATCGACACCAGCAATTCCTCCACTCTCTCGAAGAGAGCTTCCGCAGGTGACAGACCTTGTCCATCTACTTTCTCGGTGAGAGGAGGCGTCAGTGAGGGCTCTGCAATGTCATTGGCGGCCTTGGCCATGTCTGCCGCATCAGTTAGAAAAGTGCTCTTCCATAGGGCTTCCGCTTCCGAGCACATGCGACCATTTGACAAGGTTACCCTGAAGTCCTCGGGGACTTGAGGATTCGGCCACGATCGTGCCCCCCTATGTAGTAGCGCTTCTAGCCCCTTGCTTCTTTCGCCATCGGTGCGAACATAAATCGGTACCAAGCGTAGCTTTTCCAATTGCTCAACGGCACCGGTCCAAGTCCCACCTTTGTTATGTGCCGCGTCAACCACCAATCCGGCGTCTGCCAGAGCGTAGACTAACTTGTTGCGTCTCATGGCATTGCCAACTGAGAAACCAGCCTGCGGATCATATGGAGAGATTAGAGTTAGTCGGTCATCCATCAGAACGGCACGATTCTCACGCTGCATACTGGACCTTTCTAGCCCATCAGCCAAGACACCAATGGCGGCGCCTCCTCTATTCAACGCGCCGCGCATGGCCGCCTGATCTACCCCTCGTGCACCTCCCGAGACAATACTGCTTTCGGCTGTCGCCGCAATTTGCCCTATCCGTTCAGCGTACTCGATCAGCCCATCGCTCACATGGCGTGAGCCAACCACCGCCAGCCCACCACACTCAAGCAAGTTTCGGTCGCCGCAGCCGTATATCACTGGCGGTGCGGCACCTTCCAGTCTGTGTTTGATTCTGGCCGGATAGTCGGCGTCTGCTTGGCTGACCACCCAGATGGCCCGAGCCGCCCAGTGTTCCAAGGCTTGAGAGAGTTGAAATCCACGTCTCAGCAGTTGGTGAACCCGTGTGCTCTCGAGCCCCGTCTGACAGTCCACTAGTATCTCCCCACCACTTTGCCCCATCAGATCGCCAAGCTGTCGACCACAATCCTGAAGTCGGCGCGCGAGCTTCCGGTATTCGGCGAATGTCAAGAGGCGCGGAGCATCAGCCCTCCCTCGTTGACGCCCTACCATCGCCAAAGGGGCGGTTAGGAGTAGGGTTACCTCTGCGTCGGGTGACAGAGACTTGCTCATCGATCTTAACTTGCCGCGGTATCTGCAAGAGCGAAGGGCCACACTTCTTGGCAACCCCGATCTCTCAGAAGCCAGGAAGCAACCGCAAACGTCCATCGGGAGTCTACCATATCGTCCACTAGCAAGACCGGCCCCTGAATTAACCCACCCTCGACGACATCGAGTGATCCGTCAACGTTGAGAGCCTGCTGTATGCTGTTGGCCATCTCCTTTTGCGCCGGCCGTTTGTCGGTCCTGATGAGGCTAGCTGAGAACGGGAGCCTTAGTGTGTCGGCCAGTCGTCTAGCAAATCCCGGCACTAGTGAGGGATGGCGGTTGGACGGAATGCAGGTAACCCAAGTGGGGCTTGGCTGGGGACTCCACTCTTTGATCAACACTGCTGAGGCCGCAACTAGCTCGTCTGAAAAGCGCCCGTGCTCGTACTTGCCTGCCCGAACCAAGCTACTCCATCCGGCATCGCCCCAGATGCAGAGAGCCTTACCTACCTCAGCTCTGTGCTCCTCCATGATTGAACCACGAATCCCATACTGGGGGAGACCGCCCGCCGGCCATCGCTTGCGCGGCTGTATGTCCAAGCTGCTCCGACGTAGAAATCTGACTGCGTCCCCGATGGTTTCCTTGCTGATGGTTTCCGGAAGTGGAGCCAGCTCGGGTTGTTCCGTAGCTCCGTGACGTCCATCCAGTGCCCTAATGAGGAATTCCATATGGCCCGCTTCCAGTGCAACATACTGCTGCATTTGTCTCTGCTCTTCCAAACGAAGGGCAGTAAGCCGTCTAGCACGTTCCCAGAATTCTTCGCTCAGGAGTGTTGTCGTAAGTTGCCACTTGGTCCCGTCTTTGGCAATCGGAGCAGGCGATTCGAGAGATAGCAATTTGATGGTCTGTTCAATTCGCCTCTGGCTGATGTTGACCGACCGAAGGAGCTGAGGAACCGAAAGCCCGGCAGGTTCATCTTCTAGAGCTCCCACGATTAGATCCACTTCGTCTTCCGTTGGGAAGGCACTGTGGATGAAATAGTCGGTGATTTCCGTATCCTCAGTGCCACTTAGGAGAACTCCATAGGCGGCATCGACGCCTCTCCCTGCCCGCCCGACCTGCTGATAGTAGGCTATCACAGAGCCTGGTGTCTGATAGTGGATCACGAAGCTAAGATCAGGCTTGTCGAAGCCCATGCCTAGCGCAGTAGTAGCTACCAGTGCCTTGACGCGATTCTCCAGTAGCAGATGCTCCAATTCCTCTCTATCCTCCGACTGGGCCGTGTAGGCGTACACATCGAGATCGCGGGACTGGAGCCATGAGGCCACCTGGTTGGCGTCGCGAACAGTCAGCGTGTAGATGATCCCACTGCCCGGGATTTCTTCCAATCGCTCAGCGATCCACGCCAGCCGCTCCGCCTGGCTAGGCATTTTGATGGTCTGCAAGATGAGCGAAGGTCGGTTCAGATCTCCCCGCATGACGTGGAGACTCGGGCCGAGCGTCTCTTTGAGGTCGTTCGCTACGCGATCGTTCGCTGTTGCCGTCGTGGCAAGCAATCCGAGGTTTTCTGGTAGGGTCCTAGCGATTCTCTCAATCAACCTGTAGTCAGGTCGAAAATCGTGTCCCCAGTCTGAGATGCAATGGGCTTCGTCAACCACCAACAGCGAGAGTCTGCCAGCTATGTCGGGAAGCACCCTTCCTCTGAAGTCTTCGTTGGCGAGACGCTCAGGGGAGATTAGCAGAATGTCTACCTCGTCATTTCTGAGTTCTTGTTCCACATCCTCCCATTCATCGATATTGTCCGAATTGATTGTGGCCGCTTGGACGCCCATGCGCTCCGCGGCTGCTATCTGATTCCTCATTAGCGAGATCAGTGGGGATATCAGTAAGGCTGGACCCAACCCGGAGTCTCGCAACAACCTGATTGCGACGAAGTACACAAAGCTCTTGCCCCAGCCGGTCTTCTGGACGACTAGCAGCCGTCCCGTGCCCTCCACGATGTGGCGAATGGCTTCCGACTGACCTTCACGAAACTGAGCGTCCGGGATGCCGGAACCTAGGCGAAGTAGCTCAAGTGCTCTTTCGTTGTAGTACATGTGCCTACCTGATATCAGCCGGTCATTCGGCTGGTCGTGTAGTCTACCTCAGAATCATGTCCCAACGACGCCGCTACGCCGTGGTAAGATGAGCGAGGTTTGTTTGACCCGAATCCCCTGACCCCTGCTTTCCCCCGCTACGTGTGATGAACGAAGCTCGCCATCCTAACGGGCCGATGATCGAGGTGCGGGACCTCCGCAAGAGCTATGGCGACCTGGAGGCCGTCGCGGGCGTGTCGTTCTCCGTGGCGCCGGGCGAGGTGTTCGGGATCCTGGGCCCGAACGGGGCCGGCAAGACGACCACCGTGGAGGTCCTGGAGGGCATGCGCCCCCCCGACAGCGGCACGGCCTTCGTCAACGGGATCGACGTGCGGCGCGACCCGCAGCGGGTCAAGTCGATCATCGGCGTGCAGCTCCAGTCCTCGGTCTTCTTCGACAAGCTGAGCCTGTCGGAGATTCTGAAGGTGTTCGGCAGCTTCTACGGTCGCAGGGTGGACACCGCGGCGCTGCTCGATCAGGTGGGGCTGGAGGACAAGGTCAAATCGACCTACACGCAGCTCTCCGGCGGCCAGAAGCAGCGATTCTCGATCGCCGTCGCCCTGGTCAACGACCCCCTGGTGCTCTTTCTGGACGAGCCCACGACCGGCCTCGACCCACAGGCGAGGCGACACGCCTGGGACCTGGTGAAGCGGTTCAAGTCGGAGGGCCGCACGATACTGCTGACGACTCACTACATGGAGGAGGCCGAGGAGCTGTGCGACCGGATCGCCATCATGGACGGCGGCAAGATCATCGCCCTGGACGAGCCGGACTCGCTGATCGATAGCCTGCTGGGACGGGGGTTCAGCAAGGAGCACGTGGAACGGAGCGCCAACCTGGAGGACGTGTTCCTCGACCTGACCGGCCGGGCTCTGCGGGAAGAATGAACCTGACCGCGAATTCAACTCTGACGCTGACCGTCGCGTCGTTGAAGATGTACTTCCGCGACCGGCAGGCGCTGTTCTGGAGCCTGCTCCTGCCCCTGATGTTCATGATCATCTTCGGGTTGATGAACTTCGGCTCCCTGGGCCGCGTCGACCTGGGAGTCGTCGACCTGGCCGACAACTCCGTGTCGCAGGGCGTGCTGTCCGCCCTGGAAGAGATCGACGCGCTCGCCGTGAGCCGCGAGTCGGACCGGGAGTCGGCGCGGGCGGCCGTGGAGCAGGGGGACCGCGACCTGGTGCTGGTGATTCCCGCCGGCTTCGGCCCGTCGGACGAGCCGTTGGCGCTGGAGGTGCTGTTCAACGAGGCCAGGGCCAGAGAGTCCGAGGTCGGGTTCACGGTGCTGCGTCAGGTGTTCGACGAGCTGTCCTTCAGCATGACCGACGCGCGGCGCCTGTTCGTCATCGAGCCCACGCCCGCGGGCAGCCGCAACCTCAGGTACATCGACTTCCTGATGCCGGGCATCGTGGCCATGTCGATCATGCAGATGGGGCTGTTCAGCGTCGCCTTCGCCTTCGTGCAGCTCAAGCGCCAGGGGATCCTTCGCCGGCTGCTCGCGACTCCGATGAGGCCGGCCAGCTTCATCTTCGCCTACGTGGTCACCCGGCTGACCGTGTCCATCCTGCAGACGGGCGTGCTCGTAGGCGTGGCGGTGCTGTTCTTCGACGTCCAGATCGCCGGGAGCGTGTTCGCTCTATTCCTGCTCGCCCTGATCGGCGGCGCGGTCTTCATCGGCCTGGGCTTTGCCGTCTCCGGCTGGGCCAGGAGCGAAGAGACGGCGGCGCCCATCGCCAACGTGATCGCCCTGCCGATGATCTTCCTCTCCGGCGTCTTCTTCCCACGGGAGGCGATGCCCGACATCCTGGAGACGGTGACCGGGTACCTGCCGCTGACCTACCTGGCGGACTCGCTGCGCAGCGTCTCCGTCGACGGCGCGGCCCTGTCGTCGCAGTGGGTCGGACTGGCCGGCCTGGCCGTGTGGCTGGTCGTCACGTACGTCCTGGCGGTCAAGCTCTTCCGCTGGGAGTAGAGACGGTTCAGCCGTCATTCCGGCGAAGGCCGGAATCCAGGGGTGGGGCTCCTCGGCTGGGCAATCGACGCACGCACGCGAGTTGTGCAACGGCTCTCCGCAAGCGGGAACCTTGGGGTGGGGTTCCAGCTACGAAGCCAACGCATCTCCCACCATGCGCCGGCTTGCGGCACACAGTACATCTGTGCTACTCTGCCCGCGTGCTCATTCCGATCCCAATGCGCCGGGGCAGACTCGGGGCACGGCGTGCCATTTCGTGCCACGATGCCCTGGCTCAGATAGCGCCAGCGACACACCCGGTGTGCCATTTGGCCACCTGGTGTGCCACCCGCCAGATATAAACGGCACAGAATGGCACAGTTTCCGGAGGAAAAACGGCGAGTGCCCTCGGTCCGGTCTCCCGGCCGTTCGCCCCATCGCGTCTGAACAGCCAGAGCCAGCCCGATGCCTTGACACCCCCGGTGCGCGGGATACAATCAAGCCCGGCCATTCTCGGGACATAGGCCGCGCCGTGTCCGGCGCGGCGGGGAGACGCGTTGAGCTGGTATTTCGAGCAGATAGACGGCCCGTACGGCAGCACGACGGAGGGTCCGGCGTGGGACGGCAGCGGGCTGCTGTTCACGCACATCCGCGGCAACCGCATCTGGCGGTACGATCCCGAGACCGGGGTGTCCTCCCTATATCGTGACGGCACCAACTGCGCCAACGGCCTCATGTTCGATCCCGACGGAACGCTGTTCGCCTGCGAGGGGGGCGCGCGGCGGGTCGTCCGCTACGAGCCGGACGGCTCGGCGACCGCGCTCACGGACGGATTCGAAGGTCAGCGACTGAACATCCCCAACGACCTGGCCATCGACCCTCAGGGCAGGGTCTGGTTCACCGACCCGTTCTACGAGGGCGCGGGAGGGCCCTGGAGCGAGGACCGCGCGCATAGGGACCTCGACCACGACTCGGTCTACCGCCTCGACCCTCAGCCCGACGGTAGCTGGTCAACGACCCGCGTGACCTTCGACACGACCCGGCCCAACGGGCTGCTGTTCTCGCTCGACCACAGCGTGTTGTACGTCGCGCAGAGCGACCGCGACGCGGACAAGAAGCGGGAGCTGCGCGCGTACCCGGTGAACGCGGACGGCAGCCTCGGCGCGCACGAGATGCTGCACGACTTCGGGCAGCACCGGGGCATCGACGGCATGGTGCTCGACACCGAAGGCTACGTCGTGGCGACGGCCGGCTGGCGGAGCGGCGGGCCGGGCCCGTCCATCTACGTCTTTTCGCCCTCGGGCGAAGTCGTGGAGCGGCACGCAATCCCGTTCGACCATCCCACCAACTGCAGCTTCGGCGGCGACGACCTGACGACACTCTACGTCACCACTCGCGACGGCTACCTGCTGCGCGCGGAGACGGACAGGCAGGGGCGGCTGCACTACCCGCCACTATGACGGATATCACAGCATCGAGGAGGACGACATGGGCGACACTATTCGCGTAGGACTTATCGGCGCCGGGGCGAACACGAAGCTCCAGCACATACCCGGCTTTCAGGCCATCGACGGCGTGGAGATCGTGAGCGTGGCCAACCGGAGCCGCGAGTCGGGCCAGCGCATCGCGGACGAGTACGGCATCCCGACGGTCTACGATAGCTGGACCGAGCTGATCGAGGCCCCGGACTCGGACGCGATCTGCATCGGCACGTGGCCGTACATGCACCGCATCATGGTGCTCGCCGCTCTCGACAACGACAAGCACGTGATGACCGAGGCCCGGATGGCCATGAACGCCGCCGAGGCCCACGACATGCTCGACGCCTCTCGGGAGAAGCCCGGCCTGGTCACGCAGATCGTCCCCGGCCCGGGCACGCTGGGGGTCGACGCGACTATCAAGGACATGATCGCGGACGGCTATCTCGGCGACATCCTGTCGGTGGACGTCGCGGCGCAGACCGGCTTCATCGACCGTGACTCGCCTCTGCATTGGCGCCATAACCGCGACCTGAGCGGCTTCAACTCGATGCAGATGGGAATTCTGTACGAGTACGTGATGCGTTGGGTCGGCCCGGCCGCCAGCGTGCGGTCGATCACGCGGGTGAACGTCAAGTCGCGCGCGGACGACTCCGGGGCGCGGCGCCACATCTCCGTCCCGGACTTCGTCGAGGTCCTCGCGGAGCTGGAGTCGGGGCCGGTGCTGCACCTGCGGGTCAGCATGGTGAGCGGCCTCGGGCCCGCCGACACGGTGTGGATGTTCGGCACCGAGGGGACTCTGCACCTCGACATGGGCGCCAACGTCCTATCCGCCGGCCGGCGCGGCGACGACGCGCTGTCCCCGGTGGCCATAGCGCCGGAGAAGCAGGGCGGATGGCGCGTCGAGGAGGAGTTCATCAGCGCGATTCGGGGCCACGAGCAGATCACGCACACGAACTTCGAGGACGGCGTCCGCTACATGGAATTCACCGAGGCGGTCGCCCGCTCGTCGCAGACGGGAGAAACGATCGACCTACCGCTGTAGCCACGCCGCCGGCCCGGGACCTTTGCGTAACTCCCATCGCGGGAGACAAAATGCCGTGGAGATGCGTAGATTTCCTAGCTGGAAAGCCCACCCCTGGATTCCCGCCTGCGCGGGAATGACGGTTATACAAAGGTCTCCCGGCCCCGGCCGGCAACCGCTCGTTCGCCCAGCGGCGGTCTACACGTCCACGGAATCGGCAGGGGCCGTCTCCGGGGACCCTTCAGCGCGCTCCTCGAAGAGGAACCCTCGTATTGCCTCGCCATAGCGCTGGTAGAGCAGGCCTCCGCCCAGCAGCAGCCCGCCAAGACTCAGGAAAGCCGCGACGCGGAATCCCTGGTCCAGCGCGAAGGAGTCGAACAGGAAGAGCTTGACGATGGGGAGCGCCAGCAGTCCGAGGCTGGCCAGGCGGAGTATTCTCCACCGCTTGACGACGCCCAGCACGAGCCCGGCGCTCGCATACAGCGCCCATACCAGGCTGAGGGCCAGGCTCTTCGTGTAGAACACCGTATCCTCGTCGGCGTCGACCACGACGTCGTCCACTGTCGCGATGACCTCGGCGCTGAGGATCCAGAGCGTCAGGAAGTTGGCGGCCAACACGAGGCCGCCTGCGACGTGGGCCGCGTCTACAATGTCGACTTCTCCCCTGCTTCTCCACACGAACATGGCCGCAAGATAGAGCGAGGCTATGCCCGAGGCGAAGGCCAGCATGCGGTAGTTGAGCAACGTGGTGTAGTCGCCCAAATCGGCTCCCGTTTCGACGAACAGAAGCCATAGCGCCAGGACGGCGAACACGGCCGAACTCAGCAGGGTCAGCTCGTACAGCCTGAGCCTGAAGGATAGCCACGTCAGGGCCAGGGCCTCAACGGACCATGCTACGGCAACCCATGAGCCCTCCAACTGGACGGGCGCCTGCACGGTGAGGACGACGGTGCCCGCCGTAAGCAACCCCGGGAACAGCCCGACTTCCCACTTCTGTAGACTGTCCCTGTTGCGGTGGACCAGGTAGGCCGCGACGTAGAAGGCGGCTATGACGAGCGCGTGCGACAACATGTACGCGTTGAGCAGCGGCCTCAGGTCGAGCGGCAGCGTGTCCGGCACATTCGCCAGCAGCCAGAGTACGGACAGGGCGAACACGGCCGCGCCGGACGGCCGCAGCTGCCACGATCGGAGTCTGAAGGACAGCCAGACCAACACCGTGCCCTCCGCGGCCCAGGCCACGCTGAGCCAGGGGCCGCCCAGCTGCACCGGCGCGGCGATCGTCAGCAGCACAAAGCCGATGCCCAGCGATATGAGGCTCAGATAGGGATGACCCTTCGCCCTCAACATGAACAGGTAGGCGAGAAGCCCGTAGAACAGCGCAAGGCCAAGGGTGAACGCGCCCATCCAGTCACGCAGCTCGTCCCACATTACGACGTAGCTGAGCCCGAGGTAGGCGGAGGCGTTGAGGAGCATGAGGGCGTAGTCGAACGCCTGCGGTACACGACGCGAGATCAGGTGGAAGAGCGTCGTAGCTCCGACGAAGATCAGGAACATGACCGTCAGGCTGGCCTGCGCGACTTCCAGATCCGGGGAGTCTTCGTACAACCACGCGAATGTCATCAGCGAGCCGGCGAGCGCGAGCAGGGTGAACCAGCGCCAGCTGCGGACCGTAGCCAACGCCACGACGCCCAGGTCGACCACGATGACGTAGAGCATCACCTGGGCGCTCCCCGACCCTGAGAACGCCTCACGCGCGTCCGCGTCGGACGCCCCGATGATGAACGGGGCCAGGAACGCGCCGAATATGCCGATCAACGCCAGCGCCACGGCGTCGTGCCGGAGCGCCAGAGCCGCCGCCGACATGCTGACGACGAACAGGAGGCCGACGGCCGGATATATGCCGATGAGGCCATAGAAGGCAAAGGCGGCGAATATCGCCAGGTAGAGGATCGCGATGCCGCCGCCGGCCAAGGTCTGGGCATAGACGGGGTACTTCTTGAGGTAGTACTCGCTGGCCCCGATAAGGCCGAGGCCGCCTACGATTCCCAGGACTACGCGTGTCGTCTCATCGATCCAGTCGTTGTCGAAGGCCAGCTTCAGGAAGAACCCGACCCCGATGATGACCGCCAGTATCCCAATTCGAGCGAGCCAGTTCCCTCCCAGGATGATCTCCCAGTCGACCCGGAACGGGTCCTTCGAATCGGAAGGGGGGGCCTCGGCAGCCTCGCCCGTCGACACGGACGGTGACGGCGCGCGAGCAACCGGGGACCTTCTCTCTCTGCGCGCAGCAACTTGCCGGCTGGGATGGGGGCGCGCCTCGGAGGCGGCCAGCGTCTCGCGTATGCGCCCGACCTCTGAGCGCAGCTCGTACACCAGAGCCTGCAGCTCAGCCAACGAAAGCTCTCGGTCGGGTGTCTCGGCGACGTCCCCCGGCCTCAGGGCCGAGCCGCAGTGGATGCAATAAGTGCTGGTCTCGTCGTTTGGTGAGTCACAGCCAGGGCACCGCAAGAGGCCGTCTCCCATCTGTCACCTCCGGCGTCTGGCGGGCGGCCGTGCCAGCTCGATCCGATCCGCGCAACCAGACCGTCAACGGCCGTTCAGGTTTCTCAGCTTGACAGTTCGGGGGCGAGTCTATCAGCAGTCTCAGACGCTGAACAGGACGTTGACCACGTCGCCCTCCTGGACGACGTACGCCTTGCCCTCGCTGCGGAGGAGGCCGCGACTCCGCGCCTCACGCGTGCTGCCGCACTCCAGCAGGTCGTCGGTCCCGATGACCTCGGCCCTGATGAAACCGCGCTCGAAGTCGGAGTGGATCCCGCCGGCGGCCTTCGCGGCCGTGGTGCCGCGGCGGACGGTCCACGATCTGACCTCGTTGGCGTTGCCGGTAAAGAAGGCAATCATGTCAGCGGCCTCCAGGGCGGCTTTCGCCATGGCCTCGAGGGCGGACTCGCCCGCGCCGAGGCCCTCCCGCATCTCGGCCTCCTCCGCGGGCTCCATCTGCCCCAGCTCCATCTCCAACGAGCCGCACAGCGCGACCACGGAGCAGTTCACCGCGGCGCGGAGACGGTCCGAGACCGCCTCGGCTTCATCGGTGGGGCCCTCGCCGGTGTTGAGCACGACGACGACCGGCTTGGAGGTCATCAGGCCGAAGCCGCCCAGGACTCTCGACTCGTCCTCGGTCAGCTCCTGGTCGGCGACCGCGGCCCCATTTTCGAGGCTATCCTTGACCCTCAGCACGAGGGCCCGCTCGCGGTCCAGCGCGTCGCGCTCCGCCGCCCTGAGCCCCTTGGAGCCCTCCGTGATGCGCGTGAGGCGCCTCTCCAAGACCCCGGCGTCCGTGAGCGCGAGCTCGAGCAGCGCCTCCTCGGCGTCTCTCACCGGACCTGCGGCGTCGGCATCGTCGAAGGCGCGCACGACGATGGCGAGCGCGTCGACACCGCGCAGCTCGTCCAGGGCGGCCGGCGGCACCAGCCCGTCGGAGGGTTCGCCGGACGACGGCGCGTCGACGTAGCCGATCTCGGCCGCCACCGTCCGCTTGGGGCCAAATACGCCGGCCAGCGCGTTGAGCCGGGCGTCGGGGACCCTGGCCACGCCCACGTTGGCCTTGGCTTCGCCTGCGTAGGCCGCCAGGTCGGCGGAGCCGCGCGTCGCCGCGTTGAAGAGGGTGGTCTTGCCGCTCTGGGGCAGACCGACGATGCCGACGTTCATAAGCGGTGTCCGGTTGCCCGTGCCAAAGCGTATATCCGCGCCTGCCGCGGCGCGCTAGCGGGGCGCCTGTTCGTCGTCCTCGACGCGGTAGGCGCCATCGATGACCTTGCCGTCCGGCGCTTCGTCACCGGAGCCTACGCCGAGGTGCTCCATCAGCACCCGACGGGGCACAGACAGGAGAAACACCACCAGTGCGACGACCACCAGGACGAGGTCGTCGATCTGTCCGAGCACTGGTATGATGTCGGGCAGGATGTCGATTGGGAGGACGACGTAGACGACGGCCGCGGGCAGTATGAGCTTGGCGGCGAGCGGCACCCTCCGGTCGCGCATCAGCGCGAACACCAGCCGGGCCGCTCCGCGTATCCCCGAACTCAGCAACAGCCGCATGACCATATTGGTCGTGCCCCCTACCTTATACGACGATTATACCGGTCGAGGCGCCGGGGGTGAAACCGCATGATCCACATCCTATACGGCGACGACGAGTTCTCAATCTCCGAGACCGTGGCATCGATGAAGGACGCCGTCGAGCCGGCCGACCTGCGAGACGTGAACATCACGGTGCTGGACGGGTCGTCGATCGGCTTCGACGAGCTGAGGGCCACGTGCGACACGGTGCCGTTCCTGGCGGAGAAGCGCGTGGTCGTCGTTCACGGCCTGCTGGGCCAGTTCGAGAGGCGCCGGGGCCCCGCCTCGGCGTCGGCCCCCGAGAAGGCTACGCGCAAGCAGGACGCATGGAGCGGACTCGGCGAATACCTCGCGCGGGTGCCCGAAACGACCGACCTGCTGCTGGTGGACGGTCCGCTGAACCGGTCCAACCGCATGCTCGCGGCGGCCCGGAGTCACGCACAGGTCCGCCCCTTCGCCGCGCCCAACGACCGGGGCGTCGCGCAGTGGGTGCGCGACAGGGCGGCCAGCCGGGGGATAGCGATCGAGCCTCCGGCCGTGGACGCCCTGGCCGGCGCGATCGGCGGCGACCTTCGCGTCGTCGCCGGCGAGCTGGAAAAGCTGGCCGTCTACCGGGCCGGCGAGCCCATCCGCCGGGAGGACGTGGAGGAGATGGTCTCCTACGCGCGGGAGGCCAGTATCTTCGCCGCGGTGGACGCGATGGTGGAGGGACGGCTCGCCGCCGCCCTTTCGTCGTCGCACCAGCTACTGAGACTGGGCCGCACACCCGGGTTCATCCTGGCGATGGTCGCTCGGCAGGTGCGTCTGCTGATACTGGCCAAGGAGCTGAAGGAGCGGGGCGTGCCGCCCGCGGAGCACGGTAAGCGCCTCGGCCTGACGGGCTATCCGTTGAGAAAGACGATGGACCAGGAGAAAGCGTTCACCGCCGACCGCCTGGCGCGGGTACACCGCAAGCTGCTGGAGGCCGACGTCCGAATGAAGACCACCGGCACGGACGAAGAGACGGTCCTGGACCTGCTCGTCACCGAAGTCGCGGTCGGCGCCGGGACAGTTGGCCGACGACGCAGGAACGTCTAGGCAGGGCGCTCGCGGACAGCCGGCGGTCGGCAGGGACATCGCCGCATAACTGTAGCTGAGCCGGAGCGTATCAGCTACATTGACAATACTGGGTTAAGTTTGTATAGTCTTCATACGGGGTTTCGCTGAACCGGGGCCTCGACCGCCGATCCCTCGGCGCGCAGGTGAAGACAATGGTGCTGAGACCCGACGAGTTTACCGAGCAGGCCCGCGAGGTGCTGGGCAGGTCCCAGGAGATCGTCCGCCGCTACCGCCACAGCCAGTGGGACGTCGAGCACGTCCTGATGGCGCTGCTGGAGCGTGACGACGGGGTCGCCGCGGAAATACTGAACGAGATCGGCGTGGCCGTCCCCGACATGCGGTCACGGCTCGACGAACTGCTCCAAGTCGCGCCCAAAGTGGCTCATGAGTCTACGCAGATATTCGTGACGCCGCGGGAGGCGAAGGCGCTCGAGCGGGCGAACCAGGAGGCGAAGCGGCTCGGGGACGACTTCATCGGATCGGAGCACCTGCTGGTGGCGATCGTTCAGGGAGACGACGGCGACGCCGCCAGGGTGTTGGCCGAGTTCGGCGTCGACCTGGAGAAGGTCTACAAGGCGCTTCAGGCCGTCCGCGGGGACCATCGGGTGACCGACGAACGCGCGGAGAGTCGCTACCGGTCGCTCGACCGGTTCAGCATAGACCTGACAGAGCTGGCCCGCGAGGGGAAGCTGGACCCGGTGATCGGCCGCGACGCGGAGGTCTCGCGGGCGATGCAGACGCTGATCCGCCGGACCAAGAACAACCCGGTGCTCATCGGCGGCGCCGGCGTGGGCAAGACCGCCATCGCCGAAGGGCTGGCACAGCGCATCGTCTCCGGGGACGTGCCGGAGGAGCTTGGCGGCAGGCGGGTTCTCGCGTTGGACATCGGCACGATGGTCGCGGGCAGCAAGTTTCGCGGGGAGTTCGAGGAGCGCCTGAAGGGTGTCCTGGACGAGATACGGCAGGCCCGGGGCGAGATCATCCTGTTCATCGACGAGCTGCACACCGTCGTCGGGGCGGGCGCGGCCGAGGGCGCCGTCGACGCCAGCAACATGATGAAGCCGGCGTTGGCCCGCGGCGAGCTGCAGGCGCTGGGCGCTACCACGGAGGACGAGTACCGGAAGCATATCGAGCGGGACGCCGCCCTGGAGAGGCGGTTCCAGCCCATCCTCGTCGAGGAGCCCGACGCCGAAACAGCCGTCAAGATGCTCGAGGGGCTGCGGCCCCGGTACGAGTCGCACCACAAGGTCTCCGTCTCCGACGGGGCTGTCGAGGCCGCCGTTCGCCTGAGCCAGCGGTACATCACGGAGCGTCTGCTTCCTGACAAGGCCGTAGACCTGATCGACGAGGCCGCCAGCCGGATTCGGATCGAGGCCCAGAGCATGCCGGGCAGCCTGAAGGACATGGAGCTGCGCCTGCGGCACCTGGAGGACGAGGAAGAGGCGGCCGCCCAGCGCGGCGACTACGAGCGGGCGGCCGAGTTCCGCTCCGAGGGAATCCGCCTGCGGGACGAGTACCGGCGGGAGCGCGAAGGGCTGCCCTCCAGAGAAGACCACATGACGGTCGACGACGACGACATCGCGGGCCTGATCACGAGCTGGACGGGCATCCCGGTCGACCGGCTGCTGGAGAGCGAGGCGGAGCGGCTGCTCCACGTGGAGGACCGGCTGCACGAGCGCATCGTAGGCCAGGAAGCCGCCGTCGCGGCCGTGTCGGACGCGATCAGGCGCGCGAGGGCCGGGCTGAGCGACCCGAACCGCCCCATCGGCAGCTTCATCTTCCTTGGGCCGACCGGGGTCGGCAAGACGCAGCTCGCCCGCGCGCTGGCGCAGCACCTGTTCGACGACGAGCAGAACATGGTCCGCGTGGACATGTCCGAGTACATGGAACAGCACGCCGTCTCCAGGCTGATCGGGGCGCCCCCCGGATACGTCGGCTACGACGAGGGAGGTCAGCTCACCGAGGCCGTCCGGCGCCGGCCCTTCCGCGTCGTGCTCTTCGACGAGATCGAAAAGGCCCACCCAGACGTCGCCAACGTTCTTCTGCAGATCCTGGAGGACGGGCGCCTCACCGACGGGCAGGGCCGCACAGTAGACTTCCGCAACACCCTCATCATCATGACGAGCAACCTGGGCACTGGCGAGATGGGCAGGGAGCCCATGGGCTTCGTACGAGAAGACGGCGCCGGCGGCTCTTCGGCCAGACTGCGGTCGTCGATCGAGGACGCGCTCAAGAGGACGTTCAGGCCGGAGTTCCTGAACCGGATAGACGAGATCGTCGTCTTCGACGCGCTCTCGCGGGACCAGATCCGGAGCATAGTCGACATCGAGATGCGGGAGGTGAGGGAGCGGCTGGAGGCCCACGGCGTCACCATCGAGCTGACCGAGTCGGCCAGGGAGTGGCTGGCGCGGGAGGGGTTCGACCCGGTGTACGGGGCCAGACCGCTGCGCCGGACGATCCAGCGCCACGTCGAGAACCCGCTGTCCAAGCGGATTCTGGCCGGCGACTTTACCCAAGGCGAGCGGGTGGTAGTGGCTGGTGGAGCCGACGGCCTGACGTTCACCATGGCGTCCACGGCCGCTGCTTTTGCCTAGCGGGTCCCTTCGCCGGCCATGTAATCTGTGGCTAGCTGTTCAAAGTTGAGGCTCCTACGGTCCGTTCATCCCGAGTACCGTAGGCCCTTGATCGGCGCGCATCCAGGGATACGCACAGGGCCACACCGAACGTGAACGGTCACTTCTATACTTATGTCCGGTACCTTGCTCTCCGAGAGTAACCCGCCCTTGGACAAACGGATCCTTCCATCCGGCCAGCCGAGCACGTCTTGGCTGGCGGGCCGGATGGCAGAGCGTCACCACCGGTTGCAGCTTGCCGCGTTGCTGCTCGGCCTCAGCTTCGTCGTCGGTGTGACGGTAGCCTGGCTCATGGGCGCCGACATCGCGAAGGCCGACTACTGGAAGACTCTGGGCTACCCCGGCGTAATGGTCGTCAGCTTTATCGGCGCGGCCGGGATGGTGCTACCGGTACCCAGCCTCGCAGCCGTGTGCGGCGCCGGAGGCCTGGACCTCAACGTAGTCGGCGTTGGACTGCTCGCCGCTATCGGCGGCACGGTCGGCGAGCTGTCCGGGTACGCGATAGGGTATGGCGGCCGGTCGGTCGTCGAGCGGCGAGGGTTCTACGCGACCCTTAGGGCGTGGATGGAGAGACGGGGCGCGCTCGTGATCTTCGTTGCGGCCGCGATACCCAACCCGCTCTTCGACCTGGTCGGCATCGCCGCGGGCGGGACCCGCTATCCGGTCGGGCGGTTCCTGATCGTGGTCGGGGCCGGCAGCATCCTCAAGAACATCACCGTGGCGTGGGCCTGCAGCCAGGGTTTCGACCTGCTCCCGTGGGAGCTGTGAGGGCGGTCCTTCCCGCAGGCGCCGCTTAGGGGATGTCCGGCGGCCTTGTCTGGGCCGAAATGCCGATGCTAGAATTGACTTCGCGCCGTACCCATCGACGACGCGGGTTCGGCCTCCTCGTAAGCGCTCCGCAGTAGCTCAGTGGTAGAGCGGTCGGCTGTTAACCGATTGGTCGTAGGTTCGAATCCTACCTGCGGAGCCAACGCGGGTCAGACGTAAGGTGCCGCAGCGGCGTTCTCAGTTGCCTATCGGGTCGGTGACCGATCCGAATTCCGTCCGGAGTCGCTCTATCGCCTCGGCCGACAGGGGCCCTTTGAGCACGGATTCGACGTTCTGCCCCAGGTGCCCGGGGTCGATGGTGCCCGTCATGACCGTGGAGACCCCTTCGGTGTAGGCTGCGTAGCGATAGGCGGCCTCTACCAGCGACCCGGCCTCGCCTGACTCGATCAGCCAGCCCAGCGGCTCCTCAGCGGACGCCACGTCGTCCGATACCACGCCTCGGGCAGCCAGATCGGTCAGGACCTCGCGAAGCCGCCGCCGGTCCGACATCACTCTCCGGCTGGTGTAGATGTTCATCACGCCGACGTTGCGGTCCACGCAGGCGGGGAAGACGTCGCGGCGGGCCGACTGGTTCAGCATGTTGTGGCCGACCATCGCCACGTCGAAGAGGTCTGTCGGCAGCACGTGCCGCAACCAGTCGTGAGCCCCATCGGAGCTGGACGCCTCCGACGACCCGACGTGGCGCACCTTGCCCTGCCGGCGCAGCCGCTCCAGCGCCGGGACCTGCTCCTCCAAGACCACCGCGGCGCTTTCGGGCGTCAGCAGGCCGCCCACCATCACGACGTCGATCTCGGATAGCTTCAGCCTGCTCAGGCTCGCCTCGACGGTCTCGATCACCTCGGCGGCGCTCTTCGTCTGGACGCCCGAGTCGGTTGCAAGGACAGCGCCGAACTTGGTGGACACGACCACGTCGGCGCGAGGAATGTCCTCGAGCGCCTTCCCCAGGATCACCTCGCTGTCCAGGTACTCTCGCGCGGTGTCGAACAGGTTGATCCCCAGGTCGAAAGCACGGTGGAGCAGCGCCTTCATCTCGGACTCGGTGCGGCCGAGGTTCTGACCCAGCACGTTCGGCCCGCCGGTGCCCATGCCGAGGATGGACACTCGCAGTCCGGTCCTGCCGAGGGTGCGGTAGATCATGGGGCTACTCGAGGCCGATCGCGCCGTCGGCTTCGATCATCACCGGCCTGTCGACCGGCTCCCACTCGTAGTCGGCGATGGCGTCCTCGTCGATCTCGATTCCAAGGCCCGGCTTGTCCGGCAGCATCATGTGGCCGTCCTCGATCACCGGGAGCTCTGGGAACACGTCCTTCACCCACGGGGCGTACAGGTCCACCGTGTTGCACTCCTGGATCAGGAAGTTTGGGACGCACGCGTCGATGTGCGCCGCGGCCGTGAGCGAAATGGGACTGATCGACTGATGCGGGGCGATGACGATGTGGTACAGCTCGCACATCGCCGCCCACTTTATCGTCTCCAGGATGCCACCGTTGGCGCACGGATCCGGCTGAAGAATGTGGACCGCGCGCTTCTCCAGGATCTCCCGCAACGTCTCCCGGTGGACGCACCGCTCGCCGCCGGCGATGGGGATCGTGGTCTTCGACTTGACCTCCACCAGCGAGTCGGGCGCCTCCGTCATGGCCGGCTCCTCGATGAAGAGCGGTGGATCGTCCTCGAGGGCGTGCGCGAGCTTGATGGCCTCCGTTGGGCTGAAGCTGCGTCCGTGGTAGTCGAGCAGTATGTCCACGTCGGGCCCGGCAACCTCCCTCGCCCTCTTGACACGATTGATGGACTCGGCCAGCACCTGTCTTGGGGTCATCGCCTCGTAGCCATCCGGCTGCGGGCCGAACTTGACGGCCGTGAACCCTTTCTTGACCATCTCCTCGAGCCCCGAGAAGTCGGGGCCGGGGGGCATGCTTGCGTAGAGACGGATCCGGTCGCGCACCGGGCCACCCAGCATCTTGTACACCGGCAGGCCGCAGGCCTTGCCCGAGATGTCCCACAGCGCGATCTCGACGGCGCTCAGGGCCGCCTTCGTCGCGGTCCCAAGCGGATAGCGCGACCCGCGATAGTAGGCCAGCCAGTTGCGCAGGACCTCGGTCGGGTCCTTGCCGACGAGCCACCGCTCGTACTCACGGACCGCCGCCTCGGTGGTCTTGGCCTTGCCGGACGCGAAGGCCTCCCCTACCCCGTCGATCCCGGCGTCGGTGTAGACCTTGACGAAGACGAAATTCCAGTACTTGCCTCTGCGGTTCCCCGACTCGTCGGCGCCGGGATAGAGATGGAAGACCTTGACTTCCGTGATCTTCATCGGCGTTCCCTCCGTGATCTATCGCCGACCCTTGTACCACCCGCTATTTTGTCCGACAGGCAGCGCGCACCGGCTGAACAGCGCTCGAGTACTTGGCCTCCGAAGTCATGGAGGGCACGGTTTCACCGATTGGAGCATGCTCAAGGCCCGTGTCACGTGCGCCGTCGAGACCGCTTTCCGGGCGGCGCGGCCGTAGGATCGGCTCAGTGGCGGGCCGACCGGCTCATGTCGTCGTGCAGCATCGGCGCGGCCAGGAAGGCGTCCGTGTCCACGTCCCCGAACCGGGCCGGGCTGTACAGCTCCGAGTCTATTCTCGTGCCGCCGTCCACGACGTGCTCCGCGACGAGCAGCCCTGACACGGGATTGTAGGCGAAGCCGCCGGAGTGAAAGTGAGCGCCCACGTAGAGGCCCTCGACGCCGGGAACCGGCCCGATCACCGGTTTCACGTCGTAGGCGAAGCTGATCAGCCCCACCGTGTGGTAGTCCCACTCGGCTCCTTCCAGCATAGGCACCCGGCCGAGCATCTGCTCCTTGATGAACGGCAGCGCGTCCGGGTGCGGGTCCAGCTCCGACACGTCGAAGTCCGGTCCGCGCATGTCGTAGGCGCCGAGGTCTTCGACAGACGTGCCAAAGAGCAGCCTGTTGTCGTCCGTGGGCCGCACATAGCAGTTGTTGATGTGGTCGTTGACCGCGGGGACCCTGGGCGGCTCCGGGAACGGCTTGGTGACGAACCTCTCGTGCACGAAGTTCTTGTACGGGGTGTGAAATCCGACGAACGAGAGCACGTGGTTCGTCCAGGCGTTGACCGCGGAGACCGTCGCGTCTGCCTCGATGGTGCCGCTGTCCGTCACGACCCCTCTCACGCGGCCGTCGCGCAGGTCGAAGCCGATTACCGGCTCGTTCTCCCTGATCTCGACCCCCATGTCCTCCACTTTGGCCCTCAGGGCGGGGACGTACCGGTGCGGCTCCGAGAACCCCGACCTCAGGTCCAGCACGCCAGCATCGGTCTCGTCCGCCATCAGATCGGGGAACCGCTCGGTGATCTCGCCGCCGTGCAGCACCTCGAACTGGCCTCCGAGCCGCCGCCACATGTCCCGGAGCGGCGCCGTCTCCGCGTTACCCGCCTGTGGGGAGAGGTTCAGGCATCCGACCTGGTGGAAGCGGTACCCATCCAGGATCCGGCTGAAACGCTCGAACAGGTCGAGGCTGATCGCCCGTGCGCGCACCTCGGTCTCCGTGCCCATCAGCATCGTGATTATGCCGCCGGCCTGGAGGCTGGAGCCGCCGCCCACGGTGCCCTTGTCTACAACTACGACGCGCTCCACGCCCTTTTCGACAAGGTGGAAGGCGGTGCTCAGGCCGGTTACCCCGGCCCCGATCACGACGACGGACTGCGGTCTGGTGAATGACATAGTCGGGCTATTCTACGACCCGTACTCCGGCCGGCACAAGCCTCCCCCGCCGCTCCGGCGGGGCTAGGAACACGATCCGGTGCGATCAGTTCCACCGAGGCGCGGAAGTCGCCGCGGCCGATTCGCCGCGCGGGCGGCTCGTGGGGTATAGTTTCAGCAGCTCGCCTGCTCGCCCCCGGCTTGGGGAATCCGAGACGACGGTGGTCTGACCGTCGCTCGAGGTGAGCGCTAACACGACGGAGGAACTGATCCTTGTACGACTTTCACACGCACACCTTCTTGAGCGACGGAGCCCTCGCGCCGATAGAGCTGGTGCGCAGGGCGCAGGTAATCGGCTACCGCGGCATGGCCATCACGGACCACGTGGGCCCGGGCAACTTGGAGTACGTCCTGCGCACGCTGACGGTCGACTGCCGGGCCGCGACCTCCCGCTGGGACATCCTGGTGCTGCCCGGCGTCGAGATAACCCACGCGCCCAAGGAGGACATCGACATGCTGGCGACCGAGGCCAAGAAGATGGGCGCCAGGGTCGTCAACGTGCACGGGGAGACGATAGTCGAGCCGGTCGAGCCCGGCACCAACATGGCGGCCGTGAGCTCCGGCCACGTCGACATACTCGCCCACCCCGGCCTGGTGACCCCGGAGGTCGCCTCCATCGCCGCGGCCAACGGCGTCTTCCTGGAGGTCTCGGGGCGCCGCGGGCACTCCTACGCCAACGGGCACGTCGTTCGCGTCGCCCGCGAGGCGGGGGCCAGGATGGTCCTGGACTCCGACGCCCACCAGCCCGGCGACCTCCTGACGTATGACTTCGCCCTCGAGGTGGCTATCGGCGCCGGCCTCAGCCGGGCCGAGGCCGAGGCGCTGCTCAGCGACGGCCCGCGTCAGGTCCTGGAGCGTGTGGGCGCGGCCGAGGAGGCGTAGCCGTATGAGCGCGCCCGGCGTGAGAGACCGCCCGCGGTCCACGGCCTGACCGGGGGAGTCGGCAATGGGACGCCGACCGATAGGCCGGCCAGTGGTCTCGGCCAGGCACCTGCACGCCCTACGGCGGATATGCGAGCTGCTACAGCCCGCCGACGCCACGTGGGTGCTGACCGGAAGCCTGGGTCTCGCGCTGCGGGGCGTCGAGACCGAGGTGCACGACATCGACATCCAGACCGACGCCGCGGGTGCGCTCGAGCTGGAGCGGCTGCTCGCCGAGTATGTCGTCCGGCCGGTCTGCCTGAAGGAGGACGCCCTGGTCCGTTCGTACCTCGGCGCCGCTGAGATCGACGGCGTGGACATCGAGATCATCGGCGACATCCAGAAGCGCGCGCCGGGCGGCCAATGGGGCCCGGCTCCGGACCTTGCGCGCCTCGCCATCACCGTCGACGCCGGCGGCGTGCCGGTCCGGGTACTCCCGCTCGGATACGAGCGCAACGCCTACCGCGCGATGGGCCGGTCGGAAAAGGCCGACCTCATCGACGCTGCGCTGCGCGCGTGACGCTGACCGGCCGAGAGCGTCCCAGGGCGTCGAGACGCAGGCAGGAACGCGTCCGCTAGCGGGCGGGCCAGCGGACGACCACGCCGATGGGCCTGTCGCCGGACCCGTCGAGACGCCGGTATACGTCGGGGAGCTCCGACGACTCGACCCGGTCGGTGATCATGGGCGATATGTCCATCTCGCCGTTGGCCATGAGGTCGGCGGCCAGCGACATGCAGGCCTTCTTGCCCCAGCGGTCTTCGCGCGGATCGTACCCATACGAGGTGAGCAACGCCACGTCCTTGACGTTGTACGGATAGCTCACCGGGCTGAAGTCCGGCGTGTCCGTGTGGGTGGCCACGACAACCACCGTACCGCGAGGGCGGACTATGTCCATGGCGGTCTTGATCGCGGACCAGGCCGTCGCGGCCTCGATCACGACGTCCGCGCTGCGGCCCCCGGACCAGGCGGCCACGGTCTCGGGAAGGTCCGCCGCCTGAGGCGACGCGGTGGCGTCCGCGCCCATGGCGGACGCGACCGCGAGTCTCCGCGCGTCGGTGTCGACAGCGAGGGCGCGGAACCTGAACGCACGGCAGAACGCCAGGGCGGACAGACCGATGACGCCCAGTCCGACGATAGCGACGTTCTCGCCGGGTCCGGGGCGTCCCTTGCGCAGCGCCATTTGTCCGACGTTCAGGACGTTGAGGAACGCGGCGCTCTCGTCCGGCAGGCCCTCGGGAAGCCTGAACGCCAGGTCGTCCGGGACCGCCGCGTATTCTTTGTGCGGCTCGCCCACGAAGACGCGGTCTCCTACCGAGAAGCCGTCGACGTCGACCGCTTCTACCCGACCGACCATCGAGTAGCCGATCTCGTAGGGGAACTCCAGCGGCACGCCGGACGGGTACAGCAGCTTCCCGTCCGTGTCCACGGGCGTCCCGCGATAGGTCCGCATCTCGGTGCCGGTGCTGAGCGCGGTGACTACGGCCCGCACCAGCAGACCGCCGCGGGGGCACTCGGGCACTGGAACTTCCTGAAACTCGGCGCTCCGGGGCCCGGTGATGACGAGTCGCTTCATCGTGGGCGCCGTGCCGCGTGATGACAGGATGGTCGAGGGAGCGGAAAGTCACTCGAAGACGTGTAGCTCATCGCGCGAGATTGTACCGGGTCGCGTGGCCTGCGCCAAATCCCACGGGCTCATACCGCAGCCGGCACGCTTTCTGACGTTCCGTTTCTCGGGTTCTTGGGGCCGGTTAATCCGCAACAGGTCGGTCATTTCCACGAGCGGCGTTGCGCAAGACCGGTCGCCGCGCCGGTCCCGGCTTGCGGCGCCCGCGGCCCTACGACCCTGTCGCGCTACCTTAACAGAGTCTTAATAAAGAGTTAATTAAACACCTATCCGCTGGACTACACAATGCCTATAATGACGCCGTCGGACGGATACGTCAGGACTGTTGAGCCCGACCGTCCGGTCGTGAACTGAGGAACCGATATGCCGATCGCCATAGACCTCCACACGCACGCAAAGGTGGCGAAATCTCTTCCATTCAGCATGGACCACTTCGACCGGATGGTCCGTAGCGCAGAGCGGATCGGCTTGAGCGGGTTCGCCACGACCGAGCATTTCGACGCGCCCGACTACTGGGAGATGGCCAGCCATCTGACGACGCGCTTCCCGTACGAGGACGGCCATCTGCACGTCGCCCCGGGCATGACCGTACTCACAGGGGCCGAGATCGACGTCGTGGAAGGCGGTCACGTCATTGCCATCGGCCCGTATCGACTGCTCGCCGACCTGGACCGGAGTTTTGGCCCGAACCTGAGCCGCGGTTTCTTCCCCACGGCCAGAGCCCTGATTGAGACCGCGAGGCTTCTTGGCATTACCGTAATCGGAGCCCATCCCGGCCGGCCCAAGAAGAGACTGCTGTCGGTTGGCAATCGCGTCCTTGCCGGGCTTCACGCCCTCGAGATCAACGGGTCCGACGTGGCAGCCGGCCGGGACGTGGAGTCGGTGGCCCGCCGCGCCCGCCGCCTCGGTCTGCCGTTAGTGGGCAGCAGCGACGCCCACGCGTGGCCGCAGATCGGTCAGCAACGGACCATCGTACCGATGAAGGAGCTGACCAGAGAGGGTCTGAACGAGGCGTTGGCGAGCGGACGGACGGACGTGGTGACGCTGCCGAGCATTCACAGGATCGTCCATATGTGCAAGCGCCACAAGGCGCTGGCCAGGCTCGCCCACGACAGGCGTACGGCCAGCGACGTGCAGCCGCCTGTACTCGCGGCTCCCGAGGGGCCTGGCGCCGTACTGGTCGCGGCTACCGCATGACGGACGCGAGGAAGATGAGGGCGGAGCTGGACCTGCCCGCCACCGATGCCGCGGAGCGGCTGAGCGCTATCGCGCTTGGCCTGTCCACCGGTGAGGTCGGCCTCGCAGCCGCCGGCAGGAGCCATCTCCTCAGGCCGGGACCGGACGTGCGAATGGAGCTCGACGCGAGCCAGGGCGAGCACGATGGGAGGCTGACCATCGGGCTCGTCTGGAAGAACTACCTCGGATACGGTCTGGCGGAGTGGCTGGAGCAGTCGAGCCGTGGACTGGCCGCCGAGATCCAACCCGAGCCCTACGACACGGACGGAGGAGACTTCCTGATGCCGGGAAACGACCAGACCTTCGATTTCTCCACCCGCAGCGACCCGAACCAGACGGCCGAGTACCTCGAGCGCATCGCCAGGTACATCCGAGCCGGACTCGTGAGACTCTCCTCCGGCGCCGAGTCTATAGACCTGGCCGTGGCGGGCGACGTCAAGCTGGTGATAACCGCCGAAAGCAGGCACGAGAAGGGGAGAGGCAGCCTCTGCGTCGAGCTCTCCTGGAAGCCCGCGGTCGTCAAGGAAGAGCCGCACATCGTGATCGAGGGCGCGGACGAGGGCACGGCGCCCTGGGCTGCACCTGCTGACGGCGCCAGGGCCACCGGCTGAGAGTCCCGCCCGGCGAGGCTCCAAGTTACCGGTTCACCGACCTGTCGGCTGGCCGGCCGTCAGCGATTCGAGCAGTGCGACTACCCGGCTCCGAATTGCATCCCGGATGTCCCCGACCCGGCGCGGCGGCGATACCGAGGGGGCCAATGCGACCACCCGACAGCTCGTCGACCATGACCGACCCGGCGGCCGCCAAAACGAGGACGAAAGTCCCCAGCACCTCCGCGAATGGACCGCGGAGGGAGTCCGCTCTAGCCACCGGCTAAAGCGCGGCGGGGGATGTTCACCTCCCTGAGCGCCCCGGTAACGAGGTAGATGACCCGTTCCCCGATGTTGGTCGCGCGGTCGGCGATCCGTTCCAGGTCATGGGCGACCCAGAGCAGGTACGTCGCGCGCCGAATCGTCTTCGGGTCCTCGATCATGAAGGTGAGCAGCTCCCGGTAGACCTGGTCGTAGAGCGCGTCTATCTCGTCGTCGTCGGCGCCAAGACGCTGCGCTGTGACGATGTCGCGATTGACCAGGGCGTCCAGGCTCCTGCGCAGCATCCCCGCGGCCCTTTCGGCCATGCGAGGGATGTCGATGAGCCGCTTCAGCGGCGGCTCGTCGCCCATGGCGATGCTGATCTTGGCTATGCCCTCGCAGTAGTCGCCCATCCGCTCCAGCTCGCCCGCGATGTGCAGAAAGGCGACCAGCGTCCTGAGGTCTCCGGCCGCGGGCTGCTGGGTGGCGATCAGGTTGATGGTGCGTTCCTCCACCTCGTACCGCTTGTCGTCGATGATGTCGTCCTGCTCGACGACCTCTCGGCACAGCTCGAGATCGCGGGCCTTCAGGCCCTCGACGGACCGGTCCAAGGCTTTCTCGACCATGTTGCCGAGCATGAGCAACTCGTCCTCCAACAGCCGCAGATCACGATCGAAGTCCTGCCTTACCATGTCGGGCCTCCTAGCTGAAACGGCCGGTGATGTAGGCCTCGGTGCGCTCGTCCTGGGGATCGGTGAATATCTTCTCGGTGAGACCGTGCTCGACAATGTAGCCGGTGCGGTCTTCGGCGACCATGAGGAACGCCGTCTCGTCCGAGACTCTGGCCGCCTGCTGCATGTTGTGCGTCACGATAACTATGGTGACGTCCGTGGCCAGGTCCCGGATGAGCTGCTCGATCGCGAGGGTCGCCATCGGGTCCAGCGCGGACGCGGGCTCGTCCATCAGTATCACTTCGGGCTCGACGGCGAGCGCCCTGGCGATGCACAGCCTCTGCTGCTGCCCGCCCGAAAGGGCGAACGCACTCTTCTTGAGGCGGTCCTTGACCTCCTCCCAGAGCGCCGCGCGTCGCAGCGATCGTTCCACCGCCTCGCCCGTATCGCCGGAGAAGCCGTTGACTCTCAGCCCGAAGGCGACGTTGTCGTAGATCGACTTCGGGAAGGGGTTGGGCTTCTGGAAGACCATGCCTATTCGGGACCGCATCTCCGTCGCGTCTACGTCGGGCCCGTTGATGTCGGTCTGGTTGAACAGGATTCGACCGCCGATTCTCGCCCCCGGGACCAGGTCGTTCATCCTGTTCATGCACCTCAACAAAGTGCTCTTGCCGCATCCGGACGGCCCGATCAGAGCCGTCACGCTGTTCGGCCGGATGTCGATGTCGATGTTCTTCAGAGCGTGGAACTGACCGTACCACACGTTCAGGCCTCTGGCAGCGAGGATCGCTCCCTCCATAGCCTATTCCTCCGACCTGATCTGGTACTTGTTCCGCAGATAAATGGCGAGTGCGTTCATGGAAAGCAGGATCACCAGCAGAACGACTATACCGCCGGCCGCCAGGCCGCGGAAGTCCTCCTGAGGCCGCGATACCCAGTTATATATCTGGATCGGGAGCACCGTGAAGCGGTCCATCGGGCTCTCCGGAACGAACGTGAGGTACACCAGGGCGCTGATGGCGATGATCGGCGCCGTCTCGCCCACGGCCCGCGACATCCCGAGGATGATCCCGGTGAGCATTCCGGGAAACGCCGCCGGGACGATCACGCCTCGGACGACGTCCCACTGCGTCGCTCCCAGGGCGTACGCCGCCTCGCGGTACGTTGCCGGAACGGCCCGAATCGCCTCACGGCAGGCGATGATGACGATCGGCAGGGTGAGCAGTGACATCGTCAGCGCTCCCGCCAGCACACTTCTACCCAGCGCCATCCACTGCACGAACAACGCGAGGCCCAGCAGCCCGTACACGATTGACGGGACGCCCGCCAGGTTCGATATGTTGACCTCGATGAGCAGGGTCAGCTTGTTCTTCGCCGCGTACTCCTCCAGGTATATCGCCGCGCCGATTCCTATCGGAACGGTGAACGCCGCCGTCAACCCCATCAGCCACAGTGTCCCGAAGATCGCGGCCCTCAGGCCGGCCTCCTCCGTGTGGCGCGACGGGTAGTTGAACAGCAGGTTCTTGCTCACCCAGGGCAGCCCGTCGATGAGCACCTGGGCCAACAGCACGACCAGACCGACGATCCCGATCAGCACCGCGACAAGAAAGGCGACATAGGCGGCGGCGCCCGCGATCTCGCGGACCCGCAGCCGTCTTCGAAACGGCCCCGTCGAAGGTTCGTTCATCAGTAGCGCGTCCCCCATCTGCTGACCACCCAGCGGCCCAGCAGATTCATCGTGAGTGTCATCAGGAAGAGCAGGAAGGCGACCGCGAATATCGTGTTGTACTCCAGGGTGCCGTGGGGCGTCTCGCCCAGGCTGAGCTGGACGATGTACGCGGTCATCGTCTGTACGCTCTCGCGGGGATCGAACGTCATATTCGGCGTGGCGCCGGCGGCGACCGTCACCAGCATCGTCTCTCCGATGGCTCTGGAGACGCCGAGAATAAACGCGGCTACGATCCCGGACAGCGCCGCGGGGACGACCACCTTGGTGGCCACCTCCAGTCTCGTCGCGCCCAACGCGTAGGCCGCCTCTCTGAGCGACCGGGGCACGGCCAACATGGAGTCCTCGCTGAGCGAGGAGACCATCGGGATGATCATCAGGCCCATGACGAGGCCGGCGCTCAGCGCATTGAAGACCAGCATGTCGGGAAAGATGATCTGGAGCTGCGGCGTCAAGAAGGTCAGGGCGAAATATCCGTAGACGATCGTCGGTATGCCGGCGAGCACCTCCAGGACGGGCTTGAAGATACGGCGCGCCGTGTCGGGCGCGTACTCGGACAGGTATATGGCCGTCGCGAGGCCGACCGGAATCGCGACGGCGGCTGCCAGCGCCGTCACCAAAAGCGTGCCCGACACCAGCGGCAGCACGCCGTACGACCGAGGCTTGAGGATGGGCGACCACCGCGTGCCCGTCAGGAAGTCCCACACCGGGACCTCCGCGAAGAAGCCCCAGGCCTGCGACACCAGGCTGACTACGATGCTGACTGTCGTGAATATCGAGACGAGGGCGCAGGCGAAGAAGATCGCCTTGACGACACCGCCTTCGAATCCTCGAATGTTCCGCCGCCAGCCCGGGTTCGAGAAGCCGGTCCGGGTCTGCGAGCCCCGTCGTACTGCCGAGTCCACGGTGTACCTCTAGCTATAGCCTAAACAGCAGTGCCAGAAAAACAACCCCGCTGGGCATCGGCCGCGATTGGGGGGAGGGAGGGGCGGCCGCTGCCCAGCGGAAGCTGTCGATTTGTTTGGACGCGCCTAGTGGCCGCCGTTGACCTGGACCAGGGACACCTTGTAGGCCTCCGCCGGCAACGGCACGTAGCCGACTTCCTGGACCAGCTCGCGTGCGTTCTCAAGGTAGAACTCGACGAACGCCTGCATCTCTGGGCGCTCAAGACTCTTCTTGCTGACGTAGATGAACAAGGGCCTCGACAGCGTCCGATAGCTGCCATCTTCGATCGTCGCCGCAGTCGGCGTCACACAGCCGTCGCCGGTGTCGATCGCCACCAGCTTCAGCTTGTCCACGTTCTCAGTGTAGTACGCGTAACCGAAGTAGCCCAGCGAGTTCCTGTCTCCACCGATCCCCGTCACCAACACGTTGTCGTCAGCGCTCGCTGTGTAGTCTGAGCGGCTCGCCTGAGCCTCGCCGTTGATCTCCTCGGTGAAGTAGTCGAACGTCCCGGAGTCCGAGTCGGGTCCGTACAGCCTGAGCGGTCGGTCCGGGAAGCCCGCGCGCACCTGGCTCCAGTTCTTGATCGTAGACCCGGGCTCCCATATCGCCTTCAGCTCCACCGTCGTCAGACATGCGGCGAAGTCGTTCTGGGGGTTGACCATCACCGACAACCCGTCCGTACCCACCTTCAGCTCGACGTACTCGATACCGTTCTCCGCAGCCGCCGTCGCCTCGCTGTCCGTGATCGGCCGCGACGCGTCCGAGACGTCGGTCTCGCCTGCCGTGAACCGCTTGAACCCGCCGCCCGTACCGGAGACGCCCACGTTTACACGCACGTCCCGGTGAAGCTTGCCGAAATCCTCAGCCACCGCCTCGGAGACCGGGAATACCGTGCTCGATCCGTCGATCTCTATCGTCCCGCTCAGCTTCGCCGCCGGCGCGGGCTGAGTCTGCGAAGCGCCGCTGCCTGTTCCCGTGGCCGACTCGTCAACCCCGCCGCAAGCGGCCAGCATCACTGCGGCCATGAGCCCTAGCGCCAGCGCCGCGACGCTCCAAACTGCCGATGGTTTCTTCACTTGAACACTCCCCATTTGATGTCCCGACCAGAATCACAGAGGGCTCGCCTGGGCACGTTACGGGAGTGCTAAGGTTCCGTTAAGGTTCGATTAACGAGCCGCCGCGCTGGCTGCGGGCGGACGACGGGCCCCCAGGGCAAGTCGAAAAGGCCCCCGGGAGGGTCGGCGACCGCAGGCGCCGCTCCTGGAAAAGATGATCGTCGAGCGCGGCATCCATCTCACCAAGCTCTACTTCTCGGTCAGCCGACAGGAGCAGGTCAGGCGATTCGAGCAGCGCGACCACGACCCGCTGAAGATGTGGAAGCTGGGCCCGACCGACCTGCTTTCGAAGAACAGATGGGACGCCTACACCGCGGCGAAGGAGACCATGTTCCTCGAGACCCACACGGCCGCCGCACCGTGGACGATCATCAAGTCCGACGACAAGATGAGGGGCCGCATCAACGCGATGCGGTACGTGCTGCACATTTTGGACTACGAGGGGAAGGACCCCGCCGTGGCGCACACGCCCGACCCGTAGATCGTCGCGTCCGCGGGCGACATGTAGGCCAACTCGCCCGCCGTCCGAGAGTTCACCAACGTCTGACGCGGGTCCATCGCCGCGGCACGGCTCGCCCGCGGTCTCCTGGACGTTCACCGGCTACCTGCGGGTTGTGCGATGCCACCGCCGCCGGAGTCAGCGACACAACCGGCACGCCAGGAAGCAATAAACAGACGGCCCCCGGAGAACTTCTCCGGGGGCCGTCTTCACGTTTCATGGTAGCGGGGGCCGGACTCGAACCGGCGACCTTTGGGTTATGAGCCCAACGAGCTGCCGCTGCTCCACCCCGCGACGCTATGCAACCGAATCCTGTTTGGCTCTCATCCTCTGCTTGGGATGAGGCGCCTGAATTAGCGAACCATAATGTGGGTCAAGTCCTCGGCCTATTAGTACCGCTCAGCTGAATCCCTCACGGGACTTACACCTGCGGCCTATCTACCCCGTAGTCTACGGGGGGCCTTACTCCCGACCGAAATCGGGATGGGAGATCTAATCTTGGGGTTGGCTTCGCGCTTAGATGCTTTCAGCGCTTATCGCATCCGGACTTGGCTACCCGGCGGTGCTCCTGGCGGAACAACCGGTACACCAGAGGTCCGTCCTTCCCGGTCCTCTCGTACTAGGGAAGGCTCCCCTCAAATCTCCTGCGCCCACGACGGATAGAGACCGAACTGCCTCACGGCGTTCTGAACCCAGCTCGCGTGCCGCTTTAACCGGCGAACAGACGGACCCTTGGGACCTTCTTCAGCCCCAGGATGCGGCGAGCCGACATCGAGGTGCCAAACCTCGCCGTCGATGTGAACTCTTGGGCGAGATTAGCCTGTTATCCCCGGGGTAGCTTTTATCCGATGATCCACGGCCCTTCCACACGGTACCGTGGGGTCACTTTGCCCGACTTTCGTCCCTGCTCGACTTGTATGTCTCACAGTCAAGCTCCCTTATGCCAATGCACTCTACAGGTGATTTCCATCCACCTTGAGGGAACCTTTGGACGCCTCCGTTACTCTTTAGGAGGCGACCGCCCCAGCCAAACTGCCCACCTGGCAGGGTCCCCCGATTGTGTCGGGGTTAGAACCAAGATCACGGAAGAGCGGTATTTCAAGGTTGACTCCACCCTCACTAGCGTGAAGGCTTCAAAGTCTCCCGCCTATCCTACACATCCATGAGCACAGCCCACTGCCAAGCTACAGTAAAGCTCCACGGGGTCTAATTGTCCTGTCGCGGGTAGCCAGCATCTTCACTGGCAATGCAATTTCACCGAGCCCCTCGTTGAGACAACGCTCAGGTCGTTACGCCTTTCGTGCGGGTCGGAACTTACCCGACAAGGGATTTCGCTACCTTAGGACCGTTATAGTTACGGCCGCCGTTCACCGGGGCTTCGGTTCGAAGCTTTGTCCCGACAAGTCGGGACGAACCTCTCCCCTTAACCTTCCGGCACTGGGCAGGCGTCAGCCCCTATACATCGCCTTTCGGCTTGGCAGAGACCTGTGTTTTTGATAAACAGTCGCCTGAGCCTCTTAGCTGCGGCCCGCCAAAGCTCCGCACACGTCCCGAACAAGTCGGGAGGGCATCACCCCGCGGGCACCCTTTCTCCCAAAGTTACAGGGCTAAGTTGTCGAATTCCTTAACGAGGGTTATCTCGTTCACCTTAGGGCTTTTACCCCCACCCACCTGTGTCGGTTTGCGGTACGGTCACCACATCCTCTGGCAGCGAGGCTTTTCTCGACGGCCTAGGTTCAGCGGAATCCCCCAGGGCTTGAGCCCTAGAGTTTTCTTTCCCCCTCAGCTCGTAACGCCAGAACGGATTTGCCTATCCTGGCATGGCCTTCAGGGAAGAACGCACCATGTCCGATGGGTGCGCCCCGCCTACCTGTCCGTGTCCCCCCTCTGCTTTAAAACGAGAACGCGGTGGTACGGGAATGTTGACCCGTTGTCCATCGCCTTCGCTGCTTCGCTACGGCTTAGGCCCGACTTACCCTACGCCGATCATCGTTGCGTAGGAAACCTTGGGTTTTCGGTGTCCTGGATTCTCACCAGGATTGTCGCTACTCATGCCGGCATTCTCACTTGTCAGCGCTCCACCCCGACTTACGTCTGAAGCTTCAGTGCTGCTGACAACGCTCCCCTACCCCCCGGCCCGCAAAGCGAGCCGGAGCCGCGGCTTCGGCGGTGGACTTTAGCCCCGTTACATTTTCGGCGCGGGATCCCTCGACTAGTGAGCTATTACGCACTCTTTGAAGGAATGGCTGCTTCTAAGCCAACCTCCTAGCTGTTTTAGCGATCCCACTTCCTTTAACACTTAGTCCACACTTGGGGGCCTTAGCCTGCGGTCTGGGCTGTTTCCCTCTCGACAATGGAGCTTATCCCCCACTGTCTCACTCCCAAAGATCATCTTGGGGCATTCGCGGTTTGGTTGAGTTTGGCAGGCTCACGCCCCCTAGCCCATCCAGTGCCCTACCTCCCCAAGACTTCAATTGAGGCTGCACCTAAATGCATTTCGGGGAGAACCAGCTATCTCCGGGTTCGATTGGCATTTCACCCCTACCCACAGCTCATCCCAGCCATTTGCAACTGACACGGGTTCGGTCCTCCATTCCGATATTATCGGAACTTCAACCTGGCCATGGGTAGCTCACCCGGTTTCGGGTCTAATCCAGACAACCCTCCAGACATGTTGGAGACTTCACCAACGGCTCTCGGCGTCCCCCACTTCGGCCCGACGAATCGGACCTCCGCGGCTTCGGCCTCCAACCGGTGGATCCCGCTCCGCCCGGAAGCGCCCTATTCGGACTCGCTTTCGCTGTGGCTCCGGAACTCATATTCCTTAACCAAGCTGCCTAGATTAACTCGCCGGCTCATTCTTCAATAGGCACGCGGTCAGTCACGACAAAGTCGGACCTCCCACGGCTTGTAAGTCTGTGGTTTCAGGTCTATTTCACTCCCCTTCCGGGGTACTTTTCACCTTTCCCTCACGGTACTGGTTCACTATCGGTGGCCAAGGGTATTTAGCCTTGGAGGGTGGTCCCCCCAGCTTCCCACAAGATTTCCCGTGTCCCGTGGTACTCAACAGCCCGCCTGAAGTCCTCTTTCTTTCGCCTACAGGACTATCACCTTCTATGGTCGTCCCTTCCAGGTGCATTCGGCTAGAAAGAGGTTTTGTAACTCCATCTCCCGTACTGAGGTCGGGATAGGCGGGTGTTACAACACCCCGACGGCATAGGGCCTCAGCCCGTTAAGCCGCCCGGGTTTGGGCTCTTCCCCGTTCGTTCGCCACTACTAGGGGAATCTCGGTTGATTTCTTTTCCTCGGGATACTTAGATGTTTCAGTTCTCCCGCTTACCTCCCCGACTTTCGTCGGGGTTTTCCGGCATTACCCGGAAACGGTTTCCCTATTCGGGCATCCCCGGCTAAGCTTGCAAGACAGCTCACCGAGGCTTCTCGTAGCCTTGCCACGCCCTTCTTCGGCCCTTGGCCCCAAGGCATCCACCACAGACCCTTAATAACTTGACCCACATTAAGGTTCGTTAATTCAAATTCGCGCAGGATTCAGTTGTTAAAGAACAAAAAGACGGCTGGGCACTCCCAGCCATCTGCTGAGGAGTTGCTCGTGCCGTATATTAGGCGATCATCTCGCGCATCGGAGATACGGTCAGCAGATTATATGGAACCGGCCCGCCGCCGTCAAGAAGCGTGGGCCTGAGTTAGCGGCCACTTTACTTCCCCAGGGACTCCTCGCGCGCGGCTTGGGCCGCCGCCGGTAGGCCCATCCACCAGACCCGCGCCAACTCTACGCCGCGCGGCGCCTGAAGACGGCCGCCAGCCCGAAGAACACCGTTGCGACCAGGGCCATCGCCGGGCCGGACGGCAGGTCGGCGTGGAAGGAGAGGTACAGACCGGTCACCGCCGAGACCGCGCCGATCAGCGCACCGATCAGCATGACGCCGACGAACCGCCTCGCCAGCAGGTATCCCGCCGCCGCGGGCGTGATGAGCATCGCCATGACCAGTACTATCCCGGCGGCCTGGATGCCGATGACGACGACGAGGGCCAGCAGCGAGAGAAGCACGTACTCGACCAGGCTCGTCCTGATCCCCACCACCTCCGCGCCAATCGGGTCGAAGGTGGTGTAGACGAGCTGCCGGTGGAAGGCATAGAGCCCCGCCAACACCAGCGCCGTGAGCCCCACCGAGACGTAGACGTCCGTCTGCGAGACTCCGAGCACCTGTCCGAGCAGCAGGTCCTCGATGTCGACGGTCACATTTGTGGCCGTGGAGAGCATGACGAGGCCCAGCGCGAACATCCCGGCGAAGACTATGCCGATCGAAGTGTCCTCGCTGATGCCGGTGCGCCGGCTGACGGAGCCCATCAGCACGGCGATCACGATTCCCGCCGGCACTGCCGCGAAGAAAGGGCTGATCCCCAGCAGGAAGGCGACCACCATCCCCGGCAGGACCGAGTGAGCGAGCGCGTCGCCCATGAACGCGCGCCCGCGCGTGATGACGTAGGCGCCGAGGATCGGGCACATCACGCCCACCAGCACGGAGACGATCAGCGCCCGCACCATGAACCCGTACTGGAACGGCCCGAAAATATGGTCGATCACGACGTGCTCCACGTGTGTGTTGTTGGCGAAAGCGACATCTGGATGCGTTGAACGATGGCGCAGTCCACACGGCCGTGAGTGTCGGGCTGTCGGCTGCCGTACATGAATCTAGCGGGCTCGACCGGGCCTCTTAAGGATGATGGTGATGTCGAAAGTGCTCGGGAGTGAACTCGATCCCGTGCGAACCGTAGAGCTCCTCGAGGACATCCGGGGTGAAGGCCTCCTCGGGAGGGCCATACGCGCAAATATGGTGGTTGATGCACAGCACCATGTCGAAGCGCTGGGCAAGGTTCGTGAGGTCGTGGGTTGCCAGCAGCACGATCCTGCCCTCGTCGCGTAAGGACTGGAGGACCTCGACGATACCCTCCTGAGCACCGACGTCGACGCCGCTGAACGCCTCATCCAGCAGGACCACGCTCGCCTCCTGCGCGAGCGCGCGGGCGATGAAGACTCTCTGGCGCTGGCCGCCCGACAGCTCCGTTACCATGTCCGAGCGATGCTCCCACAAGTCTACCCGCTCCAGACACATCCGGACCGCCTCCCTGTCCGACTTACCGGGGCGGCGCAGCCATCCGACGTTGTTGTCGCGCCCCATCATCACCACGTCGTGAACGGTGGCGGGGAAAACCCAGTTGATGCTGTCGCGCTGGGGTACATACGCCAGAGCGCCGTCTTCAGCCGCCGCACCGCGCAGCTTCACCGCGCCCGCGGTGACGGGCAGGATCCCCGCTATGGTATCGAACAGCGTGCTCTTGCCGGCCCCGTTCGGGCCCAAAACGCCCATCAATACCCCCGGACCGACCTCGAAGGAGATGTCGACCAGCGCCTGGTGCCCGCCGCGGTCGACGCTTACGCCCTCGACGGCTATGCCCGGTTCGGCTGTCATCTCCATCTTCTTCTCCAACTCTCGGCCTGTTCCCACGGACGCGCTCGCCCCGCTCGCCGCTTCAGGGTACCACCGTCGCTCCGGGCTATGCCGCGCTCCGAGTGGAGACGGACAACGGGGCCAACCCTGTTGCCGAAGCCCACGACGCTTCAGGCAGAGCCGGAACATCACGCGGCCGGCTGACGAGGGCGGCTGAACCATCCACTCCGCCGGAGCCTCGATTTCCGCCGGTCAACGCAGAGCCTCGACAATGCGCCCGACGTTCGTTCTGATCATGTCGACATACGTCTCCGCGCCGCTGCCTTCGGTGCCGAGCGAGCCGGAGTAGAGCCGAACGAGCGTCGCGCCGGCTTCAGTCGCCAGGGCGGTGGCCAGACGTTCGCTCACAGTCGTCTCGCCGAAAACGGCGGGCACGCCATACTCCTTCACCTCATCTACGAGATGAGCCAGGTCCGACGGCGACGGATCGACGTCGGTGGTGAACGACAGGATGACCCCCACGACCTCGAATCCGTACAGTTCCGCGAAGTAGCCCAGGCTGTCGTGGGAGGTCACGAGCAGCCTGCGCTCCTCCGGGACCGTCCCGATCTGCTCCTCCGTCCACGCGTGCAGCTCGTCGAGCCGCGCACTGTACGCGGAGGCGTTGGCGCGATACACGTCGCCGCGGTCCGGGTCGAGCACGGCCAGGCGCGCGGCTATGTCGGCTACCGCGCGCTTCACGCGGAGCGGGTCGAACCAGAAGTGAGGGTCGTGGATCCCGTGGCCGTGGTCGGCGTGCCGGTCATCTCCCTCTTCGGTAAGGTGCTCAATCTCCTCTATCGCCTCATCGGCGTCCATCTGTCCGCTTTCGACCTTCTCGATCAGGGCAAGTACCAACTCGGGGAGCTCTTCTTCTCCGGCGTGCTCCCCATCCTCCTCTTCTTCACCCTGGGCAGCCTCAATCAGCTCTTTGATCTCTTGAAGGCCGGCCTCAGGGTCTATTTCGCCCTCTTCCACCTCGTGTACAACGTGGCCGATCTCTTCCAGGAGCTCGACCTCGCCTGCGTGGGACGCGCCGAACTCGATCGGGTCAACCACGTCGCCCAGCTCCACGATCGCCGACTCGTCCCGCGCAGCATTCCGCACAAGCCGACGAAGCCACGACTCCTCCAGGCCCAATCCGATGCTCAGCACCAGATCGGCGTCGGCGATCTTCGCGACATCCTTGGCGCCCGGCTGGAAGGCGTGAGGATCGGCGCCGACCGGCAACAGGCTGAAGACCTCCACGTGGTCGCCGCCGACGTTCTCGACCCAGTCGGCGACGATGTTGTTCGTAACTACCACGCGGACCGGCTTCGGCGCCGCAGCGTCCCGGGTGGACGTTGCGCTGCCGGCCTCGTCAGAGCACGCGGTCAGGGCGAACAGCAGCGCGAGTGCCGAAAGCACGGTACCCCTCAGATTAGCCACGGGGTTGATGGCATGTAGTCTCATTACTGGCTCCTCCAATGCGCGGTAGGTGTTACGCTCACTGCCCTACGCGACGCGCGTAGGGCAGTGAGCCCGCTAAAGGATACTCTGTATCATTAACTAGGTCAATAGGACAAGGCGGATGGCAAGTGTTCACGTTGGTGAGACCGTTCGTCCTGAGTGCCCCGGACGCCTCGTCGGGGCGTATCGAATGGGGCTACCCGGCGTGAACGGGCCGCGTGAGCATCACCTCTGAACGGACACGGCGGGTACTATGCTCAACGGGTCCCTTACTCGTCCTTGTCGCCGACGCACCGCTCGCAAGTGATGTAGAACTCGATGCGGTGGCCGACTATCTCGCCGGGGATGTCGTTGCCGATGGCCCGCATCAGGCGCTCGACCGTCGTGGCACGGAACTCGCCCACGATCCCGCAGCGGACGCATACCGTGTGGTGGTGGTGCTCCACGCGAGACAGGCTGTACTTGGTTGCGCCGTCCAAGAGGTTCAGCCTGCATACGACGCCGGCCTCCATGAGGAGCTTGATCGTGCGGAAGATCGTCGCTCTTCCCACCCCCGGCAGCTCGCTGCTGATCTCCTCGGCGGTAAAGCCCTCCAGCTTCCCGTCCAAGATCGCTATGATCGCGCGTCTCGGGGCCGTTGACCGATAGCCGCGATCCTCGAGGATGGCCATGATGTCCGGACGTGGTAAGAGTTGCGCCATGACGATATCCGGTGTTAACAGAAACCGCCCTGTCTCGTCAACTTGGCTGGCACTACGTTGAGGGACGGTCATGGCGTCCGGCTGTGCAACTTCCCAGGGTCGAGGCTGCTACAACCCGTTCGCCCCGAGTAGCGCCGATGGAGCATCGGCGCTACTCGAAGGGCGCACGCAATCTTCCCGCCAATGGTGGTGTCGGCCCCACCCCAAGACTGAGTGGTGCGGGCCCTTCGATACAACCCGACGAAGCGTCGGGGCACTCAGGGCAAACGGGCCGTGTCGCGACGGCCCCACCCCTACCAGGACTTTGGCGACCGCAGCACCGTCGTGCCGACGAAAGAGGGAATCCACATTAATGACGGTTACGCAAAGGTCTCCAATCGCGGGAATGACGGTTGTTCAAAGGTCTCCGTTGGCGGGAATGCCGGAGGTGGCGGATTTGGATCGAGGACGTTCGTTGACAAGGCATTCGGGCGCTCTTACACTCCGAGCCGCGCGGCCTAGCCAACCGCCGGGAGGCCATGTCAATGGGACGGATCGGCGCGGCGGAGATAGGGACGACCGGACTGAAGGTGACTCGTCTGGGGCTGGGCGGCGCCGGGCTGGGCGGCCTGTACTCGGACGTGTCGCGGGATGCGGCGAGAGAGACCGTCCGCCGCAGCTTCGATCTGGGCGCGCGGTACTTCGACACGGCGCCTCTATACGGCTTGGGCAAGAGCGAGACGTCCCTGGGGGCAGGCCTGAGGGGCCTGGAACGGGGCGCCTTAGTCGTATCCACCAAGGTCGGCCGCGTCCTGGAACCTACCGGATCCCCGCCGGTCACGGGACTGTTCGTCAATCCGGAGCCGCTCGAGCCGGTGTTCGACTACAGCCGCGACGGCATCCTCAGGTCCCTGGACGACAGCCTGGCGCGGCTGCAGCTCGACTCGGTGGAGATCGCGCTGATGCACGATCCGGACTCCGGGCAGTCAATGTCGGAGGACGTCGACGTCGAGCCCACATACTTCAGGCAGGCGATGGACGAGGCGTATCCCACGCTGCAGCGGCTCAAGTCCGAGGGCGTCCTGAAGGCCGTCGGCGTCGGGATGAACCAGTGGCAGGCGCTGGCCCGATTCGCCCGCGCGGCCGACTTCGACTGCTTCCTGCTGGCGGGGCGGTACACCCTGCTCGACCATTCGGCTCTGCCAACGCTTATGCCGCTCTGCGAAGAGAAGCGGATCAGCCTGATTCTGGGCGGCCCCTACAACAGCGGCATTCTCGCGTCCGACCTGTCGCCCGGCGCGACGTACTTCTACGACGAAGCCCCCACCGACGTCCTGGACCGGGCGCGGGCCATCCAGGCCGTGTGCGGCCGGCACGGCGTGCCCCTGAAAGCCGCCGCGCTTCAGTTCGGTCTTGCCCATCCCGCCGTGGCGAGCACGATACCCGGAGGCCGGTCGCCGGAGGAGGTAGAGGAGAACGTGAGGATGGCCGAGTACGACATCTCTGACGGCCTGTGGGCCGAGCTGAAGGAAGAGGGACTTATCCCGCGCGAGGCGCCCACACCGGCGGCGTGACCCCAGGAGACAGCTATGAAGTCATTCGCGATGGCGCTGAACCTCAAAGACGACCCTCGTACGATCCAGACCTATAAGCAGTTCCACAGGGCCGTGTGGCCCGAGGTACTTCAGGGCCTCAGGGACATCGGCATATCGAAGATGAAGATATTCCTGTTGGGCCGGCGCATGTTCATGTACTTCGAGGCCGGCGACGACTTCGACCCGAAGCGCGACTTTCAGCACTACCAGGCCACCGAAAGGGCCAGGGAGTGGGAAACGCTGATGCGCGGGCTCCAGGAGCGGGTGGACGAGGCCGAGCCCGGCGACTGGTGGGCGCCGATGGAGGAAGTCTTCGACCTCGAATGGTAGCTAAGAGACCCCAGGGAAAGGGGTGGCACCCGTATGTACCCAGCTTCGAGTCTAACCGACTTGTGATTGGGATGAAGTGCAGATACAATTGGCGCCACTAGAACAATCGGAGGCTCTAGATGGAAGCGTACTGTCTCAAGTGTCGAACCAAGAGGGAGATCAGCGACCCGCAGCAGGTGACCCTGAAGAACGGCAGGCCCGCGACTCAGGGGACATGCCCGACGTGCGGGACCAAGATGTTCCGCATTGGCAAAGGATAGAACTCAGACGGCCCCTTAGATCCTCTTAACAGTCCGTATCTGCGGACACCTGTTCGCACAAGGGCGCGGCGCGCTGCTGTGGGATCTCCCATTGGCAGCGTGCCGCGTTATGTCGTCCGCATTCGCCGCCAGGCGGCTGCGGACGTCGCGGCGACCCGATCCGATGAGAGAACACTCGGCCGGCAAGCTCGCGTCAGGTCAGCAGCGCTTCTCCGTCGTGCCAGCGGGGCTCCTCCTCGAGGTGCTCCATGAACCTAGCGAACCACCGGGACTGCTCCGGGTCGTTGGCGTTGCCAAAGTAGGACTCCCGATCTTCGAAGAGCGATACCAGAATCCAGTCCTGTGGGTCGGCGTCCATCTTGAACACGTAGCCCTCGAGCGCTCCCTGGACTCTGGGCTTGCGCTCTTTCCGCCACTCTTCCAAGAGCGAGACGAGCTCGTCCTGACGTCCCGGCTTGACCCTTATATAGCCGACTGTGCCGTACATGGCTTTCTCCCAGCGTCGTGATGTGAAGCGGCCTAGCTCCTCAGCGTGCGATAGTCTTCCACGAGCCGCTGCGCGCCGCGGCGGATGAAGCCGAGCTCGTCAGCGGCGAGGAAGAAGCTGGCGCCCCTTTCGACCCACCTCCGCGCGCCGTCCACGCCGGATGCGGTGGTGCCAAAGGGTACGCGGTGCTCGTTACACAGCTCCAGGACCTCTTCCATGGGCCCGACCACGTCCGGATGATCGTACTGGCCAGGCCTGCCCATCTCGACGGAGAAGTCGCCGGGGCCAACATAGACCATGTCAACACCCGGAGCGCCGACTATCTCCTCTGCTCTCTCGTAGCCGAGCCTGGTCTCGACGTGGGCTATCAGCGTGGTCTCGGCATCCTGCTCGTCCATCCAATGCCGCAAGGTGCTCAGATCGCGGGGCAGGAAGTAGTCGCTGTTGCCCATTCCGGCCGCGATGGCGCGGGTCCCTACGGGCGGAAACTTGAGGTAGCCGCGCAACTCCTCGATCTGGGCCCGGCTCTCGGTGCGCGGGAGCTGGATGCCGACGACGCCGCACTCCAGCAGCTTCGCGACCTCCTGGCGCTCGAGCTGAGGCGTCTTCGCTATGGGCGGCAAGCCGTTGTCGCGGGCGGCGAGCACCGTGTCTGCCAGGGCCGTTGGGCTGAAGTAGGTGTGCTCGTACTCGAAGAAGACGAAGTCGATCCCCGCGTGGCCGTACAGCTTCATCAGCGAGGGCCGCACGTACTCCGTTACCATCGCGCACACCAGCACCTCACCGGCGGCCAGCCGTGCCTTCAGGTGCCGCCCGGGCCCTCCCTCGGGATACGGCGACGGATTCGTACTCATGTCCGTCTCATCTCTTCGCGCCTGCCCCGCCTAATACGTGCTGTCCTTGGTGGTCGAATGGCACCACCTGGACGACATCAGATAGCGCAGCAGCGCGTCCCGCGAATCGGCAGAGTCGATGCGGTACAGGGCGTGAACAGAGTTGCCGCGAACGTAGCGGTCGTCGTCCTGGAGGGCGGCTACCAGGCTCGGCGCCGCCGCCTCGGCCCGCGCGCCCGTGCGCGCCAGCGCCAGCGACGCCTCACGCCGGACCGACGTGTCCTCGTCGCTCAGGGCGCGCGCGAGGGCCGGAACCGCGTCCGTGCCTCGCTGCCCCACCGTGCCGAGAGCGTGCACGGCCTCGGACCTCACCTCAGACAGCTCATCGGTCGCCAGCTCCTCCAAAGCCGGTACCGACTCGGCCGCGGGCGGTCCTATGTCGCCGAGGGTTTCGGCGGCCGTCGCCCTGAGCCACCACCGGGCGTCTTTAGTGCGGTCGATCAGGGCGGGAACGGCCACGCGGCCGGCCGCGCTGAGGCCGTAGCTCGCGTTCGCCGACGGCGACGTCAACCCGCTGCCTTTGATGGAGGACCTCTTCTGCTCCCACCAATCGCGGCCAGAGTCGTCCTCCAGCAGCTCGATCAGCTCAGGGACCGCCGCGTCTCCCGCCTCGCCGAGCTCGTAGGCAGCGTCTATCGCGTCTCGCTCTCGGCCGCTCGCCACGATGTCCACAAGACTGGAGACCGAGCCGCCGCGGCCGGCGCCTCCATTCTCGGCGGCGGCACCGAAGTGCCATCGCCGCATGTGATGCCGCATCGCCGCGTGACGACCGCGGTCGACCGACGCGGCGTGGCCGCCGTTGGAGGCCGACATCTCGGGCTCCGACATGCGGGCTACGAGAAACTTCATCATGTAGCGCGGCCGGTCGCTGCGGTTCGCGGTGCCGCGGTGCCAGATGTCGTAGTTGGCGATGACGACGGCGCCGGCGTTCACCGTGACCAGCACCTCCCCGCCGCTGTCCAACGCGCCGTCGGACGTGTTGTAGTAGTGGCTGCCCGGCACGACCGCCGTGGGGCCCATGTCCTCCGTCGTGTCCTGGGGATAGTAGAAGACGAGCACCCGCCGTGTGCGGTGCCTGCGACGCGTGAAGGAGTCCTTGTGCAGATCCTGCCCGGTGCTTCCCGGCGCGTTGTAGTGGCAGTGGCGGTGCGGCTCCATGAAGTAGTCGTCGCCCACGATGCTGGCCAGCGCTCCGGCCACGGCCGGGTCGCCCACTACCCTGCCGACGTCGGGCAGCCGCGGCATGAGGTTGTTGCCGGGATTGCCCTCCTTTTCGAAGACCTCGTCCGTCTTGCGAAAGAGCCCATCGTGGAACTTCCGCGGCAGACCCGTTTCCAGCATGACGTAACCGTCTCGGATGTACTGCCCCATCTGGGCATCGTTCAGCTTCACCATCGTCATCGCGCTCACCCTAAAGAACAGGATGGCGACAGGATACGTCTTTGGACCGCCCTCGGCAAACCGCATGCGCCGGCGCCGCGATACGCCGCGCCGCGCGAGTCCAGTGCGACCGCGCTCGGCGCGGCAAGCCGTGGCTGAGGTGCTACTCGGTGAGGAAGTCCGTCAGCCTCCTGAGGCTGTCCTCCCAGGCAGCCTGGGACTTCTCCGTGTGTTCTTTGGAGTGGGTCGCGGGTGGAGACTCGAGAGCTTTCTCCAGGATTGAGTCCAGCCCTTTGCCCTCAGCAGGGGGCTTCTCCACCTCGACGCCTGCCTGGTCCATAACTTCCTCAGCGACACGTACGGGGCTGTTCGAGTGTACGGCCATGGCAATCGCGTCGCTGGGCCGAGCGTCGATCTCCCGGACGTCGTGTCCGTACCGCAGCTTGGCGACCCCGTAGAAGGTGGTACCCTTCAGCTGCTCGACCCTTGCCTCCTCGAAGCGAGCTCCCACGCTCTCGAGCATTCGTGCGGCGAACGCGTGCGTCCCCGGCCTCGGCGCTTCCACGTCACGAAGGCCCGTGGCTATCGACTGGCCCTCGGCCGGCCCAATCCAGATCGGCAATACGCGTTTTCCGACTGAGTCGTACATCACGACCACGTGCATCGTGCCGGGCTTCTCGTCCTCCACGTCCACGCCATCGTCCCTGATCGCCTTCCAATCGAGAACGTCGATTACCTCTACGTCGATCATTCGTCTCTCCTTCTGACTCGCGTTTGTCGGACCGAAACTCGGTTGGACGTCGGCAAGCAGATCCCTGAGTCGGTTCCTGGCCTTGTGCAAACGCCCCTTGACGGCGGCGACCGAGATGCCCAGGGTTGCGGCTATCTCTCGGACCGTGAGCTGCTCGTAGTAGAACAGCAGCGTTGCAGCCCGCGACTTCGGCGAGAGCGAGCTCACCGCCCGCAGCACGGTCCTGTGCAACTCGTCTGCTTCGACGACCTCCTGAGGGTCGGGCTCGAAGCTGCCCGAGCTCAACGACGTCGCTTCGAATCGGAGGCCGCCGGTCAGCGCCTCCAGCGACGTATGGTCCTCGCGCTGCGCCCGCCGGTGACTGCGGCAGACGTTCAGGACGATGCCGTACAGCCAGCTCTCGAACCGGGTCGCGTCACGCAGTCTGTCCAGCGACAGGTAGGCGTGCAGCAGCGCCTCCTGCGCCAGCTCGCGAGCCACGTCCGGGTTGGCGGTCATCCTGCCCGCGATGCGCAGCGCCATCGGCCGGTGGCGGTCGACGAGGATGCCGAATGCCTCCTTGTCGCCGGCCTTCGCCAGCAGTACGAGCGCCGTGTCGTCGTCGTTGGCCATCTGGGCGTCGGTGCCTTCCGTCGCCAGAGTAGTGGCAAGAACGTCGATCGAGGTTACTTTCAGCGGCCTCGGGCCACGGGCTGAGCCCGTCCGGTATCGGTTCGCGTTTGGTGAGACCCTGCGGGCGCCCCTCGATACGCCCCGATCACCGACTGCCCTGAGTGCCCCGTCGCCCCGTCGGGGTGTATCGAAGGGCGCTACTCGGGATGAACGGGGTGTGGGAGCGCCAGCTCTGAGCGGTCAGCCTCGCCGCCGCTATCGCGCTTTGTGGGCGTGCTCGTAGTGCTCGCGGAGCAGGTCGCGGCCGAAGTCGCAGTCTATGTCGCGCCACACCGAGTGGATGTGGTTGGCGTCGTTCTGCACGTTGTCGTACTCGACGAAGAAGCTCGGGCCGTGCAGCCGGTAGTAGTGGCCCTGCCAGCGCTGCTCTCCCCCAGCCCAGGCGAAGAAGATGCCGTCGATGCCTTCCGCCTCGATCTTGCGCAGCGTCCTCGCCCTCAGCTCTTCCGAGTTCTTGTCGAGGTAGACCCGGACCAGCGTCATGAGCTTGTCCCGCTGATCGGCCGTCATCGCCGACGCGGGCAGCCCGACCGGGTCGCCCAGGGCCACCTCGCGGTCCGCCCTGGTGATCATGTCCCGCGGGGCGTCCGCATAGACTACGGCGCGGGCGCGGTGCTCTTCGTTCAGCGACATGAACAGGTCTCGGCCCAGCTCCTCTTCCGTCTCCAGGATGCGCAGCCCCTTCTCAGGCCCGTGCGGCACCTCGGCCGGATTGGCGCCGAAGAAGGATGGCGTCGGCGACTGTAGCTCGCCGCCGTCGAACGTGTAGTTCAGGGACAGATGGTGTCCCTCCACCCGCCAGCCCCACGAATCGTCGCCTCCGGGATTGCCGAATATGTTGAAGAAGTACAGGCCGGGGTCACGCAGGAACTGGGCCGAGTCGCCCTCTATGCGGCCCAGGATCGACTCGTGGCGGATGATCTGCTCGGCCTTCCTGGCGCCGACGGCGCTGAGGCCGCTCGCCATCAGCGCGTGGGCGGACTCGAGCTGGGCGCCGTCCATCCGACCCCGCGGCAGGCCCACGCGTGACCGGGGGACGTAATGCCAGTCCTGCCTGACGTCCGAATCGAACGGGAACGACGCCAGCGCCTCCCGCTTGGCGTCGAGGGTCTCGAGAAAGCGCGTTGCCGCCTCGGTCATCCTTCGGGCCGTGTCGAGTGCTGCGTAGGTGGCGCTCATATGCATCTCCTGGCGCCTGGCGGGGCTGGCCGCAGTATATCACGCGCGTCCTTGAATCCCCGTGGCTGCCGGTGTAACGTTACCGCATTCGTCGCAGGAGGGCTCCGACCGATGGCAGACTCGACCCAAGGCCACGTACTATCGCTCACCATCAACCCCGGCAGCCGACAGCCCCTCGACTTCGTCGAGCGCGCCAGCTTCGTCACCGGCCACGGTATCGAAGGCGACCGTCACTACACTGACCGGGAGAACCGGGCGGGGTACCAGGTGCTGCTCATGGACCGCGAGACGGTCGAGGCGCTCGGTCTTTCGATTGGCGACGTGCGCGAGAACGTGACCACCGACGGGATCGATCTCGCGGCCCTCGAGCCGGACCAGCTCGTCGGCATCGGGAGCGATGTCGTTTTGCGCGTCTTCAAGGACTGCCCACCGTGCGGCCGAATGGACGAGCTCAGGCCGGGGCTCCGCAGCGAGCTGCTGGGACGCCGCGGAATGCTCGCGTCGGTGGAGCGTGGCGGGCACGTGTCGGTCGGCGACGCCGTCCGCGTGCTGGAAGCGGCCCAAACCGAGTAGCCTGCCCCACGACCGGCGCTGAAGACGACGCACTCGTAATCACCACCACTCCACCTCCGGAGGAAAAGTTGCGGCCCGACCAACTGAAAGGCAAGATACACACCGTCCTCGGCCCGATCGCGCCCGAGCAGCTCGGGCCGACCACCACCCACGAGCATTTGCTCATCGACTTCCTGTGCATGTTCCATCCCCCCGCGGAGGCCTCGGATCGGGCGCGCGCCTACGAGCTGGTGCGGCTCGACAACCTGGGCTGGGTGCGTTACGACCCGTTCGCCAACCGCGACAACCTGCTGCTGCTCGATGAGGAGACGGCGATAGACGAGACGCATCTCTACCAGCGCGCGGGAGGCGGCGGCATCGTCGACGCGACCACGAAGGGCATCGGCCGCGACCCGCTTGCCCTGGCCCGGATATCCCGCGCGACCGGCGTACACGTAGTCATGGGCGCGGGCTACTACGTCGCCGCGTCCCACGACGAGACGATGGACGACAAGACGGTCGACGAGCTCGCCGAGGAGATGGTCGCCGACCTGACGACGGGCGTCGGCGACACCGGCGTGCCTGCCGGCGTGATCGGCGAGCTGGGCTGCACGTGGCCGCTCACGGACAACGAGCGCAAGGTGCTGCGTTCGGGGGCTCGCGCGCAGCAGGAGACCGGAGCCGCCATCCTGATCCATCCGGGCCGCAACGACCGCGCTCCGGACCAGATACTCGACGTCCTCGAAGAGGCCGGTGCGGACATCGGCCGCGTAATCATCGGCCACCTCGAGCGCACCGTGCCCGATGTCGAGATGGTCGTCGAGCTCGCCCGACGGGGGTGCTACCTCGAGTACGACCTGTTCGGCTGGGAGTCGTCCAACTACCCGCTCTCCGAGATCGACATGCCCAACGACGCACAGCGCATCGGCTGCGTGCAGAGGCTGATCGAAGCGGGCTACGTCGACCGGATAGTGCTGGCGCAGGACGTCTGCTTCAAGCACCGGCTCACCAGGTACGGCGGCGACGGCTACCATCACATCCTGGAGCACATCGTTCCCAGGATGAGGCAGAAGGGCATCTCGCAGGAATACATCGACACCATGATCACGGCAAACCCGGCCCGCGTGCTGACCTTCGTGTGATCCGCGCGCGGCTGAAGATTCGACCTATACAAGTCAGGAGGCACCAATGGGATCGGTAGACGATAGGCTGATGGAGCTCGGGATTGAACTGCCGGACCCTCCGAATCCGGTGGCCAACTACGTGCCCAGCGTGAGGACCGGCAATCTGCTGTACCTGGCGGGCACGGGCCCGGCCGCTGACGAGACGGGAACGATCCCCCTCGGCAAGCTCGGCGAGGACATGACCATCGAGCAGGGCTACGCGGCCGCGCGACTCGTCGGAATGAACGTCCTGGGCAGGCTCCGGAAGGACCTGGGGTCGCTCGACCGGGTGAAGCGGGTGGTCAAGCTGCTCTCGATGGTCAACTGCACGGCCGACTTTGTCGATCAGCCGGCGGTCGCCAACGGCGCGTCGGACCTGCTCGTCGAGGTGTTCGGCGACAAGGGCATGCACGCCCGGTCCGCCGTGGGCATGGCCAGCCTGCCCGGCCGCATCCCGGTCGAGATCGAGGCCATCGTCGAGGTCGAGTAGCAGAGATACTCGACGGGGCTACGGTAGACAGGCGAAGACGCCAAAACTCTCCAGGCTGGCGGTCCTGCCATCCAAGTCTCGAAGGGACTCTATCCTTGTGGGAGTCCGTGTGACCAGACGGGCTCCCATTTGGTCGAGCTAGTTAGCCTTCCGCATCTCGCTGAGCTCATTGGGGTCGCCGTTGGCGCTGTCGACCACGATGCCGAGCTCGTGGCGGAACCCGGAGTCGTCGATAGACTTCTCTCTATCCTCCACCATCAACCCCTCGCTCGGCATGAAGCAGGTCGTAGAGGGCCACGCTGCGGCCGGCCTCCTTCGCTTCGAGCCACCGCTTGAAGGAGCGCTGACCTTCCCCTGACGGGCGACCGATGACCAGGCCCTCCACACTAAGGTCCTCGTCCAGGTCGGGCCAATGGATCCCCCGCCCCCCGCCGATCAGCCGCCAGTTGTCCCTCTCCTGTTGGGTAGAATGGACAAGCCGAGGATACCAGGCCAGCGGCACTGAGATCGTGCGCCCGTCGGCAAGCTCCGCCGTCAGGGTGTCGTCTGTAACAGTCACCTCTTCCGCTCTCGGCGCCATCACCTCAGTCGTTCTCTCAATACTACCGGCATCGTGGATGCGATTTTAGCAGGCCGTGGATGGCAATATCGACCTCCGCCAAGTCCGCCAGGGGTTCCCGTTTGCTACTATGGTGTACGCATTGTCGAGAGGCAGCCCATGAGCCTACGAAAAATAGCGCTGGTGGGAGGCGACGAGTTCCGGCCCGGCTGCGAGGCCATGGACGCCGCCATCCTGGAGGCGTCCGGCGCGCGCCGGCCCAGGGTGTCCGTCGTTCCCACGGCCGCGGCGGCCCAGAATCCGGCGAAGGCCGCCTCCAACGGCGTGTCCTACTTCTCGTCGTTGGGCGCCGACGCCTCGGCCGTCATGGCGCTCGGACCGGCCGACGCTGCGGACCCCGGTCTGATCGCGCCCCTGGCGCAGGCGGACGTCGTATACCTGACGGGCGGCGACCCGGCGCATCTGCTGAGGACGCTGCGGGGCTCGTTGCTGCTCTCCGCGCTGCGCGACGCGTTGGCCCGCGGCGCGGTGGTCGCCGGCTCCAGCGCCGGCGCGATGGTGCTGGGCTCCAGGATGCGGTACCGGGGCTGGCTCGACGCGCTCGGCGTCGTGGACCGCGTCACCGTGCTGCCCCACCACGAGCGCGCCGACCCCGAGACCGTCGCCGCCGAGCTGGCCGAAGAAGCGCCGCCGGAGCAGATGGTCCTGGGCATCGACGCCATGACCGCCTGCCTTGGCGTCGGGGACGGCTGGAGGGTGCTGGGCCCAGGCTCGATCACCGTGTACGAAGACGGCGCGTGGCACAGGTACGCCGCCGGCGAATCGGTCCCCATCGGCGGCTGACCCCGGGCTCGCCGTCCGACCTCGTCCCTGTAGTATGATGCGCCGCGACGAAACGACTCCCGCCGGGAGGTTGTCATGAGGCTCGAGAACAAGGTCGCCCTGATCACCGGCGGAGGCTCCGGAATAGGCCGCGCCACCTCGGTGCTGTTCGCCCGCGAGGGCGCCAGAATCGTCGTCTCGGACGTGGGCGAGGCAGCCGCCCGGCAGACCGCCGACGAGGTCGGGGACGTGGGCGGCGAGGCCGTCGTCGTGACCGGCGACGTCTCCCGCACCGAGGACGCCAAAGCGATGGTCGACGCCGCGCTGCACACCTACGGTAAGCTCGACGTGCTGGTCAACAGCGCCGGCGTGACAGGGCGGAACGCGGCCGGGCCGGATGCCAGCCCGGAGGAGGTCTGGGACCGGGTCATCGAGGTCAACCTCAAGGGCACCTACCTGGTGTCCTGGCACGCCGTGCCGGAGATGAAGCGAGGCGGAGGCGGCTCGATCGTCAACCTCGCGTCGATCATCGCGGTGGTCGGCTACACGTCTGAAATCCCCGCACTCACGGGCGGCTTCAACCCGTATCCGCCGTCCAAGGGCGGCGTGCTCCAGTTCACCCGCAACCTGGCAACCGGGTGCGCCCGCGACAACATCCGGGTCAACTGCATCTGCCCGGGCTACACCGAGACGAACATGACGGCCGTTCTCACCGACAACCCCGAGATCTACGAGGCCCTGATCAAGAAGCACCCGTTGGGCAGGCTCGGCCGGGCCGAGGACATAGCCTACGCCGCACTCTACCTGGCGTCCGACGAGTCATCCTTCGTCACCGGCGCGCCGATCATGGTGGACGGCGGCTACACGGCGCAGTAGTCCCGGCCCGGAGGCGACGCGGATGCGAGTCTACCTCGCGGCACGGTACCGGCGCAGGCCGGAGCTGCAACGCCGCGCCGAGGAGCTCTCGGCGCTCGGCCACCACGTCACCTCGCGCTGGATCCGCGGCTCGCACAGCGTCTCCGGCGGCCTCGACGATCCGCCGTGGGCCAGGTTCGCGCAGGAAGACTTCGAGGATGTCGCCGTGGCCGACGCGGTCGTCTGCTTCCTGGAGCCCGGCGGCGGTGGCAGCGGAGGCCGGCACGTCGAGTTCGGGATGGCCCTCGCGTGGGGCAAACGGACCATCGTCGTAGGCGAGCCCGAGCACCTCTTCCACACCATGCCGTCGGTCGAAGCGTACCCAACCTGGCCCCAGGCCCTCGACGCCCTGCGGTAGGCGCTCCGACCCGAAGATCGAAGATGCCACAGCTTGTAAGCTAGACGTTCTACCGCTGCACACGACAGACTAAAGCAAGCCCTCGTACCAACCGGGACTAAACATCGACACGATGCCGAAGAACGATATGATTCCGGAGACGACTACGCCCGCATACAAGCCACTGTTCCACTGACGCGTAATGGCAAATGCCACCGCGGACGCAGATAAGCCGCCAATGATCACCACCGGTAGAGCACCGCTGGCGACTGTCAAGGACACCCAGAATGCTCCTGCGGCCACATCTCGCGCGCTCATTGCCATCTCCTTTCCTGGATCGAAGATATCTTGCGGGTAACGCTTCCCGATTCGCGGCCTCCCGATGGCCGTGGTCTTCTCGTCTGTGTCCTAGACTTCATCGCGTACAATCATGCCGCTCGTAGAGGTAGTAACTTGTGCCTGCCGGCACCCAATCGTCCCCGACATTCCGAGCAATCCGGTTCATGGCGTGGTGATTGGATGGTGAGACCATCAGTGTCAGGCCGATACTTCATCCAGTGGACCTCTTCGGACATTTCTTGTAGACCCAGGGATGCAAAAAGATATTGGTCAACCGCGTGGGCACAGGCCACGGCATTGAGGGTAATGACACTTGGAGCAGGAACGTCTTCCACGTAACTTTGCGAGGCTCGTTGTTCTTGAGATGCCGCCTCCTCTGCGAGCCGTATGGGGTTCACCAGTTCGTTGCACCACAGGCATGACTGACCTGGGATGAGTCGGCGGACCACGGAGAATACGTCTTGGATTCCTCCTGTTGAGTCGCTAACGACCTTGGCTCCGACTTGCCATGTAGGGATCAGGTATTGGTGGCATATGGCGTCGACGACGAGACGCGCCTGCATACTGTCAGCGGCCAAGAAGATGGCATCGCAGTCGACGAGTCGCTCGGCTACGGTGGGCTCGGTGACGTCCCCAACTATGGCCTCGTAACGGATTGAGGGGTTGGCTTCTCTTGCAACCCGCTCGGCGATGGTGACCTTGTATGAGGGCTGCAAATGCAACAAGCGGGCTAAGAGGCGGGAATGCAACAGGGGCTTCAGATCCCGTGGACGTGAACCCACCACCCTCGGGTAGTTCGTAGGGTCGAGGCGGTCAAAGTCAACCGCGACAAGATGTCCGACTCCAAGTCGGGCAAGGTATTCGTTGATGAGCGAGCCCGCGCCTCCGGCTCCGACGATTGCGACCTTCTGAGCACTTAGAATCGCTTGGCCGCGGTCCCCGAAAAGGCGAACCTGACGGTCGTACTCCGCCGCGGCGGCGGGAGTCCTTGGTGGAGAGGGATACCACAACTGTTGCGAATCGCCAACGACGACCGCGTGGTCAAGCTCTATCTGATACTCGGCTGAGGTCCAGATGTCCCCTGCGACGGCTCGTCGCGCGAAAACGAGTCCCCCGGCCGGTGGGCCACTTAGGATGTCGACAACAGCAGGGTAGCCTCGTCGGTGGGACGCCAGGTCAGTTGAGGAGAAGGCGACGCGGTCGGTGCCGGCATGGTTGTGAACCGCGCGGTATGCGAGCCCTTCACTCGCGCAGGCAAGGGCGCAGCGTCTGACGAAGTCAGCCGTAAGCATACGATGGCTGCGGTCACCTGGCACGTAGTCCACGCCGTCGACGGCCAAGAACAGACCTCGACCGAGCAGCCGGCATCCGCGGCGTGTCTCCACTACGGCGGCACCAATCACGGCACCGTGCTCCTCTCCATCGCCAGGGAAGAGGTGAGCATCGAGTTTGGCCGCCATTCCCTGAGGTAGCCGGAGGCTGACGGGACCTTCTACTGTGTTCGAAGCCATTCGATCACCTTGGTCACCTTTAGGGCTGCCGTGTCGACCTCAGGGTTCAGATGGTTGTTGCGCCTTGACAGGCGCAGAGCCGGCTCGCCCTCAAATGAGGCTGCGGCTATCCCTTCACCGTGGGGCTGCCCATCAGCACGGACCAAGTCGGGGCGGACAAACAAAGGATAGATGTCGGCATACGGATACTGGAAGCTGATGGCGAACTTCACCCAGGTCCGTTGAGGGCTGTACCCTGGTCCAAGGTCGATCAAGTTGATCGATACGACCGCACCCCCGTCATCCTTGGCGTGGGCCACAATCTCTGCGTCGCCGAAACAGCGCCGCAGTTCCTCCACTGCCTGTCCGACTTCCGACTTCATCGTGGGGGTCGTCCCTCTACGAGTTGTCGTCGCTGGCCGTGGCGAAGAACGTCTTGAACTCGGTCACATCGACCTTGTCGGAGTTGCCGACGATCCGCTCCTTCCCATCAGCTTCGACTAAGGCCAACTCGAAGTCCCCTTCTATAGGCAAGCCTTGTTTGATGGCAGCCTCCTTGATCTCCAGTCCGGTGACTACCGGCCCCTCAACCTTGACCGGCTTACGGTTGACGGATATCTCGAACGGTTTTGTGAGCGCATGGTCTTCCTGGATGGCTGTCGTCGTAGTCATTGTGATACAATCCCCTCAATTGAGTTTGCGGTGCTTAGTTGCAACCTGCGCATTAGAGTATAGACGGTCGATTCGATAACTGCAACCGTATCGGAGGGCAAGATGGAGCGAAAGCACGGGCGGTTCGACAGCAGTGGCTTCTACGAGGCTCTTGATGCGACCCGTCGGGCTAGAAGACTGAATTGGAAGCAGGTCGCCGCACAGTCCGGTGTCAGTGCTTCCACTTTGACACGGATGGCCCAGGGAAGGCGCCCCGATGTTGATGGGCTCGCGGCACTGGTCTCTTGGTCCGGACTCAAGAGCGACGACTTCGTACGCTCAGATACCCGCCAAGGGGAGCCCGAGCCGCTGGCCATGATCTCAACATACCTCAGATCCGACAAGAATCTAACCCCCGAGGCCGCCGCAGCCCTTGATCAGGTAGTCAAGGCGACCTATGACCGGTTGAGGAACATGGAGTAAGTGATGGCACTTCGAAGGGGCTTCAAGTCCGAGGCGGCTGCGCTGGCGAAAGAGGTCAGGGCCGAACTCGGGCTGAGTCCGTTCGATGGCCTCGATCCCCGCCAACTGGCCCGTCACCTTGATATCCCCGTTGTGCCACTGAGCAAGCTCTCGGCCTCCTTGCCGGGTGCTCCATACTTCCTTTCCGTTGAGCGAGAAGCCTTCTCGGCCCTCACCGTTTTCGCTGGCCATCGCAGGATGGTCGTACACAACGATTCGCATACTGAAGCACGTCAAAACAGCAACTTGGCGCACGAACTGGCGCACGCCCTTCTGCGCCACGAACCCGCCGCAGCATTAGATGGCAAGACCGGATGCCGGGGCTGGAACGACACAAATGAGGAGGAAGCAGACTGGCTTGGCGGCGAACTGCTCGTCACGAGTGACATGGCCCTTACCGTTGCGCGTGGGCGACTTACAAAGGAGCAGGCCAAGAAGCGTTTCGGCGTTAGTGAGAAAATGCTCAATTGGCGCATCAACAAGACCGGCGCCGCCAAGAGAGTCGAACGAGAGCGGGTGGGACGGGGACCCTACAACCACCGGCCACGACGCAGGCTTACCGCGTAGGACGAAACGCGGAGGGGGCCTAGTCCCCGACGGCCCGATCCAGGACTACGACGCGGCTGCTCCAGACTTCGGCGTGGACGCCCTCCAGTGCCGCCTGGCCCGGTTTCCGCACGTTCAGGCGGCGATCCAGAGTGATGGGCTCCAGCCGTCGCAGCGCGTCGCACCTCCGCAGCAGCCCGCCGACGGTCTGCTTCTCGCCGCCGAGCAGCACATGGTCCAGCCTGCCGGCGAAGGGACGCAGGATGTCGGACGCGACCACGCACGTCTTGTCGTAGAGCTCTCGGACCAGTCTCTCGCGGCTGCGCTCGAAACGCCGCTGCGACGACCCGCCTTTCCGGTGGCGCGACTTCACGTAGCGCGTGTCGGTCTTGGACGCCACGAGCGAGTCGCCGTCCAGGACTCCCACCGCGTAGCGTCCGAGCCGGATCATGACGACGGCCACGCGCAGCCTGCGGCCGAGCAGCGCCGCGAGCGGGCCGGCGTCCAGGCCGTCCGCGACTGCCGTCTCCCCGATCGGAAACGGCGGCGCCACCGCCGTGACGCTGTCCGGCTCCCAGAAGACTGCGACGCCCGTGTCCGGGTTGCCGAGCGCGCGGACCGCCTCGCGGACATCCGCGGCGGCGGCGAACGTGTCCGGCGTGGCCGCGCCCGGCATCAGGTAGAGGGTGGCCCGCACCCGCCCGGCCCGCGCCATCTCGTCCAGCATCGCGAGCAGCCGGGGCCTGGTCACGTCGTACCGCTCGCCCACGCTGAGGGTCGTCTCCGCCAACTTCTCCACCTCCCGCCTGTATCATAGCCGTCTCCCGGTCGCGTTGTGATATCGTGGTCGGGCGGACGACACGCCAAACGTGCAGGTGTACGAGAATTGAGAATCGCTATCGGCGGCGACCACTGGGGATATCAGCTCAAGGGCCCGCTCCGGGAGCACCTGGAGGCGCTCGGCCACGACGTGTACGACGTCGGCGCCCACGAACACGACCCCGAGGACGACTATCCCGACTTCGCAATGGCGGTCGCGGAGAGAGTCGCGGCGGGAGACGCTGACCGAGGCGTGGTCGTGTGCGGCAGCGGCGTCGGCGCGTGCGTCGCCGCGAACAAGGTCCTGGGCGTCCGGGCGAGCGTCTGCCACGACACCTATTCGGCCCACCAGGGCGTCGAGCACGACGACATGAACGTGCTGTGTCTCGGCTCGCGCATCGTCGGCGACCAGGTCGCCACGGACCTCGTCGACGCGTTCGTGTCGGCGGAGTTCGTACCGGAGGAGCGCTACCAGCGCCGACTGGACAAGGTGCTGGCGATGGAGGCCCGCTTGAAGCAGGGCCTTGGGAGCTAGGCCGCGCACTCGTTGCGCTGACCCGATCATCCCACGTGCCCGATGCTCCGTGACCACACTGGCTGGTGTCCAAGGGCCGGCTACCGCGGGCGTCGGCGCATCGCAAGGTGCCGTCGTGTGGTAAGGTGGAAGTGTAATCATCCTGGAGTGATGCCATGGCTACGGTAGATCAGCGAGTGAGCTACATTGAGGGCGTCATTCCGTCCCTGGCGACGAAGGAAGACTTGGCGCATCTGGAGGCCCGGCTCATCAAGTGGCTGGTCGTCTCGCAGTTCCTGGGGCTTACCGCTGTGGCCGCTGTCGGAACGGCAATCGTCACGATCATCAAGTTTCTGGAATAGAGCATGAACCTGGAGACGGTCACCGTATACCCTCAGGACCCCGAAGGATCCCGTGTCTGTAACAGTGGCAGACCACAGTGAGGATGATGTCACCCTCACGGGCGTATTACATGTACTCGGCGCCGATGAGGCAGGCGACCGGGCGCTCGGTACGGGCGGCCTCCTCGAACGCGGTCGATATGCGGCCCGCGTCGGCGTCGCCCTCGACCAGGTAGTAGTCGATCCCCCACGCGTGCAGCAGCGGCTCGGTGTAACGCCCCGCCGAGTCCGGGGTCACGCCGTGCCGGGTCCAGCCGCGATAGCCGATGAACATGACCAGCGGCATGCGTATGTCGAGCGCCAGCCCGCGCAGCGAGTCGCCGGACTCGAAGAAGCCCGTGTTCTGGATCATCACGACCGGCTTCTTGCCGCCGATCCAGAGGCCCGCGGCGATCGGCATGCTCTCCGCCTCGCGGCAGATCGGCACGACGTCCAGGTCCGGGTCCCCCGAGAGCGCGGCGTACATGAAGCTGGTCTCCGTGTCGGGGAGCCAGACTACGTGGGTGACGCCGTTCGCGTGCAGCTCGTCCACGACCGCGCTCGGCGTGAGGCCGACTTCCACTTCGGCCTACGCCCGGCCGGCTTCGGGCCCGGTCACCGCCACAGCTCCGCGTTGTCCTGGGGCTGATAGCCGACCTCCGCGGCGGAGTTGGAGACGTCCCAGAAGCGCCAGTGGTTGTTGGAGACGCCGTAGTAGATCCCGAACCGGACGTCGTCCGGCGCGGACAGGCACCGGTCGACCAGGTGCACAAGGTCGTGATGGGTGAGCAGCGTGGCGAACTGCCGGCCGTTCTGCGGACGGCTGTCCGCGTTCAGGGTGCCGATGCGCAGGCACATGACGGAGAGCCCGAATCTGTCGGAGAAGTAGCGGCCCGAGGCCTCTCCGAACGCCTTGGCGATACCGTACGGGCCGTCGGGCCTGATGGGCATGTCCGTGGTGATCTTCGGAACGCCGGCCGCGTCGAGGCCTGAGTAGTCCCCGGCGACGATCGACGAGTACGGGGCGTCCTCCTCGTACATGCCGGTGACGTGGTTGGAGCTGGCGAAGACGAGCCTCTTGACGCCGGCCTCGCGTGCGGCCTCCAGGGCGTTGTAGGTGGCCGCGACGTTGTTCGCGTAGACGCTGGCCCACGGCGTGGCCGCCGCCGACGCTGCGGCGAGATCGATCACCGCGTCCTGCCCCGCGAACGCCTTGCCTATCGCGCCCGCGTCCGTCATGTCGGCCACCGTGGAATCCATTTCGGCCGCCGGCTTCACGTCTACGCCGGTGAGGTCATAGTCGTCGGCGAGGGCCCGCGCCAGCACGCCGCCGATCGTTCCCGCCGCGCCCGTGATCAGCACTCGTTTCTTTCGAGCCATACTTCGCCCCCTCTGTCCGCCGCGCCGGCCGCGCGGGCCGGGCCAGCGGCTATTTTCGCGCCGGCTATAGTATATCCGCATCCGGGCCCATGCGGCGCGCCGGCGGCGGCATATCGCTCCCGCGCGGGAGACCTCTGCACAATCGTCCTTCCCGCGCAGGCGGGAATCCAGAGTTTGGGGGTCCCCGCCAGGAATGCTAGCCATCTCCGCCACGCTGTCTCCCCGCAACGGGAGTTACGCAAAGGTCTCCGCGGCGGAACGCAGACGGCGGATCGGGACGCCTTCCCGATTGTGGCGAGCGATCCGAAAAATACCCCGGCGCGGCCGCCTCCGGTCTGTTGACTAGGGGTCCACGTTCTGATAGTATCTCCTTGGTCGCGATTCGGCGGCAGGTGCCTACTGCGCTCTGTCAGCCGATGAGTGGCCGAGCACCTTAACAGTTTAATAGTGGAAGGAAACGTTAAGTTCTTAGAGTTTGATCCTGGCTCAGGACTAACGCTGGCGGTGCGCCTAATGCATGCAAGTCGAACGGTCCACCCGGGCTTGCCCGGGTTGGACAGTGGCAAACGGCTGAGTAACACGTAAGCGACCTGCCCCGAAGTGGAGGATAAACCCGAGAAATCGGGCCTAATACTCCGTACGTTCCGGTGGTTACGGCTGCCGGAGGAAAGGCATCCGACTTGTCGGGTGTCGCTTTGGGAGGGGCTTGCGGCCTATCAGGTAGTTGGTGGGGTAACGGCCTACCAAGCCTACGACGGGTAACCGGTGTGAGAGCACGAACGGTCAGAGGGGGACTGAGACACGGCCCCCACTCCTACGGGAGGCAGCAGCAGGGAATCTTGCGCAATGGGCTAAAAGGCCTGACGCAGCGACACCGCGTGGGGGATGAAGGCTTTAGGGTTGTAAACCCCTTTTCTCGGGGAAGAGTGAGGACGGTACCCGAGGAATAAGCCTCGGCTAACTACGTGCCAGCAGCCGCGGTAATACGTAGGAGGCGAGCGTTGTCCGGATTTACTGGGCGTAAAGGGCGAGTAGGCGGCCCGCCAAGTCTCATGTGAAATCTCCCGGCTCAACTGGGAGGGGTCATGGGAAACTGGCGAGCTTGAGGTCAGCAGAGGAAAGTGGAATTCCCGGAGTAGCGGTGAAATGCGTAGATACCGGGAGGAACATCAGAGGCGAAGGCGACTTTCTGGGCTGCACCTGACGCTGAGGCGCGAAAGCATGGGTAGCAAACCGGATTAGATACCCGGGTAGTCCATGCCCTAAACGATGGATACTAGGTTTGGGGGGTATCGACCCCCTCCGAGCCGTAGCTAACGCGTTAAGTATCCCGCCTGGGGAGTACGGCCGCAAGGCTAAAACTCAAAGGAATTGACGGGGGCCCGCACAAGCAGCGGAGCGTGTGGTTTAATTCGATGACGAGCGAAGAACCTTACCAGGGCTTGACATGCTACTGAAATCCACCGAAAGGTGGCCCTCCTTCGGGACAGATGCACAGATGTTGCATGGCTGTCGTCAGCTCGTGCCGTGAGGTGTTGGGTTAAGTCCCGCAACGAGCGCAACCCTTGTCGCTAGTTACTTTTTCTAGCGAGACTGCCCCTAAAGAGGGGGAGGAAGGTGGGGACGACGTCAAGTCAGCACGACTCTTACGTCCTGGGCTACACACACGCTACAATGGCGGATACAAAGGGTCGCCAAGGAGCAATCCGGAGCCAATCCCACAAAGTCCGCCCCAGTTGGAATTGCAGGCTGAAACCCGCCTGCATGAACGAGGAGCTGCTAGTAACTGCAGGTCAGCACACTGCGGTGAATACGTTCCCGGGCCTTGTACACACCGCCCGTCACGTCATGGAAGTCGGCAACACTTGAAGTCGCTGGGCCAACCCTTCGGGGAGGTAGGCGCCGAGAGTGGGGTCGGTGACTGGGACGAAGTCGTAACAAGGTAGCTGTACCGGAAGGTGCGGCTGGATCACCTCCTTTCTAGGGAGTACTCCGAAGGACCCTCGGGTCCGACGGGGAGGTCGTTCAGTGGGTGGAGGTCGTTCAAAGCAAAGGGTAGAGCATGAACCCGATTCGTCGGGTGTAGCTCCCCGGAGTGGCGGCGACTCTCCCAAGACAGCCCGCTGTGTTGAATGTCGAAAATCGAGAAACTGAGTTTCCTTCCACTATTGAGCCGTTAAGGCAACGGGGCCGCAGCAAGCGGCCCCGTCTACGTTTGCCGGAATCGCCGCGCCCTCCGAGGGCCGCGCGGTCTCTGCGGCAACACCGCCGACGCACGGGGCTGTAGCTCAGTTGGGAGAGCGCCTCCCTTGCACGGAGGAAGTCGGGGGTTCAAGTCCCCCCAGCTCCACCAAGACTATTCCCCGGCCGTCTCCAGGCGTATCAAGAGGCCCGTTGTCGTAGCCGCCGAACTATCAATAGACTCCCGGCTGCTACTCCTGTATCCCACCCATCATGGGCCTACTCTCGTCTGGCGCCCATGACGCTAGACAGACGAGAAATCATTGAAGGCCTCCACCTTCCGGCAAGTCTGCTCGCGCCCTTCCGACTGCCAGTCCGCCCGGAGGAACCCCGCCGGGGCCTGGCACGGCTAGTAGAATTGCCGTGCAACAACTCCAGACAGAGGCTGCCATGACTTCACCATACGTGTCCGACGATACCCTCGACGCCCTGAGGGACATACCCACGCAGACGGCCATAGACGCGATGTACAAGATGGGCTGGCCCGTGGCGTTCGTAGCAGGCGCGCTGCCGCTTAGCCCAGGCCAGCAGATGGCCGGCAGGGCGGTCACGCTGAGATTCGTGCCCACGCGCCCGGACCTGCAGGCCGCCAAGCCCAAGGAAGAGCTCTCGGCTGAGTACGTCGCCATCGAGAGGTGCGGACCGCGCGAAGTGCTGGTGATCGACGCCATGGGGTGGCAGTACTCTTCCGTCGGGGGCGACATCAAGTTCCTCCGCCTGAAGCAGCGCGGAGCGGCGGGCCTCGTGACCGACGGCGGCGTCCGCGACAGCCGCTCGCTGAAGGCCTACGGCTTCCCCGTCTACTCCGCTGGCCTCACCGCCAAGCCGGGCGGCGCGGAGTTTCTGCCCTGGCAGGTCGACGACGCCATACAGTGCGGCGGCGTGCTGGTCCGCCCCGGCGACGCCGTGATCGGCGATGACGATGGCGTGGTTATCGTTCCTTCTGGAATAGCGGAGGAGGTCGTCGCCCGGGCGCTGGAGCACATGGCGGTGGAGAACTTCGTGAAGGCCAGGCTGGAAGCCGAGCAATGCTCACCCGGCAGGTACTACCCGTTCAACGACCGCACCTGGGAACTCTACCAGCGCGAAACGGATAGGAAGCGGCTGTCGTGAGTGCCCTTACGCTTCGTCGGGGTGTATCGAAGGGCCGGCTCAACTCAGTCTCTGGGCGGGGCCGACACCAGTAATGGCGGGAAGGCTGCGGGCGCCCTTCGATACGCGCCTGTGAAGCATCGGCGCCGGGGTGAACGGGTTGTATGATCGCCAGCTCTGGGTGCGTGGAGACAGGAACAGCATCCCGTCACCCTACCAGTGCAGCTCCGAGAGCGGGGTCTTGCCGCCCTGGGGCGGGCCGTCGCTCACCACGTGCCCGCTGCTCATCTCGACGACCCTGTCCGCTATGCGCGATATCTCCCGGTTGTGCGTGACGACCAGCACAGCCCGGTCTGCGGACGCCTGCGCGATCAGCAGCTCGAGTATCTGCGCCCCTGTCCTGAAGTCGAGCTCTCCGGTCGGCTCGTCGGCCAGCAGGACGGGGTTGCCGGTGGCGAGCGCCCTGGCGATCGCGACGCGCTGCTGCTCGCCGCCCGAGAGCTCGTGGGGGAAGTGGTCGATCCGGTGGCCGAGCCCGACATCCTCGAGCACCGACTCGGGGACGACGCTGCCGCGCTTGCCGGCCACGTCCATGCCGAACTCGACATTCTCCAGGGCGGTGAGCCCCGGGAACAGGTTGAAGCTCTGGAAGATGAAGCTCACCGTCTGGCGTCTCAGCGCGAACAGCTCCGAGCGCGACGCGGTCGTGATGTCGCGCCCGCCGACGGAGACTGTCCCGGATGTGGGCGTGTCCAGCGCGCCTATGATGTTCAGCAATGTGGTCTTGCCGCTCCCGGACGGGCCGAGGACCACGACGAACTCGCCGTCCGCCACGTGCAGCTCCACCTCGTCCAGCGCCCGCACCTCGACGGCGCCTATCTGGTAGTGCTTCGAGACGCCAATCAGGTCTATCAAGTGCTGAAACCTCCGCGGTCCGCGCGTCCGGGCACCCAAGTCGTTCCCTTACGGGCCGGACGCCGGAATACTGTACCACAGGGCCCCAGGCGCCGTGCCGTCGGCGCGGAGGGGGCAACTGTCCAGAGTCGAGGGGACGAATGACCCCCCAGACCCCCTGGATCCCCGGTTTCGGAGACCTTTGAACAACCGTCATTCCCGCGCAGGCGGGAATCCAGGGGTGGGGAGGTCAAGCTCAGTGACGCCCAGTGCAACGTCCAGGGTTCAGCCAAGTCTCCTGAGGCGTGCGCCTTGGCGTGTCAGGGCACACGGACTGAACAATTACCTTCGCGGCCCTTCGATACACCCCGACCGGGGCGTCGGGGCACTCGGGGCGAGCGGGGTTAGACGCATCATCCCACGCAACCGTTCACCCCGAGTAGCGTCGATGCTTCATCGGCGCGTATCGAGGGGCGCGCACAGGTCCCACCGAACGTGAACGGCCGCCGCAGGGGAAGCGGGGGCGGCCCCTACTCCAGGGGTACGTCCATCAGCTCTTCGCCGACGATGATTTCGCCGTCGTAGACCTTCGCTACGTCGGCGACGGCCCGCTCCATGGGGCCGTGGCCCCCGATGAAGAGGTTGTGCACCATGACCAGCTTCTTGGCGCCCGCCTCCTGCGCCAGCTCGGCCGCGCCCGTCGTGCCGCACATGTACTCCGCCTCCGGCTTGTCTGCGATCTCGTCCTGGATCCCGACGCAGACGAAAACCAGCACGTCGGCGTCCTTGGCAAGCTTCGCGACGGACGGGCACGGCCGGGTGTCTCCGGTGAAGACGAAGCTGCCCTCGTCGCTGTCGACGCGGTAGGCCAGGGAGTCGAGATACGGCTGGACGTGCTCCGCGTGCGCCGTGGTGACCTGCCAGTGCGGCCCGTCGATCACCTGGCCCGGTCCGATATCGGTGGCGTCCAGGCTCGGCGGCTTTCTCGGCAGCACACCCCCGCGGCTCGTGTACGCCCCAAGGCTGAGCGGGTGGTTGACGCGCGCGATCCAGTCGTGGGCGAACGCGCCCACGTCCTTGTCCAGGATGCGCTCGGTCAGCTGCTCGGTGAGCGTCGGCCCGTAGACGCTGAGCCTGTTTTCCTTACCGGACCCGATGTCCCACCGCGACAGCAGGAAGCACGGATAGTCGACATCGTGGTCGAAGTGGTGGTGCGTGAAGAACAGGTTGTCGATCTGCGCCGGGGACATTCCCATGCGCGCCAGCTTGTACGTAGTGGCCGGCCCGCAGTCGAACATCAGCCTGTCGTCCCCGAGCTGCAGGACGTAGGACGACCCGAAGCGGTCCGGATCGGGCGGCGGCCCCCCGGACCCGAGGATCGTAAGCTTGGCCAAGAGTCGTTCCTCCGAGTGGCGGGGTCACATGTTGGGGCCGAGAATTGTCGTGGTGGTGTAGCCGTTGTTGGCGCAGGCCGCGTCCAGCGCGTCGAACCCTTCCTGCAGGTCGTCGAGCTCGAACTTCATCTGAGTGGCCCGGAACAGCGCGTTGGATGCTTTCTTGATGTCGGGCTCAGCGGCGAGGGAGTCGACGCCGAGCTGGCCGGTGCGCCACCTCGTTTCGCCCACGAAAGTGTCTCCGCCACGCTCCCCACCGGCGAGGTTGCCGGCCGCGATATCGGCCAGGATGCCGCCAAACCGGCTGCACGTCTGCTGGCCTCCCAGGAAGCCGGTGGCCTTTTCGGCCGCCGTCAGGGACGCGGTCGGAGTGGCCTCGGCAGCTCCAGACGAGGTGTCAGGGGCCGCGCCAGTCGAGGTGTCCGCGTCCGAGCTATCTCCGTCGCCGCTCGAACAGGCGACCAGCAAGACAAGAGATACCACCGTCAGAGCCAATACTGCACGCATCGACGCACCTCCTTCTCATCGGTTCATGCCGCCGCGGCGAGGATATCACAGGCGGCCATACGCGGCGACTCGGACGGACGACGATATCAGAATCGAGAAATCCGCAGGCGCTCGGGCCGCGTATTACAAGAGGAGGTTTGAGCCGACTGGCCCAGATGTCGCGGCCGACGCGGGAGCAGGGGAGGTACAGGGGCGTACCTGTCGACGGGCCGTATGCAACCGCCGCAGTGGACGATGTCGGCCTCGCCAAGGCGCAAGGCGAGTTTCCTGGTGCGGAAAAGGGGGAAAGAACGATGACTACCATCTCGAGATCGATGTTCCTGTTGCTGGCGGCCATCTCGGCCGTCGTCGTCCTGAGCGCCGGATGCGGCGATGACGAGCCGGCGGACCCGCCGACGCCACAAGCTGCCGCGCGTGCGGCCGAACCAGCGGCGCCCTCGGGAGCGACCGCTCAGCCTCAAGCTCCAAGGGCACCCAGTCCGGCGAATACCCCGTTGCCACCACAGCCCGCCGCCAAGCCCGCGACACCCAGGGCCGCGGACGTCACGCCTACCGCGGTCATGAGTCATGCCGGGCCACGGCCCAGGCCGGTTCCGGCAGGCGTGGACCTGCACGACACTCAGATCGTGACATCCGTCGGACGGATGCGCAGCACGATGGCGCCGTGGCGTGACGGCGGCGGCAACAGGCTGTTCTCCACGCAAGTATTCGGCACACCGTTCATGCTCAACGAGAAGGGCGACCTGCTGCCCTGGATCGCCACGGCCATCACGTCCAACGACGACTTCACGGTCTGGACGATGAAGCTGCGCGAGGACGCCGTCTTCCAGGACGGCACACCCATCACAGCGGCCGACTTCAAGGCCTACTGGGAGCACGGCGCAAAGCCGGAGAACATCGCCGCCTGGGGCGGCGCCAGCCTCACCCTCGGCGACATCCGGGGCTGGGAGGAGCTACGGATCGGCGACGTGACGGAGGCCGAGGGGCTCAGGGTCATCGACAACCACACGTTGGAGATCGAGACGGCCCTGCCCTTTACCGCGTGGCCGCTCTACATGGCAGCCTGGCACGTCGGCGTCTCCAAGCTCGAGCAGGTGCTTGCAGACGACGACTGGGGGAACGCACCCATCGGAGCAGGACCATTCAGCCTCGCCTACGACCCCGACAGCGGTCTGACCGAGCTCACCCGGGTCAACCTGGTCGGCAGGCACTGGAACGGCCCCCACGATACGCCGATCATAGAGAGGCTCGTGCTGCCGAACATAGAGGACGAGCAGGCCCGTCTGGTCATGTTCGACAACGGCGAGCTGGACGTGATGAGGATCGACGTCGAGACCTTCCAGACGGGCGTCAACTCATACGCCCGCCCGAAGTTGGACGTAATGACCCACCAGGAGGCGGTTGACCCAAATCACCCCCGTTGTACGTCTCTCCCCACGCTGGCCTGCATTTCATTCAGATAGATTACACCGTGGCCTTGCTCAGGGACCCTTTGGCCCGCGCGGCCCTGGCGCACGGTGTGGACATGGAGAGCATCGTCAGCGCCATCTGGGGGCCGACGGCCACCCATGCAAAGGGCCTGATCACAGGCACGATGCCGTGTCACGACCCGGAAGCCGTCCATCAGCCGTACGACCCGGACCTCGCTCGTCAGGAGTTGCCTGCCTGGGCGCGCAGCAGAATCGACCTGTCGACGCTTATGATCGACCTGTACCGTCCCGACATGGTCGCCATGGGCGTTGCGATGAAGGAGTACTGGAAGGACAATCTGGGCATTGAGCTGGATATTCTGAAGCTGGAGAGCGACGTGGCCAGGCGAGAGTGGCCACCCCTGATACGAAAGGGCTGGAGTTCGTGGATTCCCGATCCACTTCAGGCCGTCGAAGAATTCACCCGGCCGTCAAGTTTCCAAATCTTCGGCGTCGATGGCGATCCACACCAATATCCCTATATTGCTGACTGGGTAGAAGCGGCGCGTTCTGTCGCAATCGACCATCCAGACCGCTGCGCGTGGCTCCAGAAGGCGCAACGGGGGTACCTCGAGAGGGCCTTCGTAATTCCGATCAGGGAAATAGACGGCGGCAGGTGGCTCGTGCAGCCGTGGCTACGGGGGTTCGAGAGCACGTTCAACCAGGACTTCAACACCCTCACCACGGCATACGTCGCCAGGCACTAGAGGTGTCCCAAATGCGAGACTATGCCGCGTCCACCATCTCGAGACCGATGTTCCTGGTGCTGATGGCCATCTCGGCCGTCGTCGTCCTCGCCGCCGGCTGCGGCGATGACGAGCCGGCGGACCCGCTGACGCCGCAAGCAGCCGCACGTGCGTCCGACCCGGCTGCACCCTCGGGGACGACCAGCGCAGCGGTGGCTCCCAAGACGCCCAGGCCCACGAATACCCCGCTGCCTCCACGGACCGCAGCCGAACCGCCGACACCCGTAGCGCCGGCCGTCACGCCCACCGCGGCGGCCGGCAGTGTCCAACCACGGCCCAGGCCGAAGGTACCGGGCGTGGAGCTGCACGACTCCCAGGTCGTGACATCGGTAGGAAGTGGGAACGCCCCGCCTCCCCCGTGGCGCGACGGTGGCGGCAACAGGCTGTTCTCGACGCACGTCTTCGGCACGCCGTTCATGCTGAACGAGAGGGGGGAGGCGGTGCCCTGGATCGCGACGGCCATCACTTCCAACGACCGCATGACCGTCTGGACGATGAAGCTGCGCGAGGACGCCGTCTTCCAGGACGGCACCCCCATCACAGCGGCAGACTTCAAGGCCTACTGGGAGCACGGCGCCAAGCCGGAGAACATCGCCGCGTGGGGCGGCGCGAGTTTCACTCTCGGAGATATCCTAGGCTGGCAGGAACTTACGAACGGGTATACGGCCGAGGCGGAGGGACTCAGAGTCGTCGATGACCATACGCTGGAGATTACGCTGTGGACGGCCGTGACCACGCCCACATGGCCCTTGTACATGGCAGCCTGGCACGTCGGCATCTCCAAGCTCGAACAGGTGCTCGACGACGACAACTGGGGCAACGCGCCCATCGGCGCGGGCCCGTTCAGCCTCGCATACGACCCCGACAGCGACCTCACCGTGCTCACCCGGACGGACCTCGTCGGCGGGCATTGGAACGGCCCGCACGACACGCCGATCGTCGAGAAGCTCGTTCTGCCGAACATAGAAGACGAACGGGCCCGTCTGGTCATGTTCGACAACGGCGAGCTGGACCTGAGACTAGACACTGAGAGTCACCAGGAGTCGCTTGGACTATTCTTCCTCCCGTTGCCGCACGTAGTGAGGACCACCGGGACCCAAGGGGCGGCGCTCGATCCAAATCACCCCCAGTTGTACGTCATCTCCCTACCACGGCCTGTGATTTCATCCACATGCGAAGTTACCTGGATGGTCCACTGCGGGACCTTGGGGTTCGCAAGGCCCTCGCACACGGCGTGGACATGGAGGGCGTCGTCAGCGCCATCTGGGGTCCGACGGCGACCCATGCGAAGGATATGATGTCGGGTGCGATGCCGTGCCAGGACCAGAACGCCGATCATCAGCCATACGACCCTGACCTCGCGCGGCAACACCTGGTCGGACTCGAGCGTACGGCAGTGGCGCCTGACCTGCCGCTGCTCATCATCGACCTCCACCGACCTGACATGCTAACGCCATGGGTGTCGCGGTGAAGGAAGTACTGGAAGGACAATCTGGGCGTCGAGCTGGACATCCTGAAGCTTGAGAGCGGCGTGCCAGGCGTGAGTGGCCACAGTTGTCTCGAATAGGATGGAGTTCGTGGATTCCCGATCCGGTCCAGATCGTCAGGGAATTGACCAAGGGGCCGAGCATCACCTACGGCAGCTCGATCGACCCCCTTGTTGCGGCCTTGGTAGAGTACGTGCTGTTCTTGCCAATGGACCATCCAGACCGCTGCGCTTCGTTCCAGGCGGTGCAACGGGAGTACCTCGAGAGGGCCTATATGATTCCAATCAGGGATGTGGACGGTGGCAGGTGGCTGGTGCAGCCGTGGCTCCGCGGGTTCGAGAGCACCTTCAATCTGGACTTCAACACCCTCACGACCGCCTACGTCGCCAGGCACTAGGCCAGCGGCCTCGTACATCCACGGCCGCCGTCGGACGGTGGCCGGGCGCGGGACCGCGGAGCGGGCCGCCCTTGACATTGTCGCCGTCCGGGGCCCACCATGCGGCGCAACGGAATCCCAGGTTCCCGGAGGAGGAGACTGAGATGACCAAGCTCGGCGTCGGGATCGTTGGTTGCGGGCACAATGGCGGCAATCACGCGCGGGTGTGGAGCACCATCGAAGAGGCGGCCATCGTCGGCGTCTACGACGTAAACGACGCGGCTGCCGCTGAGCGCGCGGGCGAGCTCGGCGTCAGGGCGTTCGCGAGCCTCGAGGAGATGGTCGCCGAGCCCGCGGTGGAGGCGGTGGACGTCGTGACCTCCGGCTCGCACCGCGATACGGCCATCATCGCGGCCGAGGCCGGCAAGCACGTGATGGTAGAAAACCCCTTCTCGGTCACGGTGCGGGAGGCGGACGACATGATCGCCGCGGCGGAGCGGTCGGGCGTGAACCTGATGTACGCCCAGACGTGGCGCTTCATGCCCTACGGGGCGAAGACGAGGCAGCTCATAGAGGCGGGCGAGATCGGCGACCCGGTGTCGATTACGGCGGCGTTCATCACGGAGCGCGTCCGCCGCGGGCTGCTGTGGCACCGGCAGCTATCGGAGGGCGGCGGCTTCTTCATGTACGAGGGCACCCACTTCTTCGACCAGGTCAAGTGGCTGATGGGCAGCGAGATCGAGACGGTCTACGCCGCGGGCCTGGGGACCTACCTGCTCGAGGGCGACGGCGAGGACAACGGCCTGGCGACCTACCGGTTCGAGAACGGCACCTTCGGCACGCTGCACAACGGCTCGTCGAATCCGGGCGCGCGGATCGCCGGATGGACGATCGTCGGGACCGGCGGCATCATCGACGTCAAGGACGAGACGGTGCGGCTCGGCAAAGGGGACTGGAAGACTGTCCCCACCGACGGCCCCAACGGCTTCGAGGTCGAGTTCCGCGAGTTCATGGCGAGTATCGCGGAGGGCCGCCCCCCGTCATGCGACGGCCGCGATGGGCGTCGCTCCACAGCGGCAGCCGCCGCGGTACGAGAGTCGCACGAGACGGGCCTGCCGGTCAGAATCTCCGGCTGAGCAGGACAGGCACGCCGTGCCTCGCCGCCTCCTCGGCGCGTGGGGCGCCGGGCCGCCACATGTCGCCGTTCCCGCAACCCGTTCACCCCGAGTAGCGCCGATGCTTTCACCGGCGCGTGGGGCACCGGGCCGCCACACGTCGCCGTTCCCGCAACCCGTTCACCCTGAGTAGCGTCGGTGCTTCACCGGCGCGTATCGAAGGGCGCACGCAACCTTCCCGCCAGGCCTGGTGTGAGCCCCACCCAAAGGCTGAGTCGTGCGGGCCCTTCGATACACCCCGACGAAGCGTCGGGCCACTCAGGGTGAGCGGGTCGTGTGGCGGCGGCCCCGACCCCGTAGATTCCGGCGCGGGGGCCGGAATGACGACTACACTCTACTCGGCAGGCTACACTCCACTCGGCAGGCGGCCACAGACACCCGTCATACCCGCGAAAGGAGACCTTTGCACAACCGTCATTCCCGCGCAGGCGGGAATCCAGCGGCCCGAAGCGGCATCCGTCCCATCAACAGCGTCTCGCCGCCTCGACGTCGGCGCGCGTGGCGGTCATCTGTCGCCGGCATGGGCGCCATTCAGCTCGACCTTCCACCCCGTAGATTCCGGCGCGGGGGCCGGAATGACGACTACTCTACTCGGCAGGCTACACTCTGCTCGGCGGGCGGCCACAGACGCCCATCATACCCGCGAAAGGAGACCTTTGCACAACCGTCATTCCCGCGCAGGCGGGTATCCAGCGATCCGAAGCGGCATTCGTCCCATCAACAGCGTCTCGCCGCCTCGACGTCGGCGCACGGGGCGGTCATCTGTCGCCGGCAGGGGCGCCATTCAGCCCGACCTCCGACCCCGTAGATTCCGGCTCGGGGGCCGGAATGACGACTACTCTACTCGGCAGGCTACACTCTACTCGGCAGGCGGCCACAGACAGCCGTCATACCCGCGAAGGCGGGTATCCAGCGATCTGGAGCGGCATTCGTCCCATCAACTCTGGAACAGCTACCTCTGAGGGCTGGGCCTTGACTGGCTACCGAAAATATTGGTAGCATGCAGGGCATGAACAACCACCAGAACCCCGCAGAGCAGGTAATCGAACGCTTCGGAGGCCAGTCGGCGCTGGCGAGGCTGCTGTCCCGGAGCCAGAGCACGGTCCAGCACTGGGCGAAGACCGGACGGATCCCCGCGCAGTGGCACGAGCGGCTGCTCGACCTCGCCCGCGAGAAGGGCATCGCGCTGGAGCCGAGGCACTTCGTCTCGACGAACGGCCCGACGATCGCGCCGGCCGACGGCAAGCTCGGCGTGCTGCTCGTCGGCCTCGGGGCCGTGTCGTCCACCTTCATCGCGGGCGTCGAGCACATCCGGCGCGGCATGGGCCTGCCCATCGGCTCGATCACCCAGATGGCAACCATCCGCCTCGGGAAGCGGACCGACGGCCAGGCTCCGCCGGTTCGCGAATTCGTACCGCTCGCCTCCCTGGACGATCTCGTCTTCGGCGCCTGGGACCCGATCGCCGACAACGCGTACGAAGCCGCCCTCAAGTGCGGCGTGCTCAACCGCCACGAAGACCTCGACCCGATCGGCGACTTCCTGAAGTCGATCGAGCCGATGCCGGCGGCCTTCGACTCGGAGTACGTGAAGCGGATCGAAGGCGACAACACCCTCACCGTCGACACGAAGCTCCAGTTGGTCGACACGATCCGCGAGGACATCCGCCGCTTCAAGGCCGAGCACGGATGCGACCGGCTGGTGATGATCTGGTGCGCGTCCACCGAAAAATTCATTGAGGAGGCGGCGGTCCACCGGGACATCGAGAGCTTCCTCGGCGGTCTGGAGGACAACGACGCCAACATCGCTCCGTCGATGGTCTACGCCTACGCCGCGCTGCTGGAGGGCGTCCCTTTCATCAACGGCGCGCCCAACCTGACCGTCGACGTACCGGCCCTCGAGCGGATGTCCAGGGACGAACGGGTGCCCATCTGTGGCAAGGATTTCAAGACGGGCCAGACGCTGGTCAAGACGGTGATCGGCCCGATGCTGAAGGCCCGCATGCTGGGGCTGGACGGGTGGTTCTCCACGAACATCCTGGGCAACCGTGACGGCGAGGTACTGGACGAGCCCGAGAACTTCAGGACGAAGGAGGAGTCGAAGCTGGGCGTCCTGGAGCACATCCTGCAGCCGGACATGTACCCGGAGCTGTACGGCAACGCGTACCACAAGGTGCGGATCAACTACTACCCGCCCCGCGGCGACGACAAGGAGGGGTGGGACACGATAGACCTGTTCGGCTGGCTCGGCCGGCGGATGCAGTTAAAGGTCAATTTTCTCTGCTCCGACTCGATCCTGGCGGCGCCGCTGGTGCTGGACCTGGTGCTGTTCATGGACCTGGCCAAGCGGGCCGGGCTATTCGGCATCCAGGAGTGGCTGTCGTTCTACTTCAAGAGCCCGCAGCACGCCCTGGCGGTCTACCCGGAGCACGACCTGTTCATCCAGCAGACGAAGCTCAAGAACACGCTGCGGTGGCTCATGGGCGCCGAGCAGATCACCCATCTCGGCATGGAGTACTACCGCGGCGACTGACGCTTCCGCCGAAGCCCCTTCCTCTCCCTATGACGGGAGAGAATCGAGGTGAGGGTGGGCCGCCGAATCCCCCCTCCTCTCCCTTGACGGGAGAGGATTGAGGTGAGGGTGATCCGCCTGCCAGCCTGAAGTGTCGAGTAGGAACCGGCGGCTCCTGGACTCGCGCGCTGCCCCTCACCCTGGCCCTCTCCCGCGGAGGGGAGAGGGGAATCCTGCACAGGCCCCCAAACGCGACGGCGCCCCGGAGACTCCGGGGCGCCGTCTGGCTGCTTCGATCTGCCGTGTCGGACTAGAGCCCGTACTTGACCTCGACGCGTTGGCCCGTGCGCCCGGACTCGTAGGCGGCGTCGATGCTCTGCTGCACGTAGAGGGCGTCGGTCATGTTCAGCGTGCCCTTGTTGCCCGCCCTGATGTCGGCGACGAAGTTCTCGATCCAGTTGTAGTACCAGACTCCGCCGACGATGCTGGGCAGCGGCGCGATCGTGTACTTGATGGTCTTCTCAGGCGTGCCGCTCCACTGGGGCGACGCGCTGTAGACCTCCAGGGTGTCCCCGCCGATCGACGGCCAATTCGCCCAGCCCTCGGAACCGTAGAAGGTCAGGCTCCGGCCCGCGCCGGTTACCCCTTTGGGAGACAGGTACGCGGCCACGAGGCTGGCCATCGCGCCGTTCTCGTACTCCAGCGCGAGCACCGCGATGTCCTCCACCTCCTCCTCCGTGTAGCCGAGCGGCCTGCCGATCTGGGCCTGCACAGACTTCACCTCGCAGCCCATCAGATAACGCATGCCCTCGAGGATGTGACAGCCCACGTACTGCAGGTTGCCGCCGCCCCAGACGTCTTTCCGCGACGTGGGGCTGGCCGGATCGCTCCCGTGGGGCCCGCCGACCTGCCCCGTGACCTGCCGCGCTTCGATGGCGATGGGGCGGCCCAGAACGCCGTTCTCGGTCAGGGCCCGTATGTCCTGCATCGCCGGGTGGTACCGCCAGGGATAGCAGATGAAAGAGGTCAGGTTGTTGCGGTTGACCGCCTCGACGACCGGCTTCAGGTCGTCTCCGTGGAGCGCGAACTGCTTGTCCGCCAGAAGATGCTTGCCAGCGTTGGCCAGCTTCAGCAGAGTGTCCGGCATGTCCCTCGGCTGCAATACGACGCACGCCAGATCGAACTCCTCGTTGGCGATCAGATCGTCAACGTTGTCGTACCTGCCGGCGTCCGGGAAGTGCGTCTTGACGTCGTCCAGCTTCGAGCTGTCGTAGAGCTCGCAGTACGCTACGACTTCGACGCCCGGCAGCCGCCTGACGTCCGTCAGCAGCCGCGCCCTTGCGCCTAGAGTTTCATCGTCCGAAGTGTCGACACGGCCGGCGTGCCCGACGCTCAATCCGACGTGTACGGCCCTGAGATTCTTTTCGTTGCCCATGGTTTTTCGTGCCCCCGCGCTACTAATCTTGGGTCGCCGGCACTATATGCCCACGCCGTCGGAGTGTCAACATCGCGGCGCCAACCGGCGCACGGTTTCAGACATTGCCAACGGGGTGGTAAAATGGCCCGGACATGACAGACGCGAGAGTCAGGATCGCCGTTCACGCCCTGCTTTTTCTGCTGGCGATCGTAGTGTTCTACCTCGGCCTGGGACTGGGACTGCAGTTCAGCCCCATCCTGGGCACGCTTCTCTGGGTCGCTGCCGCAGCCATAGCCACCCTGAATATCCTCTGGATCGTGCGGTCCCGCCGCTGACGCCGCACCGCCGCAACCCGGAGTTGGGGGTATGGTCGCTGCCGGGCGCCGCTATAGGATAGCTCCGGGCGCGCAGCAGCAGGCGGGCGAGCTGGTGGTCCACGTGAACGGCAAATTCGTCGTCGGGCAGACCTGCACGGATAGGCTCCTCCGGGGCGCTCCTCGATATGCTCGATGGTCGGCGGAATCTCCGACCCGTACTGCTCCCAGAAGGCGTCGAACGGGTCTGCCAGTCTCCGGTCAAGCACAACATCCCTTGCGTCTGCCCGTTTCCCATCCTCTGCCACGTTTCCGGGGCAAATCTCCCCCCCACCGCGACCTTGCGCAACTCCCCGGGCCGAAACAAATGCCGACCCAGCCCGCTGTTGACCGGTACGCGCCCCTCGACTAGAGTCCAGCCCACGCAATCACCCAACCAGGAGGCCCGCCATGCCGTCAAGCCAACCCGCCGACTCCTTCGATAACGCGATTATCGGGAGCAACGCCCAGATAGACCCGGACGTGATAGTCGGCTACCGCTACCACCCGGAGTGCGGGCCAGCCAGGATCGGCGACAACTGCATCCTGCACAAGGGGACCGTCATCTACGGCGACGTAACCATCGGCAATCACTTCCACACGGTCCACTACGCCGTGATACGGGCAATGGTCAAGATCGGCGACTTCTGCACCATCCTCAACCACTCGACCATCGAGGGCGTGGTCAGGATGGGGAACGGCGTCCGCATAATGTCCAACGTCTACATCCCGTCGCGGACCTGGTTTGGCGACAACGTGTTCGTCGGGCCGGGTGTGACGTTCCTGAACGACCGCTATCCGTGCCGGATTGAGCCGCCGCCCACGCCTCGGGGAGCGACCGTTCACGACGACGTGATGATCGGAGGCGGCTGCACGGTACTGCCCGGAGTGACCATCGGGGAGAGGAGCTTCATCGCGGCGGGCGCCGTGGTGAACAAGGACGTGCCGCCTCGCAGCTTCGTCGTTGGGGTACCGGGCCGGATATCCCCCCTGCCGGACCACCTCGACATGCCCAACAGCCGAAGCATCACGCGGCAGACCAGCGAGTTCTGGGCCCGGGACGACTACGTCGGAGAGTCCATCTGGCCGGACTACTGGCCCGACAAGTTCGCCTAGCAGGGTGTTGAAAGCCTGAGGCTACGCAAGCGGGCCTAAGTGGATGGTAGGTAGTACCATCTTCGAGATGTGGCTGGGTAGCCTTTGAACCTACGATGGTCCAATTCCCCATATGGCGAACCTGTCAAGGGCCCTCGCCCGGTGTCAGGGGAAGGCGAATAGTCACGGTGACACCCTGTCCAGGCCCGTCACTTGCTATGGCAATCGTACCCCCATGTGCCTCGACTATAGCTCGGGTGATGGCCAATCCCAGACCTGTACTGCCTATCCCCCGACTCCGAGACTGGTCGGCACGGTAGAAGCGATCGAAGACGTGGGGAAGGTCTGAGGCGTGGATGCCGATCCCGTCATCGATGATCGAGATAGCAAGCGCCTCGTCGCCTTCTAACCCCGCCCTGAGCACGATATGCCCGCCGGGCTCAGTGCAATGAATGGCGTTGCTCAGGACGTTTCCCAATGCCTGGCTCATGCGCATCCGGTCCAGGTCCATGCCTGGGAGGTCGGCGGATACCTCCGGCGACAGTTCAACCTGTCGAGCCTGAGATTGGGGTTGCCAGCGGTCCACCTCTGCGGTGAGGAGCTCGTGAATGGAACTCGCTTCGAGCTTGAGCCTCAACTCACCGTGGTCGGTTTCAGCAAGCCAGTCCAGGTCAACTACGAGACCGCGCAGCCTGTCTACTTCCTGCATGATGTGGTCGGAGGCACTCTCAGGCGTCTGAAGTCCGTCGCGCAACCCTTTCGCCTCCAGATGTATGACGCTCAGTGGCGTATTCAGCTCATGAGAGACATCGTTTATCAGCCGCCTGCGGAGGTCGCGCTGAGTTTCCAGGGCGGAGGTCATCTGGTTGAAAGCCGCACTCATCCGTCCCAACTCATCCGAGGATGTGACTGGCAGCCGGGTCGTATCCCCCTGGGCAATTGCCTGAGTTGCCTCCGTCAGAGCCGTCACGGGTGCTGTGATACGCTTGGATAACCAGGCGGCCAGAAGTATGGCAACACCGACCGTCAGCAACCCGCCGATAACGGTGATGGACAGGAGCGTGTCGAGGAAGCCATGCGCCTCGGTCGACAGGAGCTCGTGGTCTACATCCACATAGACGTGGCCTACGGGCTGGCTCGTAGTCAGATCGAACACCGTCTCGCGATGCCCGTCCAAGTCAGGTGCTGCCGTTCCGGGTAACAGCTCGGATAGGTTGTCCTTCACCACCCGTCCATCGACGCCGGCTATGACGACTCGTACCGGGTCCTGGTGGAAGAGCTCGAAGGGTTCTCCCTCACTTTCTTCATGCCGCTCCCTCTGCAGAACCCCGTCGTAGATGTATCCGGCCTCAGACAGAGGTCTGTCCACCATGCCCCAGCCACCTGCAGCGGTGTACTCCCGGCTCAGATTCTGGGCTAAACGGCTCGCCTCATCGTCACCTATCTCGTCTACGAACACACTCAGGCGGGACTGCGTCGCGTAGTAGCCCACACCGACGCTGATCAAGACGGTAAGAACGATGACAAGAACGATCGAACCCATGATTCGCCAGCGAAGGGACATCATTCGTCCTCTACCACGAACTTGTAGCCTGCGCCGTAGACGGTCTGAATGGGCTGCCTGCCCTCCCGGGTGAGCTGCTTTCGCAGACGAGCGATCTGGCTGTCGATGGCGCGGTCGAACCCCTGAAATTCGTGGTTGAAGGTCAGCGAGATCAGCTGGTCACGGGTGAGCACCTGGTTGGGATGACGCATGAACGTTGAGAGCAGAACGATTTGCGCCTGGCTCAAATCTACGAGTTCTCCATTGACCGTCACGCTCCGGGCGGTCTCGTTCAGCGTGATGTTGCCGCGTGTCAAGACCTGCTGGACTCTGCCTTTGACGCGGCGAAGCACGGCTTCGGCGCGCGCGATGACTTCCTCCGGATCGAAGGGCTTGACGATGTAGTCGTCGGCCCCGCTGTCCAGTCCGATGACTCGCTCGGCGTGGGCCTCCCTGGCCGTCAGCATGATTATTGGAACGTCTGACTCTCGACGCAGGATTCTGCACAGCTCCACGCCGTCGAGACGGGGAAGCATCAGATCGAGGATCACCAGATCCGGGGTCAGATCGCGGGCCAGGGCCAGACCGGATTCGCCGTCATGAGCAACCTCGGCAGAGAATCCTGCGCACTCGAAGTACACCTTGACCCAGTTCGCGATCCTCGTATCGTCTTCGATTATCAATACTGTACCGCCCATCGTCGGTCCTCTAAGGAGCCATCTCAGACGCGATGCCTCCTAGAGACACCGCGTCTATCCATCCACCGGATACGCCCATGGTCAGATTATCCCACTTGAGACTTCGACATTCTCCTCGGTCGACTCCGATCAGCTCTAGCCGCCTCCCCGCCGCTCGCCACTACTGCCGTGTTCGCCGCCGGACTCCCTGCCGCCACCATTCTCGCCACCATCCCGATGCTCCTCGCCCGACTCGCTCCCCTCTTCTCCAGTACCGACCTCGGCATGTGCTGTCCATCCGGTGAACGATCCCGGCGTCGCAGGCAGGTGGATCATTGCCACCTCGCCTGGTGCCATGTCCGTCGGAGTCGTCGGACCTAGCTCCGCTCCGTTCGAAAGGTGCACTTCGATCCTGACCCGGTCCAAGACTCCGTTGGTCGTGTTCTCCACAGTTCCCTTGAAGGAGTTGCTTGGAGCGTCGTAGCTCAGGACCAGCCGGGCGCCGTTGCGGACTGCGTCGAAGGTCTCATCGAGCGCCAAGGAATCAGCACCGCTGCCTTCAGCGCCCTCTCCTCCTGTGTGAGCCGCAGGGCCGGGGCCGCTGCAATCGAACACTTCCATGTGAACGACGTATCCATCGCGCGAAACTCCTGCAAGTTTCGGTTCACTGGCGACCGACAGGCTTGACGTTGTTTCCTGCCCAGGGTTCAGGTGTCCCAGTTTCTCGGGACCAAGCTCTCCCACCGTCTTCGTTCCTGACTTTATGTGGGGTTCGGCCTGAACATAACAGAGCTTTTCTGAGAGCGTGTTTCGCACCGTTCCGTGGACGGACTGGGTTGCCGCATCGTACTGCATAGAAACAGCCAATCCGCCGAGAACACCGCTCCACGACTGTCCGAGAGGAGTGATTGGGCTCGACATAGCGGCTTCACTGCTCTCTCCACCGCCGTCACCACCAGAGCCGTGTTCTCCGCTACCTTCACCACCTTCTTCCCCGGATTCATTGCCTTCGCGGTTGCTGCCATCCTCACCTCCGGGATCGCCACCTTCTCGCCCGGAGATGTCCTGACTTACCGTGGCGCGGTCAGAATCTCGGCCGTCTCCGTGTCCGGCGTCGCCCGTGCAGCCGACGACTATCACCCCGGAGAGTATGGCCCCCAAGACCGGTCCGAACAGGAACATCTTCGTCATCAGCGTTTTGCAAATCATTCTTCCATCCCTTTCGTAAGTATCTGTGGTGCTACTCACGATAGCGATGAAATATCACAGAAATATGTCGTCCAGCAGCCGGGACTGCCCAATGAAGGAAGCCGTTAGGCTCGGAGGGGGAATCCAGACGCTGGTGTACGCGGCGGAGTAAGAACATTCGCAGTACACAATAGACACGAAAAACTGAGGTACTCGTGACTAGTGGGGCTAAAGCCAGCACGTAGTCGGACGACGCCATTCGTGTGGGGTGCTCTCGTCCTTGAGGAGAACCCGACGTCTCCGTTTGGCGTCCGACCCTGATGGGCGGGGGTCTCGTGGGATGGGCCACAGTGGACTGTACTCCTAACGCAGGGAGGTTCCTATCTGCGATCAGGAGGCAGGTCCGGATAATGTGCCGCGGCTGTTCGCCCTCTGGGACAGTGGTGGGTGGCGGAGAGAGTGGGATTCGAACCCACGGTCCCGCGTTAACAGGACACGCGATTTCCAGTCGCGCCCATTAGGCCACTCTGGCATCTCTCCGAAAACGCGGCGGCGCCCGGAAAGCGCCGGACGACGGGCCCGGCGGCCCCGCGCTGGCGGCGGAGAGGGTGGGATTCGAACCCACGATGAGATTTCTCCCATACCGGTTTTCGAGACCGGCGCCTTAAGCCGCTCGGCCACCTCTCCCAATAGCAAAATTATAGCATAGGGCCCCTTGCTCAGATTGACCGAGCGACGACGCCGCACCTATACTGCGGGGCGTTCTCGGGCCCGCCGGCGGTCTCCTGACGGGCGAGGCGCGGCCGAGGCGACGCGGCTTCCGGAAAGGCGGCGCAGATGAAGATAGTCGACGTCACGACCACCAGACTGTTCTACCCTCACACGCGGCCGACGCAGAACTCGACCTCGCCGGCGCCCTTGGGCGGCCGGGGCCAGCTATTCGTGCACCTCAAGACGGACGAGGGCGTAGAGGGGCTCGGCGTGGGCATGTCGGCGCCGGGCGTCGACCGGATCGTCGAGAACGGCTTCGCCAACCTCCTCGTGGGGCAGGACCCGCTCGACACGGAGCGGCTGTGGCACGACCTGTTCTGGCGCGGCCGGCAGTTCGGCGGCGCGGGCATCGCGGCGTACGCGCTCTCCGCCGTGGACATCGCCCTCTGGGACCTCAAGGCCAAGGCGCTCGGCCTGCCGCTGTTCAGGCTGCTCGGCGCCTACACCCACGCCGTGCCGATGTACGGCAGCGGCGGCTGGGTGAACCTGACCGGAGACGACCTGCTGGCGGATGTCGGCGCGTTCCTCGACCAGGGCATCCGCCGGGTCAAGATCAGGGTGGCGAGAGACCGAGGCTCCTTCGAGCGCGAGGACATCGAGCGCGTCGCCATGGTGCGCCGCGCCATCGGGGACGACGCCGCCCTGTACGTCGACGCCAACAACGGCTACTACCCCAAGCAGGCGATCTACATGGCGAAGGAGTTCGAGCAGTACCACGTCGGCTTCTTCGAGGAGCCGGTGCTGGCGCAGGACGTCGGCGGGCTGGCCCAGATACGAAACGCCATAGACATCCCGCTGGCGACCGGCGAGCAGGAGTACTCGAAGATCGGCTTCCGGGAGTTGATTTCGGCGGGCGCCGTGGACATCGTGCAGCCCGACGTCGCGACCGTGGGCGGCGTCACCGAGTGGCTGAAGGTGGCTCACATGGCGGAGGCGTTCAACATCCCGGTCGCGCCGCACCTGGTGCAGCTCGTCCACGTACACCTGGCGTGCGCCACGCCCAACCTCAAGGTGGTCGAGTTCATGACCGTCGCCGAGGAGGCCGACCGGGAGTGGTACACCGAAATCCCGCAGCACAGGGACGGCATGCTGTCGCCCTTCCCGGACAAGCCCGGCCTCGGCCTGGAGCTCGACCCGTACGCCGTAGAGAAGTGGGCCGTATAGTCCACCATGTGCGTGGCCCAAGATATCCGGTGGTCACAGGAACAATCAGGTCCGACGACCGTGGAAATCGTCGACTCCCACTAGGACAACAGTCATGGCCATACCTGCTATTCACCCGGGGGAACATCTCGCCGAAGAACTGAAGGAGCTCGACATGAGCGCCGCCGCACTCGCCCGACAGATCGACGTGCCTGCCAACCGGGTCTCCGAAGTCCTTGACGGGCATAGCCGGATTAACGGTGACATGGCCCTGCGGCTGGGCCATTTTTTCGGCACAAGTCCAGAGTTCTGGCTGAATCTGCAGAAGCTCTACGAGCTGAGGATGGCCGAAAAGGATGTCGGCGAGGTCATCAGCGCACTGCCAACTCTGAAGAGTCCCGAAACCGCTCGCATGCCGTAGCGAGTTGAAACCGGGCCGCGGTCTGTCCTATAGTCACGCCGTATCTTCCCACAGGAGACTGGACTTGCCCGAGACGCCCGCAGAGCCCGACGCGATCGTCACCACCGAATGGGTCGAAGAGCACCTGGACGACCCCGCCATTGTCATCGCAGAGGTCGACTCCGACCTGGACGCCGACTACTGGCAGGGCCACGTCCCGGGCGCCGTCGGCTGGGGTCTCCACACCGACATGGAGGACCCGGTGCGGCGGGACATCCCCGGCGTCGCCCAGCTGGAGGCCCTGCTCGGCCGGTCCGGCGTCGACAACGACACCACCGTCGTCGTATACGGCGACGGCAACAACCGCTCCGCCGCGTGGGCCTTCTGGGTGCTCAAGTACTACCGGCACCGGGACGCCCGGCTGATGGACGGGGGCCGGTCTAAGTGGCTCGCCGAGGGGCGCCCCGTATCGACCGACGCGCCCACGCCCAGGGCGGCGTCGTACCGCGCCCAGGCGCCCGACCGGTCCATCCGTGCGACCCGGCAGCACATCCTGGACACGCTCAGCCGGATGGACGTCAAGCTGCTCGACACCCGCACGGCGGAGGAATATTCCGGCGCCCTCACGTCGGCGCCGGGCACGCCGCAGCCCGAGATCTACCGCAAGGGGCGCATCCCCGGCGCGGTCCACGTGCCGTGGGACGACGGCGCGGGCGACGATGGCGCATTCAGGCCGGTCGAGGAGCTGCGCCAGCTCTACGAGGAGCGAGGGCTCACGCCGGACGACGAGGTCGTGCCCTACTGCCGGCTCGGCGTTCGCGCCTCCTACTCCTGGTTCGTGCTGAGATACCTGCTCGGCTATCCGAGGGTCCGCAACTACGACGGCTCGTGGACCGAGTGGGGCAACTCGATCGGCCTCCCGATCGAGACCGACGCGGTATAGAGACGACCATGGGGCCGGGCCGCAGGCCCGATTCGCTCTGATATACTTTGGCCCGCCGCAGCACTCGGTGAGGTTTTGGGGGCAGGACATGAGCAGCCAACGAGTCGCCTACGTCAACGGTGAGATCGTTCCCGAGAGCGAGGCCAGCGTCTCGATCAACGACCTCGGCTTCCTCTACGGCGACGCCGTCTTCGACACGACCCGCACGTTCGGCCACGTCCTCTTCCGTCTGAACGACCACCTCGACCGGCTGTACACCTCGCTGAAGTACATGCGCATCGACCCCGGCGTCGGCAAGCACGAGATGGCCGACCTGACGATGCAGGTCCTGAACGCCAACCTCCCGCTGCTGGACGATGACGGCGACTACTGGATATCCCAGCGGGTGAGCCGCGGGATCAGGGGCGCGGCCGAGAGCGGGGCAACACTGGTGATCGAGTGCTACCCCCTGCCCTTCGCCGAGCGGGCCCCCTACTACCGCGACGGGCTGCAGGTCGTGACGCCATCCGTCCGGCGCACGCCGCCCGAATCGATGAGCCCGCGGGCCAAGGTGCACAACTACATCAACATCGTCCAGGCCAACATGGAGGTCAAGTCGCAGAACCCCGACGCCCTGGCGATGCTGCTGGACACGAACGGCAACATCGCGGAGGGCATGGGCGCCAACTTCTTCATCGTGCGCGACGGCGTCGCGATCACGCCCAGGGAGCAGCACGTCCTGGCGGGCATCAGCCGCAAGGTAACCATGGAGCTGGCTCACGAGCTCGCCATCGAGGTGCAAGAAGCCGACATCGACCTCTTCGACGCCTACACTGCCGACGAGGCTTTCGTCACGTCCACGAGCTTTTGCATCTGCCCCGTCTTCAGCGTCAACGGCGCGACAATCGGGGACGGCGGCGTGCCGGGCCCGGTCACCGACCGCCTGCAGAAGGCCTACAGCGGCCTCGTGGGAATCGACGTGGTCGGGCAGTACCTGTCCCGGCTGTAACGGCTTAGTCCTGTTCTGGCAGCATTCTCGATAATCCCGAACCGAACCGCACAGTTAGAGGAGCTCACGTATGTCGGGATCGTATCTCTCGTTCTCCATCGCGCACAAAGCCTCCGGCGAAACGGATCCCACAGGCTTGGTCTCGGAGATCCGCCAGTTCTTGGAGGACGAGCTTGGGCAAGATGATAGCAGTCCCAACGTGGATTCGGACTCCATTGAATCCTATGGGTACTTCTCGATCGATTCAGAGCGTCAATATTATGAGGAGACTTGGCGGCTGGTGGTCCGCGCCTACGCCGATGACACGAGTGCCCGCGCCGAAGTCCTCACGGAGGTCATCGGAGACGATGGCGAGAGTAAAGACACCCAGTACCCTAGGGTCAAAGGCGTTTCGCCTCGGTTTGTCCCCAGACTAGCCGAGCGATACGTCTGCACGATCGGGACGCACAGAATAGGCGAAAGGCCGACGCCTCAATCGCCGAGCGAGTTCGAGGGCCTGCTTTTCGACAAGGACAGGAAAATCCCAGTCCTGCTAGTAAGCCGCGCCCCGTTCGGCGAATTTCCATTCGGAGGACCTGAGGACCTTGCCCAAGAGCTTTTGGGCCGTGTTCTGGTGGTTCTCGTTCCTCAAGGCGACAAGCTCCGCAGGTTGGGGTACCAGTTCAACGTCCGCGACGGAAGTTCTCGAATAGTATGGCCCGGCGCAAGCCAGAACTACGTCGGGGGCAAAGGTGTGTACTTCCGCACGCCGCCTGGGGACGCTCGACAATTTGCCACACGCGTCCTCAAAGAGACAGACGGCATGGCAATGGAGGCAATCCGGCGCGAATTCGAGTCCGGGTACATTCGGTCCCGCATGAACTGTCTTGAACTCAGGAACGCAGAGTACCTTCGCCAGTCCGGGGACGCCGCCGAAAAGCCAGATTTGACCGACGCCGACAGAGAACTCACAAGGGAGCGACGCAAAGCGCGAAAGGCCAAGGACAATCTCGGACGCCAGAGTGCACGAGCCGAGAAAACGGACCGGGAGTTGTCTGAGACGCAAGCATTGCTGGAGACCGCTCACTGGGACATAAGACGTCTCGAAGAAGAGCGTGACACCGCGTTGGGAAAAGGCGCGGCAGAGGCCGAGCGTAAATCGAGGAGGACAATCGCGAAGTTGGGGAAAGAACTAGAACAAGAGCGGAGCGAGAGCGCCAGACTGCGCTCGATCGCCGAGACTGAAACCACATCCGTCAGCGACGACGCCAAACGATTCACCATATACTCCACAAAGAAGAACACTCAGCAACTTACAGTCCTCAACCACGCCTTCAACCTGATGCGCGATCCGTCAAGGGACTACATAATGAGGGCGCTGTCCATGCGATACCAGGAAAACGAGATCGAATCCAGAGTGTCTCGCTGCGTGAGGCTCGATACGGGCAGCGCAGCGAGCAAGCTCAAGGCTGACCCGAAGTCGTTCATGGACATCACTAATTTCGAATACATAGTGTCAGCGGAGCGCGAGTGCTTTGGGGGAGATACCGACCTACCGAGAAGGCTCCGGGAAATAAGGGAGCACCGCAACCGTGTTATTCATCCAGACTACAACGCGTCCACCACCAGGGGCATGACAATCAGGACGCTGAACAACATAACCGAAACGCTCAAGCTAATGGGAGCGGTCAAGGAGTCGAACGAAGTCCGCGAACTCATAGCCGCGGTGTAGACCACCGCACGACCACACGAACATGCTGCGGCAACGCTCTGGACAGGGATGATAGCTCACGGCGTTGATGCACTGATGGTTGCGCGGTATGCTGTGCACCATGCGGACGACGATCTCGCTCGACGATCAGCTTGCCAAGCAGGTGCGCCGGGAAGCGGCCGCCCGCGGCATCAGCGTGAGTGCCTTCATTGCCAAAACGTTGAGCGACTCATTGAAGCGCGGCGAACCGGTGGCGCCGCCATTTCACCTCGTGACGGTGCGCGGCGGTCATCCCCGTCCCGGGGTCGATCTCGACCGGCCGAGGGCGCTCGATACGGAAGACTACGACAACTCGTTCGAGGTTGGGCGTCGCTGATGCTGCTTTCCCGATGCGAACGTTCTAATATGATGTCGCTCCCGCGCGACGGGAGGACGTACTGAGGAACGCAATGGATCCAGCTCAGCCTGACGCGGCAACGGGAGCCGCAGGCGCCGGCCTGAGCCAGGAGCAGCTCCTGGAGATATACCGCGTCATGGTGCGCTGCAGGACGCTGGACGAGCGCGTGTGGCTACTGAACCGGCAGGGCAAGGCGGCGATCGTGGCATCGGCGCAGGGCCACGAGGCCGGCCAGCTCGGCACGGTCTGGGCGCTGCGCAGGGGCCACGACCGATTCTACATCTACTACCGCGACCTCGCCGTGCTGGTGGGCCTCGGGATGACGCCAGCGGAGATCATGCGCGGCTTCATGGCCAGAGACGGCGAACCGCTGAGCGGCGCGCGCCAGTTCCCGACCCACGGCGCCCACGCGGAGCTGAAGCTGGTCAATCTCTCCAACGTCGTGGGCACCCAGATCCCGCAGGCCGTCGGCGCCGCCCTCGCGTCGAAGCTGCGGGGCGACGACGCCGTCACCATCGTCTACTTCGGCGACGGGGCGTCAAGCGTCGGCGACTGCCACGAGGCCATGAACTTCGCCGCGATCCATCGGCTGCCGGTAATCTTTTTCTGCGAGAACAACGGATACGCCATCTCGGTCCCGCTGTCCGCTCAGATGGCCGTCGCCAGCGTCGCCTCCCGCGCGCAGGGCTACGGCATGCCCGGCGTCGTGGTCGACGGCACGGACGCCGCGGCCGTGTACGAGGCCGCATCCGCGGCCGCCGCACGGGCCCGCTCCGGCGGCGGGCCCACGCTGATCGAGGCGATGGTGGAGCGCTACCTGCCGCATACCAGCGACGACGACGACACCCGGTACCGCGAGCGCGAGGACGTGGAGAGGGCCCGTCTACGCGACCCTCTAGAGCGCCTCAGAGGCCAGCTGAAGGCCGCTAGCGTCCTCTCCGACGAGATGGACGAGGAGATTCGCGCCGCGGCCCGCCGGGAGATCGACGAGGCGACCGAAGAGGGCGAGTCGACGCCGTACCCGCCGACGTCGAGCTTCTATAGAGACGTGTACGCGTCGGGAGGTGCGCCATCGCGGTCATGACGGTCCTCGAGGCCGTGCGCCAGGCCATGCGGGAGGAGATGGCCCGCGACCCCGCGGTCTTCGTCATGGGCGAGGATATCGCGGCCAGGGGCGGCGTCTTCCTCGCGACAGACGGCTTCCTCGACGCCTTCGGCGAGGAGCGGGTCATCGACACCCCTCTGGCAGAGTCGTCCATCGCGGGCATCGCCCTGGGGGCGGCAATGGAGGGCATGAGGCCCATCGCGGAGATACAGTTCGCCGACTTCATCTGGCCCAGCGTCTGCCAGATCGTCGGAGAGGCGTCGCGGGCCCGATACGGCACCGACGGCACCATCGGCGTTCCGATGGTCGTCCGGACGCCCTACGGCGGCGGCGTTCGGGGCGGGCTGTACCACTCCCAGAACGTGGAGGCCCTGTTTGCCCATACGCCCGGACTGGTCGTGATCGCGCCGGCGACGCCGTACGACGCGAAGGGGCTGCTGAAGAGCGCCATTCGCAGCGACGATCCGGTAGTCTTCCTGGAGCACAAGCGGACGTACCGACTCGTGCGAGGCGAAGTACCCGAGTTCGAGTACACGCTGCCCATCGGACAGGCCGACGTGAAGCGCCGGGGAGAAGACGTCACCATCGTCACCTACGGCCTCATGCTTCACCACTGCCTCGAGGCCGCGGAGGCCGCGGCGGAGCGGGGCATCAGCGTCGAGGTCGTGGACCTGCGCACACTGCGACCGATGGACGACGAGACCATCCTGGAGTCGGTGCGGAAGAGCGGGAAGGCGCTGATCGTACACGAGGACACGAAGGCTGGAGGAATCGGGGCCGAGGTCGCGGCCGTCATCTCCGAGAGCGCCTTCGACCACCTCGACGGCCCCGTGATGAGGCTTGCCGGGCCGGAGGTGCCGCCAATGCCCTTCAGCCCGCCCCTGGAGGACGTATTCATGGTCAACGCCGACCAGATCGTCGAAGCCATAGAGACGTTGGCCGGCTACTAGCTCGCGCTTCGGTACGCCCGTAGGCTATTCCACAAGGCGGAAACGACATGAAGGTCAGGCTGCCGCAGGTCGGAGAATCGGTCACGGAGGCCTATATCGGCCCGTGGCTGAAGAGCGTCGGCGATCGTATCGAGAAATACGAGCCGGTCGTCGAGATCGTCACCGACAAGGTCACCATGGAGATGCCCTCTCCCGCGACGGGTGTACTCTCGGCCATCGTAGTCGCTGAGGGGCAGACGGTCCCCATGGGCGCCGTGATCGCCGAGATAGAAGTCGAGGGCGAGGAACCCGAGGAACAGGAGGACGCCCCGGCGGTCGTCTCCGGCGCGGCCTCGGAGGCTTCGCTGACCGGCACGCTGCTCAAGGACGTCGCGCCGGTGGGGCCGACCGGGTCGGGTGGGCCGCTTGTCGACGGCGGCGGCGCGGGCCCGCGGTACTCGCCGGCCGTGCGGCGGCTCGCGGCCGAGCACGGCGTGGACCTGTCGGCCGTGCGCGGGTCGGGCATCGGCGGACGCGTCACCCGCAGGGACGTCGAGGCCCACGTAGCACAGCAGACTTCACGGACGCCCGCGGGGGAGACTGCGAGCGCCGACGAGGAGCGCGTGCCCCTGACGCCCGTGCGGCGCACCATCGCCGACAACATGGTCAGGAGCGCCAGCCAGATCCCGGAGGCGTGGAGCACCGTCGAGGCGGACGTCACAGGGCTCGTCGCGCTCCGCGAAGCCGTCAAGTCAGACTTCCGGGGGCGAGAAGGCGTCAACCTGACGTTCATGGCGTTCTTCGTCCAGGCCGTCGCCGCCGCGCTGAAGGAGAATCCGCTGGTCAACTCGACCTGGGGAGGCGACGCCATAGTGCTCAAGCGGCGCGTCAACGTCGGGGTCGCCGTGGCCGCGCCCCAGGGCCTGGTAGTTCCCATCGTGCACGACGCCGACGCTATGGACGTCGCGTCCCTGGCCAGGACGGTCGACGACCTTGCCGCCCGGGCACGCGCCGGCAAGCTACGAGTGGAGGACATGCGGGGCGGCACCTTCACGCTCAACAACACGGGCGCTCTGGGCTCCGTCGTCGGCAAGGGGATCATCAACCACCCCCAGGCCGCGATCCTCAACGCCGAGGCCATCGTGAAACGGCCGGTAGTCGTCGACGACGAAGTCGCCGTCCGGTCGATGATGAACCTGTGCATCACCTTCGACCACCGTATCCTGGACGGCGCCGAAGCGGCGGCCTTCGTGAACGCCGTCAAGAGCCGCCTGGAAGCAATCGGGCCGGACACCGTCATCTGAGCGGAGTCCGCCGGGGAGGGTCATGGAGACCGCGCTCATAGTCGCCCTCGTCCTGATGGCCGTCGCCATCCTCGCTCTGACAGCGGCCCTGCTTCGCTCAGGACGGCCGGACTCCGTCCCCGCGGACGACCGGCTCGACTCGCTGAACCGCGGACTGGGCGAGGTCAAGGCCGACACGCGCCGCATGGTCGAGGTTGGTGAGGAGATGCGCATGGTGCTGGGCGCGCCGACGCTCCGCGGCGGCCTCGGCGAGCGCATGCTGGAGCAGCTCCTCGGCCAGGTCCTGCCCAGCGGCGCCTACTCGACCCAGCACCAGTTCCGAAACGGCACCCGGGTCGACGCGATAGTCCTGCTCCGGGAAGGCCAGGCCGTGTCCGTGGACGCCAAGTTCCCCATGGAGAGCTACAGGCGTCTCATGGAGGCGGACGAGGGCAGCAGGGACGCAGAGCGTCGGCAACTCCACAGAGCCGTCAAGGGCCACGTCGACGACATCGCCGTCAAGTACATCTGCCCCGGCGAGACGCTCGACTTCGCCCTGATGTACATCCCGGCCGAGAACGTCTACTACGAGATCGTCACTGGAGGCGACGGGCCGGACGACATTCTCGACTACGCCTGGAGCAAGCGCGTCTTTCCGACGTCGCCGAACAGCCTGTACGCCTATCTGCAGGTCGTGGCGCAGGGACTCAGGGGACTCGAGGTGGAGCGGAGCTCCAGGGAGACGCTGGCGAAGCTCGGCCAGCTCGAGCGCGGCCTCGAGAGGTTCGCGGAGGACTACCGCGTGCTCGGCGGCCACCTTCGCAATGCGCAATCGAAGTACGACGACGGCTGGCCCAAGCTGCAATCGGTACAGCGAGACTGGCCGATCCGTCTCAGGCGCGGGGACTCAGAAGCCAGCGATGAAATACGATAGTCGAGCTGATTGAGTCCACGTCGCCTCGGAATGCGCGGGGGCGCTAGACCACCTTGGCCCGGGGCGTACTCGGCAGCCTGTTAGAATTGAGGCTCGGCCCCAATAGCGCCACGTTGCCCCATCCCGCGGGATATAGTCGAGGCCTAGGAGATTCTCGGTGCTAGTATACCTAGACGAGAGTGGTCACCCCCACCCGAATGACCCGTCGGGTCGTCCGGTCGTCGTGGCCGCGTGCATTCAGGAGCGTGACGCTCGGCGGGTAGCCGGACGGCTCCACGGACTCAAGCGAGACGTGCTCGGTAAAGAACGAATGGAGATGAAGGGAGTCAGACTGCTCAATCGGTCAACCTTTCGTCGCCGGCCCGACTCGGTGGCGTTTGTGGAGGAGTTTTTCAGCGCACTGCTGAACCTTCCAATCGTCGTGTTTGCCATGATCATGGAGCGCCCCACCTTGGCGCCGGACCCCAACGACATGAAACTACCCGACCAGTTTCGATTCCTGACGCAGCGAGTTCAATTGCTGGCCGAATCGAAAGACGAGATGGCAACGTTGCTGTTCGACGGCGCGGCTGGTCAACTTGGTGGCCTGTCGTTCAAGTTCGGGGGGTTCCTGTACCGTTCAGAAGAGGGTCGAGCATGCACCAACATCACGGACACGCCGTTCTTCGGAGACTCAAAGGCATCCGCGGGCGTACAGATTGCCGATATGATTGCCTCGGTGATCCGCCAGTACGAGGAAGCGGAGCTATACAGGAATACGCCTGCCGGAGACGCGTTTCTCCTGGCCATCAGGCGGTATTATCGGATAATCGAGCAGAAGACCGTCGATCAGACGAGCCACGATGGGTATTCCAGGCCTGGGTTGTACCGGATGCCGGCGGAGCAGGGCGTCCTCTTTGGAGAGGACAAGAAAGAGAGCCAGTAATAGCTTCCGCAGGAAGCTACGCCCGGCTCTTGCACAAAAACCGTACCACAGCGGGCAGTTGACGTCAATGCTCATCGGACCACCGAACCACGTGACCGATCGACCCGACCTCTTTGAGTTCCCCGTGCCGTCAGGGCCCACGCGTTTGAAAACCGCTTTGCCTCCCGGCCCGTGCCTGGTCGTGGAGGCGGGCTCGATGGGCTACGACGTGGCGTCGGGGCTTCAGAAGCGCCTCCATCGGCAGGTCGTCGCGGGCGCACTGCCCGGCGTGCTGCTGCTCCTGGAGCACCCGCACGTGTTCACCCTGGGCCGGAGGGGGCGGACCGACGATATTCTCGCTGACGCGGAGGAGCTGAAAGCACTTGGAGCCGAGGTCCGACACACGGACAGGGGCGGGGAGGTCACCTACCACGGCCCGGGCCAGCTCGTCGGCTACCCCATAGTGGACCTCCGCAAGCTGGGCATCGGGCCGCTCGCATACGTGCGCCGGCTGGAACGCGTGCTGATCGCCACGCTGGCGGACTTCGGCATTCACGGCGAGAGCGAAGACCGTCCGACGGGCGTCTGGGTAGGGACCGCCAAGATCGCGGCGATCGGCGTCAAGATCAGCCGAGGGGTGACCACGCACGGCTTCGCGCTCAACGTCAACCCCGACCTGACCTACTTCGACCGCATCGTCCCGTGCGGCATGCCCGACGTCCCGGTGACTTCGATGGCCGCGACGGGGAGTGCTTCAGTGAACCTCGGGGACGCCGCGCGCGCGTTGACGGCGCACTTCGCCGAGATATTCGACGTGGAGGTGGAGCACGGCGGGCTTCGGGACGTGGACCCCGGTACGCCGCCTTCGGCGGTGTAGGGCGAACGCCGCCGGCCCGCTTCCGTCCGTCGCTCGACGGATCGACCCCGGCCGGAATCTGGTACGATTGCGAAGATAGCAAGACGGGGGCCGGATCGCGGGCAGCGGCGCCCCGCGCCGTGACGGAATCGGCAGGACGATCACGAACCCATCCTGCGCCTCGCGCCCCACAGGGAGCCATAGTTGAGCCCTATCTCGCTGCCAAGGCTCGCCCTAAAGCGTCTTACCGACGACAGAGTCCTGCTTGCGGGGCTGATGATCGGCATCATCCTGGCGACGACCCTCGCCGCCGCCGGCCCCGTGTACCTCAGATCACTGGAGCGGCTTGGGTTGAACGTCGCGATAGACGCGCTCCACCGGCCGTTCTCCAACATCAGCCCCATCGCGAGGCGCGTCCCCCTGACGGAGTTCGAGCTACGCCGCACCCAGGCCACCGTATCCGACGCGATCGACAACCACCTCCCCGAGATATACGACAGTCACGAGGTCTTCTTTCGCGTCGAGACGTGGTTCGCCGGGCTGCCAATCGACCCACTCCCTCCGCCGGAGACCACAGGAGAGGCATCGCGCGCCTTCTTCAGGTACTTCTCCAACCTGGAGAACCACGTGGCGTTCACGTCGGGCCGCATGGCGTCCGACACCACCGGTATCGGCCAATTTGGGCCTGCCCTGGAGGCCGTCATAAGCGCGGTAACGGCCGAGGAGTTCGACCTCGAGGTTGGGCATGAGGTGATCGTAGCGCCGAGCCTCGGATCGCGCATCAAACTCACGGCCAGGATCGTGGGCGTCATGGAAGCGACCAACCCGACCACAGACTATTGGCACTCCCACGCCAGCGTGTTCATCGACCCACCGCCGCCCGAGGACGCCGCGCCGGAGGACTCCGAGCTCTTCTACGACCCGCAGCGTCCGCCGGTGCCGCTGTTCATCACCGAGCGGGCCATGCTCGACGCGCTCGGGCGCGCCTACCCCGGCATGCTCATCGACGAGCACTGGTATATTCTCACCGACACCGAGGGGCTCAAAGAGTGGTCGGTCTCCGAGGCGCTGGGACGGTTCGACGACTTCGAACGCGAGATCACGACCGCGATCCCCGGCGCCCAGGTTTCCAGCGCCATCATCACGATGCTGGAGAATTTCCGGGACCGGTCCTTCTTCACAAGAGTGCCGTTGCTCCTGCTGATCTCTGTCCTTGTCGCGACGGTCCTGTTCTTCCTGGCGATGATGGTATCGGTCCTCGTCCGGCGCAGAGAGGAGGACGCATCGCTGCTCCGTACCAGGGGAGCCGGCCTCGCCCGCCTCGCCCGCCTGTACCTGCTGGAGGGGCTCGTGATGACGGCCGTCGCCGTGGCTGTGGCGCCCGTTCTCGCGACGGGCCTCGTGGGCGCCGCGGGGTTCCTGCCCGCCTTCTCCAGCCTCGCCGAACCTGGACTCCTTCCCGTGAAGATCGACCGGCTTCCGTTCGTCGTCGCGGGGGTCACAGGGGCGCTCTGCCTGCTCATCTACGTGGTCCCCGGCGTCCTGGGCACCCGGGGAGGTCTGCTCGCTCACAAGCTGCGCTCGTCCCGACCGCCGAGCGTGCCGCTGCTGCACCGGTACTTCCTCGATGTCGTGGTGCTCGTGGCCGGGGGACTGATCTTCTGGGAGATGCACGCCAGAGGGCACGTCATCTCAGGCGGACTGCTCAAGGACGTGGAGGTAAACGAGGCCCTGCTCTTCGCCCCGGTGCTGTTCCTGATAGCCGTAGCCCTCGTCTTCATGCGCCTGTTTCCGCTGATCGTCAGGTACGTCACCGGCGAGTCGCTGCGGATAGTGCATCTGCTGGCCGCGGGCTCGATCGCTGTCCTGGCGCCGGTGTTCGCATGGCAGGCGGTATCGAACGACAGGACGCTCACCGGGTTCGCCCCTACCGGGCTTCTGATCGCGCTGGCGGTCGCCTATAGGGTAACGGCCAGCGCACGGAGCCGGAGGCGCACGGTCATCGGCCTCGCCGTCCAGGCGGTCCTAGTCGCGGGCGTCCTATGGCGCGCGCCTGACGTCGACCACTCCGCCGTAAGGTTCGCGCTGGCCGGCGTGGCCGCCGTTGTGCCGGCGCAGATCGCGTACCTGCTGGCCCGCATGGCAATGGGGTCTCTGCCGATATCGATCACGATGGGCCTGCGCCACATGGCGCGCAATCCGCTGCAGTACACCTGGCTCGTCCTGCTGCTCGTCCTCGTCACCGGCGCGGCCGTACTGGCGACAACCGTGGGAGGCACCCTCGAGAAGAGTCGAAGCGACCGCATCAATCACCAGATCGCCACGGACATCCGGGTAGTGCAGCTCCCAGGCTACATGATCACCGGCGCGAACGATCTGCGCCCCGGCACCATCCCAGGCCTCGTCGCTGCGGCGACGGCGATCCGGCAGAGGGTGGCCGTGGGCCCCTTCGCGGTAGAGCTGCTGGCGCTGGAAACGCGTGACTTCGCCCACATGTCGTGGTACCGCGACGACTACTCGGAGGTCCCGCTCGTCGAGGTGATGGCGTCCGTGCGCAGCCACCCCTCCGTGGAGACTCTGTCCATACCCGACGACGCCACGCAGCTGGGCATGTGGATCAATCCGGAGGACCCGTTCACGAACCTGTCGTTGTGGGTGATCGTGGGCAACGAGGCCGGCGCCGTCAGACCGGTCTACATGGGCGAGCTGGGCCGGCCCGGGTGGCGGCTGATGACGGGCGAGATAAACAGGATAGCCCCGCCGTTCCACGTCGTCTCAATCCAGATATTCGAGCCCGGCTTCGGCCCGGTGGGAACGCCCGGTACGGTGGTCGTCGACAACCTGCACGTACGGACCGAGGACGGCGGAGAGATCCCGCTGGAGAGCTTCGAAGGCGAGCTCCGATGGACGCCGATCGTGACGTCGCCGCTATCGTCGGACCGCCTCGCCCTCACCTCCCGCGACGTTCAGAACGGCAACACGGCCGCCCGATTCTCGTTCGGCAGAGAGAACCAGCGCGGCATACGCGGCTTCTACCAGAGCCCCACCGCCGGCCCGTTGCCGGTGATCGTCAGCGACGACCTCGCGGCCGGTATGGGCGCCACAAAAGGCAGCTCGCTCTTCGTGCAGCTAGGCCAGAACCGCCTCGAAGTCGTCGTGGTGGACATCGTGCGGAATTTCCCGACGCTGAGCCCCGAAGGCGGACGGTTCATAGTCACCGACCTCGACCGGATGCTGGCGCACCTGAACATCCTGAGCGTGGCCAGGCCGTACCGCCCGAACGAGCTCTTCATCACGACGGACTCGACGGCCGGCATCGAGCTCGACCTCGCCGTGGCCGCGATCAGACGCATCTCCGGGCGGCTGCTGCGCCGGTCGGAGGTGTTCGAGACGGTGGACCGGGACCCGCTCACCACCGCCGGATGGCGGTCCCTGTCGATGCTGGCCATCGCGGTGCTGATCCTCACCGCCGGCCTCGGCTACGCGATATACATGGTCGCCTTCGGCGGACACAGCAGGAGCGAGACGGGCTACCTTCGGGCGCTCGGCCTGTCGCACCGACAGCTGCTGGGCCTCATAGGATTCGAGCACATATCCATCGCAGCGATCGGGCTCGGGCTCGGCACGTGGACGGGGTTCCAGATGAGCGCGATCATGGTGTCGTCCGTGGCCGTCGACGAGGCGGGCGACGTCGTCGTGCCGCCGTTCATCCTGACGACCGACTGGCCGCAGATGCTGCTCACGTACGCCGTGCTGCTCGCCGTCTTCGCCGTTACCGTGGCGCTCATGAACCGCAGCATACGCCGCCGGGACCTGCACGCCATCGCGCGCACCGAGGCCGTCTAGCGGCGAGCCACCGGCCTCACACCCGTGGCTGTTGCACCCCGTCTCGCCAACTACCCCGAGCAGCCCGATCACCCCGAGTAGCGTCGCTGCTACAGCGGCGCGTATCGAGGGGCGCAGGCCATGCCTCCCGGCCCCCCGCAACGCGGCCCCGCATATCCGGTCTGCTATACTTGGCGCTCCCGGAGTTCCCTCCCCATGAGCCGTAAAGACTTCCTCGCTATCTCCGACCTCGCTCCCAAAGAGGTCACGCAGCTCGTCCAGGACGCGAGTGAGTTGAAGACCGTCCGCGCGCCTCGGCCGCTGGAGGGCAAGATAGTCGTCCTGCTGTTCGAAAAGCCCTCGCTGCGGACCCGCGTGAGCTTCGAGGTCGGCATACGACAGCTGGGCGGCGAGTGCGTCTACCTCGGCAGGGACGACGTAGGCCTCGGCAGTCGCGAACCCGTCCCGGACGTCGCGCGCGTTCTGGACAGATGGGTCGACGCGATCGTGGCCCGCGTCTTCTCCCACCGGAGCCTGGAGCTTCTTGCGGACAACACCTCCGTCCCGGTCGTCAACGCGCTCTCCGATCTGGAGCATCCCTGCCAGGCCGTCGGCGACCTGCTCACCATGTCCGAGCACAAGGGCGGGACCGACGGGCTCAGAGTCGCCTACATAGGCGACGGCAACAACGTAGCGGCGAGCCTGGCGCTGGCATGCGCCTCGACAGGCGCCGACTTCACCATCGCCGCGCCGCCCGGCTACCGCGTCCCGGACGCGGCCTGGGAAGAGGCGAAACGCCGCGCCACCGCGAACGAGACCGCGCTCGACTGGGTGGAGCAGCCCCAAGATGCCGCGCGCGGCGCGGATGTCGTGTATACGGACGTCTGGGTCAGCATGGGCCAGGACGCCGAGACCGCAGAGCGCCGCGAGGCGTTCACTGGCTACCGCGTCGACCCCGAGCTCATGTCGTGCGCGAAGCCGGACGCCATCTTCATGCACGACATGCCCGCCCACGAGGGCGAGGAGATCGCCGAAGGCATGCTGGACCACCCACAGTCGGTCGTGTTCGACCAGGCGGAGAACCGCCTGCACGCCCAGAAGGCCATTCTCGCCAGCTTGATGTCCTGACGCCCGCGCCGCACGGCGCGTCCGCGCTCCACGCCCTACCCATGGCAGACACAACGACACACAGCCCCCACGACCGCGCCAAGCCCCTCGTCGCCATCGTCGGGCGGCCCAACGTCGGCAAGTCCACGCTGTTCAACCGCATCGCCGGGGCCAGGACCGCCGTCGTTTCCGAAGTCTCCGGAACGACACGCGACCGCGTGACAACGGACACCGAGTGGGCCGGCCGCTCCTTCATGCTGGTGGACACCGGCGGACTCGACCTGTCCGCGTCCGGCGACATTTCGGACAAGGTGCGCGCGCAGGTGCGCGTCGCCATCGACGACGCCGACGTCATCGTCATGCTGACCGACGTCGAGACCGGCGTCACCGCCGCCGACCGCGACGTGGCCGACACGCTCCGCGGATCGGACAGGCCCGTCGTGCTGGCGACGAACAAGGCCGACAACGACACGCGGCAGGCCATGGCCGTCGACTTCTACGAGTTGGGTCTGGGCGAGCCGGTGCCGGTCAGCGCATACCACAACCACGGCGTCGACGACCTCATGGCCGAGGTGATCAGGCTCTTTCCGGCCCCGGACCTCGGCGTGGATGTCGACGCCGACGTCAGGATCGCCATCGTCGGCAGAACCAACGTCGGCAAGTCGATGCTGCTCAACGCGCTCACGGGCAGCCAGCGCGCCATCGTCAGCGACGTGCCGGGAACCACCCGCGACGCCATCGACACGATGGTCACCGTGGGCGACCGGTCTTTCCTCCTGATCGACACCGCGGGCATACGGCGCCGCGGCAGCATCGAGCCCGGCATAGAGCGGTTCAGCGTGCTCAGGTCGATCAGGGCCATCGATCGCGCCAACGTCGCCATCCTCCTCCTCGACGCCTCCGAGCTCGCCACGAACCAGGACACCCACGTGGCGAGCTACGTGCTGGACGCCCACAAGGGCATGGTGCTCGCCGTCAACAAGTGGGACCTGGCGCCGGAGCTGGAGATGACCAAGGAGCACGCGGAGGCGACGGTGAGGTCGCAGTTCGCCTTCGCGTCCCACGCGCCCCTGCGTTTCGTCTCGGCGCTGCGCGGAACGGGCGCCGCGGAGCTGCTCGACGTCTCGCTCGAGGTGCACGCCGAGTGGACCCGAACGCTCCCCCGGTACGAGCTGCGCCGCACCGTGATGGAGGCGCTGGGCAGACACCCGCCGGCCACCACGGGCCGCGGCGCGCTGAAGGTCTACGGCATCACCCAGGACGGCTCCGGCCCGCCCAGCTTCACCTTCTACGTGAACCGCTCCAACGCGGTCCACTTCGCGTACCGCCGCTACCTGGAGAACTCTATCAGGAGCAAGTTCGGCTTCCAGGGCAGCCCATTCAGGATGCGCTTCATCGGCCGGGGCGACCACAATCCGTCGGCCGGCCGCCGCGCCTCAGCCGCCTAGCTCGCCCAACTCGTACAGGATGGCGGCGACCGCCGCCATCGCCGCCGTCTCGGACCGCAGCACACGGGGCCCCAGGCTGACCGACGCGATGCCCCGCAACCTGGCGATCTGTATCTCGTCCGCCGTCAGGCCGCCCTCCGGGCCCACGAAGACGCTGACGCCGCCGCGCGCCGCCTCCCGGCCCGCCGCCTCCAGCGCCGCCCTGATGCCCGTGGCGCGCTCGCCCTCCCACGGGATGATGCGGACGCCCTCCGCCTCGTCGCAGGCCTCTGCCAGGCCTACAGCCGCCTCCAGCGCCGGGATCCGCCGACGGCCCGACTGCTCCGCCGCCTCCGTGACTATCCTGCGCCATCGTGCGTAGCGGTTCGCCGCCCACCGCTCGCCGACCCTCGGCACGCAGCGCTCCGTCACGACCGGGACGAACCGCGCGACGCCCAGCTCGGTGCACTTCTGCAGCACCTGCTCGAACCGGTCCGCCTTCAGCAGCGCCTGGTACAGCGTGATCGGCGCGGACGGCCTGTCGTCGCCGCCGGCGCGCCCGGTCACGGCGCCCGCGACCTCCTTCGGGCCGACCCGCGACAGCGTGACGAAGTACTCGACGCCGGTGTCGTCCAGCAGCGCGATCCGGTCCCCCGGGGCGGCCCGCAGCACCGTCGCGAGCTGTCGCGCCGCCGCGCCGGTGACGACCGCCTCGTCGCCGTCGATGCACTCCGGGGACACGAAGAAGCGGTGCACGGGGTAACCCCCTACGCCACGGGGCAGACCAGGGTGACCCAGTCGCCGCTCCTGTGCCACTCCTTCGGCGCCGCGCCGGCCTGCTCCAGCCGCCTCGCCGCCGACTCGCTCTGGGCCTCGATCATCCCTGAGGCGACCACGACGCCGCCCGGCGCCGACGCGCGCGCCAGGTGCGGCGCCAGCTCCGACACGACCTTCGAGGAGATGTTCGCCAGCACGATGTCGAACGCGCCCGCCGGAGCGCCCGGGTGCGGCAGCGTCCCCTCCGCGAGCTCCACGCTGCCGTCGACGCCGTTCTCCGCCACGTTCGGCCGGGACGACCGGACAGCGACGGGGTCGACGTCCAGCCCGAACGCGGACGCGGCGCCCAGCTTCACCGACGCGATCGCCAGTATTCCAGACCCGCAGCCAACGTCCAGCACGCGCATCCCCGGCCGCACCAGCGTTTCGAGCAGCGCCAGACAGGTCCGCGTCGTCGGATGGTGCCCCGTCCCGAACGCCATGCCCGGGTCCAGCCGCACCACGACGTCGGACGGCTTCGCCTCGTACTCCCGCCAGCTCGGCGCCACGACGATGCGCTCCCCGACCCGCAGCGCGTGGAAGTGCTCCTTCCACGCGTCCTGCCACTCCTCTTCGTCCAGCACCCGCTCCCGCAGCTCCGTCACCGGCCCGATGCGGCCGATCAGCCGCACCCCCACGTCGATCTGCTCCCGGCGGATCCTGCTGGTACTGTCGAGCGGTACGTACGTCTTCAGCACGACCGGGCCGACCGGCGGCATCTCGCCCTCGTCCGGATTGTACCCTCCCGGCTCCTCGACCAGCACGCCACCGCTCCCGTAGCGGATGAACACCTGCGACAGCGGCTCGACGAACTCCGGGTCCGTCTCCACGCTAAGCTCGACCCACTTCATGATAGTAGGATAGTGGATAGTTGGTAGTGGATAGTTGGGTGTCCGGGGTGAACGCGTTGTGTGGGCATTGACTCGGAGCAGCTCGGTCTAGATTCGCGAGTCTTCAACTATCCACTAGGCACTATCCACTACTCCCCGGCTATGCTGTCCCTGAGGCGGTCGAACCAGCCCCGGCCGTCCTCTATACCGTCCGGGCCGAGCCCGCCGCCGTCCATCGTCTCCGACAGCGCCTGCAGCAGCGCCCGCTGCTCCTGCGTCAGCGACCGCGGCGTCTCCACCACCAGCGTCACGAGCTGGTCGCCCCGGCGGCTCTGCGCGCCCAGGTGCGGGACTCCACTGCCCCTGAGGCGCACCACGTCGCCCGTCTGAGTCCCGGCCGGCACCTCGATCTCCACGTCGCCGTCCAGCGTGGGCGTCTCGACCGTCGCCCCCAGGGCCGCCTGGGCCATGTTGACCCGTTGGACGTGGACGATGTCGTCGCCGTTGCGCTGGAAATACGCGTGAGGCGTCACCCGCACCGAGACGTAGAGGTCCCCGGCGGGCCCGCCGCGGGACCCCGGCTCGCCCTCCCCGCTCAGGCGCATCTGCGTCCCCGTCTCGATGCCCGCCGGGATCGCCACGACCAGCTTCCGCTGGCGGCGCTCCCGGCCCGACGCGTTGCAGCTCGCGCACGGGTCGGTGATCACGGTGCCCTCGCCGCGGCACCGGCCGCAGGCCGACACCTGGGTGAACTGTCCGAAGATGCTCTGATGGCTCCGCCGGACCTCTCCCGCGCCGGCGCACTCGAGGCAGACCGTCGGCGACGATCCCGGCTCGCTTCCGCCGCCCTTGCACCGGGAGCAAACCTCCGTGCGCCGGACCTCGATCGGGCGCTCGCAGCCGAAGACCGCCTCCTCGAAGTCGACGGTCAGCGACTGCTGGAGGTCTCCGCCGCGCCTGGCCGACGTGCGCGACCGTCCCGAGCCGCCGCCGAAGAAGGCGTCGAAGATGTCGCCGAACCCGCCGAAGGTATCGAAGCCGTCGAACCCCTGCGCGCCGTTCTGTCCGAGCCCGGCGTGGCCGAAGCGGTCGTACGCCGACCGCTTCTGAGGGTCCGAGAGCACCTGGTACGCCTCGTTGATCTCCTTGAAGCGGTCCGTCGCGCCCTCGTTCTTGTTCCGATCCGGGTGGAACTCGAGCGCCAGCTTCCTGAACGCCTTCTTCAGCTCCTCGTCGGAGCAGCCTCGGGAGACGCCCAGGACCTCGTAGTAGTCGCGTTTCTGAGTAGTCATCTGGCTTTCTGGCACATACCGTCGCCTTTAGATTATAGGTCTCCCGCCCACACCCCACAAGCCGCCGGTCGGCCACAAGGCGCCCCCGGTGCCCACCATTCATCCCCAAAGATGGATTCCGGCTCAACGGCCGGAACGACGATCACGCCCCGGCCACCCGTCAATCTCGAGCCGACGCCGGCGACGCCCGGCCCCTCGTCATTCCCGCGGAGGCGGGAATCCATCCCCCTGACCCGATCGCCCGAACCATCCGTTCACCCCGAGTAGCGCCGATGCCTCGGCCGCTCGTATCGAGGGACGCGCGTGGGGCTTACGAGCCGACGCCGGCGACGTCCAGGCCCTCGTCATTCCCGCGGAGGCGGGAATCCATCCCCCTGACCCGATCGCCCGAACCATCCGTTCACCCCGAGTAGCGCCGATGCCTCGGCCGCTCGTATCGAGGGGCGCGCGTGGGGCTTACGAGCCGACGCCGGCGACGTCCAGGCCCTCGTCATTCCCGCGGAGGCGGGAATCCATCTCCCTGACCCGATCGCCCGCTCAATCCGTTCGCCCCGAGTAGTGCCGATCTTTCAGGCGGCGCGTAGGGGCTTACGAGCCGACGCCGGCGACGTCCAGGCCCTCGTCATTCCCGCGGAGGCGGGAATCCATCACCTGGGGACCGTCGCCCGCGCAGTCCGTTCACCCCGAGTAGCGCCGATACTTCAGCGGCGCGTATCGAGGGGCGCGCGCGGCCCTCCGGCGAGACCCGCATCCCATCCCCGGCGAACTCCGGACCGGTTGCCGTGGGCCCTTCGATACACCCCGCCCAAAGCGGCGGCGCACTCAGGGCGAACGGGTGGTGTGGCGCCAAAGCGGTGGGAGCAGTCGCGACCCACCGCCGACGCGCACCCATCCGTCAATCTGGAGCCGACGCCGGCGACGTCCAGGCCCTCGTCATTCCCGCGGAGGCGGGAATCCATCACCGTCGTCGTTCGACACGCTCTCCTCGGGTGCACTTCATCCCCCGGACCCATCGCCCGCGCAGCCCGTTCACCCCGAGTAGCGCCGATGCTTCATCGGCGCGTATCGAGGGGCGCGCGTAGGGGGTTCCGACCAGATCGGCCTACCAGTGCACGGCCAGCTCCGAGCTGGGTGCCGTCGGCCGCCGCCAGGACGCGGGGGTCACCCTCACCCCTGCCCTCTCCCGTCGAGGGAGAGGGGTAAGAGCTCCACACCGGCCTCCACCCCTGGATTCCCGCCTTCGCGGGAATGACGATTTGGCTTCCGTCGGCCGCCGCCAGGACGCGGGGGTCACCCTCACCCCTGCCCTCTCCCGTCGAGGGAGAGGGGTAAGAGCTCCACACCGGCCTCCACCCCTGGATTCCCGCCTTCGCGGGAATGACGATTTGGCTTCCGTCGGCCGCCGCCAGGACGCGGGGGTCACCCTCACCCCTGCCCTCTCCCGTCGAGGGAGAGGGGTAAGAGCTCCACACCGGCCTCCACCCCTGGATTCCCGCCTTCGCGGGAATGACGATTTGGCTGCCGTCGGCCGCCGCCAGGACGCGGGGGTCACCCTCACCCCTGCCCTCTCCCGTCGAGGGAGAGGGGTAAGAGCTCCACACCGGCCTCCACCCCTGGATTCCCGCCTTCGCGGGAATGACGATTTGGCTGCCGTCGGCCGCCGCCAGGACGCGGGGGTCACCCTCACCCCTGCCCTCTCCCGTCGAGGGAGAGGGGGTAAGAGTTCCACACCGGCCTCCACCCCTGGATTCCCGCCTTCGCGGGAATGACGATTTGGCTTCCGTCGGCCGCCGCCAGGACGCGGGGGTCACCCTCACCCCTGCCCTCTCCCGTCGAGGGAGAGGGGTAAGAGCTCCACACCGGCCTCCACCCCTGGATTCCCGCCTTCGCGGGAATGACGATTTGGCTGCCGTTGGCCGCCGCCAGGAGGCGGCGTTCACCCTCACCCCTGCCCTCTCCCGTCGAGGGAGAGGGGGTAAGAGCTCCACACCGACCTCCACCCCTGGATTCCCGCCTTCGCGGGAATGACGATTTGGCTTCCGTCGGCCGCCGCCAGGACGCGGGGGTCACCCTCACCCCTGCCCTCTCCCGTCGAGGGAGAGGGGATAAGAGTTCCACACCGGCCTCCACCCCTGGATTCCCGCCTTCGCGGGAATGACGATTTGGCTTCCGTCGGCCGCCGCCAGGACGCGGGGGTCACCCTCACCCCTGCCCTCTCCCGTCGAGGGAGAGGGGTAAGAGCTCCACACCGGCCTCCACCCCTGGATTCCCGCCTTCGCGGGAATGACGATTTGGCTGCCATCGGCCGCCGCCAGGACGCGGGGGTCACCCTCACCCCTGCCCTCTCCCGTCGAGGGAGAGGGGATAAGAGTTCCACACCGGCCTCCACCCCTGGATTCCCGCCTTCGCGGGAATGACGATTTGGCTGCCGTCGGCCGCCGCCAGGACGCGGGGGTCACCCTCACCCCTGCCCTCTCCCGTCGAGGGAGAGGGGTAAGAGCTCCACACCGGCCTCCACCCCTGGATTCCCGCCTTCGCGGGAATGACGATTTGGCTGCCGTCGGCCGCCGCCAGGACGCGGGGGTCACCCTCACCCCTGCCCTCTCCCGTCGAGGGAGAGGGGATAAGAGTTCCACACCGGCCTCCACCCCTGGATTCCCGCCTTCGCGGGAATGACGATTTGGCTGCCGTTGGCCGCCGCCAGGAGGCGGCGTTCACCCTCACCCCTGCCCTCTCCCGTCGAGGGAGAGGGGTAAGAGCTCCACACCGGCCTCCACCCCTGGATTCCCGCCTTCGCGGGAATGACGATTTGGGTGCCGTCGGCCGCCGCCAGGACGCGGGGGTCACCCTCACCCCTGCCCTCTCCCGTCGAGGGAGAGGGGGTAAGAGTTCCACACCGGCCTCCACCCCTGGATTCCCGCCTTCGCGGGAATGACGATTTGGCTGCCGTCGGCCGCCGCCAGGACGCGGGGGTCACCCTCACCCCTCCCCTCTCCCGTCGAGGGAGAGGGGTAAGAGCTCCACACCGGCCTCCACCCCTGGATTCCCGCCTTCGCGGGAATGACGATTTGGCTGCCGTTGGGGTTAGCTGCGGTCGGGTGGCTTTCGGGTGCGGCGGTAGCCTACTATCAGGCCGACGGGGGCGAGCATCAGGAGCAGGTTGGCGGCGCCCGTGAGCGGGGGCCCGCCGTCGATGGCCACGCAGCTGCCGCGGTCCGCCGGGCCCTCCGGCTCGGGCGTGTCGGCGGCGCGGGTTACCACCGGCACCGTTGTCGGACGCGGCGTCGGCGTCGCCGTGGGTTCCGGCGTGGCCGTCGGCACGGGGGTCGCCGTCGGGAGCGGTGTCGCCGTGGGTTCCGGCGTCGGGGTCGCCGTCGGAACCGGGGTGGGCGTCGCCGTCGGCACCCGGGTGTTAGTCGGGACCGGCGTCGGCGTGGCCGTCGGCACGGGGGTGTTCGTCGGGATGGGGGTCCGCGTCGCCGTTGGACGCGGGGTGCGTGTCGGCGTCGGCGTCTGCGCGGCCAGCACTATGATGTCGAACTCGCGCTTCCGGACGCCGTTCTCGTAGACGTCCGTCGTCTCCGCCTTGACGCCGTCGAGGTAGAACTCTATCACCTGTCCTACCCGCGCCACGTCGCCCGGAGCGACGACGAGGTTGCTGTACTGCTCTCCCTCCACCAGCGCCGGGAACCGCAGGTCGCCCATGCGCGCCTCCAGCGTCGCCCCCGCCCACACGCTGCCGCCGGATACGATGATCGTGCCCGAGTAGACCGACGGCCGCGCGACGACGGGTGTCGCGGTCGGGACCGGGGTGTTCGTCGCGGTCGGCGTCGGCGTCGGCGGGCGCATCGGCAGCGACGGGAACGTCAGGTCGAAGATGTACCGGCTGAAGTTTGGTCCCGATCTGCCCGGGACGAAGGTGTCGGTCTCGTACGCCTGCGTGCCCTCCACGTGGAATGTCACCGTCATGCCGACGTAGCGCTGCTTCGGAGGCTGGACCACCAGGCCCTGGTAGCGCCCGTCCTTCGACACGACAGACGTCGTCTCGTAGTCGTCGATCCGGGCCAGCACCCTCAGTCCATCGAGAAGCGGCTGGTCGTTGAACGTGACCGAGCCGTTGTAGGTCGTCGGCCTTACCGGCTGCTCCTGGGCGCGGACCGCGCTCGCCGCGGCGACCAGCGCGCCCACGACCACGACCCCCGCAACTGCGATCATCCAAGCGCTTCGCATGGTCTCTCTCACCCCTACAAAACAAAGAGTCTCCCGCCCCCTGTATGGAGGCGGGAGACTCTACTCTAGCTACCTATTGGCCGATTTCCGAGGGCTGGTCTAGCGCCGCGTCGGCAGTAGCACCGCCTGCCTGCTCGCGTAGACCCAGTAGCCCTTGCCGACCATGGCGTCGTCGCCGTCGATCGCCACGAGCCTGCCGGTGTCGTCGATCGTGAGGATCGCTTCACCGACGCCCTGGAAGTAGCCCGCAATCGCGTCGCCGGTGGCCAAGTCAGAGCTCAGGTCGATCACCGGTACCAGGTTCCAGCCGACGCCCAGGTTCGTCTTCGGCGGCAGCACGTTACCGGCCGCCGTTCTCGGGATCATGACATTGAGCGGCTCGAAGCTGGTGGTCCGCACGATGTAAGCCGCGCTGCCGTCAAGCTCCGTGAGGGTGCCCGCGAAGGCCCCGTCGTCGCCGCGCTCTGCCGACAGCCAGCCGCCCTCGACGAACGGCGAGTATGTCAGCACCTGGTTGATCGCGTGGTCCGCGCCTATCACGTCGTTGATGTCCGTGCTCTCGGGCGTGCCCGGGAGCGAGATCAGGTTGTAGCCTGGCCTCAGGTTGACCGTGAACGCGGCCCGCGCCGTGATTTCGACCATCGCCTTGGCCGTCTTCGTATTGCCCGCAACGTCCGTCGCCGTCACGGCGACTTCGTACTCGCCGATCGCGTAGCCGTCAGCCGGAGGCGCGATGGTGAACTTCTTGTCGTCCAGCGTCTGCGTCATGACTGCGTCGCCCGCGACCGTAACGGTCAGGGCCGTGATCTTCTCGCCATAGCCAATCTCGATGAACGACCCGCCATCGTCGGTCTTCTCAGGCGTCACCGCGGGATCGGCCACAGCGGTGTCGATCGTGAACGTGATCGACTTGTCGGCGTCGATCGGATCCCCAACCATGCACGTGCCCGCTTTACCGATGTTGCCGGTGTCGCCGGCGATGTCATTGATCTCGATGCACACATTGTACTTGCCGTTGGTGGCGTTCGCCAGGCTGAACGTCCACTCCCACTGTTCGCCGCTCGTCACGGTCCTGAACTTCGCAGCGCTGAACCCGGCCGCGGCACCGACGACATCCGTATCTGCGTCGTCGCCCGTGCCGCCTTTCTTCTTGATCGCGAACACCTTGATGCCCTTCGTCCGCGAGGGGTTCCGCGACTTCTCGTCCGCGCTCGCCAGGACGGTCAGCGCATCGTTGGTCACAGTGTCGGCCGAGCCGTCGACGCTGACTGTCAGCATCGGGGCGATTCCGTCAGTGGCCGTCTCCTGACCGGTACCCGTCGAGTTGCCGGCCAGGTCTTCGACCGGCCCGACCACTCGCACAACCGGCTCCTCATCGCCCGCGAGCTCGTCTCCGAGGGTGATGAACACCATCAAGCCGAGCTTTTCGTTCCAGACCACGCTCTCGATGTTCTGCGCCTGGCCGTCTACGTCAACCCGGAAATCCGAGTCGTCGATAGTGGCGCCGTCCAGTCCGCCGCCCTCTTCGACGCCACCGTCGAGGAACGTGACGAGAATGCCGGTCCGGCTGCCTGTCTTCTTGGCCATGGGAGCTTTGCCGGACGTGTCAAGCACGTAACCGGTCATTGCCGAGTCGATCGACGGGTCCGTTATGTCGACAACGACGCTATGGTCCTGGGAGCCCTCGTCCGCCATCGTGGTCGCGTCACCGTCGTCGGGAACCGCATCGCTTTTGCCCACGTTGCCAAGGGCGTCCATGACCTTGACTGTCCACGTGAAGGAACCCTCGCCGAGCGTGGCGACGACCGAGACGGTCGAGGCGCCGGAGTCGGGCTTGGTCGCCTTGACCGGGAGAGCCTCGTTCAAGTCGCCGCCTTTGACCGTGAGTGTCGTCATGGCGACCACCGCGTCGGCGTCGGCGCCGATGCCGCTGCCGCCGTCGGAGATGTCCGCCACGAACCTTATCGTCCCGCCTTCCGTCCTCGTGTCGTGCACGGGGCTGAGGTTCGTTATCGACGGGCCCTTGGTGTCGACGGTGACCGTTGCCGTGCGCGAGACCAGCGAGTTGGACGGCCTGTAGCTGATCACAATCTCATCGCCATCCGCGCCGTGAACCATGCCACTGCCCACGTTCAGTTCGACCTGAGGGGTCTCGTCATCTTCGACGGTCTGCAGGAGCGTCCCTGATTGATCCGCGTCGATGGTGGTAGTCGACTTTACAGTGACGTCGACCAGATACGTCGCCTGAGCACCCTCAACACCATCGACCGTAGTGGTCACTCCGGCAGCCACCTTGTAGGCGGCCTTTGTCCTCGAGTTGGTCACTGTCACCGTCGTCGTTGAGCCTATATTGGCTCCCGTCGCTCCGACTGTGTGGACCAAGCTCACCCTGAATATGTTGTCGCCTGCGGCCTTTTCGTCGCTGACGTAGGACTGGTCAACAGTCAGGGTGGTGGTCTGCGCAGTCAGCAACTGCACACCCGCCAACACCGTCAGCAGCAGTACCGCCGCCAGTAGGGATGAGAGCTTCAAAACCTTTTTCACTTGTGGACCCCCTTGGTAATTCCGTCCAACTTTGCCTGTTCTGATTCGACCCGTTCTTCTGACAAATGAGGCTCCGGGAAGCTGCCCTCCCAGGAGCCGACCGCGTTATCGAGCCCTTTCCTACTGGCGGATAACATGCGTGATTTCAATACCTCGGGACGTTCGTCCGACGCTGCTCAGGTTTTTACACCATGCCCAATACATTGTCAAGGGTATCGGCGCCCCATCTTTCCGTGCGGTCTCGCAACCGACACCGCGCCGGGACTCGCAACCGATGCCCAAGCACGGCGCAATATATCCCACTACCAATTCATTGTCAATACGACGGGACGCCTCTTATCCCAGTTATCCGAGCGAATTTGGGGGCCCCCCGTCTGCGCGGGAACGACGACAGGCGGCGGCGCACCCAAGCGGCGGCGGGCGCACCCCACAATCGTCGGCGAGAATCCACGGCCACCCATATCGCCATCCCCGCAACGCCGAGAATCCACGGCCACCCATATCGCCATCCCCGCAACGCCGAGAATCCACGGCGGGGAGGGGCCGGGGGGGATGGGTCCCCGTCTCCACGGGGACGACGATGGGCATCCACATCGTCATTCCCGCGACAGCGGGAATCCATGGCGGGGAGGGGCCGGGGGGGATGGGTCCCCGTCTCCACGGGGACGACGATGGGCATCCACATCGTCATTCCCGCGACAGCGGGAGGGCGGCGATGGGTTCCCGCCTGCGCGGGAACGACGGGGCGCACCCATATCGCCATCCCCACAACGGCGGGAATCCACGGCCACCCATATCGTCATTCCCACAACAGCGAGAATCCACGGCCACCACATCGTCATTCCCGCGAAGGCGGGAATCCACGGCGGGGAGGGGCCGGGGGGGATGGGTCCCCGTCTCCACGGGGACGACGATGGGCACCCACATCGTCATTCCCGCGACAGCGGGGGGCCGGGGGATGGGTTCCCGTCTCCACGGGAACGACGGAGGGGCGGCTCTCAGGTGATTTCGGAGTAGAGGTCGCGCCAGGACGGGTTGGCCTCTTCGATGAGTCTGATCTTCCAGGCGCGGTTCCATTTCTTGAGCTGCCGCTCGCGGGTGATGGCGGCTTCCATCGTGGGGTGAGTCTCGTACCAGACGAGGCGGTCTACGTCGTATTCCTTGGTGAACCCATCCACGAAACCGTTCTTGTGCTGCCAGACGCGCCGCACGGGGTTGGAGGTGACGCCTATGTAGATGGTCCCGTTGGGTATGCTGGCGAGGATGTATACGCAAGGGATCTTCATCGCCGCGCCATGGTAGCGCACGGCGGCCGGCGGCGGATGGGTTCCCGTCTCCACGGGAACGACGATGGGCATCCACATCGTCATTCCCGCGAAGGCGGGAATCCAAGGCGGGGGGCCGGGGGGATGGGTCCCCGTCTCCACGGGAACGACGGAAGGCGGCGGCGCACCCGGGCGGCGGCGGGCGCACCCACAATCGTCGGGCGGGAATCCACGGCCACCCATATCGTCATTCCCGCGAAGGCGGGAATCCATGGCGGGGGGCCTGGGCGGATGGGTCCCCGTCTCCACGGGGACGACGATGGCATCCACATCGTCATTCCCGCGACAGCGGGAGGGCGGCGATGGGTTCCCGTCTCCACGGGAACGACGGGCACACCCACATCGTCATTCCCACAACGGCGGGAATCCACGGCCACCCATATCGTCATTCCCGCGAAGGCGGGAATCCATGGCGGGGAGGGGCCGGGGGGGATGGGTCCCCGTCTCCACGGGGACGACGGTGGGCACCCACAATCGTCATTCCCCGCGACAGCGGGGGGCCGGGGGATGGGTCCCCGTCTCCACGGGAACGACGATGGGCATCCACATCGTCTTCCCGCGACAGCGGGAGGGCGGCGATGGGTCCCCGTCTCCACGGGAACGACGGGCGCACCCACATTCCCGCGACGACGGCGGCGGCGCACCCACAATCGTCTGCGGGAATCCACGGCCCCCATATCGTCATTCCCGCGAAGGCGGGAATCCATGGCGGGGGGCCGGGGGGGATGGGTCCCCGTCTCCACGGGAACGACGGACGCACCCGGGAGGCGGCGGGAATCCACGGCCACCCATATCGTCATTCCCGCGAAGGCGGGAATCCATGGCGGGGAGGGGCCGGGGGGGATGGGTCCCCGTCTCCACGGGGACGACGGTGGGCATCCACATCGTCATTCCCGCGACAGCGGGAGGGCGGGGATGGGTTCCCGTCTCCACGGGAACGACGGTGGGCACCCACAATCGTCATTCCCCGCGACAGCGGGGGGCCGGGGGATGGGTTCCCGTCTGCACGGGAACGACGGGCGCACCCATATCGTCATTCCCGCGAAGGCGGGAATCCATGGCGGGGAGGGGCCGGGGGGGATGGGTCCCCGTCTCCACGGGGACGACGGTGGGCCACCACATCGTCATTCCCGCGACGGCGGGGGGGCGGGGATGGGTTCCCGCCTGCGCGGGAACGACGGTTATACAACGGTCCGTCTCCACGGGAACGACGGTGGGCGCAGCGCGCACCCACAATCGTCGGTGGGCGGTCTAGCTGTCCTTGGCGAGGTTCTGGAGGAACTCTTTGTTGTCGGCCGACTTCCTGAGCCGCTCGATCACCTTCTCGGTAGCCTCGGACGCCATGCTGTCGGAGCTTACGAGGCTGACCATGCGGCGCAGCAGCCAAGTCTGCCTGAGCGTCTCCGCGTCCAGCAGCAGCTCCTCGCGCCGGGTGCCGCTGCGCCCGATGTCGATCGCCGGGTAGACCCGCTTCTCGGACAGCCTGCGGTCGAGCCGGACCTCCATGTTGCCGGTGCCCTTCAGCTCCTCGTAGACCAGCTCGTCCATCCGGCTGTCGGTGTCGACCAGGCACGCGGCGAGTATGGTGAGGCTGCCGCCGTCCTCGACTTTGCGGGCCGCGCCGAAGAACTGCTTCGGCGGATACAGCGCGACCGGGTCCATGCCGCCGGACAGCGTGCGGCCGCTCGACGGCACCGCCAGGTTGTACGCCCGGGTCAGACGCGTGATGCTGTCGAGCAGTATGACGACGTCGGTGCCCGTCTCGACGAGCCGCTTCGCCCGGTTCAGCACGAGCTCGGCCACCTTGCAGTGGTACTCGACCGGCTCGTCGAAGGTGGAGCTGAACACCTCGCCGTCGACCGACCGGGTCATGTCGGTCACCTCCTCGGGGCGCTCCCCGGTCAGGGCGACCATGATGTGCATGTCGGGCGCGTTGACGCTGATGCTTTTGGCGATGTCCTTGAGGATCGTCGTCTTGCCCACCTTGGGCGGGGAGACGATCAGCCCGCGCTGGCCGCGGCCGATGGGGCAGACCAGGTCCATGAGACGGGTCGACAGCGCCTCCCGGGTCGTCTCCAGCTTGATCCGCTCCATGGGGAATATGGGCGTGAGGTTCTCGAAGTGGGGGCGGTGCCGCGCGGCCTCCGGCTCGACGCCGTTGACCGCCTCGACGCGTATGAGGCCGAAGTAGCGCTCGCCGTCCTTGGGGGCACGCACCTGCCCGGCGACCAGGTCGCCGGTGCGCAGGCTGAACCTGCGGATCTGCGACTGCGAGACGTAGACGTTGCTGGTGCCGTTGCGGCGCCCGACGGCCTGCAGGAAGCCGTAGCCCTGCTCCTCGATGTTCAGCACACCAGAGGCCATGACGTTGCCGTTGCGCTCCGCGTAGGTCTGCAGCACCTTCATCATCAGGTCGCGCCGCTTGGGCATCGCGCTGTCGGACAACAGGCCCATCTCGCCGGCCATCGCGCGCAACTCGTCGTTGGTCTTCTCTTCCAGCTCTGTGATATTCATATCGCTCTCCGGGCGGGCGGCTCGTGCCGGCCAGCGCCCCTCTCCGCCACCGTCATTCCCGCGCAGGCGGGAATCCATCCGTCGTTCCCGCGCAGGCGGGAATCCATCCGTCATTCCCGCGCAGGCGGGAATCCATCCGTCGTTCCCGCGCAGGCGGGAATCCATCCGTCGTTCCCGCGCAGGCGGGAATCCATCCGTCATTCCCGCGCAGGCGGGAATCCATCCGTCATTCCCGCGCAGGCGGGAATCCATCCGTCATTCCCGCGCAGGCGGGAATCCATCCGTCGTTCCCGCGCAGGCGGGAATCCATCCGTCGTTCCCGCGCAGGCGGGAATCCATCCGTCGTTCCCGCGCAGGCGGGAATCCATCCGTCGTTCCCGCGCAGGCGGGAATCCATCCGTCGTTCCCGCGCAGGCGGGAATCCAGCTTCTCTATCCCTCTATTAAGAAGGCATCTTCAGAAACGAGGCCGTGATCGAAGCGCCGTCAAACTCGTTTCTCCCCGGCGGGGCCGGTTGCCAAGGCTGCTTCACCGTGTATCCGGGAGGCGTCTGCCGGAGGAGGCCGCGGCCCCACTCCCAACTCCGCCATTCCCCGCTAGCTCCGCCATTCCCCGCTAGCTCCGTCATTTCCCGCTAGCTCCGTCATTCCCCGCTAGCTCCGCCATTCCCCGCTGGCTCCGCCATTCCCCCCCTGGCTCCGTCATTCCCGCGGAGGCGGGAATCTAACCCCGGCTGGGCCGGTTGCCAGGAGCGTCTCATCGTCGTCCGGATATACGCACCATGCAGGGTGTCAAACGCGCGGCGGCCCAGTCAAGACCATAAGGAGACGGTTCGGGGTTCTCTTTGGCGGCCCCGCCGCCGGCGCGTCCGCGCGTCTCACGCCGCGCCCGAGAACCCATCCCAAGATGCGCCGTGACGCCGAACGCTCGTCCGCCTCGGGGATAGCTTCGGGAACCGTGGTCGAAGGTCCGGGAGGTCGGGCGCGGCTCGCCGCCGCGGTTGCCGTGAGCACGCACGAAAAGACGTTCGGCTCACCTGGCGGGAAAAGGGAAACGAATAACGAGACGCAGGCAGTATACCACACCCCCCAACCCCGTCCACAACCCCACCGCGCGCCTGGATACCCGTTTCCACGGGTATGACGGTCACAGTGAAATCCGTCGTTCCCGCCCCCAAACTTCCGTCGTTCCCGCGAAGGCGGGAACCCATCCCCAACACGCAGCCACCCCCAAACATCCGTCGCTCCCACACAGGCGGGAACCCATCCCCAACACGCAGCCACCCCCAAACATCCGTCGTTCCCGCCCCCAAACTTCCGTCGTTCCCGCGAAGGCGGGAACCCATCCCCAACACGCAGCCACGCCCAAACATCCGTCGTTCCCGCCCCCAAACTTCCGCCATTCCCGCGAAGGCGGGAACCCATCCCCAACACGCAGCCACCCCCAAACATCCGTCGTTCCCGCGAAGGCGGGAATCCATCCCCAACACGCAGCCACCCATACAATCCGTTCACCCCGAGTAGCGCCGATGCTTCAGCGGCGCGTATCGAGGGGCCAGCGCAGACCTCCGAGCCCGCACCGGATCGAGGCCACAGGGATATGGGGATATAATGGGAACCAAGATTGCCGACAAATCGACAAGAGGACCCACCATGATCGCGAACGTCAGGGCCACGTACTCGAACGGGATACTCACGCCGTTGGAGCCGCTCGACCTCGAAGAGGGCAAAGAGGTCACTCTGTCCATCGACCCCGCGCCGAGGCTTTCCGCCGAAGAACGCCGCGGGACGATGCGGTCGGCGGCCGGACGATGGAAGGGCACCCACGACCCCGAGGAGCTGCTGCGAAACATCTATTCCGACCGCCTGGTCAACTCCCGGCCGGAACCGAAACTCTAGATCCAATGCCGTACCTCCTGGACACCGACTGGGGGATTCATTGCCTTCACGGCGCCGCACGCGCTGTCCTTTCCACGCCCGCCGGCCGCGGCGGGGTTGTGGGCGGGCGCGTTGCTTCTGTAAAGTAGAACGTGGCGGGCTACCAGCCCGGGAGGATGCGCCGTGACTGAAGGTTTGCCGACCGCGGTAATGGGCCGGACGGGGATCGAGCTCAGCCGGCTGGGCTACGGGACGTGGGAGATCGAGGGGCGGATCGAGGGCAACCCGATCTCGCGCCCGGTGTCCGAAAAGCACGTGAGTCTGATGCTGAACACGGCGCTGGACAGCGGGATGAGCATCATCGACACGGCCGACTGCTACGGCCACGCGGAGGAGTTCATCGGCCGGTCGGTGTCGCACCGGCGGGACGAGTTCGTGATCGCGACGAAGTGCGGCTGCAACTGGCGCGGCCGGTCGAGGAGCACGCCGCCGAAGCAGTTCACTCGCGAGAGCGTGTTCAAAAACATCGACCGGAGCCTCACGCGGCTGAAGACGGACCACGTCGACTTCCTGCAGCTCCACAACCCCAAGGCCGCGGAGGTGGAGGACAACGAGCTGATCGACGCGCTGCTGGAGGTGAAGCGGCAGGGCAAGACGCGGTGGATCGGGATGTCGTCGGACATGCCGCAGCTTCCTCCGCTGGCGGCGTTCGAGGAGCTGGACGTGTTCCAGGTCGGCTACCAGCCGATGCAGCGCGAGTCGGAGGACTGGATCAAGAAGCTGGGGGACGACGGGCGCGGTATCATCATCCGGTCGCGCGCGGCCAAGGGTCAGCCTCACTACGAGGGCACGCTGGCCTACAACCAGGGACGCATCGCCAGCGGCCCCGGCACCTGGGCCAACTTCGACAGGGCGAATCTGGACGAGTTGAGGGACGATGGCGACAGCCGGATCGCGTTCATGCTCCGGTACACGATCAGCCTGCCGCAGGCGCACACGGTCGTGGTCGGCACGCTGAGCCTGGAGCACATGGAGGAGAACGTGCGCGCGGTCCAACGCGGGCCGCTGTCGGCGGACACGCTCGCGGAGGCGAACCGCCGGCTGGAGGAGCTGGGCTTCACGGCGGCTGCAGCGGCGTAGGTAGTGGGTAGTGGGATTCCGGCGTTGGGCGCCCCACGAAGCCAAGGCAGGGGCGGGGCCGACGCCATACGACCCGGTCGCCCTGAGTGCCCCGACGCTTCGTCGGGTGTATCGAAGGGCCCGCACGACTCAGGCCTTGGGTGGGGCGACGCCAGCATTGGGAGGAAGGCCCCAGTGCCCTTCGATACACGCCGGCCAAAGCACCGCCGCTACTCAGGGGCAGCGGCTTGAGGGCGTCCCGAAGCCTGAACAGTCACTAACCGATCAGGGAAGTGCCCTGCTGGGTGCCCGCAACCGACGAGCACACGTCAAACATGTCGAGGCGCATGACTTCTGGCGGTGCTGGTACAGGAACTCCCTGGAGTCGACAAAGGGAGCATCCCCCATGAGTGCCCAACACCCTAGAGGGCTTTCTCACGGGCTGGCGCACGGACATCGCATGAGCTAGGATGAGCGTCCATGAGGCGCTTGCGGACCCACCTTAAGAACCCTCGGGCTTGGAGATTGGTGGGCTTGGTTATAGTGATGCTGGGCACAACGGGACTCGTTGCTGCGGGACCAGTCGTGCCCCCTGGTGTCCGCGCCCCATTGGCTGCGCTGCTGGCTGCGTTCGCCTACTCGGTGACCCTGCTCCCGCCGGCAGGCCGTGTGATCGACCATTCAGCGCGGCTGGTGGTGGTGATCCCACTCGGACTCTCGGCCATAACCTGGCTCAGCCACGCCACCGACGGCGACCCCGCCTGGGCAATCGTCGCTGGCGTGGCAGCCGTGATCATCCAAGTCTATGTCGCGGCGGGAATGTTCCTACGACAGCAGGTACTCGGCGACGAAGACCACAACCATGATGCCGATACCACCGACCGCGAGGACCCACGTCTCTAGCTGGCGCCGCTTCTCCTTTGTCAGCATGCTCTATCCACCAGTGAACGGTAGCCTTCAGAGACATGATACTACACGGCGGTACTACGGCGGTACTACTAGTCTGACACGCCCCGCCTCAACTTAGTGGCCCTGACCTCCGAACCCTGATACGTCTTGCCATCGCCGAGATAGGAATGGCCCACTTTGGCACACAATGGCACAGCTCACAGGAAAATCGACCGCTCCACCCCTGACCAGGGCGCTCCCGCCCGCCCCTGCTTGACCATCATTCCCGAGAAGAACCCGCCCCGAGGCAACTACCAACTATTCACTATCCACTACCCACTATCCCGCTGCGGCAGAGGATGTCTGGTCGAGGGTGAGGCGCTCTTCCGGGGTGAGGTGCAGGTCGAGGGCGCCGAGGTTGTCGTCGAGCCGCTCTATGGTGTCGCTGCCCGAGATGGCGACTGTGATCTCGGGATGCGAGAGCACCCATGCCATCGCGACCTGAGGCACGCTGACGCCGCGCTCGGAGGCTATCGACCTCAGGGCGGCGATCAGCGGCGCGGCCGACGGCGGAAGCGCGGACGAGTAGTCCTCGTCGGGCCGTTGGTCCCAGAGCGAGCCGGCCGGCGGGGGCTGGCCCGGCGTGTAGGTCCCGGACAGCAGGCCGGCCCTGAGCGGGCTGTACGCCATCGCGCCAAGGCCCTGGTCGCGTATCAGCCCGAACATCTCCTTCTCGAGGCCGCGGCGCAGCAGGCTGTACTCGTTCTGGACGCAGATGAAGCTGTGGGCGCCGAGCCGGTCGGCGGTCCAGAGCGCCTTGCACACCTGCCACGCGGCGTAGTTGCAGCAGCCGAAGTAGAGCACCTTGCCCTGAGTGACCAGGTCGTCGAGAGCCCGGACCGTCTCCTCTATGGGCGTCGAGTCGTCCCAGCCGTGGAGCAGGTACACGTCTATCCGGTCGGTCTGCAGCCGGGTCAGCGACCGCTCGACCTCCCGCATGATGTGGAGGCGGGCCGCGCCGCTGTCGTTGGGCCCGTCGCCCATCGCGCCGGTCACCTTGGTCGTGATGACGACCTCGTCGCGGCGGGTCCTGAGCGCGCGGCCGAGGGCCTGCTCGGCGGTGCCGCGCAGGTTGACCCGGTCGTCGCCCAGGCCGTAGCGGTTCGCGCAGTCGATGAAGTTGACGCCGGAGTCGATGGCGTGCCCGACGAGGCGCTGGGCGCCCTCGTCGGAGTACTGCTCCCTGAGCCCCATGCCGAGCGCGATGCGGGAAACCTTTACGCCGGCCGATCCGAAGTTGGTGTAGTGCATGGTGGGTAGTGTATAGGGGGTAGTGGGATAGTGGATAGTGGGAGGGGAAGATCACCCTCACCCCAGCCCTCTCCCGTCAAGGGAGAGGGGGAAGATCACCCTCACCCCAGCCCGCTTCCGTCGAGGGAGAGGGGGAAGGTCACCCTCACCCCTGCCCTCTCCCGTCGAGGGAGAGGGGGTTTCTACTTGGGTTCGGTCAGGGTTATGCGGCGGTTGGGTGGGAGGTTGGTCAGGGTCTGGACGGCGCCGTTGGGCCAGCGGACGGTGAGCGAGTCGACGCTGGCGGCGTCGGCGAGGCCGAAGTGCGCGGTCGCCGCGTTCTGGCCCATGTGGCTGTGGCCGCTGGCGACCTCCCTGATCTGCAGTCGGCCGCCCGCCTCCAGCTCCAGCCGCGCGCCGAGGCCGTCTCTGTTGCCGTGCGTGCCGACGACATCGACCGCGAGCCAGTTGTTGCCCCACTCGCAGGCGTTGCGGAACAGCCTGGCGCGCTGGCCCAGGTTCGCGATGAGCAGGTCGAGGCAGCCGTCGTTGTCGTAGTCGAGGTACACGGAGCCGCGGCCCACGCCCGGATCGTCGGCGCCGCTGATCCACGACACGTCGGTGAAGGTGCCGTCGCCCTCGTTGCGCATGAGGATGTTCGGCTGCTCGAGCGGATTGCCGGCCACGGTGTCGCCGCCGAGGTACCCGCTGACGATGTAGAGGTCGAGGTCGGAGTCGTTGTCGTAGTCGAAGAAAAAGGAGCCCCAGTTCACGCGCACCCGGCGGCCGATCATTCTCGCGTTGACTCCCGCATCCTCCGCCAGATCGGTGAAAGTGCGCCCGTTGCCGTCGTTGCGGAGCAGCACGTTGCCGCGGATGTCCGTGATGAAGATGTCGAAGAAGCCGTCCTGGTCATAGTCGCCGACGGCCATGCTCATGCCGTAGATCTCTACGTCGGCCCCTGAGCCTGTGGACACGTCGACGAAGGTCCACCCGCCGTCCGGGGCGGGCCCGTCGTTGCGCCACAGCACGTTGGCGTGCAGCGCGCGGCCGAAGTCGTTGACGACGTACAGGTCGACGTCGCCGTCGTTGTCGTAGTCCAGCCAGCTCGGCTGAAAGCCGGCGCCCCAGATGTTGCCGACCTTGACCTCGTCGACTCCGGGGACTCCCTCCGCCGGCCGGGTCAGATCGCCGAGCAGGAGGGTCTCGTTGGTGAACGAGCCGTCTCCATTGTTGTGGTAGAGGATGAGTCCGGTCAGGCCGGGGACCATGTAGTTGGGGTCGGCGAGGAGGTCGCTGCGGTGCTCGTACATGTGGCGTACGACCACCAGGTCGGGAGCGCCGTCGGCGTCGTAGTCGCCCCAGGAGCAGCCGGTCGACCGGTGTCCGGCGTAGGGCTCCTCGACGCCGGTTTTCGCGCTCGCCTCGACGAATGTGCCGTCGCCCCGATTTTCGAAGAGCCTGCTGGTGCCGTAGTTGGTGATGTACAGGTCGGCGTCGCCGTCGTTGTCGTAGTCGGCCGAGCAGCCGCCGTTGCCCCGGCCGTCGGCGTCCGCGACGCCCGCGGCGACTGCCACGTCGGTGAAGGTGCCGTCGCCGTTGTTGCGGTACAGGACGTTCGGGCCGTTGGAGTTGGCGATGAAGACGTCGGCGTTGCCGTCGCCGTTGTAGTCGAACGCGACGATGCCGCCACCCTGCGGGACGGCCAGCCACTCGAGCTCGTCGTGGACGAAGTCGATGCCCGCGGCGTCGCTGACGTCGACGAAGATCGGCCCGCCGGCGGGCTCCACCGCTTCGGCCGTCGGCGTGGCGGGCGCGGCCGTCGCAGTCGGCGTAGGGGTGGGCGTGGGAGGGGGGTCGCCGCAGCCCCAGAGCAGCAGGAGCGACGCGCACGCGGCGGGCAGCAGGCGGATCACACGGCCGGGCCGCAACGCCGTAGCGGCGCTCGGCCTCATTGAGGTGCGCCCGTGCCCACCGCCAGCTTGAGCTGGTCGATCTGGAACTGGACGTCCCAGCCCGTGTCCTCCAGCAGCGTGCCGCCCTCGGGCAGCGTCAGGTCGGCCGGGACGGGCAGCGGGATGGAGAACAGCGAGCTGACGCTCCTCCAGCCCTCGGCCGTGTTCTCGCAGCAGACCCAGGGCAGGTACGGCGCCCTGTCCGCGGCCGGCAGGCCGTACCACTCGATCCTCTTTTCGCCTTCGAGCACGCGGGCGGTCCAGCCCAGCGCGGCCGACACGAGCTCACTCGTCAGCTCGAACTCGGCCACGGTCCGGGGCTCCAGGAACGGGCGGAGGCAGCTCTCGCCGCCGGGGCCGTCCGAGACCGCGACGATCTCGCCCATCAGCCTCCTGGCCTCGACGCCGAACTGCGCCTGGTCGCCGAGCTCCGCCCTCGCGTAGGACACGAACGCCTCGGGGGTCATCGGCCTTCCGGCGAGGCACTCGTTGGCGATGAACATCGACGCGACCTGCCCGAACTGGCGCGCCAGGGTCGTGCTGATGGCCGGGTTCCAGGAGTTCCCGACGCCCGTGACCGCGATCGTGTGCTCGAACAGTGTCGGCGCGTATACGGCTCGCTCAGGCTCCGCCGACGCGCCGGAGCCGACGTCCACACCGACATCGACGCCGGAGCACGCCGACGCCAGCGCGATCACGGAGACTAGAACGAAGACTGCGGCGGACTTCAGCTGCACGTCAGGGACTCTCCTAGGTCAGTCCGAATTATAGCACCGGCGCGTTCCGGCCCCGTCTCACCGCACGCCGCGTACGCTAGGCGTCCGTCGGGGCGCCCCACGCGATCAGGAGCTTCAGCGGCTCGTTGCCCGTGCTGCGGAAGCCGTGATCGACCCCGGGCGGCGCCATGACGGCGTCGCCGGGGCCGACGGCGACCTCCTCGCCGTCCATCCACATGACGCCCTGCCCGGCGATGAAGTAGTAGAACTCCTCGAGGGCCCCGTCGGCCTCGTGGACGTGCGAGCCCTCGCTCGATCCGGGCGGAAGCTCCCAGATCTCGACGGTTACCGGCAGCCGCGTGGAGCCACGGAAGAACCTGCGGCGCGTCACCACTCCGTCGCCGTCGTGCAGCGCGGTCGTGTCTACGGTGTCCTCGAGCTCGTTCTGCTTCCAGTCCATCTCTCGCGTTCCTCCGCCCGGCCTGCCGTCTCCCCAAGTGCCGCCGGCGCGCGCCCATGATACCGCCGGACGCCGCCCTCGCTCCAGCCGGACCGACCCTTTGAGCGTCGTGCGGCTATCGTATATAGTCACGGCGAACATCGGCCGCGGGCCCTTCCGCCGCCGAGCAAGCCAACCGGAGGAGAACGACGATGAATATAGCGCAGCGTGTTCTGGCGGTGTATGTGCTCGCGGTGGCTTTGGCCGTGGCCGTGAACTTCGTCGCCACTCCCTTCTATCACGAAGGGGATGGCGGCTACCCCGTGTGGGACATACTGAACTGGTTCATGGCGGTTGGGATGCTGATCGCGGTCGTGGCGAGCTTCATCGAGAAGCGGCGCTCCTGCCAGGCCGGGGACGATCTGAAGCGCCACGTGGACGCGAACACCATCTTCTACGCGTCCGTCGTGCTGGCGCTGCTGTTCTTCGCGAACTGGGCCGCCAACCTGACGGACCACGTCAGCGAGAGCGGTGACGTGTGGTCGATGGTCGACGCGGTTATGCCGGTGGTGCTGGGCGTGGTCGGCGTGCGGCTGTGGCGCGGCGCGGCGTGAGGCGGTTGCTCCCGATAGCCGCCGACATTTCCGCCCGGCCCAGTAGCGCAGTCCATCAAGCCGTTTCGCGCCTTGGGCACATCCAAGGCCAGCTCTGAGCTCGTCGAACGGCGCTGACGCCGTGGAAGAGTGCGCCCTGTGCGGCTCGTCGGCGGCGGCGTTTCACCAGGTCAGAAACCGTTCGATGTGCCGCGACTTCGTTCACTGCCGTGTCTGTGACCTCGTATCCGTGCCGCGGCGATTCCACGTCGGCCACGAGGCGGAGCGGCGGCGGTACCTCGAGCACGACAACGATCCGAACGACCCCGACTACCGGGCCTTCCTCGCTCGCCTCTGGGATAATCTCCGGCCTCGCGTCGAGCCCGGCTCCAAGGTTCTGGACTACGGGGCCGGGCCGGGTCCCGCCCTCGCCGCAATGATGGAAGAGGACGGGTTCGAGGTGTCCATCTACGACAAGCACTTCCACCCGGACAAGACGGCGCTGGGGAGCTCCTACGACTTCATCGTGTGTACGGAGACGGTGGAGCATTTCGACAGACCAGCATACGACTTCGGGGTGCTCGACAGACTCCTCAGGCCGTCGGGGTGGCTGGGAATCATGACGGCGATGCCGGACGACTGGGCGGGCTTCCCCGGGTGGCACTATCACCGGGACCCTACCCACGTGGCCTTCTACACCAACCGCACCATGCGGTGGATCGCCGCGAGGCACGGCTGGCGGCCGACGTTTCCACGCCGGAACGTCGTGCTGTTCCGCAAGCCATGAGGAGGCGCTTCAGAAGCCACGCTTCGCTCTTCCCTCCCTAGCCGCGTTGGTCGCCGGCCGTTATCCACCCCCGGACGCTCCCCCGACCAAGCGCGTTGACACGGTACCGCAGGCAAACCTATAGTCCTGCTGTCAGCCCTGATCGAATAGGATGCCAGACATGACCTCATCGACGATCCACCCGTACCGGCACAAGCAACTCTTCCTTGACGACGGCGCCATCGAGACGAAGCGCGGCCTCAGGCGCACGCTGAACAAGCCGGAGCGCGCCGGGCCAGTCATGCGCCCTGACCGTAGCCGCGGGCAGGTCACGCTCCAGAGCGCCACGGCCCCGCAGTGGAACTCCGAGAAGCGCATCTGGGAGTGGTGGTACCGCGCGGGCCACTCGGGCGCGCCGCCCGGCACGGCTACCGCCGAGAGCTTCAGCTCGTTCCAGCTCATGTACCAGCTCAGGCTGTACCACTACGCGACGTCGACCGACGGGGTCAACTGGGAGACGCCGAACCTGGGCCTGTACGACTGGCTCGGGTCGAAGGACAACAACGTCGCGGTCGATCCCCACGGCATGACGATGTACAACGTCCTGAGGGACGAGCGGGACGAGGACCCAAGTCGCCGCTACAAGGCACTGTTCGCGGACGGCGGCAGCGACCGCTATCCCGCGGTGTCGCCCGACGGATTCGACTGGACGATGATTGACGTGCCCCCGATCCCCAGCGGCGATACCTCCTATCTGACCTACGACCCGTACACCGGCCGGTTCCTGGCCACGGTCAAGGTCCGGACCGACTGGGGAAGGGCGGTCTGGCTATCGACCAGCAACGACTTCGTCGACTGGACGGAGGCCGAGCTGATATTCGAGGCCGACGAGATAGACAAGAACAACCGGCGCAGGCGAGTACGCCGGATCGTGGAGGACCCAGCGTACCTCACGCCGCCGTTCGTGGACGACGGGGACTACATAGCCGAGATATACAAGATGGCGATCATGCCCTACGAGGGGCTGTACATCGGCTTCCCGGTCCTGCTCAACCCGTCGGGCTCGTGGCTGGGGAAGAACCAGACAGGGGTCAATCAGACCGAGTTGGCCGTCTCACGGGACCTGCGCACGTGGAGCCGCGTCGCGAACAGGGACCTCTTCCTGGACGTGCTGCCCTGGGACGGCGAGACGTACGACACCGCGCAGGTCATCCCCTGCGGGACGCCGATCGTCCGCGAAGACCTGGGGCAGATATGGGTCTACTACGACACCTGCCGCTTCCGTGCCCGTAAGGACGACGTCGCCGAGGAGCACCGGAAATACTTCGACGAGGACCTCAACGCCGTGGCCGTCGCCAAGGTGCGTCTCGACGGCTTCGTCTCCCTCGACGCCGACAAGCGCGGCACGTTGCTGACGCGGTCGTTCGACCTGGAGGGCGGCCGGCTCGTGGTCAACGCCGACGCCTCGGCCGGGCGCATCGCCGCCGAGGTCGTGGACGCGCTCACGGGCGACCCGGTCGCGGGCCTGTCCGAGGGCGACTGCGTTCCCGTGGGAGGCGACAGCCTGGGAGCCGTCATAAGCTGGAAGGGCGGCGCCGAGCTCGGCCATCACGGACCGGTGCGCGTCCGGTTCTCCCTCGAGGGAGCGCGCCTCTACGCCTTCTGGCTGGAGCGCTAGCCGCAACTGTTCGGGACTTGGGGTGCCGACACAACCCGATCGCCCTGAGTAGCGCCGTTGCTTCACCGGGGCGTATCGAAGGGGGCACGCAACCTTCCCGCCAATGCTGGTGTCGGTCCCCAAAGACTGAGTTGCGCGGGCCCTTCGATGGCACTGAGGGAACCGGGTTGTGTGGCGACGGCCCCACCCCCTACCCGGATTTCGAGGTTGCGGTTTCCCCCCGATCTCCCATCGGCTACAATGCGTCTGGTGTCGATCGACTACGACCAGCTGGTTGCGGTTTCCCCCCGATCTCCCATCGGCTACAATTCACGTACCGACTGTCCCGACAGACCAGCACGTTGCGGTTTCCCCCCGATCTCCCATCGGCTACAATCCATCCGCCATGACCAACTCTTTGATTTCGTTGCGGTTTCCCCCCGATCTCCCATCGGCTACAATGATGCGGCGCGTAGCGATCTCAACGTACTTGTTGCGGTTTCCCCCCGATCTCCCATCGGCTACAATTTCACGGAGTTGGTCAGGCCGTTAGGTCAGTAGTTGCGGTTTCCCCCCGATCTCCCATCGGCTACAATCCACGAGAGCCTAGACCCCCGCGGTCTACCGTTGCGGTTTCCCCCCGATCTCCCATCGGCTACAATCAACGAGCACTTCACGTTGGTGATGCCCAAGTTGCGGTTTCCCCCCGATCTCCCATCGGCTACAATTGCCATGCCGGGAGCTGAGCTAGCGTTTACGGTTGCGGTTTCCCCCCGATCTCCCATCGGCTACAATACAGACAGAGTATGGGATGGGTAGCATAATGTTGCGGTTTCCCCCCGATCTCCCATCGGCTACAATCTAGGCCGACGACGATGCCAGCCCGCCACAGGTTGCGGTTTCCCCCCGATCTCCCATCGGCTACAATTGGGGAGCCACACCCCCCCAGGGGTGTGGCGTTGCGGTTTCCCCCCGATCTCCCATCGGCTACAATCACGCTCTTGGTCTGCCGCTGGTGCGTTGCGTTGCGGTTTCCCCCCGATCTCCCATCGGCTACAATAACCTGCGGCTCGAGTAGGGTCGACTGTTACGTTGCGGTTTCCCCCCGATCTCCCATCGGCTACAATCTAGGCCGACGACGATGCCAGCCCGCCACAGGTTGCGGTTTCCCCCCGATCTCCCATCGGCTACAATTGGGGAGCCACACCCCCCCAGGGGTGTGGCGTTGCGGTTTCCCCCCGATCTCCCATCGGCTACAATTCCGGTGACGGCGTTCATATACCAGCCAAGTTGCGGTTTCCCCCCGATCTCCCATCGGCTACAATTCCGGTGACGGCGTTCATATACCAGCCAAGTTGCGGTTTCCCCCCGATCTCCCATCGGCTACAATTTGTACCCCCGACCGTTCAGCGTCACCGACGAGTTGCGGTTTCCCCCCGATCTCCCATCGGCTACAATTCCACACCAAACGGGCACCCTGGAAGTGCAAGTTGCGGTTTCCCCCCGATCTCCCATCGGCTACAATACGGGCCTGTAGGTAGCGTGCGCGTGTCGTTGCGGTTTCCCCCCGATCTCCCATCGGCTACAATCGGGTACAGCGCATGCGTCCAGGATTGCGTGTTGCGGTTTCCCCCCGATCTCCCATCGGCTACAATGTCACGCTGCCGCGTCTGTAGCGAAGTCCGTTGCGGTTTCCCCCCGATCTCCCATCGGCTACAATAGAGGCAGCGTCGGGCCAGCTTGGAATCAGGTTCGGCCCGGCGTCCGCCGGCCTGCGGAAAAACGACCGTGGCGGCCTCAGAACAGGGCGTACTGCTCCGGGTTCTTGTTGGCCGGCCGACGCCTCGGTCCGTCGAAGCTGACGATGTTCTCGTACTGCTTGTCCGTAAAGCAGATGATCTGAACGTTCCCCGCGTCCGGCAGCACCGCCTGCACCCGCTTCGTGTAGACCTGCGCCTGCTCCTTACCCGCGCAGAAGCGCATGTAGACGGAGAGCTGGCACATGCCGAAGCCCTCGTCCAGCAAGAACTCCCGGAACTTGGTCGCGGCCCGCCGCTCCTTCTTGGTGAGCACCGGCAGGTCGAACATCACCATCATCCACATCAGCCGATAGCCCGAGAGCACCGGGGCCGTTCTCAGCCAGCGGGCGGCGCTGCGTCGGCGAGCGGCCCTTCGGGAAACAGAAGACCCGGGCTCCCCGTCTCGAACGACTGCGCGAGCGACTGAGCGGCCCGCTCCAGGCAGGTCCACAAGGGCGTCGTGCCGCGATCCGTAGCCATATCCATGGCGAGGACACCGGCGAGCGCCCGCTTGGCCTCCGCGGTCAAGTCGCCACACCCATCCGGCAACAGCCGGACGACCGTGTAGTCCACCAGGGGCCTGAACGGCTCCATCAGGTCGTCGACCAGGCACATGGAGTTGCCGCGGTTGCTGTGGTGGATGCCGATGGAGGGGTGCAGCCCCGCCGACACGACGGCCCGGGCCACCGCGGCCCTGAGCACAGTGTAGCCGTAGTTGAGGAACGGATTCGTCATGCCGCCGAATCGACCGCGCCTGAAGTCGCTTCCGAAGAGGAGAGGCCAGTACCGCCGCGCGGCCTGGGCCTCCACGTTTTCCGGGTCGCCGGACCGGACCCGCCGGGCCAGCGCTTCGAGGCCGCCGCCAGCTATTCCCAGCATCGCCAGCATCGCCGCCTGCTGGCCGATTTTGGCCTTCACCACGGCCTGCCACAGCTGCTTGCGGAGCGGCAGCGACGCTTCGAGCTGGCAGCGCATGCGCATCGCCTGTACGTGGTGGCCCTCGACCGGCCACAGCCACGCGGCGGGCAGGTAGTCACTGCCGCACAGCACGACCGAGGCGCCCCGGCGGGCAAGCTCCGTCATCAGGCTGTTGGAATAGGTGAGACCGCGTCCGTTGCAGAGCAGCACCCCGATGTCGTCCAGCGGCACCCGCCCCTCCTCGGCGCCGTCCCTGGTCACCACCATGAAGCCGCGGGAGCGCGCCAGGTGGCATCCCTCGCTCGCCACCTCGACGACGCGGCCGATCACGACTTCGGCGGCCCCGGATCGAGCACGCGCCCGCTCTCGTCCACGCCAACCTTGCGGAAGCCCAGGTCCTGGAGTCGCCGTGCCCTGTATCTGTTCTCCTTCATGTCTTTTCCGACGCGGTCAGGAACGTTGGCCTCATTGTGATCGTCCAGCACCACGAACGCGCCCGACCTGGCGTCCGTTATCTTCCGGACGCGCACTATGCGTCGCTCCGACCCTTGGCCCAGTGCCCCCATGTCGTCGATATGCAGCCGCATCAGCCGCTTCGCTGCGGGGTGCGGCCGGAATCTACCAAGGTCGAAGCCGGGCTGATTGGCGTCGAACGTGGGCACAACGACTATCCTCCAACTCTTTCTCTTATCAGGCATCCGCCACACGTCGGCGAACTCGTTGCCGCCCGGCAAGTAGCCTTTGTACGGCCTTCCGTCTCGGTCTTTGATAGGTATGACGCGCTGTTTGTCGACGACACGCACACGGCGCACGGGCTGGTGGCGGCCGTTCAGCACTACGCCGTCATTGGCCGCACGCTCGGCGAAGTCGGCCGCTTTGCCGCCCTCCGCCTCGACGCGTTCCCACAACTCCAACAGCGCCGCTCTCATCACGGGGTCTCGCGCGGAATCCAGGTCACTTCGCTTCTTGACGTCAGCCAGTTTCTTGCGGGTCACTACGTTGAACGGGTCATTCTCGAAATCCACGAACCCGTACGCGGTCTCGTTGTGCAGCTGTCCGGTGGTGCTGCCCTGCTTGCCGCGCGTGCCGTGGTCTGGCTTGTAGGAGACGACCATGCGCTCCAGGAACGGCCGCAGCTCCTCGCGACCGAACCCCTCCCACGGCAGCACACATCCCGCTACCCTGGCCAGCTTTTCCTCCGCGTCGCGGTCGGAGCCGGCGGCGCCGGCGAACCGCTGAAGCAGCCCCGGGGTGGTGTTGGCGACGACGAAGGCGTCTATGGCGTGGTGGCGGTGGTCGCTGCGCTGCTTGCGGACGATCTCGCCGTCCTCGTTAGCGCGCAGTATCCCCTCCAGACCCCAGCCGCGGCGGAGCAGCGCCGTCATCCGGCCCGGCACGACCCACACGCGCTGCCGGCTCTCGGTCTTTTCGTCGTACAGATGTGCCAGATAGGCGCGCGCCGTGCGAGACAGGTAGCGCGTCTCGTTCAACTGCCGGTCCAGAAAATCCCTCTCGCCCTCGAAGCGCTCCATGGCGTCCTCGTCGAAGCGCCACCGCTTGTTCGGAGGCAACCTGCCCGCGCGGTCCAAAATGTCCCCGTAGTCGTACCCGTCCGGGCTGTGGCCGAACGCCTCGAACGGCGTCCGGTCGCCCTTGTATCGGTTCGCGGAAGCGACACAGACGACCTTGTTCGCCGGCGAGTCGTCCAGCGTCCTGGAGAACGGGAGGATGTGGTCGATCTCGGTTCCTTCGGAAACGACCATGTTGAAGGAGAGGGACTGGCCGGTGTATGGGCATATGCGAGCTTGGAGTGAGCCCTGTTCCTCCCACAGCCGGAGCTTCCTGAGCGTATGGGCAGTCATGGGAACTTCCGCCGACTCCAGCATCTCCCTATAGCGTTCGTTGCGTTCGCCGCCCTCTCGCTGCCGCCGCTCATACTCCTGCTTCTGTTCCCTGTTCATCTTCAGATCGCGCGCCAGCTCGACCACCACTTTATCCGGCTTGCCATAGGAATCCATGATCCGATTGGTGACGCGCCGGAGTTGGTTCAGACCGACGTGGACCGTGGGGTTGGGGATACGGCCGTACCGGACAGGCTCACCGTCTCGCTCCGGGTCTTTTTCCGGGTCAGCGCCGACCACGTCTCGTTCGAGCACCTCGCCGTAATAGGGGAGCCGTTCGTGGGCTTCGGCATTTCGGAAGTCCGAGTGATGCGCGTATCTGGCGGCCAGAACCGCGTCTGAATAGACGAGTCCCTTTTCGAGGTGCGGCAGCAGCTTGCGGATGGCCTTTTCGCTCAAGTTGCCGTAGCCGCTCGGCAGCGTGACGTTGGCAATGGCTTCAGCCTGGCCTGGGTCCAATCCCCAGTCGTCCGCGGCCTTTCGCCGGACATCCTCCGGGTCCCCAGTGTCCAGCAGGAACCGCACGATCTCGTTGCGCTCGTCAAGCGGGAGGCCCCGCCATCTCTTGCCGAACAGCTCTCGACCTTTGCGTCCCTTCTCCTTCGTCAGGCGAACGGCGGACTCGTCGCCCACGATCTTCTTGCGCCCACCGCGGGCCAGGTTGAACGCCGTCCCGGACGGCAGCGCGAGGTCCCGCGTGGGCTTCTCGAGGCTGATGTCTCTGCCGGACCGCAGCCGCGTCATCGCCCGCTCACGCTCTCCCTCGTCCAAGGGCCGCTCCGGGTCGATGCCGACCCGCACCTTCAGGTTGTTGACCTCCTGGAGCATACGGAACTCCTGGGCGATGGGAAGGGCCTTGGCCGCCCGCTCCTCCCCATGCTCCAGTTGACACCATCCCGGATCGACGGATTTGAGGGGCCGCTGGAAAAAGATGATGTCCCTCAGGCCGTCCCATTGCTCGCCGCTCAGATCGTGATGCGGCTCCTGAGCCGCTCGAATCTCGCGGAACTCGGTCTCGTACATCGCCCTGTCGGGATAGAGATCCTGACCTGGTCGGGCGCGGACCGTCTCGTCCCTCTCTCGCCGCCGGGCCAGGAACTCCCCCAGCGTTCGCGCCCCGCTCTCCTCGATGCTGTTGCGGAGGGCGCCGATCTCGGCCCGCGTCTTCTTCGCCTCGCCCTCGTCATCGCCGCCCGCCTTGCGGTTCGACTTGAAGCCGCGCCTCTGGTCCAGGTGGAACAGTGTCCGCCCCAGCTCGTAGGGCTGCAGAGGGCCATCGAGCGCACGCGCACGCAGCGAGTAGGGATCGAGCCGTTCCAAGGCCTTGCGTTCGTCCTTGGCGGTCGGCATCAGGCCGAGTTCGACGAGCGCCTCCACGAGGTCAGCTCGTCGCTTCAAGTACCGGTCACGGCGCCGCCGCTGGCCGCGCGGGATGCGGCGCTGAACGGCGTTAGACGAGCCGTCCTTCGGGTTGCGCCCGTCCGGGAAGATGCGGACGCCCATGTCGAGCACGCCGCTGGGCTCGTCGTGTTCGTCGAGTTTGATCGCCGCCCAGCCGATGGAGTTCGTCCCCAAGTCGAGGCCGAGCCGATACTTCGCGCCGTTCTCAATAGTCATATCCATATCCTCCGAAATCCCCCACCTCCGTCATTCCCGCGAACGCGGGAATCCATCCCCGACAAGGTGCGCCACCATAACACCGTAACCAGTCCGTCACGCCATCCGGCACAATCTGGTGGGGAATCTGTGTCCTGCTATTGTTTGGAGGTGCGGGAGATGATATATTCCGGTCGTCGCAGGCTCCAAGACGGTCGATTGCAACCGATGGGAGATCGGGGGTTGTTGCCGTTAACAAGCCTTGGCACCAAATGAGAGGGCGGGCTACGGCCCGTCCTCTTGCTGTCCACGGACTGCCTGCGTCTTGATGGAGCGGAAGACGGGGGTCGAACCCGCGACCTCCTCCTTGGCAAGGAGGCGCTCTACCACTGAGCTACTTCCGCTCGCCGCGTCGGCGGCATCCCCACCGCTATCGCGGCGGCGGCGCCGTGAGGAGTGCCGAGGGCCAGAATCGAACTGGCGACACCAGCGTTTTCAGCGCTGTGCTCTACCAACTGAGCTACCTCGGCGACCGTTTCATGGTATGCGGCGTATCTCCGAAGTGTCAAGGTGAGCACCGCCTCTTCAGCCGCTCGACACCGATGAGGCCATGCCCAATCCGACGGCCCAGAGTACGCCTCAATACACCCCACGGAGCGTCGCCGCGCTCGCGGCAGGCGGTATCTGCGCATAGCCCACACATCCCGTTCACCCCGGTTAGCGCCCTTCGATACACCCCGACGAAGCGTCGGGGCGCTCAGGGCGGTCGGCCATCGGCGCGTATCGAGGGGCGCGAGCGTTTGCCCCACCCACGGTCCGCCACCACGGGCAGTTACCGCCGGCAAGCCCTCAGCCTGGCCTCTCCAAGCGCCAGCTACGCGTTGGTGGCCGGGGGACGCTCGGGGATTCTCGAAAGCACCTCGGGGTTGACCAGGGACATCGGACGCGAGCCTCTCAGGATGCGGGCGGTCTCCTGCCCAATCTGCCTGGCGGCGTTCCCCAAGGATTCGGACGAGAGGCCCGCGGTATGCGGTGTGACGATCACGTTGTCCATCGCGAACAGCGGGTTGTCGGTGCCGGCGGGCTCCTCCTCAAACACGTCGAGCCCGGCGCCGGCGATCTCGCCGTTCCGGAGCGCGTCGATCAGCGCCCTCTCGTCGACGGTGCCGCCGCGGCTCGTGTTGATGAAGAACGCGCTCGGCTTCATCGCCTTGAAGAACGCCTCGCCGACCAGATGCCGGGTCTCGTCGTTAAGCGGCGTGTGCATCGAAACGAAGTCCGAGCGCGACGCCAGCTCCTCCAGACTGCCCACCAGCTTGACACGGACCTCCCTAGCCAGCCAGGGCTGGACGTACCGGTCGTACGCGACGACCTCGAGCCCGAATGCGCGCGCCCGCATGGCCGTCGCGCGGCCTATGGTTCCCAGGCCGACGAGGCCCAGGACCTGGTCGTACAGCCGCGGCATCGGCAGCAGGTCCGTCAATCCGGTGCCCATCCAGTCTCCGCGCCTGGTCTGCTGATCGAGAACGACCAGCTTCTTGGCGCAGGCCAGCAGCAGCATGATGGCGTGGTTCGCCACCTCCTCCGAGACGAACCCGGCGGTGTTCACGACCATGATCCCGCGCTCCACCGCCGCCTCGTGGTCGATCTTGTCGAACCCGTGGCCCGAGTTGACGATGGCCTGCGCCGTGTCGATCGACTCGATGACCTCTCGCGGCATGGCCGTCCCCCACGATATGACGACATCCGCGCCCTTCACCGCCTCGATCACCTCGCCGCTGCTCCCACAGACGTGGACGTCCAGCTGGTAGTCGAGTCCGCTCAACTCGGCCTCCATCGTCGACGTGTCGGTGACGGCGGCCGTCGTGAATGCGATCTTGTGCTTGGCCATGGTGTCCTCCGGAAGGTGTTGCCGCTGAATGGTGCGGCGGGCGTATCTTACCCCAACGCGTCGGCCCGTTCCCACCATCGAATGCGAAAGACGTGCCGGCACTTGAGCGGTCAATACACCCAGCCGAAGCGCGTAGGGGCGCTCAGCGCGATCGAATCGAGCGGCGCACTAGGCTTGATCTGGACACTCTCCCACAAGTACATGCGCTTGACACTCGGCTGGGACCGGGGGTACGATAGCTGCGAGAAGTGGACGTTTCCTCAGCAATGTAAATGGATTCGGGACGCCCGGCGCGGTGCTATGAAGCATTTTCGTGCTGGGCGTTCTTGCGTTATCGAATAGACAATGACAACCAGAGCGGCGATTATCCTCGCTGCCGACCCGGGCACTCGGATGAAGTCCGCCATGCCCAAGGTACTCCACCCTGTCTGCGGCAAGCCGATGGTCGCGCTCGTCGCGGAGGCCGCGGCCGGCGCGGACGTGGGCGCCACCGTAGTCGTCGTACCGCTGGACTCGGAGGCCATCAGATCGACCCTGGGCGGCTCGGTCGCCTACGTGGAACAGTCCGGTCCGCTGGACGGCGGCCGCGCGCTGCTGCGGGCGAGAGACAGCCTGCAACGCGTCGACAACGTCGCCGTGCTCTACGGCAACGTCCCGCTGATCACGGCCGAGACGCTGACCGCGATGGCCGAGGTCCACGAGCGCAGCGGTGCGGCCGTTACGCTTCTCACGGCGGCGGCGCGGTCGCCGGACGGGCTGCCTCGGGTCGTCAGGGACTCCTCGGGCCGGGTTACCCACACCGTCGAGGACGATGGCGACCGCGGAACACACGAAGTCGACGCGGGCATATACTGGTTCCGCTCGGAGTGGCTCTGGCGCAACCTGGACTCCGTGGGCCGGTCGCCGGGGGGCGATCTGCTGCGCGCCGCCTCCGAGCAGGGCGAGGTCGTCGCCGACGTGGCCACCGACTCGCCCGGGGAAGCCATCGGCGTGAACACCAGGGTGCAGCTCGCCGAAGCCGAAGAGGCGATGCGGCGCGCGGTCCGAGAGAAATGGATGCTCGCCGGCGTTACCATGCGCGAGCCGTCCTCCGTGTACGTTGACGCCGGCGTCCGAATAGGCCAGGACACCGTGATCCATCCCAACACCCACCTCTGCGGCGCTACCGTCGTGGGCCCCGACTGCGAGATCGGTCCCGACTCCACGATCTCTGATGCGACGCTCGGCGCGGGATGCAGGATCGTATCGTCGGTCGTGACCGGCGCCACGCTGGAGAACGGCGTGGAAGTCGGGCCGTTCAGCCACATCAGGCCCGGAAGCCATCTGGAGTCTGGGGTGCGGATCGGCAGCTTCGGGGAGGTGAGCCGGAGCAGGCTGGGCCGCGGCGCGCGCTCGGCACACTTCAGCTACATCGGCGACACCGAGATAGGAGCCAACGTGAACATAGGCGCCGGGACCGTAACCTGCAACTTCGACGGCGTCGAAAAGCACCGGACACAGATAGGGGAAGGGGCGTTCATCGGCAGCGGCTCGATGCTGGTCGCGCCGGTCACCATCGGTGCGCGGGCCAGGACAGGCGCGGGGGCCGTGGTCACCAGGGACGTACCTCCCGATTCGCTGGCGGTAGGCGTCCCGGCGCGCGTGCGCGACGCCGAAGACGGGTAGCCGAATGGAGAGCGACAGTACGTTACCCTGGCTTCTGCTGCTGTTGCTGTCGGCTGCCGGATTCTGGATCGTCTCGACCGCGGCCGCCAGTCTCTCGACCGTAAACAGAGAGAAAGTTCAGGCGCTCTACGCTCAGGGCGTCGCCGGGGCGGCGGCGCTGGAGAACCTGCTCGCCTCTTCGCTCTCGCCGGACAGGTCCCTCTCTCCCCTGAAGTTCCTGTTCGTGACGGCGGGCATCCTGTCCGGGGTGGCCCTGTCGATCTCGTGGTGGGATGCGAACTGGTGGCTTGCGGCCGCTGCCGCGGGCGCCGCGGCAGGTCTCATGGGCCTCCTGCATCTCGTCGCCGTGGCCATCGCGGCGGCCACGGGCGAGTCGATCGCGCTCAGGTCGAGTGGGGTGGCCTGGGCCTTCGCCCGCCTGTTGGCGCCCCTCTACTCCATTGGACAGGGCTACGGATTGCGGCGGCGTCAGGGCGCCACACGACAGGACGGCGCTTCTCAGGCCGAGCCCTCGGCCGCCGCCGCCACGTCCATGAATGGAGACGGCGAGCCGCTCGACGAGCATGAGGCGCGAATGATCAGGGGCGTGATCCGGCTCGACCAGACCACGGCCAGGGAGATCATGGTGCCCCGGCTCGACGTTCTCGCCGCCGAGGTCGGCATCCCGACTGCTCGTCTGGCGGACATCATGGTGGAGTCGGGTCACAGCAGAGTGCCCATCTACGAAGGCAATCTCGACCGTATCCTCGGCGTCGCCTACGCCAGGGACATCCTGGGGTACCTGAACCAGAGCACAGCCGCACCCGCGCAGGTGACCCACGACATCGTGCGCCCGGTGCTCTTTATCCCGGAGTCGAAGACCCTGGAAGAGCTGCTCACCGAGTTCCAGGAGCGGCGAGTCCACATGGCCATCGTCGTGGACGAGTACGGCGGCGTGGCAGGGCTCGTCACCATCGAGGACCTGCTCGAGGAGATCGTCGGCGAGATCAACGACGAGTTCGACGTCGACGAGCCGGAGGTCCAGCCGATCGGAGACGACGAGTTCCTGATGGACGCGATGGTGTCCCTCGACCAGCTACAGGAGTTGTTGCAGGTCGTCGTAGAGGGCAACGGCTTCGATACCGTCGGAGGACTCGTCTACCAGATACTGGGCCGGATCCCCGCCACCGGCGACGCTGTCGAGTACGACGGCCTCACGATCGAGGTGAAGTCGACCGTCGGCCGCCGCCTCAAGCGGCTCCACGTCAGCCGCACGTCGCTAGGCGACTCCGGGTAAGAACAGGCAGGCTGCCACCAGGGGCCTCCGCGGCGGCGGGCGCACCTGGTGATCGCTCCCGAGGGCACGGAATTCGGCGCGGCCCCTGCCGCTGCTTCGGACCGGGGCCCCCGCGTCCCTTTGGCTGCTCGTCGCCCGCCCGACACCACGAACGCTCCCGCTCAGGACACTTTCGGTTGGCCTCCAGTGTCCACCTCTCATTAGGCGCATGTCCGAGGGCTTTTGGCCTCGACAGGCATATCGCCGCCGGCATGCGGATTGGGCCCCGACGCTTGCCCGTGGAGTCGACAGCAGCGGCAGAATGTTCACCCCCGTCACGCCCTCCGAATACTCCCCCACGCCGGGGCGCCTGGGACTTCCCATCCGCGTGACCGCAGGGCGTCGGGCCACTCGGGGCCTCGGTCTGGGTGACCGTCCGGCGTAGGGCAGCTCAGGGCTGTGGGTCGGTGTGATCGCCGGCGTCGCCGCGTCCACGGCTGCCGATCCACCGCCGCGCATCGCCGCGCCGATGTTTGCGCCTCCGCAGACGTGAACAGCTGGGCCCGGGGACCATTCTCGCAGACTCGCCGGGGAGCCGTCCGCGGATTTCCTCCGGGGGCGAGAGCCTGGGTGCAAGGCCTTGCGAAACTCTCGGCGACGCGGTCGCCGCGCGGAGTCGAGGCCGACACCCGGTGCCAAGTCCGTACACGGCCTGGTACCGGGGAATGCCCATCCGCAGACTCGGAGGGCTCGTGTCGCATGCCGGGTCCGCGTAGGCGTCGGCCAGGGGAAGTGGACGGCGCTCGTCGTCGTCGGCAGACAGAAACTCGGGCGCTTCCGTCCGGCCACACGAGAGGGTGCGCCAGCGGGAACCGCCAGACTACGCTGTCCGACGCCTGACACCCTACAGCAGTGGGGGGAGTCGTGAGCTTTCTTGGGGTTCCGGGATCATGGGCGCGCCGGGTTGGGACACAGAAGAGAGAGCCCCGCCTATCTCAAGGCGGAACTCTCTCTCTTTTACGTTAGCGCGTTTGCGCCGGGACTACAGCCGAGCTTAGCTGCCGTCCTCTTCCTCGGCGACCTCGTCGGCAGCCGCTTCCTTGGCCACGATCCACAGCGGCGCCTTGTAGCCCGTCTTACCGGCGGAGTCGGCAACCTCAACCTGCTGCGCGCCGGCTCCGACGCTCTGGGTCGTGCCACCTGCGAAGATCTCGGCCGTCAAGTTGACGAATATCGTCCCATCAGCGCCTGCGATCACGCTCGTCCAGATCGCGCCGTTGAGCCGGAGGGGGATCAAGGCGCCGGCGTCAAAGCCTGCCCCTATGATCGTAACCTCTGCGCCCTCGGCGGCCAGACCGTTGATGAACAGCCCGTCCTGACCAATCGACCCGACCATTATCGAGCCCTTGACCGGGGCAGCCGGAGGCGGAGGCACCAGCGGGGACTGCGACTTGATCGCTACAGGCGTCGATGCCCTGGTGCCGTCCTCGCCGACCGCGACGAGCGAGAATATGGCACCCGCCCTGACGCCGTCGAACATGCGCTGCGCAAGGTTGGGGACATCACGGAAGGTATCCGGCTCAAAGCTGACCTTCGTCGTGTACTCCGCGCCGTTCGCGACGACACTGAACGCGCCACCCTCGTCGGCGGTCGCGGTGCCGACCACGAGGTTGACGCCCTTGGACACGTCCTGCCTGTTGTCGATGTCGACGAAGACCGTGACAGGCTCGAACTTCTCGAAGCCCGAACCCCAGATCGTCGCGCTACCGTCAAGGTAGATCGTGCCGCCTGCGACGACTATGGCGGAGTCCGGAGATACGCCGGAAGAGCCGGTCAAGCCGCGAGGACCGACCAGACCGGGTAGACCGGGTAGACCGGGTGCGCCGGGCGAACCGGGTAGACCGGGCTTGCCGGGCGCGCCGGGCTCGCCGCCGGTACCCTGAAGGCCGGGCAGGCCGGGCTTACCCGGCAGACCCGCAGGTCCAGGTAGCCCCGCCTTGCCGGCTGGGCCGGCACAGGCCGCCAGAACCATCATTGAGAACATGGAGATGAGCACAGCCAACAGAACAGAACGCCTTGTTAGGTTAATAGTCATTTCGCCCCTCTCTAAAGAATCCGTTTTCGACCGATCGCCCGAAGGTTGACCAAATCAGGCCTCGCCGCGACACGACGAACGCCGCAGGGATTCCCGGCGACCTGCCTGAAGGCTGCACCATTATATATGCACGACTTGGGTTGTCAACCCCTATATCCACGCTACCAACATATCCACGCTACCAAGATCTTTTGAACATTCACGCCTGGCGCGCCCTCTTGGCGCCGCCTCCGCGAACAGGAATCCGCGAGCGCGCCGCCCTTCGCGGCTGGTCTTCCCCACCTCCGTCGTTGCTGCGAACGCGGCAATCCATCCCCAGCAGCGTGCGCCGCCAAAACACCGGAAGCAGTCGGTCACGCCGACCGCCCCAGTCAGGTGGTGCAATCAGGGTATTCTCGCGGGCTTGTTGCGGTAGAGCGCCCTTGCTATAGTTGCCGCCGGCCCCTGTAGCTCAGCGGATAGAGCACTGGCCTCCGGAGCCAGGTGCGCGGGTTCGAGTCCCGCCGGGGGCGCTCCTAGAACCATCTCGCCTTGTCCACGACGTTGCGCAGCTCCCTGTCTTCGTTGAATCTCACGCAGTTGTCCATGAAGATTTCCGCTCTGCGCTCCTCCACGTATGGCCCGCTCGCCGCCATGTGCGGCGTCATCAGGACGCCGGGCGTGGTCCACAACGGATGGTCTGGCGGCAGCGGCTCGGTCTCGTACACGTCAAGGCCCGCGCCCGCGATCTCGCCGGCGCGCAGAGCCGCCACGAGGTCGTCCAGCACCACGGTGGCGCCTCGCCCTATGTTGATCAGATAAGCCGTCGACTTCATCAGGCGAAACACGGGCGCGGCGAACATCCCCGTCGTCTCCGGGGTCTCCGGCACCGTCACGAGAAGAAAGTCGGCCCTGGGCAGCACTTCGTGGAACCGGTCGGGCCCGTACAGCTCCGACACGCCGGTCGGCGGCTCCGTGACCCGGGCGTCCACGCCCAACACCGTGATGCCGAACTGCGAGCACAGCCTCGCCGCCTCCGCGCCTATGCCACCGACGCCGACGATGACGGCCGTCGCCTCGGGCAGGTAGACGGTCGGCGCATCCTTGTTCCACTCGCGCCTGAGCTGCCGCGGCAGATATACGTGCATGCCGCGGCTGAAGGCCAGCAGAAACGCCATGATGTGCGCGCCGATGATGTCGCTGAATATGCCGCGCATGTTCGTGACGACCACGTCGCTGTCGACCAGCGCCCGATGGTAGTACCCGGCCTTGGGCGCCACCCTGGGGCTCTGGACCCACCGGAGCCGCGCAGCGCGTTCGAAGAGCTCCGGAATCACGTTGCCGAACGCCGCGTCCGCGTCGGCGATCACGTCCATAGCCTCCTCGACCGAAGGACAGGACTCGATCTCTATGTCCGGGACCAGCTCCCTCAGCCTTCGAGGCCACTCCTCCGCCTGCTCCTCCGTAAGGTGGGTGTCCATCGGCCCCGTGGCCACTATCACCAGCTTGAATCCCATCTTGTGTCGCCCCCTACTCCAAATTCCCTATCCTTCTTGTTCCCCAACAGGGCAGCTTTGTTCCCCAACAGGGCAGCCGCCGTCTCCGCTTCACGACAGGTGACCTTACCGCTTTGCCCCAAGGTTGTCGAGCCGCGCTGTCCGGTCCGGCTGCGGACCTGGGGGTTGAAGCCCGTGTTTGAACGCCCCATACCCCTATGCTAACCTCGAACCACGCCCGCAACATCCCGAGAGCGCGCAGCCGTCATGCCGGAGAACATCTCGCACGGAACCGTCGTCGTCGAGGAGCTCCTGGAAGGCTCCTTCGACCTTCACGTCCACTCCGCACCCGACCTGACGCGCGAGCTGCGAATGGACGCGCTCGACACCGGCAGACACGCCCAGGAAGCCCGCATGGCGGGCTTCGTGCTCAAGTCGCACTACTACCCGACGACCCCCATGGCCCTGGCGCTCAGCCGTATCTATCCGGGGCTGCGGGTCGCGGGCTCGCTTTGCCTCAACCACGAGGTCGGCGGGCTGAACCCGGCCGCCGTCGAGGCGTCCGCCGCGATGGGCGCGCGCGTCGTCTGGATGCCGACCGTCAGCGCGTCCCCGTCCGGAGGGCGTCCCGGCCTGAGCCTCACGGACGACGAGGGCAGACTGCTGCCGCCCCTACACGACATCATCGACGTCGTCGGGCGTCACGACATGCTGCTGGCCTCCGGGCACGCGTCGCTGGAGGAGACTCTTGCCCTGTTTCGGGCGGCGGCCGCGGCCGGGGTCGGGCGCATGGTCGTCACGCACCCTCCCATGGACGCAGACCGCGATCTGCTGCGCCGCATTGTCGATACGGGCGCGTACGCGGAGTATCCCTTCCTCTCCTGCACGCCCTCACGGCGCCGCGCCGCGCCGGCCGAGCTCGCCGCGGCCGTACGCGACCTGGGAGTGAGTCGCTGCGTGGTCACCACCGACTTCGGGCAGTGGATGAACCCGCCGCCCGCGGAGGGTATGAGAATGGCCATCGCCGAGCTGCTCCACGCCGGCATGAAGCCCGAAGAGGTCGCGGCGCTCGTCAAGCACAACCCCCTCGAGCTGGTCGGCGGACCAGACTAGCCGTCCCGGCCATCGTCGGCTCGGACCAGGACTGCCGCGGACTCGACCGGACGCCCGGGAAGCCGCTCCGGAGCCCCGCACGAACGCGGCTAGCTACAGTGCTCCTCCAGGAAGGCCGCCATGGTCTCGAACATCCGAGGCCTGCTCAGGGGCAGCCCGTACGGGTCATTGTCGAAGACGACCAGGTCGCACCTGAAGCCCGAGCGGCGTACGCTGGCCTGGATCGCCTTGACGTCGTCCAGAGGCGCGCCGAGGTCGCGGCCGCCGTGCAGCATCAGCAACGGGAACCGTATCTTCCCGGCCTGGGCGACCGGGGAGCGTCGGCGCAGCTCCTCCTGGCGTCCCGCGGGTTCCTGTGGCAACGCCATGGTCTCCATGTGCCGACCGATGATCGTCGGCGCCGACACGGTGACGGCGCACGACCACGGGGCCTCCGGGTAGGTCAGCGCCAGGAAGGCCAGGTACCCGCTGGGGAATCCGACGCCTACGAGCGCCAGCGAGTCGAGCTCGGCGCCGAAGCGCCGCTTCCAGTCCACCGCGCAGTCGACCACGTCATGCACGTCGTCGCGGCCGAAGACGCCCGGCTCCAGGGGCCACCCCCCTCCGGGGCTAGGGCCGGTCGCCCTGTAGGCGGGCCGAATCACCTCGTACCCTTCCTCCAGCATGCGCAGCAGGACCGCGTTGTGGGGGTCATGCCGCGACCAGGGGCCGGCCTCGACGAGCACGGCATGGCCGTTTGGCGCCCTGGGCAGATACCGGCGGACCGGGACCTCCCGTCCATTTCGAGAGGTGAAGCTGTACTCCTCGCTGCGGAGCTGTATCGTCAGCTCTTCCGGCCGGTCCTCGTGCTCCACGTCGCAGCTCCCGCCTATCTGCCAGCGATAGAGTTTTCCGTTGGTGCCGAGAAAATAGACCGAGTCGCTATCAGGGTCGAAGGCCACGGACACGCGGGTGGCGACGTGGTGCAATGGCGCGAGGCCCTCCAACGGCAGATCGTGGAGCGGCTCGCCGGACGGGAAGGCGTACAGGGTCAGCCTGTCCTCGGCCGCAGCGAGGATTCTCTCTCCCAGGGGATCGAAGCAGCCCCCGAGCAGCGTCTCCCCTTCGAGTGTCCACGCGGTGCTCAGATCGTCTACGCGCACCACCCTGAGCCGGCGGTGGCGGGCGCCTCTGCCCCCCTCCCAAACGTCGCCCTCCCAGACGATCAGGAACGCGCCGTCCGGCGACCAGCAGTAGCGGCTCGTGAGCTGAGACGTCCCGTCCGCCAACGGCACGTGTCTTGTCGCGGCACCGTCGCGATCGGTGATCATCATCGTGTGGTAGTACTTCGGGAAGTCCACCAGCGTGCGGCGGAACGCCAGCGCGGCGCCGTCGGCGCTCCAGTCGGGGAACCGGTCGACCCCGGGCTCGTCCGTGAGCTGGACCACACGCCGATCGGCAAGGTCGAGCCGGAATATCCTGGGCCGCTCGCGGTAACCGGCCGGACCGTCGAAGGCCGAGAAGGCCAGCGACCGCCCGTCCGGCGACCACGAGGCCATACCGGCGTACCTGCCGGTCAGATCGACGACGGCGTCCTTGGCGCCTCGCTCCAACGAGTGGACGTAAATCCGCCCGTCGCCGAAGAACGAGAGCTTACTCCCGTCAGGCGAGAATCGCGGGTCGGACGGGAAGAGCTCCGGCCCTATCCTGCCCAGGCTATCGCCCGACTCCACATCGAACAGCAGGATCTCGGATGCGGAGTCGACGAATCGAACCAGCGCCAAGCGACGGCTGGGTGAGTGAAAGTCGAAGTCGAGGTACATCGCTCCTCACCATGCCGAATCGGACCAACGCGGACGGGAAGTAATCGCGGGTTACTCTGAAGCAGGCCTTGGAGAAGGCCCACGAGCCCCACTCCGCAGCTACCCCATCGTAGGTTCAGGTTCGTCACGGTGTCAAACCTGGCTCCTCCCGACTCGCCTTCGGTTGCTATAATCGCGCGTGTTCGCGCCGATACGTCCAATTGTGGCTGGAGATAGAGAATGGCTACCGAAGCCAGACCGGACCTGAAGCGTCGTAGCCGCGCCGTCAGCGAAGGGCCGAGTCGGGCCCCCGCCCGCTCTATGCTGCGCGCCGTCGGGCTGCGCGACGAGGACATGGACAAGCCGTTCGTCGCGGTCGGCAATCTGGCCAGCGACGTCACGCCCTGCAACGTCCACCTCGACCGGCTCGCCGCCAGGGTCAAGGAGGGCCTCTGGGCCGCCAACGCCGTCCCCTTCCAGTTCGGCACCATCACGGTCAGCGACGGCATCTCGATGGGCACCGAGGGCATGAAGGCCTCGCTCGTCAGCCGCGAGGTGATAGCCGACTCGATCGAGACGGTGACCTTCGCCGAGAGCATGGACGGGCTGATCGTCGTGGCCGCCTGCGACAAGAACATGCCCGGTTCGATCATGGCCATGGCGCGGCTCAACGTCCCGTCGCTGTTCGTCTACGGCGGCGCCATCCTGCCCGGCAACTTCAAGGGCGAGGACGTCAACATCCAGGACATGTACGAGGCCGTCGGCGCCTACTCGCAGGGCAGGATGTCCCTCGACGACCTGCTCTCGATGGAGCGCGTCGCCTGCCCCGGCGAGGGCGCCTGCGCCGGCATGTTCACCGCCAATACGATGGCATCGGCCATTGAGGCCATCGGCATGTCGCTGCCCGGCGCGGCCTCGATCCCGGCGGTCGACCGGCGTGACGAGGGCGTCGCCCACACCGCGGGCCGCATGCTGTACAACCTCCTGGAGCGCGACATCAAGCCCCGGGACATCATGACGCGGGAGGCCTTCGAGAACGCGATCACCGTCGTGCTCGCCATGGGAGGCTCGACCAACGCCGTGCTGCACCTGGTGGCCATGGCCCACGAGGCCAGAGTCGAGCTGAGCATCGACGACTTCGACCGCCTCAGCCGCCGCACGCCTTACCTGACCGACCTGCGCCCCGGCGGGCGATACGTCATGTCCGATGTCGACCGCTCCGGCGGCGTTCCCGTCGTGATGAAGGAGCTGCTCAAGGCCGGGTTGCTGAACGGCGACGTCATGACCGTGACCGGCAGGACGATGGCCGAGAACCTCGAGGAGTTCGACACGGAGCCGGACTCCAAGGTGATATACCCGGTCTCGTCGCCGCGCAGCCCCACCGGCGGTCTGGTCATCCTGAAGGGCAATCTCGCGCCGGAGGGCGCGGTCATGAAGGTGTCGGGCACCAAGCACCTGTCCCACACGGGCCCCGCGCGGGTGTACGACGAGGAGCGCGCCGCGTTCGACGCCGTCGCCCGAGGCGACATAAAGGCCGGCGATGTCCTGGTCCTGCGGTACGAGGGCCCCAAGGGCGGCCCCGGCATGCAGGAGATGCTCGCCGTGACCGGCGCCATCATGGGCCAGGGTCTCGGCGACGATGTCATGCTGCTGACCGACGGCCGTTTCTCCGGCGCCACCCGCGGCCCGATGATCGGCCACGTCGCCCCCGAGGCGGCCGTGGGCGGCCCGATCGCGCTCGTCCACGAGGGCGACACCATCTCCATGGACGTCGAGGACCGGATGCTCAGGGTCGAGGTGTCCGACGAGGAGCTTCGCCGGCGGCGCGCAGATTGGACCGAGCCGGCGCCCAGGTACGACTACGGCGTGATGGCCAAGTACGCCCGCCTCGTCTCCTCGGCCTCCCGAGGCGCAGTCACCACCTGACGGCGGCGGCGGGGCAAGCCCCGCCACGGTCCAGCCGAGCGGGAGAAGCCGGCCAGCCGGCCGTCACTGCTGTTGCCCGCCCAAGCGGTGTCACGGCCCGTGCGACGCGGACTTAGCCTCCTATCTAACGGTCTGCGCTGGAACCATCCGGGATTTGCGAGGAGAGACCAGGCGTGAAGGTGCTGTGGCGGCTCAGGAGCTATCCGCTCCGCTACAAGCGGCGGACCGCGATAGCCTACCTCTGCACCGTCCTTTCGATAGTGGCGGCGATGTTCGTTCCCGCCCTGCTGGGCGCCGCGATCGACGAAGCGCTTTCCGAGGGTGTTGGTCGGCAGCAGCTGTGGCTTGCGGCCGGCATCGTCGGGGCGAGCGCGGTGAGAGGGGTGTTCGGCTACGGCCAGAACTACCTGATCTACTCGGTCACGGAGAAGGTCAGCCACGACCTGAGGAACGACATCTTCAACACGCTGCTGGGCCTGAGCTTCGGCTTCTACGACCGGCAGAGGACGGGCGACCTCATGTCTCGTACCACGACCGACGTGACGGTCCTGCAGAGCGTCATGACACTCGGGCCTCTGCGGCTTCTCACGATGTCGGCGATGCTCGTCACCGTGTCGGCCATCGTCCTGTGGATGAACTGGCGCCTCGGTCTCGTCGTCGTCTGCTTCCTGACGCTGTTCCTGGCGCGCTCTCTGTCGCAGAAGGGGCTGGGCGAAATATATGCGCAGCTCCAGGCGGAGACGGGCAGGCTGACGGCGGTCTTGCAGGAAAACATCGTCGGCATGAGGGTCGTCAAGGTCTTCGGCGCGCAGCGGCTCGAATCGGCGAAGTTCGACGAGGGCGCGTCCACGGTTGCCGACCTGGGCTACAGCGCCCAACGGTACTGGGCCGTGCGGAGGGCGACGTTCACGTTCCTGACCACCCTGACGGTCGGCCTCATACTGTGGCTGGGAGGACGCGAGGTGTTCGCCGGCAGGACCACTCCCGGGGAAATCGTGTCGTTCCTGGCTTACATCGGTCTGGTCGCGGGGCCTATAGGCTACGCCGTCAACTGGATACTCAACATGAGCCGCGCCGCCGCTGCCGGCGAGAGAATTCTGGAGATGCTGGACGCCGAGTCTCCGGCGGCCGCGCAGCGGGACGCCCGCAAGCTGACGAACGTTCGGGGGCACGTCAAGTTCGAAGGCGTGTCCATCCGCTACGACTCCAGGGCGGAGGCGCTGACGGACGTGAGCTTCGAGGTCGAGCCGGGACAGATGGTCGCCCTGCTCGGGCCTCCGGGCTCCGGCAAGAGCACCGTGGCGCACCTGATCCCAAGGTTCTACGACGTCTCCTCCGGACGTGTGACCGTGGACGCGACCGACGTCCGCGACGCCGACCTGACCTCGCTGAGAAGGAACGTCGGCATAGTCCTCCAGGACGTCTTCGTCTTCGCGACGACCTTCAAGGAGAACATCGCCTACGGCGCCAGGGACGCGACGATGGACGAGATCATACGCGCCGCCAAGGCGGCCCAGCTCCACGACTTCATCGACGCCCTGCCCGACAAGTACGACAGTTGGGTCGGCGAAAGAGGCGTCAAGCTCTCGGGAGGGCAGCGCCAAAGGCTGGCCATCGCGAGGACCCTGCTGCTCGATCCGCCGGTCCTGGTGCTGGACGATTCGACCTCCAGCGTGGACGTCGAGACCGAGCACCGCATCCAGGAGGCGCTGGCCGCGGTCGTGAAGGGAAGAACGACGTTCGTCATCGCACATCGCCTGTCGTCCGTCCGCGGGGCCGACCTGATACTGATCCTCGACCGAGGCAGGCTGATGGAGAGCGGCAGCCACGCCGAGCTGTACGAGCGCGGCGGACTGTACCGGACCATCTACGACCTGCAGCTTACGCCGTCGGTAGAGGACGCGTGGTCCCAGACCTCTACGGCGGCCGACGGAGGCACGTCCAAATGATGCCGTTCGGCAACGACCTCGCGGAGGCGCGGGGCGACGACGACTCCCTGGACCGACTCCGCGTCGGGCGCGTGCTTGTCCAACTGGCGAAATACGTCCGTCCGCATTGGAGGCTGCTCGGCCCGGCCCTTGCCGCCGTTGTCGTCTCCACGGCCGCAGGCGTAGCCGTCCCCTGGCTGGTCAAGTGGGTCATAGACTCCAACATCCGCACGGGAGACCGATCGGGCCTCGACCTCGCCCTGGCGGTTTTCGCCGCGATCGCGCTCGTTCAACTGGTCACAGGTTACTCTCATGCGCGATTGATGGACTACGTCGGCGAGCGGATACTCTACTCCCTCAGAGTCGGCCTGTTCGACCACCTTCAGAAGCTCTCGATGACCTACTTCGACCGCAATCCGGCGGGCGGCGTGATGTCGAGGGTGCAGAACGACGTCGAGCAGCTGCGCACGACGCTGCCGATCTTCGTGAGGGCCGTGATCGACCTGTTTCTGCTGGCCGCCATCGCGGCCGTCATGTTCGCGATGAGCCCAACGCTGGCGGTCATATCGCTGTCGGTGGTCCCAGTGATACTGGCATCGCTGCTCGTGTGGCAGCGATACGCCACCAAGCCCTTCCGACGCATCCGCGAGACGTTAGCCGACCTGAACGCGCAGCTTCAGGAGACGATCGCCGGGATCAGGGTCGTGCAGAGCCTGGGGACCGAGAAGGACGCGATGCGCATCTTCGCGCGGACCAACCGGTCGCACCTCGAGTCCAGCCTGAGGGCGGAGTCGTTCGAGTCCGGTCTGCCGCCGATCGTCGAAGTGCTGAACGCGGCGGGCCTGGCGCTGGTGGTCTACTTCGGGGGAAGCATGGCGCTCGACGGGGAGATAGAGATCGGGGTGGTCGTGGCCTTCGCTCTGTACGTACAGCGCTTCTTCGACCCGCTGTACGCGCTGATAATCCAGTACGCCGATCTGCAACGGGCGATGGCGTCGGGCGTCCGCGTCTTCGAGCTGCTCGACGTCCAGCCGGAGATCGAGGACCGGCCAGGCGCCACGGACCTGCCCGGCATCCGCGGGGAGGTCAAGTACGAGGGAGTCCGGTTTTCATATGCGCCCGGCGTGGACGTGCTCTCGGACATCGACCTGCACGTCGCCGCGGGCGAGACAGTGGCCCTGGTCGGGCCGACCGGCGCCGGCAAGACGACTACCGCGTCGCTGCTGCTCCGCCTGTACGATGTCGTAGAGGGCCGCATTATGATAGACGGACACGACATCCGGGACGTGACGCGCGAGTCCCTAGCCCGGCAGACCAGCATCGTCCTGTAGGAGCCGTTCCTGTTCTCCGGCACCATCGGCGAGAACATACGCTACAACTCGCCCGACGCGACTCACGACGACATGGTGAAGGCGGCGCGGGCCGTCGGGGCTCACGACTTCATCGCCGACATGGAGGAGAGCTACGACACGCGCCTGCTGGAGCGCGGGACCAACTTGAGCGTCGGCCAGCGGCAGCTGGTCAGCTTCGCCCGTGCGCTGACCGCCGACCCGCGCATCCTGATCCTCGACGAGGCCACGGCAAGCATCGACACCCAGACCGAGATCGCCATACAAAACGCGGTCGCGAGCTGCTACGGGACCGCACGGCCCTGGTGATAGCCCATCGCCTGTCCACAGTGCGCGGCGCCGACCGCATAGTCGTCCTGGACCGGGGGCGCATCGTGGAGCAGGGCAGCCACGCCGAGCTGCTGGAGCAGGACGGCGTGTACGCGCGGCTTCACAGGATCGGCGCTAGCAACTGAGCGCCGGGCCGGCTCGAAACCGGGCCGGCCTTGCTCCGGGTGAGGCCGTTCCGAGACTCTCACCTCGGCCCGGACGCCACAACGGCCGGGCGCGAGACACCCTGGAACAGATGGCGGGATGCTACGGGATGGGGGGCAAGCGCCTCCGGCACGTCGACCTGGTAGCTGAGGACGGGCCGCGGGCCTAGAGGTACGGTACCGGAGCGGGAATCAGCCTGTGATTGGTGGGATCGGCGATCAGGTGAAGCGCTTGGAGCGTTGTAGCGCCCAGCAGGTACCGGTCTTCGTTGCCAAACACTACGGGGCTGAAGGCGTCTATACCCTCGGCCACTATGCGCGCCTCCCCTACCGGTAGCGATATCTGAGTTCCGTCGGCGATAGCGAACGACGTGGACCGCTTGGGCTCGACACCTACCTCTTCCCGCAGCAAGGACTCCGGAAACACCGAGTAAACCGCGCCCGTATCGACCATCGCGTCGACCCACCGGGCAGGCCCGCCGTTTCCGTTGCTAACGCCGATACGAACTTCGAATGTGCCCATGCCAGAACCTTTGTTCCCTCCAGCGTCGGTAGTGTATCCCTTGGACGGCTCGTCGTCAAACGCTCGTGGGCTCGTGGCAGGGCCTTTCGATTATCCGTAGAGGCCATTGAACCGGGCAGCACATCCGTGCTACTCTGTCCTCGTGACGAGCACTCGCCAGCAGATAGATCGAGCGCGCGCGTCGAACCGCGTCGCGCGGCCGATTCCCCCACTATCCACAGGATGCCGTGACACACCAGTATGACATTTTGTGCCACGGTGGGACACCGCTCAGATAGGGCGTGGCGCAGAATGGCACAAAATGGCACATTTCCCCCGAAATCGGCCGCGGCCGCACTCGGCGAGGAAGTTCGGGGCTAAGCCGATAGGCGCTGCTCCGCTCGCGCCGCGGCCAACAACGGAAAGGCCCTGGGGCTCGTGGGACCTCCGCTGGCGCGGGCGGGGCGGCGGTGGTACCCTGACGGCCCAAAATCCGACCCCCGGAGTTTCCCATGGCACTGATCGACATCGGATCCACCAAGCAGCTCTTCCTTGACGACTATCTCATCGAGAGCATGACCAACCTGCGGCAGGTGCTGAACCCCGCCGTGAAGGCCGACAACAACCCCGTCCTCACCACCGAGATGCCCTGGGAGGGCAACAACACGCGGCCGCTGAGGGTCATCTACGAGGAGGACGAGGGCCTCTTCAAGATGTGGTACGCCACTCGCACCCTGAAGATCGACCCGAACCTGACGCCCGGCGGCCAGACGGGCATCGTAATCCTGGGCGAGGACGACCCCGCATTGGTGTGCCTGGCCACCTCGGAGGACGGGATCGACTGGGAGCGCCCGGACCTCGGCCTGGTGGAGTTCGAAGGATCGAAGCACAACAACATCCTGCCCATCGTCGGCGAGAAACGGGTGCCGCAGTTCAAGGACCCGGTCGAGACCGACCCGGCGAAGCGGTACAAGCACCTCGACTGGACCAAGGACACGAAGGCTCCGATGCGGGCCTTCCTGCACTACTCGCCAGACGGCTTCGACTGGACGCCCTATTCCGGCAACCCGGTGATGGACACGACGCCGGTCATCGGGAGGTGGGGCCCGACTCAGGTCATGGGCTGGGACCCGATCCGCGAGACGTACGCGGCCTACGTCGAGTGCAGCCACCACATGCGCGCCCCGTTCGGCAAGCGGATCATCGGCCGCGCCGAGAGCCCGAACATGATCGACTGGACCGAGGCCGAGACGATCCTTATCCCGGACGAGCTCGACTTCCCCGACACCGAGTTCTACCGGCTGGTCGTGGTCCCTTACGAGGGCCTCTACGTGGGAGTGCTCTGGATCTTCCGCACGACGAACCTGACGCACCACCCCGAGATCATCGTCAGCCGGGACGGGTTCCACTTCGAGCGCAACTTCCGCGAGCCCTTCATCTTCCGCGGCGGCAGGCGGGTCGACTTCGACTTCGGCAGCGTCTACGTCAACGACGCGATCGTCCACGGCGACAAGGTCCTCTTCTACTACATAGGCACGAACCGCCGGTCGCCCGAGCAGATGCACGAATTGGGCGACGATGGAGGCGAGGGCATCGGCCTCGCGGTGGCGCGGCTGGACGGCTTCGTATCAGTGGACGGCGGCAAGGGCTGGGTGCCGCACACGGCGACCGACGAGCAGCTCTCGCAGATGCGCAACCGGGAGCACCTCGTGGACATCTCCAAGGGCCCGGAGTCGTTCGGCCAGCTCGTGACGCGCTCCTTCTCATTCAGCGGCTCGCGGCTGCACCTGAACTCGACGCGGGCGCCCATCGCCGCGGGCCCGGGCATCGGCGAGATCAAGGTGGAGTTGCTGACGTTCAACCACCACAAGATCGAGGGGTTCACCTTCGACGACTCGGACCCGATCTTCGAGTCCGGGCTCGACCAGGTCGTTACCTGGAACGGCAGCCCGGACGTCAGCCGGCTCGCGGGCCAGCCGGTCAAGATACGGTTCTACGTCAAGAACGCGAAGCTCTACTCCTTCCAGTTCCGCTAAACCGCGACCCGCAGCCGAGTGCCGGTGGAAGACAGGCCGGGCCCCGGAGGGCAAGCGGCCAAGGAGGAGCCGATGTATACGACCGACATGTACGAGGGCATGGTGGCTGAGACGGTCACCCTGAACGGCCACGGCGGCGACCCGGTCTACGCCTACCTCGCGAGGCCGATCGGGGCCGGCCCCTTCCCCGGCGTCGTGCTGATACACCACCTGCCGGGCTGGGACGAGTGGTACCGGGAGGCTACGCGCCGCTTCGCCCACCACGGCTACGCGGCGATCAGTCCCAACCTCTACCACCGGGAGGGCCACGGCGACCCGGACGACGTGGGCGCGACGGTCCGCGCCGGCGGGGGCGTGGCGGACGACCAGGTCGTGGGCGACGTGGCCGCGGCGATGGGCTTCCTGCGCTCAGCCGTCTACTGCACGGGCAAGGTCGGCGTCATCGGGAGCTGCTCGGGGGGCAGGCACGCCTTCCTGTCCGCCTGCCGGCTGGACGGGTTCGACGCCGTGGTCGACCTCTGGGGCGGCAACGTGGTCATGTCCGCGGAACAGCTCACCGAAAAGCAGCCGGTGGCGCCGATCGACTACACGAAGGACCTGTCGTGCCCGCTGCTCGGACTGTTCGGCGAGGACGACGACAGCCCGTCGCCGGAGCAGGTCGCGGCACACGAGCGGGAGCTGCGGGCCCACGGCAAGGACTTCGAGTTCCACATGTACGAGGGCGCCGGGCACGGCTTCTTCTACTACCACCGGCCGATGTACCGCCAGGAGCAGGCCGTCGACGGGTGGGCCAAGGTCTTCGCCTTCTTCGAAGAGCACCTCGGCGCCTGACGGTCCGCGACGGCAGGACGAGGAGACGCGGCATGTGCACGATGATCGTCGAGAAGGCGGAGATGGCCGGCAGCGGCAAGGGCGCCCGAGGCTGGTTCAGGCTGGACGGCGCGAACGTGGCCTTCGACCATCCCACGCACGCACCCTACGATCACGCCCTCAACATCGACTTCGTAAACGAGGCGCAGGGCCCCGGCGCCAGGGTCGCGGTCGAGCTCTCAGCCGAGTCTGCGCGTGAGCTGGTCAGGGCCATCGAAGCGGCCCTGCACCGAGGCGAACAGCACCAGCCGCGCATGTGAGATGAGCTGCGTCGCTGTAGTGGGCGTCAGCGCGGTTGGCGGGGGCGGTAAGACTGAGGTCACCCGGCGTCTCGCGGAAGTCCTCGGCGACGCCGTAGCACTTCACTTCGACGACTACGACGACACCAATGTGCACCCCGGCGACCTCCAACGTTGGTCCGCGGACGGGGCGAACTACGATGCATACCAGACCCCCGTCTTCAGTTGTCACCTGCAGGCACTGAAGGCTGGCAAGAGTATTCGCTATCCGATCGGGGGCAAGACCGTCGGGCCATCGAGATACGTGGTTGCTGACGCTCCGCTGGGTCGAGCGCACTCAGACTCGGGACGGTTCATCGACCTGATGGTATTCATCGACACGCCCTTGGACGTCGCAATGGCGCGGCGGGTCCTGCGAGGCATCGGGCCGGCGGCCCGATCTACAGCCGACGAAGCTCTTCAGCACGTGAAGGGCGAGCTATCTGGATATGAGGCTCGGGCCAGGCCCATCTACGAGCACTTCCAGGAGCGGATGCGAGCGGGGGCCGATCTCATTGTCGACGGGACCCTCGGCATCGACCTGATCGTCGACAGAATACGTTCTGAGATAGAGTTGCGTAGGGCTAGCCGACCTGGGCGCCATGTAGCGCTGAACGGGTAAGGCGACTCACCGGCAACCCTGTCGCGGGTTCAGCGCCGATCCCTGGCCAGACTCAGCGGATCTTCTTTTCAGTCAAGCCGGGGTCTAGTCGGGGTCGTAGGCGCCCTGGCGCGCGTATGCCGTCATGGAGGCGCGGCGTAGGTACTCCTGCTGCACGATCTCCCTGTTCGCCATGTCGTCGCCCCACGCCTTGAGCGGGGCGGCCTGTAGGCCGCGCCCGTACGAGAATGTCAACTCCCACGGGGCTCCCTCCTCGTTGGCGAGCCGGTTGATGGCGTCGAGATTCACCGTCGCCTCCTCGTCACCCTGCCCTCCAGACAGGAACGCGATGCCGGGGACGGCCGCCGGCACCGACCGCTTCAGGCAGGCCAGCGTCTTCTCCGCGACCTCGCGCGGGTCCGCCCGGTCGTCCGCGTCCTTCCCGGACAGCACCATGTTCGTCTTGAGGATCGTTCCCTCGAGGACGACGCGGTGGGTGCCGAGCTGGTAGTACATCTCGCGCAGCGCCGCCTCCGTCGCCTCGAAGCAGGCGTCGATATCGTGGTCGCCGTCCATCATCACCTCGGGCTCGACCATCGGCACCAGGCCGGCTTCCTGGCTCAACGCGGCGAAGCGGGCTAACGCGTGGGCGTTCGCCTCGGAGCAGTAGCGGCTGGGCGTCCCGTCGCCGATGGCGTATATGCCGCGCCACTTGGTGAACCGCGCACCCAGGTCGACGTACTCCTCCAGGCGCTCACGCAGGCCGTCCAGGCCCTCGGTCACCTGCTCGCCGGGAGCGCCGGCCAGCGGATGGCCGCTCTTGTCGGCCTTGATGCCGGGGATCATCCCCTGTTCCTGTATGACCTCGACCAGCGGCGTGCCGTCGGCGCCATCCTGGCGCAGCGTCTCGTCGTACAGGATAATCCCGCTGATGTACTCGGCCGCGCCCGCCGTCGTGAACAGCAGCTCACGGTAGTCCCGACGGTTGCGCTCGGTCGACTCGACGCCGATGCTGTCGAACCGCCTCTTGATCGTCCCGGAGCTCTCGTCCGCGGCAAGGATGCCCTTGCCGGGGGCGACCATGGCCCGCGCCGTCTCGTTGAGCATCTGGATATCCACGCTGTCCTCCTTGGCCGCATGCCGAACGGCTGCCCGTCAGCCGGACTCGGCACCCGTAATGATCGACACCGTCTCTTCCACTTCGCGCCTGTTACCGAGTATCAGCGGCGTCCGCTGGTGCCGGGCCCGCGGCTCGATGTCCAGGATTCGCTCGCCGGAGGAGTAGGCCGCGCCTCCGGCCTGCTCGACCACGTACCCCAGCGGGTTGGCCTCGTACATCAGCCGCAGCTTCCCCTCCGGGCTCTTGACGTCGCCAGGGTACAGGAATACTCCGCCCTTCAGCAGGTTGCGATGGAAGTCGGCCACCAAGGAGCCGACGTACCTGAGCGAGTGGCCGCCGCGGAGCCGCGACACGGCCCGCTGGGTCGGCTCGTCGAGTTTGCCGAAGTTGCCCTCGTTCGTGCTGTAGTACTCGCACTTCTCCGGGACGCGGATGCCGGGATGGGTCAGGACGAAGTCGCCCGACGCGGCGTCCAGCGTGAAGCCGGTGACCTGCCCCGGCGTCGCCACGACCATGACCGTGCTCGATCCGTACACGACGTAGGCCGCCGCCACCTGCTTATTGCCCGGGCGCAGCAGCAGCGCCTCGGTCACGGCGTCCGCGGGGCCGCGCCGCCAAATGCCGAATATCGAGCCTATCGTCACCGCGACATCGATGTTGGACGAGCCGTCCACCGGGTCCATCTGCACGACGTAGAGCTGCGAGTCGCCATCGCCGACCGTCTCGACGCCCTCGATCTCCTCGCTCCCGATGGCCGCGACGCTGCCGCTGTCCCGGAGGGTTTCCACGAAGATGTCCGACCCGGCGCTGTCCAGGAGCTGGACCATCTCGCCGTGGACGTTCGTCTCGCCGGTGGCCCCCAGCGAGCCGCGGATGGCGGCCGCCTGCACCTGCTCGTGCACCCGCCGCGCTCCGAGGGCAATTGCCGCGACGACGGAGTCGAGCCCGGCCAGCGAGTCGTCGTTCGCCCACGCCGACTCCATGAAGCCGTTCAGCGTCTGTCCGGCCGTCGAGGTGGTCATCGTCTCTCGCCTCCCGAGACGTTCGGGTGACTCCCCTTGTGGGAGACAAATGTGGCAGACGGCTGGGGTGCGCCGCCGCTCGTCGTTCCCGTGGAGACGGGAACCCATCCCCCCACCCCTGGATTCCTGCCTTCGCGGGAACGACGGTTATTGAAGGGTCCGCCTGCGCGGGAATGACGGTTGTGCGGAGGTCTCCCCTCGCGGGAATGACGGTTGTGCAAAAGGGTCTCCCTCCCTGAAAGCGCCGTCCCTCTAATAGACGTCCAACGAGAACCGGGCGTCTTTGAAGTCCATGACCGCCTTGGACAGGTGCTCGGCGAGGCCCGGGTCCACCAGCAGCACCGTCTCGCCCGCATAGTCGACGACCACGTCGTCGTCGCCGGGCTTGTCGATCACGACGCCGAAGTCGCCCTCGCCGATCCAGACCGGCGGCGTGGCCAGTCTCAGGAACTGGCCCTCCTCCATGTCCTGGATGTCGACGATGCGCTTCAGCTCTTCCCGGGCGCTCTCGGTCACATCTAGCATACGACTCACTTGCTCCGGCGGCTACCCGGTCAGCTCGCCGCGCACGATTCGCGCGCCGGCAACCATCGCCTCCAGCTTCCGATACGACAACCACCGGGGCAGCTGGAAGAACCCGCAATCGGGGCTGACGTAGAGCCGGTCCGGCGGCACCTGGTCCAGGAAGACGCGGATGCGCTCGGCCACGTCCTCGGGCGTCTCGACGTAGAAGGACTTGATGTCGATCACCCCGGCTCCCAACTCTCTGTCGACGCTGAACTCCTTCCACAGGCCGGTTTCGGTCATCTCGCGGTTGGCGTACTCGAACACGAGCTGGTCGGCGTTGGCGTCGAGAAGGGCCGGGAACATCCACCGGTAGCTGCGCTTGCCGCGAGGCCGGCTGCCGAGATTGCCGAAGCAGACGTGCAGCGCCAGCTTGGCGTCCACTCCCTCGACCGACGCGTTGTACAGCGCGACCCACTCCTTCAGCTCGCCGGGGATGATGGCGAAGGACGGCTCGTCGAGCTGGATGTACTCGGCGCCCGCCTCGACGAGCGCCTTGAGCTCCGCGTTGATGAGGGCCGCGAACTCCCAGGCGAGCTCCAGCCGACTGCCGTAGCCCTCCCGCGGGCGAATGTGCATAGTCAGCGTGAGCGGCCCGGGGCATGTGACCTTCAGCGGCCGGTCCGTGTGCGCCTTCGTGTACTCGAACTCGCTAACGATGCCGAGCCCGTCCGGCACCGTCACCTTGCCGGCCGTGCGGTAGCGCGGCGGGCTGTCGTAGCCGTACACACCGACCTTGCGCAGGGCGGGCTCCTGTTCGATCCCGGACATGCGCCTGTAGAAGCTCTGGACGAAGTACCAGCGGCGCATCTCGCCGTCCGTGATGATGTCGACTCCGGCGCGCTCCTGGTCCAGGATCGCCATGTTGACGGCGTCGTCGAAGGTCTCCCGTTCGTCGGTCTGGCCGTACTCGCCCTTGTCTATCTCGCCGAGCGCGGTCCAGAGCCAGCTCGGGGTGGCGTAGCTGCCTATGACCGTCGTCGGCAGCAGGCGGTCGGCGTCGTCCATCTCGGTCTCCTGGTTGGGGGTCGGGCGAATTATAGAGCATCGATGCCGCCGGCCGCGCGTTTTGACGCCGGACCTGGGCGGGCATACAATCCCGCCGATCCTGCCCGGACCGGCGGGGCAAACGGAGAAGCAATGGACGCGTTGAAGGTCGGAATCGTCGGCGCGGCCGGACGCGGCGGCAGCTTCAGGACGGCCATCGAGGCCATAGACGCCCTGACGGTGCACGCCGTGTGCGACAGGAACCCCGAGGGACTCGACGCGGCCGCGGATCTTCTCGGCGCGCCGGAGAAGTACCTCGACTGCGAGGCGATGCTCGACCGGTCGGACGTCGACGCGGTCGTGATCGGCACGCCGATGCAGTACCACGCCTCGCAAGCGGCCGCCGCCCTGGAGCGAGGCGTCCACGTGCTGAGCGAGGTGACCGCGGGCGTCTCGCTGGAGGAGTGCGAGGCGCTGGTGCGCGCGTGCCGCGAGAGCTCGGCCACGTACATGATGGCGGAGAACTACACGTACCGCCGGCCCAACCAGATCGTCAAGGAGATGGTCCGGCGCGGGGAGTTCGGCAAGACCTACTACGCCGAGGGCGAGTACCTGCACGAGGTGAAGGGGTTGAACGAGATCACGACATGGCGCCGCAGGTGGCAAACCGGCATCGACGGCGTCACGTACGGCACCCACAGCCTCGGACCGATTCTGCAGTGGATGCCCGGCGACCGCGTCGAGCGGGTCTGCGCCGCCGGAAGCGGGCGCAACCACGTCGACCCGCGGGGGGACGCGTACGAGAACCAGGCGTCGACCGTGATGCTGTGCCAGATGAGGTCGGGAGGTCTCGTCAAGATTCGCCTCGACATGCTCTCGGACCGCCCCCACGCCATGACCAACTACCAGCTCCAGGGCACGGACGGCTGCTACGAGTCGTCCCGCGCGCCCGGCGAGCGGGACCGCGTCTGGCTGCGCTCGCGGGACGCGGCGAACGCGGGCGCCGAACCGTACGAAGCGGTGCACCGCGATTGGAGAGACCTCGAGGAGCTCGCGGAGGAGTTCCTGCCCGAGTCGTGGAGGGTCTACGGAGGGCCTGCGGCAAGGTCGGGGCACGGCGGAGGCGACCTGCTGGAGCTGCTCGACTTCGTGGACGCGATCGAGCGCGGCGTCGAGCCCGTCATAGGCATACACGAGGCGATGGACATGACGCTGCCGGGGCTGATCAGCCAGCAGTCGGTCGCGCAGGGAGGGCGCTGGCTCGACGTCCCCGACTCGCGCGACTGGTAGCCGGCGGGAGACGATAGCTTACCGGGGTACGACGGCTTGCTATGTCGCTGGCAGGATTACGAATCCGGCTCGAATACGAGCTCCGGAACCACCACCTCCCAGGTGTCGCACAGAAGGCCGTCTCGGTAGTCAGGGTCCGAACGCTCGCGGTCCCACGTGGCGATTGCAAGTACTGTGGCCGAAATGCAGCGCATATCGGATGGGGCTTCGAAACTACCCGCAAGCCTCCCAACAACCGTCCCACTGCCGTCCAACAGCTCCCAACGATTCGACTCCACACGAACCTGTAGCGGATCGCAGGCCGAGAGCGCACCAATGGCGCGGTGCACGGGATCGTCAGGCCGCCGGTAGCCCGCGAAGCTCAGAAAGACTTTGCGCAGGCTGAGCCGTCGATAGACGCGGGCAAGCTCGGGCGCTGCCGGTGGGAGCTCGACGGGTTCCCGCTGGCAGACTGATGGGCTGTCCCGCAAAGCGTCCTGGAGCCGGTTCCGTTCTGGAAGGCGTGCGAGGGTGAGTGTCTCGCGGGCGCGGGTCATGGCAACGTAGTAGAGGCGACGCGGAGCGTCGGCATCCTCGTTCCTGCCAACCCGATCCCAATCGCCGTCCAGCACGACCACGTGGTCGAACTCCAGACCCTTGGCGCTATGGGCGGTCGTCAGCATCAGCCCGCGCTGCCGGCGGCGCACCTCCCGACCCCATTCGGCCAGCCACTCCACAAAGTGGTCCACCGTCGTCTCCGCTCCGCCGGTCTCCAGCGTGTATTCGGCTATGCCTTCCCACAGCAGCTCGATCCAGGGACCCTGGGATTGCTCAGCCAGCCATTCGCCGATGTCCTCGCTCTTCACCAAGGGGGAATCTCGTCGGCGTACCCAGTTCACGAGCGCCCGGGTCTCCCGGAGATGCCAGACACCAGAAAAATCTTCGTTCGCCATCTGCACCGGAATGCCCTCGAGCTGGCAGAGACTCCGCACCGGGTCCAGGTAGCTCCATTCGCGCGCCACCACCGCGCAGGCAGACCAGGTCCAGTCCGGAGTGCGACGGGACAGCCGCTTCAACTCGGCGACGACGGCCTGCGCCTGTGAGATAGGAGTATCGCCAGCCGGCAGCGTCTGGACTCGGCCTCCGGCTACCGGGTCCTTGTGTGTCCAACCACCGCCTGGCGGATCCTTCTCCCGCGCCCGATCGACGTGGATCGGATGCCCGGCCTTCATCCGCTGCCGGGCCGGCTCGATCACCGCGTTGGCGACCGCGATGATATGAGCAGTGGAGCGGTAGTTGCCGGTCAGGTAGACAGGCTTGGCCCCGTAGTCGGTTTCGAAGCGGCGGATGAACTCCACCGACGAGCCTTTGAAAGAGTAGACATTCTGATCATCGTCGCCCACTGCGAACAGGCTGAGCTTATCGTCCTCGTCTGAAAGGGTCCTTCCTGCCAGGGCGGAAATAAGCCCGTACTCATCGCGACCAATGTCCTGGTACTCGTCTACCAGAATCCAACGGAAGCCTGCCAGTAGTCTAGTCCGATAGTCGTCAGCTTCGTCGGGCGGCAATCCTTCCCCTCGCAGTAGAGCCACCGCCTGCAGGAGTGTTTCCTTGAAGTCCACGTCGTCCATACGATTTGCACGCCCGGTGAAACTCGCGCCGACCAACCGCATGGCGAACGCGTGGCAGGTGAGCACGATGACCCCACGGGCGTCGTCGCCGATGAGATCCGCGAGGCGGCGGCGGATCTCTACAGCAGCGTGACGGTTGTAGGTGAGAGCCAGAATGCCGCGAGGGTTCTCGCGCCTCGCACGAATCAGGTAGGCAATACGATGCACCAGCACCCGTGTCTTGCCCGAGCCCGGTCCTGCCAGCACCAGCACGTTGGTCTGCTCCCGGTCGTCGGCCACGATTCGCCGCTGTACGGGATTGTTCAGGCTTTCGACGATGGTTCGCCACGATTCCGGCGTGGTCTGCCGCGAGATTTCCCTATCTCTGTCTGGCAACCAGCGATGCAGAAAGTGCTCTTCGGGGAGTGTGAAGTAGTCCAAGGCTAGGCGGAGGGCGTCAACCATGGATCCAAGCCCCTGCTGCACGTATTCCGCCATCACGTGGATCTGTCGTACCTGTTCGTCGTAATGGAGCTTGAGGGATGCAAAGTCGGCCTGGGCGAAGCCCCGCCGTTCCGGCCTGAGGCGTATGGTCATGGCTGGGCGGAAGACTGCCAGACCCTTGTTCAGCCTGATGACCTCCTGCTCGTGCAGCCACAACAGCGCGCGGTCCATAAGTTTGATCAGCTTCGCGTCGTCCTTGACTTCGCTCCGTAGCGTCAGGTCGGACTTGACCGCCGTCAGAAGCTTGCCCATGGTCGTCTCGGCCAATAGGTCCGTCCCCCGACTTCCCGGCGGCAGGCTGTCCAGCAGATGGTCCAGCAGACGTCCCGCACCTGCGCGGCGCACCTCGGCGAGCCTCTGCAGCGTTTCCCACTCGCGTTGCAACGTCACTTGCAGTGTTTCCCCGTCGCGCCCGCGCACCCCAAGGCTTCCCCCGCCGCCGCCCTCGCCCCGCCCATCGGCGGCGATGCTGCGGACGATGCGCCGCAGAAGCTCCGGCAGTGCGTACGTGTGACCTTCGTCTTTGAGCCGCTGGGTGGCGATACGGAGATGCAGCGTGGACGTATCGCCCTTGCCCATGTCCGGGTCCGTGTCCCGCAGGAGGTCGATCAGGGCCTTCTCCAGCGCTGAGGCTTCCTCAAAGCGTTTCCGCGAAGAACGCTCCACTGCTGTGTGGACGAAGGCGGTCAACGCGGTGTCGTTGCTAGCGACGCCCAATTGCTCCATGTCGTGGAGCGCCTTTCGGACCCCCTCCGAGGTCAGGCCCGAAGCGGCCATCAGCTCGTCGGTGGAGATGCCATCGTCCGCGTCCGCCTCGATCAGGGCTTCCGAGATTGTCAGCAACTGCCGCCGGTAGGCAGCGGTCATGGGCTTCTTTTCGATCTTTGCACGTGCGTCCTTCACCGAGTTCACCCGCAGGGAGGACGGGAATACCTGCACCCGATTCTCCTCTCGGGTTAGCAGCTCCGCCTCTTCCAGCCACGACACGGCGGTCCGCACCCGAGTGTCGTCGGTGGCGGAATCCCGCTCAAATGCCTTGTCTTCGTCCTCGCCGAGGACCTCACCTGAGGTAGCCACCACCTCACCTTGCAAGCGCTTCTTTCGGTCCAGGTTCCGTAGCGCCCTCAGAACTCCGTGGATTTCCCGTCGCGTCAACCGCGAACGAGCGGACATGCCAAACTGCCGCTCTACATCGTCCATCGTGTAAAGAAGTACGCAGCGCGCTGTCTGCTGATCCCGCCCGGCGCGGCCAGACTCCTGCAGGTAGTTCTCCAGAGAACCGGGGATGTCGGCATGGACCACAAGCCGGACGTCCGGTTTGTCGATTCCCATGCCGAAGGCGTTGGTGGCGACGATCACCCGCAACTCGCCACTGATGAAGCTCCGCTGAACGTTCTTCTTGGTCTCCGGCGGCAATCCTGCATGGAAGTAGCTCGCTGCCATTCCCTTTGCCTGCAAGAACTCCGCGACGTGTTCGGACTGCCGCCGCGTCGCGCAGTAAACGATGGCGCCGCCCGGATCATCCATGGGCAGATCGGCCTCTATGATCTGGTGGATGTGAGCGAATTTTCCCTCGCTGCTCGTCGGCACCACCACGAACTCCAGATTGGTGCGCTGGGCGCCGCCGTCGAAGACCTCTAGCTTGATGCCGAGCTCCTCCTGGAAATAGTCCACGATCTCCGCCATGACGTCGGGCTTGGCGGTCGCCGTCAGACAGAGCACCGGCGGCACGGGGTCGTCTCCGGCCCTTTCGCGGATGAAGCGTCCCACGTACCGGTAGTCGGGCCGGAAATCGTGCCCCCATCTCGAGAGGCAGTGGGCCTCGTCCAACACCCAAGCGCCGATCTCACGTTGATCCAGGACGCGGCGCACCGAGCGGTTGCGAAGCTGCTCCGGTGAGACGATGAGGATACCGGCGTCCCCCATCCGCACGCGATCCAGGGCATCGGCTCGCTCAGGCATGGACAGAAGCCCGTTGATGGTGACGCAGGAATCGATGCCCCGCGCCTCGAGACCAGCCACCTGGTCGGCCATGAGGGCGACCAAGGGCGAGATCACCACCGTCAGTGCGCCGGTCTTGTCGTAGCGGGACAGGGCGGGGATCTGATAGCAAAGCGATTTGCCTGCACCGGTTGGCAGAACTGCCAGCACGTGCTCTCCCGCCATCGCCGCCTCGACGATGGACTGCTGCATGGGTCGCCCGGCCTCGTCCGTCGGCTCCGAGCGGAAGCCGTCAAAGCCGAACCAACGAGCAAGCTCCTTGCGGGCATCGTGCCGTTCCCTGCACCATTCACAGGCGGTATCGGTGCAGGCGGTGTCGCGCAACCTACGCACCAACTGTCCCGCCTCCGGGAATTCATGCCGCACCCAGGGAGGCATGACCGAGTCGCCGCCGGACACCGACAGCCATGCCAGAGCGTAGGCTAGCGACCAACCGTGGCGGCCGGCATCCGCCATGACGTCGCGGGTGTGTGTGCGGCAAGCGTTGCCAGCCAGCCGCGCGTGGATCGCGCGATACGCCTCTGCGTCGGTAGGCCTTCGAGATCGACGCAGCGACGCGAAGACCCTGTCGAATCCCGCGCCACCGTCCACAGTGGTCAGCCAGTGCCAGGCTGTCAACAGGTCGTCAGGTGCATCGGAAAAGGCCTTCTGCTGGTTGTCGAAGACCTCCAGCGTAAGCCTGGCATCCAGCTCAGGGTCGTTGATACGCCCGCGTTTGAGCTGTCCGTCCTGGTAATGCTTGACCAGGTGGTGGTAGGGGTTGCGAGGGTAAGCCAGAGGATTGAGCCTGAGTGTGTCGACCGCTGGCAACCGCAATAGCCTCAGACTGGGATTCGCGGCTTGTAGATGGGACAAATCGAAGGCTATCAGGTTGTGACCCAGCAGGTAGTCCACGCCGTCGGCAAGGTCGTCCAGTTTGGCCAATGCCGCAGCCAAGCCGTGGCCCACTGCGGGAACGGTGAGGCATTGACCAGTATCGGAGCGTACCCCGGCAAGACCACGGATGCGGCGATCCCGGACGCCGACTTCAAGGTCCAGCGAAAGGCAGCGGCGCAAGGCGCGGCTGTCCTGCCCAGACGCCGGAGTGAATTCCTCAGCGCCGTGTACGTGTGCTGGACTTCCAGTCGTGTCCTGGTTGGCACTCATCGGGTCTTCGGCTTCCAAATCATTCGCTCGCTCTGGACGCGATCAGATAGGACAATATTACCGTGCAATCTATAAGTCAACCATCCGAACCACGTCCTATGTAGTGGGCGTGTAACAGATCCCGGACTGTCGTCCCGAATTCGGTGGGCAATTTGAGGGGAGAGTCCCCGGCTCGCGGCACTGGTAGACCGTCCGAGACATTGCTATTATGGGCGCGCCTCGGCGCCGGTCGTCCGGGGCGAGCTACCCGACGCGGAGGAGTATGCAGATGAGCGAAGAGTCCACGGAGCCGCGGCGATTCTCGAGGCGCGACCTCCTGACGAAGGTCCCGATAGCCATCGTCGGCGGCGTGGCGCTCGGGGTCGCTCTGGGCAGGCCCCTGGCCTCCCGCTTCATTCGCGGACGCCAGTCCTTCGAGGTCCCCGAGGGCTCCATCTTCACGCCGGCAGACGACGCCCGACGGACTTAGGTCGGCCGCTCCTGCCCTGACGGGCAGGCACGAAGAACGACCAACCGACTACGCGACTGGAGAGGCAGACATGCAACAACCGCAGGGCGGAGCCGCCCTCGTCGACCAGTTGATTCCCCGCTCGACGGCCGCGTTGACGAACGCGGTGGTCGATATCGTGCTCATCGTGGGGTTCGCCGCGCTCACCGGCCTCTCCTCCAAGATCGCCGTATACCTCAACCCCGCGGTACCCATCACCGGACAGACGTTCGCGGTGCTCATGACGGGCGCCGTCCTGGGAAGCAAGCGCGGCGGGGCGAGCATGCTCGTCTACCTGGCGACGGGAATAGTGGGCGTTCCCGTCTTCGCTCCCGACGGGGCGATCGCGCACGCGAGTGTGGGGTACCTGATCGGATATCCCGTGGCGGCGTTCGTCGTCGGATGGTTCGTCGAACAGGGTTGGGGCAGGAATCCCCTGAAGCTCGCCGGTGCGATGCTCCTGGGCGAGGTGGCGATATACGGGTTCGGGCTGCCCTGGCTCGCCTTCTACATCCCCGAGTCGGCGATGGTCGACAGTTCCCGATTGGCCGTGGTGATCGACTGGGGCCTGGACGACTTCATAGTCGGCGATACCATCAAGCTGATCATGGCCGCCGCCGGCGTGCCGCTGGCCTCGGAGGCGATCCGCAGACTCAAGGGGGCAGCGCCCGGCGGGCCGAGCGAAGGCGCCGGAGCGGAGCGGGACCCGTAAGGGCTGTCTCCCGCGCGCATATGAGTGCGCGGTAAGCGGCTGGCTTTGGGACCGCCTCGTCTGGCGACCGACGTCCTGAGGGCCGCGCTACTTTCGGCGCTCCAGCTCGTCCATCTCGTCCTTCAGCTTCTTCCGCCTGTACACCAGGACGGCGTACGCTGCTACGACCAAGGCGATGGCGATACCGATTCTGACCATAGAGCCGTCGAGTATGGCGAGAATCAGGAAGATCGCCCACAAGAACGCCAGTACGACGGTGACCATGTACGCGATCAGCGAGCCGTGCATCTTCCAATATCTCCGTCGCCTGACTGCGGACTGCCTGGGCCTCGGTTGTCGCCTATGCTAAACCACTCGGCGACGCCGCGCGAGACCCCAAGCTGACGACCACCAGGGTGGCCTCGCGCCTCTCTTCCATGGGCCGGTCCAACCCTCGACGCCTACGGGCGCCACGGCCGGCCGACGTCGTTCCCACCGTTGCGTGAATCGTTCGGGCGGCGTTCGGCGTCTAATGGATAAGCCGGTGCTAAAATGCAGGTATTGCAGCCGAGGAGGGGATTCAGCATGACCATCGGACACACGGGCCTCAAGTCGCTGGCGGTGACGGTCGCGGCCGCGCTGACGCTCGCCGCGTGCGCCGGCGCCTCGGAGGACGACGACGGGGCTCAGGCCACGCAGTCGAATCCCAGCGACTCGCAGGCGCCCGCCGCCCAGACCGCGGCCGACGAAGTCCCGACGCCTGCGGAGGCAAAGGCGGACACCGGCCAGCCGAAGCCCGCACCGGCCGCGGAGGAAGCGAAGACAACCACGAGCCAGGACGAGACGGAGTCCTCCGGGCAGTCGACCCCGGACTTCGCACAAAAGGTAGAGTCCGGGTCGGACGTGGAGTTCGACGGCATCGCGTCGTGGATCAACTCGGAGCCGCTGACGCTCGACGAGCTCAAGGGCAACGTGGTGCTGGTGGATTTCTGGACGTATAGCTGCATCAACTGCATCAGGACGCTGCCCTACGTCAAGAGCTGGCACGACAAGTACGCCGACCATGGGCTCGTCGTCATCGGCATACACTCGCCGGAGTTCTCTTTCGAGAAGGAGCGCGCAGGCGTGATCGAGGCCGCCGAGAGGTTCGGCCTCGAGTACCCGATCGCCCAGGACAACGACTTCGTTACCTGGCGCACGTTCAACAACGAGTACTGGCCGACGAAGTACCTGATAGACCGCGACGGCGTCATTCGCTACACGCATATCGGCGAAGGCGCATACGAGCAGACTGAGGAGATGATCCAGCAGCTGCTTGCCGAGCCCGACGCCTAACGGCGCCCGGCCGGCGCACATTTCCCCCAGGGAGGTCCCAATCTTGCGCAAAAGCATATTTTCTATTCTCACAATCCTGACCGCGTTCCTGATCGCCGCGCTGCTCGCCGCGTCCTGCGGCGGCGACGAACCGGGCGACGCCCCGACGGCCACGACGGACCAGGCTCCGACCGCGCAGCCGACGCAGGCGCAGGCCGACGCGCAGCCGACGGAGCCCGCGCCCACGCCCACGGCCACGGCCACGAGCGCCGCGCCGGCCGGCAGCCAGCGCGCGCCCGAGCTTGTAGGGATCGAGTCGTGGATCAACTCGGAGCCGCTCACCCTCGAGGAGCTGCGCGGCAAGGTCGTGCTGATCGACTTCTGGACCTACACCTGCGTCAACTGCCTCCGCACCCTCCCGTTCCTCAAGGAGTGGCACGCCAAGTACTCCGACAACGGCCTCGTCATCATCGGCGTGCACGCGCCGGAGTTCGAGTTCGAGAAGGTCAGGCAGAACGTCGTGGACGCCACGGTGGTCGATGGCATCGAATGGCCCGTGGCCCAGGACAACGACTTCATGACCTGGCGAGCGTACAAAAACAATTTCTGGCCCGCCAAGTACCTGATAGACAAGGACGGGTTCATCCGTTACTCGCACTTCGGCGAGGGGGCCTACGCCGAGACGGAGGAGCAGATTCGGGGGCTGCTGGGTGAGGCCGGATTCAGCGTGTCCAGCGTGGACGTCGGAGAGGAGCCCGAGAGGGTCATCGACTTCCGGGCCTACACCAACGACGCCGCGACGCGCATCACCAGGGAGCTGTACGCCGGGGTCGAGCGCAACTACGCCAAGGCGCTTTCGCAGCAGGAGCCCCCCTACGTCGCGCACCAGGAGTACTACAGTGGAGCGAGCCGGGACATCGCATACGAGGACCCCGGCGACCACGTCAACCAGTTCATATTCCTGCAGGGCCTGTGGAACAACGGCCTTGAGAACCTGACCCACGCCAGAACGACCGAGAACTACGAGGACTACATCGTGATCAACTTCTACGGCACCAGCGTCAACGTGGTGTTGAGCCTGGAGGACGCCGACCCGTACGAGGTCCGCGTCACCTACGACGACCGTCCCCTGCAGGCTTCGGAGGCCGGCGCCGACGTCATATTCGACGACGAGGGCAACAGCTTCCTGAGGGTGACGGAGTCCCGGATGTACCGGGTCGTCGACATCCCCGAATACGGCGGGCACGGGTTGAAGCTCAGCTCCAACTCGGCCGACTTTGCGGTGTTCGCCTACACGTTCGGCGCGTTCACCGAGTAGCACACGAGGCAGAAGCAATCGAGGTGGCATGACATGAAGACGATGGCCCTGATCGCGGCGCTGTCCGCACTGGCCCTGGCAGCGTCGGCCTGCGGAGACCCCGAGCCTGCTCCCGAGACATCGGCTCCCGAGACACCCGCGGCCGCGGCCGCAACGGCGCCGGAACAGGCCGTCGCCGCTCCCGAGCCCCAAATCAGGCCGGACCGGCGTCCTCTGGTCGAAGGCCCGATCTCGGCCGACGGCCTGCAGGCCATCCTCGGCACCGGCGACCTCGGGGTCGGACGGAACCGGGTCGCCTTCGTGATGACCTCCGAGGAGGGGTTCGTGAACGAGCCGGTGGCGACGGTGGCCTCGCGATTCTTCGCGGATGGGAGCGGAGAGGGCGAGCTCCGAGAGACGGTCAAGACCGAGTTCCACCCGTGGCCGTACGGCAATCGCGGCATGTACACGGTGGACCTGGACCTGGACGCCGCCGGGAAGTGGGGCCTGGACATCACCGTCGGAGACCCGTCACAGGGGGCCCAGACCGCGAAGCTGTTCTTCGAGGTCCTCGACGCGCCCGAGGCGCCGCCGGTGGGCGCGCCAGCGCCAAAGAGCGTGAGCAAGACGGAGGCCGACGTGGCGTCGCTGAAGGAGTTGGCGACTGGCGGGCTGCAGGACGCCGACCTGTACCAGGCGACGATCGCGGACGCCGTACAGAACGGCCTGCCGACGGTCATCGTATTCGCCAGTCCGGCCTTCTGCACCAACGCGGTCTGCGGTCCCCAGGTCGAGGTGCTCCAGCAGCTGAAGGACAAGTACAAGGGACAGGCCAACTTTGTCCACGTCGACTTCTACGAGAACCCGGACGAGATCCAGGGAGACCTCAGCCGCGCGGTGATCTCGACGGCGGTGCAGGAGTGGCGGCTGCCGAGCATCGAGTGGACCTTCGTGATCGACCGGCAGGGCGACATATCCGCCAGGTTCGAAGGGTTCGCCACGCTGAACGAAATCGAGCGGGCGTTCCTGCAGGACCTGTAGCAGCCGAGAGCCTGCGGGAGACACCCCCGCCCGCAGGCCCTCGTAACCACGCGCAGCACAGCCCCGCGCCGCCACCGGCCGCGCACCCACATTCGTCATTCCCGCGGCGGGAGACCCTTGCATAGCCGTCATTCCCGCGCAGGCGGGAATCCAGGGTGGGGTCTCCAGCCAGGGAATCTGCGCATCTCCACCACGTCTGCTTCCCGAAAGGGGAGTTACGCAACGGTCTCCGACGGCGGGAATCCACGGCAGGGCGCCGGCGGTGGGTTCCCGTCTCCACGGGAACGACGGTGGCCGGATTAGAACGCTGGCCGAAATTTCAGAAAAGTATTAGATATCACCTAAAATGTTCTTGCGCGACACTCTCCCGCTCCTTTAGTCTGGCGCTTAGCAGTTCCGCAATGGCGCTTTCGGCCGAGGAGGGTTTCGACTTGAAGCTAACGCGTGCGAGAGTAACCGACTATCGAAGCATCGACGACTCGGGCTGGGTCGATATAGACGACGTCACCTGCCTGATGGGCAAGAACGAGTCCGGCAAGACCGCCTTCCTGGCGGCCCTGAAAAAGCTGAACCCAGTCGAGGGGGCCGGCGGCAACTTCGACCTCAAGGACTACCCGCGCAAGGGGTACGTCAAGTACCGGCGCCGGCACGCGACCGACCCCGCCGTCGTGGTGCGGGCCCAGTTCCGGCTCGACGACGAGGAGGTCCGGGAGATCGAAACGGAGTACGGGACGGGCGTGATGCCGTCGTCTCTCGTGACGGTCAGCAAGGACTACAACAACACGCGCATGTGGGACTTCGAAGTCGACGAGACTTCGCTCGTACGGCACCTGGTCGTCAAGGCCGGACTGCCGGAAGAGATCAGAGAGCGCACGTTGAGCATCGACACGGTCGAAGAGCTGCGGTCGATGCTGAAGCGGCTGGACATCAAGCCGCCTGTGGTCGCCGACCTCCTGGTCGACCTCGACAGCCGGTTCGACACGGGCCTCAAGGACCAGGTCGTCGAGAAGCACCTCGAGCGGCTGCTGCCCGCGTTCGTCTACTTCGACGACTACAGCGCCATGAAGGGCCGCATTTCGATACCGGACATCTGCCGGCGCAGCGAGGACCCGGACAAGCTCGACGACGCTGACCGCACGTTCCTGTCGCTCATATCGCTGGTGGGCGCCGACCTCCACGATCTCGAGAGCCACATGAACTACGAGCATCTCAAGGCGGAGCTGGAGTCGGCCTCGATCAGCATCAGCGACGACGTGTTCGAGTACTGGCACCAGAACCGGCAGCTCCGGGTCGAGTTCGACCTCTCGAACGCCAATCCGAACGACCCGCCCCCGCTGAACGAGGGCACGATCCTTCACATCCGCATCTGGAACAACCGGCACCGCGTCTCGGTGCCGTTCGACGAGCGCTCCAAGGGGTTCGTCTACTTCTTCTCGTTCCTGGCCTACTTCTCGGGCCTGGAGCTGGAGGACGAGGACCGCAGCCTGCTGCTGCTGTTCGACGAGCCCGGCCTGAACCTGCACGCGAGGGCCCAGAGGGACTTCCTGCGCTTCATCGACGAGCGCCTCGCTCCGAAGCACCAGGTCGTCTACACCACGCATTCGCCGTTCATGGTCGACCTGGACCGGCTCACCAGCGTCCGCACCGTCCAGGACATGGACGACCGCGGCACGGTCGTCACCGACGACGTGATGGCCCACGATGCCGAGACTGTGTTCCCGCTGCAGGTGGCTATGGGCTACCGGCTGGCGCAATCGCTGTTCCTGGCCCCGTACTGCCTGCTGGTCAACTCGCCGTCGGACCAGGTATACCTGCAGGTGCTCGGCGAGATGGCGGCCGCGAAGGGCCGCTCCCCCCTCGACCCGCGCTGGGTCACGATACCGGTGGGCGGTTCGGACAACCTTCCGACGTATCTCTCGATCCTGGGGGACAGCTACGCCAACGTCGCGATCATGATGGACGTGACGCCGAAGAGCAAGGCGCGCATCGAGGCGAAGAACGGGAAGATCAACCGCTACAGCCCGATCAAGATGGTCGAGGTCACCCGTGTCAGGGACGCCGACCTGGAGGACCTGTTCGACCCGCAGTTCTACCTGCAGCTCGTCAACCGGTCCTACGGCCACGAGCTGCCGCGCGACCTGACGATGAAGGCGATAAGCGACTCGAACCCGCGGATCGGGCAGCGCATCCAGAAGTTCTTCGCGCGGGAGGAGCTGTGCGGCGGGGAGTTCGACCCCTACCGCCCGGCGGCCTACCTGCTGGAGCACCACCTGGAGCTCCGCTCGCAGATCGACGACGCAACGGTCGAGCGCGCCGCGTCGATGTTCGACCGCGTCAACTCCCTGCTATCGATGAAGGAATCCACCAACGGCGCCACCAACGGCGCGACACACCGCACGAACGGCGCCGCGGCGATGAGCTCCACCTGGGCCAGCACCCGTTAGTTTCTCAGCCGCCGCGGTCACGGTCGTGACCGGGGGTGGGCCGCACGCGGTTCGCCCCCGGTAATACGATCCAGCCTCCGCAAGTGATCCAATGGTGCGCCTCCTGAGCGGAGGCGCACCCATTTCTTTTGTCTCGACCGCGGGCCCGTCAGGACGACGACGCGCCCGCGGTATCTTCGCTCAGGGCCTTGACTATCGTGGCGGGCGACATCGGAAGCTCGTTGAGCCTCACCCCGATGGCGCCGTAGATGGCGTTCGCCACCGCGGCCAACGGGGAGACGATGTTGGCCTCGCCCACCCCCTTTACGCCGAAGGGGTGTCCGGGGTTTGGGACCTCGACGATGACCGGGTCGATCATAGGCAGGTCGAGGCTGGTGGGCATCCGGTAGTCGAGGAGGCTGGTGTTCAGCAGCCGTCCGTCGTCGCCCATGCAGTACTCCTCGCTGAGCGCCCAACCGAGGCCCTGCGCGCTGCCGCCCTGCATCTGCCCCTCCACGTAGCTGGGATGGATGGCCGTGCCGGCATCCTGGAAGGCGGTGAGGCGCAGGATCGATACCTTGCCCGTCTCAGGGTCGACCTCGACGTCGATGATGTTCGCCGCGTATGAGCCGAGCGAGCCCGTAGGATGCAGGTTGGCCCGGCCGGTCACCGGGCCGCCGGTCTCGCCGAGTATCCCAGCGGCTTCCTTGAACTCCATCCGCAGCTCAGGATCGGACTTGTGCCGCAGAGCGCCGTCCGCGTACTCGATCTCGTCCGCCGGCACGTCCCAGACCAGCGCGGCGCGCTCGACGAGCTGTCGGGCGATGTCGTTCGCCGCCTCGTACGCGGCGTACCCGGTCTTGAAGGCGACGCCGCTGCCGCCCGTGTTGGAGGTGTAGCCGATCGCGTCGGTGTCGCCGATGCTGGGCATGACGTCGGAGACCGGTATGCCCAGGACCTCCGCGAACTGCTGGGCTACGGCCGTGCGGGAGCCGCCGATGTCCACGGAGCCCTCGACCAGGCTCACGGTGCCGTTGTCGAGGACGTGGGCGACGACCGTGGACGGGCCCGTGTTGTTGCGGCAGAAGCCCATGCCGACGCCGCGGCCCGTGAACTCGCCGCTCAGCGGCGCCGAGTAGTGGGGATGCGACCTCACGGCCTCCATCGTCTCGCGGGCCCCGATGCGTCCGTTCATCACGCCATCGGCCCGTCGCGAGCCCTCTTCCGCGACGTTCAGGAGCCGCAGCTCGATCGGATCGATCCCGACCGCCTCGGCCATCTCGTCGATCACGCTCTCGACCGCGTAGACGACGATGGGCGCTCCCGGCGCCCGGTATGCGGAGGTCATCGGCTTGTTGTCGACTACCTCGTAGGCGTCGACGAGGATGTTGTCGATATCGTACGGCGCCAGAATGGCGGCCGCGGCGGCCTGTATCGGCGCCGCTCCGGGGAAGGCGCCGGCCTCGAAGGCGAAGTAGCACTGCGCGGCGGTTATCCGGCCCTCGTTGGTGACCCCCATCCGGATCCGCACCAGCGAGCCGCTGGTCGGGCCCGTGGCCTCGAGCACCTCGGACCGGGTCATCGTAAGCTGCACCGGGTGGCCGCTCTTTCGCGACAGCACCGCCGCCAGCGGCTCCAGGTACACCTTCAGCTTGCCGCCGAAGCCGCCGCCGATCTCCATCGGCACGACCTTAATCTCGGACACGGGAAGGCCGAGCACCTTCGCCGCCCCATCGCGGATGCCGAAGTGGCCCTGGCTGCTGCACCAGATGGTCAGCCGACCGTCCGGCGGCCACGAGGCGGTGCCGTTCTGGGGCTCCACGTAGCCCTGATGGACGGTCTTGGTACTGAACTCGCGCTCGACGACGCGGTCTGCTTCGGCGAAGCCGGCCTCGAGGTCGCCCCACTTGTGCTGCTCGTGAACAGAGACGTTTGGCCCGCCGTGAGCCGCGGGGTCGAGGTGATCGTGCAGGGCGGGCGCGTCGGGGGCCATCGCGGCTTCAACGGTCGTCGCGTGCGGAAGGACTTCGTAGTCGACGTCGATCAGCGACAGCGCCTCCTCGGCAACATGAGGACTCGACGCGGCGACGGCGGCGACCGCGTGCCCGACGTAGAGGACCTTGTCGCTCGCAAGAACGTTGTCCCTGACAAGCTTCAGGCTGCGCGCTTCGGCGGCGTCCGCGGGCAGCCCGTCGATCGAGACGAGATCGGCGGCCGTGGCCACGGCCCTGACGTCGGGGTGGGCCTCGGCCCTGCTGGTGTCTATCGAAAGAACGCGGGCGTGGGCGTGTGGGCTTCTGAGGACCTTCCCGTACAACATGCCGGGCAGGCTGATGTCGGCGCCGTACCGGGCCTGTCCAGTAACCTTCTCGACCCCGTCGTGCCGGACGGGACGCGTGCCCACGGTCTTGTACGCCCTGGGCTCGCCACCGGCTTCGGATGTCAACTCGAGCACCTCGTCCAAGTGGAACACCTCCGTCGCCGCCCTCTGGATAGGCGGCGTACCCTCCGGCCGGATCGACGAATCGTCCAGGTCGGCGGCGGATTCGGGCCCGCCGAATACGGCATGATTGCGGCGAATTCTAGCACAGCCCCAGGGCGAACGGCCGGCGTGGGTGTCCGCCCTGTCGTGGACACCCACGCCGGCCGTTTCCTATAATGTGGCCGATCTGGCGGGCCCTCGGCAAACGGGCGTCCGCCCCCGCTCTCCGGGGACCCGGCATCGGCCCCCGGGCGCGACGGAGGAGTTGACCATGCAGACCGATCTACCCGATTCCGCAATGCCGCTCGTGCCCCCGCGCATCCTTCTCGGCCCGGGGCCCAGCAACGCCAGCCCGCGCGTGCTACAGGCCATGATGTCGCCGGTGATCGGCTACCTCGACCCGGCCTTCATGCTCATCCTGGACGAGATATCGGCGCTGCTCAGGCGGGTCTTCCAGACGGAGGAGAACCTGACGATGGCCCTGTCCGGCACGGGCTCCGCCGGGATGGAGGCCGGAATATCCAGCCTGCTGGAGCCGGACGACACGGTCGTGATGTGCATATGCGGCTTCTTCGGCGACCGCATGCGGCAGATGGCCGAGCGCGTCGGCGCCAACGTGGTCGTGCTGAACAGCGACTGGGGGCGGCCGTTCCCCCCCGAGCTGCTCGAGGCGGAGCTGGCGCGGCGCTCCGGCGTCAAGCTGGTCACTGTGGTCCAGGCGGAGACCTCCACCGGCGTTCTTCAGCCTCTGGGCGACCTGGCGCGCCTGGCGAAAGAGCACGACGCGCTGTTCATGGTCGACGCGGTCACCTCCCTGGGAGGCACCGAGGTGGCCGTGGACCGCGACGAGATCGACTACTGCTACTCCGCCACCCAGAAGTGCCTGGCGTGCCCTCCGGGACTTGCGCCCGCGGCGATCAGCCCGCGCGCCCAGCAGGCGATCGCGGACCGGGCCCGCCCGCCGTCGTCCTGGTACCTCGACCTCGGGTTGATCGGGAACTACTGGGGCGAGGAGCACGTGTACCACCACACCGCGCCGGTCAGCATGCTTCTCGGCCTCCGGGAGGCGCTGCGGATCGTCGTCGAGGAGGGCTCCGAGGCGCGGGCGGATCGACACGCCCGGAACGCGGTCGCGCTGGGGGCCGGACTCGAGGCGCTGGGCCTCCCTCTGGTGGTGCCGGAGCGCTACCGCCTGCCTCAGATCACTGTCGTGGCGATACCTGACGGCGTCGACGACCTCGCGGTCCGCGGCGCGCTGCTCAGCCGCTACGGCATCGAGATCGGCCGGGGCCTGGGCGAGTTCGCGGGCAAGGTCTGGCGCATCGGCCTCATGGGCGAGTCGAGCAAGGCCGAGCACATCTACGCGCTGCTCGCCGCGCTGGAGGAGATACTGCCCGCGGCCGGCTACGAGATCCCCCGCGGCGCCGGCGTCGCCGCCGCCAGCACGGCGCTGGCCGGGGCCTAGCCCGCCATGGGCCGGTTCGACGGGCAGGCCGCGATAGTCACGGGCGCCGCCAGGGGCATCGGTCTCGGCATCGCGGAGCGCCTGGGCGACGAGGGCGCCGCGGTCCTGCTGGTCGACGCCAGCGAGCGGCGCGGCGAGGACGCGGTCGCCGCACTGGCGGCCAAGGGCATCGAGGCGCGACTTGAGGTCGGCGACGTAGCCGAGCCGGACACCGCGGAGCGCGCCGCCGAGCACGCGGTCGCCGCATGGGGCAGGATAGACATACTCGTGAACAACGCCGGCATCGCCGGAATCTCGGGCAACATCTGGGACCAGCCGGTCGCACAGATGGACATGGTCTACCGCACCAACCTGCGCGGCGTCTTCGTCTTCTGCCACAAAGTCATCCCGCACATGCTGAAACGCGACTACGGGCGCATCGTCAACATCGCCTCCGTGGCGGGAAAAGAGGGGAACCCGGGCATGGTCCCGTACTCGGCGACCAAGGCCGCCGTCATCGGCCTGACCAAGTCGGTGGGCAAGGAGCTGGCCAAAACCGGGATCAGGGTCAACTGCGTCACGCCTGCGGTGGTCATGACCCCCCTCCTCGAGACGGTGACCGAGGAGCAGGTGCAGTACATGGTGGAGCGGGTGCCCATGGGCCGTCCGGGCGAGATAGGGGAAGTCGCGGCGATGGTCGCCTGGGTGGCCTCAGATGAGTGCTCGTTCAGCACGGGCGCGGTCTTCGACGTCAGCGGCGGCCGCGCGACGTACTAGCCGCTGTGTTCGTGGCCTCACCCTAGCCCTCTCCCGTTGGATGGACCGGGAAGATATTGCCGCGGGCGGTCAGCCGGGACGCGCCACGGCGGCGGGTACCGGCCGCCCTCGGACCGCAAGCGTACAGGCCACCCCCACCACCGCCAGTACGGCCATCACCATGAAGGCGCGGTCGTAGCCAGTCCACAGATCGAAGACCACGGCGCCGAACAAGGCTCCCAGCCCGCCGGCGATCTGGTGGACCATAGACAGCAGCCCGCTGGTGAAGCCGAGACGCTCCGCGCCGAACGTGTTGCGGGCGAACACCACAGTGAGCGGAGCGGTGATCATGAACGTGAACCCGTAGGCCAGCGCGAAGACCAGCACGCCCGGCGTCTGCTGAAAGTAGAGCACCGCACCGAAGACCGCGATCCTGACGACGAAGCACAGCACCGTGGGCCGCGAGGGGCCGTAGGCGTCCGCCATCAGGCCCGAGACGATGACGCCCGCCAGGCCCAGGACGCCCATCAGCGCCAGAATGTTGCCGCTCAGCGTCGCCCCGACGCCGACGTCGTCCGCGAAGGCGACCACGTGCGTGACTACGAAGAAGTCCTGGAAGCCGCAGATGACGTATACCGCCATCAGCAGAAGCAGGTCCCGCGACCCGAACAGGGCGCGAAGGTCCAGGCGTTGCGGCTGCCCTGGCGCCGGGGAGTTCCCGTCGCCCTCGCCCATCACGGCGTCCGGGGACGGCGCGCGCACCGCGAGCAGCACCAGCGGCAGCACCACGACGAGGTTCCCGGCGCCGAGCACGCCGAAGGCGTTGCGCCACCCCAGCGACTCTATCGTCGACGCCAGCGCCGCGATTATCACGAGCTGGCCCACCGCGTTGCCCGAGGTCGCGATGCTGACCGCGGCGCCCGTGCGCTCGCGGAACCAGCGGCTGACCATCACGCCGACGGTGGGATTCGAGGCGCCGGCGTTCCCCAGCCCGTTGACGACCCCGTACAGCGCGAAGGCGTGCCAGGGCGCGGCGACGTTCCTCATCAGGGCCAGACCGACGCCTCCGGCAGCCACGCCCGCGGCCAGTATGCCCCTCAGGCTGTACCGGTCGGCGAGCCGCCCGGCGACGGGCATCGCCAGCGCGGAGACGAGCATGAAGCAGGTGACCAGAAGCGAAACGGTCGTGCGGCTCCACTCCAGGTCGTCGACCATCGGCTTGAGCATCAGGCCGAACGCGAACCGGGACCCGCCCCCGAAGAAGTGGATCACGAACCCGGTCGCGACAATCACCCAGCCGTACTTGATAGCCCGCACTGTCCCCGCTCGGAGGCTATGCGCTAACCATCCGCCCGAACGTCGGGCGCCGTGCTTCTATCGGCCCCTCGGCGTCAGGCCGATTCGGAGGCGTCCGCAGAGCGGCGGACGCGTCCAAGCAGCCTGCCGAAGTCGCCGGCCTCCCAGGCGACCAGCACGGACGAGGCGATTCCTATGGAGCTGTACGTCCCCACCACCACTCCGATGAGCAGCACCCACAGGAACTCCCTGATCGTGGGGCCGCCGAACAGAAGCAGCGCCAGCAGGGTGAACAGCAGGGTCAGGCTCGTGTTGAGCGACCGCCCGATGCTCTCGGAGATGCTGACGTTTACGTTGGCCTCGAGGGTCCGCGTGGGATAGTTGATGGCGTTCTCACGCAGCCTGTCGAAGATGACGATCGTATCGTTGACGCTGTATCCGTACACCAGCAGGAAGGCGATGAAGAACATCGTATTGACTTCGACGTCGAACAGCACGCCGAGCATGGCGAATATGCCGATCACGATGAGGGTATCGTGCAGCAGCGCCACGAGCGCGGCTGCGCCGTACCGCATGGGGTTGGGCACGCTGCGGAAGGCCCACCACAGGAAGAAGAATATCCCCACGGCGGCCGCCAACACCGCCCAGAGCGCGTTAAGCAGGATTTCCCTGGCGAACGCCGCCGACACCAGATCGAACGACAGCAGCTCTACCTCCGCGCCCGGCGTCAGTAGCGCCAGCGCGTCGACCACCTCGTTCTTCTGCTCTTCCTGAAGCTCCTTGGTCTGGATGAAGAACGTCGTGTCGGAGTTCTGGTCCTCCTGCACCTTCGCGTCCGGGTGCCCGTTGTCGTTCAGGACCGTCCGGATGTCGACCTCGTCCACCACGGTCGCGAACCTAACGGCCAGCGAAGACCCGCCGGTGAAGTCGATACCCTGCTTCAGCCCGGGCGCGACAGCCAGGAAGATCAGGCCCGGCACCAACACGAGGGCCGATAATAGGAAGAACCAGTACCGCCTGCCTACGAAGTTCACTTGCCCGCCTTCCTAACTCGCATCGGCCGGCCGCCTCTGCGGCAGCTCGGAGCCGCCCGATGGGATGAACCACGATGTCTTGCGATTCAGCGGCGTCGCCGTCATCACCCTGAGCAGCGTGCGGCTGACCGTGATGGCCGAGAACATGCTGACTCCTACCCCGACGGCCAGCGTGATGGCGAACACCTGCACGATGCTGGCGCCGAGGGTGTCGGCGAACCAGAACAGGATGGCGCAGGTGATCAGCGTCGACACGTTGCCGTCGCGAATGGCCGTCCACGCGCGGTTGAATCCGATGTTGACCGCCGACAGCAGCGTCCGACCGGCCCTGAGCTCTTCTTTCATGCGCTCGAATATCAGGATGTTCGCGTCGACGGCCATGCCTATGGAGAGGACCGTCGCCGCCACACCCGAGAGCGTCATCGAGATGGCGAGCACCTTCACGATCGCCAGGAACAGCACCGCGTAGGTCAGAAGGGCGACGGCCGCCACGACTCCCGCCATGCGGTAGTACAGCACCATGAACAGCAGCACCAGCCCGAGGCCCACCAGGCCGGCTACCAGGCTCTTCGCCAGCGACTCGTCTCCGAGCGTCGCGCCGACCGTCCGCTCCTGTATCAGCTTGATCGGGATGGGCAGGCGGCCCGACTCGAGCAGCAGCGACAGGTCCGTCACCCGCTCGAAGGTGAAGAGGCGGCTCTCGATAAACGCCGCCCCGCCCGTGATCGGACGCCTCGCGCCCGACGAGAACAGTTCCTGCTTGTCGAGGAATATGGCGACCTGGTTGCCCGTGCCGGCCACCCGGGTGGTCAACTCTCCGAACTTCCGTGTGCCGTCCGCGTTGAACTCTATGTTGACGATCGGCAGCCCCGAAGTCTGGTGTTGGCCTGCGTAGGCGCGGGCCATGTCGTCGCCCGTGAGGCCCACGTCCTCGTCCACCTTGCCCAGCACCTCGGCGAGCCGTATGTTCGGCATCTCGCCGAATACGCCGACCGCCTCGTCGCGGTCGGCGGCCCTGCCTATCAGGCTTACCGTGAAGCTGTCAGTGTCGTCCACTCTGACCACGCTCGGGACGTCGGACAGGACGACGACCTGGCCGGGACCGACCGTCACCAGCGGCGAGTGCGGTATCCGGATCTCGGTAGACGTGCCCGCGGTGAAGGTCATGGCGAGGAAGTTCGGGTACCGGTCGCCCGTGCCCGGCACCGGGGCGCCGTCCTCGCCGGCCTGCTCCGTGCCCGGGACCTCCGCCAGGCTCTCCAACAGCCGCCCGACAAACGTCTCGAAGGCATCCGCTCCGTCCGGCGTGAGGTCGATCTTGATCGCCGGAAACAGCGGCGTCGAGGTTGCGGACTCATCCAGAGTCTCCGAGGTAGTCGTCGCCGCGCCCGCGTCGTCCGGCGTGGACGTGGCCTGAGACGCCGCGTCCGGGGAGGTGGTCGTGCCATTCGACTCGCCGCCCGAAGCGGTCGTGGCGGCAGTCGACGTAGCGGCGTTCTCGCTACCCTCGTCCGAAGGCGTTGTGGTGGCCGTCGAGGTCGGCGCGACGATACTGCCGGTCTCGTCGATGTTGACGATCGAGGCCCCGAGGATGTCTTCCTGGGAAAGACCCGGTATCGCCTGCGATACGTCGAACGTCCGATAGTAGTAGACGAGCTGGGCCGTCTCGCCGATGATCTTCTTCGCCCTGGCCAGGTCCTTGATGCCCGGAAGCTGGATCAACAGCCGGTCGTCCCCGAGTATCTGTATCGTCGGCTCGCCGAACCCGGACGCGCTGACGCGGCGCTCGATGGACCGTTTCAGCGCCTTCATCTGGTCGCTCGTAGGCTGTATCACCTCGCCAGTATCCGGGTCCGTGAGGTTGGCCTCATAGCGCAGCTCGCTGCCGCCGCGGAGGTCGAGCCCCAGCTCGATCCCCAGCGTGGAGTTCTCGGCGCCCCGTTCGAACCCAGCGATGCTGAACGTCCTGAAGCCAAGTATCAGCACGCCCGCGATCACGAGGAGCGCGATCAGTATCAGAGTGGTGCCGTATCTACGCACCGTCGTCTCCCACGTTCAGCTTTTCCCTGACCAACTCCAACGCCTCCTCCTTCGATCCAACCTCGCCCGCGGCCTGCGCCTCCCGGACGGTCTCAAGCATCGCGCCTACCGCCGGCCCCGGCTCGAGCGAGAACACGTCGATGATATCGTGGCCGTCGATCAGCGGCCGCCGTCGCGCCAGACGTTCCGGCGCGACGGCGGCCTTCAGGATGTGGGCCGCCGTACGGCACCGTACGGCCCACTCCTCTTCGCCGAGCATCGGCCCGCGCGCCGCTGCGTAGTCAGCGAGATTCAGGTACACGGTGTCTACAGCCACGTCGCCCACGTCCCGGTAGTACCGGTAGACGGCCCTGGCCGACGGCAGATCGTCGCCCTGTGCCATCTGGCCCGGCCTCAGATGGTGCCGCACCATCCCGCTCACCATGTCGACGCCGCGGCGGCTGAGCCGCAGCCTCGTGAGCGCCGCTCTGGCGATCTCCGCTCCCTCGGTGTGGTGACCGATGAAGCGGATCCGGCCCGAGGGCTCGACGGTTTTCGCAGCCGGCTTGCCGATGTCGTGCAGCAGTCCCGCGAGCTTCAGCATGGTGGCCCGCGTGTGGCCGTCCGCCGCATGCCCCGCGAAGTACTCGTGCATGCCCTCGAAGCGGGGCGTCCGGCCGGCGACGAGTCCGTCCGTCCGAGGCTCGGACTCGAACAGCGCCTCGACCTGCCCCGGCGTCTCTATCGCATGGTGGAACACGTCCCAGTGGTGCTCCTTCGGCTGGGTGACGCCCCTGGACTCGTCCTGCTCCGGGAGCGCCGCCGACAGCAGCCCCAGGTCGTCGAGCCTTCGCAGCGAGGTTGTCGCGCCGGGCTCGGCCAGGATGCTGAGCAGCTCGTCCCGAATGCGCTCTCCGGACACGAGGCCGACCATGTCGGCCTGCCCGCGGACGAGCGCCTCCGTATCGGGCGACAACCTGAAGCCGAGCTGGGTTTCCAGCCGAGCGGCCCTCATCAGCCGGCCCGGGTCGTCGGCGAACACGGACGGCGAAACCATCTTGATCTCGCGGGCCCTCAGGTCTCTCATGCCCCCGTGGGGATCGATCACCGTGGCCGCGGCGCCGTTCGCCAGATCGGAGACCGAGACGGCCATGGCGTCCACCGTGAAGTCTCGGCGCGCCAGGTCCGCCCGGATGTCGTCGATGCCCACCAGGTCGACCGCGGCACCGCCGCTCACCACCCTGTGAATGGCGCGCTCGGCATCCAGTGGGAACGCGGCGCCGTCGAGGAAGGACGCCAGATCTGAGGCGACTTCGGCGGCGTCGGCCTTTACCGCAATGTCGAGGTCACGTACTTCCCGGTCGAGCAGCATGTCCCGTACGGCGCCACCGACGAGATAGGCCTCGATACCGAGTACCGAGAGGAAGCCCGCCAGCGACGTCAGCATCTCGGGAGAGCGACCGAGGGCCAGCTCCGGAGGGCGTTCGACATCGCCTGGAGAAGTCATTGGAGGTGTGTGGAGCGTCAAGCGACCGCGGCTTCGACAGGAAGCCGCTCGACCTCTTGTCGGTCCTCGACGAGCTCCTGGTGGCTCTTCAGATGGTCCATGTACATAATACCGTTCAGATGATCGATTTCGTGCTCCAGGGCCTGGGCGAGCAGGCCGTCCGCGTGGAACCGCACAACCCGGAGCTCCCCGTCGAGACCGGCGGCCCTGACCCAGATCGACCTGGTGATGACCGCCGAGTATCCGGGAACGCTCAGACACCCCTCCACGACGTCCCTGTAGCCGTGCCGGTAGACGATCCGAGGGTTCACGTATGCCCTCGGCCCCGTCTCGTCCGGCATCTGTATTACGATGACTCGTCTAAGCACTCCAACCTGGTTGGCGGCGAGTCCCACGCCGCTCGCCGCGCGTACCGTATCAACCATGTCGTCGATCAGCCGCCGCGTCCTACGGTCGATCCCGCGCACCGGCTTGGCTCGCCGGCGCAGCAGGGGATCGGGAAACTCGACTATGGGAAGAACGGCCATCCCGCCTCTGGAAAGAGCGTGGCAATCGTCAGAAACCCCGGAGCCACGCATCCCAACTGTGGGATTATATCCAGCGCCCGACTTCAGTGTAAAGGAGCACCGGCCCACGCGAACGCCCATGCTCAAGGAGACGCCGCACGATCCGACCCCTCGGGAGCCTTCGTCTTCGACACTTCCCGGAGGGTCATCGGGTCAATCGGGTGTCGGCTGTCACCGCATGCGATACATCGGGGAACGTGACCCGCGTCGGCCGAGAATTGCCCGGAAACGGATGTTCGCACCCATTGACGCGCACATTCGTTCTGTCGTAGGCTGTATGTGACACGTCGGGGCGCACCGCCATAGTCAGCGGAGCGCGCCGACGCCGGCCCAACCACCCGCCACCCAGCGCCGCACCGACCCCAAAGCCAAGCGATGCGCACCCCAAAGCACCTCTTGCGGAGCGGCGGACCGAGCTGACCCCTCTCCGGGCGGCGGGTGGAAGGGCTTGTCTCCCCAAACTCCTCGCGACCGCCCAAAGGCCTTCGGCTGCCCCGCCTTCGGCGGCATATCGGGTTGGGGATCCGCGGCCGGTCGGGAGCGTCAATACATCAGGGCTAGCAGCGCCAGGGCAAGAGGGATGAGTGCCACTGTGGCCGCGAGAAGACCACAGCCGCCGCGTTGGCTCTGTCGGTACGCGGAGAAGCGCTCGTGGTAGATGGCGCGCACCGCTTGTGGCGCCCTGGTCCGCTGGGTCTCATCAGTAAAGTCGTCCTGGGGAATGGGAGGATAGGGGATGCTGCCGTCGGCAGGCAGGAGCCGCTGGTAGCGGCGGCGAAACTCCTCATCGGACAGAATCCCCTTTCGCATGTTGCAGGGAGTGCAGAGAAGCTGCAGGTTATCGATCTCGTTACCGCCGCCTCGGCTGAACGGGAATTTGTGGTCGATCTCAAGGTAGCGGATGCGATGGGTACGGCCGCAGTATGAGCATCTGCCCTTCTGGACCGTGAAGAGTGCATTCTTCACTCTCCGCGGGATAACGACCCTGCGTCTGCCCGAATCGTTGGAGCTATCGCCCCATGGCAAAGGTCAGTTCACCTAGCAGGGTGTTGGCACGTGTACAGAGGTCATGGCACTCGAGACAGTCGAGCGCTCATGAGTCGCAGGGTACTACAGTTGCGCCGCCACCTACTGCGGCGCGACCCTTGGCACTTATCCGATCACTAATGGAGCGCTCCGCAAGTCCCACGCGATACGGTGAGAGCTGCCAAGTACCACGCTTCCGTGCCGCTCTGGCGCGCTCTGGTAAGCTATGTCCCGGCCCGAGGCGTGCGTCCGTCCGCGTTCCCGCGGCGCGACCGTCGACCGGAGCAGGAGCTGCGAAAGACATGGCCCGCAAGACCGCACCGTCGTTGACGCAGTCCGACATCGAGGCCCGTCCCGTGGAGCGGCCCAACGTCCTGCTCATCATCACCGACCAGCACCGCCACGACGCGATAGGGCTCGACCCCCTGTCGCCCGACGCGCTGCAGACCCAGAACCTCGACTGGTACGCCAGCCACGGCGCTCTGTTTCAGCGCGGGTACTCGGAGACGCCGTCCTGCATCCCCGCGCGCCGCAGCATCATGAGCGGGATGGCGCCCGCGGCCCACGGCGTCGTGGGGGGCAAGGACGTGGAGTGGGACCCGCCGCACACGCTGGCCGGGGAGCTGTCGAACGCCGGCTACCAGACCGAGATGATCGGCAAGATGCACTTCTCCCCGAAGCGCAAGCGGTACGGCTTCGAGCACGTCCAGCTCGCGGACGGTAACACAGGGCCGGACAACGACTACGTCGAGTGGCTCCGCGCGAGGCACGGCCGGATGGAGATGGACGCAGGCAAGGCGCAGGGCATGGACTCCGGGGGCTGGGGCGGCCGCCCCAGCATCCTGCCCGAGGAGCAGATGCACTCGTTCTGGGTCGTCGACCGCGCCATGGACTTTCTCACGCGCCGCGACCCGTCGACGCCGTTCTTCCTCACCCTCTCCTTCATCGACCCGCACCCGCCGTTCGCGCCGCCGAAGTTCTACTACGACCGCTACATGTCCCGAGAGCTGCCTGAGCCCTTCGTCGGCGACTGGGCTGCGGTGTACGACTCGCCGCGGCGGGGCATACACCCCGGCTACTGGGAGGTAAGCCTGCCGGAGCACGACCTGCGGACGACCAGGGCGGCCTACTACGGCATGGTCAACTTCGTCGACGACCAGATCGGCAGGCTGAACCAGTTCGTGCGGGACCTGATGGACGACGTGCTGATCGTCATGACCTCCGACCACGGCGAGATGCTGGGCGACCACCAGCGCCTGAAGAAGACGTTCCCGTACGAGCCGTCGGCCAGGGTGCCATTCATCGTCAGGCCGCCGCTGAGCTGGGGACTTCCCGCGGGGCTGACTCCGAAGGGGCCCGTGGGACTGCAGGACATAATGCCCACCATCCTGGACGCGGTGGGGCTGGAGATACCCGGGTCGTGCACCGGCAGGAGCCTGATGCCTGTGGCGCGCGGCGACGTCGACCGCGTGCGCGACGTACTCCACGGCGAGCACTCCGGCAACTACGACAACGACCTCGCCCACCAGTACCTGACCGACGGGCGCCACAAGTACGTCTGGTTCACCCAGACCGGCCGCGAGCATCTCTTCGACCTGGACGAAGACCCCCGCGAGCTCCACGACCTGACCCTGGACTCGAGCCGAAGCGCGGCTGCGGCCGTGGCGCGAGCGGATGGCGGCGGTCCTCGACGGCAGGCCCGAGGGATTCGTCGAGGGCGGAAAGCTGGTCGTCGGCAGGCCCCACGACCACGTCCTACCCGGCTACGAACCCAACAAGACCTTCCCGTTCGTATAGCCCGATCCGGCTCTCCGAGCGGCGGGACTTGCGGAGACGGTATCCCGCGTGTCGGACGCAAGTCGCCGCTCGTTCTAGCGCCGGCCGAACTCTCGCTCGAGGCGCGCCGAGCTCATGTGGATCATCGTCGGACGCCCGTGGGGGCACGTGTGCGGCTGCTCGCAGCCCTCGAGCTGGCGGCCCAGTTCCGTCATCTCCTCGGTAGTGAGCGTCTTTCCGGCCCTGATGGCGCCGTGGCAGGCGATGGAGTAGGCGGCGCGGTCCTCCCACGATTCGAAGCCTCCGCCCTCGGACATGAGGTCGAGAACGTCGAGGAAGCTCCGGGCCGGGTCGCTCTGGCCGATCAGGACCGAGACGCCCCTCAGGATGTACGCGCTGCCTCCAAACGGCTCCACCTGGAACCCCATTTGACGGACCAGCTCGCCGTGCGCTTCCAGCAGCTCGCCCTGGCGGTGGTCGAGGGCGATCGTGACGGGCTCCATGAGCCCCTGTACCTCCGGCGCGCCGGCGAGCGCCTCGGCCTTCACTCTCTCGAACAGCACCCGCTCGTGGGCGGCGTGCTGGTCGATCAGGTACACGCCGTCCGGGCCCTCCGCCGCGATGTACGTCGACTGCACCTGGCCCAGCACTCTCAGGCTGGGCAGCGCGGCCGAGGGCGCCAGCGACGGCGCGGCCAGGACGGGACCGATACCGTGGTCCTCATGCCGTACGGGCTGGCCGGCCGCCGCCTGTGGCTCCGGCTCGCCGCCGACCGACGCGCCGGGAGGCCCTACCGGCCAGAACGAGTGCTCCACGACCGGCTGCGCCGGGCTCGGGCGCGGGACCGAGGCGGCTCCCAGCTCCGGTACCGGCGAGTGGGCCGTCAGCGTCTGCCGGACCGCCTGCTGCAGCGCGGCGAACACGGAGCCCTCGTGCCTGAAGCGGACCTCAGACTTGCCCGGATGCACGTTGACGTCGACGTCGCCGTACGGCAGGGCGACCTCCACGACCGCGACCGGGTACCGGCGCTCCGGAAGGAACCCGTGGTACGCCTCCTGCAGCGCGTAGCTGAGCATCCGGTTCTGGACCCAACGGCCGTTGACGAAGATCGTGATCTGGCTGCGGTTGGACCGTGAGACCGACCCCGGCGCGATCATCCCGGACACTCTCGGCGCGCGCCCGCCGTCCGGCGGCCCCGGCGAGGCGAGCTCCAGCATCGCCTCGGCTACCGCCGCGCCGTAGACCGCCGCGACCGCCTCCCGGGCGTCGCCCGAGCCGGTGCTGACGATCACCTCGGAGTCCTCGACCCGCATGCTGAACCGAACGGTCGGGTACGCGAGCGTGTACCGGGCCACGAGCGTCTGTGTCCTTCCGGCCTCGGCGGCCGCGGAGCGCAGGAACTTGCGCCGGGCCGGCACGTTTCGGAATAGCTGCCGGACGGTGACCGACGTCCCCGGCGCGGCGCCCTCAGGCGAATTGCCCACGACGCGCCCCTCGGACACCTCGATCCGGGTCCCGGAGGTCTCGGCGGGCGGACGTGTGACCATCGTCGCGTGGGAAACGGCGCTGATGCTTGGCAGCGCCTCGCCCCTGAACCCGAGCGTCGCTATCGAGCCCAGATCGGACGGGTCGACCAGCTTGCTCGTCGCGAAACGCTGGAAGGCCAGCTCGGCCTCGTCGCGGGCAATGCCCACGCCGTTGTCGACAACCCTGATCAGGTCCACTCCGCCCCCGCGGAGCTCGATCGATATCTCCGTCGCGCCGGCGTCCAGCGAGTTCTCGATCAGCTCCTTGACGACGGACGCGGGGCGCTCGGTCACCTCGCCGGCGGCGATCATGGACGAGACGTCCGGCGGGAGCACGTGGATCGGCATGAGAGGTCGCTACCGTTGGCGGTGTACGGGCATTGGGGGAGGACACGCTCGTGAGGCGGCGGGCATCCGTATGCTATGGTAGCAGTTGCGCTAATGGCGGGCCACGGCCCGGTTTTTCGACGGGCACGAGACGGCTCGGAGGCCCGGTCGGGGAGCGCTCGATCCGCGGATCCAGGAGAACGAATTGACGGAACGGCCTACCCTGGGCGACGTGCTGGACGCGCGCCGCCGCATAGAACCCCACATCGTACGCACTCCGCTGCACCACTACCCGGCCCTCGACGAGCTCGTGGGCGCCAGGGTCTACGTCAAGCACGAGAACCACCAGACGCTCGGCGCGTTCAAGATGCGGGGGGCGCTCAACGTCGTCTCGATGCTCAGCCCCGAAGAGAAGCAGGCCGGCGTCGTAGTGGCCTCTACCGGGAACTTCGGACAGGGCGTGGCCCACGCCGCGCGGACCTACGGAGTGCAGGCCAACGTCGTCGTGCCCGTGGACGCCAACCCCAACAAGGTCAGGTCGATGCGTCAGCTCGGCGCGAATCTCGTCTTCCACGGCGCGAAGTTCGACGACTCGCTGGCGCACGCCGAGCGGCTCTCCAGGGAGGAGGGGCTCCGGTTCATCCACTCGGCCAACGAATGGGGCCTGGTCCCCGGCGTGGCCACCTATTCGCTCGAGATCATGGAGGACCTGCCCGAGACGGACGTGATCATAGTCCCGGTCGGGGGCGGCAGCGGGGTGTGCGGGGCCTGCATCGTGGCCAAGGCCGTGCGGCCCGGCGTGCGCGTCGTCGGAGTGCAGGCAGCGGCCGCGCCGGGGGCGTACCTCTCGTGGAAGGAAGGCCGCATCGTGGAGGCGAAAGTCGAGACCGAGGCCGAGGGCCTGGCGACCAGAGCCGGCTACGAGCTGACTCAGCGGATCATGCGCGAGATGCTGAACGACTTCGTACTGGTCGAGGAGCGCGAGATCGACGACGCGATTCGCCTGCACGTCGAGCACACGCACAGCCTTCCCGAGCACGCGGGCGCGTCTCCGCTCGCCGCCGCGCTCAAGATCAGGGACTCGCTGGCCGGCAAGAACGTCGTGCTCGTGATGAGCGGCGGCAACATCACCGTGAGCCAGCTCAAGGCCTCCCTGGCCCATGCCGGGGCGTAGCCGAAGCGGGCGGCCCCGGCTGGCCGCCGGCCGCCTAATCGCCGCCGGTCTGCTGGCGCTGCTGGCCTGCGGCCTCTCCGCGTGCGCCGGGGAGACCGAGGCCGAGGAGCGCTATCGGATCGGCGTCGAGCACATGGAGGCCGGCCGCTACGTCGAGGCCGCCTCGGAGTTCGGCAACGCGATGAACCTCGACCCGACCAACGCCCTCGCCTTCAACGGCCGCGGCGAGGCGTACTGGCGCATGGGCAACTCCGCGGGAGCGCTTCAGCACTACGACACGGCGATCCGGGTCGACCCCGAGCTGGCGGTCGCGTACTACAACAGGGCCACCGTCATCAGGAGTGCCGGCGAGCTGGACAACGCAATCATCGGCTACGAGGAGGCCCTGCGTCTCGACCCCGATCTGGCCCGCGCCTACGTCGGACGGGGCCAGATACACATCGTCAACGGCGACATCCCGGCGGCCCTACGGGACTTCGGCGCTGGCATCGAACGGGACCCGGAGAGCTTCGACGCACTCAACGGCCGCGGGACCGCCTACGCCAACATAGGCCGCTACGAGGAGGCCGTGGCCGACTTCGATCAGGCCATCAGGATAGACCCGAAAGTCGCCGCGACCCGGTACAACCGCGGCGTGGCTCTCGTCTCCCTCGGCCGGCATCTGCGGGCCCTCGAGGACTTCGACGAGGCCATCAGGCTGAACAAGGAGTACGCGGCCGCCTACGTCAATCGCGGCGTGCTGTTCGGCGGCCTGAGCGAGTTCGACCGCTCCCTCGAGGACTTCGCCACCGCAATCGAGCTCGACCCCGAGGACTCCGCCGCCCACGGCAACCGGGCGCTCGTGCTGACGAGGATGGGGCGCGACGACGAGGCGGCGCAGGCCTTGGACCGCGCCGTCGAGCTGGGCGCCGACCGCGAGGACATGGAGCAGCGGGTCGAGGAAATCAAAGCCGCCCGTTAGCAGTATCTGTTCACGCTTGGCGAGACCCTGCGCCCGCCCCTCGATACGCGCCGATGAAGCATCGGCGCTACTCGGGGTGAACGGGCTGTGGGAGGAGCACCACCTCTGAACAGTTGCCGGTAGCGACCCTCCTCACGCGGAGCGGTCGTCGGTCCCCGACTCGAGGGCGTACATGAACGCGTCGACGCCCTCCCGATCCATGATCTTCAACAGCTCCTGGCTGATCATCCTGGCGATGCCGGGCCCCCTGTAGACCATTCCGGTGAAGAGCTGCACCGTCGTCGCCCCGGCCTTGAGTGCGCGCCACGCGTCCTCCCCCGAGAAGATGCCGCCGCACGCGTTGATCGCCACGCCGTTCCCCGCCTCGCTTCGAACATCCGCGACCATCGCGAGCATGTTCTCGAACACCCCGCGCCCGCTGAGGCCGCCGGCGCCGGTCGACAGTCTGTCGTCCGCCGTGGGCCGGGTGTTGGCGACCGTCAGCGCGTCGACGCCGCCGTCGACGGATACGCGGGCCAGCGCAGCGAGCCGCTCTCGTTCCTCGCCCGGCACGCTACCGTCGTCCCCGGACACGCCGCACCAGGGGAGCTTCACCAGCAGCGGCTTCTGCCGTCCGTCGTTTATCTCGCCTATGAGACGGCCAAGCGCCTCGGGCTCCTGGAACATCTTCAGCCCGCTCGTATTGGGCGAGCTGATGTTCAACTCGATCGCGTCGACCAGCGGCTCCAGCCGCCGGTGGCACCGCACGAACTCTTCCACGGTGGTCCCGGCGACGCTGACGATCAGCAGGGTGCTCCCGGCCGCATCTCTCGACCGCTCCAGGGCGGCCGCCGCGGCCTCGAGGCCGGCGCCCGGAAAGCCGAGCGCGTTCAGCAGTGACTGCTCCTTCGGCAGCCGGAGCAGCCGGGGCGCGTCGTTGCCCGGCCTGGCTGTCTCCGTGACCGTCCCGACGGTCAGGTACCCGAAGCCAAGACGGGACAGCCCACCGACCATGTCGCAGTTCTTGTCGTAGCCGGCCGCCAGTCCCACCGGGTTCTCCAGCGTGACCCCGCACAGCTCGACGAAGAGCCGTCCGCTGTGCATCTTCAGCACCGATCCCAGGACCGTGGACGGCACCCTCCGGGCCAGGAAAAAGTCGGCCACCGCCTGCGCGCGCTCCGGAGGCAGCCGGAAGAGCAGCGGCCTCAGGATCCACCGGTATCCGTTGTCCATGGCGCCTGGCATCGTCGTCGATACGCCTCCCTGCGATCAGTATAGCGCGGCGAAGAAGGCGGTTGCCCGGCGCGGTCTGTCTCTACGGCGTATAATGGGCCGAGACCGGGCCGCACGGTCGGCACGATATGGACTTGACCTTCGACAGAGGCAGCAGACAGGAGCCGAAGGGCCACGCGCTGCTCTATTTCAGGAACAGGTCCAACGCCCAGGAGGTGTGGGCGACCTACGTGGTCATACTTCCCATCACCGTGGACGTCTCCAAGTACGTGCCACCGTGCCTGATGAACCAGGTCGGCGAGATCGGCCCGAAGGACCTGTCCGCGTTCGCGTTGCCGCCCACTCCGGAGCAGGTCGAGAGCTACGACCTCCTCGACTCCCTCGCCCAGCAGCGGGACGATGACATCCTCTTCGCCGGGAACATCGACCCCAACGACGTCGCCCAGGGCATGATGTCGATCAACGAGGCCGTGCAGGAGTACGCCGAGATGTACGATCTGCACGCGCCCGCCCTCGGCGCCCCCCAGGAAGAGCAGGACGACGAGGAAGAAGGGGACGGCGTCAGGGACGTCCTCTACGGGCTCATGAGCGAGGGCGACAAGCTGGAAGAGCTCACGAAGATGGTCGGCAAGCTCCGGTTCGCTGTCGACGGCTCCGACTCGCGTCAGGTCGAGGAGGCCGAGCAGGACATTCTTCTGCTCGCCCGCCACTTCCCGGAGAACCACAACATCCCTCGCCTGGTCCGAGCCGCCAAGTCCGACGACCGGCGCAGCGCGGAGCTGGCAGACCTGTACCTGCGGCGCTGCTACTTCCTCGTGCACGAGGAATACGCGAGGCTTGCGGAGGTCGAGCGCCGCCTCACGGAGCTCGAAGACGGCCAGCCCGCGGGAGAACCATAGCAGCGCCGTCGATTCTGGGGGCCCGCGGCGGGGCCCTTCCCGTCCGGCCCAGCGTCAGGCAGCACCCAATCTTCGCGGTCAGGTGACGCCCAGCAGCTTGTTGGCGTAGTCGCGACCTGCCGTCGAAGGGGGTAATGGCCTGTCCTCCCTTTGATACAACGTGATCACCTCGTCGACTATGTCGCACAACTCGTCGAACACCTCTTTTTCGTCGAGCCCGTGGCATCCGCCGTAGATCAGCCCGGGTGCGCTTCCTACGAAGCATTGGTCATCATCGGACCATTCGACGATCTTGACGTATCGTGCGCCGTCCTTCATCTCTCGGACTCCTCCATAGCTGCTATGGCCGCACTTACGGCCCGAACCTGATATTTCTTGGCGTCCTCGCCCGGGCCACCGGACAGAGTAACTGGCTTGGCCACTCTGGGATGAACGAAATTTCGATGGCTACCGCGACCGACCCGATTGGTGAAGCCTGCCTTCTCAAGTTTGGCGATCAACTCGCGTATCGTCGGCGGCACCGGGCCATCCCTCTGACTATTCCGAGCCCATGCGAGACAACTCAGCCTAACTGCAGGCGACCGTGGTCTATCCGTTCACCCATGATATCACTGCTCGGTAGCGGGTATGGCTGGCGCAAGGTGCACGCACAAGAGGAGAGCGCGCCACCTCACCGTGGCGCCACGTCCAGCGACGAGACGATCAAGGCTACGTAGCAGTTCAGACCTCGTGAGAAATTCTCGTTAGCCACAGCACCTTCATACCCGCGAAGGGAGACCCTCGCATAACCGTCATTCCCGCGAAGGCGGGAATCTAGGGGTGGGGTACCCAGCTACGAAACCCACGCATCGCCATTCGTCCCAACAAGTCTGAACAGTTCAAGGCTACGATTCTCTTGCCGCTTCCGGCCCTGCGCGGTAGGATGGTCGCCACTGACCGGTCCGGCAACGTCGTCACAACGTCACCCGTGAACGGAGGCAAGCCATGAACAACCTTCGCATCTGCGCAGCCACGGCGATCGCCCTGCTGGTCCTGTCTCTCCTGGTCGCGGCGTGCTCGAGCGATACCGCGGAGGAGGCGGCCCCCGCGTCGGACGGCGACGGCGCGCAGGCAGCCGCGGCCACCGGCGGATCCGGCAAGATGGAAGTCACGCCGGAGTACAAGATCGCGCAGCAGTTCCCGATGGACATCGAGCTCACCAGCACCGTCTTCTCCAGGATCAGGCGCATCCCCATCGAGTTCTCCTGCACCGACAACTACTGGTACCCGGAGACGGGTGAGGCGCGCTACGGCGAGGACAAGTCGCCGCCCCTGGCGTGGACCGCGGGCCCAGAGGGCACCGTGTCGTACGCTCTCATCGTGGACGACCCTGACGCGGTGAAGTACGACCCGGGCGTGATCTCGCCGCGGGTGCACTGGGTCATCTGGAACATACCGGCCGAGGTCACCGATCTGGCCGAGCACGTGGCGACCACCACCGAGGTGGCGGCCATCGGGCCCAGCGCCCGCCAGGGGATCAACGACTTCGACGTCACCGGCTGGAGCGGGCCGTGCCCGCCGCCCAACGTCATCTCCATCTTCCAGCGCGACGACTACATGAAGACGAAGAAGACGCAGTACCCACACGGGTACGTGTTCACCATCTACGCGCTCGACGCCGAGCTCGATCTCGCCGCCGGCTCCAACAAGAACGACCTGCTGGCCGCCATGGACGGCCACATCCTGGCCGCCGGGCAGCTTAGGGGCGAGTACATCAACAAGAAGCTGTACAAGTAACTCCCATTCGGGTCCCATAACCGTCATTCCCGCGCAGGGAGACCCCTGTGTGATTCCAGGGTGGGGATTTCTCCGCCTCGTCTGACTCCCGCGACGGAGTTCGCGCAAGGGTCCCGGCTCGTCGTGCGCTGGCAGGGGCATGATGGCCGCCAAGTCGGAATACCGGCGCGGCGCCGAGCTGGCCGACCTGTACCTGCGGCGGTGCTACTTCCTCGTGCACGAGGGGTCCGCGAGGCTCGCCGAGGTCGAACGGCGCCTCACCGAACTCGAGGACGGCCAGCCCGCGGGATAGACCCGGAGCGCCGTCCGTCCCCGTCGGCGATTCTATTGCCGCATTCGGACCTGCGCGGTAGGATGGGAGTCACCAGTCGGTTCGTACAGGAGTGGCGACGTCGCCCGTGAACGGAGGCAAGCCATGAACAACCTTCGCAGCTATGTGATCACGGCGGTCGCGCTGTTGGCCCTGGCTCTCATGGCGGCAGCGTGCTCGAGCGATACCGCGGAGGAGGCGGCGCAGGCCCCCGCCTCAGACGGGGAAGGCGGACAGGCCGCGGCGGCCACCGGCGGTACCGGCAAGATGCTCGACACGCCGGAGTACAAGGTCTCCCAGGAGTTCGAGATGACGATGGAGGTGACCAGCAGCGTCTTCTCCAGGATCAGGCGCATCCCGATCGAGTTCACCTGCACCGACAACTACTGGTACCCGGAGGCGGGCTACGACGCCAAGTACGGGGAGGACAAGTCGCCGCCTCTCGCGTGGGCGAACGCGCCTGAGGGCACCCAGAGCTTCGCCATCATCGTGGACGACCCGGACGCGGTGAAGTACGAGCTGGGCGTGGTGTCGCCGCGGGTGCACTGGGTTCTCTGGAACATACCGGCCGACGTCACCGAACTGGTCGAGCACGTGGCGACCACCACTGAGGTGGCTGCCATAGGTCCCAACACCCACCAGGGAATCAACGACTACGACGTCACGGGCTGGAGCGGGCCCTGTCCGCCGCCCAACGTCATCTCCATCTTCCAGCGAGACGACCATGTGGGGTCGAAGAAGACGCAGTACCCACACGGGTACGTGTTCACCATCTACGCGCTCGACGCCGAGCTCGACCTCGCCGCCGGCGCCAACAAGAACGACCTGCTGGCCGCCATGGACGGCCACATACTCGCCGCCGGGCAGCTCAGGGGCGAGTACATAAACAAGAAGCTGTACAAGTAACCCAGGCCCGGAACCCGACAGCCTCCGGCGATGCGGCACGAGGCGTAGTTGGTTGAGTGGGCGACTCTGAGTAGTTACGACCGGCAGGCAACTGTTCAGTCTTGAGGGGATCTCTCGAAAGTTCGCCGCATTTCTCCGTCATACCCGCGAAGAGCCTGCCCTCGCGTAGGCGGGGGCGGGTATCCAGGGGCGGGGTATTCCCCTCACCGAGTCTGAACACCTACACCGGCCCAAATCCCCCACCTCCGTCATTCCCGCGAACGCGCGAATCCATCCCCGACAGGGTGCGCCTCTATGACACCGCAAGCAGTCCGTCACGCCTGCCGGCCCAATCAGGTGGGGAATCCAGGCCGGCAGGCATGGTTGCGATGCGCAGCACATCTGTGCTAGTTTCCTGGCGTGGATCAGACCCCGTGCTCGTCCCCCCATCTCCTTGCAGCAGGCCCGGCTCGGATCGCGGCGCGTCATTTTGCGCCACGGCGTGCAGACTCAGATAGAGCGAACCCGGAACCAAGTGTGTCATCTACCGGCCAGGTGTGCCACCCGCCAGATACGAACGGCACAGAATGGGGCAGTTTCCAGGGGAAAAACGGCCGGCGGCCTCAGCGCACTCTCGCGGCCGTTCGCCTCGTCAAGTCTGAGCGGTTGCCATCGACACCAGGATGTTGGTCCACCACTTACCTTCACTCATGCACTTTGGAAACGCCGTCTAGACTGAGGCTAGGTTAACTCTCCCGCTCTCGCCTGAAGGAGCTCGACCTGTTGTCAGCGCGTTGCCAGACCCCTGATTCCGGTCCCGTTCGCGAGTCCGGGCGGATAACCAGCCTCGACCTGATACGCGGCGTTGCGGTGCTCGGCATCCTGCTGATGAACGCCGTTAACTTCAAGCTTGGCAATGCGCCCTACTTCAACCTGAGCGCGGGCGGCTCAGAGACATGGCTCGACTGGGCTGTGGGCATCTTCGGCGAGATCTTCATCGACCAGAAGTTCATGGGGTTGTTTTCGCTGCTGTTCGGCGCGGGGATGGTTCTCTTCATCGACCGCGCCAGCGAGAGAGGAAGGCGCGCGGTCCTGCTGAACCTGTGGCGAAACGCGCTGCTGCTGATAATGGGCGTCCTCCACCTCCTCTTGTGGGATGGCGACGTGCTGACGGTCTACGCGGTGTCGTCGGTCTTTCTGATCGCCCTGCGGAAGCTGCCGAACTGGCTCCTCATCTCCGTTGGAGCCACCGTGTTCGCGCTATCCATTGCCTGTGCACTGCTCATGCAGTCCATCGCCGACACGACCAGCGCATCGCTGTCGGGTTTCTGGACACCGGGTGAGATTTCGACCGAAGAGGCTATTGGGCTTCCCTTCGTGCTGGGCTATTTCCTGCGCGCACTGGGGCTGATTCTGCTCGGCGCCGGCCTGTATCGCACCGGCTTTATGAACGGCGGCTTGCCGGCGAGAACATACCGACTGACCGCAATGGTCGGGCTTGCCGTCGGCCTGTCCCTTGCCAGCGCTGGCGTCGTCGTCACCGCGGCGAACGACTACTCGCGCGAGGTCGCCTTTATCGGCCAGATCCCCAATACGCTCGGCACGATTCCCTGCGCGCTGGGATACATGAGTCTCATCATCCTCTGGAACAGCCGCGAGGACAACTGGCTCAAGCGGCGTCTGCGCGCAGTCGGGAGGATGGCGCTGACCAACTACCTGGCGCAGACGCTGCTGGGCGTGCTTGTCTTGACAACCCTGCTGGGCGACGTCGACTTCGTGAACCGAAGCGCGCTCCTGGTGTTCGTATTCGCGGTGTGGGCGCTGCAGCTGTGGTGGTCGCAGGCGTGGTCGAGTCGCTTCCTGTTCGGACCGGCGGAGTGGCTCTGGCGAGTCGCCACATATCGAACCGGACAGCCCCTTCGCCGCCCCGGTTGACGCGAAGTTCCCGCCGCTTCGTCATGCGCTGGACGCGTGAGCAGTAATAATTGGTATGATGTCATGACGGCACCAGGGAGATTTTCCGCGATGAGACGAACGCAGATACAGCTGGACGAGGCGACGTACGAATTGGCCAGGCGGCGGGCCTTCTCAGAAGGCAAGTCGATCGCGGCGGTCGTCAGAGAAGCCCTGACTCAGTACCTGCCCCCGGAGCCGCGCGACCACTGACTATGGACAGCCTCACATTCATCGGCTCAGGGCGGTCGAAGTCAGGGGACCCCCGCCCTCTGTCCGAGCGTCACGACGAAGCGCTCGTCGACGACTTCGCGTCTTGATCTTCTTTGACACTATGGAGATAGAACATGAACTTTCCGACGATCATGGCAAAGGGCGGCAAGGGTGGCGGCGGCGGTAGTGGGAAAGGTGGAGGAGGGAAGAACCCGAACTTACCGAGCAGGACGGGCAACCCGTCCGGAACGGGGAGGGGCAACAACCCCCCAAAGAAGTAGCGTTCACTAACCGCAACACCGCGCGGCGGCTACTCGGCAGCGTTCGCGCCGATTTCCTCGGGCCTCGACCGTAGCAGGCTCTCCACTTCGTCACGGGACGGCATCGCGGCCTGCGCGCCGGGTCGAGTGACAGCCACCGCCCCGGCGGCGGAGGCGAACCGAATCGCCGCCGCCAAGTCCCTGCCCTCGGCCAGCGCTACGCCCAGCGCTCCGCCGAACGCGTCGCCTGCCGCAACCGTGTCCACTGCCTCGACGTCGAACGCAGGCACATGGTCCCCCGAATCGCCGGAGACGTACACGGCTCCCCGCTCGCCCAGCTTCACAACCGCTGCCCCGACACCCCTGCGCGAGAGGTCCGCTGCCGCCGCCCGCCCCTGGCAGACATCGCCCACGGGGTGTCCGACCAGCGCCGCGGCCTCCGTCTGATTGGGCGTCAAAACGTCCACGAGTGCGTAGGCTTCGGCGGACAGGGCAGACGCCGGCGCGGGGTCCAGTATGACGGGCACGCCCTTCTGCCGGGCAATCCGCGCGGCCGCCAGCGAGACTTCAAGTGGGACCTCGAGCTGCAGCAGCAGGCAGTCGGCGCCGTCGAGCGCCGACCGCGCCTCGCGGACCTGCTCGTCGTCGCAGCGCATGTTGGCGCCGTAGACGGCGACGATGTGGTTCTCACGATCGGCGTCCAGCAGGATCACCGCCGTGCCCGAGGGGCCGTCGGGGTCGGAGGCCACCCGGGACACGTCGACGCCGTACGATCCCAACCCCCGCAGCAGCATCGGCCCGAAGGCGTCCTCACCCACGCGCCCGACCATCCGAACCTCGGCGCCCAGCTTTGCCGCCGCGACGGCCTGATTGGCGCCCTTGCCGCCCGGCGTCATGTCGAAGTCGTCGCCGGCGATCGTTTCGCCGGGTAACGGCAGCCGCGGCGCCGCGACCACCAGGTCCATGTTGATGCTGCCCAGCACCACAATGACCGGTCTCTGTCGCGGTGCGCCCAACGCCTGGGCTCCCGGGCTCAGCCTATCTCGCCGCGGGCGAGCAGGTCCTCGATCACGATAGCCACGCCGTCCTCCTCGATGGGGCGGGCCACCAGGTCGGCCGCCTCTTTTGCCTGCGGGACCGCCTCGTGCGACGCGACGCCGAGCGCGGCCCACCTCAGCATCTCGACGTCCTCGTAGCTGTTCCCGCAGGCAACGGTCTGCTCGCGGCGTATCCCCAGATGGTCGGCGAGCCACTGGAGGCCGCTGCGTTTGCCGCCGCCCGGATGGAGGATCTCGCACAACGTGGGCAGCGACCGGGTCACGTACAGCTCACCGTGCAGCGCGGCGTTGAGCCGCCTGTCGAGCTCGCCGATCTCGTCCTCGGCGCCCAGCACGGCCAGCCGCGTCGGCTCGTCGTGGGCGAGCGTCCTCAGGTCGGACACGACCCGCACGCCGCCCCTGTTGCGCTCGCTGTACGCCTCGACCCAGGGCGTGAGCACGTTGGCGAACACGTCGTCCCCGATGTACGCCAGAATCTCGTTGGGCCAGCCGTCCAGCGCGTCCAGCGCGCGGATCGACATGTGGGGCTCCAGCGGCAGATGGTGCAGCACCTCACCCGTCGTCGGGTCGGCGACGTGCGCGCCCTGGAACGAAACGATGGGCGACGTGATGTCGAGCTCCGAGGTAGCCGCTATCGCCGACCGGAACATCCGGCCGGTGACGAGCGTGACCACGGCTCCCGCCTCTTCGGCCGAAGCGATCGCACGACGCATCCTGTCCGAAGGCGGACGGTCCGCGGTACGAATGGTACCGTCTATGTCGAGCCCGATCAGCCTGTAGCCCATATACAGGTACGCCGTCCTGGGCCGGGCTCTGATAGAATCGCACTCGCCGTGAAACTGTCGCCTAGAGCTATCCTCTGGCTGATCTTGCTACCGGTGGTCATCTACATCCTGGTGCTGGCATACCGGGGCGGCTGACCGCAGCCGCCGCCTGCCGCTTCCCTCGCCTGCTCTCATCGTCGCCGGTAATCTTACATCTTCCACGGCGGCCAAGGAATCCGGGAGTCTCACGCGCTCAGTCGACGTCCTCGGCCTGGTCTGGCTTCGCCTGGCCGCGGGCGCGTTCGGCGAGGAACGACCCCTCGCCAAATGACCCGAACTGGACCCGTCCGGTCATCTGGTCTCCCGTCAGCGTGGCGCGGAAGGAGAGGGCCATCGTACCCCTGGGGCCGGACATCTCGATGTCCCACTCCAGATTGCCCTGCTCGAGCCTGCCTCCGTCGAACTCACTTCTGCCCCGGGGCCCTTCCCAGGCGCCGCCGAACGACGAGCCGCGGGCGGTCAGCTCCAGCGTGCCCTGCTGCGTTCCACGGGGGGAGTTGATCGTCACGTTCCAGACGCCTTCGATGGTCGTCTCCCGGGCGCCATTCGACTGGAAGGAGTAGGACTGCAGCCGGGCGTAGAGGCCGTCGAGGGCCATCAGCTCATCGTGATTGCCCTCCTCTACCTTACGACCGTCCTCCAACACGACGATTCGGTCCGCGTTGCGCACCGTGGACAACCGATGCGCTATCACCAGCGCCGTCCGGTCGCGCAATAGCTCGCCCAGCGCCCGCTGGATCTGCATCTCCGTTTGGGTGTCTATGTTCGCCGTAGCCTCGTCGAGGATCAGCACTCGTGGGTCCGCGACGAGCGCTCGCGCGAAGCTGATCAACTGGCGCTGGCCCACGCTCAGGTTCCCGCCCCGCTCCTGAAGCTCAGTGTCGTATCCCTCCGACAGACGCTCGATGAACTCGTGCGCCCCAACCGCGCGCGCCGCCGACTCCACCTCGTCGTCCGTCGCGTCCACCCGGTTGTAGCGGATGTTGTCTCGCACCGTCCCGCTGAACAGGTACGGCTCCTGCAGCACCACGCTCATCTGCCGACCCAGGGAGTCCTGGCTCAGATCGCGCACGTCGTGGCCGTCCAACGTTATCCGGCCCTCCGTCACGTCGTAGAACCGCAGCAGCAGCGACACCAGGGTCGTCTTACCGGCGCCGGTCGGGCCGACGATCGCGACTGTCTGACCCGCCTTGGCCTCGAGGTCGACGCCCTGAAGCACCGGCACTTCCGACTCGTACGAGAAGCCGACTCCCTCGTAGCGAACGTCGCCGCGAACCCGGTCCACGCGCACCGCGTCCGGCTTGTCCTCGAAGTCGGGATCGAGGTCCATCATCTCGAAGATGCGGGCTCCGGAGGCCATGGCGCGCTGGAGCGAGCCGTACTGCATGGTGAGGTTGCGGACCGGCTCGAAGAACCGCTGGATATAGAGGGCGAAGGCGACCAGCACGCCCACCTCGATTGAGCCGTCGAGCACCATGCGGCCGCCGAAGAAGACCACCAGCGCCAGGCCCAGCGCGCTGAGGACCTCGACCGAGGGCATGAGTACCGCCGTGTAGCGGGTCGCCTCGAGGTTTGCGCCGAGATTCTCGCGATTGGCGGTGCCGAACTGCCTGATGTTCGCGTCCTCGCGGTTCAGGCTCTGCACCACCCGCACGCCGGAGATGTTCTCCTGCAGCCCGGAGTTGACGACGGCTATGGCGCGGCGCACCCGCATGAACGACCTTCGGGCGTACTGCTGCCAGATGGCCAGCATCGCGAACAGCAGCGGGATCACCGTCAGGGTGATGAGCGCGAGCTGGAAGTCCATCAGCATCATCACGGTCACGATCCCTACGAAGGCGACCACGTCCGCGAGCGTGAGCACGACGACCGACAGGAAGTCCTGTATCTGTTGCACGTCGTTCTGCACGCGGGACATGGTCATGCCGACCTCGCTCCGGTCGAAGAACGACATGGAGAGCCTGTGGATGTGGCGGAAGAGCCTCACCCTGAGGGTGTAGAGCACCCGCGCCCCCACGAAGGCCATTGCGCGGAGGTGGACGTAGTTGGCGCCGAACTGGATTGCCGCCACGGCGACGAAGATGGCGACGATCCAGTTCATGCCGGTCAGGTCTCGCTCCCGGATGTAGTCGTCGATGATCTGCTGGACCAACCACGGTATGGCGACCACGGTGGCCGTGTAGACGAACATCGCGCCGATGGTGAGGAGCAGCAGCGCCCAGTGCGGCTTCAGGTAGTCGAACAGCCGCACGACTACCTTGTGATCGTAGAGCTGCCCGCCGTCGTCCTCTTGGTCGAGGCCCATGCGGCGCGCCATCATGCGTCCGCCCATGAACCCGCCGCCGCCGCCACCGCCGCCGAACATCATGCGCTGCCTCCCTCCGTCTGGAATAGTGCGTCGACCGGGGCCTCCTCCTCTGAGGCGAGCTGCACGTCGTGGATGCGGCGGTAGAAGCCGTCCCGGGCGAGCAGGTCCGCGTGGGTGCCGCGCTCGACGACGCGTCCGCCCTCGAGCACGATTATCAGATCGGCGCTGCGGACCGTGGAGAGCCTGTGAGCGATGACGAACGTGGTGCGGTCGCGTACGACCTCGGCGAGGGCCCGCTGGATCTTGTACTCGGTGCCGACGTCGACGCTGGACGTCGAGTCGTCGAGGATCAGAATGGGCGGGTCGAGCAGCAGGGTCCGAGCAATGGCGAGCCTTTGCCGCTGGCCCCCGGACAGCGTTATCCCGCGCTCGCCGACCAGCGTGTCGTAGCCGCCGGGCAGGCCGTCGATGAAGTCGTGCAGCTGCGCGACAGTCGCCGCGGCGACGATCTGTTCGTGCGTTGCGTCGTCGACTCCGTAGGCGATGTTGTCCCTGATCGTCGCCGCGAAGACGAACACGTCCTGCTGGACGATGCCCACGTTGGACCGGAGCGACGCCAGGGTCACGTCCCGGATGTCGGTGCCGTCGATTGTGACGGCTCCGCTCGCGACGTCGTAGAAGCGGGGGATGGCGTGCACGACCGTGGTCTTGCCGGAGCCCGGCCCCCCGAGGATGGCGACGAGCTGCCCCGGCCGCGCCTCGAAGTCTACGTCCTCGATGGCGGCGTCGTCCTCGCCGTAGCCCAGGGAGACACGGTCGAACTTCACGTGGCCCCGCGCGCGGGGCATCGGCCCGGCGCCGGGCCTCTCGGCCACCGGCGAGACGGCGTCGAGGACGTCGAATATCCGCTGGCCGGCGGCTGAGGCACGGGTCAAGGTGTTGACCATCCATCCGGCCATCCGGACCGGCATCTGCATGATGCCCATCAGCAGAATGAACGAGGCGAGCTCGCCCTCCGTCAGCCGTCCATCGATGACCTCGTTGCCACCGACGAGAAGGATCGCGCCGATGGCCAGCGTGAAGACGAATGTCATGAACGAGCCGTGGGAGGCGAAGAGCCGGGTTGCGGCGTAGGTCAGGTCGGCGACGAGGCCCGCCTTCTTGTCGAACTTGTCCTCTTCGTACTTTCGGCCGCCGAACGCCTTGACGACGCGTATGCCGGCGAGGCTCTCCTGGAGGACGGTGGTCAGATTCCCGGTCTCCTCCTGAACCCTCATCCAGGTCGGCCGCAGCTTGCGGGACATGGTGAGGGCGCGCCACACTACGATCGGCACGAAGGCCATGCTGACCAGGCCCAACCGCCAGTTGGTGGCCAACATCAACCCGCCGGCCACGCCGATGGTCAGGAATATCGAGAGGCCCCTGACCATCCCCATGCTGACGAACATCCGGACCGCGTCGACGTCGGCGGTCGCCTTGGACATCAGGTTGCCGGTCTGCTGCTTGTCGTGGAACCCGAAGCTGAGGCTCTGGAGTTTTCTGAAGAAGTCCTCGCGTATGTCGAAGGCGGCCCGCTGCGAAACGGACTCGGACAGATAGGTCTGGGCGTACCCGAACAGGCCGCGCATGGCGCTGACGAGCATGATCGCGCCGGCGAGCAGGAGCAGCCTGGAGGATTGACCGCTCTCCAACGCGGTGTCGATGGCGCGGCCCAGCAGGATCGGAAGGAACATGACCGATACGGTGGAGGCCGCCATCGCCAGGTAAGCGCCACCGAGGTAGACCCGCTGCCTCCAGGCGTACGCGGTCAGCCGCAGGAGGACTCTCATAGACTCACGACCCTGCCGGCGGCCGCCGCGGGCTGCTCCGTCTCCCGCGTTGCGCCGGCACGGGTGAGTATCTCAAGCGCCGGAACGACCACCTCGAGCTCCTCCAGGGTCAGCGCGTCGGCCAGGGCGAGACGCCGCTCCTTGCTCACCTGCCAGAAGCGCTCCACGGCCGTGCCGCCCTCGTCGGTAAGCCTGCAGGCGACGACGCGCCTGTCCGAAGGGTCCTCGACGCGCTCGACCAGACCCTTCTTGACCAGCCGGTCAACCATGCTGGTGACCGAGGGCAGCCCCCGTCCCAGGTGCTCGGAGAGTACGCCCATGCGTGTCGGGCCCTGCCTGTGGAGCAGGAACATCGTCTTGGCCTGGGGCATCGTCAACTCCAGGTCCTGCCAGGCGCCTAGGGAGCGGGGCCGCATTTGGAACGACATGCGTTCCATCAGCTCGACCAGCCTCTCTGAGAGTAGTTGTCTGTCCTGTTCCAACGTTCGCCTCGAAATATTCGTGTCACGCGAACTATATTATCGAAACGAAGGTTTCTTGTCAACCCCGGCTTGTCCGTACCGCCCTCTCACCGAGTGCGGCCTCGGTTCGACGAAAGTGTGCCATTTTGGGCCATTCTGTGCCATCCCTATCTGTGCGGTGGCACACCTGGCCGAGAAATGGCACAGAAATGGCACACCGGGTGTGCCACTGGTCCTATCTGAGGCGGGACACCGCGTGACAGGATGGTACGCCCGGTGTACGGCCGCGTCCGGGACATGGGCGCGTGAGGGGGACTCGAACCATCTGCGGGGGAGTGCTTGCCACAAGCACAGACTAGCACGGATGTGCTGCCAGGGGCAAGGTCTCGCCCAGGACGTAAGTGTTCAGACTCGGTGAGGGGAATACCCCGCCCCTGGATTCCCGCCTTCGCGGGAATGACGGTGGGGAGGTTGCGCGCGCCCTTCGATACGCGCCGGTGAAGCACCGGCGCAACTCAGGGTGAGCGGGTTGTGTGGGCCCCTCAAGACTGAACAGTTACCCCAGGACTTACCACCTGATACGGAAGGCCGGCGTTGTGGACTGCTTGCGGGGTGATGATGGCCCACGATGCTGGGGATAGATTTCCGCCCCCGTCTACGCGAGGGCAGGCTCTTCGCGAGAATGAAGGAGGTGGGGTGTCCGAACCTGCTCGATTTCGCGGGCCCGAAGCGGGGACGGACGGTAATCAAGCTCCTTCTCCCGTCGTGACCGATTGCAGGCGGGCGTAGAGGCCGTCGAGAGCCATCAGCTCATCGTGGCTGCCCTCCTCCACCTTCCGGCCTTCCTCGAGCACGACGATCTTGTCGGCGTTGCGCACCGTAGACAACCGGTGTGCTATCACCAGCGCCGTCCGGTCGCGCAGCAGCTCGCCCAACGCCCGCTGGATCCGAAGCTCCGTCTGCGTGTCTATGTTAGCCGTCGCCTCGTCAAGGATCAGCACTCGTGGGTCCGCCACCAGCGCCCGCGCAAAGCTGATCAGCTGGCGCTGGCCCACGCTAAGGTTCCCGCCGCGCTCCTGAAGCTCCGTATCGTATCCATCCGACAGACGCTCGACGAACTCGTGCGCCCCAACCGCGCGCGCCGCCGACTCCACAGCCTCGTCCGTCGCGTCCACCCGGTTGTAGCGGATGTTCTCACGCACCGTCCCGCTGAACAGGTACGGCTCCTGCAGCACCACGCTCATCTGCCGACCCAGGGAGTCCTGGTTCAGATCGCGAATATCGTAGCCGTCCACGGTGATACGGCCCTCGGTCACGTCGTAGAACCGCAGCAGCAGCGATACCAGGGTCGTCTTGCCCGCGCCGGTCGGGCCAACCAGCGCGACTGTCTGACCCGCCCTGACCTCGAGGTCGACGCCGTGCAGGACCGGCACGTCTGAGTCGTAGGAGAACCCAACTCCCTCGTAGCGGATGTCGCCGCGCACGCGGTCCAGGCGCACGGCATCGGGCCTGTCCCGGACCGCCGGCTCGATGTCGAGTATCTCGAAGATGCGGGCTACGGAGACGACGCTGCTCTGGACCTGGCCGAAGTCGCGGGTCAGCCGCTCCATCGGCTCGAAGAACCGCTGCAGGTAGAGTGCGAAGGCGACGACCACGCCCGCCTCCAGTGAGCCGTCGAGCACCATGCTTCCACCGAAGAAGACGACCAACGCGAGGCCGACCGCGTTGAGCGCCTCGACCGAAGGAAAGAGCGCGGCCGAGAACCTGGTCGCCTTCAGGTTGGCGCCCAGGTTCTCGCGGTTGGCCTCGTCGAAGGTCTCGACGTTGGCCTTCTCGCGGTTGAGGCTCTGAATTACGCGAACGGCCGTGAGGCCCTCCTGGAGCTGGGCGTTGACGTCGGCCACGGCCTGCCGGGCGCGCTCGAAGGAGATGCGGGCGTAGCGCTGCCAGAACACCAGCAGCGGTATGACGACCGCGACGCACGCGAGAACGATCAGGGCCAGGCGCGCGCTCATGACGAACATCGCGACGGTCACTCCGACAAGGCTGACGACGTGGGCCACCGAGACGATCGTGATGTTCAGCAGCTCTTGGAGCTGCTGTATGTCGTTCTGCACGCGGGACATGACCCGGCCCACCTGGTTGCGGTCGTAGAAGCCCATCGAGAGCCGGGTCAGGTGCGCGAAAAGGTCGGTCCTGAGCGCGTAGAGCACCCGCTGTCCCAACACTACCAGACTCCGGTGGTAGACCAGGTCGTTCGCGTAGTGGACCAGGACGACCGCACCGAAAACCAGGGCCAGCGAGTCCAGGCCGGACAGATCGGCATCCTGCTTGACGATGTAGTCGTCGATGATCAGCTTGATGAACCAGGGAACTGCGACCAGCGTCGCCGTGAAGACGGCCATCGTGGCGAAGACGATCGCGACCGTGAGCCTGTGTACTCGAAGGTAGCGCAGCACTCGCCAGATCGTGCCGACGGTATGCAGACCGGTGCGGTGCTCGTCGTCGAGCAACGCTCCTTCCGATCTCCGCGGACTCGCGTCTGCGGTCGACATCACTCCCCCTCTCGAACGGCCTGATAGGCCTCGTCAAGTGATCCTGCCTGCCGGGGCGCAAGCTGCAAATCGTGGATCCGGCGGTAGTAGCCGTCCTGGGTCAGCAGCCCGTCGTGGGTACCGCGCTCGACGATCCGGCCGCGGTCCAGAACGAGAATCTTGTCGGCGTTCCGGATGGTGGAGAGGCGATGCGCGATGACGAAGGTCGTGCGCCCCTTCACGACCTGGGCCAGCGCCTTCTGGATCTGGTATTCGGTCCCGACGTCGACGCTGGACGTTGAGTCGTCGAGGATCAGGATGGGCGGATCGAGCAGGATGGTCCGGGCTATGGCGAGCCGCTGCCGCTGTCCGCCCGACAGCGTGATGCCGCGCTCGCCGACCCACGTATCGTATGCGTCCGGCAGCCCGACGATGAAGTCGTGAAGCTGGGCGACCCGGGCCGCCCGGGCGATCTCGTCCATGGACGGGTCGTCGGCCCCGTAGGCGATGTTGTCCCGGATGGTCGCGGCGAAGGCGAAGGAGTCCTGCAGGACGATGCCGACGTTGCGGCGCAGGGAGTCGAGAGTGGCGTCCCTTACGTCGACGCCGTCGAGCAGGACTCGCCCGGCGTTCGCGTCGTAGAACCTCGGGACCATGTGCACAATGGTGCTCTTGCCGGAGCCGGGAGCGCCCAGCAGCGCGACCAGCTCGCCGGGCCGCGCCTCGAAGTCGATGCCGTGAACGGCCGGCGCGTCCGCGCCGTAGGCGAGAGAGACGTGCTCGAACCTGACGTGGCCGCGGGCCCGGGGCAGCTCCACTGCGTCGTCTCGCTCCGCCACCGGCGACTCCGCGTCGAGGACGTCGACGAGCCGTCGCCCCGCCGCCATGCCTCGCGTGAACGAGGTGACCATGAACCCGGCCCAGAAGACGTGTCCCCCCAGGACGCCCATGTAGAACACGAAGGCCGCGGCCTCGCCGGCGCTGAGACTCCCGGCGGCCACCTCGCGCGCACCGATCCACAGGACCGTGACGATCGCGGCGTTGACTATCAGCCCGGAAAGCGCCTTCCGCGAGTCGGATATGAGGCCGGCGGTGGTCAAGAGCTCGCGGACCGACGACGCGCTGGCCGCGAACTTTCTCTGCTCGAAACGGGCGGACGCAAACCCCTTGACCACACGCATGCCGACCAGGGCCTCCTGGACCACCCGGGTCATCTGCCCGATCTCATCCTGGGCCGCGTGCCACGTCCGCACCATGGTCGGGATGACCGCAAAGCTGCGCCACAGTGCGACGGCCGCGAAGGCGCCGCACACGAGACCGAGCTTCCAGTTCATCAGCAGCATCAGCGCGATGACCCCGGAGACGAAGGCGGCCAGGTGCGCCGCATGCGCGAAGCTCCACGAGAGCTGCTTCACCGCGTCTACGTCGGAAGTAGCGCGGGACATGAGGTCGCCGGTCTGCTGGCGGTCGTGAAAGCCGAAGCCGAGGTTCTGGACCTTCTTGTAGAAATCGTTGCGCAGGTCGAAGGCGACCCTGTGGTGGACCATCTCGAGCAGGTATCCCTCGACATAGCCGAACACGGCGCTGAGCACGCCGATCCCGACGATCGCCAGCGCCACGAAAAGGAGTTGGCTCTGCAGTCCACTGGTGACGGCCTCGTCTATGGCCGTCCCCAGCAGTCTCGGGATCAGCATGAAGGTCAGCGAATACAGTACCGCCGCAGCGTATCCGCCGGCGAGCGGCAGCTTGTGTCGCAGACCGTAGCCGGCCAGTCGAAGCAGTATCGTCATCTCGTTGCGGTCCCTTTGCGGGGCATAAGAAAAGGCCTCCCGAGCGGGAGGCCTTCGATAAGACGCGACAGCGCGCTGTCGTGCCTAATACCTCCCCAATCCACCGGTCGCGCGGTGGAAGGCGGTCAAATTCGTGAATATGTTGTCGACGCGTCGCGTCATCGTGCGCCCTCTGGCGTTAGGTCTCGGAGTATGAGCGTGCGGAAGCTTAGCACGCCTGAAAGCCAGACTGCAACGCCGCTTTGGGCGGCTTGGCGATGCCGTGCTTCAGTCAGACTTCAGGGGGAGTTTGGAGAGCACGTCGGGGTTGACGAGATTGAGCGGCATGCGCCCAGTCAGCACCCGCGCCACCTCCTGGCCGCATCTGACCGGGACCGACGAGATGGCGGGATCGGAGAAGTACGCGGTGTGAGGGGTCAGCACCACGTTGTCGAGCTTCATCAGCGGGTCGTCGGGACCGGGCGGCTCGAACTCCTGGACGTCCAGTCCGGCGCCCTCGATCCAGCCCTCCGTGAGCGCTCTGACGAGCGCCGCGTGCTCGACGATGGGGCCGCGGGCGGTATTGATCAGGTACGCCGTCGACTTCATCGCGCGGAAGGCCGCCTCGTCGAACAGGTGGAACGTCTCCTCCGTCCGCGGGCAGTGGACCGAGACGTAGTCGGACCGCGCCAGGAGCTCGTCGAAGCCGACCCGCTCGACGCCGTACTCGGCGAACACCGAGTCGGGTACGTAGGGATCGACGGCGATGACGTCCATCTCGAACGCCGCGGCCCGGCGCGCGAACACGCGGCCGGTGTTGCCGAGTCCGACCAGGCCCACCGTTTCTCCGTGCAGGCTGCCGACGGGCGACGGGGTGATCGGCTCCCACTTGCCGCCCCTGATGTCGCGGTCGAGCACGAGGAGCCTGCGGTTACAGGCCAGCATGAGCGCGAAGGCGTGGTTGGCCACCTCCTTGATCCACAGGTCAGGGAGGTTGATTACGGCGATTCCCAGCTCGGTGGCCGCCTCGACGTCGACGACGTCCACTCCGATGCCGGTCCTCAGTACCACCTTGCAGCGCTCGAGCGCCTCGAGCACCCGCCGGGGCATGGGCGACTCGCGGTCGATCACGCCGTCGGCCTCGCGGGCGGCTTCGAGCACCTCGTCGGGGTCGTCGGTATACGGCGCGACTACGTGACGCGCTCCGACGCGTTCGAGCTCGATCCGTTCGGGCTCCATCGTGTCGCGTGGGTGTACGCCGATGCGGACGACGGTGTATTTGAACTCTGGCATGGCTGTCATGGTGGAGGCGGCGGCCGGGGCGGAATTCTAGGCCACGTCCGAGTCGGGTGTCAAAGCCAGCAGCGGCGATATGACCGCCAGCGCGGCGACGTACAGCGCGGCCGCGATGCCGACGGCCCACGTGAAACCCAGCGCCATGGCCACGAACACGACCAGTACCGCGCCCAGGACAGACGCGGCGCCGTTGATTCCCCACGCCCACGGCACGAGGTGACGGGAGACGCGGGAGACGACGGCGAGCCCCGTGGGAAGCGGCATGCCCATGAGCACGCCCGGCACCGCCATCATGCACGCCGTGACGGCGACGCGCGTCCCCAAGGGCGCGCCCAGGAGCGCGTCGAACAGCGGCGATTGGACCAGCAGCAGCACGACGATCGCGGCGGGCGCGCCGAGCAGGCCGACAGCGAGCCTGGCCGGCGGCCGGAACGGCAGCTTCGAGGACGCGTACGAGCCTATCCCCGCGAACACGAGCAGGGAGCCGAGCACGACGGGAATCGAGTACCCGGGGTGGCCGAGGAAGAGGACGAATCGCTGCATCATGCTGATCTCGACGAACATGAACGCCACGCCTATCAGGCCGAAGTAGGCGGCCGGGGACCACCAGCGATCGACGCGGAGCCCACGCCGCCTGAACAGCGCGAGCGGACCCAGGATCAGCACGGCGGACAGCAGCGCGCCCACGCCGAGCATGCTGCCGAGCACGGTGACTGCCACAGGCCGGTTGACGCCCCTCAGCGACTCGTCCACCTCGCCGAAGTCGTCCAGGAAGCGGGACCACCTGTAGTACTCGAAGAAGAACGGCCGGTCGTCGTAGACCGGCGCGACGTTGTAGGGATAGGCGTCGAGGAACTCCGCCTCCCGGCCGGCGGCAAAGGCCGCGAGCATCTCGGAGTAGGCCGAGTTCGTCTCGATCCCCGGCGCCGCGAAGATGATGCCGTCGGCCTCCGCGGCGACCTCCTCCAGCGCGGCGACCTCGGCCGGCGTCAGCGGCGAGCGCTTGGTCAGCACCATGGCCAGCACGGGGTTCAGGCTCATGACGGCGATGTGGTCGGCCGGCTCGGCCGCGCCCAGGTCGTCGAGGGCCCGGTAGGCGATGGCGACCACGCGAAGCGTCTCCCTCGCCGGGGTGAGCCGGAACCGGGAGACCGCCAGGATGCCGTCGGCTTCGAGATGGGAGAGCAGGTCCCGGAAGGCCTCCACGGTGTAGACGTAGTTCTCCGAAAGGACGTACGCGCCCGAGGAGAGCCCGGCCCAGGTGACGACGCCGGTCATCTGTATCACGTCGTACTGCCGGCCCGAGCGCCGCACGAAGCTGCGCCCCTCGCCCACGACGGCCTCGGACAGGGGCGATTGGTAGATGTGGCCGGCGAACTCGGCGTAGGTGTCGCGGCCGATCTCCAACATGGCGGGATTCAGCTCGACGCCGGTGACCGACGACGCGCCCATCTGGTGGGCGACGAAGATCTCGTGGCCGCCGCCGGGCCCGATGATGAGCACGTCGGCGCCGGGCCTGAGCAGCATGGCCAGCTCGTAGTTGGTGAGCGCGGCCAGCTCCGGCCGTTCGGCGCCGCGTCGGACGTCAGGTCTGCGGAAGACGTAGGTCTGCGCGTCGCCGTCGACGGTCGCCACCTTGATCGAATCGCCGGACCAGCCGGGGAGGAAGGGGTGGACCGAGTCATCGGCCTCGACGACGTCGATGCGCGAGATGGGCGTCCAGCGCGTCTCGACGATGCGGGCGCCGTCGAGCTCCATCGTCTCCGCGAGCGTCTTCGTGCCGGCGGGGCGGGCCGGCACCACCTCGTCGGCCCAGGGCACCGCGGCCGCGAGAACGACGGCGATGGCCACGGTCCCCGCGAGCATCCGGCCGCAGCCCGAGCCGAGTGCGAAGACGACCCCCGCCACGGCGAGCACGGCGGCCATAGCCAGGAGAGCGCGAGGGGCGCCCAGCGGCTCGATGAGGTAGTAGAAGAGGTAGCAGCCGAGCGCGGAGCCGGCGAGGTCGACGAAATAGACTTTCCCGATGCGGTGCACCCAGACTGTGAACACTATCGCCAATGCAAGGCCTGCGAACAGGAACGGCGCCACGAACAGGGCGTAGTAGAGGGCCAGGGCGGCGTAGTCCCAGCCGGACAGGTCGAAGGTATCCAGTCGGACGCGCGCGGCCAGTGCGAATGCCGCGACCGTCGACACGCCCGCCGCAGACGCGGACGCGGCCAGCCACGCCTCCCACCGGGGCAGGATCCGCTCGCTCCAGGCGGCGAGCAACGCGCCGCCGGCCCCGAGCCCAAGCAGCGCGGTCGATATCACCATGTACGCCAGGTGGTGCCATAGCATGAACGACAGCAGCCGCATCTGGAGCAGCTCGATGCACAGCACGGCCGCCGTCAGCAGAAAGAGGCCCGTATAGAGAAATCGGGATCTCATCGGACTACACGGGCCGGCCCGTCACGCGGCGGCGACCGGCCGGCGGAGCGGCGTCGAGGCTGCCTAGTCAAGGCCCACGGGGTCGACGTCTACGACCCAGCCCCTTGGGAGCGTTGCGTCTTCGAGAAGGCGGCGCGGGGCGGGCCCGCGCAGGTGCAGCCGCCAGCGGTAGTGCCCGCGGACGCGCGCGGGGTATCCGGGCATGGGGCCGAGCACCTCGACGTCGGAGTGGCCCCACGCGTCGCGCTCCCGGCGCAGGTCCTCCGACAGACGCAGCGCCTCACGCTCGCAGACGGCCTGGTTGGTGTGCGAGTACTCCAGACGGACCAGCCGCGAGAACGGCGGGCTCCTCTGGTCCCTGCGGTGGGCGAGCTCCTGCTCGTAGTAGCTGGCGTAGTCCTGCGCGGCCGCGGCCTTGATAGCGTAGTTGTCCGGCTGAAACGTCTGTATCACCACGCTGCCGCCTGAAGGCCCTCTCCCGGCGCGACCCGACACCTGGCACAGGAGCTGGAACGCCCGCTCGGCCGCGCGGTGGTCCGGGATGTGGAGTCCCACGTCGGCCAGGATGGCCCCGACAAGCGTCACGGATGGAAAGTGCAGCCCCTTCGCGATCATCTGGGTTCCCACCAGCACCCGCGCCTCGCCGGAGCGGAACTCTTCCAGCAGATTCTCGTAGCCCTTCGGGCCGCCGACCGAGTCCCGGTCCCAGCGCAGGACGCCGACCTCTGGATAGAGACCGCCGAGCTCGGCGACGACCGCCTGGGTGCCGATGCCTCGGTAGCTCAGTCGGTGGCCGCCGCACCGGGGGCAGACGGATGGCGAGACGCGTCGGTAGCCGCAGTAGTGGCAGACCAAGCGTGACCTGTCCTCGTGGTAGGTCAAGGCGCGGTCGCATCGTCGGCAGTCGACCGTTCCGCCGCAGCCCCGGCACTGCACGTAGGAGGCCGTGCCGCGTCGGTTCAGGAACAGTATGGCCTGGTGTCCCTCCCGCAGGCACGCTTCGAGCGCGGCCTTCAGCGGCCGGCTGAATATGCCGCTGTTCCCGTCCCTGAGCTCGCGGCGCATGTCGACGATCCGGGTGCTCGGGAGGGGACGTTCCCCGGGCGCTCCGCCGTCGTCGCCGGGAGCGACGCGCCGGGGCAGGTGCAGCATTCCCATGTCGCCTCGCTCGGCGCGATGATATGAGACGACGTCGGGAGTGGCGCTGCCGAGCAGTACGACGGCATCGGTGAGCCTCGCCAGCGCGAAGGCCACGTCCCTCGCGTGGTATCGAGGGCTGGCGTTGTGGTCCTTGTACGTCCACTCGTGCTCCTCGTCCACCACGACGAGGCCCAGGTCCGGCTGCGGCGCGAATATGGCGCTCCGGGAGCCGATTACGAGGCCGTACTGTCCCTGCCGCACCTTCCACCACTGGTCGAACCGCTCCCCGGCCGACAGCCCGCTGTGGAGCACGGCGACCTGTCCGGAAAACCTGGCGGCGAAGCGCTCTATCGTCTGCCGGGTCAGCGCGATCTCGGGGACCAGCACGATGGCCCTACGCCCGAGCGCGAGGCACCGCTCCACCGCGTTCAGGTAGACCTCCGTCTTGCCGCTTCCGGTCACGCCCTCCAGCAGGAAGGTCCGCGGCGATACGGCCCGATCGTCCAGGGCGCGGTCGACGGCGAGCGCGGCCTTGCGCTGGTCCTCGGTGAGGACGACGGGCCGGGCCGCCGGGAATACGTCGCCTGCCAGGGGGTCGCGGTCGACGGGGACCGTCTCGCGCTCGAGCCACCCCTTGTCCAGCAGCGCATTCACCGCGTACCCGTACTCCTTGCGGGCATCGGACACAGGCATCGGAGTTCCCTGTTCCCGAAGGTGCTCGATGAGCGCGGTTCGGCGGTGAGCGCGTTTGGGATTCGGGGGGAGGCTGCCGGGGGCGGAGACCGCCGCGTCCGCCAGCCTGACGAAGGCCACGGTCTTGCGGGACACCTTGGCGCCCGCCCAGCGGTGGGAGCGGACGACCAATCCCCGGTCCACGAGCCGGGACAGCGTCTGTCCGGCTTTGTCTCCCAACGCCCTGCTCGCCTGCTCCTCCGACACGATGTCCCGGCCCTCCAGGTATTCCAATACCCTCTGCTGGAACGAGGTGAGGTCGTCGATCTTCGCGCACACCGTTTCGCCGGCCGAGTAGTAGGTCCTGCGCCGCAGGCGGCCGCCCGGGGGGAGCATCGGCGCGGCGGCCTCAAAGAGCGAACACAGGTAGTAGGAGCTGACCCACCTTGCCAGCCGAAGCTGGACGTCGGTCAGCGGCGGTACGGAGCCGGAGACGCTCAGGATGTCGCGGGTCTCGGGCACGGCGGGCGCGTCGGGCAACGAGAAGACTACTCCCTGAAGACGCTGCCGGCCGAACGGCACGCGCACCACGTGCCCGACGCGGACGTCCAGCGCGGACGGGACCGAGTAGCTGAAGGTGCGCAGCGGGGCCACCGGGGCGTCCACGGCGACTTCGACGAAGGTCATCGCCTCACTCGCCGGGAACGAGGCACGGGAGATGCCGCGGTCGAAGGCAGCCTGAGCCGGTGGCCGACCGGCGACGGGAACGCCGCGCCCACGTCCGCGGGCTGGTGTCTACCGCGCGCGGCTGCGGTCTTCCTTGATCCTGGCCGCCCGTCCGGACCTGCCCCTGAGGTAGTACAGCCTGGCCCGGCGCACTGAGCCGTAGCGAACCACGTCGACGGCCTCCACCGCCGGCGAATTGGTCAGGAACGTCCGCTCGACACCGACTCCGTGGGCGACACGGCGGACGGTGAAGGAGGCGCCGGGACCCTTGCCCCTGCGCCGCATGACGACGCCCTCGAAGAGCTGCGTCCGCACGCGGTCGCCTTCCTTCACTCTCGTGCCGACGCGGACGGTGTCGCCGGGACGGAAGTCGTCCACGTTCGGGTTGGGTTCGATATCGATCAGGTCGTGGGCATCCATGGTGTATCTGGACCTGCGTGGTTGGTGCTGACGGGCGTCCAGCGAGCTTGGTTCACCGCCTCGCCGGGGGAACCCGTCCATTCTAGACATTGGGACAGTCCGTGCGCAAGGTCCAGGGACACTTGTAACTGTTCAGACCTGACGAGGCGAACGGCTGCGAGAGCGCGTCGAGGCCGCCGGTCGTTTTTTTCGCTCGAAACTGTGCCATTCTGTACCGTTTGTATCTGGCGGGTGGAACACCTGGCCGGTAGATGAGACACCCTGTTCCGGGTTCGCCCTATCTGAGTCGGCACACCGTGGTGCGAAAAGACGCGCCGTGTTCCGAGGCGGGCGTTATGCAGAGGGATTCGGGATGAGCGCTGGGAGTGCTGCACGCGGGGATAGTAGCACAGATGTACTGCACCACAACCAGACAAAGCGCACCACAACCCGGCCTGACGGAGTGCAACTGTTTCAGAGTTAGTGAGTCGAATGCCCGCGGAGCGCGGGGATACGACCTTGCCCAAAGCTCCGTAGTGCGTCAGTCATTGTTCATTCGCTTCAGCTAGTTTCGGGATGTAGAACAAATTACCAGGGTCATCAAGTGAAGCAGGTCTAGCACGATGGTACGGGTGACAACTCCTCGATCGTAACCTCTCCGTCACTCAGCGCATCCATACAAACCCGGCTACCCCAGAGCAGGGTCATGCCCAGCAATGGAACGCTATCCGATTGCAGTACCAGCACGTCGATTGGACGACCATGCCAGGACACCGAGCCGATGTAGACTTGAAAGTCAAAGAGCTCGCCGTTGGCCAGCTCAAAGGTGCGCTGACCTACGGACGGCAGCCCCAGTTGGCGGATGGATTCGGAGGGCAATGTCAGGTATCCGGTAAACCCCGTGTCCAGGACAATCTCCAGGGACCGGGGCCGGCCTTCGCCGTCCATGATGTCTATGTCTATCAACGCCTGTTGATTGCCGCTTACCCTTCCTCTAATCACGATTGCCCAGGGGTCCGAAAACCGCCGACGTGGCTGTATGCCGCGCGATGGCCGACGCGCACTCCGTATGTCACGGCGTCCGGCCTCCGTTTCAGCAGTCGTCGCGTGGCTGTCGCGTCCCGTGCGTCGACTTCATAGTCGCCGCTCTCGACGTCTATCACTACGAATGTTCCCTTCTCCAACGGCCCGATTCGGGTTCGGATCTGTTTCTCGTAGATGGCTTCTCCCAAGGCCGTTACTTCCCCGGGGCCGTAGTCTCGGCTTGCCATAGCACCCTCCTCATTTGGCAACGGCGAAGCGCCCTGTCAATACTAAAGATACGCTGTAAGTGTTCAGACTCGGTGAGGGGAATACCCCGCCCCTGGCTACCCGCCCCCGCCTACGCGAGGGCAGGCTCTTCGCGGGTATGACGGAGAGATGCGGCGGCTTTTCGAGAGATCCCCTCAAGATTGAACCGTTACGATACGCTCCATATCGTAACTGTTCAATGATGTTGGAGCTTCCTAGATTCCCCACCTGATTGGGCTGGCCGGCGTGACGGACTGCTTCCGGTGTCATAGTGGCGCACCTTGTCGGGGATGGATTCCCGCCTTCGCGGGAACGACGGAGGTGGGGGATTTGGGGCTTGGGACAGACTCCTTCTCCTCCCAGAGGTCCATGAGGTCCATCTGGAAGCCCTGCGTCGTCCGGTCGGGCGGAAACTGCGGCGGAGGGCCGTACGGCCGACGCTACTCTTCGGCCCGGAGCCCGTCGAGGAAGCGGAGGTCGTCGTCGGATAGATCGGCGGTGTCGAGCAGATCGGGCCGACGCCCGAGGGTGCTGCGCAGCGCCTCGCGCCGTCGCCATCGGGCGATCTCGGCGTGGTCGCCGGAGAGGAGAACGTCCGGCACCCTCATGCCCCGGAACTCGGCGGGGCGCGTGTACTGCGGGTGCTGCAGAAGGCCGGTGGCGAACGAATCGTCCCGGGTCGACTCGATAGAGCCTACGACCCCCTCGACCAGGCGGGCGACCGCCTCGATCAGCACCATCGCCGCCAGCTCGCCGCCGCCGAGGACGTAGTCGCCGATGCTGATCTCGTCGGTCGCGAGATGCCGCCGCACCCGCTCGTCGAACCCCTCGTAGCGTCCGCAGACGAGCACCAGGTCGTGTTTGCCCGACAGCTCCTCGACGACCGGCTGGGTCAGCCTCCGGCCCTGGGGCGACATGAGAACGACGGGAACGCCATTGTCCAGATCAGCGGCGGCGCGGAGGGCCTCGACGGCCTCGAACAGGGGCTCCGGCTTCATGAGCATCCCCGGGCCGCCCCCGAAGGTGTAGTCGTCGACCGTCCTGTGGCGGTCTCCGGCATGGTCGCGGATATTGACCAGGCTAATGCCTATGGCGCCGTTGTTCCGCGCCCTGGCCGCTATTCCGTGGTCGAACGGGCCGGAGAACATCTCTGGAAAGAGGGTCAGGACGTGGAAACGCATCTGTGGCAGCTCGGGCGAGGCCGGGGTCTAGTGAGGCGGATGGCCGCGGCGCCCCTGGAGCATCTCGAGGCCGTGCGGGATGGCCTCGATGGCGACCTCCAGCGTCTCGCGGACGGCTTTGGGGCTGCCGGGCAGATTGACTATGAGGCATCCCGCGCGCACGCCCGCGGCAGACCGGCTCAGCATCGACAGCGGCGTTACACGCAGCGTCTCCATGCGCATCGCCTCGGCGATCCCCGGGACCTCGAACTCGATCACGTCGCGGGTCGCCTCGGGCGTGACGTCGCGGGGACCGAGGCCGGTGCCGCCGGTCGTGACGATGACGTCGACGGCGCCACCGTCGCACCAGTCGGCGAGCCTGGCGGCGATCAGCTCTCTCTCGTCGGGGACGATGTCTCGAAGCTCAAGCTGGAAGCCGGCCGCGGTCGTCATGTCCACGATCGCGTCGCCGCTGGTATCGGCGCGCTCTCCTTTGGCGCCGGCGTCGCTGACGGTGAGGACCCCGATTTTGAACGAACGCTTTTCTTGAGACAAGAGGCTTTCTAGAAAAAGTCTTAAATTAGTACAGAAAAACCCTTGCGGCTATGTCGGGGCGTTTGGGACACTGCGTCGTACTTGGGCCTGACAACCCCAAATCAGCCGGTTGGTCACAAGTTTAGCACGGCGCGTTATCAGGCCCATGAGCGCCCGGAGGGGGCGGAGGACGGTGCAGCCGGCGATGGTGGTACGCCATACCCCAGTGCTCCTCGAGGAGGTCATCGACTCTCTCGGGGTCAGGGCTGGCGGAGCGTACATCGACTGCACGGTAGGAGAGGGCGGACACGCGGAGGCGGTGTTGGACCGCGCCGCGGGTGAAGCCCGACTCCTCGGGATCGATCTGGACGGGGAGGCCCTCGAGACCGCCCGTCGGCGCCTTGAGGGGCACGGACAGCGGGCCGTTCTGGCCGAAGGCAGTTTCCGCGACCTGCGGGAGTTGGCCACCGGCCGGGGCTTCGTTCCGGCGGATGGGGTGCTGTTAGACTTGGGCGTGTCGTCGTTGCAGTTGGAGTCGGCTCGAAGGGGCTTCAGCTTTTCGAGGTCGGGGCGGCTGGATATGCGTTTCGGCGCGTCCCAGCGGACCACCGCATACGAGGTGGTCAACGGCGAATCGGAGAGCGGGCTGGCCGAGATCATACGCAGGTACGGCGAAGAGAAGAGGCCTATGAGGATAGCCAGGGCGATCGTGGCGGCCAGACCGATAGAGACGACGGTGGTGCTGGCCGAAGTCGTGTCTTCAGCCATAGGCGGGAGACGCGGCGGCGGCGTACATCCGGCGACCCGGACGTTTCAGGCGATACGGATGGCGGTCAACGAGGAGCTTCAGAATCTGGAGCGCGGCCTGGCGCAGGCGGTGGAGGTCCTGGCGGCTACCGGGCGCCTGATCGTCATCTCCTATCACTCGCTGGAGGACCGGATGGTCAAGGGCTTTATGAGGACCGGGCAGAGCGAGTGCATCTGTCCTCCCGCGGTTCCCGAGTGCGTCTGCGACCACGAACCGACTCTGAGGATATTGAACAAGCGGGTGATCCGGCCGGGGCAAGAGGAGCTGAGGGTCAATCCACGAAGCCGGAGTGCGCGAATGAGAGTGGCGGAGCGGCTCTGAGACACCAGACTACGGAGCGATTCGATATGGCGACGACAACCGAGACCAGACCGACGCAGAAGACGAAATCGACATCAGGCGCGTCCAAAGCCCGCCCCGTGTGGCGGGAGAAGGACCTCGTCGCCGCGATCGACGTGGGTACGACCAAGGTGTGCGTCGTACTGGCCGGGCGGTCGCCGTCGGGCCAGCTCGACGTGGTCGCCTACAGCTCGGTGCCCTCGGGCGGCGTCCGCAGGGGCACGGTGGAGGAGGTGGCCGACGCCGACCGGGCCGTGCGGCAAGCGATAGAGCAGGTCCGGGAGCGGTCGGGCTTCCGGGTCCAATCGGCCTTCGTCGGCATCACGGGCTCGCACATCGCGTTCGAGAACCGACGTCACACGTTGGACGCCGTGGGCAAGAACGGCGTGATCATCGGATCGGACCTGGCGATACCGGAGGACGAAGGTATCGAAGGCGGCGGCCGGCGGCGCCTGCACGCGATCCGGATGAGCTACTCGGTGGACGGGAAAGAGGGCATCCGCGACCCGCTGGGCATGCATGCCGACAAGCTGGACGCCGAGACCCACTTCATCTCTGGTGAGGCGGAGTTCATAGACCGGCTGTCGCAGGCGGTCGAGAACGCCGGCGTCACGGTGGCCGGGATGGTGCTCGAGCCCCTCGCCAGCGGCCTGGCCGTGCTCACGCCCCACGAGATGGAGCGAGGCGCGCTGCTCGTGGACATCGGCGGCGGGACCACGGACATCGTCGGCTACAAGCGGGGCCGCATCTGCTACACGGGCGTGACCCCCGTCGGCGGCTGGCAGTTCACCAACGACATCGCGATCACGTTCGGCACAACGTACGAGGCCGCGGAGGCGGCCAAGCTCGAGTACGCGAACACCGAGATCATGGCGCGCATCGGCGAGAGGATCCCGATGCGAATACCCGAGGGCGGCGAGCTTCAGGTGCCCGTGATCGACATCTGCCAGCTCACCAGGGAGCGAGCGCTGGAGCTGGCCAGGCTGATCAACACCCATCTCAAGGAGGCCGACCTAGGCGACCCGTCGCAAGTGTCCCTCGTCCTCACGGGCGGCGCGTCGAGTCTGCCGGGCATGACGTCGCTGATGGAGCGCCAGCTCGGGGTCAGTACCCGTCACGGCGTTCCCAGCTTCAACGGCGAGGCCCCGGACGAGCTGAGAGCGCCCGCCCACGCCACCGGCCTCGGGATCTTGATCTGGGCGGATGCGGAGCTCAAGGCGGGATTCCAAGTAGCCGGAATAAGCGGTAAGGGCGGTAAGGGAAGGACACGAGGGGACCGCAAGGGATTCCTGCCACGTCTGATAGGCAGCGTGGCGAAGCTCTCACCCTCGAATCTCTTTGGAAACAAGAAACGGAGGAGCTAATGGTGATCAACAATCGGGAATCGAACGCAGCGGCGAAAATCAAGGTCGTAGGAGTCGGGGGCGGAGGGTCGAACGCGGTCTCCAGGATGTTCCGGGACCGGATGCCGGGTATCGAGTACCTGGTGCTCAACACGGACAACCAGGCGCTGATGAACTGCGACGTGCCGTTGCGGATCTGCATCGGGGACGAGCTCACCGGCGGCAAGGGTGTCGGGGGCAATCCTGAGATCGGCGCGCGCGCCGCCGAGGAGAGCCGCGACGAGCTGCACGACGCCGTGCGCGACTCGGACATGGTCTTCGTCGCGGCCGGCATGGGCGGCGGCACGGGTACCGGCGCGGCGCCTGTACTCGCCAGCGTCATCAAGGAGACGAACGCGCTGACCGTCGGCATCGTCACCACGCCGTTCGCATTCGAGGGCCTGCGGAGGGCCAGGGCCGCCCAGGAGGGCATCGAGCGCCTCAAGCAGGAGGTCGACACCCTGCTCGTGATCCCCAACGAGCGCCTCCACATGATCTGCGAGGAGGAGATCACGGCCGGGAACTCGTTCAAGATGGCCGACGACGTCCTGCGGCTGGGCGTGCAGTCGATCGCCGAGCTGGTCACGGTCTCCGGGGAGATCAACTTGGACTTCGCCGACGTGCAGACCGTGATGCGCAACGCCGGGCCCGCGTGGATGTCCATCGGCAACGGCCGGGGCGAGTTCCGCGCCAAAGAGGCCGCCCAGCAGGCGATCACCAATCCGCTGTTGGACGTATCCATCGAGGGCGCGACGGGCGTGCTGTTCAACATCACCGGCGGGTCCGACCTGAAGCTCTCCGAGCTGCACGAGGCGGCCGAGGTGCTCCAGCGCGTCGTGGACCCGGACGCCAACATCATCTTCGGCATGGTCACCGACCTCAAGATGGAGGAGGAGGTCAAGCTGACGGTGGTCGCGACCGGCTTCCCGACGACCGAGACAGCCCGGGAGAAGGAGATCGAGCTGAGCGAAATCCTCAGCTCCACGCTCCCGGCCGACGACGGCCATCTGGACATTCCTCCGTTCCTGCGCCGGATGTCGAAGTACCGGAGGAACGGCGACCGGGAGATGGTCGCCTCCTAGCCCGGTCTTCCAGCCGGTAACGGCAGCTCTTAGCGAAAGGCCGCCCCCCGACCGGGGGGCGGCCCTTTTTTTGTGCCACGCTCCGGGGCGGACGCCAGCTCCACGGCCCGATATCCCTCGCTCCCGGCTTCCGGCATCCGGCTGTTCCGGGCGCCCCGACTACCAGTTGGGACGTATACAATGGCGCCGCTCGGCGTGATCGAAGACCCGCTCAAATCGCCAGCTTTTTTCGCTCGACGAGATACCACGTCACGCTTGACAAGCCACAATATATGGGGCTATGGTAGGGTCGCTAGCACGACAAGTTGTGCCTCTAGCGCACGTCGGCCCTTAGGCTCAGACTTCGAAGGCCGGTCGACGGATGCCGGGGGCACAGCCATCTCAGGGGGGACTGGGCTCGGTCGTTCGTGAACTGCCCATTCTGCAATCACGACGACTCGAAGGTCGTCGACTCGCGGGACTCCGGCGACGGCATAAGACGGAGGAGGCAGTGCCTCCGATGCGACCGCAGGTTTACGACCTACGAGCGCGTCCACGCCCGCGAGGTGCTGGTCAAGAAGCGGGACGGGAGAAGCGAAGAGTTCAGCCGGGACAAGCTGTGGTCGAGCCTGACCAAGGCGTGCGCCAAGCGGCCGATGCGGCCCGGCGCAATCGATAGGCTGGTAGACGAGATCGAGGCGGCGGTCGTAGAGTCAGGCAGGGCCGAGATACCGGCGCGAGCTGTGGGAGATCTGGTGATGGAGAAGCTGAAGGACCTGGACCGGGTCGCCTACATCCGGTACGCGAGCGTTTACCGCGAGTTTCGAGACATCGAGGCGTTCCGAGACGAGATAAACGCCCTGCTGGCGCCTCCCAAGCCGGCCGTGAAGCCCAGCGGCCAGCTCTCCTTCCTGGATGACGACGCCATCGCGCCGCGTCCTCCGCGGCGCAGGAACCGCCCCCGCAAATCTCCCAAACCAGGCTCATAGCGGCCGGCCCGTAACGGGCCGGCCGCACTAGACCAGACGTTCTGGTCTGTGGTACCCTCATCGGCCAAGCGGTTTGACATCTATGCCCTCTAGGAGTCCAGCGAATGACGACGGAGAAGACGAACGGAGCGCACGCACACGGGACGGCAGCAGGCAGCAAGAACGGGCACGTCGACCTTACCGACAACGCCCGCGTAGTGCTGGAGAAGCGCTACCTGCGTAAGAACGACGATGGCGACATCGTCGAGACCCCGGAGGGGATGTTCCGACGTGTCGCCCACGCCATCGCCACGCCCGAGCTGGACTACGGCGGGCCGGATGAGGCCAAGAAGTGGGAGGAACGGTTCTACGAGATGATGGCGCACCTCGAGTACGTGCCCAACTCCCCCACCCTGATGAACGCCGGCATCGAGCAGCCTCAGGGCGGAGGCACCGGCACCCTGTCCGCGTGCTTCGTCATCGGGCTGGACGACAGCATGGACGGCATCATGACCACCGCCAAGGAGGCGGCGATGGTCCAGAAGTTCGGCGGAGGCACTGGCTTCGCGCTGTCCGAAATCCGGCCCAAGGGCTCGATGATATCGACCACACACGGAAAGGCCTGCGGGCCGATCGCCGTCCTGCGGCACCTGTCGTCGGTGTCCAAGCTGGTCACCCAGGGCGGAAAGCGCGACGGCGCCAACATGGCCGTCATGGACGTGCACCATCCCGACATCCTGGAGTTCATCGACTGCAAGCGCGTCGAGGGCGAGATCCACAACTTCAACATCTCCGTCGGGGCCAGCCACGAGTTCATGGAGGCCGTGAAGGCGGGGACCGACTATCCCCTCCGCACCAAGGAAGACCCCCGGGACCCCGACTCGCCCGTGGTGGAGATGGGCCGGCTCGACGCCCGGACGGTCTTCGAGAAGATTATCGACGGCGCCTGGCGCAACGGCGAGCCCGGAATGATCTTCCTCGACTGGGTCAACCACAGGAACCCGACTCCGCACATCGGCCAAATGACGGCCACGAACCCCTGCGGCGAGCAGCCGCTGCTGCCCTACGAGTCGTGCAACCTGGGCTCGATCAACCTCGTGCGGTTCGTCAAAGAGGTGAACGGCGTTCCGACGGTGGACTACCAGCGCCTGCGGGAGGTGGTCAACATCACGGCCCGGTTCCTGGACAACGTGATCGACGCAAACTCCTACTCGGTTGACAAGATCGAGGAGATGACCCGGGCCACCCGCAAGATCGGCCTCGGCGTGATGGGATTCGCCGACCTGCTGGCCAAGCTCAGGATTCCCTACGACTCCGATGAGGGCCTGGAGACGGGCCGCCGCATCATGAACTTCATCCGGCGGGAGGCGGACCGCACGTCCGAGCGGCTGGCGGAGGAGCGGGGCGTATTCCCGGCCTTCGAGGGCAGCATCTACGACGCGCCCGGGCAGCCTAAGATGCGCAACGCCTGCCGGCTGACGGTGGCGCCCACGGGTACGATATCGATGATTGCGGGCTGCTCCAGCGGCATCGAGCCGCTGTTCGCGCTGTGCTACCACAAGCACAACATCCTGGGCGGAGAGAGCCTGCTGTACGTCGACAGCGGCTTCGAGCGGGTGGCCCGGGAAGAGGGCTTCTACAGCAAAGATCTGATGGAGTACCTCGCCGAGGGCGGCTCCCTGCAGGAGCGCGACAACGTGCCGGGTTGGGTCAAGAGCGTGTTCGTGACCTCAGCGGACATCTCCCCGGAGATGCACGTCAGGATGCAGGCTGCGTTCCAGGAGAGCGTAGACGCCGCCATTTCCAAGACGATCAACTTCCCCAACGATGCCACCAAGGACGATGTCACCAAGGCCTACACGCTGGCCTGGGAGCTGGGCTGCAAGGGGATCACCGTATACAGGGCCGGCAGCCGTGAGGCCGAAGTGCTGACCGCCGGCTCGGACGACGGCGCGAAGCGGAAGGCCGCGGAGTCCACGTCGCAGGCTGGCACGGGGCTGCTGGTGGAGCGCCAGCGGCCTCCGGTGGTGCGGGGCATCACCGAGCGAGTCCGGACGGCCCATGGCAACCTGTTTGTCACGCTGAACTACGACGAGGACGGGCGGCCGTTCGAGGTATTCGCCGCCCTGGGCAAGGCGGGCAGCACCGAGTCCGCGCAGCTCGACGCGATCGCGCGCCTGGTGTCGATGGCACTGCGCGCGGGCGTCGATCCGAACCAGATCATCGACCACTTGCAGGGCATCACGGACGAGCCGGTCTGGGACTCCGGCAGACTCGTCCGGTCGGCGCCCGACGCGGTGGCGCTCGTGCTGAGCCGGCACCTGCGAGATGAGCCCGCGAAGGTGGTCCAGAAAGAGACGCTGGAGGATTCCGGGTCCGCTCAGCCGGCGCTGTTCCAGCTCGCGCGGCCGCAGGGCCCGACCGGGAACGGCTCTGCAACCAACGGCCACTCACGTCGACCGAGGACGAAGTGCCCGGACTGTGAGGGCGCGCTCATATACCAGGAAGGGTGCGCTCGCTGCCTCGACTGCGGCTACAACAGGTGCGAGTAGGAGGAGACATCCCATGGATATCTTCACCCGAACGGCCCTCGTCTTCGAGCGTTGGGAGCTCGTAGCCGAGGCCGAAGACATCTACACTGGCGGCCGACGGATCGAGTCCGAGAAGAACAGGGACCGCGGCTGGCCTGCCTCGGACCTTCGTACTCGCCGACTGGTGGAGAATTTCGCCCGCCAGGACGAGATAACCGTCCTTCTCGCCAGGTTCTGACGGCCGGCCGCCGGGGCGTCTTGACTACCGCGCTCCCGCCTGTCATTGTGGGCACAGCCAAGAACCCTCCCCACGGCTCGCCCACAATCGCTCTCGGCCTCCTTCGGCGTCCCGTCGAATGAGGCTCACGTCGGCAAGAGTCGGGAGCCGTGTGGCAGGGCAGGCCTGAGGTCGGACTTGGTATCTGATTCGCGACCCGCTATCGCCGTCACCATGGGCGACCCATGTGGGATCGGACCTGAGGTCACCGCGAAAGCCCTGTCGCAGCCGCTCGTGTACGAACGATGCCGCCCCATCGTGCTCGGCAGTATCGCCGCGCTGGAGGCGGCCATAGAGACCTCGGGGAACGGCGTCAGCGCGAATGCGGTCCGCTCGCTGGCCGACGCGGCAGGCGACCCCGGTGGAATCGACGTCCTGGACCCGGGGAACCTGGACTACGGCCTCCTGGCGCCGGGCCAGCTGTCCGCAGAGGCCGGCAGGGCCTCGGTGGAGTGGGTGCTGAAGGCCGGTGAGCTGGCCGCGTCTGGCGCGGTGCGGGCAATCGTCACGGCGCCCATCAACAAGGAAGCGTGCAGCCTGGCCGGATACAAGGACGTCGGCCACATGGAGATCTTCCAGAGACAGAGCGGCGCTGTCGACGTGGCGACGATGCTGATGGCCGAGCAGCTCAAGGTCGTGCATCTGACCACCCATCGATCGTTACGGGCCGCGTGCGACTACGTGACCCGCGAGAACGTTCTGACGAAGATCGAGCTGACCCACAGATCGTTCGAGGAATGGGGCTACAATTCACCGCGAATCGGAGTCGCGGCGCTGAACCCTCACGCCAGCGACGGCGGGATCATCGGAGACGAGGAGGCGACGGAGATCGGCCCAGCCGTGCGGGACGCCCGGTCCCGGGGCATCGACGCCATCGGACCGGTCCCGGCGGATACTGTTTTCAACCAGGCGATAGATGGTAAGCTCGACGTAGTGCTGGCGATGTACCACGATCAGGGGCACATACCGATCAAGGTGCACAACTGGGCGAAGAGCGTCAGCGTGAATCTGGGGCTGCCGTTCATCAGGACGTCGGTGGACCACGGCACCGCATTCGACATAGCGGGAAGGGGCGTGGCCGACGAAACGAGTATGATCGAGGCCATCCTGGTGGCGGTGGCGCTGGCGGAAGGCAAGGGACTGCGGGCCGGAGGCTAGGGACCGGAAGAGCTATGCCAATATCGTTCGTGGGCGGCGGCAAGATGGGCGAGGCTATCGTGAGCGGCATTCTGGAGGCCGGAGTGGCCGCCGGCCGCGACGTGAGAATCGCCGAGCCGGTCGAGGCACGCCGCGACTACCTGTCGAAGAAACTCGGCGTCGAGGTGAGGCCGGCGGCGGCGGACGTCCTGGACGGCGCCGACCTGGTCGTCCTCGCCGTCCAGCCGAAGGACCTTGCCGCGGTCATGCGAGACGTCGGCCCCGGCCTGACCGATGGCCAGGTCGTAGTATCAATAGTCGCCGGGGCAGTGATGAACACCCTGCTGGACGGTCTGGGCCACGACGCGGTCATCAGGGTGATGCCCAACACGCCGGCCCAAATCGGCGCGGGGATGACGGTCTGGACCGCCTCTTCGGCCGTGCCGGAGGCGCAGATGGAGGCGACGCGGCGGATACTGCAGACGTTGGGCGAGGAGCTCTACGTCGCCGACGAAAGGCTGGTGGACATGGCGACGGCGCTCAGCGCGAGCGGCCCGGCGTACGTGTTCCTCTTCATCGAGGCGCTCATAGACGCGGGCGTCTATCTCGGAATGCCGCGGGACATGGCCCGCAAGCTCACCCTGCAGACGGTGGCCGGCAGCACCCGGCTGGTCGACGAAACGGCGCTCCACCCGGCGCAGCTCAAGGACATGGTGACGTCGCCCGGCGGTACGACGATCGAAGCGCTGCGCACCTTCGAGCGCGGCCGGTTCAGGGCGACGGTGATCGACGCCGTGAAGGCAGCCTACGAGAAGTCACAGGCGTTGGGGACGACACGATGAGCAACTTCCTGGTCAACTTCATAGAGCTGTTCGTGCTGGTGCTGAACCTGGCGATCTTCGGCAGGGCGATCATGTCGTGGATCTCGCCGGCGGGGACCGACCCGCTGAGCCCGGTGTTGCACCAGATCACCGAGCCGATCCTGAAGCCTGTGCGACAGATCATGCCGTCGACCGGGATGCTGGACCTCAGCCCACTGGTCGCCCTGATCCTCCTGAACGTCATCACGTACTTCCTCGTACTGCCCGCTTTGGGGAGATGAGCGCGGCAGTCAGGCGCCCGACCTCAGTCTGCCCAGAACGGCCCTGAGCGCGGCGTCCTCTACTCGGACCAGCTTGTCGCGGCTCTTCCTGCCCCCGACGATGGCGACTCGCCCCGGGGCGACGTCCAGGCGGTCGGCGATGAGTCTCACGGCAGCGGCGTTCGCCCTGTCCTCGTGCGCCGGAGCCGTCACGTAGACCCGGACTCGCCCCTGATCGTCGACCGACAGCTCGTTGCGGCCCGACCTCGGCTGCACCCGGACCTCCAACGTCGCGTGGCCGGGCGTTTCGACATCCCGGCCTGCGCCGGGGACGGCTCCGCTTCCCTTTCGGGCCGACGCATGCGGGCCGGCGACGGTTCCGAACGACGCGCGCGTCCACCGGGAGTCTTCAGGGCCGACCGGGGCGTCGTAGTAGGACCGGACGTTGTACGCGCCGGCCGCGGCCAGGATCAGCCCCGCGGCGGCGAGAGAGGCCGCCGTGGTCGTCCTGCCACGCATCAGGTCGAGCAGGCCGTCGAAGGCGTAGCCTGCCGCCGCGTAAACCACGGGCAGCGCGACGATCAGCCGCCCGTACATGCCGTCGTCCCGCGTCAGGCCTACGACCACTGAGGCCGCGGCCAGGGTCGACCAAAGGTGGAAGGTCTCCCGACTACGCCACCTCCACAGCGCGGCTATCAGCCCCGCGGCGGCGAGCAGCGCTGTGGCGGGGTCCAGGAGACGCCGTGCATCTCCGTCCCCGCGCAGGGGCAGCGCGACCGCCGTGGAGACGATCCTGCGCATGGCGAACCGCCACTGCTCCATCAGCCCCGGCTGCTCGATGTACTCGGCCGATCTCGACAGGCCTACGGCGCCCAAGCGCCCGCCGGCCTCGTCCGAGTGGGAAGCCAGGGACCAGACGTACGGCATCGCGACGACCAGGGCGGCGGCCAGAAAGGCGGCGCATCTGCCCAGAACGACGGCCACGGCGCGCTCTCCGGCCAGCAGCTCACGCGCCCACCAGAGACCCACGGCGATGGCGAAGATGTAGAACGCGTTGTGAGTGTAGGCCGCCGCTCCGAAGACGGCGCCGGCCAACGCGAAGCTTCGCAGCCGGCCCTCCGACTTCAGGGCCGTCAGAAGCAGATAGCTGGCGGCAAGCTGAAGAAGCACGAGTCCGCCGAGCGGCAGCGCCAGCCTCGAGTAGCCGATATGCCATAGGCTGAAGGCCAACAGCATACCGCCCAGGACGGCGGCGCGAGCGCCGAACGCGGCGCGGCAGTAGACGAAGAACATCGCCACGGCCGCGACTCCCAGCAGAGCGGACATGAGCCGGAGGGAGGCCGCACTCTTGCCGAATACGCCGCTCCACCCCGCCAGGGCGTAGACGAAGCCGGTCGGCTGCCCGCCAGCGGCCTCGGACCACAGGCCGACGGTCCGGCCCGCCAGTATGTCCGATACCGCGGCGCGCACGTCCGCCTCGGAGCCGACAACACCGTCCGGGTACGACCCCAAATCGGCCAGCCTGGCGACGGCCGCGACGGCGAAGAACAGCGCCACAGCCGCGTAGAGAAGGAGACCCCGCCGAGACCCGACGCGCGGAACGGCGTTCGACGGCGGCTCCGGGAGGGATGCCGCGGCGAGACGCAGCGCCGGCTCCGCCGCCATGGCAGTCCGGCCGCCCACCAGCGACAGGCCGCACTCGTTACAAAAGCGCTGGCCCGGCGGGTTGGGCCAGCCGCACGACGGGCACGTCGCCCGTCCGTTCAGACCCACGCCGCAGCTACCGCAAACGGCTGCCGAGAGCCGGTTCTCATAGCCGCAGCCGCTACAGTGTATGGGCATCGTTGGCTCCGGACGAAGTGCGCGTCACCGCTGCTCTCCTACGCGTGCGCCGTCGCGCCACCGTCGACGTGGACCGTCTGTCCGGTGACGAAGTCGCAGGCGTCGGAGGCGAGGTAGACGACGAGGCCGCCGATGTCGTCGGGACGTCCGCGGCGGCGGGAGGGCAGGAACCGTGCCAGGCCGTCCTGGGGGTCGAGCGGGCCGGTGGTGAGCCACCCGGCGCCGACGGCGTTGACGCGTATGCCGTGGCGCGCCCACTCCAGCGCGAGCGACGACGTGAGCTGCCGCACCGCTCCCTGGCTCGCCGCGTAGACGGCTGAATTCGACAGGCCGCGGACCGACAGGCCGGACGAGATGTTGACGATGCGGCCTCCGCCCTGCCGCAGCATCCGCCTTCCCACGGCCTGGCAGCACAGGAACATCGACTTGACGTTGACGTCCATCACGGCGTCCCACTCCGCCTCCGTCACGGCGTCGAAGGGCTTGCCGAGCTCCACGTGGGCGCTGTTGACCAGGACGTCGATACGCCCCAGCTCCGCGGCGACGCGGTCGACCATCGCCTCGACGTCGGCCGCGCGCGTCACGTCCGCGTCGACGGCGACGGCCCGCCTGCCCGCAGCCTCGACGGCGCGCGCCGACGCTGCGACCTCCGGCGCGTAGGAGCCCGCCAGCGCCACGTCCGCGCCCGCTCCCGCCAGGGCGGCCGCAAGGTGGCGCGACCAGCCGCGACGATCGGTCGTCAGCAGGGCAACCTTGCCGCTCAGAGACGGTCCCGTCGGGAGGCCCATCACGGCTCCAGCGGCACCACAGGCGCGTACCCGGTAGGCGCATAGCCACCGGCCAGTCCGCCGCCGTCGGCGACGAAGAGCGCGCCGTTCATGTAGTCCGACGCGGACGACGCCAGGAAGACGGCTATGGGTCCCAGCTCCTTCGGGTCTCCGACCCTGCCCACGGGTATGAAATCGGGCCGGGGCAGCACTTCCCGAGACGCCTCGGTAGCCTCGGTCGGGAAGTAGCCGGGCACGATGCAGTTGCTCGTAACACCGTACCTCCCGAGGCTCGTCGCGAGCGTGCGCGTGAGCTGTATGACGCCGCCCTTGGCGCAGGCGTAGGCGTAGTTGTCCCGACCGCCCCTCAGGCCAAAGCCGGAAGAGACGTTGATGATCTTGCCGCGGCCCCGCTCGACCATGTGCTCGGCTATGCCGCGGGAGCAGAGAAACGCGCTGGTCAGATTGGATTCCAACCCGGCCCTGAACTCCTCCACCGATATCTCCCAGATCGGCGCCCCGCCGTGGGCCGTCACCATTCCCGCGTTGTTGACGAGCACGTCCACCCGCCCGAGCTCGCCCAGGACCTCTCGAAACATGGAGCCCACCCGGTCCGGGTCGGTGACGTCGGCCGAGACCGCGAGCGAGCGTCTGCCCAGGGCGGCCGCGTCCCGCGCCGCGGCCTCCAGGGGCTCGGGCCGACGGCCGACGACCGCAAGGTCGGCGCCCGCGCGCGCGAGCGCCAGGGCGATCTCCCTGCCGAGACCCGTGCCGCCGCCCGTGACGACGACGACCTTCCCCGCCAACTCTTGCGACTCACCCATCGTTCACGTCTGCAGCGTCACCTCGCCCGCGATCGCCGTTCGGACGGACCCGTCAGGGCCGGTCAACAGCAGGTTGCCGTCGTCGTCCACGCCGGTGGCGAGCCCGACCATCTCGCTGTCCCGCCATCTCACACGGACGGTCAACCCGAGCGTGTCCAGGCGGCGGGCCCAGCGGTCGGTGAGCGACTCTCCGGCACGGACCTCGGCGTACCGGTCGTCCACGTCCTCGAGGACGGCCCGTAACACGTCGACGCGGTCGAGCGGGGCGCCTGTCGCGGCCGCCAGACTGGTGGCGGTCCCGGCGATCTCGGGAAACGCCGACGGGTCCAGGTTGACGTTGATCCCGATGCCCAGGACCGCGTGTTTCAGCTCTCCCGCGTACATGGCGCCTTCGATAAGGATGCCTGCCAGCTTCTTCCCGCCTATGCGGACGTCGTTGGGCCACTTGACGGTCGCGTCGACGCCGGCCAGCCGCTCGACGGCGGACGCGACGCCCAGGGACGCGGCCATGTTCATCTGGCTCAGCCGGGAGCGGCCCGGCCTTAGGACGACCGAGAAGGCCACGTTGTCGCCGGGCCCCGTGACCCAGCGCCGGGCGAGCCGTCCGCGGCCGGCGGTCTGCTCTTCGGCGAGCACCACCGTGCCCTCGGCACATCCGGCGTCGGCGAGAGCTGCGGCCTCATCCATCGTAGAGCCCACGACATCGAGGTAGACGATGCGGCCGCCTATGACGCGGCCTTCGAGCAGAGTCCGGAGACATCGTATTTCACTGGCCGTCCATCCCACTGCGGGGCCGAGTCACCTTGACAGAAGCTGAGGCGATGGTAGGGTCGGCCGTAGAGGGTGTCAAGAAAAGGGGGCGCGTCGACCTGCAACCTTCCGCGTTCGGTGAGGCCCCGGTTACGCCGCCCGGCGATCCACAAGTCCGCCTACGAGCGACGGCGGCGTCCCCTTCCGCCTTGGCAATTGTGCCTCCATCGTCGACGCTGCGTGGCTAACCGCGCGCGACTCTCCCCCATCCGTGCGGACGAAGTCGTCGCATACGACGGTCGCGGGCCCAAGGACCCGCCGGGCACCCCTACCAGCCGGCGGCGTGGCCGTCCCTGCGGGGGTCGGCGCCGCCCTGGAACACCCGCTGGTCGGCGTCGTACCGGATGGCGTGCGCGCCGCCGACGCCCATCCACCATGCGTCGACCACCTTGACGTCGTGTCCGCGCGCCGCAAGCGCCGCGCGGACGGGCCGCGGGAACCGCTCCTCCATCTCGATCTCCCGGCCCGGAGAGCACTTGAAGCGCGGCGAGTCGACCGCCTGCTGGACGTTCATGCCGAAGTCGAGGACGTTGACGAGCATCTGGGTCGTCGTCTGGTGAATCCCATAGCCGCCGGGCGTGCCCATGCTCAGGAGGAAGCGGCCGTCGCGAAGAGTCTGGGTCGGCGCCACCACGAAGTCGACACGCCTGCCGGGACCGATCACGTTGGGGCTCGCCGGGTCTAGGTCGAAGAAGGTGGTCATGTTGTTCAGGAAGATCCCCGTATCGCCGATCGCCACGGCCGAGCCGAAGGCGCCGCCCAGGGTCTGGGTGATCGTGACGACGTTGCCCTCGCCGTCCGCGGCCGCGAAGTGGGTTGTCATGCCGCCGCTGTGAGCCGCCGCGTCCCCCGGGGCCAGCGAGCCCTCGGGCACGTCGGCCGTGTACCGCTCCCATCGCAGGGACGACGCGTTCGCCATGTCGATACGCTTGCGCTGCTCCATCGCGTAGCTGTCGGAAAGCAGGCCGTCGAGGGGGATTTCGACGTGGTCCGGATCGCCCGCGTAACGCGCGCGGTCGGTCATCGACAGCTTGACCGACTCGATCGTGGCGTGGAGGGTGTCCGGATGCTGGAACGACAACTCGTCGCGCCCGAAGGTCTCGAGTAGCTTGAGGGTCTGGAGCACCTGGAAGCCGCTAGAGTTGGGCGGCGCCGTGAAGATGTCGAATCCGCGGTACCGGACGCTGATCGGCTCGACCCAACGGGCCTCGTACCGCGAGAAGTCCTTGAGGGAGTAGATTCCTCCCATGCCGTTGCTCGCCTCCACGATGCGCCGGGCGAGGTCGCCGCGATAGAAGGCCTCCTTGCCGCCCGCGGCGACAGCCCTGAGGGACTCCGCGAGCTGGGTCATGCGGAGGCGCGTACCCGGCGGAGGCGCGCCTCCGTCGCCGTCGAGCATGATGGATGCGGAGGCCGGGAACTTCCTCAGCCTGTCGGCCGCGTCCGCGATCTTGGCGCTGTTCAGGTACGTGATCGGGATGCCGTTCTCCGCGTAGTCGATGGCAGGCTCGAAGAGACGTTGACGGTCCAGCCTGCCGTACGTCTCGTGGAGCGTAAGCCAGCCCGCGACGTTGCCCGGCACCATCGCCGCGAGGATGCCGGTCTCCATCGTCTCCTCGCTGTACAGCGCTGGGCGGGCCGCCTGCGGAGCGCAACCCGAGAAGTCCAGGGCGCGCACCCTGCCCTCGTCGGCGACGTAGGCGAGCCCCACGCCAATGCCGCCCATGCCCGACATGTAGGGCTCGACGACGTTCAACACCGCAGCGGTAGCGACGGCGGCGTCGAATGCGTTGCCGCCGTCCATCAGGACGCGCAGGCCCGCCGTGGACGCCAGCGGGTGCGCGGCGGACACCATCCCGTTTACGGCCATGGCGACCGGCCTCGTCGGCTGCGGGTACAAGTACGGTGTGTGCATGTGGGCACTCCTGGAGCGGGCGGCGCCGCGGGACAACGCTATTGGCCGCTGTCGCTCTTGTCAAGCGCCCGTCCTCGCCGGCGTACGGCATCTATCCGAACGAGAACCACCGCCGGTGATCGCGTGAAGTTGACTGGCCGGAAAACGCGCTGATACACTCGCCTCGGCTCGAGCCGAGGAACAGTCTTGAACTCGGCCGAGACCTCGCCGGAGGAGTACTCCATTGACGACCGACATCATCGAACGCGTCGACGACATGGTCCAAGAGCGAAGCCTGCTGAAACACCCCTTCTACCAAGCGTGGAACAAGGGCGATCTGCCGCTGGAGTCGCTGCGCGACTACGCCGGGCAGTACTTCCACTTCGAGGCCGCTTACCCGACGTTTCTGAGCGGGCTCCACCATCGCTGCGACGATCCGGAAGTCAGACGGCTGATCCTGGACAACCTCTGGGACGAAGAGCACGGCGATGACAACCACGTCGAGCTCTGGCTGCGCTTCTGCGACGCGCTGGGCCTCGACCGGGAGCGGGTCCGCTCCGGTCCGGCCGTGGCCGCCACCGAGTCGTTGGTCGGGCGGTACAGAGAGTTGACGGCGTCCGGACCGCTCGCGCCCGGCGCGGCGGCCCTCTACGCCTTCGAGTCCCAGGTGCCCGCCGTCGCAGCCGCCAAGATCGACGGCCTACGGCGGTTCTACGGGATGGACGACAACAGGTCGGTGTCCTTCTTCCGGGTCCACCGGACGCTGGACATCGAGCACGCGGGCGCGGAGCGGCAGATGGTCGCCGCGCTGGCGGACTCTGAGTCCAGCCATTCCGCGGTCCTCGAAGCCGTAGACGACGCCACGGCCAGCCTGTGGAGCTTCCTCGACGGCGTGTACGACTCGGACTAGCGGGCGCTCACCCTCGAAGCGGCGGTAGGTGAGCCCGCCTCCGGGCTTCATGCGCTGGCCGTCCCCTCGCGGTCGATGGCCGGCGCCGGCCGCGACGCCCGCGGAAGCCAGTAGAGCAGGCACCAGGCACCGCCTATGGCGGCCGGCAGGAGCCCCCAGAACGCGGCGAACAGCCTGAACGCCACGCCTTCGGACACGCCGTCGGAGGCGGACCAGGCCAGGGCCTGGGCCAGCGCGGCGAGGCCGAGCACGTGCAGCGCGACCGAGCCGGCGCCCAGGGCGACAAGCCAGCCGGCCCGGGCCGCGGCGCCGATCCGCACCGCGGCCAGCACCAGCACTGCGAGCAGCAGCATGCCGTAGTGCAGGGTGAAGCCGTCGACCGCCAGCGGGGCAGGCCTGCCATCCACCGTGACCAGGATGTGGCGTCCCACCGCCTCCAGCGCCGCGTCTGCCAGCAGCCGCCCTGTCACCTCGACCAGCAGCTCGTTGTAGCGGGCGGCGACGGCGATCCACGCAAGCGGGGCCAACAGCAGGAGCACCGCCGCCCTGAACGCGAACGTCAGGATGCTAGACGTTCCCAGCACGGACCGCCGCTTCCACCCACAGCAGCCACAGCACGACCGCCGACACTATCATCGCCGGCTGCCAGACCAGCAGGTGGGCGAGGCTCAGATACTCCGGGTAGGCCGAGCCCACCCAGAAGAGGCTCGCAATTCGGACAACGTTCAGGCCGGACAGCGCGAACAGTCCGAGCGCCGCGCCCATGACCTTGGCCCGGACGCTCGACGGGTACGCGGCCACGGCGCCGATGAACAGCAGGAGCGGCCCGACCGCCGTGCACTCCGCGACGACGACTACCGCGAAGCTGTCCGAGGCAACCGTCGCGCCTTCGACCCAGGTGGGCGTACCAGCCAGGCCCAGCGCCCGGCTCGACGCCTCGGCCGTCCACCCGGAGACTCGCCCGACCCAGCCGCTGCCCAGGTAGCCGTAGTAGAATGCCAGCGCGAGCGCGAGACCGGCCGCCAGGACCAGCCACGATACGCGCGCCGGCCGTCCCGTGTCCTTTTCCTGCATGGCACCTGCCGCCGGGAGTGGGCCATTGTGTAGTCATCTCCACGTCCCGCCCCGGCGATGGTGCGCTATTCTACACGGCAGGGGGTTTCGCCGCCATGTTGCCGTTGAGACGTGCGACACGATCAGCCCTGCTCCGGACTGACATTTTCATTAAACAGTCATCTCCGTGACCGGGGCCGTACTTGATGGCGCGCGGCCCGGTAGCCCATAATCGTTGCACCCCACTGAATCGAGACGAGGCACTATGCCGCCCACCTCCAGCGACGAAATACGCGAGGCGTTCCTGCGCTTCTTCGAGTCCAAGGGCCACCTGCGGGTAGCCAGCTCCTCGCTGATCCCCGTCGGCGATCCGACGCTGCTGCTGACGAACGCCGGTATGGTGCAGTTCAAGCCGTACTTCAGCGGCGAGTCGGAGCCGCCGAACAGGCGCCTCACGTCGGCGCAGAAGTCGTTCAGGGTCGTCGACATCGAAGAGGTGGGCGACGCGACTCACGTCACGATGTTCGAGATGCTCGGCAACTTCAGCATAGGCGACTACTTCAAGGAGGGCGCCGTCGAGTACGCGCTGGAGTGCCTCGACACGGTGATGGGGCTGCCCAAGGAGCGCTTTGCCGCGACCGTCCACCACACCGACGACGAGGCGTACGACATCTGGCGCAGGGTCGGCATACCCGACGAGCTGATCTACAGGTTCGGGGACGAGGACAACTGGTGGGGCCCGCCGATCCACGGCGCCGAGGGCCCGTGCGGTCCCTGCTCCGAGCTACATTACGACCGGGGCCGGGAGCGCGGCTGCGGCCAGGACGACTGCGGCCCGAACTGCGGCAATACGATGTCGTCCGGGGAGGCGTGCGACCGGTACGTGGAGCTGTGGAACCTGGTCTTCATGCAGTTCTACCACCACCCGGACGGCAGTCGCGACCGCCTGCCCGCCACGGGAATCGACACCGGCATGGGGTTCGAGCGTCTGGTAACGGTGCTGCAGGGCGTCGACACCGTGTACGAGACCGACCTGTTCAAGCCGTTGGTCGCGAAGGTCGAGGAAATAAGCGGGGCCGCCTACGGCTCCGACCCCGCGGTCACCAAGGCGATCTGCGTGGTCGCGGAGCACGGCAAGAGCGCCGCGTTCCTGCTCGCGGACGGCGTCGCGCCCGGCAACGAGGGCCGTGGATACGTGCTCCGGCGCATCGTCCGGCGGGCCATCAGACACGGCAGGCGGCTCGGGCTCGAAGACCCGTTCCTCGGGGAAGTCGCCCGCGCCGCGGCCGACCTCATGGGCGGCGCCTACCCTGAGCTCCGCAACAACCTGGAATTCGTGCTCACCTCACTGCGTCTGGAGGAGGAGAAGTTCCAACAGGCGTACGAGAACGGCTACGCGGCGCTGACCGAGGCGCTGAAGGCCGGCGACCTGCCCGGCGAAACGGTCTTCCGCCTCTGGGACACCTACGGGTTCCCGGTCGAGATGACCCAGGAGATCGCCGAGGAGGCCGGTGTCGCGGTCGACATGGAGGGCTTCCGGCGCGAGATGGAGGCGCAGCGGCAGCGCGCCAGGGCGTCGGCCCAGTTTGGCGCCGATCGGGCGAAGGTCCGTCTCTACGAGAGCCTCGGAGTCGGCGGCGCCAGGTTCCTCGGATACGAGCGCCTGACGTCGACCAGCGTGGTCGTCGGGATGGTCTCCGGCAATCGAGTCGTCGCCGAGGCGTCGGAGGGCGACGACGTGGAGCTGGCCCTGATGGAGACGCCCTTCTACTCGGAGGGCGGCGGACAGGTGGGCGACGCGGGCGACGTCGTGGGGCCCGGGGGCAAGCTGGAGGTGACCGACACCCGGGAAGTGCTGCCGGGGCTGACGATGCACTTCGGCACGGTCGTCGACGGGAAGGTGTCGCTGGGCGAAAGCGTCGACGCCTACGTGGACCCCGTGCGGCGGCAGGACACCGCGCGCAACCATACGGCGACGCACATGCTCCACGCCGCGCTGCGACAGGTGCTGGGCCCCCATGTTCGCCAGGCCGGGTCGCTCGTGGCGCCCGACCGGCTCCGGTTCGACTTCAGCCACGTCGAGGCGATGTCCGCGGAGGAGATAGAGTCGGTCGAGTGGCTGGTCAACGAGAAGATCCGCGAGAACGTGGGCGTCCACCACAGCGAGGACTCCTACCGAGCGGCGATCGACCGCGGCGCGCTGGCCTTCTTCGGAGACAAGTACGACGACACGGTGCGGCTGGTCGAGATCGCCAACGGCGCGACCTTCAGCTTCGAGGTGTGCGGCGGCACCCACGTCCACAGGACCGGGGAACTCGGCGCCGTCTACGTCATGAGCGAGTCGAGCATCGGGTCCGGCATGCGGCGCTTAGAGGCCGTGAGCGGAAGGGGCGCGGAGCGCACCGTCCGTCGCCGGCTCAACGCCGGCGACGCGGCCGCGGCGGCCCTCAGGACGAACGTCGACGAGCTCGGCGACCGAATCGAGGGGCTGCTCAGGGAGCTAGACGAGGCCCGGCGCGCCCGCGAGCTCGCGGACAGGCGGCTCGCGGCTTCGGCGGCCGCGGGGCTGCTCGACCTGAAGCAGGACGTAGACGGCGTGGCGCTGGTGGCCGCTAGGGTCTCGGCCGCGCAGGTGGACGCGCTCAGGGACATGGGAGACTGGCTGCGCGACAAGCTGGGCAGCGGAGTGGTCGTGCTGGGCTCGGTCGTGGAGAACAGGCCGCTGCTCATCGCGATGGTGACGACCGACCTCGTGGCGGCCGGCGTGGACGCCTCCAAGATCGCCCGGGGCGCTGCTAAGGCCATCGGGGGCGGCGGAGGCGGCCGGCCGGACGTGGCGCAGGCGGGGGGCCGCAACGCCGACGGGCTGGACGAGGCGCTGCGCCTGGTCCCGGGCCTGCTGCGACGCGGAGACGGCCCCGCTTGAGGCGGCTCGCCCTGGACGTTGGCGACAGGCGCATCGGCGTGGCGATCAGCGACTCCCTCGGGATGCTGGCGTCGCCGCTGACGACGATCCGGAGGCGGTCCGAGGAGCGCGACGTCCGGGCCGTGCTCGACCTGGCCGCCGAGCACGACGTTGGCGAGATCGTCGTGGGAATGCCGTTCTCGTTGTCCGGCGAGAGAGGTCCGCAAGCCCGGCAGGTGGAGCGGTTCAGGGATGCGCTCGCGGCACGGGCAGGCGTGGTCGTCACGGAACAGGACGAGCGGTACTCCACCGCGGAGGCCGAGCGCCTGCTGAGGGAGACGGGAGCCAGGCCGTCGGAGGACCGGGCGCGCGTCGACGCCGCCGCGGCCGCCGTGATCCTGCAGGCCTATCTGGACGCGGGCAGGGCTCGAAACCCGGGAGCCGCGCCGTAGTTCGTCACAGTCTATCGGCGCCGCCGCCGTGCAGGGCCCCTTCAAGACCAGTCGGTGGGGTGTGGCCTACTCCTCAACCCTGCTCCACTCGCCGCACCCGATGGACCTGAAAGCTGCGTCGCTGGCCTTGATCTCGACCTGGACAGGGTTCTCCGAGGTCCGGTTGACGATGATTTCGCTACGCTCGCCGCTGAGACCGCTGAGTCTGGCCCAGTAGCATCCGGGAATGCCCCCCGGGCTCTGCGACGGAGGTATCGTCCGGTAGATGCCGGGCTTGATGTCGGGGCCAACGCGCCACGTCCCATCGAGGAACCTGTCGTTGGCGGGTACGGCCCAGCCGACCGACATGAACGCCTGGCTTGCCTGGCCGGGCGGCCCGATTTCACCCTGGTCGCCCTTGGGTCCGGCCTCGCCCTGCGGCCCCGTGGGCCCCAGGGGCCCTACCTGACCGCGTAGGCCCCGCTCTCCATCCGGCCCGCGTTCCCCGGCCGGGCCCTGATTCCCACGCGGCCCCGGCAACCCCGGCACGCCGAACAGTCCGGCCGGTCCGGCCAGCCCGACCTCGCCCTGCGGCCCTGACGGCCCCTGCGGGCCGATGCCGCCCTTTGGCCCCGGGGAGCCGGCTTCACCCTGCGGCCCAGCGGGGCCGGCGTCGCCCTTTGGCCCCGTAGCCACGCTCTCCTGAACTATCTGCCGAACCTCGTCCTCAGAAAGACCGCCGGAACAAGCCAGACCGGTCGCTATGAGTAACAGAACAATCGACCAAACGAAACCGTTTCTCACTGGACTCCCCCCGTCCGCAGGGTATTTCGGCTCTCGGCAGGTACGCTTGCATGAGGACGCGGGGAGATCCGGACGCATGGTTCACAGGCGGCCCGCGCCAAACTACACCTGGATACTATACTAGGAATAATTTAAGAAAGGTTCACGTTATAGGGCGTTGAAGTCGGCAAAATCGGGCCGAAAAGGGCTGGTCGTGGGCCGGGCTCTTCACCTTCATCTTCCCCCTCTACCTTGGACGGGAGAGGGGGAAGATCACCCTCACCCCAGCCCTCTCCCGTCCAAGGTAGAGGGGGTCAGGACATCAGGGCGTGTCGCGCAGGCGGTCGTAGGTCATGGGCGACAGGGCGGCGATGCCGCCGTCGACCGGCAGGACGACTCCGGTCACCCATCGGGCCTCGTCGCTGGCGAGGTACACGGCCGCCCACCCGATGTCCCAGCCGGTGCCCTCCATCTTGAGCATCGCGGCCGCGGCGCGGCGCTCCCGCAGCCCCTCGGTCATCGAGTTCGCGACCAGAGGCGTGTAGACGAGCCCGGGCGCGATGCAGTTGACGCGGATGTTGTCGGCGCCGTGATCGGCTGCCATCGATATCGTGAGGCCGATGACGGCCGCCTTCGACGCCGTATAGGGCGTCGTCCCGTGGGCCCGCAGGCCGGCGATGGACGACGTCGTGATGATCGAGCCGCCTCCGCCGCGGACCATCTCGGGGACGGCGTGCTTGGAAGCCAGCATGATGCTCTTCACGTTGACCGCCATGACCAGATCCCAGTCGTCCTCCGACACCTCGACGACCGTCTGCCTCTTGGGGATGCCGACGTTGTTGTCGAGGATGTCGAGCCTGCCGTAGCGCTCGACGGCGGCGGCGACCATCGCGCGGCAGTCGTAGTCGCTGGTCACATCGGCGGCCAGCACCGACGCCTCGCCGCCTTCGGCCTCGATCATCTCCAGCGTCTCCTCGGCGCGCTCGACGACCGCGTCTACAAGCAGCACCCTGGCGCCCTCGCGTGCGAACAGCACGGCGGTGGCCTTGCCGTTGCCGACTCCGGGCCCGCGGGACCCCGCCCCGGTGACGATGGCGACCTTCCCGTCGAGCCTGGGCCTTCGTTCCATTCGCGCCATTGGTGCGCTCCCATGCCGTTGGTTGGACGTATCCCCACAACGATACACGGCCCCGGCAAGTCCTGGGAAGCCGGCGTGCATCGCGTTGACACCCGTCACACCCTGAAATACATTACCGCCGATCCTGGGCGGCCGCACTGCGGCATGGAGGTCCGATCATGAACGACCGCGACTTGATGACGCTACCCGGCTGGAAGCAGCGCGACATGGTGGTGGGCGGCGAAGTGTCTTCCAGAGAGCTGGTCGAGGCCTCGCTGCGGCGCATAGAGGCGCTGGACGACCGGATAAACGCGTTCGTCACGGTCGACCGCGAGGGCGCCCTGGCAGCCGCGGACGCGGCGGACGCGGCCGTCCGAGCGGCGTCGGACCCGGCCGCCGAGCTTGGCCCGTTCCACGGCGTGCCGATCTCGATCAAGGACCTGGAGCCGACGAAGGGCCTGCGCACGATGATGGGGAGCGTGGTGTACAGGGACTGGGTGCCCGACTACGACTCGGTTGTCGTGGAGCGGATACGGGACTCGGGGGCCGTGATCGTGGGCAAGACGAACACGCCTGAGTTCGGCAACCTGGGCGAGACGTACACGAAGATCGCGCCGACGTGCAACAACCCGTGGGACCTGACGCGGATCCCAGGCGGCTCCAGCGGCGGTGCCGCGGCGAGCGTGGCGGCCGCGATGACGTCGATCGCGTCGGCCTCGGACGGCGGCGGCTCGACGCGGGGGCCGGCCGGGTTCTGCGGGCTGAGCGGCATCAAGGCCACGCACGGCCGCGTTCCGCGCTACGGCGGCATCGGCCGGCCGACGGTCAACCTGATAGCCGGCTCAGGGCCGATAACAAGGCACGTCCGCGACACGGCGACCCTGCTCCAGGCGCTGTCCGGCCACGACCCGCGGGACCCGATCTCGCTGCGCGGGCCGGTCCCCGACTTCGTCGGTAGCCTCGACGACGGCGTGCGCGGGCTTCGCGTCGGCTACGGGGTCGAGTTCGGCGTAACCGTGGCCGACCCGGACGTCGACGCGGCGGTGAAGGGCGCCGCCTCGACCTTCGAGGAGCTGGGCGCCAACGTCGAGGAGGCGCCGGTCCGGTTCGACCCGCAGCCGGCCGACTTCTACTACCCGGTGTGGATCGCGAACCAGGTCGCGATGTACGGCCATCTGTTCAAGGAACACCTCGAAGAGCTGATGCCGTACACGGTCAGGCTGAACTACTTCGGGCTCCAGGTCACGGGCGCGGAGGTGACCGAGGCACTGGGACAGGCCGACGTGCTGCGGAGCCGTCTGGCGGACTACTTCGAGGAGTTCGACCTGCTGTTGCTGCCCACCACGTACGTCACCGCGTACAGGCACCAGAAGCCGCCGGACAGGGTGGGAGGCAGGCCGGTCCTGATGTCCAGACACGGCAGCCCGTACGGCGTCGCGCCGTTCACGATGGCGTTCAACATCTCCTGGAACCCGGCGGCCTCGGTGCCCTGCGGCTTCGACCGCGACGGTCTGCCGATCGGCCTGCAGATAGTGGGCGCCATCGGCGACGACGCGACCGTGCTCAGGGCCGCGGCGGCGTTCGAGGCGGCCCGCCCCTGGGCGGACAAGCTGCCGCCGGTGTCGTAGACGTCGAGACGGCTGCCGGGGATTCCCCGGCTCGGACTATGAGGCCTCCGTGACTATAGGGTTCTTGCCCTGCAGGGCATCCCGCGTTCCGTTTGACGGCGAGGTCGGGCCCCTATAGCCTCCACTCGTTTCCTACATGGGAGGTGCCGAAGTGAAGACATGGCGTTCTTATGACGGGACGGTCACGCTGAGTTGGCTGTGTGTTGTGTTCTTCGTGGCCGCACTCCGGGAGGCCTCGCTCTCCGATGACGCGTCTATAGTCCAGCTTGCGTATGGCGTTATGGTGGCGGCGGTCGCGGTTGCCGTGCTCGCAATCTACCTGGGGATGAGGATGAAACGGCGGGTCGAGGACAAGGTCAGAACGTCTGACGTCATCCTGCTGGCGGACATCCAGGTGCTGGCGAAATCGAACTCGGGGCTGATCGAGGACGCCATAGCCCTGCACTGCGCCCAGATGGAGCAGGGGAACAGCCCCGCCGAGTAGACCTGTCATCAGCAGAGGTCTCCCGCATCGCCACCTGCCCCTCGTTAAGGCCGGGGCGCTCGTATGAGGCGCAACGGGGGATGTCGTCGAAGTCGCCGTCGTCCGACGCGAGGGGACAGGAGAGGCGTAATGCGGTGGCGGCGATCCATGCATCGGCGGTGTTCAGCCTACGTCCATTCCTCTCTCTTTCGACCCGCAGATTGGCGGAAATATCCGCCGTTTCCGGGTCCGGCCAGACCACCTCGTATTGTTCCAGATGGAGAGCAAGCTCGTTTGTCCGACGCGCGCCCCATCCGGCCTTGTACGCTCCGTACCACAATTCCTCAACCGTCTGAAAAGAGACCACCGTGCGCTGGCGGGTCATGTGGGGCAGGTAGAAGTCCGTACGGGGATCCCCCTTGAACACAAGCGAAACGACGCTCGTATCCAAGACAATCACTCTGGCCGCTCCCGCCGCACATCACGCCCTTCACGGATGCCACGGATGAACTCGTCCACGTCGAAGGGTTCACTGGTTGTAACTACCTTTTCGGGATCGAAGACTTTGGGATTCGGGTCATTCAAGAACGTCTCGACATCAAAGGGATCATTCCACGAGCGTGCGGCGTTCAGCTGTTGCACCTCAACCGTTGTCCACTTGCCATTGTCGTTGAACCTTCCCCTCCCTCTCACCTCCACATGCCGTGTGGCAAGCTGGAGCATATCCTCGTGGAAGTCCTCCGCAAACCTCAACTGCACGTATTCGCCTGAGTAGCTGTGTAGCTGAGCTGTGCGCTTGTCCCAATTGACCTCATACAACCAACCATGGAGCAGGGCCTCGGTTACGCCGGTTGTCGTGCGGGCGGCAGCGGGGCTGCGCTGGATTTCCACGCTGCGGGGGTTGTCCCTGCTCCCAAACCAGAGCCGCACACCGTCCGAAAGCTTTGCCGCTGTCGAATGGAGCGTGTCTTCAACATCCTTTGGCAGAGTGGAAGCTTGCGTGCCATCCCACTCTTGCAAGGCTTCTATTGCCCGGTTGCCAAAGTCATCCAAATAGGATTGCCCATCCAGAGGAGCTTCTACCTCCAGGTCAGCGATGAATGAGCCGGGCCGAACTTCTACGAGGCGCAAAGTGCTCTGATCCCGTATCCACTTGGGAGGCTGGCCAGGGCCCTTCTCGCGGTCTCCCAGATGCTGCACGATGAGCCGGACAGCGTCCTGTATGCCGGCGAGCGCGGTAACTATCTCAGGTACCAGACCACCGGGCCGCTGATCATCAGGGTCCGATAGAGCGAACGTCAGTCTTTGCTCTGCCATGACCGCCTCCCGGCGCTAGCGCGCTGCCATGGTGTTACGGGGAGCACAGTATAGCATCCACCTCACACATCCCCTCGAGCAGCCGACGCGCCGGATCCCCCCGTGAGGGGCCCTCTTGTAGCGCCTTGCCTGCGGGTAGTCTGAGTCTAGAGGCTCGTCATGCGAAGAACCGAAAGCTCGCGGCCATGAATGCGGCCTGCAGCCCGACGCCCCAGACCGCGAGAACCGGGATGGCGACCCACGCACCGGCCGCCGGTCTTCGCAGCACAAGTGCAAGGGCGAACAGCACGGGAGCGATCTGAACGAGGTGGCGGGCGAGCGTGTCGCTGACGACCCCGGCGAGGATGAGCGATACGGCAACGCCAACCAGGCACGCCGACACGAGCCTCGCATCGTTCGCGACCTTCGGCGCCTTACCCGGCTGTTGAATCGAGGCTTCAGGCACGTGTGGTCCGTCTCATCCGCACCGGCTCCCGCTGTCTTGAGACCTTTGCGTAACGCCGCTCGCGGGAGACAGCGTGGCGGAGGCGGCTAGCGTTCCTGGCGGGGCACTCCCAACACTGGATTCCCGCCTGCGCGGGAATCACGGGTTGTGTAAGGGTCTCCCTTCGCGGGAATCACGGTGGCCTCGCAAGGCCACCTAAGAGGGGATGAAAATGGCGCCGCTCGGCACTCCGACGTAGGCCTGAGTCCAAGGGCCGGGGATGGGTTCCCGCCTTCGCGGGAACGACGGTGGGGGCGTGGCACGGCTATTTTCATAGCAATGACGGTTGTGCAAAGGTCTGCGGTCTTTCTACGTCTTCCACGCTTCCCAGGCGCGCTCGAGGGTGGCGCGGGCGTTGTCGTACTCTTTGCCCAGGCGGGTGATCTCGGCGACGTTACGGCGTTCGGTCGCGGCCTGGAGCTCGGCCTCGACCCGCTTGAGGCGCTCCTCGAGGTTGGCGATCTTCTGCTCATGGTCGGGCCCGGGGGCCTGCCTGGCGGCCCTCTTCGGCGCTCCGCGCGGTTTCTTTCGCGGCGTGCCGACGCCGCGGCGCCGCCCCGGCTCGTCCCTGTCCCGCCGGGGCGCTGCGCGTTGCGGCGCGAGGCCGGACTGTCTCGCCCACTCGTCGAAGACGCCGGGAAAGAGCGTCGCGGCGCCGTCTTCGACGATCACGAGCTGCCGCGCCAGCAGCGAGATCAGGTGCCGGTCGTGCGACACGAACAGCAGCGTGCCGTCGTAGTCGGCCAGCGCGCTCTCCAGCGCCTCGCGGCTGGGGATGTCGAGGTGGGTCGTGGGCTCGTCGAGCACGAGGAAGCTGGGCGCCATGGCCATGAGCCGGGCGATGGCCAGCCGCGTGCGCTCGCCGCCGCTGAGCGCCGACATGTCCTTGAAGACGTCGTCGCCATGGAAGAGGAACCGGGCGAGGTACTTCCGCTCCTCCTCGGGCGGGATGTTCCTGATCGCCTGCATCGCCTCGAGGACGGCGCCCCGGTCGGGCAGGTCGTCGCTGCCCTGGCGGTGGTAGCCGACGCGGACGCGGTCGCCCAGCGTCACCGATCCGCGCATCGGGGGGCGTTCGCCGAGCAGCGTCCGCAGGAGCGTCGTCTTGCCTGCGCCGTTCTCTCCGATGATCGCCGTGCGCGAGCCTCGCTCCAGCGTCAGCTCGGGCGTCGAGGCGAGCTCGACCGGAGCGCCGTCGACGGTCACGCCGACCGTCAGGTCCCGGGCGCTGGCGACGACCCTCGGCGTCCTCGCGGTGGCGCTCCTCGCGACGCGAATGCTCTGCGGGTCGGGCGGCGGCGCCTCGACGAGCTCCAGCCGCCTCAGCCTCGTCTCCCGGCCGCGGGCCTCCTTCGAGCGTTGGCCGGCCCGGTAGCGGGCGATGAACGACTGCTCCCTGGCGATATACTCCTGTTGCCGCTCGAACTCCCTGGCCTGCTGGACCAGCTGCTCGGCCTTCAACGCCCGGAACCTCGTGTAGTTGCCCGCGTAGGACCTCAGGCGGCCGCGCTCCAGATCCCAGATCTGGGTCGCCACCGCGTCGAGGAAATACCGGTCGTGGGAGACTACGACGAAGGCGTGGCGGGTCTTGCGGAGAAAGTCCTCCAGCCAGGCGAGCCCCTTGAAGTCGAGGTAGTTGGTCGGCTCGTCGAGCACGAGCAGGTCCGGGTCGCTGAGCAGAGCGCGGGCGAGCGCAGCCCTGGTGAGCTCGCCGCCGCTCGCCGTCGCGGCCGAGTTGTCCAGCGTCCTGTCGTCCAGCCCGACGCCGGCCGCGACGCGCTGCATGCTGCTCTCGTAGTCGTAGCCGCCGACGGCCTCGTACCGAGACAGCAGCGTGGCGTAGCGGCGCTCGGCGTCGCCGCCCGACCGGGTGACCTCCGCCGCGGCGTCGGCGACCGCCCTCTCGAGCGCCAATAGCTCCTCGAAGGCGGCCATCACGTCGTCCCGGAGCGTGCCCGAAGTCGCGGCCCGGTTCACCTGAGGGACGTACCCGACGCGCACGCCGCCGGCCCGGTACACCTGTCCGGCGTTGGGCTGCTGCTCGCCGACGAGGACCTTCAGGAGCGAGGTTTTGCCGCCCCCGTTCGGGCCGACGAGACCTATGCGGGCCCGTTCGGCGACCTCAAGGGCGACGTCGGAAAACAGATCGAAGTCCCCGTAGGAGACGGCGAGTTTAGAAGCGGTGAGGAGCGGCATGGCGTGTCATGAGTTATGTGGGTCCCGTGCGTGGCTGAAGTGAAGCCCGCGGGCCGGCGGCGCGCGGCGCCCGACGCGGCGTGGCCGCTATTCGACGGCCTCGAGCCTGGCCCGCGCGCAGTTGAAGAACTGGTCCATCAGGACGCGCGCCGCGCTGCCGACGAGCCGTTGTCCGACGCGGGCGAGTATTCCGGTGACTTTGGCCTCTCCCGTCACGTCCAGCCTCGTGCCGTCGCCGTCGGGCGTCATCGAGATCGTGCCGCCGCCGGTGACCGACGCCCCCGGACGCTTCCCCTCGGCCTGCAGCCTGAAGGAGTGCGGCTCGTCTATGTCCGTGATGGCGACCGTGCCGGTGAAGTTGCCCCTCACCGCCCCTATCCCGACGGTGAGCTTCATCGCGTACTCGCCCTCGCCCGTCTCGTCGAGCTGCCGGCACCCCGGGATGCACTGCCGCAAGCCCTCGGGGCTCATGAGGCCGGACCAGACCTTGTCCGGGCTCGCGTCCACGTGGTACGTACCTTCTATATCCATTGAGTTCTCCTTGCCGTAGGGGAACCGTGCGCGCGCCGCTCGATACGCGCCGCTGAAGCAGCGGCGCTACTCGGGGTGAACGGGTTGTGTGGGTGCGCCGCCTCCGCCCGACGTTCCCGTGGAGACCGGAACCCATCCCCTCCGCCCCTGGATTCCCGCCCCCGCCTACGCGAGGGCAGGCTCTTCGCGGGAATGACGGTTGTGCAAAGGTCCCCTCCGGTCCGGTAGTGCGTCATTCAGACTGAGGCACTATCTCCGGTCCGACGCACTTGACCGGCATACGCGTTGAATTTATAGTAAGGGCGCGATCTTGCGGGTCGGTGAGTAGTTTCGGGCGACCCCCAATTACAGCATTCGGATTCCGCGTCCCTATTGTATCCGGGTGAAGGGAGGTAATCTCGTGCAAGTCGAGACGAATATCACGATTAACGGTCGCGTGTACCAGGGCAACGTCGGTGCCCGCATGCTGCTGGTGCACTTTATCAGAGAAGTAGCGGGGCTGACGGGCACCAAGGTCGGGTGCGATACGAGCCAGTGCGGTAGCTGCACCGTGCAGATCGACGGCACGGCGGTCAAGTCCTGCACTGTGCTGGCGGCCCAGGCCGACGGCTGCTCCGTCACGACGATCGAAGGTATTGGGAGCGCCGGCGACCTACATCCGCTGCAGAAGGCCTTCTGGGCCAAACACGGGCTCCAGTGCGGCTTCTGCACGCCGGGGATGATAATGGCGTCAGCGGAGCTCTTGAAGAACAACCCCAGCCCCTCCGAAGAGGAGATACGGGCCGGGATCGAAGGCAACTACTGCAGGTGCACCGGGTATCAGAACATCGTGCGCGCCATCGCAGAGGCCTCGAGCGCGACAGGAGGGTAGCCAATGACGACCAGGATATTCAGCTCGGGGATACGCCGCCGTGAGGACCCGCGGCTGATCACGGGCACCGCAAGCTATACGGACGACATTAAGCTGCCCGGCATGGCGTACGCGGCCATTCTGCGCAGCCCTCACGCACACGCCAGGATCAAGTCGATAGACACGTCGGCCGCGGCAGCGGCTGACGGCGTCGTCGCCGTGTTCACCGGCGCGGACATCGATTTCGCCCCGATCCCATGCGCATGGCTGATACCGGACTCGGACCTCAAGGCGGTCGACCATCCAGCGATCGCCAGCGACGTGGTCCGATACCAGGGAGACGGCGTCGCGGTCGTTGTGGCGGACTGCCGGTACGCGGCCGAGGACGCGCTGGAGCTGATCGAGGTGGACTACGAGCCGCTGCCGGTGGTCATGGAGCCGGACAAGGCGATGGAAGACGGCGCTCCGCAGCTCCATGAAGACGCGCCGAACAACCAGGCGTTCCACTGGGTCATGGCGGGCGGAGACGTCGACGCGGCGTTCGACGCCGCGGAGGTCGTGGTCAAGGAGCGCATCCTGCACCAGAGGCTAATACCGAACGCGATGGAGCCGCGCTCGGCCGTCGCGCAGTGGACAGCGGCCTCCGGCGAGCTGACGCTCTGGAGCACGACCCAGAACCCGCACATCGCGCGGTTCCTGACTTCGGTGGTCAGCGGGGTGCACGAGCACAGGATCAGGGTGATCGCCCCCGAGGTCGGCGGCGGGTTCGGCAGCAAGATCCCGTACTACGCCGACGAGGCCATAGCCATATTCTGCGCGATGAAGACGGGCCGGCCGGTGAAGTGGACGGCGACGCGCAGCGAGGGCTACCAAGTAACGATTCACGGCCGCGACCACGTCGAGGACGTGGAGATGGCCGCCGACAAGTCGGGCAAGATCACCGGACTCAGGACCACAGTCTACGCCGGAATGGGCGGCTACCTGTCGACGGCCGCGCCCGGCATCCCGACGATCCTCCACGGCCTCATGTACGCCGGGACGTACACCATCCCGAACGTGAAGGCCGACGTCTACGGCGTCTTCAACAACGGCGCGCCGGTGGAGGCCTACCGCGGCGCCGGACGCCCGGAGGCGACCTTCCTCGTCGAGAGAATGGTCGACATTCTCGCCAACGAGCTGGGGATGGATCCGGTCGACTTACGGCGAGCCAACCTCATCCCGGCATTCGACGACGGCCACGATACGGCCACCGGATTGACCTACGACAGCGGGAACTACGCCGCGTCGCTGGACATGGCGCTGGAGGAGGTCGACTACCAGGGCCTGCGCGAGAAGCAGGCGCGTCTGCGAGGCGAGGGCCGGTACCTGGGCATCGGCGTGACGACGTACGTGGAGATATGCGGGCTCGGCCCGTCGCAGGTCGCGGGAGCGGTCGGCTTCCAGGGCGGCCTCTGGGAGGGCGCCGTAGTCAGGTTCCACCCGACCGGCAAGGTCAGCGTAGCGATCGGATCGTCCCCGCACGGACAGGGCGAGGAGACGACCTTCGCGCAGATCGTGGCGTCCGAGATCGGTGTCCCCGTGGACGACGTGGAGATCGTCCACGGGGACACCGACCGGACTCCCATGGGCTGGGGCACCTACGGCAGCCGGACGACGGCCGTTTCCGGCGCCGCGGTCGCGCTCGGCGTCCGGAAGATCAAGGACAAGGCGACGCAGATCGCGGCCCACCTGCTGGAGGCGGCCGTCGAGGACATCGACTACGACGACGGCAAGTTCTTCGTGAGAGGGTCGCCTGACCAGGCGAAGACGATTCAGGACATCGCGCTGATGGCGAACGTCGCCTGGGACATGCCCGAGGGCGTCGAGCCGGGGCTGGAGGCGTCGACCTTCTACGATCCGCCCAACTTCTCGTACCCGTTCGGCACGCACATAGCGGTGGTCGAAGTGGAGACCGAGACGGGGCGCATCGACGTGAAGAAGTACCTCGCCTGCGACGACTGCGGGCCGCAGATCAACCCGATGATCGTCGAGGGCCAGATCCACGGCGGAGTGGTCCAGGGAATCGGGCCCGTGCTGTACGAGGGGGCGGTCTACGACGACGACGGACAGCTGCTGACGGGTTCGATGCTCGACTACGCGCTGCCCCGGGCCGACATGCTGCCCCAGATCGAGACCAAGCACAGCGTCACCCCGTCGCCGCACCACCCGCTGGGGGTCAAGGGCGTCGGGGAGACCGGCACGATCGCGTCGACCATCACCGTCTACAACGCGGTGATGGACGCGCTCAAGCCCTTCGGCGTCGACAAGATCGACATGCCGGTAACTCCCGAGAAGGTCTGGCGGGCGATCCACAACAACGGAAAGGAGAACTGAGCCATGTATCCGGCAAAGGTATCGTACCACCGTGCTGGTTCAGTCGCGGAGGCTGTCCAGCTCCTGGCTGACAACGAAGACTCGAAGATCCTTGCCGGCGGCCACAGCCTCATCCCACTGATGAAGCTGAGGCTCGCTGGCCCGGCGGCGCTGATCGACATCGGACGAATCGACGGACTCAGGGGCGTCTCCCGCGAGAACGGCACGGTGCGCATCGGCGCGCTCACGACCCACGCGGAGCTGGCCTCGTCGTCCGACCTCGAGGCGGCGTGTCCGCTCGTGTCGGAGGCCGCCGAGATGATCGGCGACCCCATGGTGCGCAACAGGGCGACCATCGGCGGCAACCTGGCCCACGCCGACCCGGCGTCGGACCTGCCGACGGTAGCCACGGCGCTGGGCGCCTCAATCAACGTGACCGGGCCCGGCGGCGACCGGAGCATCGACGCCGCGGACTTCTTCCAGGACCTGATGACGACCGCTCTCGGCGACGATGAGGTGATGACTTCCGTCGAGGTGCCGGCGATTGGCGCTGGTCAGGGCATGGCGTACGCCAAGATGCCGCACCCGGCGTCGCGGTACGCGGTGGTCGGCGTGGCCGCCGTCGTGACAGTCAGCGGCGGGCGCTACACCGCCGCGAGCGTGGCCGTCGGCGGCGTCGAGCCGACGCCGGTCAAGGCGTCCTCGGTAGAGGCGGCGCTGGTCGGCGCCTCGGCAGACGCCGGAACGATCGCCGCCGCGGCCATGGCCGTCGCCTCCGACCTGACGGGCGAGGCGATGGGCGACGTCTTCGCGTCGGGAGAGTACCGGAGGGCTATGGCGGCGGTATACGTCGCCCGCGCCCTCACGGCCGCGACAGAGCGGGCCGGCTAGAGAGGCCCACCCACGTCCCTTAGCGTACAGTCGTCCGAACGCGGCCGGCGGCGCGGGTGCGCCGCCGGCCGCTTTGACGCGTTGCGGTCGGCGTTGCGCGCCGACCTGGACTTCCACGGCGCGGACAGCAGCTACGGCTCCCACGCCTGGCACCCCTTCCCGGCGAAGTTCCCGCCCCAGCTACCGAATTTCCTGATCGAACGGCTATCGCGCCCGGGCGATGTCGTCCTCGACCCGATGGCCGGCTCCGGGACCACGCTCGTGGAAGCGGGGCGTCTCGGCCGCCGCGCCGTCGGCTGCGACATAGACCCGCTGGCCCGGATGATCGCGGCGGCCAAGCTGACGCCCGTCGACCCGTCGGAGGCGTTGCAGGCGGGCCGGGCCGTCCTGGAAGCAGCCGAGAACGACTGCCGGGAGCGCCACGCCGAGCTGCGGCGCGAACTCGCGCTGCGGTTCGACGCGAAGACTGCGGACTTCGTCGACTACTGGTTCCTGTCCCGGCACCAGCTCGAGCTGCTCGCCCTGGTGCAGCGCATCGAGGCGTTGCCCCCCAGCGGTACGCGGGAGTTCCTGAAGGTGATGTTCTCTTCGACCATCATCGCCAAGTCGGGCGGCGTGTCGCTGGCGCGCGACCTCGCGCACACGCGCCCCCACAGGGACCTCAATAAGACCCCGGGCTCGACGTTCGCCGAGTTCGCCAAGCGGCTCGAACGCAACGCGGCCTCTCTGAGCAGGAGCGGGCCTCACGACGCCGGCGAGCCGGACTACCGGGCCGAGATCCGCGAGGCCGCAGCGGCCGACACCGGCCTGCCGACCGCAAGCGTCGACCTGATCGTCACGTCGCCGCCGTACGCGAACAACGCGATCGACTACATGCGGGCGCACAAGTTCTCCCTCGTGTGGCTCGGCTGGAAGATATCCGATCTGACCAGAATCCGGGCGCAGTACCTCGGACACGACGCCGCGTCCGGCGCCCGGTACGACGACCTGCCGGACCAGTGCGAAAAGACGCTCGCAAGACTGGCCGAGCGCGACGCCAGGAAGGCGGCGACCCTGCGCCGCTACTTCGGGGAGATGGCCGCAGTGATCGCCGAAATGCGGCGGGTGCTCAAACCGGACGGTGCGGCGGTCGTCGTCGTCGGCACGTCGAACCTACGGGGCGTCGACGTGGAGACGCACAGGGGACTCGCCGCGATCGGCGAAAGTGTCGGGTTCGCCCTGGCGGGCATCGGGGAGCGCCGCCTCGACCGGGACAAGCGCATGATGCCGGCGCGTTGGGGCGCTCAGCCACGCTCGCAGATCGAGGAGCGCATGCACGGCGAATACGTGATCGGCCTGGTGAATCCGTAGTGCCGGGCAGAATCGAGGGTATTCGGCAGGATTACCACAGACGGCTTTGCCGCGACGTGTTGCGGCAGACCCCGTCCGGCATTCCGAACAACGCAGATAGCGGAAGTGCTGCAAGCGTCCGGCTTGGTAAGGGAATTGTCGATAGGATTGGTCTGCCCATAAGCGACGAAAAACTCGCAGGTCAAACAGCTGGGCATCGGTTCGAGGAGGCTACAAGGGACTTCTTGCGGGAAGCATTCGGCCTTTTGTCTCATCTGCGCCCGGGGACATGGGAATTCTCGCTGGGAGGAAACATTCGGGACTACGAGCAATACTTACATCTGTCCGACGTGCGACGGGTAGTCGATGAGCACGAGGAACTGCGGATAATATTCGGTGACTATATTGTCAAGCCTGACATTGTCGTTTGCCGAAAGCCGATCGCCGATTCAGACATCAACGAGCACGAGACCCTCCTTACCGATAGCGTAACGTCTGGCTATACGCCTCTCCGGCGCGAGAACTCGCAGACGGATATCATGCACGCCAGCGTTTCCTGCAAGTGGACGATCCGCAGCGACCGCTCACAGAACGCCCGCACTGAGGGTCTGAACCTAGTTCGCAACCGAAAAGGCAAGACACCTCATATAGTCGTCGTCGTCGGGGAACCGCTCCCTGGACGAATTGCGTCGCTTGCGTACGGAACGGGGGATATCGACTGTATCTACCACTTCGCTCTGAGAGAATTGATGGATGCCGCCGCGGATGGCGATTCGGACGCCGAGCTGTTGAGGGTACTGGTCACCGGCCGCAGACTGCGGGATATCAGCGACTTGCCATTTGATTTGGCAATCTGAGCGGATGAAGCCAATTCGCCGCCTGGTGTTCTCATCGTCCATGTGCTCGAAGACCACGGGTGCGCTATGCGGAGCGGGGGCAAGGGTGGATCAGGCAAGGACGGACCATTGACAACTTCCGATGCAAGCTACTACGCAGCCCTGGACTATCCAGTTGAGCTGTCCAGGCGGGATGAGGGGGAAGAGTCCTACTGGGTATGCGAGGTCCCGGACCTGCCCGGCTGTGTCGCGGACGGCGAGACGCCGGACGAAGCCATCGAGTCGTTGCGCGAGGCCAAGCGGCTGTGGATAGAGGCGCGCTTGGAGCACGGACACCGCGTTCCGGAACCGACGACCGCGCGGGATTACAGCGGCAGGCTCCTACTGCGCATGCCCAGGTCGCTCCACCGGAAGCTGGCCGCCCAATCGCGGCGCGAGGGTACTAGCCTCAACATGTACGTGGTCAGTCTGCTCTCCGAGCGTGCCGCGGATACCGCGGTCGGACAACGCGCCGTGGCTGAAACCGCCGGCGGCTACGGAGAGTGATGCTCGCGGCACACATCTAGCAATGACTGAAAGGTGCACCGGTCCCCGGGAATAGACGAGGAAGATATGACGGACTCACAACTGTTAGACCGCATTACAGTATGCCCGGACATCCTCGGCGGCAAGCCCATAATCCGCGGCATGCGGTTCTCGGTGCAGCAAGTCCTCGGAATGCTGGCTGCGGGGGACACGGCGGAAACGATCCTCGACGAGTATACGTTCCTGGAACCGGAGGATATCCAGGCATGTCTGCTCTTCGCATACCAAACGCTGTCTGGTGACAACGTGCATGACCGCGTCGCCGAGGGTAGAGGATCGTGAGGTCCCGCTCGACCTGTCGGGATTGAGGATGGCGCCGACAGCGCCGACCAACGTCCTCCCGCGCCAATCGGTAGAATTGACAGGCTCTCTGCTCTCCGATACTATGAAATTGCTCAGCGTCTCCCGATAATAGCCAAAGTTGGAGCGTGGGCTACACTGAGGATCCCTCCGGGGATCCTCTATTTGTTCTCGTGGGAACCACATGAGCCGCACCGCAGTATTCGTCGACGCTGGCTACCTGTACGCGGAAGGCTCAAGAGCACTTGTCGGCCATCCACTCCCGCGGGATGCTGTCGAATTGGATCTGGCCAAGACGATAGCCAAGCTACGGGTCACGTCCTCCGAGAGAAGTGACGAGGCCCCACTTCTGCGCATCTACTGGTACGATGGCCTATTGCGCGGCAGGCAGTCGCAGGACCAACGAGACTTGGCCTATACGGAAGACGTTAAGTTGAGGCTCGGTATCGTCAACGAAGCCGGCCAACAGAAAGGCGTCGACTCGCTTATTGTCACCGACTTGGTTGAGTTGGCGCGCAACCATGCCATTACGGACGCGGTCCTCCTATCCGGCGATGAAGACCTGAGAATCGGGGTACAGATAGCTCAGGCCTTCGGCGTTCGCGTTCACCTCATAGGCATCGAGCCGGGGCGAGCTTCGCAATCCGACTCTCTCTTGCAGGAGGCTGACACCACCACCGAGTGGAGCAAAGCCGAGGTATGTACGCTCCTAACCCCCAAACCCGACTTCGAAGACCACGCTCGGGCGTCTGATGACACAGGTCCCCCCGAACTCTCGGACGAGGTGGCCACCACCATGAAGCACGTCGTTGACGAGTTTGTGTCGTCGCTCACCCCGGAGGATATTCGCGCCATCGACAGTCTCCAAGCAGGCGGCGCCATTCCCCGTCAGTACGACAGTAGGCTGTTAGCGACATGCCGAGCCGCAATGGGAAGGGACCTCAACCGGGAAGAAACGTCGCTCATGAGGGAACTGCTCCGGCAGGAAGCGAAAGCCAGAGGGCAGGAAGCCTGAGTGATTCCGCGTTAGGTGGAACCGCTGACGACAGTTACCCAGGGCCGCCGCAGTTGATTTGAGGCCGTGCGCCCACTACGATAGCAGCCTCAGGTGAGAAAAATGGAAGCCAGCGTAGAACAGACACGGCCCGCTCCGTCGACCATAGACGAGCTGCAGAAGCTGCTCGCCGACCAACTCTACATAACCGACCGGGGGCTGGCGATCTCCATCTTCCTGGCCCTCCGGCTCGGGCGGCCTCTCTTTCTGGAGGGCGAGTCCGGGGTGGGCAAGACGGAGGTAGCCAAGGTGCTCGCCTCCGGCCTCGGCCGCGACCTGATCCGGCTCCAATGCTACGAGGGGCTGGACGTCAGCCAGGCCGTGTACGAGTGGAACTACGCACGCCAACTCCTCGAGATCCGCGTGCTCGAGGCGGCGGGGGAGGTGGACCGGGAGTCGGTGTCGCGGGAGATCTTCTCTGAAGAGTTTCTCATCAAGCGGCCGCTGCTGCAGGCCATCCAGAGCGGGAGCGCCGAACCCCCGGTCCTGCTGATCGACGAGATCGACAGGGCGGACGAGGAGTTCGAGGGGTTTCTGCTGGAGCTCCTGTCGGACTTCCAGATCACGATACCCGAGATCGGGACCTTCCGAAGCGAGACCGCGCCCATCGTGGTCATTACGTCGAACAGGACGCGCGAGGTCCACGACGCCCTGAAGCGCCGCTGCCTCTACTTCTGGATCGAGTACCCCGACTTCCAGAAGGAGAGTCAGATCGTCGCCTCGAAGGTGCCAGAGGCCTCCCGCAAGCTCGCCGGAGAGGTCACCGCGTTTGTCCAGGAGCTGCGCGACGGGGAGCTGTACAAGGTCCCCGGGGTCTCGGAGACCCTCGACTGGACGGCCGCACTGGTCGCGCTTGACCAGAAGCGGCTCGAGCCGTCGATCATCGACGACACGCTCGGCATACTGCTCAAGTACCACGAGGATGTCCAGGCGGTGCGCGGCGAGCAGGTGCAGACGCTCTTCAACCGCGCGGCCAACCGCGGGACCCGCAGGGGAGGACGCCGGGGTTAGGGCGCGTCATGGCAACGACCTTGCCCGAGTCAGCGGCGGCGACCAACGATGGCGGCCACCTGCTGCACAATCTCCTCCTGTTCGGCCGAGTGCTCAGGGGCCTTGGGCTGGACGTCCACTCCGCCCGGATGGTGGACGTCGTGCACGCGCTCGACGTCGTCGGCATCCGCCGCAAGCGCGACTTTCGCCAGACGCTGCGTACGATGCTGGTACACCGCCACAGGGACCTGGCGCTGTTCGACGAGGCGTTCGACGTCTTCTGGAGGCCTCCCAAGGACGACCTGACCACGCTGGACCTCCGGTCCATCGGAGAGCAGCGCCGCTTCCGGCAGCCGCAACTCGCGCCCCCGTCGGCGGGCGATGGGGCCGCGGACGACGGCGAGACGGACGGCGGACCCGGCGACCGCGTCGACCTGACACGTACCTACAGCGCGAGAGAGGTCCTGCGCCAGAAGGACTTCGCCGAGTTCACGGCCGGGGAGATCGACACCGCCAGGCGGATGATGGACGAGCTTCAGTGGCAGCTCGGCGAGAGGCGGTCCAGACGATGGGTTGCCGGACGAGGGGCGGCGATAGACCTTCGGCGGGCGGCGCGGCGAAACCTGCGGTACGGCGGCGAGCTCCTCGATCTGCCGCGGCTCAAACGCAAGCAGAAGGCCCGGAGCCTGGTGCTGATATGCGACGTGAGCGGCTCCATGGAGCGCTACACGCGGATGCTCCTGCACTTCATCCACTCCGTCGCGGACAACTGGGACAGGGTGGAAGCCTTCCTGTTCGCGACGAGATTGACCAGAGTCACGGACCGGCTCAGCCGCCGCGGGATCGACGACGCCGTCACCGGCGTGGCGCGCGCCGTCCCGGACTGGGCCGGCGGAACGCGGATCGGCGAGTCGCTCAGGACGTTCAACTACCGTTGGAGCCGGCGAACGCTGGGTTGGGGTTCGGTCGTGCTCGTCATCTCGGACGGCTGGGACAGGGGCGATCCGGAGGTCCTCGCACGCGAGACGGCCAGGCTGCAGAGGAGCAGCTACCGACTGATATGGCTGAACCCGCTGCTCGGCTCCGAGTCGTACGCGCCGCTGACCCGCGGAATTCAGGCGGCGCTACCCTTCGTCGACGACCATCTGCCGGTGCACAATCTCGCGAGCCTGCAGGACCTGGCCCAACACCTGAACGCGCTCCCGCCGCATCGGCCCGCCCGGCGCCAGCACGTCGGGCCCGTGCAGATCGAAGCCGAGGCGGAGGAACGGGAAGCGCCCCCAGGCGGCGCGAGGCAGCCGATCGACTCCGTGCCGACGTTCCGGCACCCACGTTGGGGCCTGGGTTCGGCCGGTCTGCGGGAACAGCAGCCCGAGCGCTAGAGAGCCCGGCTTGTCCGGGCGCCGGTGTCGGCGAGTAGCACCTGCCGACATCCCGTGGCGACTCCCGCAGTCTCGTCTTCATGCTATCATCATGCCATCCCGAACCATATGAATAAATCTACAACCAAGAAGATGCCGGACGATCTTCACGAAAGCCTCCGCCGTCATGCGTAGGACGGCCGAAGCCGTGATCATCGGCGGCGGCGCGCTGGGCGCCAGCGTCTTCTACTTCCTGACGAAGCTGGGCATGAAGGACGTCGTCCTGCTCGAGAAGGGCGGACTCGCCTCCGGCTCCACCGGCGACTCGGCAGCCTTCGTCCGTCAGCACTACTCGAACGAGGTGTCTGTCCGCCTCGTGAAGAAGAGCCTCGAGTTCTTCCAGGCATTCCACGACGAGTTCGGCGTCCGGGTCTTCACGTCGACGGGCTGGCTCTTCCTGGCGCCGCCGGAAGCCGCGGAGGCGTTCGACACCAACATGGCCCGGCTCGCGGCCGAGGGCGTCGACACATGGGCGGTCTCCGTGGAGGAGGCGGCCGAGGAGCTGCCCGGTCTCAACACCGACGGAATCGCCAGGGTCGCGTTCGAGCCTGAATCCGGCTACGCGGACCCCGGCGCCACGGTCCGGGCGCTGGTGGCCGCTGGCGAGGCGGCCGGGAACGAGGCTCGCGTGGACAGCCCGGCGACCGGCATCGAGAGCAACGGCGGCAGGACCACGGTGAAGACCGCCGACGGCGACGTCGAGACTCGGGTGGTGGTCAACGCAGCCGGCCCCTGGGCCTACCGCGTAGGCCAGTGGATGGGTCTCGACCTGCCTCTGGAGATATCGCGGGAGCAGGACGTCGTCGTCCGCCCGCCCGACGGCGCGCCGAAGCTGCGCCGCTGCGTTTCCAACATGGTCGACCGGATTTACATGCGCCCCACGCCGGACGGGGCGGTGCTGGCCGGCGCGGGACATCCGAAGGAGAACGAGCCGGTGGACCCAGACTCGTACGACACGTCCGCCGACGCCGGGTTCATAGAGGAGACGCGCGCGCTGCTCGCCCACCGCTTCCCAGCGCTGGCGGGCGCCGAGGTCGCGCACGGCTGGGCCGGTCTGTACACCATAACCCCCGACTGGAACATGATCCTCGACCGCTCGCCCGCCAACGAGGACCACTACCTGGCCGTGGGCGGCAGCGGCCACTCCTTCAAGATCGCGCCGGCGATGGGACTGTGCCTGGCCGAGATGATAGTGCACGGCAGGTCCCGGACGGTCGACGTCTCTCCACTGGGGGCCGACCGCTTCGACGAGGGCGCCATGCTCCGGTCGACCTACGGCGGGAACAGGGCTTAAGGCGATGGCCGACCACCTCGAATACCTGGTGATGGACGGCGCCGTCGTGCGGTACGACGACGCCAGGATCCACATAGCCGCGCCCGCAGTGCGGTACGGCGCGACCGCCTTCGAGGGAGTCAGGGCGTACTGGAGCGAAGACGAGCAGGAGCTGTACCTCTTCCGCGCGCCGGAGCACGTCGACCGGCTGCTCCAGTCGGCCCGGCTCATGGGCATGGAGCCGGTCGAGTACTCGGCCGAGGACGTGCTCAGGCTGATGATCGAGCTGCTCCACGCCAACGGCCTGCGGCAGGGCGTCCACATTCGTCCGAGCCTCTTCGTCGCGGGCGAGGGGTCGATACAGGCGCGCGGCCCGGTGTCGTTGGGTATCGTGGCCGTACCCGGGGGGGCGATCATCGATACCGGCGGATGGGACAGCCGGCCGTTCCGGCTTGCCGTGTCCTCGTGGAGGCGGATCGACGACAACAGCATGCCGCCGCGCATCAAGTGCGCGGCCAACTACCAGAACGCGCGAATGGCCCTGATCCAGGCGGAGGACGACGGGTACGACGGCGCGCTCATGCTCGACGCGGCCGGCCACGTGACGGAGGAGGCCCGCGGCTGCGTCTTCGCGGTCCGCGACGGCAAGGCGCTGACGCCGCCCGTGACCAACGACATCCTCGAGAGCATCACGAGAGACACGGTGACCCGGCTGCTGCGGGATGACCACGGCGTCGAGGTCGTCGAGCGCGAGATCGACCGGACGGAGCTGTACGTCGCGGACGAGGTCTTCCTCTGCGGCACGGCGCTGGGCGTCACGCCGGTCGGCTCCGTGGACCGGTTTATGATCGGCGGCGGAGCGCCCGGCCCCGTCACCGCGGCCCTGAACAAGACGTACGTAGCCGTGGCGGCCGGCCGCGACAAGAGCCGCGGGGAGTGGCTCACACCGGTGTACGGGAGGTAGGCGATTTGTCATCCGAGATACGCGCATCCGTCAGCGTGGTGGTCAACAGACCCATCGGCGAAGTATGGAAATTCGTCGTCCACGTGCCGCATATGGACCAGTGGGTCAAGGGCATCTCGGAGACCAGACGTCCGCCGGACGGCAAGATCGACGTCGGCTCGACGTTCACGAGCAAGTTCATCCACGGCGCCCGCACCTTCGACGTCACCCACAGGGTGACCGAGCACGACCCGACGTCCCGGTTCGGGACCGAATCGACGGAGGGGCCGTTCCAGTGCTCGAGCGTCCTCCATCTGGAGGACTCGGAAGGGGCGACCAGGGTGACGAATATCCTGCGGGCCGGCTCGCGCGGCGGGTCCGGGCTGTTGGCGCCGGTCCTGCGTTGGGGGATGCGCCGGCAGCTATCGAAGGAGCTCAAAGACCTCAAGCGCGCGATCGAGCGCGGCGGGTAGCTCGCCGCGCCCATTCGACGGCTCAATGGCGCCCATACCATACTGCGGCCCCGCTCTCTGCCCGAGGATTTTATGCTTGCCAAGTCCATAACGTGCGCCGTGGTCGGCCTCGACGGTGTGATCGTGGAGGTCGAAGTCGACATCTCGCCCGGCCTTCCGACGTTCACCGTCGTCGGCCTGCCCGACGCCGCCGTGCAGGAGGCCCGTGAGCGCGCGCGCGCCGCGATCAGGAACTCCGGCTGCGAGTTTCCGATGCGCCGCATCACCGCCAACCTGGCGCCGGCGGACCTGCGTAAGGCGGGGCCCGCCTACGACCTCCCGATCGCCCTGGCCGTGCTGCTCAGCTCCGGCCAGGTGCCGTCTATCCCCGATGCGTCGTTGTTCCTCGGCGAGCTCTCGCTCGACGGCGGCGTGAGGCACACGAACGGCATCCTGCCGATGGTGGCGGTGGCGAAGCAGGAAGGCTACGACACCGTGTTCGTCCCGGCCGCGGACGCCGACGAGGCCGCGCTCGTCGACGGAGTCACGGTCATCGCTGTGGAGCGCCTGGCCCAGCTCGTGGCGCACCTGCGGGGCGACGAGCTGATCGAGCCGCGCGTAGGCGATCCAAGCGGTCGCCGGGGGACGGCGTCGGGGCCAGTCAGCGCGGCGGCCTCCGGCGTCGACCTGGCGGACATCCGGGGCCAGGAGCACGCCAAGCGGGCGCTCGAGGTGGCGGCAGCCGGCGGGCACAACCTGCTGATGACCGGGCCGCCGGGCAGCGGCAAGACGCTGCTGGCGCGATCGCTGCCATCGGTGCTGCCGCAGCTCACCAATCAGGAGGCGCTGGAGGTCACGAAGATATACAGCGTCGGAGGGCTGCTGCCCTCGTCGGCGCCGCTGATCACCGAGCGGCCGTTCCGGTCGCCGCACTACACGATCTCCAACGCCGGGATGGTGGGCGGTGGACGGCAGCCGCGTCCCGGAGAGATCACGCTGAGCCACCGCGGCGTGCTGTTCCTGGACGAGCTGCCGGAGTTCGGCCACTCGCTGCTCGAGGTCCTTCGGCAGCCGCTGGAGGACAAGCTCGTCACCATCAGCCGCGCCCAGGGAACGATCACCTTCCCCGCCAACTTCATGCTCGCGGCGCGATGAACCCGTGCCCATGCGGCTTCTACGGCGACCCCTTGAAGGAGTGCTCATGCTCGATGAGCACCGTCTCGCGCTACAAGAAGCGGATCAGCGGGCCGTTGCTGGACCGCATCGACCTGTTCGTCGAGGTGCCGAGGGTCGAGTACGAGAAGCTGGTGGCGCCCGAAGGGGCCGAGAGCTCGGAGCGCATCAGGGGAAGGTCGCAGCAGGCCAGGACCCTTCAGCAGGAGAGGTTCGCCGACACAAGGCTCATCACCAACTCGGAGATGGGGCCGGTGGAGGTGTGGGACTACTGCAAGACGGACGAGACCGGCCAGGGGCTGCTCCAGGCGGCCATGAAGCAGATGAACCTGTCGGCCCGAGGCTACCACCGCGTGCTGAAGGTCGCCCGCACCATAGCCGACCTGGCGGGGTCCGACGACATCGGAGTGGCCCACCTGGCAGAGGCCCTGCAGTACCGCCAGTCGGGCTGGGGATAGACCGCGGGCAGCCGTCCCCTCGGCCATCCCGTTCTTCCAGCTCCTGACGCCCCGCTGCGGCCCAACTGCAGGGCTGTAGGACGAGAGATATACAGCGTGCGGAGGCGTCCGTGTATTATTGCTGACACAAGCCTGCGGGAATACAGGAGGCAGACGGCCGAGCCCGTTTGGCTGAGGGTGTCCCCTCAGACATGGATCTCTCCCTCTTACTGGACAGAGGGATCTGAAGGATGGTCTGGAATCGTTCTTCCGCAGCCTGATAGGGGGAACGTAGAGGCGTCGAATGCATGAAGTAAAGTCGATTCAGGACCTTCTGAGCCAAATTGGTCACGGAGAGATCTCCAACGCCGGGATCGAGGTGAGAGGGCTCATGGAGGTCGTAAGCACCCAACGGGCCACCTGCCGCTGGAGGACAAGCTCGTCACCATCAGCCGCGCCCAGGGAACGACGGAGGTGGGGGATTGGGGATGGTCTGGAATCGTTCTTCCGCAGCCTGATAGGGGGAACGTAGAGGCGTCGAATGCATGAAGTAAAGTCGATTCATTCTCCTCCCGGAGTTTCAGCGCGGCTACGTCTGGAATCGAGACCAAGTGAGAGGGCTCATGAGTCGCTCTATCGTAAGCACCCAACGGGCCACCTGCTTACTTGGCGCACCTATAAGCCGGCGCTGGTACGTGGACATGAGATAGCGGGCAATGGTCACTCCATACTGCTGCTCGATGGGCAGCAACGACTAACGACTCTCTACGTGCTATTCCAGGGTAAGGCCCCACTGTTCTACGAAGGCGAATCCCTCTTTTTCGACCTGTACTTCAACATGCAGACGGAGGAATTCCGCTTCTATCAGAAATCGCGGATGGGGAACCACCCGGCCTGGATCGGCGTCCACGAGTTCCTCCGCGAAGGGCTCACATCGATATTGGAGAGCATCGACCAGATTGAGGAGAACCGCCGTACTATCATCCAGCAGAACCTCGCCCGCCTGAGCCGCTTGGACGCTATTCGCAACTACACCTACACAGTCGACCAAGTCTCGGGGGACGAATCGGGTCAACAGCCGAGGTACACCGCTCACAAAAGCGGACCTCGCACTTGCGCACGTCTGCAGTACCAGAGGCCCGGGCAGAACTGCAGCTTTCAGTCTGCAGATGAGGGATATCGGCTTCATGCTCGTCGGCGCGATGAACCCGTGCCCCTGCGGCTTCTACGGCGACCCCTTGAAGGAGTGCTCATGCTCCATGAGCACCGTCTCGCGCTACAAGAAGCGGATCAGCGGGCCGTTGCTTGGATCGAGCGCGCATCAACTCGGCCGTTGCGCTTTTGGGTCATGTCGTGGCGCGGTCTCGAGACGCACGGGACTGGTTCACGGGCCTACGCATCTACGATTCTGCGGCTGGAAAGAGTCATGGCAACGAACGCCACTACATTTTCCCGAGGACGCTCCTGGACCGCATCGACCTGTTCGTCGAGGTGCCGAGGGTCGAGTACGAGAAGCTGGTGGCGCCCGAAGGGGCCGAGAGCTCGGAGCGCATCAGGGGAAGGTCGCAGCAGGCCAGGACCCTTCAGCAGGAGAGGTTCGCCGACACAAGGCTCATCACCAACTCGGAGATGGGGCCGGTGGAGGTGTGGGACTACTGCAAGACGGACGAGACCGGCCAGGGGCTGCTCCAGGCGGCCATGAAGCAGATGAACCTGTCGGCCCGAGGCTACCACCGCGTGCTGAAGGTCGCCCGCACCATAGCCGACCTGGCGGGGTCCGACGACATCGGAGTGGCCCACCTGGCAGAGGCCCTGCAGTACCGCCAGTCGGGCTGGGGATAGACCGCGGGCAGCCGTGTCCCCTCGGCCATCCCGTTCTTCCAGCTCCTGACGCCCCGCTGCGGCCCAACTGCAGGGCTGTAGGACGCCGGTACCCTTCCCGGCAACTCCGGTCTCGGGCGATTTTAGGCTTCTAAACTCCCAGGGGCCAAACCCGCATGATAAGGGGAATAGCTACGACAACCAGGAGAACCTCCAACGGTAGACCCATCCTCCAATAGTCGCCGAAGTGATAGCCGCCGGGCCCCATCACGATGGTGTTGGACTGGTGACCAATGGGAGAGATGAAAGCGGCGGACGCCCCTATGGCCACCGCCATCAGGAATGGGTCGGCGGATGCCCCAAGTGTCTCCGCGACCTCGATCCCAATGGGGGCCATCAGGATCGCGGCGGCGGCGTTGTTGATCCAGGCAGACAGGAGCATGGCGGTAACGAGGATGGCCCCAAGCATCGCCCACGGCGGCACGGCGCCGCCCAGGTCGGCAATCATCGCCGCGATGCGCGCCGCGCCCCCAGTCGCTTCCAGGGCCTCACCTACCGGTATCATGGCTCCCAACAAGACGATTACCGGCCAATCTATGGCCCCATAGGCCTCCTGCAGCGTGAGCACGCGGCTGATCAGAAGGACGGCTACCGCGGCCGCAAAGGAAACGTGGATTGGCAGTATGTGGAAGGAAGCCAGCAACACGGCGACAGCAAACACACCCACCGGAATCACGAGCTGGCGAGGCTGTCCAATTCGAAGCTCACGCTCGGCGAGAGGAAGCAGACCAAGTCGAGGCAACGCCCCCTGCACCAGCTCCGCCTTGCCCTGAAGAAGGAGGACGTCGCCGGCGCGCCACGTGATTCCGCCGAGCCGCGTCGCGAACCCGGTCCCCCGCCTGGACACGCCCAACAGGTTCACGCCAAAAGCCGCGTGCAGATGGAGGCCTCTGGCCGTCCTGCCTTGCGCCGGACTATCCGGGCCGACTATAGCTTCGACCAACGAAACATCCTTCGAACCGAGCGTTTGGTCGATTTCCTGGCGAATGTCCTTGGCCCCCTCGAGTATGAAGCCTGTTGCGTCCACAAATTCCTTGAGGTCGCCGGGATCGGCCTCGATGATGAAGATGTCGTCGGCATCTATGATCTGATAGCTGGACGGTGCGCCGTACACCACCCCCCGGTGAAGAAGACCCACTATCGCCACATCCTCCTCTACCAGCTCCTCGAGGTCTCGGACGATCTTACCCACAAACCTGGAATCCTCCGGCACTCGCACCTCAGTCATGTAGGCCTCGATGTCCAAGGTATCGCCCAATCCCAGGGGGGCCCGCCTCAATGGAATCAGTCGCCAGCCAACGAGTGCGATATAGCACACGCCCACAGCGGCGACGGCCGTGCCGACGATGGTGAAGTCAAACATGTGGAAGGCAACCCCGACTTCCTCATGCCGGAAATTCGAAATGATGATGTTGGGGGGTGTCCCGATCAGGGTGGTCATGCCACCCAGGAGCGATGCGAAAGCCAGCGGCATCAAGAACAGCGATGGCGGGTGTTTGCCTCTGTTCGATACCTTGATTGCCACGGGCATGATCAGACTGACGGCGCCTACGTTATTCATAAACGCTGAGAGGAATGCCGTGAGCGCAGACAACGACACTATTCGGACCGCCAGGTATCGGGGTAACCGCGAACACCAAACGGCCAGCACGTCGACAAGGCCAGAGTTGTAGAGCGCCCGGCTCAACACCAGGACGACAGCTACGGTAACCACTGCCGGGTGGCCGAATCCTCGATACGCTTCCGTGGCAGGCACGATGCCCGCAATCGTCAGGACGAGCAGGGCCAACAGCGCGACGGCGTCGTAGCGCCAGAGGGCGGTCACAAACATGACCAGGGAAAGGAGTAGAACTCCGAATACTATAGCTTCGTCCACGTTGCGGTTACCTACCCCGGGCACTCCTGCCCAGCTTGTCCCGGTGACACCGATGCGCTCGCGATGCCCAAGAATAGCATGAAGCCGAAAACGTCCGAAGCGGTGGTCTCAACCACTGCCGAAGCCACCCAGGGTTCCGGTCCGATTCGCGGCGGGAACAGGGACGCCCCGCACCGACCAAGTCAGTGGCGGCCATGTTGCCGGGCATGGACGACCCCAGCATGAGTCCCGGGACCGAGGCTCTTCTTCCACGCCACCGCGGCGTCTACGTTCCAAGGGTTCGACGACACGGGGCTTATCACCAACTCTGAGATGGGGCCGGTGGAGGTGTGGGACTACTGCAAGACGGACGAGACGGGCCAGAGGCTGCTCCAGGCCGCCATGAAGCAGATGGACCTGTCGGCCCGAGGCTACCACCGGGTGCCGAAGGTCGCCCGCACCATAGCCGACCTGGCGGAGTCCGACGACATCGGCGTGGCCCACCTGGCGGAGGCCCCGCTGTACCGCCCATCGGGCTGGGGATAGCGAGAATCGTTAGGATCGGGGAAGTTGCGTGGCGCACGTCTGTTCTATAGAATAGCCGGGACATGCCTCTGCCAGAGCCCTCCAGCACATTCCGAGACCCGATTCACGGCTATGTCGGGGTATTCGATTGGGAGACCGAGATTATCGACCAGCCTGTATTCCAGCGTCTCAGACGTATCCGCCAACTGGGCCTGACTTCGTACGTGTATCACGGCGCGGAACATTCTCGGTTCGGCCACTCTATCGGAGTCATGCACTTGGCGGGCCGGTTTGTGGGGAAACTGCTGAGGCACCCGGACAACAGGTCCCTCCTCCTGGAAAGACAGGGCTGGTCGACAGGCGAATTCGAGTCGAAGGTCGATCAGATCGTCTTAGAGGCCCGGCTGGCCGGACTGCTCCATGACATCGGCCATTCACCCTTTTCGCATACCGGCGAAAGCACCCTGTTCCCGAATGGCAAGCGGCACGAACACTATGGCGAGGAGATCCTGCGGTCGCCCGACTTGGGGATCGGGGATATTGTCGACGATCAAGCGGAACGATGGGGCGTGACTAAGGAAGGAGTGGCTCAACTTATCAGCTATGAGGCAGGGGAATATGAGGTTGGCTTCGTCCGAGAGTTGATTTCAAGCGTTTGGGACGTCGACAAGATGGACTACCTGCTCCGCGACTCCTTGTACTGTGGCGTTCGATACGGATCGTATGATCTGGAAAGGATTGTCGACACCATTACCCTCTATGATGACAACCCAGATGGGCTGCTCAGGCTGGGAATTAGAGACGGAGGCCTTCACGCAATAGAGGGGTTTATCCTGGCGAGATACTTCATGTTCACCCAGGTTTATTTCCACGCGGTACGCCGTGCATACGACCTGATTCTGACCGACTTCATAGCCGAACTTCTGCAGGCAGAACTGGGATCGGGGCGCTATCCGCAACAGGTGATGGATTACATCGAGTGGAACGACCCCAAGGTCCTGGCAGAAATGCAGCAACGCAGGGACGAGAAGGGCAAGAACCTGGCGTGGCAACTTTTCGCCAGGCAGCACCCGAGGCGAGTGTATGAGACAACTGGCCATGAGGATCAGGTGGTGATAGCCAGCGCGATGCGTAGGCTGCCGGAACGATTGAGTCAGCAGTATCCCACCGTGGAGATATGGACGGATCAGGCTATAGATCACCCGGAGCGATTCAAGATGGGTGATGAGGTCTGGCCCGTTAGACAGAGCAGCGGTAAGTGGGGCTCTCTCGCCAATCTTTCCAGAGCATTGGCCGGGTTACAAGAAATCCGGCAGTTCAGAGTATATGCCGACGTTGGCAATGACGGCGCTTTGGAAAACACGATCAAACGCTCTTGCCGCGAGATAATGGCTTGAGGGAGGCATTGTGATGAGGGACGAAGAGCTATTGGCGAGGAGACTATCCGTTGTCCAACAAATAGTCACACTCTGCGACGACATAGGCAAGACGAAGATCCAGAAAATCACCTACTTTCTACAAGAGTCGGTTGGTGTTCCTCTGATGTATCCCTTCAGAATGCACTACTACGGACCCTACTCTGATGATCTCGACGGAACCCTTTCTCTCGCACAAATTCTGGGGTACATCGACATCAAGCCTGATTCGGAGGGATTCGGTTATCACGTAACTCCGGGCCTGGGAAACGTCGCCGGGCGGTTCGATGAATGCGACCTGTCCACAGACCAAATTAGCGCGGTCGAGAGGGTGACGAAGATTCTTGGAAACCTCGAGACTGCCGATCTTGAGCTCTATGCCACCATTCACTTCATCGGCCGATCTCGAGAGGGGCTACCGAAGGATGAGACCCTGAAAACCGTGGGGCGGCTTAAGCCTAAGTTCTCCAAGGGTACGATTGATCAAGCGTATCAGACCCTCAAGCAGGCTGACCTGATCTAGCAGAACGTCTGGGATCAATACCGCTTTCGGAGACATTCGCGTCACCGTATTCCTCGCGATTACTCGCGTGGGCATGACCGGTCTGGGAAATCAGGGAGCCGCGGGCTATCGGGGCGGGCGCTGGTCCGGCATGCTACCATGCGCGTTTCCCGTCGCGCTTGCGGCGGGGGCGCCTCTTCGAGGGAGTGGGTATGCTGGGAAGTCTGCGTCTGTACTCAGCGCTCCAGGGCCGCTACCTGAGGCCCTACTGGCCCCTCGTGCTGCTGCTGGGCGTGCTGCTCTTCGGCATGACCGGCCTGCAGCTCGTGGCGCCGCAGATCGTGCGCCACTTCATCGACCGCGCCGTCGAGCAGGAGGCGCTCAGGTCCCTGTACGCGGCCGTCGGCCTCTTCCTCGTCGCCGGCCTGTCGGTCCGGGTGCTGCAGGCGGTGACCGGCTACCTGGGCCGGGACATAGCCTGGAGGGCCACAAACCGTCTCAGAGCCGACCTGACGCTGCACGTCCTGCGGCTCGACATGGGCTTCCACAACTCCCGGACTCCCGGGGACCTGCTGGAGCGGATCGACGGCGACATCGAGCGGCTGACCAACTTCTTCTCCCAGTTCTTCATCCAGCTCCTGGGGGCGATTCTGCTTCTGGCCGGGCTGATAGTCGTCACCTGGCTGGAGGACTGGCGGTTCGGGCTGTCCGTCGCCGTGTTCACCGCCTTCTTCCTGCTATCCCGGATGAGGCTACTCGCCTTCATCGTGCCGCTCTGGCAGGTGGAGAGTCAGGCCAGGGCCGAGCTCTACGGGTTCCTCGGCGAGCGGCTCTCGGGCGTCCGGGACATCCGCAAGGCCGGCGCGGTCTCGTTCACGATGGCACGGTTCTACGAGGTGCTGCGATCGCGGCTCTTCTCCTGGCTGAAGGCCTCCATCGTCAGCAGGCTGGCGTGGGGGTTCGTCTCCGCGTTCAACAGCACGAGGTTCTCGATCGGGCTGGCCGTCGGCGCCTACCTGTTCATGCGGGGAGACATCACGATCGGGACAGTCTACCTGATCTACCAGTACCTGGAGCTGCTCTGGGTACCGATCAACTCGATCTCCAGGGAGTTCGAAGACCTCCAGATGGCGGGCGCGAGCATACGGCGCGTCAAGGAGCTGTTGGACACGAAGGCGACGGTCGAGGACGGCCATGGCGCCGACCTGCCGGCGGGCCCGCTCGGCGTGGAGTTCAATAGCGTCTCGTTCGCGTACAGGCCGGGGGTCACGGTGCTGGACGACGTGTCGTTCCGGCTGGAGCCCGGCAGGTCGCTGGGCCTGCTCGGCCGCACCGGCAGCGGCAAGACGACGATGTCGCGACTGCTGTTCCGCTTCTACGACCCGGACCAAGGCGAGGTGAAGCTGGGCGGCGCCGACCTCAGGCGGATGCCGTTGAAGTCCCTGCGCGGCCGGGTGGGGCTGGTAACGCAGGAGGTGCAGCTCTTCCAGGCGTCGGTGCGGGACAACCTCACGTTCTTCGACCGCGGCGTCCCGGACAGGAGGATAGAGGCCACGCTCGACGAGCTGGGCCTGGGCCCATGGTACGGGGCGCTGCCGAGCGGGCTCGACACGGAGCTGGCGGCGGGCGGCGGCCAGCTCTCGGCGGGCGAGGCGCAGCTCCTGGCCTTCACCCGCGTCTTCCTCAAGGACCCCGACTGCGTGGTGCTCGACGAGGCGTCGTCGAGGCTCGATCCCGCGACCGAGCGGCTGATCGAGCGGGCCATGCGGCATCTCCTCCGCGGCCGGACCGCGGTCATAATCGCCCATCGGCTGTCGACCGTTCAGCAGCTCGACCGGATCATGATCATCCAGGACGGGCGCGTCCAGGAGCAGGGCCCTCGCGAGGCGTTGGCCGCCGACCCGTCCTCACGCTTCGCCGGGCTACTGCGTACCGGGCTTGAGGAGGCGCTGTCGTGAGCACGACGCCGTACCTGCTGAGGCTGGCCTGGCGCTGCGGGCCCGTGATGGCGCTCGCTGGCCTCTTTGCACTGCTCGACTGGGGGTTCGTAATTCCCTTCGGGCTTCTCATGCGTGCGATCTTCGACGCGATCACCGGGGATGCGGCGGTGGGGCTCAACGTCTGGACGCTGATCGCGATCATGACCGTCGCGAACTGGGTCGACCTGATCGTGGTGCGGCCGGTCGGCGGCGTGGCGACACAGTTCCTCCAGGGCCTGCTGGAGGGCCGTCTCCAGAGGAACCTGATCGAGACCATCCTGGAGAACCGGCCCGCGGGGACCGGCATCAGCGCCGGCGGCATGCTCAACCGGTTCAGGGACGACGTGGAGGCGCTGGCGGCGCCGGTGCTGAAGCTCGCGACCATTTTCGGGGTGACCGTAGCGGGCGCCGCGTCGATCTACATCATGGCGACGATCGACCCGCTGATCACCGTGGTCGCGCTGCTCCCCGGGGTGCTGGTCTTCGGCTTCACCAAGGCGCTCGGCGGCCGGATCGACGCGGCGCGACGGCGGAGCCGGGAGACGACGGGCCAGGTCTCGTCCTCTCTGGGCGAGTTTCTGGGCGCCGTCCAGGCCATCCAGGTGGCGAACGCCGAGGAGCGCGCCGTGAGTCACTTCCAGGCGCTGAGCGCCGGGCGGCGGAGCGCCGACCTGAAGGAGGGCATCCTCGACGCCCTCATGCGCTCCGTGAACGGCAGCACGGTCGTGGTCACGACGGCCATACTACTGGCCTTGGCGGCGCCGCTGATGCGCGACGGCTCGTTCACCGTCGGCGACTTCGCGCTGTTCGTCACGATGATCGGCGGCAACTTCATGGCGTTCCTGATGCAAACGCTGGGCGAGTCCCTGGCCGAACTGAGGCGGTCCCGGGTGTCCCTGGAGCGGCTGGTCGAACTGGTCCCGGAGTCGCCGCCGCGGACGGTGGTGCGCGGCGGCTCGCTGCACGTCCGGGGCCCCATCCCGGAGGAGCCCTACCCGGTCAAGACGGCCGAGCACCGGCTCGAATCGGTCGAGCTCGACGACATCACCTACCGGCATCCGGAGTCCGGGCGCGGCATCGAAGGCGTCAGCCTGACGGTGCCCCGAGGGTCGTTCGTCGTGGTCACGGGAAGGATCGGCTCCGGCAAGACGACGCTGCTCGAAGTGCTGCTCGGCCTGCGGCCGCCGGACGACGGCGAGATCAGGCTGAACGGCAAGCCCGTCGACAATCCTTGGGACGTGTTCGCGCCACCCCTGTGCGCGTATACGCCGCAGGCGCCATGGCTCTTCAGCGACACCCTGCGCTCCAACATCCTGATGGGCCTCGGCGCCAGCGATCGGGAGCTGGCCGCGGCGGTCCGGCTGGGCGTCATGGAGGAGGACGTAGACTCCCTGGAGGCCGGGATGGAGACGGTCGTCGGCCCGCGGGGCGTTCGCCTTTCGGGCGGACAGGTGCAGCGAACGGCCGCGGCGAGAATGTTCGTCAGAGAGCCCGAGCTTCTCGTATTCGACGACCTCTCCAGCGCTCTCGACGTCGAGACCGAGCAACGACTGTGGGACAGACTGTTCGAGCTGCCTGAGACGACCGCGCTGGTCGTGTCGCACCGCCGCGCTGCCTACGGGCGCGCCGACAAGATCGTGGTGCTGAAGGACGGACGCATCGACGCGGAAGGCAAGCTGGACGACCTGCTCAGGGAGTCAGAAGAGATGCGCAGGCTGTGGGCGGGAGACGTTCAGGCCGAAGATGGGAACGGCGCTGGCGCCGAATAGGGGTGTGCTAGAATCGCCGAGGCGCCGGAGCCCTCGGTAGGCAGGCGATAGAGGGATGAGAACATTGGCTGGAGAACCGGATATCCAGCTTCGTTTCAAGAGTGCATAGAGCGGTGCCCACCCACGAATTAGAGACATCGGGTGTCAGATATGAACGGTAGAGAAAAACACCTTGTAGACCTGCTCCAGGCCAAGCGCCACGAGGACCCGGAGGGCTTCCGCCGGTTCCTTCCCGAAGTGGCCGAATTGCTGCCGGAGCCGCCCACGAGACGCAGCAGGCTCCGATCTACCTTCGGCCTGACCGAACGGGAGCGGTCCTTCCACAGGGCGGGGGTGGCAGAGGCGCTGGCTAAGCTGGAAGGTGGTGCGATAACCGCCGATGGGGCCGCGAAGGGCCTGCAGCACTGCGCGAACTTGATCAGAGACGATGTCTTCACAGACGAAGTGGACTACGAGACGTCAAGATTGCTCGTGAAGGCCGCCTTGGGCAAGTCTCCGGGTTCTTACAAGTCGAAGACCACCGTGCCGATGGGCATAGGGGGCGGCGAAGCGCTGGAACAGGTCGCCGTGCTCAGGGGCGTGTACCTCGACCTGGATAGCGAGATGCGCCTGGTGTCCATCAGCATCAACCCGGCAAAGGTCAGAGAGTGGAAGAAGTTGATGGCGATTGTCGGGATAGGTAAGGACCCCGAGCGGGACGTAGCTTTGCGTCACGACGACTACCTGGCGATGCAGGACCCCCACGGAAATGGCTGAGCGTGTGCTGGTGGACACTTCCGCCTCTTACGCCCTCTTCTCCGCTTCAGACCTGTTCCACGACAGGGCCAGCGCGGCCTACCGATCGCTGATGGCTCGAGAGGAAGAGCTTTGGGCGACATCCTATACGCTGGTCGAGACGATCGCCCTGCTGCACCGGCGGCTGGGCTTCGAAGTCGTCTCGGAGTTTTCCGAGTGGTACAAGGCCAATCTCCAAGTGCTGTGGGTCGACGGGCGCTTGCACGCCGAAGCGTGGCAGCGATTTGTGACGGATCGGGGACGAACCCTGAGCTTCGTCGACTGGATCACCGTAGTCGCGTCGTACGACATGGGATTTCCTCCGGTGTTCACGTTCGACGGCGGCTTTGCCAACGAAGGGCTCGCTGTGGTGCCTCGCTAGCGTCGTACACAGCTCGGCGGCCGACGACCGGCTGGGCCGCTGACGAACTGCTTACGCGTCGGACTCGACGTCGTAGGCCAGGTCGAAGACGCGCTGAGGCCGCCAGTCGCCGGCGGAGGCGTCGAACGCGATGATCGCTATGAAGCGCCCGTCGGTCGAGTAGACGCGGCACTGCTCGTCCGGGCCCAGGAACGGCATGCGCAGCGACCCGGCGAGCGGCCGGCCGTGCCTGAGGCGGTCCTCCACCTGCCGGCTCACGATGGCCGCGGGCATCTTCCCCACGACGACGTCCGGCGGATGTACGCACTCGCGCCAGGTGCCGTCTTCGAACCGGCTCTCGGCCTCGTCTACACTGATGGCGTCCTCCAGCCTGAGGGGCCCGCTTCTGAGGCGGGTCAACGAGCTTAGATGCCCGCCGCAGCCCAGATGTCGGCCAAGGTCGTAAGCGAGCGACCTCATGTAGAAGCCGCGCCCGCAGGTGACCTCCACCGTCGCCGCCGCGGGCGCCCAATCGACGAGTCTGATTTCGATCACCTCGACCCGCCGGGGCTCGCGGTCGACCTCTATCCCGGACCGGGCGAGATCGTACAGCCGCTTGCCGCCCTGCTTCAGCGCCGAGAACATCGGCGGGACCTGGTCGATCACGCCGTGGAAGGAGGCCAGGGAGTCTTCGACATCCTGTACCGAGACCGTCGACGCGTCCTTTCGAGCCGTCACAGTCCCCACCGAGTCGTACGTGTCCGTCTCGACGCCCAGCTCGATCGTGCAGCGGTACTCCTTCGTGCCGTCGATCAGGTACTCCATCATCCTCGTGGCCTGGCCGAGGCAGATCGGTATCACGCCGGTCGCGACCGGGTCCAGGGTCCCGCCGTGGCCGACGCGCTTGACGTTGCTGGCGCGCTTTATCCGGCGGACGACGTCCATGCTGGTGGAGCCGTCGGGCTTGTCAATGTTCAGGATTCCGGACACCGCGCCGGCGGCGGACCGCGCCTTGGCCGCCCCGTTCATCCGAGTCACGACTCTTTCCCAGGCCCGTCAGCAGGCCTGACGCGGGAAATGAGGCTGAGCACGTCGGAGCCGGTCTCTATCGACTCGTCGAGTCGGAATTCCACGGCCGGTACGCTCCTCAGCGTCACCCGTCCGCGCAATCGCTTGTGCACGAAGCCCGCGGCAGACTTCAGCGCCCTCATGGAGCCGACCTTGGCGTCCTCGTCCCCCAACACGCTGACGTACACCCGCGCGTTGCCCAGATCGGGGGAGGCGTCGACGCGCACCACGCTGACCATCTCGCCCAGCCTGGGGTCGCGTAGATCCTCCGCCAGGACGCTGCTGATCGCCTGTTGCAGAACGACGTTGACACGATCGATGCGGCGCGACATCCGGCCCCCTTAGCCGCCGATAGCGGTAAAGCGAGCTACCGGCTATTCGACCTCTCGAGAGATGTGGGACTCCAGAACGTCGCCCTCCAGTAAATCGCTGAAGCCTTCGAGGACGATGCCTCCCTCGTTGCCGGAGGCCACCTCACGTACGTCGTCGCGGAAATGCTTGAGGCTGGCGATCTGACCGGCGAACAGCTTCCGGCCGCTCCGGGTCACGTGTATCTCGGCCCTGCGGGTGACCCGCCCGTCGTTGACGAAGATACCCGCGACCCTGACGCCGCGTCCGAGCTGGAAGATGGCCCGTACTGTGGCGTAGCCCTCCACGATGTCCTCTACCACCGGGGCCAGCAGGCCCGAGAGCGCCATCTTGATGTCGTCGATCAGGTTGTAGATGACGTCGTAGTACCTGACGTCGACGCCCTCCTGGTTGGCGAAGGCGCGAGCGCCGTGCTGAGGCTCGCTGCGGAAGCCGACGATTACGGCGTTGGAGGCCGACGCCAGCATGACGTCGCTCTCGGTAATGCTGCCGGTCGCTATGTGGATCAGGTTGACGCGCGTATCGTCGGTCCTGAGGCCCTCGAGGGTGCTCCTGATCGCGTCGATGCTGCCCTGTACGTCGGTCTTGACGATCAGGTCCAACGCCGCTACTTCGCCGGACTCCATCTTGGCGTGCACGTCCTCCAGGGTCACTCCGCTGACCCGGTTCGACTGAGTCCGCTCGTCCTCCCAGTCGTCGACCATGGCGCGCGCAGTCTTTTCGTTCGGGGCAATTTCGAAGGACTGGCCCGCCGGGGGCAATCCGTCAAGCCCGAGTATCTCGACCGGTGTCGAGGGGCCGCATTTCATGATCCGGTCGCCGTTTTCGTCCAGCATGGCTTTGACGCGTCCGCGGGCGCTGCCGGCTACGACTATGTTGCCGGTCTCGAGCGTGCCGGTCTGGACCAGGACGGTCGCAACCGGCCCTCGACTCCTGTCCATGCTGGCTTCTACCACGACGCCCCGGGCCTCCCTGTTCGGGTTGGCCTTCAGCTCCGCGACTTCGGACGCGACGAGGATGTTGTCGAGCAGGTCGTCGATGCCATCCTTCCTGAGAGCGGAGACCGGGACCGAGATCACGTCGCCTCCCCAGTCCTCGACTATCAGGTCGTGCTCGGACAGTTGACGCTTGACGCGTTCGGGATCGGCGTTGTGCCGGTCGACCTTGTTGATGGCGACGATGATGGGCACGGCGGCCGCTTTGACGTGGTTGATGGCCTCGACCGTCTGCGGCATCACGCCGTCGTCGGCCGCGACGACCAGGACCGCCACGTCCGTGACCCGGGCGCCCCTGGCGCGCATCTCGGTGAACGCCTCGTGCCCCGGCGTGTCCAGGAACGTGACGACGTTGTCTCCGTGCGACACCTGATAGGCGCCGATGTGCTGCGTGATCCCGCCCGCTTCGCTGTCCACGACGTTGGTATTCCTGATCGCGTCCAGCAGCGTCGTCTTGCCGTGGTCCACGTGGCCGAGAATCGTGACGACCGGGGGCCGAATCTCAAGATGTTCGGCATCATCCGCGTCCGGCGTGATGACGACCGAACCCGGCGCCTCCTCCGCGTCCTCCAGCTGTTCCACCGGGAAGCCGAAGGACCGGGCGATCACGGACGCCGTTTCGAACTCGATCACGTCGTTGATAGCAAACATGTGGCCGGCGCGCATCAGCTGCTTGATGACGTCGATGGCCCCCATGCGCATCAGCGCGGCCAGATCGCCAACGGTGATGGCTTCCGGCAGACTGATCGGCGCGGGGGTTGCCGTCTGAGTTTCTCTTTGTCGCGTTGTCATAACTTCAATTGAGCCAACGGACTACCCGTCCCTGCGGAGCTCGCAGAGCGACGAGTCGATCCGGGCCCAGTCTTCCTCCTCACTTCGTCTACGTAAAGCGTGATCGAGACGGCTCTTTCTCAAAGGCTCGTCGGAGCACCGGCCATCGGCGCATACGTAGGCGCCGCGGCCGGCCAGCTTGCCCGTCGGGTCGACTGTTACCGCTCCGCCGGGCACAGCCACAATGCGTAGAAGTTCCGCTTTGCCCGTCTTGCGGCCACAGACGACGCAACTCCGGAGCGGCGTGTGTCGCGTCCGTGCCCTCATGCCGGTGCGCTCACTACCTTTTCCTGTTGGGCCTCGCTCTGTTGCCTCGCCCGGCCTGCCCGCCGCGGCGCGAGCCCCGGCGGCGGCCCGTCCCACCCCGGTTCAGCTCGGTGATATCCTCCGCGAATCTGATCGCGCCCGCGTCGGATGGGTCGCGACCGGAAATCGACCAGATAGTGTCCGGCAGGTCCTGGATAGACGTCGAGTCGGCGGCAACGGGCACCGGTTCGGGTCGCAGCAGCTCTTCCGGTATCTCGGCTACGGGGACAGGCTCCGGCTCCACGACTTCGGGCTCGGGCTCTGTCTCGAGCGCTGGGAGATCCTCCGCCGGGATTTCCTCCACGCGCGCCTCGGCGGCTTCCGCGTCGTGGATCTCCGCCACCTCAGCCGGTACCGCCTCCGCGGCGGGCTCCTCGATGGTCGGCTCCGCCTCTTCGACGACCTCGACCGCCTCCGCGACAGGCTCAGCTGCCGGCTCCGGCTGTGGAACGAGCTGCTCGACGCGGGCCAACTGTTCGAGAAGCTGGTCGAGCGACTTTTGCCCCAGGCTCTTGATCTCGAGCATCTCCGGCTCACCTTTGGCCGCGAGCTTGCCGATCGTGTCCAGTCCCGCTTCGATCAACACGTTGCGGAGACGCGCCGGGAGGTCGAGGGCTTCGAGCGACATCCCGCCGACCGCGCCCAGGAAGGCGGCGATACCGAGCTGCGCGGAGAGCGGCACGACCGGCGCCTTGGGCTCGGGCTTCGGCCTGGCGTTGTCCTCGATATCGCTGCGAATGTCCACCCGCCAACCGGTGAGCTTGGCGGCCAAGCGGGCGTTCTGGCCCTCTTTGCCGATGGCCAGCGAGAGCTGCCGCTCGGGCACGATGGCCACTGTCGCCTGGTTCTGCTCGTCGACGTCGACGCGCAGGACCTGCGACGGGCTGAGGGCGCTCGCGATCAGGCGGGCAGTGTCCTTGTTCCACTGAACGACGTCGATCTTCTCGCCGTGCAGCTCGTTTACGATGTTCTGTATGCGGATGCCGCGCAGGCCCACACAGGACCCGACGGCGTCGACGCCTTCCTGTTTAGCCCACACGGCGACCTTGCTTCGCGAGCCGGCCTCCCGCGCGATCGCTACGATCTCAACGGCGCCGTTGTATATCTCCGGCACCTCCATCTCGAAGAGCCGCCTCACCAATTCCTTGTCGGTGCGCGAGACGATGAGCTCCGGGCCCCTGGCGGACTGCCTGACCGACTGAAGGAGCACCTTGAGCTTCTGGCCGACCCTGTAGCGGTCGAAGGGCGCCTGCTCGGACGGCGGCAGGACCGCTTCCGCGCGGCCAAGCTCCACGGTGATATGCTTGGCCTCCACCCGCTGGATGGTGGCCGTGTAGACCTCGCCCTCCTTGTCGGCGAACTCGTCGTAGATGATGTCGCGCTCAGCGTCGCGTAGCCGTTGGAGCACGACCTGCTTGGCGGTCTGAGCCGCTATCCGCCCCGCGCTGTGAGGCAGGCTGCCGGTGGGTACAGTCTCGCCGATCTGGGCGCTGGGCCGGAGCTTTCGAGCCTCTTCGAGAGTCAACTCCTGCTCCGGGCTCTCGACCTCCTCGACGACCGTCTTTATGGTGTGTACGTTGACATCGCCGGTGGCCGGGTCAAGGGTGACGGATATGTCCTGGCCGGCGGCGATGCTGTCTCGTTTGTACGCGGAGACCAGAGCCGCTTCTATGGCGGACAGCACGACTTCTCGCGGCAGATTGCGCTCGGCCGCGAGCTGCGTCAAAGCGATTATGAAGTCGCTTTTCATTCGCTCAGCCCCTCCCGGAGGCTACGAGACATATCCCTCCCATAGCAAAAAAAGTGGGCCGCCCCACTTTCAACAGCCACATCGGACAACCCGATCCAGCCTTGCGCAGTATATCATCTCAAGGTGCCTCCCACAACCTGAGCGGCCCTCGGCAGCCTCGCGTTCGACAGCGGTTTGACGGAATGGTAGGGTGAGCGCGGTCGCTCCCCAGTCCGACCTTTGTCGACACGGAACGCCTCCGCTACGCCCCAGGACTAAGCGGACATGGGAGGCGAACGAATTCGATAGCGCCTTGGGAAAGATAGCATGCTGCGGACTCTTGTCTTCGGCTCGATGGCGGCCCTGACGCTGGCCGTGCTGGCCTGCGGCGGGGACGAGGACGTCTTCAGGATCGGGGTCATGGAATCGCTTACAGGCCCCGGCGAGACCTACGGCACGGTCGCCAATCAGGCCAAGCAGATGGCGGTGGACGAGATCAACGCCGCGGGCGGCGTCAACGGGCGCAGACTGGAGCTCGTCGTCGAGGACTCCCAGTGCAGCGCCAAAGACGCGATCGCCGCCTACAACAAGCTGACCGACGTGGACGGCGTGAAGATCATCCTGGGCACGTCGTGCAGCGGGGCCATGCTCGGCGCCGCTCCGCTGGCGGAGGCCGACCGCATCATCCTGTTCTCCGGACTGGCGAGCAGCCCCGACATCGCCAATGCGGGCGACTACATCTTCCGCACCCAGATCAGCGACGTTCAGGTGGGCATCGCCACCGGGAACGTCCTGTGGGCCGACGGTATCCGCAAGCTGGCCACCATCACCGAGACGACCGACTACGCCGAGGGCGTCAGACGCACCTCGGTCGCCCAGTTCGAGAAACGCGGCGGCGAGGTCGTGGCCGTGGAGCGGTACGGGTCCGACATCACCGACTTCAGGAGCCAGCTCACGAAGCTGTTCTCCGCCGATCCGGACGCGCTCCACATAGCGCCCCAGTCCGAGTTCGCGGCGGGGACGATCATCAAGCAGGCGCGGGAGCTGAGTTACGAAGGCCCAATCTACGCCGAGACGATCTCGGTGGGCACGATCGCCCTCAAAGTCGCGGGCGAGGCGGCGACCGGCATGAAGGCCATCACGGCCGACCTGGACCCGGACAACGAGAAGGGACAGGAGGTGCTGGCCAACTTCAGGAATCGCTACGACTACGTCACGCTGCCGTGGCACCTGGGGTCAGCGTACGACGACATCTACATCGCGGCGGAGTGTCTCAAGCAGACCAACGACGACCAGGACGCCGACGGCTTCCGCGACTGCATGTACGCCATAACCTGGAGCGGCGCGATCGGCGACAATTACAGCTTCGACTCCGACGGCGAGGTCGTGGGGCTCTCCAGGGTGGTCGTGGAGGTCCTGCCTGTGGCCGAGCGGACCGCTGAGAGCAATTACAAGGTACTCGGCCCGGCTCCCAAGCCGTAGGCGGCCGCGGCCCACACTCCCCGTATGGAGGGAACGATGCCTGACCTGATTGATCCCTTGAGTCGATTCAACAGGAAGGAACGGTTCTTCCTAGTCAGTCAGGCGCTGGGTAACAAGGGGGTCACCAACGGGTTCCTCTTGGATCAGAGTTTCCGAGAGAAGCTCAGTTGAAGGTTGGGGTCGAAGTTCCCCCCACTGCTCCTCGCATGGATGGACTACCATCTGGATTGGATAGCCGCGAGCCTGTGGGCATACGAGAATCCCGAATCTGTAGGGAAAGCCGTTTATGACGAGGACGAGGAAGCTACAGGAACTCAACAAGACATCGACCTACTGATCGCATTCAAAGCAGAGGTTCGCGATCATCTCGTCCTCCTGGAGGCGAAGGGAGACGACGCCTGGAGGCGAAGCGGCTGGAAGAAGTCTCTGGGAACTACATCCCTGTGTCCCAAATTGGGTCGCCCGAATAGGAGGATGAAATGTTGAAGCGGGAATGCGGGGATTGCCACGAAGTAGTCAGCGCCGACGCGACGTTCTGTACGTCGTGCGGCAGCAAGGTCGCAAGGCCGCCAGCGTCGTCAATGACCGAGCACGAGCTTTTGGTGGCTGGTGAGGAGCGTGCTCGGAAAGCTAATCGGTCAGCCTTGAGAACGACGACACTGGTACTGGGACTTATCGCTGCGACCTTCCTGATTATGGGTGGCTGTACGGGCTATGTGTTCGGGAGCGTAGTTGTGGCTGGCGAGGAGGCATTCGGGGAACCGGAGGCATCTCCGAGATCGGAAGAAGTGCAAGAGGCCGGCCTCTGGGCGATGCTGGTTGCGATCTACCTGTTCCTCGCAGCGGGTATCGCTAAAGTCGCTACTCGGACATCCCTGATTCTGTTGGCCTTGGCTATCCCGATGCTTCTGGGCGTGCTGTCCGTTGATGCGATTTCACTGTTCGCCATCACGTACTACTTGGCCTTTGTTCTGACCTCTGTGGGGGTCATATTGATGTTCATTTGGTGGGTTAAGGATAGGCGAGGAACGGCGGCCTCTGGCGGCTAGCGGCTCTCAGGGCGCTGGGGGACACAGGTATATCAGTCCCAAGTCTTTGGCCCGAACGGAACCAAGTATCGCAGCGTGAAGCCGTACTTCTGCCTGATATCACCAACGCAGTCGAAGAACCTGAAGACCGAGGATTGGCCTCTCTGGATACGGCGCGATGGCGGCCATCGACGCCCAGCGCGACCCCGTAGAGGCAGGATCGAGGACCTCTTGACGAGCAAGGCCAGACCGGGCGAATCCGGCACGCTGATCGACCCGGATCGGGCGAGGCGGCACATGGAGGCCCGCGGCATCGACGTGCTGGTGGGCGCGGGGTACGTCAACTACGGGTACATCGCCGGGTACTTTTCGCACTTCGGCCGGGACTACCCCGGCCCGCTCTACAACGGCCTCCCGATGGTGCGGTTCGCCGGCCTCCCGCGTGACGCCGCGCTCCCGCCCTTCCTGGTCACCTATCCCGGCGAGGAGGGGGACATATACGTCCAGGGCACGTGGATAGAGGACAGGCGGTTCTGGGGCCCCAGGTACAACGTGCCCGGGAGAGCATCGGTTCTGAGGGTCAACGAAGACCCGTATCGGACCCTCGCGGATGCCCTCGACGAGCGCGGCCTCGCCGGGGGCACCGTCGGAATCGGCATGTCCGAGGTGTCGGTCCCGATGCTCGAGCGTCTGAAATCGGCCCTGCCGCGAGCGGCGCTGGTCGACGCGTCCGGCGACTTCGACGCCATCCGCATGGTGAAGACTCCCGAGGAGATCAGGCGGCTCCGGGGCGCGGTAGCAGGCGCCGAGAGGGGACACTTGGCTGTACGGGAGTGCCTTCGCGAGGGAGTGACGGGCATGGAGCTCGCTGCCGAGGTGAAGCGGGCGGTCACGGACGAGCGCACCGACCGGTATATCACCCACATCAGCGCGGGTGCGTTGGGCTCTGTTGTCCTGGCGGCCACCGCCGATCCCTTGCCCCGCGATTCGATAGTTTCCGTGGACGTCGGGGCGCTCCACGAAGACTACTGCGGCGACATGTTCCGTGTCTACGCCTTCGGGAACGCGCCCAGGGACGCGATCGACATTCATGACAGGCTTGACGAGGTGAATGCCGCGCTCATCGATGCCGTCAAACCCGGCGTGCCGGCGTCCGAGCTATACCGGCTGGGACGCGGCGAGATGGAGCGGCGCGGGCTGGAGCTGGCGCTCGACTTTGTGGGTCATGGACTGGGCATCGACGTACACGAAAGGCCGTACCTGGTCGCCACCGACCACACCCCCCTGGAGCCGAACATGGTGGTCGTGCTCGAGGCGTCGACCCGCAGGTCGGACCTGGGCCACCTCTGCGCGGAGATCACCTGCCTCGTGACCGATGACGGGTGCGAGGTCCTGAACGCGCTCCCATACACGATCACCCACATTCGATGAGCCTGTGCAGTGTCGCGGCGCCGGACGGCATGAAGGCCATCACTTGGAGCGGCGCGATCGGCGACGACTACAGCTTCGACTCCGACGGCGAGGTCGTGGGGCTATCCAGGATGGTCGTGGAGGTGCTGCCTGTAGCCGAGCGGACCGCTGAGAGCAAGTACAAGGTACTCGGCCCGGCGCCCAGGCCGTAGGGCGATACGACCGCGATAGGACCGGGCCGCCAAGCCGAAAGGGCCGCCCAACGGGCCGCGCCTCAACCTCGGGGAGGACGGACTACAGGGGGCTTGCCAGGCTCACGCACGGGGTACCGGAGGGCAGGACGCGGGGATCAGGAACCCAGCAGGGCTTCGAAAATCTCTCGCCAGTCGTCCGTGTCCTTGTTTCCGTATCTGACGCTGGAGAAGACGACGCCGTTGGCGTCGAGTGCCACGTAGCCGGCTTGACGAGTGACGTTGTAACTCCTGACCACCTCCGCATCGGCGGCGGTCATAGGCCACGAGAATGCTTCGGCGGTCTTATAGGACAGGATCCTTTCGGTGGTCTCCAGGGGATCTACATTCACCGCAATAATCCCCACGCGGTCAGCGTACTCGGGCTGGACGTTCTTCAGGTGCCTCAACGAGGCACGGCAGGTTGGTCACCAAGTAGCGTAGAAGTAGATGACTAGTGGGCGGCCCTGAAAGCCGTCCAGGCTAACCTGCTCACCGTCCACGGTGGTCAGCATGAAATCCGGGGCCTTCTGCCCCACCTTGTGCCCTGTCTCCACAGCCATTTCGGCAGGCGGCGACGTGGGAGCGGGCGCGGCGGTAGGCTGCTGGGCTTCTGTAGCGGTGGCAGGGGCAGCGGGTGTGGAGATCTGGCCGGTCACGGGCGTGTCGGTCGCGGGTGCTTCACTGCCACAGCCGGTGAGCAGAAGGGTGCCCATAGACAGGCATATGGCCAGAGGCAGCCAACTCAATCTGCCAGCGAGGGTAATCAATACGACCTCTACGCGTCCCTTCACTGTGTCCGTAATCGGATAGCTTCGAACGCAGCGAGGATAGCAGGTGCAGTTGATAGTGTCCATCCTCGCCTGCGGGGGTATCTGTTCGCACTGGAGGAGATGACCTTGGGTGTGCAGGGAAGGTCTGACGAATCACCCACGTGCCGTTGCGCGAGACATCAATCACGAAAATGAGGCTGCCCCCTACGCCAGGCCGGCCATCACGGCCGACCCGTATCGGACCCTCGCGCCCACGTTCGATGAGCCAGTGTTGGGGAACGGCTCTGCTCGAGAACGACCTGTGTTGGGCCAACTATGCTTACTTTATTGCCAATAGCATTACTATGGGCGATAATGTAACGCGCATTGGCCACTACAGGCAAAGGAGCATTTGTCCAATGTTCGAATCCAGTATAACCGTGAAGGGCCAGACCACTTTGCCCAAAGCCGTCAGGGATTCGCTGGCGGTGAAGGCCGGGGACAAGGTCCGCTATGTCATCCTGGACGAGGGGGTGCTGATAATGCCCGTGCGGCCCACGAGTCGCCTGTTCGGCAGCCTGAAGTACGACGGCCCGGCCGTGAGCCTGGACGACATGGAACGTGCCATCGCTGAGGGGGCAACCGAACGATGACAGCGCTCGACACCAACGTGATCGTGCGCTACCTCGTCGGAGATGACGCCGAGCAAGCCGCCGCGGCCCGTGGGTTGCTGGACGGGTTGACGCCCGGCGATCCCGGCTTCATCTGCCGCGAGGTCGCGTTGGAGGTCGCCTGGGTGCTGGAGCGGAGCTACCGCTTCACGCGGTCACGGATTGCCGAGGCATTGATGAACCTGACAGCTTCTGACAGCCTGGTCGTAGAGAGCTCGGATGACGTCGCGGCAGCGGCATATCGCTATCGGCAGGGAGGCGTCGGCTTCTCGGACTTGATGATCCTTGCGGCGGTCGAACGGGCGGGAGCTACGCCCCTCCACACCTTCGATCGCAGACTTGCCCAGCTGCAAGGAGCAATCCTGGTGAGCAATCCCGGAGGTACGTCGCCATGAAGGACTCACAGAAGCCCGACCACGTCAGTCTAGCCAACATGGTCAGTCGCTTGCGCGAGGGGCGATACGTGATCCCCGGCTCTCAGCGTGGATTGAGCGGCTGATCGAATGAGTGGCCGTCGTCCGTTTAGCGATCTGACCAAGGACTTCACGCCGGAGCGCCGGCGGCGCATCGACGACATAAAGCAGGATCTGCTCGCCGAGATGCCGCTACACGAGCTTCGCCGAGCGCGCGCGCTGACTCAGCGCGACATGGCGAGGATGCTGGAAGTAAACCAGCCCGCCGTCTCCAAGCTGGAGCAACGGACCGATGTCTACGTCTCCAGCCTGCGGTCCTACATCGAAGCAGTGGGCGGGAGGCTGAAGATCGTCGCAGAGTTCCCCGAAGGCGAGGTCGCCATCACCAACTTCTCCGACATGGGAGAGGCTGAAGATTCGCGGTAGGAACGGGAAGTAGACCACTCAGCTGTATAGAGCTATACATTGCCTGGATCGGGCGGCTCGGTATAACAATAGGATATGACTACGCCAAACCCAAGGCGACAACGGGACGCCCTGAAAGCGCTTGATGACTTGTTCGCAAACGCCGAGAACGTCTTTGTGATCCATTACTCATGTGAGAGCTTTCACGACCGCGAGAGAGGGCGTTCTCCGCGTATTACTTCAATCGCCTTGCGTAAGCTCGATTCTGCCCAAACGACATCTTTTTCTATCCACCAGACCGCAGAAGTCAATGGCGTGCCACTAGACAACATCGAAGGACACTACGACGATCTCGAGAGGGATACGTTGAGCCGATTCTTCAGTCATTTGTCTGGATTCCAGGGAATGAAGTACCTTCACTGGAACATGCGAGATGCCAATTATGGATTTCAAGCAATCGAACACCGGTTACGCATCTTATGCGGAGACGATGATTCGCTTTACGCGGTTGATGACAAATACAAGATCGACTTGGCGCGCCTACTCCAGGACATTTACGGGTCCGATTACATTGAGCATCCGAGAATGGAGCAACTAGTACGTAAGAACGGCATTGCTCTTCTTGATTTTCTACCCGGTTACCAAGAAGCCAAGGCATTCGAAGACAGAGATTTCGCAGCCTTGCATCTGTCTACGCTAAGGAAAGTCGATGTCATTGCCAACATCGCACTTCGAGCCCATGATCGTAAACTCAAGACAAATGCAACGTGGTGGGGCATGAGGGGTGGGCGTTCGATTGCGCTCCTAAGATGGATCGGTGAGCATCCGCTGTACACCTTCCTAGCTATTCTGGTGAGCGTAGCCGCTGCTATATTGGGAGCAATTGCATCGTGCTCATAGCGAATGCCAATGAGGTGCTCTGGGATAATCTGTGAAACCTGAGTGGCGGAAATCTTGCGTTGGCGATTTGGTTTCGCCCCCAGCAACCGTCTTGTCCAGACTGCTTCCGCGTTGGTAAATCGAAGTAGGAGGAATTCATCCGAGTGGAAGGCCTCGACTACATTACAGTCGCACTGTCCGGCGTCGCCGCCCTCACAGGTATCATCGGAGTGGTGTTCTTATGGAAACAGACAGAGCGTCTGCGTCTCCCCGCATACAGTAGCCTGGACTCCGACGAGCGCGATCTCCTCAAAGCAATGCGCGAGACAGGAACATACATTGTTTCCTCGTTCAACACAGGCGAGCTGATGCCCTTCATTGTGCATCAAGCCGAGATTGACGAGCATGGGTTTGTCGATCCTGCGGGTTTAGTGGTTTCCCGGCACTATTACGAACCTTGTCTCAGGCTTAGGGATAGGGGAATCGTCCGGAAGCCGGAAAGCAATATCAACACGAACGTTGAACATGAACTGACCCCAAAGGGCATCCGCTTTCTGAACAAACGCGGAAAGAAACTGGACAAACACAGCAATTGCGGCAGATTTCGAGATCAGGTCGAGATCGAAAGGCAGCGTCGTATGGAGCCCAATACGGTCTATGGCACGGCGCACGACTGCATAGGCTGCGAGCCTCTTGGCAACACTTCAGGAAAATCATGCGTTGCTATGGTCACCGAGTATCCGCGCATCGGCAGAAAGAGTGACAGAATATGTGACGTGATACTTCCAAAGTACGTTGACCATGTCCATGTGGGAGACTACATCTATCTTCGATTCAATCAAGTACCGATCTTCCTCGACAATCGCGATTGGTTGCAAGTCGTCGTAACACAAGTCAAGGAAGAGGGAGACTACAAGATCTTCGTCTGCGGTGAAGACCTTGCTTGGGCGGCCGACGTCCGAAGCCGACCCTCAGAGCAACTCGAGCACTGACCTCAACTCTCTGAAATCGCTACTCGGGTTGAGGCTCGGTGAAGGCGAGCGCCCTGGCGGGGTTGTCGATCAGCATGCGGTCGATGGCCTCCTGGGGGACGCCTCTGTCCCGCATCCTCGGGACGATGTGGGCGAGCACGTAGAAGTAGCCGTGGCCGCCGTACTTGAGGAGCCTCGCCTTGTAGCAGATGTCGTGGGCGATCATGACCTGGTCGCCCAAGCCCTCGGCGACGGCCCATGCCACGTACTCGATCTTGGTGCCGTCGCTCGGCATGTTTATCTTCGTGTTGGGCCAGTAGTATGAGATCTCCCTGCCGAACTGGTCCCAGTTAAGGTACACGCCCGTCTCTGCCAGCTTCTTCACCAGCTCCTTCTGGAAGATGGTGCGCTCGCAGTGGGAGATGATGGTGTGGCTCAGGTCCGCGCCCATGTCCCGCAGCATGTCGACGATCTCGAACGGCGACATCTCGTCCCTGCCGGGGTGGATCAGCAGCGGCGCGCCGGTGATGCGCTGGGCCCGGCCGGACGCGCGCAGCACCTTGCGCTCGTTGTCCGACAGCGGCCACGAGCAGCCCACCTCGCCGATGATGCCCGACTTCACGCCGGTGCCGTCGGCTCCCTCCGTAACGTCGCCGACAATCTGGGCGACCAGCTCGTCCTCGGTGCGCTCGTCCATGTCGTCGGGGTGCGCCAGGTCGGTGTAGTAGGACGCGCCCATGATCACCGTGACGCCCGACTCCCTGGATATGTGCGCGAGGGCCTCGGGGTCGCGGCCTATGCCGATGCAGGTTGCGTCTATCAGGGACTTGCCGCCCCGCTCGACGTACATCCGCACCTCGTCGATGGCCGTCTGAACGTCGTCGAGTCGCGAGTTGTCCACGTTGGGCACGTGGTAGTAGCTGACCATGCCCAGGTTGTCCAGAGTGAGCGGCTGCTCGTACAGCTCGGGGGCCAACGACTCGGCCGGGTCGCCGGGGAACCTGGACAGGTCGACGAGCAGGTGCTCGTGGCCCAGTGTGACGCCGAGGTCGCCGGGCTTGATCGTTCCGAGCACGGTCTGCACTCTGCCCGCGATGGATGGGATGTTCATTGGCTGGTCTGGCTCCGATTACGTAGGCTGCGCCGGGGCGTACTATATGACGGTGGGCCGAGCCCGCGCAAACCGGGCGCTCCAATATGCCGCCATAGGGTTGAATTCGATGGATTCAGGTAGTAGATTGTTGTACAGTGTGGGCCACATGACCGTCTCGCAGTATCGATCAAGGAGTTACCAATGGCCACGAACAACGGAAACCGCTCAAATCGATCGATTGTCGTCCTGCAGCTCTCCGGAGGCAACGACTACCTGAACACCGTCGTGCCCTTCGAGAACGGGCTCTACTACGACAACCGCCCGACCGTGCACGTCGCCGCCGACCAGGTGCTCGACATCGGCGGCGGCCTCGGGTTCCGGCCTCAGATGGAGCCGATCAAGCACCTCTGGGACGAGGGCAAGGTGGCCGTCATCAACGGCATCGGCTACCCCAATCCGAACCGCTCGCACTTCAGGTCGATGGACATCTGGCACACTGCGCTGCCGGACGACATCGGACAGGAGGGTTGGCTCGGACGGGTAATCCGGGAGCTCGACCCCAAGGGCGACAACGTGCTGACGGGCGTCAACTTCGGACGCGGCCTGCCGCGCGCACTCGGTTTGAGGGGCGTGCCGGTCGCCTCGGTCGGCAACCTGGACACCTACGGCCTCTTCCCCGACATCCAGGACGAGGCGCTGAGGAAGTATGCCCTGGACGCCTTCGCGATGATGTACGGCGGCGCCCGCGGGAAGGACGCCGTCATGGACTTCCTCGGCCAGACCGGCCTCGACGCCCTCAGGGGCGCCGACATCCTCCGGACCGCGCCGGCCAAGTACTCGTCCAGCATCGAGTACGCCGACAACCCGATCGCCCAGAGCATGAGGAGCGTGGCCCAGGTGATGTTCGCCGACCTCGGCACTCGCGTCTACTACACCCAGCACGGCAGCTTCGACACCCACTCCGGCGAGGTCGCCACCCACGCGACCCTGTGGTCCGATGTCGCGGGCGCGGTCGGAGACTTCATGGACGACGTGAAGGAGCATGACCGCGAGGACGACGTGGTGCTCTTCCTGTTCTCCGAGTTCGGCCGCCGCATCAAGGACAACGGCAGCGGCAGCGACCACGGCTCCGGCGGCGTCGCCTTCGTGATCGGCAACAACGTCAAGGGCGGGATGTACGGCGAGTACCCGTCGCTCGAGTTCGAGCAGCAGCTCGAGGGCGACCTCCACTTCAACAACGACTTCCGCAGCACCTACACGACCATCCTGGAGCAGTGGCTCCATCTCGACGCCGCGCCCATCGTCAACGGCCGCTTCGAGGCCTTTGACATGATCGCGGCCTGAGGCGAAGGAGCGGACGAGGAAAACGGGGGCTTCTGAAGATCTTCCGAACGGGGCGGGCCTTACCCGCCCCGTTCGCGCTGGCTCAATCCGCAATCGGGAGAGATTGAAATGGCCAACGACAACATCGCCCTGACGGCGCACCTGCTGCGCCGCGCCGGTTTCGGCGCCACGCGAGACGAGCTGGAGGCCTACGCGGCGAAGGGCTACGAGGCCACGGTCGAGGACCTGTTCAATCCGGGCGACCCGCAGACCCTGCCACAGGACATCATACGGCGGTTCCACGTCGACCAGTCGGAGCTGCGGCAGCCGTACTCGGCGGGCGGCAACTGGATGTACCGCATGGTCACCACGAAGAACCCGCTGGAGGAGAAGATCGCCCTCTTCTGGCACGGCCTCTTCGCCACCGGATACACGAAGCTGAACCAGGGCAGGTCGCTGCTGAACCAGATCGACATGCTCCGCCGGCACGGTCTCGGGAGCTTCCCGGAGTTGTTGGTCGAGCTTTCCAAGGACCCGGCCATGATCATATGGCTGGACAACAACGACAACCACAAGGGCGCCATCAACGAGAACTACGGCCGGGAGCTGCTCGAGCTGTTCTCCATGGGCATCGGCAGCTACACCGAGGAGGACATCAAGGAGTGCGCCAGGGCCTTCACGGGCTGGACGCTCGCCAACATCGACTACATGGCCACGAGGGCTACGAAGGACTCGATCTGGCCCTACGGCCGCATAGCCTGGCACTTCGAGTACCGGCCCGAGGACCACGACGAAGGGGAAAAGACCTTCCTCGGCGAGACCGGCAACTTCAACGGCGAGGACATCATCGACATCCTCGTCCGGCACGAGGCGACAGCGCGCTTCGTCTGCTGGCGGCTCTTCCTCTTCTTCGCGGCCGACGAGGTCGACGAAGAGGGCGAGCAGGTGATCCGCGAAATGATGGACAGCTACTTCGAGTCGGGCTACGAGATTCGCGCCGTGCTCAGGACGCTGTTCAACTCCGACTACTTCAAGTCGGACAGGGCCCGGTTCGCGCACGTCAAAGGGCCCGTAGAGCTGATCGTAGGAGGCCTCCGTCTTGCCGGAAGCTACCGCACCCCCACCCTGGGAGTGTACCAAGTAGCGGAGCAGGCGTTCTTCATGGGGCAGGGCCTGCTCATGCCGCCGACCGTGGAGGGATGGCACGAGGCGGAGGAGTGGATCGACAGCGGCGCGCTGGTCGAGCGCGTCAACTTCGTCTCCCAGCAGCTCCGCGACGTCAGCAAAGGCGGCGTTCGGGCGATCATCGACCGGCTGTCCAGCCTCGACGGCGGGACCCTCTCGCCCGAAGAGCTCGTGGACGGCTGCCTCGACCTGCTGGGGCCCGTGGACGCCGACGAGGCGACCCGCAAGGGCCTGACCGAATACGTCGCCAAGGAGGGGCCGGTCCACCTGCGCGGCGCCGAGTCCGACGACAACTCGGAGAAGCGCGTCGGCGATGTCCTCGGTCTGATAGCCTCGACCCGCGAGTTCCAGCTGGCCTAGCGGGCGCCGGAGCGTCATGAGCATGAGTACGAAAGCGCCGGCGCCGGCGGCTACGCTGGATTACGTCAAGACCATCGGCATCGTCAACAACGGCGACAACGGCCGCGGCTTCGCCAATCCGTACGACATCGCGGTCACACGCGACGGCCGTATCTGCGTGCTCAATCGCTGCGACCCCCCGCGCGCCGCGTCCATCCGCATCGGCATCTGCAACCTCGACGAGGAGTACCTGGGCGAGTTCGGCTTGGGCTACGGGGACGGCGACGGCCAGGTCACGCTGCCCGTCTGTCTGGCGTTCGACAGCCGCGAACGCCTCCATATCACGGACGAGAACAACCACCGCGTGTCGGTGTTCGACCTGTCGGGCAAGTTCCTGGACAGGTGGGGCTCCCGCGGGTCCGGGGACGGCGAGCTCGACGGCGCCGCCGGGATCGCCATCGACTCCAACGACAACGTGTACGTGGCCGACCAGCACAACCACCGCATCCAGAAGTTCGACCGCGACGGCGCCTATATGTCGCAGTGGGGCGGCCACGGCAACGCAGCGGGACAGCTCGACATGCCCTGGGGCCTCGCGGTCGACGGCGAAGACAACGTCTACGTCGCCGACTGGCGCAACGACCGGGTCCAGAAGTTCAGCTCAGAGGGCCGCGTCCTGGCGTTGTTCGGGGAGCCGGGACGGGGCGACGGACAGCTCCACCGGCCCTCCGGGGTCGCCGTCGACGCCGACGGGAACCTGTACGTGTCCGACTGGGGCAACGAGCGCCTGCAGGTGTTCGGCCCCGACGGCGCCCTCGTGTGGAACGAGCGCGGCCGCGCCACGCTGTCGAAGTGGGCCAAGGAGTTCTTCGCGTCCAACCCGGACGAGATGTCGACCCGTGAGCGGTCGAACCTGGTATCGGAGCTGCCCGAGCATCTGCGGGAGCCGTACCACGAGTCGTCGCAGACGGAGCCCTACTTCTGGGGCCCGACGGCGGTATCACTCGACTCCGAGGGCAGGGTCTACATACCCGAGACGAACCGCCACCGCTTCCAAGTATACCAGCTCAGGTCGGCCTAGCCTCCGCGGGCGGCGGCGCTACCTCATCCACTGGCTGGCCAGGAGCGGGTACCCCTCGCTCATCCGCGCCAGCGACTCCTCGCTCAGGTACGCGAATGTCCCGGAGGCGGACGCCGCGACCGTGCCGTCGGGCAGCAGGACACGCCCCTCGGCCTCGACGAAGCCGCGCCGCTCCTCCAGCTTCTCGGCGACCGCGGTAACCGGCTGGTCGACCGGGACGGGTCTCCGGAACCGGACCTCCATGCGGGCGGTCATGGTCCACCGGTCCTCCAGCAGCGACACACGGCTCATCGTCTCGTCCAGCAGGGCAGTGATCACTCCGCCGTGCATGTAGCCCGGAAAGCCCTGGTGCTCCTCGCGGCCGCGGAACGTGGTCGTCACCGCGCCGCCCTCGCGCTCGAAGCGCAGCCGCAGCCCCGACCGGTTGCGGGGGCCGCACACAAAGCAAAGACCGTAGTCAGTCTCGTCGTTGAGCGGAAGACCGCTCTCGCCTTCGTTCATGGCCCCTGCGCCTCCTGCCGCCGCATGCTCCATCCTACCATCGGGGAACGGCCCGCCCGCGCCGCGTCAGATAGTCGCCAATCGCCGGCCGCGACAGGCGGCCGTTCTCGGTGATCACGTCCGTGACCTGTTCCAGGGGAACGTGGTCGTACCCCGGCACGGTCGCGACGTCGTCGGTGAACTTGATCGTCTCGCACACTACGTAGAGGGGAACACGGTCCACCGCCGCTGCGGCGAGCTCGGCGGTCGGCACGCCGTTCACGAAGGCGCCCGTCGCCACAGCGTCCGCGCCAACCAGCACCAGGTCGGCCAGCTCGACGACTTCGGAGGCCGGTCCGGCATGAACGGACGCGGGCCAGCCCGCGGCCGCGATTGCGTCGGCCAGACGCCGCCCCGGCGCGTCGGGCCTCGTGCACGGCTCGTACACCACGACCGCCCCCGGCGGTCCGAAACGGGCCGCGGCGACAAGGGTGCGCGTCACCGCGGAGCTGTAGCTGCACGTCGCGACGCTCGCTTGCGGGCCGAGCGCCGACGCCGCGTTGTCCGCGGCCATGTCGCCGACCCTCCTGAGGCCGTCCGTCAGCCGCCAGGCAAGCTCCCGCACGGCAGCGTCATCACCGTCCGGTCCAAGCTCCAGCAGATCGCGCAACAGCAGCCCGACGGCGTTCCTCAAGCCGGCCATCGCTGGTTTGGCGGCCCAAATGCGTTCCGCGACCCAGGGCAGCTCCTCGGCCCAGCGCTCCCGCGGCAGCGCCGCGCAGGCATCTCGGAGAATCTCCACGCCGCGTTTGGTCAGAAACCCGGCGCCGTGCTCCAGGTCACTCTCCAAGGCCGCGATCCAGGCGTCCAACTCTTTGGATGGCCCACGGGAGGGCGCAGCTCTTTGCTCCTGAAACATCGTGTCTTGTTTCGCTGGCCTTAGAGACTTCCTCCGGGCTCGAAGTCACCTCCGAGCCAGCGGACGAAGTGTCTGGCGTGCAGCAGATACGTCCTCTTCGAGGATGGCTTCAGGCGGGAGGCCGTGACCTCGGCTTCATACTCCGCCAGCGCCTTCTCTACTCGCGGCAGTACTTGTGCCTCCACTCTGGGGCGCGGCGGCTTTGGATCACTGATTCTCTCCCTGTAATTGCCTTGTACAGTGGGTGTCATGTGCCCTCCCCGTCGCTCAGGGTTCACGCCATCGAGGTCGTAGTTGCCGTGCCGCCGTGGATGTGGATGGCGAGCGTGACTAGGAGATGCTGACCGCGAGCAGGTCGCAAGGGATCACGGTAGCTGCCGCCTTTCGGCCAACAGGTCGCGTCCAGCTTCCGTTATCTCGCCGGATAGGACATCCACTTCGTCATGCCAACCCCCAAAGGCACTCGCGGGCCGGTATGTATAGTGATGATCCAGATACCCTCGATCGATGCAGCTAGCGACACAATCTCGGACTTTCTGCTCGTCTTCGTCTTGTCGCTGCCATAGGGGTGCATACTTCACATCTAGCGGCGCCCGAGCAGTCTGCGCGTGTTTCAGCACGACAACAAGAAGTCGCTCGTATGCTGCACAGTCCGAGAGGTCACTATGGCGTGGCGGACTGACTTGCCCTGGCATAGGGCCTATAGTGACAACGGGCTGGCCCCGCTGCCCACAAGACTGGGACCATCACACTGGGGACACCTAAACGGGCTCAATCTCTTTAGTGTCATGGCCGAGCCTCCTCACCGTCTCCGTCTCGTCTGTTGACGAACTCCGAGTCCGAAATTCAATCTCATATACATTGAAGTCAATTTGCTGAATCTGGGAACGGAACAATCTGCCTATTTCATGCAGGTCATCCCCGATTCTGCTCCATGGTCGTAGCAACTGGATATGCGGCTGATAGTGTCGTGATCCGAAACAGTTCGTCCACGCTGTTGTAGCTTCGCGTCTCCCGACAATTGCCGGACTTTCAAACCTATACACACCTTCGCGCAGCCTTTGAATGTCGGCGATTGCGCGATTGCGTCGTGTCACCCTAATTCCCACTGATAGCGAATTTGGGTCGAGGTCAGGACGTGGGTTCTCTCCGCCCGGCGCCAAGACCATGAATCGTGTTTCGGCAGTGTCGATGACGAGGTCTATCGGCAAGGTTCTTTCCCTTAAGCCCGGTAGAGGCCTTCGACCATGATACACAGTGAGATGGAGGTCCGACTTTACTCTGCTAGGCTTTACGCCAACGTATTCCACGAAGAAGGCAGCTATTAGCCGTTCGCACTCCCCCGACACTGTGAGCATCGCGTTGACTTCATAGGTGTGGGTCCTTGGTCCTGTGGTCACTTCCAGTCCTCTATTGCGTCTATTGCGTCGGCCGGCTTGGCCTGAGGCGGGATTCTGGACAGCAGGAACCGGAGTATATCTCCCAGCCCATGGCATCGACCGCATCAACCGCCGCACCTCTGGTCGCATAGAAGCCGTACCAGTCGCGCGAGATGTGCGGCGCGGTACCATCGCGCCCCTTCCCGTCGTGGCACCAACTGCAATCGCTTCGGTGAATGACCACTTGGCTCCTATCCGCGGCGTAGATCCAGTATCGGTTCGGCATTCCTCATTCTCCTTGCGTTGCTTCGGTGAAGGCGTCGGCGGCATGCTCCTGCCGGCCGGGGACTGCGTCGGCTCCGGAGCATGACCGTGGCACGGAAGTCGCGCAGGCAGCACACGGTCATCTTCGGGTGGCCGGTCCCCCACGATCCCGGCAGGCCTCCCGCACGAGGAGCCTTGGTCGTCTCCCCTCCAGTGCAATGGTGCCGAAGGCCGGAGTCGAACCGGCACGGGGTTTAACCCCCAACGGTTTTTGAGACCGCCGCGTCTACCGTTCCGCCACTTCGGCAGGCAATCTGCACGTCTTGACGCCGCCAACCACGTCCGAGCGCCAATGCTCCTATCGTACCAATTGACCGTGGGCAGTGTCACTGCGGGGACGAGGGCCAGCGCGCCACCGACACGATGCGCCCCACCCCTGGATTCCCGCCTCCGCGGGAATGACGGTTATGCGAGGGTCTCCCTGCGCGGGAATTACGGTTGCTCAGCGGGAGAATGCGGGTTGCTCGAAGGTCTCGTCGTGGGAACAACGCCGGGTGTCGGCCTACCCGTGGTCGAGGTGTTTGCGGCCCGACAGGTACTCCCCGGGCTCCTTCTGGAAGGCGCGGTTGCAGCCCGGCGCGCAGAAGTAGTAGCGGACGCCTTCGTGCTCCCAGGCGCCGCCCCGCGGCTTCTTGACGTCGACGTCCATTCCGCACACGGGGTCGGTCTCTGTCCGTCCTCCGCGCCCCAGCAGTGGGATTCGCATTCCCTTCCTCCTATGCCGCAGGCTCGAACCTGCGCAGTCTCAACGAGTTGCTTACGACGGTGATGGAGCTGACGACCATGGCCACGGCCGCAACGACCGGGTTCAGGAAGCCGAACTCCCCCAGGACGGGCCGCAGGATGTCGGGCGCGCCGCCGGAGAAGACCGGGTAGAGCGCGCCGGCCGCGACGGGTATGAGCGCGACGTTGTAGGCGAACGCCCAGAACAGGTTCTGCCTGATCGTCCTCATCGTCGCCCTGCCCAACGCCACGGACGCCGACACGGCTCTCAGGTCGTCTCCCATGAGCGTGACGTCCGCCGACTCGACGGCGACGTCGGCGCCGGCGCCGATGGCGATCCCGACGTCCGCCTGCGCCAGCGCGGGCGCGTCGTTGACGCCGTCGCCGACCATCGCGACAACCTTGCCCTCGTCCTGGAGCGCCTTGACGTGGGCCGCCTTGTCCTCCGGCAGCACTTCGGCGACGACCGTATCGACGCCGAGCTCGGACGCAGTCAACCGCGCCGCGGCACGGCTGTCCCCGGTCAGCATGACGACGTCGAGTCCCTGGCGCCTGAGGGCAGCCACCGCCTCGGCCGCGCCGGGCTTCACGCTGTCCGACACGGCCAGCAGCGCGGCGGCCCGGCCGTCGACGGCCACCCAGACGGCCGTCTTGCCCCGCCGCGCGACCTCGTCAGCGGCCGAAGCGAGGCCGTGCTGACCGACGCCGCAGTCCTCGAGCAGGGCGGCAGCGCCGACGAGGACCCGTTTCCCATCGACCTCGGCTTCGACGCCGAGACCGGGCGTCGCCCTGAACTCCCGCACCTCTGAGAGCCGCAGCCCTCTCTCCTCGGCGGCGGACACGACGGCCCGGCCCAGCGGGTGCTCGGAACGGCGCTCGGCGGAGGCGGCCAGCCGAAGCGCCTCACGTTCGTCCGCGTCCCCGGCGAAAACCTCCGTCACGGCCGGCCTTCCGGCGGTCAGAGTGCCCGTCTTGTCCATGACCACGGTGTCGACCTTGTGCAGGCGCTCGAGGGCCTCGGCGCTCCGGAAGAAGATTCCCCGCTCGGCGCCCCTGCCCGCGCCCACCGTAACGGCCGTGGGCGTCGCGAGCCCGAGGGCGCACGGGCAGGCGATTATCAGCACCGCGACCGCGGTCAGCACGGCGTACGCGTACGTCGGCTCAGGCCCCGCCACGTACCAGAGGACGAAGACCGACGCCGCGACGGCGAGCACCGCCGGCACGAAGTAGCTCGACACGACGTCGACGAGCCGCTGCACCGGCGCCCGGGAGCCTTGGGCCTGCTCGACCAGGCGCACGATCCGCGCCAGCTCCGTCTCGGCCCCGACCCTCGTGGCCGTGAAGCGGAAGCTGCCCGTCGTGTTCACCGTCGCCCCGTATACCGGCGCGGCCGGCAGCTTCTCCACCGGCATGCTCTCGCCCGTCAGCATCGACTCGTCGATCCACGAGCGGCCGTCCAGCACCTCGCCGTCGACCGGCAGCTTCTCGCCGGGACGGACCTCGACCACGTCGCCCTCCACCACGTCGTCGACGTGGACTTCTATCGTCTCACCGCCGCGCACGACGCGGGCCGTCGCGGGCCGGAGTGCCATCAGCGCGCGTATCGCCTCGGACGCCCTGTGCCTCGCCCTCGCCTCCACGTAGCGCCCCACGAGCACGAGTCCGACGATGGCCGTTGACGTCTCGAAGAAGGTGGCGGCTTCGTACTCCGCGAACAGGGCCGCGTCGTGGAAGAGCGTGACGGCCGCGCTGTAGAAGTAGGCGACCGACGTCCCGACCGCTATCAGCGTGTTCATCGTGGACACGCCGTGTTTCAGGGCGCCCCACGCGCCGGCGTAGAACTGGGCGCCGGCCCAGAACTGCACCGGCGTCGCCATCGCGAGGAGGAGGTAGTCGATCCTGAAGGGGAGCGCGTCCTCGACCCGCGCGACCGGCATCGCGGCCATCATCACCGCAGCGACACCCAGGCTGAGTACGACTTTCAGCCGGAGCGGCCCCAGGTCGGCCGGCCGGTCTTCCCGAGAGTCGTCGGACACGACGCCCGACACCGGGAAGCCGGCGCCCTCCAGGACGGCGCGCAGACCGGCCGTGGAGGCGACGCCGGGCACGAGCTCGACGGCGGCCGTCCCACCTTCGAGGTCCACCGCTGCGGAGAGTACGCCGTCGACGCCGGTGAGCGCCCGCTCGACACTCGCGGCGTCCGTCGCCGATGCCATGCCGCCGAGGCTCAGCGTAACCCGCGCGGTGCCGACGCCGTATCCGGCGTCTTCCAGCGCGTGGACCAGCTCCCCGACGCCGGGCCGGCGGGCCGGCGACAGCCGCACCGTGGCCTTCTCCGCCGCGAGGTTGACGACGGCGTCGTCGACGCCCGGGAGATCCTCGAGGGCGTTGGTCACGTGCATGACGCAGGCGGCGCAGGTCATGCCGGTGACGGGTAGCGTGACGCGTTCCGTGGCTTCGGCGGTCATCGACCCGCTACCGTTTGTCGGCCAGCGTGTACAGCTCCAGCAGCTCGCCCAGCACCTCTTCCTCGCGGCCGTCCCTGACGCCGTCGATCACGCATGAGTGGAGGTGGCCTTCCAGCAGCAGCGACTCGAGCTTCTGGATGGCCCTGCGCACCGCGAAGGTCTGCTTGAGCACGTCGACGCAGTAGGTGTCCCGCTCGACCATGCGGCGTATGCCGGACAGATGGCCCTCGACGTAGCTGAGGCGCTTCAGCGCCTCCCGCTTGGCCTCGGACAGGCCCTCGTGCTCGTGGCTCTTATGCTTGGCTTCGGTCGTCATGGTGGACGCTCCTGGTTATAAAACCCTCCCCCAGGGGGTATGGGTATGATACCAGACCGGGCACCGGACATGCATGTCGGGGCGCTGCGTGCGGCTGCTTCAGGAACCCCTCACCAAGGCCTTTCCCCTGCAAAGACGGGGGACATAGGTAACACTTGTTCGAGGACATGGGTTACACCAAGTGGAGCCGACTCCGCGGCGGCGTCCCCCTCACCCGGCCCTCTCCGGGCTGCAAAGACCGGGGACATAGGTAGCACTTGTTCGGGGACATGGTTACACCGAGTGGAGCCCACTCCGCTGCGGCGTCCCCCTCACCCCAGCCCTCTCCCGCCAGGGGAGAGGGGGTTTCGCCCCTGCCGACTGGCCTGGGAGGGCGACGTGGAGTGAACGGCTTCTCTACGGGGTCTCGCTGTCGACGCCGAGCTCGGCCCGGCCGATGACCTCCTGGGCGCGGTCGACGTTGGGCGGCATCAGCGTCGCGGTGCGGACGTCGCGGAACAGGCGCTCCAGTGGCGCCGTCCTGTGCGCGCTGCGCCCGCCGACTGTCTGGACGCACCTGGACGTGACCATGAGCGCCGCCTGCGTGGCCAGGTACTTGGCGCGCGACGCCATCACCAGACGCGTCTCGGCGTCCGCGCCGTCCCAGCGGCTGGCCGACTCGCGCAGCACCAGGCGGGCGCCCTGCAGCGTCGTCGTCATCTCGGCGACCGCGCGTTGGACGAGGAGGCTGTGGGACAGCGGCTCCGGGTCCGGCGCGAAAGTGTGCGTCTTGCAGTACTCCACCGTGAAGTCTAGGGCACGCTGAGCGGCCCCGATGTACACGGCGGCGTAACCCAGCCCGAAGCCGTAGCCGACACCGGCCTTCAACGGCTCGCCCGGCTCCCCGAGCAGGCAGTCTGCGCTCACCGCGCACTCCCGGAACGACACGCTCGGGCTCACGGTGGCCCTCATGCCCAGGGTATCCCAGCCGCCGTCGATCTCCATTCCAGGCGCGTCGTGGGGCACCAACACCATCTGGTAGCCGTCCAGCCCGTCGTAGCCCTGCATCGTGCAGTGGACCATGTACCTGTGCGCGGCCCCAGCCATCGTGCAGAAGTGCTTCCGGCCGTCGACGACGTATCCGCCGCCGTCCGCGGGCGCGACCGACGTTCCACGGGCGACCGTGGTGCCGCCCCGGGCCTCGGGCTCGCTGCCCCAGCTCCCGAACAGCTTCCCGCCGTCGACCACCTCGGCGTAGTACCGTCGTTTCTGGTCGGCGGTCGCCAGCGCGTCGATATACATCTGCACGACCGAGTGCATGTGCAGCGTCATCGCTGAGCTCGTGCACCCCTGTGACAGCGCCTCGACGACCATCACGTAGGTGGTCATGTCTACCCAGCCGCCGCCGTACTCCGAAGGGACCGCCGCTGCCAGGAACCCGGCCTCCCAGAGATCGTTCCAGCTCTCCCACGGGTGGCTGGCCGACTCGTCGTACCCGGCCGCGCGGGGCCCGAGGCACTCCCGGGCGATCCGCCGCGCCTCGCCGACGGTCCGCTCCTGCTGTGGGGTAAGCGTAAAGTCCATGGCCCTCGCCGTTCGTGTGACGATTGCGGCCATCATACAACGCCGCCGCCCGGCTGGTAACCGCTCACGTCGCACGCGGCCCGCCGTAGGCCCTTGTGACACCCGCTCGATACCTGCGATATAATCCCGCCACCATGGGCAGAGGAGCCCTTCCTGGGAAGGCAATGGCAGACATGAGCGAGCCGAGACGGGCGCTGGTCACAGGCGGAGCGAGCGGGTTCGGCTTGGGCGTCGCCCGCGCGCTGCTCGCCGAGGGCGCCAGCGTCGCCATCGGCGACGTACACAGGGGGCGGCTCGACGAGGCCGCCGAGTCCCTCGGATGCGGCGAGCGGCTGCTGCCGATCGAGCTCGACGTGACGTCCGGCGACTCGGTGCGCGCGGCCGTCGCGGCCTGCGAGGACGCGTTCGGCGGCCTCGACGCCCTCGTCAACAGCGCCGGCGTGATCAGGTTCACGCCCCTGGACGAGATCACCGAGGAGGAGTGGGACCTTGTCGTCGGCGTCGACCTGAAGGGCGTCTTCCTCTGCTGCCAGGCCGCCGCTCCGCTGCTGAGGAGGAGCGGCAGAGGCCGGATCGTCAACCTGAGCTCCGACGCCGGCAAGCTCGGCTTTCCGCTGATATCGACCTACGTGACCGCCAAGCACGGCGTGATCGGACTCACCAAGACGCTCGCCGCGGAGCTGGCGCCCGACCGCGTGACGGTGAACTGCATCTGCCCCGTCGGCACCCCGGAGACGACGATGGGACAAGACGTGCTGGCCGCGAAGATAGCCTCCACAGGCGCGACCGCCGACCAGATCATGGCAGCCACCGCCGCCAACGTGCCCGTCGGGCGCAACAGCACCACGGCCGATGTCGTCAACGCGGTGATGTTCCTGCTGTCGGACGCGTCGGACTTCATCACGGGGGCCACCATCGACGTGGACGGAGGGCTGATCAACACGGCGCCCGTCCGGGGTGTGAGGGGCAAGTAGACGTCTCCGCCCGCGCTACCCAGGGCGGACGACGGAACGAGGGAGGATAACATGCTGACGCAGGCGCAGATTTCGCATTTCCACACCTTTGGCTTCCTGGTACTTAGACAGGTATTCGACGCCGAGGAGGTCGCGGTCATCAGGCGCGAGGCGGACGAGATTTTCGCCGAGGACCGGAACGGGGGGCCGCTCACCGGAGCCACCCAGTACGTCCAACCATTCTTCGAGCGCAAGCCCTACCTGAGTACGCTGGCCGAGGACGACCGCGTCTACCAGATCGGCGTCGACCTGCTGGGGCCCGACTTCATCCTGTGCCAGACAGAGGGCCGTGCGAGGACCGGCGCCACACCCTGGCACGGGTCGCCGCGCACCGGTGACGAGCCGCTGGCGGTCAAGATCAACTTCTACCTGGACGAGCTGACGAAGGACACCGGCGCGCTCAGATTCGTTCCGGGCTCCCATATTCCCGCGGACCCGGACCGCTTCGACCTGCTCAGGGAGAACAACGCCGACCCGGAGTTCCGCCCCTTCGGCCTCGCGCCCTCCGACCTTCCCTGCTACGCCGCGGAGACCCGGCCCGGCGACCTGGTCGTCTTCACCGAGAACCTGCTGCACGCGTCGTTCGGCGGCAGTCCGGGCCGACACCAGAACGCGATCAACTTCATGGAGAACCCGAAGACCGACGAGCAGGTCGCCCACGTCAGGAGCCTCTACGAGGCCTGGACGTACGGCCTACGGCCGGCGCAGTCCTACGTCGACAGCGACCGGCCGCGTATCCGGCGCATGGTGTCCCGGCTCGTGGAGTGGGGATTCGACACCTGGCCCGTCTGAACGGCCGCCAGCCTCTCACGCCAGGGAAGAGGATTTCCTCCCGTCCCTCGACGGAAGAGGATTTCCGATTGCTTTCCTCCTCTCCCTTGACGGGAGAGGATTGAGGTGAGGGTGGTCTTCGCTTCAGGGCAGCCCGGTGGCTGGCTGAGCCCCGACGCCGAGCACCTTCTCGCACCACGCCGCGGCCACCAGCAGACGCGCCTCGCCGAGCGGGCCCGCCGCGAGCTGAACGCCCAGAGGCAGCCCGGACTCGGACAGCCCGCATGGCAGGGTGATCGCCGGAAAGCCGCAGCTCGTCCAGGGCACCTGGAACACCGGGTTGCCGGTTGTCGTCAGGTCCCTGGGGGCGGCCGCCGGCGTGGTAGGCCCAAGCACCGCGTCGAACCCCTCCACCGCCCGGGAGATCTCGCGGCGGAATTTTTCCCGCACCCGTTGGGCCTGGACGTAGCTCACGGCCGGGGCCAGCATGCCAGACTCGATCAGCCCGCGGACCCTCGGGCCGTATTCGTCCGCGCGCGCCTCGAAGCGCCGTTCGTGGACCGCGGCCGCCTCGACGGCCATCACCATCCGATGGGCGGCCAACAGGTCGTCGTAGTCGGCCCCCAGGGCTATCTCCTCGACCACGGCGCCAGCGGCCGAGAGCTTCTCGACCACGTCGTCGGTGACCTGCTGGACCTCCGCCTCGGCCTTCTCGTAGAAGAACCGGCGCAGCGTCCCTATTCGCGGAGGCGCGGCCGCGCCCTCCGAAGGCTCGGACAGCCCGCGCGCCGGGGTCGGCAGGGAGACGGAGTCGTTCGGGTCGTGCTCCGCCAGGCACGACAGCACCAGGGCGGCGTCCTCCACGGTGCGGCAGAAGAATCCCATCGTGTCGAGCGACCACGAGACCGGCGTCACGCCGTACCGGCTGACCAAGCCGAAGGTCGGCTTCATGCCCACGACGCCGTTGTAGGACGCGGGTCTCACGACGGAGCCCGCCGTCTGCGATCCCATGGCGACCGGGAACATCCTCGCCGCGACGCCGGCTGCCGAGCCGCTGCTGGAGCCGCCAGGCGTGTGCGCCGCGTTCCAGGGGTTGCGCGTGGGCGACGGGTCGGCGCAGGCGAACTCCGTGGTGACGGTCTTTCCCATCACGATCGCTCCGCTTCGCCTGAGAAGCGCCACCGCGGTGGAGTCGAAGTCGGGCTGGAAGTCGGCGTACATGGGAGACCCGCTCGTGGTCTTCATGTCGCTCGTGTTGTAGATGTCCTTGACGCCGACCGGCACGCCGTGCAGAGGGCCAGCGGGCCCACCGCGCCGCATCTCGTCGTCCGCGCGCCGCGACGCAGCCATGCACGCGTCCTCGTCGAGGGTTACCCACACCCTGAGCGAGGGCTCCAGGGCCGCGGATCGGGCCAGCAGGGACTCCATCAGCTCGACCGCGGTAAGCCGCCCGTCGCGGATTGCGGCCGCGGCCTGCGCGGCGGATAGCTCAAACGGCTCGGGCAAGAGTCGACCTCCTGAGATCGTGACGCTACCCGGTGACGCGGTGATATCTGTCGGCCACGGCGCCGCCAGCGTCCGGGAGGCTAGGGTATGCGCGGCCGCATTTCTCAGTCAAGCACACGGGACCTGGGTTGGCTGTAGAGTTCAGATGGGTAGTCGTCCCTTGTAGTATCCAACCCGGCATCATCCATGACTATGGGTGGTTTCTCCCGGAGAAACGATACTCGCCGAAGTAGCACTTCTTCAGCGCCGTGCCGCCCTTGAACACCAGCGTGTCGCCAAGTGCCGGTACCTGACTGACGCCGGCAAGAATCCAGGACAGGAGGTAGTCTCGCTCGAGTACCTCCCAAGGGATGCCGAGACGCTGGCGCGCTTCCTGAAGGCGCGTACGGAGAGGTCTCACGCATCCACCATGCCCGGAAGGTTTTCCTGGACCATCCAACGGCTGTTGCAGGGGCCTCTTCTTGGTCCGGTGGGATCGAGCATGCGGTAACCCTTGACCGGCAGTGACGCCAACCGGTCGATGCTGGGCGAACCCGCGCCGTGGTATTCCAGGACCCAGCCCAGCCGCTTGACGGTTGCCGCGCCCAGCCGTGTGGCGTAGCGGGCGATACGCTCGATGTCCAGACGGTCCAGTCCCACCTGGAAGGCGTGGAGGACCTCGGCGAAGTCGCCGCAGTACTGAGGCATGGAGAGACCGTCCAGCAACGTGCGCTCGACATCGGTGACAGATACCCGCCCATCGCCGACCCACACCTTATGAGTACCAAAGAAGCGCTCGGGTCTGACCTGGACAAACCTGTAGGTCGTATCGCGGACCGGATATCCGCCTCGAGGACGCTTCGCCTCAGTTGTCCGAATACGGGGAACCGAGCCCTCTGTCGTCGTGAGGACGAACACCTCCCTCGGCACCTGTTCGGTCAGGCCGTGGTAGTGTATGGCCGACCAGTGTGAGATGGCGGCGGGATTGACGAGGGCCATGGCGACTTCGAACTCATGGGCGTCTGAAACGCCGGGAACAGTGGAAGACAATGCGTAGAGGCCACGCCGCAGTGGGACGATCCAGTCGTTTCTCCGCAGGTGGTAGAGTGCCTCCCCCAGGTAGGAGTCCTTGAGACCGACGCGAGGGGCAAGCTCCCTGGCCCGATCGGTCGTGAAGATGCGGTCGCCCTCATAGGCGAGGAGGCGTACCATCTCGATCCCGACCAGCGATTGCTTGGGCTTTGTGTTGCTAGTCATTCGGACGCGTTCCAAGTCTTGCACTATTGGCCATAGCTCGCTGATATTATAATATGTATAGCGCTCCTTGGACACTATCCGAGTTGTTCGCCACGGTATATTTACCGTGCAGTGCAGTGTGAATCTGCGCAGCGTCTGACAATGTAAGGGCACGTGACTGGCGACCGAGACTTATCCTGGTCGCCACTTCCACAGCCGGTTCACCCTGGCTGCCGCGGCGCACAGCCGGTTCACTCCGTGCCCCCCCGCGCAGGCCGTGCGGCGGACGCGGGCGCCGTTGCAATGCGCTGCCGGGCTATGCGAGTATGCCGCGCGGGATGGTGAAAATTTGACAGACACGATCGTCGAAGCAACGAACATACATAAGACCTACGATACCGGCGCCATCAAGGTGCACGCGCTTCGGGGCATAGACCTCCGCGTCGAGCGCGGAGAGATCGTCGCCATCATGGGGCCCAGCGGGTGCGGCAAGACGACGCTGCTCAACTGCTTCTCCGGGCTGGACGAGGTCGACTCCGGCCGGATACTGATCGACGGCGTCGAGCTTCACGGGCTGCCCGACGATGACCGCAGCGACTACCGGGCCCGCCACATGGGCTTCGTGTTCCAGCTATACAACCTGCTGCCGGTCCTCAGCGCGGTCGAGAACGTCGAAATGCCGCTCCTCCTCTCAGGCATCGCCTCGGGGGAGGCGCGCTCCAGGGCGATGGAGATGCTCGCCACCGTCGGGCTGGAGGACAGGGGCTTCCATCTTCCCGCCGAGCTCTCCGGCGGCCAGCGCCAGAGGGTCACCATCGCACGGGCCCTCGTCAACGAGCCCGCCATAGTCTGGGCCGACGAGCCGACCGGCGACCTGGACAGCGAGACCGCTGACGACATCGTAAGCCTGATCGAGGAGCTGAACGGGACTAACAAGCAGACCTTCGTCTTAGTCACCCACTCCGCGGAAGTCGGCGAGCGCGCCCACCGCATCGTCCGGATGCGGGACGGCCGGATAGAACGGGACGGCGCGGCGTCCACCGCCGAGGCGCCCGTGCAGGTCGCGGAATGAAAGAGATCTTCGGCCTCTCGATGAACGTCATCATGGCGACCCTGCTCGTCGTCTTCCTGCTGGGCATCGCGGCCATCGCCCTTCTCGCGCTGCGCAACCGCGTCATGTTCAGGATGGGGGTCAGGCCGATAACGCGGCGATGGGGCCAGACGGCGCTCATCGTGATCGGCGTGATGTTGAGCACGGTGATAATCTCCGCCGCCCTCGGCACCGGCGACACGCTCAGCGTCTCCATCCGGCAGGAGACGCTCGACTCTTTGAAGACGATAGACGAGGTGGTCGTTCCGACCTTCGCCGACGCGGAAGACGCCTTCGGCACGAGCCCGTTCGTCGACTACGAGCGCTTCGAGCGTCTCCAACAGGACGTAGCCCATCTCGACACGATAGACGGCCTGATGCCGCAGCTCGCGGTCGTGGCCCCGTCGGTCAACCCCAGGACGAAGCTCAACGAGGGTTTTCTGAACGTCGTCGGGCTAGAACCGTCTCTACTACAGGGCTTCGGGCCTCTGGAGACGGTATCCGGCGGTGAGGCTTCGCTGGCGTCGCTGGGAAGCCGGGAGGCCTACGTCAACGAACGGGCCGCCGAGGAGCTCGAAGCCGTGGCCGGCGACACGCTCGACCTGTACGTCGAAGGCGAGCCGCTGGCGATCACCGTCAAGGGAATCGTCGAGAACGGCGGCCTCGCCGGACGCGGACCGACCATGATGATGCCCCTCTCCCAGGTCCAGGAGATATTCGGCCGAGAGGGCGAGATCAACACCATAATCGTCTCCAACGCGGGCGACACGCTCGGAGGCGCCGAGCACAGCAAGGAGGTGACCAAGGAGCTGCGGGTCCTGTTCAACGACCGCGCCGTCGCTTCGCGGCTGAAGGAGCTCCTGCGGCAGGAGGCCGTCGTCGCCGCGATTCAGGCCAGGGAAGAGGACATGTCCGAAGAGCTCAGGTCCGACGTGGCCGAGCTGCGAGCCGAGCTCGCGAAGGACGATTTCACCGCCGAGCTCAACAGCCTGCTGTCCGACGAAGACGTCGTGAACGAGCTCACCGCCGCCCTGGACGACGAAGATCTCGGGGATGTCCGTGGTGAGGCCCTGACCCTGTTCGAGGAGCTGTCCGAGTTTCGCGTCATCGAGTTCAAGCGCAACCTGCTCGAATTAGCCGACCAGGCGGGGAGCTTCGTGACGACCTTCTTCCTGGTGATGTCGCTCTTTTCCATCGCCGTCGGGGCCCTGCTGATCTTCCTGATATTCATCATGCTCGCGTCGGCGCGGCGCCCCGAGATGGGCATGGCCAGGGCGATCGGCGCCAAGCGTGACCACCTCGTCAAGATGTTCACCTTCGAGGGCACCGCCTACGCGCTGGTGTCCGCCGCGGTGGGTGTCGGCCTGGGGCTGGCCGTCAGCGCTGTGATGATTTTCGTCATCAACCGCGTGTTCGCCTCCTTCGACGACAGCTTCAGCCTCACCATCCACTTCGCGCCCAGGACCATCGTCGTCTCGTACTGCCTCGGCATGGTCATCACAGTCGCGACCGTGGCCGGCTCCGCGTTCAGGGTGAGCCGCCTCAACATCGTCGCCGCCGTGAGAAACATCCCCGAGGCCGTCGAGGTCGCCAGCCGCGCGACGTTGCGGCAGAGGGGCGCGGTCCTGTTGCGGGCGCTCGTCCGCCCCGGGATCTTCCTGTGGCGCGGCATCTCCGCCCTGCGCCGTTTGCGCTTCGGCCGGTTCACAGGCTACACGCTGCTGGGACTGGTGTGGGTCTTCCCCGTCTTCTGGATCGCGGATGTCGTCTTCGCGGTCCTCCGGTTCGCCTGGCCCTACCTGCTGGCCGGATGGCTGACGCTGCTCGCCGGCGCCGGGCTCGCCGCGTACGGGATATGGGGCGTGGAGCGGGCGGCTGTGTTCACGGCCGGCGCGTCGCTGACGATCATCGGCCTCGGCCTGTTCCTGCGCGTGCTCGCCGGGCGGGGCATGAGGCTGGAGGTCTTCGGCGCCATCCTCCTGATCGGTGGGACCGCCATGCTGGCCTACTTCGTCACTCTGCGCGACGCTCTGGCCATCGCCGTCGCGGTCGGTCTGGCCGCGACGGGCGCCGCGATGCTGGTCCCGTTCTTCCGGGGCCGGGTCGAGCCGCGGGCAGACATCGTGGACCGGCTGGCCTTCACGTTCCTGGGCGTGCTGATGCTGGCCTTCTGGGTCATGCCCGCGGACCCGTGGCCGGACCTGATCGCGGAGCTGGCGGCCGACTTCGAGATGATGTTCGTCTCCGGGGTGTTCATGGTCGCCGCCGCGGTCTGGACGATCATGTACAACGCCGACCTGCTCCTGGGCGCGCTCACCGCGGCAACAGGACGCGCCGGGGTACTGCGCCCCGTGCTGGTTACCGCCGTCGCCTATCCGCTCAGCAACAAGGTCCGCACCGGCCTCACGCTAGCCATGTTCGCGCTCGTCATCTTCACCCTGATGGTGATGTCCATACTGACGAACATCTTCAGCGGCCAGTTCAGCGACCCCGACAACGTTCTCGGCGGCTGGGAGGTGGACGGCAGGGTCAACGCCAACACGCCGATCGAGGACATGCGCCAGCGGATCGTCGACCACCCCGATCTCAGAATCGAGGACTTCGAGGCTATCGGCGGCTTCACGTCTCTCGGAGCGCAGGCGCGTCAGGTCGGCGGGGAGAGCCAAGCCTGGGAGAGCACCCAGTTGGTCGGAGCGGACGACGCCTATCTTGGCGCTACCGGGTTCACCTTCAAGCTGATCGCCGAGGGATACGGGGACACCGACCGTGACGTCTGGCAGGCGCTGATCGACAATCCGAATCTGGCGGTCGTCGGCGGCTACCTGCTCAAGTCGGACGAGAACGCGCAGGTCAACCAGGAGTTCCAGCCCATCCTGCAGGACGTCTACTACAACGACGACGGCATGAAGCCGGTGCAGATGGAGGTGCGCGAGCCCAGAACCCGCGAGGTCGTCACCCTGACGGTGATCGGCGTCATGGACCGGCTGCACAGGAGCTCCGGCTCGATCATGACCTCGAAGAAGGTCCTGGACGACGCCGCGCCATTCCCGGTGCCGATCACCAGCTACCGCTTCCGGCTGGCGGACGGCGTCGACGCTCCGACAACCAGCAAGGGGATCGAGTCGGCGTTCCTGGAGCACGGGATGTCCAGCGTCGTGGGTGCGGAGGAGTTGGAAAGAGAGGCCGGGGCCGGCAGGGCCTTCGGCCGCCTGTTCACCGGCTTCATGGCGCTGGGGCTGCTCGTAGGCATCGCCGCACTGGGGATCGTCAGCACCCGGGCCGTGGTCGAGCGCCGCCAGCAGATCGGCGTCCTCCGGGCCATCGGGTACCGCCGCAGGATGGTGATGCTCAGCTTCCTGGTGGAGTCGTCCTTCGTATCGCTTCTGGGCACGCTGCTCGGAGCGGTCCTCGGGATCATCCTGGCTTGGCAGGCGTTCACCGGCATCGCGTCGGAAGAGGGCGTCGAGACGCTGTCGTTCACGGTCCCGTGGATCGAGATCGGCTTCATCCTGGCGGTCACCTACGGCTTCTCGGTACTGGCGACGTACCTGCCGGCCCGGCAGGCGTCCAGGACCTACCCCGCCGAGGCGCTGCGTTACGAGTAGCCGGCCGGCTATCGGCCTACGCCGAGCCCTGGCTCCCAACGCGGCGGACGGCGGGGTGATGTCGCCGTATGGCCGGAGTGGCGTGTCTGCCTACGAACTACGGTGAGACACGAGTCCGACGGAGTGATACACTCGCGACTTACGATGGGCTTGTTACGATTCTCATACCTCCCAGCCGCCCTCGTTGCCGTCCTGCTGACCGCCTGCGGTGAGCCGGCCGATCGACCCACGCCCACCCAGCCGCCCCGCATGGCGGCCGCGCAGCCCTCGCCGAGCCCGACGCCACGCCCGACGGCTACAGCGACGCATACCCCCACGGCCACGCCGCCTGCGACGGCTACGCCATCGCCTACAGCCACGCCAACGCCTGTCCCAACCGCCACGACCGTACCTACGGCAACGCCCACGGCGACGGCAACGCCCACAGCCACGCCCACACCGACGCTGGAAGAGGCTGCCGCGTCCCGCATCTCCCAGATCGTCTCATGGTTCGATAACCCGTCGGATGCAAAACACTCAAAAGCCGCGGAGGCGATTATCGGCATCTGGCTCGAAGACTCGGACCTTGGCCGCCTGATTGCGGAGATGCCGTGGGTCGCCGACGGAATCGTCGGCCTGGAGTCCTCGTCTCTCGACAGCCTGCGCAGCATCGCGCTGATCGACATGGACCTTGCCAATCGGGTGCTCCGCTACGCTTGGTTCGTCGACGGCCTCGTATATCAAGAAAAGGAAGTAGTCCGGCTTCTCGCCGGCTTGGCGACTCGAGACGCGACGTTGGCATCGCGTGTAGCAGGATATCCCTCGGTCGCCGACGGCATCTCCACCCACGAGAGGGCCGCACTCGACTCCCTGGACAGCATCGCAGCCGAGGACATCGGACTGGCGCAATTGGTCGCAAGCTACGCATGGCTAGCCGACGACATCACCGAAGACGGCAGACTCGCGCTCGAAGACCTGGACAGCATCGCAAACAAAGACCTGGCATTGTCAACACTGGTAGCGAGTTACCCCTGGATGGCCGACGATATGACCAGAGACGAAAGCGCCGTGCTCAGCTATCTGGACCGCATCCCAACCAAGAATCTGGCGCTCGCCCACACGTTCGCGAGCTACCGATGGGTCGCCGACGGCATCTCCAGACACGAGCGCGATGCGCTCGCCGCCCTGAGCCGAATGGCACATGAATTGGCGGAGTCGGTATCGACCCTCCCCTGGGTCATCGACGAGATCACTAAACAGGAACAGCAGATCCTCCACGATCTCTTGGCTACCTTTCTGGCGGAGTCCGCGTACCGAGTCCTGGAGATAGCGCGTCCGCCGGAAGACCTCGCGAGCGATCCGGAGCAATGGGATATACCCTACCTCGCAGCTCTGGCGAGGTTGGCGGCTCATCTCCCTCAAGCCACCTTCAATGAGCTACTTCTGATGCCATGGGTTGCCGATGGATTGGACGACGAAGAAAGGGCGTTCTCAACAGTTCTCAGCGTTTACCTCCAATCCCCTCGTATGTACGAAGCACTCGTGCAGTCCCACGATACGCAGTCGGCGACCATCTCCCTGCCCCTAGCCGGTGAAGTCGACCTGTGGGCGTTCGAACACACCCCATTCCCCAAGGACGAGGACTTGGTCCGGACCATGGCGGATGTCATACGATCCACTGAGGCTCTCATGGGAGTGCCTTTCCCAGCGACTACAGTAATCCTGCTGATCGTACCGGATACAGAGATCCGCCGCGGTGGCCATGTCGGAGCCTACATGTGGCTGACAAGAAACGGGAGACGACAGATTAACACGAGCGATATCTACCACGAAACGTCTCATTACTACTTCATCTTCGGGCCTGTATGGTTGTCGGAAGGTGGAGCCAACTTCCTGATGTCGTACACACGCGATGTGATGGGCTTCGAAGCCCTTAACGACAGACAGGACCGTCTCGAACAGAGTATGGGTCACTGTGCACGTCTTGGGGCATCGAACATACGTGAGCTAAATTCGCTCTTGCACGAACACTCGCTCTCCACTGCGTGGAGGCGCTACCACAATTGTGCCTACCCGTTGGGGGAACACTTCCTACTAAGCCTGTTCAGGACGTTGGGGGAAGAGGCAATGTCCTCAGCTCTCGGTGAGCTACACACCCTGTCTGACGGATACTGGCTGAGTGAAAGGACAATCTACCAGACGTTCCTCAAACACACGCCCGCAGGGCTGGAGGACGAGTTCCGGGACATGTACGGGCGGCTGCACGGCGGGGCTTTCGTCGACGAATAGGGTCGAGGTGCCTTCCACAGGCCGTCTCGCCCGGACTCAGGGCAGCTCGCTGAGGCGCTTGGCGTCTCCCAGCCCGGGGCACAGCGCCGCGACCGACTCGGGGCGGCCGGTCTCGAATGAGCGGTTGGCGGCTATGCCGACCATGATCGACGCTGCGCCCTGGCCGTGGCCGGCGCTGCGGCGAGTCGGCGCTCCGCCGACTTGGCTGACGCGGCGAACAGCGGGGCGACTTCTCCAAACGGCATGTGCGGGTCGACGCCCTGCTACGAACTGCAGCGATACTCATGCACCGTGAGTTGATATACTCGCGGCACAAAATGGACTCGTTACGATTGGCATACCTGTCGGCCGGCGTCGTTGCCGTGCTGCTGGTCTCCTGCGGGGGGCCGGCCGACCAGCCCACGCCCACCGAGCCGCCCAGTCTCGCGGCCGTGCAGCCCTCACCGAGCCCAACGCCGCCGCCCACGGCTACGCTCTCTCCCGTGCCGACAGCGACCCACACTCCTGTTCCCCCGACGGCGACAGCGACGCACACGCCAACGGCAACGCCCACAGCCACGCCGACGGCCACGCCGACGCCGACGGCTACGCCATCGCCTACAGCCACGCCAACGCCTGTCCCTACGGCCACGCCCTCGCCGACAGCCACGACCGTACCCACGGCTACGCCTACCGCGACGGCTACGGCCACGCCCACAGCTACGCCCACGCCGACACTGGAAGAGGCCGCCGCGGCCCAGATCTCGGGGATCGTCCCGTGGTTCGGCAGCCCGCCGGATGCGAAGCACTCGAAAGCCGCGGAGGCGATCACCGCCGTCTGGCTCCAAGACTCAGACCTTGGCCGCCTGATTGCGGAGATGCCGTGGGTCGCCGACGGGATCGTCGATCCGGAGTCTTCGGCGCTGGACCACCTGCGCAATATCGCCGGGCGCGACGTGGAGTTGGCCAGGAGGATGCTTGGCTACGACTGGCTCGCCGACGGCCCCGACTACGGAGAAAGCGAGGCCCTGCGGCGCCTGGACGGCCTGGCGGGCAAGGACGTGAACCTGGCAAAGCTGGTAGCGGACTACCCGTGGTTCTCCGACGGTATCATCGACGGCGAGAGAAACTGGTTAGAGAGAATAAGCGCCATAGCAGAGAACGATCCGGGACTGGCGAAGATTGCCGCAGGCTACTCCCGTGAGGCCAACGCGTTCACAGCCCACGATATGTCCGCGTTCGTATCTCTGGCGGAAATTGCCGTCCGAGACGAGGCGCTGGCGGACGTGGTGGCGGGCTACGCGTGGGTTGTCGACGGTACGGCGGAGGTTGAAGCCGTTGCACTGTCCAGCCTCGCTGGAATCGCAGTCAAAGACGCAGCGCTGGCCGAGACGGTGGCGGGCTACTCCTGGGTTGCCGACGACATCACAGAAGATGAACGGTGGACGCTCGTTTTCATGGACGGCATCGCAGTAACGGACCTGGCGCTGGCCAAAGCGGTGGCAGCCTACGCCTGGGTTGCCGACGACATCACAGAAGATGAGCGACGGGGGCTCTCTAACCTGAACGGTATCGCAGCGAACGACCTGGGACTGGCGGAAACCGCGGCAGCCTACGCCTGGGTTGCCGACGACATCGCCGGAGACGAACTGTGGGCGCTCGGCTACATCGGCAGCATCGGAGAAAAGGACCTGGCGCTGGCCCAGATCGTGGCCGCCTACGCCTGGGTTGTCGACGACATGACATCGGTCGAACGGTGGACGCTCAGCTACCTGGACAGTATAGCAGCAGAGGATCCGGCGCTGGCCAACGTCGTAACAAGCTACTCCTGGGTTGCCGACGACATAGCAGAATATGAACGGTGGGCGCTCTTGAGGCTCAACGCTCTTGCAGAAAAGGACCTCGCGCTGGCCGATGTCGTAGCGCACTACCCCTGGGTTACCGACGACATGACGTGGGCCAAGTATTGGACGCTCAGGGACATGGACGAAATCGCCCTAGCGGATCTTGCGCTGGCTACGGCCATAGCAGGTTACTCCTGGGTTGCCGACGACCTAACCGAAGCCGAACAGCGCGCAATCGGGGCGCTAGCGCAGATTCACGGACTGGATCCAACGGTCGCTCGGACGGTTGCAGGTCTGGCGTGGGTGGTCGACGACATGACTTCCATCGAACAGCGCGCGGTCGAATCGTTGTATCGGGCCGCTGCGAGCGACCGAGCGTACGCCCAGACGATCATAGGTCTCGCGTGGATGGTCGACGACATCACCGAAGCCGAGCTCCGGGCGCTCGACAGTTTGAATGCCGCCACGCCGGAGACCGCGCGACTGCTGCTGGACATGGCCCGGTCGCCCGCGGGCCTCGTGGACGATCCCAGTCAGTGGGACATACAACTGCTGGGCACTCTCGCGGGTCTGGGCCAAGACACGCTCGACGAGCTGGCCAAGGTGCCATGGTTCGCCTACGGTGTGGATGACGAAGAAGAGGCTTTGCTGCAGGCGTTACCGGCTATACGGCATGCCTCACGCAGCCTGTACGACGACCTTCTCCACACCTGGTATACGCAGTCTGCGACGATCTCGCTGCCCCTGGCCGGCGTAGTCGATCTCTGGGTATTCCAGCCCAAAGCCTTCCCACCCGGAGAGAACGTGGTCGAAATACTCGAAGGCGCCGTTCGCATCACCGAGGGGTTCATCGGAGCGCCGTTCCCCACCACTCAGGTCATATTGCTAATTCCGATCGTAGGCCCCGAAACGGATCACGGAATCGGCGGAGGAGGACATTGGGGCAGGTTCATCACCGTCGCCAGACACGAGACCCTGCCTTCGCCGATCACGGCGATGAGAGGCGCCATATACCACGAGGTCGCTCACTACTACTTCGGAGGCGGCATCGGTCCCCCATGGCTCGTAGAAGGCGGCGCGGAGTTCATGTTTTCGTACACCAGCGTTCAAGCCGGCGTCATGAGTCCCGAAGAGCAGAAGCTCACGCACCGGAACTGGGTCGAGGCGGGCTGCGTGAGCCGAGGAATGCGGAATATCAAACAACTCAATGAGCGCCAACGCGAGTCCGACTCCTTCATTCATTGCAACTACAACTTGGGGGGGTTCTTCCTGCTCACTATGTTCGAGACGCTCGGCGAAGAAGCGATGGGAGCCGCGATACGGGAGTTGTACCTGCTGTCCGTGTCGGAGCGGCGTCCGGTAACCGAGGAGGAGATCTACCAGACGTTACTCAAGCACACTCCCGCCCACCGGCAAGGGAGGTTCCGAATTATGTACAGGCGATGGCACGGCGGGTCGTTCGCCGACGAGCCGGACTGATCAGAGGCAGCCCGTACTGAATCCCGCAGGCCTCATCCTGTGCGCCGTGTCTCAGGGCAGCTCGCTGAGGAGTTTGGCGTCTCCGAGCTCGGGGCAGAGCTCGGAGACCGATTCGGGCCGGCCGGTCTCGAAGGAGCGGTTGGCCGCTATGCCGACCATGATCGACGCCGCGCCCTGGCCGTGGCCCGCGCTTCGGCCCCAAGGATCGGGCGTCGGGCTGGCGGAGAACATCCGCTCCTGGATCGACGGGTCCGCGCCTCCGTGGCCGCCCTCCGCGCTGGGCACCGGCACCTCGTACGGCTTGCCGAAATGCGGAAGCACCACGACCCGGTCCGCCCACAGACCGCCCAGACCGCCCTCGTCGTCCGCTCCGTGCGCCTCCTGGTACTCCAGGCGGCCTCGCGTGCCATTGAACGCTACGGAAAAACCCTCGCGCGGCATGTAGGCGTTCAGCGAGTAGTTGAGCACGACGCCGGTGCGGTACCGGACCAGCAGGCTCATCGTGTCCTCGATGCTGACGCCGTCGCCGAACACGTTCTGGTCGCGACGGTAGCCGTCGTGTTTCTCAGCGTCCAGGTACAGCCCCCTGGTGCGGTCCGCGGCGGCGAGGTCGATGGCGAACGGGTCGGCCTCGGTGTCGTGGCCGGTGTAGCGGTCGTACGCGACGTCCACTCCGCGCCGTTCGGCGTTCTCGCGGCCGTAGAAGGCGAGGCGGCCCATGCCGAACACGGTCTCGGGCACCGCGTCCAGCCACCAGTTGACCAGGTCGAAGTGGTGCGTGCCCTTGTGCACCAGCAGGCCGCCCGACTTGTCCTTCTCGCGGTGCCACCGGCGGAAGTAGTCGGCGCCGTGGCTCGTGTCGAGCAGGTAGGACAGGTCGACGTGGACGATCTCGCCGATCGCGCCCTCCCGGAGCAGCTTTCGGACGAGCGTGCAACCGGGCCGCCAGCGGTAGTTGAAGGCCACCGTGAGCTTGCGTCCGGTGCGGCTGACCGCGTCCATGATCGCGCGGCACTTTGGGGCGTCGATGGTCATGGGCTTCTCGGTGATGGCGTCGCAGCCCAGCTCCATTGCCCTGACGATGTACCGGTGGTGGAAGGCGTCGACCGTCGTCACGATGACCGTGTCGGGCCGCGTCCGCCGGACCATGGCGTCGAAGTCCTCCGCTGCGAAGGCTGGGACCGGCCGGCCGCCAAGCTCGTCGACGACGTGGCGGTTGTAGTACTCCATCCGGGCGGGGTTGGTGTCGCAGATCCCGACCAGCTCGCAGTTGTCCTTGAACCGGCCGGCGACGGAGTCTACGAACGACAGGCCTCTGCCGCCGGTCCCTACGACCGCGTACCGCTTACGTCGCGTCATGTGCATTTCTCGCTTTCATCTCTTGACCCTGCCCTTGCCTCGAATTATAGTCGCGCCGGCGCCCCATGATAACCTGGAGTCACGACTTGGTTCGGCAAGGCCGGCGGTCCCCTTGAACTGTACAGCACAACCGTGCTACTCTGCGCTCGTGAAAAGCACTCGCCAGCACATGGATCGAACTCGCTCACGGCGCACATACGACCGATGCCGTGAGACACCGATGTCTCATTCTCTCCAGCGGTGTCTCGCCTCAGATAGGGCGAGTGAGACACCGGGTGTCCGATTTTCCGGCCAGATGTCTCACCGCTCAGATAGGGATAGGACAGAATGAGACAGAATGGGACACTTCTCACGAAATCGGCCGAGGGCGGCACTCGGCGAGAGCGTTGGGACGAGGCTGATCGACACCGCTCCGCTCGCACCGCGTCCAACAATCGAAGGCCCTGACCACCTGTCCGGAGAGGCCGGAGGGACGGACCGCCTCCGGGGTTGTGATAGCGCACCATGCCGGGGATGGATTCCCGCGTTCGCGGGAATGACGGAGGTGGGGCGTCCCAGGATAACCGCCCGGCGCGTAGGAGGGAATCTTTGACCACATCCCGCATGATCCATCCGTACCGGAACAAGCAGCTATTCCTGGACGACCACGCAATCGGCCGCAGCTACGGACTGCGGCGAGTGCTCAACAAGCCGACGAGGACCGGACCCGTCCTGCGCCCCGACCGCTCGCGCGGTCAAACCTCGCTGCAGACGGCCGATCCGCCGCAGTGGAACTCCGACAAGGGCGTATGGGAGTGGTTCTACGGCGGCGGTTACGCCGTGGCGCCGCAGGGCAGGCGCCTCCACGCCGAGCAGAACGCCACGCACTATGCCACGTCCGAGGATGGCGTCCACTGGGACACCTCGCCTCTGGACCTGCACGAGTGGAGGGGATCGAGGGACAACAATATCGCGATCGACCCGGGCGGCAAGGTGCTCACGCAGATAGTCCGAGACGAGCGCGACGACGACCCGGCTCGCCGGTACAAGGCCCTGTTCACCGTCGGAGGCATCGCCAGGTACCCGGCCGTCTCGCCCAACGGCTTCGAGTGGACGATGATCGACGTTCCGCCGATCCCGAGCGAGGACACCTCGTATCTGACCTACGACGAATACACCGAGCAGTTCCTCGCCACCGTCAAGATCAGCACCGACTGGGGCAGGTCGGTGTGGCTGTCGACCAGCCCGGACTTCCTCAGGTGGACCGACCCGACGCTCATACTGCATTCCGACGAGATCGACCGCAACAACCGCCGACGCCGCATCCGCGAGCTGGTGGACGATCCGGGGTTGCTGACGCCGCCGATCGTCGACGAGACGAACCACATTGCGCAGATATACAAGATGCCGATCATGCCCTACGAGGGCATCTACGTCGGCTTTCCGGTCGTGTTCAACCCCGCAGGCGCCATCCCGGAGCCGTGGGGCAACTTCACCGCGATCAACCAGGTCGAGCTGGCCGTCTCGCGCGACCTGTACGACTGGCAGCGCGTGGCCAACCGCGACGTCTTCATCGGGGTCCAGCCCTGGGACGGCGTCAGCTACGAGACTATGCAGCTGCTGACCTGCGGACGCCCGCACGTCCACGAAGATCGGGAGATCTGGGTCTACTACAGCGCGTTGAGGTTCCGCGGCCCGAAGGAGCTGTGGGCGCAGCCGTACCACGAGTACTTCGACGATGTCGGCGCCCTATGTCTTGCCAAGGTGCGGCTCGACGGCTTCGTGTCTCTCGACGCGGACAGGTCGGGCACCCTGGAGACCTCTCCGTTCGCCCTCGAAGGCGGGAGCCTGATGGTCAACGCCGACGCCTCGGACGGCCGGATCAGCGCCGAGATCGTAGACGCCCTGACCGGAGACGCCCTGCCCGGCTTGACGGAAGACGACTGCGAGCCGGTCCGCGGCGACCGGCTACGAGGGCGACTGTCCTGGAGCGGCGCCTCCGAGTTGAGCCACGACAGGCCAGTCCACGTCCGGTTCACACTCGAGAACGCCCGCCTCTACGCCTTCTGGCTCGAGAAGTAGGTGTCAGCTCACGGCGGGATCGCCGCAACAGTTCAGACTTCAGGGGCCCACACGACCCGTTCGCCGTGAGTAGCGCCGGTGCTTCACCGGCGCGTATCGAAGGGGGCACGCACCCGGCCCGCCAATGCTCGTATCGGCCCCACCCAGAGTCTGAGTCCTGCGGGCCCTTCGATACACCCCGACGAAGCGTCGGGGCACTCAGGGCCAACGGGTGTGACGACGGCCCCACCCCTGCCCGCACTTCGATAGTCGCAGCACCGTTATGCCCGCGAAGGGTATCCACGGGGGTGGGCCAAGTTCCTCTCAGCAAAGTCAGCGCCGTTCTGATGGAGGCATCGTCCGAACGCGCCTGCCCGGTCGTCTGTATTACAATATCGTCTCGACAGGGTGACAAGGACTGAACAGTGAAGATACTCGTCATCAACGGCCCCAACCTCAACATGCTCGGCAAGCGGGACGCGGGCCAGTACGGCAGCGTGACCCTTGCCGAGATCGAGCGGAGAGTCGGCCAGCGGGCCGAAGAGCTTGGCGCACAGGTCGAATTCTTCCAGTCCAACCACGAGGGCGAGATCGTCGACCACCTTCAGCAGGACGCCGACTCGGCCGACGCGGTCGTCATCAACCCCGGGGCCCTTACCCACTACGGCCTGTCGCTGCGGGACGCCCTGGCCGACGCCGGGCTGCCGATAGTGGAGGTACATCTGTCGAACATACACGCCCGGGAGCGGTTCCGGCACCGTTCGGTCGTCGCGCCGATCGCGGTGGGCCAGGTGTGCGGGCTGGGTTGGCGAGGATACGTCTACGCCGTGGAGTACGTCATAGCGCGCCTCCAGGAAGAGTCACAGACATGAGCATCGGTGCGAAGATCCAGCGTCTGAGAGCCCTGCTCGCCGAGCGCGGCCTGGACGGCGTGCTCATCTCCAACGGCGAGAACCGGCGCTATCTGTCCGGCTTCACCGGCTCCGCCGGCTACCTGCTCATCTCCGGCGACGGTTCGGTGCTGGGCACGGACTTCCGGTACGGGGAGCAGGCCGGGGAGCAGGCGCCCGAATTCCGGATCGAGCGGCTGGCCGGCGGCTCCGCCTGGCTGCCGGAGCTCGCGGCGAAGATGGGCATGCGCAGAATCGGCTTCGAGAGCCAGGACATGACCGTCCACGGACACGCGGCGTTCCGGAAGGCGATAGAGGAGTCCGATAACGACGACATGACGCTCGTAGAGACCTCGGACCTCGTGGACGGGCTTCGCGCCACGAAGTACGACGACGAGATGGACATGCTGGCGCGCGCCATCGAGATCACCGACGAGGCCATGGACGAGGTCGGCGGGTCGCTCGAGCCGGGCGCGACGGAGCGGGAGGTCGCGTGGGAGCTGGAGAAGGCGATGCGGGAGCGCGGCGCCGAGGGGCTCGCGTTCGACACGATCGTCGCAGCCGGACCCAACGGCGCGCTGCCTCATCACCGCCCGTCCGACCGCGTCATCGCCGAGGGCGAGCCGATCGTCATCGACATGGGCGCCAGGTACGAGGGCTACTGTGCCGACCTCACCCGAACGGTGCTCGTCGGCGAGCCGGACGAGACGTTCCGCAAGGTCTACGGCATCGTGCTGCGGGCGCAGCTCGAGGCGGAGGACCGTGTCCGCTCCGGCATGACCGGGACCGAGTGCGACGCCATCGCCCGCGACATAATCGCGGAGGCGGGCTACGGCGACAACTTCGGCCACAGTCTCGGCCACGGGGTCGGGCTGGCCGTCCACGAGCTGCCCTGGGTGAGTCCGCGGGCGGACGAGCCTCTGAAAGACGGTATGATCTTCACTATCGAGCCCGGTATCTACATATCGGACTGGGGCGGCGTCCGGATCGAGGACGTGGTCGTGCTGGAAAACGGCGCCGCGCGCGTGATCAGCAAGGCGCGGAAGCTCGATCCGGGACAATAGGCGCCGGCCGCGGACTAACAGGACCGCGGCGCCACTCTTGAACGGGGAGACACTCGATGACGATAGGCTACGGCGGGCTCAGGCGGGGCATGCCCATAGAGCTGGACGGCGAGCCCTACCAGGTCGTGGAATACGAGCGCAACAAGATGCAGCAGCGCGCGCCGGTGATACGCATCCGGTTCCGGTCGCTCCGCACCGGCCGGGTCACGGACCGGACCTTCCAGGGGTACGACGTGAAGCTGACCCCGGCCACCGTGGAGCGGCGCACGGCCCAGTACATCTACGAAGACGGCGGCCTCTACTACTTCATGGACGACGAGACCTACGACCAGATGCCGATGTCGGCCGACCAGCTCGGCGACTCGCTCAACTACCTCGTCGAGCAGACCAACGTAGACCTGATCCTCTACGAGGGCAAGACGATCTCGATCGACATGCCCATCACCGTGGACCTCACCGTCGCCCAGACGGACCCCGGGGTTCGCGGCGACACCGCCCAGGGCGGGACGAAGCCGGCGACGATGGAGACCGGGCTGGTGGTGCAGGTGCCGCTGTTCGTCGACGAGGGCGAGAAGATCAGGGTGGATACCCGCAGCGGCGAGTATCTCTCGAGGGTGTAGTTGGCGGTATACTCGGTCGCCCAAGTCGTCGGCTACCTCAAGCAGGTGCTGGCCTATGACCCGGTGCTGCATGACCTCTGGGTGACCGGCGAGGTCGCCGACCTCCGCCGCCCGGCCTCCGGCCACAGCTACTTCAACCTCAGGGACGGCGGCACCACGCTGCGCTGCGTCATGTTCCGCACGGCGTTCGGCTCCGAGCTGCTGTCCGAAGGCGCCCAGGTCATGGCGCACGGCTCGACGACGGTCTACGAGGTGCGCGGCGACGTGCAGCTCATCGTGGACGTGGTGCGACCGGAGGGGATCGGCGAGCTCCAGCTCGAGTTCGAACGGCTCAAGCGAGAGCTGGAGCGCGAAGGTCTGTTCGACCCGTCGCGGAAGCGCCCGCTGCCCGAGTTCCCCCGGAGGATCGGCGTCGTCACCTCGGAGTCAGGGGCGGTCTGGCACGACATCCAGACCGTCGTCGGTAGACGCTACCCGCTCGCCGAGCTGCTGCTGGCGCCCACGCCGGTACAGGGCCCCGAGGCGGCCGGGAGAATAGCGGAGGCGATCTCGGCGTTGCAGCAGGGCCTCGGCGTGGATGTCGCGATTGTGGCGCGCGGAGGCGGCTCGCTGGAAGACCTGTGGCCGTTCAACGAAGAGGTCGTGGCCAGGGCGATATTCGCCAGCCGCGTGCCCATCGTCACCGGCGTAGGGCACGAGACCGACGTCACGATCGCTGACATGGTGGCCGACCGCCGGGCGCCCACGCCCTCGGCAGCAGCCGAGCTCGCGGTGCCCGACCGGCACGAGCTGCTCGCCCGCGTCGCCGGCCACAGGCAGCGCCTGGAACGCGGCGCCGACGCCAGACTGCAGGCCGGGAGCCGAGTGGCCGCGCAGCTCGGCGACCGCCTCGGCCGAAGCCGGCCCGACCTCGACAGCCTCAGACTGCGGGTCGACGACCTGCTGGGCCTTGCTGGCCGCCACGTGGCCCGCGCCGTCGAGACGAGGTCCGAACGCGTCGACAGTCTCGGCGCCCGCCTCGCCCTGCTGGACCCTCAGGATACCCTCCGCCGAGGCTATGCTATAGTACAATCCCCGACCGATTCAGAGGTGGTGAGCGACGTTTCCAAGCTGCGTGCGGGTGACCGGGTCGAGGTGACTCTGGCCAAGGGAAGCTTCGACGCGGACGTCACCTCCATCCACCCCGCTGCGCCGTCGAATGGGTCTGGCGCCCGACCGCGGGCCGCCCGCTGACGGCGCGAGAGCCCGTTCCCCGAAGCTCCCACACCACTTCCCACCAAGCAGGAGCGTCCACGGTGACACACGATACACCAGCCAGCGGCGACGGCCCGCGCGCGTCCGAGCCGGCGGCGGGCTCGCTGACCTTCGAGCAGGCGTTGTCCCAGCTCGACGAGACGGTGCGCGCGCTCGAGACGGGCGACCTGCCGCTGTCCGAAGCGACCACACTGTACGAGAAGGGCATGAGGCTCGCCCGCATCTGCAGCGAGAAGCTGGAGGCGGCCCAGCTCAAGATCAGTCAGATACAGACGGCCTACGGCGAGCAGATGCGGCTTCCCGGCGGCCCGGACGGCCCGCCTTGCTGAAGGCAGACCTCCACATGCACACCCACTTCTCGCCGGACTCCGACGTGGCGCCGGAGCGCCTCGTTGCCAGATGCGAGAAGGTGGGCCTGAACTGCGTAGCGGTGACCGACCACAACACCGTCGACGGCGCGCTGGCCGTGAAGGAGATCGCGCCATTCACGGTCATCGTGGCCGAGGAGGTCGGCTCCTCCGAGGGGGAGATAACCGGCCTCTTTCTACGTGAAACGATCCCGCAGGGGCTGTCTCCGCTGGAGACCGTTCGCAACATCAAGGACCAGGGCGGCCTGGTGTCCGTCCCGCATCCCTTCGACCGGTTCCGCAGCCACGTCATCAGCCGGGCCGCGCTCGACGAGATACTGCCATACGTTGACATCGTCGAGGCGTTCAACTCCCGCAACAGCCTGCCGGGCGACAATCGGAAGGCCGAGCAGTTCGCCCGGGAAAACGGGCTGATCATGTCCGCGGTGAGCGACGCGCACACCACCTACGAGCTCGGCCGGACGTACATGGAGATCCGGGAGTTCGACGGCAGCCCCGAGGACTTCAAGCTCTCCCTTGCCGAGGCGAAAATCGTAAGCAGGCTTGTAACTCCGCTCGTGCACGTCGCGACGAGTCTGACCAAGATAAGGAGACGACTGCGCCGAGGTCGTCGCAGGGCGGGGCGAGCCTAGCCGAGCCGAAAGCCGCCGCGGGCCCGTCGGCCTTTTCCACGCATCCACCTCATGGCGTCCGACTACATCTTTCCCGACGAAGACCGGGGATTCGGGCCGTCGACGTCCGGCCTGACGCGGCGGCCTCTGGTCACCTGGGCGCTGCTGGCGGTGAACGTCCTCGTCTGGCTGGCCACGACCGAGGCCGGAGGCAGCGAGGACCGGCAGGTGCTGCTCGACTTCGGCGCCATGTTCGGGCCGCTGATCGCCGAGGGCCAGTACTGGCGCCTGTTCACGGCGATATTTCTCCACGTCGGCCACGTGCACCTGGCGTTCAACGGCTTCGGACTGGCCATATTCGGCTCACTCGTCGAGGGCGCGTACGGGCACGTGCGGTTCCTGCTGATCTACGTCGTCGCGGGGCTGACCGGCAGCGTAGCCAGCTACATGCTGAACTCCATAGCCGTCGGCGCGGGCGCCAGCGGGGCCATATTCGGCGTGCTGGGCGCGCTCGCCGCGTACTTCGCCGCTCAGCGGCGGGTCTTCGGTGAGACGGCGCGGCGCAGCATGATAGGCGTCCTCATACTGGCCGCCATAAATCTCGCCTTCGGCTTCGTCATGCCGGGCATCGACAACATGGCCCACCTCGGCGGGTTCGCCGCGGGCATCGCCCTGGGACTCGTCCTGGCGCCGAGCTATACGGTCGTCATGTCGGTGTTCGGGACAAGCGTCGTCCGGACCGACTCGAGGCGGCTGGGCAGACGGCTGTGGGTCGTCCCGGTGGCGATGGCGGTCCTGGCGGCGGGCGCTTGGTTCGCGACGACCACGCTGCCGGACAACGGGTACACCCACTACTATCGGGCGGTCGACCACTTCGAAGCCGGGGTCTACGACCTCGCGCTGTCCGAGGCGGACAGCGCGACGACGTTGAACCCGCTCATGATCGAGGCATACTACTTGAAGGCAAAGGCGCGCGAGGCCCTGGGAGACAGAAGGGGCGCCCTGGCAGAGCTGCGCCAGCTATTCAGAGCGGCGGAGGTGACGGACCGGAGCGATTCGGGCCGAAGGGAAACGCTGAGCGAAGCGTTAGACCTGCTGAACCTGCTGCGGCGACCGTGACAGGCTGCCGCCGTCAGCTGTTGCCAGAACCGATCTGGAAACAGATACGCCTCTCGGCATCCATCCCCGCTATCCGCTCTCGGCGCCATGGACATCGCGGTACGCGTGAGAGCCGGCTCGGGACATCTTGGGAAGCTTGCACAGACCCCGGAGGCTTATTTATACTTAGGGCCTAAAGTTAAATAGACAGTTTCGTTATTAAGACTTGTTGGGCAAGGAGTCGTGGCCGTGAGACGCGGCGAGACCGGGAGATACGAGATCACGCACACCGCAGGGGAGCGGGTCAGGGCCTTCGTTCCATACGCCCTGCCACCCGAGCCGGCGCTCGATCTGGCCGCCATGCAAGCACCTTTGGAGGATGCGCAGCTTGCGTTAGGGCGGTTGGACAGTCTCACCACCCTGCTGCCGGACCCGCATCTTTTCCTATACACCTATGTCCGCAAAGAGGCAGTCCTCTCATCCCAAATCGAGGGGACTCAGTCCTCCCTGTCGGATCTACTGATGTTCGAGCTGGAAGAGAGCCCAGGCGTACCCGTCGACGACGTTACGGAGGTCTCCAACTACGTTGCCGCTTTGGAACACGGCTTGAAGCGGCTGCGGGAAGGATTCCCCCTATCGAATCGCCTCATACGAGAGATCCATTATAGGCTCATGGCGGAGGGCCGCGGGAGCGACAAATCACCTGGGGAGTTCCGGCGCTCTCAGAACTGGATAGGGGGCAACCGTCCAGGGAACGCACACTTCGTGCCGCCGCCTGCCAATGCCGTTCAGGACTGTCTGTCTGACCTCGAGCGGTTCCTTCACGCCGAGGATGGCGGCCTCTCGGCAACGGTCCGGTCGGCCCTCACGCACGTACAGTTCGAAACCATACACCCCTTTCTCGACGGCAACGGCCGCACAGGGCGGCTCCTGATTACGTTCATCCTATGTCACGAGGGCGTGCTGCGAGAGCCGCTACTCTACCTCAGCCTCTACTTCAAGGAACGCCGCGAGGAGTACTACGCACTGCTTGACGGGGTACGGGAGAACGGCGACTGGGAGGCGTGGGTCCGCTTCTTCCTCAATGGAGTCAAACATACGTCGGACGCCGCGGTATCGACTGCGCGGCGATTGGTGGCATTGTTCAACGACGACCAGCGGCGGATTCAGGAGATCGGCCGCGCCGCAGGGTCGGCGCTTCGCGTTCATCAAGTGCTGAAGGAGCGCCCCATCACCTCTATTCCTCAAGTCTGCGATCGGACGGGCCTCTCATTCCCGGCAGCATCGTCTGCTATGGATAGGCTGAGCGGGCTCGGGCTCGCCCGGGAGATAACGGGAAGGTCGCGCAACCGGCTGTACGTGTATGACAGTTACCTCGCAATCTTGAATGAAGGGACGGAGTCGCCATGAACTGTGCGCGGGAGGGGCCACCTCGTACAGCCGGTCAGCCCGGGTAGCACCCTTTTGACGACTCTGCGCCCTGGCACAGTTGCGGCAGTTGTTCAGGTCGGCGGAGGTGACGGACCGGAAGGATTCCGGGCACCAGCAGACGCTGAGCGAAGCGCTGGCACTGCTGAACCTGCTGCGCCGCTCATGACGGGGCTGCTACCAGAAACTCACATAGACCCCGGGCTTATTCATACTTAGGCCCTAACGTTTAACAAGCTGTGTCGTCATTCCCAAATCCCCCACCTGACATTGTTGAGAGCTGTTTCGTGTGCTTTCAGGGGTGTCCGGGTGTCGACCAGGGGTGACGCATGACATGATCGGCATCGGAGAGGGTCTCGGGTGCCGTCTTTGAGGGTATCGGCAGCGGTTCGCTGCCAATTATGGTTGTTGTCAGGCCGAAGAAGGCATGGCCCGGCCTGGCAACTCGGCAGAGTCGCCTACAAACCGATGCTCCAGGCAGGGTCGCCTATGCTCGATACGGCTCGGCAGCCAGCGCCAATATCCTCTGCCGCGCCCTGAGCAGCAACTCGTATGAGGGATGGCCACGGGCAAGACGGATGATCAACCTCCTGGCGTGACGCACCACACGGCCCGGTAGGGCGATCAGGGCGAAGCGCACCGCCTTGAGACGCTTGCCCACCCACTGTCCGCCCAACACCAGCCGCTTCATGGCAGAGTTCAGGTTGAAGGCCAGCACCGATATAGCCCACCATGCTGCGTTGGCTCCGAACAGCCTCGACGGAAGCCTGCCCCCGGCAAGGTCACTCTTGAGGACGCCGTGGACCTCCTCGCCCTTGCCACATCTCTGCCTCGACCACCAGATCAACTCGTCCCCCGCAATGCTCCGGTTGGTCACCACTCCGAAGACCTTGTACCAGCCTCTGTTGGACAGCTCCATCGCGGGGAACGGAAGCTCCATCTGCCCCTCCATTCCCGGCAGAGGCTGTTCGATCAACCGCTCCCTGGTAGCTATGAACCGATACTCAGGGCTGTTCTTGGAGTGCCCTATCCATTTGGGTACGAAGTTCACCTCAGCCCACTGCTGACCCGTGTCCACGCGATGCTCGCCAACCTTGCGGTACAGCGTCTGCCAGTCTTGCTCGGCGACCTCTGACACCGCTCGGCGGAACTCTGCCGTCACGTCAACCCCAACCGCGAACTCGATCACCCCGAACCGCTCGTCTCTACCCTCCGCGCAGTACCGCAGCAACTCTTGCTGATACCCCGCCGTGTCAGACCGCAGCATCACGCTCTCCACACCGGCAGGCAGATGCTCCAGTGCTTCGGTCAACACTCGTAACTGCCGATGGCCCGCAGGTACGTTGCCGTCCCGAAACTCTGAATGCACAATCTGGTCGGCCTCTGCCCAGTAGGTGGTCAGCGGCTGGTACGCCCTGTACCCCTTGTAGCTGTGGAGCGCCTCCTGCTTGCGCGTCTCCACCAGTGTGGCATCCATGTCCAGAGTGGCCTCGGTCTGAGGCGAACGGCTCTGCACGAAGCCCACCAGGTCGGCGTTGACCTTCCCCAGACCCTGTAGCGCTTCGTTGGGAGCCGCTATGAACGCCCTGTGAGCTTCCCGCTTCGACTCCTCGTCCATGTCGTGGAACCCCTCCAGATACCGGAACGCCGCAGACTCCGACGGCACGCTCCGAAGACGCTCGACTCGCCATCTCTTCTCCAACGCCCTGCGCTCGCTGAGACGCATACCACAGGACTCGAACTCTCGAAGCATCCTGCACAACCCTCTGTCCTTCTCAAGGAGATCAAGGTCGGACACCGACTCGCCGCCTGCCAAGTTCAGCAGCATCAGCGAGATGATTATCTGGCTGTCCGTCCAGCCCTGACCTCTCTCCCGCAGTCTCACGTGGCGCTCTACCGATGACCTCAAACCCGCTGCGTCCATCAACTCCACGTACGTCAGCAGGCCGGACAGTCCCGTCATACCTGTCGAGCCCTTCTCCTGCTCGTACTGGAATGCCAGTAAGCCTTGCTTCATAATAGCTGCACCTCGTTGGTGATCGTTTCTCTTGGTCAAGAAACATCTTAGCCCCCTTCGTGGCGGGTGCCAACGAGGTCTTCCTCTTATCTAGGTGGGGAATCTGGGTCATTAAGACTTGCTTGACAAGGAGTCATGACTGTGAAGGGCTGAGCAGGCGCGGGTGTCAGGCCGACTTGCGCTCCTGCGGCACGAAGGACACCCTCTGGCCGCCGGAGGCGATCAGCTCGACTTCGCCGTTGCCGAGGATGGCTTCGGCGCCGACGACGCACTTCGTCACGTGGCTGATGGACGGCAGCTCGTACATCACGTCCAGCAGAGTACGCTCCAGGATCGACCTCAGCGCCCGGGCGCCCGTCCCCTGCTCCAGGGCGCCGTTGGCGGCGGCGACCAGGGCGTCGTCCGTGAACACGAGCTCCACGTTGTCCATCTTGAACAGCGCCTGATACTGCTTGACCAGCGCGTTGCGCGGCTCGGTCAGGACGCTGATCAGGCCGTCGCGGTCCAGGCTCCTGAGGCCCACGGACACCGGCAGGCGGCCAACCAGCTCGGGGATGAAGCCGTAGGCCAGCAGGTCCTCGGCGCTGACCAGCTGCAGCATGTCCTCTTCCGATGCGGCTCTGTCGGCGTCCGACCGCCCCACGCCGAAGCCCAGGGTGACCCTGTCCTTCGAGATTCGCCATTCGACCAGCTTCCCGAGCCCTTCGAAGGCGCCGCCGCACATGAACAGGATGTCGTGCGTCTTGATCTGGAGGAAGTCCTGGTGCGGGTGCTTGCGTCCGCCCTGCGGCGGCACGTTGGCGACGCATCCCTCGACGATCTTCAGCAGCGCCTGCTGGACGCCCTCGCCGGACACGTCCCGCGTGATCGACGGGTTTGGGCTCTTGCGGGCGATCTTGTCTATCTCGTCGATGTATATGATCCCCTGCTCGGCGCGCTTTACGTCGAAATCGGCCGCGTGTATCAGCCGCAGCAGGATGTTCTCCACGTCTTCGCCCACGTACCCCGCCTCCGTCAGCGACGTGGCGTCGGCAATGGCGAAGGGAACGTCGAGGATCTTGGCGAGCGTCTCAGCCAGGAGCGTCTTGCCGGACCCCGCCGGGCCGAGCATCAGGACGTTGGCCTTCTGCAGCTCGACGTCCGAGTGCTCCTGGTTCGACCAGATGCGCTTGTAGTGGTTGTATACGGCCACGCTGAGGACCTTCTTGGCCCTCTCCTGACCGACCACGTACTCGTCCAGCTTCTGGTAGAGCCACTTGGGGTTGACGCCCTTGGAGATCAGTCCCGTCGAGTCGCGCGGCGCCGCCGGGGTCTCGTCGCTGATGATCTGCCCGCACAGGGCCACGCACTCGTCGCAAATGAATACGCGGTCAGGCCCGGCGATCAGGCGCTTGACCTGGGTCTGGGCCTTGCTGCAGAACGAGCAGCGATAGCTGGACTGTTCGGTCGTCGTTGCGGGCATATCCTACGCGGAAGCCGACTTGGCGTCCTCTGACGCCGGCTCCATCACGCTGTCTATCAGACCGTAGTCGACAGCCTCCTCCGCGGTCAAGTAGTAGTCGCGGTCGGTATCCCGCGCGACCTTGTCGTACGGCTGGCCGGTATGCGTCGAGATGATCTGCCGCATCTTGTCTTCGGTGCGGATCGTGTGCCGTGCCTGGATCTCGATGTCGGAGGCCTGCCCCTGCACGCCGCCGGACATGGCGACCTGGTGCAGGAGGATGGTCGCGTTCGGCAGGGCGTAGCGCCTCCCAGGAGTGCCGGCGCACAGCAGCACGGCAGCGAAGCTGGCGGCCATCCCCACGCAGATCGTGGAGATCGGAGCGGCCACCTGCCTCATCGTGTCGTAGATCGCCAGGCCCGCCGTCACCATGCCCCCCGGCGAGTTTATGTACAGGTGGATAGGCCGCTCGCTGTCCTCTCGGTCGAGGTACAGGAGCTGGGCGATGATGGCGTTCGCCATCTGATCGTAGACGGGCGTGCCCAGGAAGATGACCCTCTCTCGCAGAAGCAGCGAGTAGATGTCGAACGCCCGCTCCCCCCGGGGGCCGCTCTCCACGACCATCGGAATCACATTTTCGAGCTTAGGTGTCAACGCGTTCTCCCTCCGTGTCTTGCTCATCGTGGTCGGCCGCATCCGTGTCGGCGTCCCCCTTTGCGATGGCCACCAGCCTGCCGAGCGACTTGGTCTCCATCATCTGCGCCTCGACGCCGGCCCTCAGCCGTTCGCGGTCCCAGCGCCGGTCCTGACGCCGGTCCTGGCGCCGTCCGCCATCGGCGGCGAGCATCTCTCGTACCCGTTCTTCGACGTCTTCTTCGGCGACCTCCAGACCCTCCGCCTCCGCGAGCGTCGCCAAAGCGTACGAGCGCGTCAGGTCTCTAACGGCGGTCTCCCGCACCGATTCCCGCATCTCCTCCTCGGTCGTGCCGGACTGCCTCTGGAAGTCCTCGACGGGGATTCCAAGCATCTCGGCAAGCCGAGCGCGGCGGTCCATGGCGCGGTCTATCTCGCGGTCCACCGACAGCGGCGCCAGCTCGACGGTCGCGTTCGCCACCAGCGCGTCGACGACCGCTTCCTGGTACCCGCTCTCGGCCGACCCCTCGGCGGCCGACTGGAGCTGGCCTCGGACCGACTCTCGGAGCACGGCGAGGGTATCGAAGTCTTCCCCGACGCCCTTGGCGAATTCGTCGTCGAGCTCGGGCAGCCTGCGCTCCTTGACATCGTTGACGGTTACCACGAAGTGCGCCGTCTTCCCGGCGATCCGCTCTCTCCCGTAGTCGGAAGGGATTTCGAGATCGAACTCCCGGACGACGCCGACCTCAGCGCCTTCGAGCTGCTGCGGCAGTCCGGGAAAAGGCGTCTCGTTCTCTGCGTCCGCGACGTAGACGGCGTCGCTCTCGTTCAGGATATCCGAGTCCTCGACCGTTGCGGTCACGTCCATGGTGACCATGTCGCCCAGCGCCACCGGGCGGTCCACGGGTTCCCACGAAGCCGATTCGAGGCGAATGACCTCGATCCTGTTCTCGACGTCTTCGTCCGTGACCTCCGGGGGCGTCTCGGGCACCCGTATGCCGCGGTAGTTGCCGATATCGACTATTGGCTTCAGCGCCACTGTGGCCTTGAAGATGACCGGGTCGAGGTCCAACAGCTCGACGTCGGGCGGCTCGGCCGTCTCGATGTTCTGCTCCGACATCGCCTTGTCCGTAACGTCGGAGACCATGAAGTCGAGGGCCTCGTGGATCAGGCTCTCCCTGCCGAGGAAGCGCTCCACTATGGTGCGCGGCGCCTTGCCCTTGCGGAAGCCGGGTATCGCGACCCGGTTTACAACGCGCTGGTAGCCCCGGTCGAGGTATGGAGGCAGATCGTCTTCCTCAAGTTCGATGTTGAGGACGGTCTGCAGGTCCACAACTTCTTCCTGAGTGATCTTCAAATGGGGCTCCCGGGGCGCGCAGAATCTCGCCTTCGATTATAGCACGCGCTCCGTTGGGCTCCGCCGGTCTGGACCTCGAGCGGAGCCTCGATCTCAACGGGCGACCGCGTACGGAGCGGCGCGTGCCGTGTGGTACTATCTCCCGGATTCGACGGAGGAAGCGCCGGCAATGAGCAGACCCAGGACGTTCCGCTCCCCCAGAGGGACGGTTGACATACTGCCCGAGGACCAGGACCTCTGGCGCTACTTCCAGTCGCGGGGCGACGAGACCGCTTCCATGTTCGGGTACGAGCGCATAGACACGCCCACCTTCGAGGACGCAGAGCTGTTCGTTCGCGGCACGGGCGAGGTCACCGACATCGTCGAGAACGAGACCTACACCTTCGAGGACCGCGGCGGCGACCTGCTGACCCTGCGTCCCGAGGGCACGCCGCCCGTCTGCCGGGCCTATCTTCAGCACGGCATGCACAACCTGCCCCAGCCCGTGCGGCTCTACTACGTCGGCCCCTTCTTCCGGTACGACCGCCCCCAGGCCGGCCGCTACCGACAGCTCCACCAGTTCGGGGTCGAGGTCATCGGCGAGGCGGACGCGTCCATAGACGCCGAAGTCATCGAGTTGGCCTGCCGCCTGCTGGAGTCCGTGGGGGTCGCCGACGTCACGCTGACGATCAACTCCATAGGCGATCCGCAGTGTCGGCCAGTATACGTCGAACGGCTCCTCGACCACTATCGGTCCCGCTCCGACGAGCTGACGCACGACGACTGCAGGCGGCGACTGGACGCCAACCCGCTCCGTCTGCTCGACTGCAAGAGCGACGCCTGCCAGCCGCTCATCGCGGAGGCGCCAGGCTCCGTCGAGAGCCTGTGCGGCGCCTGCGAGACTCACTGGCGCGGCGTTTTGGGACACCTGGACGCGCTCGGCATCTCCTACGAGACCGAGAACCGGCTGGTCAGAGGCCTGGACTATTACACCCGCACCGTCTTCGAGATCGCCCCGCCCGCGGGCGGCCAGCAGAGCGCGCTCGCGGGCGGGGGCCGCTACGACGGGATGATCGAGGCGCTGGGCGGGCGCCCGGCGCCTGGCATCGGCTTCGCCATGGGCATAGAGCGCGTCCTGGCGTACATCCGGGACAGCCAGACCGTCGCCCGGAGCGAGCGTACGAAAGTCGTGGTCGCCCCGGTCGGCGACGGTACCAGGCCCGCAGGACTCGTCGTCGCTTCCAATCTGCGGCGGGACGGCGTCGCGGCGGTGCTCGCGCCGTCCGGCCGTAGCCTGCGCGGCCAGCTACGCTACGCCTCGGCGGTCGGCGCCACGCACGCCGCGATCGTCGGAGAAGACGAGCTGGCCAGAGGCGCCGTGGTCCTCCGCGACCTCGTCCGGAGCGAGCAGCGGGAAGTCCCGCGAGACGGCCTCGTCGCCGTGCTTTCTGGCGCTTAGACCGCTTGGTATACTCTCCGTAGTCCCACCTGCGCAGTCCATTCAACGTTCTGACGGCCGCGCGTTTCGCCTGAAGGGCGTCAGGTTGCACCATGCTAGACAAACTCGCCGCAATTGAAGACCGGTACCGGGAGCTGGAGACGCTGCTGGCGGACCCCGAGCTCTCGGTCGACTACGTCCGCATCCGAAAGCTCGCCCAGGAGCACGCAGCCCTGAAGGGGCTGGCGGCGCTTGCCCGGCGCTACCGGGACGTGATCCGGGAGCAGGAAGAAGCCAGGGCGATCTCCCGGGAGGGTTCCGACCGTGAGCTGGCCGAGCTGGCGCGCGAGGAGCTGGCCGAGCTCGAACGGGAGCGCCCTCAGATTGAGGAAGAGCTGCGCGTGGAGCTGCTGCCCAAAGACCCGAACGACGAGCGTAACGTCATCATGGAGATCCGCGCCGGGACCGGCGGCGAGGAAGCCGGCCTCTTCGCCGCCGACCTGTTCCGGATGTACGCCAGGTACGCCCAGCGCCACAACTGGAAGCTGGAGGTCGTCAGCGCGAACGAGACCGGCCTCGGCAGCCTGAAGGAGACCGTCTTCCAGGTACAGGGCCAGAACGCCTACAGCAGGATGAAGCACGAGATCGGGGTCCACAGGGTGCAGCGGATACCAACCACCGAGTCGAGCGGCCGGCTCCACACGTCAGCCGCCACGGTGGCCGTTCTGCCGGAGGCCGACGAGGTCGACGTCAACATCCAAGCCGATGACCTGCAGATAGACATCTTCCACTCCAGCGGCCACGGCGGGCAGAACGTCCAGAAGGTCGCGACCGCAATCCGAATAACCCACAAGCCAACGGGAATAGTGGCGGTCTGCCAGGACGAGCGCTCCCAGAACAAGAACCGGGAAAAGGCGATGAAGGTGCTCAGGGCGAGAGTGCTGGCCCTGGAGCTGGAACGGCAGCATGAGGAGGTCTCCCAGGCCCGGCGCGCCCAGGTCGGGTCCGGCGACAGGTCCGAGCGCATCCGCACCTACAACTTCCCGCAGGACCGGGTGACCGATCACCGCACCTCCTACACCCGGCACAACCTCGACGCGGTACTCGACGGCGAGATCGACGACCTGATCGAGTTGATGATCACCCGAGAGCAGGAGATGAAGCTGGAGGAGGTCGGCTTCTGATGCTCCGCGAGGCCTGGGCCGGCGCCCGGGACCGTCTGGCCGAAGCGGGCATAGCCGACGCAAGCCTCGAAGCCGAGGTGCTGCTGCGTTCGGCGCTCGGCGTGGACCGCACCGGCTTCCTCGCCTCACTGCGGCAGGCCGTCCCCAACGGTCGCCTGCGGGCCGCGGAAGAGCTTCTGGCCCGGAGGCTGGACGGCGAGCCCCTTGCCTACATCGTCGGAGCCCGGGAGTTCTACGGCCTGGAATTCGCGGTCGACCCGTCGGTGCTCATACCGCGGCAGGAGACCGAGCACCTCGTCGACGCTGTGGTGGATTACTCCCGGTACCGCGGCGACCCGCCGCTCGAAGTCGCCGACGTCGGCACCGGCAGCGGCGCTATCGCCGTCGCCGTGGCGCACCGCCTGCCGGCGACGAGCGTCTACGCAACGGACGTCAGCCTACGCGCCCTGGAGGTGGCGGAGGCCAACCGGCGCCGGCACGGACTCGACGACAGAGTCCACCTGCGCAAAGGGGACCTGCTCGAGGCGCTGTCGGGCCCGGTCGACGTGATCGTGTCTAACCCGCCGTACATCCCCACCGGCGACCTCGCGTCCCTGCCGGCCGACGTCCGGCGGGAGCCTGCCGAGGCACTGGACGGCGGACCGGACGGTCTGGCCGTGACCCGTCGCCTGATACGCGGCGCGCCTGACTACCTGCGGCCCGGCGGACGGCTGCTGGTGGAGATAGCGCCCGAGCAGCTGAGCGCGGTGGTCGGCGAGGCTACCGCAGCCTTTCCCGGAGCCGAAGTCCACTTCGAACGCGACCTGTACGGCAGCCCGCGTCTGCTGATAGTGGACACGCCCAGCCCCGCAGCCGTTCAGAATTGACTGTTCGGGATTGGTGCTCCGCAGCCCGTTCACCCCGAGTAGCGCCCTTCGATACACCCCGACGAAGCGTCGGGGCACTCAGGGCAGTCGGATCATCGGGGCGTATCGAGGGGCGCGCGCACGGTTCACCAGAAGGCGAACAGCTACCCGGACCGGGCCGCTGATCGCGGCGGCGGCGCTATGCCAGCGTCGCGTCTACGCTGAGGTCGACGTTCCCCTTCAGGGCGCCGGAGATCGGGCAGCCGTCCTTGGCCGCCTCCGCGGCGGCGGCGAACTCCTCCGAAGTGACCCCGGCCACGGTGCCCTTCACGGTCAGAGCGCTGGAGGCGACCTTCCAGCCGCCCTCGATCTGCTGGAACGTAACCGTCGCGCTCACCTCCAGCCGGGTGGGCGGCGTTCCGGCGCGGCCGAGGCCGGCCGACAGTGCCATGCAGTAGCAGGACGCGTGCGCCGCCGCCACCAGCTCCTCGGGACTCGTGCGCGCCTCGGGGCCCTCGGTGCGTGAAGCCCAGCTCACGCCCAACGACGTGAACGCGCCGCTCGTCGCGGCGCTGACGGCGCCTGTGCCTGTCATGAGATCGCCGTCCCATACTGCTTCGGCCCTACGCTTGGCTGATGCCATGGGTATCCTCCCTGGGTATCCCCGGCCGTCGCCAGCGGCGCGGTCCGAGGTAACAGTCTAGCGCCGAATCTTAACACAGCCCCGACCGCCGGCACCCTAAAGCGCCACAAGGAGAAAGCTAGTACCCAAGCTGTGAGCCTAGAACCGTTGTTGAACGTCGCCAACCTAAAGGATGTCGCTAAAGTTCACCGACAAGTAGCGGTTAGGCCAGCGAGGGTGGCGTTCGACAGCGTACCCACCTTCCCAAGCTGGGCCGCTCACTATGGCCTTGTATGCTACCCTGCGCGCCACATTTGAAACGCGGTTTCAAGTCCCTCCACCAACGGTTGTATGTCGCTTGCCTTGTCTCTGGACTCGTGGCGAGCGACCATCCGGCAGAGATCGGGGACATCCCGACTCAGCGCTTCCGCTAAACTGCGGAGCTTGGTCTTGATTATCTGCGAAGGTTGGTCGGACGCCAAGTCATATATGGAGTCCAGCCGATTCATCTGTGCGGCCAGATCTGCCGTAGCTACGCCCAGTCCTAGGCCATCAACATCCGGGTTTTGGCGCAACCGGTTCCATACCCACGTTTCTGGTCCTTCGCGGCCAGGCAAGAACAGCACGGGGACTGCACGACCTGCCTGCTCAGCTATCCGGGTTTCCAGATCGTCCCCGCGCCTGTCGCCGTCGAGGATGAAGACGAAGTTCTGGATCTGGCCGAATTTTCTGAAGGCTTTGGCGTGCATCGGAAACTCGCTTGCTCCGGTGTCCCGTCCTATGCGGATGGATTCCCTGGCGGTACCTTGTCGGGGCACTAAATGGTCGAGCACTCCATGCAGAACGCCCTCGGCCGCATCGTCCTCACAGAGCAGGTTCAGCGACTCGTCGGATCGTCCGTATAGCGCGTCTTGGACCACATCCCGGTAGGGTGGCCGAACGGCTACCGATCCCGATTCATCCCGCTCTAGAAAAATGCGGCCGTGGGCCGGGACCGCGTCGAGGATCACAGGACTGTGGGAGGTGACGATGATCTGAAGGTCGTTGCGTAGCGCCAATTGCTGGAGCTGCAGCATGAGTAGTTGCTGCACCCAAGGATGCAGGCCGGCCTCGATGTCATCAATCAGAACCAGAGCACCTTTGAGTTGCGCGATCTCCTGCGACAGACGGAGGATCGAACGTTCGCCGGCAGCCATGTGCAACTCTGAGTACTCAGCACCGCCCTCTTGGGCTGCAAATAGCAGATTCTTGCTGCCGCTGGAAAGGTCCACAACCTCGGAGTATCTGAAGGGTAGCATCTGATGGGCGAACTCAATCTGAGACGCTGTCAAGGGCGTTTCGTCAGGAGCGGAACTCAGGCGCGACATGCTGAGCACTCCGCGCACCTCGGACGGGTTGCTGAGATTGCTCAGTGTACGAAGATAGGTCGGTCGCTCGGGTTGCCTGCCACCCTTGCGACCCAAGAAGCTGCGATTCCAGCCCTGGGAACGCCGCCACCGCATGGACCTGCGCCCGTAGGATGTCGCATAGTCAAACTCCATGACTATCTCACGCCTTTCGTCTTCGCGGACGCCAGCCTTCGGACGGTAATAGGGAAACAGCGTGGACGGCACGAAGTCCTTCACGCCCGCGCCTGGAACCTTGTAGGCACAGGCAGCTGCGAAGAGAACCGTCGACTTGCCGCTGGCATTGCCCCCCGCGATGACGCTGACTGGGTAATCGAACACTACGCGGATGTCCTCTATGCCTCGAATACCTTGCAGGTGAATCTCAACTAGGAAGTCCCGCATATGGGGTTTCTTACCCTGCAGTTGCCCCCAAAGCTGACTGAAGCGCTTCTCAATCATGGGAAACTTCTCCTACCCTGCTTCCGTTTAGACTACCACAGCAAGCAGCCTCGGGGATAAAAGCTGCTGACAGTCACCCACACACGCGTCTTTGAGGCGCCCTGTCATTGTCCAGTGAAAATGTCAGGGTAATTGAGGCGCCCTTGACCGGATAACCGTGTTCCGCGTACCCTTGAATCAGGCCGTGCTAAGCGGGGAGTTAGCGGTGCCCTGTACTCGCAATCCGCTCCAGCGGGGCTGAACTCCTCCCGGAGGTTGGTTCTCGGGCGCCTCTGGCCGGGGTCTGTGGTTATGAGAGTTGGGTCCCACGCGGCGGCGACCTGTGAACCCCGTCAGGTCCGGAAGGAAGCAGCGGTAAGCAGTGGTGTCCGGGTGCCGTGGGTAAGCCTGGCTTGAGCCGCAGCCTCGTGTCACGTTTCCGATGGCCGGTCGAAGCGGAGGTGCACGGCCGACCTCGCCCCTCCGTCCCTCAGTGCGCCATCCGCGGCGCCGCGTCCGGATTTGACCGGGCCGGTCGTCGCGGGTCGCGGCAGCGAGAGCCCGCCCGGGCGTCCTCGGGACGATGAACGGCCGCCCGCCCGCCGCGAAGAAGTCGCTGGGGCAGCACTTCCTCGTAGACCGGCGCGCCATAGCCTCGATCGTGAACGCCGCCGACCTCTCGGCGGACGACCTCGTCGTCGAGATAGGCCCCGGACGGGGCGCGCTGACCCGGCCGCTGGTGGAGCGTGCGGGCCGGCTCGTCGCCGTCGAGGTCGACGCGCTACTGGCCGCAAGGCTCCGGGAGACCTACGCGGACCGCCCGGGGTTCTCGGTGCTCGTCGAGGACGCGCGTGAGGTGGATATCGACAGCCTGGCGCCCAACGGCGCTCCGTACAAGGTCGTCGCGAACCTGCCGTACTACGCGGCCTCGCCCATCGTGCGGCGGTTCCTCGAGGCGAACAGCAAGCCGCGGCTGCTGGTTGTGACTGTACAGCGCGAGGTGGCGCAGGAGATGGTCGCCAAGCCCGGACAGATGGGGCTGCTCTCGGTCGCGATCCAGCTCTACGGCACACCGCGCATCGTCACCTCGGTCCCGCCGCGCGCCTTCAGGCCCCCGCCCAAGGTGACCTCGGCCGTCGTCCGGATCGACGTCCGCCCCGAGCCCGCGGTCGCGTTCGATTCCCCGGACGACTTCTTCCGCGTCGTCAAGGCGGGGTTCAGCGCCCGCAGAAAACAGCTCCACAACTCCATCGGAAGGGGCCTGGCGCTGGAGCCTGAGACCGCCAAGGCGCTTCTGGCCGACGCCGGCATCGACCCCACGCGGCGGGCGCAGACCCTGAGCCTGGACGAGTGGGCCGCACTCTACGAGGCCTACCAAAGTTTGTTGTCGACAGAACCGGCCTGGTGATGGCCACAAGCTCGCTGACGGTGTTCTCCATCAGTTATGTTGGTCCGAATCTGGCCGACTACGAGCTCCTCGAAGCGTCATTCGGATGGACAAGAACCTCAGTCCGTCGGCTGGCGATGGCAGCGCCAGCGCTGAACCGCACCAGCGGTTGAGTCTGTCGGCACTTCCAGACTGCGATACATCGGCGCTGGTTGGGAAGTCCGACGCGTGTGATACGATTAACCCTGAGCAGCGACATGTCACATTGGTGGAGATAAGACCAATGAAACGGGTCTTCACGGCGAGCGTATCCAAGGAAGGCGAGTGGTACGTAGCTCAGGCGCTGGACGCCGACATTGCCAGCCAGGGCGAATCGGTCGACGAGGCGCTGGCCAACCTGCGCGAGGCGCTGGAGCTTCACTTCGAACCTCCCCTCCCAACTCTTGCACCTCAGATTCGTCGCGTCGAGGCCGAGGTTGTCGCCAGCTAGGCCACTGCCCTATCGGGAGGTCGCGCGCAAGCTCACGGCGGCAGGTTTCGCACGGGTCGGGCAGAGAGGTAGCCACATCAAGTTCGCCAGAGAGACCGGCGAAGGCGTCCTCACTGCGATTGTGCCCTGCCATCGAGAGATCGCTATTGGCACACTGCGCAGCATACTGCGACAGGCTGGGTTGACTCCCCAAGAGTTCGATGCACTGTGACGCCATGGGCGATAGTTGCCCACAACGCAGTCCGGGCGTTGGTACGGTGCCCGCAACAGGCCGCTGATATGTCGATTCAAGGTCACGACTTCAAGCTCCTACGTCAATGGGACGGCTCCCGACACCGAGCGTTTGAGGAGTCGTGCTATCGACTACGCGACCCACAACCCGCGGTCCGCGCCGCCTCGGTTTCATAGTCGCCCGGAGGTCTACGTGGGACCGGGTACCCGCATAGAGATCGAGGCGCACGCGAAGATCAACCTCACGCTGGAGGTGGTCGGCAGACGCGGCGACGGCTACCACGACGTCGTCAGCATCATGCAGACCATCGGCCTGCACGACGTCGTGACGCTCGAGCCGGCGGAGCGGCTCACGCTCACGTGCGACCTGCCGGAGCTCGAGTCTCCGGACAATCTCGCTCTCAGGGCCGCGCGGCTTCTTCGCGAGCACACCGGACATTCAGCAGGCGCCGCGATCTCTCTCGCCAAGCGGATTCCGGTCGCCGCCGGCCTCGGCGGGGGCAGCAGCGACGCGGCAGCCGTCCTGATCGGGCTCGACCGTCTCTGGGGCCTCGGCCTCGCCCGCGAGGAGATGGTGACCCTCGCCGCCAGCCTGGGATCGGACGTGCCGTTCTTCCTGGAGGGCGGCACCGCGATGGTCTCCGGCAGGGGCGAACGGGTGCGCGCGCTCCCGCCGGCCGACCTGCGGTGGTTCGTGGTGCTCTCGCCCGAAATCCACCTGGCCGACAAGACCCGCCGTGTCTATTCGAATCTGGCCGAGGCGAACTTTACGACCGGCCAGCTCACCCGGAAGCTCGAGTCCCGCATTCGGGGCGGCGGCGACGTACCGCCGCAGTTCCTGTTCAACGTATTCGACGATGTCGCCCCGGACGTGTTTCCGGAGCTGAGGCGCTACCGCGACGCCTTCCTGCAGGTCGGGGCGCGTGAGGTCCATGTCGCGGGCAGCGGGCCGTCCCTGTACGCCCCGGTTTCCCGCCGCGAGCTGGGTACCGCCATCGAGCTGCTGCTGCGGCATATCCACGGCTGGCGCGCGCACCTGACCCCCGCCTGGAGCCCGCCGGCGGCGGACGACGCATGAGCTATCTCGTAGCGGGGGCCGTGAGCGGCCTGCTGATGGCGGCCGTGTTCCTGGTCGTCGTGCCGCTCATGCTGTTCTTCCTCTTCAAGAGCCGCCCGCCGTGGTTCGTCGCCCTGACAGAGCGTGTGCCGCCCATGAAGCTGATGCTGGGCATGGTGGTCTTCGCCTATCCGACCTGGGCGTTCGTGGGAGTCGTGCTCGGCCTCGTGCTGCTCGTCGCCGAGGAGATCGCTCCCCGGGACGGCCCCGGCACGGCAAACGTGCTCTTCACCTCGGCGGTCACCGTCGGGGCCGCGGCGGCGGCGGTGGCGTACTTCGTTGTGGCACGCCGGGTTACGCTCGGCCCGGCGGCGTTGACGCTCGCCTTCATCGTCGTCTTCGGCTGGGTGCTGCCGTTCCTGGCCTGAGCGGCCATGCCGCCGTGCTGGTTGACGGCGGCGACTCTGTCAGTCCGTTCGTCCAACCGTGCGAGAGGACACGGACGCTGCCGGTGTTGAAGAAGTTTCGCCGTGCCCGGAGAGGAGCGCCCTGACTGCGGGAACCAGCCCGTTGGGAACCACCATCACGGAGTGCGACTTCTCCTCGAAAGGGGCCTCATCGTCTGCCACCCACTCATCATCCGTCAGCGAATCGTAGTGCTGGACAATGCCGCGCACGCGCTCCTCATCCCAGCCAGGCGGGAATCTGTTTGTTGCGTCGCTCATCCGGTGCTACGACACGTCCGAGCAGTGGGTACGGAAATACTCCCGCATCGCGGCAGCCTCTCCTTCGGTGAGCGACTGGTATGGCGGCAGGATTCGAATCGGGAATTCGGGCTGCGCCAGCGACGTGAACAGCTTGTCGAAAGCCCCGTCCATGTGAGCGCCGTGCACGTTGCGGGCGAACCCCTCGTGCATCTGCTGCATGCGCGCCTGGATGGCGAACGCGGTGGCCGTGTCTCCTTCGCGTCCGGCGTCGAACAGCATGCGCGTCAGATTCGGCGCCGTGGCGCCAAAGCTGCACAGCAGCGAGCACTCGCCGTAGTAGCTCGCGTTCGCGTAGCAGGTCTCCAGTACGAAGTACTGCAGCTCGGGCGTCTCGACGATCAGCTTCCGCATGAAGCGCATGTCGGGGCTGTTGATCTTGGTGGCGACCAGGTTCGGGACCTCGTCCAGCACCCGGCGATAGTCGTCGGCGCCGAGGATGCGGCCGGACCGCCTCAGGTTGTAGTGGAGAAACTTCGAATCGGGGAAGGCTCCGCACACCGTGGTGAAGAAAGTGCGCACCTCGGCGTCCGTCAGGGTGCCCCACGATGGCAGCGGGATCTGGAACATGCGCACGCCCCTGTCGTGGGCGTAGCCGATGCGCTCGATCATGTGGCCCATCGAGATACTGATGACGCATACCATGCGGGTCACGTCGGCCCCGACCGTGGCGTCGACGAACACGTCGACTATCTGCCGGAACTGCGTATCCGTGACGGCGTAGCCCTCGCCGGCGGTGCCCATGACGTAGATGTTCTCCGCGCCCGAGGCGAGCAGCTGCTCGGCGTGGCGCCGGAACACACCCTCGTCGAGCTCGAAACTCTCGGTCCAAGGCGTGTCGCAGGCGGCCAGGAGGCCCCGCGGGTGACGTTTCTCGGCCATATCCGCTCCTCTTGCCCAATCTGTGAGGTGGGGGCATTCTAGTCCAGCCATGCCTGCGGTGTACAATAGCTTTACGCTCTTCATGTCGTTTGCAGTTGACCGGCCCAGTGCCCTCGGGCCAATCCGTCCACCCACCCTGGAGCGTAGATTAGGTAGGACTGCCCTGTGAAATCGACACTGCTCTGCACCCTTGCGGCCTTGGCGATGCTCTCCCTCGTAGCCGCGGCGGCCTGCGGCGACGAACCGCCGGCCGAGACGCCCACGGCGATGGTGGATACGCCCGCCCCGCCGGGCTCCACGCCCACCCGAAAGCCGCTGCCGGAAGGCTACGACTCCAACGAGGCGATGTTCGGAATCTATGGCACCCAGCGGCAGTCGGCGGACGTGACCCTCAACGCACTGCGCTCCATCCTCGACGCCGGGGACACGTTGCAGGTGCCGGTGATCATCGAGTTCACCCGGTTCATCAGCGATCCCGTCCTGGCGGCGATTGCGGACGAGGTGCTCCGGCAGCTCACCGGGCAGGAGTTCGGTATCGGAGGGGAGGGCTGGTTCAAGGCCACGGAGTGGCTCGGGAAGCGGCGCGACGAGTATCCGCCGCCGTCCGACTACCTGAGATGGAAGATCAACCTCCTCTCGGCGATCAGCGACCGGTACCAGATATTCCTCGGGGACGCGGACAAGACGGCGCGCATCGACATCACCGAGCTGGTCTGGGGCGGCGTACGTCCGGACGGGATCCCCGACCTGCAGTTCGCGCCGACGCTGACGGCCGACGAGGCGGACTACCTGGGCCCGGACGAGCGCGTCTTCGGCGTGTCGATCAACGGCGAGCACCGGGCCTACCCGTTGCGGATCATGAACCCTCACGAGATGGCCAACGACATAGTGGGAGGCGAACCCATCGCCCTTGCCTACTGAACGCTTTGCGGCACCGGAATCGTGTATTCCGCAAAGATCAACGGCGAGCCAACCACCTTCGGCACCTCCGGCCTCCTGTACCGCAGCAACAAGGTGATGTACGACCGGCTGACCAACTCCCTGTGGCGGACGTTCACCGGCGAGCCGGTGGTCGGGCCGCTCGCAGACTCGGGCATCAAGCTGCCCTTCTTCCCGGTCGAGCTGACGACCTGGGGCGAATGGGCCGCGCAACACCCGGACACGACCGTCCTGTCCATAGCCACCGGCGTCTACACTCCATCGCAGTACGAGCACGAGGACGACCCGCGGGCGACCTACAACGACTACTTCAACGATCCGGAAACCCGGTTCCCGGTATGGGAGCGCAGCGACGCTCTCGCGACCAAGGCCGTCGTTCTCGGCCTGAGCCACGGCGGCGAGAGCAGGGCCTACCCGGTGGATACGCTACAGCGGGAGCGCGTGGTCAACGACACCCTGGGCGGCAGGGACGTGGTCGTCATATCCTCGTCCGTCTCGCAGGGCGCGCGGGTCTATCTCAGGGAAGGGGCCACCTTCGCCTTCGCCGGCGACGACCCCACGCCCGGCGGGCTGCCCACGTCTCTGAGCGACGGGGAGGGGACTACCTGGACCGTGACCGAGGACTCCCTGGAGGCGGCGGACGGCCAACGGCTCGAGCGCGTGCCGTCCCACATGTCGTTCTGGTTCGGGTGGTTCGCCTTCAACACCGACACCACGGTCTACGGCCAGTAGGGGCGCATGGTGTGGCGGGACACGAAGTCCGCTCCAGATAATTGTACCCCGTACGTGGTACAATTGGCCGATCAGTTCACGTGGTGCCAGGCGCTTTGCCAATTGCGAAACACCCGTGTCATATGACTATGGAGGTGCTCTATGGCTAAGACCGAGACGATACGCGCCCGAGTGGAGCCGGACCTAAAGCGCGAGGCCGAGGGACTCTTCTCGGAGCTAGGCCTGTCGGCAACTGACGCGATCACCATGTTCTACAAACAGGTGACCCTGCATCAGGGCCTGCCGTTCGACGTACGGATACCCAATGCCACAACGATAGAGGCGATGAAGCAGGCCCGTGATGGAATAGGACTAACCGAATACGCCAGTATGGAGGAACTCGAGGCCTCGCTTGATTGATCCATGCGCCTTTCCACGACGACACAGTTCCAGGCGGACCTGAAGCGCGCCAAGAGACGTGGGAAAGACATCAGCAAGCTCAGGGCAGTAGTCAATCGGCTGCTGTCGGCCCAAGCCCTTGATCCCCGCCATAGGCCACATCGTCTGTCCGGTCGGTGGTCCGGCTACTGGGAGTGTCACGTTGAATCAGACTGGTTGCTCGTCTGGGAAATACGAGATGGCCACATCCTGGTCTTGCTCCGAACGGGCCGCCATGTCGACCTGTTCCGCTAACCGCCCATCTACGGCCATCAGAACTCCCTGAGACCCACGCGTCTTCTCGGCGGCGGAAGGCACATCCCGCTCCGGGGCCTAGTCCAGCCGCACCGGTAAGCCCTCCAGCAGGCCCGCGTCGTTCATGGCTACCCACTCTCCCATGAACGTCTCGTTCCAGGTGTCGGTCAGCGGGTGCTCGATCATCTCCTGGAAGACCGGCCAGAAGATGATGATGCCGTCGGCGCCATCCCGAAGGGCCGCGTAGGCCGTGTCGACGCTACGAACGAGCGCGGCGGTGATGTAGGGGCGGTTCTCCCATCCGGCGAACATCCGCACGCACTCGCGCACGAGCCTGGTCGGGTCGCCGCCCATCTGCTTGACCGGCTCGCAGAAGGGGAGGATGTGCGTGGCCCCCGCCTGGGCGACCGCCGCAGCCTGCGGCAGGGAGAAGACGGTCGTGCAGAACGTGTCGACGCCCTCTTGCGCCAGCGCCCGGAACGCGCCCAGGCCGTTCGCGGTGCACGGGATCTTGATGATGACCTGGTCGGACATCCTCGTGAAGGAGTGGCTCACGTCGAGCAGCTCCTCGGTCGAGTGGCCGTCGACCTCAACGACCACGGGCTTGTCGGTGATGTCGAGGTATCGCTCGACGACGCCGCGAATCTGACCGTACTTCTTGACCATGTCGTTGAGCACCACCGTGTTGGTGACGATGCCTGCGGCGCCCCGGTCCATCCAAGGCTTCAGGTCTTCCGGGTCGCCGGCCAGCCAGATAGCCGGTCCGCGGCCTCTCTGCCGGGCCGCCATTACCGGGCCGGTCACCACCGGCTCCACGCCGTTCGTGCTGATCTTCGCGTTGGTTGCCATGAATCGCCTCCTGCCCGCGGTCTCGCGTCAGTCTCCTGGCCGCAGTATGCGACATTTCTCGGCGTTGGGCCAGCACCCGCGCGGCCAGCGCCCTACGGAAGGCACATTTCCACCTCCTGTTTGTTATTCCGGCAGCCATCTAGTTTGGGTTCTACCGCAGCTGCTCATGCGCTGCTCTTCGATCTCGGTTTCCAGTCCAATGGTGCGCGTGTTGCCCGTGGCCGTCCAGGCGCTCCACGTCTCCGCTTCCGGCGTGGCGACCCAACGGCGCTGGGTGTTGCCGTAGTTGCTGGAGCGTGACTCCTCCGATTCCTTCGACGGGCCGCATCCGCGCGTACTGCCGGTGCGCGACCAGCTGCCCCATGTCTCCGGTTCGGGCCTCCAGTCGGTCTGGCGGTTGCCGCAGTTGCTCGTGCGGGCGTACTCCAACTCCAGCTCGAGGCCGGTGAACCGCTGGTTGCCCGTGGTCGACCAGGCGCTCCACGTCTCGGCCTCCGGGTCGGCCGACCACCGGAACTCCTCGTCGCCGCAGTTGCTTCGGCGCTTCTCCTGAATCTCATGCGTCGGACCACAGCCGCGCTCGCTTCCGGTCGGCCCCCACTGGCCCCACACGATGGGTTCCGGGTCGGCCCGCCAGCGGGTGCGCGTGACGCCGCAGGGCGTGACGCTTCTCTCCTCGACCTCGTGGGACGGGCCGCAACCGCGCTCACTGCCCGTGGCCGTCCACGGCCCCGGCGGATCGTCCTCCGGGTCGTCGATCCAACGGGTCTGCGGGTTCTTGCCGCACAGCACGGTCGCGCGGCGCTCCTCCACCTGATGGGTAGCTCCGCAGCCGCGCTCGTTTCCGGTGCGCGTCCACGGCCCCATCGGGTCCGGCTGCGGGTCGGCGCGCCAGCGGGTCTCGGGGCCGCCGCAGCGGGTCGACCGCGTCTCCTCCACCTCGTGCGTCGAGCCGCACCCGCGGGTGTTGCCCGTGGCCGTCCACGGTGTCGGCGGGTCTTCCTCCGGGTCGTCGATCCAACGGGTCTGCGGGTTATTGCCGCAGGGCGTGACGCGTCGCTCCTCGACCTGGTGGTTGGGGCCGCAGCCACGCTCGTTTCCGGTGCGCGTCCATGGGCCGGGCGGGTCGGGCTGCGGGTCGGCCCGCCAGCGGGTCTCGGTGCCGCTGCAGCGGGTCGAGCGCGTCTCCTCCACCTCGTACGTCGGGCCGCACCCGCGGGTGCGGCCCGTGGCCGTCCACGGTGTCGGCGGGTCTTCCTCCGGGTCGTCGATCCAACGGGTCTGCGGATTGTTGCCGCAGGGCGTGACGCGTCGCTCCTCGACCTGGCGATTGGGGCCGCACCCGCGCTCGTTTCCGGTGCGCGTCCACGGGCCCGGCGGGTCGGGCTGCGGGTCGGCTCGCCAGCGGGTCTCTGGGCCGCCACAGCGTGTCGAGCGCGTCTCCTCCACCTCGTACGTCGGGCCGCACCCGCGGGTGCGGCCCGTGGCCGTCCATGGGGTCGGCGGGTCTTCCTCCGGGTCGTCGATCCACCGGGTCTGCGGATTGTTGCCGCAGAGCGTCGTGCGTCTCTCCTCGACCTGGTGGTCAGGGCCGCACCCGCGTTCGTTGCCGGTGCGCGTCCACGGACCTGGCGGGTCTGGCTGCGGGTCGGCCACCCACCGGGTGGTGATCTCGCCGCAGGCTGACGTACTGGACTCTTCCGCCTCCTGGTCTGGGCCACAGCCGCGCGTGTTGCCGGTGCGCACCCATGGGCCAGGCGGGTCCGGCTGCGGGTCGGCCACCCACCGGGGCTCGACGTTTCCGCAGTTGTCCTCGCGGGTCTCTTCCACCTCGTACGTCGGGCCGCATCCGCGGGTGACGCCGCTGCGCGCCCACTCGCCCCAGACGACCTCCTCCGGGGCGGCCATCCATCTGTCTTCCGTGACTTCGCAGTTGTTCGTGCGGGACTCTTGGATTTCGCGGCTGCCGCCGCAACCGCGCGTCAGGCCCGTCGCGCTCCAGTCGTCCCACACCTCGGGCTGCGGGTCGGACCTCCAGCACGTCTCGCGCTCGCCGTTGGTATTCGACCGCTCCTCCTCGATCTCGCGGGTGGAGCCGCAGCCGCGCGGCTCGCTATCGGTCGGGCCCCACGGGGTCCAGACCGGGTTCGGCGGCCCTTCGGGCACCCAATCGGTCTGCGCGCCGCCGCAACTGCTCGTGCGGTGGCGCTCGTACTCGATCTCCACGCCGGTCGACCGTCTCCGGCCGGTGTACTCCCACGGGGTCCACACCTCCGGCTGGACGGTGACCACCACCGTGTCGGTATCGGTCTGGCCAGCCGTATCCGTGACGGTCAGGCGGAACTCCAGCTCCGTGTCGACGTCGACCGCGGGCGAGTCGAACGACGGTTGATCGGTTGTGGCGTCCGCCAGCGTGACGCCTGATTCGTTCTCGGTCAGCACCTGCTCCCATGCGTACGTCAGCGGTTCGTCGTCCGGATCGCTGCTACCGCGGCCGTCCAGCGTGACGTTCGCGACGCCGCAGACCGTCTGGCGCAGGCCGGCGTTCGCCATCGGAGGGCGCTTGCCAAATGTGATGCGTAGCCCCGATTCGGCTGCGGAGACGGGGAAGGCCACGCCGAGATTGCCATCGAGCGCCCCGGCAAACACAATCGCGACGATCTGGTACACCCCGGGGCTGACTTCGCGTAGACACGGCGAGCCAGAATCGCCCCCGAGTACTGGCCTGAGCGATGCGTTCAGGTACAGCACGCCATCGAAGCCCCGCGTGGCGGCGGTGCCGGCAACCCGGACGTTATCGCTGTAGCTAATGACGCTTACCATGCCGTCGCCGTTGAGCCCGATCACCCTGAGCTCATCGCCGCGTTCCGGGTCGCTTCCGCCCGCGATGATCTTCACCTCATCGCCGTGGCTGTGTGCCTTGAACTCCGCCGCGACCGGATTTCCGTCCGGGCCGTCGGCCAGATCGCATACCGCGATGTCGGCGGTATTGTCCAGGTCGGCGTCTTGATCAACCCACTCCATGTTGATCCCGACTTTTCTCGCACGGGTTCGCGTCTCTTGGAACATATCGGTGGCGCGGACAGGGTTGAACACGTCGGACGTCATAACGTGCAGATTGGTCGCCAGCACCTTCTGATCGTCGGAGTTGCGGGTCGCGAGTCCGGTCAGTGTCCCACCACCACCAACCGGGATGCCGCTGCTGTGTACAAGGACGCCACTCACGAGCGGCCGGTGGTAGCTTCTAATTCCCGGCATCGGCCTCTCCTTCCAAGAAGTGGAACCCGCCAAACAGCCGGACTTCCACCGGGACGCCATCGAGACAGCTCGGCACGCGGTCGTCGGGCTCCTGCGTGCTAGGGTCGGTCTCCTCCGTCACGAGCAGCACGATTCCCTCCCGGTCGGTCTCCTCGCCGTTCTCGTCCAGGAGGTTCATGACGAGCGCGGCGCTATAGCCCGGCTGGCGCTTAAACAGCTCCCTGTGCTTCTCCAACACGGCCCGCATGAAGTCGTAGGTCAACGGCTCGGCCATGATCTCCTCCTCGCATCTTCCGATCTGAATGGCTATCTCTGTTATCGGCGTCGGCACTGGCGTCGGCTCCGGCAGTCTTGGCCGTGTCAGCACCCGGGGATTCGGGTCCGGAACGTACCGCTTTGCGTCCGGGTCGGGAACCTCAGGGCACATGTGGGGCAGTCCATCGAACAGCTGAAAACCCGGATCGCACAGACCTAGTTCTGCGAGCTCGGAGTCATCGCAAGTCGCCGCCAGCGTCAAAACGCAACTGACCAGCACGACCGCCAAGCGGAGGGCCATTGATGCGGTCAGCCTAAGGAACGCGACGCCGGCAGTCACGATTTGCATGGTCAAGCCTTTCATCAGGAAGTATGCTGGTGCAGCGCCCTGAATAGCTCGGCCTTCAACTCCGCGAGATTGACCTTCGTCACGTAGTGCGCAAGCCGGAACGTCGAAATCTGCTGGAGTTCCGCGCGCGTGACTAAAAGGGGAATTGGCGGCCACCATCGGTTCGCCTCTCATGCAGTATACAACACAGCGTAATGCAAAGACCGGCCCCACGGTAGACACAAATGAGCCTGTCTCAGAAGTCAAACGCCGCCCAAAACCGTCCTCTGGGGATTCCTGCTGTCGTGGGACTGATGAGACTTTAGGCCGTATTACGCACCAATACATCGTATCAACGGCTGCAATCGTCATGCCGGTCTTGGCGCAAATCAAGGATGGTGATTTATGAGACAGGCTCAACCGGGATTTCCCATATTGGGAGTCTTCAGGCTCAAGGGGCAGCCCAAACGAGATAGTGGCAGCATAGTCAGGTCCTGCAAGGCCAGTCAATCGCCGGTCTATCCAATAAGAGATGCGTTTGCAGTCGTAGAGCACCCTTCTTGTCCGTCTTCATCGTCCTCGTGTCCCCTGCCAGTGGGGTGAAAGCGCATTGAAGACAAGGCGACTCCCTGGAGCGCTCTCCCCCTCTTGGCAAGATCGTGGTTGTACCCTCCCTCAGCTTGGGGCCAGCGATAACCGGCCGATACGATCCAACACTCCCTGGAACAACCGTCGAGGAACCGACATCTCGGACAACTGAAAGATCAACCACCGGGAGTGCCGCACCAGACGGCCTCCCATCTTGATCAGCTTGACCTGCACGCTCCGCAGCGCCAGCCCAGCAGGGTTGATATGGGAAATGTGGATTGAAACAGTTTGAAACCCGGCCCTGCGCCAGGTCGGCCAGGGGATATTCGAGTCCGCGCCCCGGTCACGTCGACACGGGGCCGGGCTCACGCGATGCACAGGATGCGCGCGGCGCGTATGACGACCGCGGCCACAGGGTCGATCAGGCGCCATAGTCCGCGCGCCATGACGACCGCGACCAGGCCGACGATGGCGCCGCCGACGATGTCCAGCGGGTAGTGGACGCCTCCGTAGACGCGGGCCGCCCCGTACGCGACGGCGACCCCGAATAGCGTCAGCCCCGCCCTGCGGCTTATGAGCCAAACGCCGCCCGCCGCCGCGAAGGCGACCGCGGCGGAGTTCGAGGGAAACGACGAGTCGGTCGGCCGGTAGAGCAACACCGTGACGTCGTGGCCGAGGGCCGCGTCGAAGGGCCGTGGCCTGAAGTAGAGCTCGTTGCCGGCGAATACGATCCAGCTCGCCAGCCCGACCGCCGTCAGCGCGACGAACACGCCGACCTGCCGCCGCATCCGGTCCTCGGCGTCGCCGCCGACGAACCACATCGCCAGGATCGTCAGCCCCATGGCCGCCGGAACGGCGTAGTCGCTGCCGACGACTCCAGCGGCCGAGTCGATCAGGCCGACGGCGCCGGTCAGGCCGTTCAGCCAAACAAATAGGGTCGTATCTGCGTCCGCCATTCACGCCGCCAATACTCGAGACTGTGCGCCAGGGCGCGGGCGAAGGTGGTCCTCCGCAACGCGCCGAGCCCCTCGCCGGGCTCCGGGTCGACGACCTCCGCGCGCCTGTTCACCACGGAGGACAGGGCCAGTGTGGCCGCGTACGCCGTCGACGCGCCGAGAAAGAACAGGAGCGCCTGTATGTTGGCGTCCAGGCCGCCCTCGTAGTCGTTTATGTTCCGGTCCTCGACCGCGAAGAACCAGACCGCGGCCGCAGCCGCGAGACCAAGTCCCACGGCCCAGGTGGCAAGTCTGGACCGGAGCAGCACCAGACCGTGAAGTCGGCCTGAGGAGGCCGCCAACTGGATGACGCCGAACGCGGAAATCGAGACGACCAGGTAGTAGTCGACGGCGAAGGAGAACATCATTCGGCCGCGAGACCGGCCGCCGTGCCCGCTACGCCTCTACCGCTACGGCGGTGCACCAGTCGAGATACTTCGGGTTGTTTCCCCGGATCACGCCCTGGTATATCTGCTGGATGCGCTGCGTCGTCGGCCCGGTCTCGCCGTCGCCGACGGCCCGGTCGTCCAGATGTCCGACCGGCGTGACGTGCGCCGCGGTGCCCGTGAGGAATATCTCGTCCGCGAGATAGAGCTCGCTGCGGTGGACCCTCCGCTCGACGACATCGACGCCCAGCTCCTCCCGGGCCAGGGTGATGACCGAGTCGCGGGTGATGCCGAGCAGGCAGTTGTCCGTCTCGCTGGGGGTGGATATGCGGCCGTTCTGGACGAGGAACAGGTTTTCGCCGCTGCCCTCGGAGACGGTGCCGTCATGGTTCAGCAGTATCGCCTCGTCGTAGCCGGCCACGACCGCCTCGGTCTTGGCGAGAATGCTCGTCGTGTACAGCCCGGTCAGCTTCACGCCGGTGGGCATCATGGTGTCGTCGGGCCGGCGCCACGACGACGTCTTGCAGCTGATGGCGCCGTCGGCCTTGATATACGAGCCGAACGGCAGCGCCATCAGGGAAAAGTCGCTGGCCAGCGTGTTCAGCATCAGATTGGCGACCGCCTCCTCGCTCTTGTAGGCGACGGGCCGGATGTACAGGTCCTCCGTGTAGCCGCAGCTCCGGATCAGCTCGACGGTGATCTGAACGAGGTCGTCGACCGTGTAGGGGAGGTCGATCATCATGACCTTGCAGCCGCGGAGCAGCCGTTCGTAGTGCTCCCTGAGCCGGAAGATGAACAGCTTGCCCTGCGCCTCGTTCCAGTTGCCGCGGACGCCCTCGAAGACGGTCGTGCCATAGTGCAGGGCGTGGGTCATCACGCCGACCTTGGCGTTCTCTATCGGCACGATCTCGCCGCGGAAGAAGGCTAGGGCTCGGGGCATTGGGTCCCTCCTGGCGCCCGTCGTCGAGGCGCGGGACATTATAGTCACCGCTCGCTCGCCAGCACAACAGCGCCGCGAAGCCCGTGGATACGCCGCCGACGGGCGCCGATAGCCGTTAATTCCTGGTGAGAAGGGCTGGTCTGCCACCCTGGCGACGCCCACCTGCGGAGACCCTGGCAGACCTTCATACGTCGATTTGGCAGACGTCGATTTGGTCTATGCAGCAGCGGGCCGCTATCGATCCTGATCTCCCCACCCTGGATTCCGGCTCGGGGGCCGGAATGTCGACTACACCTCACTCGGCAGACAGATACAGTCTACCGTCCTGCCCGCGAAAGGAGACCTTTGCGTAACTCCCCCTGTGGGAGACAGCGTGGCGGAGATGGCTAGTATTCCTAGCGGGGAAGCCTCGACCCTGGATTCCCGCCTTCGCGGGAATGACGGTTGTGCAGCGGGGATGACGGAGGTGGGAGATTTGGGCCGCGCGGGATGATTTGCGGCATCGTCGGTGATATGCTCCGCAGGGTGTGGGGGTGCGCCATGAGTATCGAACAGACCGTTACTCGAGTCAGGGAAGACGGATGGGCAGTCGTCCGCGGCATCATACCGTGCGACGATGTGACGGGGGTCAGAGAGAGCGTCCTTGCGACGACACAAGAGGCCGAGTCGGCCCCACCTGAGTGGAAGCGCCGCGTCGAAGGCAGCTTCTTCACCGTCAACCAGTCGCTGGCCCCGTACGTGAGCGACCGGCGGATAGTGGGCGTTGCCGAGGCGCTGTGGGGCAGGCACGTGAAGATCACCGTGTCGACGCCCGTCGTCAGGCATCCTGGAAGCAATCACCAGGGGTGGCACTCGGACTGGCCGTTCAACCAGAAGCACGCGGCCATCGTCGAGGCGCCCTATCCCGACACGCCGATGCTGCTGACGGTCATATTCATGCTCTCGCCCTTCACGGAAGGGAACGGGGGAACCTGGCTGGTGCCGGGAAGCCACCGCATCGCGAACAACTGGAGCTCGTTCTACGGGGATGACAATCTGTCTCCGCACCCGAGCCGGATCCAGGCTACGGGCGACGCCGGCAGCGTGCTGATATTCGACAGCCGGATGTGGCACGCGGTGCCCACGAACGGTACGGACGAGATCCGGTCGGGGTTGACGGTCCGGTACGCGCCGTGGTGGCTTAACGTCAACGTCCTGGTGCCGGGTACGCCGGAGCGGGAGGACATGGTGGACGACGAGGGCAAGCCGGAGGCAAACGTCGTCTTCCCGATGCCACAGGACGTGTACGACTCGCTGCCCGACGGGGCCAAGCCGCTGCTGCACCACTGGGTGAGATAGGATTCGATACACCCCGACGAAGCGACGGGGCACTCAGGACGAACGGGTCGTGTGGCTACGGTCCCACCCCGACCCGGATTTCGACATCCACAGCACCGCTGTGCGGGCCCTTCGATACACCCCGACGAAACGTCGGGGCACTCAGGGAGAACGGGTTGTATGGCAACGGCCCCATCCCGTGGTGGATCGCGTTCGTCCCTTCAACTCCGAACAGTTACTCCCGGGTGTGTCATGGCGGCGCCCCCAGGTTCCCCACCGGGTTAAGCCGGCCGGCGGAGGACTGCTTCCGGTGTCGTCGTGGCGCACTCGTCGGAGATGGATTCCCGCCCCCGACTTCTCGGGGGCAGGCTCTGCGCGGGAATGACGGTTGTGCACAGGATGCCGTTCGCGGGGATGACGGCGGTGGGGGTTTGGGCGCTTCCTCGGACTTGAACGGGCCGCCGTTATCTGATATCCCTTTCGCCCACGACAGCAGAGGGAGGACGCCATGGCAGCGAGCGACGTCATCGTCGACGCGAAGGTACTGCGGGAATTCACGACAGAGGTCTTCACCGGGCCGGCCTGGAACGCGGGGACGCCGAGACGGAGGCCGAGGTGCTCGTCTGGGCGAACCTGCGCGGAGTCGACTCACACGGGGTGCTCCGCATTCCACTCTACCTCGAATGGGTGGACACCGGCATCATGAACACGACTCCGAACGTCCGCGTCGAGAGCGAAACGGCCGCGACGATCGTGATCGAGGGCGACTTCGCCTTCGGCCCGGTGGTGACGACCATGGCGATGGAGCGGACGATAGCCAAGGCCAGGGAAGCCGGCATGGGCTGGTGCCTGATCCGCAACACGACGCACCAGGGCGCGATGGCCTACTACTCGCTGATGGCGGCCAGGGCCGGCATGGCGGGCATCGCGATCGTGTGCAGCCCGCCGAACATGGCGCCCGCGGGGGCGAAGGTTGCCGGCGTGCACAACAGCCCGATCTCGATCGCGGTGCCCGGCGACAGGTTGGGGCCGCTCGTACTCGACATGGCGACGAGCGTCGCCGCCTTCGGCAAGCTGTCGCTGGCCATCGACCAGGGCGCGTCTATCCCCGACACCTGGGCGCTCGACTCGGAGGGGAATCCGACGACCGACCCGAACCAGGCGGAGATCCTCCTGCCCTCCGGCGGGCCGAAGGGCTCCGGCATGGCGATGCTGTTCGAGTGCCTGACGAGCCTGATGGCAGGCAACGCCCTGCTGGCCCCGACGCTTCTCGGGACCCGCGACGTCAGGCGCGGTATGCAGAACAGCGTGCTGGCCGCGGTCGACATAGGCACGTTCACGGACGTCGACGAGTACAAGCGCGAGGTGGACGCGCTGATCGAGGGCATCAAGTCGCTGCCTCGGGCGGACGGCGTCGACGAGATAATGGTCCCCGGCGAGCCCGAAGACCGCGTCTACGAGGAGCGGCTGGCCAGCGGCATCCCGCTGCCGCCGGGCACTGTCGACAGCCTGAAGGCCGCCGCAGAGCGGTTCGAGATACCGCTTCCAGCGGAGCTGCGATAGCCGGCCTAGGGCCGCCGATTCGAGGCGTCGCGGACGGCTACTCGTCGTCGAGGAGGCCGAGTATCGTCGACTTGCGCTCGGGCGAGGTGAAGGAGGCGAGGACGCCGTTCCGGGTGAACGTCCGCAGGTCGTCATCTCCGAAGCCCAGGGACTCGGCGAGCTCGTACTCGCGGTCGATGCTCGTGCAGAGACGCACGGGGTCGTCAGAACAGAGAGTCACCGGCACTCCGGCATCGACGAAGTCGCGGATGGGATGCTCTTCCAGCGACGGCACGGCGCCGAGGACGACGTTCGACGTGAGGCAGCACTCGATGGTGACCCCGGAGTCTACGACCTGCTGCAGCAGCTCGTCACTGGTGGACGCGTACACGCCGTGGCCGATCCGCGTGATGCCCGGCAGCCGCAGTGCCGCCGCGAGGTTGGCGGTCGAGAACTCCGCCGCATGGGCGGTGATGCCGAGACCCGCCTCGGCCGCGCGCTCCGCCCACCGGCAGGCGACCGTCCAGTCGGCCTCAGAGTCGAGGGGTTCCGGAACGAAATCGATCCCCGCAAGTCCTTGATCCCGTGCGCGCAGGCAGGTCTCGAACGCCTCGGCCTCGTCGGGCGTCGGACGCATCAGCCCGATCGCCTCGGCGTGGAAGTCGGGGTACTCCTCGCGGACGCGACGCTCCGCTTCTCGGAACAGGGCCATGTGGTCCGGCCCCAGCCCGGCCCCGACGCCGACCCGGATTTCGAGCAGCACGGCGCCGTCGCTCGCGGCGTCCATCATGGTGGCGGTCGTGTACTCGACGAAGTGCACGTAACTCACCGCGATGGGACGGAGCGCGGCCATGTCGAGGTCGCCGTCCAGTCGCGCGAGTCGGGGCATCCCCGGCGGCAGCTCGGCGAGGCGCTCGACCGAGTCCTCCCAGTCGTAGGGAGGCCTGCCGTCGCGCGCGGCGAACAGCCGGTCGAGATGAGCAACGGTCTCGGCGTGGCGATGGACGTCGACTTTCGGGAGCTCTCGTATGGGCATCGAGCTTATCCGGGGTCCTATATCTCGGCGGCCTTGTGCGACTCGAAGTAGTCCATGTCCCACTCAGCGCCCCAGCCGGGGCCGTCCGGCGGGGCGATCCGGCCCTTGTGCGGCAGCACGGGGTTGGTCATGCCGTACTCGCGGCAACCCCGCTCGTGCTCGCCGCCGAAGTACTCGTAGTAGGTCGTGTTGGACACGCTGACGAGCAGGTGGGCGTGCACGAGGCCGCCGAGGCCGCCTGTGCCGTTCAGCTCAATCCCCGTGCCGTGCAGCTCGGCGAGGTGGGCCAGCTTGAGCACCGGCGTGGTCCCGTTCCGCGCGTTCGCGCGGATCAGGTCCGTGGCGCCCGCGATCAGCCATTGGGCCGACAGGTCGACGTCGTTCATCATCGTCTCCGGCGCCAGGATGGGGATGTCGAGTGCGTCGCAGAGCGCCTTCATCTTCGAGAGGTGGCGCTCCGGCAGCGGCTCCTCCAGCCACCGGTAGTCGAGCTCCTCCAGGGTGCGGCCGATGCGGACCGCCTGCTCGAACGAGTAGATCGCGACCGGGTCGTGCATCGCGTCGATGTCCGGCCCGACCGCCTCGCGGACTGCCTGGAGCCATTGGATGTTCTCGTTCACCGGGTGGTAGAAGTGGTCCTTGACGGCGGGGAAGCCGGCATCGACCGCGCGTGCGGCGTCCTCGGCGGCCAGCTCCTTGGTCGCGCCTCCGATGTTCAGGTAGACGGGCGCGGAGTCTCGGACGCGCCCGATGATGGCGTGGACGGGCAGGCCCGCCGCCTTGCCGACGATGTCCCACAGGCAGTTGTCGAAGGCGCCGGCCCACCCCGGAAGGAAGTAGACCCATCGCGTCCCGGTGTGGAGCTTCTGGTAGAGCAGCTCGCGGTGCAGCGGGTTTTCCCCGACGACCAGGTGGCGCAGCTGCTTCAGGTAGGTCTCCGACATCGGCGTCGGGTAGCTCTGCACGTCGCAGATGCCCTCGATTCCCTCGTCGGTCGTGACGCGCATGATGTGCACCCGCCCGGGCTCATTGACCGCACCCTGGTGAATCCACCTGTCCCTGCCCATGCCGGGCAGCAGCCCGAGGTCGAAAGTCCTCGATCCGCGCTCCGTCTCGAAGACGGACACCCTGACGCCGGTGATCTTCATCTCAGCCCTCCCTATAGCATAGCCGTTGCGGAGCCTGTCACGCGGGTAAAGGATACACTCGGCGACGCGGCGGCGCGCAACCGTCCTTGCAGCACCGCCGGGGTGATAGCATACTCGCGCGGTATGCTGCGGCTATCGGTCGCCGGGCGTACAATGTGGCGGACGGCTTTGCTGGGAGCGCTTGGCGACGAACGGAGGGCCACGATGAACATCCTTCTGAACACCGAACTCGAAGACGAGCACAAGGAGCGGATCATGTCCGCCGCGGACGGCGTGAGCCTTTTGGAGTACGACTCGCAGGGCGAGGCCCTGGAGGCGATGCCGGAGGTTGACGTCGTGCTCGGCGGCATCACGCCGGAACTGTTCCGGCGTGCCGACAGGCTGCGCTGGGTCCAGACGGGCGGGGCCGGAGCGGACGGGTCGCTCTTCCCGGAATTCGTCGAGAGCGCCGTCCTGCTGACGAGCGCCAAGGGGACGGTGGGCGTCCACCTTGCGGAGCACGCCATGGCGCTGCTCCTGGGGCTCACCCGCGGGATCGCGCACGCCGTCCGCAAGCACGGTTGGGCCCAGCGCATGCCGATCCGCGACGCGTCGTGGGAGCTGATGGACCGCACGATGGGCATCGTCGGCCTCGGAGGCACCGGCCGCCATCTTGCTGCGCTGGCCGGCGGGTTCGGGATGCGGGTGATCGCCGTCGACCCCGAGGACGTGGAGCCGCCCGCTGAGGTCGAGTCGTGCTGGAAGATGGACCGCTTCCACGACCTGCTGAGGGAGTCCGACGTCGTGGGCGTCTGCGCGCCGCTGACCCCGGAGACGGAGGGCATGTTCGACCGCGCCGCGTTCGGGGCTATGCAGAGCCACGCGCTGCTGATCAACGTGACGCGGGGCAGGATCGTCGACGAGTCGGCGCTCATGGAGGCGCTGGAGGGCGGTCTGATCGGCGGCGCGGGCCTCGACGTCACGCCGCGCGAGCCGCTGCCGCTCGACCACCCGCTGTGGCACATGGACAACGTGATCGTGACGCCGCACGCGGCGGGCGGCTCCCCGGCCCGCAACGGCAGGCTGGTCGAGCTGTTCTGCGACAACCTCCGCCGGTTCGTCGAAGGCAGGCCGATGCTCAGCGTCATAGACAAGCGCAAGGGGTACTAGCGCCCCGGAGGCTGCTTTCTGCACGGGCTTGGCCGTACGGGAAACTTGAACTTGCGAGCGCTGGCGTCGAGCCCAGATGCACTCTTCGCCCTTGGCCCCTATAGTCCGAAAATGAGAATAGGCCTAACGATGGTTGCCATCGGCTGGCATAAGGGGCAATTGGTGGCCCTTCGGCATTCCAGGGGGCACGTCGGCGGTACGAATCTGCTCCATCAACGTGCGGCGCTCCTCTTCGGAATCAAGGGAGAGAGCTAGTTCGGCAGCACGCAGGAAGACAGCTTGGCTTCCTTCCGTCAACGAGTTGACGATGCTCCCGACAGTAGTATTGACTTGTCCTTGCAGCGATTGGCGGTCACGCCACAGGCCGTAGACACCGCGACTCACTTCGTCTAGCAGTTCATCAAATCGGAGTGACACATTGCCTAGTGGCGACCGGCCAATATGGCTTAGGAGCTGTGATCGCAGCTTCTCCCGAAGCGCGTCAAGGTCTTCGCCCTCGCTGTCCGGGATCCAGGGGACAATGTATAAGGGTCGGGGGTCCTCGTCAGCTCTTGTCTCGAGTACGCGCTGCGCTGGTGCGATATCTCTCGGGAGCCTACCGCCACCCCGAGCTTTGTGATCGGCCACAAGATAGACTCCATCGTTTCGAATGGTCACACTGATCGCACCAACTCGACAGATCTGAGTATTTCTTGCCTTCAATTGTGCCTTAAGGGAGATGAGTGTCGTCTCCATTGCATCTACGTCGCCTTGCGGAACTATGTAGCTGACTTCCGCTGATCGTCCTGTGATTGGTAGCCCTCGCTGCATGATGTCGCTGCCGGCCAAGATGAGCCCTCGCGCCTGACGTGTCTGGTCAGATTCGATTCCAAACGACGAGTGCTTGCACTCGATGACAACGAAATGCGAATCCCCGGCGTTCTCAAGCATGGCATCGGCCACAGGTGCCATGCTCACGGGCGGAGTCTGCGCCTGTAGTCTTTCTCGCTGCCTGATACTCGCCGGCAGAGGCTGCTCAATCGAGAAAAGGGAGTATCCTAGGTTCCGGAGGATTGGCTTGACCGGCGCAGAGGTGGGCTGCGGAAGGGTTGCCCAAGTCAGGACATTCAATTGAAATAGGCCGCTGCCTTCAAGAGCATGGCTAGCCATGAGCCCGAGGTTCTCCGTTCAGGCCCTTGCAAAGAAAATCTTCGTAGCGGTGTTCCCCGATAAACGCCGAGACCTTGGGCTGGACGAACCGCTGAACATTTGTAACTAATCGGTGGACGGTATTTCCACAGGTGCCCGCGGGCAACAACGCATAGACATGGTTGCGTGTGATCTCAAGGTCTATTGGCTGCCATAGGTGATTGTCAACGGCGTAAAGATGCACTTTCCCTGGTCCTCTCATGAGTGGAGTACCCCACAGTCGAAAGCGGTTTGTCTTCCGGCGTAAGGTGTCAATCCACCGATCGAACGCCCCAGAATCAAGGGGCTCGCTGAACTGGATCAGCAGTGGAGCACCGATGCCCAGTCCGGTTTGCCCCTTAGCCACGACAGGCCACGCGGCATCCTCTAACTGGTGTGTCGATGAATCGTACTGTTGCATCACATCGTGAACCGTTTGCCGGAATGCTGTGGTCGAGTAACTGCGGTTCGTGAAGCGTCCGTCGAAGTAGACGTCATGTCCGCCCCGATGTGGCGCTGGGATGCGTAGTTGCACAATCGACGCCAGAGGATCGTAGCGCTCTTCCCAAGGAAGAACGGCGTCCTGCATCTTGCCGATGCGCTCCGAGATCTGCACCCGAGCACGGCGGCGTTCAACCTGATGAGGTCGCTCATCCTCAAGAGAGTCGTCCTCGAGGTCGTCGTCCTCTTCGTTCTGTTCAAGAGGATCTTCTTCGAATCGTTGATACACGCTCTCGTGCTCGAAGACGATACGGGAAAAACGTTGGCGTGGGAATGTCCGCTCCACAAGCCCCCAGAGGTGCTGGAACATCGATGACGACAACCACGCCCGGTCCAAGAGCAGGGAACTAGTGACGAGCCGATCGATTCTTCGGTTCGCTAGATCAGACTTGACCTCTGTGTATATGACTGGGTATCGTTCATTCTTGACCTCAAGCAGCGCCCAGTCCTCGGTCTCACCCAGCCAGCGCATACGGAATAACGTTTCGTCCACTGGGTCGAGCCCTACCCCTGAAACCTCGCTCAGCGCCGCCTTTGCATCTCTGCCATTGTTGGTTCGTGAGGTCTCTAAGAGGAAAGCCTTCGTAACTGCCCTCGGCATCCTACGCGAGCGGGGTGCATCAACAGCCCCAACCGGCCATCCGTCGAGATAGTCGAAGTACTCTCGACGACTCTGTAGTCGCGGGAGCAGATTCTGGGTTGGTGAGTCAGGCATCGACATGTGGGATCCTGGGAAATACTTCGCCGACTTTCGAGGATGTCACGGGAGGTAAGTCTTGTGACAGCTTCCCGACGGACCGCAAATGAGTCGCGACCATCTTCCCTCCTCCATATAGGCAGTCTACTCGGATTTGGGGGCGGCTGTCACCCTCATACCGGTCGTGACGAGCGACTCCTGATCCGGTCAAGAGAGCGTACTCTGGCAGGACGTCGAGTCGGCGGAAGAAGAGTATACCTAACCCCAGCCGTCGACTGAGTAGCGGGCTACCGCGGCTTCGTCGAGCTCGATGCCCAGGCCGGGAGTGCGCGGCAGGGCCAGACCGCCCGGCACGACCTCCGGTGCGGTCGAGAACAGCATTCCCAGGTTGAGCACCGTGAAGTCGGGGAAGTACTCGACCCAGGTCGCGTTGGGCGTCGAGCCGACCAGGTGCACGTGCAGGTCGGCCAGCCAGTGGGGCGCGACCGGGATGTCGTGGGACGCCGCGAGCGCGGCTATGCGGCGCCACTCGGTGATGCCTCCGCAGACTCCGGCGTCCGGCTGCAGGATGGCTGCCGCGCCTCGATCGACGAGATTGGCGAAGTCCCAGCGCGTCGCGTGGATCTCGCCGGTCGCGACGGGCGTCGCCACGGCTGCGGCGACCTCGGCGTGGCCCTGCACGTCGTCGGGCATGAGGGGCTCCTCGATCCAGCCGGGGTCCCACTCCTCCCACTCGCGCACGGCCCTGATCGCGCTGCGGGCGTCGGGCCACGCGTTGTTCGCGTCGAGGAATAGCGGGACGTCGGGTCCGACCGCCTCCCTGGCGGCCGCGATTCTCGCTGCGTCTTCCCGGGTGGACACGCCGCCGACCTTGATCTTGACGGCCTCGAAGCCCACGTCGAGGTAGCCGCGCATCTCGTCGGCCAGGTCGTCGAGAGTCTTGCCCTCGGCGTAGTAGCCGCCGCTGGCGTAGGCGGGGACCATCTCGTCGCGGTAGCCGCCGAGGTACTGGTAGAGCGGCAGGCCGGCCTCCTTCGAGACGGCGTCCCACAGCGCCTGGTCGATCGCGCTGATGGCCCGTAGCACGGCTCCGCGGCGGCCCTGCAGCAGCGCCTCCCGGAACATCGCGCTCCAGATAGCCTCGACCTGGTGCGGGTCGCGGCCGACGACCTCATCGCGCAACAGGTCGCGCACGGCGAGCGTGGCGAGAGCGCCGCCCCGGTTGCCGCCATAGCAGAAGCCGATGCCCTCGGTGCCCGTGTCGGTGCGAACGCGCACCAGCGTATAGTGGCGCTCCGTCAGCGCGCGGGTGGCTATGGCGATGCCGCCGTCCAGCGGCACGACGCAGGTGGTGGCTTCTACTGAGGTGACTTTCATCGCGCAGCAGCTACTCCTTGAGTATGTCGTCGAGAACGAAGCAGACCGGCGTTCCCGGCTTGGTCGGGCCGTAGGATACACCTACCGCCCCGGAGACGGTTGCCCAATAGGGCTGTGCTATACTTCACAGACTGTCCCGCAGGGCTTTACCGATAGCTGCGGAGCGGGACGCACTCCTCAGTAGGAATGACCACGTGGCCGCGATGATTGAATTGGTGCAGGGCGGCGGCGTCACCTCGCCGAAAGGGTTCGTGGCGGGGGCCGTCTACGCCGGGATCAAGTCCGAATCCGCAGACGCGCTCGATCTGGGAGTCCTCCTGTCGGAGGCGCCCGCGGCCGCGGGCGGCACCTTCACGAAGAACAAGGTCGTGTCCCCGTCCGTCGTGCTGTCGCGGGAGCGGGTTGCCAGCGGAAGCGCGCGGGGCGTCGTCGTCAACAGCGGCTGCGCCAACTGCGCCGTCGGACACCAGGGGCTGACGGACGCCGAGGAGATGACGGCGCTGGCCGCCGGCCACGCCGGCGTCGACGCCGAGCAGATGCTCGTGTGCAGCACCGGGCTCATAGGCGTCGAGCTCCCGATGGCGCTGATTCGACAGAACATCGGCAACGTAGAGCTCACCGACCACGGGGGCGCCGACTTCGCCCGGTCGATGATGACGACCGACACGAGGCACAAGGAGATCGCCGTCTCGGTCGACGTCGGGGGGACGAGGATCACGTTGGGCGGCGCCGCGAAGGGCGTGGGCATGGTCCACCCGGACATGGCGACCATGCTGGCGTTCATCTCGACCGACGCGGACGTAGAGCAGGGCTTTCTCCAGAGCGCCCTGAGCGAGGCTGTCGACGTGTCGTTCAACATGATCGACGTGGACGGCGACACCAGCACGAACGATACCGTGCTCGTGCTGGCGAACGGGGCGGCCGGAGGCGGGCGGATACAAGAGGGCTCGGCCGACGCCGGCGTGTTCCAGGAGGCGCTGTCCTACGTCTGCGTGGCTCTCGCCAAGGAGCTGGCCGCGGACGGCGAGGGCGCCCGGACGCTGATCGAAGTGGTCGTCGACGGCGCGGCGAGCGATGAGGACGCAAGGAAGGCGGCGCGCAGCGTCGCGAGCTCGCTGCTGGTCAAGGCGATGGTCCACGGCAGGGACCCGAACTGGGGCCGCGTCATGATGGCGATCGGCAAGAGCGGCGCCGAATTCGAGGAGTCTAGGGTCGACCTGTTCATCGCAGACATCCAGATGGTCCACGAAGGCGTGGCCATCCCGTACCTCAAGGACGCGGTGATCAGCGCGATGGGCGCCGACGAGGTGCGGTTGAGCGTGGACCTCAACGGCGGCGACGCGAGCGCCACGGCGTGGGGTTGCGACCTGACCGAAGAGTACGTCACCTTCAACTCCGCCTACAGCACGTGACCTTCGGGCGCGCAGCGCCGACGGCGCGGCCTGGCTGGCGTATGTGACTCCCGTACATGACCATGATGGAAGCAGAAGCCCGCCGCCCGCGGGGCCAAAGCGCGGACGAGCCGGCGGGCGCGACTACGGAGAAGGACCCCGATGCCGTTGGGACGATCGTAGTAAAGATTGGCGGCAGCACTCTCGGCAGCCACGACACGACGCTGGAGGACCTGGTCGCCCTGCAGAGCCGGGGCGTGCAACCCATCGTGGTGCACGGGGGCGGCAAGACGATCAGCGAGTGGATGGAGCGGCAGGGCGTCCGCCCGAGGTTCGTCCGCGGTCTGCGAGTGACGGATGAGCCCAGCCTGGATATCGTGGTCGCCGTGCTGGCCGGCCTGGTCAACAAGGCCCTTGTGGCGTCTATCCTGGCGCTGAATGGGCGGGCGGTTGGACTGTCAGGAGTCGATGGTGGTATGCTGCGCGCAAAGGTCATGGAGCCGGAGTTGGGGCTTGTCGGCAGCGTGATGGAAGTTTGTCCGAAGCCCGCCCGCGCCATGATGGAAGCCGGTTTCATGCCGGTTATCGCCCCCGTGGCAGTGAGGAGCCCAGAGGCCGGCTCACGCGGGGGTTCGTTGCTTAACGTGAACGCGGACACCGTCGCCGGAGAGGTTGCGCTGGCCCTGGGTGCGGAGCGCTTGGTGTTCCTGACCGACGTCGCTGGCGTGATGGACTCGTCACGCCGGGTCATGCCGAGGCTCACCCCGCGGCAGGCGGCCGGTCTGATGAGCTCCGGGGTCGTCGCGGGCGGCATGCTGCCCAAGATCGGTGCTTGCCTCAGGGCACTCGACGAGGTGGGTTCTACACACATAGTTGACGGCCGTGAGCCGCATGCCCTCCGGGATGTCCTGAACGGGGCCGACCTGGGCACTCGGGTCGGATAGGGGAATAGATGTCTTCGTACTTCCAAGAGGAATCGGGCTTGTCTGTCGATCTGGCCGGCTCTGTCCCGGCGCAGATACGCCGAAAGTGGAAGTGGCTGCTGGTCGCCGCCGCCGCCGTTCTGCTCTTCCTTCTGCTCAACTTCCTGCGAGGGGCTTACACCGACTTGCTGTGGTTTGGCGAGCTCGGGTTCCGAGCGGTCTACGTAAAGATCCTGCTGACCAGGGTCGTGCTGTTCCTGGCGGGGTTTGGCATCTTCGGCGTCCTCGCCGGAGTCAGCCTCTACTTCGCCTACCGGCTGTCCGCGGGCGCGGAGGAATCTCCGCTGCCGCAGGCGTCGGCTAACTTCCTGCGGCGCCTGATCCTCTGGGGCACGATAGCCGGCGGGACCGGCCTCAGCGTGGTGTTCGGCGTCTTCGTGGCGGCCGAGTGGGAGCTGTTCCTCAGGTTCTGGAACGCGGTGTCCTTCGGCGATACCGATCCCGTCTTCAACCGGGACGTGTCGTTCTACGTCTTCAGCCTCCCGCTGTACGAGTTCGTCCGCGGATGGCTGTTCAACGCCGCGATAGTGATACTGATAGCGACGGGCGCCCTGTACTTTGTGCGGTTCAGCTTCCGGGGCGTCGGCTTCGAATTCACCCCAAGCCTCAAGATGCACGTGTCGGTCATAGTTGCGGCCATATTCTTGACCCTGGCCGCCGGCCACTGGCTCGACCGCTGGGGCCTGGTGCTGTCGGACCAGGGCGCGGTATTCGGCGCTGCCTACACCGACATCAACGCCCGCAGCCCCGCGCTGCTCATACTGTCCGTAGTTGCAGTGGCCGTCGCGGTCCTGATGCTGGTGAACGCCTACATGCGCGGCGTCCGGCTGGCGGCCGGGGGAATCGCGCTCTGGCTCGTGATGCTGGTCGTGTTGCAGGTCGCCTGGCCGAGGACGATGCAGCGGTTCACGGTGAACCCGAACGAGTTCGTCAAGGAGCGCGAGTACATCGCCAGAAACATCGACTTTACGCGTCGTGGCTACGACCTGTCCGGGACGATCGTGCGCCCCTACCCGGTCAACCCGGCGCTTTCGGCAGAGCTGATAGCAGAGAATCTACAGACCGTGGACAACATCCGGCTGTGGGACCACGGCCCGATCCTGGACGTGTATCGGCAGATTCAGCAGATCCGACTCTACTACGACTTCGAGGACGCGGACGTCGACCGGTACACGGTGGACGGCGAGTACCGGCAGGTCATGCTGGCCGCCCGGGAGGTCGCACACGAGAAGCTGGAGGACGACGCCCAAACGTGGGTCAATACGAAGCTGCGGTTCACCCACGGCTTCGGCGTGGCCATGAGCCCGGTAACGGAGTTCACGCCAGAGGGCCGTCCGGAGTTCTTCGCCAAGGACATCCCCAACGACGGGGTCATCAGGGTGCAGGGCTCGGAGGATGCCGAACCGGACATCCTGATCGAGAATCCCCGGATCTACTTCGGGGAGAAGACCGACAGCTACGTGATCGTCAACACGGCGACGGCCGAGCTCGACTACCAGGCGGCAGGTAGCGGGGAGCCCGAGAGCAACAGGTACGACGGCAACGGCGGCGTCCGCCTGGGCTCCGTGATCCGCCGTCTCGCGTACGGTTGGCAGTTCACCGACATAAACATCCCGATCACGGGCGCGGTTACCCGCGACAGCAGGATCCAGTACCGGAGGGACATCCAGGAGCGCGTCTCGACGGTAGCGCCGTTCCTGCAGTTGGACAAGGACCCGTATATAGTCGCTGCGGGCGGCCAGCTCTTCTGGGTCCAGGACGCCTACACCGTCTCGGACCGGTACCCCTATTCGGCTCCCCATCCCAGCGGGTTCAACTACATACGCAACAGCGTCAAGGTCGTGGTCGACGCCTACAACGGCGACCTCACCTTCTACATCGTCGACACGGGCGATCCGATAGTGCGAATGTACAGCGCCGTGTTCCCGGAGCTGTTCACCAGCCTGGACGATATGCCGCATGACCTGCGCGAGCACCTCCGGTATCCGCAGGACCTGTTCGGCATCCAGGCATCCATCTATCTCAGGTACCACATGCTGGACCCGCAGGACTTCTACAATCTGGAGGACATCTGGAGCATACCGAACGAGAAGTTCGGCCAGAGCGGCGAACTGCGGCCCGTGGCGCCCTACTACGTGATCATGAAGATCCCGGGAGAGGAGCAGGAGGAGTTCGTCCTGCTGATCCCCTACACGAGGAACGAGCCGCCGATTCTGGCGGGCTGGCTTGCGGCCCGGAACGACGGCGAGAACTACGGCGAGCTGGTCGCGTTCGACTTCCCCAAAGAGCGTCAGGTGGACAGCCCGCAGCAGATCGAGGCCAAGATCGACAATGACCCGACGATATCGGAGTGGTTCACGCTGCGCTGTCAGGAGGGTTCGGACTGCATACGGGGCAACCTGCTGGTGATACCGGTGGCCTCGGGAGATGAGTTCGGCCTGCTGTACGCCGAGCCGATCTATCTCCGCGCCGAGGGCTTCGATTTCCCCGAGCTGAAGAAAGTGATCCTCGCAACCGGCGACCGCGTCGTGATGGAGGACTCGGTGCCGGAGGCGATAGCGGCGCTGACGGGATACTTGGCCCCGGCGGGGACTCCGGACGACGTGTCGGAGACCCCGCCGCCAACGACCAAGGTCTCGGACGCGCGGATGGGCGAGGAGATAGACAGGCTCTCGGAGGCGATCGAGGCGATCAGAAAAGAGCTGTCGAACCTCGAGGAGTCGCTACAGCGGCTGTCCGATCTGGCAGGAGGCGAGTAAATGGCGACCGATTGGAAGGCGGTCGAAAGCAAGTACTACATGTTCGCCGTGCGGCGCCAGCCGATCGTGCTGGTCCGAGGCGAGGGCACGCGAGTCTGGGACGACCAGGGCAAGGAGTACCTCGACTTCACCGCCGGCTGGGCCGTCACCAATGTCGGTCACGCCAACCCTGTCGTCGCGGACGCCATCGCGGAGCAGGCGCGAACGCTGCTGCAGACGTCCAACCAGTTCTACACCGTCCCTCAGTTGCGGCTGGCGGAGGCGCTCGTCGAGAATAGCTGCCTCGACAAGGTGTTCATCTGCAACAGCGGGGCCGAGGCCAACGAGGGCGCGGTGAAGCTGGCCCGGAAGTACGGCAAGCTGCACCGGAACGGCGCGTACGAGGTGATAACCGCCTGGAACTCGTTCCACGGCCGCACGCTGGCCATGACCGCGGCGACCGGCAAGCCCCACGACGAGGACCCGTTCCAGCCGCTGCCGTCCGGCTTTGTGACGGTCGACTACGACAGCATCGACGCGATCAAGGCCGCCACGACGGACAGGACGGCGGCCGTGCTGCTCGAGCCGGTGCAGGGCGAGGGCGGCGTCAACGTGCCGTCCAAGGACTACTTCGCCGAGGTGAGGGAGTGGTGCGACGAGACCGGCCTGCTGCTCATCCTGGACGAGGTGCAGACAGGCCTAGGCAGGCTGGGCACGCTGTTCGGCTACGAGTACTTCGACGTCGAGCCTGACGTGATAACGCTGGCCAAGGGCCTCGGCGGCGGCGTGCCCATCGGCGCGTTCCTGGCCAAGGATTCCGCCGCCGTGCTGGAGCCTAAGGGCGAGCACGGCTCGACGTTCGGCGGAAACGCCCTGACCTGCGCGGCGGCCAACGCGTCCGTGCGGTATATCGTCGAGAACGACATTCCGGCCCATGCGCGCGAGATGGGCGAGTACCTGCGCGCTGGCCTGAAGGCGATCCAGGCCGAGGCCGAGTTCATAGCCGACGTTCGCGGCGTGGGCCTGCTGAACGCGATGGAGTTCTCCTCCGAGATGGCCCCGGAGGTGCTGACGGCGTGCAACGACGCCGGCCTGCTTCTCAACGTAACGCGTCCCAACGCGGTGCGAATCATGCCGCCGCTGACCGTGACCGAGGCCGAGATCGACCAGGCGCTCGCGCTGCTCAGAGACGCGCTGCCCAAGGCGGTCGCCGCGGCCAACGGCTGAGGCGGAGCCGGGCGGACGACGCACTGAGGAGAGACCGTGAACTGGCGTGAGCTCAAGGAGAACGGACACACCGCCCTGGCGGGCGCCGTCTCGGGCGGCCTGGATAGCTGCACGGTAACCCACTGGCTGACCACGAAGGGCTTCGATGTCCGCTGCTACACGGTCGACTTGGCCCAGCCGGACGAGGAGAGCTTGGACGCGATCGCGCAGCGCATGGTCGCATGCGGCGCGTCGTCGGCCGAGCTCGTCGACGGACGCGAGGCGCTGGCCGAGGCAGGCCTGAAGGTGCTGCAGTCGCAGGCCCGGTACGAGGGCGGCTACTGGAACACGACCGGGATCGCCCGCCCCATTACGGTGCGCGCCATCCTGCCCCGGATCAAGGCCGAGGGCGCCGGCGTTCTCTTCCACGGCGCCACCGGCCGGGGCAACGACCAGGTGCGCTTTCAGCTTGCGGCCAACACGCTGGCGCCCGGGCTGGACGTCTACGCGCCGTGGCGGGACCAGGAGTTCGTGGACGAGTTCCCGGGCCGCGCGCAGATGGTGGAGTACTGCCTGGCCAACGATCTGCCGATCAAGCCGCCCAGCGAGGCCACCTACTCGACCGACGCCAACTTCCTGGGCCTGACCCACGAGGCGGGCGACCTGGAGGACGTCGGCAAGCCGCCGGGGTTCGTCGAGCCGGGCATGGGGGTCTGGCCGTGGGACGCGCCGTCGACGCCCGAGGTCGCGGCCGTGCGCTGGGAGGCGGGCGTTCCGGTGGCCCTGAACGGCCGCGAGATGGGCCTGTTCGACATCTTCGAAGAGGCGAACCGCGTCGCAGGCGCGCACGGGATCGGAATAGGCTCGCACGTGGTCGAAAACCGGTTCGTCGGCGTCAAGTCGAGGGGCATCTACGAGGCGCCCGGGATGGAGCTCCTGGGGCGCACCCACGAGTACCTGCTCCAGTTCGTTCTGGACCGCAGGGCCCGGCAGCTCTTCGACCAGCTGTCCGTCGTCATCAGCCAGCAGATATACCAGGGCTACTGGCTCGACCTTGCGACGACGGCCGCGCTGGCCGCGCTGGAGCCGATCAACAGGCTCGTCACGGGCACCATCGCCGTGCGTCTCTATCGGGGCGGCGTCTACTTCGAGACGGCCGAGGACACCCCCGAGGCGATGCCGCACTCGCTGTACACGGACGACTCGTCGATGGAGGCGATGGGGACCTACGACCACGCCGACGCCGAGGGGTTCCTGAAGGTCCTGGGCATATCGGCAAAAAATGTCGGCGAGCGGCAGTTCGGCCGCTTCGGCCGCTAGGACTTGACTGTAGGTCGTTCGGCGGTCCCCGAGCACTTGACATCGACTGGTGCTTGGCTAAGATAAACGCCTGATTTCGTGAACGGAGAGTTCTGCATGGCTACCCCGTTTATCTTCCCGGATGAGCAGATGCGACGGGCACTGGAGAAGCAGGTGCGCGACTATGAGGAGCGCTACGAGATGTCGTCTGTCGAGATGGCGGAGGCGCTCACCGACGGCACCGAACGCGAGACCGTAGAGAAGCTAAGGTGGATGTTCGACAATCACGTGCTGGAATACCTCAAGGCCCGGACCCCCACGACTGGAACTCCTGGGACCGCTACAGAATCATCCATGATAAACGACTTGCTGCGCACAGTTTCATAGACAACTCCAAACCAGACAGCCTCGAGTTTATCGCCGTCCCTCCTGATCGTATTCTCTTGACGGGCCAAGTCTATTGTCACCGTGGCGTCATCTTGGAAGTTGACAAGATGCTTGAGTTGGACAAGATTGGTGGGGTACTCAAGGTTCGCGGAGAACAGTATCGCTACGTCGCATGGGTCGCGGGCGGACACAGTGTCTTGCGGTACCACAACATGCACGCGCATGACAGCGACTACCACCACAGAGTCTATGATCCGCTGACTGGCAGAGAAGTTCTTTATGAAAAACTGGAACGGTTCCAGTTCCCCACATTCACGGAAGTCCTTGACGAGATCGAACAAGTGACAAGGGCGATGGCGCCCTCATAGTCAGTCAGCGTCAAGTGTAGAATCTGCGACCGCGGGGGCCGAGCTCTGCGGCCGGATGAAGGTGACCGTTCCGGTGGCTTGGGCAATGTTTGGCTGGGCGGCGATCTATGATCCACGATAGAAGAGAGAGCTTCGGCCGGTACTTCGAGGACTTCGAGGTCGGCGACGTCTTCCGGCACTGGCCCGGCAAGACGGTCACGGAGGCCGACAACCACCTCTTCTCCCTGCTGACGATGAACCACAACCCCCTGCACGTCGACGAGCACTACATGGAGGGCCACCAGCACGGCCGCGTTCTCGTCGTCGGCACCTATGTCTTCAGCCTGGTCGTCGGCATGAGCGTCGGCGACACGTCCGGCAAGGCCATCGCCAACCTCGAGTACGAGCGGGTCACGCACGACGCTCCCGTCTTCCAGGGCGACACGATATACGCCGAGAGCGAGGTGCTGGAAACGCGGCCGTCCCGCAGCCGGCCGGACCGCGGTATCGTCTACATCGAAAGCAGGGCCTTCAACCAGGACGGCGAGAGGGTGCTGACGCTGAGACGGCGCTTCCTGGTCCCCAGGCGTCCGGCTTAGCGGGCGTACGGCCAATGGGCTATCATGACTGCACGCCGCGCGCCGAGCAGATGCCCGTGGACAACGTCGCCTCTACCTACACCGTATCGATCCACTACGACCGCAGACTGCACCGCCAGGACATCGCGGGCTCGATCGCGCACGCCCGGATGCTCGGCCGGCAGGGGATCATCTCCGATGACGAGGCTGCGGCCATCGTCGATGGGCTGATGGTTGTCCGCAAGGAGATCGAGGACGGCGATTTCCCCTGGCGGGCCGAGCTCGAAGACATCCACATGAACATCGAGCGCCGGCTGTTCGAGACGATCGGCGAGACGGCTGGGAAGCTCCACACGGCGCGGTCGCGCAACGACCAGGTCGCCGTCGACGTGCGCCTGTACGTGAAGGAGGCCATCGGCGACGCTCTGGACGCCATCCACGGACTGCGGGTCGCGCTAGTCGGGCTGGCCGAAGCTAATGCCGACGCCGTCATGCCGGGCTACACGCATCTTCAGAGGGCACAGCCCGTGCTCTTCGCCCACCACATGCTGGCCTACTTCGAGATGCTTTGCAGGGACGCCGAGCGCTTCCGGCAGGCCCGCGCCCGGTCCGACGTGCTCCCGCTCGGCAGCGGCGCGCTCGCCGGCGTGCCCTACCCGGTGGACCGCGACTCCGTCGCCAGGGAGCTCGGCTTCGCGGCCGTGTCGGCGAACAGCATGGACGCCGTCTCCGACCGGGACTTCCTGCTGGACTTCCACTCGGCGTCTGCAATATGCGCCGTCCACCTGTCGCGCATGGCCGAGGAGCTGGTCGTCTGGTCGTCCGACGAGTTCGGGTTCGTCCGGCTGGGCGACGACTACACGACGGGCAGCAGCATCATGCCGCAGAAGCGCAACCCCGACTTCGCGGAGCTGGCCCGCGGCAAGACCGGCAGGGTCTTCGGCAACCTGGTGGCGACGCTGACCGTGCTCAAGGGCCTGCCGCTGACCTACAACCGCGACCTTCAGGAGGACAAGGAGGCGCTGTTCGACACGGTCGACACGATCGTGCCGACGCTGCGTGCGATGGCGGGCATGCTGTCCACGATGGAGGTGCGGCGCGACAACCTGCGCGCGGCTGCGCAGTCCGGGTACCTCCTGGCGACCGACGTTGCAGACTACCTCGCGGTGCGGGGAGTGCCGTTCCGCGAGGCGCACGGCGTCGCCGCCCGCATCTCTGAGCGGGCGTACCGGGAAGGCAAGGCGCTGTCCGACCTGCCGCTGGAGACCTACAGGGAGTTCTCGCCGCTGTTCCAAAGCGACGTGCTGTCGATCACGGTCGACTCGTCCGTCGCCGCGAGGGAGGTGCCCGGAGGCACCGGGCCGGAGAGCGTCCGGCGGTCCCTGTCGCGGGCGCGGGCCGACCTGGAGGCGGACGATGGCCGGTAGCCGCGTCAAGATCGCGCCGTCGATCCTGTCGGCCGACTTCGGCCGCCTGGGGGAGCAGGTTGCGGAGGCCTCCGAGGGCGGCGCCGACTACATCCACGTCGACGTGATGGATGGCCACTTCGTGCCCAGCCTGACGTTCGGGCCCGGCGTCGTGCGTGCGATCCGCCGGTGGACGAGCACGCCCTTGGACGTCCACATGATGGTCGAGGCCCCGGAGCGTTACGTCGACGAGATAGCCGACGCGGGGGCGGACATCATCACGGTGCACGCCGAGGCGTGCACTCACCTGCACCGCGTCGTGGAGCAGATCAGGGAGCGCGGCGCGCGGGCCGGGGTGGCCGTCAACCCGGCGACGCCCGCTTCGGCGGTCGAGGAGGTGCTGCCCGACCTCGACCAGGTGCTGGCGATGACGGTGAACCCCGGCTTCGGCGGCCAGCCCTTCATCGAGACGATGGTCGGCAAGATCGGCCGGCTTCGGAAGGCGCTCGACGAACGCGGCCTCGACGCCGAGCTGGAGGTCGACGGCGGCATCAAGCCCGGCAACGCCCGGCTGGCTGCCCAGGCGGGCGCCAGCGTCCTCGTCGCCGGCTCTGCCGTCTACGATGCAGGAACCCCGGTCGCCGACGCCATCGCTGCCATACGCGCCGCGGCCGCGGGTGGCGCCTGACATAGGCGGCCCGGCCCGTGCAAGGCGGCCGCCGGTGCGGCACTGGTTGTTGGGATACGCGTCCCGAGTCGTCGCGTCAGAACGAGGTCGTGTAGCACAGACCGGTCACATTCCCGGTCAGTCCTGTGTTCAGATCGTCAACCAGCGGCGTAGGCCACTGTCACACCGGCCCGACGACCGAGCGCGCCGATAGTGGACTGGCGGTAACTGTTCAGACAAGGTGGGCCAGCATGACACCTGAAGCAGTCTGTCACGCCGGCCGGCCCAATCAGGTGGGGAAGCTGGGGGTGATTCGTCAGAGCTTTCCTACACACACCAAGTTCATCTCCTTCAGTGTGAACAGTTAGGGGTAACTTGTTCAGTCCTGGTGAGGGGGGCTACCCTGGCACACTGGCAGCCTTGGGAGACCTCGGCAGAGCTCCAGACGTGGACTGGTTCTTGGCATTAGCGGGGCGCTGTTAAGCTCGACCTCCCCACCCCTGGATTCCGGATCGGGGGCCGGAATGACGACTGCGCTCTACTCCGGGACGCAGACACATCCTACCGTCATGCCCGCGAAGAGCCTGTCCTCGCGGAGGCGGGGGCGGGCATCCAGGGGTCTGAAGGGGCACTCGTCCCTCCAACTCTGAACAGTGCGACTGGTGGACTTCCGACGTGATCCCGTGAATCGGCGCTACAGCTTCGCCATCCGCTCCAGCGCGGGCCAGAGGTCGAGCTGGTCCACGCCGTGGGTGCGGTACACGCCGACCGCGTCGGCGCCGTTCGCCAGCGCGACTCGGGCGCCCTCGACCATCAGCTCGGGGTCTTGGAAGCTGCCTGGGTGGTAGCACGACAGCTCTGCGATGAACGGCACGCGGCCCGCGACGACATCGGCGGCGTGCCGGGCCTGCCGCTCCAGCCGGCCGAGGTCCGAATCGGTGCGCCACCAGACGTACAGCTCGTCCACAACGCCCGCGTCCAGCCACGCGGGCCAGTCCTGCAGCACCTTCAGGTAGTCGTCGGGGTCGCCGGCGATCATGGTCGAGGTGAAGGTGACGCCCGGGTAGGCGGCTGCTATCGCTTCCCTCAGCTCCGTCAGGAACCGGGTGACGTAGCCGGCGCGGAACCGCAGCCACTCCGGGTCCCCGTTGGGTATGATAAACGGGTCGCGGCCGGTCTGCTCCCTGAACGCCTCCGTCACGGCGTCCTCGTAGCCGTAGGGCGAGATTCCGTCCTCGTCTTCGTCGCCGAGGACGAACTCGATCTGTATGCCGTCAGCGCCGCCCGCGCGTTCGAGCGCGTCGAGGAACTTGGCGGTCTGGTTGGCCCGCACGTCGGCGAACGCGAGGCTCATGTATCGCCGCTCGCCGGGCCGCAGCGGACGGCTGCCGTCGCGCGTCAGGCTCCACAGCTCCGGATGCTCGAGCGCGAAGGCCTCCACCGACTCCTCCACGGTCGGGCCGTCCCACACCGGGCGGTGTCGCTCGAGAATTCGACGCGCCTCGGGCGACTCCACCGGCGGCCTGAGCCAGTCCAGCGACCAGCCGTACCTGACGCGGCGTCTCCCGTAGTTCGGAAACGCGGTGTAGTCCCGGTACGGGTGGACGATGATGCCCTTCTCGTGTCCGGCCTCGACCAGCACCGGGTCGGCCGCGCCGGTGATCATCTTCGTCACGCCGACGGCCCGGCAGCGTTCGACCCACGGGCGGACCTCGCGCTCGTAGTCAGGATCGCCCGGCTTGCTCCGGACGCACGGCGGTCCCCAGAGCACGATTCCATCTGGCATGTCTTCCTCCAAGTCTTCAAGTATGCGGCGCGCGGATTATGCGGGCGGCCCGCAGCCGGTGTCAATTGCCGTGCTATCATGGGCCGTGGGACGGCGGGGAAGCCGGCGTTCCGGGGAGCGTGCGACCTTTGGCCCTCCAGATTCAAGCCACGAACCTCAGGCTCGACGATGTCACTCGGGAGTACATCCTGAAGAAGCATCGCCGGCTCGAGCGGCACCTGAAAGCCCTCTCAGAGGCGCGTCTGGAGCTGACCGGGACCTCGTCCCGCTTGAAGGCCGAACGAGTGACGGCCCAGATGACGCTGTCCACCGGCAGGCACGTCCTCAGGGGTCAGGAGCGCGGCCCGGACGTGTACACGGCGATAGACGCCGTCGCCGACGTGATGGACCGGCAGATCCGGCGCTACAAGGGGAAGGTGTACCGCAGCGAGCAGCCCAGGGAGTCGGTGCGGGTCGGCGCTGTCTCGGGCGAGGAGTCGCCCGACGACGGCGTGCAGCCGCCGCCCGGCGACGAGGCCCAGGTCGTTCGCACGAAGCGGTTCGAGGTGACGCCGATGGACGCGCAGGAGGCCATCGACCGGATGGAGCTGCTCGGCCACAGCTTCTTTCTCTTCTACAACGTGGACACCGAGGAGTACAACGTCGCGTATCGGCGCCGGGACGGCGACTATGGGATCATCGAGGCCGAGCTGACGGGAAAATGACCCGCTCGGCGACAACAGTCCTGCGGAGGTGAGACGTGGCTACGAAGGCGTACATTCTGATCGAGACCGCGGTCGGCACCATCCACGACGTGACGCGCGAGCTAAAGCGGCTGTCCGAGGTCCAGAGCGTGGACCCGGTCACGGGCCCTTACGACATCGTCGCGATCGTTAGCGCGCCGGACCTGAACGCGGTCGGCGACCTCGTCACGAGCAAGGTGCACACCATCAGGGGGATCGTCCGCACCGTCACCTGCCTCTCCGTCGGCAGCCCCTGATCCCGCCCCGGCGGCGCCGTTCGGCGCCCGGCCGGCCCTGCCCCCTTGTCCGTCCCGTGATTTGCGTGTAGAACATCGGCACGTCTGAACACCGTTCCGGGAGGTAGTCATGAGCGACAAGCGAACGTTGAAAGCGGCGATGGTCGGCCTGAGCCTGAGTCACGCGGGGACCGTCGGGCCGGAGCAGCCCAGCTTCATGCGCCAGTTCCACCACCTCGACGGCGTCGAGGTGACGGCATTCTGCGAGTGGCGCAATACCGACTTTCTCAAGGACGCCAAGGAGCACTTCCCGGCCGCGGCCCGGTACGACAACCTCGACGACCTGCTGGAGAAGGAGGACTTCGACCTCGCCTGCGTCTGCGTGTCGCCAAGCCAGGTACCCGAGACGCTCCGGAAGCTGAGCGAGGCGGGCAAGCACTACTTCGTCGACAAGCCGCTCTCGCTGTCGGCGGACGAGCTCGTCCCGGCGGTCAGGGCCGTCAACGACAACAGTCTCACGACCTTCCTGGGCTATCCATACCGGTTCCACCCTCCGGCGATGGACCTGAGGGACCTGATCGACCAGGGAGTCCTGGGACGACCGCTCGACATCGAGAGCCGCCAGTTCTCCGTCCAGGTGGGCGGCGAGTTCGGCAAGCCGGCGGTGTCGGTCCGCTACACGAAGGACGGCCACGAGGTGCTGTCGGCGGCGAGGACGCCCAGCGAGGGCGGCGGCATCCTGCACTTCGTCGGCTGCCACCACCTGGAGCTGCTGCGGTACGTCATGGGCAGCGAGGTCAAGTCCGTCCAGGCGATGATGGGCCGGCCGCAGGGATACATGGAGGAGCCGCTGGAGGACATCGCCATTCTCGCCATGGAGTTCGAGAACGGCGCCTACGGCTGTCTTCACCACGGCTACACGAAGCCGGTCGGGCACGTCCCGCAGGGGTACGACAGCGTGTTCGCGTTCCGCGGCACGGAGGGCTGGGCCGAGTGGACGCCGGTCGGCAGCAACCGGCTCGAGGTATACAGCGTCTCCGACAAGTGGGAGGGCGTGCCCGAGAAGGTCTTCCACTACGAGTGGGCCGAGACGCCGCAGGAGGAGAGGCACAGCAGTCGCTGGTCCGCCGGCCACACCGTGCCGACCAACCCCGAGATCGGGAATATGCGCTACCACAGGTGGTTCCAGCGCTTCATCGACGACATCCGGGCCGGCGAGCCCGGCCTGCTCAACATGAACGACGCGCTGGCCGTGATGCGCATCATCGACGCCGCCTACGAGTCGGGCAGGACCGGCCGCAGGGTCGACGTCATCCAGGGCTACTAGCCGGGGAGCCCCCTCCCTCTAACTCCCTCCCGCGAGGGGAGGGAGGACAAGAACGCCGCTTGGGGAGGGAGGGTCAGGGCCCGATTTCCGCGTGAGCTGTGCCATTGTGTGCCAAAGTGCGCCATTCCTATCTGGGCGATGGCACACTTTGCCCGGAAGATGGCACAGTCTTGGCGGAAAATGGCACACCAGGTGGGCCACGATTCGTATCTGAGGTGGAACAGGGTGGGACAAAATGGTCCACCGGTGTTCCACCAGGCGCAGAACGTCTGAACCGTGATTCGTGTGATTTGATGATGGACATGATTGGTGGTTGGGCGTCAGCGGGGTCCTTTTGCTCAGCCACAGAGTAGCACAGTCGTTCTGTAATTTCCAGAGAGCCTAGTTGGTGTAAGTGTTCAGACTCGGTGAGGGGGATACCCCGCCTCTGGATACCCGCCTTCGCGTTTATGACGTAGACATGCGGCGAACTTTCGAGAGACCCCCTCAAGACTGAACAGTTACTAGTTGGTGGTAAGTTGTTCAGACTTGAGGGGCGCGCAACTTCGTCGCCGATACTGGTGTGGGCCCCGCCCCAAACACTGAGTTGCGCGGGCCCCTCGATACACCCCGACGAAGCGTCGGGGCACTCGGGGTGAACGGGGCGTGTGGCGACGGCCCCGCCCCTGCCTGGACTTCGGATAGGAGTTGCGCAGGTTTCCCATCTGGGAGCCCACCCCTGGGTTCCCGCCCCCGTCTCCACGAGGGCAGGCTCTGCGCGGGAATGACGGTTATGACCTTGGGTGTCCCGGTGCTTCGATAGGCGCGTGTCGAAGGTGAGCGGGGTTGCGCTCGTGTCGGCCCAGCTTGGATTCCGACAATCCGTCATGGCTGCGGGCACGATAGTCGAATGGTGCAGACGGCGTTCGTCTCAGCTAAGCTGTTGCGCGTGACCATATTCCGCATGGGACGAGCCCAGGAGTCGGGACAGTAGACGCGATGCGACAGCCACACACCGCCACACGCCCCGTCACCGCCGTGATCGTCGGCGCGGGCCATCGCGGCGTCGGCTACGCCGCGTACTCCGAGCAGCGCCCGGACCGGTTCAGGATCGTCGGCGTCGCCGACCCCTCGGAGCTGCGCCGGCGCCAGACGGCGGAGCGCTTTGGCATCCCCGAGACGCGCTGCTTCGCGTCCGCGGAAGAGCTGGCGGCGCGGCCCAGGTTCGCCGACGCCGCGATCAACGGCACCATGGACCGCCTTCACGTACCGACCTCCGTCCCGCTGCTGAACGCCGGCTACCACCTCCTGCTGGAGAAGCCGTTCGCGACCGGCAAAGACGAGATGCGCACCCTGGTCGAAACGGCGGCCCGCGGCGGCAGCCACGTCATGGTCTGCCACGTCCTGCGGTACGCGCCCTTCTACCGCGCCATCAAGGAGCGTGTCGCCGCCGGCGTGATCGGCGACATCGTCAGCGTCCAGACAGTCGAGCACGTCAGCTACCATCACATGGCGGTCGGGTTCGTTCGCGGCAAGTGGCGCCGCAGGGCGGGCGGGTCCTCGATGCTGATGGCCAAGTGCTGCCACGACCTCGACCTCATCATGTGGCTTAAGGCAGGCTCCAGGCCGGTCGCCGTGTCCAGCTTCGGCTCCCGGTCGTACTTCCGCGCCGAGAACGCCCCGCCGGGCGCGGGCGCCCGGTGCCTGGTCGACTGCGCCATAGAGGCCGACTGCCTGTACTCGGCCCGCAAGCACTACCTCGACCATCCCGACCGGTGGGCCTTCTACGTCTGGTCCGGTCTGGAGGACGTCGGCAGTCCCACCGACGAGGACCGCGTTGAGCTACTGAAGACGAGCGACTACGGCCGATGCGTGTGGCGCATGGACAACGACGTCGTGGACCGCCAGGCGGTGGCGATGGAGTTCGACGACGGGACGACGGCCACGCACAACATGGTCGGAGGCACGGCGCGTCCCTCCCGGTCCATCCATCTCGTCGGCACCGTCGGGGAGATCCAGGGCGTCTTCGAAGACCAGAGCTTCGTGGTCAGGCATATCGACCCGGCTACCGAATATTCGGAGGAGCGGGTCGACACGGACGTGTCCGGCGACATGCAGGGCGCGTTCGGCGGCCACGGCGGGGGCGACATGCGGCTGGTGGAGGACTTCGTGAGCCTGGTGCAGGGCGAGCCCCGCTCCATCTCATGCACGTCCCTGGACGATTCGATCAGCAGCCACCTGGTCGGCTTCGCCGCCGACGCCGCAATGGAGGAGCGCCGGGTAGTCGAGCTGTCCAGCTTCTAGCCGGCAGCGATGCCCGGGGCCGCCCTTGGGTGCTGTCGTTCCCGCGGAGGGAGACCTCGAGCAACGGTTATTTCCACGAGGAGCCTGCCCTCGTGGAGATGGGGTTGGGAACCCACGGTCGGGTACCTACCTCGGAATCCGACACATCGTTGACGACTTCCGGCGCGTGAATTAGCCTTGCCTTGGCGGACTCGTGCACGAGTCACGGCGGAACATGAGGAGCAGCGCCTTGCTTGCTGACGACATCCTGGCCATCCGCGCTCTCTATCAGGCGTTGAACCCATGAAGATCACCACGGCTCGCATCTTGGCTCGCATCTTCTGGTACACGGTGAGCGGATTGGCGATGCTCCTGACTCTGACGTGTGGCGGATCCATCTACCACTGCGCCGCGACGGGCGGGGGCATAGTAGAGGGTGCAAGCTACGGATGGGGACTGGACGTCAAGTATGCACGGGCCTTTGACAGTTTTCTGCCGCAATGGTCCCCCGACGGCAGGCTCATCGTGTTCAGCCACAACCAAGTTGTCTATACGATCGCGTCCGACGGGTCGCGATTGCGAGATGTGACAAGCGACGACCCTCCAAAGTGGATATGGAACTACGATGACGGGTTTGATGTCGCTCAGTCGCCGAGCATCTCTCCGGACGGCACTCGGATAGCCTATGCGGCGTTCAAGCATGACCGTTGGTGGCTCCCTGAGATCGAGGACCACAGCTGGCAGATCGTCACCTCGGCGCTCGACGGGTCGAACACGCGCAAACTCACGAGCCACGCCTACAAATTCAGTCCCTCCTGGTCGCCCGATGGGTCGCGCATCGCCTTCATATCGGGTCGCAGGGTTTCCATCATGGACTCCGACGGCTCAGATGTTCGCCGCCTGGCGCCTGACGTCGTTGCGAAGGTTAGCCCGTTGGTGTGGTCTCCCGACGGACGAAGGCTCGCGTTCATAGCGCGGGAGTTCATAGGGCGGGATCCGGACTCGCCACCTGGGACGCGGTACGACCCTGTCACGAAAAAAGTGTACCCCGAGAAGGAGGTGCTGTACACAGTCGGTGCCGACGGGACGGGGCTGACGAGAATCGGGGCGGCGGCGGGCACCCCTTCGTGGTCCCCCGACGGCGGTCGGATAGCCTTTGCCAGGATTGACGGCAATACCCACGTTGCGATCGTCACGACAGACCCGGACGGCGCGAACGAGAAGACGATCTTCGAGAGCAGCGAGGTGCGCTCTACGGGCATCACAGAGCCCGTGTTCAACGTATCCTGGTCGCCGGACGGGACCAGGATAGCGATCACCGGCCTAAGGATCCCACACTCGAAGGCACCGTGGGGTGAGACCCAGGCGGTGAGCATCGTTCGCTCGGACGGTGCCGGTTCCCCGCGTTTGATTTCCGGTAATTGATTAGCGGTTTAGTGGCCCGTAGAGGGGTTGCGGCGAGCGCTGGGTGCTGGTTTAGACTTTGGCTATGTGCAGTTCCCCAAGCTTGTCCCCCTCTGAACGGGATCAGTTTATCGCGTTGGTGACGCGGCTTCAAGAGCAGAACGCGCGGTTGACGGCAGCCAACGAAGAGTTGCATAAGGAACTCGCCGAGGCCAAGCGAGCGGGAAAGCGACAGGCTGCGCCGTTCTCCAAGGGCAGGCGCAGCAGCAAGCCCAAGCGTCCTGGCCGCAAGCCGGGTACGGGGCAGTTCATCTACCGCAAGCCGCCGTCTGCCGATGAGGTGACCGAGCCGGTTGTAGCAGTGCCAGTGTTGGGGGACACCTGCCCCGGATGTGGAGGCGTCCTCGAACATGAGGGAGTGCGGCTTGCCTACGTGACCGACCTTCCACCGGTCCCACGTCCCCAGGTAACGGCGTATCGTGTGCAGGTATGCCGGTGCCGGTCGTGCGGCAAGGCTGTGCGAGGGCGTCATCCGGACATAGCGCCTGACCAGTACGGGGCCAGCGCCCACCGAGTGGGGAAGCGGCTGATGGCGGCGGCCCACGTGCTCCACTATGGGGTGGGCGTTCCGGTACGGAAGGTTCCTGCCGTTCTCAGAGCGCTGACTGGTGTGAGAGTGAGCCAGGGAGCGATCAGCCAGGACGCGCTGCGTCGTGCCAAGGGTGCGGTGGGTGATGCCTACCGCAAGTTGCGGACATCGGTGCGGGCGAGTCCGTTCGTCCACACCGACGACACGGGCTGGCGAGTGGGAGGCGAGCGAGCGTTTCTGATGGCGTTCGAGACGGATGAGGCTGCGGTGTATCAAGTCCGTGCTCGTCACCGGAACGAAGAGGTGCGGGAGGTGGTCCCCTCGGACTATGGAGGGGTGATGGTGACTGATCGGGGCCGCAGCTACGACGCCCAGGCGCTGTCCGAGGTGAGGCAGCAGAAGTGTCTGGCGCACGTGTTGCGCTCGGTCAGCGAGGTGGTCCAGACCAAGACAGGGAGGGGACGCAGCTTCGGCAAGAGTCTGAGTGCGCTTTTGCGAGAAGCGATGGACCTGTGGAGGGCATATCACCGAGGAGAGGCTGAGAACTTTGCGGTCCAGGCCGAACGGTTGAAGCAACAGCTGAGCTATCATCTCCGCGACCGCCCGATGGCTGATGCGGACAACTTGAGGCTGCAGAACGAGTTGGGCTGGCACGACGACCGGGGCAACCTGCTGCGCTTCCTGGACGATCCGGGCATTGAGCCGACCAACAACCGTGCTGAACGAGCGCTCCGCCCGGCAGTGATCGCGCGGAAGGTATCGCACTGCTCCAAGACGGTGGAGGGGGCCGATGCGTTCTCAGCCTTCACCAGCGTAATCAGGACGTTGGAGCGCAATGGAGGCGACCAGCCTGTCGTGGACCGGCTCTGCGCTGTGTTCAGCGGCACTCCCATCTACTCCCCTTCACTCTGAACACCCTTCCCTTCCATCCGCTAATCAATTACGATTTCCGCAACCTGGTTAACTCCGGCAGGTGTCTCGTGGTCTCCGGACGGGTCTCTCATCGCCGTCCACTACCCCGATGCTGGCTCTGCTGGCGCGGCGCTGCAGACGATGGCGCCCGTCGCGCTGCCAGAGCAGGATGAGTCCTGGTACCGGTGGGACGAGGGAGAGATGGGCCGGGGTGCGACTCCGAGGCCTACGCCCGCCCTGGCGCAGAGCCCGCCGTCCAGGCCCAGTCTCACACAGCCGGCGACATCTACATCAAGTCTGATCCTCGAACCCAGCCCGCAAAGTACACCGGCCTGCGCGGTCGACGCCTCGTGCGGGCCGCGGACGTCAGCGGGTTCGGCCTCTTCTCGGCGGGGGGCGGCGCAGCGGGCCCAGAGCCAGTCGAGGCCTCCAGCGTGGAGGACGTGCTGGACAGGGGATTGCTAACGCTGGATGCGTCTCCCGTGCACATCGTGATCCGGGGGACGGCAGAGGCCAACACCGTCCGATGCGACTGGCGAGGAGTCGCCAGGACCGCCGGACAGCGCGAGGAGACGACGTGGACTACTTGAACCTGGCGAGGCCGGGAGGTCAGTCAGCCGCAACTCTTGACAGCGAGGAGAGCGACGCGATCAGGCTGCATGACAACCCGATAGAGTCCACCGACGGATACGTCGGTTTGCCCCTCCGGGGATTCCACCAGGCGTTGAACCCATGAAGATCACCACGGCTCGCACCTTGGCTCGCATCTTCTGGTACACCGTGGGCGGATTGATGGCGCTCGCGCTTCTGACGTGTGGCGGGTCCATATACTACTGCGAGGCGACCGTGACGAACTCGGCGCGGTACGAGGAACACTCAAATCGCATCCACGGTGCGGCGCAATATGATACGGCCCCGCCGCAATGGTCCCCAGACGGCACGCTTATCGTGTTCAGTCACGGCCGAACTGTGTACACGATCATGGGGGACGGTTCGCGATTGCGAGATGTGACAGGCGACGACTCCCCAAAGTGGATATGGAACTTCGATGACGGACTTGACGCTGCTCAGTCGCCGAGCATCTCCCCGTATGGCTCTCGGATGGCGTACGCGGCGTACAAGCATCACCGTTGGTGGCTTCCTGAGATTGAGGACTACCAGTGGGACATCGTTACTTCCAGGCTCGACGGATCAGGCAGACGCAGACTCACCAAGAGCGGCAACAACTTCAGCCCGGCTTGGTCGCCGGATGGATCCCGTATCGCCTTCATCGGCAGAGGGCTGCAGGTCATGGACTCCGACGGCTCGAACCGTCGCAACGTTGTATCGGGCATCCGTATCGCTGCAGATAGAAGCCCGCCCGTGTGGTCTCCCGACAGCCGGCGGCTCGCGTTCATGGCGCGCGAGCCTGACTCGCCAGATGGGGCATGGTACGACCCTGTCACGACAGTGAGCTACCCCGTGAATGAGGTGCTGTACACAGTCGGTGCCGACGGGACGGGCCTGACGAGAATCGGGGAGGCCGTGGGCACTCCTTCGTGGTCTCCCGACGGCGGCCGGATAGCGTTTGCAAGGAGCGACGGCGATACCCACGTTGCCATCGTCACGACGGACCCGGACGGTGCCAACGAGCGGACGGTGTTCGAGAGCAGCGAGGTGCGCTCTACGGGCATCACGGAGCCCGTGTTCAACGTATCCTGGTCGCCGGACGGGACCAGGATAGCGATCACCGGCCTAAGGATCCCACACTCGAAGGCACCGTGGGGTGAGACCCAGGCGGTGAGCATCGTTCGCTCGGACGGTGCCGGTTCCCCGCGTTTGATTTCCGCAACCTGGTTGACTCCGGCAGGTGTCTCGTGGTCTCCGGACGGGTCTCTCATCGCCGTCCATTACCCCGATGCTGGCTCTGCTGGCGCGGCGCTGCGGACGATGGCGCCCGTCGCGCTGCCAGAGCAGGATGAGTCCTGGTACCGGTGGGACGAGGGAGAGATGGGCCGGGGTGCGACCCCGAGGCCTACGCCCGCCCTGGCGCAGAGCCCGCCGTCCAGGCCCAGTCTCACACAGCCGGCGACATCTACATCAAGTCTGATCCTCGAACCCAGCCCGCAAAGTACACCGGCCTGCGCGGTCGACGCCTCGTGCGAGCCGCGGGACGTCAGCGGGTTCGGCCTCTTCTCGGCGGGGGGCGGCGCAGCGGGCCCAGAGCCGGTCGCGGCCCCCAGCGTGGAGGACGTGCTGGACAGGGGATTGCTAACGCTGGACGCGTCGCCCGTCCACATCGTAGTCAGGGGGACGGCACAGGCCAACACCGTCCGATGCGACTGGCGGGGAGTCGCCAGGACCGCTGGACAGCGCGAGGAGACGACGTGGACTACTTGATGATGGTGCACGAGGCGGGACGCGCCCTTGGTCTATCGGACATCTTGATCGTGGCGCGGCGCATTCCGCCAGCGCCGACTGGGTGATGAGCTACGACCCAGTCACGGGTGTGTACGAGCCGGGCTGTTCTCCGGTAACTGTTCACGCTCGAGGGGATCGCGCGTGCGCCCTTCGATGTCGACCGCCAAGCCGTCGCGATCGAGTTCGACGACGGCGCCACGGCCACGCACAACATGGTCGGAGGCACGGCGCGTCCATCACGGTCGGTCCATCTCGTCGGCACGACCGGGGAAATCCAGGGCGTGTTCGAAGACCAGAGCTTCGTGGTCAGGCAGATCGACCCGGGCACCGAGTACTCGGAGGAGCGGGTCGACACGGACGTCTCCGGCGACATGCAGGGCGCGTTCGGCGGTCACGGCGGCGGCGACATGCGGCTGGTGGAGGACTTCGTGAGCCTGGTGCAGGGCCGGCCCCGCTCCATCTCGTGCACGTCCCTGGACGACTCGATCTCCAGCCACCTGGTCGGCTTCGCCGCGGACGCCGCAATGGAGGAGCGCCGGGTAGTCGAGCTGGGCGGCTTCTAGCCGTCGCCGGGGGCGGCGAACCGTCCGCGATCGGTCCGTTTCGGCTACAGCGATGACGTGATCTGGTGTGGGGAGTAGCCTTGAAGTATCGGACGCACATCATATTCGCAGTCCTGACGGTTGTTGTGACTGTGTGGTTATCCGCCCCGGTGGATCAGGGCTACGTCGACCCAGCGTGGCGTCGCAACCAGATTGGTGGCCCTTGGTCGCTGTCCCCATACCATCCGCCTCAGTGGTCCGCCGACGGCGAATTCGTGGCGTTTACCCACAAGCAAGTCCTGTATGTGGTCGGGTCGGACGGCTCAGGATTGCGACGGCTGACGGGAGTTGGTGACGTCGGCATGGCGCCAAACACCTCTCCGGTCGATGCCCGCATAGCGTACTCGGCGATCAAACATGGCGGTTGGTTTCCCTGGCCCAATAGATACCGGTTGGACATTGTCACTTCCGCTCTTGACGGATCAGACAGGCGCAGACTCACCAAGAGCGCCAATCTTCGAGTCGAGTACTTGAATCCCATCTGGTCGCCCGACGGGACACGCATCGCCTTCTCATCGAATCGCACGGGGCGCGAGGAACCGGAGTCGAGGCAAGAGGCTTCAGGCCCCTTTGCGACCTATACCATGGCCTCCGACGGATCGGACGTTCGGGACATTGCGCCGGGTATCCCTGCGAGACGCATGGCGTGGTCTCCCGATGGCCGGAGGCTTGCGCTCGTTGCGCATGAGAGCGGTCTCCCGGTCCGACCACATGAAGAGAGAGACTCACCGAGGCGATCGGGAGCCCTTTACACCGTCGGGGCCGACGGGTCGGGCCTGACGAGACTTGGAGAGACCGGAGGCCTTCCGGGGTGGTCTCCCGACGGCAGCCGGCTAGCCTTCGTGAGGAGGGAAGGCGATGCTGAGGCGGTCGTGACGGTGGCTCCAGACGGCTCCAACGTGACGAAGGTGCTCGGGCACCGGGACCTGTTCACTCTGAGCTTCGGAGACGTATCCTGGTCGCCGGACGGGACCAGGATACTGGTTTCCGGGCGACTCGCGGGCGACGGTGCCGTGATCGTCGTCGTAAACGCGGACGGTTCCGATCCCGGACGCCTGTTCGCGATGCCATCAAAGCGTGCGCTTGACCTGGCTGCCTCGTGGTCTCCGGACGGCTCCCGCATCGCCATCTATTCTCGGGAGCCGCAATTCACCGACGGCCTTCTTGTCACGATGGCCAATGACGGCTCAGACGCCCGGATTTTAGTCAAGTACACCAGGAACAGTCGAGTGTTTGAAGCCGGTCACGGCGCGCCGATCTCATGGTTCGAGCCGACAGAGAGCGAACTAGATAGGAACTGGAATGAGTGGCGCCTGCGGGAAGCCATCACGCCGGAAGAGACCGGCGGCGAGAAGTGGCAACAGTGGGACCGGATGTGGCCGGAGGTCTCCGCGCAGGGGCTGCGCAAGACCAGACCGGGCGGGGTGTTCGATGTGTCGGCTGTCGACGTAACCAACTTTCCTGAGATGGACTGCTGGGTCGAATTGTCCTCCATAGCCTGCGATCTGTGGAAGAAGTTCCCTGACCTAGGCATCGCAGGGTATGACCAAACCGTTAGAGGGGACCAGGCCGCCGTCTATTTCCAGATCAAGGATCCCCCCACGGACCAGGCTGAGCTCAAGGCCCTCAAGGACAGGCTGGTTCCTTGCCATGACGTGATCGGCCGCTGCACGTATCAGTCGGATGGAGAGACAAGGTCTCGTACCATTAGCGCTACGACCACTGTCGAAATTATCCCGGCGAAGTACGACTATAGGGAGCTGTGGCGTTGGGCAACGATCCTGGTCCGGTTCAGGGAGTCGCCGGGGAACACCATAGAAATCAGGAATGCGAGGGTAGCATGGAACTCGTCGGATTATGGAAGGGACCATGGTGAGGCACTCTACCTGAACGGTCTCAGCAGATTCGACGAACTCAGACCTGAGACGAGACGTCAGACCATACGGGTTACAGGACGCGACTCCCGCAGACTGGTTCTTGTGCTGCCTGTGCTTCTGCCCCAGCTTGGCATTCCCTTGGACGCGGTGGGGATGGTCTCCCAGGGCTACCAGTAGCTTGCTCCCCAACGCGGGGGTTGCTTCACTGCGCGTATCGAGTGCGCAGGCTGGCTGCCCGCCAACCGTGACCGGCCGCCCGCGGGCCTGGGCTTTTGACAAGGTGGGGCTGCGCGCTTATATTTGACGGCGGCAGGCTCTTCGGCGCCTGCCGCTCGTCCACCGACGCACAGCCACATACCCTCGGGAGGAGACCGGATGGCCGCTGACGATATCGCCCTGATGGCACACCTGATGAGACGCGCCGCGTTCGGCTCCGCGCGCGCGGAGCTGGAGAGGCGCGCGGCCGCCGGCTACGAGCAGACGGTCGAGGAGCTTCTGCGCCCCGAAGCGCAGGAGCCGGTCGACATCCACGAGTTCTGGCGCTACTTCAACTACCAGTGGAAGCCCGGCACGCTAGGCGGAATCGGCCAGTCGAGCTGGGTCTGGCGGATGATCAACACCGACGCGCCCCTCCAGGAGAAGATGACCGTCTTCTGGCACCAGATATTCGCCACGGGCGTCTCCAAAGTCGACCACTACGACGAGATAACGGATATGGTCGACATGTTCCGCGAGAAGGGGCTTGGCAGGTTCCGCGAGCTGCTGCTCGACGTCGCGAAGAACCCGGCCATGATCTTCTGGCTGGACAACAACCAGAACCACGGCGCCGCCGTCAACGAGAACTGGGGCCGCGAGCTCCTCGAGCTGTTCACGATGGGCGTCGGCAACTACACAGAGGTCGACGTCAGGGAGTGCTCCCGCGCCTTCACGGGCTGGACCATGAGCAAGAAGCTGCCCCGGTTCCCGATGGGCAGGTTCGACTGGCACTTCGTCTACGACGCCGACGACCACGACAACGGCGACAAGAGCTTCCTCGGCCACACCGGCAACTTCAACGGCGAGGACATAGTCGACATCATCCTTCGCCAGCCGGCCACCGCCCACTTCATCGCCCGCCACCTGTACAACTTCTTCGTCGCGGACGAAGCGCAGGTGCCCGCGTGGTCGGTCACCGCGCCGAAGGACCCGGACGCCGTCGACCTGCTGGCCGAGGCGCTGTTGGACAACGACTACGACGTGCGGCCCGTGCTGCGGCTGCTGTTCAACTCCGACTTCTTCAAGGCCGCCCGGTTCGCCAAGGTGAAGAGCCCGGCGGACGCCGTGGTCGGCATGCTCCGGTTCGTCGGCGGCGCGGAGAGCCCCCAGCCGTCGACGATGGACTGGTCGAACCAGATAACCTACATGGGCCAGGAGCTGCTGAACCCGCCGAGCGTCGAGGGCTGGCACACCGGGACGGAGTGGATCAACAGCGGCTCCCTGATGAGGCGCACCAACTTCTTCGCCGAGATGATCGGCGACGTGAGCAGGCCGGGCGTGCGCGGCATCGTCGACGAGATCAGGTCCAACGGGCGCTCGCCCGAGCAGGTCGTCGACGCGTGCCTCGACCTGGTCGGCCAGATGGAGGTCGACGCCGGGGCCCGTACCGAGCTGGTCGACCACGTGTCGGCCGACGGCACCCTGAGCTGGGACGGCGAAGAGGCGTCCGCCAGGTCTGAGGAGAGGGTCAGCGAGCTGCTGCAGCTCATCGTAGCGCTCAGGGAGTTCCAGTTCGCGTAGGGAGTTGCGGGAAATAGGCGTTGCGCGGAGGCCGCCCCTCGGTTAACCGTCATTCCCGCGGAGAGCCTGCCCCCGTGGAGAAGGGGGCGGGAATCCAGGAGAGCCGGCGATGGGTTCCCGCCCCCGTCTCCACGAGGGCAGGCTCTGCGCGGGAACGACGGGTGAACTGGGAACGACGGAGCGGCGCATCGATTTTCGCGGGAAGGCGGACGCCGCCGTCCGCCTTCGAGGAGGTACACGATGATGACGGTGGCGGAGAAAGACCCGGTCCTGGTGGTGCTGCAGCTCACCGGGGGCAACGACTACCTGAACTGTGTCGTGCCGTACGCGAACCCGCTGTACCGCGACTACCGCAAGCTGGTCACGGTGCCCGAGGAGCAGGTGCTGCCGATCGACGACGAGGTCGGGTTCCATCCCAGCATGGGCCCGATACGCGACATGTACAACGAGGGCAACGTCGCGATCATCCACGGCGTCGGCTACGAGAACTCGCCGCGGTCGCACTTCCGCTCGATGGACATCTGGCACACCTGCGAGCCGGACAAGCTGGGCACCGAGGGCTGGCTCGGCCGCGTCGTGCGGGAGCTGGACCCGGACAAGGAGAACGTGGTCACGGCGGTCAGCATGGGGCCGAGCCTGTTCCGCGCCCTCGCCGCCCCCGGCGTGCCCGTCGCGGCCGTCGAGAACCTGGACAACTACGGCATGCTGACCGGGATAACCGAGAGCCAGCAGCGCGAGCGCGTGCTCGACCGCTACAAGCGGATGTACGCCCCGGCCATCGGCACCGGGCCGGTGATGGACTTCCTCGGCCAGACCGGCCTCGACGCGCTGAAGGGCGCCGACATCCTCACGGTGGCGCCGGCGATGTACGAGTCGACGGTCGAGTACGCCGACAACAGCATCGCGAGCAAGCTCAAGGGCATCGCACAGGTCCACCTCGCCGGCCTCGGGACGAGGGTCTTCTACTGCGACCACGGCAGCTTCGATACCCACGCCGACCAGAACGGCACCCAGACGAAGCTGTGGGACGAGATATCGGTGGCCGTCAGAGACTTCTTCGACGACCTGCGCGAGCACGACGCGGCGGATAACGTCATCATGCTGATGTTCTCCGAGTTCGGCCGCCGCACAACCGACAACGGCTCCGGCACCGACCACGGTGCCGCGGGCGTCTCCTTTGTCGTCGGAGACCGGGTCAAGGGCGGGCAGTACAGCGAGTACCCGTCCATACGGCCGGAGGACCTCGAGCAGGGCGACCCCATCCCGAACACGGACTTCCGCGGCGTCTATACGACGATTGTGGAGGACTGGCTCGGCCTGGACGCCCAGCCGATAGTCGAGGGAGTGTTCGAGAAACCCGCCTACCTGTAGCCATCCCGGCACGGGTCGGCGCAACGGCGCGCCAGAGGAGGAAGTCATGCTGACGCAGATGGTCGGCGGTCGCGTGTACGACTACAGCCACCAGGTCGGCGGTCGGGAGATGCTCGGCGATGTCGCGCTGGCCGTCGGCGAGGGCGACGATGTCTACTGCGTGACGCGCGCCGCCTATCTGGTCACCGTGCTGCGCCTGTCGATCGGCGACACGCCCGGGGACGAGGAGATCGTCGGCCAGTTCGGCAAACGCGGCGACGGTGACGGCGGGCTCATATGGCCGACCGGTATCGCCGTGGACTCCGACTACAACGTCTACGTCACCGACGAGTGGCTGAACCGCGTCACCGTCTTCGCGCAGGACGGCGCCTACCTCGGCCACTGGGGCGAGGCCGGCTCCGGCGCGGGGCAGCTCAGAGGCCCGTCGGGCATCGACGTCGACGCCAACGGCGACCTGTACGTCGTCGACTCCCTGAACCACCGCGTGCAGAAGTTCGGCCCCTCCGGCGACTACCTGATGGAGTTCGGGTCGTACGGCAGCGGGAGAGGCGAGCTCGACAAGCCGTGGGGCCTCACGGTCGACGGCGGCGGCAACGTCTACGTGGCCGACCACAAGAACCACCGCGTGCAGAAGTTCGGCCCCTCCGGCGACTACCTGGTGGAGTTCGGGTCTTACGGCAGCGGGAGAGGCGAGCTCAACCGGCCGTCCGGCGTCGCGGTGGACCCCGACGGCGACGTGTACGTGTCCGACTGGGGCAACTCCCGCGTGCAGGTATTCGCGCCGGACGGCGAGTTCCTCGCCAGCCTGATCGGCGACGCCCAGACGCCGTCGAAGTGGTTCCAGGAGACGATCGACGCCAACGACGACGTGGCGAAGGCTCGCCGCCTCGTGGACACCCTGGAGCCGGAGTGGCGGCTGGCCCTGCCGTGCGACCTCGTCTTCGACGCGGACAGGTCTCGCATCATCATCGCCGACACCCAGCGCCGGCGCGTCCAGATATACAACAAGCTCAGGGGCTACATCGAGCCGCAGGTCAACCTGTAGGCGCCCATGACCCGCCCAGACTTCATCCTCTCCTGCACGATCGACTTCCCGGGCGACGCCTCGCGCGCCGTCTTCACGCCCGATCTGCTGCGCGGGATGATGGCCGAGCTGAGGAGCATCGGCGTCACCCGCATCTACTGGATATACTACGGCGAGGAGGACCCGGACTCGTACTGGGCCGGGGACATCTACTTCCGCAACCCGGAGCGCAACATCCGGGAGACCGCGAGGAGCCTCGTCAATCCGCTCGGGGCGGCCGTGACCGCCGGCCACGCGCACGGCATCGAGGTCTACGGCGTCTTCAAGCCCTACCACGCCGGCATATCGGGCACGTACCCGGAGGGCTCGGACGATGCCGACGCGACGAGCCTCAAGCGCGTGGGCGGTACGCTGTGGTACGTCTCGCCGATCATGGAGCGCTACCCCCACCTGCGGGAGAAGCGGCGTCCCGTCGCCCTGCCGCCGGACCTCGACTCCCTGCCCGTGCGACGGATCGTGCTGCGAAAAAAGGACGACGGGCCGACGCGCGTCGGCAGGGACGACCTCCAGATTTGGACCAGTCCGAACAACTACCGCTACGAGCGGCGCGACGTCCCCTTCACGCTCGTCGAGTCGGTGGAGCCGTCACCAAACGAGGTGCGCGACTACTACGGCGAGATCGTGACCTCCGAGGGCGCCCCGGTCAGGACGCTCAGCCTGGAGGGCCTCGACCTGCGCGACCGGTTCGTCGTGGTGACTACCGGCCTCGACGACGGTGAGCCGGACTTCGTCAACACGCCGCAGGCGATGATCGAGGCCTACGGAGACGGTCCCGACCCGCTGCCGGTCGAGGTGGCCAGCCTGTCGACGATCTGGCACCGGCCCAGGGACTTCCGGACCGGCGGGCTGGAGTTCGACTCGGGGTTCGGCGTCCTGCAGATCGCGCTGGACGCCGACAACTCGCCGTACACGGGTTCCGACGGCTGGAGCATGATGCACCGCGGCGGCGCGGTCGCCTTCGCCAAGGGGCGTAACGGGTACGTACCGTCGACTCCGTGCGAGATGTACCCGGAGATGCGCAAGGCCTGGGACGGGTGGGTCGGCTTCATCCTCGACGCCGGCGTCGACGGCATAGACATCCGCATATCGTCCCACGGCAACATCGTCGACGACCCGTTCGACTACGGCTACAACGAGCCGGTGGTCGAGGCCTTCCGGGAGCGCCACGGCCGCGAGCCCGGCGGCGCCGAAGACCGCGGACTCATCGCCGAGATGCGCGGCGAGTACTACACCGACTATCTGCGGGGCATGAGCCGCCGGGTGCGCGCGGCCGGCAGGAAGCTGCAGTTCCACCTGCACACCGAGGCCTTCCGCCCGGACGCCAGCCACGGCCGGATCATGGGCTTCCCGGCCAACCTGCACTTCGACTGGAAGACGTGGCTCGCCGAAGGGCTGTTCGACGGCGCGACGCTGCGCACGAGCTGGTTCGAGGCGTGGGAGGACCCGCCGGGCGGCGTACCAGACCGGCAGCTCCTGGACCGCGCGCTGGGCGACCCGGTGGCCGAGGAGGCCATGGCAGTCGCCAACCGGGCCGGCGTTCCGCTCTACCTGAACCGCTACGTCGACCGCGCCGTCGTCGACGATGCCTACGTCGCGGATCTGGAGGCCGTCCACAACGACAAGAGACTGTCCGGATTCGATCTGTACGAGTCGGGGAACCTGGTCCACGCCAGGGCCGACGCGTCCGGCTTCGACGACGTCGGCGACCGCATGGACCTCCTCCGCGCCAAGGCCCGCAAGCTCGGCATCCTGTAGCCCCGCGGCAACGCAGGGTTTCGTTCCAGCGACACATCTTTAAGTCAAGCTCCGTTCACCCCGAGTGCCCCGACGCTTCGTCGGGGTGTATCGAGGGGCGCGCACGACTCAGTCTTGGGTGGGGTCGACACGAGCATCGGCGGGAAGATTGCGTGCGCCCTTCGATTCGCGCCGGTGAAGCCCCGGCGCTACTCAGGATGAGCGGGTTGTGTGAACAGTGAACTCCAGAAGAGGCCCCTTGAAGCGCCGCCGGACGGTGCGTAGAATGGCCCCAATCTCCAGTACGGTCACCGCAGGGGGCACATATGAACTATTGCAGGTGTACCCGGGCTGAGGCTGCCGGGATCACGCAAGATCCCTGGCACACTCAGCCGCATCCCCAACCCGCAACCTTGGTAACCATCGACTCCGACCCGTTCGTGGGCGAGACCCCGGTCGCCGCCATACAGAGTTGGGTCACTCCGAACGCCCTCTACTACGCCCGCAACCACTTCGAGAACCCTTCCATCGAGCCGGCCGACTGGTCGCTCGTCGTCGACGGCGAGGTCTACAACCCCTCCGCGCTCAGCCTGTCCGACATCAGGGCGCTGCCCCCGCGCACGATCCCCGTGACGATGGAGTGCGCTGGCAACAACCGCGTCGACCTCGACCCGCCGGTCACGGGCAACCAGTTCCGCGGCGGGGCCGTGAGCACGGCGATCTGGACCGGCGTGGCGCTGCGGGACGTGCTCGCGGCGGCCACCCCGACCGACGCGGCCGTCGAGGCGCTGTTCGTGGGCGCCGACTCGGGCGAGCCCGTTCCGGGACGCGGGCGCATGGCCTACGAGCGGAGCCTGCCGCTGGACGTCGCCATGGACCCGGACACGCTGCTGGCGTACGAGATGAACGACGAGCCGCTGCCCGACGACCACGGCCATCCGCTCAGGCTGGTGGTCCCGAGATGGTACGGCATGGCCTCCGTGAAGTGGCTGACGAGGATTACGCTGCTGTCCCGGCCCTTCGAGGGCTTCTTCCAAAGCGAGCGCTACGTCATGCCGGGCCGAAACGGGGCCTCGGAGCCCCTGACGCGCATGTTCGTGAAGTCGCTGATCAGTCAGCCGCGTCACGGGGAGGTCCACTCCATTGGCCGGCTTCGCGTGGGCGGCCTCGCCTGGTCGGGCGAAGCTCCGATAGCCGGAGTGGAGCTGAGCGACGACGGCGAGACGTGGCGGCCCGCGCAGCTCGGCGGCCTGTCGCACCGGCACGCCTGGCGCCAGTGGAGGGTGGACTGGGAGCCGTCGGCCCCCGGCCATCACACGCTGATCGCGCGCGCTCGCGACGAGGCCGGCAACCGGCAGCCGATGGAGAACGCCTGGACTCCCCTCGGCTACGCCGTCAACGGCGTACAGTCCGTCTGCGTGAACATCCGCTGAAGCTCGCGGCCGGTTTCGTACACGATGGCTCTCTAATTCGAGCCTGAGGTCTCGTTTCCGACGGCCGTCACCGCGGACCCGGCGGTGGCGGATGCGGCCACGTGCAACTGCCGCCCGATGGCCCCCAGGGCGGCGTCCATCATGTCCAGCCGCGACCGGTGCTGAATGTCGAGCACCCGGTCCACCTGCGGCATGTGCCACCCCAGGCGGCGGGCCAGCTCCGCCTTGCCGACGCCCTGATCTCTCATCCCCTGGTACAGGATTACCTTCACCGAAGTCAGCGTCGACAGCACGGCGTATGTGTCGCCCCGCGACGGCGGGGGAATGTCCTTGCGATCGTGTATGCGGGCAGCTATCGCCTCTTCCAGTGCGTGGACGGCGCGAGCGATGGCTTCCTCACGGTCGTCTCCGAAGGTGGTCAACTCCGGGAAGTCGGGCGATGTCGCCAGCAGGGTCCCGTCATCGTCTTCGAGCGTTATCGGATAGGCAAGCATCAGTCCAACCCCAGGTCTTTCTTGATCTTCGCTACGAGCCCACGTCCCAACTCTTTTCCGCCTCCGTGCATCGGCAACTGGCTGGTGCGATTGCCGAGCCGGACGGTGAGATGTCCGCTGCCGCCCTTGTGGGTGTGGAAGGTGCAGCCCTGCCTTCTCAGCCAGCGTCGGAACTCCCTCGCGGTCATCCGTTCATATCGTGCACAACACTTGTGTTGTTGTCAACGTCCGTGTTGTCCTTGCAGGAGGCGACACGGGCTCGCGTATAGAACGAACCTCAAGGTAGCGGTTCTTGATTTCTCCAGTTTGGGGAGTCTAACCGAACCGGGTCGGGTCCAGCGGGGCGAGGTTGGTGAGGGGCTCGTCGCCGGTGATGATCTGGGCGACCAGCTTCCCGCTGGCGGGGCTGGTCGATACGCCCATCGTGCCGTGGCCGGCCGCGATCGTCAGGTTGTCGTAGGACGGCCAACGGCCCAGCAGCGCCAGGCCGTCGGGCGACATGGGCCGCAGGCCGGCCCACTCCTCGACGAACTCCAGCTTCGACGCGTCCAGCGCCGGGAAGTAGAGCCCCGCCGACTCTCGGACGGCGTCGAGCCGACGCTGGTCTATCGACAGGTCCATGCCGGCCATCTCCAGCGTTCCCGCCAGACGCATCGTATCACCCATGGGCGTCATGGCAACGCGCGCCTCGCCGAGGATCAGCGGCACCGCGGGAGCGTTCTCCGGCCGGCGAAACCTGACGCTGTAGCCCTTCGCCGGCTGTATGGGCAGCTTGACGCCGAGCCGGGACGCGATGGCGGGAGACCAGGAGCCGGCGGCCAGGACGATCTCGTCCGCCGCCAGCACGCCGTTGTCCGTGACGACGCCGCTGACCCGCCTGCCGTCGGTCTCGAAGCCCCTGACCGCCGTGTGGCGCTCGATCGTGCCGCCGCCCCGCTCGAACACCTCGGCCAGCGCGTGCACGTACTTGCCCGGCGTGACGTGGCCGTCGTACGGGTGCAGCATTCCGCCGATCGCCGTCGTCTCGAGGCCGGCGAACTCGCGCACCCCGTCGCGGTCGAGCTCTTCGGCCTGGAGGCCGACCTTCGCGATGTGGGCCGCCTCCTTGCGGCCGTTCGCCAGACCCTCCTCGGTCCTGTAGACGTACGAGACGCCGGCCGTCCCGAGGCCGAAGTCGCTCTCGCAGACGTCGGCGAGCTCGCGGAAGAGCTCGACGCCGGTCATCGTCAGGTCCCGCAGCACGGGCATGGCGCGTTCGACGTTCTCCTCGCTGCAGGCGGCGCGGAACTTCCAGAGCCACGAGACGAGGCTGGGGCTCGGACGCGGCCGGATGTAGAAGGGGCTGTCCGGCTTGGCCATCCACCTCAGCGCGCGCCAGATCACCCCGGGCGCGGCGAGCGGGACGCTGTGGCTGGGCACGAGCAGGCCGGAGTTGCCGTAGGAGCACCCGGCGCAGACGTCGCCACGGTCCACCAGCGTCACGTCGATTCCGCGCTCGGCCAGGTAGTAGGCGCAGCAGACGCCGACCGCTCCCGCGCCGATCACGATCGCGGTTGTACTATTCGACATCATCCATCACCTCGGCAATTTCCGATACGTGTCTGATCACGGGTCCTCCCCCGTGCTGAAATCGAGTGTACTCGCTATCCGACGCCCATCAGTCGCGCCGTGTTCCCGCCGCAGATCAGGTCGATATCCGCCTGGTCGAGGAAATCGAGGTTGAGGCGCAGCGAGTCGAGGCTCTGGCGGTATGTTTGAAAGCGCATCACCATGGGGATGTCCGTGCCCCACATGAGCCGGCCGGGACCCAGTCGCTCGACAACCTTCTCCAGCGCCGTCCTGATCTGGGTCATGGGGTAGCCGTACATTCCGCCGAGGAAGATGGCGAACAGGAGTTGGACGTGGAAGTTCGGGTTGTCGATGGGCAGGGCGGCGTAGGCGGCATCCGGCACGTGGACGCCGCTCTCGTCCGCGAACGAGCGCCAGCTGAGGCCGTGCGTCAACACCACCTGCACGTCGGGGTACCGCCCGATGAACCGGCTGACGGTCTCGAACTCGCCCAGGTCCATGCCGCCCCCGCTGCCGGCGCGCGCCAGGGACGTGAACCCCGGCGTTACGAAGAGCGGTACGCCCAGGGCAGCGAAGTGGTCCCAAAACGGAATGAGCGCGTCGCCGTCCCACGTGGGTGACTGGCCGTAGAGCGCCATGTGGTCCGGCAGCAGCTGGAGGCCGTGAAGCCCGAGATCGGCGATGGCGTGGTCAAGCTCGGCAATCGCCCAGTCGGGGTCGGGAGCGATCTTCCACTCGGGGACATGGGCGAGCGCCTGTATCCGGTCCGGGTGTGCCCTCACGGCGTCCGCGACCAGGTCGTTGCCGATGCCCAAGTACGGCGTGCGGTGCAGGAGGGCCCAGTCGACCTCGGCGTAGTCCATCTCGGCGATCAGCTGGTCGGCCGTGAACTCCATGTCGACCACGGAGGGCGGCATGTACTGCTTGAAATAGTCCTCACCGTCAACCGTCCACTCGAAGCAACCGGACCGGGTTGCCCGGAAACTCGCCTCCTTCAGCGCGTCGAACCCTCGCGGCATCGACTCGTCGATCAGGCCGCTATTGTCCGCGGCGGCCCGGTCGCGCCTCCGCCGCGCCGGCATGAAGTGCGTCGCGATAGCGAGCTGGAGATGCCGTAGGAACTCCCGTCGGTCGTCGAAGCCGCCGTCGCCCCGGACGTCGGGAAATATGTACGCGTGCCCGTCGTAGATCATCGTGCCTGGAGAGGCCTCCTGAACATCAAGGCAGCTGCTTGACGACCAGCGCCATGGCCATGACGTGCTCGGGGCCGGTGGCGCAGCAGCCGCCGATGATCCGCGCGCCCATCTCCTTCCACTCCCGGGCGAAGGCGGCCAGGCGGGTCGGGTAGTAGTCGGCCGTCTGGAGGAAGTCTCCGCTGATGCTCGGGAGCTGGTTCGTCATCGTAGGCTTGTCGGGGTCGACGGGCGCGAGCGGCATGTAGCCGATGTTCGGGTACGCCCCCGTGGGGCCGTCGTAGGCGTCGATGAGCCTGGGCAGCCCGGCGGAGATGCGCTCGGGCGCGGTGCACATCAGCATGATGCCCGCGACGGGGCTGTCGCGCAGCGCCGCGGCCAGGTCCTCCAGGCGCTCTCCGTACTGCATCGTGCCGTCTTCCTGGATGTGGCGGATGCCGAGTAAAACGGGAAGGCCCGTTGCGGCGCACGCGGCGACGGAGGCTACCGCCTCGTCGATGCAGCCGACGTACTCGGCGAGGATGGCGTCGACTCCGCAGCTCGCCAGCGCCCTGGCCTGGTCGCCGTACTCTTTGCGGAAGGCCGTCGCGCCCATGGCGATCACGTCCGATTGGGTCTGCTGCCCGTGGACCGACGAAATCGCGGGCGGGGCGATCCCACCGAACACGTACGCGTCGGGGTTGGCCGCGTCGCGGGCGGCGACGGCGTTCTCCCCGGCGGCCCGGGCGTAGCGCTCCCAGTCGTCGGCCAGACCGACGCTGGCCATCCTCGTCGGGCCTGTCCAGAAGCTGTTGCTGATGATGGCGTCCGCGCCGACGCGCAGGTAGTCGGTGTGCACCTGCCGCACCACGTCGGCCGCCTCCACGTTCGCCAGGGCCGACCAGGCAGCCAGACGCCGCGTCTCCCCCGAGCCGTGCAGGACTTCGACCCCCCGGCGCTGCAGCTCCGAACCTGTGCCGCCGTCCAGCAGTAATACGTCACCGCCTGCCAGGCGCTCGACTATATTCTCACGCATTGTTGCCCCCCTTTTCCCCAAGTGTTGACTCTTGGTGACCGTGTGCGCCCCTCGATACGTGCCGCTGAAGCAGCGGCGCTACTCGGGGTGAACGGGCTGTGTGACCATCGAGTCTGAACAGGTACCATCAGCCGCGTCCCGCCCGCGCAAATTCCCCACCTCCATCATTCCCGCGCACAGAGACCCTTGCATAACCGTCGTTCCCGCGCAGGCGGGAATCTAACCCCGGTATGGTGCGCCACCACGACCCCGGATTCAGTCCGTCACGCCGTGGCTGGGGAGGTCTCCTGAACATCGAGTCAGCCCTTGACGGCCGGCGCCATGGCCATGACGTGCTCGGGGCCGGTGGCGCAACAGCCGCCGATGATCCGGGCCCCCATCTCCTTCCACTCCCGGGCGAAGCCTGCCAGGCGGGTCGGGTAGTAGTCCGCCGTCTGGAGGAAGTCGCCGCTGACGCTCGGGAGCTGGTTCGTCATCATCGCCCTGTCGGGGTCGACGGGCGCGAGCGGCATGTAGCCGATGTTCGGGTAGGCGCCCGTGGGGCCGTCGTAGGCGTCGATCAGCCTGGGCAGCCCCACGGAGATGCGCTCGGGGGCGCTGCACATCAGCATTATGCCGGCGACGGGGCTGTCCCGCAGCGCCGCGGCCAGGTCCTCGAGGCGCTCGCCGTACTGCATCGTGCCGTCTTTCTGGATATGGCGTATGCCGAGGAACGCCGGCAGGCCCATCCTGGCGCAGGCCGAGACCGCGGCGACCGCCTCATCGATCCAGCCGACGTACTCGGCGAGGATGGCGTCGACTCCGCAGTCCGCCAGGACCCTGGCCTGGTCGCCGTACTCCTTGCGGAAGCCCGTCGCGCCCAGGGTCACCACGTCCGATCGGGTCTGCTGCCCGGCGCCCGGCGATATCGCGGGCGGGGCGATCCCACCGAACACGTACGCGTCGGTGTTGGCCGCGTCGCGGGCGGCGACGGCGTTCTCCCCGGCGGCCCGGGCGTAGCGCTCCCAGTCGTCGGCCATTCCGACGCGGGCCATCCTCGTCGGGCCCGTCCAGAAGCTGTTGCTGATAATGGCGTCCGCGCCGACGCGCAGGTAGTCTGTGTGGACCTGTCGCACGACGTCGGCCGCCTCGATGTTGGCGAGCGCGGACCAGGCGGACATGCGCCGCGTCTCAGCCGCGCCGTGCAGGACCTCTACCCCGCGGCGCTGCAGCTCAGAGCCGGTGCCGCCATCCAGGAGCATGGGACCGCCGGCTGCCAGACGCTCGACTATATTCTCACGCATTCCTTCCCCCCTTTTCCCCAAGTGTTGACTCTTGGTGACCGTGTGCGTCCTCGATACGTGCCGCTGAAGCAGCGGCGCTACTCGGGGTGAACGGGCTGTGTGACCATCGAGTCTGAACAGGTACCCTCAGCCGCGTCCCGCCCGCGCAAATTCCCCACCTCCATCATTCCCGCGCACAGAGACCCTTGCATAACCGTCGTTCCCGCGCAGGCGGGAATCTAACCCCGGTATGGTGCGCCATCACGACTCCGGAATCAGTCCGTCACGCCAGCCTTCCCAATCAGGTCGCGAGTCTGGGTCGCCGGCGTTCGTTGACTCCCCTCTGGGTACGTATTATATTCCGACGACCAGCTTTGGTGCGCGGGAGACAGGCAATCATGGCGAACGGACTTATCGACGCCGCCGAGCATAAGCAGCTTTTCCTCGACGACTACGCCATCGAGACGACGGACGGCCTCGTCCGCACCCTGCATCCGGTGGACAAGCAGGGACCGGTGATCGAGCCGGACGAGTCGATCGGTCAGCTTGCGGTCCAGTCGAACAGTCCGCCGATTTGGAACGCGGAGGAGGGCCTGTACGAGTGGTGGTTCAACGCGCGGTACTCGACGCCGCCCCGGCCCCCGCGGATGGGGACCACGGTCACACGCGGGCATTTCGCGACGTCCGCCGACGGGCTGGCCTGGGACCGGCCCAGCCTCGGCCTGCACGAGTGGGACGGCTCGAAGGACAACAACCTCGCCCGCGAACCCGGCAAGATCGGCCTGACCCACATCCTCCGCGACGTGCGCGACCCTGACCCGGCCCGCAGGTACAAGGCCATGTTCGGCGGCGCCCACCGCGAGTTCGGCGTCTCGCCCGACGGGTTCGACTGGACGATGCTCGACGTGCCCGGGATACCGAGCGAGGACACGTCGTACATGCTCTACGACGAGTACACGGAGCAGTTCCTGGCCTACCACAAGCTCAGCACCGAGTGGGGCCGGTCCGTCTGGCTGGCGAAGTGCACCGAGTTCGGCGACTGGTCGGAGTCGGTCCTCGTCTTCCACAGCGACGAGCGGGACAAGGAGAACGCCGCGAGGCGGATCCAGGCCGTCGTGGACGACCCCGACTACCTGACGCCGCCGATCATCGACGAGCAGGACTACATCGCCCAGGTCTACATGATGTCGGTGATGCCGTACGAGGGGCTGTACATCGGTTTCCCCGTGCTGTACAACCCGTCCGGCCTGATACCGCCGCCGCGGCGAAACGCGACCGGCATCAGCCAGGTCGAGCTCACCGTCTCGCGCGACATGTACAACTGGGACCGGGTGGCCGACCGCGAGCTATTCATCCCGCTGGACAAGTGGGACGGCGTGAACTACGGCACGTGCCAGATACTCACCTGCGGGCGGCCCATCGTGCGCGAGGACGGCGAGATCTGGGTCTACTACAGCGCCTGCCGCGCCCGCGGGCACAAGCAGCTCTACTGGTACGCCCCTACGTCCAGTCACATAGACCGGTCGTACTTCAACGACTCGGACGAGAGCGGCATCGCGCTATGCCTGGGCAAGGTGCGGCCACAGGGCTTCGTCTCCCTGGACGCGCGGGGCGAGGGCACGCTGGTCACAAAGCCATTCGCGGCCAACGGCATGCGGCTCCACGTCAACGCCGACATACGCGGCGAGCTACGGGCCGCGCTCCTGGACGCCGACACGATGGAGCCGCTCGACGGCTTCAGCGCGGACGAGTGCGACGCGGTGTCGGGCGACCGCGTGAGCGCCGCGGTGACATGGGGCGGCAGGACAGCGCCCGCGGACCGATCCGCGGTGCGGGCCAGCTTCACCCTGCGCGACGCCGACCTGTACGCGTTCTGGGTGGAGTAGTGGCGGACGGCCCCTTCAGTCATGCCCGGAACGGCGCGGTTGCCCAGTGTTCCAGGAGGTAGACGGCTGTGGGCCAGGACCGTCCTCCATGTTTCAGGAGACCCGCCTGGCCCACTTCTTAGCGCACGGTATGACTGGTTCTTTCAAGACTATCGGCGGCTGTCAAGTCTCCCCGGACCCCTCTCGATTCGACCGCCCCCTTGCTGGCATCTGTAGTCCGATCCTGCCATGGCCATCGTAGCATGTAGAATTGGCGCCTGGAGCCTGAAACAAGGAACACACAATGATTCTTGACGAGCCCCTTTCCGTCGCGCTGGTCGGGACCGGCAACCGGTCGCGACAGGTCTATCGGCCGCTCTTCGAGGCACTGAAGCCGTGGATGAAGCTGGTGGCTGTGTGCGACCCGGTGCGCGAATCCACCGATTCCTTTGCCGAGACGGCGGGCGTTCCTGCCTTCTACGACCTGAAGGAGCTGGTCAGGGCCCGGCCCATGGAGGCGGCGCTGGTCGTCACGCCTGTGCCTTCACACCATTCGATTGCTGTCTATCTCCTGTCACACGGCATTCCCGTGAACGTCGAGACCAGCATGAGCAGCCTGTTGGTCCAGGCCCATGAGATGGTGGCCGTCGCACGCGACAACAATACCATCCTGCGCGTCGGCGAGAACTTCTTCCGGTTCCCCTTCGACAGGATGATGCGCCTGATAGCCGACGACGGGTTCGTCGGCCCCATCGAGCGGCTCACCTGCTGGCACGACCATACCGGGTACCACAACAACTCTCGCTGGATATCGTTCTTCGGATCGCATCCGGTGGCCGTGCAGGCCATACACCACACCATGGCAGCCACTCCCCACTACCAGTTGCCCCACCGCTACTACGAGACCGAGACCTATCGCGCCCACTTCTTCTGGTTCCCCGATGGCGCACTGGTGATCGACCATTCTGGGAACATGAAGAGCATGCTGGGGCGTTATCCGCGCCCGGGATACACCGAGCTGGCCGGGGCTCGTGGATCGATTGTCCAGCAGGCTACGCAGAGGGGAGTGGGGAAGGCTGAAGTCCGCTACTGCACCGACGAGTCCCTCAGGAACGGGGCCGGGATTGCCGACAGGGTCTTTCCGATCGAGCATGTAACCGACGGCGACAACTGGCTCTCGTCTCATGTCGACCTGCCCACCGGACGGGTCGAATACATCAACGACCACCGGCCGGGCCGGACGGCCTACAACAGCCGGGAATACTACGGCGCGGCGGTCATGGGGCATCTAGTGGACTTCGCCGCGACTGTCCGCGGGGTACGTAGCTCCGAATACACGGACCAGGACGCGCTCATGGCGATGATGATGGAAGTCGCAACGCGCGAATCGGCCATCAATAGGGGTGTACGCCTCGAGCTGCCCCTCAGTGGCGATCTCGAAAGCGAGGCGCTGCTACGGGCTGAACAAGAGCAGGAGTACGGCGTCGACCCTCTCGATATCGAGGGCATGACGTCCATCAAGTACCCTCAGCCGTAAACGTAAGGGCGGCAGCCCCGGACGCAAGTGTTCAGGGTGGATGGGAGGGGGATCGGCCTCTTCCCCCCGACCGAGGGGGAAGATTGAGCCTGTCCTGAGCCTGTCGAAGGGATGGGGGCTCTCGCGCTTCCGAAGAGCAAGCTGTCCATGTCTCATCGACTCTGAACAGTTACTGACCCATGACAGGGCCTTTTCAAAGTTCCTTCTCCCCTGGCGGGAGAAGGTTAGGATGAGGGGGAGCCGTCAACCGGCGCTCTTCACCCTCACCTCAATCCTCCCGTTACGGGAGAGGAGGCCACGGAAGAGGGACCTTGGGACACTGACTTTGAAAAGGCCCTAGACCCCTGATTCCAACGTTGCCTGACCGCGTTGCGAATGTCCTCGACCGCCTGCGGGCGCAGGCGGCTAGAGATCGAGGCCGAGGAGCTCTATGGCGTTGAGGCCGAGGATGCGGCGCTTGGCGTCGTCGGAGATGTCCGCCGTGACGACCCTGGCGATGTCGATCCGCGCGTCGAACAGCGGCATGTCGGAGCCGTAGAGCACCTTGTCGGCGCCGGCGCCCTCCACGAGCCTCTCGAAGCCGCGGTGAGTGACCTCGCCCGCGGCCGTTTCGAGGTAGATGTTGGGGCTGACCTTCGTGGCGGCGACGGCGTCCACTGATTTACGGCCTCCGGACCCGGCGTGCGCCAGGACCCACTTGACGTTCGGGAATCTTTCAGACAGCGCCCCGAAACGGCGCTCGATCGTCGTGCCGGGCGGGTCCCACGGGAATATCTGGTGAGTCATCACCGCCGTGCCGCGGTCGTCGCACCACTCGTAGATCGGGAAGTAGGCCGGGTCGTCGACCGAGCGCCCGAAGTAGGGCGGGTATATCTTCAGGAACTTCATGCCGAGCTGGTCGAACGCGCGGTCCAACTCGCCGATGGCCTCCTCGGGGTAGTGCGGGGTGACGAAGGCCGCGCCGACGAAGCGCGTCGGGTGCTGCTCGACGATGCTGGCGACGAGGTCGTTGCCGCGCCGGGCGTCGCCGAAGAAGATGCCGTTGATGCAGGCGACGTCTATGCCGGTCGCGTCCATGACGTTCAGGAAGCGCTCGGGCTCGTCCGAAACGCCGAAACGGCCCCAGTGGCCGGCGTGGTTGTGGAAGTCGACTATCGGGGTGTCGTCCATCGCGGTCAGAGCTCCAGCCCCAGCAGCTCGATGGCGTTGAGGCCCAGTATGCGGCGCTTGTCTTCCTCGCTGATGTCGGCCGTGGCGATCATGCCCACTTGGAGACGGGCGTCCATGAGCGTCATGTCGGACCCGAACAGGATCTTGTCGGCGCCCATGCCGTCCACGATGAACTCCAGCGTGTTCGCGTGGTTGAACGACGAGCACGTCTCGACGTACATGTTGGGAACGGCGTTCACCGTGTCGACCATGACCTGGCCTTCCGGCGGGTTGGGCCAGCCCGCGTGCGAGATGACCCACTTGATGCCGGGGAAGCGCTCGTGCAGCCCGGTGTAGCGCGCGTACACGTCGACGTCCGGAGGGTCGAACAGGAAGTTGGAGTGCAGCATCACCGGCAGGTCTTTCTCGCTGCACCACTGCAGGATGTCCGCGTAGCTCGGGTGCTCCGGCGGCACCATCGCGTAGTCGGGATAGAGCTTGACGAACTTCATGTCCATCTCGCGGAAGGCGCGGTCCAGCTCCTCGACGGCCTCCTCGGGATAGTGCGGGCTGGCGAAGGCGACGCCGACGAACCTGTCAGGGTGCGCCTCGACCATCTTGGCCACCACGTCGTGCCCGCGGCGGGCGTCGCTGTAGAAGATCGCGTTGATGCAGGCCACGTCGATGCCCGACGCGTCCAGGATGCCCAGGAAGCGCTCGGGCTCGTCGTCCATCCAGCTGATGCTCCAGCGGCCCCCGTGCGTGTGGAAGTCTACGACCGGCGTTTCCACGTCAGGCAAACCTCAGCAGGCGCTCCGCGTTGCGGGAGCACACGTCCTTCAGGGTGTCTTCGCTCAGCCCGGCGGTGTGCAGGTAGTACAGCAGCGGAGAGATGGCCCCGTCCGGGAAGCGCGAGCCGTACATGACGCGCCCGAACCCGACAGCATCGTCCATGCGGTCGAGTCCGTCTGTGTTTGAGAGCCGCGATATCTCCACGTTGAGGTTGGGCAGGCTGCGGAGCAGCGGCATCGCCCACGACATCGTGTGGTACTGGATCTCGGAGAGCACCGCCGTCACGTCCGGATGCGCGCTCAGCGTCTCGTGGACCTCGGACGGGTTGACCTGGTACGACACGCCCAGGATGTCGTAGTTGACCGGCAGCCACACGGGAATGCCGGCCTCGCCCAGCCAGTCGAGCCACGGCTTGACGATCCAGTCCCTGAACGGGTACCGGTGGGCGGCGGGGACCATCCGGACGGAGCGCACGTCGTGCTTCTCGACCAGCGCGGCGAACTCGTCCAGCTCGTCCCAGGTCGGGTTGAAGACGAACTGCGGGACGAGCCGGGACTCGCCTCCGATATCCTCGAGGAGCATGGCGTTGCCCTCGCGGGAGTCGTACCCCGCCGCGTGGGGCGCGTAGACGACGGCGCGGTCGACGCCGCCATCGTCCATGGCCGCCAGCGTGTCGGCCGCGGTGTCCACGGCGACGCGGCGGTCGTGGCGGCGTCCCAGGGACGCGTTGGCGTCGAATACGGGAACGCTCGGCTCGAAGTGGAGGTCTATCTTGCCCAAATGGTACCGTCCAAGCCCGTCCGTCTTGCGCCGCCGGAGTGTAGCAGCGGCCTACGAGGGCGTCAACAAGCCTGTGACTCGTGTGGGCCTCTCAAGTTTGAACAGTTCGAGACTGACTTCCGGCGGCCAGTGGTAACATACTCGGGCCCGTACAGCTTGGACAGACCCAATTCCGGTGAGCTTGCCGTTGAAGAGCCCGATAGACGTGTCCGATTCAGCCTCCGTCCGCAGGTTCCGGTGGACGGACATAGACGCGCTCACGCCCGTCTTCAACGCTGCCACAGGCCGGGCGGGCGCCGACGGCGCCGTGGACGCCGAGCTGCTGCGGCAGATGCTGTCGCCGCCCGCGTGCGACGCGGAGCGCGACTGCCACGTTGCCTACCGGGACGGCGCTCTCGTGGGGTTCTCGCTGGTGATCGCAGAGATTCGGATCGCCCGGGCGGTGATCAGCGGCGGAGTGATGGAGCCGCACCGCGGCCGGGGCGTCGGCCGGGCGCTGCTGCGAGCGGCCCTGGGACGCGCCGACGAGATCGGAGCGTCCCTCGCGCACGTACAGGTGGCCGAAACGGCGGACGAGGCCAGACGGCTGCTCGAGTCCGAGCGGTTCGGCCCGACGCGGCGCTATCTGGATCTCGTCTGGAGCGAAGCGCCCATTCCCCTGCCGGAGGTGGACGCGGGGTACACGGTACGGTGCTTCGAGAGCGGCGACGAGCCGGCCCTCACCGAGCTGCAGAACGCGTGCTTCACCGGCAGCTGGGGCTTCTGCCCGAACACGGTCGAAGAGGTCGCGGCGAAGCTCGCCTTCGGTACGTCGTTCCCGTGCGGCATCGTCTTCGTCGAGTACGACGCGCGGCCGGTGGCCTACGCGTGGACGTTCAGGAGCGGCGCGACCGGCTGGATAGGCATGACCGGGGTCCACCCGGACTACCGTGGGCGAGGGCTGGGGAAGGCGGCGTTGGCCGCTGGCATGACCTACCTGGCCGAGAACGGGGAGAAGACGGTGCGGCTGGAGGTGGACGAAGCCAACGCGGCCGCTAAACGGGTGTACTTCTCGGCCGGCTTCCGCGAGGCGGGGGTGTCGTTGTGGTACGAGCGGTCGAGGCCCGTGAGCCCCGGCGCCTAAGCCCCGGCGGCCTGTACGCGGGACGGGCCCACCAGCGTCACGTACAGGTCCGCGATGCGTCTCGCGGTCTGGTCCCAGCCCATCGTCAGGGCCTTCGCCCTTGCGGCCTTGCCCATCGCGGCCTTCAGCGCCGGATTGGCCAGCAGCACGTCGAGCCGCCGCGCGTACGGCTCCGCGCAGCGCCACGGAACGAGATAGCCGGTCTCCCCGGAAGTGATGAAACTCTTCGGCCCCCCGACGCGCGCGGCTATCACGGGCGTGCCGCAGGCCATCGCCTCCAGCGCCACCAGCCCGAAGCTCTCGTAGTAGGAGGGCAGCACGAAGGCGTCGGCGGCGCTGTAGTACGCGGGCAGCTCGGTCTGTTTCACCGCGCCGGCGAACGTCGTCTTGTCCGCGACGCCGAGCTCGGCCGCCATCGACTCGAGGCGCTTCAGCTCGTCGTCGCGCTCCGGCCTGCCGCCGACGATGACGAGCCTCGTGTCGTTGAGGTCGTTCAGCATCGACATCGCCTGCACGAGCAGGTCCAGCCCCTTCAGCGGCTCGATTCGTCCCACCGAGAGCACGACGTTGGACTCCCGTATTCCCAGCGACCGCCTCGCCTCGTCGCGCGGAATGGGCCGGAACAGGTCGAGGTCGACTCCGGCGGGGATTGTGCGGACCGCGCGCGGCGAGACTCCGTACAGGCGGGACAGGTCGTCCTTCTCCTGGTCGGTGGAGACCACCACGGCGCTGGCGCGCTCGATCACGCGGGACTCCGTCCGCACGCGAAGCTCCGACTCGAGCTCGCCCGCGCGGGCCTGCAGCTTCTTCCTGGCGAGCGTGTGGAACGTCGTGACGTGGGGCACGCCCCAGGACTCCGCCAGAGACAGCGCCGCCTGGCCCGAGAGCCAGTAGTGGGAATGCACGACGTCGTACGTCAGCCCTTCGGCCGTGCGGTACTCCTCCAGCCGTTGCAGGTACTCGGGTATGTAGCCGTGCAGGCTCTCCTTGGCCTCGTCGACGGGGCCCGCACTGAGATGGATGACGCGGGCGTTGTCGCCCAGGTGGACGACCTGTGGGTCGTCCGGGTCGTGAGTCCTGGTGTAGACGTCGACGGAGTGTCCGCGGGCGCCGAGCTCCCTGGCTATCTGGAGCACGTACACGTTCATCCCGCCCGTATCCTTCCCGCCGAGGCGGGACACGGGACAGCCGTGCATGCTCAACATGGCTACTCTATACATGAAGCGCTCCGATGCGCGGGCCGGGCAGGCGAGGCTGGCCGCAAGGGTGTCTTGGTGTACGCGGCGCCGGCGGTGAGGGCCGCCGTCGAGGGTGCCTCAACGGCGAATGGTCAGCCGGTATATCCATCGGTCGACGGCGCCTAGCTCGTACTTGTATCGCTCGTCGCCTCGGAGAAAGTCGAAGGCCCGTTTCCCGGAGGCGATCGCCCATTTGATCGTAAGGGCCTTGTTCAGCAGGCCCACACTCAGCCGCGCGTACGCGGGATCGTAGCCGCTATTATACAGCAGATAGGACGACCCGTAGTCGATGTTGACGCACGCGGCCAGGCGCTCGCCGTTCAGCTCGAGCACCGCGAGCCGCAGCACGTCCCGCGACGCCGCCTCCGACAGGGCGTCGACGAAGAATTTTTCCCGTGTGGGGTTCCAGAATGCGGCCTTCTCGGGGGAGCTGGCCCTGTGCAGCGGGAAGAACATCTCCAAGCAGGCAGGCAGGTCGCGGTCAGTGTCGCACATGTACAGCGTGTGCTCGCCCGCGGCGTCCAGCCGCCGGAGCTTGCGCCGAAGCTCGTGGCGGTACTTCTTCCCCAGCCCGGCCACGTACTCCTCCCACGTGGCTGGAAGCTCCGCGATGGGCGCCACGTCCTCCCGTTCGAGCTCGACCGAGAAGCCGCGGCGCTCGGCCGCGGCGGGCAGAAGCGCCAAGGTGGGAGAGTCCTGTGGCACCGACTTCAGGTCGAGGGCCGCGGCGCCGCTCTCGGCGAGGTAGTCGAGCACGGCGTCGTAGAACGGCTCCTCGTTGCCCCTGGGGACTATGAAGTCATGGTAGTCGAACAGGTCGGTATCGCCGAGGAAGGCGAGCACGCCGTCGCGGTGGACGAGCGGCGCGAGCCCCAGGCGGGCGCCGCCGTCGTCGACGGCAAGCAGTCGGAGATCGTAGTCCGCTCCGAAGCAGCGCCACCACGCCCGCTGCCACCACGGGGTGACGAACACCGTGTCCGTCGCGCAGCGGGGAAGGAGCGCCGCCCAGTCCTCCTCGGCATCGTCGAACGACACCGCCCTGACCGAGGGCGGCACCTTAGTCGTCTCCCAGCAGGGCGTGAAACTCCCTTGTCGTCGGCTCGTCGGTCTTCAGCGTGCCCCGGGCCGCGGAGGTGACGACCCTGCTGCCCGGCCTGCGGACGCCTCGGATCGACATGCACGTGTGCTCGGCGGTCAGCCTGGCGGCGACGCCGTGCGGCTTCACCGTCTCGAAGACTGCGTCGACTAGCTGGTTCGTCAGCCGCTCCTGGAGCTGCGGCCGCCGCGCGAGGATGTCCAGCGCCCGCGCCATCTTGCTGACGCCCACCACGCGGCCGTTGGGCACGTAGCCGATCGACGCGCTGCCGAAGAACGGGGCCAGATGGTGCTCGCATACCGACGAGAAGGATAGGCCGCGAACGACGACCAGCCCCTCGTGGCCTTCGTCGAAGCCCGTCGACAGGACATCGGCGGGGTCCTGGTCGATGCCGGAGAATATCTCGGCGTACATCCGGGCCACGCGCTGCGGGGTGTTGCGGATCCCCTCGCGCTCCGGGTCTTCGCCCAGCGCCTCGATGATGGAGGACACCGCCTCCCGTATCTTCTCCTGGTCGACCACCGGTTCTCCCTGATACTGGTAGATGGCTGCCCACGCTAGTATAGCGGTTGTCTGAACTGTGATTTATGGGATTCGAGGATTTGGGATGATTTTGCGTGGTCTTTCTGCCATGCTCGCGACTGAAGCTCGGCCGGTAATCATCCCCATCCCCAAAATCACACGAATCACAGTTCAGACATTGATTTGGGATGATTTTGCGTAGTCTTGCCGCCATGCTCGCGACTGAAGCTCGGCCGGTAATCATCCCCATCCCCAAAATCACACGAATCACAGTTCAGACATTCTTCCTGTTGGTGACGCGTTTGAACTGTAGGCTTCTGGCGCCGAAGTTGATGAGCAGGCCCACCTCGAGGTCGTAGGCCTCAAGGTAGTTGATCGCCTGGGCGAGATGAACGTCCTCCAACTGGATTAGCGCTTTCAATTCCACCGAGACAACGTTGGCGACCAGGAAATCGGCTCGCCTGGTGCCAACTTGCAGCTCCTTGTAGAAGATGGGCATCTCATGCTCGCGGCTGAAGCTCAGGCCCTGATCGGCCATCTCGATCGCCAGGGCCCGCTGGTAGATCACCTCCTGAAAGCCGTTACCCAAAGCCGAGTGAACCGCCATCGCGCAACCGATCACCCTGCCGGTCAACTCCGAATGCTTGTGTTCCCCCTTCATCATCCCCATCTCAAAATCACCCAAATCCCAGTTCAGACGAACAGCTCCGTGTCGTCGCGGTATAGCTCGACGGCGGTGAGGACGGCGTCGCGGGCGCCGAACAGTCTGGCGGCGGCGTTGCCGACGGCGCCGACTTTGACCAGGCCGCGCTTCTCCATCTCGGCGCCGAGCTTGTTGAAGTCGTTGCCGCCGAAGCCCTCCTCGGGCACGAAGCACCGCGTCACCAGCGGCCGCAGCGCGCCGTCGGGCTCCAGGAGCCTCGCTTCGAACTCGACCCAGCGCCGGTACGGCACCTGCACGAGCTGCTCGAGCATGTGGAAGTAGGTGCAGCGGAGGTACGGCACCCCCAGCAGCAGGATGCGCCCGTCCAGCTCGTGGAGCCGCCAGAAGGGCCCGTCGGCTGCCCAGGCCGAGGGGCCGTGATGGTCCGTCATGTCGGAGTCGGCGCCGATGGCGGCGACGGAGTGGAAGATGTGGTTGCTTCGGCGCGCGCCCGGCCGGAGCCGCACCGCCTCGGTGATCCGGCCCATGCCCGACTCGTCCCGCAGAGGGTCGAGTATCGGGCCGTGCTCCAGGTCGCGCTCCAGCGTGAAGGTCGGAACGGCCAGCGTGCCGCGGGGGCCCAGCACGTCCAGAAACGCGTCGACGACGGTCTCGGCCCCGCCGTTGACATACCCCAGGCTGCTGAGCGAGCTGTGCACGAACACGACGTCGCCGGCGTCGACGCCGAGCGACCTCAGCCCGTCCGCTATCTCATCGCGTCCCAGCGTGCTCATCGGCCACCCCTTCGATTCCCAGGACCCGCGCCGCCGTACCGCCCATGATCAGCCGCAGGTCGTCCTCAGAGAGGAATTCGCAGTACTTCTCGATCCAGTCCCGCGACTGCCTGTAGGTGCAGAACCGGTTCTGGAACGGCATGTCCGTGCCCCATAGAAGCTGCCTCGGGCCGATGCGTTCGACCATCTGCTCAAGGGTAGGCCAAACCTGCCGGTATGGGAAGTCGAACAGGTCGCCGATGCGGACCGGGAAGGACACTTCGATGCTGCAGTTGGGGTTGCGGAACGGTATCCAAGCGTCCTCGGGCACGACGATGCGTTCGCCCTCCAGGAACAGGCGCCACGGGAAGCCGTGGGTGACGCTGCACAGCGTGTCCGGGTAGCGCTCCATCCAGCACGCGAGGATGCGCAGCTCGTTGACGTAGCGCTCCCGCTCAGACTGCCTGTCCGTCCGCGTATCCGGCGGGCCGCTGCCGAGACTGAAGAAGACCGGGACGCCGAGCTCGGTAGCGGCCTCCCAGAACGGCCGGTAGATACCGTCGTCCCAGGGCTGCGGCCCGTTGGTGTAGGCGTAGGGCGCCATGAACTTGATCGCGTGCAGCCCCCGGCGGCTGATGTTCTCCGTCAGCTCCTCGATGACGGCGTCCGGCTCGGACGGTATGCGCCACTCGTCGACCGGCGCCATGGAGCGAATGCGGTCCGGGTACGCCCTGACGCACTCGGCCTGGAACGCGCCGTCGCGCTCGAGCATCGGATCCGTGTGCAGCAGTGTCACGTCCACGCCGGCGTAGTCCATCTCGCTGACGAGCTGGTGGGGAGTGTATTCGAGGTCGCGCAGCGCGGGCGGGTAGTAGTACTTCGTGTGGTCGTCGCCGTCGACCGTCCAGAGCACCCTGCCGCTCTCGCGGTCGGCGCGGAAGCCGACGTCCGGCAGGTCCGAAATGTCGAGGCGGCCGGTCGGCGCCAGTGGGTGCGACGACGCGGGAGCGCGGTCCCGGAGCCTGAGCGCGGGCTGATGGTGCAGCGCGTGAGCCACCTGGGCTCGCCTGAGGCGCTCCTCTCCGCCGCCCGGAGCGTCGAGCGGCGGGAAGCAGTAGGCGTGTGAGTCGACGATCATCGCTCGGCCAGCCTGCGTCCGCGACGGCGCCAGACGACCCAGCCCACGGCGGCCGCCAGGGCGAGCGCGGCTAGCGCCAGCGTAATCAGCTCGAAGTTGGAGCCGACCAGGTCGGCGATCGGCTCGCCGAAGAACATGACGAGCGCGCCGAGAGCGACGAACCGGACGCCGCGCCCGATCGCGGAGGCTACCACGAAGCCCCTCAGGTCCATCCGCATCGCGCCGGCCGCGATCGCGAACACCTTGTACGGGATCGGGGTGAAAGCGGCGACGAGCGTCGCCCATACGCCGTAGCGCTCGAACAGCGACTCGACGTAGCCGACCCGGTCCTCCGAGAACATGCGAAGGAGCAGCGGCCGCCCCAGCCGCGTTCCGAGCCAGTGGCCGACGACGGCCCCAGCCACCGAGGAAGCCGCGGTCAGAGCACCCAGCCAGATCGCGATGTCCGGCTGCGCGAGGGCGACGGCGACGAGCAGCGGGTCCGGCGGCACGGGGAAGAATATCGCCTCGACGAACGAGTTGAGGCCCAGCAGAAGTATCGCCCAGTCGCTCTCGGCGAAGCCGATCACCCAGTCGGAGAGGTCGTGGTAGAGCGCGATCACGGGACGATACTCGGGGCGGGCAATCCGTTCGCCCTGAGTACCCCGACGCTTCGTCGGGGTGTATCGAAGGGCCCGGTCATACTTCCCGGACCGTGACCCACGACGGCTCTCCCACCACTTCGACGGCGCGCAGCCATCGGTTGATTATGGGGTCCCCCTCGACCGTGTGCTCCCGCCATCGCTGGCGCGTGTGGGCCGGGCTGGTGTCGGGCGCAGGTACTGTATCCGTTTGAAATAGTGGGGCTGCGGCCCATTTTTCGCCCTAGTAAGTAACCAGCAAAGAGGATTATAGAAGGCCGATGCTGGCGACTATGGCGAGTATTCCTGTACCTATGCCGCTAACGCCGAAAGTGAATGACATTAGGTGCCAACGACAGAGATAGACAATCATGATCCCGATGATAAGTAACACCAATCCGACTACGAACAGGTCAATCATCTGTTCCTCCTAGGAGTTTTCAAAATGTTCAAGATCATCCATAACTTGCTGCCATCCCCACTCAAACATCTTTTGTTTGAGTGGTTGGCCCGCCATTTTGAGAGTACAAATATCCGTGTCATTGATGGGTGTTTGGCGTCTGGCTTCATCGGCCCCAAGCAATATAATCATCTTAAGAGCCTTGATCTGACCCGAAAGTACCTCGCCCCCGTGCTTACTAGGGAATTGGATATAGGCTGTTTGAAGCGCTTCTTCGTTTGGGTCGTGGAAAGCCTTCTGACTAAAGGGCATACAGAGCGCCTCCGTCGGTAAGGTTTGTAGACCACGGCAAGGTCTGAGCCGACCGTACCACATCCGTTGCCCTCCGTGCGGGGGCGTCAGCCGGACCAGCCGCGCCGCGCGACCTCGACGTCGAGCTCGTACGTCTGGCCGCCCGACTCCACGCTCGCGGTGACGACGTTCGCCCCGGCGTCGACCGTGCCAAGGGACGTCAACGCCCCGCCGGCCGCGTCGACGACCTCCACCGGCCGGCCATCCACAGCGACCGTAACGCGGTCGTCGATGCCGAGCGCGATGGCCGCGAGCACGGACTCCTGTTCCCTGGCGGCGTCCGCGGCCTCCTCCACGTCGACGGCCGTGAGCGACACGGTCTGCGCCGGCACAGCCTGGGCCAGCTTGCCGAGGTCGGCGGCTATCACCGTCGCGATCTTGGTGTACCCCCCGGTCGTACCGCGGTCGGCCAGCAGGACGGTCGGAACGCCGCTGCCGGGGACCTGTATCGCCCCCGGCGGGTTGCCGTCGGAGACGATGTCCGGCCCGGTGGCGTGACGCACCTCCGCGCCCTCCAGCCGGTAGCCCATGCGGTCCGAATCGAGCGATATCGTGAAGGTCGACCCGAGCAGCACGTCGACGGCGTCCTGGCCGAAAGCGTCTGCCTGGGGGCCCATGACGACCCTGACGTCGTGGTGTGCGCCGTACACGGGCGGGTCGTAGCCGCGGGGAAGACGGCGCGCCGGCGCGTCCGAGCCCGTCGGGAATGCCGACACGACGTCGCCCGCGGCGAGAGCGCGGCCGTCGAATCCGCCGATGCCCGAGGGAAGGTAGGTGGACCTGCTGCCCATGACCACGGGCACGTCGATGCCGCCAGCGATCGCCAGATAGGCCCGCATGCCGTCCTGCATGTTCCGGAAGCTCAGCTCGCTGTCCTTCGCGACGTCGACCGGCTGCCAGCGGGGCAGCGGGGCGCCGTTCAGCGTTCCGGTGAGGTCGCCCCCGGTGACGGCGATACGGGCGTCCCGCAGAAAGCGGGCCGTCGGGCCGAGCACCGTCATCTCGAGGCACGCGGCGCCCTGGTCGTTGCCGACCAGCAGGTTGGCCGCACGGAGCGCGAACTCGTCCATCGCGCCCGATACCGGGACGCCGAAGCGCTGGTAGCCGTAGCGGCCCCTGTCCTGCACGGTGGTGAGCAGGCCGGGCGACAGTATCTCCAGCGGCGGGCTGTTCATGAGGAGCCCATGTCCGGGAACTCGTGGCCGCCGTCCGCCGGCACCGGCACGAACCTCACGAGGTCGCCGGCGTCGAGCAGCGACGGCGGCTCCCGCTCGGCGTCGAACAGCGCCAACGGCGTACGGCCGATGATCCGCCAGCCTCCGGGGCTCCGCACCGGGTAGACGCCGGTCTGGCCCTCGGCGATGCCGACTGAGCCGCCGGGGGTTACGGTCCGCGGAGTGGCCAGCCGCGGCGTGTGGAGCTTCTCCGACAGGCCGCCGAGATACGGGAAGCCGGGTGTGAAGCCGAGCATGTACACCGGGTAGTCGGTCCCGGAGTGGAGCTCGACGACCTCCTCGGGGGAGAGGCCGTTGTGCTCGGCCACGAAGTCGAGGTCGGGGCCGTGCTCGCCGCCGTAGACGGTCGGCACCTCCACGACGGTCGGAGCCTCCTTACCGGCGTCGGCGGCGTCGTCATCGAGGGAGGCGACGAGCTCTCGCAGCCCCTCGAACGACGAGAGCAGCGGGTTGTACAGCACCAGCAACGACCGGTAGGTGGGCACCAGGTCGACTATCCCGGGCAGGGCGCGGCCCTCGATCGCGCGGAGCAGGCCGTGGACCCGGCGGTTGGTCTCCGGCGATATCGAGTCGCCCAGCTCGACCACCATCGCACGGTCCCCGGCCGGAAGAAACTTCGGCTCGTCGTACATCTACGCCTGCCCTCGGTCGACGGGGTGTGTGCCGCCGTCTCGCCCCGCGGTCATGCCAGCTCGCCCAACGGGACGATCTCGACGCCGGCCGACTCCAACTCGCGTCTGAGGCTCGACGCCATGTCGACCGCGCCGGGGGTATCGCCGTGAACGCAGAGGCTTTCGGCCTCGACCGCGACCTCCTCGCCGTTGACCGCCGTAGCGACGCCCTCGGTGACCATGCGCACGCTGCGCTCCACGACCTCGTCCACGTCGTGAAGCACCGACCCTGGGACGGAGCGCGACACAAGCGTCCCGTCCGGGTTCAGCGCCCGGTCGGCGAATATCTCGCGGGCGACCCGCATTCCCATCTCCTCGGCGACGGAGACCCACCTGGAGCCCGCCAGCGCCACGAGTACGAGGTCGCTGTCCGCCTCGGTCACCGCCTCGCAGATGGCCCGCGCCAAGTCCTCGTCGTCGACGGCCTGGTTGTACATCGCGCCGTGCGGCTTGACGTGCTGGAGCTTCCTCGACGACGTGAACGCCGAGAGCGCCCCGATCTGGTAGGTCAGGTCGGCCTTCACCTCGTCCGGCGAAAGGTTCATCTTGCGCCGTCCGAACCCGACCAGGTCCGGGTAGCTGGGGTGGGCGCCGATGGCGACGCCGTGCGCCTCGGCCAGCGACACCGTATGGCGCATCCAGGTCGGGTCGCCGGCGTGGAACCCGCAGGCGACGTTCGCCGAGCTGACGTGCTTGATGACCTCCTCGTCGAGGCCCATCTTGTGCATTCCGAAGCTCTCGCCCATGTCGCAGTTCAGATCGATCTTCGTGGTCATCGGCGCACCTTCTCGTCCGTCACCGTGTTTCGTCTGGAGGTGGGGACATTATACTTACCCGCGATTGGGGCGGCAAAGAAACCCGTCGCCGATGAGCTCGCCCTTGGGTCGAGGCGCCGTCGGTGGCCCGCATGGGTCCGGGCGACAACCGTAGGAGGGAGTTAACCGCATGACCGACAGGCTACGAGTTGGATTCATCGGCCTTGGCCGAATCGCCGACATGCACTACGAGGGTTACAGGAACAACCCGAGGGCCAGCCTTGACGCCGTGTGCGACGTCGACCCGGCTCTCACGCAGCGCAGGGCCGCCGAGTGGGGCGCCGGGAAGACATACGACGACTACAGACGTCTGCTCGACGACCCGGACATCGACGCGGTGGAGATCATCACGCCCCACCACCTCCACGCCGAGATGAGCATCGCCGCTCTCGAAGCGGGCAAGCACGTCTCAGTGCAGAAGCCCATGGCGCTGAACGTCACCGAAGCCGACGCGATGCTGGCTGCCGCCGACCGATCGGGCAGGCTCTTTCGCGTGATCGAGAACTACCGCTTCTCGCCCCTCTTTGCCAGGGCCAGGGAGATGCTGCACGCTGGGGAGATAGGAGAGCCGCTGACGCTCCGGATCAAGTCCCTGACGGGCAACATGCGCCACGGCTGGGATGTCCCTTCCAACGCCCAGGACTGGCGCTCGGACTCAGCCCGTTCCGGCGAAGGCTCCACGGTCTTCGACCACGGCCAGCATATCTGGTCCATCGCCAGGTACCTCATGGGCGACGTCGAGCGGGCCTTCGCCTTCATCGGCCGGGAGCAAGCCCAGGCGCACCACGAGCTCCAACCCGGCGCCTTACTCGACAATCCCACGATGGCGACCTGGAAGTACCGGGGCGCCGACCGCTACGGCTCCTGGGAGTCGGTCTACGCCGAGGACATGGTGATCCGGTCGCGCTACTACCCGATCTACGTCTCGATGGAGTTGACCGGTACCCGCGGCGTGCTGTGGGTCAACAATTTCATCGGACAGAGGCTGGACCGGACGCCGCTGGAGATGTACCGCGACGGCAAGATCACCCGATTCGAGGACGTCGACCCGGAGTACGCCACCAGCTTCTCTCTCGCCGTGCGCGACTTCATAGACGCCGCACTGGAAGGGCGAGAGACGGACATGACCGGCCCCGAGGCGCGGGAGGTGCTGCGCTTCTCCCTCGCGGTCCTCCGGTCAGGCAAGGAGGGCCGGGAAGTCCGCCTCGACGAGATCACGGATTAGCAGGACGGAGGACGCTTGTGTCCAGCGGGAGCACTCTACCTGCCATCCAGGGGGCCTTGCTAGGCATGGTTGTAGTCGTCGAGCTTCACGGAGAAGGTCATGGCCGCCGCTGTTCGGCGGAGCCCAGAAGGCGGCGCAGCCTGGCCAGCATGTCAGGGACATCGGTCTGGACGATGTCCCAGACAACGTCGTCATCGATGCCCAGATACCCGTGGGCGACCCGATTCCGAGTCGCAACGATGCGCCGCCATTCGATCTGCGGATGTTCTTCACGAACATGCCCGGGGACATGCGTCGCCGCTTCGCCGATAAGCTCGATGTTGCGCAGCGTGGCGTCGTAGGTGCGCCCCTCTAAAATGAACGCCTCCTTGTCCATGCCCTCCGTGTAGGCCAGGACCTTCTCTGCGAACTCGATCATGTCCTGAACGTACAAGACCCAGTGCCGGGCTTCTTCGGGGTGGTCACACATGGACGGCCTCCCGCTCCACGCGGGGACGTATCTCCGGTCGCAGCGCCTTGTCCGTGACGAGGTCGACGGGACGGCCCAACAGGTCTTCGATGTAGAACTGCACGCCGAAGTAGGACCTAGACGTGGCAGGGCTGTCGAATTGGACGAGGACGTCCACGTCGCTCCGGTCGGTGGCCTGGTCCCGGGCGAAGGAGCCGAACAGGGCAAGCCGGGTCACGCCGAAACGCTCCTCGAGCGCGGGCATGTGCGTTCGCAGCACGTCGAGCACTTCGTTTCTGTTCATCGGCTTCGCCCTGGACGCCCCGGCAGGCGGACGGCCTGTGCCGTCGACGGAGACCGAGGCCTGTAGGGCTCCGCGCACACGCCCAGTGAGGTGCCCTCAGGCTCGTAGTCGCGGCCCGCCACGGCACTCTCCCGTTGGCGACTGCTCAGCATAGTTTTCATTTTTGGAGAATACGCCGCCGGGCTTTCGCCAGTCAATGCCGTTCCAGCCGGTCTGGACCATTGCTTGGTGGGCGATGGCCCTAGAGAGTGCTTGGACGCTGTTGTACAATCCCGTTCAACATCTTCGGAGAGAGGGCTGAGTCATCGAACAGGCCGTTATAGACGAGGGCGTCCGGCTGACCGTGGTCGGCATGGGCACCGCGTTCGCGCTGCTGGTGGTGCTCACGCTCATCGTGACGCTGATGGGCGCCGCGTTCCGGTGGGCCGCAGGCCGCGGCGTTGCCCGTGAGGACCCGGCGGCGCGCGACCGGGCGGTCGCCGCGGCGGTCGCCGTCGGCGTCATGAGGGCCCGGTCGCCCGGCGACGGCCCTTCGGCGTAGTGTCGGTGGCGCTTCGTAACAGTCAGCTCGGTCTCGTGCGGCTGAGAACGCTTTGAGCGACTTCGCGGACTTCTTCGAGTCTTCCGGCCTCTACCACCTCGACTGGCGCCAGATCGTCATGATGGCGGTGGGGCTCGGCTTCGTCTACCTCGCGATCACGCGGGGCAGGGAGCCCTACGTCCTGATGCCCATCGGCATCGGGATCATCCTCACGAACCTGCCCGAGACGGCGCTGACGGCCTTCACGCCGGAAGAGTCGGGCGTCTTCGGAATCGTCCTGTACTACGGCCTCGAGCACTGGGACATCCTGCCGCCGCTGATATTCCTGGGACTCGGCGCGTTGACAGACTTCGGCCCCGTCATCGCGAACCCGAAGACGTTGCTGCTCGGAGCCGCGGCGCAGGTGGGCATATTCGTGGCGTTCTGGGGCGCGCTGGCGACCGGCCGCTTCGACATGGGCGAGGCAGCGGCTATCGGGATCATAGGCGGCGCCGACGGCCCCACGACGATCTTTCTCTCGGCCATTCTGGCGCCCGAGATACTCGGGATCACCGCCGTCGTGGCCTACACCTACATGGCGAGCGTCGTCTTCATCCAGCCGCCGCTCATGAGGCTGATGACCACGGCCAGAGAGCGCGGCATCGTGATGCGGCCGATGCGGGAGGCGTCGCGGAACGAGAAGCTCATCTTCCCGACGGTCTCGATGATTCTGATCATCCTGATCGTGCCGCAGTCCGCGCCGCTCATCGCCCTGTTCATGATGGGCAACCTGTTCCGCGAGAGCGGGGTTGTGCCGCGGCTGGCGGACGCCGCGTCCAACGAGCTGCTGAACGTCGCCACGATCTTCCTGATGGTCACCGTCGGCACCCAGCTTACGGCGGAGCGGGTCTTCGACCTGGATACCGTGGTCATCTTCGGGCTCGGCCTGGCCGCCTTCTCGTGCGGGACGATCGGCGGCCTGATCTTCGCCAAGCTGATGAACCTGTTCCTGCGCGAGAAACTCAACCCGCTCATCGGTTCCGCCGGCGTGTCCGCGGTGCCGATGGCGGCGAGAATCTCGCACCAGGTCGGACAGGAGTCGAACCCCGGCAACTACCTGCTGTCCCACGCCATGGGCCCCAACGTCGCCGGAGTCATCGGATCGGCCGTCGTGGCTGGCGTGTTCCTGACGCTCGCTCCGGCCGTCGGCGACGCGGCGTACGGGTTGTGGTTCTCCTAGAGGCAACGATGGCCGATACGCTCAGGGTCAAGGTCAACGATCGGTGGTACACCGTCGAGGCCGTGGACGTCGACTCGGAGCCGGCCGTCGTGCTGGTCGACGGCGAGCGGGTCGAGGTGTCGCTCAGCGAGCCGCTGATCCGTGCCGCCGCGACTCCCGCCGCCGCCGATGCCCCTGCGTCGCAGCCCGTCACGCCGGCTCCCGCCCCTGCGCCCGCCGCCGCACCGTCCGCGGGCGGACGCGCCTTCACGTCGCCGATGCCCGGCATCGTCCTGTCGATCGCTGTATCCGTGGGCGACCAGGTCACCACCGGCGACGACATATGCGTCCTGGAGGCGATGAAGATGCAGCAGACGCTGAAGGCCGACTGGTCCGGCGTCGTGAGCGCGGTCCACGTGATCGCAGGACAGCAGGTCCAGGACGGCGACGCGATCGTCGAGCTGGAGTAGGAGGTAGGGCATGAGCGTCGCCACCATCGGGCTGCTGAGTCCCGGAGACATGGGCCACGCGGTCGGCGGGGCGCTTCGAGAGCACGGCCTCGACGTCCTGACGTGCCTCGACGGCCGCAGCGACCGGACGCGCGCACTCGCCGCCGCCGCGGGCCTGCGCGACGTTCCCACCCTCGACGACCTGGTGGCCGACAGCGACCTCGTGCTGTCGATCCTGGTGCCGGCCGAGGCGATGGGCGTGTGCCTGAGCGTTGCTGGAGCAGTGAGCAGGACCGGCAAGAGCATCGTCTTCGCGGACTGCAACGCCGTCTCGCCCCGGACATCGGCTGCGATGGATAAGGCCGTACGCGAGGCGGGCGGGCGCTACGTCGACGGCTCGATCATCGGCGGCCCCCCGCGAGCCGGATACTCCCCCAGGCTCTACGTCTCCGGCCCCGAGGCGTCGATCTTCTCCGAGCTCGACGGCAAGGGCATCGAAGTGCGCGATCTCGGCGGGGAGATCGGGCGCGCGTCCGCCATCAAGATGTGCTACGCCTCGGTGACTAAGGGAACGTCGGCCCTGTGGCTCGCCCAGCTCGCGGCCGCGGAGGCGCTGGGGCTGACGGACGAGCTCGCCGCCGAGCTGATGGAGAGCCAGCCCGCGGTCTACGGCGCGATGGAGAAGGGGCTGCCAGCGCTCCCGTCTAAGGCCTTCCGGTGGATCGGCGAGATGGAGGAGATCGCCGCCACGTACGCCAGCGTCGGACTGTCCCCGGGCTTTCACGAGGGCGCGGCCGACATGTACCGGCTCCTCAGCGAGACCCCGTTCGCCTCCGAGACGCCGGAGGACGTCGACCGCAGCAGGACTCTGCGTCAGACCGCCGAGGCCATAGCGGCCCGGCTACGCCCACCCGCCGGGAGTTGAGCGAGACGGACACTCTTCCCCACTCGACCCCCTGATTTCATGATCCCATTCGACCCATCCGAAATCGCGCACTGGGCAGACAAGCCCGACGCTCAACACAAGCTGCCGGAGCTTGTCAGGCGGCTAATCCTGGCCACTGTCCCCATGCCTTCGCTCCTACACATGCCAAGCGGCAGCTCGGTATGGAGGCCGGGCTGGGATGGTTTGCTCGTCGTTGAGAACGGAAACCCATGGGTCCCAGACGGTGCTTCTGGTTGGGAGGTCAGCTGCGAGAAGAATCCCAAGAGCAAGGCAGCCTCCGACTACGACAAGCGGACGACCGATCCAGCTGAGACGTTCGTATTCGCCACTCCCCGAAGATGGGTTGGCAAGGACGAATGGGCTAGGAATCTCAGCGCGGATGGCCAGTCGGCCGACGTGAGAGTTCTGGACGCTGACGATCTCGTAGCCTGGTTCGAACAGGCCCCAGGCGTGGCACACTGGTTTGCCCGTCAAATAGGCAAGCTCCCCGCCACTGGGGTAATCTCCCTGGATGAGTGGTGGGAAAACTGGTCAACCCTAAAGTCTCGCCTGAGTTGGTAACTGCGGGTCGCCAAGACCAGGCAGAGAGACTAGCTCAGTGGTTTCGGGGCGAACCAAGTCACTACTACGTGCAAGGTGATACGCCGGATGAGGCCATCGCCTTCCTAGCGGGCTGCGCCGGGGCTGACGCCGAGCCAACAGGATCAGCACTCTTGGCTAGGGCCGTCGTTGTGGAGAATGCCGACGCATGGAGAAGCCTTGAAGGGCATTCGTCGCCCTTGGTATTGGTGCGTAACTTCTCAGGCGGCAATGTGTCTCCCCAGATAGCCGTCGGTAGGGGTCACCATGTTCTGACACCTTTGGGTGAGCACGAAGAACCGAGCGGTGCTGGAGTTACATTGCCTCGGCTTGGTCGGGAAGAGACTCTTCAAGAGTTGGTGAAGATGGGCCTTAGCGACGCGAAGGCCCGCGCGCTAGTCCGAAGCACCGCGCGGCGTCTCTCGATCATGCGTCGCCGATTGGTTGATGAAGCGGGTGGACCAACGCCTGACTGGGCCTCATCATCTACTCCTCACTCGCTTGTCGCCCTCGTCCTCTTCGGCCAATGGAACAGCGATCACGAAGGTGACAAGGCGATCGTCGCTGAGATCGTCGGGCAACCGTATGAGGAGGTGGAGCGGGACTTGACGGGATTGATGTCAGTCGCTGACTCCCCTGTGACAAAGGTTGGTAGCCGGTGGCGCTTCACCTCACTTGAGGAAGCATGGCATCTCCTAGCACCGAGATTGACATCCTCCGATGTACATAGGTTCGAGCGGGTCGCCAACGACGTGCTCGGAGAGGTCTCGCCGGAGTTCGAGTTGCCAATCGACCAGCGGTACATGGCTAACGTCTACGGCAAAGTCCTTTCTCATAGCGGCACACTGCGCGAGGGAATGGCGCGGAGCCTAGCCTTGATGGGCACGCACGCCGACCGAGTGAAAAACGCCGAAGGGGCGTCATTCGTGCCAGTACGCGTTGTATCGCACGCGCTTGCAGAGGGCAAAGGCTGGCAGATTTGGGCAACTCTCACTGGGAGCCTGGCTGAGCTCGCCGAGGCGGCGCCTGAAGCCCTCTTGGATGCGGTCGAGAGGGATCTTGACGCTGATCCTAGTCCCTTTGAAGACCTCTTTATCCAGGAAGGCAACGCTCTCTTCGGAGGAACCCCTCATACCGGCCTGTTGTGGGCATTGGAGCTACTCGCGTGGTCCCGCGACCACTTTGCGAGAGTCGCAAAGATTCTCGCCCGTCTAGCCGAAATCGACCCCGGTGGGCAGGTATCCAATAGACCAGCAGCGAGCCTAGGGAGTCTCTTCCTCCCATGGAAGAGGTTCTCGGAAGCATCGGACGAGCATCGACTACAGACACTTGAGATGTTGCTCGGCGCTGTTCCGCGAGCAGGTTGGCAGCTTCTGGTCGGAGCATATCCATCTTCACAGGGGTTCGTAGTTGATCGACACCCTCCATCCTTGCGGCCGTGGGCTCAGGACGGCTCTCCGAGGCCTACTGTGGAAGATTGTCACAAATTCGTCGGCCAAATGGCCAAGATGCTATTCAACGGTGTCGGGATCGAGGCAGACCGATGGGCAGACCTGGTTGGAATCATCTCAAGCTTCTCTCCCGAAGACAGGAAACAGACAATCGATCTGTTGTCCCAGCAGGCCGAAGCTCTAAGACAGCATGCCGCCGTGCATGGCCTGTGGACTAGGCTCAGAGGGGTTTTGCATCACCATCGCAGGTACCCGGACGCAGCTTGGGCCATGGGTGCAACAGATCTGGCAGCGCTCGAAGCTGTCTACGAACAACTGACCCCGGCAGACCCTGTCGCGGCCCATGCCCGGCTGTTCGATAACTGGCCCGACTTGCCAGAAGGAAAGCCTAGGGATTACAGCGCAGCAACTGAACGGATAGCCGAAGCCAGACGGAAGGCGGTCCGTGCCGCCTACGCAAGCGGTGGAGTCTTCGCCGTTCTGAACATAGCAGAGGCTGCCGAAGAACCTCATGAGGTAGGTGTGGCTGTTGCTCTCGGTATCGATCCTGGGCTGGCTCTTGACTTGGCGATGAAGCACTTGGGATCAACTGTCCCAAAGTTGAGGAACATGGCGTACGGAAGTCTCAGAGCGCTGTTCTTCCAATCTGGCTGGAAGATACTGGATAAGGCCATCACCAAGGCCAAAGCCGGCGGTTCTAGGCCGCAGGTGCTTGCGGACATCTACTTGGTAGCCCCGGCGGTACGGGAAACATGGCACCGACTTGATGACGAGAGCCATGAAGTACGGACTGCATACTGGAAGTCTATCTGGCGGCTCAACGCCAGAGAGTGGAATTCAGAGGACTTAGCCTTTGTTGTTCAGCAACTCATCTCAGTCAGACGGTCTGCTGACGCCATCAAGGGGTTGGCGTTCGAGCCGATGTCCCATGAGCTTGTGATACAGATTCTCGAGGCCGTGCCGGCGGACGTTGTCGCGTTAGCAGACCAAAGACCACATATCGATGCATCCCGAGTTGCCGATCTCTTCAACAAGCTTGACCAGTCTGACGACGTTCCCGATACCACAATTGCCAGTCTTGAGATTCCATACCTTGAGATTCTGGATCACGACCGGCCACAACTCGCTCTGCAGCGCCTGGTTGTCAGAGAACCATCGCTTTTCGCAGACGTAATCACTTGGGCCTTCAAGCGCGCCGACGGCGAGGCCGAGGAATCTGTTGATGACCAGGTGCTCGAGAGTCGTGCCCCCATTGCTTTCAGTGTCCTTTGGAAACTGCGCTTACTCCCGGGCCTGATGGAAGACGGCTCCGTGGATGTAGAAACGCTCTCAACTTGGGTCAATGAGGCTCAACGTATGTGCAGGGAGCGAGACCGCGAAGACATAGGAGATCAGCAGATTGGGCAGATGCTGGCGAATGCTCCTGTGGGTGAAGACGGAATCTGGCCTTGCGAGCCCGTGCGCGATCTGCTCGATGGTCTTGCGTCGCCCCATATCGGGATTGGCTTCACCACTGGCAGGATAAATCTTCGCGGTGTGACGTCAAGGGGTGTATTCGACGGTGGGGGACAGGAAAGGTCGCTCGTGGACAAGTATCGTCAAGATGCAGCTAAGATCGGGGCGAGATGGCCGTTCACTGCCCAACTGCTACGCCAACTTGCTACCAGCTACGAAGTAGAAGCTAGGCGAGAAGACCAAAGGGCCGATTGGTCCGACCAGTTCGAGTCGTAGGACACTCGTTAAGGCCCCAAGATCCCTCCACATCGGGCGATGGGAAGATGACGATCAGCCCGGTCCCGCAAGGAAACTATAAGGCCAGCACGATCTCGAAGACGGTTCTGTCCACAGTCAGCCCTAACCTCTGCCCTCTCGACCAGCTTAATGCTACTTCTTCCAACCGCCGCTGTCCGTCTTGTTGTATCGCGGATTCTTCCCGCCGTGAGTACTCCGATGGTGAGCCAGCCGACTGGCCTCCGAACGCCGGGCGGCGCGGAGAGAGTCAAAGGAGGCCACGACTTCTAGCTTCCCCTCTCTCCCGTCTCCGCGATGCTCTTGCGCCCGCTGCTTCGGCGGACGCTTGGTTTGGCCGATGTACGTGGTTTCTCCCCGTTTCTTGAGGTTGTACACCTTGTGCTTGCGTCCTCTTGCCGGCTTCTTCATGTCAAGTCCTCTTGCTCCGGATACCCTTATCCTATCACGCTACCCCGGCAACTTCCCTTTGAGCATCCCTTGTTCGGTCGGGCGCCGTGGGTATAGACTGGCGCAATGTCGGACAGCTCGGGCGCACAAGACGAAGTAGGGTCGCAGCGCCAACCCCAACCCGACAACCCGGCCGCAGCGGGACCGGCTGCAGCGCCCCCGGTTCGGTCGTCGTCCTCCTCATCCGGCCACAGCCGTTTGCCGCGCACGTTCGCCTCCCTTGCGAGCCGCGACTTCCGCTTCTTCTGGTTCGGGCTCGTCGTGATGATGGGCGGGCTGCAGATGCAGATGCTGGCCCGCGCCTACCTGGCCTACGACCTCACGGGCTCGGCGTCGCTGCTGGGCGTCGTAAGCGTAGCGTCCGCCCTGCCGATCCTTGTCCTGTCGCTGTTCGGCGGCGTCGCCGCGGATCGGTTCGAACGCAGGCGAGTGCTGCAGGCGGGGCAGGCGGTCAGCGCCGCGCTGGCCGGCTTCATTGCGGTCGCGATCACCACCGGCTTCATCGAGTGGTACCACCTGCTGTTCGTGGCCACGGTGCAGGGCGCGATGTGGGCATTCATGATGCCCGCCCGCCAGTCGATGATCCCGGAGCTCGTCAGCCGCGAGCACCTCACGAACGCCGTGTCGCTCAGCTCCGCGGCCATGTCGACGACGACGCTGGTGGCCCCGGCGATTGGGGGAGTGATCTACGCCAAGGCTGGGCCCGCCGCCGTCTACTACAGCATCGCGGTCATGTCGCTGCTGTCGATGCTCCTGACCGCGCAGGTGCCGCAGACTCGCGGCAGCGGCGCCGGCAAGAAAGGCGCGGTTCTGGCCGACATCGCCGAGGGCCTCAAGCACTGCTTCGCCAACAAGATGGTGCTGGCGCTCCTCGTCATGGGACTGGCCACGACGCTGTTGGCGATGCCGTTCAGGTTCATGCTCCCGGTGTTCATCGTCGACGTATACGGCCGCGGCCCCGACTCCATGGGGATCATGCTCAGTCTATTCGGCCTCGGCGCCCTTACCGGATCGCTCTTCATAGCGTCGATAGGGCACTGGCGCCGGGGTATGTTGCTCATCACGACCAGCTTCCTTTCCGCAGTTGCGCTGGGCGCACTCGCCGCGCTACCCTTCTTTTTCGTCGCTGTGGCGATCATGGCTTTCCTGGGTCTGGGCGACTCCGGACGCAGGTCGCTGAATCAGGCGCTCATCATGGAGGAGGTGGAGGAGCGCTACCGAGGCAGGGTGATGAGTGTCTACATGATGAACTTCGGACTGATGCCGCTCGGCATGCTCCCGGCGGGCCTCGTCGCCGATTGGCTCGGAGGACAGGTGGCCATAGGCATCCTCGCCTTCCTGCTGTTCGTTTTCACGCTGGGGGTAGCGGTCAGCCAGAGCAGGCTCAGGGCACTTCAATGACGCGCGTCGAGCGCCCGTCCACTTCTGATTATCCGGGGAGAACGCTATGGCGAACACGATAGAGCGGGTCGGCGAGCTTGGACAGTCGGTCTGGTACGACAACATGCGTAGGGGCATGCTGGAGTCGGGAGAGCTCCGGCGGCTGATCGACGCCGGAATCACCGGCCTGACCTCGAACCCGACGATCTTCGAGAAGGCGATTACCGGAAGCACCGACTACGACGACGCCCTGCTCGATCAGGCGCGGCAGGGGAAGGACGCCGACGAGATCTACGAGCATCTCGTCGTGGACGACATCAGGGCCGCTGCCGACCTGCTCCGGCCGATCTACGACCGCACCGGGGGCGCGGACGGCTTCGCGTCCCTGGAGGTCAGTCCCCATCTCGCCCACGACACCGACGGGACGGTCGCGGAGGCGAAGCGGCTGTTCGAGACGCTCGACCGGCCCAACGTGATGATGAAGGTGCCAGGCACCCCGCAGGGCATCCCAGCCGTCCACCGGCTCATCGGCGAGGGCATCAACGTCAACGTCACCCTGCTCTTCTCCCTCGGCGTCTACGGCGACGTGAGGCAGGCGTACGTTGCCGGACTCGAGGACCTCGACTGGGCCGGACAGGAGCCCGACACGGTCGCGTCCGTGGCGTCGTTCTTCGTCAGCAGGGTCGATACGTCCGTCGACTCGCTGTTGGGCGACAGGATGCGGGACGGGGCGGACGTCGAGGCGCTGCTGGGCCGGGCCGCCGTCGCGAACGCAAAGCTCGCCTATCGCAACTTCCGGAAAGACTTCGACGGTGAGCGCTTCGCCCGTCTCCGCGCGAAGGGCGGCAGAGTGCAGCGGCCCCTCTGGGCCAGCACGAGCACCAAGAACCCGGCCTACAGCGACGTGCTCTACGCCGACACGCTGATCGGGCCCGACACGGTGAACACGATGCCCGACGCCACCGTGGAGGCGTTTCTCGACCACGGCACCCCCGCCGAGACGCTCGCCACGGACGTGGACGAGTGCGATCGCTTCTTCGACGCTCTCGAGGAGGCGGGCGTCGACGTGGACGAGGTGACCGATGGCCTGCTCGCGGACGGACTCCAAGCCTTCACGGACTCCTTCGATTCCCTGATCGCCAACATCGAGGAGAAACGCGGCAAGCTGCTGGGCTGATCGCCGGGGAGCGGGAGGGCCGATGGGAAGTGTCGAGGACGCCCTTGCCAGGCTGACGGTCGACGACGTGGTCGGCCGGATCTGGGCCCGCGACCACACCGTCTGGAAGCCGTACCCCGAGGAGGTCGCGGACCGCCTCGGGTGGCTCGACGCCCCCGCCGAGATGCGGTCGCTCGCGCCTGAGCTGACCGCGTTCGCCGACTCGGTCAGGGCGGAAGGCTTCCTCCACGTCGTCCTGCTCGGGATGGGCGGCAGCAGCCTGGGAGCGGAGGTGCTCCGGGCGACCCTCGGGAACGGCCACGGTTACCCGGGGCTCACGGTGCTGGACTCGACGGTGCCCGCGGCCGTTCGGGCCGTGACCGAGGCCATAGACCCCGATCGTACACTCTTCCTGGTCTCCTCGAAGTCGGGAACGACCATTGAGCCCAACGTGCTGTACCGTCACTTCCGGACGCTGGTGGACCGCGGGACAAACTTCGCCGCGATCACCGATCCTGGCACCCCGCTCGCCGAGCTCGGCGAGCGCGAGGGCTTCCGGCAAAAATTCCTCAACGCGGAAGACATGGGCGGACGCTACTCGGTGCTCTCGTACTTCGGCCTCGTGCCCGCGGCGCTCGCGGGAATCGACGTCGAGGAGCTGCTGGCGCGAGCCGAGGCGATGGCCGGGCGCTGCGGGGCCGCCGACGCTGCCGAGAATCCGGGCGCCGCGCTGGGGGCCGCGATGGGCGCCCACGCGCTGGACGGCCGCGACAAGCTCACGCTGGTGACGTCGCCGGGCATCGGGAGCTTCGGTCTGTGGGCCGAGCAGCTCGTCGCAGAGAGCACCGGCAAGGAGGGCGCCGGTATCGTCCCGGTCGCCGGCGAGCCGCTCCGCCCGCCGGGGTCCTACGGCGCCGACAGGCTGTTCGTGTACCTGCGGCTGGAGGGCGACGCGAACGGGGAGACCGACGAGTTCGTCGACGCGGTCGAGTCGGCGGGACATCCCGTCGTGCGGACCGATCTGGCGGACGCCTACGACCTCGGGGCTGAGCTCTTCCGGTGGCAGTTCGCCACGGCGGTAGCCGGGTCCATCCTGGGGGTCAACCCGTTCGACCAGCCCGACGTGCGGCTGGCCAAGGATCGTACAGAGGCCCTGCTGGCCGAGTACGCGGCCTCGGGGCGTCTGCCGCGCGTCGATTCGCTCAGCCTCGAAGAGCTGACCGCGCTGGCGGGCCCCGGGCGGTACCTGGCGGTCGTCGCGTTTATCGAGCAGACGCCCGAAACGGACGACGCCCTGGCCGCGCTCAGGACCGCGTTCATGGACCGCCTCCGGATCGCGACGACCGTCGCGTACGGTCCGCGCTTCCTGCACTCCACCGGCCAGCTGCACAAGGGCGGCCCAGATAGTGGGCTGTTCGTCCAGCTCACGGCCGGCCGTGCGGACGATCTTCCGGTGCCCGGCGAGGCGTACACCTTCGGGACGCTGCTCGACGCCCAGGCGCTCGGCGACCTCGCCGCGCTGAAGGAGCGCGGCCGGCCGGCCGCCCGCGTGCGGCTTGGCCCCGACGCGCCGTCGGACATCGCCCGCTTGGCGCGAAGAGTCGCGGCCTGACCGAGGCGGGCCCGATCAGGGCCGCCATCGGGTCCCGCCGCTTCGCTTCCCAATCATCCCGCTCACCCCGAGGAGCGCACGCGGCGTCTCGCCGGATTCAGCCTGAATAGGAAGGCCGCGTCACCAAACTGCTGCCGGGTCCAATCCATTCCCTACATGGTGCGCCATCACGACCGCGGAACCAGTCCGCCGCGCCGGACTGCCCGATCAGGCCGTGACGTAGCTGTTCAGTTTTGTCATCCCCGCCCAAGGGACCTTTGTACAACCGTCGTTCCCGCACTGGCGGGAACCCAGGGGGTGGGGTTCCCAGATGGGAAATCTGCTGCACAACCGTCGTTCCCGCGCAGGCGGGAACCCAGGGGTGGGGTTCCCAGATGGAAAATCTGCTGTACAACCGTCGTTCCCGCGCAGGCGGGAACCCAGGGGTGGGGTTCCCAGATGGAAAATCTGCTGTACAACCGTCGTTCCCGCGGAGGCGGAACCTAAGCCCGAATCCACCGAAGGAGGGCGTGAGGACAGCGGAAGGGGGGTGAGGGAGCTGCGGGCGAGATGGCCTGGGCTCCATTGGGGTAGATGGGAGGGCGGCGGACGGTCTTCAGTTGCCGCACAGGGTCCCTATGGCCGTCTGCGGGGACTGCGATGCGCGGGATGGTGAGAGAATACACAGCAGGGAACTCTCGCGGGCCAGGGTGGCGCGAGTTTGCGGGGACCTTCGGTTGTGCGGTGGGTAGCTCGGTCGCCGACGGCGCCGTCAGGCAGGCAATGGCAGGGCTCGCAATCGAGCCAGGGCGCGAGTGAACTGGGTCTCCCAAGGCCAGCCCTGTGGCAGATGCAAAGTGAGGCGGCGGGCCGAGCGGGTGATTCGTCCGGCGAGGGAGAAGAACCGCCGCCGGAGGGTCTTGGTGGTCACCACCTGCTCACCCAGACCGGTCCGCGCTGTCCAACGGGCCAGGTTATGCGCCATCACCTGTATCGCCAGCCAAGCGGCGTTGGCGGCGAAACGGCCCGACGGCATGTGGTTCAGCCCCACGCCGTACTTCAGGTCTCGAATGGCGTTCTCGACCTCGGCATGGCGGCGGTGGTCGGCCTCCAGCTCCAGGGTTTCCCCGTCCCGGTCGGTGATGAAGCCGTGATAGCTGTAGGTGGCGAAGAGGGCCAGTTGGGAACTGGGAGTGGGCTTCACCCGCCGGACAATGAGCCGCACCGGTGCGGCGTCGGGCTCACTCTGGAAGGGGGTGTAGGTGGTCTCGGCCACATCGGCGGCGCCGTCCATCCAGTATGGGATGGGCGTCCAGTCCGCCTCGGGTATGGCCTCGATCAGGTTCCGCAGGCTTTTGTGCTGGCGGATGGTGATGGAGAAGCGCACGTCCAGCTTGCAGCAGACGGATACCACGCTATGGGTGTAAAAGCCGCTGTCGGCCCGCACCGTGAGTTGCCCGCTGGCCCCTCCGTAGCGCACCCGCCCCACCGTTTCACGCAGGAAGTGGGCGGCGCCACGAGCGGTGTTGGCCCGGCCCTCGCGCAGCCGGCACATCAGCACGTCGCCGGTTCCGGCGGCGACAGCCAGCAGCGGGTGATAGCCCCGCTTGCCGGTATAGCCGTGGTGGCGTGCCCCTTCCTTGGCCAGTCCGTAGGTCTCGCAGATGGTTGAGTCCAGGTCGATGGTCAGGGGCGAGTCGCCGGGTCCGGCGCTGGACTGCCAAGCGCGTGCCAGCAACTCCCGGCTCACCCGGTCCAGTTGACGGACGTGGCCCCAGCGAAAACTGCGCAGGAAGGTGCCCAGGGTGGATGGCGCCTTGATCGTGCCGCCCAGGATGCGAGCCGTCCCACCGGCGCGCAGCGCATCGGCGTCGTCGATGCAGTCGCCGCCCGCCAGCGCGGAAGCGACCAGCGTCAGTATCTTGTCCCCCGTGTTGGCCCGCCCCGGCGCGACGCCCAGATCGAGGTGATGGTCGACGAGTTCCCGCAGGCCCAGGTGATGGGCGAGGGTGGCCGGAAGGAGCAGCCCGGCATTGCCCACCAGGCGGTGGTCGTCGAAAGAGACACGGATGCGGTCGGGGTGGTTGCGTGGTAGCATCTATTGGGTGCTCCTTGTTCTGGGGTCGGTTTGCTGTTACAAAACCATTATCCCAGATTCATGGGGCACCCTCTCGCTTCTTCAAGGGCTGTCCCCAAGGCCCTCCTTCGGTGGATTCGGGCTAAGGGGTGGGGTTCCCAGATGGGAAATCCGCACAACTCAGTGTTTGGGGCGGGGCCGACGCCAGCATTGGCGACAGAGTTACGCGGGCCCCTCAACTCTGAACAGCTACGCCGTGACTCTGGGCCCGACGATCCCCTTGAATCAGCCAGCACAACCGTGCTAATCTGGACCCGTGACAAGCACTCCCAACTATCCACCATCCACTACTCCCCTGACGTCGTGGCACACCAATGTGCCATTTTATGCCGCGGTGGAGGACCGCTCAGATAGGGAACGGCGCAGAATGGCCCAAAATGGCACACTTTCCCCGAAGTCGGCCGTGGCCTCACCCGGCGAGAGGGGGCTCGGGATGAGGCCGATCGGCGCTGCTCCGCTCCCACCCCGTCCGACAACCGAGAGGCCCTGCGCGGGCGGATCAGGTCCCGGAGTAACTGTTCAGAGTTGATGCCCACACAACCCGTTCACCCTGAGTAGGCCCGCCGCTTTGGGCGGGCCGTATCGAAGGGCGCACGCGCGATCCTCTCGACCGTGAACAGTAACGTCCCGGAAGCCAGGTTGACTTGCCGGTCGGGGCGACCATACTCTAGGGTCGTCGGCAAGACCCCGTCCGAGCCGACGTAAACTGAGCTACAGGTGACACCATGGATGCACTCGTACTTGGCGGATCGCGGTTCATCGGACTCCGGCTCGTGCAGCTCCTTCACGCCGAGGGCCACACGGTCACCGTGCTGAACCGCGGCGCGACGCCGACCGAGCTGCCCGAGGGCGTGGCGACGATACGAGCGGACCGCGAGAAGCCGGCCGAGGTCGCCGCCGCGCTGAAGGGCCGGACCTTCGACGCCGCGTTCGACACGTCGGCCTATGTCGCGAAGACGCTCAGGCCCGCGGTCGAGGCGCTGGACGGCAACGTCGGCAGCTACGTCTTCTGCAGCACGACCGCGGTGTACGAGCGGTCGGACCGCTACCCGATCAGGCCCGACTTCCCGCTGGAGCGGTCGCCGGACGCCAGCGGCTACCAGAAGGGCAAGGTCGACTGCGAGGACTTGCTGCGCGAGGCCCACGCCCGCAGCGGCTTCCCGGTAACCGTGCTGCGTCCGCCGGCGGTGTACGGCCCGTACAACACGCTGCCCGAGCGGGAGTTCAGCTACTTCGCGCGGTTGCTCAGGGAACGGCCGATCGTCATCCCCGGCGACCCGTCCGCCCTGGTGCAGTTCGCCCACGTCGACGACCTGGCCGCCGCGTTTCTCGCCGCCTCCCTTACGGACCGGGGCGTCGGGAACTGCTACACGGTATGCGGCGAGTACTCGGTCAGCGTCGACTACTGGATTCGCGCCGTCGGCCGCGCCGTCGGTCGGCCGGTCGAAGTCGTCTACGTGCCGGGGGCCAGGTTCGACGAGCTCAACCGCGAGCTGGGGATTGGCGACACCGCGATCTGGCCGTTCGGCTGGGGGCGCTCGTTCTTCTTCAGCATAGACGAGGCGAAACGCGACCTGGGCTGGTCGCCGCGCCACGACATCGAAGACGGGCTCGAGATGACCTACCGCTGGTGGCGCGGCCGCGGCCTCCACGACGCCGACTGGGATTTTTCCAAAGACGACATGATGCTGGCCCGTCTGCGCAAAGCAGGCTGAGCGCCGACGCACGGTGGGCGACATCGTGCCGTGATACTATCGAGGTGATGGGATCGTCAGTGACTATCTTTCATGAACCTCTCAAACTGAGATTCGCCGGCGCGTTGGTCGAACAGCTAGGCGCTCAGTTATACCCGAGTGCTACGGCCACCGTAGCCGAGCTCATCTCCAACGCGTGGGACGCGGATGCCCGCAACGTCTGGGTCACCATCCCGTTCGGTCAATCGTGGACCGCCGCAGGCGAGATCGTTGTTTTGGACGACGGTCATGGCATGACCAGGGAAGAGGCGCAGGCCCGATACCTTGAGGTCGGTCGGAAGCGAAGGCTCCACGACGGGGGTAAGACGCCCGGCAACCGGCTGGTTCACGGACGCAAGGGGATAGGCAAGCTCGCCGCGTTCGGGACCGCCGAGATGCTCGACTGCTACAGCGTCCGGAACGGGACGGAGGTGTCGTTCCGACTCGACTATCAGAGTATCAGAAAGACACAACCTGGGTCAGACTGCGAAATCGAGGAGGGTATCGATCAGGAGCCTCTTCGCGCCCCAGACTGTACGGCGCTGCACAGCGGCACCCGGATACGACTGTCGGATCTGAGGCTCAAGCGCGCCATCTCGGAAGACAGGTTCATGAAGTCAATGTCCCGGCGCTTTGCAATTGACCAGAGCGAAATGCGGGTCTTTATCAATGGGCGACAGCTTGAGCAATTCGACATGGACTTGGAGTTCAGGTATCCACGAGACAATGCCCCCGACGGATGTGTGGTTGGATCGGACGGTTGGGGAACTGAGACGATCTCCGGCGGAAAGAGGGTCGATTGGTGGATAGGCTTCACACCGAAGCCCCTTGAGGCCGAATATCTCAGAGGCATCTCGATTCTGGGCCGCGGGAAATTGCTCCAGCGGCCCTTCATGTTCGAGCGTGCTCAGGGTGCGACCGGTCAGCTTGGTCAAGAATACATAGTCGGAGAGGTGAGGGCCGATTGGCTTGACACTGGGGCTGATATTGAGGACGACTTGATCCAGACGAACCGCGACCAGTTGCAGCTTGAAGACGACAGAGTACAGGAACTGCTCAAATGGGGTAGAAGGAGACTCGATTGGGCTTTATCTCAGCGCCTCCAAGGCCGCCGAGACAAAGTGGAAGCGGTCGTCCGAGAACCAGACATACTCGATTTGATCGAGGACTTCACTGAGACGGAACAACGCCATCTTGGCGATATCGCAAAGAAAGCGTCCCAGATCGGTGATCCGGACCCTGAATCGGTACACGACTTTATGGTGGAAGTAGTGAACGGGTTCAAGGACAAGGCCGTCAGGGAGTTGATTGACCGCGTTAAAGTTGAAGATGAAGGATTCCAGAGTAATTTCTGGAGCCTGGTTAGAGAGTTCTCCCTGATAGACGCGAGAAAGAACTACAGCATAATCAGGGCCAGACTTGGGACGATCGAACGTCTGCAAGGAGCAATCATCGCGGGTGCCACCGAGGTACCTGAAGTACACCAAATCATCAAGCAATTTCCTTGGCTTCTCGATCCCAGATGGAGTCTCCTGGGCGATGAAGTCAACCTCGATGCCATAGTGGAACCGTATGAGGAAACCGTCGATACAGAAACCGGTGATCGCCTGGACTTCTTGTTTGCCCTACAGCCAAAGCATCCTGCACCACCTGACGAGATCCTCGTAGTTGAGATCAAGCGCGGACGCAAATCTAACGGGGCGATTCATCGTGTGTCGGATACAGAAGTCAACAAATTCCACTCCTACGTGCTGGGAGTTCAAGAACACTACGCTCGCAGCAGTACGAGACCTGCAGTCCGCGGTCTGATGGTTGCGAACGACTACACCAAGAAAGCTAATATGGTTCGTCAGAGTCTGCAAGAACTCCGAGGGGTCAGGCTTGAGTTCCGAACATGGGACAGTGTGATTGACATCACGCGGCGACTCCACACGGGCTGGCTAGAGGTCACCCGCAGCACAGTTGGCGCGACTGATGTAAGTCCACAGTAGGTCTGGTATCGGCAGATGGACGTCATGAATCCGGTCCAGAGACGGAAGGCCATGGCTAACAACCGTGGTCGCACGCGGCCAGAGCGAGCCTTGGCGTCGGGATTGTGGCAGCGGGGACTCCGGTACTTCACCTACGACGGATACAAGCACAGATACCGGAAGGAACTCCCCGGACAACCCGATCTGGTGTTTCTACGGAAAAGGGTAGTCGTCTTCGTAGACGGATGCTTCTGGCACGGGTGCGTTAAGTGTCGTAAGCACTCAGGCCTGACTGACCAGACCTGGAAGGACAAGATAGACGCCAACAAGGAACGAGATCTTCGGGTCACGAACAAGTTGACTACCGCCGGCTGGAGGGTGTTTCGGATCCCGGAGCACGACGTCAACACGAAGGTGGCGCTCGCTCAGACCGTCGATCTCCTGACGCCTCTAATTCGTGCCCAGCGATCGAATGTCGTCAATCACCCGGTTCGCGACTTTGTGTTGCGGGACAGGCCGACCGATGCGGGAGCCATGACTGCCGTTTCTCTGTTCTCGGGAGCCGGCCTCAGCGACCTGGGCTACCAGTTGGCCGGGTTCCAGTTCGTCGTTCATCTTGAGAGGGACGAGCAGCGAGCCGCCATTGGCATCGAAAACTTCCCGACCTCGCGGTGGCTAACCCGCGATGTCCAAGACAGCGCTGACGAAATCGAGTCAACCTACAGACAGTCGACGGATCGCCCACTGGACCTGCTCGTAGCCACTCCCCCCTGCCAAGGCATGAGCAGCGCGAACCCGAGCAGGGGGAAGCGTCAGACGCCTGCGGCTGAGGCACAGGAAGACAAGAACCGGCTCATGCTGGAATTGGTCCCGGTTGCCCAACGGCTGAGACCCAGGGTCATCGTCGCCGAGAATGTTCGACAGGTTCTGACACTCCAGGTAGAGCATCAAGGCAAGAGACAACGGCTGATCGATCATCTCAGCGGCAACCTACCCGGCTACGAGCTGTTCCACCGCGTGCTAAACGTGGCTGACTATGGCATTCCACAAGTCAGAAACCGAGCCCTCGTGGTTGCCGTTCGCAGTGACGAACCTTGTTTGAGGCAGATGCCGCGGCAAGACCTTCAGCCCTGGCCCTCTCCGACCCACGCCGAGAATCCAACCAACGGAGAACGACCGTGGATAAGCATTCGGGACTGGCTGAAGGCCATGCGGTACGAACCGCTAGATGCGGCCTCCAAGGAAGCGGCGCGAGGAACCCACTCACTTCACTTCGTGCCTTCGTACGGTTCTGATCGATACGCCCAGATCAGCCAGATACCGCCGTATTCCGGGCGCAGCGCCTACCAGAACGACACCTGCCCTGCATGTGACCACCAGCCAGTGAGGGAGGGAGCCATATTATGCCCCTCTTGCGGTAGCATCATGAACAACAGGCCATACGTCTACCGGAATGGGGAGCCGGCCCTGATCAATGGCTTCCAGTCCAGCTATCGGCGGATGGCGCCAGACCGTCCGGCGTCCACGATCACGACGAACTCAAGCCACGTTGGCAGCGACTTCAAGGTCCATCCCTGGGAGAACAGGGTACTCAGTATCCTGGAGTGCGCCGATCTGCAGACGGTTCCCAGATTCTACGACTGGAAAGAGGCGCGAGAAAACCGGAGATTCTATTTGATCCGGAACCTGGTCGGAGAGGCTCTCCCCAGCTACTTTACGTATCTCCACGGGCTCGTCTTGTCCGATCTCTTGTCCGACTCGCGACGCGAACAAGATGGGCCGCAGCCAACCGCCACGGGCGTCGCGGCCGGAACGTCTGATTGCCGCCGCTGACGGCCCGCTGTCGTTGCGCGCGGCTAGGCGCGCGGTTACACTTGAACCGGTGCGCGGTCCGCTGCGCCTACTAGAAAACATCGGCTGGGAGGCGGTACATGAAGAGGGTAATTCTCCGCGGGCCCAGGGACATGGTCATCGAAGACGTCGAGATGGACACTTCGAACCTGGGCCCCCACGACATCTACGTCGAGACGGAGGTCACGGCGCTGAAGCTGGGGACCGACCGCGGCAACTGGGAGGGCGAGCCCTCCATGCCCGGAGCGCCCAACGAGTTCCCCCGGTGGGTCGGCGACAGCAACCTCGGCGAGGTGAGGGCCGTCGGCAGCGACGTGACCCGCTTCGAGGTGGGCGACCACGTAGTGTCGAGGCAGCACCACCAGTCGGGATACGTCGCCCCGGAGGGGGGTGACGAAGACGCCGGGCAGATCGTCAAGGTGCCCGAGGGCGTCGCGTCCGAGGACGCCGTTTACACCCATCTCTACTCGCTGAGCGGCTTCTGCTACCGGAAGGCTCACTTCAGACCCGGCGAGTACGTCGCGGTCGTCGGGGTCGGCCTGCTCGGCCTGGGCGCCATCGCCCTCGGCCCGATCTACGGCGCGCAGGTGGCCGCCATCGCCAACAGCCCCGTCCGGCTGGAGATGGCCGAGAAGATGGGTGCCCACGCCGGCTTCCTGTCCGACGACCCGGACCTGCAGGCGAAGCTGGACGAGTGGAGCCTGGGCAACGGCGTCGACCTGGTCATACTGACCGCCAACCCGTGGCCGGCGTACAAAACCGCGTGCGAGATAGTCCGGCGCAGCGGCCGCATCTCGGTGGTCGCGCTGTCCGGGCGGGGCGAAGCCGATCTGGACTTCAACCCGCTCTGGAGCGGCTACTTCTACGACAAGGGCATCTCCCTGATCGCCGCCAGCGGCGTCACGGAGGACACGTACCCGAGCGAGACCGACCAGCGCTGGTCGGCCGAGCGACGCGGAGAGCACATCCTCGGGCTGATGGCGGACGGCCGCCTCCAGCCGTCCAAGCTGATAACACACCGGATGCACTACACGGAGGTCGCCAAGGCATACGAGATGATGGAGACCCGCGACAAGAACATGCTTGGCGTGGTGTTCGACTGGACCGACGTGGAAGGCTAGATCGACCGAGACCCCGGCGCCACACGCGCCAAAGGAGCACGAAATGGCTACGGAATCGCGCGTACAGAAGTCGACGGAGCTATACGAGCGGGCGGGCGAGCTGATCCCCGGCTGGGTGCAGCTCCAGAGCCGGCGCGCCAGCGGCTTCGCCGAGGGCGTCAGCCCGAGCTACGCCGCCAGCGCGAAGGGCTCCCGGTTCACCGACGTCGACGGCAACGAGTACATCGACTGGGTGAACTGCTATACCGCGGTCATCCTCGGCCACGCCGATGACGTCGTCGACGGGGCGGTGAAGGAGCAGATCGACCTGGGCAGCCTGTTCACGATCAACAGCCCCAAGGAGGTCGAGCTCGCGGAGATACTGGTGGAGACGGTGCCGAGCGCGGAGATGGTCCGCTACACGAAGGGCGGCGGCGACGCCTGCGCCGTGGCAGCGCGGATCGCCCGGGGCGCGACCGGCAGGGACAAGATCATCTTCAGCGGATACCACGGCTGGCACGACTGGTACCAGGCCGCGAACCTTCTCGAAGACCCGGCGACCGGCGGCTTCCCGGTCACCGGCACGAGGGCGACCGGCGTCCCGAAGGCTCTCGCCGGGACCGCGCTACCCTTCGCGGAGGGCGATCTGGACACCCTCAGGCGCCTCCTGGACGAGAACAAGGGCGAGGTCGCGGCGATCATGATGGAGCCGATGCGCTCCGAGCTTCCGCCCGAAGGCTACCTCGAGACCGTGAAGGAGCTGGCGCACGCGAACGGCGCTATCCTGATCTTCGACGAGGTCTCCTGCGGGTTCCGCGCCGCGGTCGGCGGCGTGCAGGAGTACCTAGGCATCACCCCGGACATGACGACTTTCGCGAAGTGCATATCCAACGGCTACCCGATGGGCGCCGTCGTCGGCTCGCGGGAGGTGATGGAGCCGGCGGGCAGCATGTTCATCTCCAGCTCCTACTGGAGCGACAACGTCGGCCTGGCCGCGTCCATCGCGACGCTGGGCGAGCTGAAGCGCAGGGATTCCGCGGCGCAGTTCCAGGAGATCGGCGAGTCGATGATCGCCGCCCTCGGCGACGTCGTCGAGTCGGTCGGCATACCGGGCCGGGTCACCGGGTTCTGGACCAGGCCCACGATCGAGATCGATGTGCCGGACGAGTCGCTGCGCCCCAAGGTCAACACGCTGTTCATCCAGGAGATGGCGAAGCGGGGAGTCTTCTCGCCCACCGGCTTCAACTTCACGCTCTCCCACACAGAGGAGGACATCCGGATCACGGCGGACGCCGTCGAGGAGTCCCTGGGCGTCGTGATGAAGGGCCTCGAAGGCAACCTGGACGACCTGCTGGAGACCGACGTCAGGAAAGAGGTGCTGCGCCGCCTCGTCCGGTAGACTGCCTTAGGCTCAGGACACATGCCGCAAGCTCCGAGTGGAGATATCCGTGGCCAAGAAGAAGGTGTTTGTCAGTTTCGAATACGACGCTGACTTGCAGCTCAAGGAGACCCTGATCGGCCAGGCGAAGTTGCCTGATTCCCCATTCTCGGTAAACGACTACTCTCTTCAGGAGCGGGAACCGGAGTCCGAATGGCTGAACAAGGCGCAGAGCGCCATTGCGCGGTGTGACGTGTTTGTGGTGATACTGGGGAGGGACACGCACAACGCCCCCGGCGTTCTGAAGGAGATCAAGATCGCCAAGGGCTTGAAGAAGCGCCGGTTCCAATTGCGGCCCCAAGGCAAGAAGTGGAATCCGATGAGCGGGGCGGGGGAAATGGTCGTCTGGACGTGGGACAACTTGAAGCGGAAGCTGTCCTGACCGCCAGCAGTTGGTCCCCGCTGCGCGCACGTCAGGACTCGGCCCCGCCCTTCGCACCGGTGTGACTAGGCGCTAGCTGAAGTGGGCCTGGAGGTACTCCAGGTCGAGCTCGGGGTATAGCGGGAACTGTTCCAGCAGGTCGGCCACGCGGCTGCGGGCCGTCTGCAGCGCGTCGGCGTCTGTGCGGTAGCGTGCCTTGCTCTTCGAGCCGGCGCTCTTGCCCCTGGTGATCGTCGTAGCCTTGGTGCCGTCCAGCAACGGCTTGATGATCGAGGCTATCTCCTCCATCTCCGACTCGCCCATGCCCCGCGTCGTCAGGGCGGGCGTGCCGATCCTGAGCCCGCTGGTGTACCACGGGCCGTTGGAGTCGAACGGCAGCGAGTTCCGGTTCAGGGTGACGTTGGCGGCGCGCAGGGCCGACTCGGCCTGCCGGCCCGTGAGCCCGAACGTCGTCACGTCGAGCAGCATGAGGTGGTTGTCGGTGCCGCCCGTCGCCACGGCCATCCCCCCCCCGACGCAGGCCCGCGCCAGCGCGTCGGCGTTGTCGACGATACCCTGGGCGTATCGCTGGAACTCGTCGCCGCTGGCCTCCCGGAGCGCGACCGCCTTGGCAGCGATGGCGTGGGGGAGCGGCCCGCCCAGCACCATCGGACAGCCGCGGTCGACGTGCTCGGAGAACTCGTCGGTGCACAGCACCATGCCGCCCCTGGGGCCGCGCAGGGTCTTGTGCGTGGTCGACGTAACCACGTCGGCGTGCGCGACCGGGTCGTTGACGCCGGTGAACACTTTGCCGGCGACCAGGCCCGCGAAGTGGGCCATGTCCACCATCAGCACGGCGCCGACCTCGTCCGCGATCTCCCGGAAGGCCTTGAAGTCGATGTGCCGCGGGTACGCGCTGTACCCCGCGAGCAGCACCAGCGGCCGGAACGCCCTGGCCTGGGCGCGCAGGGCATCGTAGTCGATCAGCCCGGTCTCGCGGTCGACGTCGTACGACGCCGCCTCGAACATCTTAGCCGAGAGGTTGTGCCGGTACCCGTGCGTCAGGTGACCGCCGGAGTAGTAGCTCATCCCGAGCAGCCGCTGGTTGCCGAGCGCCGAGCGCAGCTCCGCCCACTGGGAGTCGTTCAGCTTGGTGGGGTCGGTCTGCCCCATCTCCTCCATGAACGGCGCCTGCACGCGCTTTTCGAGGATGGCCCAGTAGGCCACGAGGTTGGCGTCGGCGCCCGAGTGGGGCTGCATGTAGGCGTGGTCGGCGCCGAAGAGCTCGCACGCAAGGTCCGCCGCGAGGCTCTCGACGGCGTCGACGTTGTCGCAGCCGGCGTAGAAGCGGTGGTTGGGAATGCCCTCGGCGTACTTGTCGGTGAAGAGGTTGCCCTGTGCGAGCTGCACGGCCAACGACGAGTAGTTCTCGCTGGCGATCATCTTCAGGCTGGACCGCTGGTCCGCGAGCTCGGCGACGATGGCTGCGGAGACCTCGGGAGCGACGCTGGCGATCTGCTCCAGGGACGCCAGGTACGCGACGAATCCGGCGTCGGCCGCGCGGCCGGCCTCGGCGCACTCGGCCAGGTACTGTGCCAGGGGTGAAGTGTCTGTCATGCCGTTCCTCGTCCTGTGGGGGTCGACGATAGCGTGCCCGATGTCCCTTGTCTTGCTCCGGCGGGCGCGCCGGCCTTCAATCTGCGGCGTCGGAGTGAAGGTGCGATTCTACCAGCAGATGTCGCGGGCGGGTACCCTTGTTGCCGCTTGTAACTGTTCAGAGTTGATGTTCTCACAACCCGTTAACCCTGAGTAGCGCCGGTGCTTCACCGGCGCGTGCCGAAGGGCGCACGCAATCTTCCCGCCGATGCTCGTGTCGGCCCCGCCCAAGGACCGCGTTGTGCCGGCCCTCGATACACCCCGACGAAGCGTCGGGGCCCTCGGGGTGAACGGGTCATGTGACTACGGCCCCACCAACCCAGACTTCGACAGCCACAGCACCGTCGTGTCCACAAGAGGGGACCACAGGGGTGGACCGCGTTCCTCTCAGCAACTCTGAACAGTTGCTGCCGCTTCCGTCGGCTGCGTATGATGGTGTTGCCGCGGAGCCTCTGCCGCCACGCTAACCATGTACGACGTCCATTCGCACATCCTGCCCGGCCTCGACGACGGGGCCAAGACCGTGGAGGAGTTCGTCGCGATGGCCCGCGCCGCGGCCGCGGGAGGCACGACCGTCATGCTGGCCACGCCGCACCGCCGCGACGTGACGGAGAATTCTTCGATCCCGAATCTCAGGGAGCTCACCGCGAAGATGGTCGACACGCTCGCCGCGCGCGGCGTAGGGCTGACGCTCGTGCTGGGGATGGAGAACCATCTCGACGTCGATCTGCTCGAGGCGCTCTCGCGCGGCACGGCCCTGCCCATGAACGGCACCCGGTACGTGCTGGTGGAGCTGCCCTTCTTCGGCCACCCGGACTACGTCGAGCCGGTGCTGTACGATATCCAGGAGAGCGGCATCACGCCCGTTCTCGCGCATCCGGAACGAATCGACCTGCTTCAGCGTGACCCCGGCCTGCTGCGCGCCTTCGTCGAACGGGGGATGCTCACCCAGGTGACCGCCGGCAGCGTGACCGGGCTGTTCGGCGACGATGTGAAGCGGCTCACTCACAGCCTGCTCAGGCGGGGCCTGGTGCACATGCTGGCGTCGGACACCCACGCCGCCTCGGGCCCGCGGTCCCCGGCACTGCTGCCGGGGATGGAGGCGGCGGCCGAGATAGTGGGCGCCGACAAGGCCCGGGCGATGGTGCTCGACACTCCGCGGGCCGTCATCGAGGGCCGCGAAGTCGTAACTGTTCAGGGCTGCTGAGAGGAACACGGCCCACCCCTGTGGAGTTCCGTGAGCATGACGGTGCTCTTTCCGACGAGCACCGCCCCCGCGTCGTACAGCGTGGCTATCGAAGCCTCGTTTGGGTGGGGCCGTAGTCACACGACCCGCTTGCCCTGAGTGCCCCGACGCTTCGTCGGGGTGTATCGAAGGGGCCGCACAGCTCAGCCTTTGGGTGGGGTCGACACCACGATTGGCGGGAAGGTTGCGTGCGCCCTTCGATACGCGCCGGTGAAGCACCGACGCTACTCAGGGTGAGCGGGTTGTGTGGGCGTCTCAAGTCTGAACAGTTGCGCGAGGTCGAGGCCGGGTCGCCCTATGTCCCACGGGGCCCCCGACGCGGGGTCGGGCGACGGCTGGGCTCGTGACCCGATGTGGAGGCTCACGATGCAGTTGCGCGAGGTCGAGGCCGGGCAGCCTCTGTCCGACGGGGCCTGACGCGGTCGCCGGACGGGCTCAGGACCCTATGTAGAGGCTCACTATGTTGCTCGGCTCGATCGTGATCGTGACGAAGTCGAAGTCCCGGATCGCCTGCTCGGCGTAGACGCGCCCCTCTTCCTCGCCCTTGTAGGCGATCGACATCGCCCAGACGAGCTCCGAGATCTTGTCCCGCGACAGCTCGGCCCTTCCCTGCACCATCACGTACTGGTGCGGCGGGCTGACGGTCGCTACGAGGAGCGTCACGTTGGAGTTGCCGCGTAAGTTTCGGGCCTTGACGGAGTCCGCGTCGGAGCAGACGTAGAGCTTCTCGCCGTCGTAGTGGTGCCACACGGGTGTGACGTGAGGCACGCCGTCCGGCTGGACGGTCGCCAGCATCGATACGCGCGCCTCCCTGAGGAAGGCCCCGATCTGTTCGTCGGTCATCTTGGGCACGGTGTTACTCCTTTGCAGTCGTGGTCTGGTTCAGGCCCGCGCCGGCTGCTGCAGCGCGTCGGCCGTTGGAGCCCCGGCGCCGGGCTCGGGCAGGCGCTCCGAAACGTGCCGCCAGACGGCGTCGGCGACCTCGTCGATGGAGTGGCTCGCGTCGACGACGCGCCATCGGTCCGGCTCTCTGTCGGCCATCTTCAGATATCCATCTCGTACGCGAAGGTGAAAGGCGAAGGGCTCCGTCTCGTAGCGCCGGTCGCCCTCCGGGTCTATCCGGCCCTCCAGTGGCTCGTCCGCGAAGAAAGCGAGCTGCATCTGGGCCGATCTAAGCCTTCCCAGGCCTTGGTCGGGAGGGCAGTCGAGCAGAATGGTGAGGTCCGGCATGACGCCGCCGGTGGCGATCTCGTTGACGACCGCAACTCGCTTCAGGTCTCCGATCCTGCCGTATCCCTGGTACGCTGTTGTCGAGTCGGCGTACCTGTCACAGACCACGATGAATTGATCTTTCAAGGCGGGCTTGAGCACCTTGGCGACCATCTCCGCCCTGGCCGCCGCGAACAGAAAAAGCTCCGCTCCCTCGGTGATCGCGTCGTCCCTGCGACGGCTCCGCTTGAGCCATCTTCGAGCGAAGTTGCCCAGCGGTGTCATGCCAGGCTCGTGGAGCTGAATCGCGGGCTGCCCGCGCTCCTCTAGCCGGCGCAGCAGTATGCCGACCTGGGTGGTCTTGCCGCTGCCCTCGCCCCCCTCGAAGGAGACGAACAAGGTCATATGCCTCTCCTGAAGTGTGCTCCCGCGCCGCGCGGGTCTTACCGCCGGTAGAAGACCACGTGGCGCTGCGGCTCGCGCCCCGAGCTGCTGGACGAGAGGCCGCGCTCCTCCGCGAGCTGGTGCTGCAGCCGCCGGACGTACGAGCCCTGCGGACTCAGCTCCACGGACTGGTCGCCGTCGTCCAGCCGCGCGGCGGCCTCTTCGGCCTCCTTGATCGCCATCGACACGTGTTCCCTGGACTGTGCCCCGGTCTGGCGGGTGATCGCGCGGAAGAACTGCTGTATCTGCGTCGTCGTGTTCTTCCGGAGCACGTAGACCGGTCGGCCCTGCTCCTCCGCCTTCCTCAGCGCCAGCGTCCTGCGCCGGTAGAAGCTTTTGGTAGTGAGCACGAGATCGGCGTCGTCGATCTCGGCTACCAGCTCGACGGCTACTGGGGACGACTGCGTCGCCTGCTGGAGCTTGCCCTTGTTCACGCCGTAGGGGAGTATCTTCGTGGGCGGCGGCTCCGGCTCATCGTCCTCGGACTCCCGCGTCCGGTCCTCAGACGGGCCGGCCGCCGTTCGGTGGCCGTTGCGTTCCCCCGTAGCCGCGAACGCGACGCTCCGCGGCGACGGCAAGACCCGCACGCTGCCGTCGTCCACGGTCCGAATCTCAGGAGTGACCGGGAAGCCGCGGAGGCCCCGGTCGACGACCTCCGCGACGTCGTCGTGGACGGCGACGCGGCTCCAGCCCTGTATCTCCACGATGATGTCGAACGTCGGAGGCGCTCGGCGCTCCAGGACGGTCTTCTGCGTGCGGCGCCGGCGTGCCTCGACGTCTCCGAGGGTCACCGACTGTATGCCGCCGATCAGGTCCGACAGAGTCGGATTGAGCACCAGGTTCTCGAGGGAGTTGCCGTGGGCCGTGGCGACGAGCTGCACGCCCCGCTCAGCGATGGTCCGGGCGGCGTTCGCGTCGAGCTCGGTGCCGATCTCGTCGATGACGATCACCTCGGGCATGTGGTTCTCGACGGCCTCGATCATCACGTCGTGCTGCTGGGTCGGCGACGGCACGTGCATTCGCCTGGCCCTGCCGATGCCGGAGTGCGGGATGTCGCCGTCGCCGGCGATCTCGTTCGACGTGTCCACGACGACGACCCGCTTGTGGGCGTCGTCCGCGAGCACCCGGGCGACCTCGCGGAGCATGGTCGTCTTCCCGACGCCCGGCTTGCCGAGCAGCAGGACGCTCTTGCCGGTCAGAATCAGGTCCTCGATTATCTTGATCGTCCCGTACACGGCCCGGCCGACGCGCAGCGTCAGGCCGACGACCTTGTTGTTGCGGTTGCGGATGGCGGATATCCGGTGCAGGGTGCGCTCGATCCCGGCGCGGTTGTCGCCGCCGAAGGGGCCGATCCGGTCCAGGACGTACTGGATGTCGTCCTCTGAGACCTCGTCGTCGCTCAGGATGTAGCTCTCGTCCAGGAACCTGGCTTCGGGCTCGCGCCCCAGGTCCATCACTATCTCAAGAAGCTCCGAGAGGTCGTCCCGTTCTTCGAGCGGCTCCGCGGTGTGCGGAGGGACCTTCTCGATGAGCGCCTTGAGGTCCGCGTCTATCGGCTGCCTCATGTAACCGGTTGTCTCCTCCTGGCTAGACGGACGGGACATCTATCGCCTCGCTGACGAGCTCTTCCGCTACCGGCACGACCATCGACCTCGCCAACGCCGTGAACTCCCGCACCTGTTGGTAGCCGTTCTGCTCCAACAGGCGCCTCAGCAGCACCTGGTGCTCCGGCACGAGCGCATAGACCGTCCTGCCCGGCCTCACCCGCGCCAGACCGGCCTCCAGCAGTCCGCCGGTGTACTCCTGCCGGCTCGGATGGACCATCATCTCCACCTGGACCGCTCCGGCGCCCCTGGAGACGGACACCCACGCCGTGATGGCGCCGTCCGTTTCGCAGACCATCTCGCGGGTCCGCCTTCCGCGCCGCTCGCGGGCGCCGGCCCAGAGGCTGAGGGTCAGGCCGACCATCGAACGCACACGTGCGGGAGTGGACGCGCAATACAGCTGGAAGACGCCGTGCTCGTCCGCGGGCCGTCGCCTGCGCAGCATCACGCGCTCTGCGTGGCCCCGCACACGGTGAGTGCCCCTGTAGAGCAGCTCGTACTGGTAGCGTATGAGGCCGCAGCGCCCGGCGAGCTCGACGAGCTCGTCGTCCGCGTCGAGACGGAAAAATATCTTCTGACCGCCGCCCGCGGCGACCTCTCCGCACAGCTCCCGGAGAAGGTCGACGTGGCTTGAATCGACCTCGCCGGCCAGCATGTGCGCGACCTCGTACGACTCGGCGCTCGACCTGGGCCTGGCCGCCGCGACGGCGAAGACCCGCCCGCCGTCGGTCGAGGTCAGCGAGCGATATCCGCCGGACTGCAGCGCGACCGTCGTCCTGAGAATGTCGGACATCGACGGGCTGGGCCGCGCCTCGGCACTCAGGTCCGAGAGCGTGCGGGCCCGGTCCACCGCCGGCCTCGACCCACCCCGGGCCAGGCGGGTTACGTCGAGGAGGTTGAAGGGTCGTATCGCCATCGGGCTCCGCGTCACCCGCCGGTCTCGATCATCCTTACGAACAGTTGGTGGACCCGGGAGTCGTCGGTCAGCTCAGGGTGAAACGACGTCGCAAGCAGACGGCCCTGCCGGACGGCGACGGGTCGGCCGTCGTCGAGGCGGGCCAGTATCTCGGTGCCCGCGCCGATGCTGTTGACGACCGGGGCGCGGATGAAGACAGCGCGGAACGGCGGGCCGTCGACGCCGTCGATATCGAGGTCCTGCTCGAAGCTGTCGACCTGACGCCCGAAGGCGTTGCGGCTGACGTCGATGTTCATCAGGCGCAGCGGGTCGGGCCGCCTGTCGGTGAGCCGGTCGGCGAGGACGATCATGCCCGCGCAGGTGCCCCACGTGGGCAGGCCCGACTTCACCTTGTCCCGGATCACGTCCCTGAGGTCGTAGATGTCGATGAGCTGGACGATCGTCGTGCTCTCGCCGCCCGGGATGATCAAGCCATCGACGCCGTCAAGCTGTTCCGGCAGTCTGATCTCAGTCGTCTCCGCGCCTATCCGCTCCAGCGCGTGCCTGTGCTCGATGACGTCTCCCTGTATGGCCAGTATGCCGACGTTGGGCAAGCTACCATCCCCGGACCGCGAGCTGCTCCTCCTCCGGCATGGTCCTGACGTCCAGGCCAGGCATCGAGTCGCCGAGACCCCTGGAAACGTCGGCGATGATCCCGGGGTCGTTGAAATGGGTTGTCGCCTTGACGATGGCCTCAGCCATGCGCTGCGGGTTCTGCGACTTGAATATCCCCGAGCCCACGAAGACGCCCTCGACGCCGAGCTGCATCATCAGCGCGGCGTCCGCCGGAGATGCTATGCCGCCGGCCGCGAAGTTCACGACCGGAAGCTTGCCCGTGTCGTGTACCTCTTTGACCAGCTCATACGGCGCCCGCATGTCCCTGGCCGCGGTCATCAGCTCGTCGGCGCCCATGCCCTGGATGCGGCGAATCTCACCCATCACCGAACGGGCGTGCCTGACCGCCTCGACGACGTTGCCGGTACCGGCCTCGCCCTTGGTCCGGATCATGGCCGCGCCCTCGCCGATGCGCCTGAGCGCCTCGCCCAGGTTGCGGCAGCCGCAGACGAAGGGCACCCTGAACTGGTGCTTGTCCACGTGGTTCTCCTCGTCGGCCGGCGTGAGCACCTCCGACTCGTCTATGTAGTCGGTGCCCAGAGCCTCCAGCACCTGCGCCTCGACGAAGTGTCCGATGCGGCACTTCGCCATCACAGGTATCGTGACGGCCTCCATGATCTCTATGATCTTGGTCGGGTCCGCCATCCGCGCCACCCCGCCATCCTTACGGATGTCGGACGGAACGCGCTCCAGCGCCATTACCGACACTGCCCCGGCGTCCTCAGCGATCTTGGCCTCCTCGGCCGTGACCACGTCCATGATCACGCCGCCCTTGAGCATCTGGGCAAGGCCAGACTTTACCCGCCATGTTCCCGTCTCGGTTATCGTCTCGATGGCCATCAGTGAGCCCTCCCTCGGATACGTGACCCCTTCGCCGGCTGCATTATACGCGGCGCTTGAGGTCATTATACTGCTATCGCGCAATTCTCAACAATTCCCCGGCCTGACCCAGATTCCCCACCTGATTGGGCCGGCCTGCGTGACGGACTGCTTCCCGTGTCATAGTGGCGCACCCTGTCGGGGATGGATTCCCGCGTTCGCGCCTTAGTCATCCCAATCCCAAAATCACACAAGTCACAGTTCAGACATCATGCGGGAGCGGCACCGATCAGCCTAGTCCCGACTCTCTCTCCGAGTGCCCCCGCCGACCGATTTCGGCAAGAGTGTGACATTTTGTGTCATTCTGTGCCATTCCCTATCTGAGCGGTGTCCGACCGCGGCGCAAAATGTCACATCGGTGTGTCACGGCATTCGTCGTATGTGCGCGGATGAGGGAGCTCGATCCATCTGGTGGCGAGTGCTTGTCACGAGCGGAGAGTAGCACAAGCGTGCTACTCCATTCAAGGATCGACGGATGCTCAAGCATCCTCCGGCAGAAGCTCGGCGATCGACCCGATGACGCGGTCTGGCCGCACCGCGGTGTCGTCCGGCACCCCTGTCCGCTTGACGTCGATCCAGATGGCGTGCATGCCGAGCAGCTTGGGCGTCTCGACGTCGAAGTCGAGCCGGTCGCCGACCATCCACGCCTCTTGGGGCGCGACGTTCAGCCGCTCCAGCACGTGGAGAAAGACGCCCGGGTCGGGCTTGCCGGCGCCGAATTCGCCCTCTATCAGGATGTGGTCGAAGAGCGGCTCGAGGCCGAAGCGCTCGATCTTGGCGCGCTGCCCGGCCGCGCCGCCGTTGGTCACCAGGGCGGTCGCGACGCCGGCGTTGCGCAGCCGCGTCAGGACTTCCAGCGCGCCCGGTATGGGACGGACCGCCGCGATACGCTCCTAGGAGTACGCCTCGCCCACGTCGCGCGCCAAGTCTTCGTCATAGATGCCGGCGCGAGCAAGCGCACCGCGAGCGACCTCTCTCCAGGCGCGCTTGATGTCCAGTCTGCCCGCGACGTGGCGCGCCGGGTCGCTCCAGTACCAGAGGCCCTCCCGTTCAAAGGCGTCGAGCAGCCTCTCGGGCGTCACTCCGTCCAGCGGGTCGGCGAACCGGCGGCACGCCGCGCTCCACGCCGCCGGGGACGCGGAGTCGAACACCAGGATCGTATCGTCCAGGTCGAGCAGGACGGCCCGGGGAAGCGCCGGCGGCATCAGACGGCCCGCGTTCGGGCTACAGGCCCTTGTCGGACAGGAACGCCGCGAGGTCGGCGGTCCTGCAGCTGTAGCCCCACTCGTTGTCGTACCAGCCGACGATCTTGACCATGTTGCCGGCCATCGACATCGTGGACAGGCCGTCGATGATCGAGCTGTGCGGGTTGCGGATGAAGTCGCTGCTGACCAGCGGCTCGTCCGTGTAGTCCATGATGCCGGCAAGGCTTCCGCTGACGGCCGCCCTGTAGGCGTCGTTGACCTCGTCGACGGTGACGTCCCGTTTCAGGTTGGCGACCAGGTCCGTGACCGAGCCGGTCGAGGTCGGCACTCTGAACGACATCCCGTGGATCTTGCCGTTCAGCTCCGGCAGCACGACACCGCACGCCTTCGCAGCCCCGGTGGTCGTCGGCACGATGTTCTGGGCAGCGGAACGGGCGCGGCGCAGATCGTTGTCGCTGTGCACCTTGTCCAGGATCATCTGGTCGCCGGTAAACGAGTGGATGGTCGTCATCAGCGCGCTCTCGACGCCAAACGCGTCGTTCGCGACCTTGGCCATGGTGGCGACGCAGTTCGTCGTACACGAAGCGTTGGACAGGATGTGGTGCGCCTCGGGATCGTACATGTCCTCGTTCACGCCGAGAACCAGCGTCAGGTCCTCGCCCTTCGCCGGCGCCGATATGATGACCTTCTTGGCGCCGCCCTGCAGATGGCCGGACGCCCGGGAGGCGTCCGTGAAGAACCCCGTCGACTCGACCACGACGTCGACGCCCAGATCGCCCCAGGGGAGCCTCGCCGGGTCGCGCTCGGCCAGGACGTTGATCGTGTCGCCGTCCACGACGATGCCGTCGTCAGTGGCCTCGACCGTGCCGGGGTATTTCCCGTAGTTCGAGTCGTACTTGAACAGATGGGCGTTGGTGGCGGTGTCGGTCAGGTCGTTGACCGCGACTACGTCCAGCTTGTCGGGGTGCCGTTCGATGGCGGCCCTGAGGACCTGCCTGCCGATGCGCCCAAATCCGTTGATGCCGATACGGGTGCCCATTCACATCCTCCAGCGTGTCGGAGTTCCAGCCGAGCCGTATGCCACATCCTACTATAGCCTGACGGGGCGCAACCAGAGCGCCGCCGCCGATTCCGAGGGACTCCCGCATCGTCGCGTCGCGGTTCCCGGAGCTCGCCACCGAGCGCCCAACTGTTCAGAGTTGATGCCGCTACAGCCCGTTCACCCCGAGTAGCGCCCTTCGATACACCCCGATGGGGCGTCGGGGCACTCAGGGCAGTCGGTGATCGGCGCGTATCGAGGGGCGCACGTAGGGCCTCGAACGGGAACAGCTACGCGGCGCCGCCCTCGGTTAGCCACTGCTGGTAGACTATTCTCATGCTCCGGCGTTTGCTACCCGCCGCCTTCGTCGCGCTGGTGATCATTGTCGTTGGGTGCGGCGGCTCGACGCCGTTCCGACAGGCCCCGGCCCCGCCAGCCACGCCGCCGACTGCGTCCGCGACTGCGCCGGAAGCCGCACGGCCCGTCGCCCTGGTCATGAGCATCACCGTCGCCGAACGCCCGGCCAGGATGCCGGACTATGATCGGGACGACTGGGACCATTGGAACGACGCGGACCGCGACTGCCAGGACACGAGACAGGAGGTCCTGATCGCGGAGTCCTCCGTGTCCATCGTTTACACGGACGACCGGAAGTGCAGAGTGGCGTCCGGAAGCTGGACGGACCCATACACGGGCGACGTGGTGGAAGACCCCGGGAACCTGGACGTCGACCACATGGTGCCGCTCGCGAACGCCCACGCGTCCGGGGGCCACGCGTGGAGCGAAGAGCGCAAAGAGCTGTACGCGAACAGCCTGAGATATCCCGCGCACCTGATAGCGGTCACGGCGTCGGCCAACCGGTCCAAGGGCGCCGACGGGCCCGACGGATGGCGTCCGCCGGACCGGACATACTGGTGCCAGTACGCCAGCGACTGGATTGTCATCAAGAACGAGTGGGGGCTGACGGCGACCGAATCGGAGGCCGCCGCGCTGCGCGAGATGCTCGAGACCTGCGGACACAGCGTCTTCCTACAGGTCTCAGACGAGGAGAACGCCCCGCCGACCCCAACGTCCGTAACGCCCGCCGCTGTACCGACCGCGGCCCCGGAGAGACCCACCCCCGCGCCGGCGGAGCCGACCGTGGCCCCGTCCACCCCCACACCGCAATCAGGTGCGCCCGATACCAAGTACGATCCCGATGGGCCGGACCGCAACTGCTCGGACTTCGATACGTGGGCGCAGGCGCAGGCGTTCTACGAGGCGGCGGGCGGCCCGGAAGCGGACCCGCACAGGCTGGACAGGGACGGCGACGGCGTGGCCTGCCAGTCGCTCCCCGGCGCGCCCCAGTAGATAGCCCCCGGTCGGGGGGAGCCGTCCTACGCGGGCTAGGAGCCTGTCCGAGGATTGTCTGAGTGGATTGCGGGTCCACCGATATTGGCCAGAGATGACACATTCGATCGCTGGATGGCTCAGTCTTTGGGGGAACAGGTCAAGTCCGGATTCCTACCGCTTCGGTATGTTGAGGCTTGGAGTCGGACTGGCGTCGGGGGAGCCCGCAATCATGCCTTCAAGAAGCTCGACGACACCCTCGACCGTCTTCTCGCTGAGCTGACGCCCCTTGTCGGCGGTGGCGGAGGCGGCCCCTTCGTCCTCCGAGTGCGGGATATCCTCGACGCGCACGTTCTCCGGGAAGAGGTGCATGGCCATGGAGGTCTCGAACTCGCGGGCGTGGCTTGGATAGCCGGGCTTCGACTGGATGGAGTTGACTATCTCGTGGGTCAATACGTCCCAGTAGTTGTGGAACCGCAGGTCGATGTCGCCGTGCTCCCGCTCGAAATACATCTGCCACTGGCTCATGACCCCGTAGATCGGGCGGCGGTTGCCTCCGTGCCCGTTCAGGATGAGGACCTTGCGGATGCCGTGCCGCATCAGCGTCTCCACCGTGTCGAACACGACGGCCAGCCAAGTGCTCGGCTTCACCGTCAGGGTGCCGACGGCGTGCATGTGGTGCTCGGCGATACCCACGTTGATCGGTACGGCCAGGACGACCTGCGGGTACAGCCGCTCGGCGGCCATCTCCGCAACGCGCGTGCTGCTCGCGATGTCCTGCTCGAAGGCCAGGTGTTCGAGGTGCTGCTCGATGCTCCCGGTCGCCACGACGGCCACGTCGAACTTGCCCGCTTCGCGGGCGTGCCGGAACTCGCGCCGCGTGAACTTCTGCAATCGGAACTCGTTAGGAAGGGCCATTGTTTCTCCTCCGCGATAATGTTACGTCGAGAGGTGTATAGGATACACGGGTCTAGGGAAGGGGTGCGGTATCCGTCATCCGCTGCCGTCCAGCTTCTTGAGCGCTGTCTCGACTCTGTCCCTATCGTACCCCAGTTCGATCGCCTTGTTGAGGTCCGCCCGCGCCTTCGTCACGTCGCCTTGCGATGAGTGTGCCAACCCTCTGCCGTAGTACGCAGCAGAGTTATTCCCCTCGAGGCCTATTGCGGTGTCATGATCTTGAATTGCCCTGTCATATTCGCCCTTCAGGTAGTAGGCGAACCCCCGGTCAACGTACGTTTGAGGGTATTCAGGCAGTCTGTCGATGGCGAAAGTATAGTCTTGAATTGCTTTATCATATTCGCCCAGCATGTAGTAGGCATTCCCCCGGTTCCTATAGCCAACAGTGTATTCGGGAAATTTGTCGATGGCGGTACTGTAGTCTTAAGCCCGAATCCACCGAAGGAGGGCGTGAGGACAGCGGAAGGGGGGTGAGGGAGCTGCGGGCGAGATGGCCTGGGCTCCATTGGGGTAGATGGGAGGGCGGCGGACGGTCTTCAGTTGCCGCACAGGGTCCCTATGGCCGTCTGCGGGGACTGCGATGCGCGGGATGGTGAGAGAATACACAGCAGGGAACTCTCGCGGGCCAGGGTGGCGCGAGTTTGCGGGGACCTTCGGTTGTGCGGTGGGTAGCTCGGTCGCCGACGGCGCCGTCAGGCAGGCAATGGCAGGGCTCGCAATCGAGCCAGGGCGCGAGTGAACTGGGTTTCCCAAGGCCAGCCCTGTGGCAGATGCAAAGTGAGGCGGCGGGCCGAGCGGGTGATTCGTCCGGCGAGGGAGAAGAACCGCCGCCGGAGGGTCTTGGTGGTCACCACCTGCTCACCCAGACCGGTCCGCGCTGTCCAACGGGCCAGGTTATGCGCCATCACCTGTATCGCCAGCCAAGCGGCGTTGGCGGCGAAACGGCCCGACGGCATGTGGTTCAGCCCCACGCCGTACTTCAGGTCTCGAATGGCGTTCTCGACCTCGGCATGGCGGCGGTGGTCGGCCTCCAGCTCCAGGGTTTCCCCGTCCCGGTCGGTGATGAAGCCGTGATAGCTGTAGGTGGCGAAGAGGGCCAGTTGGGAACTGGGAGTGGGCTTCACCCGCCGGACAATGAGCCGCACCGGTGCGGCGTCGGGCTCACTCTGGAAGGGGGTGTAGGTGGTCTCGGCCACATCGGCGGCGCCGTCCATCCAGTATGGGATGGGCGTCCAGTCCGCCTCGGGTATGGCCTCGATCAGGTTCCGCAGGCTTTTGTGCTGGCGGATGGTGATGGAGAAGCGCACGTCCAGCTTGCAGCAGACGGATACCACGCTATGGGTGTAAAAGCCGCTGTCGGCCCGCACCGTGAGTTGCCCGCTGGCCCCTCCGTAGCGCACCCGCCCCACCGTTTCACGCAGGAAGTGGGCGGCGCCACGAGCGGTGTTGGCCCGGCCCTCGCGCAGCCGGCACATCAGCACGTCGCCGGTTCCGGCGGCGACAGCCAGCAGCGGGTGATAGCCCCGCTTGCCGGTATAGCCGTGGTGGCGTGCCCCTTCCTTGGCCAGTCCGTAGGTCTCGCAGATGGTTGAGTCCAGGTCGATGGTCAGGGGCGAGTCGCCGGGTCCGGCGCTGGACTGCCAAGCGCGTGCCAGCAACTCCCGGCTCACCCGGTCCAGTTGACGGACGTGGCCCCAGCGAAAACTGCGCAGGAAGGTGCCCAGGGTGGATGGCGCCTTGATCGTGCCGCCCAGGATGCGGGCCGTCCCACCGGCGCGCAGCGCATCGGCGTCGTCGATGCAGTCGCCGCCCGCCAGCGCGGAAGCGACCAGCGTCAGTATCTTGTCCCCCGTGTTGGCCCGCCCCGGCGCCACGCCCAGATCGAGGTGATGGTCGACGAGTTCCCGCAGGCCCAGGTGCTCGGCGAGGGTGGCCGGAAGGAGCAGCCCGGCATTGCCCACCAGGCGGTGGTCGTCGAAAGAGACACGGATGCGGTCGGGGTGGTTGCGTGGTAGCATCTATTGGGTGCTCCTTGTTCTGGGGTCGGTTTGCTGTTACAAAACCATTATCCCAGATTCATGGGGCACCCTCTCGCTTCTTCAAGGGCTGTCCCCAAGGCCCTCCTTCGGTGGATTCGGGTTAAGAGGGAATGCTTCTTGCCGTTGGGTCGATGGGTCTTGCGCCTCGGTACCCACGTGACGGTCTATGGCCCCCCGTGCAGTCCCCGGTATAGCGCACGGAACTCATCTTGCTTGTCAGCAGGCGTGTTTCTCAAAAGGGCCTCATAAATCTCTTTCTCAGTGCTACCAAATCTTCCTTCCCCGGTCCGCACCCGCTCGCTGTATGCGACGTACAACTCTCCCAGTGCCGCCGAGACCGCCTCGTGGCCTATCGTCTCAACTAGACTGAGCAAGAAGTAGGCCCCCAGGCTGTAGTTGCACAAGAGTAGTTCTCGTGCTGAAGATTGACGCTGGTTCAACTGTCGAATGTTCTCCATTCCCCGGTCGAGGCAGTTCATCTGGACGAGACGCCAGGCTGTGGGCTTCCGATCTTCCAGACTCTCCAAGCCGACCCGGTCGTTCGTGTACGCGACCATGAACTCTGCGCCACCTTCGCTGAGCCATCGGGGGTTGGATCGGAAGTAGTAGTGGGCAACTTCGTGATATATGGCTCCCCTGTTGATCGGATGGGGCTCATATCGCGTGACCATGATAAAGCGGCCCCAATGGGATCCTCCGCCGATTCCGTGGTCTGTTCGGCGTCCTATAATCGGGATCACCAGGATGACATCGGTTGACGGGAACGGTACTCCCAGGAATCCTTCGGAGGCGCGCACGGCGTCTTCCAGCATTCCGACGATGTCTTCGTCAGAGGGAAAGGGAATGGACTGGAACGCCCATAGGTTGACGTCGCCAGCCAGAGTCAGCGAGACGGTGGCCGACTGTGCGTAATGGGATTGAACAAGATCGTCGTACAGTCTCTGATGGCCGCTTCTGTGGACATCAAACAAGACAGCTACGAGCGCGGCCTCTTCTTCGTCCAAGCCATCGGCTACCCACGGATATCGAGCTAACTCATCGAAGCTTGTTGGGTTGCGTAGCGCCCCCGTGCCAGGTCAAACAACAACTGCGCATCCCATTCTGCTGAATCGACAGGCCGTGCCGTCTCGAGCACTAGCGATGCCCGATCCAAGTCGTTGGCGACGAACTTCAATTGCTCAAGAGCCCGTTGCTCAGTCCACGACATATCGTCGGCGACCCAAGAGTAACCCGCTATAGTGTTCGCCAACGTCAAGTCATTGGCAGCCAAACTGCCTACGTAGTCGATTGCGGCTGCCTCGTGTCCAACAATCCCGTCAGCGATCCAGGGATAGGCGGCGACTACGGTCGATAGCTTCGGGTCTCTGGTAGCGATGAACCGCAGGGCCCTGAGCGCAGCTCGCTCGTCAATGTCGATGCCGTCGGCGACCCACAGGTAGCCTGCGAGCACTGACGCCAGAGCGATGTCTTCGGCGGCGATGCTAGCTAGTTGCGCGAATAGGACTCTCTGGTCATCGGTGACGCTGTCGGAGACGCTGGGATAGCCCGCCACCTGAGTAGCCAGGCTCACGTCCGCGGCCGCCATGCTGTACAGAAGGCGCAACACCTCGCCTTCCGTCCAGTCCGTACCGTCGGCAACCCATCGCATCGTCGCAACCAAGTCGCCGAGGTCGGCGTTGCGGAGCCAAATTCCGGTGATTGCATCCGCGGCTTCGGCGTGACTGGCATCCGGCGGACTTCTGAACCATGAGATGATTCGGGATAGATGGCTGGCAGCGGTCTCTTCGGCTGTCGGCGTCGGAGTAAGAGTGGGCGTGGGAGTGGGCGTGGGAGTGAAAGACGTAGGCGTGAGTGTCGGCGTAGGAGATGGCGTAGGCGTAGGTGATAAGGTCGCGGTGGGTGTCGGCGTAGGAGATGGCGTCGGCGTCAGGGTGCGGGTAGCGGTTGGAGTAGGAGTAAACGTCCGGCTCGGCGTGGGGACCGCAACAGCCGTTGCAGCAATTCGAGCGGCAGCAGTTGCCTTCAAGTCCGGTGTCGGGACCGCGGGCGTCGGGATCGGCGACGCCGTCCGCAAAGAAGCCGCAACCCGCGCCTGTACCCTCCCCTCAATATCGGGCGCCGGCGCCACATCCTCCTGCCCACATCCCACCACCACCAAACCAACGAGCGCCAGCAATCCCCACGCACGCCTCATGGGTGCTCTCCCCTGACGGAGCTGCATCTGCCCGTGGGACAATACCACCTCGACCCCTTCTCACATGGTCGCCGCCGGCCTGTCTTGGCGCCGGTTATGTACGGCATAGCCTAGAGGTATCGGCGGTAGACGTCGATGCCGGCGAAGACGGCGTCGTCGCCGAGCTCCTCCTCGATGCGCAGCAGGCGGTTGTACTTCGCCGTGCGCTCGCCGCGGCTGGGCGCGCCCGCCTTGATCTGGCCGGCCCCGGTACCCACGGCCAGGTCCGCGATCGTTGTGTCCTCGGTCTCTCCCGATCTATGGCTGACGACCGTTCCCCAGCCCGCGCGCCTCGCAGTCTCCAGCGCGGAGATGGTCTCGGTCACCGTGCCCACCTGGTTCAGCTTCAACAGCACCGCGTTGGCCGCGTTCTCCGCGACGCCCCTGGCGACCATCGTCGGCCTGGTGGTGAAGATGTCGTCGCCGACGAGCTGCACCGAGCTGCCCAGCCGGCGCGTCAGGTCGGTCCAGCCGGCCCAGTCGTCCTCGCCCATGCCGTCCTCGATGCTGATGATGGGGTAGCTGAGCCGCCACTCTCCGTATATCGACACCAGCTCCGAGGCCGACGCGCTCCAGCCCTGCCGGGCGAACGAGTACCGGCCGCCGGGGACGACCAGCTCGCTGGCCGCGACGTCGATGGCGATGAAGCACTGCACGCCCGGCTCGTACCCGGCCGCCGCGATCGACTCGAGGATCAGGTCGACCGCCTCGCGTTCTGAGTCCAGGCTGGGCGCGAAGCCGCCCTCGTCGCCCACCGCCGTGGCCATCCCTCGCTCGCTGAGTCGCCTCTTCAGCGTGTGGAAGACCTCGACTCCGGCCCGCAGCGCCTCGCGGAAGGAGCCGAAGCCGGCGGGGACTACCATGAACTCCTGGATGTCGGTCGAGCCCTCGGCGTGCCTGCCGCCGTTGACGATGTTCAACATCGGCGCGGGGAGGGAGACCGGGGCGCCCCCGGCGAAGTATCGGTACAGGGGCAGACCGGCGCTGGCCGCGCTGGCGTGGGCGAACGCCATGGACGCTCCCACGATGGCGTTCGCGCCCAGGCGAGACTTGCCCGGCGTCCCGTCGAGCTCGATCAGGGCGCCGTCTACGGCCGCCTGTTCGCCGGCCTCGCTGCCCATCAGGACCGCCGCGATCTCACCGCGTACGTTCTCGACGGCCCGCCGCACTCCGAGCCCGCCGAAGCGCGACTGGTCGCCGTCGCGCAGCTCCAGTGCCTCGGCCGTGCCGCTGCTCGCGCCCGAGGGGACAAGCGCCCGCCCGACGGCGCCGTCGGAGGTACGGACCTCGACCTCGACGGTCGGATTGCCCCGCGAGTCGAGGACTTCCCTGGCCTTTACTTCGGAGACTACTGGCAATGGCTCACCCAGCGTTGTTTGTATTGGATTGTCTCATCCGGTCCGGGGCGGTGCTTACGCGGACGCGTCCCGTGCCCGGCCGGCCCGAATCGCCTTTTCCACCGCGTCGGCCGGGTCGTTGGCCGGGATCATAGAGCCGTCCGTCGTCCCGTTGCGGGCCAGCTCCCACGTCTCCAGGGCGACGACCGGTATGCCTTCGCCCAGTGCGTGCCCGATCTCCGACAACGTGCCGTAGGCGCCGCCGACCGCGATGACGGCCCTCCCGCTCTTGACCACGATCACGTTCCGGGCGTACGAGAGGCCAGTGCAGATCGGTATGTCGACCCAGGGGTTGGCGTCGGAGGGACTGTCGCCGGGCAGAATGCCGACCGTCGCGCCGCCCGCCGACTTGGCGCCGCGGCAGGCCGCGGCCATCACGCCGCCCAGGCCGCCGCACACCACGGTCATGCCGCGTTTCGCCAGCTCCGCGCCGACCATCTCCGCGAGAGCTTCGACACGGGGACTCGGCTCGCTCGCCCCGATGACAGATATCAGCAAGGTATCCTCGGTTTCCGTGGGGCGGACCGGCAGTCGCGAGGCTAGCTCCGCGCCGGGGGCTAGGCGCCGTGGACCGCCTCGAGATGCTCGCTCATGACCGACGACAGCAGCCGGACGCTGGAGATCGTGCCCAGGTACTCCATACGAGTCGGCCCGATGGCGCCCACGATTCCCTGCGCCTTCCCGGGGGTGCCGTAGTGAGCAAGCACCACGCTCATGGGCCACAAAAGGACACCGTCATGCTCACGCCCGATGATGACCCGCACGGTGTCGCCGGCGGGCGTCTTGCCGAGTATGGCCTCCACGAGGCTGCCGTCCTCGACGCCGTTGACCACGGCGCGCGACCTGTCGGCGGACTCGAACTCCGGCTGCGCCAGCAGGTTCCGCAGGCCGTCCACGTAGTGGTCGCTGTACTGCCTGTCGTCCTCTTCGTCCAGTATCAGCGCGGTCGCCTCGACCATCTCCTCCTCGAGCGGGGAGAGGTCGGCGCCGTCGACCTGGCTGATCTCGCGCCCGGTCATGCCGACGAGCTGGCTCCTGACTCTGTTGCCGGCCGTCTCGGCCTGGGTCGGGCTGATCGGCTCGGCCAGACGTATCATGTGCTTCCTGAGCTGGGCCTGCTCCATCACGACGATGAGCATGGTCAGGAAGTCTTGGAGGTAGACCAGCTCAAGATATCTGACCTTCGATTCAGGCACCTTCGGGAAGGTCGCCAGTCCCAGGTTGCCGACCATCTGGGCCAGGACCTGCGCGGCGACGGTGGCCCAGTTGTCCAGGTCCTGCTCGGCCTCCATGAGGCGGCCGCGGACGTACGTGCGGGCGCCTGAGGCCGACGATGCGTGCGACGCCGCGTCTATCGACTCGACGTAGATCCTGTACCCCTTGTCCAGGGGCACGCTGCCGGCGGAGGTGTGCGGGCGCGAGATGTAGCCCTGATCCTCGAGCTGTGCCACCTCGTTTCGGATGGTCGCCGAGCTTACGCCCACGTCGTGCCGCTGGGATATCGTGTCCGAGGCGATGGGCAGCGCCGTGCGGATGTAGTCTCCGACGATGATGTTCAGTATCCGCTGCTGTCGGACCGTCAGCATGTCCACATCCTCCAGGCGGCGGGAGCAACGCCCTCCCTGATTGGAATCTAGCAGTAACCCGAAGGCAGGTCAAGACCGGTCAAACGGACGACCCTGTCCCGGACTAGCAGGCGGCGCTCCACCCCCACCCTGGATTCCCGCCTGCGGAGACCTTTGCGTAACTCCCCCTGTGGGAGGCAGCGTGGCGGAGATGGCTAGTATTCCTAGCGGGGAACCCCCAAACGTGGATTCCCGCCTGCGCGGGAATGACGGTTGTGCAAAGATCTGCCTGCGCGGGAATGACGGTTGTGCAAAGGTCTGCCTGCGCGGGGAATGACGGGTGTGCAGCGGGAATGACGGTTGTGCAAAGGTCTGCCTGCGCGAGAATGACGGTTGTGCAGCGGGAATGACGGTTGTGCAAAGGTCTGCCTGCGTGAGAATGACGGGTGTGCAGCGGTCTGCCTGCGCGGGAATGACGGTTGTGCAGCGGTCTGCCTGCGCGGGGAATGACGGGTGTGCAGCGGGAATGACGGGTGTGCAAAGGTCTGCCTGCGCGGGAATGACGGGTGTGCAGCGGGGATGACGGTTGTGCAAAGGTCTGCCTGCGCGGGAATGACGGGTGAGTAGTGCCTACCAATTTGGGACAGCATCCAAACGGCCCGGAGCCGGTCCCGACCTGGTGGGCCGGCCGAAGGGATTCTGGCCGACTCCGGCTCCGGACGCCTGGAATGAAAGAGGGCCCCGCGAACGGGGCCCTCTGAATGATTCGGTCGGTTGGACCTAGTAGTCCATCGGCGGGGCCGCGGGCATCGGAGGAGTATCCTCCTTGACGTCCGTGATCAGCGACTCCGTCGTGATGACCATCGATGCGACGCTGGCCGCGTTCTCGATGGCCGCGCGGGTCACCTTGGCCGGGTCCATGATTCCCCGCTCCAGCAGGTGGGTGAAGTCGCCGGTCTCGGCGTCGTAGCCCCAGTCGCCTTCCGTCTTCTTGGTCTCGGACAGGATCACTTCGCCCGAAATGCCGGTGTTCTCCGCGATCAGCTTGAGCGGTGCGTCGAGGGCGCGCCGCATGATCTCGACGCCCGTCTTCTCGTCGTCTGCCACGTCGAGAGCGTCGAGGGCCGACTGCGACCGGACGAGGGTGACCCCGCCTCCGGGAACGATACCCTCCTCGACTGCGGCCCGGGTCGCCGACAGGGCGTCCTCCAGCCGCTGCTTCTTCTCCTTGAGCTCGATCTCGGTCGCCGCGCCGACCTTCATGATGGCGACGCCGCCGGACAGCTTGGCCATGCGCTCCTGGAGCTTCTCACGGTCGTAGTCCGAGGTCGTCTCCTCGATCTGGGCCTTGATCTGGTTGATCCGGCCCTGTATGGCGTCTTCGGAGCCGGCGCCGTCGACGAAGGTCGTGTCTTCCTTGCTGGCGATCACTCGCCGAGCGCTGCCCAGGTCCTCGACGGTCACGGAGTCGAGCTTGCGCCCGATCTCCTCGCTGATGACACTGCCGCCCGTCAGGATGGCCATGTCCTGGAGCATCTCCTTGCGGCGGTCGCCGAATCCCGGCGCCTTGACCGCAAGCACGTTGAGCGTGCCGCGGAGCTTGTTGACCACCAGGGTCGCGAGGGCCTCGCCCTCGATGTCCTCAGCCACGACGACCACGTTCTTGCCGACCTGAAGAATCTTCTCCAGCGCGGGCAACAGGTCCGAGACGGCGGACAGCTTCTTGTCGGTGATCAGGATGTACGGGCTCTCGATGTCCGTCTCCATACGCTCCTGGTTGGTGACGAAGTAGGGCGAGATGTAGCCGCGGTCGATCTGCATCCCCTCGACGAACTCCTGCTCGAAGCTGATGCCCTTCGACTCCTCGACGGTGATCACGCCATCCTTGCCGACCTTCTCCATCACATCGGCGATCAGGGTGCCCATCTCCTCGTCGTGTGCGGACAGCGATGCGACCTGGGCGACCTTGTCCTTGCCCTCGACGGTCGTCGCCATCTGCTCGACGCGGTCGCGGAGCGCCACCACCGCCTTGTCGATGCCTCGCTTGAGGGCCATCGGGTTCGCGCCGGCCGCGATGTTCTTGAAGCCCTCGTGGATTATCGCCTGCGACAGGACCGTCGCAGTCGTCGTGCCGTCACCGGCAACGTCGTTCGTCTTGCTGGCCGCCTCTTTGAGAAGCTGGGCGCCCATGTTCTCGTAGGCGTCTTCCAGCTCAATCTCTTTGGCGATCGTCACGCCGTCGCTGCATACCTGTGGAGGCCCGAACTTCTTGTCGAGCACGACGTTGCGGCCCCGTGGCCCCAGCGTCACGCCGACCGTGTCGGCCATCGTGTCGATCCCCCGTTTCATCGCCGCCCGAGCATCTTCTCCGAAACTCAACTGCTTTGGCACTTAAGTCCTCCTGAGTGTTTGTGTGTTGATCTGTGTACGGTTGCCGCCGGGACCCTATCTGGTGAACAGGACGTCGTCGTCGCGGAGCACCAGGTACTCGGTGTCGCCTTCCTTGTACTCCGTGCCGCCGTACTTGGAATATACGACGATGTCGCCGACGCTGACCTCCACGGGCAGCCTCTTGCCGTCGTCCGTCAGCTTGCCGGGGCCTACGGCCACGACCCTGCCGGACTGCGGCCGCTCTTTGGCCGTGTCGGGGATGTATATCCCGCCGGAGCTCATCTCCGACTCTTCGTCCAAGGGCTCGACAACGATCCGGTTTCCGACCGGCTTGAAAATGACCTGCGCCTCTGTCGTCAAATCGCACCTCCTACTGTAGCTTCGACCTGATATGATCGTTTTCGTTAGCAGTCGATTGACTCAACTGCCAGAACCAGTCTAGGGCATGCGTCGCGGCCATGTCAACCGACCGAAACGGTGGCGGAAACCGGCCTGGCCCGCGCATCGTGCGGGGCCATCCGGTAGACTCTTACCCGACTCCGGCCGCGCCCGGAGAACGTCGTGGGAGGCCGATTCGATGCGAATGGCGGTGCTGGTCTGCGTGGCGCTGTCCCTCATGGCCGCGGCCGCGTGCTCCGACACCGACGCGCCCGTTTCGCCGACTTGCCCCGACGGGGCCGATCCGTGGGTGAAGTACGAGCTCTTCATGGGCCGCGGCAACCAGTCCGGCGAGGTCGTGGATGACGCCGCGTGGGACGCCTTCCTCGGCGATACGGTGACGCCCCGGTTCCCCGACGGTCTGACCGTGCTCGACGCTCGGGGCCAGTGGCGCGACTCGGAAGGACTGATCGACAATGAGCGCTCCAAGCTGCTCGTCATCCTTGCGCCGCCCGGCGGCGGCGAGATGCGCCTGATTGACGAGGTCACGGGCGAGTACAAGCGCCGGTTCGGCCAGGAGTCCGTGCTCAAGGTCGTGTACGACGCCTGCGTCTCGTTCTCCTGATACCCGGCGCCCGCGTCGGCTCCCGGGGCCTACCCACGGCTGCCGGTAGGGGTGCGGAGACACACCCGCGCCAAACCGAGTATCATTGTTGGAGGATGGCGTTTCGAGAACGCTGTCCGGCATCGGCCTTTACCACGAAAGGAAGGGACCTCAGGATGCCACGACCGCTCGACGGCAGACACGTAGCCCTCGGCGTCACCGGCAGCATCGCCTGCCACAAGGCCGTCGACCTGGCCAGCAAGCTTGTCCAGGCGGGCGCGCTCGTCGACGTGCTGATGACCGAGAGCGCCACCAGGTTCGCCACTCCGCTGGCGTTCCGCAGCATCACCCACCGGCCGGTGCTGACCGACCTCTTCGACCCCTCGTCGGACGACTCGATCGAGCACGTCGCCGTCGCTGAGCGCGCGGACGTTGTCGTTGTCGCGCCGGCCACGGCGAACACCATCGCCAGGATGGCGCTCGGACTCGCGGACGATCCGCTGACGACCACCGTGCTGGCGACCACGGCCCCGGTGATCGTCTGCCCCGCGATGGACGGGCACATGTACGAGCATCCTGCGACTGCACAGAACGTGGAGACGCTGCGGTCCCGGGGCGTAGTGATCGCGGGGCCGGCCCAGGGGCGGCTCGCGTCCGGGCTGACGGGCGTGGGACGCATGATCGAGGTGCCGGAGATCGTGGGCCACGTCCGGTGGGTCCTGGGCAGGGGCGGCGACCTCGCCGGCAGGAAGGTCGTCGTGAGCGCCGGAGGCACTCGAGAGGCGTTGGACCCCGTCAGGTTCATCTCGAATCGCTCCTCGGGCAAGATGGGCTACGCGGTCGCCGAGGCCGCCCGGGACCGGGGAGCGGACACCGTCGTAGTCGCGGCGCCCAACAACCTGCCCGACCCGGTCGGCGCCCGCGTCGTCAGCGTCGTCTCCGCCCAGGAGATGCTGGAGGCGCTGACGGAGCAGTGCGGCGATGCCGACGCGCTCGTCATGGCGGCCGCCGTCTCCGACTGGCGGCCCGCCGAGGCCGCGGACGCCAAGATCAAGAAGGGCGATTCCGACCGCATGGTGGTGGACCTCGTCAAAACGCCGGACGTGATCGCGGCCGTCCCGGGCGACGGGCTGGTCAAGGTGGGCTTCGCCGCCGAGACGGACGACGTCCTGGTCAACGCGCGGGACAAGCTCGCTCCCAAGGGCCTCGACCTGATAGCCGCCAACGACGTCACGGCCGAGGGCAGCGGCTTCGAGACCGACACGAACGAGGTCGTGCTGATCGACCGCGAAGGCCGCATGGAAGAGCTCGACCTCATGTCCAAGTACGACGTCGGCAACCGCATCCTCGACCGGGTCGTCGAGTTGCTCGGCTAGAGGGCGGAGCGCGCTGCCACTCGTCGTTCCCGTGGAGACGGGAACCCATCCCCTCCCCGCTCTGGACTCCCGCCTGCGGAGACCTTTTCGTAACCCCGCCTGCGGGAGAGACAATTGGCGGATATGCGTCGCTTCGTATCTGGGAACCCCACCCCCTGAGTTCCCGCCTGCGCGGGAACGACGGTATCCGAGGGCAGCATCTTCGTTGACGAATTTCGTAGCTGCCCATAGAATGCCTGCTGACAGACGCGGCTGAAGGCCGCGCAACGAAGGACGGCCAATGGTGCAGACCGCATCGACCTCAGACATGACAAAGGCGTACGACCCCAAGGCCGTGGAGCAACGCGTCTACGACTTCTGGGTGGAGGGCGGCTACTTCACGCCCGTCATCGACCGCTCGAAGAAGCCCTACGTCGTCATCATGCCGCCCCCGAACGTCACCGGCGAGCTCCACATGGGGCACGCGCTGACCATGGCGCTGGAGGACCTGATGGTCCGCTGGCACCGGATGATCGGCGACCCGACCCTCTACCTGCCCGGCACCGACCACGCCGGCATCGCCACCCAGGTGGTGGTCGAGCGGCAGCTCGCCTCGGACGACAAGACGAGGCACGACCTGGGCCGACAGGCGTTCGTCGATCTGGTCTGGGAGTGGGTCGACCAGTACGGCGATCGGATCTACGAGCAGATCAAGCGCCTGGGGGCGTCGTGCGACTGGACGCGGCGGAGCTTCACCCTGGACGAGGGCCCCAGCAAGGCGGTGCGCACGACGTTCGTCAATCTGTACCGCGAAGGGCTCATCTACCGCGGCGAGCGGATAGTCAACTGGTGCCCGCGCTGCTCGACGGCTCTCTCCGACCTGGAGGTCAGGCACCGCGAGGAGGGCTCCGGGCTCTACCACCTGCGGTACCGGCTCCAGGACTCCGACGACCATTTGACGATAGCGACGACCAGGCCGGAGACGCTGCTTGGCGACACGGCGGTAGCCGTGAACCCGAGCGACGACAGGTACTCTCACCTCGTAGGCCGCACCGCCGTGCTGCCGGTGCTGGGCCGTGTGCTGCCCGTGATCGCCGACGACACCGTGGACACCGAGTTCGGGACAGGCGCCCTCAAGGTGACTCCCGGCCACGACCACAACGACTTCGAGATCGGCCAGCGCCACGGCCTTGACGTCGTCAACGTGATGAACCTCGACGGCACGATGAACGAGAACGCCGGCCCGTACGAGGGCAAGGACAGGCTCGCCGTCAGGACCGAGATCGTCGAGGAGCTGGAGCGTGACGGCCTGCTGGAGAAGGTCGACCCGCACAGCCACGCCGTGGGCCATTGCGACCGGTGCGACGAGATCGTGGAGCCCATCGTGTCGAAGCAGTGGTACATGAGGATGCAGCCGATCGCCGAGCCGGCCATCGAGGCTGTTCGGAGCGGCGAGATCAGGATCGTCCCGGAGCGCTTCTCCAAGGTCTACTACAACTGGATGGAGAACATCCGCGACTGGTGCATCAGCCGCCAGCTCTGGTGGGGGCATCGGATCCCGGTCTGGTACTGCGGCGACTGCGACGGGGTCACGGTCGACCACACCGACCCGGACGCGTGCTCGGAATGCGGCTCTTCGTCGCTGACGAGAGACCCGGACGTGCTCGACACCTGGTTCAGCTCCGCGCTGTGGCCGCACTCGACTCTCGGCTGGCCCGACGAGACCGAGGACCTGAGCTATTTCTACCCCGGCAGCGATCTGGAGACGGGCCACGACATCCTGTTCTTCTGGGTCGCCCGCATGATAATGATGGGTCTCAAGAACACCTCGGAGATCCCCTTCGACACCGTGTACCTGCACGGCCTGATACGAGACCCCGAGGGCGTCAAGATGAGCAAGTCCAGGGGCAACGTGATGGACCCGCTGGAGCTGATCGACCTGTACGGCGCCGACGCGCTCCGGTTCGCGCTGACGAGCGGCAACTCGCCCGGGAACGACATGCGCCTCAACGAGCAGAAGATGGAGGCCAGCCGCAACTTCGCCAACAAGCTGTGGAACGCGTCGCGCTTCGTCATCGGCAACATCGACCGCGCGGGCGGCGCGTCGGACTGGCAGTGGCCGCCCGCGTCGGAGCACGTCGAGGACCGGTGGGTGCTCAGCCGGCTCAACCGCGTCGCGGGCCAGGTGCAGACCCACATGGAGGAGTACCAGTTCGGCGAGGCGCAGCGCGTCGTACACGACTTCCTGTGGGGCGAGTACTGCGACTGGTACCTCGAGACGGCCAAGATACGCATCCGCGAGGGCGACGAGACGCCGCTGCCGGTGCTCGCCTACGTCCTGGAGCGGCTGCTGAGGCTGCTGCACCCGTTCATGCCGTTCATCACCGAGGAGGTCTGGCAGAACTTGGTCCAGCGCCTCCCGGACGAGGCCGGCAGGCCGGACTCTCTGATCGTCGCGTCCTACCCGGTCCGGGACGACGCCATGCTCGACGAGGACGCCGAGTCGGCCATGGCCGCCGTGATCGAGATCGTCCGGGCGGTGCGCAACCTCCGCGCCGAGTTCAGGATCAGGGCCAACGAGAGCGTCACGGCCGTAGTGGACGCGCCGGACGTCAGCCAGGTCATCGAGTCCGAGTCCGGGGCGATCAGGGCGCTTGCGCAGATCGACCCGCTCGTCGTGGGCTCCGACAACGGCGCCCGGACCGACGCCGGTCAGCGCGTGTCCCTCGTCCTGGGGAGCGGCACGATCACGGTGCCGCTGGAGGGCCTGGTGGACGTCGAGCAGGAGCGGGCGCGTCTGGCGAGCGAGCTCGAACAGATCGACTCTAACCGCGGCCGCCTGGCCTCACGTCTGCAGGACGAGAAGTTCCTGTCACGGGCCCCCGAGGACGTGGTGGAGCGGGAGCGAGGCCGCCTGGAGGGCATGGACGACCGGCGCGCCCGCGTCCTCGAGACGCTCGCGCACCTGGGCTAGCCAGGGACCGGCCGCGCGTGACGCGGGGCATCGGCTAGACTTGGCGCAATCACCGCAATCATAAGGAGACGCGCATGAAGGTAGAGTGGTTCAACCACACGGGCATCGTCGTTCAGGACATGGAGAAGTCGCTGGCGTTCTACAGGGACCTGCTTGGGCTCGAGGAAGAGCGCAACCAGATTCTCGAGGGCGAGCTGGCGGACCAGCTGGTCGGGTACAAGGACGCCAAGCTCCACGTGATCTATCTGAGCAACGGCGACATGAGACACGCCATCGAGCTGGTGCACTACCTCAACCCGCCGGGCGATACCATGCACACGACCGAACGCAACACGATAGGCGGCATCCACATCGGCGTCATCGTCGACGACCTGGACGCCTTCTACGAGGACATGACCGCCAGGGGTATCAGGTTCGTCAACAAGCCGTTCCTGCGGGAGAACGCGGAGTACCCGTGGGCGCGCAAGGCGTGCTACCTGCAGGACCCGGAGGGCAATTGGCTGGAGTTCATAGAGAGGCCGCCGGCGCCTCCGGGCGTCACGGCCGTCTAGGACGGGACGAGCGCGGGGCATACCCGCAGCCACCGCAACTGACCTGCCATCTGCCCGGATCGATGGCGCGCGACCTGTGGGAAGGCCGCCTGCCAAGCCTGTGATCCGGTACGACGACTTTTGGTATCGTGCTGGGAGTTGGGACCGTGCTCGGCAGGTGGTGGCCAAGGTGGAGTGGCATAGGGGAGAGTTGTTCCCTCGAGTGGGCTTCATCGTCACGAACATGACGGCTGGCCCCGAAGGCGTGGTGCGATTCTACAATGGTCAAGGGACAGCCGAGCAGTGGATCAAGGAGGGCAAGTACACGCTGAACTGGACTCGGCTGTCGTGCCATCGGTTCGTGGCCACCCGGGTGCGTCTGTCTCTGTTCGTCCTAGCCTACAACCTTGGGAACTTCCTTCGCCGGCTGTGTCTGCCCAAGGCGGTCAAACACTGGTCGCTGCGGAGCGTGCAGGTCAAGCTGATCAAGATGGGAGGCCGTCTGGTGCGGCACGCGCGGCGGTTGATCTTTCAGTTGTCCGAGGTGTCGATTCCTTGACGGTTGTTCCAGGGAGTGTTGGATCGTATCGGCCGGTTATCGCCGGCGCCAAGCTGAGGGAGGATGCAACCACGATCTTGCCAAGAGGGAGGGTGCTCCAGGGAGTCGGCTTGTCTTCAATGCGCTTTCACCTCATTGGCGGGGGACCCGAAGACGACAAAAAGGACTAGAAGCATGGTTCACGGCAAGAATCGCATCCCTTATTGGATAGACCGGCGATTGACGGGCCTTGCAGGACCTGACGATGATGCTACCATCTCGTTTGGGCTGACCTTTGAGTCTGAAGACTCACAATATGGGAAATCCCGGCTGACAGCACGGCCCAGTCTCAGCTAAGCTGGAATGCCGTGCCTAGCAAGCATGGAAACCTGCAGACTACGTCCGGTGTGGTCGATGGCAGGAAAGGCTTTGGCGCCCTCCTTGCCGGCCGTACCGGATGAATTGGGACGACCTGCTTGCTAGGCTTGGTCTTACCTGCCTGCAAGGAGGGCACCCCCCATGGGATACTAGGTTATGGGGATGCACGGGATTGGATGATCGGTGTTAGCCCTGAGCGCCATCGTTTTGGCGGTCCTGGCGTACTGCGGCCAGGGTTCGCCGGCCGTAGCAGCTGTCGTGACCTTGTCGGCCGTGACATCCGTGCCAACGCCCACCGCGACTCCTGCGCCAACACCGACCGCGATATCCACCACGCGGTGGATGCCGACACCAACGTCGACGGCGCAGGAGATCCGGGAGGCCATGGATGCCTGCGAGGCCAAGCTGACAGCGGTGGCACAGCCGCCACAGAGGTTCTCGCAGATCCAACCGTCGATGAGCGTCAGGCACGGTGATCGAGACTGGCCGATACAGATAGTCCTGACGTGGCGGAATACCAGTGACCAGGTCGTCGAGATCGACATAAGGAGTTCGACTGTCGCGATATATGGGGCGGCCCGTTGCAACAAAGTCTACCACCCCAACGTCCATCTTCGGGGAGGCGGGTGGTGGAATACGTTCGGCCCGTATGCAGAGCTCTCTGAGACATTCCATTGGCGTGGGCAACGGACATTCAGATGGGAGACGGAACGCAATAGACACAGGATCGTCCTACCGGGGACCTATCTGGTGGTGGGATATTACTCGGCGTCGACTCGCCACGGCAGCGACTCTGGCCCTCTGGTCGTAACGCAGCCTCTCAGGTTTGAGTTGCCGTCAACACATTGGCCCGATCTACAGGAACGCACCGAGGAGTAATCATGCCCAGTACGACATCGCGACATCGCCCGTTGACAGCCGGCATCCAGACTCGATATCCAGGAAAAGATATCGGTCATGAAACTCGACGATGAAATCCACGGCCTTCATGCAGTGGGACAAGCCATGAGCCTCGTCGTCGAACTTCCACGCACGCACGTCGCCGTCGAAGGTGAATCGTAAATTGCCCTCTTGCAGCACCGTCACGTCGTCAGGCCATCTAGGCTGCGCTTGACCACTCGGTCGTAAACATCGGAGAACGCGTCCGCTATGGCATTGGGGTGGATACCGAGATAATCGGTGGATGTGTGGCAGACCAGTTCGCCATCCGTTTCGCTGTGGTGAAACGAATGAAACGCTACCCTATCCGCGCCTGTCATTTGAAGATCCAATTCCTTGAGAATGACATAATCGTGGGTAGCCACGACAATCTGCACGCCATTGCGCTGCAGTTCCAACAAGACCTTCATCAATAGCCGGTACAGCTTTGGGTTGAGATTGGTCTCTGGTTCGTCCCAAAATAGCACCGAGCCATCAAGCAATGTCTCGTTCCGAATCAGCATCCACAGCAGGCCTAGCTTCCGGAAGCCCTCGGCTACAAGGGAGAACTCGATCCTCCCCTGCTTGGCGCTCAGGAAGAACTCTTCATTCTTGACCCTGACCCTACCGCCGATCGCTTCTTGAAGCTCACGCAGCAAACCCCTGAAGGTCGAAGACGTTTGGCGAGGCGCTGGAAGGAATGCCCGATCGAGGATGTCCGCGTATACTGCCTCGAAATGTATTTCGCGATTCCCGTAGAGTGATCTGAACCCTGGCGCGTTGGCCAGCATTTCTTTGACCGGTATGTACACGCTTTCGATTCGCGAATCCTCCCAGCGTCGATTCTGTCGGGCATCGTCGTAGCGAGGCATCGCAGCGCGGTTGTAAAAGGAAGTTCGGAGGCAGTGTTCTCCCCGGAAGACCTCTACAGTTGCCTGAGCTCCGCCCTTCTGGCGTCTGACCAGACGCCAATGGCCACGCCGGGATGGCAGAAAGACGTGCACCAGCTTGTCCGTGAAAGACTCCCCTTTCTTGGACGCTTCACAGGCTGCGTAACAGACCTTCATTAGGTGCGTCTTGCCGGTGCCGTTGGCACCGATTAACACGTTGATGCCGGGGGAGAGTTCGAGGTCTAAGTCTTCGAACGCGGTAAAGCGTTTCAGCCTTGCTCTGGTAAGCGCCATACGTCACCCCGGACCTCAAGTCGATGTCGAAGGCCGTCATAGCACTCCGCGCAATACCACCTCAGTCGCGGAAGCGGCCTGCCGACGCGCTGCGCTCGATGATACGGCCGTCGCGCATCTCCAGGACCTCGTCGGCGAGGTTCAGCAGCGTCGAGTCGTGAGTCGCGGCGACGACGCTGATGCCCTCCTCCCTCACCATTTCCGCGAACAGGCCGAAGATCGCCCGCGCGTTCGATGAGTCGAGCTCTCCCGTGGGCTCGTCCGCCAGCATCAGCGATGGGCGTATCACCATGGCCCGGGCTATGGCGACCCTCTGCTGCTCACCGCCGGAGAGCTCGTAGGGCCTGTGCCGTGACCGCGCGGCCAGCCCGACCATCTCGAGCGCCTCGTTCGCGCGCTGCTCCCGCTCCCGGCTTCTCGCTCCCGAAATGCGAAGGGGCAGCTCGACGTTTTCGAACGCCGACAGCAGGGGCAGCAGCCCGAACGATTGGAATACGAAGCCGATCCTGTGCCGCCGCAGCTCGATGAGCTCGTTCTCGCTCATGTCGGCCATGTCCTTGTCCTCGAAGAGGATGCTGCCCGAAGTCGCCTGGTCGAGGCCGGCCATGAGGTTAAGCAGTGTCGTCTTGCCCGACCCGGACCTGCCGACCAGGGCGATGAACTTACCCGCCGGGACGTCGAGGCTGACGTCGTCGACGGCCACGATCTCCTCTGACCCGAGCCGGTAGACGCGGCCCACGTTGACTGCCGCCAGGACTCTCGTGAGCGAGCTCATTCCTGATAGTCCTCCGGGACGATGTGCAGGCTGTCCTCCTCCACGATCACCTTCGCGCGGTCGCGGATCCTCACCCGGTCGAGATCGCCCCTGGGAAGCTGCACCCTTCCCGCGGGGTCGACGACCGTCAGCTCGTCCAGCTCATCGTCGGCCTCGCCTTGCTCCCGCCGGTAGCTGACCTTCCGCTTGATCTCCGTGGCTATCTTGCCGTCGCGGATCATCACGACCCGCCCGACCTTGTACGCCACGTCCGGGTCGTGGGTGACGATGAGGACGGTCGTGCCGAGCTCTGTGTTGACACCTCGAAACACCTCGAGAATCTCGCTGGCGGTGGCGTCGTCGAGCTCGCCCATCGGCTCGTCCGCGAGCAGCAGCGACGGCTTGTTGGCCAGCGCCACCGCGATGGCGACCCGCTGCTGCTCGCCGCCCGACAGCGTCTCCGGTTTGTGGCCCATGCGGTCGGCGAGCCCGACCAGCTCCAGCAGCTCCGCTGCCCGCCTTTTGCGCTCGGCGCCCGACGTTCGCGTAAGCATCATCGGCAGCGAGACGTTCTCTATCGCCGTCAGGTAGGGGAAGAGGTTGCGGCTGGTCTGCTGCCAGACGAACCCGACCTCGCTGCGCCGGTACTCCTCGACGTCGCCGCCGGACATGTCCAGCAGGTCTCTATCGCCGACCCGGACGCGCCCCGCGGACGGGCTGTCGTAGCCGGCCAGTATGTTGAGGAGCGTCGTCTTCCCGCTGCCGCTGGCGCCCACGATAGCCAGTGTCTCGCCCGGCTGGATGGCGAGGTCGAGGCCGCGAAGTGCCACGACCTCCAGGTCGGCGACCTTGTAGATCTTGAAAAGGTCCTCGCACTCTATGTAGGGTCTTCTGTCCAAACTGAACGCTCCCCTGGTTCCAGGGCCCGCTACAGCTCGCCGAGCCTGAGAGTCCTCTGCAGCGAGATCCTGTGCACCAGCCACACGATGCTCATGATAATGATAGCGAAGACGGCAACCATGCCGGCGTATGAGATGAGCAGCGCCTCCCAGCCCACCTCCATTCTATACGGCGGCATCACCCGGCCGCCGAAGTCGTCGTGCGCGAGGAAGGGCAGAATGATGTCGCCGAGTCTGCCGCCCAGCCACGTCCCCAGCCCGAGGCCGACTACGACGACGAGCGTCTGCTCCAACCATACCATCGTCATGAGCTGCCGCATGGACGCGCCCACCGTTCTGAGCAGAGCGTACTGCAGCCGGCGGCTCCGGAACGACACGTAGGCGTGGATCAGAAAGCCCATCGAGCTGAGCAGAAGCACGGCCGAAAACGCGATGAACAGCAGCGCCTTCCAGCCGGCCTCGACGAGCGGGTCTATCTTGGAGCTGGCGAGCTGCGCGGACCGGTCCTGCAAGTTCCCGTAGGAATACCCGCCGATGCCGCTCAGCCTGCTGGACAGCCGGGCGCCGCTGCCGTCGTCCGGAGTGGAGATCCAGACCTCGTTAGCCATCAGCTCGGTGATCACCGGGCTCAGGTTGGCGTACCGGCTGATCGCGGGCCAATCGCCGACGAGCAAGGGCTCGTCGCGGTCGGTGATCGTGGGGAACATGCTGATCGTGTCGGAGATGATCACGGGCAGCCTGTATCCGGAGGCGGTGATCTCGAACGAGTCGCCGCGGGAGTGTCCGGTGGCGTCGGTGAACGCCTTGTTGGCCAGCACCGGGAACAACTGTTGGCCGGACCCGTGGAAGATGCCGCGCGGCGAGCGAGACCTGCCCGATGTCCACGAGAAGAGCGCCGATCGGGAGGAGCTCTCCGGCCCCTCCGCCAGTCCTTGAAGGCCGTCGGCCTTGGACTCGGAAGCGGCCCTGATGATGGCCCAGCCGTCGACCTCGTCGAACGTCTCGATCACGACGGGGTCGGCCGCTCGCCTGGTGACCGAGATCTCGTCGATCAGCAGGGAGCCGGATTCCAGGGTGCGCTCGAAGACGGTCTCGTGTACTCGCAGGGACGTGAGGACGAGCGGGCCTGCGGGGGCGGGGGTGCCGAGGTAGACCTGCATGACCGACCAGCCCTCGTCGGTCAGGTTGCCGAGGTCGTACGTGAAATGTTGGCCACGGCCGTTCACCACCCGTGCCGTGAGGCTCACGCTCGCGTGCCGACGGTCCGGCCTGACCCTGACCTGCAACGCGACCGCGTCGTCCGGCAGCACGACGCCCTGCGGCGGGTCCTGCACCTTGATCGAGCGTACGAGGTCGTGCATGGACTCGCCGGCGAAGTCGTCCCTGAACCACGCGACCTCCGGGAAGCTGTCGGGGTCCACGGCCAGCATCACGAATGTCTCGCCGAAAGCCGTTGTCAGGTCCCGTCCCCGGCCTCGCAGCACGGGACTGGCGAGCTCGACGCCGGCAACCCGTTCGTAGCTCTCGACCATCTCGGCCCGCGGCTGGCGGATCCGCGTGGAGCTCGGGGTGGTACGTCTTTCCCGGACCGTCGTTCGGAACCCTTCCAACCTGAAGTCCGACCCGGTCGAGAACATGACACGCTCCCGGAAACTCCGGTCCAGCGTGCCGCCGAAGCTCGCGGCGAAGATACCGAGGCCGGCCGTAAGCACGAGCAGCAGCGACAGTCGGGAGTAGTGGGACGCGTCGCGGGCCATCTGCCACACGCCGAGGGCCGGGCCGACGGGTAGCCACCGCCCCAGCAGCCCGCTCCCCGCCTTCATCGCAAGCGGGAAGAGTCGGAGAATGACGATCGCGGCGGCGATCATGATGAAGCCGGGCAGGATGATGAAGAGCTGGTTCGCCTCGACCTCGCCTACCAGGTTCCGCGCCACGACGGAGCCCTGGTGGTTGAGCTGGTACAGCATCATCATCCCGATCAACAGGAGCGCGACGTCGACGTAGTAGCGCTGGAAGCGTGGTTGCGTGTCCGGGCGGGCCCCCTGCTGCCTGCTGCGGGTGACTCCGAGTCGCGCCGCCTGTATCGCGGGCGCCATGAGGGCGAAGAACGCCAGGAGCCCGCCGAGCAGGCTGAGCAGGAAGGCGTTGGTCGACAGGACGGCGGGCAGGCGGCCCGAGTCAGTCAGGTCGGAGAACGCGGGGGCGAAGCCGAGCAGGCTCACGACCGCCACGGCCAACAGCGGCCCCAGAACGAACGCCGCGACGGCGATGGTCCCGCCCTCGATGGCGAACACGGCTATGATCTGTCCGGAAGTCGCGCCCCTGCTCCGGAGCAGGGCGATCTCGGTCTTGCGGTCCTCCACGGCCAGGTTCGACAGAATGGCCACGTAGTAGAGGATGACCACCGCTATCAGCGAGAAGACCACGAACATGGGCAGCTTGCTGAAGAAGAGCCGCTGGCGGTACTCGCGCAGCGCATCGTCCAGCTCGGTCGTCTGGCGGTAAGCCCCCAGCGTCGAGCCGAGCACCCTGTCCATGTTGACGATATCGCTGAGGGCGAACTCGGCGTTGTTGGCGGTCAGACGATCGCGGTCGACCACGAGCAGCCAGGAGTACACGCCGGACATCCTTCGCGTCGCGGGCCCCAGGACTTCCATGAAGGTCCGCTCCGAGACGTGGAAGGGCGTGGTGCGAAAGGTCGGGCCCGTCGCGGAGTTCAGGAAGTCCCGTTCCATGCGCCACAGTCTGTGGTCGGAGTCGTCGCGCTCGAAGACCCCGCTGATCAGTACGGTGATGTTCCTGAATTCCTCAGTCCGCGGAGGCACGGCAACCAGCCGGTCGCCGGGGGCGACGCCGAACAGCTCGGCGGCGTCCGACGGGATGATGGCCTCCACCTCGAGGACGTCGTCCCGGACTCTCGTCCCGGACTCTCGGGGGGACTCGCCGGCCACGATTGTCGCGTGGTCGTAGAGGCGGGGAGCGAACGCGAAATAGGCCCGCGCGTTGTCCTGGCCGGCGTCCGCCTCGTTGCCGGGATGTACCAGGAAGAAGGTCTGGGACTTGCCGACGCGCAACCGGTCCGTAACCGCCCAGCCGATGCGCGCGTCGGATTCCCGTCGAGCGATGGCGTCGACCCGCTCGTACTCTTCGTACGAAACAGGGCCGCGTTCGGTCCGCTGCAGGATGTCCAACTCCTGGTCGCTGCGCTTGCCCAGGATGTTGTCCAGGGCAAGGTCGCGCAGGGCGTCGAAGTAGACCACAGTGCCGGACATGATGGTCGTCGCGAGAACCACGCCCACTACCACGGCCGACAGCAGCTTCCAGTGGGCGAAGCTCTGCTTGGCGACGAGCTGCCAAGCTGTGAGGAATCGGTCCATCGTCGGCCTAGCCTGCTCCTTGTCCGACGTCGGCGGTCTCGGCCCGGCGCGTACCGGTGAACCCTAATCTTACTCCAAAGACCGTAGCCTCTGCGGCAGCCGGCGTCCGAAGGGCGTCATCCCGTCCGCGCCGGCGGCCCGAAGACACGGAATGGCGGGGTCGGGCCCGCGCGTACGCGGCTATTGCCCCCACGCCCTGGTATACGAGCGGGGCGCCCAAACGGATTCGGCGGCGGGCCGGCCGTTAAGAGCCGGCTGGCGCCTGGTGGAGTTCTGTTCCCGGGTAGTAGTCCGTCCAGGCGAACCAGAAGGAGACGAAGCTGGTCAGCCTCTCCAGACTCTGGCCTTCCAGGTCGCCGCTCAAGGCGACCCCGGCCGCCATGTCCCAGACCGAGCCGGTCTCCCGGTCGACCATTTGGAACCGCGAATCGGCCCGATCGAAGGTGAGAGTCCGGCCGCCCACGGACCTGGAGTAGGCGGCCGTGGTCGCCCCGCCGTTGGTTATGAGGACGACGATATCGTCGTCCTCGAACGTGTCGTTGACGATCCAGACCTTGCGCAGCGCTCGAATGGGGTACGCCCTCTGGGTCCGTTCTCCGATTATCCCCAGGACGAACTCCTTTGTCCGCAGGCGGTCGTCCTCGTTGACCTCGCCTATCTCGCCCGCCGATCTGCTGAGATAGTAGCCGAAATAGGAGTCGCCGCTGGTCGGGAAGCCCTCTTTCTCCAGCACCAGCGTATCTGGATACTGCCGTCTCCAGTCGCTCCACGGAATGAGCTGGGAGGCGACTATCTCGAGCCTCGCGCCGTCCATAGGGCCGTGGACCGCCTCGCCGGCGAACTGGCTCCAGAGGCTTTCGGTCTCGCGGTCGTACATCACCAGCGAGTTCATCAACAGCATTCCGGAAACGCCGAAGGTGAGCTCGCGGCCGTCGACCTCGCGGTCGAAGACGATCGCCGTGTAGCACAGCGGGCACCAGGTGACGGCGATCTTTCTGCCTCCGACGACGTCGTTGACGATCTCTCGTCTGCCCAGATACGGCACCGAGTAGGCCCGGTGGTCGCCGTTGATGGAGACGCCGATCACCAGCTCGTCCAGCGCCATGCGGGGCACCGGCGCCTCGTCGGTCGGGACCAGCTCGTCGGCCCACTCCACGGTCCGTATCACCGGCTCGAACACCGCGGGGATGCTGTCCCTGGGCACCCACTGGAGCAGCGCGCCCTCGAAGCCCTCCACCTCGATGGCGTTCTCCCACGGGTCCGCCGGAATGGCCACGGTTGGCGTGGCCGTCGGAGTTGACCGAAGCGGCACAGGCGTCGGCGCGGGAGGCTCGGAGCATGCGGCCGCGAGCGCGGCCAGTGCGGCCAGCGCGGCGATCAGGCCTGCTCGCCGCTTCATACGATTGGGCATGGCCGGCTCCTTACGTGGTCCTCGCCGCGTCACGGCGCGTACAGGTCGGTGTCGGGATAGTAGTCCGTCCAGCCGAACCAGTACGACGCGACGTGGTCGACCCGGGCCAGCCGCTCCCCTTGCAGCTCGCCGGCGACGGCCTCGCCGGTGGTCTTGAGCCACGTGCTGCCGGTCGCCTCGTCGCGGACGTGCAGTTGGCCGTCGGCTGGTCCAAACCTCAGCTCCTCGCCCCGCAGCGTCCTGGCGTACACCGCCGCCGAGCCGCTATCGGGGTCCACGACGACCAGTATGGGCTGGCCCTCGAACGTGTCGTTGACGACGCCGCTTTCGACCAGGTGCCTGAACCCGTAGGCCTTCTGCCCCGCGTCACCGACGACGCCGACGACGAGCTCCTTGGCGTGGAGCCGATCGTCCCGGTTCGACTCGCCCAGGATACCGGCGTCGGAGTTCGAGTAGTAGCTGACGTAGGGGTCGTATTTCCGGCTCAGGTCGTCGGTGTTCAGCACCAGTGTGTCGGGATGCTGCGCCTTCCACGCCGCCCACGTCGTCAGCTCCGAGGCTACGAGCCGCAGCCTGCCGCCCTCCAGCGGTCCCTCGAGAGCCTCGCCGGTGAACTGGCTCCAGAGCGTGTCGGTCTCCCTGTCGTACATGATGAGCGCATTCATCAGCAGCTTGCCCGACACGCCGAAGGAGAGATCCCGGCCCTCGAACTCTCGGGCATAGACTATGCCCGTAAAGCAGAGCGGTCACCAGGTGACCGCGATCGGTCTGCCTCCGACCACGTCGTTGACGATCTCGTGGTGGCTCAGGTGAGGGACCGAATAGGCGCGGTGGTCGCCGTCTATGGAGACGCCTATGACCAGCTCCTCGTCCGCCATGATATTGCCCGCCTCGTCCGCCGCTATGAAGAAGGGGAAGTCGATGGACGGAATGCGGTCCTTCGGCAGGACGGTGATGATCTTGTCGGCGCGGGCGCGCCTTGCCTCCGCTGTGGCCTCGGCGGTAACGCCGCCGGAAGCGGCCGCGGGGTCCGCTCCCTGCGTCTCCGTCGACGCCGCACCGGCGGCTGCGCTCTCCGACGTAGTGGTGCGCGCGGGCTGGTCGCCGCCGCACGATGCGAGCCAGACGGCGGCAACCAGGAGCGCCGCTGCCGTCGCCAATGTCGGGAAACGCCGAAGGGTCAGATGTCCGACCGTCATCTACCATCGACTCCTCAGGGCCGCCCAGACAAGCTCCGGCCCAACACTCGATTCGATGCCGTCTGCGGGGTTTCGGTGCGGCGTCATCGTGCATCGGGCGCCCTGCGCGCCCTCGCCGCCGGCCGCCGTCGTTCCCCTACCGTGTGGGGTGCGCCGTCGCCCACCGTCGTTCCCGTGTAGACGGGAACCCATCGCAGTGTCCCCCCGCCGTGGATTCCCGCCGTCGCGGGAATGACGATGTGGGGTGCGCCGCCGGCCGCCGTCGCGGGAATGACGATGTGGGTGCGCCGCCGCCTACCGTGTGAGGTGCGCCGCCGCCCACCGTCGTTCCCGTGTAGACGGGAACCCATCGCAGGCTCCCCCCGCCGTGGATTCCCGCCTTCGCGGGAATGACGATTGTGGGTGCGCCGCCGCCTACCGTGTGGGGTGCGCCGCCGGCCGGCGTCGTTCCCGTGGAGACGGGAACCCATCGCAGTCTCCCCCCGCCGTGGATTCCCGCCGTCGGGGGAATGACGATGTGGGGTGCGCCGCCGGCCGCCGTCGCGGGAAATGACGATGTGGGTGCCGCCGTCGCCTACCGTGTGGGGTGCGCCGCCGCCCACCGTCGTTCCCGTGTAGACGGGAACCCATCGCAGTGTCCCCCCGCCGTGGATTCCCGCCGTCGCGGCAATGACGATGTGGGGTGCGCCGCCGGCCGCCGTCGCGGGAATGACGATGCGGGTGCGCCGCCGCCTACCGTGTGGGGTGCGCCGCCGGCCACTGTCGTTCCCGTGTAGACGGGACCCCATCGCAGTGTCCCCCCGCCGTGGATTCCCGCCTTCGCGGGAATGACGATATGGGTGGCCGTGGATTCCCGCCTTCGGGGGAATGACGATATGGGTGGCCGTGGATTCCCGCCTTCGCGGGAATGACGATGTGAATCTGGGCCGGCCGCGTTTCCTTGACCGGCTTCCTGGGCGATACTTATAATTGCGTATCTGCGCTGATCCCGGAGCATCTCGCGCGGACATATCAGGAGGCGCATTGGCCGAGGACGCGACTACCGAACTAGTAGACGAGGTGCAGGCCAAGGCCCAACGAGACCTCCGGTCCGCTGCCACGCCCGACGCGCTGGAGCAGTGGCGGATCGCCTACCTTGGCCGCAGCGGCGAGCTGACCCGGGTGCTGCGCACCCTGGGATCGCTCGCGCCGGAGGTGCGACGCGACGTTGGCGCCGCGGCCAACAAGGCCAAGGCGGCCCTGGAGCAGGGCCTGGCGGCCCGGCGCGGCGAGCTCGAAGACGCCGCCGCCAGCGCCGCCGAAGAGGGCATCGACGTGACCCTTCCCGGTCGCCCCGCGCCCCGCGGAGGGCTGCATCCCACGACCCGGATGGTACGGGAGATCTGCGACGCCTTCATGGCGATGGGCTTCGACATCGTCGAGGGGCCCGAAGTCGAGTGGGACAGGTACAACTTCGAGGCGCTCAACATTCCCCGCGACCATCCGGCGAGGGACATGTGGAACAGCCTTTGGATCGACTACGCCGACGACTCCGGCCATCGGCCGATGCTGCTCCGCACGCACACGTCGCCCATGCAGGCGCGCATCATGGAGAAGACGCGGCCGCCGATCAGGGTGGTCGTGCCCGGCAAGTGCTACCGCTACGAGGCCACGGACGCGACGCACGAGTGGCACTTCTACCAGGTCGAGGGGCTCGCGGTCGACGAGGGGATCACCTTCGCGGACCTGAAAGGGACGCTGTACGAGCTCGCCCGGCGCATATTCGGCGAGGGGCGCCGGATACGCTTCAGGTGCGACTACTTCCCCTTCGTCGAGCCGGGCGTCGACATGTCCATCGACTGCTTCAAGTGCGACGGCGGCGGCTGCCGCATCTGCAGCGGCACGGGCTGGATCGAGATCATGGGCGCCGGAATGGTGCATCCCAACGTCCTCGAGGGCGCGGGCTACGACCCCAGCGTGTACACGGGGTTCGCGTTCGGCATGGGCCCCGAGCGGATCGCGATGCTCAAGCACGGCATCGACGACATACGGCTGTTCTACTCCAACGACCTGCGCTTCCTCCGGCAGTTCTAGCGCGACTCCACACCAGAGGTCCACATGCTGGTCCCGCTATCTTTGCTGAAGAAATACGTGCCGGTGTCCCTGGCTCCGGCCGAGCTCGCGCACGCGCTGACGATGGCCGGCACGGAGATCGGCGAGGTCAGGGAGATCGGAGCCGGCTGGGACCGGGACAAGGTCCTCGTCGGCCATGTTCTCAGCGTCGACCCGCATCCAAACGCCGACCGGCTCACGGTGCCGACAATCGACCTCGGCGGCGAGACCAAGACGGTCGTGTGCGGCGCTCCCAACGTGGCTGCGGGGCAGAAGATCGCCTTCGCGCACGAGGGCGCCCGGCTGTACAGCTACAGATCCAGGCGCGTGGAGCCCCTGAAAGCGGCGAAGATCAGGGGCGTGCTCTCGGCCGGCATGGTCTGCTCGGCGCTGGAGCTAGGACTCGGCGAGGACCACGACGGCATCCTCGTCCTGGACGACGACGCACCTACCGGCGCGCCGCTGGCCGACGTTCTCGGGGACGCCGTCCTCGACGCGGAGGTGACGCCCAACCGGCCGGACTGCCTGTCCATCCTCGGCGTCGCCCACGAGGTCGCGGCCATCACGGGTGAGACGGTGACCGAGCCGGACCTCTCGTACCCTGACGATGGCGGCCCCATAGAGGACCGGGTCAAGATCGAGATCGCCGACCCCGACCTGTGCGGCCGCTACACGGCCAGCCTGATCGCGGGCGTGAAGGTCGGCCCGTCACCGAAGTGGCTCCAGGACGCTCTGACGCGCCTGGGCCAGCGGCCGATCAACAACATCGTCGACGTGACGAACTTCGTCATGATGGAGTACGGCCAGCCGCTGCACGCCTTCGATCTCGACACGATCGAGGAGCGCACGGTCGTCGTCAGAGCCGCGCGGCCGGGCGAGTCGCTCGCGACCCTGGATGACGAGACGAGGACGCTGCAGCCGCCGATGCTGGTCATCGCCGACCCCCGCCGCGCCATCGCCCTGGCGGGCGTCGTCGGCGGCACCGAGACCGCCGTGACCGAACGCACTACGGACATACTGCTCGAGTCGGCCAGCTTCGACGCGATCAACACGCGCAAGACGGCGTCCGGCCTGCGGATAAGCTCGGAGGCGGCGTACCGGTTCGAGCGCGGGATCAGGGCCGAGCTCGCGCCCCTGGCGCTGAGGCGCGCCACGAAGCTGATTCTGGAGGTCGCGGGCGGAATGGCCGCTCGCGGCATCATGGACCTCCATCCCGGTCGTCGGCCCACACCGGTGGTATCCATCTCGCGGCGTCGGCTCAAGCAGTCGCTCGGCGTCGACTTCGGCATGGACGAGGTCGAGAGGGTACTCGGCTCGCTCGGGTTCGAACGTGACGAGGCGGCCGTCGGCACTCCGGACGAAGAGCTGGCGATGAGGGTGCCCTACTGGCGCTCCGACGTCGCGATCGAGGACGACCTGGTCGAGGAGGTCGCCCGGATCGTCGGCTACGACAACATCCCGACGACGATGCTGTCGACTCCGATCCCCCACCACGAGCCCAATCCCCTGAGAATGACGCGGGAGGCGCTGAGGGACCTCCTCGCCGCGGCGGGTATGCAGGAGGTGATCTCCTACTCGCTCACGGACCGCGCCACGCTCGACGCCGTCGACGCTGGAGACGGCGGCCCGGAGCCGATCCGCGTCGCCAATCCGATGAGCAGTGAGATGCAGGTCCTCAGGACCAGCCTGCGGGGCAGTGTGCTGCGCACGTTGGCGTCCAATCTGCGCGTCTCCAGGGGCGAGGGGCTCAGGCTGTTCGAGATCGGGAGCGTCTACCTGGCCAGGGAGGAGGCGAAGGAGCGAGAACTCCCCGAGGAGAGGCAGATGGTGGTGGGCGTCCTCGCCGGCCCGCGCGGCGACGTCTCGTGGCTGGTGGAGCAGGGCGACATGGACTTCTTCGACGCAAAAGGCGTCGTCGAGTCGGTGTCGGACGGCCTGAGCGTCGAGGTCGAATACGAGCCGTCGAGCGACTCGATCATGCGGCCGGGCAGGACGGCCCGGCTGACGTGCGACGGCAGCCCGATCGGCGTCGTCGGCGAGGTCGACCCGCGTGTGCTCGGCCGATTCGACGTCGACGTCGGCGTCGCGATGTTCGAGATAGACGTCGAGGCGCTTTGCGGAGCAGTTGGGGAAGAGGCCGGGGGCTTCGCGGCTGTGTCGAGGTTCCCGGAGTCCGAGCGGGACTTCGCCCTGCTGGTCGACGAGTCGGTACCGTCGGCCCGGATACAGAAGATCATTCGGCAGCACAAGCTCGTCGTGCGCGCCGCTCCCTTCGACGTCTACTCCGGTGAGGGAGTGGCGGCCGGCAAGAAGTCGATCGCTTACCGGGTCGCCTTTCAGTCGCCGTCCGGCACTCTGACGACCGCTGAGGTGGACCGCGGGCAGGGCGACATACTCCGGCGTCTCGGACGGGAAGTCGGGGCGGAGCTCCGCGGCTAGCCATGGGAGAGCATATCCACAGGCATCGCCACGAGGCGATGCTGAGCGTCGAGGAGGCCCGGGAGCGCATTCTCCGGTTCTTCGACGTCCTGCCGCCCGAGGACACGCCTATCCTGGAGGCCCGGGGCCAGATATTGGCCGAGGACGTCGTGGGGCCGTTCGACATTCCGGCGCTGGACAACTCGGCCATGGACGGGTTTGCCGTCCAGGTCGACAGCCTCGGAGGCGCGACGGGCTCGTCGCCGGTGGTGCTGCGGGTCGTCGGGTCCGTGGCCGCGGGCGAGCTTCCGCAGGACGCGGTCGGCGTTGGCACGGCCGTCCGGATCATGACCGGGGCGCCGATCCCGCCCGGCGCGGACGCTGTCGTGCCCTTCGAGGACACCGACGAGTTGGAGCGCAAGGCGTCGGGCACCGGCATGGACCAGGTCGGGATAGGCGTCGAGCCGGGGAGAGGTGAGAACGTCAGGCGCGCGGGCAAGGACGTCAAACGCGGCGAGCGCGTGCTGGAGAGGGGAGCTACGCTGCGGCCGGCCGAGATCGGCGTGCTGGCGTCCCTCGGCCGCGGGACGGTCCGGGTGGTGCGGCGGCCCGTCGTGGCGATCCTGGCCACCGGCGACGAGCTCGTGGAGCTTGGCACGGAGGCGACGCCCGGCAAGGTATACGACAGCAACAGCTACACCATCGTATCCGCGGTGGAAAGGGCCGGAGGAGTACCGCGCAGGCTCGGCATCGCCGCCGACGACCTGACGGCGCTGGACGAGAAGCTGGATCGGGCGGCCGGCGCCGACATGCTGATCACGACGGCAGGCGTGTCCAAAGGCGACTACGACATCGTGAAAGACGTCCTGGCGCGCCGGGGCAAGGTCGAGCTCTGGTCGGTGAGAATGCGGCCGGCCAAGCCGCTCGCCTTCGGGACGATCCGTATCGGCGGGGACGACTCGATGCCGCACCTGGGGCTTCCCGGGAACCCGGTGAGCGCCCTCGTTGCCTTCGAGCAGTTCGGACGGCCCGCCATACACAAGATGCTGGGCCGCGGCATAGCGGCGAGGCCGACCATCGAGGCCGTTCTGGAGGAGCCGATCCACAACACGGACGGACGCAGAGTGTACGCACGCGCGGTCGTGTCACGGCGCAACGGCGGCTACGTAGCGCGGCTTACCGGTGATCAGAGCTCCAACCTGCTAACCTCTATGGCCCGGGCCAACGGGCTGGCCATCTGTCCCGAGGACGAGCCGGTCAAGGAAGCTGGCGAGACCGTGAAGGTCGAGATGATCGACTGGCCTGAGGAGGTCTTCTAACGCCGTCGCGCGGGCGCCCGATGGGCGACGCTACGGCATCTAACCTAGTCGTAAAGGGGGAACGCGGCCCAAATGGCATACAACGACACGAATCGTCGGTACTGTGTTGACATCGATGGCGAGCAGGCTTCAGGGGGGTCGGCGGCGGCGCTGGTCGCCACTAGACGGTGCAGTTCCTGCGTCGAGGCGGACGGCGAAGACCTGACCGGCGACCCCGCCGAGGCCATCGCCATGATAGCCGAGCACTGCTCGACCACGGCGGACTACCTGCTGCCCGACACGCCGCTCCGCGAGGCCGTCTTCAGGGTACTCCTGGAGGGCGGAAACGAGCCGAAGGCGGCGTGGGAGATCAGCGACGCACTGGTCAGCCGGTGGTCGTCCAGCCCAAGCCGCGACATCTCGCCGTGGGTCGTGGGCAGGCTTCTCGATCACGGCCAGAGCTATCGCGTCGTCCCGCTCGAGGAGCCCGCGGAATAACCGGGGTTCCCGGTGACCGGCTACAAAACGCCGCCCGATCGGCGGACGGCCCGCGAATCTGTCCGTGCTCCCCAAGCGGTAGGCCGCGGGGTCCGGACACGGAGACCGGCGATGCGGGCGTCAGCGCCGGCTGCCGGCGAGCTCCCGCTTGGCGTCCATCAGGAGCAGCTTGGAAAGGCGGGCGCCGCTGACGCGGCGCGAAGCCAGGGGAAGACCTGATGCGGCTCCGAGGCCGATAGGCGGCTCCTAGAAGTCTTCCTCGTCCGGCGGCTTGCGCTTCTTCCTGATCACCTCTACTTCGCTGGGGACGAGGGACGGAGGCGATATCGCGACCGGTTTGGCGGCCTTTTTCTTGGTTTTTTTGGTCTCTCGTTTCGACGCGTGGCCTCTCGGCATGGTCCACCTCCAGATAGCTCGTGGATGCCCGCAGCATCTTAGAGTTTAGAACAGCCGGGTCAGGAGTGCAAAGAACGAGTCGCGCCCGCAACTGTTCAGGGTCGATGGGGACGAGTCCCGTCCGGACCCCTGGATGCCCGTTTTCGGAGACCTTTGCACAACCGTCATTCCCGCGAAGGCGGGAATCCATCCCCGACTGGGTGCGCCACTGTGACACCGGAAGCCGTCCGTTACGCCCCCCGGCCCAATCAGGCGGTGGATCTTGGCGCGGCACCGGGTGTTGCTTTCGGAATTCGAGGGGGAGGGATGGACCTCTTCCCCCCAAGGAGACCCTTGCATAACCGTCATGGCTGCGAAAATGAACCGCACGCCCCCCACACCGTCGTTTCCGCGCAAAGCCTGCCCCCGAGAAGTCGGGGGCGGGAATCCAGGCCCCGCCTGATAAAGGGATCCAGCTTGCAGAAACCGGCCTTTCGCTCTCACCCGTCAAAGGGAGTTACGCAAAGGTCTCCCCGGGGGGGGGGGGGGGGGGGAAGGGGGGGGGGGGGGAAGATTGAGATCGAAGGGCCCGCACGACGGTGCTGCGGTCGTCGAAGCCCTGGTACCGGTGGGGCCGTCGCAACACAACCCGTTCTCCCTGACCCAGATTCCCCACCTAGATAAGAGAAGGACCTCGTTGGCGCCCGCCACGAAGCGGGCTAAGATGTTTCTTGAACCGATCACCAACGAGGTGCAGCTATTATGAAGCAAGGCCTGGCATTCCACCGTCGTTTACGCAAAGCCTGCCCCCGAGAAGTCGGGGGCGGGAATCCAGGCCCCGCCTGATGAAGGGATCCTGCTTGCAGAAACCGGCCTTTCGCTGACTCACCCGTCAAAGGGAGTTACGCAAAGGTCTCCCGGGGGGGGGCGGGTTTGAGGTCGAAGGTGCCCGCACGCCACGGTGCTGCGGTCGTCGAAGCCCTGGTACCGGTGGGGCCGTCGCAACGGACAACCCGTTCCAGATGAGTGCCCCGACGCTTCGTCGGAGTGTATCGAAGGGCCCGCACAGCGGTGCTGCGCTCGTCAAAGTCCTGGCAGGGGTGGGGCCGTTGCCACACTACCCGTTCGTCCTGAGTGCCCCGACGCTTCGTCGGGGTGTATCCGAAGGGCCCGCACAGCGGTGCTGCGCTCGTCAAAGTCCTGGTACCGGTGGTGCCGTCGCCACACAACCCGTTCTCCCTGAGTGCCCCGACGCTTCGTCGGAGTGTATCGAAGGGCCCGCACAGCGGCAAGCTGCGCTGTCGTCAAAGTCCTGGTACCGGTGGGGCCGTTGCCACACTACCCGTTCTCCCTGAGTGCCCCGACGCTTCGTCGGGGTGTATCCACAGCGTTCGAAGGGCCCGCACAGCGGCCTTCAACCTGCTGGCGGTCGTCGCAGTCCTGGTAGGTGTTGCGGCGGCCAGCACGCCTGTGCTATTCTCCGCACGTGGAACCCGTCGCCGCGCTCACTCCCCATCCCCTTTCGGCAGGCCCGGCTCGGAACACAGCCCGTCATTTCGCACCACGGTGTGCCGACTCAGATAGGGCGGACCGGAACACGGTGTTTCATCTACGGGCCAGGTGTTCCACCCGCCAGCGGTGCTGCGCTCAGGTGTCAGATACAAACGGTACGGAATGGCACAGTTTTCAGCGAAAAAACCGGCCGGCGGCCTCGACCCACTCTCGTGGCCGTTCGCGCCGTCCCGGAAGGGTTACAATGGCCGCGCGGCAATGCGCTTCAGGCGAGGTTGACATGGCTGGTAAGAAACTCCGGCGGGGCGTATCGGTAGTCGGCAGCGCCGTATCCCGGTTCGGCGCCTTCCCGGACAAGAACTCCCGAGACCTGATGGCGGACGCCTACTCCGAGGCGGTCGAGTCGGTGGACAAGGGCTTCGACCCCGAGGACATCGAGGCGCTCTACATCGGCAACTTCACGGCGGACCTGTTCGAGGGGCAGTCGCACCTGGGCCACGTGATCGCGGACCACCTCGGCCTGACGCCGCGCCCGGCGACGCGGGTCGAGGGCGCGTGCGCCAGCAGCAGCCTGGCGTTCCGGCAGGGCGTCATGGCCATCGCCTCCGGCCTCCACGACGTCGTGATGGTCGGCGGGGTGGAGAAGATGACCGACGCCTCCGCGGCGGAAGTGCAGTCGCACCTCGCCGTGGCCGGCGACGTGGCGATGGAGGTCGACCAGGCCGGATTCACCTTCCCCGCGTTCTACGCGGCGATGGCCTCGGCCTACATGGCCCGCTACGGGGCGACGCACGAGCACTTCATGCACGTGGCCATCAAGAACCACGAGAACGGCGCACTCAACCCCAAGGCCCAGTTCAACGAGTCGCTTCGGGACACCATGGGCCGACGCGTGAAGCGCGCCGCCGAGCGCGGCGAGCCGGCGCCCGGGTGGCGCGACGAGATCGACTTCCTCAGCGACGACAAGGCCAACCCGATGGTCGCGTCGCCGCTGCGCCTGTTCGACTGCTCCCCGGTGACCGACGGCGCGTCCTGCATGCTGCTCGTCGCCGACGAGATCGCAGACAGCTTCACCGACCGCCCGGTGGCCGTGGCAGCCAGCTCGCAGGCGAGCGCGGGCCCGTTCGGCGCCTGGGGCGGCGACATCACCTCGCTTCCGGCGGCGAGAGAGGCGGCCAAGGGCGCCTACGACATGGCCGGCGTTTCAGCCGACGACATCGACGTCGCCGAGGTACACGATTGCTTCACGCCTGCCGAGATTTTCGCGATCGAGGACGTGGGCTTCTTCCCGGCCGGCCAAGGCGCGTTCGCGGCCGCCGAGGGCCTGACGACGCGCGACTCCGACAGGCCGGTCAACGTCTCCGGCGGGCTCAAGGCCAAGGGCCACCCCGTCGGCGCCACCGGTATCGCCCAGATGCACGAGATATGGACGCAGCTCCGCGGCGGCGCCGGCGACCGGCAGATCACGCACAAGGACCTTCGCCTCGGCTTGACGCACAACGCGGGCGGGACCGGCGGCACCTGCGCGGTCCACATCCTGGAGCGGCGATGAGATGGCCGGGCAAGAGCTGACGCTCGCCCTGTACCGGCGGAACCTCGCGGATGGCAGGCTTACCGGCGCGAGGTGCCTCGAGTGCGGCGAGCTCACCCTGCCGCCCAAGCCCTTCTGTCCGCGCTGTCACGCCAACCGGATGGAGGCCGTCGACTTCAGCGGCGAGGGCGCCGTGACCGGCTTCACGTCCGTCTTCGTGCCGGGCCCTGACATGGCCGCCAGGGGGTACGGCCGCCGCAACCCGTACGTTGCCGCGCTCGTCACCCTGAACGAGGGCCCCGGCGTGGCGGCCCGCGTCGCGGCCCCCGACCCAACTGCCCCCGACGGCGGCGTCCACGTCGGGATGCCCGTCAAGGCGGACTTCATCACCGAAGGCGACGACGAGTCGGTCTCCCTCGTCTTCCGGCCCGTGTAAGGCAACCGAGGAGGCCCGCGAAGGGATGTTCGAGGAACACGACCAAATCGTCCTTACCGCCGACGTGACCGGAGACGGCGGCGAGGAGTTGAAGCCTGGCGACGTCGGCGTGATCGTTCACGTTCACCCCGGCGGCGAACCCTTCGTGGCGGAGTTCACGACCCTCGACGGCGACACTATCGCCATCGCCACCGTTCTGCCATCTCAGGCCCGCCCGATAACCGGCGCGGACCTGACACACGCCCGTACCGTGGAGACGGCTGTCGGCGAGGTGCTGCGTGACGTCCGCGAACGTAAGACGGCCAAGGGAGGCAGGGTGCCGCCATCCAGCATCCTTGAAGCTCGGGACGCGGACCGGAGGTGACGCTGCTTGGCCGAGGAGTTGCCTGTCGATTGATGACGCTGGACCGAGGGCTCACCCGAGCCAGCGGGCCCAAGCGCGACGCTGCACCCCTCTCAATCCCGCGACGTCATCTCAACCCGCTTCAGGGGCTGCGGTCGATCAGCCATAAGGCAAAGCCCTTGGCCTCATCGACGACGCTGACTTCCATCCCCCAAGACTCTTGTAGAGCCTCCAACTCGTTGTAGATGTCGTCCCGTGGGTAGAAGGCGAGCCACACCCTCTTGGAGTCCGTTGCGCACAGGAACGCTTTTATCTCGCCGATGCAGGCGGCGACTGGTACCCATGACCCGCAGCCACCATAGAAGTAGTTATCGGGCTTCGGCTGCGTGTAGAAGTCAATGGTCTGCGCCGAGTTATACGGCACATACACGACGTCGTCCGCCGCCGATGCGTCTAGCGCCGCGAGAATCGGCCTGACGTCGACCCTCTCGCGGTAGGGATCATCGGTCGAAATCTTGTAGACCCCGCTGAGAAGTATCAGGCCTCCCGCGATTAGGACGACCACTTGACCCAGGCGCGAAGGCAGGCTGTGCGTCGAAGCGTAGACCGCGCAGCCGACGGCAAGGAATACCAATGGCCCCAAGTACATCGCCTGTCTGACGTTTCCATATGGATAAACCCCCACCGCCGCCGCAAGTATGGCGACCGCGACGCAGATCACAAACAGCACCACCACCACATCGAGGCGCCGCTCTCGGACCATGATGAAGACAGCGAACCCCAGCGCCATCAGCCCAATAGCGGCGACAACCGATGTCAAATGGTACTCCAGCATCCACCACGTCCTGGAGGACATGAAGTCGATGAAGGATAGTGGCCCTCCACCCTCCCAAACGTAGCGGTACGGGTCGGAACGGTACATGTCGGACTGGGTAACGTTCGAAGACCCTACCAGTTGCCCCATCCGAAGCTGACGATGGTGTCCAGCGGTGGTCAAGTAGGTGACGAGGCAGCCGGCGGTAAACGCCACGCTGGGCCAGAACACCTCCCTTGCGGTTCGCATCAGGGACGATACCCTCTTAGGATCGTCACCGCGGCGTCGCCGGGCTCCACGGCTCTCGCGCCTTCGGCTCCGCAACCGTCGAGCCGGACGCGGCTCGACTCGTTCCTGTTCCGGCAGTCCTCCCATCCACGTCCCTATCGAGAGAGCTCCGATTACGGCCGCACCGAACAGCGCGAGGCCATATTGGACTAGCGGAGCCGTGAAGAGGCCTACGGACAGCAGCAACTTGCCCCCGCCTCTCACACGCCAAAGCAAACCGCCGATGATCACAGTGGTGACTAGCGCGTCGACTCCGTACTCCCGTACGCTTTGGGCGTGGCGTATCGATTCGACGGACGCCGTTGCCATGAGACCGGCCAGAAAAGCGGCGGTCCGGCTAACGCCCACCTTGGGAAGCCACAGGAGCAGCGCCGCGACGGTCAAGACGCTGGCAATGGCCGGAACGATGCGAACACTGAGAGGCGAACTCTCCGCCTTCTGCACTGCCCACAAGACGTACGGGTAGACAATCGGCGACGAGTTCCAATCCAGGGTGTTCCTATGTACCTCAGCGAGTGTGCCCCTCGATGCGTTGGCTGCGACTGCCTCGTCGTTCGTCAGCGTGTTGGTCGGTAAGCTGTAGAAGCGCAGCCCTATCGCGATGACGATCAGAAACGCGCAGGCCAGATAGTACCAAGGAAGCCTGGAGACACGCCCCCTCATCGTGTCAATGTCTGAGACTCCCATGCGCCTGCCTACCAGCCCTCTACACCAGCATCGTGCGGCCGGTTAGCTTGCGCCCCGCGTCGGCGATGCCGCGGTCGCCCGTCCCGACGATCCTCGCTCCCAGCTCTTCGATGGCGTACTTCGCCCTCTCGTGGTCGCTCATGGTCGTGTCCGGCCAGCCGCCGTGGAAGGCTATCCCCGCCTTGTGGCAGGCCTGGACCACGATGTTCATCGGCCTCAGCAGCTCAGGCGGGTACGGCACGGAACGCAGCGCGGGGTCTCCGAAGGACATCGACATGTCTCCCGGCCCCCACTCGGCGAAGTAGATGCCGGGCGTCGCGGCGATCGCGTCGGCGTTCGGCAGCGCGTGACGGTCCTCGATCTTGAGGCCGAGGAGCAGCTCGCCATCGGGATTCAGCGGCCACGGCTCGGCCCTGTGCACGTACTCCTCCGGGCTGATGCCCCATATCGCAGCGGGCTCAGCCTGGCCGCCGCCGCCGCGCATGCCCTCCGGTATGCCCAGGTCGCGGCCGATCTTGTGGAACGAGTAGCGCGCAGTCGCCACGTAGGCCTTGACCGCCTCCGGGTCGCGGGCGTGCGTGTGGTTGATCCCGTGGGCGCCCGTGCTAAGCACGTGCCTCGTCTGCCAGGCGTTGTAGACCACCTCGTCGCGCGTCCTGCAGTTGGACGGCAGCGATGCGACCACGGTGGGCGTCGGGTGGCCGCTGGGCGTGGGCCCACCGTCCTTCAGGCCTCGCATGAAGTCGGTCAGCCCCTTGATGTCGAAGGCGAAGTGCTCGAACTCCACCAGCAGCAAGTCGGCCCACGTCTGCGACGCCTCCAGCCCCGACTCGTAGGTCAGCTCCGGCGCCGGCGTCGAGTAGGCGGGCTGTCCCTGCTCCAGCAGCTCGATCACCTTGTTGATTCTGCCCATGTCGTTCCCTCCTTAGCGTCGGTCCGGGCGACGGCGGTCTCTCCACTGCGGCGAGCCTACGCGCGCCGTGCGATAATACTGTATGGCAAGCACGCTCTTTGTTGACGACGTATCCGCCGCCGCCAGATCATACATCCGGCAGATGGCAAATAGCCATGCCGCGATCAGGGTGGCCGCGCCGTGACCCGCGAACGTCACAGCCGGGACGCCGAGATTCTGGCGTCTCTATCGGACCGCCTGAAAGCCGAGCGTCAGGAGAGTCGGCGGAAGCGCCGCCGCATCCGGATTCTGCTGATGGCCGTGGCGGGACTCCTCGTGCTCGCGTCCATTCCATACCTCGTTGGGCAGTTTCGACCGGACCCCGAGGCGCAAAGGCAGCAGGAGCTGATCACGGCCGCCCTCCAGCAGGTGAAGGTCGGGATGACGCTGCCGGAGGTCAACAGGCTGTTCGACCGGATGCACACGCCGCCCCGCGCTTCGATCGCTCTCCAGGACGCTCAAGACCCCGATTCGGCCGTCTTCACCGCCTCAAGCGCCGACGGCTCCGAAATGCGTTTCGCATTCGACACGTCGGCGGGGTTCCTGGAGGCCCCCTATATCGCGGTCGTGGTGTTCCCGAAGACCCGCCAGGGGCCGCCGCCCACGTTCATCGTGTTCTCCGCGCAGTCCGCCAGCGTGTTGGCGGTGATCAAGGTGGAGTGCGCCCAGGCGATGCAGATCGTCAGCGAGGCTCCGCTCGTTCCCGAGGAGGCGTACCAGGAGGCCCCGATACGGCCTAAGAGGAACGACCTCGTCAGCGACGATGTGTACGACGTCTGGATGTCCGGTCGGGCGATCCTCGCCCACGACGTGGCGGCCACGCTGCGGTGCGTCCCTGCCGGGTCGTGAGCATCCGCGGAACCGCCCAGGGCAATCGCATCTAAATCTTATGCGCCGGGTCCAAAGCTGAATTCCAACGCGCCGGCACTCCAAACCGATCAGGGTCCGGTATGCAGAGCGCCTGTCCATAGCTAATGCCAGATGAGATGCGATTGCCCTGCCCACCTCCGTCATTCTCGCGAAGAGCCTGCCCTCGCGTAGGCGGGGGCGGGTATCTATCCCCAGCTTGGTGGGCCATCATCACCCCGCAAGCAGTCCACAACGCCGGCCTTCCGTATCAGGTGGTAAGTCCGGGGCGAGCCCTTGCCCCTGGCAGCACATCAGTGCTAGTCTGTGCTTGTGACAAGCACTCGCCCGCAGATGGTTCGAGTCCCCTCACGCGCCCATGTCCCTGACGAGGCGGGACACCGGCGTGCCATCCTGTCACGCGGTGTGCCGCCCCGGATAGGACGAGTGGCACACCCGGTGTGCCATTTCTGTGCCATTTCTCGGCCAGGTGTGCCACCGCACAGATAGGGATGGCACAGAATGGCCCAAAATGGCGCACTTTCGTCGAACCGAGGCCGCACTCGGTGAGAGGGTCGGAACCGCCGGCGTTTCTTGACTTCGATTCGGATGGTGTGTTACCCATGCGGCGGCCCGAACCCAGTACGACTGCGAAGGAGCGCGGATGGCTGACGCAATACCCGAAGGCCTGACTTCCGACGACCTGCGCGAGATGTACCGGCTCATGCTGATGGGCCGCCGGTTCTCGGAGCGCGCGATGGAGCTGGCCGAGGCCGGCCGGCTGCCCACGGGCCTCCACCCCAGCGCGGGGCAGGAGGCGGTCGGCGTCGGTGCCTGCTACGGCCTGCGCGACACCGACTGGGTGCTGCCGGCGCTCAGAACGACCGAGGCTTACTGGACGCGCGGGGTGACGCTGCTGCAGATGATGAACGCCATCATGGCCAACGCGGGCAGCATCTCCGCCGGCAAGGAGTCGTTCCACCACTGCGGCTACCCGGATCTGGGCATCATCGCCGGGTCCGCCATAGTCGGCGCGCAGTTCCCGACGACCGTCGGCACCGCTCTCGGTCAGAAGATGCAGGGCACCGACGCCGTCACCGTCTGCTTCTTCGGCGATGGCGCCGCCGCGCGGGGCGACTTTCACGAGGGCCTCAATCTCGCCGCCCTGCTCAAGGCGCCCATCGTCTTCGTCTGCGAGAACAATCTGTACTTCCAGACTGTAGGCGCCAACATCGGACTGCCCATCGAGAACGTGGCCGACCGGGCGGCCGGCTACGGGATGCCCGGCGTGGTCGTCGACGGCCAGGACGTGCTCGCCGTCCACGAGGCGATGAGGGAAGCGGTGCGCCGAGCCCGCAGCGGCGACGGCCCGAGCATCGTCGAGTGCAAGACCTACCGCTTCTTCCGCCACCACTCGACCCTCAGGGAGACGAGGGACCTCGACGAGGTCGAGCGGTGGAAGCGGCGAGACCCCTTGAACATCATGGCTGCCCCGCTCGAGGAGCAGGGCGTCCTGGACGACGAGACCATCGCGGACATGGAACGGCGCATCGAAGAGGAGCTGGACGCGGCGGTCGAAGAGTCGGCCGCCACACCTGGCCCGGACGCCGCCGAGGCCTTCACCCACGTCTACGCCGAGCCGGTAGAGGCGATGCGAATATGAGGACCCTGCAGGTCCGGGAGGCCATCAGGGAGGCGCTGCGCCAGGAGCTGGAGGCCGATCCCAGGGTCTTCGTCTTCGGCGAGGACATCGCCGAGTACGGTGGGCTCGACGGGGTCACCGCCGGGCTGCAGAAGGAGTTCGGCCCGGAGCGCGTCTTCGACACGCCCATCGCCGAGTCCGGGCTGGCCGGGCTGGCAGTCGGCTCGTCGTTCGTCGGGATGCGGCCGGTGGTCGAGATGCAGTTCACCGGCCTGATCACCATCGCCCTGGACCAGATCGCCAACAGCGCCGCCAAGGCCCGATACGTGCACCAGGGCGGCATCACCGCGCCGCTGGTGGTGCGGACCGTGAATTTCCCGAAGGGCAACGTATACGTCGCCCAGGCGCTCGAGGCCTGGCTCGTCCACGTGCCCGGCCTGAAGGTCGTCGCGCCGTCGACGCCGGCGGACTCGAAGGGGCTGCTGATCGCCTCCATACGCGATCCCGACCCCGTGGTGTTCGTCGAGCACATGTCGCTCTACGGCCGCGAGGGCCCCGTACCCGAGGAGCCGTACGCGCTGCCACTGGGCAAGGCCTCCATCACCCGCGAAGGCGCCGACGCCACCGTGGTCACGTACTCCGGCATGGTCCCCATAGTGGAGGAGGCCGCCGACGAGCTGGCGGCCGAGAACGTGAGCGTGGAGGTCGTCGACCTGCGCACGCTGGTGCCGTTCGACCGCGACGCGGTGCTGAGCTCCGTCTCCAAGACGGGCCGGCTGGTCGTCGCGCACGAGGCGGTACGCCGGGCGGGGTTCGGCGCGGAGGTGGTCGCCATAGTCGCCGAGAGCGGGGCGTTCCGCGACCTGAAGGCGCCCGTGGCCAGGGTGGCCAATGTGGGCGTGCCGGTCCCGCACAGCCACCACCTCTACCCCCACGTCCTCCCGGACAAGGACGACGTGATCGCCGGCGTGCGGCGCGTGCTGGACTCCGGCTAGGACGACAACGCACACACACCGAGGCTGCCGACTTGTACGACCTGCTTATCATCAACGGACGAGTCCTGGACGGCACGGGCAGCCCCTGGTACCGGGCCGACGTCGCCGTCGTCGACGATGTCATCGTGGCCATCGGAAGTCTCGCCGGCCGTGAGGCGGCCGAGACTATCGACGCCGCCGGCCACTTCGTGACTCCCGGCTTCGTCGAGGAGCACTCCCACGCCGACGTCACCTACCTCGTCGACCCCCTGTCGCAGAGCTCCGTCCGGCAGGGCATGACGACGCTCGTCGTCGGCAACTGCGGCATGTCCGCCGCGCCCGTGTCGAACGACATGCTCGCCACCTACCTCCGCGGCGCTCCGCTGTTCGACTTCGACGACTACGAGTGGACGTGGGAGGGGATGGGGGAGTACCTCGAGGTGGTCGCGGCCGCTCGCCCGTCCGTCAACGTGACCGCGCTGGCGGGCCACATGCCGGTGAGGGCGCTCGTGCTGGGCGAAGCGAACCGGCCTGCAACCGAGGACGAACGCGGCGCCATGAGGGCCGTGCTCGAACGGGCCCTGTCCGAGGGCGCTGCCGGCTTCAGCACGGGGCTGACGTACCAGCACACGGTCTTCGCCGACACGGACGAGATCGCCGAGACGGCGAAGGCGCTGAAACGCCACGGCCGCGCCTACCATACACACATGCGCAGCTACGGCAGGGACCTTCTCGAGGCTGTCGCCGAGTCGATCGAGATCGCGCGTCGCGCCGAGGTGCCCCTCGTCATCTCTCACATGTACCCCTCCGGAAGCGACTACTGGGGACAGTCCGTCGACTGCCTGGAGCTGCTGGAGCGCGCCCGCGACGAGGGCCTCGAGGTTGGCTACGACGTCACGCCCTGGCTCAGGGGCGGCGGGCCGATCATGCAGATGTTCCCCCTGTGGGCCCGCGAGGGCGGCCACGACAGCACGCTCGAACGCCTCAAGGACGCCGACGTCCGGGCCCGCGTGACCGCCGAGATCGAGGGCGAAGGGCCCTACGGAATCGGCTCTCCGTGGGACGACCAGCTCATATGCCACGTCGGGGACCCGAAGCACCGGCCCTGGCTCGGGCGCTCGATAGCCGACATCGCGGCCGAGCGGGGCGAGCCGCCAGCCGAGGCCGCGCTGCTGATGCTGGTAGAGGACAGGGGCAACTACTGGGTGGCCTCCACCAACAAGTGCGACGAAGACGTCGACCGACTGATGAAGCACCCGCTGGGCGTCCCGGTGGCCGACGGGTACGCGTTGGCGCCGGAGGGGACGCTGGCCTTCCAGGACCGCCCCAACTCCTACGGCACCTTCCCGCGCGTCCTCGGACGCTACGTCCGGGAGCGGGGCGTGCTGACGTGGGAGGAGGCCGTCCACAAGATGACCTCCGTCCCGGCCGCGCGGCTCGGTCTGTGGGACCGCGGCGTGCTGAGAGAGGGCCTGGCCGCCGACATAGTCGTCTTCGACCCCGATACCGTGATCGAAAAGGCGGACTACACGCACCCCCAGGAATACCCGGAGGGCATCGACTGGGTGATCGTCAACGGCAAGGTGACCGTGGCCCCCGGCGGGCACACCGGCGCCCGCGCCGGCAAAGTTTTCTAAAAGGGCCATTCAGCGCCCGGCACGTGTAGCGCCTCATAGGGAGATTGACCATGACCGAGAGACTCGCCATCGACGGCGGCAGTCCGGTCCGCGAGCGGCCCCTGCCGTTCACCAAGGTGAGCTTCGGCTACGAGGAGCTTCGCGAGATACTGGACGTGTTCGAAAGCGGCGCGTTCTGCTCCGTCATGCCGACCGCCGTCAAGGTGCCTGCCTTCGAGGAGGCCTTCGCAGCGTACGTCGGAGCGAAGTACGCCGTCGCGTTCAGCTCCGGCACGACCGCGCAGCACGCGTCCCTGGTCGCCGCGGGCGTGGGGCCCGGCGACGAGGTGATAGTGCCGCCCCTGACCTTCGCGTCGACCGCCTACACCGTACTCATGACCGGCGCGACGCCCGTCTTCGCCGACGTGGACGACCGCACGATCACCCTGGACCCCGATCGCGTGGTGGAGGCGACCACGGAGAAGACGCGCGCCATCGTGCCCGTGCACTGGTTCGGCCACCCGGCCGCGATGGCGGGGATCATGGACCACGCCGACCGGAACGGCATCGCGGTCATTGAGGACTGCGCCCACGCCTTCGGGGCGCTCTACCGCGGCCAGGGCGTGGGAACGATCGGCGCCATGTCGTGCTGGAGCCTGCAGCAGTCCAAGATACTCACAGCGGCGGGCGAGGGGGGAGCGCTGGTCACCAACGACCTCGGTCACGCACAGATAGCGATGTCGATGCGCGACCATGGCAAGGACAAGACCGCGCCCGCCGGCGTGGTCGACCGGTACTCGATCGTCCGGGTCGGCAACAACTACCGCCTCTCCGAGCTGCACGCCGGCTTCGCGCTGGCGCAGCTCAGAAAGGCGGGCCGCATCCAGGACGCGCGGCAGGCGCACACCCGGTACCTCGACGCGGCCATCGGCGGCCTTCCCGGCGTCCGCAGGCCTGAGCCGGCCGACGACGTGACGGTCGGCTATCCGTACTACCCGGTACGCTTCGTCGAGGGACAGTTCGCCGCGGACCTGAACGGCATCACCGACGCTCTGCAGGCGGAGGGCATCGACACAATCCGCGTCGCCGACGAGGAGTTCGTCCCGGACCATCCGCTGTTCCGAGAGCACTGCGGCCCGGTCGAGGTCCCCGTCGCGCGGCAGATCAGCAAGGAGCTCATGCTGCTGCCACTGTACCCGGACATGGCGCAATCGGACCTGAACGACATCATCGCGGCCGTGCGGAAGGTGACGGCGGCGTACGCGGCATAACCTCTCCAGACGGGAGCGAGCCCCTGGGCCGGCGGGCGTTGAGCAGCCCGTCCGACCCGGAGGCACGCGGCTGCGGAGCGCCCTGGAAAATCCCGAAACGGACCCACACGGAGTGTACCTATGGCGAGAATGACCGGTGGAGAAGCGCTGGCCGAGTCGCTGATCAGGCACGGGGTCGAGGTCGTGTTCGGCGTGCCCGGCTACCAGCTTTACCACGCCACCGACCCGTTTCACGGCGACACCCGCATCCGTTACGTAACGACCAGGCACGAGCAGGCGGCAGCCTACATGGCCTACGGCTACTCCCGCACCGGCGGAGGCATGGGCACCGCGATGGTGGTGCCGGGCCCGGGCCTGCTCAACGCGACCGCGGCCATCGGCACGGCCTATTCGGCTTCGACTTCCATGCTGGTCGTCTCCGGGCAGATCCCGCGCGACTTCCAGGGCTTCAACCGGGGCGAGCTTCACGAGGTGGACGACCAGCTAGACTGCGTCCGGCCCATAACGAAGTGGGCGGAACGGATCGACGACCCACAAGCGATTCCCGACGCGGTCCAGGAGGCCTTCCGCCATCTCAACACCGGTCGGCCTCGGCCTGTCGAGATCGAGATGCCGTTGGACACCCTGGCGGAGACTGCCGAGATCGACCTGCCCGAGCCGGACGCCTACCCGCGGCAGGCGCCCGACCGCGACAGCGTGGCGCAGGCCGCGCGCGTGATCGACGCGGCCGAGCGTCCGGTGATCTGGGCCGGCAGCGGCGTCTTCTCCTCCCGCGCGCATGAGCAGCTGGCGCGGCTGGCGGAGTACCTGCAGGCGCCGGTCGTCGCCAGCTACGAGGGCCGCGGGGCCATTTCGGACCGGTGCTACCTGTCGTTGGGAGCGCCCAACCTCAAGCGCGACTGCCTTGACGACTTCCTGGACAGCTGCGATCTGATACTCGCCGTCGGCACGAGGCTGGCGAGGCCGACCTTCGAGCGGCAACAGATCGTCCAGATAGACATCGACCCGGACGAGATCGGCAGGAACTATCCCGACCGGACCATCGGCGTCCACGGGGACGCGGCGCTGACGCTCGACGCTCTCCGCGCGGCGCTGGAGGCGATCGGTCCGGCCAGGGTGAGCCGCCGCGAGGAGTTCGAGGCTATCCGGTCGGAGCGGGCCGACCCGGCGAACCAGATCGAGCCCCAGGGCTCCTTCGTGCGCGCCATACGCGACGCGATGCCCGACGACGGAATTCTCGTGCCCGACGAGACGCAGGTGGGCTACTACAGCCGCTGCTTCTTCCCCGTGTACGAGCCGGGCAGCTTCGTCACTTCGTCCTACTTCGGCAACCTGGGGTACGGCTTCCCGACGGCGCTGGGCGCCAAGGTTGCATGGCCGAACCGGGTGGTGGTCTCCATCTCAGGGGACGGCGGGTTCATGTTCAACGTGCAGGAGCTGGCCACGGCGGCGATGCACCGCATCAACGTCGTCGCCATCGTGTTCAACGACAACGCCTTCGGCAACGTGATGCGCTCCCAGATCGCGCAGTTCGACGGCCGGGTCGTCGGCTCGGAGCTGGAGAACCCCGACTTCGTGAAGCTGGGGCAGGCCTTCGGCGTGCGCAGCGTTCGGGTGCGCGAACCCGAAGAGCTGACCGCCGCGATCGTCGAGGCGAACGGCATCGACGCGCCGTCCCTGATAGAGGTCCCGGTCGGGGTGATGCCCGACCCCGTGTAGCCCGTTCTACGTGACTCCTGGTTCTGGGGTAATGCCCTGGCAGAGTGCACTGGTTGGAATGCATTCTGATGCATTTGAATGAATAATGCCGCATTCAGGGAATGCGGCATTAACCAAGTCTCAGGGCTGCCACACAGGGGCAGGTTTCTTCGCGCCTAGTCGTAGCCGTCGGCGCGGATGCAGGCTACCCAGTGGTCCTTGCTGACCTCTCTCAGCTCCGGGATCTCCACCTTGCACCGGTCTATGGCAATGGGGCAGCGGGTGTGGAACACGCAGCCCGGAGGAGGGGTCATCGGGCTCGGCACCTCGCCCTGCAGCACGACGTACTCCCGCTCCGCCTCGACGGCCGGGTCGGGAATCGGGATCGCCGACAGCAACGCCTTCGTGTAGGGGTGTAGGGGATTCTCGTACAGCTCGGTCCGGTTCGCGATCTCGACGATGTGCCCCAGGTACATCACGGCCACACGGTCGCTGATGTGCCGGACGACCGACAGGTCGTGGGCGATAAAGAGGTACGTGAGCCCGAACCTGTCCTGGAGGTCCTCGAGCAGGTTGATCACCTGGGCCTGGATCGACACGTCCAGCGCCGACACCGGCTCGTCGCAAACGATGAACGCCGGGTCCGACGCCAGCGCCCGGGCCAGCCCTATGCGCTGCCGCTGGCCTCCGCTGAACTCGTGGGGGTATCGGTCGGCCATGTACGGGTTGAGGCCGACGACGGTGAGCAGCTCCGCGACCCTATCCCTGTACTCGCCCTTGCCGTCGACCAGCTTGTGTACGGTCAGCGGCTCGCCGATGATGTCCCCGCAGGTCATCCTGGGGTTCAGGGAGCCGTACGGGTCCTGAAAGATGATCTGCATCCGCCGCCGGACGAGCCTCATGCCCTGGGCGCTCAGGTCGCCGAGCATCTGCCCTTCGAAGATGACGTCTCCCGCCGTCGGCTCGTATAGCTGCAGGATGCAGCGGGCGACAGTCGTCTTGCCGGAGCCGCTCTCGCCCACCAGGCCCAGCGTCTCGCCGCGCCTGATGAAGAAGCTGATGTCGTCGACGGCCTTGATATCGGCCACCCGCTTCCGGAAGACTGTGCCCGACATGACCGGGAAGTACTTCCGCAGGTGGCGGACCTGCAGCAGGATATCCTCGCCCGTCTGTGTCTGTATCACGCGCCCGCCTTTTGCGTTACGGTGGACTTGAGCCCCGGCAGCTCCGCCGCCCTCCAGCACGCGGACAGGTGGGTGCCCTTGACCGCCATCAGCTCCGGGGTCTCCTGGACGCACCTGTCGATGGCGTACCGGCAGCGCGGCGCGAACCGACAGCCGTCGGCCATGTCGATCAGGTCCGGGGGCATCCCCTCTATCGTCTCGAGCTTGTATCCCTCGGGCTCGTCCAGGCGTGGCACCGAGTTGAGCAGACCGAGGGTGTACGGGTGCCTGGGGTCGCCGTACATCTCCCTGGCGCCGCCGGTGTCGACTATCTTCCCGGCGTACATGACGAGCACGCGGGACGCGTAGCGGGCCACTATCCCCAGGTTGTGGGTGATCAGGATCAGCGCCATGCCGAGCCGCGTCGTCAGCGACCGCATGAGCTCGAGTATCTGCGCCTGGATCGTGACGTCCAGCGCGGTCGTCGGCTCGTCGGCGAGGATCAGACTCGGATTGCAGCTTATCGCCATCGCGATCATCACGCGCTGGCTCATCCCGCCGCTGAGCTGGTGCGGGTAGTCATTGAGGAGGCGCTCCGCGTCGGGTATCCCCACCATGTCGAGCAGCTCCCGCGCCCGCTGATGTGAGTCCGTCTTGTTCATCCTCAGGTGGAGCTGCAGCGTCTCCGTGAGCTGGCGCCCGATGGTCAATACGGGGTTGAGCGACGTCATCGGCTCCTGGAAGATCATCGATATCCGGTTGCCGCGGACTCTCCTCATCTGAGCGCCGCTCAGTTTGAGCAGGTCCTTACCGTCGAAGATCACCTCGCCCCCGACGATCTTGCCAGGCGGGGAGGCGATGAGCCTCATTACGGAAAGCGCGCTGACCGTCTTTCCGCAGCCGCTCTCACCGACGATGCCGATGATCTCGCCCTCGTTGAGGTCGTAGCTTATGCCGTCGACCGCCCTCACGACGCCATCCTGGGTCGAGAACTCGGTGGCCAGGTTCTTCACTTCCAGCAGCTTTGCCATGCCACGTCCCGTCCGCTTCTTGCGTAAAGACCGAAGGCGGCCGCCCTGATCCGGCGCCGGCCGACTGTCCTCATTGTAGTCTACGTGCTTCCGCCCATCAACAAGCACCCGCCGAGGGCGGCCCTGTCCCGATTCACTCCAGGTGCGACGCGTCGTTGAACCGGTCGATCCGGTGGTGGACCGGCACCAGCCGGGCGCCGCGGTCGGGCGCCCAGAGGCTCTTGTCAATGGTGAAGTCGAACACGGCCGTGTTGCGGACGTGCGTGCCCCAGGTGCGGTCCGTGCCCAAGAGCGCCGCGAGGATATGCTGAAGGATCCCGCCGTGGGTCACCATCAGCACCGTGTCCGCGTCGTCGTGCCCGCCGACCGCGCGGTCTACGACCCTCCGCGCGCGGGCCTGTCTCGCTTCGGGCGGCTCTACCCCCTCGATTCCCGCGAGCCCCTTCTCCCATGCCTGTTCCATGTCCAGCTCCGGGTACTTCACCGAGACCTCGTCGGCGGTCAGCCCGGACAGGATGCCGACGTCGTACTCCATCAGGTCGTCCACGTCGACAACCTCCATCGCCCAGCCGGCAGCGAGTATGGAGGCCGTCTCGCTTGTCCGCTTGAGCGGGCTCGTGTAGACGTGGGTGGGCACGAATTCCTCGCTGTGGAAGCGGTCCGCGAGCTTCCGCGCCTGTCGTCTGCCGGCATCGGAGAGCGGGAAGTCGGATCGCCCCTGGTAGCGGTTCTCGGCATTGGCCGTCGACTCCGCGTGTCTGACGAACAGGAGTCTCATCGGTATATACCCTCCAACGACGCTGGCGCTATGTTGCCGTCGTCGTCTGCCTCGAGCAGCGCGGCGAAGTCGTAGCCGCGACGCCTGATCTCGTCGCTGCCGCCCTGACGGCGGTCCAGGATGCAGAGCACCTTGACGACCTCACACCCGGCCTTTTCCACCGCGTCTACCGCGTGGAGCAGGCTGCCGCCCGTGCTGCAGGTGTCGTCTACGACCGCCACCTTCGCCCCGGGCCTCACCTTCCCCTCGATGAGCCGCCCCGTTCCGTGCTCTTTCGCGCGCGGCCTGACGATCAGCGCGCCGATAGGGTTGCCCTTGAGATGGCTGACCGTGGCCACTGAAGCGACGATCGGGTCGGCCGCCACAGTCGGCCCCGCGACCGCCTCGGCGCCGCACTCCACCAGCGTGGGATAGAGGGCCGTCGCCACCCTGTACGAGCCCTCGGGGTCGAGCGTCACCAGCCGCCCGTCGAAATAGTAGCCGCTCGTGGCGCCGGAGGTTAGCTCGAACTCCCCGAACTGGAGCGCGCCGACGTCGAGCGCCAACTGTAGAATCTCTGCTGCCAAGTCCTTCACTCCTGTGACCTCTCCGTCGAGATAGAGTCCGTTGTCGTCTATGTACCGTGCTACGGGCCCGGGCACCAGGTCGGCTATCGACAGCCCCTCATGAACCCGGCGCCTCACCTCCGTGCTGCTGACGTGCAACAGCGGGCCGGCGATCACCGTAACCGCCGCCCGCGCGTCCACATCGACCGCTTCCAGCGCGTCCAGGCCGGGGTCCGGCTGTCCGGGCCGCGCGAACACGCCAAGTCTGGACAACTGGACTACGCTACGCGGGCGGTGCCACAGCGCAATCTGCCTGAGCGCGTCTGCACCCAACAGCAAGAACAGCTCGCGCCCCGGCGCCAGGGACTCCAGCGTGTCCACAGTATACGTCGCCCCGGGCCGGCGCACCTCGATGTCGGACACGGCGACACCCGGATACGGCGCCGCGGCCAGGCGAGCCATCTCGAGCCGTTGGAGCCCGGAGGCCTCCGGTTCCCGCGCCTTGAGGCGCGGTCGGCCGGCCGGGACGATGAGCACCTCATCCAGGCTGAGGCGCTCCCGCGCGGCCTCAATCGCAGCCAGGTGCCCCGAATGGATCGGGTCGAGCGTCCCGCCGAATATCCCTGCCCGCAACTAGTCCCACTCCAGCTCGAGCTTGCCTATGCGAACAATGTCCCCGTCTTTCGCTCCGGCCTTCTCCAGGGCGGACATGATGCCCATCCGCCTAAGGTGCTCCATGAACTGCGTCCTCGCCTCCCAGTCGTCGGGGTCTACCAGCGCGGCTATCCTCTCGGCGGCGCGGACCGGTACGACGTAGGTGTCGCCTTCTCTAATGACCCTGGTCTCCCGGTCGACAGACCGCGGGCGGATCACCGGGGCAGGCTGTTCCGCGGTGGCGGCGTCCCGTTCCCGCGGGGTTGCCGCCAGCGCCCGCACTACGTCGCCGAGCAGATCGCCCAGGCCGATTCTGGCGAGCGCCGAGACGGCGCGGATCCCTCTCTCTGGAAGCTCCGCCCGCAGCCCGGCGGCCCGATCTTCCACGCCGTCTAGATCGACCTTGTTCACCGCCACAATCTCTTTCTTGCTCGCCAGACGCTCGTCGAACAGCTCCAACTCCGTGCGAATCCGATGGTACTCGGCCATGAGGTCGGGCCTGTCCCCGTCTATCAGGTGTATCAGCACCTTCGTCCGCTCGACATGACGCAGGAAGTCATGCCCGAGGCCGACACCCGCGTGGGCTCCTTCGATCAGCCCCGGGATGTCGACCAGAACGATCATGTCGTAGCCGATCTCCGCTGTACCCAATGACGGCTCCAGGGTCGTGAACGGATAGCTCGCCACCTTGGGGTGGGCGCCCGTCAGCGCCGCCAGCAGACTGGACTTGCCCGCGTTGGGGGCGCCGATGATGCCGACGTCTGCGAACATCTTCAGCTCCAGTCTCAGCACGCAGCTCTCGCCCGCGTCGCCCGCCTCCGCCAATACCGGAAAACGGTTAGTAGAGGACGCAAAGGTGGTGTTGCCACGCCCGCCGCGGCCACCGCGCGCAACCACGATGCTCATGCCCGCTGCGGAGAGGTCAACACCCTCGGGCGACTCATCATCGAACCTCCGGACGACTGTGCCAACCGGTACCTCGATCTGGATGTCTAGCCCCTTCGCACCATGACGGTCCCTGCCGGCTCCGTGGCCTCCATTCTCCGCAACGAAGCGTTGTCGGTGACGTAGGCGTCGAAGGCTGTTGATGGTCCCTGAGCCCCTTACAACAATCGATCCTCCTCGACCTCCGTCTCCTCCGTCCGGCCCCCCGCGCGGGATAAACTTTTCCCTGCGGCCGCTCACGCACCCGTTACCCCCATCTCCTGCTGTTACTGATATTTCAACTTTATCAATCATTGGTATGGGAATACTAACAGTCTCTCATAATCTCGTGGATTACTGGGATACCTGACCTGCGCGGCGTGTCGAAGATGGCCCTTCGGTTAATCACTTGGGGATTGCCTATGGGCTGTCGGTGGACGATCGGTTACCCCTGGACTGCTGCGCCTGAGGATGAGGGTGTTACCCACATATGAGCGAGGATATCCACCGGAGACGGTGAGTTATCCACAAAGCGCGGGTGGTAGGCGCTGGGGGACAGGGGCCCGAAGGAGGCTGGATGGGCAGAGCGGAGACCGGGCTGCTAGCCGTCCAGGGACTCACGGATGTTGATGAGATCTTGGCGAAGATCGGGGTCTTCGTTTGCCAGGGATGCGATGCGGACGCAGGCGTGCATGACCGTGGTGTGGTCCTTGCCGCCCAAGGCCAGGCCGGCCGCCTTCAAGGTGAGATGGACGTCCTCGCGAAGCAGGTACATGGCGACCTGCCGGGCGAGGGCAGTCTGTTTGTCACGCCGCCTGCCTTTGAGGACTTCGACTTCGACGTCGAAGTAGGAGCACACGGCGTCGACTATCTCCTGCTCGGACACCTTCCGCCGGGTCGATCCAGCCGGGGAGTCTGCCAGAACCCTCTTAACCAGGTCGAACGAGATTGAGCTATTGGTCAGGTGAGCGTAAGCGGCGATCTTATTCAGGGTCCCTTCCAACTCACGGACGTTCTTGTGAACGCGCCCCGCGAGGAGATCCAAAACGTCGTTCGGGAACCGCTGACCCGTGCCCGCCGCTTTGGCACGCAGGATATCGATACGCATCTCCTGATCGGGCGTCTGTATATCGACGACAAGCCCCGCGGCGAGCCGGGAGCTTACCCGGTCTTCGAGCAGGGTGAGATTCGTCACCGGCCGGTCGCTCGTTATGACCACCTGCTTGCCCGCGAGGTGGAGCGCGTTGAAGGTGTGGAAGAAGCCCTCCTGGGTCTGCTGTTTGCCGATGATGAACTGGATGTCGTCGAGCAGCAGGGCATCGGCGTTGCGGTAGTAGGCCCTGAAGGCGTCGGTCGTCCCTTCGCGAATCGCCCGAATGTACCCGTTGGTGAACTCCTCCGTCGTGGCGTAGATCGGTGTCAGCCCGCGGGAGACCAGCCTGTGGCCGATCGCATGGAGCATGTGGGTCTTGCCGAGGCCGACGCCGGAGTAGATGAACAGCGGGTTGTAGACACCGCCCGGCGTTTCCGAGACCGCCAGGGCGGCCGCGTGGGCGAGCTCGTTCGACCTGCCGACGATGAACGTGTCGAAGACGTAGCGAGGGTTCAGCGCAGTGGCCGGCCGGTCCGTACCCGCCTGCGGCGTCGAGCCGTTGGCGGAGTGGTGCGTCGGGTTCGAGGACGGGGTGCGGTCGTCTTGCGACACGTGGCCTGCAGGGGCCCCCGAGACAACCTCGAAGCGGACGTCGACATCCCTGGCAACGATCCGACCCACGGCGCTGGAGATGAGCGAGTACATCCGCTGTTCGAGCATCTCCGAGACGAAGGTGTTCGGGGCGCCGACAACGAACTTGCCATTAGCGTAGCGGATGCCGGTGGTGTCGCGGAGCCAGGTCTCGTAGCTCGGGCGGGTCACCCGGAGCTCGAGATCGCCCAAGACGGCCTGCCAGATCGCGTCGGGGCGCCGTTCCTCCGGCGCAGCGGCGCCTGGGGTCTTCTTGGCAGTCTGGCTCGTCGCGGTAGTCAAGGGTAGAGAGCCGCCTCCGAGTGGTGATTCGAGCGCCATCTGGCCCCGGCGGGGTCAGGACTCGGAGGCCGGGACAGGCCCGAACCTGCGATCCTTTCGGGGTTCGCCGCTGAGGGTGCGCGGCAGTGTAGCACGGCCCTTGTCGTGCACCGTCAAGCCATGAAAGAGGGGATTTTTTGACGGATTTTTGGGCGTCGGTCGGTCGTCCCCAGCGGGCCGCGTGTCACAGGGCTCCATGATCCGGAACGGCGTTGTCATGCGGCGGAGAGGCAGCGCGTGCCGGCCCGCTCCGACCGCCGGGGACCGGCTTCCACCGCAGTGCAGACGGGCGGAGAGGCCGGCCGGCACATGTCCTCTCCGCGCGAAGTTGGACAGAGACTAAACGCCGACTGCCCAACGGCATATGTCGATTCTTAGACAAAGCCGGCTGGCGGTCTCGGTCATTCACGCCGTCGGTCGCGGGCTCCCTGCTACGGGGCGAGGGGCGGTTCGCCGGGCGCGCCGGCGATGTTCCCAATGGGCACGTCAAGACCGAGCGCGAGCAGCCCGAGCCAGACCGCAATAGCCGCCACGGCAAGGCCGGCGATCACGAACAGCGTGACGACGGCGAAACGACGCCACCGACTGCGGCCCAGCTGCCTCTGGCGCTTCCGCAGGGCGGCGTCGATCTCGGCCTGCAGCTCACGGGCGGATTTGCCTCTCGTGGCCATCCCGAATGCCTCGCTCGCTACCCGCCGTTGCCGTCGGGTCTCATGACGATCTTGCCCGCCATGCCCGACCGCAGCAGCTCGATTGCCGCGTCGATCTCTGAAACGCGCATCTCGTGGGTGACGATCGGGCGGAGGTCGACGGCGCCGCTCTCCAAGAGCCAGCGTGTCCTGTACCAGGTCTCGAATATCCGCCTGCCGCTGAGGGCTCTGACCGTGAGGTTCTTGAAGATAACGTCGCCGGCCAGGTCCTCTATGCTCACGGCGCGAGAGGGGATGCCGAAGAGGGTGACTCGGCCGCCGGGCGCGGCGGCCTTGAACGCCGTGTTGATCGCCGTCTCCGCCCCGCTCATCTCGAGCGCGACATCCAGGCCGTGGCCGCCGTTGGCCTCCGTTAGCAACGCCGCGACGTCGCTCGCTGACGCGTCGCGGCCCGGGCCGAATGTCCGGCTCGCGCCCATCTTGCGCGCCAGATCGAGCCTGTACTCGTGCGGGTCGACCGCGAACACGGACGCGGCCCCGGAGGAGCTGGCGATGGCGATCGCGAACAGGCCGACGGGCCCGCAGCCCAGCACGCCGACGGAGCGCCCTGTCAGTGCATGGTCCAGGGTGGAGAACACGGCGTTGCCGAACGGCTCCTGCAGCGTCGCGATCTCGGGCGGCAGCTTCGCGCGGTCGTTCTGCCAGACGACCTTCTCGGGGACCGCGACGTAGTCCGCGAAGGCGCCGTCCCGGTGCACGCCCAGTATGCTGGGATTGACGCACATGTGGCGCGTACCCGAGCGGCACTGAACGCAGACGTCGCAGGTGATATGGCTCTCCGCGGATACGTAGTCGCCCACGGCGACGTTCTCGACGGCCGAGCCGAGATCGACGACGGTGCCCGCGAACTCGTGCCCCAAGGTCACCGGCGGCTTGATGTAGCGGGAGCTCCAGTCGTCCCACTCCCAGATGTGCAGGTCGGTGCCGCAAATGCTCGCCGCCTCGACCCTCACGAGGACCTCGTCGGCCGCCGTCTCGGGGAGTGGTATCTCTTCCACGACAAGGCCGCGCCCGGGCGCGGCCTTGCGTACGGCCGTCATGGTCTCTGTCATAGGCCTTCCTGAGCTTTGCTGAGAGCAACGGTGAGTTTAGGTGCGGCTCCGCAGGGGTGTCAACTCGACCGCGGCGGGAGGCAGGGCCTTTCGGTTGTTGGCCGCGGTGCGAGCGGAGCAGCGCCTATCGGCTTGGTCCCGAACTTCCTCGCCGAGTGCGGCCGCGTCCGATTTCGGGGAAAATGCGCCAATTTGTGCCATTCTGCGCCACGCCCTATCTGGGCGGTCCCCACCGTGGCACAAAATGTCATACCGGTGTGTCACGGCATCCTGTGGATAGTGGGGGAATGGATAGTGGGGGAATCGGCCGCGCGACGCGGTTCGACGCGCGCGGGCTCGATCTATCTGCTGGCGAGTGATTGTCACGAGGACAGAGTAGCACGGATGTACTGCCCGGTTCAATGGCCTCTACGAATAATCGAAAGGCCCTGCGGCGGGAGTGCAGACGCGCGGGCGCGGCGCCGGAAGCGGCTTTGACTACGCGGGGCGACGAAAGTAGACTCTGGCGCAAAAGCGCAGGGCCTGCGCGGTAGGAGACCGTTCTGTGAACCTGATAATCACCGGGTGCGAGTACGCCGGAAAGTCGACCCTGGTCAAGCGCGTCGCGGACTGGAAGGAGCAGGTGCTGGGTACGTCCGTGCCGCTGGTCTGGTTCGGCGACCACAGGATGCCCCAGTACCACGACCACTTCAGCTTCCCGGAGCTCGGCGCCAACGACCTGAGCGAAGAGGAGGCGGACGCGATGTGGTCGCTCAGCCCGCGGCTCCGCAAATTCTTCCTCACCTGGGGCATGTACTACCACCTGACCCAGGTCTTCTACGACGACAACGACCACATCCTGGTCGGCTTCCACCTCGAGGAGTCCGTCTACGCCCCGCTGTACTACGGGTACGGGGAGCCGGGGACCCGCCCCAGCCTCTCGCGGACGCTGGACCAGGAGATCATGAAGAAGGCGCCGGACACGGTGCTGGTGATGCTGAAGGCCTCGCCGGAGGCGATCCTCGAGCGGATGAGGGCCAACCCCCACAGGCGCGGCCTGCTGCAGGAAAAGGACGTCGAGTACGTGCTCGAGCGGTTCGACCGGGAGTTCCTCGAGTCGACGATCCGGTACAAGTTCGTCATCGACACCACCGACAACACCGAAGGGGAGACGTTTCAGCAGTTCGTGAGCAAGATGTATCCCCACCTGGGCCCCGCCGACCGGCTGCGCATGCAGACCAGACGGCCACCCGAGGGCGCCTAAGGCCGGGCCGGCGCGCGCAGACCACTCGAAGAACGCAGGGAGGACGCGACATGGAACGTGCAGGGTTCGTGCTGAAGGTGAAAAAGGACAGGCTGGACGAATACAAGCGGCGGCACCGCGAGGTGTGGCCCGACATGCTGGACGCCATACGTCGGAACGGCTTTCGCAACTACTCGCTGTTCCTGGACGAGGCCGGCAACCTCTTCGGCTACGTCGAGGCGGAGGAGAGCTTCGAGAAGTGCCTCGAGGGGATGGCCACCGAGGAGGCGAACCTGCGCTGGCAGGCCGACATGGCGGACTTCTTCGAGGGCATCAGCGGCCGCCCGGACCAGTCGATGATGAAGCTCGAGCACGTCTTCTTTTCGCCGTAGCCGCCGCAGACCAGGATACGATGCGACCTGCCGCAATGCGCGTGGACAGGACGAGACGCCCCTGCGGATGCTCAGGCGTCGGCCCGGAGGCTGATCTCGACGACCTGCCGGTCCTCGGGCGTCACGCGGCTCCACTCGGCAATGCGCCACCCGACCACCCACGCGATGCCCCGGGGCGTGACGACCAACGGGACCCGGTCGCGCCACGATGCCGGGATCTTTGCGTCGACCATGAAGTCCTGCAGCTTCTTGTGGCCCGGCGCGCCGAGCGGCCGAAACCTGTCGCCGGGCCTCCGCGTCCGGAGAACCAGGCCGCCCTCGACCGCGCGGCGGCTCATCCGCGCGATCGGGTCGGCGGGAGGTCCGCCCGCGGTGTCCCCGGCTCCTCCGTCGCCGGAGCGTCGCAGCGCGTTGTCGTCGGGGCGGTCTGCCAGCCGGACGGCGATTCGCCAGGCGCCGACGCGGGTATCGCCCGGCGCCGTGAGCGTGTGCTCGCCCTCGAAACGCGGCAGCGGGCAGAGGTCCGCGTCGGCGCGGGCGACGATGGCCTCGTCGTAGCCGACGTGGAAGCGCAGGCCGCCGGGCAGGTCGATCGCGCGGCCCGCGGGGCCCTTCAGCAGCCGCATCATGTCGTCGGCGTGACGCAGGTGGACGCCGTCCAGGTCGCCCTTGACGGCGGCGACGGCGCGCCTGAGCGCGTGCGCCCGGAGCGCCGTCGGTAGCCGGCTTATTGTGCGCCGGTCCAGGGCTACCCTGTCCTGGCCCACCTCCGCGGCGTCTTGCCACAGCCGGTCGACCTCCCCGTCGAGGTAGGACAGCTCGCGCGCCGCGGCCGTGGACAGTCGGAGCAGGGCGTCTCTAACGGACGGGTTCAGCTCCTCGAGCAGCGGCAGCAGCTCGGCCCGGACCCGGTTGCGGGTGAAGTCGGGAGAGCGGTTCGACTCGTCCATCCTGGGCCGCAGGCCGAGGGCGCGGCAGTAGGCCTCGGTGTCGGTGCGCGTCAGGCCGAGCAGCGGGCGCACGAAGCGCACCTCCGTCCCCTCCACGCGCCGCGCCGAGTAAGCCTCCATCCCGCGCAGGCCGGTGAGGCCGCTGCCGCGCACGACGTGCATCAGGATGGTCTCCGCCTGGTCGTCCGCGGTGTGTCCCAACGCGACCGCGTCTGCGCCGTGCTTGCGGTAGACGCGTGCGAGGAAGGCGTACCGGACCTCGCGCGCCGCCTGCTCGAGCGACAGCCTGTGGGCGGCCCTGTGGGCGGCCACGTCCGCCTTCTCCACGTCACAGGGTATCCCGGCGGAGTCGAAGGCCTTGGCGGCGAATGCCGCGTCGGCCGCTCCCGCGTCCCCTCGCAGGCCGTGGTCGAGATGCGCGCCGCGCAGACTCAGCCCCAGCCGGCCGCGCAGGTGCAGGAGGGCGTGCAGCAGCGCCATCGAGTCCGGCCCGCCGGAGACGGCGACGACGAGCGACGCCGCGCCGGCGGCCGAGTCGCGGAGAGCGGCTTCCACTTTGCTATGGACCCGGTCGACGGCGGAGTCTCCCACGTTAGCCGCCGGAAGTGTCCGTGCTCATGGCTCAGCAGGGCGCCGCGATCGAAACGATAGGCCGAGGGCGCAGGTCGGGGAGCGCCGCGGGGTCGAACGGCTCATCGTCCGCCTTCAGCGCCTCGACCCATGCCGCCCGGCTGGCGCCGTAGCGGCTGCGGCAGCCGTCCTTTTGGGACCTGTCCACCCAGGCGAGGAAGGCTTCGAAGTCGGCGACTGCCTCGTCGTTCCGACCCAGAAGCGCGTTCGCCAGGCCTCTACTGTCCCTCGAGAGTCCGCCCGGATCGGCGGCGACCAGCAGGAACCGCAGATTGGCCAGCGCCGCGGGCTCCGACGGCGGAGGGTCCATCGCGCGCAGCAGCACAGTCTTGGCGCGGTCGAAATCGGGCAGCTCCAGGTAGAGCTGCCCGAGGGTCAACAGCGCGACGTGACGCACCTCGTTGGGCAGGCCAATATTGATCGTCGCAGGCAGCTCCCCGGGGGAGGACGCGATGTCGACGATCTGCTGGGCGCGCAGGCTCGGGCGGCTGCGCGGGACGGTGAACCGCGCGATGACGCGGCCGCTGTCGTACTCGCCCCAGATCACGAGCGCCGCGTCGGAGCGCCTGCCGGCGTTCTCGGCCGCCGGCTCGCCGTCGATCTCACGGGGCCACTCGACCGTCCGCACGGACGTCAGGCCGGCCTCGCGTACCTCGGCGTCTATGGCCGACCTGAGCCGGCCGACTACGTTGAACCCCTGGCCGCCCGCAGTGTAGTTGACGAAGGGCGCCAGGACTATGAGCGACTCGTTCCCCACGGCGGCGGGATATACCGTGTCGTCGCGCGCCCTCAGCGCGACGATGGCCGCGATGGCCGCTATCAACAGCAGCGGAGCGGCCGCGCCGGTTATCCAGAAGCGCCGGCGAAAGAGCACGGTGCCAGCGTCGTCGGGTGAGGGCTCAGGTTCCGCGGGTGCGGGGACGGGACCGGGAGATTCCGAGGCCGGCGGCGCGGTCTCGGGGGAGAATCCGGCCGCCAGGAGGAGCGTGTCCGCCTCGTCAGCCGTCAGGCGGAGTATCTCGGCGCAGCGGACGACGTCCTCTCGGTAGCGGGGTCGGGTGGTTACGCCCTCCTTCCAGCGGAGGAGCGTGGGCCGGCTAACCGGGATGCGGCGCGCCAGCTCGGCGTCGCCGATGCCGGTCCGGTCCATGTAGGCGGTCAGCAGCTCGGCGAAAGTTTGCAATTGTTACATCGGTGATACGCTAGACTCGCTGAGTGAGACACAGATGTAGTCTGGAGTGTACACCATCTCGTGGGATGCTGGCGGTGGCAGCCGACCGGAACCGACCCCGGCCGTGGGGTCGACGGACCGGTGGGCAAAGCCAGACACCCAGGAGGTAAGAGAGATGATCTACAGACTCAGGGCACTGATCGCGATTGCGGCGCTGGCGATGGTCATGGGCGCCTGCGCTGAAGGATATGACGGAGCGCCTACGCCGTCGGCAGCGACCGCTCCAACGGCAGCGACCGCTCCAACGGCAGCGACCGCTCCAACGGCAGCGACCTATCCGACGGCAGCTATGGCGGCGCCAACGAGCGCTATAGGGGCGCAAACGGCCTTGCCGGCCCAGGCTGCGGCGGACCCACAGGCCCCGGCCCCCGCCGGACAGCGGGTCCCGGTGCAGCAGCAGGCGCAGACTGAGGGATTCAACGCGATTGGCGGCAGTGCGACGGTCAACGACGCCGCGTACGACCTGACGTTCTTCAAGCACTACGGGGTCAACCCGTTCATCGACACCGAGGACGACCACCTGTCCACCTTCGCCATGGACGTGGACACGGCGTCGTACACGGTGGCGCGCCGGTTCGTGCAGGACGGCAACCTGCCGGACCCGGCCTCGGTGCGCGTCGAGGAGTTCGTCAACTACTTCGACCAGGCCTACGATCCGCCGACCGAGGACGCGTTCGCCATACACCTGGAGGGGTCGCCGTCGCCGTTCGGAGGCGAGAGGCACTGGCTGCTGCGAGTGGGGCTCCAGGGGAGGGAGGTCGCTGAGGACGCTCGCAAGGACGCGACGCTCATCTTCGCCATCGACGTCTCCGGATCGATGGGACGCGAGGACCGTCTCGGACTGGTCAAGAAATCGCTCAGGCTGCTGGTCGACGAGCTGCGGCCCGCCGACGAGGTCGGAATAATCATCTACGGCGACCGAGGCTCGGTGCTGCTGGAGCCGACCGACGGCGGCGAGAGCAGGGCGATTCTGAGCGCGATAGACGCCCTGCAGCCGGGCGGGTCCACGTATGTGGAAGACGGGCTGCGTCTGGCCTACGAGATGGCCTCCGATCGGGTGCGGCCCGGACGCATAACGCGGGTGATGCTGCTGTCCGACGGCGTCGGCAACGTCGGGCGGACCGGGGCGGACTCGATCCTCGGGCAGATCAGGTCGCACGTCGACCGGGGCGTGACGCTCACGACCATCGGGTTCGGGATGGGCAACTACAACGACATCCTGATGGAGCAGCTCGCCAACGACGGCGACGGGACGTACCACTACGTCGACTCGCTCACGGAGGCGCGCCGCGTCTTCGTCGATAATCTCGTCGGCACGCTTCAGAACATCGCCAAGGACGCCAAGGTCCAGGTCGACTTCAACCCCGAAGTGGTACGCAGCTACCGGCTCATCGGGTACGAGAACCGCGACGTGGCGGACGAGGACTTCAGGAACGACGCGGTCGACGCGGGCGAGGTGGGCGCCGGGCACAGCGTGACCGCCCTGTACGAGGTGAAGCTGCACGACGACGCGGACGGCGCGCTCGGCACGGTCTACCTTCGCTACGAGGACCCGGACACCGGAGAGGTGACCGAGCTCAGGCGCGACCTGCCGCGGAGCGAGCTGGCCGCGCGGTTCGAGGATGCGTCACCGACGTTCCAGCTCGCCGCGGTCGTGGCCGAGTACGCGGAGGTGCTGCGCGAGAGCTACTGGGCGCGAGAAGGGACCCTCGGAGCCGTCGCCCGCGAGGCGTCGCGGTTGGCGCGGCTGATACCGGAGGACAACGACGTCGTCGAGTTCGCCGCGCTGACCGCCCAGGCGGAGCGCATACAGTCGGCGGCGCGCAGATAGTCGAGACCGACCCATCAGTCCGGAGTTGAACGGTCGATTTCCCTGTGAGCTGTTCCATTGCGTCCCAAAGTGTCCCATTCCTATCTGGGCGATGGGACACTTTGCCCAAAAATGGGACAGGTGGTGTCCCACGTTTCGTATCTGGCGTGGGACACGGCAGGACAAAATGGGACACGGGTGTTCCATACTGGATGGTGGATAGTGGGTAGTGGATAGTTGGGGCTTGGGGTGTGGTTGTCACGCGGACATAGTAGCACAGATGTGCTGCCGCGTCCAGAGGTCCTGGTCTCGATTCCTGGTTGCAAGAGCTCGTGGGTTACGCAAGGGTCTCCCGTCGAGGAAGAGGAGGAAATCAGGGGAGATGCCGAGGCGTTCGCAGGTGCCAGGTTTCGTTGGTGGATATGATCTCGGACCTGCCCGGGCTCAGCTCGATCCTGACCATCGCACCGAGGTCCAGCCGAACGCGGCGGAAATGCCGCAGGGGCGTGTCCAGGACCTTCGCCACCACGGTCAGGATGGTGAAGCAGTGGCTCACCGCGACGACTGTCTCGTCCGCGTGAGCGTCGGAGAGGTGCCGGACGGCGCGCCACGCCCTGTCCTGGAGTTCTTCTATAGTCTCGCCGCCGGGAGGCCTGGCGGTGGCGGGGTCGCTCTCCCACTTGCCGAAGTATGCGGGGTACTTCTGGGGGATCTCGTGGTCCGTGAGACCCTCGAGGTCCCCGACGTCGGTCTCGGCCAGATCGGCGACGACCGTGAACGGGGCGTCGAGGGCCTTGGAGATCGATCCGGCGGTCTCACGGGCCCGCCGGGCCGGGCTCGTGTACAGGCGGAAGGGGAGCTCCGTCCTCAGGGCGGCCGCGAGGTCGTCGGCCTGGGCTCGACCGATGGCGTTCAGGGGCGGGCCGCCGGTGCTGCTCATCAGTCTGCCTTCGCGGTTGGCATCGGTCTCGCCGTGTCTGACGAGTATGAGGTCCATCTGATTGCTCGCATCCGGGTTAGTGTCCGGCCCCTGCGAGCTAAGGATAGCCGACGGCGCCGCGGGGCGAGTTATTCTTCGCCCCCCGACTCGTCCATCAGCCTTCCGATCGCGCGGCGGGAGACGGACTGGCTGAAACCGCGGCGCCCTAAGTAGCCGAGCAGCCGGCGCTGGAATACGACGGGGTCTGCCCGCCCGCCGATTCTGGAGTACTTCAGGCACGCCCGGTACGCCGACTCCTCGTCGTCGATCTCACGGACCGCCTCGTCGGCCAGGTCGCCGTCGACGCCCTTGGCCAGCAGCTCACGGGCGATCAGCCGCGCGCTGCGGGGGTTTCGCGCCTCTCTGCTCTCGGCCCACTGGCTGGAGAATCGGGCGTCGTCCAGCAGGCCCTGCGACCTGAGCGCCGCCACGACCTCTGACGCGACGTCCTCAGGGAACCTGCGCGCCAAGCGTTCGCGGACCTCGCGCTCGGACCTTGCCCGGTGCGCCAGAAGCCGCAACGCGGCGTCGCGTGCCGCACGGTACGAGCTGCGGTCGCTCATCGATGACCGGGCCGCGTCTTAGCCGACTGCTCGAACCCCGCGGGGCCTTCCCCTACGACTTGGCCCCGTCGTCTTTGGCGGCGGGGGCCTCCGCGCCGGCCGGCGCGTCGAGCGCGGCGGCGGCCCGGATCATGCCCTCCACCTTCGCGGCGACGTCCGGGTGCTCCCTCAGGAACGCCTTGGCGTTCTCCCGACCCTGGCCCAGCCGTGTGTCGTCAAAGGAGTAGAAGGAGCCGCTCTTCTTGATGATGCCGGCCTCTGCGCCAAGCTCGACCAGGTCGCCCTCTTTGCTGATTCCCTGGTTGAACATCACGTCGAACTCGGCGACGCGGAACGGCGGGGCGACCTTGTTCTTGACGACCCGTGCGCGAATACGGCTGCCCACGATGTCGGTGCCCTGTTTGATCGATTCGAGTCTGCGCAGGTCGATGCGGACCGAGCTGTAGAACTTCAGCGCCCGGCCGCCGGGCGTGACCTCCGGGCTGCCCCAGATCACGCCGACCTTCTCCCTGATCTGGTTGATGAAGACCACCGCCGTCTTCGACCGGCTGATCGCCGCGGTCAGCTTGCGGAGCGCCTGGGACATCAGCCGGGCCTGCAGGCCCACGTGGGTGTCGCCCATCTCGCCTTCGATCTCGGCCCGCGGCACCAGCGCGGCGACGCTGTCGACGACGACGATGTCGAGCGCGCCGCTGCGGACGAGGTACTCGGTGATCTCGAGGCACTGCTCGGCCGAATCGGGCTGCGAGACGAGCAGGTCCTCGGTGTTCAAGCCGCATCGGGCGGCGTAGGCAGGGTCGAGTGCATGCTCGGCGTCCAGGTAGGCCGCCGTGCCGCCGGTCAGCTGGGCCTCCGCCATGACGTGGAACGCCAGCGTGGACTTCGCGGCCGATTCGACCCCGAAGATCTCGGTGACGCGGCCTCTTGGGATGCCGCCGACGCCCAGGGCGACGTCGAGGGCCAGCGACCCGGTCGAGATGATCTCGGTCGGCCCGTTGGCGCCGGAGTCGCCCAGCCGCATCACCGTGCCTCTGCCGAACTGCCGGTCGATCTGGCCCAGGGCAAGCTCCAGCGCTTTTGCTTTCTCAGTGATCATTCAGCACTTCCGTTCGCCCAACTGCGCCAGCGTTCCGCAAAGGGCCAGCGTGTCGGGGGGAGTAGGCCGAAATGATAACATGGACATACACCGCTGCCAACCGTGACGGTTCGCGCACACGGCTGCTCAAGACCATGCAGACGGCTGTATGGCGCGGCGCGCACGGGGCAAGTGGAACGGGAGCTCAGGCGTGACACAAGACCAGCCTCAAATAGGCATTGTAGGGGTTCAAGCGTCCGACGCGGCGCTGCTCGAGAAGATAGTCAGCCGGTCGGAGGGCTGCCCGGTTGTCGTGCCCCCCGCAAGTCCGGAGATCGACGGCCTCTCGGGATTGGTCGTCGCCGGCGGTGAAGGCGCAGCCGGACGCGGTCCAGCGCCGTCGCTGGTCGAGGCCGCCATCGAACTTGATATGCCGGTGCTCGGCGTCGGGCCCGGAATGATCGCGCTGAACGCCGCGTTCGGCGGCGCAGCGCCGACCGAAGTCGTGGGACACGACGTGGAGCTCAAAGACGGTGAGCCCGTGTCTGCCTACCACCGCATCTACATCGCGCCGGGAAGCAAGCTCGCGGCCATCGTAGGCTCCGGCGGGTTCGTCCGCGTCAACAGCCGCCACGGCGTGGGCCTGCGAGATGCCCACAAGTCGCCCCGGCTGTTGGCATCGGCCTATGGCCTGGACGACGGCGTCGTCGAGGCGCTGGAGAGCCCGGAGCACGACTGGGTGATCGCGGTGCAGTTCAACCCGGAGCGTCGGATGGAGGTGCCCCCGCAGTTCGACCGGCTGTTCCAGGGCCTGGTCGAGCGGGCCGCGCGGTAGGGGCTTCTTACCGGCCCGTCGCCCGCCCCGTGTCGTCGCCGCGGCACTCTCCGAAACCGTGGCCGCGGCGGCCCGATGCGCGGAAAAGAGCGCGTCAAATCCCTATATGAATGCTATCTGAAATGTTATACTTGTACAAACACGGCGGAAGCGGCGCTGGCGCCGCCGGCAGCACGCCGCACCCGAGGCCTCCGGGCCGCGATCCGCGCGGCGCCGTGAGACAGACCCGGCAACTCCCCCGCTCGTATCGGCGAGCGACAGGCGACAGACCGACACGCGCAGGAGTGATCGATGGTTCACAAGACCGAGTACGGGTTGATAAAGCCGGCGCAGCTCGAAGACGAGATGCGTACCTCCTACATGGAGTACGCGATGAGCGTCATCGTCGCGCGGGCGCTGCCCGACGTGCGCGATGGCCTGAAGCCGGTGCAGCGGCGCATCCTCTACGCCATGGACGACCTGGGGATGCGGCCCAACTCCTCGTACAAGAAGAGCGCCCGTCTCGTCGGCGAGGTGCTGGGAAAGTGGCACCCCCACGGCGACTCCCCCGTCTACGACGCGCTCGTCCGGATGGCGCAGCCGTTCTCACTCAGGCTGCCGCTGGTCGACGGCCAGGGCAACTTCGGCAGCGTCGACAACGACCCGCCAGCGGCCATGCGCTACACGGAGGCGAAGCTCAGCCAGGCCGCGACCGAGATTCTGGCCAATCTGGACCAGGACACCGTCGACTTTGTCGACAACTTCGACGGCACGCTGCAGGAGCCCGTGGTGCTGCCCGCCCGGCTGCCCAACCTGCTGATCAACGGCGCGGCCGGCATCGCGGTCGGGATGGCCACCAACATCCCGCCTCAGAACCCGACTGAGGTCTGCAACGGGGTGCTCGAACTCATAGCGAACCCGGAAGCGACCACCGAGGACCTGATGCGCCACGTTCGGGGGCCGGACTTCCCAACCGGCGCGACCATCATGGGGCGCGAGGGCATAAGGAACGCCTACACGACCGGCAGGGGCCAGATGGTCGTCAGGGCCGTGGCGGACATCGAGCAGCCCAAGCGGTCCGGCAGGCAGAAGATCATCGTCACCGAGCTGCCCTACCAGGTCAACAAGGCGGCCCTGATCGAGAAGATAGCGGCGCTCGTGAAGAGCAAGCGCCTCGAAGGCATCTCCGACATCCGCGACGAGTCGAACCGTGAGGGCATGCGCATCGTGATCGAGTTGCGCTCGGGCGCGCAGGGCCTGGTGGTTCTGAACAACCTGTACAAGCTCACGGCCATGCAGAGCTCCTTCTCCGCCAACATGCTTGCGTTGGTAGGAGGCATGCCGAAGATCATCACGCTCAAGTCCGCCCTGCAGAGCTACATCGACTTCCGGCGCGAGGTCGTCACGCGGCGCGCCCGCTTCGAGTTGAAGCGCGCGCGGGAGCGGGCCCACATCCTCGAGGGACTCAGGATCGCGCTCGCGAACCTCGACGCGATCATCGCCCTGATCAGGAACGCTGCGGACGCGGACGCCGCCAAGCAGGGCCTGATGGAGTGGTACAACCTCGACGCCGTCCAGGCCCAGGCGATCCTCGACATGCAGCTGCGCCGGATAGCCGCCCTGGAGCGCGAGAGGATAGAGACCGAATACGGGGAGCTGCAGGCGACGATCGCGGAGCTGGTGGCGCTGCTGGCCGACCCGGCGAAGGTCTCCGCCGAGGTGGCCCGGGAGACGGAAGAGGTGAAGAAGAAGGTCCGGGGCGCGCGCCGCACGACCATCGCCGGCGAAGCCCAGGAGTTCAGCCGCGAGGAGCTGGAGGCGCACGAGCAGGTCGTCGTCACCCTGAGCCAGGGCGGATACATCAAGCGAATCCCGGCCAGCACGTACCGCAATCAGCACAGGGGCGGCAAGGGCGTCTACAGCATGCGGACCAGGGAAGACGATCCCGTCCGCCACATCCTCGTGGGCGATACCCACGACACGGTGCTCTTCTTCACAAACACCGGCAGGGTGCTGTCTACCCGGTCCTACGAGCTGCGGGCCGATATCTCCCGCAACACCCGGGGCGTGCCCGTGGCCAACGTCGTTCCCATGAGCGACAGGGAGCACGTCAACGCCGTAGTCGGCGTGAGCAGCCTGCAGGAGGAGGGCCTGTTCCTGGTCCTGATCACCCGCAATGGAAAGATCAAGCGCGTCGCGCTGGAGCAAATCTCCAAGATACGGCGTTCCGGGCTGATCATCATGAACCTGGAAAAAGGCGACGAGCTCGTGACGGCTCGCCTGGCCAAGGAAGACGACGACGTTATCATGGTCACCGAGCAGGGTATGTCGATCCGCTTCCCCGTGTCGGAGGTGCGTACCATGCAGCGCGCCGCAGGCGGTGTGAAGGCGATGACGCTAGCCGGGAAGGACCGGATCATGGCGATGGACGTCGTCGAGCCGGACAGCAAGCTGCTGGTCATTGGGAAGCGGGGCTACGGCAAGATAACGCCTCTGAACAAACACAAGACGCAGGGCAGAGGTGGTTCCGGCGTCTTGGCGATGCGGGTCACTAAGAAGACCGGAACGCTCGCCGCGGCGGAGGTGGTCGCTGACTCCGACCAAGTCTACGTCGTTTCCCGAAAGTCGCTGGTACTGCGCACCAACCTGTCGGAGATCCGCGAGACCAAAGACAGGATAAGAGAGGGTGTTAGGGTATTCAAGCTGGACGACGACGACGCGGTGTCCGCCATCGCGTGCGTGGGCGAGCTCGAGGCCGAGGACGCGCCGAAGGCGCTGACAGACCTCGAAGCGAAGCCCGGAGCCAACGGCCGGCGTAACGGACGCGTCGCGGCCAATAACGGGAAGTAAGCCCGCGCGGCGCTTCCGGGCGCTGCGAAGAAAACCGTATCGGCTCGGGCTTCGTAGCACTATGTAGAAGTCCAAGGCGCCCGCGCCCCAGGAGCGCCCGTTCGCCATGCCTCACCCGATCATCCCAACACGCCTACTCGTCCTCGTCGCAGTCGTTCTCGCTGTCCTGATCGCGGCGTGCGGCACGGACGTCGAGTCGACGCCTCCCGCCGGGGAGCCCCAAGGAGCGGCGACGGCGATGGCGAGCGCCCCGACCGTCGCCCCCGCGTCGACGCCCGTCCCGTCGCCTACCGCGGAGCCGACCGCGCTCGCTTCGCCGACCGCCGCTGCTCAGACCCGGCCCGCCCCGCCGGCCAAGCCGGCCGCCGATGCCCGGAGCAGCCTGACTGAGCTCACCGACGCCTCGTGGGCGTTCCTGCAGATGCTGACGAGCGAGTTCAGCCCCCGCGAGAGCGCCACCGACGAGGAGCGCGTGGCGGCCGACTTCCTGGTGTCCGAGCTGGAGGCGTTGGGACTGGACCCGGTCCTGCAGCCCTTCACGGTCGAGGTGCTGGACAGGGACGTCCCCGTGCTGTCGATCGACGGCCCGGAGGAGCTCGACCTGGGCGGCATCCCCCTGCGGCTCTCGGCCGAGGGCCGGGTGACGGGGGCGCTGGTCGACGTCGGGCTCGCGTTTCCCGAGGACGTCGATACCGACCGGCTCCGCGGGAAGATAGCGTTGATCCAAAGGGGGACGTTGACCTTCCAGGCCAAGGTGCGTCGCGTGCAGGAGGCGGGCGCCGTCGCCGCCGTGATCTACAACGACCGGCCTGGACGCTTCGCCGGCCGTCTCTCGACCGCCTCCGAAATTCCGGCGGTCTCAATCTCGCAGGAGAACGGGGAGGCCATTAAGGCCCGGCTGGCGGCGGACGAGGTCACGGCGACGGTGTCGACCATGCTGGAGACGGCGGACTCCCGGAACGTCGTGCTGAAGGTGCCGAGCGATTCTTCAGGCGGACGCGTGGTCGTCCTGGGAGCCCACTACGACACGACGCCCGGCACCCAGGGCGCCAACGACAACGGCTCCGGCGTGGCCGCGTTGATGACGATCATCCGAGAGATCGCCGACGAAGACTTCCCGTTCGATCTGTGGTTCGTCCTGTTCGGCGCCGAGGAGCTCGGCCTCTTCGGCAGCCAGCACTTCGTCGGCAGCCTGACCATGGAGGAGCGAGACTCCATCGTCGCGATGTTGAACTTCGACGTGGTCGGGACCGGCGAGTTCGCCGAGGTCATAGGCGGCGAGGACCTGGTGGACGTCGCGATCGCGCACGGGGCGGCCCTGGGCGTCGAGGTGCGCCGCGGGGTGCCCCTGGAGGGCGCCAGCAGCGATCACGCGCCGTTCAGGGTCGTCGGCATTCCCGTGGCCTTCTTCCTGGCCGACGACCTGCAGCGCATCAATTCTCCGGCCGACACGATAGAGTTCGTGCGCCCGGAGCTGCTCGGGATCGCGTCGGCGATCGGCTTGGGCGTCCTCGACACCCTCGCCGAACGCTAAACCGACCCGCCTACCTGAGACTGAACGGCGGGTACTTGTCCGTCAGACCGGCCAGCCACGCCTCGGTCCTGTAGGACCATCGCTGGACCCCTGAGACGAAGTTGAACAGTCCGCTGGAGTAGCGGCCCGTTATGAGCGCTATCCAGTACCCGATGTAGATGGCGAAGAAGCCTACGATCCCCAGGGCGTACAGCACGATCAGGTGCGGGACGAGGAGGATGATCTTGGCGAAGAAGAGTGCCCCCAGAAGCGCCCGCCACCTCGACGGGGACTCCGGATAGTCAATCTCGAACGTCGCAGGGTAGTCCGGATCGGTTAGGCTGAAGGGCGGATAGCTGTCCGCAAGGCCGTACAGCCACGAGTCCGTCCTGGCGGACCATCGCTGGACACCGACGAGGAAGCTGAACAGTCCTTCGGGGTATTTCCCGGTTATGAGCACCGCCCAGTATCCGATGTACGTCGCGACCAAGGCCGCGATGCCCAGGAAGTAAAGGATGACCAGGTGGGGGGTCAGGAGCACTAGCTTGGGGAAAAAGAAGAGTACCCCCAGCAGCGCCCGCCATCTCGACGAGGATTCCGGATACTCGACCTCGAATCTCATTGGGTATTCAACGCCGGTTGTAGTCATGGTCGTTCTCTCCCAAGCTGATTTCGCCACAGATTGCCACGTCTCGTCATGAATTGCAAATTTGCCATCGGGTGCGCGGGTCTGACTATGCCGTCACGCCGCCTGTGGTAGATTAGGCGTCCCGGACGCGCTGGTCGGAAGCGAGAGAGGACAGGAGCCATGGAGTATCGGACCCTGGGCCGCACCGGGTTCGAGGTTTCGCTGTTGAGCCTTGGGTCGGGCGGCGCCCGCACGCTGGGGCAGGCGCTCGGCTACAGCCAGGACCAGCAGACGGCGCTGGTCCGACGCGCGCTCGACTTGGGGGTGAACCTGATAGACACCTCCGCGGTGTACGGGGACTCGGAGGGGATCCTGGGCCGCGCGCTGGCGGGCGTGCCCAGGGACTCGTACCTCCTGACGACCAAGTGGCTGGCGCTGGAGGACGGCAAGTTCGTGCCGGACCCTGCCCTGCTGACCAGCGGCGTCGAGGAGAGCCTGTCCCGCCTGCGGACCGACTACGTCGACGTCATGATGTTCCACGGCCCGATGCCGGACGAGTACCCCGGCGTCGTCGACAAGGTCTACCCGGCGATGGAGCGCCTGCGCGAGCAGGGCAAGGTCAGGGCCGTCGGCATCAGCACCCGCTACGTCGTGGACCCCGCGCAGCTCACGGCCGACCTGGCGCTCGAGAGGGACCCGGACCTGTTCGACGTCGTGATGGTCAAGTACGGCATCCTGAACCAGCACGCCGCGGTGCGGATGTTGCCGCGGGCCATCGAGCACAACGTCGGCATCATGAACATGGCCACCATCCGGGACAAGCTCCCGGACCCCGCGCTGCTGGAGCAGCTCATCCGCGACTGGAAGGCCGACGGTCTTGTGCCGGCCGACAGCCTGCCCGACAAGGACCCCCTGGGCTGGCTCGTCCACGACGACGTCGACACTGTGGTGACCGCGGGCTACAAGTTCGGCGCCGACCATCCGGCCGTCGCGACGGTGATCACCGGGACCGCGAGCATCGGCCATCTCGAGGCGAATGCGGCTGCGCTCGAGACGCCCCGGCTTTCGCCGGATGACACGCGGCGCCTCAAGGACCTGTTCGGGCACATCGTCGAGTACGTCTGAACTGTGATTGACGTGATTCAGGGATTGGGATGATTGGCAGGGAGTGCGGATAGGAGCGCGAAGGCTGAGGGGAATGGGATGAGGATCACAGACGTCGAGGCGGTCTATCCCCGCTGGGAGCACCTGCCCAAGGACGCTTGGCAGAGCCACTTCTGGCAGATCGTACGCATAGGGACGGTCTGAACTGTGATTGACGTGATTCAGGGATTGGGATGATTGGTAGGGGTGTCGCTCGTGGGCGCCCGCTTGTGGGGACGGTCTGGATCGGGACTGGCCGGATTGTGCGGGATCTTGTTTGGAGTGCGGATAGGAGCGCGAAGGCTGAGGGGAATGGGATGAGGATCACAGACGTCGAGGCGGTCTATCCCCGCTGGGAGCACCTGCCCAAGGACGCGTGGCAGAGCCACTTCTGGCAGATCGTCGTGCGGGTGGAGTCGGACGCGGGTGTGGTAGGCCTCGGCTACGGAGGAGGCGGCCGGCCGGCCGTCTCTGTCGTGAACGAGCACATGCGTGAGCTGCTCGTCGGGCGCGTCGTCGAGTCGGTCGACGACATACGCGATGCGTGGGACTGGCTCTACTACAAGTCGGTGCCCTACGGTAGGACCGGGATTCCCGTCATGGCGCTCAGTGGCATCGACCTGGCGCTGTGGGACCTGCTCGGGAAGGCGCAGGGCAGGCCCGTCTACGATCTGCTCGGCGGTCTGGCCGTCGACCGGGTCCGGGCGTACGCGACCTCGAAGGAGTTCGAGCGCGACCGTGACTCGGGCTACACGGCGGTGAAGGTCGGCACGGCCTTCTCCGGCGGCGACGATAGACAGCGTCCTCCATGGAGTCGGCGTCCGCAGGGAGAGGCGGAGCGGGTGGTGAGCGAAGTCGCCGCCGCCAGGGAGACCTACGGCCCGGACGCGCTGGTCATGACCGACTGCGGCATGACGTGGAACGGGGACGACGCACTGGACATGGCCGACCGGCTGGCGGACTACGACGTCTACTGGTTCGAGGACGTGCTCACGCCCGACCATCTCGACGAGCTGGCGGCCCTACGGCCGAGGGTGAATCCGGTTCTGCTGGTCGGCGGCGAGCACAACTACACGCACCACGACTTCGCGGCCATCGCCGAAGCGGGAGCGCTCGACCTGTGGCAGCCGGACATCACCTGGTGCGGCGGGATCACCGCCGGCCTGCGCATCCTGGAGCTGGCGCGGGACGCCGGCGTGGCCGTGGTGCCCCACCGCGGGGGCGAGATATGGGGGCTGCACCTGCTGGCGGCAACCGGTTGCGGCGAGCTGGCTGAGACGATGCCCCACCGGTGGTCGCCGCCCCAGGACGAGCTGTGGTTCGACGAGCCCCGCCCTGTGAACGGGTATATCGCGCCGCTGGACAGGCCCGGCTTCGGCGTCGTGCTGAACGAGGCATTGCTGTAGGAGGAGAATCCAGGTGAGCGACGGCATCGTCCTCGACAGGGTGGAGTTCGCCGCGGTCAGGGTGAACGAGCGCACGGAGTGGGGCTTGGCCGAGGTGTTCGACCGCGACGGCGCGAGCGCCGTGGCCGAGTTCGTCGAGAGGGCCGGCGAGCCGAACGTCGCGGACCTCATAGCCAAGCTCGTCGGCGCGCTGGCCGGGAAGAGTCTGGCAAGCGACGAGTCCGTCGCCGATGCCGCGGGCGTCGCCGAGAGCCGGTTCGAGCCGTTCGGCGGGCCAGCTATCGCCGTCAGCGCCGTGCGCTCGGTCGTGACCATCCTGCAGGCCGTACACGCCGGCGTCAGCCTGACGGAGCAGCTCGGGGGATCGCCGAAGGACAGCGTCGAGCTGTACGCCAATATCAACCGGGCGCTGCTGGGCGGGGAACGGTCGCCCGCAGGCTTCGGCAGGATGGCCGAACGGATGGCGGGCAGGGGCTTTCGCACCATCAAGTGCGCCCCGTTCGATGAGGTGGACGAGTCGAAGGCGGATACGGACGCCGTCCGGGCGGCCCGCACCGGGATCGAGAGGGTCGCGGCCGTACGCTCCGCCATCGGGCCTGACGTGCGGCTGCTGGTCGACTGTCACCGGCGGTTCGACCTGGAGAGCGCCCTGGTCGTCGCGGACGATCTGTCCAGGCTGGAGATCGGCTGGTTCGAGGAGCCGGTCGACACGGAGACGGAGCAGGACGACATGGCGGAGATAGCGCGGCGGGTGTCGATGCCGGTCGCCGGCGGGGAGTCGCTGTACGGCGCCGCGGCCTTCGAGGGACTGATGCAAAAGCGCGCGGCGCACGTCATCATGCCCGACGTCATGTTCTGCGGCGGCGCCGCCGAGGCCCACAGGGCCGGCCTGCTCGCCGATCGCATGGGCGTCGGCTTCTCGCCGCACAGCCCGTCCGGAACGGTGTCGCTGCTGACCAGCGGCCACGTCTGCGCGGCCGCGCCGAAAGCGATGCCGCTGGAGCATGCGGTCGCCGAGGCCCCGTGGCGTCACGAGCTGCTGGACCCGCCTGAGCGAGTCGAGGACAGCCGGCTGTGGCTGGACCCCGGGCCGGGGCTCGGCGCCGCACCCAACTGGGCGGTGATCGAGCGCCGGGGCCGCCGCTGGACCCCGTAGGCTCTCCACGCGGCGAGGCTTGTCTGCTACCGTGTTTACCTGTGAGGACTGATCGGATGCGACTTTGGCGTATGAGCGGCATGGGCCACCGTGGGAAGCTGGCCGCGGCGCTCGCACTCGCGGTTGTCGTCGCGCTGGTGGCCATGGGAGTCGGGCTGCTGGTGGGACTGGCGCTCGGCGGCGAGGAGGTCGCCGCTTACCCGACGCCCGAGGAGGCGGTCCAGCGGTACGTGGAGTCGACGAGCGACCCTGGCACGGCCGCGGGCTTCCATCTGAAGGGAACGCTGCCGGCCTGGAACGGCGCGCTCGTGGTCTACAGCCTGCCGGGGCCGACGGGTACCGAGCTGCTCGGCTACCGGCTGGCCAAGCACGGCGGGTCCGGATGGAGAGCCGATACCGGCGTCGACTTCTCCATCGCCTCGCCGGCCGACCCGAACGACGTGATCGAGTGGCACGTCGACTCCCGCGTCGACCACTCGCGGGACCTGAACGGGCCGGTCGGGACGGCCGTCGCCTTCGGGCGGATCAGCTTCAGCGGCGTCACGGTCGTCGAGGTGACGTTCGACCAGGGCCAGACGCACCAGACGGCGGTGAGCGGCGGCTTCTTCGCGGTCGCCGCGGTCGGCGCGACCGACGTGCGGGTCATCCGGGCGCTCACCGCTGACGGCTCGGAGGTTATGGTGATCGATAGGACGGAGGCGAGGTAGCGGATGTTCGAGGCACTTACAGAGAAGCTGGGCGCGACGTTCGGCAGGCTGAGCAACAAGGGCAGGCTGACCGAGAAAGACGTGGACGAGGCGCTGCGCGAGGTGCGCCTGGCGCTTCTGGAGGCGGACGTCAATTTCAGGGTGGCCCGTGAGCTGACCTCGCGGATCCGCGAGCGCGCCCTCGGCGACGAGGTCCTCAAGAGCCTCAGCCCCGGCCAGCAGGTGGTGAAGATCACCAACGAGGAGATGACCGCGGTCCTGGGCGGCGGCGCCAAGCAGATCACGCCCGCGGCCGCCCCGCCGTCGGTGATGCTCATGGTCGGCCTGAACGGGGCGGGAAAGACTACCGCGTCCGCCAAGATCGCCCGTCACCTCAAGGCCGCGGGCCAGGCGCCTCTGCTGGTCGCGGCCGACCTGCGCCGTCCGGCCGCAATCCAGCAGCTCCAGACCCTTGGAGCCCAGATCGACGTCGAGGTGTACAGCGACGATCCGTCGAAGGAGACGGCCGCAGTCGCCCGCGACGGCGTGAAGCGGGCCGCCGAGGCCGGCGCGTCGTGGGTGATCGTCGACACCTCCGGCCGGTTCCAGATCGACGACGACCTGATGGGGGAGCTCGAGGACGTACGCAGCGCGGTCTCGCCGGTCGAGACGCTGCTGGTGGTCGACGCCATGACCGGCCAGGAGGCCGTCAACGTCGCGAACGAGTTCCACTCCCGGATCGGCCTGACCGGCCTCGTGCTCACCAAGCTCGACGGCGACGCCAGGGGCGGCGCCGCGCTGTCCGTCGTTTCGGTCACCGGCGTGCCGATCAAGTTCTTAGGCACCGGCGAGCGCGTGGACGCGCTGGAGGAGTTCCACCCCGACCGGCTCGCGTCGCGCATCCTGGGCATGGGCGATATGCTGACCCTGATCGAGAAAGCCCAGACGACGATCGACGAAGACGAGGCGGCCGAGCTGGAGCGGAAGATGCGCCAGGCGACGTTCGACCTGGAGGACTTCCTGGCCCAGCTACAGCAGCTCAAGCGCATGGGCCCGCTGAGCCAGATCATGGAGATGGTGCCGGGGATGTCGTCCATCGCGGGGCGAATGTCCGAGGAGGGCCTGGAGGACGGCCAGATCGGGCGCGTCGAGGCCGTCATCCGGTCGATGACGCCGGAGGAGCGGCGTCGGCCTGAGATCATCGGAGGCAGCCGAAGACGCCGCATCGCCCGCGGCAGCGGAACCAAGCCCCAGGACGTCAACCAGCTTCTTAACCAGTTCAGGCGCATGCAGAAGATGATGCGCCAGCTCGCCGCGGGCAAGCGGATGCCGGACCTGCGAAGCCTGCTGAGATAGGCCAACATCGCCCGTTGCGGCGGTCAAGAACAGCAGGCCACTTGAAGCTGACCCCGTCGAACGCGTGACATTGACTTCCCACCTCTGGATTCAGGCTCGGGGGCCGGAATGACGACTACACTCGACTCGGCAGGTAGGCTCAGCCCGCCGTCGTGCCCACGAGAGCGGGCATCTAACGGCATGTAGGCGGCGAATTGGCCCAAACTCACGCGCACCAGCCCAACAGTTGGGGACTGTTAACAGCTTTTCGCACTGTTCTGCCCTGCTCGATGGTGACTTGTAAACAGCTAAGCGGGAATCCCCCAGACGCCGGACAGCATCTCGGCGGCGCTCGGTTGCGGCAGCGTCGCGATAGTCGGGCCTGTGATTACCAGGTCGGGGTCGGTCGTCATGGGCGCGACCATGCGCTCATAGCGTCCAGAGTCACGCAGATCGGCCCGCTGGTCTGACGTTGGCCGTAATTCTTGGCCCGCTCCGTCCCACGTAGACGACGCCCGTCGCGTTCGACAGTTGGCAGTACAGCGCAGCGCAGGTGGCGGGCTCATGCTCGATCATCGGCGACGTCTCCCTCTAAGCTCGAGTGCCTTCCTAAGGGCGCGGTCGTACTTCGCGGCCCGCTGCTCCGGCGTCTCGAGCTTCGGTAGGTTGTGCTCGCGCACGCGCTTGTGTGTCCTGCCGTTGACTACATTGGACCCGCATGCAACCAGGAGAAGGGCGATCAGCATGGCCAGCGCCGCGACACAGACGGGAGGGGACGCGCGAGCGTAGCGAGCGCGGTGGAGGCCCACCACCCTCAACATACACCCGACACGCCGACACACCGCTCGCGTCCGACTAAAGCCACTGCTTCTGGCCGGTAACGTAGATGCTCTGGAAGTCTTCATCCGACTTGGTCAGGTAGATAATGCCTTCCACCAACCCAAGTACGCCAGCCGCCATCACAGCAGCATAGCCAACCACGTACATCAAAACCCCAATGACGGCGCCAATGCCGAACATCCCCAAAGCTATGAATGCAGTGCCCACAAACAGAGCCAGCACTAGGCCGCCGCCGCCAACTGCCAGCTGTATTATTGCGGGCGTCTTGATGCCCAGGTAGAACTTGTGGACGCCGGCCCAGCCAAGGAATATCGCCAGCAGCCCGGCAACCACCTTGGTCTTCTCGGAGCCCATCACGCCCTCGAGAGCGGCGCCAATCCCGCCGGCGCCGGGGGCCGGCGTAGCACGGTAAATGGCTACAGCATCGCTGCCCTGCGCCTCGAAATCCACCCGCGTTCCCCGGTTGGGAATGGCCTGGTCTTTCCATTCGGTCCCGACAAAGTTATATCGTTTGCCGTCATCCCCTGTGATCAGTCCCGAGTTGGTTTGAGCGGAGTAATCCAATACTTGTCCATTCATTCCCTGTTCTCCTCTTGATCGGCGTCAACTATTGTTGCCGGTGTGCGTCTATTATTTTTGCCGGTAGACCTCCTGTTGAAGGCGCTTCTGAGCTGCCCCGGTCCGATAGCTGGGGACGTCGAACTCCAGGATGGCCGAGTGGTGGACGCTCCGCCTCCGTCTGAGCTTCCCGGGGCGCGAAGCCGCTTACGCCCCGTCGCGCCAGTATATCCGGTATTTCCCATATTGGGAGTCTTCAGGCTCAAAGGGCAATCCAAACGAGATGGTAGCATTATATTCGGGTCCTGCAAGGCCAGTCAATCGCCGGTCTATCCAATAAGGGATGCGATTCTTACCGTGAACCATGTTTCTTGTCCATCTTTGTCGTCTTCGGGCCCCCGCCAGTGGGGTGAAACCGCATTGAAGACAAGCCGACTCTCTGGAGCGCTCTCCCCCCTGGCAAGATCGTGGTTGTACCCTCCCTCAGCTTGGCGCCGGCGATAACCGGCCGATACGATCCAACACTCCCTGGAACAACCGTCGAGGAACCGACACCTCGGACAACTGAAAGATCAATCGACGGAAGTGCCGCACGAGACGACCTCCCATCTTGATCAGCTTGACCTGCACGCTCCGCAGCGACCAGTGCCTGACCGCCTTGGGCAGGCATAACCGGCGAAGGAAGTTCCCAAGGTTGTAGGCCAGGACGAACAGAGACAGACGCACCCGGTTGGCCACGAACCGATGGCACGACAGCCGAGTCCAGTCACAGTGCATCGTCCAACTCGCGGCAGGCCAGCAGCCCAGCGTCCAAGGTGATGGTAGCGCCGCGAAACTCCAACCGTACACGTCGGTCGAAACGGAGCGTGGCGCGGGGGTTGGTGCTTTCACCCATTGGGTGCCTCCAGAGTGGGTACGCTATAAAGACCTAAAGCTGTCGAACACGACCAGTCTAGCACTCATGATAAGTATAACGCTCTGCTATACAGCTATATCAGGTAGTTCTGTTGCTGATTACGGCCAGCCCAGCAGGGTTGATATAGGAAATGTGGGGTAGGCTCACTCGTCCCATCAACTCCGTCGTAACTGTTCAGCCTTGGTAGCGGAGCTACCTTGGGACCACCTTCGGAGACTTTGTCAGAACTGCCAGACGTGGATTCCGTCTCGGCAGTGGCGGGCGCCATTGAGCTTGACTTCCCCACTCCTGGATTCCGGCTCGGAGGCCGGAACGACGACTACTCTCCACTCCGAGACGCAGACACACCCTCCCGTCATACCCGCGAAAGGAGACCTTTGCGTAACTCCCCCAGTGGGAGACAGCGTGGCGGAGATGGCTGGCATCTCTAGCGGGGAACCCCCAAGCCTGGATTCCCGCCTTCGCGGGAATGACGAGGCTAACGCGGCATGTCGGGGGTGGATTCCCGCCTTCGCGGGAATGACGAGGCTAACGCGGCATGTCGGGGGTGGATTCCCGCCTTCGCGGGAATGACGAGGTTAACGCGGCATGTCGGGGGTGGATTCCCGCCTTCGCGGGAATGACGAGGTTAATGCGGCATGTCGGCGGTGGATTCCCGCCTTCGCGGGAATGACGAGGTTAATGCGGCATGTCGGCGGTGGATTCCCGCCTTCGCGGGAATGACGAGGTTAATGCGGCATGTCGGCGGTGGATTCCCGCCTTCGCGGGAATGACGAGGTTAACGCGGCATGTCGGGGGTGGATTCCCGCCTTCGCGGGAATGACGGTTGTTCAAAGGTCTCCGAAAGCGGGTATCCAGGGTCGGGAGAAGCATTCGTCCCCTCAACTCTGAACAGTTACACTCCGTCGGGCTTGTTGCCCCGCGATTGGGGCACCGACTACAATACGACGGTCGGCCCAGGCGTTCGCGGGCCCAGCGGCTGAGATCTCAGCGGGTCCCGAGCGCCGATTGCTGTCCGGAGGGGTGGCCGAGCGGCTTAAGGCGCCAGTCTTGAAAACTGGTTTCTCGCAAGGGAACGTGGGTTCGAATCCCACCCCCTCCGCTCGCGCGACGAGAGTAGAGCACGACGGCCGGCGACTCCAGTAACCTCGCAGGAGTAGATCGACTGAAAGTACACGAGTATCAGGCCAAGGAGCTGCTGGCCCGGGGCGGAGTGCCGGTCCCCGAGGGCGCCGTCGCGTCGACGCCCTCGGAAGCGCGGGAGATTGCGGCGTCGCTCGGCCGCGCCACCGTAGTCAAGGCGCAGGTCCACGCGGGCGGGCGCGGCAAGGCCGGCGGGATCAAGCTGGTCTCTACGCCCGAAGAGGCCGAGGCGGCGGCTGCCGCACTTCTGGGGACCTTGCTCGTCACGGCCCAGACGGTCCCCGAGGGCGTGCCTGTGCGCCGGGTACTGGTCGAGGAGCAGCTCGACGTCCGACGCGAGCTCTACCTCGCCATGCTCGTCGACGGCGCCGTGCGCGGCGCAATCGTCATGGCCAGCGAGGCGGGCGGCATGGATATCGAGGAGGTCGCCGACAGGACCCCGGAGAAGATCCTGCGGGTCGCCGTCGATCCGGCCCTCGGTCTGCGGCCGTACCAGGCGCGCACGTTGGCCTACCGGCTTGAGTTCGCCGCCGAGCACGTCCGCGCCGCGTCGAGCCTGATCGAGGGCCTGTACCGCGTCTTCGACGACAACGACTGCTCGCTGGCGGAGATCAATCCGCTGGTCGTGACCGGGGACGGCAGAGTCCTGGCCGCCGACGCGAAGCTGGCCTTCGACGACGATGCCCTGTTCAAGCACCCCCGCCTCGAGGCGCTCCGGGACCCGGAGCAGGACGACCCCCTGGAGGAGCGGGCCGCGCGCGCCGGCATCAGCTACGTGAAGCTCGACGGCGACGTTGGATGCATGGTCAACGGCGCGGGCCTGGCGATGGCGACGATGGACGTGGCCAGGGCCGCCGGCGCCGCGCCGGCGAACTTTCTCGACGTCGGCGGCAGCGCGGACGAGGAGAAGGTCGCGCAGGCCATGGAGATCATCCTGTCCGACGCCAACGTGAAGACGACCCTGATCAACATATTCGGCGGCATACTCAGGTGCGACATCGTCTCCCGGGGCGTGATAGCCGCCGCCGAGTCTACGTCCCACGCGATGACGCCGCTGGTGGTGCGCATGTCGGGCACCAATGCCGACGAGGGGCGCAGCCTTCTCCGGGAGTCGAGCCTGGCCGTGACCCTGGTGGACGACCTGGACGAGGCCGCCGAGGCGCTGCGCGCCGGCGCGTGAGCGCTGTCGGCCCCGTCTCGGAGCCGTGATGAACGGAGCATGTGAATGAGCATACTGGTTGGCGAGCAGACACGTCTGCTGGTGCAGGGCATCACCGGCAGGGAGGGCAGCTTCCACGCCCTGCGATGTAGGGAGTACGGCGCCAACCTGGTCGCGGGCGTCACACCCGGCAAGGGTGGCCAGACTTTCGACGGCGACGTGCCGGTCTTCAACACCGTCCGGCAGGCCGTGGACCGGACCGGCGCCAACACCTCCATGATCTTCGTGCCGCCGCGGCTGGGGGCCGACGACGCCATAGTCGAGGCGGTCGACGCCGGCATCGGGGTGGTCGCCTGCATCACCGAGGGCGTGCCGGTCCGCGACACCGCCAGGGCCGTCAACTACATCCGAGACAAAGACGTGACGCTGATAGGGCCGAACTGTCCCGGGATGATCTCTCCGGGCTCGCGGTGCAAGGTTGGCATCATGCCCGGCGCGATCCACGTTCCGGGCGGCGTCGGCGTCGTGTCTCGCAGCGGGACGCTCACCTACGAGGCTGTAGGCCAGCTCTCCGGCCTGGGCATCGGCCAGTCGACCTGCGTGGGGATAGGCGGCGACCCGGTCAGCGGCACGTCCTTCATCGACATCCTGGAGATGTTCGAGGCCGACCCGGAGACCGAGAGCGTCGTACTGATCGGCGAGATCGGCGGCACCCGTGAGCAGGAGGCCGCCGAGTACATCCGGAGCGACTTCACCAAGCCGGTGGCCGCGCTGATAGTCGGCCGGACGGCGCCGCCGGGCCGCCGGATGGGCCACGCCGGGGCGATCATTACTGGCAGGGCGGGCCGCGCCGACGAGAAGATCAAGGCGCTGTCGGCCGCGGGCGCAGCCATAGTCCCGACCCCCGCCAGCATAGGCAGGACCGTCCAGGAGCAGATGACCGCCGGATAGCCGCGCCGGCTATCCGCAACAGATTCCGGGCCGTTGCGACTCGGGCCTCAGACTACGATTACGTCGTTCTCCAGCAGGCCTATCTTTTCTATCGTTATCTGGACGACGTCGCCTTCCTGGAGCGTGACGTCGGGCGGGGGGACGATGGCCGTGCCGGTGAGGACGGTCGTCAGGTTGGGGATCACGTTGTGGCGGTGGAGCCAGTCGGAGAGCTCGCCGCACTTCCGCGCCATGCCCGACGTCGACGTCTTGCCGCTGAACAGCGTCTGGTCGTCGCGTAGTATGGCGCACTCGATGTCGAGGGAGTGGGGGTCGCCGATGGCGTCCGCGGTGACGAAGCAGGGGCCTATGGCGCAGCTATTCGCGTACAGCTTGGCCTGAGGCAGGTAAAGCGGGTTCTCGCCCTCGATGGACCGGCTGCTCACGTCGTTGCCTGCGGTGTAGCCGATGATCTCTCCCTTGTAGACGACGAACGCGAGTTCCGGCTCCGGGACGTTCCAGTCGGAGTCCTCGCGAATGCCGATGGACTCGAACGGGCCCATGCAGCGCTCGGGGGTCGCCTTGAAGAAGATCTCCGGGCGCTCGGCCGCGTACACCTTCGAGTAGACGTCCGGCGTATCGGACTCGCGCCGGCGCTCCATCTCGCTCGTCCTGTAGGTGACGCCGGCGGCCCAGACCTCGGGCGGATCGAACGGCGGTCGATCCAGAACTCCCCGGTTCCGTCGCGCGACTCGTCCAGGAGTTGCGGGAGGTTGTGCGTGTCGGCCTCCCCGGCGTCGAGCACCGCTCGCGCGAGATCGTCGATGGTGCTCCCCGACAGCGACGCCGCGGACGCCAACTGGTCTATCTCGGTCAGGTCTTCGTCGATGGAAGTCAGGTCGTGCAGGACGTCGTCTTCGACCTCGACGGCGAGGCGCGGCTCACCGTCGGCGGCCGTCAGTCTGTAGTACCTCATGCGGTGTTCAACTCCTGTGGGTCAACCGTGCTGCTCAGTGTTGGACTCGATGGCTTGGAATAAGCGGTCGCAAGAGGGAGCGGCTTCGCGAACCTTGGCGGTGTCGATTCGGGCGAGTATCGCGGGCGCGTGCTTTGTCTTGTGGTACGGTCCCTTGTTGGTGTGGCGCGTCGCATCCCGCAGTCCCTTGGCGATGTCGCCCTTCGGGATATGCTCGACCTTGGGATTGGGCGGCAGACGGGCGGGCCGGAACTCTTGTCCGTAGTACGTCTTCAGAGTGTCTTTGTCCGCAAGGAGCCACGACTCCATGACATGCACCATGAAGTGGATCTGGTCTTCGGAAACTACCAGCCCGCTCTTCCACTCCGGGTTGGCGGTCACCTTTTGCAACAACCTGCCGTCGTTCGGACCGTCCGCGTCCACGAGCAGGAAGTTGATCGAGCTGCTGTGCTCGACGGCGATGACGAAGGCCCTTATCGTGTTGCCGAAGGATTTTCCGGCTACGACCTTCGGCTTGCCTCCTGGAATCCCCGAAAAGAACGCGCTGAACCCTTCGCGAAGGGCGGGAGAGCCTTCGTAGTAGATGGTGATCGGGGCTACCACCTGTTCCCGCCGATTTCGCCCATCTCCCACAACTCTCCAAGCTCGAACCGCTCCAGCCAGGGATTGAGCTCTTGGCGCGACAAGCGTTCCAACTGAGTTCCCTCTCCGGGGTCGAGTGTACATATCACGACGCTCTCGGGAGCGTTCGATAAGGCGTTTATCAACTTGACGGAGTGGGTTGTTATCACAAGCTGCGTTCGCTCAGAAGCGGATTCCATCAACTCGGCGATTATGGGAATGATGTCGGGATGAAGTCCCAGTTCCGGCTCTTCGATGCAGACCAGGGGCGGTGGCTCAGGGTGACAAAGGATAGCCATTAGCGCCAGGAATCTGAGTGTGCCGTCGGACAGGCGGGTGGCCGGAACGGCGCTCGAAAGCCCTTTCTCTCGGATCATCAGCTCGGCTCTTGACGCCTGGATATTGACAGATATGCGTTCGTAGGACTCGTAGAAGCGATTCAGGTTGCTCTCGACGGTTTCGAACGCCGGGCCGTTCTGCAGGTTGTTCAGGACGAGGGCCAAGTTGCTGAAGTCCTCCGACAGAAAATCAGAGGGCCCGTCGGTACGTGCCGCGTCCCTGACGGAGGACGCTCTTCCCATGTTCCATTCTCGAAAGAGCCGGATCGCGTCGAGGCTTCGAGCAACGGCGGTGACCTGAGGATACAGGGTCGAATCGCGACGTTCGCGCAGGACGGACTGACCGGGCGGCAGGTCGTCGGGGCCGATCGAAGCGTCAGCCTGGTGACTGACCCCGGTGGCGGCGTTTGGATCCGAGTGGACGCCATCCGCACGTGGACGTACCGGGATTTGCCCATGCCTGTTGGTCACAGAGAAGAACCAGTACGGCCTGTCGAAACCGTCAAAGGCGCGAGCGTATTCCAACCGCTCTTCTTCGATGTGCATGAACTGAGACCGCTGCGACAGGCCGAGGATCAGCCTGAGGGGATTTCCACCCAGGGGATTCGCCAACTCGATATCGATGGCGCTGTCGCCCCTCACGCCATTGCCCGCTGCGGGGTTCCCTTTCCAGAGCCAATCCGACGTTCCCCCGCTCCGGAGGAAAAAGTCCGGCAGGTCCCTTGGCAGCCCGCGGAGGAGCGCCATGATCTCGATCAGGTTCGACTTGCCAGAGGCGTTGGGTCCGATGAGGACATTGAGCGAACGCATCTCTAGGGACGCATCCCTGAACGACAGCAGGCCCCGAATCTGGATGTTCTCTATCATCGAGACGCCCCTACCCGTCGTCACGTGTGATCTGGATGATGGAGAAGTGGCCGCCCTGGGGGTCCTGCAGGAACGCGAACCGGCCGACTCCGGCGACCTCCAAGGGCTGCATGACCACCGTTGCCCCGAGGTCGTTAGCCTTGTCGAGCGAGGCGTCGAGGTCGGCGACGGAGAAGTAGATCGACCAGTTGGCGGGCATCTCGCCCCACTCTTTCCTGATCGCCATCATGCCGGCGGCCGACTGCCCGTCGAGGCGGTACTCGACGTACTCGCCGCCGTCGCCGCTGAGAGCCGCGTTGGCCGTCCAGCCGAACAGGCCGCCGTAGAACCTTGCCGCCGCGTCCGTGTCGTGCGTGTACAGCTCGTTCCAGGCCAGGGCGCCCGGCTCGCCGAAGATTCCCGCGCCGATGTGGTCCCTGGGCTCCCAGACCGCGAACATGGCGCCCGTCGGGTCCATGGCGACGACCATGCGCCCGGAGGTGAACACGTCGAAGGGCCCGTTCATCACCGTGCCGCCCAGCTCCGTAATCCGCGGCGCCGTCTCGTCGGCGCTCTCGACCGTGAAGTAGCTCAGCCACGCGGGGCGGCCCCCGGTCATCTGCGCCATCTCGTCCGGCATCGTATAGAGCGCGCAGGAGTTTTTCCCGCCCTTGCTCAGCATCGTGTAAGACATGCCCTCGCCCATCTGCATGTCGGTGGTGTCCAGCTCGAGCAGCTCACTGTAGAACCGCTTGGCCCCCTCGGCATCCGGCGTACCCAGGTCGGCCCAGCTGAACATTCCAGGTTCGTGCTTGGTTACTTCCAAATATAGTCTCCTCCGTATGTACAGTGGACAGTATATCCGAATACCCAGCCCGCCCAACAACGGGCCGGCTCCAGCCTCCTCTCGACGCGGAATCAGGCCGGCCGCATGAGCTACAATGGCCGACCCTGACGGGGTAGGTTGAGATGGCGGTACGGGGGTAATCATGGAAGTCAGACAGCTCCGCGATCCGACCGATTCCGACTGGCTGGAGATGAGAGGTCGGCTCTGGGATCATGCCGACCACGTCGAGCACGTGGCCCATCTGAAACGCGTCGTGGCGGAGCCGTCCCGGTTCGCCGCGTTTCTCGCGGTCTCCCCCGAGGGGCAGGGGGCGGGCTTCGCCGAGGTGTCGGTCCGCACCGACTACGTCAACGGATGCAAGACGAGCCCGGAGGCGTTCCTCGAGGGCATCTACGTCAGGCCCGAGTTTCGCCGACGGGGAGTCGCCAGGCTGCTCAGTCAGGCGGTGCAGAGATGGGGACGGGCCGGAGGATGCACGGAGCTGGCATCCGACGCGCTCATCGACAACACGGTGAGCCACAGCATGCATAGTGGTCTCGGCTTCGAGGAGACTGCAAGAGTCGTCTACTTCAAGAAGAGCCTCTAGCAGGCGAACCGAGCGCGCAGTCCGCGGACTGCTATAAGATAACGGCGCCGGATATGGTTAGGAGCGCGAACGGAAGTGGACAATAGCATCTTCGATCTCAGCGGCAGAGCCGCCATCGTCACGGGCGGCAACGGCGGTATCGGGCTCGGCATCGCCGAGGGCCTGGCCTGCGCCGGCGCGAGCGTGTCGATCGTGGGACGGGACGAGGCCAAGACGGCGGCCGCGGCCGAGCGGCTCCGCGGGCACGGCGTCGCGGCGCTGGGCTTCGCGGCCGACGTCAGCGACGAGGCGGCGGTCGACGAGGTCGTCGCCTCGACCGCCGAACGCCTGGGCCGCATCGACATCCTGGTCAATAACGCCGGCATCGCCAAGCGCGGGCTGCTACAGGACTACACGGTCGAGGACTGGGACAGCGTCGTGGACGTGAACCTCAAGGGCATGTTCCTGTTCGCCAGGGCGGTCTACCCTCACATGGTCAAGACCGGCGGGGGGAAGGTCATCAACATCGGCTCGATGACCTCGATATTCGGCCTCGACTGGGCGCCCGCCTACGGCGCCAGCAAGGGCGGTGCGGTGCAGCTCGCCAAGAACATGGCCGTCGCGTGGGCCAAGGACAACATCCAGGCCAACACGATCCTGCCCGGCTGGATCGAGACGGACCTCACGGCCCCGCTGCAGACGATCGCCCCCGATCGCCACGCGATGATCAGCTCCCGGATACCGCAGGGGCGCTGGGGTGTGCCCGCCGACTTCGCCGGGGTCGCGGTTTTCCTGTCCAGCAGCGCGTCGGACTACGTCACCGGGGCCGTCATCCCGGTCGACGGCGGCTTTTCGTCCTTCTGAGATGACGCACGGAAGCGACAACCGTTCTTCCGGCGACGCCATCGTCCTGGCCGTCGAGGACGGGATCGCCACGATCACGCTCAACCGGCCCGAACGCCGAAACGCCCTCGACTACGAAGGCTGGAAGCTGCTCCGGAGCACCGCGGGCGCGTTGGCGGAGCGTCGCGACATCCGCGTAGTGGTGATCGCCGGGGCCGGCGACGCGGCGTTCTCGGCCGGGGCGGACATCTCCGATTTCGGCCGCCACCGCAGCGACTCCAAGCAGGGCGAGGTCTACGCCGAGGCGTTCGACGGCGCGATCGACGCCGTAGAGGCCCTCCCGCAGCCGACGTTGTGTCTGATCAAGGGCGCCTGCGTCGGCGGCGGGTGCGAGCTTTCGCTGGCCGCGGACATACGCATCGCCGCGGACAACAGCCGTTTCGGGATACCGGCCGCGAAGCTGGGCATCATCATCGGCTACGGGGAGATGGGCCGCCTGGTCGGGCTCGTGGGCCGCGGCACCGCCAGCGATCTGCTGCTGACCGGCAGGCTGGTCGACGCCGAAGAGGCGCTGCGGATGGGGCTGGTCAACGAGGTCGCGCCGCTGGAGGAGGTCGGCGAGCGCGTCTACGCCCTGGCCGCGCGGATCGCCGCACTGGCGCCGCTTTCCCATCGCCGTCACAAGCAGATCATGCGGACCGTGCTGCGCAATCCCGGCCTGGATGGGCTGAGCGCCGAGGAGACGCGGTTGCCCTACGCCAATTTCGACTCCGAGGACTTCCACGAAGGCCGCCGCGCGTTCGGGGAGCGCCGGCCGCCGCGGTTCGAGGGGCGGTAGGGGTACCCGGTCGCGTCCGGGCGGGTCTCAGTCGTGCGGGTGCGCCTGGCCCTGAGTGCAGGGGGCGATTTTCCTGTGAGCTGTGCCATTGTGTGCCAAAGTGTGCCATTCCTATCTGGGCGGTGGCACACTTTTGGCGGAAAATGGCACAGGTGGTGTGCCATCCGCGTGTGCCGCCTGAGGAACGTCTGAACTGTGATTCGTGTGATTCAATGATAGACATGATCCGCGGCCGGGGTTCACCCTCACCTCAGTCCTCTCCCGTCGAGGGAGAGGAGGCAAGACGTCTGGGACGCGGCGTCTCGCCTCACCGGCCACAGGGTCGATCTCGAGGACATAGGACACTCCAGCGTGCCGGACGTCTCTCAGCGGAGGTATCCCATTGTCCAGCAACAGTATGTTGCCTTCTCCGGGGAATCCCTTCTCGATCATGAGGGGCTCATGCTGTCCGGCCAGGCCGCCGTTGTAATCTCCCTCGTACTCCCAGACGACCTTGCCGGAGGGTCTGTCCACGATGAATATGAATCCGAGGGTCCGGGGGCTCAGTAGAATGTTGCCCGGCCGGAACCTCTCGTCGCCGGCGTCGTACCATCTATTCTCCGGTAACGACTGAAGGCTGTTGAAGTGCGTCCAGTTCGGTTGGTGGTCTATCTCGAGGTAGCGGTCCAGGTCGAGGTGGTCGTACGATTTCCAGTCCCACGACACCGCTCCATCGGGGGTGACTTCGAGCAGACAGTCCGCCAGTATCGAGCGGGCGGCGCTCCAGTTGTCCCTGGGCCCGCTGAACCGGGCAATATGCTCGTCCCGCAGCGGCTCCTTATACATGAACAGAGTGTCACCGTTCGGCAGTCTCTGCGACACGGACCCGGCCTTGGACCTGCCCTCTACGCGATGCTCCCACACCAGCTCCCCGGCCCAGTCGTACTCGCGAACGTTTCCCTCACGCCATTCATCTTCACCTGGCGAGTCGCCGGCAATGTTGGCCGGGTCGGCCATGTCGACGAGACCGCCTCCCAGCGGCGCAACGGGGGTCAACATTTCGCAAAGTACCAGGTTCCCGTTGGGCAGCAGCTTCGGCGACCTTCCCGAGCTGATGTGCCAGGAATGAACGGACCGCCCGTTCATGTCAACGAGCCTGATATCGTCGGAAACGACCAGTGTGTACCCATTCCAGCATCGCGCCGGATCGTAGATCGTCGTCCCCAGGGGGAATACCGTCCTCATTGCTCACGCTCCTCTTCGATGGCGGCAGGCGCTACAGGCGTCGTTTTCTCTTCGCATCTGGAGTTCGGGCGGTGCGTTCTCGATGCGTACGTCCATCACCACCTCGCCGTGTCAGCACCTTGGAGGTTGGGTCCAATTGAGATTGGATGCTTGCGGTTGGCGCAGCGTCCCATGGCCCCGTCGCCTCGTCACCACCGCATAGTTGACGCCTACCCCGCAATGTCTCGACGAGAACCCAGGTACTACTTGACCCTTTCCCGTTCTTCCGCAGCTATGGCCCAATGGTGCGCTTCAAAACGGGGACGCGAGTTCTGGACTACAGGATAACCTCTGTCCCGGCTGCTGCGCCAAATGGTCGCAATGCCAGGGTAGCTGGTCCAGAGTCGAGGGGCCGGACGACCCGCTGACGCTGAGCAGCGCCGGCGCTTCAGGCAACGCCAGCGCGCCCAACCTCGGTGGTGGTTTCCATGTCATGGCGGTCTTACTCACGAGCCTGCCTCACCTTCGGAATTGCATCGCGGTAGCCTGCTGGTCAACAGCGCCCGGTACGGCATCTGTGCTGGCACGCAGCGGATCAGGTCGTTGTCGTAGATGCTGAATACCTTCAGCTTGGTCAGTCTGCCCAGTTCGGGCGGTATCGGGCCGCTCAGGTTGTTAGAGCCGAGGTACAGGCCTTCAAGCCTGGTCAGCTTGCCCAGCTCAGGCGGTATCGGGCCGCCCAGGTTGTTCCGGCCGAGGGCCAGAGTCTCCAACATGGTCAGCTTGCCCAACTCAGACGGTATCGGGCCGCTCAGATTGTTGATGCTGAGGCTCAGAGTTTTCAACATGGTCAACTTGCCCAACTCAGACGGTATCGGGCCGCTCAGATTGTTGATGCTGAGGCTCAGAGTTTTCAACATGGTCAACTTGCCCAACTCGGACGAGATCCGACCGCTCAGGGCGTTGTTATGGAGTTCCAGTCGTTCCAGCACGACCAGCTTGCCCAACTCGGGCGGTATCGGGCCGCTCAGGTTGTTCCGGCTGAGGTCCAGAGTCTTCAACATGGTCAGCCTGCCCAGCGAGGGCGACATCCCGCCGCTCAGGGCGTTGGAGTTGAGGTACAGTCGTTTCAACATGGTGAGCTTGCCTAGTGCGGATGGAATCCGGCCCACCAAGCCGTTGCCGACGAGATCGAGCACCTCCAGCATCTTGAGGTCACCCAACTCCGGCCGGATGGTCCCCGTCAGGCCGGCCCCGCTCAGCGACAATCCACGCACGCGAGGCGGGTCGCCGCGGACTTCGACGCCTTCCCATGCCCATACGGGCAGATGCGCACTCCACTCGTCTCGCCCAAGAGCGGCAACTAACGCTTCGCAGTCTTCGACGAGGCCCGGGTTGGCTGCTGGCTCCGGGACAACTACACCCTCTGAGCAGACCGCAGGTGTGAGAGGCATGGGCGGTGGCGGGTTGGTCGCGCGAACCTTGAGTTTCTCGTCATAGCCACTGTCTTCGTAGAATGCTTCGGCTAGCACCCGCACATCGCTCCCGTCCCGCGCCATGATGAATATCTCGGCGCGCCAACGGGTGATACTTACGAGGTCCAAATCCAACTCACGCCGGGCCGCTATCATCGACCCATCGGGCGACCACGCGGCAGCCGTCGTCCGGGTGCGCGGGCCCAAGCGGCGGAGGCCGCTGCCGTCAGGTCGCACGACGTACACTCCCTCGTTGGACGCAAGCAGAAGCTGCGTCCCGTCAGGGGACCACGACACGTCGTTCGCCCTGAAATCGTCCAACAATTCCTGAAGGGCCGTGCCGTCGAAACGGACGGTGTAGACGCCGTCTTCCAGTCCGAACGCTAACCGTTCGCCATCAGGAGACCAGGTGGGCAGAGTCGTGGCCCTTCCGATCCTTCTCCGGTCCGATCCATCCAGGCGAACCGTGTAGAGAATGCGTTCTAGCGGGTCGGATACCGCATATCTTGCTCGTATAGTTGTCCCCACGCGTTCATGCGCGGTGAACGCCAGCCGCTCTCCGTCCGGCGACCAGACCGGCGGGTACAGGCCGACCCCCTTGGTATTTGGAACAACCCTTTCGTCCGTTCCATCCGCGGCCCTTGTGAAGATATCGGAATTGTGAGGGTCGTAGTGATCAGGGACTAGGTAATAGTCGTAGTAGGCTCGTCTGCTGTAGTCGTTGTGCGCAATGAAGGCGATTCGGGCTCCGTCGGGAGACCACACAGGGTAGTTGTCGAAGTGCACGTTGTTGGTCAACCGTTGCCGGCCGCTGCCGTCGACGTTCACGGCAGCAAGCTCATAGCCCAGGTTATGTGTCGTGTGGATCCTATCGTGGTCGAAGACCGTGTACTCGCAGGTCGAGTACACGATGCGAGAACCGTCAGGCGAGACGTCGGCGTAGTAACCATACTGACTTATCCTCCCACCATAGTCCTCGGCTCCCGGGTACGGCTCTATGACTCTCCGCACAATGGCTCCTTGGGCGTCCACGGCCCAGATTGCGTATCCACCCAGGGCTGCGTATCCGAGGTCGAATATCACCCCTGAGTTCCCACCAATCCAATGGAGGAAACGCCCTTGGATCCCTCCCATGTATGGACTGGTGTCAGGACCGCACGGGTCGTGTGGGTGCATACCAAGCGGCTCCGGTCTCCACGACGATGGTGTGGGGGTGGCCGGCACTACAGTGGGCGACGGAGTCGGCGTGGGAGACGGCACTACGGTGGGCGACGGGGTCGGCGTCGCCGGCGGTGCAACGGTGGGCGACGGAGTCGGCGTGGCAGTCGGGGCACTCGTGGGCGACTCCGCAACGGTGTGGGGCGTCGGCTCAGCCGGCCGCGAGCAGCCGGCCGCCAACGCGAGCACGAGGCCAAGCACCGGGGCTATTCGGAGGACCGGAACCAACAGCTTGTCGCCCTCTTCAATCGACGGTCTGGTACAACGCGTATCTCTCATACTGGTATACGTCGAAACCGCCGCATCGGATTCATCGCAGATGGTCTGCGGGTTGCCAGGAGGTTGCGTCCTGGGCGCGGGGCCGTACTTCCTGGCGGCGAGAGCACTGTCAGAGCCGCCTACGACGCAGGCGGCGTTTGTACCGTGAACGTCATGCCGCCTGCCTCCGTTACCGACGGCAGGCTGGCGTCGCCGCCGGCTACCTGATGCGCTGGACGGCGTTGCGGTAGGCCTCGATGAGCGTGTCGACCTCGGCCTCGGTGGTGAGCGTCGACAGTGCGCCGCTGCCGTGGACCTGTAGCAGCACTCCCTCGTTGAGCATGGCGATGAAGAGCCGCTTCTTGATGTCCCGGTCGGCGCGCAGGACGGACCGGTAGTCGGTCACGTCCTCGGACGTGAAGTGGACTCCGAACAGCGAGGCGACGCCGGTGACCTGCGCGTCTACGTCGAGCTCGTCGAACACCGCCTGCAGCCTGCCCCGCAGGGAGGCGCCGAGGTCGCTCATGCGCCGATAGACGTCCGGGGTGAGCGCGCTCATCGTCACCTCGCCGGCGGCCATGGTCATCGGGTTGCCGTTGAACGTGCCCGCGTGTGCGATGGAACCGTCGACGGGATTGAACAGGGACATGACGTCGGCGCGGCCGCCGAAGGCCCCTGCCGGCATGCCGCCGCCCACTATCTTGCCCATAGCGGTCACGTCGGGCGTCACGCCGAACAGCTCCTGCGCGCCGCCGGGCGCCACCCGCAGGCTCTGCACCTCGTCGTATACGAGCAGGATGCCAAGCTCCTCCGTCAACTCGCGGACGCCTTTCAGGAAGTCCGGGTCGCCCGGCAGGTAGCCGAAGGATGATGCGACCGGCTCCATGATGACGCACGCGAGGTCGCCGGCGTGGGCGCGGATGATGCGCTCGGTTCGGGCCAGGTCGTTGTACGGCAGCACGACCACGCCTTCCATGACTCCGGGCGGCATCGCGGCAAACTCCGGTATCGAGCTCGGCCCGTCGGGGTCGAGCTCGTCCAGAGACGGGCTGTAGCTGACCGACACGTACTCGTGTGTGCCGTGGTAGGCGCCCTCGAACTTCGCGATCTTGTGCCTTCCGGTGAACACCCGGGCGGCCCTGATGGCGTACAGCGTGGCCTCGGTGCCGGAGTTCGTGAACCGTACCGAGTCGATGGACGGCACGCGGTCGCAGATCAGCTTCGCGAGCCGCGCTTGGGAGTCGGTCGGGACGCTGAAGGACACTCCCTTCGCGGCCTGCTCCTGTACGGCGGCCGTGATGTCCGGGTGCGCGTGTCCCAGGATGAGCGTGGTGGCGTTGAGCATGAAGTCCAGGTAGCGGTTGCCGTCGACGTCGTGGACGTAGTGGCCGTCGCCGCGTTCGGCGAAGAACGGGTACGGCTCGAAGAACTGCGTCCCCCGGGAGCTGCCGCCGGGCAGGTACGCGGACGCCTCCTCCTGGAGCGCCTTCGACTTCGGCGTGCGTTCGACGTACCAGGAGACCTCGACGTCCAGCTTGGCGGACTCCATTTCGACCTCCACGAAGCCTAACCGCAGTTCCAGTTCCCGGATTCCGGCTCGTCCTGGCCGGCGTTGGCCTTGTGGGCCCAGCCCTCGCCGAACTTGCCGTTGGGCTTGACGACCAGCTCGCGGACGGTGCTGCCCGAATCGGACAGATAGATGACATCGCCGCGTGCGACGAGCGACGCCCTGAGGTGGTCGTCCAGGCCGCACTGGTCCTCACGCGTGCCGTCATCGGCGGCCACGAGGTACACTCCGCCGTCCTTGGACGGCACAGCCAGCCTGTCGCCAATGACGGTCGGCCCGCCGATGATCGGCCCCTCTGTCTCGAGCGTCCAGCGCCTGAGTCCGTCCTCGATACCGATCGCGTACAGATTCCCGTCCAGGGAGGGGGCGTAGACCGTGTCACCCATGACGGCCGCTCGGCCCCAGTACCACCTGTCCGCGCCCTCGAACTTCCAGACCGGACTGCCGGTCGACGTGTCGATGGCGTAGAAGATGCTGTCGAAGGAGCCGACCAGCACTTTGCCCCCGGCCACCACCGGGCCGGCGACCACGCCGCCTCCCGTTCGGAACTTCCATATCTGGGCGCCGCTTGCCAGGTCTACCGCGTAGACGTGGTGGTCGAGTGACCCGAAGTAGGCGACGCCGTCGTGCACCGCGGGCGTCGACCATACCTCTCCGTCCGTCTTGAACAGCCACCGCAGCCCGGCGGCGTGGTTTTCGAAGTCGTACTCGTACGCATATACGGCGCCGTCGTTGGACCCGACCAGCACCACGTCGTCCGCGACGGTCACGCCGCCTACGATGTGGTGGCCGTCGCCGATCCTCGTGTCCCACTGCTCTTCACCGTCCAGGCTGAGGGAGTACAGGAAGCCGCCGTAGGAGGCGAAGAAGATCGTGTCCCGCGCCACAGCGGGCGTGCCGTAGATGACGAGGTCCTTCTCGATGTCGCCCCGCAGCGTGTAGCGCCACAGCTCGTCGCCGCCGTTCGCGCTGGGTTGGGTCTGGTCCTCGGCGACCAGCGCCCTGAGGTCGCCCTCCGGGGTGCCGACGTAGAGCACGCGCTCGTAGACGTCGCCGCGGTAGCTGACGTCATCCACGACCACGCCGCCCGACCAGCCTTCCGGACTTGGGAGCCTGGCGCAGCCGGTCAGGACGAGTACGACGAGTAGCGGAAGCAAGGAAAAGGATCGCATTGGTAGATTATGCCTGAACTTGGCGCCGCGTGTCTCCGTGCCGCAGTCCGTTCCCGGACGGAAGGTGGCGAGGCAAGCACCGCTGGGGATGGTCAACTGTTCAGACTGGATGAGGCGAACGGTCACGAGAGTGCGTCAATCCGCCTCCCAGCGAGGCGGCCGGCCGCTTTATCCGCTCAAATCTGTCCCATTCTGTCCCATTTTGTCTCGTTCCTATCTGGCGGGTGGGACACTTGGCTGGGAAATGGGACTCTCGGTGTAGCGCTTGCCCTATCTGAGCAGGCACACCGCGGCGTGAAATAGAATAGGGTGTCCCACGGGCCGCGATCCGGGCCGGGCCACGTGCAAGAGAGGTGAGATGAACACGGGGCAGTTCCATGCGGGCAGGGTAGCACAGATGTACTGGCATCGCAACCTCGGCCCGTTGCCTAGAATCCCCCACCTGATTGGGCCGGGGGGCGTGACGGACTGCTTCCGGTGTCATAGTGGTGCACCCTGTCGGGGATGGATTCCCGCGTTCGGAGACCTTTGCGTAACTCCCGTTGCGGGAGACAGCGTGGCGGAGATGCCTAGTAGGGAACCCCCAACCCTGGATTCCCGCCTTCGCGGGAATGACGGTTACGCAAAGGTCCGCGTTCGCGGGAATGACGGTTTTTCAGGGAATGACGGTTGTTCAAAGGACTCCGTTCGCGGGAATGACGGAGGTGGGGGATTTGGGGTTGGCCGTACCCGTTCACGTTTGGTGAGGCCACGCTTCAGCTCGGCGTTGGCCCCGCACCGGAAGGGGACGGCTATGGGACGGGATCGTACCCGCTGGTGCCGAAGGGGCGGCAGCGGGCGATCCGCCTGACGCCGAGCCAGGCGCCCCTCGGGACGCCGTACCGCGAGACCGCCTCGTAGGTGTACCGCGAGCATGTCGGATCGTGTCGGCAGCCACCCGGCATGTAGGGCGAGACGGCCCGCTGGTAAAGCCGTATTGCCACTAAGACGATTGTGCGCACCACTACTCCGCCCCGCGCGGCCGCGCGGCGACCCCGGCGCGGCGGACCAGCCTGGTCACCGACCGGTCGACGGCATGGAAGTCCGCTCCGGCGGTGTCGTTGCGGGCTATGAAGACGAGGTCCCAGCCCTCCCGGACGGGGATGCGCCGCACGGACTCGCGCAACAGGCGCTTCACCCGGTTGCGGACGACCGCGTTGCCGACACGTTTGCTGACGGAGTAGCCGGCGCGGCTCACGGGCAGGCCGTTTGGCCTGGCTACGAGTACGAGGAGGGGGTCCGACCAGGGGCGCCCTTCACGCCGGGCAGCGGCAAAGTCGGCCTGCCTGATGAGGCGCTGAGCATGGGCCATCGGGCGCGGGCCTTTCGGTTTGCCCGCAGGCTAGACGGTCAGCCGATGCCGCCCCTTGAATATGCGGCGCTTTATGACGGAGCGCCCGCTGCGGGTCTGCATACGAGATCGAAAGCCGTGGACACGGCTCCGCCTGCGCTTCTTGGGCTGGTATGTTCTTTTAGGCACGTCAACCTCACCGCTATCGATTATACCCAGCGGGTCGCCGGGCCGTCAAAAGGAGCGTGTCGGGCAATTGGCATTATGCGATCCCGTGATGGTTGCGAGGGAAGGGGTTTTCCGTTCGCGAAATGGCGGATTTGGGATAGCGGCGGGGCTACGGGGCCAGGGCGGTCAGTGGACCGACGGGGATGTTTCTGAGCGCCCAGAACAAGAGGATAGCCGTCAGCAGGGCCCAGATCCACCGGGAGTGGAGGAAGAGCGGGCGTGGCGCCGGCAGATCGAAGGCTCGCAGCGCCCCCGCCGCAAACGAGTAGGCGATGAAGGGCAACGACAGCACCGTGAGCGGGTTGTAGCCGAGCGCGCCCGAGACATCCCCGAACATCAGCCGTTGCAGTGCGCGCAGCGTGCCGCAGCCGGGGCAGTAGCACCCGGTCAGACCCAGGAACGGGCATACGGGGTAGCTGCCAGGGTTCCGGGGATCGACGGCGTACAGCACGGCAAGACCCGCGAAGCCCAAGAGAGCCAGCCCCGCGTACGTGACTCGCGGCGATATCGCCCGATCCAGCGCCCTCAGAGTTCCAGACACCGCCAACTCACCATGCGGAGACGGCAAACGTCAGCAGTAGTGCGATCGGCGCGAGCACCGTTCCGAACGATATCCACGCCCACATCTTCGCGTTGGCGGAGGACCGCCGAGCGCCCTCGATGTCTCCGGCCTCTACCTTCCCGTTGACCTGGGCCGCGTGGACGATGGACACGATCCCGAAGGGCAGGCAGCAGAAGAGGGTCACGAGGATGGCCGGCACCAAGTAGTTCTCGACGTGCGGAGGCGGCTCGGCAGCCGGAGCTTCTGCTTCCGGCGGAGGGTCGGCCAGAGCTTTGCCGCAGCTCTTGCAGAACCGAGCGCCATCCTCGCGCACCGCACCGCAGCTTCCGCAGTACATTCGACCTCCGGTCATCAGTGGTTACTCCGGTCTGTGACCGTTGCTGCTCTCCCAGTCGGCGCGGCGGATGTCCATCAGCAGGAAGTCCAGCCCGCTGCGCCTGACCTCCTTGACCTCGCGGAAGCCGGACTTGGCGAAGGCCCGCTGCGCGCGGACGTTCCAGTTCAGCGTATGCAGATAGACCCTGTCGAGGGTGGTCGTGGTGAAGATGTGGCCCAGAAGGGCGTTGACCGAGTTGGTGCCGTAGCCCAAACCCCAGTAGTCGCGGTTGCCTATCATTATCCCGAGCTCGGCCTCGCCTCGCCGGAGGTCTATGTCGTAGTACATGCAGTTGCCGATGTGCAGGCCGTCGACCGTGTCGATGGCCAGCCGCTTCGACGCCGGGCTGTGGAAGAGAATCTCCTCGCGGGAGAACCGTGCGAACTCCGAGAAGGACATCCGGAGCGGTTGGGTGGCGTCGAGGCGTGACAACTCCTCGTCGGTGCGCCAGGCGTAGTCGTCGGCTACGTCCTCGACCCGCTTCTCGCGGATGACGACCATGCAGCCCCTGATCTCGATCTTGGAAGCCCCCGCAGCGTCGCGCCTATTGCGCAGCCACGGCAGTGCTTTTTTCAACAATCCTGGCCTCGTTCGGGTAGGTCATGGCCTCTATCGCCTGAGGCAGGGGAAACCACTCGACGAAATCGAACTCGTCGTCGTGGCGCGACGTGTCTCCTCCGGTGGGCGCCATCAGGTAGTAGTGGACCGTCTTATGGCAGCGTGCTCCATCCGAGGACCGCAGGAACCAGTACTGGATGCTGTCGAGCTGCCGGACTATCTGCACGTCGAGTCCGGTCTCCTCCCGCACCTCGCGGAGCGCCGTCTGCTCTCGAGTCTCACCCGGGTCGGGCGTGCCCTTGGGCAGCGCCCACCTGACCGGGTCGCTGCGGCCGCAGAGGACGACCTCGTCGCCGTCGCGGCCCTTCCTGAGTACCACGCCGCCGGCCGAAACCAGCTTGACGGCGCGCCCATTGCGTACCATTTGGTCATTCTATGGCTCACCCCAGGTAGCGTCAAGACTGGGCAGATACGAACGAAAAGGGGTTGACGGCCGGGGTGGGCCTTTGCTAGGTTTACGTTGTTGGATTATGCCCACAGCCTCCGCCCACGCTTTCTGCGCCCTGCTATAGATGCGCCATTTTCGATCCCGTCCGCGGGCTCTCTCCCTCGTGTTCTAGCAGACATCAGCTTTCAGGAGTGAGGAACGTATGAACCTGTCCTCGTCGCAGGTCAGTAACGGTATCGGCTTCAATGAGCGGTCGTACGGCAAGATCGAGTCGGTCTTGGACGTCCCGAACCTAATACAAGTGCAGATCGACTCGTTCGATTGGTTCAAGACGGAGGGTCTCGGAGAGCTGTTCGAGGAGATCTCCCCCATTGAGGACTTCCCCGGGGGGCGATTCGAGCTGCGGTTCCTGGACCACAACTTCAAGGATCCCCTCCATACCGAGGACGAATGCCGGGAGCGGGAGATAACCTACTCCGCGCCTCTCCACGTGACCGTGGAGCTGCACACCAAGGCGCCAGGTCCGGGCGAGGGCGAGCGGAAGATCCAGGACCTGTTCATAGGCGACATCCCGATGATGACGTCGACCGGGACTTTCATCATCAACGGCGCCGAGCGGGTGGTCGTCAGCCAGCTCGTCCGTTCTCCGGGCGTCTACTTCACGACCGACGCCGACGCCGCGACCGGCAGGCCGCTGTCCTCGGCCAAGCTGATCCCGGCCAGGGGAGCGTGGATGGAGTTCGAGACCAGCAACCGGGACGTGATCTCGGTGAAAGTCGACCGGAAGCGCAAGAGCCCGGTGAGCATGCTGATCAGGGCCCTCGGATACGTGACCGACGATCAGATCCACGAGCTCTTCGAGGACGTGGACATCGACCCGCAGCACCAGTTCATGAAGGCGACTATCGCCAAGGACACCCCGGTCGACAGCCACCAGGAGGCGCTGCTCGAGTTCTACCGTAGACTGCGCCCGGGCGAGCCGCCCAGCGTCGAAAACGCGCGAACGCTGCTGGACAACCTGTTCTTCAACGCGCGGCGATACGATCTGAGCCGCGTGGGGCGCTACAAGCTGAACCTCAGGCTCTCGCTCGACAGCGGGCCCGGGGAGGGGACGCTGTCTCCCCATGACATCATCAGCCTGTTGCGCATGATGATCCTGATCAACCGCGACGTCGAGTCGGCGGACGACATCGACCACCTCGGTAACCGCCGCGTGCGCGCCGTGGGCGAGTTGATCCAGAAGCAGGTCCGCCTGGGACTGATGCGGATGGAGCGCGTCATCAAGGAGCGGATGACCACCCAGATGGACCCGTCCACGACGACGCCGGCGGCCTTGATGAACATCAGGCCGGTGGTCGCCGCGATCCGCGAGTTCTTCGGCGGCTCGCAGCTATCACAGTTCATGGACCAGACGAACCCTCTGGCGGAGCTTACGCACAAGCGCCGGCTGTCGGCTCTCGGGCCCGGCGGACTTTCGCGGGAGCGGGCGGGCTTCGACGTAAGGGACGTGCACCACTCGCACTATGGACGCATCTGCCCCATCGAGACCCCCGAGGGCCCGAACATCGGACTCCTCGGATCGATGGCTACGTACGCCCGGACCAACTCCTACGGGTTCTTAGAGACGCCGTACCGGAAGGTCTACCGGGAGATATCGAGCCACTCGCCGGACTTGGTGGGCCGGACGATCGGCGAGGCTGTCGTCGACGGGGACGGGGGCACGATCGTAAACGGCGGCAAGGTGGTGACCAAGGGCCTGAGGACCCGCATCTCCAAGGTCCCCGAGCGTACGCTGGCGGTCGCGCCCTACGTGTCGGACGATCCGGAGGACATCGTCTACGTGTCCGCGCACGGCGAGGAGGCCACGCACATCGCTCAGGCGAGCTCCGCGCTGGACGAAAAGGGGCAGTTCGTCGACGAAAGGATCGAGACGCGCATGGGCGACGGCGTCTCGATGGAGCCCCCCGAGAACGTGGACTATATGGATGTCTCGCCGATGCAGCTCGTCAGCGTGTCGACGGCGCTGATCCCGTTCTTGGAGCACAACGACGGTCCCCGGGCGCTGATGGGATCGAACATGCAGCGACAGGCAGTGCCGCTGCTGCGTCCGCAGCCCCCGCTCGTCGGCACCGGAATGGAACGCCGGGTGGCGCAGGACAGCGGCCAGGTGATGCTCGCCCGGAACGAGGGAGTGGTCACGGAGGTTTCCGGGAGCCGCATCGTCGTGCGCGGCGACGATGGCAAGGACGAGGTCTACAGGCTGCAGAAGTTCGTTCGCAGCAACCAGGGCACGTGCATCAACCAGCGCCCCATTGTCCGTAAGGGCGACAGGGTGAAGGTGCGCGACATCCTCGCGGACAGCTCGTCGACTGCGGAAGGCGAGCTGGCACTCGGCCAGAACACGCTCGTGGCCTTCATGAGCTGGGGGGGCTACAACTTCGAGGACGCGATCATCATCAGCGAGAAGCTGGTGCGGGAAGACCGGTTCACTTCGATCCACATCGAGAAGCACGAGGTGGAGTCTCGGGATACCAAGCTGGGCCCTGAGGAGATCACGCGGGACATCCCCAACGTCGGGGAGGAGAGCCTGCGGGACCTGGACGAGGACGGCATCATCAGGCTCGGCGCCGAGACCGGCCCGGGCGACATCCTCGTCGGGAAGATCACTCCCAAGGGCGAGACGGAGCTGAGCGCCGAGGAGAAGTTGCTCCGGGCGATATTCGGAGAGAAGGCGCGGGACGTCAAAGACACTTCCCTGCGCGTGCCTCACGGCGAGCACGGCAAGGTGATCAACGTCAAGGTGCTCAGCAAGGCGAACGGCGACGAGCTGTCGCCGGGCGTCAACAAGATGGTGCGGCTGTGGATCGCCCAGACCCGCAAGGTGGCGGTTGGCGACAAGATGGCCGGCCGGCACGGCAACAAGGGCGTGATCGCTCGCATCCTGCCCGAGGAGGACATGCCGTTCCTGGAGGACGGCACGCCGGTAGACATCATCCTGAACCCGATCGGCGTGCCCGCGCGCATGAACCTGGGGCAGGTGCTGGAGACGCACCTGGGCATGGCTGCCAACACGCTCGGCTTCAAGGCGGTAACACCGGTGTTCGACAGCACTTCGGACGTGTCGATAGAGGACGCGCTCGGCCAGGCGTGGATGATCCACAAGTCGGGCGCCATAGACTCGAAGGTCAGCGACGATGGGAGGCCGCACTTCGACCTTGAAATCACTCGAAAATGGCTGGCCGAGCGCGGCTACAACCTCGACCGAGTCTTCTCTATGGACAATTCGGGTGAGGCGCGGGAGGCGTGCCTGCGGATATGGTTCCAGGAAGAGATAGGCCGGAACTCGGCGGACCTGTCGGTGGAGGAGCTCAAGGACGAGGCCCTGCGGCTGAACCGGGAGGAGCAGGTCGCCGCGCCGATCCTGGGCAAGTTCACGCTGCACGACGGGAGGACGGGCGAGCCGTTCGACCAGCCCATAACGGTCGGCTACATCTACATGATGAAGCTGATCCACCTCGTCGAGGACAAGATCCACGCCCGGTCGACGGGCCCGTACTCTCTGATAACGCAGCAGCCGCTGGGCGGCAAGGCCCAGTTCGGCGGTCAGCGCTTCGGTGAGATGGAGGTCTGGGCCCTGGAGGCTTACAGCGCGGCGTACAACCTGCAGGAGATGCTGACGGTCAAGTCCGACGACGTGGTCGGCAGGGTGAAGGCCTACGAGGCTATCGTCAAGGGCGAAGACATCGTGCAGCCCGGCATCCCCGAGTCGTTCCACGTGCTGCTGAAGGAGCTGCAGAGCCTGGGGCTTTCCGTGGAGCTGCTCCACGAGCAGCTCGACGAGATCGAGCTCCCGGACGACCTTGCGAGCGAGGTGCCCGGGCTGCCGACTCCGATCCTGGCGGAGGTCCCAATCGCGCTTGGCGAAGGGGACTCTAACGGGGCCGCCCCGTTGGGTGGAGTGCCCGACAGCCCCGCCGGCTGATTCCGCGTCCGCGCGCCGTTCTGACTTCGCCGTACCGATAGCTCAAAGAGACGGCTTGGTAGTTATCTCAGGAGACGAATATGGCCCACAGCGGCAATGACTTCAACGCTGTTCGAATATCTCTCGCGTCGCCGGACCAGATCAGGATGTGGTCGTACGGAGAGGTCACGAAGCCGGAGACGATCAACTACCGCACGCTCCGCCCGGAGAAGGACGGACTGTTCTGCGAGCGGATCTTCGGCCCGACGAAAGACTGGGAGTGTTACTGTGGCAAGTACAAGAAGATCCGCTACAAGGGCGTGATCTGCGACCGCTGCGGCGTCGAGGTCGCGCGCGCCAAGGTGCGCCGCGAGCGCATGGGGCGCATCACGCTCGCCGCTCCGGTCGCCCATATCTGGTTCTCCAAGGGTACGCCGAGCCGGATCGGACTGCTGCTGGACCTCTCTCCGAGGAACCTCGAGCGGGTCGTCTACTTTGCGCAGTACCTGGTGACCCAGGTCGACGAGAAGATCCGCAGCCTCACGATAGAGCGCCTGCAGACGCAGCTGGAAGAGGGCGTGGAGAGGCTCGAGAACGAGGCGCAGGCGAAGCGCGAGGAGGGTCTCAAGAGACTCGAAGAAGAGGCGGATGCGGAGCGCGCCGCGGGCTTGGAGAAGCTCGAAGGGGAGATGCAGGCCAGGCGCGAGGAGGGCCTGAAGAGGCTCGAGGAGGAGGCCCAGGTCGAGCTAGACCGGCTCGATGGCGGGGCCGAAGCCGCCGCCGAAGAGACAGTGCAGACTCCGGAGCAGATTGAGGAGAAGCTGGGCCAGCAGCGGGCCGCGCTCGAAGACGAGGTGGCCGCGGAGCTCAGCCAGCGCAGCGAGGCGTTCAACAGCGGGTTCGACGAGGAGATGACGAAACGGCGCGCGGCGATCGCCACCGAGATCGACGAGAAGCTCGCGGAAGAGTCCACCGCGTTCAAAAAGGAGCTCGAGGCCCAGGAAGAGGTCGTCGAGAGCTTCCGGGTGGGCCAGCTGCTGCCCGAGACCCGGTACCGCGAGATGCGCGAAAACTATTCCGACGTGTTTACCGCCGGCATGGGCGCCGAGGCCGTCCTCAGCGTGCTCAAGGACTACGACCTCGACAAGGAAAGGGCGAAGCTCCAGGAGGATCTCAGGTCCACGTCCGGCCAGCGGCGCAAGAAGGCGACCAAGACGCTCAGGGTCGTCGAGGCCTTCCGGAAGAGCGGCAACAAGCCGGAGTGGATGGTCATATCCGTGCTGCCGGTGCTGCCGCCGGAGCTCAGGCCGATGGTCCAGCTCGACGGGGGCCGGTTCGCGACGAGCGACCTGAACGACCTTTACCGGCGCGTGATTAACAGGAACAACAGGCTGAGGAAGCTCATAGAGCTCCAGGCGCCGGAGATCATCGTCCGCAACGAGAAGCGGATGCTGCAGGAGGCCGTAGACGCGCTGATCGACAACGGCCGGCGCGGCCGGGCCGTATCGGGCAGCCACAATCACAAGCTGAAGTCGCTGTCCGACCTGCTGCGCGGCAAGCAGGGCCGGTTCAGGCAGAACCTGCTGGGCAAGCGGGTGGACTACAGCGGCCGGTCGGTCATCACCGTGGGGCCGACGCTGAAGCTGCACGAGTGCGGGCTGCCGCGGCGGATGGCGCTGGAGCTGTTCAAGCCCTTCGTCATGCACCAGCTCGTGGTCCAGGGCCACGCCCACAACATCAAGAGCGCCAAGCGCCTGGCGGAGCGGGCGCGGCCGGAGGTGTGGGACATCCTGGAGGACGTCGTCAGCCAGCGGCCGGTGCTGCTGAACCGCGCGCCGACGCTGCACAGGCTTGGGATTCAGGCGTTTCAGCCGAAGCTGATAGACGGCGGCTCTATTCAGGTTCACCCGTTGGTGTGCACGGCCTTCAATGCCGACTTCGACGGCGACCAGATGGCCGTACACGTGCCGCTGTCCAGCGGCGCGGTCCAGGAGGCCAAGCGGGTGATGCTGAGCCTCTACAACATGCTGTCGCCCAGCTCCGGAGAGCCGATCGTGGCGCCGACGCTGGACATGGTGCTCGGCTGCTACTACCTGACGATGGTGCAGGAAGACGCGATGGGCACGGGCCGCAGCTTCGCCAGCTTCGACGACGCCCGCTTGGAGTTCGACCTGGGCAAGGTCGACCTCCGCGCGCTGATCAAGGTACGCGACGGCTCCGCCGACAACGGCTCGGCCGGCTGGCATGAGACGACCCTCGGGCGGATCATCTTCAACGAGGTGCTGCCCGAAAAGCTCGGGTTCCGCAACCAGGAGATCGACAAGGCTGCTCTCAAGGACATCACCGGCGACGCGTACCGCGTGCTCGGCAACGAGGGCGCGCGTGAGGTGCTGGACGCGGTGAAGGACATCGGCTTCCGGTACGCGACGAAGTCCGGCATCACGATCGCGATCAACGACATCGAGGTCTCCGACGAGAAGGAAGTCATCGTCGGTCAGGCTGAGGACAAGGTGGTCATGCTGGAGCAGCAGTACATGGACGGCCTGATCACCGAGGACGAGAGATACACGAACGCCGTCCAGATCTGGACGAACGCGAACGACGAGCTGACCAAGGTCATCGAGACGAACCTGCGCAACTACGGCGGGATATACCTCATGGCCACGTCGGGGGCCAAGGGCAACATTGCCCAGATCAAGCAGATGGCCGGCATGAGAGGCCTGATGTCCAACCCGAAGGGGCGCATCATAGATCGGCCTATCAAGTCGAACTTCCGCGAGGGCCTGAGCGTGCTCGAGTACTTCCTCTCGACGCACGGGGCTCGCAAGGGCCTTGCCGACACGGCGCTCCGAACGGCCGACAGCGGCTACCTGACCCGGAGGCTGATCGATGTCGCCCAGGAGGTCACGGTCACGGTCGAGGACTGCGAGACGGAGAACGGCATGTGGGTCGAGAACCGGCCGGCCGAGCCGCTGGTGACGTCCTTCGACGAGCAGCTGTCAAGCCGGCTGGCCGCCCTGCCGGTGCCCGATCCCGAGACCGGTGAGATCATCGTTGACCGCAACGAGGCGCTGACGGGGGAGGTCGTCTCCCGCATCAAGGACGCCGGGGTGGACGGGGTCGTGGTCCGCTCGCCGCTGTCGTGCGATGCCGAGCGTGGCGTCTGTCGGAAGTGCTTCGGAATGGCGCTGGCTACGGGCAAACCCGTGATGATGGGCGAGGCCGTCGGCATCATCGCGGCCCAGAGCATCGGAGAGCCGGGGACCCAGCTTACGATGCGCACGTTCCATACGGGCGGCATCGCCGAGGTCGACATCACGAGCGGCCTCCCCAGGGTTGAAGAGCTGCTCGAGGCGCGTACTCCCAAGGGAGAGGCCGTGCTCTCCGAAATCGACGGTACCGTCGAGATCCCCGAGGTCGGCGAGTTCCGCATCGTATCGGTGGTGAGCACCGATCAGTTCACCGACGAATATCCGTTCCCGGACGGCTACAGGGCGCTGGTCGGCGACGGTCAGGCGGTCGCCATAGGTACCCCGCTCGCGGAGCCGGACGAGCCGGTTGACGACGAGTCGACTGCCCTGCAGCCCACCGAGCTGGTGGCCCGCGTGGCGGGCACGGTCAGACACGAGGACGGCAGGATGGTCATCACGTGGGACGACGAGGACAGGCGCGAGTACCCGATACCGGCCGCGGCGTACATCGCGGTCAGGGACGGCGACCGCGTCACGGCCGGTCAGGAGCTGACCCACGGCCCCAAGAGCCCTCAGCAGGTACTGCGAATCCAGGGCCGCGACGCCGTGGAGAAGTACCTGATCGAGGAGGTGCAGAAGGTCTATCGCTCCCAGGGCGTTACGATCCACACCAAGCACAACGAGATCATCGTCTCGCAGATGCTGCGAAAGGTCCGGATCGACGCGCCTGGCGATACCGACCGGCTGCCCGGGGAGCTCGTAGACCGGCGTGAGTTCGAGGAGATCAACGCCGGCGTTCTCGCCGAGGGCGGCGAGCCCGCCACCGCGAGCCCGGTGCTCCTGGGCATCACCCGCGCGTCGCTGAGCATGGAGAGCTTCCTGGCCGCGGCGTCGTTCCAGGAGACGACGAGAGTGCTGACCGAGGCCGCGGTCAACGGCGACAAGGATATGCTGAGAGGCCTGAAGGAGAACGTTATCATCGGGCGGCTAATCCCGGCCCGGTTCGACATGTCGGAGGAGGGCCGCGAGCGCTTGGGCCTCGAAGAGGCGCGCCCCAAGCCCGTGGCGATGCTGTCGGAGGACGTGGAGGGGGCGCGGGCGTTCGAGTTCGAGGACGCGATGGAGGAGATCCCGCAGCTCTAGGGATGCTCTGAATAAGTCCCGGTGGTTTGCGGGATAGTAACATAGGGCCAAGGCCTGAAGACGGGGGAGGAGAGGCAATGAACCAGCCGACGTTTGCGGACTTGGACTACGAGAGCAAGAAGCGAAAGACTCGGCGGGAGAAGTTCCTTGAGCGCATGGATGGACTGATCCCGTGGGAAGAGTTGGAAGAGCGCATTCGACCGTTCTATCCCAAGGCTGGCCGAGGTCGGCGTCCCTACGAGTTGTCGGCGATGCTACGGATACACTGCGTGCAGTTGTTCTACAACCTGAGCGACCCTGGGATGGAGGACATGCTCTACGAGGTCGAATCGGTGAGGCGGTTCGTAGGGCTGAGACTGTCTGGGCCGCTGCCGGACGAGACGACGATTCTGAACTTCCGCCACCTGCTGGAAGAGCATGAGTTGGGCGCGGGTCTGTTCGAGGAGATCAACCGCTATCTGGAGTCCAAGGGTCTCCGTCTTCAGGAGGGGACGATAGTGGACGCGAGCATCATAGCGGCGCCCTCATCGACGAAGAATCGGGCTAAAGAGCGCGACCCCGAGATGCACCAGACGAAGAAGGGTAACGAGTGGCACTTCGGGATGAAGGTCCACATCGGTGTAGACTCGCAGACGGGAGTGGTGCACAGCATGACCACGACATCTGCGAACGTGCATGACCTGACTGAGTTGCCCCGGTTGCTGCACGGTGGGGAGTCTCAGGTGTGGGGAGATGCTGGGTATCAGGGAGTTGACAAGAGGCCGGGCAACCAGGGCTTGGATGTGGAGTGGCAGGTGGCGATGAGGCCCGGCCAGCGTCGGAAGCTGGAGCCTGGGAGCCCTGAGGCGGTGTCGGAGAAGCGCAAAGCGTCGGTCAGAGCTAAGGTGGAGCATCCGTTCCTGTACATCAAGCGGCACTTCGGCTACGCCAAGGTCCGCTACAGGGGTCTGTCCAAGAACACGCAGCGGCTGATGACGCTGTTTGGGTTTGCCAACTTGATGAGGGCCGAACAGTACCTGGCGGCGTGAAGCCTTGTATAAGTGCGCCCAAAATCAGGCCTAACGGCGGCGAAACGCCCTGTCAGGGCCGTTTGTAGGCCGAGAATAACCCCCACCACGGCGCCATGAGGCAATTCAACGCCCCCAAAACCACTTCGGTCAACTCGGCCCAGCCTGAAGACGGTTGTTCAGAGCATCCCTAGTCCACATAGCGCGGTCTATGCGTGCGCCTTCGATGCGCGTTGGTGAAGCGCCGGCGCCACTCGGGGTGATCGGGTTGTGTGGGCCACTCAGGTCTGAGCAGTTACGCGCGCCGGCTTTGTTGACCGGCTCGCAGGCGCCTTGCTAAACTTCAATCTGGTCGAAAGGGCGGCACAAGTAGGACGGCGGGCGGTTAGCTCAGTGGTTTAGAGCGCTGCGTTGACATCGCAGAGGTCATAGGTTCAAATCCTTTACCGCCCACCAGTACGCTCGCACGAACGAGGTGGAATATCCATACCGCAGCGGACACGCGTCAGCCCTCGCTGAGCGAGATACGCGCGCTCATAGCCGAGGCTCTTCCGGAAGACGCGGGTCTGAGGCCGCTCGCGGGGTTCAAAATGGACCTCACGGCCAATCCGGACTTCCGGAAGGTCTTCTTCGCGGTCCGGTGCGACTGCGGCACGGCGGGCCTGCTGAGCGTCGAGGTGGCGCCGGACAAGACGGTCGACGAGATGAGGCGGGCGGCGCCGGAGCTGGCGCGGAGACTGCTGCTCCAGTCCAGGTCGTTCCACGCGATGCCCTGCGAGATGCACGCGAGGATGCGAATGGGGCCGGCTGCAAAGGCGGAGGAGGCATAGATGCGGCGTGAGCTGAGCGAGTCCGAGGCGTTCGACAGGGCGAAGGGGTTCTCGGAGAGATACGTCCAGCGGGGGCCGTACGAGTTCTTCCCGGACGCCGAGGTCGTCCGCATCGTCCAGGAAGGTCTTGGAGAAAACGAGCGTGTCCAGGGCTATCGATACTGCCCTTGAATGCCTCTGAGCGGCGATCCCGTGGAGGATCGCAAGAAGATATGCCCGTGCGAACGGCATCACGAGGACATCGAGAGGGACGGGTTCTGCATATGAATGTTCTTCGTTAGCGAAGAGTTTCTTCGCAAGTACGAAGAGGAAGAGGGCGAGGTCGAGCAGACGATAGGCGATGCGGTGCAGGTCGGCGAGGGGTTGTTCGAGAACACGGGCGGCAAACGCGGGTACAATAGAGAGAGAAGAAAGGCGCCGGCGGACCAGGCGAAACCGAAGCAGGCGCCGGAGAGCGAATCCGAGTGAGCAGCGAAATACTGGTATTCACGTCGAACGGCTGAGGGCCCTGCCACATGGTGAAAGTGTATCTTTCACGAAAGGGCGTGCCGTTCACTGAGCACAACATATCGAAGAGCGTCGACTCCCTGAAGAGCCTCGTCAACATGGGGTACAGGACGACGCCCGTGACCGTGATCGGAGGCGAGACGGTCGTGGGCTACAGCCCGGCGAAGCTGGACGCCGCCCTGGAGGCCGCTCAGCCAGGCTAGCGGCTCGCTCCGGGCGCGGGCCCGAAGAGCGGCAGACGCCAACATCCCACAGCACAATCCCCCCAACGCCTCCCCGGCGACCAGGCGAATAGCCCGGTCGGCCAGGGACAGGCACACAGCGCGGCCCCGTGGTGTAGCGGCTTAACACACTGCCCTGTCAAGGCAGAGATCGCCGGTTCGAATCCGGTCGGGGTCGCCAGCCGCTTTGGTTCCCTTGGTCTCTACGGCCTGATGGACTGCTCCCTCGTGGTTCGAGTCCAACTAAGTGGGCCTGCGTCGGAACGTGACCGCATAATCTGACGCAGCAACAAGCGATGAGGTGCCAGCATGGGCGACAAACAGGTTGAACGAAGGAAAACTACGATCCTCGACCTTCAGAGAATGAAGCGGCAGGGCCGGAAGATCACCATGCTGAGCATCGCGGACTACCCGATGGCCCTGCTCGCCGACCGGGCTGGCCTCGACACTATTCTCGTCGGCGATTCCCTGGCCATGACTGTCCTGGGCTACGAGACAACCGTTTCCGTGACCTTGGACGAGATGCTCCACCACAGCAAGGCCGTAACGCGCGCAACGAAATATGCCCTGGTAGTCGGTGACATGCCATTCATGTCGAACAACACGTCTGAGCGCGATGCCATCATCAACGCTGGGCGGTTCATGCAAGAGGGCGGCACCGATTCGGTGAAGGTCGAGGGCGGAGTCGACGCGGCACACATCGTCAGGGCGATTGTGAGAGCGGGGATGCCGGTCATGGGCCACGTTGGCCTGACGCCTCAGCACATCTCCCTGCTCGGGGGATATAAGGCCCAGGGTCGGGACGTGCAGACCGCGCGGCAAGTCATCGAAGACGCGCTGGCGGTCGAGGAAGCGGGAGCGTTCGCGGTCATCCTGGAGTGTGTGCCAGACCAGATCGCGAAGATCGTAACAGAACGCCTCGAGGTGCCCACCATCAGCTACGGCGCCGGTATCTACTGTGATGGACAGGGCCTCGTTTCCCACGACATCCTGGGCTTGTTCGACCGGTTCACTCCGAAATTTGTCAAGAAATACGCCAACCTGAGTGAACAGATATTGGGTGCCTTCGAGGCCTATGTCGAAGACGTCGCGCGCGGGGAGTTTCCCACAGACGAGCACTCCTACCACGTCAGTCAAGAGGTCCTGGAGGAGGTCAGTGGGTAAAGCCTGCAGTCAGTGCGTTACTGGTGCTTCCCCCTGGAACGCCGGTCTGAGCTGCAGGGTGAAGGTTCTGCCTCTTATGCGGTCGGGGTCGCCAGCCGCTTCAGTGACCGGAACCGTATTGCCGCAGAGTCACGCTCGTTGGTCGTGGAACGAGTCCATGCCCGCGTGACCGAGCGGTGCTATTGGACCAGTTGGGGCGGAAGCTCTGGGTCCCTCAGTGACCGCCGATACTCTGCACGCTCGGCCATCACCCTATCGTACTGAGCCTTGTGGTGTTCTTCGAGCTTGCGTCGTGCTTCGTAAACGTAACCCAGCCATGCCCTGGAGTACTCTTCATGGGCTTTGGCAAATGGGTCTGCCACTACGTCTGAATCGAGTCGCAGGTCGAACTGGCCTTCGAACCATTCCTTGTGATCTTGCAGACGTTGTAGGAGTCCTTTGCAGCCTCCGTCCTGTGACCAGATATCGACCATCTCAGCGTCGTCCCGGTTCTTAGCGCGGAGAAAGTCACTCTGGTATGTGAACTGTTGCCAACTCTCCGGCGTGACCGCCCGCACCCAATCTCGTGCATCCTCCAAAGCGCAGGACGTCCAATCCGGTTCGATCATTGGCTTCTTGACGGACTTCGCTAGTCTGATGACATGCTCGTCCACGCCATCTGCAATCGCCTGAGCCTTGGCTTGATCGCTCATCTCGACACAGCGGTCGAGAGCGTCGCGACAGACCTCGGAGACGTTGACCGGGGGCCGGATTGCCTTGACCTTTCGCAGAAGTTCGTCCGGGATGTTGATTCCTATGCGCATCGGCTTTCTCCCCATGGAGTATGCATACAAGAGCATAGAGCATACGGCATACGCTTTGCAACTCCGACCACTCTGTGAACTGGCAGCCGCCGACTACCACGGAGTCGGCGCCCTCTTTGGCAGCATTGGGCACGTCCCACTCCGCCAAGTAGACTGGCAGACCGCAGGCAGCTGTGCGCGAAGTGCCCCAGACGGTATGATTTCATGCACCAGCTATCCTAACCGGTGAAAGCATGCGAATATCCGAGCGAGGCCAAGTCACCATCCCCAAGGCGCTACGGGAGCGCTTCGGGCTGCATCACGACGTCGAGGTCGATATCAGCCCGACCGAGCAGGGCCTGCTCATTCGGAAGCGTGCGGCCGCGCTCCATCCTGTGGACCGGGTCGCCGGGATTCTGGATGGCGTCGACTTCGACATCGATGAATATATCGAGGAAATCAGGGGAAGGTGATCACCGCGGTCGACACGACGTCCTGTACAAGCCGGCATCCCCCTCTCTAGGAGCTTCAGGTGTCATAACCTGTTGGCAGTGAAGGATGGCGCCGCCCGCTAGCCCCAGTGTGTGGGCCTCCACGTGACGATGGCCTGCCGCAGCGGAGCCACGCCCCGGACCATGAGGCCCACAGGAGTCTCTTCCAGCAAACCATCGGCGGCCGCGCGCAGCCGCTTGTCCGCCTCAGTACCTTCCCTCACGGCCAGCCGGCCCCGCAGCTGCTCCAGCGCCGCGTCGCGATCCGTGTCCAGCACGGCGGCCTCAGGGCTGAGCATCGTCACATCAGGGAAGATGTCCATGGCCCACAGCAGACCCAACACGTTCGGTAGCCCCGGCAGGGGCGTTGGGGCCGAGCCGTACACGCGCTCGTAGAAGGGGACCTGCAGGGCCCCTGGTGTCTCCATAGTCTCCACCACCACAACGCGGTCCCTGGCGTGCTCTTGCATCTTGGCCACGAAGGGCACGGCGTCCGGCACATGGTGCAGCACCAGCGAGCAGAGCACCATCTCTGCCGAGGGCGCTTCCGCGTCTTCCCACGATTCGTTGATGACTGTGACGTTGGTGAGTCCGGCCTCTGCCGCGCGGGTCTTTAGCACCTCGACGGAGTCCGCGGACGGCTCGACGACGGTTACGTGCTTGGCCCGTGTTGCTAGGGCCAGTGCAAACCGGCCTGCGCCCCCGCCCACGTCGAGGACGTCCGCATCCGTCCTCAGGGCGGTGTAGAGGCTGTTCAGCGCCGGGTCGTCGGTGCGGTAGGGGTCCAGTGGCCTGTTGGCGCACCCAAAACTGCGGTGGCCGTGCCCTTGACCGTGCTCGTGTCCATCGCCGCGCAGCGCCGTGACGTCGCGGTCGTGCGCCAGGATCTGATTGTGCCAAGCGTCAACCACTGAGCCGGGATTTCCCATATTGGCAGTCTTCAGGCTCAAAGACAGCCCAAGCGAGATGGGAGCATCATAGTCAGGTCCTGCAAGGCGAGTCAAACTGGACGCTTCGGCGGCCTCCTCACAGGTCGTATCAGCAGTGGAGCGATCTCCCATTGCAGCACTTTGTTGCTCGGCAGCGTATGGTGTAGAAGGCTCGCCGCTCCTCCAGGTACTCATAGACAAGACCTGTCACGTCGCCGCGAATCTCCACCGACAACGCCCACGGTACTGGGCTGCACTTTCGCTCCCACCATCGGAAGGGGCGGCTGAATCCCCGATATTCGCCCACAAGGGAGAACCGATATGGCCCTCTACCTCACGGAAGAAGACGTCGCCGCCGTATTGACCATGGACATTGCCCTCGAAGAGGTGGAAAGGGGCTTCGTCCACCTCGCGGAAGGCACGGCTTTCAACTTCCCGCGTAACCGCCTGCCCAACGGCGGAGGCTCCTTCAACTTCATGGCCGCGACCGCCCACGAGCTCGGCGTCATGGGCATGAAGACCTACGGCGTAGGTCCCGGCCGCTCACGCTTCTATGTGCACCTCTACGACGCCACCACGACGGAGCTTATCGCCCTCATCGAGGCCAACGGCATGGGCCAGGTCCGCACCGGGGCCGCCAGCGGCATAGCAACGAAGTACATGTCCCGCGCCGACGCGTCCACGGTCGGCATGATCGGCTCAGGCTACCAGGCCAGCACCCAGCTCGAAGCCGTGTGCAAGGTCAGAGATATCACGAGCGCGAGAATCTACTCCCGTACCCGTGAGAACCGGGAACGTCTCGCCTCGGTCATGGAGGGGCGGCTCGGCATCGAAGTCCGCCCCGTCGGCAGCGGCCAGGAGTGCGTCGAAGACGTGGACATCGTCAACGTCATCACCACGGCTGCCAGGCCCGTCCTGCGGGGCGAGTGGCTCAGCGCCGGCGCGCACGTCAACGCCGCCGGAAACAACCACTGGATGAAGCGGGAAGTCGACTGCGACGTCGTTCGCCGCGCCAGCGTGATCGTTGCCGACGACGTCGACGGAGCGAAGATCGAGTGCGGCGACCTCGTCGATCCCATCGACCGCGGCATTGTCACGTGGAACCACGTCCGCAACCTGTCCGACGTGGTGACAGGCCAGGTCGCGGGCCGCGCGTCGGACGGCGACATCACCCTCTTCGAGTCCCAGGGACTCGCCATCGAGGACATCGCCGTCGGTATTCGCGTCTACCGCATGGCACAGGAGCGCGGACTGGGCCGGCCGATGCCCTTCTGACGCCTGGCGTCAGGGGCGGCGGAGCGCGACGACGGGGATCCGGCGGTCGGTGCCGGCGCGGTAGCCGGCGAAGCGTGGATTCGCCGCAGCCACCTTGTCGAACAGCGCGGTGCGTTCTTCGCCCTGGGTTATGCGGGCCTCGGCGGCGAAACGCTCGCCGTTAGCTTCGACGGAAACGTTCGGGTCGGCGGCGACGTTCAGGTACCACGCCGGATGGCGGTACTGGCCGTAGTTCGAAGCGACGACAATGAGGTCGCCGGACTCTTCGAACTGGAAGTACATCAAGGGAGACGACCGGGGCTTGCCGCTCCTGCGTCCCCTGATCGCGAGAATAAGGATTCCTTCGCCTTCCAAGCGGCCCAGAAGGCGGCCGCCGGAGAGGCGGAACACGAGCCGGTGCATCGGGACGAAGAACCACGCGATGATGAGGCGTCTATAGGTCGGCATGGCGGGCTCCCTACCAGCCGATGCAGCAGGCTTCGCGGCGGGGGTCGGCCGCGCCCTTCAGCACGCCCGACTCCTGGTCCACCACGATGCCCTTGAGCGAGCCGGTGACCGCGCCCGCGTCGGTCAGCACCTCGAGATCGTGGCCACGGCGGCCGAGCTCCCGGATCGTGCTCTCGGGTAGGGTGTCCTCCACGGACAGGCGCCCCGGGAGATAGGCGTGAGGCCAGAACGAGTTGGGGAAGTTCCAGGAGGTGAACCGGGGCTGCTCCACAGCCTGCTGCGGGTCCATGCCGAACTCGACGATGTTCAGGAACATCTGCAACATGGCCGGACACTGCGCGTCTCCGCCCGGCGCGCCGAACGGCATGAGCAGCCGCCCCTCCTTGAACGCGATGGCGGGGTTGGGCGTGAGTCGCGGGCGCTTCCACGGCTGCAGGCTGGAGGGGTGGTCGGGCTCCAGCCAGCTCTGCGTTCCCCTGGCCGACAGCGTGAACCCCAGGCCGGGGATGACCTTGCACCCGCCCACGCCGTCGCTGGGCGTCGCCGAGAAGGCGTTCCCCCACCGATCGACCGTGCACGTGTAGCTCGTGTCCTGCTCACGGGCTCCGGCCGCCCGGACCTCGGGCCGCCGCGCCGCCGCGCCGGACCGCGCGTCGCCCTGGTACGGCCAGGGGTTGCCCGGGGGCGGCATCTCGGGAAACGCCCGCTCCATGTCTATGTCGCCGCGTCGGGCAGTGGTGTACTGCTTCGACAGAAGCCCGTCGATCGGCACGTCCACGTGGTCGGGGTCGCCGTAGTAGTGCTCCCTGTCGGCGAAGGCGAGGTTGAGCGCCTGCGAGAGCAGGTGGATGTAGTCGGCGCTGTTGTGGCCCAGGCCGGCGAGGTCGTCGTCCTCGAGCATCTGCAGCGTCTGGGCCAGCACCGGCCCCTGGCACCACGCCCCGCAGGTGTATACGGAATAGTCCCGGAAGCGGCCCACCTCCGGCTCCTCGACCTGGACGGAAAAATCCTTCAGGTCGTCCAGCGTCAGGAGCCCGCCCTGATCGCGGCTGAATCGCGCCATCTCCTCGGCGATGTCGTCCTTGTAGAAGTAGTCGCGCGCGGCCCTGATGGCCGCCTCGCGCCCCCTGGAGCCGTTGGCCTTCTCGACGCTGATGAGGCGCCTGAAGGTGCGGCCCAGATCCTTCTGCACGAGCAGCTCGCCCGTCTGCGATGGCCACTCGTCGTCGGACGATCTCAGCAGGGCGCGCAGGACGGAAGCCGAGATCGGGTGGCCCTGCTCGGCCAGCTCCAGCGCCGGCGCGACCACCTGCTCGAAGCTCATCGTGCCGTACTTCTCCAGCGCGGTGAGCCAGGCGTCGGCGGCGGACGGCACGACGGTCCTGAGTATGCCCATCGGGATTTCGCCGCCGGCGTTCCGGCTGAAGTACTCGATCGAGGCCGCGCGCGGCCAGCGCCCCAGTCCGCTGATGGTCACCACCGAGTCGGAGGCCGCGAGGTAGATGATGATGGGCGCGACGCCGCCGAAGTTCGTGCTGGTCGGGCGCACGACGTTCAGGGCGATGCCCGAGGCCACGCCCGCGTCGACGGCGTTGCCGCCCTCCGCGAGGATTCGGAAGCCCGCCGCGGCGGCGAGATGGTGCCCCGCGGAGACCATGTGGGTGGTGCCCATGACGGCCGGCCGGTAGCTGTTCGACGTCGTTGTCACGATCACCTCCTTGATGTCTGTGGAGCCTTGGCCAGCTCACACCCCGCGTGACGTGACCGCTATGATACCTGCTGAGCGATGCCGACGACTGCGGATGAAAGCACAGGCCGCCACGAGGCACCATTGACCAAGACCATCGAGCTTAGGACAGAGCGGCTTCTGCTCCGGCCGTTCAGGCTGTCGGATATCGACGACGTGCTCGAGTACGCAAGCGACCCTGAGTGGGCGACGTATTACCCGCGGCCGTACGACCGTCGACGCGCCGAGTACGTAGTCGCACAGGCTGTACTGACCTCCCGGGACAAGGGGGCCGCATTCGCAATCGTGTACGACGGACGCGTGATAGGGCTGATCAGCCTGACCGTCGACCCCGAGGACAGGAAGACGGAGCTCGGCTACGACATCGCCAGAGACGTGTGGGGACGGGGACTGGCGCTGGAGGCTGCGTCGGCCGTCTGCGATTGGGGGTTCCGCGAGTACGGGATCGCCAGCATTTACGCGCATGCGGACGCACGGAACAGGCGCTCCCTGCGCGTGATGGAAAAGCTGGGTATGGCGCGCGACGGGATATATCGAAGCGATGAAGTCGAACGGGGAGAGCGGGTTGATGGAGCCTGCTACGCCGTGCTGAGGTCCGAATGGAGCGGGCCCGGCGGCCCGCTGCCGTCCGTAACCGTCCCACCGGAGAAATACGATACGACGGAACGGGGCGACCTCCCCGAGCTGATGACCCCTCGGCTGGTCCTGCGGCCATTCGGCCCGGGAGACGTAGACGACGTGTTCGCGTACGCCAAGGACCCCGAGTGGGCCGAGTATCTCCTGGACTCCGTACCGCAGCCGTACACGCGGCGAAGCGCAGAGGAGTTCATCGCAGACAGGATGGTGGCGCCGGGCACGGAGCTCTCCTGGGCCATAGTGCTGGGCGGCGCCGGTGTAGGCGGCATCATCCTGAGCGTCGACGCCAAGCACGAGACGGGCGAGATAGACTACGCCCTGGCGAAATCGCATTGGGGGCGAGGGCTCATGGCGGAGGCCGCCGGCGCGGTCGTCGATTGGGGGTTCGGCGAACGAGGACTGCATAGGATCTCGGCCCAGGCTGACATCCGCAACCGCCGGTCCTGGAGGGTGATGGAAAAGCTGGGTATGAGACGAGAGGGCTTGTTCCGAAGCCATCGCAAGGCCCCAAGGCCCGGCTACCCGCGGATCGATATGGTCTTCTACAGTCTGCTGCGGGAAGAGTGGGAACCGGTGTCCAGTTGAGGCGCCCCTGTTGAGTCGGCTCGTACTGGTACGGCACTCGAAGCCCGAGATAGAGCCCGATAAGCCGGCATCGGCTTGGAAGCTCGACGAGATCGGTCGTCGCCGGTCCGAGCTCCTGGCGACCGGACTTCGTGACTTCAGCCCTGGCGTGATCTGGTCGAGCGAAGAGCCCAAGGCAGTCGAAACGGCGGAGATCGTCGCCGCTGCGTTCGGAGTTCCCGTCCGTACCGCGGATGGACTGGAGGAGCACCATCGGGATGGAGTGCCGTACTTCCCCACTCAGGGCGAGTTCGAGGCTGCCGTAGAGCAGCTCTTCGACAAGCCCGACCAGCTTGTGCTTGGGACGGAGACGGCCGAACAATCCCTCGCCCGGTTCAGCGCCGCGATAGATAGGGTGATCGAAGCGGGACAGACGGACAACGTCGTGGTAACTCACGGGACGGTGATGACGCTCTACGCGGCAGGCGTCGCCGGGGTGGAGCCGATGGGCCTCTGGCGCAGGCTGGCAACGCCATCCTACGTGGTGCTGGGGCTGCCCGATCTGGACGTACGCTGCGTCGTCGAGCGCGTCACCACGACATAGGGCTACCGACTGGGCGGCGTTACAACCTCGCGCCGGGGGCCGCTGGCGCGGCCGAGCCTCTGGTCCAGTGTAACCAGCGGGCAATCCAGGGCCTCGGCGATTGCCATGTACCAGGCGTCGTAGCTAGTCAGGTTGCCGCGCAATGCCCATACTCTGTCCGCGAAGGGGGCAAATGGGAAGAGGTCCACGTTCAGTCTGAGCAACCCCGCGTGTGCGCTGGAGGCCTCGAATCTTGACAGCCGGCCTGCCAATTCCAACCGGCGGAGGATATTGCTGGCCTCGGCCAGGATAAGCTCAGGGGCGAACAATGGCCCGTCCGCTACGACCGATTCGGCCCACACGCCTTCGCAGCCTGAGTCGACCAGCGCCGCGACCAGCACTGAGGAGTCGGCGACCGTGGTCAAGCGCGGTCCGCGTCACGCGCCCTCAGGATGTCCGAAGGTGGCAGGCGAGTGCCCGTCGCTCCCTTACGGATCCGGACCTCCTGCAGCCATGCGCCTATGGAGGGGCGCGAGGCGATACGCTCCAGCTCACAGCGGAGGAACTCCTGCATTGACTGGCGTTGGAGCGCGGCGCGCGCCGCGAGCTCGTCGCGGACCTCCTCCGGAACGCCCCTTATCGTAATCTGAACAGCCAAGACCGCATTATGCCAGCACTGTCAGCGTTTGGCAATCGACGGTCGTCTGTCCGTCTGTTTCTCTGCCGGGGAGGTTGGTGTATCATGGCCGCGGGTCCGGCGAACGGTGATGGCGGCGCGTATCCTCAGCGACCGGGGTCAGCGAGGCTAGCGATGTTCTGCTCACGATGCGGTCACGAGAACGCGGACGACACCAAGTTCTGCGGAGAGTGCGGCGCGCCTCAGCAGGAGGATGGGCAGGAGCCGGGGCCCTACCGTGCCCTCGAGGACGCCGCCGACTCGGAAGGCCCTGACGGCGCCCCGGAGCCATCGGACATCCCTCCGCGCGATCTCGGTCAGCTGATCACTGAGACCGTCAGCACGTACGCCAAGGCGTTTCTCCCGCTCTTCGCCTTCGCGCTCATCCCCCAGATTCCGAACATCCTAGGCGCTGCCTTGGGCTCCGGTGACTCGTTCGACGATGGCGCTTCGGCATCCTTCAATTCGGCTGACCTTGTTCTGCCGCTCATCGCCTTCCTGCTCAGCATCCCATCCGCGGCGGCGGCCGTCTTCTGCGTCGGAGATGTGCTCACGGGGCGCAAGGCAGACATCGTGACGTGCTACTCCCGGGCGTTCGGGATCTTGCTCCCAACTGCGGTCGTCACCGTAATCGTAACTGTGGCGCTCGCGGCCTCGGCCATCCTCATGCTCATCCTGATCGGCATTCCCCTGTTCTTCTACCTGTTGGTGATATGGTTCTTCGCTCTTCCCGCCGTCGTCATCGAGGGCAGGGATGGAATATCCGCCCTCAAACGGAGCCGGGAGCTCACCTTGGGAAGCTGGTGGCGGCTGTTCGGCATAGGGGTCGTCTTCACGCTGCTCGCCATCGCCGCGGCGATACCGGTCGGGATCGTGCTGGGCATAGCCTCTTCGGCCAGCTCCAATGTAGTCGGGGTCGGGTCAGGAGTGATCGCCGCCCTGCTGGTTCCCTTCTTCTACGCCGGCAGTGTGCTGGTCTACGTCGACCTGCGGGTCCGGAACGAGGGGTACGGCACCCAGGAGCTCGCGGACGACCTGTCGCGTCGCCCGGACCGGATGGCGCGATGAAGGTCGCGACGTGGGCGGCGGCGATCGCGGTAGCCTGTGGGGTCGCGATACTGGCTGCCTACTGGTTCGTGTCCGTCGTGGACGCCCTGTTTGACGCGGAAGATGTCCCGATCCTCATCAAGATCGCCGTGCCGGCCATCGTGGCGGGCACCGTTGTCCTTGTGCTGGTGGCTGTGCTCCAGCGAATCCGGGACCGGAAGGACGAGGACCTCGAAGGAGTAGACTATTGATCGTAGTGACGACCGACGAGATTCCCGGCAGGCGGGTAGACGAGGTGCTCGGCATGGTCATGGCCAACTCGGTGCGCGCCAAGCATTTGGGCAAAGACATCATGGCGACCTTCCGGAACATAGCCGGCGGGGAGATCACGGAGTATACGAAGCTGATGGCAGAGTCGCGGGAGGTCGCCCTGCAGAGAATGTGCGAAAGGGCGGAGGCGATGGGCGCAAACGCCATTGTCGCCACGCGGTTCATCACAGCGGGCATAGCCTCAGGCGCGTCCGAGATACTCGTCTACGGCACGGCGGTGAAGACCAGCCAGTAGCGCCATGTTGGCGGAGCCTACGGCCAAGAGGCCGCGCCATTTGGGTGGCGGGTTTGGCGCGCCGGCGGGGGTTGACAAAATCGATTCCCGATCCCTAGGATTATCTCCATTAGTACCCATCGGGGCGCTGCCCGGCAATACGGGGGAATCGGGGTCCCGATCATCACTAACCCAGGGACGCGCTCAGCGTCCCTGTATTTTTGGAGAAGAACCTCACAAGGATGTCAACTGAATCCCCCGCCGGGCATCGGGTTCGCGTGATGGTCTTTGCATTGCATCTGGCGGCATCTTGACATCAAAATAGTGGCGCACTATGATGCCTGCATGAGGACCACACTGACCGTGGACGACGACATTGCCGACTCCCTCAAGGAGCAGGCCCGGCTTCTGGGCAAGCCGTTCAAGCAGGTCGTGAACGACGCGCTGCGCCGGGGGATGTCGCCGGCCGTGAGGGAAACGCCGGCGCCCTACAGCGTCGATCCAATCCACAGCGGGTTCGCCCCGGGTGTCGACCCGCTCAAGCTGAACCAGCTCAACGACCAGCTCGAAGCCGAGGACTTCGCCGGGTCGAGCGCGGGGTGATAGTCCCCGACCTCAACCTGCTCGTCTACGCCCACGATGGCGCGGCGCCCTATCACGACGCCGCGAGACGGTGGTGGGAAGACCTGGTCAACGGCGTGGAGCGCATCGGCGTGCCGTGGACTGTGTCGACCGGCTTCGTACGGCTGATGACCCACCCCAGGGTGCTCAACCGTCCGGCGACCCCCGAGAGAGCGGTCGACTACGTGCGGGAGTGGTTCAGGTTCCCCCAGGTGGTGCCGATCAACCCCGGCGCCGACCATCTGACCCACCTTCGGCGGAATCTGGCCGCCGCCGGCGTCGGCGCGAACCTGGTGACCGACGCGCACATCGCCGCCGTCGCGATGGAGTACCAGGCGGAGGTCCACTCCAACGACACGGACTTCGGCCGCTTTCCCGGCCTCCGCTGGCGCAACCCCCTCTGACCCGTCCGGCCGCCGGACCGCCCTCCTGTATAATTCAACTGCGGCCGGCTTCGAGTTGAGGTGCCCCACGACGAACGCAGAGTTGACGGCGGCCGCCCGGGGCGGGATGAATACCGGTAACGTGATGACACATTTCGGCAAGGGCGCCCTGGCCGCTGCGTCCATAGTCTGGCTAGTAGCCGTCGCCGCCTGCTCGGCAGGCGGTCAGCGCACGCCGACCGCGGCCCCGGCATCGCCGACCTCGGTCCCGCAGCCGGAGTCCGCGCTGCCCACGCCGCCGACGGGCGAGGCGTCCGGCCTGAGGGTCGTGCTCGCCTCCACCGATCTGGGTGTGGGCCGTAACCGGCTCGCGTTCGGGATAGTCGAGGGCGCCGCGGGACAGGTACGGGCGTCCGAGGCGAAGGTACTGCTCTTCCACGTCGACACGACGACGGACCGGCCGAGGGCGTCCGGGGTGGCCCCGTTCGTACCGTGGCCGGGCGGCCGGCAGGGAGTATACGTGGCGAACATCGAGCTCGACGCGCCGGGACAGTGGGGCATCGTCGCCGAGATCGTGGGAGCCGACGGCGCTGTCAGGAGCGCTCAGTCCGGCGTGTTCCACGTCAAGCAGGAAGCTTCGTCTCCGGGCGTCGGCCGGCCGGCGCCGGCCAGCGTCACCAGGACCTCCGCAGACGTCGCGGAGCTGGCCGAGCTGACGACCTCGCCGGACCCCGACCCGGATCTCTATCTCACGACGGTCGCCGACGCCGTATCCAGCGGAATACCCAGCGTCATCACCTTCGCGACGCCGGCCTTCTGCCGCACGGCGACCTGCGGCCCGCAGGTCGAGGTCGTCTCGGCGTTGCAGGACAGGTTCGGCGACAGGGCCAACTTCCTGCACGTGGAGGTCTACGAGAACGCCGGCGAGATCGAGGGCGACGCGTCCAAGCTGCGGCTCGATCCGGCGATGGCCGAGTGGGGCCTGCTGACTGAGCCGTTCACATTCGTGGTCGACGGCGGCGGGCTGGTGGCCGCGAAGTTCGAGGGCTTCGTTACCGAGGGCGAGCTCGAGGCCGCCCTGACGGCGGTGCTCGGCCAATGAGCTGGTACCGCGCGGCCGTCGCCGCCGCGATTGTCGTCGCCGCGCTGCTCGTCTCGTCGGGACCGGCTGCGCTGGCAAACGGCGCCGGCGCGGAGATATTCCGCGGCACGGAAGGCCCGTTCGAGCTCGTCGTGCGCGTGCAGCCGGAGGAGCCGGCGATCGGGGCGGTCCACGTGACGTTCGAGCCGACGACCGCGGACACCGCGGAGCCGGTCGAAGACGCGGTGATCGAGGTGTTGGCGAGGGACGCGGAGGGCGCCGACCGGTACGTCGTCGTGGCCGTCAACACGCCGCAGGAGAGGCAGTACTACGACGCCAACATCACCTTCCACGAGGCCGGCGAGTGGACGCTGGTCGTCGACGTAGAGCAGGCCGGGACGGGGTCGGCGACCTTCAACGTGCCGATGACCGTTCGGCCGCAGCTCATTCCGCCGCGCGGCGTCGTCGGCACCGCGGTGTGGCTGCTCATCTGCGCGGCGCTGGTCGGGGGAGTCGCGTTGGTCTGGTACCAGTCGCGACGGGCGCTCGGGCGGCGCGAGCGGACGGACGGCTAGAGGCGGGCGCGTTGCGGCCCGTTCAGAAGACGACGCCGCGTACGACGAACCCCGCGACCCAGCTCATCAGCACTGTGAGGCCGACGGCGAACAGCCAGCCTTCGCGGCCCTGTCTGGCCGGGCCTCTGATCCAGAGATACGCGATGAAACCGCCGTGGCCGGCGGCCAGCAGCCACACCGAGAGCGCGGTGACGCCCAGCGCCAGCCCGACTATGAAGAACACGGCGCCGGCGGCGAGGAGGGACGCCCTCGCGTAGCGCTGCGCGTCGATCTCCAGCACGCCGTACTTCTCGCCATCGACCTCTTCGACCGCGTACCTGACGCCGTCGCTAGCGGGGTCGAACGCGATGCCCGCCTGCTCGCACGCGGTAGCGGCGGTCTGTGTGGCGAAGTCCTCGTCCGCCTCGGGAAGGCCGCCGGAGACCCTTCGGGTGCCGATCACGGTCGGCTTCAACCTGGTCCGCTGTGGGTGAGAGGCCTGAAGCTGCTCCAGCGCCTCGGGCGGCACCTCGTCTCGGGTCGTGAACACGTACAGGTAGATCAAGCAACGGCCCCGCTGTGGAGTTGAGCAAGCATATCCCGGCGAGCGCCCGGATTGCAACGACCCGCACTCGCGCGCCTGTATGAAGCATCGGCGCTACTCGGGGTGAACGGGTCGTGTGGGCGAGGTATTGAGGTGGACAGAGCTGAGTGGCTGAGGGCCCGGCGGCTGCACAGCGGGTTGCGGGGCGTGGCGTGGCTCCTCTAAACTGCGGTACCGCAGGACGCCGAACATGGAGGACCACATGGTCACCGGCTTCAACCACTCGGGCATAGTGGTCAGGGACATCGACAAGATGGTCTCGTTCTACCGAGACGCGCTGGGGCTCAGCGTGGTCCGGGAGGTCGAGAGCATCGCGCCCCCGGAGGGCAACCACACCGGTATTCCCGGCTCCGAGCGGATGCTCGTATTCGTCGGCAAGCCGGAGGGCGAGCACGTCCTCGAGCTCGTCCACTACCGGCAGCCGCAGAGCCACGAGGGCCACCTCGAGCGCAACCAGCTCGGGGCGTCGCACGTGTGCTTCAACGTCGACGGCCTGGCCGAGCTGCACGAGCGGCTCACGGCGCAGGGCATCGAGTTCGTGACGCCTCCGATCTACAACGATCTGCCCAACGGCGACAGGGCCGGTATATGCTACTTCCGGGACCCGGAGGGCAACTGGATCGAGCTCGTCGAGCGTACGACCTCCGCCTAGCCGTCCAAGAGACTCACGAACCTCCGCCGGAGCAAGAGAATATGCCACGACTCGCCGCCAACCTCACGATGCTGTTCAACGAGGTCGACTTCCCGGACCGCTTCGAGGCCGCGTCCCGCGCCGGCTTCGTGGGCGTCGAGTACCTGTTCCCGTACGCATACGACAAGGACATGCTCGCCGAGAAGCTGCATGGCAACGGGTTGACGCAGGCGCTGCACAACCTGCCCGCCGGAGACTGGGACGCCGGCGAGCGCGGCATCGCGTGCCTGCCCGACAGGGTCGACGAGTTCCAGGACGGGGTCGGGGCCGCCATAGAGTACGCGTCGGCCCTGGGATGCACGCAGATCAACTGCCTGGCCGGCGTACCACCGGAGGGAGCCGACGACGACACGTTGCGCGAGACTCTGGTCGGCAACCTGAGATTCGCGGCGTCGAAGCTGAAGGACTCCGGGATAGCGCTACTCGTCGAGCCGATCAACACGCGCGACATTCCGGGCTTCTACCTGAGACGTACGGCGCAGGCCCTGTCAGTGATCGACGAGGTCGGCTCGGACAACCTGTGGCTGCAGTACGACGTCTACCACATGCAGATCATGGAAGGCGACCTGGTACCGACGATCGAGGCGAATTTGGGAGCCATCCGGCACGTGCAGATCGCGGACAATCCGGGCCGCAACGAGCCCGGGACGGGCGAGATCAACTACGACTTCGTGTTGGCCGAGCTGGACAGGCTGGGCTACGCCGGGTGGGTGGGCTGCGAGTACAAGCCGCTCACGACCACGGAAGAGGGTCTCGGCTGGGCGGCGAAGTACCTGTCGCGATAGCTGGCGCGGCGCCCGGGTCCTCCTGACAGGTTGGCTTCCCGGTGACCCCGAGTGTGGCGGTCGCCGACGCTCTGCTGGCGCTCGGCAATCGAGCGACGCAAGGTGTTGCACTTCGTTCGTGAGTCTAGGGAATCCACGACGCACCAAAATTCGTCATTTCCGTGACGGGAGACCTTTGCACAACCGTCATTCCCGCGCAGAGCCTGCCCTCGTGAAAACGGGGGCGGGAATCCAGAGCGGTGGGGAGCGGGATGGGTTCCCGTCGTCACGGGAACGACGGCAAGACGCTTCACCGTCGCACCAACCCTCGACCGTCAAGGCAGAGGGAGTTACGCAAAGGTCTCCGACGGCGGGAATCCAGGGGTGGGCCGGCGATGGGTTCCCGTCTCCACGGGAACGACGGTGGGGTTCCCGGCTTTCGCGGGAACGACGGTGGGGTTCCCGGCTTTCGCGGGAACGACGTAGGTGGGGACCTACTCGACCTCTTCGCCGAAGGTGATTTTCCACTCGCCGTCGATCATACGGAACGCCATCCGGACCTTGCGGACGCCCAGGGGCTCCCTGAGGTTGAGCATCATCTCGCCCTCGGTCGGGCTGAGGAGCACGGGCGGGCTGCGCTCGCTCAGGCCCAGGGTCACGCCGAAGAGCTTGAGCTGCGCGATTTCGGCGGAGACCTCCTCTGCCCTCTCGGCGCGGTACGACTCCTCCAGGTACGACAGCACCTTGTCGACGTCGTGTTCGTTGAACGCTATCCAGTACTCGAACGCGAGGCTTTTGAGTGCGCCCAGCGTCTCGGGGTCTCCCACCGAAGCGGCCGTGGGGGTCGCGGCCGCGGCCGGCTCGGCGGAGGGTGGCGCGGCGGCGGCGCCGACGTTTATGAAGGTTATCTTGCCGTTCTGCGCCACGAGCTCGATCGGCTCGGCGGCCAGCGGAAAGATGCCGGTGTCGCGGTCGGCGCTCACCTCGTAGGTGTGGTCCGCGAAGAAGCTGTTGCCCTCGATGCGCGCGTCCGAGTAGGCGTACGTGGCGAAGGCCGAGAAGCCTCCGATGAGCCGGGCGATCACGTCGGCCTTGCCCACGACCTGTGTCTCGCCGTCCGTCAGGACGACGTCCTGGTCGAGGAGGATCACGACGGCGTTGATGTTGCCGGCGTTGAGCGCCTCGTAGTACCTGTCGGCGAGCACCTCGATGCCGGGCTTCGGCAGGGCGACGGGGATCGTCGGCAACGGGGTCGGCGCGGCGGCGGCGCCGCCCGAGCAGGCCGCGGCGGCCACAGTCAACGCGGTGCACAGGACGACGACTCCGATCCTCAATCGCTTCTCATACCCCATCCACAGATATCGGCCGCCCCAGTATATGACAACGAGGGCCGTGCGACGACTCATGCGGAGGCCGGCCACTCCTGATACAGTAGCCGCGGACCCGGCGTGCGCCGGGCCGACGACCAAGTCCAGAACGTGGAGACTGACCAATGGCCAAGGCCAGCTACAGGGTGGCGATCATAGGAACCGGCCGCATGGGCGGCCTCATGGAGGACGAGACCCCACTCACCAACCGGTTCGACAAGCCCTACGCGCACTTCAGCGCCTACCAGGCCATCGAGCAGACCGAGGTCGTCGCCGTCGCAAACCGTGGCGACGACCGCATGGCCCACTTCGCCCGGCGCTTCGGCGTCGACAACACCTACCTCGACTACCGGCAGATGATCGAGAAGGAGCGGCCCGACATCGTCAGCGTGACGACGCCGTCGTTCGCGCGGGCGGAGCCGATCATCTTCGCCGCCGAGAACGGCGTGCGCGGCATCTACTCGGAGAAGGGGCTGTGCGCCTCGCTCGAGGAGGCGGACCGGATCGCGGACGCCTGCCGCCGCAACAACGTCGCCTTCAACTGGGGAGCGATGCGCCGTCACCACGACGGCTACAAGCGTCTTCGCGACGCCATCGCGCGCGGCGACGTCGGACAGCCGCTGTTCGCGACGTTGTACCAGCTCACCGACCTGATCAAGCACCATCCCCACACCATCGACGCGGTGCAGATGCTGCTGGGAGACCCGGCGCCCGTTTGGGTCGAGGGACGGCTCGTCGAGAAGGGGGAGCCGCTGGACCCGGGCGACACGCGAGGAGGACCCCGGGATGGCAAGACGCTGCAGACCCGTTTGCCGCTGCCGCTGCCCGACTACGACCCGGACGGCCATCGCTTCGTCCCGCCTCCGGGCCAGGAGATCGCCGACCCGTACGTCGGCTTCTTCCGCATCGGCTACGCGAACGGCGTGGAGGGCCTCTTCGTGCCGAGACCGGGCGGCTTCGAGGTCGAGGTGCGCGGTACCGAAGGATGTGCCTTCGCCTGGGGCAACGGCGCCGACCTCCGGGTCCGCCGGGACGGGGACGCCTCCGGGTCCCGCGAGACCGTGATCCGCCCCACGGGCGAGAGTCCCACGGTCACGACCATACGCAACATCATCCGGGAGCTCGAGACCGGCGTTCGCACCGACGGCAACATCGACGTGACGATGCAGGCGGTCGAGGCGCAGTTCGGCATAGCCCACTCGCACCTCGCGGGCGGCGCCCGCGTGTCGCTGCCGGTCGCCGACCGGAGCCTGTACATACCCGGCGGCTAGCTCGCGGAGGGCGGTGCTGTGTGAGGCCTCCGTCGTACTTGTCGCGTGCGGTCGATCCATCCTGCCCGGGAGTTGCCTCGGTCTCCGAGGCATTGACAGAGACCGTCATCTGGCTAAGGTACTCTTGGATCAAGCCGCAGGGGGTGGGGAGGCCAGATGTCGTCCGGCTTTTCGGGATCGAGGTTTCTCGCACTGGCCTTCTCGGCTGCGGTGATCGCCGCCGCCGCCGGATGTCTCGGTGACGGGACGGCGGAGACCGCAACGCCGAAAGCGGCCGTGCAGCCCACCCACACCCCGCCGCCAACCGCCACACCCACCCCTGTCCCGACGCCGACACCCGCACCAACCGCCACACCCACCGCCGTTCCCACGCCGACGCCCGCGCCGATACTTGCCCGCCCCACCTTGCCGCTTGGGAACGGCGGCCGGTACGTCGACATCAGCAGCGGCAGTCTGCACACCTGCGCCCTCCGGGGTGATGGCTACGTCGTCTGCTGGGGGTACGACACAGACGGCAGGTCATCGCCCCCGGAGGGTGGGCGCTTCATCGCCATCAGCAGCGGCAGCTTCCACACCTGTGCTCTCAGGGAAGATGGGAGTGCCGATTGCTGGGGCGACGATGAGTACGGTCAGTCATCGCCTCCGGAGGGTGAGCGTTTCTCAGCCATCAGCAGCGGCATCTTCCACACCTGTGCACTCAGGGAAGACGGGAGTGCTGTCTGCTGGGGCCTGGACCAGTCAGGACAGTCGTCACCGCCCGAGAACGATCGTTTCTCAGCCATCAGCAGCGGCCTTTCCCAGACATGCGCACTCAGGGAAGACGGGAGTGCTGTCTGCTGGGGACTGGACCACGTAGGACAGTTGTCACCGCCCGAGAACGATCGTTTCTCAGCCATCAGCAGCCAAAGCCAATACGCGTGTGGCCTCCGGGACGACGGAGCGCTCGTCTGCTGGGGTCAAGTGCACCTGGTTTCCCGCCCGACAGTGTTTTACTTCCCGACAGTCGAACGCTTCACTGCGATTACCACCAGCGGCACACAGATATGCGCGCTGCGTCACGACGGCTCCGTATCCTGCGATCATCGTCTCTACCCGCCCCACGGCCTTTCTCCAGGCATACCCGTCCCCGGCCAAGAACCTCCGCCCGACGACGGCCCGTTCATGGCGATCAGCGCCGGTTCCTACCACGTCTGCGCGCTCCGTACGGACGGAACCCCTTTCTGCTGGGGCGTCGATGCCTCCTCGACGCCAGACGGGGAGTTCACGGCGATCAGCAGCGCCGCCTATCATACTTGCGGAATCGGCCAGGATGGAGTGACCTGCTGGGGTCCAATGGTCGGCCCGACATACCCCGGGGACTTCACCGCCCTGAGCACTTCAAACTACGTGACATGCGCGCTTGGTGAAGACGGCTCGATGACCTGTTGGAAGAATGGGTACCAGCCGCCAGTTGCACCGCCACAGGTAGAACACCGTTACATCGCCGTCGCAACTGGCGGCGAACGAACCTGCGGCATTCGAGACGACAACCGTCTCAGGTGCTGGACATATTTCGACTACAACGCGACAACGCACGCGCCGGTAGGGAGATTCATTGCCGTCGACACCGATACAAACTATGTCTGCGGTCTTCGTCATGGCGGTACCTTCGTATGCTGGGGCGACATCCCTTATAACGGACCACAAGCGCCGACGCCTGAGAACGAAGTGTTTACCTCCATCAGCAGTGGCCCTTATCACACCTGTGGACTCAGATACGACGGCAGACCGGCGTGCTGGGGCTGGAACGTCCTGGGCCAGTCGTCTCCGCCGAGGGGAGAACGGTTGGTGGCAATCAGCAGCGGCGGAGCCCACACGTGCGGGCTCCGCGAGGATGGCTCGCCAATCTGCTGGGGGGGCAGAGGGAACGAAGCCTCTATCCCGGCGTCACTGCCGGACAGCGGACCATTCATTGCCATCAGCAGCGGCGGAAACCATACCTGTGCGCTGAGACACGACCGCACCGTCGTCTGCTGGGGCTGGTGGGACTTCGGCCAGGCAAGGCCACCCGAATGATGCGAAGCTACGACACACCTTGCGCCAGCCATACTCGTAGCTTCTATGTCCCCGACGCACGTAGGTCTCCACCGGGTATGATGTGACGCACTCGGCCTGGATGGCCGAACTCCCAGTACGGAGGAAAGCCGACATGACCGCCATCGTGGGCTCAGGCGACTACAGGTACGAGATCGTGGACTCGTGGCCGAAGATGCCGAAGTACTGGAACTTCGGCGGACCGTCCGACGCGGCGGTCAACTCGGACGACGAGGTCTACGTCTTCAGCCGCGGCGTCCATCCGGTGACGATCTGGGACACCGACGGGAAATTCATCTCGTCGTGGGGCGAGGGCGAGTTCCGCGGCCCCCACGGCATCCACGTCGCGCCGGACGACCACGTCTGGCTGACCGACATGTACGAGCACGTCGTCACCAGGCACGCGCCCGGCGGGGAGCGGCTGCTGGAGCTCGGCATGCGCATGATGCCGTCGCCGGCATGGGACGCCAGGCCGTTCAACATGCCCACCGGCGTCGCGTCCATGCCGGACGGCGGCGTTGTCGTCTCCGACGGCTACGGGGGGCACCGTGTCCACAGGTTCGACGCCGACGGCAACCTGGTGCTGTCGTGGGGCGGGCCCGGCAGCGGCCCCGGCGAGTTCGCGCTGCTGCACAACGTCGGCGTCGACGGCCGAGGCCGCGTATTCGTCTGCGACCGCGAGGCGGACCGGATCCAGATCTTCGACGGGGAAGGCGGGTTCATCGAGGAGTGGACCGACCTCGCCGGCCCGAGCGACCTGTGGATCGGCGACGTGGTGTACGTCGTCGAGCAGCTTGGGCGACCCGGACTCAGCATCTGGACGCTGGACGGGGAGCTCGTGACGCGCTGGCGGGGCGACAGCGGCCCGGCGAAGGGCGTGTTCACGTCGTCACATGGCGTGTGCGTGGACTCGCAGGGGAGCATCTATGTAACCGAACTGGGCCGCGACAGGGTGGTGAAGCTGCGACGGGTGTAGCAGGCCGCCGAGCAAGGTGGCCCGGTCTCCCGAATGTCGACCCGAACGGAGTGAGGGGCCTGGGGTGGGGTCGCCTCAACCCTCCCTCCCCTCGCGGGAGGGAGCTAGAGGGAGGGGGAACCACCCGCGCCGCCGCCCGTCGTTCCCGTGGAGACGGGAACCCATCCCCACTCCCGCCGTGGATTCCCGCCCCCGTTTTCACGAGGGCAGGCTCTGCGCGGGAACGACGGTTATGCGGTGGCCCCGTCTATGGAGAGACGGTCAGGAGCGCTGGCGGACGAGCTTCTGGAAGGAGCGCAGGCCGCCGGTGATGCCCTTGGCGCCGCCGAAGGCGCTGATCGAGACGTCGCCGACGTACAGGTCGCCGCGGGAGTCGACCGCGATGCCGTGCGGAGCGTAGAACCTGCCGGCCTCGGGCCCGGCCGGGTCTTCGCCCACCCTGGCGATGACCTCTCCACTGGTGCTCATCACGGTGACGCGGGGGCCTAGTCGCTGGCCGGTCCAGTTGCCGACCCCGGCCGCGTTCTCGCCGATGCCGGCGAAGAACTCGCCGACGTAGAGCACCGGCTGCGACTGGTCCATGCACAGGCACGAGGCCATCGCCAGGTTGCCCCACTGCGTCTCGTATCTGCCGGCGGAGTCGAAGACCTGCACGCGGTGGTTCTCCCGGTCGGCGACGTACACCCAGCCGTCCGCGTCGACAGCTATGTTGTGAACCGTGTTGAACTCGCCCGGGTCGGTACCCGATCGGCCCCACGACTTGATGAGCCCGCCGTCCGGGTCGAACTCGTGGACCCGGGCGTTGCTGTAACCGTCCGAGACGTAGATGTGCCCGTTTCCGGGATGGACGGCGACGTGAGTCGGGCCGTAGAACGGGTCGCCACTGAGCCTGCCGGTCGGCTTGCCGGCCTCGCCCAGCGTGAGCAGCAGCTTGCCGTCGAGGCTGAACTTCCGCACCGTGTGGTCGCCCGCGTCGATCAGGAACATCGAGTCGTCGACGCCGGCCGCCGCGCCGTGCGGGGTGTGGAAGGCGCCCTCGCCCCACGAGCGGAGGAAATTGCCGTCGCGGTCCAGCACGATCACCGGGTGGTCGCTGCGGTTGAAGACGTAGACGTTGTCCTTGGAGTCGACGGCGACGCCGCCCGTCTCGTGGTACTCCCAGCCGTCCGGGAGGGCGCCGAAGTCATCGCCGCTCATCTCGTATACGTAGCCGTTCTCTCCTATCGTGGCCAATCTCTACCTCCGGTTGCTTTTGTCCTCACTCCCCTGGCGGGAGGGAGGGGGAACCATCCGCCCCGCCGCCCGTCGTTCCCGTGGAGACGGGAACCTATCCCCTCTGCCCGCCGTGGATTCCCGCCCCCGTCTTCACGAGGGCAGGCTCTGCGCGGGAATGACGGTTATGCGGTGGACGCGCCGGGAATCCCTCCCAGCTATCCACTATCCACTAATCGTACGCTGCCGGGGCGTGGTCGCCGAGGAGGCGCCTCTGTCGCGGCGTCGCCCTGGCGAGGATGTCCGGGTCGAACTGGAAGCGGTTCAGGTACGGCGGGAATTTCTGGGCGATCATCCGGTTGGCGTAGTGGACCTGCAGCAGGTACCTGGTCTGCCCGCTGCGGTTCGCCGTGCCCCTGTGCCACACCTCGCTGCGGAACATCACCACGTCGCCGGCCTTGCACAGCAGAGACTGCTCGCCCTGTCCGTTCCACTCGGTGGCGCCCTCCGGGGGCCTTCCGGCGCGGTGGCTGCCCGGGATGAACTTGGTGGGGCCGAGCTCCTCGTACAGGTCGTCAAGGTAGTAGTGGGCGGTGGCGACCAGCACCGGGACCTGGACGCGCGGGTCGGACGCCACGTCCTCCGGGAGCGGGAACGGCAGCCAGTCGACGTGCAGGTCCTGGTCGGGGCGTCCGGGGCCGGTCACCCAGCCCGTCATGCCGATTATGTGGCACTCGATGGCCCGCCGGCCCGCGCGGCTCGTCAGCGTCTCCTGGGCCACCTCGAAGACTCCCGGCCGGTCGAGGAACCGGAGGAAGTGAGCGTCGTGGTTGAAGACGCACTTGATGTGCTTCTCGTGGTAACCGCCATCCGTGCTGTCGCGGTCGAAGCTCTCCTTCCTGGCTTCGAGCCGGTCCATCGCAGCGCGGAGCTCGGCTATCTCGTCGGCGTTCAGGAGGCCCGGGAAGTAGACGTAGCCGTCTCTCCTGAGAGCCTCCACACGGCTCTCGACGTCTGGGTAGGATACGAGGGTCGCAGACTCTACCATCCGGGACCTCCGGAGAGCGGTGTGGGCGGGGCCGATTCTCAACGCGGCGTAGGCTATCACAGACCGGCCGGTTCCGGGCGCGAGCTATCCCGGCGCGCGCGGCTCGAGGGACTGGAGGAAGCGGCGCAGGTCGGGCGGCAGCTCGGAGCGGAACTCGGCGGTCTCGCCCGAGCGCGGGTGCCGGAACGCGAGGAAGGCGGCGTGCAGGAACTGGCGGTCGAGTCCGGGCTCGCGCCGCCCGTACGTCGGGTCGCCCGCCAGCGGGTGTCCGATCGAGGCGAAGTGGACGCGGACCTGGTGCGTGCGCCCGGTCTTCGGGGAAGCCTCCACGAGGGTGTAGCCTCGGTGGCGCTCCAGCACGCGGTACGGCGTCGCGGACGGCCTGCCGTCTTGCACCACGGCCATGCGCTGCCTCTGCCGCGGGTGGCGGCCGAGCGGCGCCTCGATGACGGCTCGGGCCTCCGAGGGCGCGCCCACGACGAGGCCCACGTAGCGCTTCGAGACGAGCCGGTCCTTGAACTGCGCTGTGAGGCTGGCGTGGGACACCTCGTTCTTCGCTACCACGAGCAGCCCCGAGGTGCCCTTGTCGAGCCGGTGAACTATGCCGGCGCGCCCCGGGCCTCCGACGCCCTCGACCTCGGGGTAGAGCGCCAGCAGGGCGTTGGCGAGGGTGCCGTCGGCCTGACCCGCGGCCGGGTGGACCGTCAGGCCGGGCGGCTTGTCGATGACGACCAGGTCGGCGTCCTCGTGTACCACCGACAGCGGCGCCGGCTGGGGCTTAAGGGCGTCCGAGACGGGCTCCGGCAGCGCTACGGCGACGGTCTGCCCGGCCGCGAGCCTGTGGGACGGCCTGACCCGTTCGGAGTCGACCGTGACGCGCCCGTCGGCTATCAGGCGCTGGATGCGGGTGCGGGACAGGTCGGACAGGCTCTCGGCCAGGAACGCGTCCAGCCGCTGGCCGTCTTCCGCGGGCCTCAGTACCGCAGGGTCAGCCATGCCGCCGCGCTCAGGTGGGGTCGGCTTTTTCCGCCGCCTCGCGCTCGCCGCCCTTGGCGGCGCCCGAGAAGGCGAGCATGACCGCTAGGAGCAATATCCCGACGACGATCGACGAGTCGGCGACGTTGAAGGTGGGCCAGGGCCCGACGTCGATGAAGTCGACGACGGCGCCGTGGCGCAGCCGGTCGATCAGGTTCCCGACGGCGCCTCCGAGCTGCAGGCCGAGGGCGAGTCTGAGCATCGGGTAGGACAGGGCGCGCGTCCGGTAGAAGTAGAAGAGAAAGCCGATGGCGAACACGGACAGCAGGATGAGCGTGATGGTCTGTCCGGGGAAGAGGCCGAAGGCAGTGCCGCTGTTCGTCCTGTAGACGATGCGGAAGAAGCCTTCCGCGGGCCACGCCTCGTAGAGGTCGAGGTTCGACTTGACGATCTGCTTCGTCGCCTGGTCGAGTACGATCACCCCGAGCAGCGGCACCAGGAGCATCCAGTCGCGAAACAGGGCGACGGGCGTCTGCCGCGGGTCCGACGCGGGGGCACCCGCGTCGGTGTCTGGGCCGTCGGCCGTGTGGTCTGACATACTCCTCACCGGAATCGCGTTGGGCGTGCTTCGGGCCGGGAACTCGCTTTACAGCCAAGCTAACACGCGCCGTCCGGCCGTAGCAAGACGACCGCGGCGCGCCTGCCCGCCGCGTCGCTGCCCGACCCCACCCAAGGACTGAGTTGTGCGGGCGCTTCGATACACCCCGACGAAGCGTCGGGGCACCCAGGGCGAACGGGTCGTGTGGCGCACGACTCATCACCCCGAGTAGCCGCGCTGCTTCAGCGGCGCGTGCCGAGGGGCGCAGCCCACGTCTACCGAACCCCGATGCCGGCCGTCTCCTCCGTAAGAACGGAACCGCATCGGCTTGCGGTGCGTAACGCGGTATGGTAACTTACGCGTAACTATCAGGCTGTGAGGTCAGGACATGAGCGAAGAAGACACGCGGAACAAGAAGCCCCTTGCGGAGAGGGTCAAGATCATCGTCGGCGAGGCTAAAGCCGGCGCGGAAGACGTCGGCGAAAGTGTGCGCGGAACCCTGGAGGACGCCCTTGCCGTCCGCAAGAAGGTCGTCATGGTCAGGCTGAACGAGGTCAGCGTCGACCGGCTCGACGACCTGGTCGAGTCCGGCGTCGCGGGCAGCCGGTCCGAGGCGGCGGCCTACCTGATCGGCGAGGGCATCACGGCGAACCAGGGGCTGTTCGACCGCATAGCGGACAAGATCGGCGAGATCAGGAAGGCGAAAGAGGAGCTGAGAGAGCTGATGAAGGACAAGCCGGCCGAGGACTAGATTCGTGGAGCCGTCACACTCACCCTAGCTCTCTCCCGTCGAGGGAGAGTGGGCTCCCGGCTCGGCGGACTCATTGACCTGGCGGACGGGCGGGTTTGAAACCCGCCCGTCCCGGTGCAGTCTCATTTCTCGTGGTTGGTGCTGCCCCGCTCCGAGTCCATCTCCTTGAGTCTGAACAGTTACTCGGCGGCGGGTTTTTGCTACGAGTAGCGTCGTGGCATATCTGGTATATTGTGAAGTAGAACACAAACCGTGGGGCCTGCGCGCGGCGCGCGAGTCTGGCCTCGGCAAGGGGGCAAGATGGAAGCGACCGCCGGCGTGGAGAGCATCGCGGAGCTGGCCGCGAGAGTAAGAACCAACGTTCAGCGAGTCATCGTCGGCAAGAGCGAGGCCATCGACGTCGCTTTGGTCGCGCTGCTGTGCAGAGGGCACATCCTCGTCGAGGACGTGCCCGGAATCGGCAAGACGACGCTGGCGAAGGCGCTGGCGCAGTCGCTAGGGTGCACGTTCGGGCGCGTCCAGTTCACGCCCGACCTGATGCCCAGCGACGTGCTCGGCGTCAACTTCTTCAACCAGAAGACGTCTGAGTTCGAGTTCCTCCCCGGCCCGATCGTCAGCCAGGTTCTGCTGGCGGACGAGATCAACCGGGCGACGCCGCGCACCCAGTCGTCGCTGCTGGAGGCCATGCAGGAGCGGCAGACGACCGTGGATGGCGTGACGCGGGTGCTGCCAGAGCCGTTCCTCGTGCTCGCGACCCAGAACCCGGTGGAGATGGAGGGGACGTTCCCGCTTCCCGAGGCACAGCTCGACCGCTTCACGGTGCGGCTCACGCTCGGATATCCGACGGTCGAGGAGGAGGCCGACATATACCTGCGTTTCGAGAAGGACTCGGCGGCGCCCGCCATAGAGGCCGTCACCGACGGCGACGAGATCAGGCGGATGCAGGACCTGACGCCGGCCGTCCGCATCGAGGAGCCGGTCCGCGACTACATCGTCGCGGTCGTGCGGGGCACGAGGGACCATCCGGGCATATCGCTCGGCGCCAGCCCCAGAGCCGGCATGGCGCTGTACAAGGCGACGCAGGCTTGGGCCGCCATCGACGGCCGCGACTTCGCCACCCCGGACGACGTGAAGGCCATGGCCCCCGCCGTCCTTCCCCACCGCACCGTTCTCAGCTCGTCCGCAAGGCTGCGGGGAGACTCTCCCGAGCAGGTGGTGGACGATGTCCTGTCGAGTGTGCCGGTCCCGATAGAGGGATAGGTCGATGGCGAATCGCGGGCGTGTACCGGACGTCCAGGTCGCGGACCATCCCCACCTTATCCCGGCGTCGCGCTTCAACTGGCTGGCCCTCCTCGTCATAGCGTTCGCGGCCATCGTGGTCGTCGGCCTCTTCGTCGCGGAGGGGGTCGTGGTGGCCTTCGGCGTCATGGGCCTGGTCGCCAGCGCGATTTCGATGGGCTGGAACCGCGTTGCCCTGGAGGAGATCGACTATGCCATGGAGGTCTCCCACCATCGCGTCGAGGTAGGCGAGACCGTCCCGATCACCGTTTCGCTGGTCAATCGAAAGCCCGTTCCCCTGGTCTGGGTCAAGGTAGAGGACGAGTTCCCCAACGCCGTCAAAGTGGTCGGCGGCGACGTCGTGCAGAACTCCAACACGAAGATTCAGAGCCTGCGGCACCTCACCTCGATGGGCTGGTACGAGCGGATCCGGTGGGACTACGAGGTCAAGTGCACCAAGAGGGGCCTGTACCGCATGGGTCCGGCCACGCTGGAGAGCGGCGACCCCTTCGGGTTCGTACGCACCAAGAAGATACAGCACCACCGCAGTCACATTCTGGTGCTCCCGCGGATAGTGCCGCTGACAGACCTGGGGCTCCCGGCGGTGAGGCCGCTCGGCGAGGTCAGAGGCGGCGACAGGATCTACGAAGACGTTACCCGTCCCTCCGGCCTGCGCGACTACCAGAGGGGCGACGCCCTCACCAGGATCGACTGGAAGGCGACGGCCAAGAACCAGAAGCTGCTGGTCCGCACGTTCGACCCCAGCTCCACGGTGAACGTGGTCATCGCGGTCGCGGTCGATACGACGGAGCCGTTCTGGCGGCTGGACGCTCCGGCGGAGCTGGAGCGCGTGATCACGGTGGCGGCGTCGGTCGCCAACCACGTCGCGGAGCTCGACTACACGTTCGGGGTGTTCGCCAACGACATGGCAGTTAAGGTGAGGCGGTCCATGAAGGTCCCTCCGAGCCAGGGCCGGGAGCAGTTCGGTGAGGTGATGTCAGCCCTCGCCACTACCCCGCCCATGGCGTCCGGGCCGATGGCACGTCACCTGGCCGAGCACGCGCCCCGATTCCCCCTCGGGACCACCATCGTGCTATGCACGGCGCTGATGACCGACGAGATGGTCGCCACGCTGGACGGCCTCGACCACGCCGGCGCGAAGATCGTCGTCATGTACGTGGGCGCCAAGGACCCGCCCGATCTGCCGCCGCGCGTGAAGGTCCATTTGCTCAGGCCGCATCTGATCGCCATGGAGTCGGCGGCGGAGTTCGGAGGCCGTCGGTGAACGCGTCCCAGACGAGGCTGGTGCTCTTGGCCCTCGTGGTCGGCGAGAGCGCGTGGGTGTACGCCGTCCTCGGCGTGCTGGGCCTGTGGATGGGACAGGACTCCAGCCCGCTGGGCTGGCCGACCATCGTCGTGCTGCTGGTCGCGTCGCTCTACGTGGGCAAGCTGGGCCCGTCCGAGAAGATGGATCCGCGCACCGAGACCCTGGTCCGCATGCTCATCGGCGTCCTGATCGTCTACGTGGCGATCGCGGTCGAGCTCTCCGAGAACCTGCCCTTTGTCGACATGCTGTGGCTCTTCAAGGTCTTCTCGGCCTCCGAGCCGGACAGGTTCTGGTTCGTCTTCATGGCCGGCGGCCTGGCCGGCACCGCGCTGTGGGTCAGGGGAGGCAAGCTCGGGGTCGCCGCCTATCCTACTGACCAGCTCGCGTTGAGCTTCAGGATCGGCATCCCGGCGCTCATAATCGCCACGCTGGTGGACCTCATCAACGAAGCAGACCTGAACACTTTCCTGATGGTGTTCATCTTCTTCGGCGCAACACTCGGCGGGCTGACGTCGGGACACCTGCTGCCGCGCTCCCGGACGGCCATGAGCAACATCTGGCCCTGGATCGTGGTCGGGGTGGTCGCGATCGTGGTGGTGATAGGCCTGGCGTTCACCGTCGTGCCCGCGGCCGTCCTCGACATAATCACGTGGCCGTTGAGGCAGGCGCTCACGCTGGTCGCGCTCGTCTTCGCGTGGGTGGTGCTCCTTCCGGCGGCGTTCTTGATCGACTCGGTAGCCCAAGGTCTGATATGGCTATACAACCTCCTGTTCGGCGGCGGCACCCCGCCGCCCTTGCCTCAGCAGGAATCGCAGCTGGCAACCACGACGCCGGCGGCCCTGGAGGCGGTAGAGGGTACCGGGGCCAACATATGGATCGGACAGATACTGCTGGGGCTGGCACTCGGCCTCGCTGCCGCCGTGCTGCTGTACGTGGGCGCCAAGGTCTTCCGGCGGCCCGCGAGCCGGCGCGTCGCGCCGGTGGAGGGGCAGAGAGAGTCGGTGATGGAGGATGCCGACCCGCTCATCGACCTGGCGAACCTGCTGTGGTCTCTCCGGCCGTCGTGGCTCAAGCGCCGCCGGGGCGATGACTGGCTGCTGCCGGACGGACTGCCGGGCATCGTCAAGGTGCTCGAGATATATTACGACCTCTTGCTGCTGGCCGAGGAGCGGGGCGTCTTGAGACAGCCGCACGAGACGACCGGGGAGCTGGCGGTCAGGATGGCGGAGATACTCCCGGGAGACCTGGTGCACCGTGCGACCGCGGCGTTTGGGCGCGCCTTCTACGGGCTCTATCCGTCGTCGGAGGATGATATAGCCGAGATGAGGGCGGCCGTGGACGGGCTCGCCGCCGAGCCCGCCTAGAGATGGGGTTCACGGGGATGCCTTCGTGAGCCTGCCTTACACGGACGTTCCCCTGTGGCAGGCGGCCCTGCTGCCGGCCGTCTCGTTCGGAGTCGGCATCCTGGGCGGCTTCGTCGGCCTCGCCCTGGGCACGATGAGGCTGCCGGTACTGCTGCTGCTCGGCTTCGACGCCGCCACCGCCGCGGGCACGAACATCGCCGTCAGCACCGCGACGGCGGCGGCGGGCTCCGTGCGCCATGTACGGGAGGGCCGGGTGGACCGCAGGGTCGTGCTGCTGGTCGGCGTGCCGAGCATGGTCGGCGCCTTCGCGGCGGGATTCGCGAGCGAGAGCGTCCCCGAGCCGGTGCTGCTGGGAGCGGCGGGCCTGTTGGTGTTCTGGCAGGGCATCGAGTTCCTTGCGCGCGCCCAGCTTCTCGCGGCCGTCGGGTCGGACGGCGGTGACGTGGACTCCGCCGGGGGCGTCCGCCGCGCCTTCGCGGCGGTCGCCGGTCTGGCGATCGGCGCGCTTGGAGGCGCCGTCGGGCTGATACTGGGCAGCCTGCGCCTACCCGCCCTGATCCGCGTGCTGCGCATGGACCCGCGGGCGGCGGTCGGCACGAACCTGACCATCGGCTTCGCGATGGGCTCGGTGGGATGGATCGGCCACGTGTCGGGCGGCCACGTCGACTATCCGATCATGGTCCTGATGGCGTCTGCCGCGGTCGTGGGGAGCTATATCGGCGCGCGGTTCACCGGCAAGGTGACGCTGGACAGGCTGATCAAGGTCGTCGGCGCGGTGCTGCTCGTGGTCGGGGCGATGCTGCTCGCGCGCGCCCTCTTCTTCTGATCGACGGCCGTCCGCCGGTCCGACGCCGGTACCCGGGGCAGCCGCGTTATTCGGGCCAGTCCCGGCTTTCGACGTAGCGTTGCGCCGCTATGGCAGCCGTCGCGCCGTCGCCGGCCGCGCTGACGAGCTGCGCCGCCGAGTTCTGCCGGATGTCGCCTGCCGCGAAGAGCCCCGGGCTGGCGGTGCGCATCCATATGTCGGTCGGCACGTGCCCCGCGTTGTCCAGCTCGACGACGTTCCGCAGGTAGTCGGTGTTGGGCTCCAGGCCGACGAAGATGAAGACGCCTGCGAGGTCGACCCGCGAAGGCTCGCCGGACGTCACGTCGGTGGTGGCGACGCCCTCGACCTGCGTTTCGCCCAGTATCTCGTCGACGACCGTGTTCCATCGCACTTCGACTTTGGGATGAGACAGCACGCGCTCCTGGAGCACCCGCTGCCCGCGGAAGCTGTCGCGGCGGTGAAAGACGATGACCTTGGAGGCGAACTCGGTCAGCACGGCGGCCTCGTCCAGCGCGGAGTCTCCTCCGCCAACGACGGCGACGGTCTGTTCCGCGAAGAAGGCGCTGTCGCAGGTCGCGCAGTAGGAGACGCCGGCGCCGTGCAGACGCTCCTCGCCCGGCACTCCGAGCCGTCTCAGCGTCGAGCCTCCCGCCAGGATGACCGCCCGGGCCCTGACGTCCCCGCCGTAGCAGGCCAGGCGCCAGAAGGACTCGTCACGGCGTAGCTCGCTGACCTCGCTCAGCTCGACCTCGGCCCCGTAGCGCGTAGCCTGGTCCTGCAGCGACATGGCCAGATCGGGACCTGATATGCCCTCGGGGAAGCCGGGCAGGTTCTCGATCTTCTCCGCGTTGATCACCTGCCCGCCGGGCATCAGCCGCTCCAGCACGACGGTCCTCATGCCCGCCCGGCTGGCGTACAGGCCGGCGGTCATCCCGGCGGTCCCGCCGCCGACGACCGCGACGTCGTATTCTTCGGCTACCACGTCACGTCCAGGATGCGCGCGGTTCGCGTCATACCAGGCCCAGGTCCCTGACCTCGGCAAGGGCGTCCGCCGCGGCCTCGACCGTGTCGTCGATGTCCTGCTCGATGTGCGTGGCGCTCAGGATGAACCGCCCGGACCCGGAGTCCACGCCGCGGTTGTAGAGGGCCAGGCCCAGCTGGTGGCTCCGGGCAGCGTCCTGCTCGACCTGCCGCTGTTCCGGAGTGAGGACGCAGACCTCTTTGTCGCACTCGTGGTCGACGCCCAGCCGGAGGAAGATCAGCGAGCTGACGCCCGAGGCGCAGCCCGGTATCTCCATGCGGGACAGCAGGTCGTTCAGCCCATCCTTCAGGCGGGCCGCCATCGCGTCCGCCCTTTCGTTGACGTCCGTCTCCGCCACGAGCTGCAGCGCCTTGATGCCGGCGGCCGCGGAAAGCGGGTTGGCGTTGAACGTCCCGTTGTGTCCGACGCGCCGGGTGCTGTTGAACCCGGGGTCGTCGCTGAGCTGGATCATGTCGATGATCTCGGCCTTGCCCGTCACGCCGCCTCCGGGCAGCCCCCCGCCGAGGATCTTGGCGTGGGTGGACATGTCCGGGGTGATGCCGTAGTGGCCCTGCGCTCCGCCCCTGGACACTCGGAACCCGGTGACCACCTCGTCGAAGATGAGCACCACACCGTGCCGCCGGGTCAGCTCTCTCAGCTCGGCCAGGAAGCCGGGCCCGATCGAGTCCTGGCCCATGTGGGCGCCGGTCGGCTCGAGGATGACCGCGGCCACGTCGTCGTTGGCGCGAAGCGTCTCTTCGACAAGCGAGATGTCGTTCGGCTCGACGACGATCATCGTGCTGGCGGTCTCGTCGGGGATGCCGCCGTTGCCGGGACCGTCCACGACCGCGTAGTCGTGCCAGCCGTGGAAGTGATTTCTGAACTTGACGATCTTCGACTTGCCCGTGTAGGCGCGCGCCATGCGGAAGGCCATCATCGTGGCCTCCGTTCCGGAGCTGTGGAACCGCACCTTCTCCGAGCACGGGACCAGCTCCCGCACCAAGCGCGCCCACTCGATCTCCTGGGTCGTGGAGGCGCTGTAGTGCGTGCCGCGCGCCATCTGCTCCGAGACGGCCTCGACGATTGCGGGATGCGAGTGGCCCAGCAGCAGCGAGCCGTGGCCCGTCCTGTAGTCGATCAGGCGCTGCCCGTCGAGATCGAACTTGTGCGGACCCGCCGCGTGGGTCACGTAGTACGGGAAAGGCGTCAGGTTTCTGGCGTCGTGCGTGACGCCGTTGGGGAAGATATCGCGGGCCTTCGCGAACTGCTCGGCGCATTTCGGATGCAGATCAATGTAGCGCTGCTCGATTGGACTGACCATGGTGCTCCTGCGCTCGGAAGTAGTGGGGGCCGGAGAATGCGTGTATTATAGTCACCCACTTCGAATATGCAACGCGGTATCGGCACCCCCGCGAAGCGCCATCCTCGCGCCATTGGCGACCCGAATGAAAAGCTATCTATCTCACCTTGAATGCACGGCTTGCGGCGAAACGTTCTCGGCCGACGAGCTCCACCGCCTCTGTGTCTCGTGCGGCAAGGTGCTCTACGCCCGCTACGACTTTGACGCCGCGGGCCGAGCGCTCAAGCCTGACCATCTGGCGGCGCGTCCCGGGGACATGTGGCGTTACTTCGAGCTGATGCCGGTGCGCCGCCAGAGCAACGTGGTGAGCCTGGGCGAGGGCTTCACACCCATCATCAGGGCCGGCCGATTGGGAGCTCGACTGGGCTGCTCGAATCTGCTGATCAAGGACGAGGGGGTCAATCCCACCGCTTCGTTCAAGGCCCGCGGACTGTCGGCCGCCGTGTCGAGGGCCGTGGAGCTCGGCGTGACCGGGTTCACCATACCTTCGGCCGGTAACGCCGGCGGCGCGGTCGCCGCGTACGCCGCCCGCGCCGGCGCCGAGGCCCACGTCTTCATGCCGAAGGACGTGCCGACCGCCAATCGCGTGGAGGCGGAGGTCGCCGGCGCCCGCGTCGTACTGGTCGACGGCCTGATATCCGACGCGGGCAAGGCGTCGCGCGCCGCCGCCGAGGAGCGCGGCCTGTTCGACGTGTCGACCCTGCAGGAGCCCTACAGAGCCGAGGGCAAGAAGACGATGGGATACGAGATCGCGGAGCAGCTCGGCTGGAACGTGCCCGACGTGATCGTCTACCCCACCGGCGGCGGCACCGGGATAGTCGGCATCTGGAAAGCCTTCCAGGAGATGGAGGTTCTCGGCTGGCTGGACGGCCGGCGGCCGCGGATGTTCTGCGTGCAGGCCGAGGGATGCGCGCCCATTGTCAGGGCGTTCCACGATGGCGCGGATCATGCCGAGCCGTGGGTTGGCGCCGACACCGTCGCGGCGGGGCTCCGAGTCCCGGCCGCGATCGGCGACTATCTCGTGCTGGCGGCGCTCAGGGAGAGCGGCGGCGGCGCGGTGACGGTGTCCGACGACGAGATAATGGCCTGGGTGCGGGACGTAGCCGCCCTGGAGGGTCTCTTCATGAGCCCGGAGGGCGCCGCGACGGCCGCGGCGCTCCACAGGCTGCTCGAGGACGGCGCCGTCGCGCCTGAGGAGACGGTGCTGCTCCTCAACACCGGCTCGGGCCTGAAGTACCTCGATCTGCTGTGACGGCGCGCTCGCCGAGTGGAATGCGTCAGCCGGCGAACTCGATGCGGACCTCGTCCATCTCCACGTAGCCCGACGGCAGGCGCGACGCGTCCGCGTCGTAGTCCCTGCCCGCGGAGAGGTAGTGCTGATCGTGGTCGATGGGCCCCGCCGGCGCCACGTCCACCGGGTGCAGCACCAGGATGATGTCTGCGTTGAGATCCCGCAGAACGTCCGCGATGTCTCCCCAGCCGTAGGTGTCCATCCGGTCGTGCCGCGACCCGAGGCAGAGCCACTGGTCGGGGTCCGGCACGAGCGTTATGGTCTGCTCGGTCCAGTCGGGGGTCACCTCGAACGGCTGCGCCGTCAGCACGTGGTTCAGCGCACGGTCTCCGACCCGGGCCTGGGCCAGAAGCACCAACTTGGTTCCTCGCGTCTCGAGCTCGCCGCGTAGCCGGAGGGTCATGCGGGCGTTCGTGAAGTCGGTCGGAAAGCCGCCCTCCACGAAGCGGTTGACGCCGCCCTGTGGCGTCTCACGGTGCTCCGAGGGATACAGGACGAACAGCAGATGTAGATAGCCGCCCCCGGGTGGAGCGTGGTTCGCGTCGATCCACCACGGGCTGCGCGACACGACGCTGCCGGGGCGGGTCTCCAGGTCGGTCAGCCCGCGGGATCCCCAGGTCGTCCAGCCGCCGGCATCGTCATCGAACGTCTCGACGTATGTCGTACCCATTGCCTTATCACCTCCGGCGGCGTCCGCCGCGGACGCCGGTTGAACGCTAAGGTCCGATGCTCCGCAGAAGAGGGAACCGGTTGTCGACGGCGCGGGCCAGCCGCCGGTCGGCCGTCCAGACTTCGCAGCCCTCGCTCTCGGCCAGCGCCAGGTACAGGGCGTCGTAGACGGAGCCGAGGTCGAAGGCGTGGGCCATCTCGAGCGATCTTCCGTACAGGGGCGGCGGTTCCTCTACGGCCACGGTTTCCAACAGGGTTTCCAGGAGGTCGGCGGCTTCCCGAGTCGTCGCCAGGCCTCTGCGGACGACTTGACGCAGCGCGTTCGCGACCTCGGCCCGAAAGATGGGCGGGGCGACGAGACGTTCGCCTGCCGTCTGCCAGCGGTCCCAGAGCGCCAGCGCCTCGTCGGTGCCGTCTTCCTCGAGGACCCACTTCAGGGCGACGCTGGCGTCGACTACGACTGTCACGGCGGTAGGCTACGGCCCGACGACGGCGTCGCCGAGCTCTACGGTGCGGCGCTCGCGCTCCGCCCGGATGATCGCCGCGCTGTCGACGATGCGAGCGGTACCGCGGGCGGCCATGCGGCCGCGCAGCGCGTCCACCCGTGCGCGCATCTCGGAGGTCAGCCTGCCTGTAGTCTCGGTCGTTTCGTAGTTCATGTCGTCACGCGTCGTATCTTCGGGTATGTCGAAGAGCCTGTCCAGTTCGTCCTGAAGCAGCAGCGTCACGCGCCGGTCGCGCGGGTCTTTTCGGGCGCGCAGTTGGCCGGCCCGTATGTGCCGGTGCACTTTGGCCCGGCTCACCGCGTACTGAACGGCGGCTTCTTTGATGCTGAGGAAGCCTCTGTGTCCGCGGTCGTACTCAGCCACGGGCCCTCTCCAAATATGCTCCACTACGTAGCATTATGTACCATTATGACCGCCTCGTCAAGTCCGCTGTCTCCGACGGAACCGGCTCAGAATCGAGGAGATGGAATCGGGCGCGGGACTCGGCACGCACGGTGGCATTTTGCAGAAACACACTCCCTAAGAGCAAACAAAGAGCAAACAAAATTAAAGTGTGATACGGCACTTACAAAATCGACGAAGAGCCTCCACAATGTTCTACATGGGCAATAGGAACTTGGACTACGTACCGAGGGGCGATTCGGAGGGTGCGTCAGTCAACGCAGATCCTCGGCCGCTGACAAGATCGAGCGTGCCTCAAGGCAAGCATGTTGCTTCGTCCAGACTTGCGACCCGATCCGGCAATCGACAAGTGAAGGTCACGAGGGACTCGAGAATGATGGCGATAACCTGATGTAGAAGCTTTTGTAAACGGCGATAGCGCCAAGCCCGCCCTCACTTGCCCACCTGCATGATCCGCGTCATAGCTCGTAAGGCTTGTGTCCTGTTGTTGCGGGCAACAGAACGAGTATGGCTCATGGCCGTTAGGTTGAACAGGAGTGGAGATCATGATCGTGCAGGCACTTAGTCGGCATCTGGCCGCTATCAGTGCCGTTGTGGTGTTCGTGGCGTTCGCGGTGGCGGGCACCATGATCGTAGGGCAGCCGGCCCCCAAACACCACGGCGACAACGATTGTGAGTGGAACGAGTTCGGCGAGGTAGTCTGCCCGCCACCCACGTGGACGCCCACGAATACTCCCAATAAGGCGGGCACGGCGGCGGCCAAGACGGTTACCGCGGCGGCGGCCAAGACAGCCACGGCCGCTGCCACACGGACGGCGGCGGCCAAGACAGCGGTGGCCTTGACGGCTACGTCGGTAGCCAAGATAGCCACGGCCGCTGCCACACAGACGGCGGCGGCAAAGACCGCCACGGCAGCAGCCACGGAGACGGCGGCAGCCAGACAGACGGCGGCAGCAAAGACCGCCACGGCAGCAGCCACACAGACGGCGGCGGCCAGACAGACGGCGGCAGCAAAGCTGACGGCCACAGAGGCCGCGAAACGCACGGCGTCCGCTCAGCCACCACCGCCAAGACGCACACCCACACCGACACCCACGCCCACACCGACACCGACACCCACGCCGGCGGCGCAACCCGTCCCGGCCAAGCCGGAATGGGAGGGCTATAGCCCCGTGGCCTACCGCTGGATTTGGGTGAACTGGAAACCTGCCCCTGACTTCACCTACTTCTCGATTGAGTGGCGCGACGACCACACGACCACATGGCGTACGCTTGAGTCCAACGAGAACACCCACGAGAACTCCGGCCCAAGAGTCGAAATCGACTTTGCCGACACTTCGGCCAACATACGGGGGATAGAGCGGAGAAGTGGAGATATCTGGCTCAGGGTCGTCGGGCACGTCCCGGGCACGACCCAAAAGGTGACTTCGGATGCCCGCACCGTCCCCAGGACCAAACAGCCGGTGTCTGTCGGACACCAGCGCGACAACAAGGTTACGTATACGCTACGGCAATTGGGCAACAGCGGCCTTGACCAGCTTGTCCGGGATGCGACATCAAGCGCGGCGTCCGCGTGGTCGCGCATCATGAGTAAACTCACGAGCTGCAACGAACAGTGTCCGTCCAGCGCGACCGACCACCTGGTCACGTTGGAGGTGCAGGACACCTGTTGGGTTGGCAGACACGCCGTCGCCTGCGTCCTGCCCAGCTTCACCGGTGTCGCGCACAGAATAGGTGCCCGCACCATGATAATGTCGGAAAACCCAAGGGACAGTAACCGTTTGTACGTCTGGACACGCCGAGACGGCGTCGGCCAGCACCCAGTCCCATTGCGGCCTGGGTACTATTGGCGTGAAGTGGATGCGGTGCTTATCCATGAGTTCGGCCATACCTTTGGCCTGAGAAACATGAAGGGCGAGAACAATCTCCGCGGCGCGCCATACGAGGGCATCATGGTGAACGATTGGGACTGGACTCGGGTTGAGGCGGACGATGAAGAGTTGTTGAAGTATATCTACGAGGGCCACACGGCGAACACCGGCTGGTAGGAGAGTGACTTGCTGTATCGAGTCTGCGCACTGTTCACACTGGCCCTGGTCGTTCTGAGCGGCTGCGGCCAGGCCGAACCTTACGAAGAGCTTACCTGGATTGAGAATGCTCAGGCGTCGGCGGCCGCCGTCCCTTACTTCGGTGTGGAGTCCATCGAAGAGATCATATTGAGGTCGGACACGATCGCGCGGGTCGAGCTGCTGAGCAAGAGCACGTCCGTCGAGCAGGCGGCCTCGACCGCGTGGGTACCCAAGCTCGAATTCAGGTTCCGGGTGGTGGAGTACCTGAAGGGGTCGGGGCCCAAGGAGATAACGGCCTTCGTGCATTCCATATGGGCGACGGAGGCAGAGGCGCGGGCCGCCCTGCCGTTACAGAGCACCGGCCACGACAGCCGGTGGGACGACCGCGAGGCCGTGGTCTTCCTCTCTTCGGATTGGGATGCCGAAGACCTGCCGAGCCTGCCTGCTGCCGGCAAATACCGAATGGGCTGGATGTGGAGCGGAAACCGGAACGAGGACGGCTACACCGTGGCCAGCAGGTGGAGCAAGCTGTGGCTTCCTGCGGCTCAGTCAAGCGGTAGCACCGACGGGACGCGGTCGACAGAGACCAACGACCCGCTGTTCCTGCTGGACGTCCCCGGCGCTTCGAGCACTGGCGGTAGGTCGGCATCAACACAGACGCAAACTGGCCCTACCATCCACCTGAGTGCCCTGAAGACCAAGATAGGCGCGCTCGAGTCCGAGCTCAATGCCGGCGGAACCGAGGCGTACAGGGCGTGCGTCAGGAGCTTCTACGAAAGAGAACGGGTCTATCGGGCTCGGATAGAGAATCCCGACACGGTAGACGGCCGGGCCCGCAGGCGGTTCGATCACGAAATCGCCTCTGGACTGCCCGCCGGCACGCTCATACACGAAGACGTAGCTTTTGGGTTCGCTCCGGACAACACCGGCCGGACTTGGTACGAGGGCAGGAACAGCGACATAGTCAGATTCGAGGCGTCGGACTTCGGTACCTCGACCTTCATCAACGTTGTCGAGACCCCGATTGGCAATCTGGTCGACTACAAGCGGCGAACCGTCACGACGCGGCCGCTGCCCGCCGGTTCCTACCAGTTCTATCTCAACAACATGGACGCCGGCCAGTTGGTCTGCAACATGCAGCCGCAGTATGAGCGGAACCTCCTCGACCACCGCCTGACCGTCACCCGGACGGACAGCCCGCCCCGCACCCTGCACGAGGCGTTCTTCGACCCCGTCGCCATAGGCAACGCCGTCGGGGCCGACAGCTCCAACGGCGTCCTCGAACCCAACGCCTTCGCGCTCGACGGCACGACAACCACCATCTCCAGCTTGAAGTGGCAAGACGGCGCCGTCACCATGACGCTGAGTCCAACCGCCTCACTCGCCGACTACGCCATCGACTTCATCGACGTCAACGGCACCACGACCCTCAGCCTGACGTCCGACAACGCCAGCACCACCGCTCTCACGTGGACCGTCCCCGACAAGCCCTGGGCCGACGGCGACCTCCTCATGCTCAGAATCCACAAGCCCATCTCCACCGACGCCACCCTCAGCGGCCTCGCCCTCAGCGGCATCGACCTCGCCTTCGACACCGCCACGACAACCTACGCCGCAAGCGTGCCGGCCACCACCACACAGACCACCGTCACACCCACCACGAACCACGCCAGCGCTACATACGTCGTCAAGCTCGCCGGCGTCACCGACCTCGACGGTACCATCCCACTCGCCGCCGGCGATAACCTCATCACCGTAGACGTCACCGCCGAGGACGGGGTCACCACCGAGACCTACACCGTCACCATAACCCGCGCCACGCCAGCGGCGCCGGTAACCGTGACGCTCACCCCCCGTGTCGAGGGTCTTACCTTCTTTGACCTGACCATCCAATGGGCCGACCCCCAAACGTGTGACAATCGCTACTTCGTGACTGTAAGACGCAACGATGGTTATATCGTCAGGAACATGGGCTTGCACCCCGCCGAAACGACCTCCGCCACCCTGGTGACGTACTGGCCCATGGATAACGTGCCGGACTTCGTCGCGGTGGTGGAATGCGACCCAAGCTCCGGGCCGCGCAGAGAGGTCGGGCGCATGTCCCTGAGGTCCGCCCGGAACTAGACAACGAACAACACCTTCCTGCCCCGCGCCTGTTGCGGTACCCCAAAGGCGACCACGCGCGGTTCTGCGGGTCGTTGCCCGCCTCGGCGCCATACCGCCAGGGGGCGCTGTGTGAGAATCGGGACGGCCCCGCCGCGGTCGGATGACGGTCCCAATCGGCCCCGCGGCAGCGGACATCTGAGGACCGTTCCACCGTGCCACAGTCCATCCTCGACCCTCTTCTCCGCACCCAGGCCAGCGTCCGGGCGCCTGGAAGAGAAGAGAGCAGGCGCTGTCGCCATTCGCCGCCACGTCCGCTGGCAGCCGGGACCGCGCCCGGCACGAGGAGTCCGACCCGATCCGGACCGAGTTCCGGCGCGACCGCGACCGGATCATCCACTTTCAGACGTTCAAACCCGCCCCTACACCAGGTTGGCTAGGGGTCGACGTAACAGTTCAGACATCGTGAGAGACTCTCGATGTCCACAGCACCGTCATACCCGCGAAGGCGGGTATCCAGGGGCGGGGCATTCCCCTCACCGAGTCTGAACAGTTACGGACTGCTTCCTACGACATGACGATGCACCTCGATGGTGAAACAAGGTCGTCATCTCAGAACCCGGCTTAGTGGCTTGGGAGACTGGATACCGGCTTTCGCCGGTATGACGGAGGTGGGGGATTTGGGACAGTTACCTACCCTTGAATTTGATAGCACAACCGTGCTAGTCTGCGCCCTCACCCAGCATATGCGATCGATGCCGTGGCACACCGATGTGATATTTTGTGCCGCAGTCGGACACCGCTCAGATAGGGAATGACACAAAATGTCACACTCTTGCCGAAATCGGTCGGCGGGGGCACTCGGAGAGAGAGTCGGGACTAGGCTGATCCGTGCCGCTCCCGCATGATGTCTGAACTGTGACGGGTCGGCGGGTCGACCCGCGGCGTTGGGCGTGGCGGTTTTCTGTGGTAGGATAATGGAATCGTCATAGGACTCGATCCATCGAGGCGGTGAGCCGTGACACAAGACAATTTCACCTTCGCCAAGTTCGCCAACAACTCCTTTTACCGCGTTCAGAACGCTCGTCTCGTCGAGATGGCCGACATCGGCTCCGACCAAAGGATCGTCGACCTCGCGTGTGGCAACGGAGGCGTTACGCGGTTGATAGTGGACCGGCTCCGGGGCGCCCGGAACTCGGTCGTCATTGGCATCGACCACTCGAGCGAGATGCTCAGACAGGCCATGGAGGAGTTGAACGACGTCCGCAGCAACGCGGTCCAGTTCGTCCAGAGCAAGGTCGAGCACCTGTCCGACTCGGTCAAGGAGTCGGTCGACACAGTCATCTTCTGCAACGCGATACACTATGTGTCCGACAAACAGGAGGTGCTGGGCGAGATCTCCAAGACTCTGAAGCCTGGCGGCAAGCTCGCCTTCAACACGTCGTTCTTCGACGGAGCCCATCCTCCGGAGACAAACCTGTTCGCCCGCAAGTGGATGCTGAAGGCGTCCAGGACCCTGCGCCGCGAGTACGGGCTGAGCCCCTCCAGGACCGACAAGGTCGAGTCCCGACGGCAGCTCACCCCGGAAGAGTACCGCGACCTTCTGGAGAGCAACGGTTTCAGGATAGCCGAGCAGGAGATCGACACGGTCCAGGTGCCGATCGAGGGCTGGCTGGATATCAGCTCGTTCTCCGACTTCATCGTCGGCGTCATGCCGGGCGTGCCGCTCGACAAGGCCAGCGCGGCGCTGAGGTCGGGTATAACTCAGACCTTCGACGAGCTCAAGGTCACGCACATGCCGCGCAACTGGCTCAAGATCGTGGCCGTCCGCCGCTAGCTCCCGAAGACGTAGTCCACCTCGCAGAAGAACGCCGCCTCCGACGTCATTCCGACGCTGCCGTACGCTCGTTGCGCCGCGTGATTCTCCGCTGTCGTGAAGAGTCGTATGCCGCACACTCCCGGGTCTGCAGCGGCGCCCGCCTCCACGAAACCGTGCATCGCCGTGTATACGCCTCTGCGGCGCCAGCCGCGACGGACGAACACGTTGGCGATCCACCAGAAGGTCGCGTTGCGCCACGGGCTCCACTCGTAGGTGACGTGCAGCACGCCGGCCACGTCCCCTGAGACCTCGGCGACGACATAGAAGCCCAGCCGATCATCCGGCGCTCCGACGACCGCCGCCACGCCCTTCTCGAGCCGCGCGACGTCGAGCGCCTTTCCCTCCATCTCACGGGCCATCTCGGCGTTGAGCTCGACGATGGCGTCTACGTCCCCGGTCGTCGCCTTTCTTGTCCGCAAGTCGGATAGTGACACGGTTGCCCACCTCGCCTCGGCCGCCTGAGGTCCTCGTGGCCGACGGCGCGCCGAGTGTATCATCGAATCCGAGCTTGTCGATCAGGCTCCGAAGCTACCGGTGGTGAGCGATGCGTTTGCGGGCCTGGGCCCGGTGGTAGAATCAACACCGCTGCCGTTCCGCAGTGGGAGATTCTTGATGAAAAACGAGCCGATCGACGTGGGCTCCCGATCTCAGCTCTTCCTCGACGACCACGTCGTCGACTCGGCCGTGGACGTCCAACGGCAGCTCCATCGCCCGAAAAGGTACGAAGGCAATCCCATTCTGCGTGCGGACATGCCGTGGGAACAGGGCGGCAACGGCGTCTACCTGTACGGCGGCACCGTCATGTTCGACGAGGAAGACGGCGTGTTCAAGATGTGGTATCGGACCGCGTCAGTCTACATGGAGGTCTCGGGCGGAAAGTCCTCTGAAGTCCAAGGAGCGTACAAGGCGTGCTACGCCGTGTCGGAGGATGGCCTGCGATGGGAGCGGCAGCCGCTGGGATTGGTGGAGTACGGAGGCTCGACCGACAACAACATGCTGCCGCCGGCCCAGGGCACGATGTCGCACATCAGGCGCCCCAACCTCCTGAAGGACTACGCGGACCCCGACCCGCGGCGCCGGTACAAGATCGCCTACATGGACAGGGTAGACGGTCGATGGGGGCTTTCCAAGGGCTACTCGCCCGACGGCATCCACTGGACGATGAACGTCGGCAGGCCGTCGTTCTTCGCCCGGCCAGTCGCGCCCAACGGCATCCTGTTCGGCTGGGACCCCAGGATGCGAAAGTTCGTGCACTACCATCGAAAGTCGGAGTCGGTCAGGGCCGACGTCGACGGACGGGTTGCCCGCAGCCGCGTCGCCACAGTCAGGTCGACCAGCGAGGACTTCGCCGAGTGGGGAGACACACGGGAGGTGATCTGGAGAAGCGAGGCGGACCCTCCCGGGTGGAGTCCAGCGCACGGGGTGGACCTGGCGGCGGTGCTGTACACCGAGGAGCTGTACGTCGGCTTTGTAGACTCCTGCTCGACGCACTGGGTCGAGGACGTTCCCGCAGAGGCTTGGGACGCCTACCGCAGCGAGTTCGCAGACTACAGGACAGAGCTCCTGATCAGCCGCGACGGCGACGATTGGACGCGGGTCGCGCCGCACTGGGAGTTCATGCGCCCAGGCCTGTGGGGCACGTGGGACAGCAGCCTCGTCGGACTCGCCAAACCCATAGTGCTGGACGACGAGATTCTCATCTACTACACGGGCAGCAACCTGCCCGGGGGCGTCGCGCACGAGAACCATCCCCAACACGAGCTGGTCCACAAGATGGTGGACGGTCAGCGTTTGGGCTTCGCCATCGGCGTCGCGAAGATGCGCCGCGACGGCTTCGCGTCGATGGAGGGCTACGAGCCGACTGGCACCCTCACCACGAGGCCGCTGGTCTTCGAAGGGGACTCCCTCGTCATCAACGTCAGGGCGCCGGATAGACCATTTGGCGCCGACTCGATGCCCGCGACGCCCTTCGGCCGGCTGAGAGTCGAGCTGCTGGACCCGGCCGGAGAGCCGGTGCCGGGCTTCTCCGCGGATGACTTCGACGTGTTCACCGGCGACGACGTGCGCCACGTCGCGACCTGGAATGGCAGTGACGACCTGGGGAGCCTTGGACGGCAGCCCGTCCGGCTGCGGTTCCACCTGACCAACGCCGCGCTGTACTCTTTCCGCTTCCGCCGCGGCGCGGAGGCGCCGCCTCCGATGAACCTGCTGGCCCCGGGGGCCCGCGGCCGTGCGCCGACGCCAGCCCCGGCGCCTGACGGAAATTGATGGAGTCCCGGCAGTACGCCCAGGAGGCATGGCATCCGGTTACGATACGCCGGCGCGGACAGTCGGTCGTGTGCAATTTCAACCCGGTCCCCGGCTCGGGGTCGGCAACGCTCTGCATAATTCCCACACAGGCCAGGAAGGTCGTTGAAGACCCGGTCGGCCTCAGGAAAAAGCCCAACGTCATGTCGCAGTGGCTGGACCGGCTGACGGCCGCCGGGATCAACGTCCTGCTGGTCCACGGCGAATGGTTCGACCACCTGCGGAGACTGGCGGAGGACGCGCGCAGCGGGCGGGACGGCTTCGCGCTCTGGCTGGAGCGGATGGAGGCGGTCGTCGATCACTCTGTGGCACACGGCTACGGCGATCCGGGCCGATTCGTCTCGATGGGCAGCTCTCGGCACGGCTTCGCCGCCCTGCACGCCATGGCCAACATTCCCGGCATCGCCGCGAGCGTCGCACATCAGCCCGTCGTCTGGTGGCCTCGGATGGATGAATTTCAAGGCATGGACGACAACGCCATCGTGTTGGCCCATAGCCTCTACGAGCTCGCCGACCGGTTCCCGCCCAGACCCGCGATGGTACAGACGGGCTACAATGACCAGCGGGTCGGACAGGACTGGATCGACCGCGCCGTGCACCGCATCTCCGATGCCTACCGCGCCGCCGGCTCCGGCCACAGGTTTACACACGACCTGATGGACATCCCGGGCCACGACGGCAGCCGGATTCCCACCGCGGCGCTGGACAGCGTCGTACCCTGGATGCGAGAGCAGCAGCTGGTCTAGGACCGACGCGAGTGTAGCGGCGAAGACCGCTCGACCATGGGCGCCAGGAGGAGTTGGACAGTCATGAAGTCCCGGCAGTACGTCCAGGAAGCATGGCATCCGGTGACGATACGCGGGCGCGGACAGTCGGTCGTATGCAATTTCAACCCGGCCCCCGGCGCCGGGTCCGCGACGCTCTGCATAATTCCCACTCAGGCTTGGAACGTCGAAGACCCGGTCGGCCTCGAGCGGGAGCCCGACGTCGTGTCGCAGTGGGTGGACCGACTGACGGCTGCCGGGACCAGCGCCCTGCTGGTCGACGGCCAATGCTTCGACGACCTGTGGAGACTGGCGGAGGACGTGCGCAGCGGGAGGGACGTCTTCGCGCTCTCACTGGAGCGGCTGGGCCTTGTCATCGATCATTCCGTGGCCCACGGCTACGGTGACCCGGGCCGCATCGTCGGGATGGGCATCTCCCGGTACGGCTTCGCCGTCCTGCGCGCCATGGCCAACTTCCCCGGTATCGCCGCAAGCGTCGCACATCAGCCTGTAGTCTGGTGGCCTCGGCTGGAGGAATTCCAGGGCATGGAGGACAACGCTATTGTGTTGGGCCATAGCCTGTACGATTTCGCCGAAAAGTTGCCGCCCAGACCCACGATGATCCAGACCGGCTACAATGACCAACGGCTCGGGCAGGACTGGACAGAGAAGGCCGTGCACCGCATCTCCGATGTCTACCGGACTGCCGGCTCCGGCCACAGGTTCAAGCACGACCTGATGGATATCCCGGGCCACGACAGCACCCCGATACCCATCTCGGCGCTGGACACCGTCGTGACGTGGATGCGAGAACAGCAGCTGGTCTAGGACCGACGCGAGGGTGGCGGCCAAGACCGCTCGACCCTGCGTCAGGAGGACTTGGATGGATCGAGTTCGCGTAGGACTCATAGGCGCGGGCGGAGTGGCCCGGACCCGCCACCTTCCCGCGCTCGCCAGAATTCCCGAAGCGGACCTCAGGCTGGTATGGTCCCGAGACCCGGCCCGGGCCGCCGCGGTAGCGGACGAGTTCGGCATCGCGGGCACCGCTTCGTCCTGGCAGGAGATCGCCGAGTCGGACGAGATCGACGCGGTCATCGTCGCGACCCCGCCGGTCCTCCACCATGCCGCGACGCTGAGTGCGTTGTCAGCCGGCAAGCACGTCCTGTCGCAGGCCCGCATGGCGCGCAATCTGAGAGAGGCCCGCGAGATGCTCCGCGCCTCGGAGGCCGCTCCGCAACTGGTTACCTGCCTCTATCCGCCGTTGCCGGGACTCAAGGGCGACCGCGTCATGAAGCGGATGCTTCGCGACGGTTACGTCGGCGACGTCAGGGACGTGCGGGTCACGGGAGTGTCCTTGCTCGAGCCCGGAGACGGCTATTCCTGGCAGAGCGACCCCGACGTCACCGGCGTCAACGCGATGACGATGGGCATGTGGGCGGAGGTCCTCAACCGGTGGGTTGGCCCTGCGACTCGCGTCATGGCTACAGGCGCCTCGCACCGCCGCACGCGAACGACGGTCGACGGAGCTACGGTCGACTCGGTGGTACCGGACTCGCTGGGCATCGCCGCCGATCTCGAGTGCGGTGCGACGGCGACGTACCACTTCTCCACAGCCGCCGCGTTCGGGCCGGGGTCGTCCATCGAGATCTACGGCTCTGGGGGCGCCCTCGTCTACACCCTGTTCGAAGAGAAGATAGCGGGCGCCACCTCAGGCGACGACGGTCTGCAGCCTGTCCCGATCCCTGAGGCGGAGGAGCGGCGCCAGACCACCGACTCCGAGTTCGTGCGCGCCATTCTCGAAGGAACGCCCGTCTACCCGGACTTCCCAGAGGGGGTCAGGTACATGGAGTTCTCGGAGGCCGTCGCGATCTCGCTGGCGACCGGCAAGGCTGTCTCAGTGCCGCCCCTCGAGAAGATGGACGCTTGGGGTAGCTTCCTTGGTTCATAGCCAAGTCTGAACGGTTATCCGCCCCGAGATAGCTGTTCGAAGTTGATGGGACGATTGCCCCTCCAGACCCCTGGATACCCGCTTTCGAAGACCTTTGCCTAACTCCCCTTATGGGGGACAGCGTGGTGGAGATGGCTAGCATTCCTAGCGGGGAACCCCCAAACCTGGATTCCCGCCTGCGCGGGAATGACGGTTGTGCAAAGGTCTCCTTTCGCGGGCATGACGGTAGGTGTGTCTGCCCCCAACAGGCGTGACGGTACGGTGGGGTTGGCTAGCCAACGGGCATGACGGCAGGGTGTGTCGGCCACATGAGTAGAGGGTAGTCGTCATTCCGGCCCCCGAGCCGGAATCTAGGGGGCGGGGAGTTCGATCTCCATGCGCTTCGCTGGCGCCGAGACTTGGTTCCCACCTGGAGTTCTGCCAAGGTCTCCGAAGGCGGGCGACGCGCGCGCCGGGTAGCCTTTCTCACCGAGACTGACCGGCTACTCGCTCCCAATACGCGCCGCGAAGGCTCCTCCGGGGGTGTGCTACAATAGGTTTCCTGAGGCCCCGACCTGTCGGGGCCGTGTGTTGCCGTAGATTGCAGATAGGTGCGAGCGTCATGGATGGACTAACCCTCACAGCCGTTCTCAGGACCGTCACGGGCAAGAAGGTAAAGGTGCTGCGCCGCGACGGCGTGGTTCCCATCCACATGTTCGGACGAGGAATCGAATCCCAGTCTCTGCAGGCTGACTCCCGCACGCTAAGCGCGGTGCTGCCGCAGGTCGGGACGAACGTGCCGATCACCATCGACGTCGACGGCCAGGGCGGTGAAAACGTCTGCTTCGTGCGCCAGGTCCAGAGGCACCCCGTCTCGGAGGTGCTGCTGCACGTGGACTTCCAGAGAGTCGATATCTCTCGGAAAATCAGCGCCGAAGTGCCCCTGCTGCTCGAGGGAGTATCCCTCCCCGTGGAGGAGATGGAAGGCACGCTTCTACAGACCCTATCCTCAATCAGCGTGGAGGCGCTGCCGATGAACATACCGGCGTCCTTCACCATAGACATCTCGATCTTGGACGACTTCGACAAGACGATCCGCGTGTCGACACTCCAGACCGACGAGGGCGTGACCATCCTCAACGACGGCGAAGAGATGATCGCCACGGTCGTGCGGCCGCGCGTCGAGGAAGAAGAAGAGCTCGCGGCCGACGAGGAGGAAGAGGGTCTCGAAGACGGCGAGGCCGAGGTCGGGGAGGACGACGGGGCGGAAGCGGGCGCCGCCTACGAGTAGTCCATATATCCTCCCTCAGCGGACGACGCGGGTGGCTCAACCCGATTGGAACGCCGTCGCCGAGACCGAGCCGGACGCCGACTCGCCGCGCAGCCTGTCGGCGGCCGGCTCGCCAGCCAGCCGATGCGCTCCGAAGCCTGTGCCGCCGGGTCGAGCTTCTCGCTCCGACTGTGCGATACTCGCCGTCGCCGGGAGGTCCTGAAACGTGAGCAGGGTATGGATGCTCGTAGGAGCCGTCTTCGTCGGCGTGCTGATCGTCGCCGCCATCGCTTTGACGCTGCTGCAGCGGGAGCAGTCCTTCGAAGAGGGCACACCCGAGAAGGCTGTGCAGGAATTCCTCAAGGCCTACACCGCCGAGGACTTCGGCCGCGCCTACGACCTGTGGGCCGAGGAGCTCAAGCAGGACTGTAGCCGGGACGAGTATGTCCAGCGGTCCGTGGGTAGCGGCCGAAGGCTGTCGGACAGCAGGGTCCGGCTGACGGACACGGAGTACGTGGGCGAGGACGGCCAGCGGGTCGTTGTCCTGGCCCGAGAGACTCGCGTCACCGGCGACGGGCCGTTCAGCACGTCGGAGTCCTCCATTCGTCAGCGCTACACCCTGGCGTTGGAGCAGGGTGAGTGGCGGTTCACCGAGGTGCCCTGGCCCTCCGGCGGATGCCCTCGCGCCATCCCGCGGAGTGGAATCGACAGCCCGCGCGGCACGGCATACCCCCGACCGCCGACCGGTTAGCCGCGATGGAGATACTGCTCCTGACAGTGGTCGGGCTCCTGGTGCTGGCCGCGGTAGTCGCGGCGGTCGCCTACGGCGCGGTGAGGCTGTCCCAGCGTAGACGCGGCCCTTCGGCGGCGGACCCCGGTATAGGCACGCCGCGCCGGCTCTACCTGTACGTCGTCACCCTTGCCGCCCTCGTCACGAGCGCATTCGGCCTCGTCTTCGTCGCGACGTTCGTCGTCGAGAGCATATTCGTCGGCGGCGAGGTCGCCGCCTCCACGACCGGGCAGGCCGTCGGGCTCTCGATGACCGTGGTCGGGCTGCCGCTATGGTGGTTTCACTGGCGGCTGATAGAAAGACACGTGACGCGGTTGCCGGTCGAGACGCGCTCCGTGGTCCGCAAGCTGTACGTCTACGTCGTGCTGGCTCTCGGCGTCGGCTTCGTGGCCGAGGGCGCCGTCTCCGCGTTGAGCTTCGTCGCCCGCGTCGAGGACTTCGATGGCCGGCCCTGGGCGGCGATGATCGTGTGGGGAGGCGTGTGGGCCCTCCACTGGCGGCGGGAGACCTCCGAAGGGCAGCCGACGGCCGAGACGCTGGCGATACGGCGCATCTACCTCTACGGAGTGGCCGGGTCCGCCCTGGTCACGGCGGCCGCCGGGCTCGGATGGGCGGCGCACCTCGTGCTGCGAGAGGCGTACGACGCGCTGGTGCTGGCCCCGGCGGCGGCGTTTGCCGGCGTCGCGGACGAGCAGGTGAGACGGGCGCTGGTCCTGCTCCTCGTGGGGGGCGTCGTCTGGGCGGGGCACTGGGTCCACGTCGCCCGTGACGACGGGGACTCCGTCTTCAGACAGGTGTACCTGTACGTCCTGGCCCAGTTCGTGCCGTTCGTGACCCTCTTCGTCACGTCTATCGTCACCGTCGACCTAGTCCTGGTGTGGGCGGTCGGGGCTGGCGACAACGGGATCGCCGACCACTTCCGCTCCCTTCCCGGCGCGTTGGCGGTCCTCCTCGTCGCCGGGGGCGTGCTGGGATATCACCACGCCGTAGCGCGCCAGGAGACCCAGGAGCCGGGGAGCGAGGTGCGCGGCGGCTACGTGTACGCGCTCACGGGAGTTGGTCTGCTCGCACTGGCCTTCGCGATATCGATGCTGGTCGACACGGTGTTCGAGTTCGCCCTCGAACGCGAAACGGCGGTCTCGACGAGGCATCTTCTGGGACAGTCGTTGGCGCTCGTGCTCGCCATCGGGCTGATCGGCGGGTCCCTGTGGGGGTACTTCTGGAGTCGCATGCAACGTAGCCTGCGGGCCGCCGGCCCGGAGGAGCGCGTGGCCTGGCCCAGACGCTTCTACCTCACTGCGGCCCAGGGAGTCGGCATGATAGCCCTGATTGGGGGCCTGAGCGTCGTGGTCTACGCGCTGATCAAGGGCATCCTGGCCGTCGACCTGACCGACTTGTTCGACGACGGGCGCGCCGGCCTGGCCGTCCTGGCGCCGGTGGGGGTACTCCTCCCGTATCACTGGCTGGTGTACAAGGAGGACCGCAGGATTGCGGGTCCCGGAGACGACGAACGCACGCGGAAGAAGAAGTCGGTCACGGTACTCGCGGGCCCGGACGGCTGGGAGTTCGTCTCCGAGCTCGAGCGAGCCCTCGGGTACGCGGTAACCCCGCTGGAATGGGCCGACGGCGACGCGCGCACTCCCCGGCTGTCGTCAGACGAGATCGAGGAGCTGGCCGGCCGCATCGGGAACCTTCTCGGCAGCAGGATCCTGATCGTTCCCGACAACGGCGCCGTTCGGCTATTCTCCTATGAGTAGCCGCTGACGTTCGGTCCTGACCCGCCGCCGCGCCGGCCTGACCTGCTACACTCGCTGGCAATCCAAGACAGGACGGCCCCTACGATGGCACGCATACACATTCTCGGCGCGGGTACGCCGACCCCGACGCCCACCAGGTTCGGCTCAGCCTTCGTGGCCCAGCTCGACAGCACCCAGATAATGATCGACTGCGGGCCGGCGGCCACCCACAAGCTGGTCAAGGCCGGTCTGTGGCCCACGGAGATAGACTACCTCTTCTTCACCCACCACCACTTCGACCACGACGTCGACTACCCGTGCTTCCTCCTCTGCCGTTGGGACCAGAGCATCGGGAAGGAGAATCGGCTCCAGGTGTATGGGCCCACGCTCACCGAGAAGATCACGGAGGGCATCCTCGGTGAGGACGGGGTGTTCGCCCACGACTGGAAGGCGCGGGTCAATCACCCGGCGAGCCAGAACGTGCACGTCAACCGCGGCGGCACGCTGCCGCGGAAGCCGCCGGACGTATTCGCCCAGGACATCGGGCCGGGCCGCGTCTACTCCGGGGCCGACTGGGAGATGTCCGCCGCCCGCGCCGAGCACGTCCAGCCGTTCCTCGACTCGCTTGCCTACAGGCTGGACAGCCCCGAGGGCAGCATCGTCTTCACCGGCGACACCGAGCCGTGCGACTCGGTGGTCGACCTAGCGAGGGACGCCGACATGATGCTCTGCATGTGCTGGGACGACCAGGACGCGATGGACGAGAACGGCGAGGCGGCGCGCCAGTGCGGCACCAAAGACGCGGCCCGCATGGCGCAGGAAGCCGGAGTGAAGAAGCTGGTGCTGGTACACGTCGGGGCCAACCTGTCGCAGCACTCGGTGATGGAGAAGGGCATCGGCGACGTCAAGCGCATCTACGACGGCGAGGTGGTCTTCTCCGAGGAGCTGATGGCCGTAGACGTGTAACCCGCCGCGGCGGACAGTCCGATCGGAGGGCGCGCGGACGATGGGCAGGTTCACCTGGCCGACCTGGCGTGGCGGCGGGTTTCAAACCCCGCCTCTACGGGTGCAGCCTCATTCTCCTGGTTGGTGGTGTCCCGCGCCGTGTTCATCTGAACAGTTGCTTCCCCCCAGGGCCTTTCGGTTGTTGGCCGCGGTGCGAGCGGAGCAGCGCCTATCGGCTTGGTCCCGAACTTCCTCGCCGAGTGCGGCCGCGGCCGATTTCGGGGAAAATGTGCCAAATTGTGCCATTCTGCGCCACGCCCTATCTGAGCGGTGTCCCCACCGTGGCACAAAATGTCATACTGGTGTGTCACGGCATCCTGTGGAAAGTGGGGGAATCGGCCCCGCGACGCGGTTCGACGCGCGCGGGCTCGATCTATCTGCTGGCGAGTGCTTGTCACGAGGACAGAGTAGCACTGATGTACTGCCCGGTTCAATGGCCTCTACGAATGATCGAAAGGCCCTGTGCTTCCCCCCGCTCGGCTTCTAAGGCAATCCCCCGCCGTGCTAGAATTGCCCGAGGCTAGCCCGGTTTGCGCGGGCTGGCCCTTTAGCCGTGGCGCGAAGGGCATATGGCGTTAGACGTACTGCACGAGCTGCTCGACCAGGAGCCGCGATACCAACGGCTGTTGGCGTCGCTGCGGAGAGAGCGGCCGCGCGTCGACCTGCAGCTCCTTTCCAACGCGGTCCCCTTCGTCCTATCGTCGCTCGCGCGCGGGCTCGGCTATCCGATGGTGGTGGTCGCTCCGAAGCCGGAGGAGGCCCGTCGGCTCTACGAGCAGATGACAGTATGGGCGGACGGCGACACGGCCGTGCTGCACTTCCCTGAGACGGAGGCGCTGCCGTTCGAACGGGTGATGTCCGACGACGACACCGTCCACCAGCGCATCGGGACGCTGGCCCGCCTGTCCGGCGGCGGCCCGGGCGTCGTGGTCGTGGCCTCCGTCGCGGCGCTGGTCCAGAGCACCGTCGACCGCGCCCTCTTCGAGTCGTCGCGGCACACGCTGACCCAGGGCCAGACGATCGATCCGTCGTCGCTGCGCGACCTGTGGCACAGGATGGGCTACCGGTTCGAGCCCAACGTGGACGCGCCGGGCGTGGCCAGCAGCCGCGGCGGCATTCTCGACATCTTCCCGCCGGACATGGAAGCGCCCGCGCGCATCGAGCTGTGGGGCAACGAGATCGACAGCATCCGCGTGTTCGACCCTTCGAGCCAGAGATCGTCGTCCCGTATCGAGTCGCTGACCGTTACCCCGTGCAAGGAGATACTGCCCGGACTCGTCCCCGCGTCGGAGCTAGAGGAGATCGCCCGTACGCTGGACCTGTCGCCGTGCGGCGCGGCGGCAAGCCAGCGGATATCGGACGAGCTCGCACTCCTGCTGGAGGGCCAGCTCGTCGAGGACATCGCCTTCTACGCGGGGCTGTTCAATCACGGTTCGCTTCCGCAGTACCTGCCCGACGACAGCCTGCTGGTGATGCACCGCCCGGTCGACGTCGCCGAGGCGGGCCTGGGCCTGGACGAGCGCACGCAGCAGCTCCGTCGCACGAAGGAGCGTCGGGGCGAGTTGCCGGCGGACTTCCCTTCGCCCAATATGACCTGGGAGGAGGTGCGGCGGCAGTGCGGATCCGTTTCCAGGCGGCTCGAGATCTCGCCTTGGGGTGCGGCGGACATCACCCATCACGACGCCCACAGCCTGCCGTTCGCATCCCCGCCGGGCTTCTTCGGCAAGCCGGAGGCGTTCGTCGAGGCCGCAGACCGGATGGCCGGAGAGGGCCACCGGGTGCTCGCGGTGACGACCGTGCCCAAACGGCTGGCCGAGATACTGGGCGGCTATGGGGTCGAGGCAAGAGTCTCGGGGCCCCTGGACGGCCCGCCGGCGCCGGGCGCGGTGACCGTCGTGCAAGCCGAGGGCGCCGGTCTCGACGAGGGTGTGGTGCTGGCGGCGGACAGCCGCGAGCTCGCGGTGTTCAGCGACGCCGAGATCTTCGGCGTCGCGAAGCGGCGGCGGTCCGTCCGCCGCAAGGCCGCTCGACGCGACTCGCTGCTCGCGGAGCTGTCCCCGGGCGACTTCGTCGTCCACGTGGAGCACGGCATCGGCAAGTTCACCGGCACGGGCAGCCCCGAGTGGGGCGACGGCGACCGCGAGTACCTGATACTGCAATACGCCGACGGCGACCGGCTCTACGTGCCGATGGACCATCTGGACCGTGTCACGCCGTACATTGCGCCACTGGACCGGGCGCCGACGCTGACCCGGCTGGGCAGCCAGGAGTGGAGCCGCACGAAGGCCCGTGTCGAGCGCTCGACGAGGGAGATGGCGTCCGAGCTGCTGACGCTCTACGCGGCGCGTGAGCTCACCGAGGGGCAGGCATCCGCCCGGGACACGCCCTGGCAGGCGGAGCTCGAGGCCTCGTTCCCGTTCGAGGAGACGCCGGATCAGGTCGCGGCTATCGGCGACGTCAAGTCGGACATGGAAGGCAGCAAGCCGATGGACCGCCTGGTCTGCGGGGATGTCGGCTATGGCAAGACCGAGGTGGCCCTGCGCGCGGCATTCAAGACGGTGATGGGCGGCAAGCAGGTGGCGGTGCTGGTGCCGACCACCGTGCTGGCGCAGCAGCACCACGTGACCTTCTCGCAGCGCCTCGCCGCGTACCCGGTAAAGGTCGAGGTGCTCAGCAGGTTCCGGTCTCAACGCGAGCAGCGGGCCGTCGTCGAGGGCCTGGCCGACGGGACGATAGACATCTGCGTTGGCACCCACCGCCTCATACAAAAGGACGTCGGCTTCAAGGACCTGGGCCTGGTCATCATCGACGAGGAGCAGCGCTTCGGCGTCGGTCACAAGGAGCGGCTCAAGCAGATGCGCCACGAGGTGGACGTGCTCACGATGACCGCCACCCCGATACCGCGGACGCTTCATCTGTCGTTGGCCGGCCTGCGCGACATGAGCACCATCGAGACGCCGCCCGAGGAGCGTCTGCCGATCAAGACGTACGTCTCCGAGTTCAGCGACGAGCTGATCCGCGAGGCCATCCGCCGAGAGATAGACCGCCAGGGCCAGGTCTTCTTCCTCCACAACCGCGTCTACAACATCGACTACATGGCCGGCTACGTCCGGGCGCTGGCGCCCGAAGCGGAAGTCGGCGTGGCCCACGGGCAGATGCCGGAGGACCAGCTCGAACGCGCGATGGTGGACTTCTCCGAGGGCCGTACCGACGTGCTGGTCTGCACGACGATCATCGAGTCCGGGCTCGACATGCCCAACGTGAACACGCTGATCGTCGACAGGGCCGACTCGTTCGGGCTGTCCCAGCTCTACCAGCTTCGAGGCCGCGTCGGGCGGGGAGCGCGGCGGGCCTATTCCTATCTGCTCATACCGCCGGCGAAGAGCCTGACCGAGACCGCCGAGAAGCGGTTGAAGACGATACTCGCCGCGACTGAGCTGGGCGCCGGATTCAGAATCGCGATGACCGACCTCGAGATCCGGGGCGCCGGCAGCATCCTGGGCGCCCACCAGAGCGGGCACATCCACGCGGTGGGCTTCGACCTGTACAGCCGGCTGCTGGGCGAGGCGGTCGAGGCTCTGAGGGCGCGGCGCGAGTCTGTGGAGGCGGGTGACGTATCGGCCGCGGAGCCCGCGCCGGAGCTGGCGCCGGCGTCGGTCGACCTGGGCATTCCAGCCAACATTCCGGAGAGCTACGTCGCCGATCTGGCCACGCGAATCGGCGTCTACCGCGGGCTCGTAGGCCTGAGCGACGCTGCCGCCGCGCAGGCCATCGAGGACGAGCTGCGCGACCGGTTCGGGCCGCTGCCGTGGCAGGTCCAGAACCTGATCTACGTCGCGCGGCTCAGGGCCGCTGGCGCCGGGGCCGGTGTGCGCTCGATTACCAAGAACGGCGAGAGAATCGTACTGCAGCTCCACGACGAGATCGGCGGTGCCAGGAGAGCGCTTCAGCGCAAGTTGGAGCGGGGGGTAGAGGCCGGACACAGCCAGGTGAGGCTGGACCTCGAAGCCCTGTCCGAAGGCTGGCAAGGGCCGCTGATGAGGACGGTCGAGGGGCTTTCCGACTTCAGGACCCGGGTCGTGGCGGAGCTGGCGGCCGTCGCCGGACACTAGGCAAGACGAAGTTACCCAGGAGGTATACGCATGCGTGATCGGTTGATGGCTCTGGAGGAGGCGGGCAGCCCAATACAGGTGTCGATCATCGGCTGCGGCCGTTTCGGATCGATGATGGTCGCGCAGATCGCGCGTGCGCCCGGCATGCGGGTGGCCGTGGCGTGCGATCTCAGCGCCGACCGCGCCAGGGAGGCGCTTGGCCGCGGCGGCAGCGGGGTCGCGGCCGTGGAGGCCGACGACCCGTCGCACGCGAGCGACGCGATACGGCGCGGCGTACCCGTGGTAACGGAGTCGTCGAAGGTCGCCATCGAGGCGGAGGTCGACGTCGTGGTCGAGGCCACCGGCATCCCCGACGCCGGCGCCCGTCACGCCTTCGACGCGATCATGGCCGGCCGGGACGTCGTGATGGTGAACGTGGAGGCCGACGTGCTCGTGGGGCCGATTCTGAGGCGGATGGCCGACAGTGCGGGCGTGGTCTACAGCCTCGCCTTCGGGGACCAGCCGGCCATCATCGAGGAGCTGTACGACTGGGCCGCGGGACTGGGATTCGAGGTGGTCGCCGCAGGCAAGGGCACGATGTTCCTGCCCGAGTACCGGAAGGGAACGCCCGACGGCGCGCTGGCACGGTACGGTTATTCGCCCGAGGACGCGGCCGCGAGCGGGCTGAACCCCCAGATGTACAACTCGTTCCTCGACGGCACCAAGTCCGCGGTCGAGATGTGCGCCGTCGCCAACATGACCGGCCTCGTGCCGGATATTCCCGGAATGAACTTCCCGCCAGTCGGGGTCAGCGACCTGCCGCGCGTGCTCATACCGAAGGAGGACGGCGGCATACTGTCTCGTCGGGGCGTGGTCGAGGTCGTAAGCTCGCTGAACCGCGACGGCACCGAGGTTGCCGAATCGACCCGGTGGGGCGTATACGCCGTGATAACGAGCGACAGCGCGTATCTTCGACGCTGCCTCGGGGACTACGGGCTGCCGACCGACCCCTCCGGCCGGTACGCGTCCGTCTACCGGCCGTACCACCTGGTAGGCATGGAGGCTCCCGTTTCGATCGGCAGGGCGGCTTTGTACGGCGAGGCGACGGGCTCTCCCAAGGCGCGCGTGGGCGAGGTGGTGGCGATGACCAAGAAGCGCCTGGCCCCGGGCGACGTGCTCGACGGCGAGGGTGGGTCGACGGTCTACGGCATCCTGGTCGACGCGGTCCACGCCACCGCGGAGCGGCTGCTGCCCATCGGGTTGTGCCACGGCGCGAAGGTCCTGAGACCGGTGGTCGAGGGCCAGACGCTGGGCCTCGGCCACGTCGAGCTGCCCGCGGGCGGATTCGCGCGACAGCTCCGCGAGCTGCAGCTTGCCGGCGACGCGTAGCCCAGGCGTCCTGACTGTCACCCTCACCCCAGCCCTCTCCCGTCGAGGGAGAGGGGGTTTCTGATCGGCGGGCTTGTCAGCGATCTGTGTTTATCGCGTCCAGGACGCCGGGCAGCTCGGACAGCGACCGGATGCGGGGGCAGCGGCGGAAGTCAGGGTGATTGCCGTCGCGGTCGATGAGCACGGCGGCGAGGCCGGCGGCCAGCGCGCCGTCTATGTCCGTCGTCGGCTGGTCCCCGACGTGCACGGAGTCGGCGGCGCCGACGCCGGCGCGCCTGAGAGCCTCGTCGAATATCCGCCGCGACGGCTTCTCCGCTCGGACCTCGCTCGAGGTCACGATGACGTCGAGGCGGCCGGTGAGGCCGATGCCCGCCGCCAGACCGGCCCCGCCGCGGTCGATGTTCGTGATCATGCCGACGACGAGCCCGCGCTCCACCAGCGCGTCGAGCACCGGCGCGGCGTCGTCGAAGGCGGCGAAACCGTACTCCACCTGGCCGAGGGCGCGCCACACCTCCAGCGCCCGCTCGGTGGTCACGTCGACGCCTGCGCCGCGCAGGACCAGGCTCTCGTACTCCGCGAAGAATTTTTCCGTATCGGCCGGACTCAGCAGCCGGACCGGGGAGACCGAGTTTTGCCTGGCCATGAAGGCGTCGGCCAAGGCGTAGCCCGCCATGACGCCCTCCGGGGTGACGTGTATACCGAAGCGGCCGCAAGCCTCGGACTGCACCTCGTAACGGGACGGTCGAAAGCCGGCCAGGGTGCCGTACATGTCGAAGAAGACAGCCTTGATCATCAGATATCCATGTTAGCATTGACGCCCCGGCCCGGACATCCGTCGTGGGAAAGGAGCCGTTCCCGCGTGCGCCCCTCGATACGCGCCGCTGAAGCAGCGCCGCTACTCGGGGTGAACGGACTGAGTGGGCGCCGCCGAGATGGGGAACCGGGTCGAGCGGCTCTGAAGACCGTTAGCCCTGAGTGCCCCGACGCTTCGTCGGGGTGTATCGAAGGGCGGTAAGCGGGTGAGTCGACCGTAGCAGGCCTCGACGCTGAACGGTCGTGGGGAGAAGGCCAGAGGGCGCTATGCAGGCGGGCAAGCTGCCGTTGGAGATGCTTGCGGGACTCCTCGACCAGGTCGAGGCCAAGGACCCGCGGGTCGTGCTGGGCCCCAGGGCAGGTGAAGACGCCGCGCTCATCGACTTCGGGGACCGGTACCTGGTCGCCAAGACCGACCCGATAACCTTCGCGACCGACCTGATCGGCTGGTACGTCGTGCAGGTCAACGTCAACGACCTGGCCGTCGCCGGTGCGACGCCGCGCTGGCTCCTGGTGACGCTGCTGCTTCCCGAGGGCACCGCGCCGGACATGGTCGCCGACATCTTCCGGCAGCTCCGAGAAGCCTGCGCGTCGTTGGACATCGCGCTGGTCGGCGGGCACACGGAGGTCACGTACGACCTTCCCCGCCCCATCGCGGTCGGCGCTCTGCTGGGCGAGGCCGACAAGGACGACGTCGTGCTCACGTCGGGAGTCCGGCCCGGCGACAGCATCCTGCTGACCAAGGGCGTTGCCATCGAGGGGACGGCCATCCTCGCACGGGAGGCTTCGGAGGCGCTGGCCGCGTCCGGGGTCGACGCCGCGGTGATAGAGCGGGCGCGGGGGATGCTCTTCTCGCCCGGCATCAGCGTGCTCCGGGACGCCGAAGTGGCCCGATCGGCCGCCCCGGTCCACGCGATGCACGACCCCACGGAGGGCGGTGTCGCCACCGCGCTGCTCGAGATGGCGACCGCCGCGGGCGTCGGTCTCACCATAGACGGCGACCGCATCCCGGTCGTGCCGGAGTGCGCGGAGGTCTGCGCGGCTCTCGGCCTCGATCCTCTGGGGCTGATCGCCTCGGGCGCCCTGCTCGCCGCGGTCGCGCCTGAGGACGCCCCCGGGGTCGTCGCGGCGCTGGCCGGAGAGGGCATCTACGCCGCCGAGATAGGCCGCGCGACCGACGCGAGCGACGGCCTGAAGCTCACCGGCGCGGGCGGCGCCCGAGACCTGCCGCGGTTCGACCGCGACGAGCTCGCCCGCTACTTCGCGTCGTAGCCCGAATCGCCCCTCAGCTTAGAACAGTTACTCCCTGACATAAAGTCTTGGTGGGGAGGTGCTACCCTGGCCGCTGCGCCCGCCTCCAGAGACCTTGGCAGACCTCCAGGCGTTGAACAGGTCTCGGCGGCAAGGACGCGCATTGAAGTCGACCTCCCCGCCCCTGGATTCCGGCTCGGGGGCCGGAATGACGACTTCCCTCTACTCGTGCGTCAGACTCTCCCCATCGTCATGCCCGCGAAGGCGGGCATCCAGGCTCTGGTGGGGCGATCGTCCCATCAGCTCTGTACAGTTACCGTAGCTTCCGAATACTGGACGCGCCGGGAACGCTTTTGCTAGACTGCGTCTCGCCCTGAGAAAGCGATCCAGATATGGGCCTCCCTGCTTGCCAGTCGGGAGGCTGTCGTTTGTCCGGGCCGAAGGACGGCCCGAAGTCCGTAGAAAACAACATCGCGGGTAACGCACAGGCGCGAGCGGCAGGTATGCGAAATGGGTGAGGAACGGGAGTTCAATCGAGGCATGGTCGTCGTCGCCCACGCGGACGACGCCGAGTACGGCTGCTCGGCCACTGTCGCCAAGTGGTGCGCTGAAGGCTGGGACGTCGTCTACGTGATCTGCACCGACGGCAGCAAGGGTAGCAACGACCGCGAAATGACGCAGGAGCGCCTGTCGGCCATCAGACGCGAGGAGCAGGCCAACGCGGGCAAGGTGCTCGGGCTCGCCGACGTAGCCTTCCTCGACCACGAAGACAGCATGCTGCAGCCGACGCTGGAGCTCCGGCGCGACATCGCCCGGGAGATACGCCGCCACAGGCCGGACGTCCTGATATGTCCGAATCCCGTGCGCAGCCTTCAAGGTCCCGGCGGCCATCCCGACCACCTCGCCGCGGGCGAGGCGGCGCTCGCGGCGGTGTTTCCGACGGCGCGCGACCATATGACCTTCCCGGAGCTGCTCGAGGAGGGCCTGGAGCCCCACAAGGTGGCCGAGGTGTGGATCATGAGCCACCCGGAGCCCGATCACTGGGTCGACGTCACCGGCCACGTCGACACGGGCGCGAGGGCCCTGGCCGCGCACGCGTCGCAGGTCGGCGGGCCGATTGAGGAGACGATCGAGATGATGAGGCGCTGGCGGCGGAGACGGGCCATAGGCACCGGGCTTCAATACGCCGAGGGCTTTCGCCGCGTCGTCTACCGGTTCTAGGAATGACGTCCGAAGTCGGGATGATTGAGAAGAAGAACGACCTGACCAGGCAGGCTGTGGCGATGGCGATGGCCAATCGCTGGGCCGAAGCGGTGAAGCTCAACCGGTCGATCCTGGACGACTTCCCGAACGACCTCGAGACCTACAATCGGCTGGGCAAGGCCCTGAGTGAGCTGGGCCAAAACAGGGAGGCCCGACAAGCGTTCGAGCGGGCGCTGTCCCAGTCGCCCCACAACCCGATCGCAAAGAAGAACCTGGACCGTCTCTCGAAGCTGGGCGACGAAGTCCGGGGAGCCGCCGCCCCGGTGGTCAGGCCGCGGCGCGCCTTCATCGAGGAGAGGGGCAAGTCCGGCGTGACCTCGCTGATCAACCTCGCCCCGGCGGAGCGGCTGCTCGAGCTCGCGCCAGGGCATCCGCTGAATCTCGACATGGTCGGCGGGGCGCTGAAGCTATCGTCGCAGTCAGGCGAGCATCTCGGTCAGGTGGAGCCGAGGCTGGCGGCCAGGCTTGTCAGGTTGACCAAGGGGGGCAATCGATACCAGGCCGTGGTGACCGGCGTAGAGGAGCGCAGCCTCGCGGTCTTCATTCGAGAGACCTTCAGACACCCCTCGCAGGCGGGTACGGTATCTTTCCCGTCGTCGGAGCGGTCGGCCGTTCGGGTACTCGCGTCGAGCGCGCCCAGGGGAATCGAGACGGGCGGGCCGGCGGCCGTCAAGGACTGGTCGGACGACGACACGGAGCCCGGCGACGACGAGATCTTCGATTCGGTCGCGCACCGCATCATCGACCCCTCGGAGGAGAGCGAGACGGAGCTCTAGTCGGCGTCTTCGGCGGCGTTCTCCAGCGGAAGCTCCCGGAAGTAGAGCCCCCACTGTCTCATCGCCTCCTTCACGGCGGGCTCGTCCGACGCGGCGAGCTGCTTGAAGAACCCCGCGAGCGCGTGGGCCGGCAGCAGCTCGTCGGAGCACACCCAGCTCCGCTCGGCGCGGACGACGTATAGCATTCCGCGCTGGTGCTCGCAGCCCACCTCCACCCGCTTGCTGCCCGAGGCCCCCTTGATATCAAGTCCTGGTGCGTTCATCCCTCGTCCTCGCTACTGGTCGATTCCTCGGACGCGTGCGCCATCTTCACGCGGTGTTACACTCTGTCCGAAGGAACCTATGTCTCTTCTCAGATCGTCCGATCCGCCCCGTCCGCCCATCGCCGTCCCGTGGGGCGCGGGCGACGCGGCGCGCGCCGTCGGCCTCGTAGCCGCGTGCGCCGCTCTCGTCATCCTGCTCGTCTGGCCGTTTCGCGGCGCCTCCGGGACTCTGGCAGAGGCGGTCAGTACGCTGGCAGTTGCGGTCCTGACGGGCCTCCTGCTGATCGCGACGTGGCTGTTCGCGATCCGGAGGCACGGCGCCCGTTGGCGGGCGCTTGGCCTGGCCGCGCCGGTTGGCGCGAGGCCGGTTGCGCTGTCGGCGGCCTGCCTGGTCCTCAGTATAGGGTTCCTGGTCGTGTTTGTCGCGCTGGCCGAACGGTTCGGTCTGGACATCCTCGTGCCCGAGCCGATCGACGCGGACAGACTGGGCTCGGGGGTCTTTCGCGTCGCGAACGTGGCGATCGTCGTGCTGGTCGGCCCGTTCGCCGAAGAGGTCTTCTTCCGGGGGTTCTTGCTGACGGCGCTGATGCCGGCCCTCGGCACATTCAGGGCCGCCGCGGTCGCGTCCGCCCTGTTCGCGGTCGGTCACGTCGACGTGGGCGTCATGGTCCCGTTCTTCATCACCGGGCTGCTGCTCTCCTGGCTCTACGTCAGGACGCGGTCCATATGGCCGCCCATGCTGGCGCACGCGGGCCAGAACACGCTGGCTATAATAGGGCTGTTCGCGTCGACCTGAACGGGAACGCGACGACGCGGAGAGGCGGGGTTTCGTTGACAAACAGGATAGACACGACATTCGAACAGGCGCGAAGCGCGGGTGTCTCGGTGCTCGCTCCATTCGTGACGGTCGGGTACCCCGACGTCGACTCCTCGGAGGAGATCGCGGCCGCGCTGCTCGAGTCGGGCGGGGACATGCTGGAGGTCGGCGTCCCGTTCAGCGACCCGCTCGCCGACGGCGCCACCGTACAGCGGAGCAGCGCGCATGCCCTGCGCAACGGCGTCAACGTCTCCACGTGCCTGGATATGGTCCGCAGGCTGAGGGACCGAGGAATCGCCTCCCCGCTGGTGTTGATGGGCTACTTCAATCCGTTCATGCGCTACGGCCAGGAGCGGTTTGTGGCGGACGCCGCCAGGGCCGGCGCCGACGGCCTGATAGTCCCAGATCTGCCGCTGGAGGACGGGGCCGGATTCGCGCGTCTGTGCGGCGAGAACGGCATTCACCTGATACCGATGCTGGCGCCCACGAGCACGGATAGACGCATAGAGCTTGCTTGCAAAGGGGCAGGGGGGTTCATATACTGTGTGAGCCTTACGGGCGTGACGGGCGCGAGGCCCGGGCTGCGGTACGAAGCCGCCGCCAGGCTGGTCGAGCGGATCCGCGGGCACACCGACCTCCCCACAGTGGTTGGGTTCGGGGTGTCCAGCCCGGAGCACTTAGAGGAGATAGCAAGATTCGCCGACGGGGCGATTGTCGCAAGCGCCCTGCTGGACGCCATCGGCGAGGCGCCGCCTGAGAAGGCCGCCCAGACGGCGCGGGAATTCGTGGCTAAGCTGAAGCGGCCCGCAGCCTGAAGATGCGGCGGAAGCCGCCCAACGAGTGGAGTGCGTAAATGACGGGAGTTAGAGGTATCAGGGGCGCCACTTCGGCCGATACCAACTCCAAAGAAGCGATACTGGAGGCGACGACAGAGCTGCTCGGAAGGCTGGTCGAGGCCAACGACGTCGACGTGGACGACGTCGCGGCGGCCTACTTCACGGCCACCGACGACCTGAACGCCGAGTTTCCCGCGCTGGCGGCCCGTCAGATAGGGTGGACCAAGGCGGCCCTGATGTGCGCCCGCGAGATGAACGTCGAGGACGGCGCGAAACGCTGCATACGAGTCCTGCTGCTCGTGAACACGGACAAGACCCCGGAAGACATTGAGTTCGTATATCTGAGGGGCGCGTCCAATTTGCGAAGCAGAGGTATGGAGGAGGTGTGAACCTTGTCGCCTAGGGTGGACGGCTGCAGTCCGACTCGTACGCCGGCGCGGGGCTGGTTTGATCTGGCTGAGGTGGCGCCCCTATATCCGCGCGCCGCACCAACCGACAACCACCAAGTGCTGAACGGAGGCGAGCAATGGTTCAATCGCAGACACACAACGTTCGGGTGCAAAGCATCACGCCGCTGGACTCGCCGGCGGAATACTGGAAGCGGTACCCGACCACCGCTGAAATTGAGAGTCAGGTCGCGCGGCACAGGGCCGCGATAGAGCGAATAATCGCAGGCGACGACCCCCGCCTGCTGGTCATTGTCGGCCCCTGCTCCATTCACGACCCCGTAGCGGGGATCGAGTACGCGCGTCGTCTGGCCGCCCTTGCCGACGAGGTCCAGGACCGGGTATTCGTCGCCATGAGGGTCTACTTCGAGAAGCCCAGGACGACCGTTGGCTGGAAGGGCTACATCAACGACCCCAACCTGAACGGCACGTACGACGTCAAGGACGGCATGGCCAAGGCCCGACAGTTCCTGCTGCAGGTGTGCGAGGTGGGCCTGCCGACGGCTACAGAGTTCCTCGAGCCCTTCACGCCCCAGTACCTGGGCGACCTGATCTCCTGGGGCGCCATCGGCGCGCGGACGACGGAGAGCCAGGTGCACAGGCTGATAGCCAGCGGGCTGAGCATGCCCATAGGCTTCAAGAACGGCACGGGCGGTACCGTCCAGATAGCCGCCGACGGCGCGCTCGCGGCCCGCGAGGAGCACGTTTTTCTCGGCATCGATGACAACGGCGTCGCGGCCATCGTCAAGACGACCGGCAATCCGGCCGGACACCTCGTCCTGCGCGGCGGCGCGAGAGGGCCCAACTACGACGCGAAGTCGGTCGCGAGCGCGCAGCGCATCCTGAGCGACTCAGGACTCGTCCCGAACCTGATCGTCGACTGCTCGCACGCCAACTCCGGCAAGGACCATAGGCGGCAGCCGATCGTGTTCGAGGACGTTGTGGGGCAACGCGTCGGAGGCAACGGCGGCGTCGTGGGCGTGATGGTGGAGAGCCACCTGAACGCGGGCAACCAGACTCTTGGCGAAAGTCCGGCGAACCTGGCCTACGGCGTTTCCATTACCGACGCCTGCATCGACTGGGAACAGACAGACGAGCTTGTCCGCTACGCTCACGCGCAGCTCGGCGAGACCGGGCTCTGATCGTCCGGCGCCGCGTTCGGGCCGTCCCTCGCTCCTTCCGGAAAGGACGGGTGACCGGGCCGGCGTGGCGCCGGCGGCGAGCTCTCTCTCGCGCCCGTTGAACAATGACCGAAGCGTCTGAAGTCCCGGTCCGCCGCCGGCGCACGCTCGCGTTCGCTTCCGCGACCCACGTGTGGAGCGACCTGTTCTACGCGCTGCTGATCCCGCTGCTGCCCATAATGCGGGATGACCCCGCACTGGACCTCTCCTACACGGAGATCGGCCTGCTGCGCACGGGCTTCGGCACGGCGTCGGTCGTCCTCCAGGTCCCGGCAGGATTCCTGGCGGAGCGATGGGAGGAGTTCTGGCTGCTCATAGTGGGGAACATATGGGTCGGCGCCGGGTTCCTGCTGATGGCGGCGCTGACCTCTTTCGTGCCCCTGCTCGCGGCCACCGTCCTGGGCGGTTTGGGCGGCGGGACCCAGCATCCTCTCGCGACGAGCATGGTGTCCCGGGCCTACCGCGACGAGGGCCACAGCGCGGCGGTTGGCACCGTGAACTTCGCCGGCGACATAGGCAAGATGCTGGCCCCGCTCGTCGTGGTGATCGGCCTCGGATGGCGGTCGACGATGCGGCTCGTCGGCGCCGCCGGGATCGTGTTCATGGCGCTGTCGATGTTGACGCGGCGCAGCGTCGGACCGTCGCGGGCGGACGACGCTCCCGTCGAAGGCGGCTCGCCTTCGGTGATAGACGCCGCCGCGCCGGCTCGCGGTCTTTTCACCCTCGGCTCCATCGGATTCATGGACGCGGCTACCCGGACCGCGGCGCTGACCTTCGTCCCCTTCGTTCTGGCCGATCGAGGCGCGGGCACGCGCGAGGTGCTCATCCTGCTGACGCTGCTGCTGGCTGGGGGAGCGGCCGGCAAGTATGGCTGCGGGTGGCTCGACGACCGCTACGGCTCGATGGGACTGGTCTGGTGGACGAAGGGCGTCACCGCGCTGCTGCTGCTGGCCATACTGGTCACGCCGGTCGTGTCGGCGCCGGCGCTGATGCTCGTCCTCGGGTTTGGGCTGAACGGCACGTCGTCCGTACTGTACGCGGCCGTCGCCCGGTTCGCGCCACGCGACCGCCGCGCCTCGACGTACGGCTACTACTACACGGTGACCGAAGCCTCGGCGATCGCGCCGTTGATCTATGGGCGCATCGCCGACATGACAAACCTGCGCGTCACGATGATGGTCATGGCGGCCGCGACGGCGCTGATACTCCCGGCCAGCCTGCTGGTCCGTCGGCATCTCGCCGCCGGAGCGCCGCCGCGCGCGGCCTCCGGTGGATAGCGTCGGAGCGCGGCGGACCTGTCGTCTCAGGCGGCCCGGATTATGCTAGCATCCGGACGGAGTGGGCCCGCCGGACTTCGGTACCCGTGCCGTCGGTCGCGTCTGGGCCCTGAACGCCGCCATTCGAGAAACGAAGCCAACGTGGTAGCCGTACATGAAGAACGATAGCGAGCTCGCGGAACAGTGGTACGCCCAGGATGCCGCCGTGACCATCGGCGTCTTCGACGGGGTGCACCGAGGCCACCAGCACCTGCTGGGCCGCCTCTCAGAGGTCGCGCGCCAGACCGGCAGGATGTCCGTCGTCCTCACGTTGAAGAACCACCCGGCCTCGGTCCTCAGGCCCGACTTCGATGCGCGGTACCTGACCACACTGGACGAGCGGCTGCGCCTGATACGAGAGGTCGGCGGGGACCTGGTGTTACCGATATCCTTCGACGTCGAGTTGTCGCGTTTGACGGCACGCGGGTTTGCCATTCTGCTCCGGAGCCATATTCAGATGAGGGCCCTGGTCGTGGGGCCCGACTTCGCGATGGGACACAACCGGGAGGGCGACATCGAGGTGCTCGCCGCCCTCGGCGCTGAGATGGGGTTCTCGCTGCACGTGGTCGAGCCTCTCCTCGACGACGACGGCCGGCCGGTCCGGAGCACTTCCGTTCGCGATGCCCTGTCCGAAGGCGACGTCGCGGCCGCGTCGAAGCTGCTGGGGCGGAACTACGCGCTGAGCGGGACGGTCGTGGCGGGTCACGGCCGGGGCGGGCCACTCGGGTTCCCCACCGCCAACCTGGAGGTCCCGGCCGGAATGGCCGTCCCCGCAGACGGCATCTACGCGACTTGGGCGCACGTCGCGGGCGAGCGCCACATGGCGGCCACCAGCATCGGCGTCCGCCCCACCTTCGGCGACGGTGCGCGCGCGGTCGAGGCGTTCATTCTCGACTTCGACGGCGACCTCTACGGCCGCGAGGTCGGCCTGGAGTTCATCAACTGGCTGCGGCCCGAGACCAGGTTCGACACCGTGGAGGCGCTGCAGGAACAGGTGCGAAGAGACGTGGCCGGCACCAGGGCCATCCTGGAGCCGGGCCGGGCGGTGTCCGGCTCCGCGGCGCGGTAGGACGAGGCTGGCGGAGACGATCTAGCGTGGACGAATTACAGCGACACCGGCTCCTCCGTCGAGGGGTCACCGAGATCATCGTCGAGTCCGAGTTCGTCGAGCTGCTGGACAGCGGACGGCCGCTCCGCCTCAAGATGGGCTTCGACCCGAGCGCTCCCGACCTGCACATGGGGCACGCCGTCGGCCTGCGCAAGCTGCGGCAGCTCCAGGAGCTCGGCCACAAGGTCGTCGTCATCGTGGGCGACTGGACGGCGCAGATCGGCGATCCCAGCGGCCGCTCGGCCACCCGGCCCATGCTCACGCAGGAGCAGGTGCTCCAGAACGCCGAGACGTACCTCGCGCAGTTCTTCAAGATCGTCGACCGCGCCCGGACCGAGACGCGCCTGCAGAGCGACTGGTTCGGGCCCTTCACCCTGGCGGACGTGATCCGGCTTACCAGCCGCTTCACCGTGGCCCAGATCCTGGCCCGCGACGACTTCGCGAAGCGGTACGCCGCCAATCAGCCCATCGCCGTCACGGAGTTGCTCTACCCGCTGCTCCAGGCCTACGACTCCATCGCCGTGGACGCCGACGTCGAGTTCGGTGGCACGGACCAAAGGTTCAACCTGCTCATGGGCCGCGACCTGCAGGAGATGATGGGCCAGCGCGCCCAGCAGTGCCTCATGATGCCGCTTCTCCCGGGCACCGACGGCATACAGAAGATGAGCAAGAGCCTGAACAACTACATCGGCGTGGACGACCCGCCCAACGAGATGTACGTGAAGACGATGCGCCTGCCCGACTTCGCATCCAAGCCCGCCGACGAGACGGCGCTGGACCGGCCGACCGCCGGGAGCGCGTCGACCCTGGTGGGCGGCCAGCTATCGCTGATACTGCTCTTCCTCGACTGCCTCACCGACGTGCCGGACGCCGAGATCGCCGAGATGCGCGCCGCTCTCGAGAACGGCGCGGTGAACCCGATGGAGCTCAAGAAGCGCCTGGCGCGCGAGCTCGTCGTGCAGTTCCACGGCCAGGATCAGGCCGCCGCTGCGGAGCGCAACTTCGAGCGCACCGTTCAGCAGGGCGAGACGCCCGATGAGATGGCCGTCTACAGGCTGCCGGCCGCCGACGATCTGAAGGGCAAGCGTCTCAGCCACCTGCTGGCGGACGCGGGACTGGCCGCCAGCGGGGGCGAGGCCAGGCGGCTCATCGACCAGGGCGCCGTCTCGGTCAACGGCCAGACCGTGGAGGCCAACCTTGCCGCGGACGCGGTGGGCCTCGCCACGGACGACGTGGTCAGGGTGGGCCGCGGCCGATACGTTCGCGTCGTCGCCCCAGAGGCGTAGCCGCGCCCGTTCCCCGACCCGCTGCATGTCCGGCGGCGCCCCCACCTCCGTCATTGCTATGAAAATAGACGTGCCACGCCCCACCCGTCGTTCCCGCGAAGGCGGGAACCCATCCCCGCCCTTGGACTCTGGACCAAACGCCGGGGGCAGCAGCACCCATTTACATACCCTTATGTGGCCTGCGCAAGGCCATGGTGTTTCCCGCGAACGCAGGAATCCATCCCCGACCGGGTGCCCCACCATGACACCGGAAGCAGTCCGTCACGCCCCCCTGCCCAATCAGGTGGGGAATCTGGCGCCCCGCGGGCGCTGTGCTAGAATCGCCCCATACGCACTCGATTCACTCACGGAGCACGTAAGTTGAACCTGAGACTTCCCGGCCCCATACCCGTACCCGAAGATATCCTGGAGACCATGTCGCGGCCGATGATCAACCACCGCGGCCCTCAGTTCAAGGAGATGCTCTACCGGGTCACCGACAGGCTCAAGCGGGTCTTCAAGACGGACGGGGACCTCTTCATCCTGACGTCCTCCGGGACGGGCGCTATGGAGGCGGCCATCGTCAACACGCTGTCTCCGGGCGACCGTGTGCTCTGCACGAGCATGGGGTACTTCGGCGACAGGTTCGGCGAGATCGCGTCCCGGTACGGTGCGGACGTCAGGATGCTGAGCTTCGATCCGGGCGCGGCAGTCGACCCGGACGCGGTCAGGAGCGCCCTGGAGGGCGATCCTGACGTCAAGGCGGTGCTCGTGACCCACAACGAGACGTCCACGGGCGTCTCCAACGACATGGAGGCGATCGGCGGCGTGGTGAAAGGCGAGTTCGACAGGCTGCTTCTGGTCGACGGCATCAGCAGCGTCTGCTCGCTGCCTCTGGAGACCGACGCCTGGGGCTGCGACGTGGTCGCTACGGCTTCCCAGAAGGGCTGGATGCTGCCGCCCGGCCTCGCGTTCCTCAGCTTCAGCGACGCCGCGTGGGAGGCCCACGCCGGGGCCACCATGCCGAGGTACTACTTCGACGTCGAGCAGTACCGGCACTACTTCGAGATGGGCCAGCCGCCGTACACGCCCGCGCTGTCAGTGATGTTCGCGCTGGACGCCGCCCTGGAGAGCATCATGGAGGAGGGCGTCGACGGCCTGTGGGAGCGCCACGCCTCCATCGCCCAGATGACCCGCGACGGGATCGAGGCGCTCGGACTGTCGCTCTTCCCCGACGAGAGCGTCGCGTCCGACACGGTGACCGCCGTCGCGGTGCCCGAGAACGTCGATGCCGACAAGCTGCTCGCCATCGTGCGCGAGGACTACGGCGTCGTGCTGGCGGCGGGCCAGGGAGCCCAGAAGGGCAAGCTGTTCCGCATCGGCCACATGGGCCGCGTCACCCCCGAAGAAATCCAGGAGACCCTGGACGCCCTGAAGGCCGCCCTACCGCGGGCGACTGCCTGACCGGCCCGCGGTGAGCTTGGCCCGGCTGGGCACCCTGCGACAGCGCGGCTCCGGTCGTGTCCGTAGCATAAGGAGCTTGGATATGGGGCAGCCGCGAGAGCCAGCGCAGTTTGTTGGCGGGTGAGTCGGCTGACCGGCAGTAGCTTGTCGCTGCGGAATAGAACGCCAAATGCCCAAACACATCGATCCGAACGACCCGAAGTATCGTGAAGCCGCCGCCGAGATACTGCGGCGGCATGACAACTTCGAGCCCGAGGCCAACATCACGAGCGCGGTGCGGGATTTTCTCATCCGTACCGGCCTGGTCCGGGGCGACGAGATGGTCGAAGAGAACCCGCCGGCGAGCGCCTCCCGCCGCGCCGTCGACCTGACTGCCCTCGACACGTTCATCGAGTTCAAGCGGCGCATCGGCACAGCGGCGGGCGGCGAACCCGATCCTGAGAACGTCAAACAGTTGGACGACTACCTGGCCCAGTCGGCGCGGCAGGGCAGGGTCCGCATGGGCGTCCTCACGGACGGCAAGCGGTGGCTGCTGCGCTGGCCCGGAGCGGGCGATGTCCAGATGACCCGACCGTATGCCTTCACCCTGGAGGGGCCGGACGGGTGGCTGTTCCTTCGCAATTGGCTGCGGGACTCGGCCCTGGTCTCCCCGGATAACGTCACCCTCAACGAGCAAGGAATCAGGGACCAGTTCGGTCCGGGCAGCCCCTCGTACCAGCGCGATATCGCGGCCCTGAAGACGCTCTACCAGGAAAACGCGGAGCTGGAGACGATTCGCGTCAAGCGGCGGCTGTGGTTCGACCTGCTGCGGACCGCCCTGGGCGAGATCGCCTACAGCCCGGAGGGGATGAGCGAGGAGTCGCGCGCGAGGCTCGAGAAGGTCGGCGTCGGTACGGAGGAGATGGACGACCTGTTCGTCCGGCACACCTACCTGGGCGCCGTCATCGGCATGGTGGTGCAGGCCTCCCTCGGCATCGACATCCGACGCTTGGCGGAGACCGACCCCGCCGACCTGCTCGAGGGCAGGGAGCTGCAGAGCGCCACGGGACTGTCGGGTGTGCTGGAAGCGGACTTCTTCGCGTGGCCGAACGAGGTTGGCGGCATTCCGCTGTTGCGGACTCTTGCCCGCCGGGTGGCCCGGTTCGACTGGGCCAAGGCGCCCGCGGACACCGCCGCGACGCTGTACGAGACGGTTATACCGCCGGAGGAGCGGCGGCAGTTGGGGGAGTACTACACCCCCGCGTGGCTGGTCCGCGCCATGACAGAAGAGCTGGTGGAGGACCCGCTGGAGCAGCGCGTGCTCGACCCGGCCTGCGGCTCCGGCACCTTCGTGGCCGAGGCGGTCACCCACTTCATCGACGCCGCCAAAGAGGCCGGCTGGAAGCCCTGGGACGTGCTCAGCGGGCTTCGGCAGGCAGTCACCGGCATCGACGTCCACCCGGTGGCGGTGCACCTGGCGCGGGCCGCGTGGACGCTCGCCGCGCGCCCGGCCATCGACGACGCCAGAAAAGCCAATAGAGACGCCCGACTCGACGCGTCACTGTCCATCCCCGTTTACCTGGGCGACGCGCTGCAGCTCCGGTTTCGCACGGACATGTTCGCCGAGAAGGAGGTCACCATTCAGACCGGCGACGAGGAGAACACCGAGCTGGTCTTTCCGGTCAGCCTGGTGGAGCGGGCCGAGAACTTCGACGCCCTGATGGGGGACGTTTCGGCGTACGTGAAGGACGGAGAAGACCCGCTGATGGCCCTGGACGACCACCACATCAACGACCCCGACGAGCGCCGGGTCATCAGCAACACGATAGGTGCCATGCAGCGGCTCCACAAACGGGGGCGCGACCATATCTGGGCCTACTATATCCGCAACATGGTGCGCCCGGTGGCGCTGTACCGCTCCAAGGTGGACGTGGTGATCGGCAACCCGCCCTGGATCAACTACAACCAGACGGCGGACGTGCTGCGCGACGAGCTGGTGAGCCTGAGCCGGTCCCGCTACGGCATCTGGGCCGGGGGACGATACGCGACCCACCAGGACGTGGCGGGGCTCTTCTTCGCCCGCAGCGTCGACCTGTACCTGAAGGACGGGGGCGTCATCGGCTTCGTGCTGCCCCACAGCGCGTTGCAGGCCGGTCAATACTCCAAGTGGCGCAGCGGGCGGTGGCGCGCCGGCAAGTCGGGACCGGGCGTCCAGGTGGACTTCACCTTCAAGACGGCCTGGGACCTGGAGCCGCTGGAACCGAACAGCTTCTTCCCGGTGCCCGCCTCGGTGGTCTTCGCCCGCAAGCTTCCCCAGGACGCCGCCGGCAAGCCGCTGGCCGGCTCGGTGGAGCGGTGGGAGGGAACGGCGGGCGCCGACGACGTGCGGCGGGAGTCCGTGGGCATCACCGACACCGGAGCGGCGGGGGACTCGCCCTACGGTGGCTACTCCCGCCAGGGCGCGACCATAGTGCCCCGCCGCCTGTTCTTCGTCAACGAAACGGAAAACAGGGCCATCGTGCAGGCCGCGCCCACGGTCACCGTCAACCCCCGCAAGGGCAGCAAGGACAAGGCGCCCTGGAAGGACCTCGACCTGGCCTCAATCACCGGCCAGACCGTCGAGGACCTGCATCTCTTCGACGTTCACCTGGGAGAGACGGTCGCCCCCTATGTCACGCTGGAACCGCTGAAAGCGCTGCTACCGCTGAAGCGGGGCGACGCCGCCATACCCACCGATGACGACGGCCCCGGCGGCATCCGGCTGGGCGGGCTCGAACGAAGGATGCGGCAGCGCTGGCGGACCGTCAGCCGCCTGTGGGAGGACAACAAAGCACTGGCCAACAACCTGAACTTGTTGGGGAGGCTGGACTACGTGCGCAACCTGTCCTCGCAACTGGAGTGGCAGCAGGATTCGGACGACGGACAGGTGCGCGTGGTGTACACCAAGTCAGGTCAGCCGACCGCTGCGGTCCTTCACGACACTGAGGTACTGGTTGACCATCTTCTCTACTGGATCCCGTGTAGGACCACAGATGAAGCCAGCTACCTGTTGGCCATTATCAACAGCGACGTCCTGCGGGAAGCCGTGACTCCGCTAATGTCCAAGGGTCAGTATGGGGCGCGGGACCTTCACAAGCACCTGTGGAAACTATTGATCCCGGAGTTCGACCCTGGGCAGCAGCTACACGTAGACATCGCCGAGGCCGGGTCAGCGGCGGCAGCCGGAGCGCGGGCGCAGTTGGCGCGACTGCGCGAGGAGCGGGGCGACAAGCTGACCGTGACCATCGCGCGCCGGGAGCTGCGTGGGTGGCTGGCCACGTCACCGGAGGGAAGAGTTGTGGAGAACGCGGTGGGCAAGTTGCTTGCGAAGGAAGTGGGGGCTCCTTAGCATCTGCCAGATCGTGGTAGATGCACTACTCGCGACGCAAGACCATAGCGTAATCGGGATTTGGATTGTCGGACCCCGGTATTTTCTGGTATCCGCGCTTTTTGAGTTTCTTCCGTAAGAACTTGTTGAAGACATCCTCTACCCACACCAGCCGACACCCGGCTTGGTGGGCGACTTCCTCGACCTCATCCATGAACGCTGAGAATAGTCCCGTTCGGCGTGGGGGCGGTTGCTTGCATTCATAGTTGTCTGGCCGGTCGTGATTCTGTACACGTCGAACGATTAGCGTATCGGGTCTTATTCCACGTTCAAGATCCTCGCGCCTGAATTCGCGCAAGGGACCGTCGTGGGCTATCCCCTTTTGCACTTCTCCCTCGAAGGGCCCCTTCCAAACGTAACCAATCTGCCCCTCAAAGTCCTCAGCTTCCCAGAAGTCTTGGACAGAATCGAAGCGCCAACGCTTGGTTGCCTCATCAAATCTGCCTGCCATAACAATCCTCCTACCGTCGTGTCCATCACTCCGCCTCCCTAGTTGTCTCGACGTCCCGTGCCTCTATAGGCTGCCGCTACTCGCGATCTGAGCCATACGGATAGAGGTGGAACGTACTTGTAGGCCAGCTTAAGGAGCAGCCAGATGACGAACGCGACTAAGGCGATTCCAGCTAGAATCGCGAGAGGGATGAGTATGAAGTTCTTGATGTAGTTCTCGTCGCGGGATTGGAAATAGACTATCCCGACCAAACCCATGCCAAGCAAGATAGTCGAGATGCCTTTCAAAGAACGTACGTAGACCCAACCCCGGCGGATTCTGGCACTCAACGCTTCGGCCCATACCGCAGGCACGGTCAGCAACAACAGCATCAGGGCAATGACGACACCTGGTGTGCTTTCCCCTATGGTTTGAAGTCCAGCGAGGGTCGTCGCCACGGCCGCGATAAACATCGCGTAGGTACTAGATGTGAATCGTCCTCTATTGCTTATCAGCAGGCTGATAATCGCTGCGTGCCCTGCGCTCAATGTCAGGACTGCAACTTTCCGCTCGATGATCGGTTGGAACCAGTCCTGGATGCGCAAGGGCCAAAGATCATCTAATGCCAGGGAACACACCAGCAACGCGATAGGGGCAAGGCCGGCAGCGCGGATTGCTCCGGTGAGAGCAGACCGACTGCCCTCTTGGTGTTCCCCCGGCGTCTCGGCATCAACCGGTTGCTTCGTATCTGCCGCTGGACGAGGTGCTGATCCACGATTCAAGCCAGCCCGCTTTGATCTGGATCGTCGTCGTCTCTTCTTTGCCATCGCCTCTCCTAATGGCGAATGTGGGGAGGGACGGCGGCATCACCGTAGTCGCGACGTTCTCGAGACTGAGACCACAACGACGATAGTGGGGAACCCAGCTAACATACTCGCGTTCGTACGGCCATCCCTGAACACTGAACGCTGCGACAGTCCGTCGACGCCAGGCTACGCCATCGGTATATCCACCGCCTGGCCGGTGTCCTGGGACTTGTGCAGTGCGAGGATGGCCTCCAGCGACGCTCTGCCGTCCTGGCCGGTCATGATCGGCGGGCGGCCCTCTATGATGCTGGCGACGAACTCGTCCGTCTCGGCGTTCGTGTCCCGGTCGTACACGTCGACGTTCTGCCAGCCGCCTTTCCCCAGCCTCACCTCGTCTCTGTCCGCCTCGATCATCCCCTTCGTGCCGACGAACCGCCACTCGCCTCGGCTCGCTCCGGGGTCGGAGTTGCCCTCCATGACGACGGCGAAGGCGCCGTTCCTGAACTTGAACGCGCCGATGCCGTTGTCCTCGCCGTCGCCAGAGGAGACGTAGTTGCCCATTCCGGCACTGTACGCTTGCGAGAACTCGTCGCCGGCGAACCACCTGATCTGGTCGGTGAAGTGCGTGCCCTCCCAGACCCAGAAGCCGCCTCCAGACGAGCGCCAGCGGAACCACCGGTCCGGCCCGGAGCCGTAGGGCGGCATCAACCGCGTCCAGCTTATCCAGATCAGCTCCCCGATCTCGCCCGCGTCGAGTAGCTGCTTCGCCTTCCGGTCCGCGGGGTTGAAGCGCCACGTCTGCGCGAACATCAGGTTCACGCCGGTCTTCTCGGCCGCCGCGATCATCCCGTCGCACTCCTGCAGCGTCACCGCGAACGGAGTCGCCACCATGACGTGCTTTCCGGCCTCCGCCGCGGTGATTGCCGGAGCGGCATGGTGGACCGAGGGGGTGACGACATCGACCGCGTCGACGGCCGGGTCCTTCACCAGCTCCTCGACGCTCGTGTACGCCTTGACCCCGTGCTCGGACGCGACCTTCTCGGCCCGCTCAGGCACGACGTCGCACACCGCGACCAGCTCTGCGTTGTCTCTGGCGGCGTACTTGGCGGACTGGCTCGACCCCCTGTGGCCTGTCCCTACTACTGCCACGCCTATCTTCGCCATCTGCAGCTCCTTTTCGGGTCTCTGTCGGGCGTCCGTCCGTCCCTTGCTAGGCCATGGGTATGTCTACCGCCTGCCCGGTCTCGTGGGACTTGTGCAGCGCGAGGGCGGCCTCCAGCGACGCTCTGCCGTCCTGGCCGGTCATGATCGGCGGGCGGCCCTCTATGATGCTGGCGACGAATTCTTCAGTCTCGGCGCCGCGGTCCTGCGCGCCCACGTCGATGGTCTGCCAGCCGCCTTTCCCCAGCCGCACATCGCCGCCTGCCACCTCGATCATCCCCTTGGTCCCGACGAACCGCCACTCACCCCGGTTCGCGCCGGGGTCGGAGTTGCCCTCCAGCACGACGGCGAAGGCGCCTCCCGCGAACTTGAAGGCCCCGATGCCGTTGTCCTCGCCGTCTCCCGTCGAGACGTAGTTGCCCATTCCGGCGCTGTACGCCTGCGAGAAGTCGTCGCCGGCGAACCACCTGATCTGGTCGGTGAAGTGCGTGCCTTCCCATACCCAGAACCCGCCTCCCTGCGCGAGCCAACGCGACCACGCTTCGTGCCGCTTGCCGTAGGGTGGCTTCAACCGCGTCCAGCTTATCCAGATCAGCTCCCCGATCTCGCCCGCGTCGAGCAGCTCCTTGGCCTTCCGGTCGCCGGGGTTGAATCGCCACGTCTGAGCGTACATCAGATTTACGCCGGTCTTCTCGGCCGCCGCGATCATCCGGTCGCACTGCTGCAGCGTCACCGCGAAGGGCGTCGCCACCATGACGTGCTTCCCGGCCTCCGCCGCGGTGATTGCCGGAGCTGCGTGGTGGGCCGAGGGCGTGACGATATCGACCGCGTCGACGGCCGGGTCCTTCACCAGCTCCTCGACGCTCGTGTACGCCTTGACCCCGTGCTCGGAAGCCACCGCCTCCGCCCGCTCCGGCACGACGTCGCACACCGCGACCAGCTCGGCGTTGTCTTTGGCCGTGTACCTTCCGGCCTGGCCCCGCCCCCTGCCGCCGGTGCCTACTACTGCCACGCCTATCTTTGCCATCTACAGCTCCTTCTTGGGGCTTCGGCCCCGCGCCCGCGGGACCGGCTCGCCGTCTATCTCAGGACCGACTTCGGCGTCGGCTCCAGGCGCGTGATGACGGACTGCTCGCGTTCAATGTACTCGGGAACCCGGGGGCCGATGTCGTTGAGCCAGGTGTCGCTCTGGTAGACGGCCTCGTACAGCCGCTCGCGCTCCGCCTCCGAGTCGAACCGGCGTATCCAAACGTACAGGTCCTCTTCCTCTTCGCCCACCCAGCTACCCGCGATCACCATGCCCTGGGAGACCTGGAACGGGATGATCTCCGTCTCCATGAAGGACACCCAGGCGTCGCGCTTGCCCGGCTTCATCCTGTACTGCCGCAGCTCGAAAAGCATATCGTTCCTCCTTGCGTCGCGGTCTTGCGGCCGCGAGATACGAAGCACGACCGCAGGTCAGAACGGTATCAGCATGGCGGCGGGTGTTCAAGACGCGTGGTAAACGTCGGCCCCACCCGAAGACTGAGTTGTGCGGGCCCTTCGATACACCCCGACGAAGCGTCGGGGCACTCAGGGCGAACGGATCGCGCGGGACGGCCCCACCTCTAAGACCCGGCGGCGGGAACGGGCCCGGAGAGAAGGGGGCTAGACGGCGGGAACGGGCTTCGGCACCAGGTCCGGCGGCGGCGGCGTGTCGTCGGGAGGCGACGCGTCGAGGTCGGGCGGAGGCGAGTTGAACAGCGTCTGAAGCTCGTCGCCCTCCAGCGTCTCGTTCTCGACGAGGTACTTGGCGATCTGCCCGAGCTTCGCCTTGTTCTCGGTCAGTATCTTGGTCGCCCGCCGGTAGGCGTTCTCGACCAGGCTGTAGACCTCATCGTCGATAGTCTCGGCGACCTTGTCGCTGTAGTCCCGCTGCTCGGAGATCTCACGCCCCAGGAAGACCATCTCCTCGCGCTTGCCAAAGGTGCGCGGGCCCAGCTTCGCGCTCATGCCGTAGCGGGTGACCATCGTGCGGGCCATGTTGGTGGCCTGCTCCAGGTCGTTGCTGGCGCCCGTCGTGATCTCGTCCGCGCCGAACGTCGTCTCCTCGGCGACGCGTCCGCCCATCGCCATGGCCATCTGGTCGAGGAACTGGTTCAGCGTCCAGAGGTGGCGGTCCTCTTCGGGCAGGTACTTGGTGTAGCCGCCCATGGCGCCGCGGGAGACGATGGTGACCTTCGCCACCGGGTCCGCGTGGGGCAGAAGGTGGGCGACTAACGCGTGGCCCGACTCGTGGTACGCGGTCAGCTCTCTCTCGTGCGGTGTGATGACGCGCGATCTGCGGGCGGGGCCGAAGCTGACGCGGTCGATCGATTCGTCGAACTCGTCGTAGGCTATCGAGTCGCTCTTCCTGCGAGCCGCGAGAATGGCGGCCTCGTTGACCAGGTTGGCCAGGTCGGCGCCGCTGAATCCCGGCGTCTGCTTGGCTATGCGCTCCAGGTCCACGTCCTCGGCGATCGGCTTGCCCTTGACGTGCACCTTGAGGATTTCCCGCCGGCCCACGGTGTCGGGGTTGTCCAGCATGACGCGGCGGTCGAACCTGCCCGGCCTCAGCAGCGCCGGGTCGAGGATGTCGGGCCTGTTGGTCGCCGCGAGGACGATCACGTTGACGCTGGTGTCGAAGCCGTCCATCTCGACGAGGATCTGGTTCAGCGTCTGCTCACGCTCGTCGTGGCCGCCGCCCAGGCCGGCGCCGCGATGGCGTCCGACAGCGTCGATCTCGTCCACGAACACGATGCACGGGGCGTTGCGCTTAGCCTGGTCGAACAGGTCCCGTACGCGGGACGCGCCCACGCCGACGAACATCTCCACGAACTCGCTGCCGCTGATGGAGAAGAAGGGCACGCCAGCCTCTCCGGCCACGGCGCGCGCCAGCAACGTCTTCCCGGTCCCCGGCGGGCCGATGAGCAGCACGCCACGGGGGATGCGCGCGCCCAGCGTCAGGAACCGCTCGGCGTATTTGAGGAAGTCGACGACCTCCTCGAGCTCCATCTTGGCTTCGTCCACGCCCGCGACGTCGGCGAACGTCACGGCGGGCTGGTTGCCGACCAGCATGCGGGCGCGGCTGCGGCCGAAGCTGAAAGTCTGGCTCGAGTTGCCCTGCGCCTGCCGCATCATGAACAGCAGCACCACGCCGAAGAAGATGAGCGGCAGGAAGTTCAGCAGCACTCCGAATATGCTGCCCAGCCCGCTGGAGCCCTTGACGTCGATTCCCGCCGTCACGCTGACCAGGTCTACGCCGAAGCGGTCCATGGCTTCGACGACGCTGATCCCCTGCTCCTTGCGGGACGTGAACGTCTCGCCGACCGTCGTCGATACGGTCAGCTTGTCGCCGCTGACACTGATCGACTCGAGGTCGCCGTCGCGGGCCATCTGCATCACCTCGTCGAGCCGGATCTCCCGGGACTCGCCGACGCTGCCGAACATCGTGAAGAAGATGGCGATCACGGCGACGCCGATCAGCAGGTAGATGAAGCTGTTGCGCATCAGGCGGGAACTCAATTGTTCCTCGTAACGGTGAAGAATGCGAAGACTGGGTGCGGAGGACGCCAGCCCTCAATGTCCATGTTAACCCAAAGGGACTTTCCGGCGCAAAAGCGCCACAGGGTGTAACTCTGGCGACTTGAAGGACTCCGGCCCGCTCCGAGTGCCCCGTGGCGCCCGCCCGTAACTGTTGAAGGCATGAGGGGCCCACACAGCCCGATGACCCTGAGTAGCACCGGTGCAGCGTCGGGGTACTCGGGCGAACGGGTCGTGCGGCAACGTCCCCACCCCTACCCATACTTCGATGCTTATAGCACCATGGTCCCAAATCCCCCACCTCCGTCGTTCCCGCGAAGGCGGGAACCCATCCCCGACAGGGTGCACCACTATGACACCGGAAGCAGTCCGTCACGCCCCCCGACCCAATCAGGTGGGGAATCTAGGCCAACCCAAATTCCCCACCCCCGTCGTTCCCGCGAAGGCGGGAACCCATCCCCGACAGGGTGCGCCACTATGACACCGGAAGCAGTCCGTCACGCCCCCCGACCCAATCAGGTGGGGAATCTAGGCCAACCCAAATTCCCCACCCCCGTCGTTCCCGCGAAGGCGGGAACCCATCCCCGACAGGGTGCACCACTATGACACCGGAAGCAGTCCGTCACGCCCCCCGACCCAATCAGGTGGGGAATCTAGGATGGTCGCGTCGTGTTGACCGGAGCCGACACTGGTGTTACCGTCAACGGCGCCGCAGCTAGGGACGGTCGAAGAGGGTCGGGCGGATGGTCAATGTGGTGCTCATAGGCGCTGGCAACGTGTCGCGGAGTCACGTCGCGGCGTGGCGGAACGCCCGGGGCGCACGCGTCGTCGGTGTGGCCGACATGGCGCCGGAGCTGGCCGCGAAGGCCGCAGCCGATCTCGGCGCGGAGCGGGCGGCCGACGACTACCGGGAGTTGCTCAGCTTGCCGGACGTGGACGCCGTCGACATCTGCACCACCGAGAACACCCACGGCGGGATTGCCGTCGACGCGGCCGAGCGCGGCAAGCACATTCTCGTTGAGAAGCCCATCGCCACGACGCTGGAGGACGCCGACCGGATGATCGACGCGGCCGCGGCGAACGGCGTCAAGCTGATGGTCGCCCACACGCACCGGTTCTACGACTACAGCCGCGCGGCGAAGGACGCCATAGACGCCGGCGAGATCGGCACGCCCGTCTACGTTCGGTTCGTCGTAGGCTCGGGGTCATGGAACCAGGACTGGACCGGCACCCGGGTCAGCCCCGGCGACACAGGCGGCAACGTGGTCACGAACGGCGTCCATCTGGCGGACACGCTGAACTTCTGGCTCGGCGCCAGGCCGGTCTCGGTTTACGCCCAGGCGCGGAACATCACGTCGTCCCACCTCAAGATGGACGACTACTTCATGCTCACGCTTCGCTACGAGAACGGCGCCATAGGCGTCTGCGAGCTCAGCCGGGCGAACATGCCGCGCTCCAACGAGTTCGAGTCGCTGATGATCCTGGGCACGGAAGGCGAGCTCAGCTCCGGGACCCAGCACTCCAGCCTGTGGAGCTACGGCGACCACGGACTGACGTTCGGCCAGGCCGACGGGCAGCGCGGGTTCGACGCCGAGATACAGGCGTTCGTCGACTCGCTGGCTGAGGGGAAGGCGCCTCCCGTGTCGGGCGCGGACGGCCGCCTGGCGTTGGAGATGTGTCTCGCGGGGCAGAGGTCGATAGCTTCCGGCGAGGTTGTGATGCTGAGTGAGGCGGGTTGAAGATGGGCACCGACAGAATCGGCGTGGCGATCATCAGCCTCTCCGGCCAGCAGGGCACCTACGCTCAGGCCCTCTATGACAACCCGAGGGTCGACGTGGTGGCGGTCACGGACGACGACCCTCCGGCCGCGGAGGCGCAGGTCAACCGCGCTTGGGCCGACGAGCACGGCGCGTCGTTCATTCCGGACCTGGAGGAGGTGCTGGCGCGCGACGACGTCCAGGCTGTCAGCCTGTGCAGCGCGATCGAGCGCCGGGTCGCGCTGGTGGAGAAGGCTGCCGCGGCCGGCAAGCACATCCTGGCCGACAAACCGCTGACGGAGACGCTGGCCGACGGCGACGCGATCATCGAGGCGGTGGACCGCGCGGGCGTCAAGATGATGGTCGGTCACAACTTCACCTTCAACCCGGCCATCCTGTCCGCCCGCGAGTCGCTGAAGCGGGGAGACGTCGGGCTGCCGTGGGCGATCCACTCCGAGTGGGTGATCGCCACGGGCCGCCAGGCCGCATCCATCGGCGAGCTGCGCAACCACGGGATGTACCCCCTCGACGCGATTCTCTACCTCGTCCCGGAGAAGGTGCGGAGCGTCTACGCCATCACCGGCACCTACTTCTTCGACAACGCCAGGGAGGCCGGCGTCGAGGACATGGCGTTCATCACGATGGAGATGGACCGCGGCATCATCGCGACGACGTCGCTGGGCAGGACGCCGATCGCCCATACGAACGGCTACGGCGGCGACCAGACGATCAGGGTGATGGGCACCCACGGGATGCTGTTCCTCGACGCGAACCGGCCGAGTTGGACGGCCCACGGCCGTTCGGGCGCCTCGAACGTGACGTACGGCCCTGCGCAGCCGGACGCCATGGTGGAGCACTTCGTCTCCTGCATCTTGGAGGACAGGCAGCCGATGTGCAGTCCCAGGGACGCCCGCAACGCCCTCGAGATCACGCTGGCCGCGCTCCAGTCGTCGCGAGAGCACCGGGTCGTGCACCTTCCGCTCCCGGCTTAGGGCTGCGGTTACGCCGGACCAGCGCACCCGCGGTCGGGGTTCCATCGAGTTGTACACCCTATGGGATGACATGTGCACCCTGTAGATGTATACTCTCGGTGTGGAGTTTGAGTGGGACGAGGCCAAGCGCAGGGAGGCTCTGGAAAAGCGCGAAATCGACTTTGGGTCGATGACACACTTCGAGTGGGCCACGGCTCTGATTCGGTCCAGCGACCGGCACGGTGAGTCCCGATGGGCGGCGATCGGATACATGGGGAGCCACCTTTACCACGTCGTTTACACAGAGCGCAGAGGCCGGTGCCGGGTTATCAGCCTGCGCAGGGCGAACTCTCTGGAGAGGAGGGAGTATGAGTACCACAACTGAAGTTGGGAGCCTCTCGTTTCTGGAGAGGGCCCGGTCCGAACTGGCCAGGACCGGCGCGGCCGTCACGTTCGACGAGCTCGTTGCGGGCCCACTGACAGAGATCGTGATCAAGGAGATGTACGGGGAGGAGACCGCCATCAACGTGGGGATCGCACGGGACCCGGACGACTACGAGAAGGACGCGGAGTGGTTCAGGCACGCCCGTCCCGCCAGCGAGGTGGCCCCCGAACTGGTGGAGGCGTACCGCCGCGGGGAGATACGCCTCGCTCCGGGTCTCGCGCCGGCGCAGCCGGTCCCGCCTGGCGCGACGCTGAGGCACGAGCTCGCGGCCCGGGGCATGAGCCAACGGAAGCTGGCAAGGGCGATGGGACGGCCCGTGCAGGCCGTCAACAGCATCGTGCTTGGACGCAAGGCCCTCACGCCGCGCACCGCATTGGAGCTCGAACGTGTGCTCGGGATCCCGGCGCACGTCTGGACGAGACTGGAGGCCGACTACCGTCTCGCCCTGGAGCGGGCGCGAGGCGACGGTGGAGTCCCCGTAGAACCAAGCAGCTAGGAAACCCCAATTCCCCATCTCCGTCATTCCCGCGAACAGCCTGCCCCCGCGTAGGCGGGGGCGGGAATCCATCCCCGACAGGATCCACCACTATGACACCACTATGACACCGGAAGCAGTCCGTCACGCCCCACCGGCCCGATCAGGTGGGGAATCCAGGGAAAGCTGAACCGCAGGAGGAGACACACGTGCGACCCAACAAGATACTCGCCCGGATGCGTGAGGGCAGGCCGGCGACCGGCAGCCAGCTCGCCTTTCCGTCGGCGGCGCTGATCGACCTGATGGGCGTGGCCGGGCTCGACTTCGTCATCCTCGACGGAGAGCACGGGACGTTCTCGTGGGAGAGCCTGGAAGACATGTGCCGCGTGGCCGACCTCGCCGGCGTCACGACCATCGCCCGGGTGCCCAACATCGAGGAGTCGACCATCCTGCGCTACCTCGACCGGGGCGTGCAGGGCATCCTCGGCCCCGGGATCGACACCGGGGAGCAGGCGCGGCAGCTCGTCGACGCGTGCTACTACGCGCCGCTCGGCAGGCGCGGGCTCGGCGGAGCGCCGCGCGCCGCCGACTACGTCAATCTGGCCGGTCGCGAGTACCTCGACGGCGCGAACCGCGAGATGCTGGTCGTGGCCTTCCTGGAGCACGCCGAGGCGCTGGAAAACCTGGACGACATCCTGGCCGTGGACGGCATCCACGCCTACTACGTCGGGCCGCAGGACATGTCGGTGTCGTTGGGGCTGGGCGGCCAGCCGCACCACCCACGGATCGAGGAAGTGACCGAGCAGGTGAAGCAGGCCGCGGAGGCTGCGGGCAAGCGCTACTTCGGCGACATGGTCGTCGCGGACCGGGCCACCAACTTCTTCCTCAAGGGCATCGAGGTCTGGCTGGACGAGAACCGAGGCAGGCTCGCCTGATCGGGCGTGGTAACATATCCGGTAGAAGTCAGATGACCACTGCATTGACTCCCCAGAGCGGCACGATGATGAGCAGCGCCATGGCTATGCGCCATGGCCGCACGACGTTGGGGAGGACGTAGCGCACGTTAGCGCGACAGCAGTCTGTTTCACGAGGGCCTCCCGAACGGGAGGCCTTTTCTATTTCCGGCGATATGGGAGAAGTTCCAATGAACCACACCAGCTACATAACGACCCCCATCTACTACGTGAACGACGAGCCTCACCACGGGCACGCCTACACGACGGTGCTCGGCGACGTCCTGGCGCGGTACGCCCGTCTTCGGGGCCGCGACGCGTTCCTGCTGGTCGGGACCGACGAACATGGGCAGAAGGTGCAGGACGCGGCCCGCGCCAGCGGCGTCGACCCTCAGACCCAGGCGGACCGGCTCGTGGTCAAGTTCCGAGAGGCCTGGCGAGGGCTGCACGTCGAGTACGACGACTTCATCCGCACGACCGAGGAGCGGCACCGGCTCGTGGTCACCGCGGTCCTCCAGCGCCTCTGGGACAAGGGCGAGATCTACCGGGGCGAATACGAGGGTTGGTACTGCGTTCCTGACGAGCGGTTCTGGACCGACAAGGACGTGATCGATCGTCAGTGCCCCGACTGCGGGCGCCCTGTGGAGTGGCTGTCTGAGCAGAACTACTTCTTCCGCATGGGCAAACACCGGGAGTGGCTGATCGAGCACGTCGAGACGCACCCCGACTTCATCCTGCCGGAGAACCGGCGCAATGAGGTGCTCGGCTATCTGCGCCGGCCCCTGGGCGACCTGTGCATCTCGCGGCCGGCCGCGCGCGTCGGCTGGGGGATCCCTCTGCCGTTCGATCCCGCCTACGTCACGTACGTCTGGTTCGACGCGCTGCTGCTGGTGATCGACGCGATCGGCGGCGTCAACCGCTACGTCGAGCCCGCCGCGCCCTTGGCGGCCGCGAAAGAGGGCCGCAGATGACGTGGAAGCGGTGCTGTACCACGCGGCCGAGGCGCTCCGGCTCGCGTCGGTGCTCCTGTGGCCCATAATGCCCGAGCGGATGGCCGAGCTATGGCGCCGCCTCGGCTGGGATGCGCCGACCCCGCTGCCGGAGGGGCTCTCCTGGGGAGGACTCGCGCCGGGTACGCCGGTGGCGTCCGGCTCGCCCCTCTTCCCGCGGCTCGATGAGTGAGCGGCGTGGCAGCATAGGGCGGGCGCGCTGCCCGATGCCCGCCGCTCGGCTCCGCGTCTGTGAGACCTTCCAACAATCGTCATTCCCGCGACGGCGGGAATCCACGGGGAGGGGCGGCGATGGGTTCCCGTCTGCACGGGAACGACGGGCGGCGACGGCGCACCCACAATCGTCGGCGAGAATCCACGCACCCACAACCGTCATTCCCGCGACGGCGGGAATCCACGGGGAGGGGCGGCGATGGGTTCCCGTCTGCACGGGAACGACGGGCGGCGACGGCGCACCCACAATCGTCGGCGAGAATCCACGCACCCACAACCGTCATTCCCGCGACGGCGGGAATCCACGGCGGGGCCGGCGATGGGTTCCCGTCTGCACGGGAACGACGGGAGGCGGCGGGCGCACCCACAATCGTCGGCGAGAATCCACGGCCCCACAATCGTCATTCCCGCGACGGCGGGAATCCACGGGGGGGGGGGGCCGGCGATGGGTTCCCGTCTGCACGGGAACGACGGGCGGCGACCCGCACCCACAAACGACGGGCGGCGGCGGCGCACCCACAATCGTCGGCGAGAATCCACGCACCACAATCGTCATTCCCGCGACGGCGGGAATCCACGGGGAGGGCCGGCGATGGGTTCCCGTCTGCACGGGAACGACGGGCAGCGTACCCACAATCGTCGGCGAGAATCCACGCACCCACAACCGTCATTCCCGCGACGGCGGGAATCCACGGCGAGGGGTGGGGATGGGTTCCCGTCTGCACGGGAACGACGAGAGGCGGCGGGCGCACCCACAATCGTCGGCGAGAATCCACGCACCCACAACCGTCATTCTCGCGAAGGCGGGAATCCACGGCAGCCACAATCGTCATTCCCGCGACGGCGGGAATCCACGGTGGGGGCCGGCGATGGGTTCCCGTCTGCACGGGAACGACGGGCGGCGACGGCGCACCCACAATCGTCGGCGAGAATCCACGGCCCCACAATCGTCATTCCCGCGACGGCGGGAATCCACGGTGGGGGCCGGCGATGGGTTCCCGTCTGCACGGGAACGACGGGCGGCGGCGGGCGCACCCACAATCGTCGGCGAGAATCCACGGCCCCACAATCGTCATTCCCGCGACGGCGGGAATCCACGGGGGGGGGGCGGCGATGGGTTCCCGTCTCCACGGGAACGACGGGCGACGGCGCACCCACAACCGTCATTCTCGCGAAGGCGGGAATCCACGGGGGGGCCGGCGATGGGTTCCCGTCTGCACGGGAACGACGGGCGGCGGCAGCGTACCCACAATCGTCGGCGAGAATCCACGCACCCACAATCGTCATTCCCGCGACGGCGGGAATCCACGGGGGGGGCCGGCGATGGGTTCCCGTCTGCACAGGAACGACGGGCGGCGGCGGGCGCACCCACAAACGACGGGCGGCGGCGGCGCACCCACAAACGACGGGCGGCGGCGGCGCACCCACAATCGTCGGCGAGAATCCACGGCCCCACAATCGTCATTCCCGCGACGGCGGGAATCCACGGGGGGGGCCGGCGATGGGTTCCCGTCTGCACGGGAACGACGAGAGGCGGCGGGCGCACCCACAATCGTCGGCGAGAATCCACGGCCCCACAATCGTCATTCCCGCGACGGCGGGAATCCACGGCGAGGGTGGCGATGGGTTCCCGTCTGCACGGGAACGACGGGCGGCGGCGGGCGCACCCACAAACGTCATTCCCGTGAGTGGAGTAACGCAAGGGTCTCTCTCTACGGGAACGACGGGGCTAGACCTTGCGGTTCTTGGTCGTGTACCAGGGCAGGCCGTCGGCCATCTCCATCTCGTAGTCGGCGAAGATGTTGCGCCAGCGGCCTATGGCGATCTCGGCCACCTGCCCGAACACGAGCCTGATCTCCTCCTCGGCCCACGGCGCCGTGCGCTGCTCGATCACGTGCCTTATGGCGCGCATGTTCGCCGACCAGCCGATGTTGGTGGCGAGGCCGATCGGCGCGACGCGCCGGAACGCCGAGGTCAGCTTCTTCTTCTCGTCGAACGGCTTGTCGCCCTCGTCTATCTCGAACAGCTCCGCGAGCTCGACCTGCAGCCGGGCGAGCTCGTCCATCGTCCGCGCGAATATCTCCATGCCCTCGGTCGACTCCCGGATGGCGGTCGGCGCGTACCAGCTCAGGTCGGTCAGGCGGGCGAAGCGGAGGCTCTCCTGCGACATGGCGGTCCCCGCCCTGTGTCGGACGAGCTCGTGGGTGAACACCCTGCTCACGTCGGCGAAGAAGAAGTTGGCGGAGGCGTGCTCGAAGATCGAGCCGTCGCCCTTCTCCAGCGTGTTCGTCAGGTACGACCTGTTCGTCCCGCGGACTCTGGTGATGTTGGGGTTCAGCTCCGTGCCGAAGGACCGGTAGCAGCAGCGGCCGTATATCTCGGTGACCAGCTCGGCGGACGACTCGGCGTCCGAGCGCCACTCCGGGACGCCGTAGTGGGCCATCAGCGCGGCGATGCCGTCCGCGTTGGCCTGCGTCTCGCCTATCAGGAAAACCTTCGGCTCCACCACGTTGCCCACGTCTGCCTCCCGGTCAGCAGTCGCGGCTAAGGTTACCACGGGGGTAGTGGATAGTGGATGGTGGGTAGTGGTTAGTTGGGGAATCGGGTGGAGGTGGAGCCCCACCTGCCAAAATGCCCCACCTCCGTCATTCCCGCGAACGCGGGAATCCAGGGCGAGGAGTGGGGATGGGTTCCCGTCTCCACGGGAACGACGGGTGGCGCACCCACGTCGTCATTCCCTCGATGGCGGGAATCCAGCCCCCACATCGTCATTCCCGCGCAGGCGGGAATCCAGGGGTGGGTTTCCCCGCCAGGAAATCTACGCATCTCCACGACACTTATCTCCCGCAACGGGAGTTACGCAAACGTCTCCCCGGATCGGCTACTGGCCGGCTGCCAGCCTTTCGTAGCCCCACTGCGCCACGAGCAGACCGGCGGCTACGGCGGCCAGGCCGACGGCCACCTGCAGGACGACGTTGGCCGCTCCGGCGAGGTAGGCCCCGTCTCGAACGAGCCTGATGGTGTCGATGCCGAAGGCAGAGAACGTCGTGAAGCCGCCGAGGACGCCGACCACGAGGAACGCTTGGGCGTGTGCGCTCAGCGGCTGCCGGGCCTCGGCGTATCCGGCGACGAGGCCGATGACAAGGCAGCCCGCCGCGTTGACCGCAAGGGTGCCGTAGGGAAATCCGCCGCTGCCGACGGCCCCCTGCACCCACGTCGCGACAAGATAACGCGACACCGCCCCCACCAGACCCCCGGCTCCTACCATCAGCACAACCAAGCTGGACCTCCTAGATTCCCCACCTGATTGGGCTGGCCGGCGTGACGGAGTGCTTCCGGTGTCATGGAGTAGTCGGGTAGTGGGTAGTGAATAGTGGATAGTTGGGGAGTGGTTGTCACGCGGGGAGAATAGCACGGATGTAGTGTCCAGAGGTCGTGGTGTCGGGTGGCTGCTGAGGTGTACTTCATGACGTTGACGGCGCCGCAGAACGTCTGAACTGTGATTCGTGGGATTTGGTGATGGACATGACTGGTGAAGGATGCAAGACGGGGCACATGGGGTTACGCAAAGGTCTGTCTCCAGGGGAACGACGGTTCATGGTGGATAGTGGATAGTTGGGGTGTTGGGAGTTACGCGGAGGGCTCCTGTCGCGGGTGTCAACGGCGGGGATGGGTTCCCGTCTGCACGGGAACGACGGTTGGTAGTGGATAGTGGATGGTTGGGGTGTTGGGAGTTACGCGGAGGGCTCCTGTCGCGGGAATCCACGGCGGGGATGGGTTCCCGTCTGCACGGGAACGACGATTCATCGTGGATAGTTGGGGTGTTGGGAGTTACGCGGAGGGCTCCTGTGGCGGGTGTCAACGGCGGGGATGGGTTCCCGTCTGCACGGGAACGACGATTCATCGTGGATGGTTGGGGTGTTGGGAGTTGCGTGGAGGGCTCCTGTCGCGGGTGTCAACGGCGGGGATGGGTTCCCGTCTGCACGGGAACGACGATTCATCGTGGATAGTTGGGGTGTTGGGAGTTACGCGGAGGGCACCTGTCGCGGGTATCGGGTACCATCCGCAACAACGGGTACTCCGACCTGCGCCGGGACCACCAGGAGGTGTCACCAATGGAGAGCCATAACAGGAGCGTCGCCCAGGAGTTGTCGGTCTACAGGCTGAGGGCCCGGCCGCAGGTCGAGGCCCCGGAACTTGTGCATCCCAGGTTCATCGGCTCCCTGGACGACGCGCGAGTCGTGATCTCCGCCGACGGGCTGGAGGACGTCGACTGGGACGTCGCCTCCCCGCCGCAGGCCTGGATACTCACCCTCCCCGAGCTGATCTACTGCAGCGGCGAGAAGTGGGGCTACCAGGTCGGCATGGAGTGGACCGGAGCAGGGGACTCGTGGTCGTATCGGGACTACCCGGTCAGGGACCTGCTCGAAGGCTGGAGTATCGTCGACGGCGTCCACCGTCTCGATCCCGACTTCGCAAGCAGAGCGCAGGTACACGGCAGACTCTCCGGCTCCATCGCGCCGAGCGAAATCGGCGTGCGCTACACGCTGGAGCTGACCAACTCGTCCCCGAAGCCCTGGACGGACGTGTTCTGGTGGCTGTGCCTGAACCACTACCAGTCGCGCGTGACCGGCTACCGGCCGCACTTCCGGGTGGGGTCGTCGTGGGCGCCGGCGCAGGAGATGAGGGGAGGGCGTGTGCACAGCTACTTCCCGGCGCCGGGCATGGCGGACGAGTACCGCACGTCGCCCAACCAGGGCTTCCACGCCCCTGAGACGGAGCTCTCCTATCCCGGCGTCGTCTCGTGGAACCGGACGCTCCAGGGCCCGCTGCTGGTGGCCCACCTGTCGACCGACGCGGTCGCGTTCGGCTCGAACCAGGCGTGGCCGTGCACCGATCTGCAGCTCTGGTTCGGCGACATGTCCCCGGGCGAGACGAAGTCGGCGACCGCGCACGTCATGGTCGCCCGGTGCGACCTCGCGACCTTCGCGGAGCAGGCGGATCGGGTGACCGAAGCGCTGCGACGGGAGGGTTGACAGGTTCCGTTGCATATTCAGGGTAGACAGTAAATCGGGGAGACTATACCATGCGGCGACTATGGGTTCGCTTGACTTCTGGCCCGGGCAGAGCAGGCGACAGAAGACCTACGGCACGAGGAAGTGCATATCCATCGGTTGGCGAGGGGATGCATAAAGGCCCTCAACGAAATCGCCGCAGAGTTGAGGTCGCAAGGGGTTAAGCTCTCGTCTGAGATGCTTGACGCCAAGACAGCACAGTTCACGGCTTAGTTTTGACATTGATGCCGAAGAGGATTCCGCGAATGGCTAGGCAGAACTTCCATAACCGGACGCTCTGGACGGGCGACAATCTGGACGGTGATGGTGGGCTCAACTCCGAGACGATAAGCCTAGTCTACCTAGCCCCGCCGTTCAACTTGAGCCGCAACTACTCCATGTGCACATATGCTGATGCAAGCGGCTGAACCGAATCCTTGCCCCAGGTGGCCATGGGTCCACTGACGCCGCCGTTCCCCTTGACAGGATGGCCACAATCGATTACGCTGCCGGCATAGCGTAATCGATCGCGAACGGTGGATCTTCGCGATAGTATGCGTCAGTGCTCACCTGATATCGCAGTGCCGGCGTGATCCACCCCATTCCAGAGGAGCAGCCAGCAAGTCGGCTACGCGTCGAATGAAATCTTGAGGCGGCTCTGGCCCTTGGGGTTAGAGCCGCCTTCTCGTCTCTTGAACAAGGAGGCCAATCCACAGTGCGACCAATCGTCACCATGAAGGTGGGGGACCGCGAGGTCAAAGGCATTGAACAGGACTTTGAGATCGAGCGCGAGGACTGGAGCAGGTACAAGCTGCTCGACGGCGGGGTAGTCCGCCTGAAAACGACGGTTGCCAAGATTTTTCGGCAGGTGGATGACCAAGGCCAACCCCAGCTCAACCCTGACGGGAGTCCCGCGGTCATTGTCAGGCACAAGTCCGATATCGCGTCCTCGCAATAAGGAGAGTGCAGTGGCTATCACGAGAAGCTTGGACGTAACGGACGTTACGAATCAGCTTACCCCTGAAGGCCCTGAGGTGGCATCGTGCACGGATGCTGAGATCGCCGTGTCCTACACGGAGCTTGACGCGATGGAATCGTTCTCCGTTCTGCCCGTTGCAACCTCGGACGGCGAAGGCGGCGTCGACATCCATAGTTCGCGCATGATCAAAGGATACCCATACACGCTAGACATCGCAGGGATACCGCTGGTAGCCGTCAGAGAATCGGACGACTCGGTCACGCTGTATGGCCTACCGGGAAACGATGGGTGAACTCCTCCCCGACGACTTTGACCCGTGGGTCCGTCTGCTTCCCGGCTTGCGCCACATCATCAAGCTATTCAGTTCACGGGATGTCCCAGTCTGCAACACCCGCATTGTGCGCGCAGGACGCGGGCTTCCGTGGGACAAGCGAGTGGCTGTCCATCCCACGGGCGACGGCGTGATCAACGTCAAGCCACTTGATGGCAACGGCTGAGGCCCCGGCTCGGTTCACGTATGATCTAGAGTTGCCCTGTGGGGGCAACGCGGGACAAGCGGACGGTTCTCGAATCTCGTGCTGAGATCCGCCAGACCAGTGGGCGCTACCCGTAGCAGCGTCGATCTGCTGGGGCGTGGCGTGCGGTCGTCGGCTGCCGCCGTTGAGTATGGGGTCTTGGCCAATCCCACACCGTCAGATGACCAGCTTCGCGTCCTTTGGCCGCGACTTGCCGCCGTGGACCGATGGCTCGGCGCACCACTTGGCGGCCAGGCGGCGCACGGCAACGTAGACTTCCTCGTCGAAGCCGAGCAGGTCGCAGACCACCCGCCGGTCCAGCAGCGCGCGGTTGGCGTCGGCGTCCGCTAGGTAGGCGGGCTTCAGTTCCACGTCACGGAACTCGTTGAAGATGTCCTCAGCCGTGCGGAGTTGCTCGTCCGTGAGTGCGCGGAAGTCTAGCAGAGGGAGAGACGGCGCAGAGAGGCGAGTCATGCTGGCCTTACTTGACTGCTGACGGCTGGAGTGCCACCAGTAGGCCATCAGCCCCAGCGTACTGTTCCCCCACACCATTAGGCAGACTTCAAACCGTTCGTCGTCGAGAATCACGTTGGGCCATACTCTACCGCCGGCTGCCTGCTGTTCTGTGAACGCAAACGCAAGAGCCTGTGAGCCAAATGTGAAATCGCGGTTTAGGTGGATACGGGTTGCGGTTTCCCACAGCTTTGCCGCTCTAAGTTCCATTCCTGGCTTCACCCTCAAGGCTGAATCAGGACGGCACACCAAGAATCTCTCGGCATCGGCATCGTGGTTCCAAAGAGATGGGTAGGTTGCGGTGGGGCTCGACTCCGACTTCACAAACGGCCCGTTGTGACTCTTCAGGATAAGCATCGAATCGTGGACGCCCAGCCGCCCAACCTCGCTCAGCTGAGCCACTGGTAGACTCTCGGGAGTTGACTTGGCGGGCAGCCAGATCTTGCCCCTGGATAGGGAATGTGCAACCTGTGCTATAGAAGCATCGAGGAGACGCGCCGCTCCCCATCCCGCCTCTTCGGGTTCGATGGGAACGTCCAATGTCTCGCCTGCAATGGCATCGCCACAGTACACTGGGCTGCCGCCGTACGGCCCATCCTCCAAGCGCCGGACGTCGCCGGACAGTATTGCTTTGGAAACCTCTTTGGACTCCACGAAACTCGCGGGCCTGCGCCTGAGAGAGGCAAATTTCCCCCTTCCGCTTCGCTTCTCACTCGACGCGATCCTTCGACCGACTACCAGGCACTCGGCCATCCCCGTATCTGACGAGAAGGACATGTCGTTACCATTGGCGGCGATGGTCACGATCGAAATGTCGGTGTATCGTGTAGCCATCAACTTTCTGAACTTGGCCCAAGATGAGCCGTTGATCGCGGTAAACGGCAGCACCAGGGCGATAACGCCGTTGGGTCTCAGCTTGCGCGTAGCGAGCGCCGCGAAGGCGGAACCCAGACCCGCGTGACCGTGATAGGACGTTCCAGTCGCAAGCCGCTTTAATCTGCGTGCCATTTCCGCCTGGTCATCGTCGGAGGCGTCAAAGGCCGCGAAGGCGGCGTTCAGCACTCCGTCATCGGAATCGTAGTGCTTGGTATTGCTCGTGAATGGCGGGTTCATTACCACGACGTCGAAGCTCTCGTGGGGGAAGTCGGCGATGACCTGCACCGCCGTCTCCTCTCCCGCGCTGCCGGTGCGCATCGCCGGGTCGCTGGTGTTGATCGTCGGCATCACCGCTTCCGCAGACAGTAGCTCCAGGGAGCCGATGCTGACGCTGTCGTCCTTCATCCGGCCGTAGGGCATCGTGTAGAGGCGAGACTGCCCGAAGCTGACGGACGGTTCGACTCCCGACAGCGTGGAGCCGGTGATGTGGATTGCCGAGGGCATGACGTCGCAGCCGTAGAGCACCTCCTCCATCATCGCGCGGTGAAGCTCGGTGGGGTCGCCGCCAGTCCGCTCGTGCCGGGCAGCGATCTCGTCGTACACAGCGGAGAGCAGGGCGCCGGTGCCGCAGGCGAAGTCCCCGATGCGCAGCTTGCCGATGGCGTCGGGGTCCGACCAGTCCACGCCCTCCATCTTGGCGACGGCCAGCCGGGCCAGGAGCGCGGCGGACGCGGGCAGCGTGTAGAAGGTGGCGAGGTACTTGCGGTCCGCGATGAGGCGCTGGAAGATGCGCCCGGTCAGGTCGTGGGCGTTGTCCACGCCCGCCGCGCTTAGCGACTGCGCGGTGTCCCTCAGCCTCCGCAGGATGGCCGCCGCTTCGCCCGACGGCAACTGCTCAAGGATGTCCTTGGCGATGGCGAAGATGGCCCAGTAGTTGATCTCCAGGATGTCGTTCCAGGCGGCCAGCACCTCGCCCTGGGGGTTGTCCACGCCGTCGCCGCACACCCTGGCCAGGGGATCGACCTCCGTGTGCATCCCGGCGATGCGTTCGTGGAAGACGAGGGCGTTGGCGATGATGGCGCAGGCCATGCGGCGGGTCTGCGGCACGTCGATCATTCCGAGACGGCGTGCTATTGCCGTAGTGATGCCCGGCCGCAGCTTCGAAACTTCGTCCAGGAGCTTTGCGGCCCCTTCGATGCCCTCTTCCAGCGTAGAGGCGGCCTGGTGGACGGCGCGCTGCGGAACGCATACCAGGCGGACCATGTCGGCCAGGTCCTCGACTCCGCCCTCCAGCCAGCCGGACTCCGGGAAGCGGCTCTCGTCCTCGGTGAGGACGCAGTATTCGAGGCGGGCCGGCGACAGGGCGGCGCGCAGGTCGTGGGCGTCGCCCATCGCGGCCGGGTAGCGGAGGGCGATGGCGGCTTCGATGACGCGCCCGTCGGCGGCCACCTCCAGCCCGAGCCGGGACCTGGCCTCCGGCTCGACGGTACGCGCGGGCATGTACTCGGCCTCGACGACCACGGGCGAGCGGCCGGGCGCGGTGACGATGATGTCGGGCCGCAGCCCGGCATGGCCGACGACGGCCTGGGTGTTCTCGGACCACACCTGCCTGCCGGGCAGCATCTCTTGGAGCAGGCTGCCCAGGGCGTTGTTGGCGTTCGGCTCGGTCTGGCGTGGCATATTGGTCTATGAACCTGTCGGTCCGTATCGGGGCGGCGGTGGGACCTCGAAGGGAGTATCCCATCGGCTAGGGAGGAAGTCCAGCAACGCTGACTACGGGCAAGTGTTCAGACTCGGTGAGGGGAATACCCCGCCCCTGGATTCCCGCCTGCGCGGGAATGACGGTTATTTTCGCTGGGAGGTCGGGCTGCAGGCTCTACTGAGCCGCTCACGCCAAAACGCCCTGGGAGTAACCCGACAGGCACTGTCGGACCTCGTGAACGGGAAGGCTGGCGTATCGGTGGAGATGTCGTTTCGCCTGTCCCAGGCGTTTGGCTCCACTCCAGAAACGTGGCTCGGTATGCAGACTGCCTATGACCTGTGGCAAGCCCGGGAACGGGCGAAGGAGATCGAGGTCGAGGACTTCAAGACTGCCGCGCTGACGTAGCGGGCAGTGGTGATTTCGTCGCACCGCCCATGCGCCAATTGGGAGCCGGGTAATGGTACGCGACATCCAAGCGTTCGCTCATTCCATCCGTCGTTCGATAGTCAACTCTACTCCGCAGCCTGGATGAGCACTCTTCCGCCGTCACGGACCTGGACGTTCAGGTCATGCCCGTCGAGCAACAGCATTCCGACGAGAGGGGTACTGCCAGTCGCGTCGGCCTCGATATCTCTCGGCTTGTCGTCCCATAGCACGGTGACGTGGTGAACGTCAAAGTCCACTTCAGTGTCGTTGGCTAGCAACGCCTGGCCCATATAGGCGAAAGGCAATCCCAGTTCGGCCACCAAAGCAGCCGGCAAGGTCAAGAAGCCGCTATACCCTGTGTCAATCACGGCCTCAATGTATCGGGTCCGCCCCTCCGGACCCTGTAAGCGAAGGTGAACGATCGCTTCATAGGCGGCATTCACTGCCCCTTCGATCACCCTGTCTTCCGTAGCGACCCTGCCCCAAAGCTGCGCAGGGCCCTGTATCCGACCCGCTCACACAAAACGTCTACAGTATCGGGGCACCGCGCTCGCAGGCGTTCCACGGCCGCGCGGGTGGTGTTGGCAATGGCCCAGTCCCCAGTCTCAACGTCGATGGCGACATACTCTCCGAAGTGATTTGCTTCGACTTGGGGCAGGATAGTCTGCTTGTATATCTCCTTGCCCATGCGAACCGCCTCCTCGCGGGGGCGACGTGACTTCGCAGGAGTCCCAGGGTTCGTCATTAGTGGTCCTTTCGAAGGCAGGCCAAGTACCTTACATCCTACCAGATGAACCGGAGTTCGAGCCCCTTCAGGTCGCAGACATGAACCGGAGGGCCGGAGTGTACCGTACTGCGAACTTTCCGGTGGGAGGTTTCGCTATAGGCATCGCATTGCATATTGTGCAACGGTGGGAGGCGGTCTCAGGTAATGAGCCCCATTCTGGCGGGAAAGCTTGGTTGAAGTCGTCTCTTCCAGCATACCACTGACCGTCTGCCTTGAGTCCACAGACTTGTCCATATCCGCTGCTCAAGGATGCGACGTAAGAGACCAGTTCAATCGCTGGTTCCGCCCCATGACGAACCCAGGCAGAATCTCATGCCGTTAAGCGCTAGCGCCGCCGCCAGATGCCTATGGCGACGCCTAGGGCCACGAGGTTGAGCAGCACGCCTATGAGCGGCAAGACCCATACGCTGATATTGCTGCCCCCCTCGGACACCGTCAGCGTGGTCTCGGACACCGTCGCCCCGGCGGTGTCGTCGTCGGCCACCGTGACCGTCACCCCGGCGATGGTCGCGCCGTCGTACTCGTCGGCGCTCCGGGAGGCGTCGACGGCGTGGGCGATGGCGGCTGCGTCGTTCGCGGCGTCGGCGTCCTGGGCGGCGGACACCCTTACCGTCTGCGCCGTGTCCCAGTTGGACGAGGTGAAGGTCAGGGTCGCCGGCGACACCGTCACGTCGGGGCTGCCGCTCTTGGTTACACCGATCACCACGTCGGAGGCGGGCTGGGCGTCCAGGACCACCGTGTAGGTGGCGCTGCCGCCCTCGGACACCGTCAGCGTGGACGCGGACACGCTCACCGCGGCGTCATCGTCGTCCACGGTCAAGCTCACGCTCGCGATGGTCGCGCCGTCGTACTCGTCGGCGCTCCGGGAGGCGTCGACGGCGTGGGCGATGGCGGTTGCGTCGTTCGCGGCGTCGGCGTCCTGGGCGGCGGTCACCGTCACCGTCTGCGCCGTGTCCCAGTTGGACGAGGTGAAGGTCAGGGTCGCCGGCGACACCGTCATGTCCGAATTGTCGCTCACCGCTACGCTGATCACCACGTTGCCTGATGGCAGCGCGTTCAGGACCACCGTGTAGGCGTCGTCGTCGCCCTCGGCCACTTCCACTTCGGTGAGGGACACGCTCACCCCCGGCCTCTCGTTCACGGTGATATAGAAGCGCAGGTGAACGCGGTCACCGTCGGAATCGGCCGTCGTATAGGTGAACCGCGTCCTAGGGAACGTCGCCCTGGGCGTGCCGGTGATCGTGCGGTCCGAGTTGAAGCGCAGCCCCGCGGGCAGGTCTGGCGACAAGCTGTATCGCAGCCTGTCGTCGCCCCCCAAGAGCGGAGGGCAGGCTCACCGTCCCTATGTCTTCGCCTACTGCGTAGATCTGGTCGTCCACCGTCCGCGAGGCGAACGTCGGACTCCGGTCGGGCTGGTTCTGGGCTACGTCGTTGTCGGTGACGGTCACCCTCACGCCGGAGACTCTAACCGAGTCATACTCGTCGGCGCTGCTGGTGGCCGCGACCATGTGGGTGATGGAGGCCGCGTCGTCCACCGCGTCGGCGTCCTGGGCCGCCCGCACCGTCACCCTCTGCGCCGCGTTCCAGTTCCGCCGCGTCGATGAACGGCATCCGGCTGAGGGAGTCGAGTAACTGACGGTTGGAGATTGCCATACATCGATCATAGCAAAGGACGGGCGTGGTTGGCAGCCATCAAATGACAGTGACAGTGGTCCGGAATTGGGCCGCATGCACCCCTATCAGCCCAATCCCTATTGGACCTGCTGGACGCCCTGGTCAATGACCGGGGCCGGGTGGCGGTAGTCGAGGCTCTGGGGGTGAACTACCGCACCATGATGACCTGCTATGATTCCCGGCACGTGTCCCGGCGGATGCGGCAGGCGTTGGCGGACTTTCGGGCCGCGGGCGTTGGTGACGACGGCGGGGCGGAGGTTGGCGGCGAAGATGGTGCTCTGAAGGATGAGGCCGGACTCCTGGAGCAACGGGTGGCGGCGCTGGAGGAGGAGATTCTCGGGTTGCGAGAGATTGTCGAAGTCCAGGCGTGTTAACTGGAAGAGTTGGAGCGCCGGGTGGCCCGTTTGGAGCAGTCGCAGCAGCAACGGGGCGAGTCTGAAACGGTGGTGGGGCCGCAAGAACCGTCCGCGTGGCCTCCGCCCCAGCGGGGCCACGGGCTGCCCGACGCCTGGGTGGTTACGTTGGAAGAGCAGCCCAACGGGGAACACGCCTGCGGCCCGGCGGCGGTGCTGGCGGCCGAGTGGCGCAGCCTGCGGGCCGGCGGAGATGCGGCGGGTAGCCGGGTTGACCGGGCCAGGGTTGGGGTACGCCGGTGGGAACTGAAGCAGAGATGCTTCGGGACTTTCGCCTGACGCTGCCGCCGGAGAGGGAACCGTTGGATGGATGGAGAAGGCAAGATCATGTCCGGCGGCGGCTGGATGCCCTGGCTGAGGCACGGCGGGAGCTGAACAGGGCCAATCAGGTCCGATTGCTGCGGCGTGTGGTCACTCGGGGTATCTGGTGGAAGTAGCCGTTGCCGCGTTCCAGGCGTATGAACGCAAGGGTTTGGGACGGGATGTTCCTTGGCGTGGTGGTGGGTCAAGGAAGGCTTCGGGGCTGCTTGGGATGAACCGATGCTGGCCCTGACGAAGCAGGTCATCAGCGGCGCCAGGAGGACGCCGATCCGGTGGCGGCATGTCTTTGCCCCGGCCCGCGGTGCCGAGGGCAACGTTGAGAAGCCGCTGGAATACGACGGAGTAGCGGAGTGTGAAAACCGGGGCTGAGCTGGTACTTGCTGAGTTCCATCGGGTGGGTGCAATGACAACCTGGGATCCCGTTCGGGTGATTGTCATCGCCAGTCAAGAAGCGTACGGGGCTAAGCAGGGTTCTTCAGTGAGGAACACCGTATTGCAGCAGTTCCCCATGTGCACGAATCCGGTCCGGGGTAAAGCAACGTCCGTCATAATCTCCTCATTTAGCCGCTGGCGCCCTTTTTCTGAATCCCCCACCACGACGAGGAGGCAGGGAGGGCGTCTGGCACAGAACGGACGGCACCGGGCGGTTGGCGAGCAGGGCGGGACCATTGTGCGTAGCGGCCACCACGGCAATCAGGAGACTGGCATCATCTTGGGATTTGTTTATGCGGCTCTCGCGGTATCCCCATCCTAGCGCCAGCGCCGCAGCCTCCGCAGCCGGCGGGCCATCAGGATTATGATGATAATGGCTATGAGGAGCCAGAACGGCCAGCCCAGACACACCCCTTCATCAGGGCTTTGAGGCGCTAAATCTGATGGGGCCGCGGCGGACGGCACATCCGCAGTAGCCGTAGGACTGGGTTTGGGAGGAGCGGTGGCTGCCAGCACAGGTACGGCCGTCAGTGTCGGCGTGGGAGTTTCGTTGCCGCCTTGGTCCGGTGGTTGCGTTGGCGCCGGCTTAGCTATCGGCACAATGGCACTATGGCGTGGCGTGGCGATGGCTGGCGCTGACCAGTCGCTGGGGCCGACGACATTGACCGCCCTCACCCAGAAGTGGCACTCAACGCCGTTGGTCAGGCCGCCGATGCTCAGAGTGGTCGCGGCGTCAGCAGTGCCCGAGATCATCGCCGCCGCCCTGAAGTTGCTGTCGGTTGAGTATTCAACGGTGTAGTGCGTAATGCGGGAGTTGCCGTGGTTCGCGGGAGCAGTCCAGCTCAATTCCACCTGGCCGTCGCCCGGAGCCGCCGTAAGTTCCGTGGGCGCTCCGGGTATCGCGTCGTTGTCGGTTACCGTTATTGATGCCGAGCTGCCGGGCGCCCTCACCCGGTAATTGTTCCGCGCCTGAAGTGTGGCGGTAATGTCTTCGTTCGGCTCGTCCACGGTATCGTCTATGGTAGCCATGCTGAGCCTTGCGGTGTCCGCGCCGGCGGCGAGTCGCACCGTTTTATTGCCGGACACGGTGGTGAAGTTCGCGCCGCCGGAGACACGGACCGTCACGGCGAGGGCAGCGCTTGGCGCAGGACTGGCGGTGATAATGAAGTTGGCGTCGCTCCCCTCAGTGATCGGGGAGGTATCCGCCGCGATGGATATGGCTGGCGTCCAGTTGTCGCCACCGCCGGGCGGTCGGCTGTCGTCGTCGGCGACGGTCACCGCCACCCCGCCGACGCTCACGTTGTCGTACTCGTCGGCGCTCCGGGAGGCGTCGACGGCGTGGGTGATGGAGGCCGCGTCGTTCACCGCGTCGGCGTCCTGGGCGGCGGACACCGTCACCGTCTGGGCCGTGTCCCAGTTGGACGGGCTGAAGGTCAGCGTGGCCCGGTCCACCGTCACGTCGGGGCTGCCGCTGGCGGTTACGCCGATCACCACGTTGCCTGATGGCAGCGCGTCCAGGACCACCGTGTAGGCGGCCTGGCCGCCCTCGGCCAGCGCCAATTCAGTAACGGACACGCTCACCCCGGCGGTATCGTCGTCGGCGACGGTCACGCTCACCTCTGCGGTCTCGTCGTCGGCCACGGTCACGCTCACCCCGGCCACGGCCACGGCGTCGTACTCGTCGGCGCTGCTGGCGGCCACCACCGCGTGGGTGATGGAGGCCGCGTCGTTCACCGCGTCGGCGTCCTGGGCGGCGGACACCGTCACCGTCTGGGCCGTGTCCCAGTTGGACGGGCTGAAGGTCAGCGTGGCCCGGTCCACCGTCACGTCGGGGCTGCCGCTGGCGGTTACGCCGATCACCACGTCGGAGGCGGGCTGGGCGTCCAGGACCACCGTGTAGGTGGAACTGTTGCCCTCAGCAACCGTCAGCGTGGTTTCGGACACGCTCACCCCGGCGGTATCGTCGTCGGCCACCGTGACCGCCACCCCGGCGACGCTCACGGCGTCGTACTCGTCGGCGCTCCGGGAGGCGTCGACGGCGTGGGTGATGGAGGCCGCGTCGTTCACCGCGTCGGCGTCCTGGGCGGCGGACACCGTCACCGTCTGGGCCGTGTCCCAGTTGGACGGGCTGAAGGTCAGCGTGGCCCGGTCCACCGTCACGTCGGGGCTGCCGCTGATGGTTACGCCGATCACCACGTCGGAGGCGGGCTGGGCGTCCAGGACCACCGTGTAGGTGGAACTGTTGCCCTCAGCAACCGTCAGCGTGGTTTCGGACACGCTCACCCCGGCGGTATCGTCGTCGGCGACGGACACGCTCACCTCTGCGGTCTCGTCGTCGGCCACGGTCACGCTCACCCCGGCCACGGCCACGGCGTCGTACTCGTCGGCGCTGCTGGCGGCCACCACCGCGTGGGTGATGGAGGCCGCGTCGTTCACCGCGTCGGCGTCCTGGGCGGCGGACACCGTCACCGTCTGGGCCGTGTCCCAGTTGGACGGGCTGAAGGTCAGCGTGGCCCGGTCCACCGTCACGTCGGGGCTGCCGCTGGCGGTTACGCCGATCACCACGTCGGAGGCGGGCTGGGCGTCCAGGACCACCGTGTAGGTGGAACTGTTGCCCTCAGCAACCGTCAGCGTGGTTTCGGACACGCTCACCCCGGCGGTATCGTCGTCGGCCACCGTGACTGCCACCCCGGCGACGCTCACGGCGTCGTACTCGTCGGCGCTCCGGGAGGCGTCGACGGCGTGGGTGATGGAGGCCGCGTCGTTCACCGCGTCGGCGTCCTGGGCGGCGGACACCGTCACCGTCTGGGCCGTGTCCCAGTTGGACGGGCTGAAGGTCAGCGTGGCCCGGTCCACCGTCACGTCGGGGCTGCCGCTGATGGTTACGCCGATCACCACGTCGGAGGCGGGCTGGGCGTCCAGGACCACCGTGTAGGTGGAACTGTTGCCCTCAGCAACCGTCAGCGTGGTTTCGGACACGCTCACCCCGGCGGTATCGTCGTCGGCCACCGTGACTGCCACCCCGGCGACGCTCACGGCGTCGTACTCGTCGGCGCTCCGGGAGGCGTCGACGGCGTGGGTGATGGAGGCCGCGTCGTTCACCGCGTCGGCGTCCTGGGCGGCGGACACCGTCACCGTCTGGGCCGTGTCCCAGTTGGACGGGCTGAAGGTCAGCGTGGCCCGGTCCACCGTCACGTCGGGGCTGCCGCTGATGGTTACGCCGATCACCACGTCGGAGGCGGGCTGGGCGTCCAGGACCACCGTGTAGGTGGAACTGTTGCCCTCAGCAACCGTCAGCGTGGTTTCGGACACGCTCACCCCGGCGGTATCGTCGTCGGCGACGGACACGCTCACCTCTGCGGTCTCGTCGTCGGCCACGGTCACGCTCACCCCGGCCACGGCCACGGCGTCGTACTCGTCGGCGCTGCTGGCGGCCACCACCGCGTGGGTGATGGAGGCCGCGTCGTTCACCGCGTCGGCGTCCTGGGCGGCGGACACCGTCACCGTCTGGGCCGTGTCCCAGTTGGACGGGCTGAAGGTCAGCGTGGCCCGGTCCACCGTCACGTCGGGGCTGCCGCTGGCGGTTACGCCGATCACCACGTTGCCTGATGGCAGCGCGTCCAGGACCACCGTGTAGGTGGAACTGTTGCCCTCAGCAACCGTCAGCGTGGTTTCGGACACGCTCACCCCGGCGGTATCGTCGTCGGCCACCGTGACCGCCACCCCGGCGACGCTCACGGCGTCGTACTCGTCGGCGCTCCGGGAGGCGTCGACGGCGTGGGTGATGGAGGCCGCGTCGTTCACCGCGTCGGCGTCCTGGGCGGCCCGCACCGTCACCGTCTGCGCCGTGTCCCAGTTGGACGGGCTGAAGGTCAGCGTGGCCGGCGACACCGTCACGTCGCTGCTGCCGCTCCTGGTTACGCCGATCACCACGTTGGAGGCGGGCTGGGCGTCCAGGACCACCGTGTAGGCGGCCTGGCCCCCCTCGGCCAGCGCCAATTCAGTAACGGACACGCTCACCCCGGCGGTATCGTCGTCGGCCACCGTGACCGCCACCCCGGCGACGCTCACGGCGTCGTACTCGTCGGCGCTGCTGGCGGCCACCACCGCGTGGGTGATGGAGGCCGCGTCGTTCACCGCGTCGGCGTCCTGGGCGGCCCGCACCGTCACCGTCTGCGCCGTGTCCCAGTTGGACGGGCTGAAGGTCAGCGTGGCCCGGTCCACCGTCACGTCGGGGCTGCCGCTGATGGTTACGCCGATCACCACGTCGGAGGCGGGCTGGGCGTCCAGGACCACCGTGTAGGTGGAACTGTTGCCCTCAGCAACCGTCAGCGTGGTTTCGGACACGCTCACCCCGGCGTCGTCGTCGGCCACCGTGACCGCCACCCCGGCGACGCTCACGTTGTCGAACTCGTCGGCGCTCCGGGAGGCGTCGACGGCGTGGGTGATGGAGGCCGCGTCGTTCACCGCGTCGGCGTCCTGGGCGGCGGACACCGTCACCGTCTGGGCCGTGTCCCAGTTGGACGGGCTGAAGGTCAGCGTGGCCCGGTCCACCGTCACGTCGGGGCTGCCGCTGATGGTTACGCCGATCACCACGTCGGAGGCGGGCTGGGCGTCCAGGACCACCGTGTAGGTGGAACTGTTGCCCTCAGCAACCGTCAGCGTGGTTTCGGACACGCTCACCCCGGCGTCGTCGTCGGCCACCGTGACCGCCACCCCGGCGACGCTCACGTTGTCGAACTCGTCGGCGCTCCGGGAGGCGTCGACGGCGTGGGTGATGGAGGCCGCGTCGTTCACCGCGTCGGCGTCCTGGGCGGCGGACACCGTCACCGTCTGGGCCGTGTCCCAGTTGGACGGGCTGAAGGTCAGCGTGGCCCGGTCCACCGTCACGTCGGGGCTGCCGCTGATGGTTACGCCGATCACCACGTCGGAGGCGGGCTGGGCGTCCAGGACCACCGTGTAGGTGGAACTGTTGCCCTCAGCAACCGTCAGCGTGGTTTCGGACACGCTCACCCCGGCGGTATCGTCGTCGGCCACCGTGACCGCCACCCCGGCGACGCTCACGGCGTCGTACTCGTCGGCGCTCCGGGAGGCGTCGACGGCGTGGGTGATGGACGCCGCGTCGTTCACCGCGTCGGCGTCCTGGGCGGCGGACACCGTCACCGTCTGGGCCGTGTCCCAGTTGGACGGGCTGAAGGTCAGCGTGGTCTGGTTGCCGGACGTCGCGGCGTCGGTGTCCGCCGTCACGTCCGAATTGTCGCTGCTCACCGTGATCACCACGTCGGAGGCGGGCTGGGCGTCCAGGACCACCGTGTAGGTGGAACTGTTGCCCTCAGCAACCGTCAGCGTGGTTTCGGACACGCTCACCCCGGCGGTATCGTCGTCGGCCACCGTGACCGCCACCCCGGCGACGCTCACGGCGTCGTACTCGTCGGCGCTCCGGGAGGCGTCGACGGCGTGGGTGATGGAGGCCGCGTCGTTCACCGCGTCGGCGTCCTGGGCGGCCCGCACCGTCACCGTCTGCGCCGTGTCCCAGTTGGACGGGCTGAAGGTCAGGGTGGCCTGGTTGCCGGACGTCGCGGCGTCGGTGTCCGCCGTCACGTCCGAATTGTCGCTGCTCACCGTGATCACCACGTCGGAGGCGGGCTGGGCGTCCAGGACCACCGTGTAGGTGGAACTGTTGCCCTCAGCAACCGTCAGCGTGGTTTCGGACACGCTCACCCCGGCGTCGTCGTCGGCCACCGTGACCGCCACCCCGGCGACGCTCACGTTGTCGAACTCGTCGGCGCTGCTGGCGGCCACCACCGCGTGGGTGATGGAGGCCGCGTCGTTCACCGCGTCGGCGTCCTGGGCGGCCCGCACCGTCACCGTCTGGGCCGTGTCCCAGTTGGACGGGCTGAAGGTCAGCGTGGCCGGCGACACCGTCACGTCGCTGCTGCCGCTGATGGTTACGCCGATCACCACGTCGGAGGCGGGCTGGGCGTCCAGGACCACCGTGTAGGTGGAACTGTTGCCCTCAGCAACCGTCAGCGTGGTTTCGGACACGCTCACCCCGGCGGTATCGTCGTCGGCCACCGTGACCGCCACCCCGGCGACGCTCACGGCGTCGTACTCGTCGGCGCTGCTGGCGGCCACCACAGCGTGGGTGATGGAGGCCGCGTCGTTCACCGCGTCGGCGTCCTGGGCGGCCCGCACCGTCACCGTCTGCGCCGTGTCCCAGTTGGACGGGCTGAAGGTCAGCGTGGCCGGCGACACCGTCACGTCGCTGCTGCCGCTCCTGGTTACGCCGATCACCACGTTGGAGGCGGGCTGGGCGTCCAGGACCACCGTGTAGGTGGAACTGTTGCCCTCAGCAACCGTCAGCGTGGTTTCGGACACGCTCACCCCGGCGTCGTCGTCGGCCACCGTGACCGCCACCCCGGCGACGCTCACGTTGTCGAACTCGTCGGCGCTGCTGGCGGCCACCACAGCGTGGGTGATGGAGGCCGCGTCGTTCACCGCGTCGGCGTCCTGGGCGGCCCGCACCGTCACCGTCTGCGCCGTGTCCCAGTTGGACGGGCTGAAGGTCAGCGTGGCCGGCGACACCGTCACGTCGCTGCTGCCGCTCCTGGTTACGCCGATCACCACGTTGGAGGCGGGCTGGGCGTCCAGGACCACCGTGTAGGCGGCCTGGCCCCCCTCGGCCAGCGCCAATTCAGTAACGGACACGTCGGCCACGGACACGCTCACCCCGCCGACGGCCACGGCGTCGTACTCGTCGGCGCTCCGGGAGGCGTCGACGGCGTGGACGTGATGGAGGCCGCGTCGTTCACCGCGTCGGCGTCCTGGGCGGCCCGCACCGTCACCGTCTGCGCCGTGTCCCAGTTGGACGGGCTGAAGGTCAGCGTGGCCGGCGACACCGTCACGTCGCTGCTGCCGCTCCTGGTTACGCCGATCACCACGTTGGAGGCGGGCTGGGCGTCCAGGACCACCGTGTAGGCGTGGCCCCCCTCGGCCAGCGCCAATTCAGTAACGGACACGCTCACCCCGGCGGTATCGTCGTCGGCCACCGTGACCGCCACCCCGGCGACGCTCACGGCGTCGTACTCGTCGGCGCTCCGGGAGGCGTCGACGGCGTGGGTGATGGAGGCCGCGTCGTTCACCGCGTCGGCGTCCTGGGCCGCCCGCACCGTCACCGTCTGCGCCGGTCCCGTGGACGGGCTGAAGGTCAGCGTGGCCGGCGACACCGTCACGTCGCTGCTGCCGCTCCTGGTTACGCCGATCACCACGTCGGAGGCGGGCTGGGCGTCCAGGACCACCGTGTAGGTGGAACTGTTGCCCTCAGCAACCGTCAGCGGGTTTCGGACACGCTCACCCCGGCGGTATCGTCGTCGGCCACCGTGACCGCCACCCCGGCGACGCTCACGGCGTCGTACTCGTCGGCGCTCCGGGAGGCGTCGACGGCGTGGGTGATGGAGGCCGCGTCGTTCACCGCGTCGGCGTCCTGGGCCGCCCGCACCGTCACCGTCTGCGCCGTGTCCCAGTTGGACGGGCTGAAGGTCAGCGTCGTCGCTGCTGGCTCCTGGTTACGCCGCTGGAGGCGGGCTGGGCGTCCAGGACCACCGTGTAGGTGGAACTGTTGCCCTCAGCAACCGTCAGCGTGGTTTCGGACACGCTCACCCCGGCGTCGTCGTCGGCCACCGTGACCGCCACCCCGGCGACGCTCACGTTGTCGAACTCGTCGGCGCTGCTGGCGGCCACCACAGCGTGGGTGATGGAGGCCGCGTCGTTCACCGCGTCGGCGTCCTGGGCGGCCCGCACCGTCACCGTCTGCGCCGTGTCCCAGTTGGACGGGCTGAAGGTCAGCGTGGCCGGCGACACCGTCACGTCGCTGCTGCCGCTCCTGGTTACGCCGATCACCCGTTGGAGGCGGGCTGGGCGTCCAGGACCACCCGGCCTGCCCCCCTCGGCCAGCGCCAATTCAGTAACGGACACGCTCACCCCGGCGGTATCGTCGTCGGCCACGGACACGCTCACCCCGCCGACGGCCACGGCGTCGTACTCGTCGGCGCTCCGGGAGGCGTCGACGGCGTGGGTGATGGAGGCCGCGTCGTTCACCGCGTCGGCGTCCTGGGCGGCCCGCACCGTCACCGTCTGCTGGTGTCCCAGTTGGACGGGCTGAAGGTCAGCGTGGTCGTCCACGCCGATCACCACGTTGGAGGCGGGCTGGGCGTCCAGGACCACCGTGTAGGCGGCCTGGCCCCCCTCGGCCAGCGCCAATTCAGTAACGGACACGCTCACCCCGGCGGTATCGTCGTCGGCCACCGTGACCGCCACCCCGGCGACGCTCACGGCGTCGTACTCGTCGGCGCTCCGGGAGGCGTCGACGGCGTGGGTGATGGACGCCGCGTCGTTCACCGCGTCGGCGTCCTGGGCGGCGGACACCGTCACCGTCTGGGCCGTGTCCCAGTTGGACGGGCTGAAGGTCAGCGTGGTCTGGTTGCCGGACGTCGCGGCGTCGGTGTCCGCCGTCACGTCCGAATTGTCGCTGCTCACCGTGATCACCACGTCGGAGGCGGGCTGGGCGTCCAGGACCACCGTGTAGGTGGAACTGTTGCCCTCAGCAACCGTCAGCGTGGTTTCGGACACGCTCACCCCGGCGGTATCGTCGTCGGCCACCGTGACCGCCACCCCGGCGACGCTCACGTTGTCGAACTCGTCGGCGCTGCTGGCGGCCACCACCGCGTGGGTGATGGAGGCCGCGTCGTTCACCGCGTCGGCGTCCTGGGCCGCCCGCACCGTCACCGTCTGCGCCGTGTCCCAGTTGGACGGGCTGAAGGTCAGGGTGGTCTGGTTGCCGGACGTCGCGGCGTCGGTGTCCGCCGTCACGTCCGAATTGTCGCTGCTCACCGTGATCACCACGTCGGAGGCGGGCTGGGCGTCCAGGACCACCGTGTAGGTGGAACTGTTGCCCTCAGCAACCGTCAGCGTGGTTTCGGACACGCTCACCCCGGCGGTATCGTCGTCGGCCACCGTGACCGCCACCCCGGCGACGCTCACGGCGTCGAACTCGTCGGCGCTGCTGGCGGCCACCACCGCGTGGGTGATGGAGGCCGCGTCGTTCACCGCGTCGGCGTCCTGGGCCGCCCGCACCGTCACCGTCTGCGCCGTGTCCCAGTTGGACGGGCTGAAGGTCAGGGTGGTCTGGTTGCCGGACGTCGCGGCGTCGGTGTCCGCCGTCACGTCCGAATTGTCGCTGCTCACCGTGATCACCACGTCGGAGGCGGGCTGGGCGTCCAGGACCACCGTGTAGGTGGAACTGTTGCCCTCAGCAACCGTCAGCGTGGTTTCGGACACGCTCACCCCGGCGGTATCGTCGTCGGCCACCGTGACCGCCACCCCGGCGACGCTCACGGCGTCGTACTCGTCGGCGCTGCTGGCGGCCACCACCGCGTGGGTGATGGAGGCCGCGTCGTTCACCGCGTCGGCGTCCTGGGCGGCGGACACCGTCACCGTCTGCGCCGTGTCCCAGTTGGACGGGCTGAAGGTCAGCGTGGCCCGGTCCACCGTCACGTCGGGGCTGCCGCTGGCGGTTACGCCGATCACCACGTCGGAGGCGGGCTGGGCGTCCAGGACCACCGTGTAGGTGGAACTGTTGCCCTCAGCAACCGTCAGCGTGGTTTCGGACACGCTCACCCCGGCGGTATCGTCGTCGGCCACCGTGACCGCCACCCCGGCGACGCTCACGGCGTCGTACTCGTCGGCGCTGCTGGCGGCCACCACCGCGTGGGTGATGGAGGCCGCGTCGTTCACCGCGTCGGCGTCCTGGGCGGCCCGCACCGTCACCGTCTGCGCCGTGTCCCAGTTGGACGAGGTGAAGGTCAGAGTGGTCTGGTTGCCGGACGTCGCGGCGTCGGTGTCCGCCGTCACGTCCGAATTGTCGCTGCTCACCGTGATCACCACGTCGGAGGCGGGCTGGGCGTCCAGGACCACCGTGTAGGTGGAACTGTTGCCCTCAGCAACCGTCAGCGTGGTTTCGGACACGCTCACCCCGGCGGTATCGTCGTCGGCCACCGTGACCGCCACCCCGGCGACGCTCACGGCGTCGTACTCGTCGGCGCTCCGGGAGGCGTCGACGGCGTGGGTGATGGAGGCCGCGTCGTTCACCGCGTCGGCGTCCTGGGCCGCCCGCACCGTCACCGTCTGCGCCGTGTCCCAGTTGGACGGGCTGAAGGTCAGCGTGGCCCGGTCCACCGTCACGTCGGGGCTGCCGCTGATGGTTACGCCGATCACCACGTCGGAGGCGGGCTGGGCGTCCAGGACCACCGTGTAGGTGGAACTGTTGCCCTCAGCAACCGTCAGCGTGGTTTCGGACACGCTCACCCCGGCGGTATCGTCGTCGGCCACCGTGACCGCCACCCCGGCGACGCTCACGGCGTCGTACTCGTCGGCGCTCCGGGAGGCGTCGACGGCGTGGGTGATGGACGCCGCGTCGTTCACCGCGTCGGCGTCCTGGGCGGCGGACACCGTCACCGTCTGGGCCGTGTCCCAGTTGGACGGGCTGAAGGTCAGCGTGGTCTGGTTGCCGGACGTCGCGGCGTCGGTGTCCGCCGTCACGTCCGAATTGTCGCTGCTCACCGTGATCACCACGTCGGAGGCGGGCTGGGCGTCCAGGACCACCGTGTAGGTGGAACTGTTGCCCTCAGCAACCGTCAGCGTGGTTTCGGACACGCTCACCCCGGCGGTATCGTCGTCGGCCACCGTGACCGCCACCCCGGCGACGCTCACGGCGTCGTACTCGTCGGCGCTCCGGGAGGCGTCGACGGCGTGGGTGATGGAGGCCGCGTCGTTCACCGCGTCGGCGTCCTGGGCGGCCCGCACCGTCACCGTCTGCGCCGTGTCCCAGTTGGACGGGCTGAAGGTCAGGGTGGCCTGGTTGCCGGACGTCGCGGCGTCGGTGTCCGCCGTCACGTCCGAATTGTCGCTGCTCACCGTGATCACCACGTCGGAGGCGGGCTGGGCGTCCAGGACCACCGTGTAGGTGGAACTGTTGCCCTCAGCAACCGTCAGCGTGGTTTCGGACACGCTCACCCCGGCGGTATCGTCGTCGGCCACCGTGACCGCCACCCCGGCGACGCTCACGGCGTCGAACTCGTCGGCGCTGCTGGCGGCCACCACCGCGTGGGTGATGGAGGCCGCGTCGTTCACCGCGTCGGCGTCCTGGGCGGCGGACACCGTCACCGTCTGCGCCGTGTCCCAGTTGGACGGGCTGAAGGTCAGCGTGGTCTGGTCCACCGTCACGTCGGGGCTGCCGCTGGCGGTTACGCCGATCACCACGTCGGAGGCGGGCTGGGCGTCCAGGACCACCGTGTAGGTGGAACTGTTGCCCTCAGCAACCGTCAGCGTGGTTTCGGACACGCTCACCCCGGCGGTATCGTCGTCGGCCACGGACACGCTCACCCCGCCGACGCTCACGGCGTCGAACTCGTCGGCGCTGCTGGCGGCCACCACCGCGTGGGTGATGGAGGCCGCGTCGTTCACCGCGTCGGCGTCCTGGGCCGCCCGCACCGTCACCGTCTGCGCCGTGTCCCAGTTGGACGGGCTGAAGGTCAGGGTGGTCTGGTTGCCGGACGTCGCGGCGTCGGTGTCCGCCGTCACGTCCGAATTGTCGCTGCTCACCGTGATCACCACGTCGGAGGCGGGCTGGGCGTCCAGGACCACCGTGTAGGTGGAACTGTTGCCCTCAGCAACCGTCAGCGTGGTTTCGGACACGCTCACCCCGGCGGTATCGTCGTCGGCCACCGTGACCGCCACCCCGGCGACGCTCACGGCGTCGTACTCGTCGGCGCTGCTGGCGGCCACCACCGCGTGGGTGATGGAGGCCGCGTCGTTCACCGCGTCGGCGTCCTGGGCGGCGGACACCGTCACCGTCTGCGCCGTGTCCCAGTTGGACGGGCTGAAGGTCAGCGTGGCCCGGTCCACCGTCACGTCGGGGCTGCCGCTGGCGGTTACGCCGATCACCACGTCGGAGGCGGGCTGGGCGTCCAGGACCACCGTGTAGGTGGAACTGTTGCCCTCAGCAACCGTCAGCGTGGTTTCGGACACGCTCACCCCGGCGGTATCGTCGTCGGCCACCGTGACCGCCACCCCGGCGACGCTCACGGCGTCGTACTCGTCGGCGCTGCTGGCGGCCACCACCGCGTGGGTGATGGAGGCCGCGTCGTTCACCGCGTCGGCGTCCTGGGCGGCCCGCACCGTCACCGTCTGCGCCGTGTCCCAGTTGGACGAGGTGAAGGTCAGAGTGGTCTGGTTGCCGGACGTCGCGGCGTCGGTGTCCGCCGTCACGTCCGAATTGTCGCTGCTCACCGTGATCACCACGTCGGAGGCGGGCTGGGCGTCCAGGACCACCGTGTAGGTGGAACTGTTGCCCTCAGCAACCGTCAGCGTGGTTTCGGACACGCTCACCCCGGCGGTATCGTCGTCGGCCACCGTGACCGCCACCCCGGCGACGCTCACGGCGTCGTACTCGTCGGCGCTCCGGGAGGCGTCGACGGCGTGGGTGATGGAGGCCGCGTCGTTCACCGCGTCGGCGTCCTGGGCCGCCCGCACCGTCACCGTCTGCGCCGTGTCCCAGTTGGACGGGCTGAAGGTCAGCGTGGCCCGGTCCACCGTCACGTCGGGGCTGCCGCTGATGGTTACGCCGATCACCACGTCGGAGGCGGGCTGGGCGTCCAGGACCACCGTGTAGGTGGAACTGTTGCCCTCAGCAACCGTCAGCGTGGTTTCGGACACGCTCACCCCGGCGGTATCGTCGTCGGCCACCGTGACCGCCACCCCGGCGACGCTCACGGCGTCGTACTCGTCGGCGCTCCGGGAGGCGTCGACGGCGTGGGTGATGGACGCCGCGTCGTTCACCGCGTCGGCGTCCTGGGCGGCGGACACCGTCACCGTCTGGGCCGTGTCCCAGTTGGACGGGCTGAAGGTCAGCGTGGTCTGGTTGCCGGACGTCGCGGCGTCGGTGTCCGCCGTCACGTCCGAATTGTCGCTGCTCACCGTGATCACCACGTCGGAGGCGGGCTGGGCGTCCAGGACCACCGTGTAGGTGGAACTGTTGCCCTCAGCAACCGTCAGCGTGGTTTCGGACACGCTCACCCCGGCGGTATCGTCGTCGGCCACCGTGACCGCCACCCCGGCGACGCTCACGGCGTCGTACTCGTCGGCGCTCCGGGAGGCGTCGACGGCGTGGGTGATGGAGGCCGCGTCGTTCACCGCGTCGGCGTCCTGGGCGGCCCGCACCGTCACCGTCTGCGCCGTGTCCCAGTTGGACGGGCTGAAGGTCAGGGTGGCCTGGTTGCCGGACGTCGCGGCGTCGGTGTCCGCCGTCACGTCCGAATTGTCGCTGCTCACCGTGATCACCACGTCGGAGGCGGGCTGGGCGTCCAGGACCACCGTGTAGGTGGAACTGTTGCCCTCAGCAACCGTCAGCGTGGTTTCGGACACGCTCACCCCGGCGGTATCGTCGTCGGCCACCGTGACCGCCACCCCGGCGACGCTCACGGCGTCGAACTCGTCGGCGCTGCTGGCGGCCACCACCGCGTGGGTGATGGAGGCCGCGTCGTTCACCGCGTCGGCGTCCTGGGCGGCGGACACCGTCACCGTCTGCGCCGTGTCCCAGTTGGACGGGCTGAAGGTCAGCGTGGTCTGGTCCACCGTCACGTCGGGGCTGCCGCTGGCGGTTACGCCGATCACCACGTCGGAGGCGGGCTGGGCGTCCAGGACCACCGTGTAGGTGGAACTGTTGCCCTCAGCAACCGTCAGCGTGGTTTCGGACACGCTCACCCCGGCGGTATCGTCGTCGGCCACGGACACGCTCACCCCGCCGACGCTCACGGCGTCGAACTCGTCGGCGCTGCTGGCGGCCACCACCGCGTGGGTGATGGAGGCCGCGTCGTTCACCGCGTCGGCGTCCTGGGCGGCCCGCACCGTCACCGTCTGCGCCGTGTCCCAGTTGGACGGGCTGAAGGTCAGCGTGGCCCGGTCCACCGTCACGTCGGGGCTGCCGCTGATGGTTACGCCGATCACCACGTCGGAGGCGGGCTGGGCGTCCAGGACCACCGTGTAGGTGGAACTGTTGCCCTCAGCAACCGTCAGCGTGGTTTCGGACACGCTCACCCCGGCGTCGTCGTCGGCCACCGTGACCGCCACCCCGGCGACGCTCACGTTGTCGAACTCGTCGGCGCTCCGGGAGGCGTCGACGGCGTGGGTGATGGAGGCCGCGTCGTTCACCGCGTCGGCGTCCTGGGCGGCGGACACCGTCACCGTCTGGGCCGTGTCCCAGTTGGACGGGCTGAAGGTCAGCGTGGCCCGGTCCACCGTCACGTCGGGGCTGCCGCTGATGGTTACGCCGATCACCACGTCGGAGGCGGGCTGGGCGTCCAGGACCACCGTGTAGGTGGAACTGTTGCCCTCAGCAACCGTCAGCGTGGTTTCGGACACGCTCACCCCGGCGGTATCGTCGTCGGCCACCGTGACCGCCACCCCGGCGACGCTCACGGCGTCGTACTCGTCGGCGCTCCGGGAGGCGTCGACGGCGTGGGTGATGGAGGCCGCGTCGTTCACCGCGTCGGCGTCCTGGGCCGCCCGCACCGTCACCGTCTGGGCCGTGTCCCAGTTGGACGGGCTGAAGGTCAGCGTGGCCCGGTCCACCGTCACGTCGGGGCTGCCGCTGATGGTTACGCCGATCACCACGTCGGAGGCGGGCTGGGCGTCCAGGACCACCGTGTAGGTGGAACTGTTGCCCTCAGCAACCGTCAGCGTGGTTTCGGACACGCTCACCCCGGCGGTATCGTCGTCGGCCACCGTGACCGCCACCCCGGCGACGCTCACGTTGTCGAACTCGTCGGCGCTGCTGGCGGCCACCACCGCGTGGGTGATGGAGGCCGCGTCGTTCACCGCGTCGGCGTCCTGGGCGGCCCGCACCGTCACCGTCTGCGCCGTGTCCCAGTTGGACGGGCTGAAGGTCAGGGTGGCCGGCGACACCGTCACGTCGCTGCTGCCGCTCCTGGTTACGCCGATCACCACGTTGGAGGCGGGCTGGGCGTCCAGGACCACCGTGTAGGTGGAACTGTTGCCCTCAGCAACCGTCAGCGTGGTTTCGGACACGCTCACCCCGGCGTCGTCGTCGGCCACCGTGACCGCCACCCCGGCGACGCTCACGGCGTCGTACTCGTCGGCGCTCCGGGAGGCGTCGACGGCGTGGGTGATGGAGGCCGCGTCGTTCACCGCGTCGGCGTCCTGGGCGGCCCGCACCGTCACCGTCTGGGCCGTGTCCCAGTTGGACGGGCTGAAGGTCAGCGTGGCCGGCGACACCGTCACGTCGCTGCTGCCGCTCCTGGTTACGCCGATCACCACGTTGGAGGCGGGCTGGGCGTCCAGGACCACCGTGTAGGTGGAACTGTTGCCCTCAGCAACCGTCAGCGTGGTTTCGGACACGCTCACCCCGGCGTCGTCGTCGGCCACCGTGACCGCCACCCCGGCGACGCTCACGGCGTCGTACTCGTCGGCGCTCCGGGAGGCGTCGACGGCGTGGGTGATGGAGGCCGCGTCGTTCACCGCGTCGGCGTCCTGGGCGGCGGACACCGTCACCGTCTGCGCCGTGTCCCAGTTGGACGGGCTGAAGGTCAGCGTGGTCTGGTCCACCGTCACGTCGGGGCTGCCGCTGATGGTTCACCCGTCGGAGGCGGGCTGGGCGTCCAGGACCACCGTGTAGGTGGAACTGTTGCCCTCAGCAACCGTCAGCGTGGTTTCGGACACGCTCACCCCGGCGTCGTCGTCGGCCACCGTGACCGCCACCCCGGCGACGCTCACGGCGTCGTACTCGTCGGCGCTCCGGGAGGCGTCGACGGCGTGGGTGATGGAGGCCGCGTCGTTCACCGCGTCGGCGTCCTGGGCGGCGGACACCGTCACCGTCTGGGCCGTGTCCCAGTTGGACGGGCTGAAGGTCAGCGTGGCCCGGTCCACCGTCACGTCGGGGCTGCCGCTGATGGTTACGCCGATCACCACGTCGGAGGCGGGCTGGGCGTCCAGGACCACCGTGTAGGTGGAACTGTTGCCCTCAGCAACCGTCAGCGTGGTTTCGGACACGCTCACCCCGGCGGTATCGTCGTCGGCCACCGTGACCGCCACCCCGGCGACGCTCACGGCGTCGTACTCGTCGGCGCTCCGGGAGGCGTCGACGGCGTGGGTGATGGAGGCCGCGTCGTTCACCGCGTCGGCGTCCTGGGCGGCCCGCACCGTCACCGTCTGCGCCGTGTCCCAGTTGGACGGGCTGAAGGTCAGCGTGGCCCGGTCCACCGTCACGTCGGGGCTGCCGCTGATGGTTACGCCGATCACCACGTCGGAGGCGGGCTGGGCGTCCAGGACCACCGTGTAGGTGGAACTGTTGCCCTCAGCAACCGTCAGCGTGGTTTCGGACACGCTCACCCCGGCGGTATCGTCGTCGGCCACCGTGACCGCCACCCCGGCGACGCTCACGGCGTCGTACTCGTCGGCGCTGCTGGCGGCCACCACCGCGTGGGTGATGGAGGCCGCGTCGTTCACCGCGTCGGCGTCCTGGGCGGCCCGCACCGTCACCGTCTGCGCCGTGTCCCAGTTGGACGGGCTGAAGGTCAGGGTGGCCTGGTTGCCGGACGTCGCGGCGTCGGTGTCCGCCGTCACGTCCGAATTGTCGCTGCTCACCGTGATCACCACGTCGGAGGCGGGCTGGGCGTCCAGGACCACCGTGTAGGTGGAACTGTTGCCCTCAGCAACCGTCAGCGTGGTTTCGGACACGCTCACCCCGGCGGTATCGTCGTCGGCCACCGTGACCGCCACCCCGGCGACGCTCACGGCGTCGTACTCGTCGGCGCTGCTGGCGGCCACCACCGCGTGGGTGATGGAGGCCGCGTCGTTCACCGCGTCGGCGTCCTGGGCGGCGGACACCGTCACCGTCTGCGCCGTGTCCCAGTTGGACGGGCTGAAGGTCAGGGTGGCCGGCGACACCGTCACGTCGCTGCTGCCGCTCCTGGTTACGCCGATCACCACGTTGGAGGCGGGCTGGGCGTCCAGGACCACCGTGTAGGTGGAACTGTTGCCCTCAGCAACCGTCAGCGTGGTTTCGGACACGCTCACCCCGGCGTCGTCGTCGGCCACCGTGACCGCCACCCCGGCGACGCTCACGTTGTCGAACTCGTCGGCGCTGCTGGCGGCCACCACCGCGTGGGTGATGGAGGCCGCGTCGTTCACCGCGTCGGCGTCCTGGGCCGCCCGCACCGTCACCGTCTGCGCCGTGTCCCAGTTGGACGGGCTGAAGGTCAGGGTGGTCTGGTTGCCGGACGTCGCGGCGTCGGTGTCCGCCGTCACGTCCGAATTGTCGCTGCTCACCGTGATCACCACGTCGGAGGCGGGCTGGGCGTCCAGGACCACCGTGTAGGTGGAACTGTTGCCCTCAGCAACCGTCAGCGTGGTTTCGGACACGCTCACCCCGGCGGTATCGTCGTCGGCCACCGTGACCGCCACCCCGGCGACGCTCACGGCGTCGTACTCGTCGGCGCTCCGGGAGGCGTCGACGGCGTGGGTGATGGAGGCCGCGTCGTTCACCGCGTCGGCGTCCTGGGCCGCCCGCACCGTCACCGTCTGCGCCGTGTCCCAGTTGGACGGGCTGAAGGTCAGCGTGGCCTGGTCCACCGTCACGTCGGGGCTGCCGCTGATGGTTACGCCGATCACCACGTCGGAGGCGGGCTGGGCGTCCAGGACCACCGTGTAGGTGGAACTGTTGCCCTCAGCAACCGTCAGCGTGGTTTCGGACACGCTCACCCCGGCGGTATCGTCGTCGGCCACCGTGACCGCCACCCCGGCGACGCTCACGGCGTCGAACTCGTCGGCGCTGCTGGCGGCCACCACCGCGTGGGTGATGGAGGCCGCGTCGTTCACCGCGTCGGCGTCCTGGGCGGCCCGCACCGTCACCGTCTGCGCCGTGTCCCAGTTGGACGGGCTGAAGGTCAGCGTGGCCCGGTCCACCGTCACGTCGGGGCTGCCGCTGATGGTTACGCCGATCACCACGTCGGAGGCGGGCTGGGCGTCCAGGACCACCGTGTAGGTGGAACTGTTGCCCTCAGCAACCGTCAGCGTGGTTTCGGACACGCTCACCCCGGCGTCGTCGTCGGCCACCGTGACCGCCACCCCGGCGACGCTCACGTTGTCGTACTCGTCGGCGCTCCGGGAGGCGTCGACGGCGTGGGTGATGGAGGCCGCGTCGTTCACCGCGTCGGCGTCCTGGGCGGCGGACACCGTCACCGTCTGGGCCGTGTCCCAGTTGGACGGGCTGAAGGTCAGCGTGGCCCGGTCCACCGTCACGTCGGGGCTGCCGCTGATGGTTACGCCGATCACCACGTCGGAGGCGGGCTGGGCGTCCAGGACCACCGTGTAGGTGGAACTGTTGCCCTCAGCAACCGTCAGCGTGGTTTCGGACACGCTCACCCCGGCGGTATCGTCGTCGGCCACCGTGACCGCCACCCCGGCGACGCTCACGGCGTCGTACTCGTCGGCGCTCCGGGAGGCGTCGACGGCGTGGGTGATGGAGGCCGCGTCGTTCACCGCGTCGGCGTCCTGGGCCGCCCGCACCGTCACCGTCTGGGCCGTGTCCCAGTTGGACGGGCTGAAGGTCAGCGTGGCCCGGTCCACCGTCACGTCGGGGCTGCCGCTGATGGTTACGCCGATCACCACGTCGGAGGCGGGCTGGGCGTCCAGGACCACCGTGTAGGTGGAACTGTTGCCCTCAGCAACCGTCAGCGTGGTTTCGGACACGCTCACCCCGGCGGTATCGTCGTCGGCCACCGTGACCGCCACCCCGGCGACGCTCACGTTGTCGAACTCGTCGGCGCTGCTGGCGGCCACCACCGCGTGGGTGATGGAGGCCGCGTCGTTCACCGCGTCGGCGTCCTGGGCGGCCCGCACCGTCACCGTCTGCGCCGTGTCCCAGTTGGACGGGCTGAAGGTCAGGGTGGCCGGCGACACCGTCACGTCGCTGCTGCCGCTCCTGGTTACGCCGATCACCACGTTGGAGGCGGGCTGGGCGTCCAGGACCACCGTGTAGGTGGAACTGTTGCCCTCAGCAACCGTCAGCGTGGTTTCGGACACGCTCACCCCGGCGTCGTCGTCGGCCACCGTGACCGCCACCCCGGCGACGCTCACGGCGTCGTACTCGTCGGCGCTCCGGGAGGCGTCGACGGCGTGGGTGATGGAGGCCGCGTCGTTCACCGCGTCGGCGTCCTGGGCCGCCCGCACCGTCACCGTCTGCGCCGTGTCCCAGTTGGACGGGCTGAAGGTCAGCGTGGCCCGGTCCACCGTCACGTCGGGGCTGCCGCTGATGGTTACGCCGATCACCACGTCGGAGGCGGGCTGGGCGTCCAGGACCACCGTGTAGGTGGAACTGTTGCCCTCAGCAACCGTCAGCGTGGTTTCGGACACGCTCACCCCGGCGTCGTCGTCGGCCACCGTGACCGCCACCCCGGCGACGCTCACGGCGTCGTACTCGTCGGCGCTCCGGGAGGCGTCGACGGCGTGGGTGATGGAGGCCGCGTCGTTCACCGCGTCGGCGTCCTGGGCGGCGGACACCGTCACCGTCTGGGCCGTGTCCCAGTTGGACGGGCTGAAGGTCAGCGTGGCCGGCGACACCGTCACGTCGCTGCTGCCGCTCCTGGTTACGCCGATCACCACGTCGGAGGCGGGCTGGGCGTCCAGGACCACCGTGTAGGTGGAACTGTTGCCCTCAGCAACCGTCAGCGTGGTTTCGGACACGCTCACCCCGGCGTATCGTCGTCGGCCACCGTGACCGCCACCCCGGCGACGCTCACGGCGTCGTACTCGTCGGCGCTCCGGGAGGCGTCGACGGCGTGGGTGATGGAGGCCGCGTCGTTCACCGCGTCGGCGTCCTGGGCGGCCCGCACCGTCACCGTCTGCGCCGTGTCCCAGTTGGACGGGCTGAAGGTCAGCGTGGCCCGGTCCACCGTCACGTCGGGGCTGCCGCTGATGGTTACGCCGATCACCACGTCGGAGGCGGGCTGGGCGTCCAGGACCACCGTGTAGGTGGAACTGTTGCCCTCAGCAACCGTCAGCGTGGTTTCGGACACGCTCACCCCGGCGGTATCGTCGTCGGCCACCGTGACCGCCACCCCGGCGACGCTCACGGCGTCGTACTCGTCGGCGCTGCTGGCGGCCACCACCGCGTGGGTGATGGAGGCCGCGTCGTTCACCGCGTCGGCGTCCTGGGCGGCCCGCACCGTCACCGTCTGCGCCGTGTCCCAGTTGGACGGGCTGAAGGTCAGGGTGGCCTGGTTGCCGGACGTCGCGGCGTCGGTGTCCGCCGTCACGTCCGAATTGTCGCTGCTCACCGTGATCACCACGTCGGAGGCGGGCTGGGCGTCCAGGACCACCGTGTAGGTGGAACTGTTGCCCTCAGCAACCGTCAGCGTGGTTTCGGACACGCTCACCCCGGCGGTATCGTCGTCGGCCACCGTGACCGCCACCCCGGCGACGCTCACGGCGTCGTACTCGTCGGCGCTGCTGGCGGCCACCACCGCGTGGGTGATGGAGGCCGCGTCGTTCACCGCGTCGGCGTCCTGGGCGGCGGACACCGTCACCGTCTGCGCCGTGTCCCAGTTGGACGGGCTGAAGGTCAGGGTGGCCGGCGACACCGTCACGTCGCTGCTGCCGCTCCTGGTTACGCCGATCACCACGTTGGAGGCGGGCTGGGCGTCCAGGACCACCGTGTAGGTGGAACTGTTGCCCTCAGCAACCGTCAGCGTGGTTTCGGACACGCTCACCCCGGCGTCGTCGTCGGCCACCGTGACCGCCACCCCGGCGACGCTCACGGCGTCGTACTCGTCGGCGCTCCGGGAGGCGTCGACGGCGTGGGTGATGGAGGCCGCGTCGTTCACCGCGTCGGCGTCCTGGGCCGCCCGCACCGTCACCGTCTGCGCCGTGTCCCAGTTGGACGGGCTGAAGGTCAGCGTGGCCCGGTCCACCGTCACGTCGGGGCTGCCGCTGATGGTTACGCCGATCACCACGTCGGAGGCGGGCTGGGCGTCCAGGACCACCGTGTAGGTGGAACTGTTGCCCTCAGCAACCGTCAGCGTGGTTTCGGACACGCTCACCCCGGCGTCGTCGTCGGCCACCGTGACCGCCACCCCGGCGACGCTCACGGCGTCGTACTCGTCGGCGCTCCGGGAGGCGTCGACGGCGTGGGTGATGGAGGCCGCGTCGTTCACCGCGTCGGCGTCCTGGGCGGCCCGCACCGTCACCGTCTGCGCCGTGTCCCAGTTGGACGGGCTGAAGGTCAGCGTGGCCCGGTCCACCGTCACGTCGGGGCTGCCGCTGATGGTTACGCCGATCACCACGTCGGAGGCGGGCTGGGCGTCCAGGACCACCGTGTAGGTGGAACTGTTGCCCTCAGCAACCGTCAGCGTGGTTTCGGACACGCTCACCCCGGCGGTATCGTCGTCGGCCACCGTGACCGCCACCCCGGCGACGCTCACGGCGTCGTACTCGTCGGCGCTCCGGGAGGCGTCGACGGCGTGGGTGATGGAGGCCGCGTCGTTCACCGCGTCGGCGTCCTGGGCGGCCCGCACCGTCACCGTCTGCGCCGTGTCCCAGTTGGACGGGCTGAAGGTCAGCGTGGCCCGGTCCACCGTCACGTCGGGGCTGCCGCTGATGGTTACGCCGATCACCACGTCGGAGGCGGGCTGGGCGTCCAGGACCACCGTGTAGGTGGAACTGTTGCCCTCAGCAACCGTCAGCGTGGTTTCGGACACGCTCACCCCGGCGGTATCGTCGTCGGCCACCGTGACCGCCACCCCGGCGACGCTCACGGCGTCGTACTCGTCGGCGCTCCGGGAGGCGTCGACGGCGTGGGTGATGGAGGCCGCGTCGTTCACCGCGTCGGCGTCCTGGGCGGCCCGCACCGTCACCGTCTGCGCCGTGTCCCAGTTGGACGGGCTGAAGGTCAGCGTGGCCCGGTCCACCGTCACGTCGGGGCTGCCGCTGATGGTTACGCCGATCACCACGTCGGAGGCGGGCTGGGCGTCCAGGACCACCGTGTAGGTGGAACTGTTGCCCTCAGCAACCGTCAGCGTGGTTTCGGACACGCTCACCCCGGCGGTATCGTCGTCGGCCACCGTGACCGCCACCCCGGCGACGCTCACGGCGTCGTACTCGTCGGCGCTCCGGGAGGCGTCGACGGCGTGGGTGATGGAGGCCGCGTCGTTCACCGCGTCGGCGTCCTGGGCGGCGGACACCGTCACCGTCTGGGCCGTGTCCCAGTTGGACGGGCTGAAGGTCAGCGTGGCCCGGTCCACCGTCACGTCGGGGCTGCCGCTGATGGTTACGCCGATCACCACGTCGGAGGCGGGCTGGGCGTCCAGGACCACCGTGTAGGTGGAACTGTTGCCCTCAGCAACCGTCAGCGTGGTTTCGGACACGCTCACCCCGGCGGTATCGTCGTCGGCCACCGTGACCGCCACCCCGGCGACGCTCACGGCGTCGTACTCGTCGGCGCTCCGGGAGGCGTCGACGGCGTGGGTGATGGAGGCCGCGTCGTTCACCGCGTCGGCGTCCTGGGCGGCCCGCACCGTCACCGTCTGCGCCGTGTCCCAGTTGGACGGGCTGAAGGTCAGCGTGGCCCGGTCCACCGTCACGTCGGGGCTGCCGCTGATGGTTACGCCGATCACCACGTCGGAGGCGGGCTGGGCGTCCAGGACCACCGTGTAGGTGGAACTGTTGCCCTCAGCAACCGTCAGCGTGGTTTCGGACACGCTCACCCCGGCGGTATCGTCGTCGGCCACCGTGACCGCCACCCCGGCGACGCTCACGGCGTCGTACTCGTCGGCGCTCCGGGAGGCGTCGACGGCGTGGGTGATGGAGGCCGCGTCGTTCACCGCGTCGGCGTCCTGGGCGGCCCGCACCGTCACCGTCTGGGCCGTGTCCCAGTTGGACGGGCTGAAGGTCAGCGTGGCCCGGTCCACCGTCACGTCGGGGCTGCCGCTGATGGTTACGCCGATCACCACGTCGGAGGCGGGCTGGGCGTCCAGGACCACCGTGTAGGTGGAACTGTTGCCCTCAGCAACCGTCAGCGTGGTTTCGGACACGCTCACCCCGGCGGTATCGTCGTCGGCCACCGTGACCGCCACCCCGGCGACGCTCACGTTGTCGTACTCGTCGGCGCTGCTGGCGGCCACCACCGCGTGGGTGATGGAGGCCGCGTCGTTCACCGCGTCGGCGTCCTGGGCCGCCCGCACCGTCACCGTCTGCGCCGTGTCCCAGTTGGACGGGCTGAAGGTCAGGGTGGTCTGGTTGCCGGACGTCGCGGCGTCGGTGTCCGCCGTCACGTCCGAATTGTCGCTGCTCACCGTGATCACCACGTCGGAGGCGGGCTGGGCGTCCAGGACCACCGTGTAGGTGGAACTGTTGCCCTCAGCAACCGTCAGCGTGGTTTCGGACACGCTCACCCCGGCGGTATCGTCGTCGGCCACCGTGACCGCCACCCCGGCGACGCTCACGGCGTCGTACTCGTCGGCGCTGCGGGCGGCCACCACCGCGTGGGTGATGGAGGCCGCGTCGTTCACCGCGTCGGCGTCCTGGGCCGCCCGCACCGTCACCGTCTGCGCCGTGTCCCAGTTGGACGGGCTGAAGGTCAGGGTGGTCTGGTTGCCGGACGTCGCGGCGTCGGTGTCCGCCGTCACGTCCGAATTGTCGCTGCTCACCGTGATCACCACGTCGGAGGCGGGCTGGGCGTCCAGGACCACCGTGTAGGTGGAACTGTTGCCCTCAGCAACCGTCAGCGTGGTTTCGGACACGCTCACCCCGGCGGTATCGTCGTCGGCCACCGTGACCGCCACCCCGGCGACGCTCACGGCGTCGTACTCGTCGGCGCTGCTGGCGGCCACCACCGCGTGGGTGATGGAGGCCGCGTCGTTCACCGCGTCGGCGTCCTGGGCGGCCCGCACCGTCACCGTCTGCGCCGTGTCCCAGTTGGACGGGCTGAAGGTCAGCGTGGTCCGGTTGCCACCGTCACGTCGGTGCTGCCGCTCCGAATTGGTTCACCGTGATCACCACGTCGGAGGCGGGCTGGGCGTCCAGGACCACCGTGTAGGTGGAACTGTTGCCCTCAGCAACCGTCAGCGTGGTTTCGGACACGCTCACCCCGGCGGTATCGTCGTCGGCCACCGTGACCGCCACCCCGGCGACGCTCACGGCGTCGTACTCGTCGGCGCTGCTGGCGGCCACCACCGCGTGGGTGATGGAGGCCGCGTCGTTCACCGCGTCGGCGTCCTGGGCGGCCCGCACCGTCACCGTCTGCGCCGTGTCCCAGTTGGACGGGCTGAAGGTCAGCGTGGCCCGGTCCACCGTCACGTCGGGGCTGCCGCTGGCGGTTACGCCGATCACCACGTCGGAGGCGGGCTGGGCGTCCAGGACCACCGTGTAGGTGGAACTGTTGCCCTCAGCAACCGTCAGCGTGGTTTCGGACACGCTCACCCCGGCGTCGTCGTCGGCCACCGTGACCGCCACCCCGGCGACGCTCACGGCGTCGTACTCGTCGGCGCTCCGGGAGGCGTCGACGGCGTGGGTGATGGAGGCCGCGTCGTTCACCGCGTCGGCGTCCTGGGCGGCCCGCACCGTCACCGTCTGGGCCGTGTCCCAGTTGGACGAGGTGAAGGTCAGAGTGGTCTGGTTGCCGGACGTCGCGGCGTCGGTGTCCGCCGTCACGTCCGAATTGTCGCTGCTCACCGTGATCACCACGTCGGAGGCGGGCTGGGCGTCCAGGACCACCGTGTAGGTGGAACTGTTGCCCTCAGCAACCGTCAGCGTGGTTTCGGACACGCTCACCCCGGCGGTATCGTCGTCGGCCACCGTGACCGCCACCCCGGCGACGCTCACGGCGTCGTACTCGTCGGCGCTCCGGGAGGCGTCGACGGCGTGGGTGATGGAGGCCGCGTCGTTCACCGCGTCGGCGTCCTGGGCGGCGGACACCGTCACCGTCTGGGCCGTGTCCCAGTTGGACGGGCTGAAGGTCAGCGTGGCCCGGTCCGCCGTCACGTCCGAATTGTCGCTGCTCACCGTGATCACCACGTCGGAGGCGGGCAGCGCGTCCAGGACCACCGTGTAGGCGGCCTGGCCCCCCTCGGCCAGCGCCAATTCAGTAACGGACACGCTCACCCCGGCGTCGTCGTCGGCCACGGACATGCTCACCCCGGCGTCGTCGTCGGCCACGGACACGCTCACCCCGCCGACGGCCACGCCGTCGTACTCGTCGGCGCTCCGGGAGGCGTCGACGGCGTGGGTGATGGAGGCCGCGTCGTTCACCGCGTCGGCGTCCTGGGCGGCCCGCACCGTCACCGTCTGCGCCGTGTCCCAGTTGGACGGGCTGAAGGTCAGCGTGGCCCGGTCCACCGTCACGTCGGGGCTGCCGCTGGCGGTTACGCCGATCACCACGTCGGAGGCGGGCAGCGCGTCCAGGACCACCGTGTAGGCGGCGCTGCCCCCCTCGGCCACCGCCAATTCAGTAACGGACACGCTCACCCCGGCGGTCTCGTCGTCGGCAACGGTCACGGGCAGCGCGACATCGAGGGCCCGGTAGTGGTAATAGTCGGTTCCAGCAACGGGCAGCGCCTTGTGGGTGATGGAGGCCGCGTCGTTCACCGCGTCGGCGTCCTGGGCGGCCCGCACCGTCACCGTCTGGGCCGTGTCCCAGTTGGACCGGTTGAATCTCAGCGTGGCCCGGTCCACCGTCACGTCCGGGTTGTCGCTGCTCAGCGCGATTCTCACAAAACCCCAGTCCCCCGGGGGCGAGGCGTCCAGGACCACGGTGTAGGTTGCGCTGCCCCCCTCGGCCACCGGCAGCGCGGTTTCTGACACGCTAATCCCGACGGTTTCATCGTCGTCGACGGTGACCCTCACGCCGTCGATATCCAGGTTCCCGTACTCGTTGGCGCTCCGGGAGGCGTCGACGGCGTGGGTGATGGAGGCCGCGTCGTTCGCCGCGTCGGCGTCCTGGGCGGCCCGCACCGTCACCGTCTGCGCCGTGTCCCAGTTGGACCGGTTGAATCTCAGCGTGGCCCGGTCCACCGTCACGTCGGGGCTGCCGCTGGCGGTTACGCCGATCACCACGTTGCCTGATGGCAGCGCGTCCAGGACCACCGTGTAGGCGGCGCTGCCCCCCTCGGCCACCGCCAATTCAGTAACGGACACGCTCACCCCGGCGTCGTCGTCGTCGTCGACGGTCACGGGCAGCGCGACATCGAGGGCCCGGTAGTGGTAATAGTCGGTTCCAGCAACGGGCAGCGCCTTGTGGGTGATGGAGGCCGCGTCGTTCACCGCGTCGGCGTCCTGGGCGGCCCGCACCGTCACCGTCTGGGCCGTGTCCCAGTTGGACCGGTTGAATCTCAGCGTGGCCCGGTCCACCGTCACGTCCGGGTTGTCGCTGCTCAGCGCGATTCTCACAAAACCCCAGTCCCCCGGGGGCGAGGCGTCCAGGACCACGGTGTAGGTTGCGCTGCCCCCCTCGGCCACCGGCAGCGCGGTTTCTGACACGCTAATCCCGACGGTTTCATCATCGTCGACGGTGACCCTCACGCCGTCGATATCCAGGTTCACGTACTCGTTGGCGCTCCGGGAGGCGTCGACGGCGTGGGAGATGGAGGCCGCGTCGTTCACCGCGTCGGCGTCCTGGGCGGCCCGCACCGTCACCGTCTGCGCCGTGCTCCAGTTGGACGAGGTGAAGGTCAGCGTGGCCCGGTCCACCGTCACGTCGGGGCTGCCGCTGGCGGTTACGCCGATCACCACGTCGTGCGTGGGCCGTTCTTCCAAGACTACGGTGTAGGCGGCGCTGCCCCCCTCGGCCAGCGCCAATTCAGTAACGGACACGCTCACCCCGGGTTCGTCATCGGTAAGGATCCAGTACACATAGCCAGGCAGCGCATAATGGAATTCGACAGCGCTTTCGACACTCACCACGCTCATCCGGATGTAAGCGCGCTCATCCTTCGAGTCGTCGTCCTGGGCGGCCCACGCCGTCACCGTCTGCGCCGTGCTCCAGTTGGACGAGGTGAAGGTCAGCCTATTCTGCTTGCCGGGCCTTGTGGCGTCGGTGTCCACCGTCACGTCCGAATGCCAGACGTGTGCAATGACCACCACGTTGGAGGAGGGCCTCGTTCTCAGGGCCACGGTGTAGGTAGCGCTGCCCCCCTCCTCAATTATCATGGGATTAGCGGCAGTCACCACAAGTGATGCCGAAGTATCCCACGTCGACAAGTACCAAATCTGGTCGGGGGCGTTGTCGTACTCGTCGGCGCTTTCGTCCGCCACCACCGAGTGGGTTAAGGAAACCCAGGAGAAGCTAATGCCCTTGTTCCCGCCAACGCTTAAGGTTACCGTCTGAGGCGTGTTCCAGTTGTTCGGGGTGAAGGTCAGACTAGTCGAAGACAAAAGAAACTCCGTTTGCTCGCTGAAGGTTATGCTGACCACCACGTTTGAGGTGGGCTTCCGTCTCAGCACAACTTTGTAGGACTCGCTCTCACCGTTCCTAATAGAAATCGTGTCGAGGGTGGAAAGGGCAGGAGCGGAGTAGTCAATTTGTCCTAGCTTCAAGCTTAATACCCTGGTAATGCTGACGCCCTCGTACTCGTCGGCGCTTTGGTTGTCCACCACTGTGAAGCTAGTATTAATAAACGCGTCGATGTCCCGGGAATCCCACAATATTACCTCCTCCGGCTTGTTCCAGTTGTCCGGGGTGAAGGTCAGCGTATCCTGGTAGCCGGCCGTATTCCCGTCGGTGTCCACCGTCACGTCGCCGCTCTTGTTGGTGGTTACTCTTACGACCACCCTGCTCGTGGGCTCTGCGTCTAGGACCACGGTGAGGGTGTTCCTGACGGTGTTTATTGTGGGAGAGTAGTTCACGGTTAACCCCGAATCCACCGAAGGAGGGCGTGAGGACAGCGGAAGGGGGGTGAGGGAGCTGCGGGCGAGATGGCCTGGGCTCCATTGGGGTAGATGGGAGGGCGGCGGACGGTCTTCAGTTGCCGCACAGGGTCCCTATGGCCGTCTGCGGGGACTGCGATGCGCGGGATGGTGAGAGAATACACAGCAGGGAACTCTCGCGGGCCAGGGTGGCGCGAGTTTGCGGGGACCTTCGGTTGTGCGGTGGGTAGCTCGGTCGCCGACGGCGCCGTCAGGCAGGCAATGGCAGGGCTCGCAATCGAGCCAGGGCGCGAGTGAACTGGGTCTCCCAAGGCCAGCCCTGTGGCAGATGCAAAGTGAGGCGGCGGGCCGAGCGGGTGATTCGTCCGGCGAGGGAGAAGAACCGCCGCCGGAGGGTCTTGGTGGTCACCACCTGCTCACCCAGACCGGTCCGCGCTGTCCAACGGGCCAGGTTATGCGCCATCACCTGTATCGCCGAGAGCCAAGCGGCGTTGGCGGCGAAACGGCCCGACGGCATGTGGTTCAGCCCCACGCCGTACTTCAGGTCTCGAATGGCGTTCTCGACCTCGGCATGGCGGCGGTGGTCGGCCTCCAGCTCCAGGGTTTCCCCGTCCCGGTCGGTGATGAAGCCGTGATAGCTGTAGGTGGCGAAGAGGGCCAGTTGGGAACTGGGAGTGGGCTTCACCCGCCGGACAATGAGCCGCACCGGTGCGGCGTCGGGCTCACTCTGGAAGGGGGTGTAGGTGGTCTCGGCCACATCGGCGGCGCCGTCCATCCAGTATGGGATGGGCGTCCAGTCCGCCTCGGGTATGGCCTCGATCAGGTTCCGCAGGCTTTTGTGCTGGCGGATGGTGATGGAGAAGCGCACGTCCAGCTTGCAGCAGACGGATACCACGCTATGGGTGTAAAAGCCGCTGTCGGCCCGCACCGTGAGTTGCCCGCTGGCCCCTCCGTAGCGCACCCGCCCCACCGTTTCACGCAGGAAGTGGGCGGCGCCACGAGCGGTGTTGGCCCGGCCCTCGCGCAGCCGGCACATCAGCACGTCGCCGGTTCCGGCGGCGACAGCCAGCAGCGGGTGATAGCCCCGCTTGCCGGTATAGCCGTGGTGGCGTGCCCCTTCCTTGGCCAGTCCGTAGGTCTCGCAGATGGTTGAGTCCAGGTCGATGGTCAGGGGCGAGTCGCCGGGTCCGGCGCTGGACTGCCAAGCGCGTGCCAGCAACTCCCGGCTCACCCGGTCCAGTTGACGGACGTGGCCCCAGCGAAAACTGCGCAGGAAGGTGCCCAGGGTGGATGGCGCCTTGATCGTGCCGCCCAGGATGCGGGCCGTCCCACCGGCGACGCAGCGCATCGGCGTCGTCGATGCAGTCGCCGCCCGCCAGCGCGGAAGCGACCAGCGTCAGTATCTTGTCCCCCGTGTTGGCCCGCCCCGGCGCCACGCCCAGATCGAGGTGATGGTCGACGAGTTCCCGCAGGCCCAGGTGCTCGGCGAGGGTGGCCGGAAGGAGCAGCCCGGCATTGCCCACCAGGCGGTGGTCGTCGAAAGAGACACGGATGCGGTCGGTGTGCGTGGTAGCATCTATTGGGTGCTCCTTGTTCTGGGGTCGGTTTGCTGTTACAAAACCATTATCCCAGATTCATGGGCACCCTCTCGCTTCTTGAGGGCTGTCCCCAAGGCCCTCCTTCGGTGGATTCGGGTTAACCCGGCGGTGTCGTCGTCGGTAACGGTCACGTCCACCCCGGCGACGGCCACGCCGTCGTACTCGTCGACGCTGTCGGCGTCCACCACCGCGTGGGTGATGGAGGCCGCGTCGTTCACCGCGTCGGCGTCCTGGGCGGCCCGCACCGTCACCGTCTGTGGCATATTCCAGTTGGACGGGGTGAAGGTCAGGCCACCGGAAGACACCCTAACATCACTGTTGTTTGAGGCTGCGCCAATTTGGACATTGCCCGATGGCATCGTGTCCAGGACCACGGTGTAGGTGGCGCTGCCGCCCTCGTTCACCGACAGGGTGCTGGCCAACACGCTGACCCCGACGGTCTCGTCGTCGGTTACGGTCACAGTCATCATAAAGGGGGCGACGTGGTCAAACTTGTCGGCGCTCACCACCGCGCGGGTGAGGGTCGCCGTGCCGTCCGCCGCGTCATCGTCCTGGAGGGCCTGTACCTCCACTCTCTGGGCCGTGTCCCAGTTGGCTGGGGTGAAAGTCAACTGCTCCGGCGACACTGCCACGTCGCTGCTGTCGTCGACGGCAAGGCTGATCAAGACATTGCTGGACGGCCGAGACGGCAGTTTATAATATAGGGTAATATTGTCTCCTTCGTACATCGCCAGCTCGCTGGGCCAGGGCCCCGGGTTGCCATCGTCGTCGGACACTCTCACGTCCACCCTGGCGATGGCCACCCCGTCGTACTCGTCAGCGCTGTCGGCGTCCACCACCGCGTGGGCGATGGCGGCGATATCGTCCACCATGTCGGCGTCCTCGGCGGTCCGCACCGTCACTCTCTGGGCCGTGTCCCAGTTGGACGGGGTGAAGGTGAGTGTACTCTGGTTCCCGTCCGTCTTTCGGTCAGTGTCCACCGTAACGTCCGAATTGTCGCTGCTCGCCGTGATCACCACGTCGGAGGCGGGCTCTGCGTCCATGACCACCGTGTAGGCGGCCTGGCCGCCCTCGGCCACCGGCAAAGGCGTAAGGGCACTCACAGTTACCGAGGCGTCGTTGTCGGTGACGGTCACCGCCACTCCATTGATGGTCACGGCGTCGTACTCGTCGGCGCTGTCGGCGGCCACCACCGCGTGGGTGATGGAGGCCGCGTCGTTCACCGCGTCGGCGTCCTGGGCGGCGGACACCGTCACCGTCTGGGCCGTGTCCCAGTTGGACGGGGTGAAGGTCAGCCGCGCCGGCGACACGCTCACCTCCATATTGTCGCTGCTCACCGCGATCACCACGTCGGAGGCGGGCTGGGCATTCAGGACCACGGTGTAGGTTGCGCTGCCCCCCTCGGCCACCGACAGGGCACTGGCTGACACGCTCACCCCGGCGTCGTCGTCGGCCACGGACACGCTCACCCCGGCCACGGCCACGCCGTCGTACTCGTCGGCGCTGTCGGCGTCCACCACCGCGTGGGTGATGGAGGCCGCGTCGTTCACCGCGTCGGCGTCCTGGGCGGCCCGCACCGTCACCGTCTGCGTCGCGCTCCAGTTGGACGTGGTGAAGGTCAGCCGCGCCGGCGACACGCTCACCTCCATATTGTCGCTGCTCACCGCGATCACCACGTCGGAGGCGGGCTCTGCGTCCATGACCACCGTGTAGGCGGCCTGGCCGCCCTCGGCCACCGTGACCGTCCCGGCCGAAATCCTCAACCCGGAGGCTTGATCGTCGACCACGGTGACGGTCACGGCTTCGGTCACGGCGTCGTATTCGTCGGCGCTATCGGCGACCACCACCGCGTGGGTGATGGAGGCCGCGTCGTTCACCGCGTCGGCGTCCTGGTCGGCCCGCACCGTCACCGTCTGCGCCGCGCTCCAGTTGGACGTGGTGAAGGTCAGCCGCGCCGGCGACACGCTCACCTCCATATTGTCGCTGCTCACCGCGATCACCACGTCGGAGGCGGGCTGGGCATTCAGGACCACGGTGTAGGTTGCGCTGCCGCCCTCGGCCACCGACAGGGCACTGGCTGACACGCTCACCCCGGCGTCGTCGTCGGCGACGGTCACGCTCACCCCGGCCACGGCCACGCCGTCGTACTCGTCGGCGCTTTCCCCGTCCACCACCGCGTGGGCGATGGAGGCTGCGTCGTTCACCGCGTCGGCGTCCTGGGCGGCGGACACCGTCACCGTCTGGGCCGTGTCCCAGTTGGACGGGGTGAAGGTCAGCCGCGCCGGCGACACGCTCACCTCCATATTGTCGCTGCTCACCGCGATCACCACGTCGGAGGCGGGCTCTGCGTCCATGACCACCGTGTAGGCGGCCTGGCCGCCCTCGGCCACCGTGACCGTCCCGGCCGAAATCCTCAACCCGGAGGCTTGATCGTCGACCACGGTGACGGTCACGGCTTCGGTCACGGCGTCGTACTCGTCGGCGCTATCGGCGACCACCACCGCGTGGGTGATGGAGGCCGCGTCGTTCACCGCGTCGGCGTCCTGGTCGGCCCGCACCGTCACCGTCTGCGCCGCGCTCCAGTTGGACGTGGTGAAGGTCAGCCGCGCCGGCGACACGCTCACCTCCATATTGTCGCTGCTCACCGCGATCACCACGTCGGAGGCGGGCTGGGCATTCAGGACCACGGTGTAGGTTGCGCTGCCCCCCTCGGCCACCGACAGGGCACTGGCTGACACGCTCACCCCGGCGTCGTCGTCGGCCACGGACACGCTCACCCCGGCCACGGCCACGGCGTCGTACTCGTCGGCGCTCCGGGAGGCGTCGACGGCGTGGGTGATGGAGGCCGCGTCGTTCACCGCGTCGGCGTCCTGGGCGGCGGACACCGTCACCGTCTGGGCCGTGTCCCAGTTGGACGGGGTGAAGGTCAGCCGCGCCGGCGACACGCTCACCTCCATATTGTCGCTGCTCACCGCGATCATCACGTCGGAGGCGGGCTGGGCATTCAGGACCACGGTGTAGGTTGCGCTGCCCCCCTCGGCCACCGACAGGGCACTGGCTGACACGCTCACCCCGGCGTCGTCGTCGGCCACGGACACGCTCACCCCGGCCACGGCCACGGCGTCGTACTCGTCGGCGCTGTCGGCGTCCACCACCGCGTGGGTGATGAAGGCCGCGTCGTTCACCGCGTCGGCGTCCTGGGCGGCCCGCACCGTCACCGTCTGCGCCGTGTCCCAGTTGGCCGTGGTGAAGGTCAGCCGCGCCGGCGACACGCTCACGTCGGGGCTGCCGCTGGCGGTTACGCCGATCACCACGCCGCCCGACGGCAGCGTATCAAGCCATACCGTGTAGGTGGAGCTGCCGCCCTCGTTCACCTTCACCACGGTTTCGGACAAGCTCATTCCAAGGGCGTCGTCGTCAATCACGGTGACGCTCACGTCGGCGTCGGCATCCTCTATGATACGATTGTAAGGCAAGGGCACCACGGCGTGAGCGATGGAGGCCGCCGCGTCCGCCGCGTCGGCGTCCTCGGCGGCGCTCACTGTCACCGTCTGCGGCGTGTCCCAGGTGGCCGAGGTGAAGATCAGCCGCACCGGCGACACGCTCACACCACCGTTGCCGCTGGCGGTTACCCTGACCACCGTGTTATGCGACGGCTGCCTATCAAGCCATACCGTGTAGGTGGAACTGCCGCCCTCGGCCACCGTCACGTCGGTGGCGGACACCGTCACCCCGAAGGGGTCGTCGGCCACGGACACCCTCACCCCGGCCACGGCCACGCCGTCGTACTCGTCGGCGCTTTCCCCGTCCACCACCGCGTGGGTGATGGAAGCCACGTCGTTCACCGCGTCGGCGTCCTGGGCGGCGGACACCGTCACCGTCTGGGCCGTGTCCCAGTTGGACGGGCTGAAGGTCAGCGTGGCCCGGTCCACCGTCACGTCGGGGCTGCCGCTGATGGTTATTCCGATCACCACGTCCGAGACGGGCAGCGCGTCCAGGACCACCGTGTAGGCGGCGCTGGTGCCCTCGTCCAGCGGCAGCGTGGACTTGGACACGGTCACCCCGGCGGTGTCGTCGTCGACCACGGTCACCGGAAGTACGTAATTGGGGACGCCATCGTACTCGTTGGCGCTCCGGGAGGCGTCGACGGCGTGGGTGATGGAGGCCGCGTCGTTCACCGCGTCGGCGTCCTGGGCGGTGGACACCGTCACCGTCTGCGCCGTGTCCCAGTTGGACGGGCTGAAGGTCAGCGTGGCCCGGTCCACCGTCACGTCGGGGCTGCCGCTGGCGGTTACGCCGATCACCACGTTGCCTGATGGCAGCGCGTCCAGGACCACCGTGTAGGCGGTCTGGCCCCCCTCGTCCAGCTCCAGGGCACTGGCTGACACGCTCACCCCTGCGGTCTCGTCGTCGGCGACGGTCACGCTCACCCCGCCGACGGCCACGGCGTCGTACTCGTCGGCGCTCCGGGAGGCGTCGACGGCGTGGGTGATGGAGGCCGCGTCGTTCACCGCGTCGGCGTCCTGGGCGGCGGACACCGTCACCGTCTGGGCCGTGTCCCAGTTGGACGGGCTGAAGGTCAGCGTGGCCCGGTCCGCCGTCACGTCCGAATTGTCGCTGCTCACCGTGATCACCACGTCGGAGGCGGGCAGCGCGTCCAGGACCACCGTGTAGGCGGCCTGGCCCCCCTCGGCCAGCGCCAATTCAGTAACGGACACGCTCACCCCGGCGTCGTCGTCGGCCACGGACACGCTCACCCCGCCGACGGCCACGCCGTCGTACTCGTCGGCGCTCCGGGAGGCGTCGACGGCGTGGGTGATGGAGGCCGCGTCGTTCACCGCGTCGGCGTCCTGGGCGGCGGACACCGTCACCGTCTGGGCCGTGTCCCAGTTGGACGGGCTGAAGGTCAGCGTGGCCCGGTCCACCGTCACGTCGGGGCTGCCGCTGATGGTTACGCCGATCACCACGTTGCCTGATGGAAGCGCGTCCAGGACCACCGTGTAGGCGGCCTGGCCCCCCTCGGCCACCGCCAATTCAGTAACGGACACGCTCACCCCTGCGGTCTCGTCGGCGGCGACGGACACGCTCACCCCGCCGACGGCCACGGCGTCGTACTCGTCGGCGCTCCGGGAGGCGTCGACGGCGTGGGTGATGGAGGCCGCGTCGTTCGCCGCGTCGGCGTCCTGGGCGGCGGACACCGTCACCGTCTGCGCCGTGTCCCAGTTGGACGGGCTGAAGGTCAGCGTGGCCCGGTCCACCGTCACGTCCGAATTGTCGCTGCTCACCGTGATCACCACGTCGGAGGCGGGCAGCGCGTCCAGGACCACCGTGTAGGCGGCCTGGCCCCCCTCGGCCAGCGCCAATTCAGTAACGGACACGCTCACCCCGGCGTCGTCGTCGGCCACGGACACCGGAAGTACGTAATTGGGGACGCCATCGTACTCGTAGGCGCTCCGGGAGGCGTCGACGGCGTGGGTGATGGAGGCCGCGTCGTTCGCCGCGTCGGCGTCCTGGGCGGTGGACACCGTCACCGTCTGCGCCGTGTCCCAGTTGGACGGGCTGAAGGTCAGCGTGGCCCGGTCCACCGTCACGTCGGGGCTGCCGCTGGCGGTTACGCCGATCACCACGTTGCCTGATGGCAGCGCGTCCAGGACCACCGTGTAGGCGGTCTGGCCCCCCTCGTCCAGCTCCAGGGCACTGGCTGACACGCTCACCCCTGCGGTCTCGTCGTCGGCGACGGTCACGCTCACCCCGCCGACGGCCACGGCGTCGTACTCGTCGGCGCTCCGGGAGGCGTCGACGGCGTGGGTGATGGAGGCCGCGTCGTTCACCGCGTCGGCGTCCTGGGCGGCGGACACCGTCACCGTCTGGGCCGTGTCCCAGTTGGACGGGCTGAAGGTCAGCGTGGCCCGGTCCGCCGTCACGTCCGAATTGTCGCTGCTCACCGTGATCACCACGTCGGAGGCGGGCAGCGCGTCCAGGACCACCGTGTAGGCGGCCTGGCCCCCCTCGGCCAGCGCCAATTCAGTAACGGACACGCTCACCCCGGCGTCGTCGTCGGCCACGGACACGCTCACCCCGCCGACGGCCACGCCGTCGTACTCGTCGGCGCTCCGGGAGGCGTCGACGGCGTGGGTGATGGAGGCCGCGTCGTTCACCGCGTCGGCGTCCTGGGCCGCCCGCACCGTCACCGTCTGCGCCGTGTCCCAGTTGGACGGGCTGAAGGTCAGCGTGGCCGGCGACGCCGTCACATCGGTGTTGTTGCTGCTCACCGCGATCACCACTTTGGAGGAGGGCTGCGTGTTCAGACTCACGTAGTAGTAGACGCTATGCCCCTCGGCAAACCTCAGCGTGGTTTCGGTCACCCGCACCTCGATCGGGCCCCGCACAACCGGGGCGTCCGTTTTCTGTTGCGCATTCTTGCCCGGTCCTTGGCTGTCGGTGTAAGCCGCCGTGGCTCGCAGGTAGCTGCCAACGTCGGCGGCAACCGGTCTGTAGGTGGACGACGTTGCGCCGGCAATAGCGGTCCACGTAGTTTGGTCCGAGGATTTACTCCAGGTCCAACCTATGCTGGAAACACCCCCGTCGGGGTCGGTGATACTGGCCGTCAGGTCTATGCCAACGACGGGTGCTTGGGACGACAGGGTTATCGCGCCCGGATCGTCCACGTTGGTTACGCTGATGGTCACGTCAATAGTGACGTCGATGGCCGTGTCGGCGTTGCCAGTGGCATCCTTCCGGTCGCTGGCCGACACCGTTACGCTGTAGGAGTTCTTGTCCTCAAAATTGAGGGCGGCCAGCGTCTGCAACTGGCCGGTGGAGGGGACGATGGCGAAGGATGCGGCATCGTCGCCGCCCAGGGTGTAGGTCAACGCATCGTTGTCCGCGTCCGTGGCCCCAACCGGCGCGCCGATGTTTGCGCCGGCGGCGGTGTTCTCGGCCACCGATCGGGCGCCGTTCTCGCTGGACGGGAACGCCGGTTGGCTGTTGGCCCCTTGCGCAGTAGCACTGCTCAAGGTGAGGAAGGCCAAAAGTAAGGCGCATATCGCCGACAGGATTCGCTGCCGGCGGCACAGCTTAGCGAACATCATATCGTTTCAGTAGCACTCTGAATGTGCGGGAATACTGGAATCATCTTTCCAAGCTAGGCCCGCGCCCAGCGGCTGATGCTGTCGGGACTGAACCCGAAGTGCCGCGCCGTCAACCGCACCCTCCGCCCATTGTCGACGTACCACAAGACGGCCTTCTCGCGGCGTCTGGCTTCTGCACTGGGCTCCGCCGGGAGCCATGCCAACGCCGCCGCTCGCGGCAGGATGGCCCCATAGCTGCTCATATGGCCTCCAGCATACCGTCCACTCATCTCTCGTGCTGCTGTCCGATATGTGCCTGACCCTCTTCAGGGCGCGGTCGCTGGCGGTCCGGCAGTATGGCGCATGCTCACGCTTTTGAGCGCGGCGATGATCTTCAGCCAACGTTAATAAGGTGGGGGCCAAGTCCAGCGTGAGTCACTCCTTCTTGACCTCCATTGTCGATCCCTCCTCAGGATGGTTTTTTCACTTCTTAGACTATGGTAAACACGGAAAGAATTCAATACGCGGTCGAAAAAGGGCAACAAAAAAGGCCCGCATACATGGACGAGCAGGGGAGGCTATCGTATTCAAACGATGGCCTCCCCTGTGTCTTAGCGGTCTAGCGTCCCGCGCCGACCGGCTCCTCCTCTCTTTCCTGCTCCATTTCCAGCGCCCACTCGAACAGGGACATGGCTGCGGGCTGAGGCTTGCGGCTCCGGCCCTTGGGCTTCACCGGCTCCTCGGCCATGAACTCCGCCCAGGAGAACAGCGACTGCTGCGGCTCCGGGGCCTCGTCACTGTGGCCGTTCCCGTTCCCGTTGGCGTGGTGCCCGGTGTCCAGGACCAGCTCGACCGTCGGCCCGATGCCGCCTGCGTGGTGGCCGTTGCCGTTGACCGCGACGGCCTCCGGCTCCACCTCGACGACCTTCCAGTCGTCGTCCACCAGGTACTCCTCGGCGGTGGCCTCGGCGTCCCTGGCCTGGGCGAAGACGGACTCCACCGTCTCCGTCTCGTTCTCCTCCTCGTCGCCGCTGACGATCTTCCTCGCCAACGCCATCATTATGTCGTCGCCGTCGTCGCCGTAGGCGGCCAGCCCGTCCTCCGGCAGCTCGCCCTCCACCGCCAGGGAGCTCTGCATCTTCTTCGCCACCAGCTTCAGCGCGTCGGCCTGGAGCGTGTTCCGGTAGGCCATGAACACCACCTTCACCGGGCGGGTCTGCCCGATGCGCCACGACCGCCGCGACGCCTGCCGGACCACGTACACGCTATAATCCGTTTCGTCCCAAACGATAGTCGGGAAGTCGATGAGGTCGAGGCCGGTCTGCACCAGCCTGGGGTGGCAGATGAGGACGTCGATGCCCTCCTGCACCCTGTCGGCCACCCACGCCTCACGGCGGTTCGGGGCCACCGCGTCGGCCTTCATCACCGCCACCCGGAACCCGTGCCGGGTGAGGATGTCGTCCATCCGCCCGGTGATGTCCCTGGTCCCCGTGTGGGTCACGTAGACCAGCACCCGCCTTCCCTCCAGCTGCTCGGCGGCCACCAGGTCGATGAGCGCCTTCTCCTTGGGGTAGAGCTTCTCCTCGGACAGGGGCGGCACCTGCACGATGACGTCCCCGCTCCGGGGGTCGAAGACCGTCTCCCCCCTGGTGCAGCCATCCGGGTAGGCGAGGAGGGTCTGGAGGTAGGTCGCCAGCAGCCGCTTGGAGCCGCTCTTGAGGGCGGCCGCCAGCTCCTTCCGCAGCTCCTCGAATACGGTGTTGTAGGCCGTACGCTGGGAGTAGCCGGTCGCGTCCTCCTCCGAGTCCATCGAGGACACGAGGATCTTCTCCTCGTAGTCCGGCAGGCCGGAGGCAACGTCCGCCAGTCTGAGGAAGACCGTGTTGCCTATGATGTGGAAGAGGGCGCTGGGAACGAGGCCCGGCCTCTCCCTGACCACCTTGCGGTACTTGCGCCGCCTGCTGTTGCGCCCGTCCTCCACCGCGTCGTCGTCGGGCTTGCCGACGGTGATCTCCTCGAAGCCGTACCGTTGTATCCAGCGGTGCTCGTCGGAGCGCCCGAACTCCGTGCGAATCTCCGGGGAGAACCGATAGAGCAGGTGGAAGATGGTCGAGGAGTACCCGCCGAGCAGCGTGCCGGTCAGGCTGAGGGACTTGCCGCACACGTCGGCGAGGATGCCGGCGGCGATGCCCTGGGCCGAGCCACGCCCCTTGAACTCATGTACCTCGTCGCCGATCAGCAGGTCGAAGAAGCCCTTCATCCTGTGCTTGATGTAGTCGGCCAGCGGGTAGCGGGCCGGGCCGGACCTGTCCGCCTGCCAGAGGGGAGAGCCGCAGCCGGCGCAGGTGTGCTTTCTGCGGTTCAGGTCGGCGTCGGTCAGGGGCACGCCGTCCTTGTCCACGATCTGCGCCGTGCAGTCGGGGCAGCAGGGAACCCGGAACGGCTCCCCAGTCTCCTCCTCCCGCAGGAGCCTTCCCTTCGAGACGGCCCACCGCTGTATGACGGCGGGCATCCAGCGGTAGGACAGCTTGGCCTTCTCCCGGCTCATCATCGCGAAGAGGGGGCCGGAGCCGACGGAGAGGCGGAGCCGCTCCAGGTCGGTGATGGACTCGACGATGGCGGCGCGGACGCCGGGCACCGTCATCTCCACCTCCCGCTTCCACTTGGGCACCAGGTGGGGCGGGCAGATGATGAGAATCCGCTCGAAGCCCGCCATGTATGCGGCGGCCGCGCCGCGTAAGGTCTTGCCGGTGCCCATCTCGCCGACGACCGTGGTGCCCCGGTGGGCCTTCAGGGAGAGGGCCGCTCCCCTGATGGCGTCGGCCTGCGCCCCCAGGGGCTTGCGGAGCAGCCTGGGGATCGTGCCACCGTTCTCCGAGGGCCGGTAGAGCGGCGGGTAGGACTCCACCACCCTTCGCGCTATGGCGTCCTTGAACTTGTCGATGAAACCTCCGAGGTTCATGTCGTGTCGTCCTCCTTTTCGTGGTAGTTAGAGGACGACGCCGGAACCCGGACGCACGTCTCCATCAGTCGCCGCCGCAAGGCGGAGAGCGACGGGAGACGGACTGCGCCGCCCCAGCGGGGGCGGTCGGGTTCCGGCAACGCCCCCAGGCGAATGCTTGAACGTGCGAAGGCCCGCCCACGGCGGGACTCGCGTATGCGGCCCGGTGCGGGCCGTCCCAGGCTGCTCCAAGGCAGCCGCCCATCATTGCGGTGCGTCACGGAGCCCTAAGCAGCCGCCGTCTCCGGCTGCTTCAGCATGGCGGAGTAGCCCCGCTCGACGACGTGCGTGACCGAGACCCTGCCCATGCCGTCGTACCCGGCGCGGTAGGCGAACTCCGCCATCGCGCCCCAGGGGACACGGCCTCCGACCCGGACGGTCCCGCCGCCGGACTTGGCGCCGCGCCCGGGGCCACCGGCGCCGCGAACGACCATCCCGCTCCGCTCACCCTTCCGCCAGCCCAGCACCTTCACCTCGGCGGGCATGACCCGCTCCGCACTCGTCGGCTGGAACAGGACGCCATGCAGCCCCTTCAGCACGCCCGCCGACGGGGAGGACTTGCCGTTCATGATCTGGGAGAGATGGGCCGAGCTGATGCCCGCTCGCCGGGCGACCTCGTTCTGGCTGAAGCCGTGGGCGTTCATCCGGTCCCACACGGCCTCCCGGTCGATGCAGGTGGGCTGCGCGGGCGCGACCTTCACCGGGGCCTCCAGCGCCGACGCGACCCGCGCCTGGACCTTCACGCCCATGTTGCTATGACCCCGCGCCACCATTGACATGTAGCCGTAGGAGACGCCCACGCGGTCAGCCAGGTCCCGCAGGTTCATGCCCAACTCCCTGGCCCGCTCCCGGATGTAGCTGCTCTCCCCGGCCACGACGACGCCCTGGCGGTTGGCGCACTTGGCGGGCGCGACCTTCGCCGGGGCCTGCAACGTCGACTCGACCCTGGCCTGGACCTTGACGCCCATGCTCTGGCGGCCACGGGCAACCTGCGTCATGTAGCTGTAGGACACGCCAACGCGGTCGGCCAGGTCATGCATGGTCATGCCCAGGGTGCGTGCGCGCTCCCTGATGAAGCTGCTCTCGCCGGTCACCACGCCGCCCTGGCGGTAGACGGTTCCCTGCCCGGGGACCTCTCCCAAGACCGCCATGGCCTTCTCGCGCATCTTCGGAGTCCACGGCCTCTTCCCGTTCGCAATCTGCGAAAGGTAGCCAACGGACACGTCCATCAGCGCCGCAAGCTCCTTCATGGTGATCCCCCGCCGCCTCGCAGCAGCCCTGATCTCGCTCTCGGTTCTGTCAATGCTCGTAGCTGTCATGTCGCTTCCTCCTGTAATGAAGAAGCGGGACCGCCCCCTTGTCGGAGACAGTCCCGCTCGAATCCGTGTCCCGATGGTCGGGACTGTCTCCTTGGGTGGCGTTGTTGCCGTGGCGAATGGCCGGTGCGGCATCCCGGAATCAAGTCCGGGGCGGCCTCTGTGCAAGGCCGTGTGCGGGGCAAGCCCCCGGAATCAAGTCCGGGGCAGGCTCCGTCGTGCATAGGGCACAGGTCCCACCCCCGGCCGGAGTCGAGGAGAAGACCTGTGCGATGCGTGTGGGGTTGGGGGAAGAGGGATGGAAGCCCGCAGGGGAGCGGGCGGAGGAGGCAGCGACCCCCGTGCGGGCGCAAGCAGCCGCAAGAAGGAGGCGCCCCAGGGTCCAAGCAGGGCACTGGAGCGCCCCGTTTGCCTCACGAGTCGTCAACCGTTGCTTGCGCTACGCCAGCGCCGGGCCAGTCTCCGGTCAGGGCCGAGGGCAAGCCTTCGCCAGGGGCCGGAGCCCCCGGAGGCTGCGCCCCGAGACGACCTTGCCGGGCGGCCACCGCATCCCCAGGACCGCCGCGACCTCCAGCGTCCCGCCGTTTCCGGTGGGCATCAGGGCGGCGGCCTGTCCCGCGCCCTGGCTGTAGACGAGGACGTCCCGGTCCCCGAACCGCCGCTTCACCAGGTCAGTCCACTCGGCGTAGGCCCACCTAGCCTGGTGCGGCCCAGCCTTCGTTGTGGCGGTGCCGGCGAGGACCGCCAGCGCACCGTCCACATCTCCCGCCTGCCTGAGCCGCCGCGCCTCGTGGACGCTCTTGGCCACGCTCGCTGTCTCCGTCGCCGATGCCGTCTCCGGCTCCTGCTCCTTGAACAGCGCCGCAATGAGCCGGTCGACCAGCTCTTCGAGGCTGCGCCTAGGCCGAGCTTCCGTCATCGTCCGATTGCCAGTTGCAAATGTTGCCGTCGTCATCACGACCTCCTTCATGTTGTGTTGCCTTTGGATTGCGCCCGCTTGCGGGCAAAGAAGAAGGGCCGTCCCCGGATGGAGACGACCCTTGCGTGTTGGGATGGGTATGAGGGAGCCGGAGGACCTGTCGTCAGCGGCGACGGACCCTCCCTACCGGACGCCGAGGCATGAACCGCCGGAGCAGCAGCGCCCCAGTGCCCAGCCCGACGAGGTTCAGGACGAAGAGCTCCACGTCGCCGGTGATAAGCGGCGCCGCTACGACCAGGGCGACCACCGTCAGCGCCCAGACCCGCTGTCGCTTCCACCAAGGCCGCTTCTCGGGGGCCTTGGCTGCCGCGTCGCGCACCGGTTCGTAGGCCGTCCAGATGGGCAGCCCGATGAGCGCCTCAAGTTCGGTTATCACCACGCCGGCCGAGCAGCCCCCGGTGTGGCAGTGCACGTCGATGCCGTTGCCGTCCGGTCGCTGCCTGAACGCCAGCCCGTCCGACTTGCCGCCGTGACAGATGGCCGACGTCGTCCAGAACCAGCCCCGCTCGAAGCTCACCCGGTGCCGAAGCAGGTCTGCGATCCGCTTCGCGCTCGGTCCCGTGTACCGTTCCGTCATGTGCGCTCCTCCTTCGCCGTTGCCGTCCGTCCGTTCAGTAGCCATATCGTCGTTACCTCCTTGTTGCTGTTGACTCCATGAATCCGTGTTGCCGTTCCGCCGCCATACGCAGTCCGACCACGAGACGAACGCAGGGAGACGCCGTGGTGAGAAAGACGCAGCTCGGCCCAGGGTCAACTCACGGGAATCGACTCAGGAGAGCTGCTGCTACTAGGGGGGTGAAGAAGACGCAGCCCGGCCCAGAGTCAACTCAGAGGAACGGACTCAGGGGGAGCTGCTATGAAGTGGGGGAGAACCGACCGGCCTGCAGATCAACCACAGGACGGCCCGGTGAGAGACGCAGCGAGACCCGGGAGCTACGTCGGTAACGTCCTGGGATGCTGCGCGAGGGAAGCGGCCAGTCTACAACGCAATGGCAGACCGGCGCGTGGTGAAGCTGCGGCCAGTTCCACAGGAACCATGCCGCAGACGTGAGGAACCGGCCAGTGTGCGGGGCGCACTCCGACGAGGGTGTCCGAGGGGCCGAAGCGAGAGACGCTCCAACCGCTGCGAATGTGTCCTCCGGGGCGGCCATCGGGAGAGCGAGGCTCAATCCTTCCGGTCTGACCCCTGGGCGGCTGTTCGGAGAGCAAGGCTCAATCCTATGCAGCCGGTCCCGGATTCGGGGGACGGGAATCCTCCAGGTTTCTAGGCACGAAACGCTGGAAAAAGCCGGAAACTGAGTCAATTATCGCCCGAACATCCGACCGAATGGAAGGCCCCGGACGGGCAATTCGGCCCCCTACGCCCAAATTGCTCGCTCCGACTTAGCTCCCATGTGGCAGACACCGGACCGCGCCTACTTCCTCCACAGTCCGAAGGTGAGGACGCGGCGCAGCCACCGCCGCAGCAGCGTCCGGTTGCGCTCCGCCCGCACCCGCTTGAGGTCCTGCGTCAACTCCCAGACCTTATCCCGCCGGTCGAACTCGTCCCAGGGGAACGAGGCCGGGGGCAGCGTCAGCTCGTGCTCCCCGACGAGGGCGATCTCCATCTCCAACATTGGCTCCTGGACCTCCGTCCTGTCCAGCGTGGCGCCGGTCTTGAGGAACTCGGCCCGCACCCTCCGCCACTCGACGATCACCGGCGCCGCATCGCCGTACACCAGGTCCTCGTCGGGTTCGGCCTCCGGGGTCACCAGCTGGGGATACGTCCTTGGGCGCACGTACCTTCGCTTCGTCGGCTCAGTCTCTGCTCCGGTCGGAGAGGGCGTCTCAGACCCGTTCCTTCCCGCCTCCAGCCGTACCAGCCGCCGCTCCACGTGCCGCATCGACCTTGCGTGCTCCTCCCTGAACGCCTTGACCTCTCCCACGACGGCTCCGAGCCGCCACGCAGCTCCCGCTCCAAAGCGGACACCCGCTCTACCAACGCATCGACCCGATCCTGCTGCTGGGCGGCAGCCGAGCCGCCCCCCAGCAGCAGGTGCCGCTCCAAAGCGTTGGCTATCCGGTCGGTCAACCGGCCCGTCTCCTCGTGACACACCAGGGTTCGGTAGTTGACGCCCAGCGCCGCCGCCGTCTGCACCTTGCCCTCAGCTTCGATCATGTCCCGCAGCAGCGCCATGAGCCGCATATGCCGCAGGCTGTCCAGACTCCGGCTCGATTCGGGGTAGAAATCCTGTTCAGTCACGCCTTCGGCCTTCCCGATTGCACTTCTACAACTTTCGTAGGGGGAGCTGTCCCCTCGCACCCGCTTTTCCCGATTGCACTTCCGCAACTTTCACAGGGGGCGTTGTCCAAACCCCGTGGAAGGACCCCGGAGACAAAGTGCTCGCAGGCTACCTCCTGTAGGGGGGCGTTCCAAACCTGTATCAGCTTGCCCACGACCTCGATTACAACCCGTCCACCGGACTCAAATCCCTGTACACGGGTATCACACCACAACCGGGCCGCCATGTATCAGGCCCTGCAAGGGGGGACTCTGCGCGAGCCCGGGCACGTATGACAGGCCCTCCTCACACACTATGCCTGAGTCGAGCCTCAGGTCCTTCAGAGCCAACGTGATCCCGCACAGCGGCTCGACCCGGGCTCCGTCGTGCAGTCGAACCGCCCTGGTCGGCGCCCGACCTGGAACTGACTGCACCGGCCCCGACTCAGCCTTCTCGCACGACGCCGGTTGCCAACGCCCAGGGGTCCGCCCACGCCACTCGCGCCGTCACGCACCCCACCATCCTGTAGGGGGGATTCAGCCTGCCTCACGCGGCCTGAACGGGCCTCCGAACTGCTTGCTCCGATGCGGCTGCGCTGCGACCGCCACCGGCCCTGATCACCCCGTTCTCCGTGTGACTTCCCTTTTGGGAACTGCTGCCACTTTTCCGGAACCAACCCTTTCGCCAAAGTGCTCGCAGGATTGGCTCCACTTCCCTTTTTTCCCGCCTGTTTCACGTTCAAAACGACCCCCGACTTCCCTCTTGGGAACTGACGCAAATCCCTGTACACGGGTATGACAGCACATCCGGCTCCCGGAGCGGCATTTGACGGCTTCAGACGGCCCTTGGACGACCTGCACAGCCCCGGACGGCCCCCGGATGACACTTGCCTTCACGTAGCTGGAATGTGGCTGCAACTTAGCTGCGGCCATCCGCTTCCCGACTTCCCTTTCAGGAACTCTCGCCGGAACCGGCTCTTTTGCGAGGGACCTCGCTCCTCCCGTAGTCCTGGCCTGAAATTGCGTGCTCCCATGCAGCTTCAATGTCGCAGGCCCAGGACCGGCTTCCGGCCCGATTCTCGCCCGCGCTCCCTTGACGGCAGAGCTACGGGTGGAAGATGATAAGAGTAAGACGCTGTGCTATAATAACAGGCGAGAGAAGCACGCCATGCCCACCAAGCCCAGGAACACGGACACCATCACCTTCTCCCTACCGCCGGAGATGGCCCAGCAGCTGCGGCAGGTGGTGAAGGAGGAGGACCGCACCGTGAGCGAGCTGCTTCGCGAGGCCATCCGCATCTTCATGGAGGAGCGGGAGTGGCGCAGACGGGAGCGGCTGGAACGGCTGCGCTCCCGCCGGACTACAGAGCAGGAAGAGACAAGGAGGACAGACCGATGAACGAGCGATTTGATCTCACGCCAGCGGCCCTCTACGCCAGGGTGTCCAGCGACCGCCAGGACGTGGACCTGTCCATCGCCGCCCAGCTAAGGGCGCTCAGGGACTACGCCGAGAAGAACGACTACCTGGTCGCCCGCGAGTACGTGGACGAGGCCGAGAGCGGCCGCATCGCCGACAGGCCCCAGTTCCAGAAGATGCTGAACGAGGCCAACAAGCCCGAGGCTCCCTTCAAGGAGATTCTCGTCTGGAAATTCTCCCGATTCACCCGCAAGCGTGAGCACGCCGTCGCCTTCAAGTCCATGCTGAGACGCAGAGGCGTCCGAGTGGTCTCCATCACCGAGCAGGCCGACGACACCCCCACGGGCAAGCTCCTTGAGGCCATCATCGAGAGCGTGGACGAGTTTTACAGCGAAAATCTCGCCCAGGAGGTTGTTCGGGGGATGCGGGAGGCCGCGTCGAGAGGCTTCTGGATGACCACCTACGCACCCTACGGCTACAAGCGGGTCCACGTCCAGGATGGGGCCGCGAAGCGCCCCAAGCTTGAGCTGAACCCGCCCGCCGACGCCGTGGTCAGACGGGTCTTCGACATGGTGCTACAGGGCAAGAGCATCCTCGACGTGACCAAGACCCTCAACGCCGAGGGCATCCCAACCACCAACGGCAAGAAGTGGCTCAAGACCACCATCCACACCATGCTCTCCCACGAAGCCTACACCGGCACTTTGGTCTGGGGAGCCAAAGCCAAGGACGGCGCGCCGCCCGTGCGCGTCGAGGACGCACACCCCGCCATCGTCTCCAAGCGGGACTTCCAGAAGGCCAGGAGGTTGCTCGGGTCCCGCGCCCCCAAGAAGGTGAACCCCCGCCGGGCCTCCAGCCCCTACCTGCTCAGCGGCATCGCCAAGTGCGAGACCTGCGGCAAGGCCATGACCGCAGCCGAGGCCAAGAGCGGCAAGTACACCTACTACATCTGCCACTCCCTGCTCAAGCGGGGCAAGGGAACCTGCAAGACCCCCAGGCTCAACGCCAAGAGCTTCGAGAAGCTCATCGTCAACGAGATCAGGGAGAACGTCCTCACCGAGTCCAACATCCGAGACCTGGTGAAGCTGCTGGACGAGGAGATGGACGGGGTGGCCCGCGACCAGCGTCAGCGGCTGGAGACCATCGAGGAGGAGCTTGAGGACGTGAAGAAGCGGCTGGGGCGCATCTGGAACCACATCGAGACGACCGACACCGAGATGGCCGACGCCTCAGACCGCATCAGGGAGCACCGGGAGCGCAAGGAGAAACTGGAGATCGCCGCACAGGAGGCGCGGGCGATGCTGGCGGACCGCCGGTTGATGCTCGACAGCGCCGACACCATCGCCACCTTCGCCGCCGAGATGAGCGAGTTCCTCAAGACCAGCGAGCTGACCGAGACCAAAGCCTTCGTCGGTTCCTTCGTGAAGGAGGTCGTGGTCAAGCCCGGCAGGGCCGCCATCGTCTACTCCATACCCACGCCGGACGATAGCCCAATGGGGGGAGCGGACGCCGCAGAGATCGCCCTGAACGGGCGAGTTATGAATTCGGTACGTCATGGTGGGCCGTACGAGGTTCGAACCCCTGCAGGGCATCGCTCCCGTCTTCGCTCGATACGACGCCTACGCGCCCTGTATCGTCGCCCTGGAGTGGGAGAAGACGTCGGGGTTGACGGGGTTGTCGGGCATCTTGCCGGTCAGGACGCGGGCCACCTCGCCCGCGGCGCGCTGTTCGAGCTCCAGCACCGCCTCCTGGGAGAAGAAGGCCGTGTGCGGCGTTATGATGACGTTGTCCAGGGCCACCAGGGGGTGGTCGGTCGGCGGGTCGAGGTTTACCAGCACGTCCAGGCCCGCGCCGGCGATCTGGCCCGTGGTCAGCGCGTGGTGGAGCGCCTCCTCGTCGATCAGCGGGCCGCGTGCGGCGTTGATCAGGAAGGCGTCGCTCTTCATCGCCGCAAGCTCCGCCGAGCCGATCATCTTCTCGGTCGCGGGCATGAGGGGCGCGTGCAGCGTGACGAAGTCGGACTCGCTGAGAAGTTCGGGCAGGTCGACCAGGGAGGCGCTGTGTTTGGCCGCGGATTCGGGCGTCACGATAGGGTCGGCGGCGAGGACGTCCATGTCGAAGGCGAGCGCCTTGCGGGCGACCTCTCTGCCGATGCGCCCGAAGCCGACGATGCCGATCTTCTTGCCCCTGAGCCGCATGATGCGCATGCCCAGGCCCTCGCTGCCCCAGGCCACGCGCTTCGTCGCGTTGTCGAACAGCACGATGCGCCGGTTCCACGCCAACAGCAGCGCGAACACGTGGTCCGACACCTCGTCGACGCAGTAGTCGGGCACGTAGGTGACCACGATCCCCAGCTCGGTCGCCGTCGCGACGTCGATGTTGTCGACGCCGACGCCGTAGCGCCCTATGACGACGCACTTCTCGGCGGCGCGCACGACCTTCTCGGTGACCTTCTCGAAGCAGGTCAGGATGCCGTCGACGTCCCGCGCCAGCGCGGCGAGCGTCTCCTCGCTGCCGTCCGGGGCGACCACGAGCTCGGCGCCGGCCGCGGCCAGCACGGCCCTCTCGGGCTCCACGCTCGGCCAGACGTAGTCGGTTATCAGCACCTTTTTGGTCATGTTCGAGGCTCCTTGGTTACGTGAGGGGACCGCGCGTGCGCCCTTCGATACGGCCCGCCCAAAGCTGCGGGCCTACTCAGGGTGAACGGGTTGTGTGGGCATCAACTCTGAACAGTTAAGTCCTCCACCGGGCCGTAGGCGACGAATCCTTCGCCGGTGTCTTCGAAATAGGTCACGCGGGGATAGGACATCACCTTGCGCATCATGAGCATGTCTCCCGCCGAGCCGGCGACGTTGAGCACGAAGGCCCAAAGGACGATGGAGGCGAACAGGTCGTCCGCGGCCACGAAAGCCAGTGCTGCCGCCAGCGCAGCGGTCAACAGCACTGCCGGCGCCAACCCGACGGCGACGTACCGGGGCCTGCTGAGGTAGCTTCCCGGGGCGGCCGCGTAGAAGACGGGCCCAAACCTGGTCCACGGCTTGAACCCGAAGCGCGGGCGGCCGCCGAAGGCCAGGAAGAAGACGCCGTGTACGGCTTCGTGCAGTATGACTCCGAGAACGAAGCCCACCAGGAATCCAACGACGAACGTCCCGCCGACTATCGTCGTTTCGGCCGAGCCGGTCGCCGCCCCGACGATAAAGCCCGCCGCGGCGAGCGACCCGAAGAAGGCGACAAGGCCGACCAGGGCGAGGACCAGGAAATCCTTCACCGATGCCTGTTTCAGAGACCATCGGTCTATCTCGACGTAGCCCTCCGGCAGAAGCCTGCCGCCCATCGCCGAATCTCCTAGCCGTCCTCGCCGTGTTGTTTGAACCTCGGCAGTCCCTTGGCGTCCTCGAACAGCTTGTCCAGCACGGCGAGCTTGCGCGCGAAGCTGACCCGCGCCTTCCGACGGTGCCACTTCGCCTTCTCTGCGAAAATGCGCTCAGCCGACCGAGCGGAATCTTCCGGCGAGGGTCCTATCTTCGTCATCGAACTCCTCTATCAGCTTCCAAATCGCAGCCAGGTCGGTCGTCGGCATCGCCAGCAGCTCTGCTATACGCAGCTTGTCCTTATACCGAAACGCCTCCAGGGCGAGCACCACCAAGTGCTCCGGAGATGCGATCTTCACACGGACGTTCCCGATTCTCGTCTGCCTCGCGTTCGCCAGCGCGTCCCGGTAGATAGGCTTGATGGTGGTTGGGAACATCTGGACTGGTCGCCCTCCGAGGATATGATGCATCCCTTCGAGCCCCTCGGCGGCCTCCCCGACCCGGCGATAGGCCTCCCAGAACTCGTCGTCGGTATCCGCCAGCACTACGACGTCAACGTCCTCGGTAAGAACCGGCTCGACATACGCCGCAGCAGCAACGGCGCCCACAACGGCGTAGTCCCTGATGAGCCTGCGACGTTTGAGCTGGTTGAGCCGGCGAAACGCATCGACGAAGGACATCCCGCCGGCCATTATAGCCGCAGTTTCGGTGTCGGAGGCGCTACTGTGGATCGTCCGTCATCGGGTTGAACATGCAGCCATCCACGAAGATCTCGAAGAAGTCCGGGGTCGTCTCCAGCTCGACGTGTTCGATGCGCCCGACCAGCTCCTCGGCGACCTGCCTCATCCGGCGGGACGCGAGCATCAGCGTCGCGCCCTCCAGGGCGGCGTTGCCGACCTTGACCACCCTGTCGGGCGGCATGTCCGCGATGAAGCCGATGCTGGCCGCGTTCGATACGTCGACGTAGTTGGCGAAGCCGCCCGCAAGGCAGAGCTTGGAGATGTCGTCGAGCGGGCGTCCGTACCGCCTCAGCACGATCTTCTGTCCGCAGTAGTTGGCGGACTTGGCCTGGGCGAGGGCGCTGATATCGGCGCGCGACAGGGACATGCCCCTCTCCGGAGCGAAGAAGAACTCCCGGCCGCCATCCGCGAAGACGCCGAGCTCGTTCATGGCCCCGGTGCGGCGCAGCTCGGCGATCAGGTCGACGAGCCCGGACCCGCAGATACCCTGGGGCTCCACGCCGCCGATGGTGGTGACCCGGGCCGTCGCGTTCTCAATCACCACGCTCTCGACCGCGCCGTCGTAGCCGGGCATCCCGTAGGTGACCTCGCCGCCCTCGAAGGCCGGCCCCGCCGGGCACGACGCGGCCATCATGCGATGGCGGTCCCCGACGACGACCTCGGTGTTGGTGCCCACGTCGACCAGCATGATCGTCTCGTCGGCCTCGTCCATGCCGACGGCGAGCAGGCCCGCCGTAACGTCGGCGCCCACGTGGCAGCCTACGAGCGGGGGACTGTACACGTTCGCCTCGGGAAACACCCGCAGGCCCAGCTCCGACGCACTGACCTCGAGCGCGGTCGTCGTCCGGAGGCCGTCTTCCATCTCCAGCTCGGTCACCGACTTGTACGGCCTCTCCCCGATGGTCTGCACGTCCAGCCCGAACAGCATGTCGCGCATGGTCGCGTTGCCGACGATCACGACGTCGTAGATCTGCCTCCGGTGCGACCGGGCCCGGCGGCAGACGTGGCCTATCTCGAAGTTGATCGCGGACAGCGCGACCTGCCGCAGCTCGCCGGTGAACTCCCCGCCGTCGTAGGAGATGCGGTGCATGATGTCGCTGCCGCCGAACCGCTGCGGGTTCTCGAAGGACGACGTCTGCAGCACGTCGCCGGTCTCGAGGTCCACCAGGTTCATCACGACCGTCGTCGTGCCGAGGTCGATGGCCAGCCCGTGTATCCGGCCGCGGTAGGAGTCGACGCGCCGGCCGCCGAGGTAGACGTCGTCGCCCCGACGCTCCGGGACCGGGTCGGGGTCGACGTCACGGCGCACCGAGTGGGTGAGGATGCGCGGCTGGCGCCGCAGCACGGCGAACTCGACATCCGCGTCGACGTCAGTCACCGCAGCTTGGCAGGCCAGCCGGTAGCTGCCGCGCAGGAACGCCTCGGTCTCGGAGGGCGGGCTGAGCGCCTCCATGCCGCGCTTGATCTCCACGATGCACTCGTGGCACTCGCCGCTTCTGCCACACGAGGTGGGCACCCTGACGCGCAGGTTGTCGGCATAGTCGAAGATCGTCCTGCCCGCGACCAGATCGAGGGTGCGGTCGGCGTGGTGAAGCGGAGACATGCGGCTAGTGTAGCATCGCCGCCGCGGCCTTCCCCACGTTCCTAATCGTCGTTCCCGTGGAGACGGGAACCCATCGCCGGCCCTCCGCCTTGGATTCCCGCCGTCGCGGGAATGACGGTTGTGGGGCCGTGGATTCCCGCTGTTGTGGGAATGACGATTGTGGGTGCGCCCGCCGCCCATCGTCGTTCCGGTGGAGGCGGGTCGCTGGCCCGCCGCCGTGGATTCCCGCCTGCGCGGGAATGACGATGTGGGGCCGTGGATTCGCGCCGTCGGAGGGAATGACGATTGTGGATGCGCCCGCCGCCCATCGTCGTTCCGGTGGAGGCGGGTCGCTGGCCCGCCGCCGTGGATTCCCGCCTGCGCGGGAATGACGATTGTGGGGCCGTGGATTCCCGCTGTTGTGGGAATGACGATTGTGCAATCCCAATCACCCGCCCGTCAGGCGCAGCACCATGAACTCCTCGTCGAGATGCTCTCCGTCGACGACGAGCGCGTTCGGCTCGACTCCGTACGTCTCGAAGCCGAGTGAGGCGTACAGGCCTCTTGCGCGCCTGTTCGGAGTGACGACCGCGAGCCCCACCTGCTCCAACCCGGGAATCAGCCTGGCGCGCTCGATAGCCTCGGTCAGCAGGGCCCTGCCGATGCCCTTGCCCTGCTCCTCGGACGGGACGAACATGCCCCAGATGGTCCCTTTGTGCCGCATCTTCTCCCGCTGCTCGCGAAAGAAGCCGACCATACCCATCAGCTCTCCTTCGCGGTAGGCGCCGAGAGTGAAGTCGTCCGGCGATGCGGCGGTCCGCCGCATCCGGCCGGCTACCGCTTCGAGCGGCTGCGCTCTCTCCGCCTCATACGAGGAACCGAACGCGTCGGGATGCTCCCTCAGGGCCCTGAGTCTCAGCCTGCGGAAGTCCCTGGCGTCGTCTTCGGTAAGCGCGCGGATATTCAAGCTATCCATGCCGTGTACTCCCTGTCGCGGGAATGACGATTGTGGGTGCGCCCGCCGCCGCCCGTCGTTCCCGTGCAGACGGGAACCCATCGCCGGCCCCCGTCGTGGATTCCCGCCGTCGCGGGAATGACGGTTGTGGGTGCGCCGCCGCCCATCGTCGTTCCCGTGCAGACGGGAACCCATCGCCGGCCCCCGTCGTGGATTCCCGCCGTCGCGGGAATGACGATTGTGGGTGCGCCGCCGCCGCCCGTCGTTCCCGTGCAGACGGGAACCCATCGCCGCCCCCCCCCCCCGAGACCGCGGCGCACGCGTGGACTCGCTCCCGGCCGCGGACTGGAGCGGTGGCTAGATTTCCCAGGCGGAGCGATAGTCGAGATCGTTGCTGCCAGTGCAGATGTAGAGCTCGCCGTCCGGCACGTTCCGGTCTTGGTTGCGGCAGCCGAAGCCGGCAGTGCAGCGCTCCTCGACGTTCATGTACGGGCACCGGTGCTGGGACACGCGGGTCACCGTGTCCGATATGTCGGCGAAGATGTCGTAGAGGCGGGCAATGCTGGCCTCGTACCGCGCCCTGTCTACCGGTTGTGCCATGACGTGTACCGTGCGTTCAGTCCGCCGACTCGGCCGGAACCGCGCCATCCACGCTCGAGAGCTCCTTGGCCATGTCGACGCAGGATATGGCGTTCTCGCCGTAGCCGTCGGCACCCATGTCCTCGGCGAACTCCTGCGTGACGGGCGCGCCGCCGACCATGATCTTGACCTGCTCTCGCAGCCCCTCGTCCTCGAAGGCCTCGATCGTCCGGCCCATGTTCGGCATCGTGGTCGTCAGCAGCGCGGACATTCCCAGGACGCCGGCCCCGTGCTCGAGCACGGCGTCGATGAACTCCTCGGGCTTGGTGTCGACTCCAAGGTCGTGGACGACGAAGCCCGCGCCGCGGAGCATCATGATGCACAGGTTCTTGCCGATGTCGTGGAGGTCGCCCTTGACCGTCCCCATGATGACGGTGCCGACGGGCTCGATTCCCGACGCGGAGAGGATGGGCTCGATGTGGGCCATGCCCGCCTTCATCGCCCGGGCGGATATCAGCACCTCCGGGACGAAGATGATGTTGTCCCTGAACTTGATCCCGACTATGGCCATTCCGGCGATGAGGCCGTCGTCCATGACCGTGCTGGCGGAGAAGCCGTCGTCGAGCGCCTGCCTGGTCAGCCGGTCGACCTCGTGGTTGTCGCCCACGATCAGCGCGTAGGCGATATCGTGCATCTTGGGATCAGAGTCCTCGTACAGGGACCTGACGTGTTTGATCTCGAAGGGTCTCGTGACGTGCTCGAGCTCCTTCAGAATTCCTTCGTGTGCTAGCGGCATCGACATTGGACTCCGTGACTACGCGATTTGGACACGACAATTATTCGGGGATGCTGCCGCCATTGTCAATTCGGGTCAGCCCCTCAGCCGGCCGTCGCGGTGCGCCATGATGTAGTTGGCGCAGAAGTCGTCGCGGCCCTCCAGCATGTCGATAGCGAGCCTCACGGGCTCGGAGTCGGTGTCGAGGCCGAGCACGGAATCGATCTTCGTGGCGATCGGGTCCAGGATGCCGGCGTCGATCCCGGCCTCCAGGGCCAGGTGGATGAAGGCCCGGTTGATCAGGCGGCGGTTCGGCATCCCGAAGGAGATGTTGCTGAGTCCCATGCCGACGTGGATGTCTTTGCCGTACTCGCGCCGCAGCAGCCTGACGGCGTCGAAGTAGTGGTTGCCGTTCTGCGAGTCGACGGAGATCGGGAAGATGATCGCGTCGACGAACACGTCGCTCAGCTCGACACCGCGGGCGGTGACGTCGGAGATCAGGGCCGCTGCGTTCTCCAACCGCTCGTCGGCGTCCTGCGGCATGCCCGTCTCGCTCGTCGCCATGACGATCACCCTGGCGCCGTACTCGGCGATCAGGTCGGTCGTCTCCGGCCGCTCCGGCGCGATGGAGTTGATGATCGGCCTGCCTGCCCGGCCGTCGTACGCCGCCAGCCCCTCGGCGATGAGGTCGGAGCTGGAGGAGTCGATGCTGGGCGGGATTGGCGAGGCCTCCTGCATCGTCTCGACCGTCCACCTCATGCAGCGCTTCTGGATGTCCAGGTCGTAGTGGACCTCGTCCGGGTTGATGTCGAGGTATTGGGCCCCGGCGGCGACCTGGCGCCTGACCTCGTGCCGGATGTAGGCCGCGGCCTGCTCCCGCTCGTCCGCGTCGTCTTCGATGCCCTTTCGCATCGCGATCATGAAGTGCTTGATCTGGCCCTGGTCGTAGGGCTGGGTCTTCTTGAACCAGTCCGGCACCGTCAGCAGCCGGTCCTCGCCGGAGTCTCCCTTGAACGGCACGGCTTCGGTGCCGTCTTCCAGGGTGACGACGCGGCGGCCCTTCCGCAGCAGCACACGCGTCGCGTGGATGTTCTCGCCGACGATCGTGAACTGGTCCGGGGTATCGACTACTCTGGGCAAGGTCGCACGTCTTTCCGTGTTGCCGCGGCCGGTTGGTTACGCGGGCTTACTGGTCGCCGTCGGTCTGATGTTCCTCGCACCACGCCCTGACCGCCTTCGGTATCTCCATCAGGTTCTCCAGCTTCGTGGCCAGCGGCACGGCGCACTCGGGAGCGATCATGTTAACGCCTGCGTCCATGCAGCGGTAGACCTCCCGGCGGACTTCCTCCGGGCCGCGGGCGAACAGCGTCTCAGGATTGTTGATGTTGCCGACGAGGCCGATCCTGCCGTCGACTATGTCCATCGCCTTCTGCGGATCGTTCTTGGAGTCGAAGTGGAACATCGCCATGTTGTTCTGGGCGATGTAGTCCATCCGGTCCAGCGTGTTGCCGCATATGTGCAGAATCAAGGGGACGTCGAGCCGCTCGACCATCTCCTGGTGCAGCTCCAGCAGGAACCGGCGGTAGTACTCTCCGCTGACCAGGTCGCCGGTGGCGTGGTCGGGGAACGTGAGGGCGTCGGCGCCGGCGTCGATCTGCGCCTGGCCGAAGAGCACCGAGATTTCCTTCAGGCGGTTCAGGCACTCCATTGTCATCTCGGGGTCGTCGATCGTCATGAGCAGGAAGGGTTCGACGCCGAAGACGTGGTAGCTCAGCGTCCACGGGCCCATCGTCTTGCCGATGACGGCCACCTCGTCGCCGAGCTCCTCCTTCAGGATCGAGATCGACCGCGTGATGGCGATGGTGTCGGGGTGCTCGAGGAAGTTGGAGGGGATGCGAACGTCGTCCGGTCCCTTCCAGATCGGGTTGCTCATGCGCACGGTGGGCCAGTTGTCCTTCTGCTCCCACTGCATGTCGCAGCCGAGCGCCGAGGACTCCTGGATGATGGAGAAGTACGGCGCGATCGCGTCGAAACCGAGCTCGGTGTAGCCGGTCGCCGCTAGGCGGGCGTTGAGCTCCGGGTCGCGGCATGCGTCCGGGAAGGGCGCGTCGACCAGGTCCATCAGGTCGACGGTGGCGACGTTGGTCGGGTTGCACACCGGCGGCCGGTCGACCGGCCGCCCCGCCAGAGCGTTCATGACACGCTCGCGGGAGGTCATCGTCTCTGTGAATGCCATAGTGGGCCTCCTATCGTGTGCTATTGGGCCTCTACGTAGATGATGTCACCGCGCCGAATCGTGTCGAGGGTCTCCTCTATCGCGGGCAGCAGGGGATTCAGGCTTTCGATGTCGGTCGAGCTGGTGATCAGGATGATCACTGCAACGTCGGCTTCTGTGACGTGCTGTTGATATGGGATGGCCCTGTCGGGTGTAATCAATGCGTCGAAATCGTTCCTCGCCAATTCGAGCAGCTCGCCGTTGCTCTTGCTCTTCCATCCCATGTAGTCGACCGTGACCGCGTCGTGCGTGGTGAAGAGCTTCCTGAAAGCCCATGGCAGGCCCTCATCGAGCAGCAGTCTCATATGCGTACTTCTCCATCGCCTTTCTGGCCGCGTCGAGCGCAGCCACCGCCTGTTCGCGTTCCACGCTGGGGAAATCGAGCAGGAACTCGTCCAGGTCGTACCCGCCTGCCAGGTAGTCGAACAGATTCTTCACCATGACCCGTGTTCCCGCGAACCTGGGCGTTCCGCTTATGAAGTCCAGATGGCTGGACACGACGGCGCTCGCGTCCTTGCGGGCCCTATCGTCGATGGCGGCCAGCGCATGCGCGCGGCTCACGGCGGGGTGGAACTTCAGGAAGATGTGCAGACTGTACCCGCTTGTCAGGTAGTCGAGCAGCGTCTTCACCGCCACGTCGGTCCCCTCGAAGTACACGGCGCCGCCCAGGATGTCCGGATCGCCGTCAGCGATGTCGTCGTCAGCGTATATGATCGGCGGTCTTTCGTCGGTCTGCGTCATGGCGTGCCTCCTCGCGTCAGACATCCCGCAATTCGGCCAGCCGCGGGCCGAACACCCTTCTGAAGTCCAGTAGCTTTTCGATCATCCAGTCCTGTAGCTCGTTCAGCGCCCCTGGGTCGTCGTCGATGGAACCAGGTCGACGAATCGATATGCGGCTCGCCTTTCTGTTGTCCAATCGTTCCCACTCAAGAGGCGAGTTCAACTCGGACTCCACCGACTCTTTCTGTTCTTCGAACCAGTCGAATACCCGCTTGTTTCGTTCTTGCTCCGGAGTGTCGATGTAGAGCTCAACCCCTGCCCGCCCGTCATTGTTGAAACTGACTGCATAGGAAAATCTAGCTTTGCCTGTAGAGAAGTAGTACCAACTCTGAGGTTGTCCCTTCTTTGCATTGGTGAATTGATGCCACTCTCGCAGAGTGTCAATCAGTCCCTGGAAGAACTCACGGTACTTTTCCTGCCTTTCCGACACTGGGCCTCCTGCCCGCGGACTGTTGACGGTCTGCGGGCGCCACTCATTTGGCGTGGATACCAGATTGAAGTTCACGGCGGGGGGAGACTCGGCGATCTTCCAAAGCTCGACCTCCACACCGAAGAACTCCGACTCCTCTCCGGTGCGATGGTTAAGCAGGTCCAAGGCCTGCCTGTGCTCGTCCCTGAACTCTTTGGCGATCCAGACTATCACGTTGGCGTCGAATCCCGCCGCATAGGTGAGCAACTGGCCGAGATGGGCATGGTCGGTTGGTCCCAACTGGTTTTCTATGACAACAGGGCGCCCGCTTTGGACGTCACGCGCCAAGATGTCCAGAGAATAGCCTCCGACGGGAGCCTCTTGAGCTTGAAACTCCAAATCCAACCCCAGGGCCTTTCCCAGAGTCGCCAGGTTCTCCGCCAGCCAGGGAGTGAAGTCGGCCGCCTCGTTGGGCCAAATGTCTCGTATGTCAACCCTCTCGATGGTCGCCAAGTCTTGCGTCGTCGACATTTTCTGGCTCCCGTATCCTACGTCGGGGGGGCGAAGCCCAGGGTGCCGGTGGTCATCTGGCCGCGCAGCGCGTCTACGGCGAGCATGTCCTCGACCTGGCTGACGTTGCGGGCGAAGGGCAGGATCAGGCGGGCCAGCTCGGCGTGACGGTGGCCGCAGGTGAACCCCGCCGCGTCGTCGCCCACCTTCTCCATGTCGCCGTAGCGCACCAGGCCGCCGGTGACGGCGCGCAGCCGCGCGGCCGCGTTGCGGGCCTCGCCCTCGGCGTTCACCCGGTAGACCCAGCGGCCGTCCTCCTCGGAGCCCTCGATGTCCAGCATCAGCGGGGAGCGAAGGTCCTTGACCCGGCCCGAGGGCAACGTGTGGGAGACCGGCTTCTCCACGGCCTGCTTCATGAGGAACTTGAGCGGCCGCTCGTGGAGCTGCCCGCAGTCGTACTTGACCTTGTCGTGCGTGCCCTCGACCGCCGTCATGCCCCCGAGGGCGACGAGCTGGCCGCGGATCGCCTCGATGCGGACCGCCACGTCCGCCTTCCGGCTGAAGGTCCACACGGTGGCGACGCCGTCCTTGACGTAGAGCCCGACCGCGATTTCGTGGAAGTTCGGGTCGAGCGAGACCAGCTCGACGCAGTGGCCGATCCGTTCGAGGACCGCGGCGGCCCTTCCGCGGGTGGTCGTCTTCAGACTCGTCATGTCGTCACCTCCGCACTCGCCGGCACGCGTTCGGCGCCATCGACGCGCAGCCTGTTCGACAGCGCCCTGATGTGGTCGGGAGTGGTGCCGCAGCACCCTCCGACGATGTTCACGCCCATGTCGGCCATGGTCGAGAAGTGCCCGGCCATGTACTTCGGGGTCTCGGGGTAGACTATCTGGCCTTTTCTGATCGCGGGGATTCCGGCGTTGGAATGGATCAGCACGTACCCGTCCGCGGCGGCCCGTATCTCGGCCGCCAGCTCGACCATCTTCTCGACGCCGTTGCCGCAGTTGGCGCCGACGACGTCCGCGCCGGCGTCCCGCATCTGCTTGACGGCGCTCTCGGGAGTGTCGCCCATCATGCTGAACCAACCTCGCGGGCCCTTGTCGAACATCATCGTCCCGAACACGACGAGTTCGGTGTTCTCCGTCGCCGCCTGTATGGCGAGGACGGCCTCCTGAGCGGATATCATCGTCTCGACGGCGACGGCGTCGGCGCCGCCGGCCTCCAGGGCGATGACCTGCTCGACGAAGGCGTCCAGCACCTCCTCTTCGCCCACCTCACCGCCGTTGCTCTCGAGGATCTCGCCCGTCGGGCCCACGGAGCCGACGACGAAGCCGCCTTCCGGGGTGACGCTCCGAGCATGATGCGCGGCCAGCCGGTTGAGCTCGGCCACCCTGCCTCCCAGGCCGTACTTCTCCAGCATGAACCTGCTGCCGCCGAAGGAGGCCGTCAGGACCATGTCGGAGCCGGCGTCGAAGTAGGCGGTCGCCATTTCCCGGATGGTCTCAGGCGCGCTCGCGTTCATCTCCTCCGGGCTGCCCCCGGGCTCGAGGCCCTTGGACTGCAGGTACGTGCCGCCGGCGCCGTCCGATATGAGCGGCTTGCCGTCGGCCAGTCTTTGGAGCAGAGGGTGCTGCCCGTTGGCGGACATCGCCTAGTCCTCCAGCCAGCCGTCGGCGGCCCCGGGCCGCGGGTCGCGCTCCCCGGCGCGGTGCAGGTCGCGAATCCTGGCGACGAAGTCGTCCGGGAAGCCCGAGTTGAAGCGGTCGGCGGTCGCGGACGCCGCGTCTTCGGCCGTGCCTTCCACCTCGACGTAGCCGCCCCACTGGAAGCCGTCGAGGTAGTCGTCGCCTCCGGCGCTGCCGTCGAACATGGAGATCGCGTCCGCCCCTTGCTGGAAACGGCCGTCCAGCGGCTTGGATACCTGGCCGGAGTCGTCCTCGGTCTGCACCTGCAGCGGGACCTCCTTCCAGTACATCATCCTGACCCGTGCCATTGGCCCTCCCGGGGCTGGAGCGCGGCCGGAGCGCCGCCGCCGGCCAGATACGATTGGGAACGGACTACCATTATATCTACGCCTGCCGGAAAGGTCGAATCGGTGCTTTTGACGTAGCTGTTCACCCCTGGTTAGAGGGACTACCCTGGCACGCCGGTGGGCCAGCCTCTGGAGACTGTGGCTGAACCTCAGCCGCGGCATTCGGCGCCATCGAGCTTGACCTCCCCACCCTTGGATTCCGGCTCGGGGGCCGGAATGACGACTACGATCTACTCTGGAGGCAGACACAGCTTACCGTCATGGCGAGGGTCAGACACAGCCTCCCGTCATGGCGAGGGTCAGGCACAGCCTCCCGTCATCCCCGCGAAGGCGGGGATCCAGGGGGTCTGGAGGGGCATTCGTCCCATCACTCTGAACAGCTACTTTTGACACGGCGAACGGCGGCGGCATACACTCGATGGCATCCTCGGGGAGGACTCCCGGATGAGTAAAGTCGCGCGGCTCAGGAAGCTGATCGAGGAGCCCGGCATCGTCGTGCTTCCCGGCGCCCACGATGTGCTGTCGGCGAAGCTGATAGAGCAGGCCGGGTTCCCGGTCGTGTTCACGTCGGGGTTCGGGATATCGGCGTCCGCGCTCGGCATGCCCGACCTGGGCCTGCTCACCATGACCGAGACGCTGGACAGGGTGCGGCGGATCGTCGACGCGGTGTCGGTCCCCGTGGTCGCGGACATGGACACCGGCTACGGCAACCCGCTGAACGTCGTGCGCACGGTCGAGGAGTGCGTGCGGCTCGGGGTCGCCGGCATCATCCTCGAAGACCAGCTCTGGCCGAAGAAGTGCGGCCACATGGAGGGCAAGCAGGTGATCGCCGCGGAGGAGCAGGTCGAGAAGCTCCGCGCAGCGGTCTACGCCCGCGGCGGCGAGGACCTGGTCATCATAGGCCGGACCGACGCGCGCGCCCCACTCGGCCTGGACGAGGCGATTCGCCGGGGCCGGCTCTACACGGAGGCCGGCGCGGACATCGTGTTCGTCGAGGCGCCGCAGTCGGTCGGCGAGCTGGAGAAGATCGCCGCCTCGTTCGACGCGCCGCTCTTCGCCAACATGATCGAGGGCGGGAAGACGCCCTTCCTGTCTGCGGAAGCGCTGGAGCGCATCGGGTTCAAGATGGTCGTCTACCCGCTTTCGGGCCTGTTCGCGGCGACGCGCGCGGTGCAGGAGATGGCCGCCCACCTCAGGGATACGGGGAGCACGGCCGGCTACGGCCGCATGGTCTCCTTCACCGAGTTCGAGGAGGTGATCGGCGTGGACCGCTTCCGCGACATCGAGGCGCGCTTCGCCGTAGCCAGCGCCCAGGGCGAGCCGGGAGTAGCCGGACGATGAGCATCTGGCGCTCCACGGACCAGGACAGGGAGCTGTTCCGACGCGAGCTCGACAGCTTCGTGCCCGAGCGCATCTTCGACTCCCACGTTCACATCTACAACGTCGACTACTTCCCGCAGGACGACATCCCGGCGGGCCTGGTCGACGGGCCCAGGGTCGTCGACGCCGACGTGTATCTCGCCCACATGGCCGAGTTGTTGCCGGGCCGCAGTATCGGCGCGCTGGTGTTCCCGTTTCCGCGCGGCGGGCTGCGGATGGCGGAGGCAAACAGGTTCGCGGCCCAGGAGACGGCGAAAATCCCGAGCTCGCGCGCCCAGATGATGGTCGCGCCCAACGACGACCCGGAGGTGATCAGGGAGACGGTGCGGTCGCTGGGGCTGGTCGGGCTCAAGTGCTACCATCTGTACTCGCCGGTGACGCCGACCTTCGACTCGCCCATCGAGGCCTTCCTGCCCGAGGAGCAGGTCCGCGTCGCCCACGAGGAGAAGCTGAGCATCACGCTGCACATCGTCAAGCGGCGCTCGCTGGCCGATCCGGAGAACCAGCGGACGCTGCGGCGCTACGCCGAGACCTACCCGGACATGCGGCTGATACTGGCCCACGCCGGAAGGGGATTCAACCCGCACCACACCGCCGAGGGCATCGGCTCGCTGACCGGGCTGCCCAACGTCTACTTCGACACGGGCGCGGTGACCGACTGCGGCGCTATCGAGGCGATCGTCCAGACCATCGGCCACCGGGCAGTCCTCTACGGCTCGGACTTCCCTGTGTCCCACACCCGGGGCCGGGCTATCGCGCTAGGCGACACGTTCGTCTGGCTGTACGCCGAAGACGTCCCGGAGTCGCCTTACGGCCCCGCGCACGTCGCGTTCGCGGGCTTCGAGTCGCTGCGCGTCCACAAGCTGGCCGCGCGGCACCTGCGCCTGACCGACTCGCAGGTCGAGGACATCTTCTACGGCAACGCGGCCAGGCTCTACGACCTGTAGGCACACCGGAGTGGACAGATGCCGCACCTGTTCGGGGCCGATGCCCGCGCAGCCCGTTCGTCCCAAGTGGCGCCCTTCGATACACCCCGACGAGGCGTCGGGGCACTCAGGGCGGTCGGTCTGCGGCGCGCATCGAAGGGCGCGCGCATGGTCGCGCCAGACGTGAACGGGTACGTGACGCGGGAGGTACTTGCGCCATGCCGCTGGTGAGATTGTGGCGTTTCCGACGTACGCGCGTGATCGCCGCCGTCCTACTGCTGGCGGCGCTCGCGGCCGCCGCGGCCGCCGAGGCCGAGACCTACTACGTCCGGGACCGGCTCGCGGAGTCCGTCTACGGATCGGCGCCCCACCGGGTACCCTGCGAGGAGTGGCCGACCCCCGGCGAGGTCCGCCAGGCGATCGACCTGAACGCGGACCTGATCACTCGGATAGAGTCCGTCAACCCCGGACTCGTCTCGGTGGAGGTCAGCACCACGGAGAGATGTCCGGGCAGAGCGGACATCCGCGTCCTCTACGCGTCGCGTGGCGACCGGGAGGCCATCAGGGCGATAGTCGGGCACGAAAAGTACCTCTTCGGCGTCCCCTACCGACTGCAGAACACGTAGAGCCGCAAATTCTTCAGGACGCCCCGACGGGCTAAGGTCTGCGGGAAGTCGCGTGGTCGCCAGTCTGATAGCTTCAGTAGCGGCCCCTACTCCCAGTTCTTCTGATTTCCCTGCGTTCGTGTGACCTCACCAGCCGCTGGGCTTCGTAATCGGGCCTCGGCCGTCCGAGAGCGTGTCGGGAAACAGGCTTGCCTTCAACGGTCCTTGACGGAGTGGTCTGTACCAGGAGGCCGCTTTGTGAAGCTCGAAGCTCCGCCTGCGACTTGGGTCGAAGACTCCGACCTGCTTGCCCAACTTGGTCCTGACCATTCTGATAGGAAGCTCGAGGTCGGAGTCGTTCGAGATCACAACTGCCGTCTCGTAGCTGTTCTCGAATCCGTCCAGCAACAAATGGGAGGCGAGATTGACGTCGGACCCTTTCTCCTCAGTGTCGAGTATCTCGACGGTGCGGGGGCCGGCTGATGGCTGCTGCGCCAAGGGCCTTCGCTTCGTCTTGGAGAGAAGGTGCCCGTAGTGGATCGTCAGGCCTGGGACGGTCTGTAGGGCGCGAATGTAAGCCTGCTGTCTCTGCGCTTGAGTGGGGTCTCCTGCACGGTTGGCGACGACGGCGGTGAAGTAGCGTATCCGGCCTACGTCGTGCCGGGGCAGGAGAAGCCGCGCCAGTTTGCCGAGATCGAGCCAGCGATTAGGCGTGCCTCGCAAGGCGCGGTAGTACAGATTCAGGCCGTCGACGTAGACGGTCGTGCGTATGATGTGCCAACCCCGGGAAAAAGCTGAGGCTGCCTTGCGACAGCCTCGCGCCCCGCCGCCGAAGCACGCAGGGGGTGTAGGCCTTCAGAATACCGGACGCTGCCGGCGCCTGTCAACGATCCTGGCATTGATGCGAAGGAACACGGAGCCGTGACCTTACGTGTCTCATGGTGTGGGCCAACCACGCAGGGAGTGTCCGGGGCATCTGCCTGCCAGGCACTTCATCTTCCCCGCTCGGGTCTTGGACCCTATGCCACAATTTCGTTTAGGGTATAAACCGCCGCAATCACGCCGCAAACGAAACCAATGTCTCCCACGTAGGGGATGCCTCGCAGCAGGTTCATCACGAGCTGTCTGACCGCGTACCCGATTGCGACACAGATAACACCGCCAACGATCAGGTACTCAAGGGCGATCATTGTTTTCTCCCAAGAGTGATCCGGCTGCCTTGCCGCCGTCAACTCAGTAGTTTACTCCGTTATCCAACGACTTGTGGTCTTCCCACGTCAAGCCATAAGTCCATGCTTGCTTGAAGTCCCGGCGCGTCAACGACGTTGGCGACATCGGGCTGCTTGGCTGTCGACAGCACAGGCGGAAGCTGCCCCTTCGGCGCTTCTTCTCGTCCACACGGCGGCGGTCGCGCAGTCTGCCGAAGCGTCAAGGGCGTCCCGCTAACGGCCGGCGACCTTGAGCGAGGCGAGCAGCCGCGCCGACGAGGCGGCGATCTCGTCGACCGCCGTGTCGAAGGCCTGCGCGTTGGCCTTGGACGGCGTCCGGTAGCCGCTCACCTTGCGGGCGAACTGGAGCGCGGCGGCACGCACGTCGTCGTCGGTAGCTTCTGCGTAGGGCGGCCTGAGTGTCTTTATGCTCCTGCACATGTCGTCTCCTCCCGGAATCCGGCCCGCCAGCCGGTTGACGCTGTCCGAACGCAGCGCCTATCTTCTCGCCGACGGAGGCGGCTAGTGTTTGGCGAGATCTTCGCCCTGGCGGCGGCGGTCGCGTGGGCCCTGTCGGGCACCATGCTGAAAATGGTGTCGTCTCGGTTTGGGGCTATGTACATCGTCGCCGCCAGGGCGGTGGCCAGCCTGTTGACTGCGCTGGCCGTCGCGGCCGCGTTCGGCGTGGCGGACTCGCTCGGCACGCTCACGGTCATCGTGGTGCTGTCCCTGATCGCATCCGGACTAACCGCCATCGTCGGTCACGTCGCCTTCGTGAAGGCGATGTCCATAGCGCAGTTTTCCCTGGTCTTCCCGGCGACGAACGCGCTGTACATCATGTTCAGCATCGTCGCCACGAGCATGATATCCGACGAGACGGTCACGTGGAGAACGGTGGCCGGGGGAGTCCTTGTCCTGGGCGGCATCTACGTCCTGTCGGTCCGCCGGCAGCAGGAGACCGCCCTGCCGACGGACGAGGGGTCCAAGCTCCTCGCGCTCGCACTTTGCGTCGCCACCGGCCTGGCGTGGGCCGCCAGCGTCTTCGTGCAGGACGACGCGGTCGAGGCGACGAGTCCGGTGCTGGCCAACGCCGTGCGGACGATGGCGATGGTGGCGATAGGGTTGACAATGGTAGGTCTCGGCTCGAACCAGCGCCTGCCGCAGGGCAGCCGGCGCGATCACCTGATGATATTCGGCAGCGGCCTCGTGAACGGCGTCTCGTCGCTGCTGTTCATCTCGTCGCTGAAGTTCGCCTCGCCGGCCACGGTCGTCGTGGTGACCTCGACGGCGCCGCTGTTCGCGGTGCCCATGGCGTTCCTGTTACTCCACGAGCGAATGACGCGCATGCTGGTACTGGGCACGACAGCCTCCGTCGCCGGCGTCACGCTGACCGTCTGGTAGGCCGCCCGGCGCTTCGTCCCAGTAGCCGAAATCAGCGCAACGCCGGGCGTCCCGAATCCCCCACCTCCGTCATTCCCGCGAACGGAGACCTTTGAACAACCGTCATTCCCTGAAAAACCGTCATTCCCGCGAAGGCGGGAATCCAGGGTTGGGGGTTCCCTACTAGGCATCTCCGCCACGCTGTCTCCCGCAACGGGAGTTACGCAAAGGTCTCCGAAGGCGGGAATCCATCCCCGACAGGGTGCGCCACTATGACACCGGAAGCAGTCCGTCACGCCGGCCGCCCCAATCAGGTGGGGGATATGAGGCGTGGTAACTGTTCTGACTTCGTGAGAGACCTTCGATAACCACAGCACCGTCATACCCGCGAAGGCGGGTATCCAGGGTCTGAGGAGCATTCGTCCCAGCAACTCTGAACAGTTAACGGGGCGTGCCTCCAGGTTGCGACAGACAGCACAGGTGTGCTATTCTGCCCGCGTGGAAACGGCCCCAGTCCTCGCCCTCAACCCCATCCCCCTTCGGCAGTCCCGGCTCGGAACGCGGCGCGTCGTTTCGCGCCACGGTGTGCCGGCTCAGATAGGGCGAACCGGAACAGAGTGTGCCATTTATCGGCCAGGTGTGCCACCCGCCAGATACGAACGGCACAGAATGGCACAGTTTTCAGCGAAAAAAAACGGCTGGCAGCTTCAGCGTACCCTCGCGGCCGTTCGTCTCATCACGTCCGAAAGGTGCGCCGGGAAGGGATGCGTCGAGGCGCTCGCGAGGCTGTGATACGATAGGCCGCCAACCGCCCACGGAGGTTATCGCCAATGCCAGCACGGATGGAGTTCGGATACACCCCGCCGCAGCGGACCGGGAGTTCGCTGTACTCGTTCACAGGCAAAGAGTACATGCCGGCCATGAACAGCACCCTGGACGTCGTCACGCAGGGATTCAAGGGAGGCATCTGGATCGGAGACCACCTGAACGGTGACGACGGGTACACCATCGAGGGCTGGACGATGCTGACGTGGATCGCGGCCCGATATCCCGGAATCCAGGTGGGCACCCACGTCATATGCAACCCGTTCCGGAACCCCGCCCTCACCGCCAAGATGGCCGCCTCACTGCATGAGCTCAGCTCGGGGCGGTTCGTCCTGGGCTACGGGGTGGGCACCAGCACCGTCGCCGAGTACGACGGCTACGGCTACCCGTCGTTACCGACGCCGCGCGTCCGCGTAGAGATGATGGAAGAGGCGCTCGAGGTCATCAGGACGCTGTGGACCGACGCACCCGCCAACTTCACCGGGAAGTACTACAGCCTGTCGAACGCCCACTGCGAGCCCAGGCCGGATCCGGCGCCCCCGATCCTGATCGGCGGCTCGGGCGAGCAGCTGACCCTCAGGGTGGTCGCCCGCCAGGCCGACTGGTGGAACGCGGGCAGCAACGTCTGGAAGCATTCGTCGGAGCGCAAGCTGAGCGTGCTCAAGCGCTACTGCGAGGAGGAAGGCCGCGACTTCGACAGCATACGCAAGACCTTCGCCGCCTTCGTCTTCATCGACAAGACGCACTCCAAGGGCGTCGAGGCGTCCAAGGGCTGGGAGGCGCGGGCCATCGCCGGCGATCCTTCCGCCGTGCGCGACGCGCTCGAAGAGCAGGCCGAGCTCGGCTTCGACCTCGCCAACCTCGCCTTCATGAGCTTCCCCGAGACGGACGACATCGAGCTGTTCCTCGACGAGGTCGTCCCACACTTCTCGTAGACGAGTCAAGACCGGCCGCGGGGCGGTCCCTCGCGGCCGTCCGGACAGGAGGCAGAGATGGCCGACAAGGCCAGGGTAGCCATCGTGGGCACCGGCTGGTGGGCGACGACGGCGCACTTCCCGTCGCTCCAGCGGCACCCCGACGCCGAGATCGTGGCGATAGCCGACCAGCGCCCCGACAGTCTCGCCAAGGCCGCCGAGGCCTTCGGCATCCACAACCAGTACACCGATGTCGAGGAGATGCTCGACAAGGAGCGGCTGGACGGCGCCGTCGTCTCCACGTGGCACGCGACGCACTACGAGGTGGCGCGGGCCTGTCTCGAGCGCGGCCTGCACGTGATGATCGAGAAGCCGATGGTGCTCAGGGCCGCCCACGCCCGCGACCTGGTGGAGCTGGCCGAGAGCCAGGGCCGCGAGATCATCGTCGGCTATCCGTGGCACTTCCAGTCACGGGGACTGCGCGCCCGCGAGGTGCTGCAGTCGGGCGAGCTGGGCGAGATACGCTACGTAAACTGCTACTTCTCGTCGTTCATCATCAACTTCGTGCGCGGCGACGACAAGTCGTACGAGGCGCTGTTCGAGTATCCGGTCCACGGCCCCGGCGACGTCTACTCCGACCCGGAGCGATCTGGCGGCGGCGAGGGCCACCTGCAGATCACCCACTCCGCCGGGCTGATGTACTTCATCACAGGGCTCAGGCCGGTCAGCGTCATGTCGCTGATGGACAATCTCGGACTGAACCTGGACCTGATCGACGCCATGACCGTCCGGATGGACAACGGCGCGCTGGCCAACGTCGGCGGCGCCGGCAACCTGCAGATGGGCGACCCGGGCAAGCTCTCGATCCAGGTCAATTGCGATAACGGCTGGCTCGACATCAACTTCGTGTCCGGCGCGGGGCGCATTCGCCACGCCGACGGCACCGACGAGGAGCTGGCCCCGCTGGCCGGCGGCAACCAGTCGGCCGGTGCCGAGGGCGGCGACGAGGCCTACCCGCTGTTCGCCACGGCCGGCAACCTGGTGGACGTGATCACCGGCAAGGCGGCCAACGGGTCGCCGGGCGAGGTCGGCTGGCGCGTGGTCGAGATGCTGGACGCGGCCTACAGGTCGGCGGCTCAGGGCGGCCAGGCGGTCAGCGTCGAGTCGCTCTACGAGTGACGGTGACGTCCCGGACCGTCCGCCGGAACTCCGCGGCCGTCCTCCCCTCCAAGCGGCGGCCTGTATGAGCGAGCTCGAGCTCGTGGAGACTCACGTCCACCTTTGGGACCTGAGCCACTCGAAGCTGAGCTACGACTGGCTCGGCCCGGACGCCGCGTTTCCGCGGGTGGGCCCCGACTTCGACGCGCTGAAGCGCGACTACCTCGCGGACGACTTCATAGCCGAGACGCGCGCCACCAACGTGACCAAAGCCGTGCACGTGCAGGCCGCGCTAGGCACGGCCGACCCCGTGGACGAGACCGAGTGGCTGCTGGCCGAGTCCGATCGCACCGGCTTTCCGCACGCGGCGGTCGTATACGCCGACCTGGGCCTGCCGTCGGCGCAGGCGGAGCTCGAGCGTCACCTGCGGTACCGGCTGACCCGCGGCGTGAGGGACTTCTACGCCGCGGACAATCTCGCCGAGCCGGCGTACCGGAAGGGCTACGCGCTCCTGGAACGGTACGGTCTCGTGGCCTCGATGAACGTCAAATTGCAGCACATGGAGGCCGTCCGCGACCTCGCCCGCGCGTTCCCGCGCGTTCCGGTCATGGTCGACCACTGCGGCCTGCCGGAGCGGCGTACGGACGAGTACTTCCGGGCCTGGCGCCGGGCGATGAGCACTGTGGCCGAGGCAGAGAACGTCTACTGCAAGATCTCGGGGCTTGGCATGGACGACTGGAGCTGGACGGTCGAGTCGATCAGGCCCTGGGTACACCACTGCATCGACGCCTTCGGCCCGGCCCGGTGCGTCTTCGCGACCAACTGGCCGGTCGACAAGCTCTACAGCAGCTACGACACGCTGGTCGACGCCTACAAGGAGCTCGTGGCCGGCTTCAGCCGCGACGAGCAGGCGGCGATGTTCTCGCGGAACGCCGAGCGGCTGTACCGGATCTGAGCCCGGGCCGGCGCGATCGGGGGTCGGCCTAGATCACCCGGTCGAGCCTGGGGTTGGCCGTTACGCCTGGGATCCTGCCCCGCCGGGCGAAAGGCCGGCCGTCGATTTCCTGGATCTCCGCGGCGAATGTGTTCGAGGGCGCCGTCGCGATGTACGCGCCCACGCCGAAGATATTGACCCGCCCCCCGGCTGCCACGAACTCGCGGATGCGGTCCGGGGTGAATCCCCCGGTCACCATGATCTCGACGTGGCGGAAGTCCGCCTGGTCCAGCCGGCTTCGCACCTCCCGGACCAGATCTATGGTGACCCCGCCGCGCCCGGGCGGAGTGGCCAGGCAAACGCCGCGGAGCTTGTCGCCCATGGCGCGCGCGACGTTGAGGGACTCCTCCGCCTCGTCCCGGAACGTGTCGACGAGGGCGATCCGCGGCACCTCCTGGGGCATGTGCGTGTCGAAGGCCTGCATCGCGGCCACGGAGCCGCCGACCAGAATCGGAAGCGCGTGCGGCATGTTGCCCGCCGGCGTGACGCCGGCAAGGCGAGCGCCCTGGATCGTCGAGCACGATACGCAGCCGCCGACTATGGCGGCATAGTCCATGTCCGCGACCACGTTGGGGTGCACGTGCCGGGCGCCCAGGGATACCACCGGGGTGCCCGAGGCGGCGTCCACGCACTCCCGGGCGGCCGTGGCCCAGGCTGTGCCGGATGACAGCGCGCCGCAGATCGCCGTCTCGTACAGGCCGATGGAACTGTAGGGGGCCTTGACCCGCAGCGCCACCTCGCCGGCATCTACGGCCTCGCCCTCTCCGAGCGCCCATACCTCCCTGCCGGTCTCCGGAAGGACCCGTGCGAGGAGTGTCCTGACCTCCGATACGCCGCAGAAGACGCCGGCCGTTTGGGGAGCGAACTCCATTGCGACATCCGGGTTGATGCTCTCGTTCCGGAGGATGGTCAGCGTGCGCTGGAGGTACACGTCGGCCGTGTCGCCGACCAGCACGGGCCGTTTGACTTCGAACTCAGGAGAGACCATCGTCAGCTAACCTCAACCGCCGAGCGCAACAGGCCTTGGGGACGCCTGACCGGAGAACCGATGTTAACCGCCAACCCGGCGAACTTCAAGCGAGAGGCGTTTCCTGAATCCAGGGGCGGTCTCGGATGGTGATCGGGTAAGTATCTGAAGGCCGGTATACGCCCCGTCTCCGACACCGACAAACGGCGAACGGCCGGCTCGCCCCCAAATCCCCCAGCTGAATTGTTGAGAGCTGTTTCATGTGCTTTCAGGGGTGTCCGGGTGTCGACCAGGGGTGACGCATGACATGATCGGCATCGGAGAGGGTCTCGGGTGCCGTCTTTGAGGGTATCGGCAGCGGTTCGCTGCCAATTATGGCTGTTGTCAGGCCGAAGAAGGCATGGCCCGGCCTGGCAACTCGGCAGAGTCGCCTACAAACCGATGCTCCAGGCAGGGTCGCCTATGCTCGATACGGCTCGGCAGCCAGCGCCAATATCCTGTGCCGGACCCTGAGCAGCAACTCGTATGAGGGATGGCCACGGGCAAGACGGATGATCAACCTCCTGGCATGACGCACCACACGGCCCGGTAGGGCGATCAGGGCGAAGCGCACCGCCTTGAGACGCTTGCCCACCCACTGTCCGCCCAACACCAGCCGCTTCATGGCAGAGTTCAAGTTGAAGGCCAACACTGCTATCGCCCACCATGCTGCGTTGGCTCCGAACAGCCCCGACGGAAGCCTGCCCCCGGCAAGGTCACTCTTGAGGACGCCGTGGACCTCCTCGCCCTTACCGCACCTCTGTCTCGACCACCAGATCAACTCATCTCCCGCAATGCTCCGGTTGGTCACCACTCCGAAGACCTTGTACCAGCCTCTGTTGGACAGCTCCATCGCGGGGAACGGAAGCTCCATCTGCCCCTCCATTCCCGGCAGAGGCGGCCTGTCCAGACGCTCCCTGGTAGCTATGAACCGATACTCAGGGCTGTTCTTGGAGTGCCCTATCCATTTGGGTACGAAGTTCACATCAGCCCACTGCTGACCCGTGTCCACACGATGCTCCCCAACCTTGCGGTACAGCGTCTGCCAGTCTTGCTCGGCGACCTCGGACACCGCTCGGCGGAACTCTGCCGTCACGTCAACCCCAACCGCGAACTCGATCACCCCGAACCGCTCGTCTCTGCCCTCCGCGCAGTACCGCAGCAACTCCTGCTGGTACCCCGCCGTGTCAGACCGCAGCATCACGCTCTCCACACCGGCAGGCAGATGCTCCAGTGCTTCGGTCAACACTCGTAACTGCTGATGGCCCGCAGGTACGTTGCCGTCCCGAAACTCTGAATGCACAATCTGGTCGGCCTCTGCCCAGTAGGTGGTCAGAGGCTGGTACGCCCTGTACCCCTTGTAGCTGTGGAGCGCCTCCTGCTTGCGCGTCTCCACCAGTGTGGCATCCATGTCCAGTGTGGCCTCGGTCTGAGGCGAACGGCTCTGCACGAAGCCCACCAGGTCGGCGTTGACCTTCCCCAGACCCTGTAGCGCTTCGTTGGGAGCCGCTATGAACGCCCTGTGAGCTTCCCGCTTCGACTCCTCGTCCATGTCGTGGAACCCCTCCAGATACCGGAACGCCGCAGACTCCGACGGCACGCTCCGAAGACGCTCGACTCGCCATCTCTTCTCCAACGCCCTGCGCTCGCTGAGACGCATACCACAGGACTCGAACTCTCGAAGTATCCTGCACAACCCTCTGTCCTTCTCAAGGAGATCAAGGTCGGACACTGACTCGCCGCCTGCCAAGTTCAGCAGTATCAACGAGATGATCGTCTGGCTATCCGTCCAGCCCTGACCACACTCCCGCAGTCTCACGTGGCGCTCTACCGATGACCTCAAACCCGCTGCGTCCATCAACTCCACGTACGTCAGCAGCCCCGACAGTCCCGTCATACCTGTCGAGCCCTTCTCCTGCTCGTACTGGAATGCCAGCAAGCCTTGCTTCATAATAGCTGCACCTCGTTGGTGATCGGTTCGTTTGCTCAACAACCATCTTAGCCCGCATCGCGTCGGGCGCCAACGAGGTCCTCCTCTTATCTAGGTGGGGAATCCAGGCCGCCGGGGTGGGGTTTGTGGGCTGCTTGCGCCGTGGTAGACTAGGCGGCAGATGCGCCGCGGGGCCGTACGTATAGGAATAGTCGAGCGGCGGCGCGCGATTCCCTCGATCGACGTACGGGTAGATGACCGACGCAACGGACAAGAATCCCGGCGTACCGGCCGCGCCGGTCGTCGCCGGCGCGCCGGCCAGCCCGGGTCATGGTGGGCTCCATGGAGTTTGACGGCTACCAGCTAGACGCGCCGGTCTATGACGAGATGTTCCTCCCGGACGGCGTCCCCCGGGAGCACTCCCAAGAGTTGTACGAGGCCCTGCGCCTGCTCACGGCCGAGGAGCTGAGCAGCATACAGGAGCGGGTCACGCGCTCGTTCTCTACGGAGGGCATCACCTTCACGGTCTACGGGGACGAGGAGGCCGACGAGCGCATCATCCCCGTCGACTGCGTGCCCCGCGTGCTCTCTGGCGCCGATTGGCGGCACCTCGAGACGGGACTGACGCAACGGCTGAAAGCGATCAACCTCTTCCTCAGCGACGTCTATGGCGAGGGCCGAATCGTCGAAGACGGGGTCATCCCGGTGGACATCGTGCGCGACTGTCCACAATTCAGGGTGGAGATGCGCGGCTTCTCTCCCCCGCACGGCACCTGGGTGGCCATCTGCGGCACGGACCTCGTGCGGACGAACGACGGGTTCCGGGTGCTCGAGGACAACCTGCGAGTCCCCTCCGGCGTCTCCTACATGATCGCGAACCGGAAGGCGGTCAAGGCCAGCATGCGCCGGCTGTACCGCAGCTATCGCGTGCGGGAGATCGAGCACTACGGCAGCATATTGCGCCAGACCGTTCGCGAGCTCGCGCCCCGCGGGCGGTCGGACCCGACCGTCGCCCTCCTCACGCCCGGGGTGGCCAACTCCGCCTTCTACGAGCACATGTTCCTGGCGGGCGAGATCGGCGCCGAGCTGGTCGAGGGGCAGGACCTGCTGGTCGACGACGGGTTCGTCTACATACGCACGACTACGGGGCTGCGCCGCATCGACGTACTCTACCGGCGCGTGGACGACGACTTCATAGACCCGCTGGTCTTCCGCCCGGACTCCCTGCTCGGGGTGCCCGGCCTCATGCACGCCTACAAGCTCGGGAACGTGGCCCTGGTCAACGCTCCCGGCACGGGCGTGGCGGACGACAAGAGCGTCTACGCCTACGTACCCGACATGATCCGATACTACCTGGGCGAGGAGCCGGTGCTGGCCAACGTCGAGACGTACCTCTGCCGCCGGCCCGAAGACCTGGAGTACACGCTGGACAATCTCGACAAACTGGTTGTCAAACGCGTAGGCGAGTCCGGCGGGTACGGCATGTTGGTGGGGCCGCACGCGACCCCGAAGGAGCGCGCCGAGTACGCCGAGCAGGTGCGCGCCGACCCCGCCGACTTCATATCGCAGCCGACGCTCGCCCTCTCGCGCTCGCCCTGCCTGATCGACGGCCGATTCGAGCCACGCCACGTCGACCTGCGGCCGTTCGTGCTGCACGGCCTCGAGACCCGCATCGTGCCCGGCGCGTTCTGCCGGGTCGCGCTGCGCCGGGGCAGCCTCGTCGTCAACTCCAGCCAGGGCGGCGGGGGGAAGGACCTGTGGGTGCTGCAGGAATGAGCCCGGGAATTCCGCATAGGGCGCCGTTCCCCGTGCCCGCAAGGAGTGAGCCGTGCTAGCGCGCAGCGCACAGGGCCTGTACTGGATGAGCCGTCATCTGCAGCGGGCCGAGCACCTCTGCCGTCTGCTCAGGCTGCAGACGGAGGCCCTGGTCGACCGACCTATTCCGGAGATCTACTTCGGCTGGAGCCGCATCTATGGGAGCGTCAACCGCGCCCCCCCGTGGGGCGGTCTCGAAATGCTCGACAGCGACGACTACACGCTGGCCGATTCCTACACGCTGGCCGACGAGCTCACGTTCGAGCGCGCCAATCCGGACTCCGTCTGGAGCTGCTTCTCGCTGGGACGCGAGAACGCTCGCCAGATGAGGCAGTCGATCAGCGCCGAGATGTGGACCTACCTGAACATGGCGTATCTACGCCTCCAGACGGTGAAGATCCAGGATATCTGGAGAGTCTCGCCCGAGAGCTTCTACGCCGAGACGGCGGCCTCGATAGATACGCTCACGGGGATCGCCTCCGCGACCATGTACCGCGACGAAGGTTGGCGCTTCATGAGGCTGGGCCATTTGATCGAGCGCGCCCAGCTCTCGGCCACGCTGCTCTTGACGCAGATCGCCGTGGACAGGGCGAGCGAGGAGTCGTCCGACGCGGACTGGACGAGCCTGCTGCGCCTTTGTCACGCCGTCGAGGCCTACAACCGCCGGTACAGCGTCGAGGTGGAGCCGGGGCAGGTCCTGGACCTTCTCGCCACGGACCCCCGCCTACCCGGCTCGCTGTGTCGGTCGTTGGACTCGGCGGCGGCAGACCTCGCCGCGATCGGCCAGGGCCCCAACGCGCAGTCCAGCGACGCAACGCGGCGGCTGGTCGGCCAGATGAGGGCGTTGATTCACTACGAATGGCCCGATCGGGAAGACCGTGAGAACCTGCTATGGAGGATTAGCGGGTACTGCCGCGACCTTCACGATCTCGTCACCGCCAGCTACTTCGACTACCCGATCGACGACCGCCCGGAGCGCTGAGGAAATGACCGGTCTCGTCCGCTACGACATAGAGCACGTCTCGCGATACTCCTACGCGTCGCCGGTGCGCAACTGCGTGATGGCGCTCTGCCTGGAGCCCCGGAACGACCTGGGCCAGCGGCTGCTGCGCTTCGACATCACCACGGACCCGCTCGTTCCCCTCAACGGCGAGATGGACTCCTTTGGAAACACCAAGCATGTCCTCAACGTCCACCGGGAGCACGAGGCGTTGGAGGTCACCGCGCGCTCGACCGTGGAGCTCACGCACGCCGCGCCGCTGCCGGACTCCCTGGGCCCCGACGCCTGGGGCGAGATTCGCTCGTGGAGCGAGTCGTTCGGCGACTGGGACTTCACCCACCCGAGCGACTTTACCCAGCCCTCGCCGGCGCTCGCGTCGTTCGTCGACCGGCACGGCATTGCCGGGCCGAGCGGCGACCCGCTGCAGGCCCTGACGGAGCTTTCGGACACGCTCCATCGGAGCTTCGAATACACGCCGGGCAGCACGTCCGTGATCTCCCCGATCGACCACATTCTGGAATCGGGCCAAGGGGTCTGCCAGGACTACGCCCACGTTATGATCGCGGTTGCCCGCACGTGGGGCGTGCCGACGCGCTATGTATCGGGCTACTTCTACGTGCCCGGTCCGGCGGGCGAGCCGGCGCGGGGTACGGCCACCCACGCGTGGGTCGAATGCCGCCTGCCGGAGCTGGGCTGGGTCGGATTCGACCCCACCAATCGGAGTCTCGCCGACGATCGGCACGTGCGGATAGCGGTAGGCCGCGACTACGGCGACGTGGCGCCCACGCGCGGCGTCTTCCAGGGCGTCGCGGAAACGCGGCTCGACGTCAATATCGGGATGAGCCTGCGCCCGGCGGGATAGGCCCGTAAGCCAGCATCGCGACTCGGCGCGCATAGCCTCCTCTCCCGTGATGGAAGAGGACTGAGGCGAGGGCGAAGATGAAGGTGTCGCAACGCCTTCCCCCTCATCCTGACCTTCTCCCGCCAGCGGAGAAGGGACTTCACAAACACCCTCTGTACCATTTCCGCCGCCCTTGTGCGCCTTTCGCGGGACCCGTGGCGGCAGGTCTACAGTGCTCGCCCTATCGCCGGTCCTGAATGGCTAGGAAGAGGCTGCTCCGCAGACGGTGTTCAGTATGAGCTCGGTCACCTTGTACGGGTCGCAGTTGGCGTTCGGCCGCCTGTCCTCTATGTACCCCTTCCCGTCGCGGTGCACCTGCCAGGGGATGCGGACGGAAGCGCCTCTGTCGGAGACCCCGTACCTGAACTCCCTGTAGGAGCAGGTCTCGTGGAGTCCGGTCAGGCGCTCTTCGATCCGGTGACCGTAGTTGACGATGTGTTCGTCGTGGTTGCCTCCGAGCGCCTCGGCGGCCGCCACACAGGCGTCATAGCTCTCGCGCATCTGCCAAGTCGAGACGTTGGCGTGGGCGCCCGCGCCGTTCCAATCGCCCTGCACGGGCTTGGGATCGAGCCTTGCCGTGACCCCCCTGTTCGGGTCATCCGAGATGTGCACGTCCTCTCCAATGCGGTACAGCAGCCACCGGGCGATCCAGAGCTGGTCGCCTATCGCGGGCGCGCCGATCGGCCCGATCTGGAACTCCCACTGGGACGGCATCACCTCCGCGTTGATGCCGGATATCATCAGTCCCGCCTCAAGGCAGGCGTCCATGTGAGCCTCGACGATGGGGCGGCCAAAGACCTCGTCCGTTCCGACTCCGCAGTAGTACCCGCCCTGTGGCGCGGGGAAGCCGTTGTCCGGCCATCCCAGCGGCTTGATGCCGTCGAAGAAGGTGTACTCCTGCTCGATGCCGAACCACGTGTCGAAATCGGCGTACTTTTCCGCGGCCGCCGCGCAGCCCGCGCGGGTGTTCGACGGGTGAGGGGACATGTCCGTCAGCAAGACATCGCACATCACGAGCTTGCTGTCGCCGCCGCGGACCGGGTCCGGGCAGGTGAACACCGGCCGCAATACGCAGTCGGAGTTCTCGCCGGGAGCCTGGTTCGTGCTCGATCCGTCGAAGCCCCACAACGGCAGCTCCTCCCCCATCGGGACTATCTTGCCCTTGGAGCGGAGCTTGGACGTCGGCTCGGTACCGTCTATCCAGATGTATTCCGCCTTGTACTGGTCCATCGTGCCCTCCATGCTGACGCCAAAGAGTTTCGCCCTGATTCTGCGTTAACCGGAGTTCGGAGTCAAGATGGAGCCGCTCGCCGCCGGCGGTATCTTGGAGGATGCTCACCTTTCGGAGAGCGCGGCCTGTCGGACGGCAGGGCTGGACCTGCGGACGGAGCGCGGCGAGGAATCAGCCGACTTCGGGGTGGGCGCTCCAGGAGGTGAAGGGTTGGCTGGTTGCCGGGAGGGTGATGGCGACTACCTGACCGGGAGCCAGGCTGACGGGAGTTGTCGGGCCCAGCTCGGTCCCGTTCGAGAGATGGACCTCGACCCTGACCCGGTTCAGTGCGGCGTCCGTGGTGTTCTCGACCGTGCCAGTGAAGGCATTGGCGTCCGAGTCGTACGATAGGACCAGCCGAGCGCCGGCGCGGACCTCGTCGAAGGTGTCGCCCAGCCCGTACTGAGTAGCGGACTCTTCGCCATCGCCGCGTTCACCTGACTCCGACCCTTCACCGCCGCTATGCTCGCCTGCCTCCGAACCGTTTCCATGCTCGCCCGCCTCCGAGTCGGTGCTGAGGCAGCCGGTAAGGACTAGCGCCGATACGACTCCAATCGACATCAGGACCGTCGAGAGATTCCTCAAGGCATTTCCCTTTCATACCGAGGGCCGACGGCTCTGGGAGGCCACGTCCTCAAGGGCCTGCCACGGTTGAGTGGCGATTGCCTGGGAAGGCAGACCGCGTGCCCGCTCGTCGTGTTGACGTCGTATAGTATACGGCGTCTCGTCGCACATGCTTCGGCATGTCTGGCTCGGTAACGCGAATCGACAGAGGAACTAGCGAGAGGGTTAGCTAAGGATGTCGGCGACAGGACCGCCCGACGACAGAAGAGTCTACCAGCTCAAGGTCACCCTCCTGGACACCGCTCCCCCGGTCTGGCGCCGGTTCCTCGTGCCCGCGGAGGTCTCGCTCCACCGGCTGCACCTGATGCTGCAACGGGTGATGGGTTGGGAGAACTATCACCTATACCGGTTTGAGATCGCCTCGGCCCAATATAGCGAGCCTGACGCTGATGAACAGGACTATGGGCTTGACTACGAGGACTCGACGCGGGCCACCCTCGGAAGATTGGTCAGCGAACGTGGAACCCGCTTTCTGTATGACTACGACTTCGGGGACAACTGGCTTCACCAGCTCCGGCTAGAGGACGTTCTCGAGCGTAAACCTGGGACGGGATATCCGCTTTGCGTGGGAGGACGGCGAGCCTGTCCTCCTGAGGACTGTGGCGGCCCGTGGGGCTACGCCGAGATGCTGGAGGTCATCGCGGACCCCGAGCATCCCGAGTACCTGGACCGGATGGAGTGGCTCGGCGGAGGGTTCGATCCCGACGCGTTTGACGCAGACCGCGTGAACCGGACGCTGGACGGAGTTCGCCAGCGGTGCGGATACACCGAGAAGCAGGGCCAATATCTCTCATTCATCTATTACTACACGGCAGTCAACGGGTACCCGCCTTCGGAGGCCGATATGCAGCGGCGCTTCAACGTGACGCCTTCTGCCGTTCACCAGATGGTGTTGAGGCTGGAAAGAGAGGAGTTCATCGAGAGGATCAAGGGACAGCCGCGCAGCATACGCGTCCTGGTACCCGCCGAACAGCTACCAATGCTCCGGTAACGGATGAGCTGGCCGCCCTTCCCCATGGGGGAGCCCAGGCGCCGGGGACGTCTCACGGCTGGGTGAAGCGGTAGATCGTCCGGTCGAAGGACAGCATGAACAGCTCCCCGGCGGGGTTCTCGCCGAAGGCCGACAGGCTGAGGGAAGAATCGACGAGCAGCCGGTGCTCCACGGCGACGCCGTCTTCCACGCGCAGGCCCCATATCTTGCCGCTGCAGAAGTCGCCGTAGACGTATGCGCCCGCCAGAGACGGCAGCCGTTCCCCCCGGTACACGTAGCCGCCGGTAATCGAGCAGCCGTCCTCCCGGCCGTACTCGATCACGGGCAGCTCCAGGCCGGTGCGGTCGCACTCTTCGGAGCCCCTTCGCAGCCGACCGGTGAGGCCCCGGCCGCCGGGGGTGCAGTGGGCGCCCTCCATCACGTTCCAGCCGTAGTTGGCCCCGGGCCGGATTATGTCGACCTCCTCCCAGGCGTTCTGCCCTACGTCCGCCGCCCACAGGTCGCCGCTGTGGGGGTCGAAGTTGAAACGCCAGGGATTCCTGAGACCGTAGGCCCAGATCTCGGGCCTGACCCCGCCGCCCTCGCCGGCGAACGGGTTGTCGGGCGGTACCGAGTAGCTGCCCTGCGAGTCGAGTGTCGAGACGTCGATGCGGAGGATGCTCCCCAGCAGGGTCGTCCTGTCCTGCCCGTTCCCGTTGGGGTCGTTCGCGCTTCCCCCATCGCCTAGCCCGACGTACAGGTACCCGTCCGGCCCGAAAACGAGATGGCCCCCGTTGTGGTTGCTGTAAGGCTGTGGCACGACCAGGATCTGAGTCTCGCTGGAAGCGTCGGCTCTGTCCGGGTCGCCGGGGTCTACCGAGAACCTCGCTATCACGGAGCGTCTGGGGTTCGCGGCCGAGTAGTAGACGTAGAAGTAGCCGTTCGACTCGTACGCCGGGTCGAAGGCGAGTCCGAGCAGCCCCTCCTCGTTGCCCCTGTCGCTGACCCGTTCCCGGATGTCCATGAACGTGCGGACCTCCGCGGCGTCCGGCCGGTCTTCGAAGAAGACGATCTGGCCCGGCTGCAGCACCACGAACAGCCGGTCGTCGGTGTCCGACGAGTAGGTGAGGTGGACCATGCGCTGTAGCGAGATGTTGGGGAACGCGGGCTCGACTTCCAGTTGGGGAAGGCCGCGGGGCAGGGGCGTGGACGTCGGGGCTGCGGGACTCGCCGGGGCCGCCGTCGGACCGGCCTCCGGCTCGCCGCCCCCGCACGTCATCAGCACAGGACAGAGGGCGACGACGAGATATGCGAGCACGCGCCTGCCAGGTCCGCCGGCCGTCCTGGAACAGCGGGGCAACCGGCCGGTGGCCCCGTTAGCGGTGAAGCGGGACACCATAGCTCCCTTCGCAGTAAAGAGTGCGCGCGGCGACGGCCATGTCACGTGGAAGACCTCATCCGAAACGGAAACGACTCGCGCCCCGCCTTTCCGTCGATTCGCCGTCCGGTGCGGGGTCGCGAATCCGGCTGCGGCGACCCTTCCAGTATAATCGTTAGGATGAAGGCTACGCTGGGCGTCCGCGCCGTACTGGTCCAATCGGCTGTCCAAGCCACGGCCGGCATGCTTGCGCTCGCGCTGATGGCGCCGTTCTTCGGGCCTGTGCTGGACCACCACTTCGCCGAGCGGTTCCCGCACCATGGCCACATCTACGTCGCGTCGGCCGGGCCCGGCCACGTCCACCCATACGCCGTCCCGCACCATCACCACGACGACGGCCATAGCCACGTCCACGCCGACGCGGCGGCGGCCCGCGACTCGGAACCCCCCGTGCCCGGCATTATCTTCTTCGTCTCGAACGATGGTATGACTCAGGCGCCGATGAGCCTCGTCGTGCCCCCCGTAACGCACGACCTGACGCCGCCGGTCCCGGAGGACCGCGGCTCCCCGTTCCTGCCGCCCGGGGACGACGCGCCTATGGCAGGCGTCGAAGTCCCGCCCGCCGACCAACCCCCGAGAGTCTGAGCCTCCCGCACCTTCCGTCCCTGCCGAAAGGCCGCCTGCTCCGGGCGGGCCGGCGCGTCTCGTTCGTCGAGCGCGAGGGCGCCCGGGGAGCCGCGGCCGGACGGCGAGCACACCAAGTCCGGAGGAGGTTCGAATGAGATCTCGATACAAGGCCGCGATCATCGCGGCGCTGGTACTCTCAATAACGCTGGCGCTCGGCGCCGGCGCCGCGTCGGCGCACGAGGAGAGAGAGGCACACGGTTACGTATTCGACGTCGGCTTCCTGGTGGAGCCGGCGTTCGAGGGGATCAAGAACGGCGTCTTCATCAGCGTGTCGAGACCGGCGGGCCCCGACGAGGGAGGTCACGGCGGCGACGGGATGATGATGCTGGACGTGAACGAGCACGGCGGGATCTTCGGATCGCCGGCCCTCGCCATCGATCAGACCTTCAGCTTCCAGGTAACCCACGAGCTGGAGGGCCTGACCGTTCCGTACCATAGCCACGAGGACCACGGCATCACCGGCTCGATCACGGTCGCGCAGGACGCCGGCTTGTCGGGCACGGTGGATATCACCATTCACGACGGTATGTACATGCCGGCCGACGTGATGGTGCAGCCGGACACGACGCTGGTCTGGACGAACCGGGCGTCTACGCCGCAGACGGCCACGAGCGGCGTTGCGCCGCAGGCGGGGCACGCTCACGAGAGCGGGCCGACTGTCGCCGTCGAGGGCGTCCACGAGACGCTGAGGGTCGAGGTGACCCACGTGCCGACCGGCAAGTCGGTGGAGCTGGCGTTGCGGCCGATCTTCGGCTCGCCGGGCGAGTACACCGCAGACCTGATTCCGACGGCGCCCGGCGTGTACGAGCTCCGCTTCTTCGGCGCCATACATGGCGAGGCCATCAACGAGTCGTTCGTATCGGCCGGTGGGGGAGGCGGGTTCGACGACGTCAGATCGGCGAGCGAGCTGCAGTTCCCGGAGGTGGTCAGGTCGGCGCGCGAGATCGAGGCCGGTGTGGCCGGGGCGCAGAACACCGCCCGGGCCGCCGAGGCCGCCGCGATTGAAGCCGGCGACGACGCATCGTTGGCGACCACTCTGGCGCTGATCGGGCTCGCACTGGGCGCTGTCGGCGCCGCGGCGGGCGTTGGCTCGCTGGCAATCACGATCCGACGCGGATGATACCGTTCGCGAGGCGCCGCCGCCGGCCGGCGGCGACGCTGCTGTTGGCGATTGCGTCGGTGGTCACGCTCGTCGTCGCCGGCTGCGGCGGGGGCGCCTCGCCCGGAGTCACGGAGGCCAACCCGACTGCGGCGGAGCCCACGCCCACGGTCAACGTCGAGAGAGAGATCGCGAGGGGGAAGCGTCTGATCGAACAGCACGGCTGCCTCGACTGCCACACGACCGACGGCCGGGACCAGATCGGCCCGACCTGGAAGTCGCTCTACGGCAGCTCAGTGGCACTCGCAGGCGGCGAGGTCGTCGTCGCCGACGCAGGGTACCTGTGGGCCTCCGTGCGGGACCCAAACGCGCAGATCGTCGAGGGCTATCTTGCGGACGTCATGCTGCCTTTGCAGCTCACGGACGCCGAGATAACCTCTATCGTCGAGTTCATCAAATCGCTGGAGTAGCGTGATGCCTCCGTGCAGGACTGAGACGAAGAGCTCCGGCGCGTCTCCACGGGCCTGGGGCCGACGGCTGCTGCTGCTGGCCGCCGTGGTGGGACTGGCGCTGTGGTGGCTAGAGGGCTCGGAGCGGCCGGCGATGGCGCACGCCAACCTCGCCGACGCGCGGCCGGCGCCCAACTCGGTCCTGGAGACGGCGCCTGAGACGGTCATCGCGTGGTTCACCGAGCCCATAGAGGCCGGCCTGAGCGAGATCAGGGTGCTCGACTCGTCGGGAGCGCGGGTCGACCTGGGCGACACGAGGGTAGACCCGAACGATCCCACGGCGATATTCGTGGGGCTGGCACCGCTGCCCAACGGGACGTACACGGTCGCGTGGAGGAACGTTTCGACCGTGGACGGCCACCTCGTACGGGGGTCGTTCCTGTTCTCCGTCGGCGAGCCCCTGTCGTCTGTCGACGTCGAGGCGCCGGGCCAGCCGCTGTTCCAGTCGCCCTGGGAGCCGGTCGTCCGCTGGGCCATCCTGATCGCGGCGCTGGCCGTCGTGGGCGGCTTGAGCTTCGATCTGCTGGTGTTGCGGCCCGCGCTGCTCGACCGACGGGCGAGCCCGGCGGTCAGGCGCGTCGGCGAGGCGGCCGCCGGGCGCGGCCTGCGGGTCGTCTGGCTGGGCTTGGCGCTCTTGGCCTTGGCCTCCGCGGCCCAGCTCCTCCTTCAGGCCGGGAGCACGTTCGAGAAGTCGTGGTGGAGCGCCCTCGGCGGACCGGCCTGGTCCATCGCAACGGAGACCGAGTGGGGCCGCCTGTGGCTGTGGCGCGTCGGGCTCATCCTGGCCTCCTCGGCCGTGCTGGCGGCCGGCTACGCGCGCTTCCAGCGAGATTCGGCCGGCCGCGCCGTACACGACGCCTACCCCCGGCTGGTCCGGGTGCTGGCCCTGGCGGCGGCCGGCGGGGTGCTGGTCACGCTCAGCCGGACGAGCCACGGCGCCGCCACCGCGGGCATCGAGACCGCCGCGGTGCTCTCCGATCTCCTTCACCTGTCGGCGTCGGCGTTCTGGATCGGAGCGCTATTCCATCTCGCGCTGGGACTGCCGCTTCTGACGAGGGAGCTGCCGGCCCGGGAGCGGCGGGCGGCGCTGTCGAGGATGATCCCCAGGTTCTCCGCGGTGGCCGCGCTCAGCGTCGGCACGGTGGTCGTCACCGGCATCTTCGCGGCCTGGGCGCAGGTGACCGCCTGGGCCGCTTTCGGGACGCCGTACGGAGCGGCGCTGATCGTCAAGATCACGTTGGTTGCCGTGCTGCTGGCCCTGGGCGCCGCGAACCTCGTCTGGGTACGCCCCCGGCTGTCGAGGCGCGACGCCGCGGCGGTCTGGCTCAAGCGTCTCGTCGCCGTCGAGGCGGTGCTGGCGGTGGCTGTCCTCGCCGCGGTCGGCGTCCTCACGAGCTTGGAGCCGGCCCGTCAGGTCGCGTCGCGGGAGGGCATCGGGGGCCCGGACAGCCTCGAGTTCCGGGACGTCGTGGAGGGCGCGGCCATCTCGCTGACGATCGCCCCGGGCGGCGTCGGCCCCAACGAGGTGGTCGTGTCTCTGGAGGACCGGAGGGGCGGCCCGATTGTCGACGCGACCGACGTCAGCGTTCGCCTGACCTATCTCGAGGCGGACCTGGGCGAGGAGGCCGGCTCGGCGGTCGGCGCGGGCGACGGCACCTACCGGATCGACGAGGTCCCGATCGGCATCGCCGGGCCCTGGCAGGCGGAGGTCGTCGTCAGACGGCCCGACGCGTTCAACGCGCGCACGGCATTCCGCTTCGAGACGCTCGCCGGCGGGATCTCTGGCAGCTCCTCGCTCGCGCCTTCGCCGGACACCGGGAGGACGCTCTGGGCCGTGGAGCTGGCGCTGATCGGGCTGCTGTTCCTGGCCGCCGGGGTTCCGCTGGGGGGCCTGTCGACGAAGACCGGAGCGGCCGTCATGGGGCCCGGCCTGGCCGCGTTTATGGCCGGTGCGGTGCTGGCGGCCGCTCAGCTCGTGTCTGATGGCGGGGTGCCGGTCCGCAACCCGTTCCCGCCGGACACGTCGTCGCTCGAGATCGGCAAGCAGGTGTACGAGCTCAGGTGCCAGTCGTGCCACGGGCCCGAAGGCAGGGGCGACGGGACAGTGGCGTCGAGACTGCGGACTCCGCCCGCCGATCTGGTGGTCCACGTGCCACTGCACCCGGACCGAGACCTGTTCGGCTTCATCCACGACGGCATATCGGGCACCGACATGGTCCCGCTCGGCGACCTGCTGACAGACGAGGATATCTGGCACGTGGTCAACTACGTCCAGACGTTCCAGGAGTAGGCCGGGCGGCCGGCGCTCAGTTCTCCTTCAGGTTCTTCTGCGCGAGGAACTCGCCCTTGATCTCCCCGCCGGCCAGGACGTGGCCGTCGATGGCCTTCAGCAGGTCGTCCCTGGTCGTCTCGGGCCCGAGCTCCAGCTCGATGTCCAGCGCGTAGACGTGGAAGATGTAGCTGAACACCAGCTTGGGGGCGCCGAGGTAGCCGGACCGCTCGACGGTGACGGGGATCGGGCACGGGCCGGAGTAGCCGATGGTATTGTCGTCGTTTGTGCCCTGCATCGTCTTGGGGCCTATGGCCGCGACCTGGGTGGTGGAGGCCACCGCCTCGGGCAGACCCGTGGCATCGGCGGGGATATTCCAGATCACCCAGTGCGCCCAGGACTCCACGATGGTCTTGTCCGGGATGGCATCGACCGCACGTTCTTCGAGGATCTGGTCGCTGCCCATGACGAGGGCGATGCTGACGGTGCCTTCCGGCACGCCCGTCCACTCCAGGGGCGGCGAAGTGTTGTCGTACGTCACCGCCGCACCGTAGTTCTGGACGTAGGTCTGGCCCGCTCTTGTCGCGGTCGGCGGGCAGGTGTGAGTCTTGGGAATGCGCCTGATACGGCTGAACACGGGGCTCGTGACCTCGACACTCACGTCGAAGGTCTGTGCGATCTTGTAGCCGCCGACTTCCTCGGCGCGGCCGCCGCCGTCGCCCTCGGAAGCCGCCGCCGCGTCCGCGCCCTCGCCCGTGCCGCCCGTGTCTCCGCCGCCGTTCCCGCTGGAGCATCCGGCGAGAATCAGAGCGAGAAACAGTGCCATGCTCGAAAGTAGCCAGTGGATACGGTGTGCGCGCATTGTCCTACCTCCGTCCTCAACTTGGGGTCTCATCCCGGCGCCCGTTGGTTGTAAGCGGCTTGCGGCCGCTCATGTTCCAGCATATCAGTCCTCGGCGCCGAGCGAAACATGAGCGCAAGGTCTCAGACGTGCGGGAGCGTCCTCTTGGGGAGCGGAATGGTCGGATTCCCGTGTGAGCTGTGCCATTGTGTGCCAAAGTGTGCCATTCCTATCTGAGCGATGGCACACTTTTCCGAAAAATGGCACAGTGCGTGTGCCACGTCTCCGTAGTGGATAGTGGGTAGTGGATAGTTAAGAGTGAGGAGTTGGGGGATGTCACGCGGGCAGACTAGCACGGATGTACTGCCTGCCGCAACCCGGTTGCCTGATCCCATATTCGCCACCTGATTGGGCTGGCCGGCGTGACAGACTGCTTCCGGTGTCATGGCGGCGCACCTCGTCGGGGATGGATTCCTGCCCCCGCGTACGCGGGGGCAGGCTGTTCGCGGGAATGACGGAGGTGGGGGATTTGGGGTTGATCTCGGGCAAGAGCTTCGCAAAGGTCACCCGGCGGGGAAATGACGGGTGAACCAGGGGTGGCGCAATCGGCGAGAAGGCTCTAGAATCCGGCGCAATCGCTGTTCCAGGGGGGAATCATGGCACCGGAAAAGCTGGCTATCCACGGCGGCACGCCCGTCCGCTCGGAACCGTTTCCCAGTCATAGTTGGGTTATCGGGGACGAGGAGCTCGACGCGGTGATGGAGGTGATGGACGGGGCCGAAGAAAGCTGGGGCAAGTCCGGCCATATCCGCAAGCTGGAGGACCTGTTCGCGGAGATACACGGCGTCAAGTACGCTTTCTCCACCGATTCGGGGACCGGCGCGATCCATGCGGCGATCGGCGCGGTCAACCCCGAGCCGGGGGACGAGATCATCACGGCGCCGGCGACCGACATCGGGTCGGTGCTCGGCATCCTGATCCAGAACGCGATACCCGTCTTCGCGGACTGGGACGCCGAAACGCTGAACATGGACGCGGCCGACGCCGAGAGCCGGATCACCGACCGCACCCGGGCCATACTCGTCGTCCACTGGGCCGGGAACCCGTGCGACATGGACGCGTTCATGGACATCGGACGACGGTACGACCTGCCGATCATCGAGGACTGCTCCCACGCCCACCTGTCTGAGTACCAGGGCAAGCTGGTCGGCACCATCGGCGACATGGGTTGCTTCTCTCTGGGCAGCAAGCTGATCACCGCGGCTGGCGGCGGTATGTTCATATCGGACGATGAGCCGACGGCGCGCCGGGCGAAGGGCTTTGCCGCCAAGGGGTCGGAGTATGACGACGAGCTGCGCAACTCCCTGCGGCCGACTTCGGAGTTCCGGGGCTCCTCGCGCGGCTACGAGTTCCTGGGCGACTACCACCACATGAGCCCGCTCATGGCTGCCGTGGGGTACGAACAGCTCAAGAGGGTGCACCAGACGCTGGGGATACGGCGCCGGGTGGCCGACATTGTCGACGAGATGACGGCGGAGGTCCCGGGGTTCGTTCGGCCGAAGGTACGGCCCGGCGACAAGATGTCGTACTACGTCTACTGCTACACAATCGAAGAGGAGCAGATGGGCGCCTCGCCGGAGGAGTTCGCGGCGGCGCTGGCGGCGGAGGGGATCGAGAACACGCAGGGAATCCTTGCCGGTCAGCCGCTGTACAAGTTCCCGCTATTCGCCGAGGAGAACACCTACGGCACCTCGAAGTACCCGTTCGTCGACGAGGCAGGCAACCGGCGCATCGACTACCCCTCGATGGAGCTGCCGGTGGTGGAGCGCGAGCTGCCGAAGATGCAGTTCATCAGCGCGAAGAACTTCCAATCGGAGGACATCGCGCGCGACATCGGGACCGCGATCCAGAAGGTCGCCGACTACTTCTACAACCGCAAGTAGGGAGACCTTTGCCTAACCGTCATTCCCGCTGAACAACCGTCATTGCCGCGCAGGCGGGAATCCAGGATCGGGGGTTTCCCGCTAGGAATGCCAGCCATCTCCGCCACACTGTCTCCCACAGGGGGAGTTACGCAAAGGTCTCCGCAAGCGGGAATCCAGGGGTGGGGTACCCAGCTAGCAAACCTACGGATCTACACCACGGTTGTTTCCCGCAAGCGGCGTTACACAAGGGTCTCCAAGTAGGCGGGAGGCCCCGCCTCGGCGCGATCAACCTGATGGCGTGACGTCGGGGGCGATTTGGACGCGCCCTCGGCCGGTCCGCCGTCACGCCCTGGGGTCGTCGACGTTGACTACCAGGTAGTCGGCGGTGTTGCGCGCCACGATCAGCTCGGCAGGCCCCTCTCCGACGTTCTCCTCGACGTGGACGGTGTTGGGCGGCACGAATATGAAGTCGCCCGCCTCCGCGTCGACCGACTGCCCGAGCCGGTCGCCGAAGTACATCCTGACGCGTCCGCTCAGCACGTAGATGCCGGACTCCGCGTCGCCGTGATGATGCGCGCCGCTCGGGCCGGGCGGCGACGACACGTAGCCGATCCACAGGCCGCGGCTGCCGCACGTGTCGCGCGCGATTCCCGCCTGCCGCACCATGTTGGGCGTCTGCGCCGTGTTGGCGCTCCTCTGGTCCGGCTTGATCACCGTTACGCTGGCCATGGTCAAGCTCCCTGATCCCGCCGTACGAGGTCGTCCGCGCCGGAGAGTATCACAGGTGCGGAGCGAGACCAATGGCGCGATTTCGCCGGGTGATGTCGCCCTACGGAGTGAGGGGCCCAGGGTGAGGAGGCCGCGTGGTAACTGTTCAGACTCGAGGAGATGGACTCGGCGGGGGACTTTCACCAAACGACGCAAATGAGGCTGCACCGGAAGGCGGGTTTCAAACCCGCCACTACGGTTTGGCAATTCACGGCAGGGGGAAGGCGGGTTGCAAACCCGCCCCTGCGCCAGTCGGCCAAGGGTTATTCTCAGAGAAACTCTGAACAGTTAGGCCGCGTGGTGAGCCAGGTCGAGGGGACCCCTCCCCAGGTCCCTCTCTGCGTTCGGGACGACAAGGCTTGGGGGCGCTGGGCTGCCGGCCTGTCACGCGGGTCACTATGGTGAGGCCTGCGTGCGCCCCTCGATACGCGGCGATGAAGCATCGCCGCTACTCGGGGTGAGCGGGTCGATCGGGAAGGCATCGAGATCGGCGTCGACGAAGTCGGCTATGGGGACCTCGGCGGGCTGTGCGGGGTGCGGGTGATATAATTCGCGCGGCTTCCGGTACGGAGTGCGTCCATGAAGATCGTCATTGCGCCACAGGCATTCAAGGGGAGCATCTCGGCGCTGCGCGCCGCGGAGATGATGGCCGAGGGCGTTCGCCGCGTCTCGCCTGACGCCCGCACTGAGCTGGTGCCGGTGGCGGACGGCGGCGACGGGACCCTGGAGACGCTGGTCGAGGCGTCCGGGGGCGAGATTCGCAGCTCCGAGGTGATGGGCCCGCTCGGCGAGACCCGGACCGCGGTCTGGGGCGCGATGGGCGACGGCCTCACGGCGGTCATCGAGATGGCCCGCACTTCGGGCCTCGCGCTCGTGGCCGTCGAGGACCGCGACCCTCTCGTGGCCACGACGTACGGCCTCGGGCAGGCCATACGCGACGCCCTCGACTCCGGTTTCCGGCGGTTCATCCTGGGCATAGGGGGTAGCGCCACGAACGACGCCGGCGCCGGCATGGCGCAGGCGCTGGGCGCGAGGCTGCTGGACGCCGCCGGCTCCGACCTGCCTCCGGGAGGGGCGGCGCTGGCTGACCTGGACAGGGTCGACCTGTCCGGCCTGGACTCGCGCATTGCCGACTCCGACATCGCGGTCGCGTGCGACGTTACCAACCCGCTGACCGGGCCCGTGGGCGCCTCCGCGGTCTACGGCCCTCAGAAAGGCGCGACGCCCGAGATGGTCGAGCGGCTCGACGCGGCCCTGGCGCATCTCGCGGCGGTGGTCAGGCGAGACCTCGGCGTGGAGATAGACGCCATCCCCGGCGCCGGCGCCGCGGGTGGCCTCGGCGGCGGCATGATCGGCTTCCTCGGCGGCCACCTCGAGGCCGGGGTGGACATCGTCCTCCAAACCGTCGGCCTCGAAGGTCGCCTGGAAGGCGCCGACCTGGTCATCACCGGCGAGGGATCGGTGGACTACCAGACCGTCTACAACAAAGCGCCCATCGGGGTAGCAAGACTCGCCAAGGCCCGGGGCATCCCGGTGGTCGCCATCGCGGGCTCGTTGGGCGAGCGGTACGGGGAGGTCTACGACCACGGCATCGACGCAGTGCTGGCCATCACGAGCCGGCCGATGACGCTCGAAGAGGCGTCGGACCGCGTCGAGGAGCTCGTTGCGGACGCCGCCGAGCAGGCGATGCGCATGATGGCCGCCGGTACGGTGGCGTTCTCGGGAGGACGTCCGGAGCCGACCGGATAGATGCCTGTCAGGGAGGGCGGCGGCATGAGCCCGGCGCCCTCACGGTGCAGCGGCCGTATGCACGTCTCCTAGTCGGTTACGTCCTCCATCAGCGGCGCATCGTCCTTCCACCGGTACACGACGGTCACGGGCAGTCCCTGGACCATGTGTTCCCGGAGGTGGGACGGCGAGAATCCGCGGTAGGATAGGCCGGGCCGGAACCGCCAGACGAAGCCCGTATCGTCCCTGACGTCCAGGAACTCCAGCTCGGTCAGCGAACGGGCCTCCACCCGAACCAATACGCCACGAACCGACTCCCGCGGGCCGTCGTCGCTCGCCGCGTCGCCGCAGCCGGCCGCGGCGAGCCACACCGCGAGCACGACGGCCGCCGGCCAGCCCGGCCGCTTGGGAGCCGTCGCGCGAGGCAGTCGTTCAGCCAGTTTCGACAATCTCCCGGACCGGCCGCTACGTCGATGGGCCTCAGGCCCGTCGACGAGATTATATCTCACGGGCCTCTGGCCGCCGCCAGGGCCACCGTTGGCCGGCGCCGATTCGCGAAACCGACACCTGTGTTTTTATTGACTAATGTTTAGTACTTTGTTTAGTCTTTGTCCACATGTGGAGGTAGAAGATGAGTAGAGTGGGTGTTCCAGCAGCGGTCCTGTTCCTCGTGGCGCTGTTCGCAGCGTCTCATCTTAGTGCGCCGGTCAGCGCTGACTCCTCGATGGGGAGTCGGATGACGCTGGTCGTGGCGGACGCCGAGGCGGTCCGCCGCGTTGACGGAGGCGTCGGGCTCGTTCAGTCCCTCGTCGGGTTGATCGCAACCCTCAGGGACGACGACTTCATCGCGTTCTCGACTCTGGAAAGCCCGACCGAGGTCGTGGGGCCGTTCCGCGGCAGTAACGTGCGCCTGCCGGAGTTCGAGAGCAGCATTGAATCGATGCTCCAGACTCCCGCGTCAAGGCGGACGAGCGTTGTCGAAGCGTTGTCGGAGATGCGCTCCATTCTCGCGGTCCACGAGGCCGCGCCGGGTTCGTCCGTCCACGTCGTCGCCGGAGGCTCGAGCGACGCCGACTTCACCCGGCACATCAGTCATCTACCGGGAGTGGCCGAGAGTTTCGCGGCCAACGGGTGGTACGTCGACAGCCTGGTGCTCCCCGACTCCACGGACGAAGCGACCGCATTCCTGCAGTCGCTCGCGTCCGCCAGCGGCGGACAGCTATCGGAGCTGTCGACGGCGCTCGACCTGGGCGCGATCGGCGACTCGATTCTCAGGAAGGACGCCAGCGGCTCCCTGTACGACGCCGGCTCGCGCTCGCTCGGATACGGCGAGGTGATGTCGACCCTGATCACCGTCCTGCCGGGGACGCAGGAAGCGACGCTGCTGATATTCAAGGCGAACCCCTTTGGCTCGCTGGTGCTGACCAACCCCTCGGGCCTCAACGTGTCCGCGAACGACGCTGCCATCTCGCTGGCCGTGGAAACGCCGAACATGGTCGCATGGCAGCTCGTCGACCCGGCGCCCGGCCGGTGGCGCGTCGACGCTCGCGGCCTGACCGGACCGGTCTCGAAGTGGGCTCACTACACCAACCGGTTTACGCTGGTGCTCCGGTCCCCGGGGCCGGTCGCCCTGGATGAGCCGCTGCCGATCTCTGCCTATGTGAAAGACGGCGAGGAGATCGCGTTGCTGTCGGACGCGCGGATGTTTGCCAACATCACCGCTCCCGACGGCGTGACACGTGCCTTCGAGCTGCACGACAACGGGAAGGACGCGGACAGCAGGGCCCAGGACGGCTACTTCGCCACGATCCTACCGCCGCTGGAGGCGCGCGGGAGATACGAAGTCGAGCTCGAGCTTGCGTGGAACCGCTACGAGCACACGATCACGTCGCTCACTCAGTTGGACGCCGACTACTTCCCGACCATCGACATGCAGCCTGTGGCCGTCGAGGAGCTCAAGCCGGGAGTGCGGACCCAGGTAGCCACGGTGTCGATACACGTCGACGGCGACCCCTATCCCGTAGAGACGGGCGCGCTGGTCCCGGCCCTCGTCTCCGAGGCGGGTAAGTCGGGCGTGGTCGAGCTGGAGCCGAGAAGGCTATACGGCGACGGGCCCGCCTGGCAGTTCGATGTCTTCTTCACCGCCTCGGAGGCCGGCAGACACGCGCTGTCGCTGACGCTTAGTCTCAGCTACTCCGGCAGGGACCATGCCCAGACCTCGAGGCCGTTCACACTGGACGCCGTGTCCCCGGTCGTCGCGGAGCCCTCGGCGCCGGAGCCCAAGGCGCCCGAGCCCGTCGAGCAGCCGGCCCCGGTCAAGGCGCCCGCGGCGCCCGAGCCGACGCCGGAAGGGTTCCCCTGGAGCCTCGCCGTTTCGCTCGCCCTGTCGCTGGCGGTAACCGTCGCGGCCGGAGTCTACTGGCTCACCCGCACGAAGCCGCACGGCTACCTGTACGACGACCACGGAAGGCCGCAGGTGGACTTCTCCGAGGTGCAACGCCATCCGCTTATGAACCTGTTCTTCAGGGACACGGTCCGCGGCAGAGAGTTGGGCATACCCACGCTCGACGGCCTGAACTTCCGATTCAGCCGCGACCACATCACCGTCAGCGGCCGCGGGAGGCACCCGACGGTGCGGGTGAACAACCAGCCCCTGGTCGACGAGATCCCGGTCTACGACAAGAGTTGGATCGGCACCGAAGGAAAGCTGTTCACCTTCATGACGAAGCCGTTGCCGGTCCCTGCCGGCGGCAGCGACGACTAGGCCTCGGTTCACACCGGTACGTGCGGAACATAGAAGCCGACAGGATGAACCCGAGGAAGAGCGCAACTCCGCGTCGTACTCCCGCGGGTCCGAACCCCGGCGGGAACGGAGGAACGATTTGAACAACCCCGGCGCGGTGGGGTGTCTCTTTGCCTTCCTATGGGTGGCCCAGAACTACAGAGAACTTCTCTGGCCGTTGCTCCAGACGGCCGAGCGGCTTGCGCCCCTCAGGAGCGCGGTGGGCCTGCTCACGGGAACGGGAAGAGATCGGGGCCGGTCGATCGTCCGCGGCGCCCAGGTGGCTCTCGGCGGCCCATATGCCTGGGGACCCGACGATGGCGCGCAGCCCCGCTCCTCAGGGAGTAGTGTGTCGGTGAGCGCGTCGGTGCGCGAGCCCCCGCGTCACGTCCGGGCAGGCGCGCCGGCGATGCTGCCGTCCGACTAGGGGGTCTGCCATGAGTGCGGACGACGGCCTCACGCTTCGCTCGCCGCTTGTCGAGTTGTGGCCCCAGGGCGGCCCGTCGGACTGCGACGGCGTGACCCCTGACGGGCGCACCGGCTACCTGAACGAGCAGGTCCTCTGGATCAGACACGTGGGGCTCCAGGACAGCCGGTGCCTGCTGCGTATCCCAGAGGGCGTATCGTGGGAGGGAAAGCACCGCCTCGCGCCGTCTGCCCTGTCGAAGGACAATCATCACTACCAGGTCGGGCAGCAATGGTCGCTGTCGGACAACGGCCTCGAGTACCGCGACTGTCCGGTGACGAACATGTTCGGCGAGTCGCCCGGCCGCGTATCGGCCCGGGTGGAGCTGGTCGACGACGAGATCGTGCGGATCGGGCTCACGGTCGAAAGCCGCGCCGACGGGCCGATGAATGCCGTCTCGGTCCACGTGTGCTTCAACCACAGGCGGTCGCCCTTGCTGGGCCGCAGGCTCTACGTCCGGGCCGCGTCGGGCTGGGTGGACTTCCGTCAGTACCACCAGTTCTTCGGGATCGACTCGGATTTCATCCGCTACGATCTGCGGGGCGGGAACAACCCGAGCGCGCTGCCGGAGGTCACGGAACCCCTGCTGTTCTCCGAGACCGTGCACGACAACGGCGGCAGCTTCGTCAGCGTCATCGGATCGCGCGGCGCGCTGGCCATCGCGTCGAACATCGTCTGGCCGTGCACGGACGCGACGCTGGACTTCGGCGACCTGCGGCCCGGCGAGCGGGTGCGGCGCGATCTCTTCGTCGGCCTGGGCCCGGGCTCGCGTGACGACTGGCTGGACCGGCTGACAGATCTGCTGTAGGAGCGGACCGACCGGGTCCGTTACGGCCAGACCAGGGCCACGTGCCACGACGGTCTCATTGACGCCGCGCCAGCGTCGGACTACACTCGGCCCATGCTGCTGACTGACTTCGGCACGACCGGGTTCGAAGTGAGCCGTCTCGGTGTCGGCATGGCCGAGATGGGCTCCTACACGCTGAGCGATACGATACAGGCTGGGCGCATCCTGGGCTCCGCGCTGGACGCCGGGATCAACTTCCTGGATACGGCCGAGTGCTATGGCAACAGTGAGGAGCTCCTCGGCCGTACGGTCTCTCACCGCCGCCGGGAGTTCATTCTCGCGACCAAGGTCGGGCACACCGGCGAGGACAACGTCGGCCCGCTCTGGACGGCCGATACCGCCCGCAAGACGATCGACCGGAGCCTGGTCCGGCTGCGCACCGACTACGTCGATCTTCTCCAGGTGCACGCTCACAGCATCGACTGGGCGGAGGCCCAGGAGGTGATCGCGGTCGCCCTGGAGGCCAAGCGCGCGGGCAAGACCAGGCTGGTAGGCTACAGCCAGGAGAACGAGCCCGCCGAGACGGCGGTCGAGTCGGGCCTGTTCGACGCGCTGCAGACCTCATTCAACCTGGTCGACCAGAAGGCCAGGTACGGCCTGTTCGAGAAGGCGCGGGCCAGGGGCATGGGCATCATCGCCAAGCGGCCAATCGCAAACGCGGTCTGGTCGAGAGTCCTGGCGGGCGATCTCGGCGAGGGAGAGACCGGCCGCGGGGCGGAGCGGCTGCGGCGCGCCAGGGTGATGGTGGAGATGGGGCCGCTGCCCGGCGCGCCTGAGGACCCCATCGCACTGGCGCTGGGTTTCGTCTACGCCCATCCGGACGCCCACACGTCAATCGTCGGCACCCGCAGCCACGCCCATATGCTGGCCAACATCCGAGCGACCGAGGAGCACGGCTCCCTGGCGGCGGAGGTCGTCGACGAGCTGCACCGACGATTCGACAAGCTCGGCCGTGACTGGCCCGGGATCGACTAGAGCCGCATCAGCCGGTTGTTCAGAGGTTGCCCTAGAGTCCGACCGGGGAGCCCAGGATGGCACGCAGCAACAGGCCGCCGACCGAAGAGCGCCTAGACGACTTCGAGGTGATGTACGTCGAGGCCGTCGATGGTTTGAGCGGTGTGCCGGCGGCGTTCCGGGACCTGGAAGAACGGCTCGACAGCCTGAGGGGGCAGGCGGTTCTTCGGGACCTTCCACCGAGAGCGGTACAGGGCGTGCGTCATTCCGAAGGACGCGGGGGAGCCGGCGGCCCTGGGCCTCGCAACGTGGACTATCCCCGGCGGGCCTGTACGCGCGCCGCAAGCTGGTCGACTGGGTGGAGCGCGTTCACACGATAGGCGCGGAGTTCCACGCGATGGCCGCCGAGCGCCCGTGGGACGAGACGCGTCCGAGCGTCGAGTTCTACCGGAGCCTTCGTGAGGTGATTCTCTATCTCCCGGTACTGGGCTGAAGTCCCGGTACCGCGGCGTGCGGCGCTACGGCTGCCACACCTCGCGGAACAGTCGAATCCAGTTGCCCCCCAGCACCTTCTCGACGTCCTCCCACCCGTAGCCGCGGTCGGACAGCGCGTCGGCCAGGGCGGGCAGCTTGTCGGGCGTCTCCAGCCCCTTCGGGTACAGCAGCCTCCTGTCGGGCCGATCGGTGGGGTCGATGTAGGGCGCGGGGAACTTGGACCCCTGCTGCGAGCTTATGTAGCGCCAGAAGCCGGGGGTCTGGTCCTGGGTGAAGTCGGTCCCGATGGCGACGTGGTCGATGCCGATGCGCTGGACCATGTCGTCGATGGCGTCGACGTAGTCCGACAGCGTGGAGGCCGCGCCGGTCTTCAGGAAGGTGATGATGCACGTGGCGCCGACCACTCCTCCCCGCTCCGCGAGCCGCTTGACCGCCTCGTCCGTCTTGTTGCGCGGCACGTCGTAGTACGGCCTCGCGTTCGCATGGGTGACCGAGACTGGCTTCCCGGACGCGTCGATGACGTCCAGGGTCGTCCGCTCGCCGACGTGGGACAGGTCGATGAGGATGCCGAGGCGGTTCATCTCGGCGACCGCGTCGGCCCCGAAGTGAGTGAGCCCTCCGGAGACCCGCTCGTAGCAGCCGTCGCCGAGCAGGTTGCGCTCGTGGTAAGTGACCTGGATGATCCGGACGCCGAGGCGATGGAAGACGGCGAGCCGGTCTATGCGGTTCTCGATGGGCGACGCGTTCTGGAAGCCGAATATGATGCCCGTCTTGCCGTCGCGCTTGGCGGCGAGAATGTCGTCGACCGTCCTGATCGGCACGATCGTGTCGGCGCGTTCGCGGAGCCTGACGTCCCACCGCGCCAGGTGGTCGACCGTCTCCCGGAAGCCTTCCCAGGTCGCGACGGTGGCGTTGATGGCCGTGACCCCGCCGGCCCGCAGGCTATCGTAGACCGCGTCGCTGTCCCAGTTGCTGACGTTCAGCCCGTCGACGACGATGGCGTCGCGGTAGAGCTGAGCCATCGAGTCTTCGGGGCTCACCGGGTCGCGAAGGTCATGGGCTAGCCCGCCGCAGGGCCATCACGACCACAGCCAGTCTTCCACCGTCAGCCCTGGGACGCGGGAGAAGTGGCGCATGTTGCCGGTTACCAGAACTAGCTGTCTCGTGAGGGCGATCGACGCGATGCGCAAATCCGCTTCGGCAAGCGGCATCCCTGTGCGCTCAAGCATCGCCTTGAGCCGCCCGTACGTCTCCGCCGCCGCATGGTCGAATGGGACGACTCGAATGTTTGGCCACAAGCGGTTCCTGAATAGCTGGAGGAAATGGTCCCGACGGTTGCTCTTATGGGCGCCGTAGGTCAACTCGCCTACAGTGATCGCCGAAGTGAACTGCTGCTCCGGGAGGACGTCGGCCAGTCTCACGATGAACCCCTCAGGCGGATTTGGATTCACGATCTGGCTGAGGGCATCAGTGTCGAACAGATACATCAGGCGTCCAGGTCTATGGGACGGTCTTCGGAGGACTCCCGCTGCCGGTAGATCTCCTTGACTATGTCGTCGAGTTCTTCGAAGTCCTCAAGCGCCCCTACAGCAGCCAGGAGCCCGCGAGGCGCCGTGGCCTGTTCCTCCAGCATCGCCAGATCGTCCGCAGAGACGAGGGCGACCATGGGCTTTCCTCTTCGAGAGACGACGAACCGCTCTCCGCCGTATACGACGCGACTCATGATCTCCGAGAAGCGTTTCTTGGCCTCGCCGACGCCTATCGTCGTGCTTGTCATCGGATTGGCCTCCAACAGGTCATTTTGTCATGATGGCTCTTGGCATTGCAGCACTCCAGCGGTGCGTCGGCGCGGGGCTCAGTCGCGGGGGAGCGGGATGGCGACTCGGGCGCCGTCGCGGGTCTGGGAGATGAGCGCGCCGATGAGTATCTCCAGCGTGTCCCTGCCGCGGCGGGCGGGAGAGCTGCTCGGCGCTCCGTCCAGCACCATTCGCGCAAGCTCATCCACGGCCGGGACCAGGTTGTCACCGAAGAAGTCGGCGTAGCCCCTGGCGTCGGGCGGGTCGGTCTCGATCGGCGCGCCCTCGACCTTTTCCGTGCGCCAGGCCGCCAGCTTCTCGTCGTCGAGTACGTAACGGCCCTCGGGCCCCTGCAGGTCGATCTCGTGGAGCGCGGGGGTCATCTTCGCCCCGTTGAGGATGCCCCGCACGCCGTTGGCGAACTCGATGATGACAGTCGACGCGGGGTCCAGGTCCGGGTTCTTCCCGCCCTCTCCCGCGTAGACGACGCCGTAGTCGGCCAGCGCCGGCTCGTGGGCGGCCATCACCCAGACCGGGGGCGCGCCCGCGAAGTAGCAGACGGCGTCGACGGTGTGCGTGCCGTTGCGGAACAGCATCGCGCGGTGGCCGCCGAGGTGGGCGATGATCCGGGTCAGGCCGCCTATCTTGCCCGCCGATATCTCGCGTTTGACCGCCTGGAACGACGGTATCCAGCTTCGCGTGTGGTCGACCGACATCGCGGTGCCGTTGGCCTCGGTGACCTCGATGATCCTGTCGGCGTCCTTCAGGGTCGTCGAGATGGGCTTCTCGCAGATGACGCCGCGGACGCCGGCGTTGGAGGCGTCGCAGATCGGGTCGACGTGCAGGTGGTCGGGCGTGGCGACGCTGACGACGTCGAGGTCGTGGGCCTCGAGCATTTCGCGGTGAGAGGGGTACTGTGGCACGGAGCCGCGTTCCAGCTTCGCCCTGTCCCAGAGCGCGTCCAGCACCTCCGGCTTGAGGTCGCAGACCGCGACCAGATCGAACTCCTCGGACCTGTCGTAGGCGTACGCGTGGGCCGATCCCAGTCCGCAGCCAATCACTCCGGCTCTAAGCTTCTCTGCCATGTGTCTCCCCCCGTTTGGTAGTGTGATGTCCGCGCTTCGGCGGTGCGGGGCGCTACGAGCTGAGGACGGCGGCCAGGCGTTCGGCGACGACCGTCTCGTCTCCGGGGTTGAGGGGGAAGACGGCGACGTTGACCGTGTCCCCCGCGCCGCCGACCTTGACCCTGGGCTCGCCGTCGTCGAGCTCGGCGACGATCTGCTCGGCGGTCTTGGCGATCGGGTCGGAGAGGACGACGTCGACATGGTTGCCGTCGTCCGACGGGCGCGTCTCGACGCCCGCGATGCCCGACAGCCCGTCCTGCACGACCGCGATCCGGCGACGGTACTCGATCACCCGGTCCTCGTGGTCAGCGGTGAGCCACTCTTCGAGCGCCGCGACGGTGCCGACGATGGAGATGCGGTCGAGTTTGTGGCCCCTTCCCCACGGCATCATGTCCTCGCCGTGGACGCCGGAGATGAAGTTGTGGGCCGCGGCGGCCTCCACCAGGTCTCGCTTCCCGCAGACGAAGCCGCCGTTGTTGGGGCCTCCGAAGTACTTGGCGCCGAAGCACACGAGGTCGGCCGAGTGAGCGTTGTGGCGCATGTAGTCCGGCGGGTCGCTCCGGCTCGCCGCGTCGGCGATGACCGGCACTCCCTTCGCGTGGGCGACCCGGACGGCGTCCTCGATGGAAAGGGTGCCGTCGGTCCAGTCCGGGTGGTCAGTCGGGCGGACCTCGTAGCCCACTGCGGCCGTGTCCGGCCCGATGGCCGCTGCCAGCTCGTCCGTGGTGCAGCTCTGGTCCGTGCCCGCGTAGACGATGGTGGCGCCGGGCACCTCGTACATCCTGTTGGCGGCGTAGCGGTGCGGCCCCTGGAGTACGACCTGGTTCTTCATACCCGTCGTGTCCGGGATGCGGCGCTGCTTTTCGACGTCGTTGCCGGCCATGCATCCGGCGATGCTGAACATGACGGCCGCTGCGCATCCGGGCGTGGGCAGGGCGGCCTCGACGCCGAGCAGCTCTGCGATGTACTCGCCGACGCTCGCCTGCAGCTCCCGCGTGTCCACGAACAGGAGCCCGGCGGAATCGATGGCCTCCTGCACGGCGGCATGGTTACGGCCGCCGACGAACGTGCCGTGGCCCTGCGCGTTAACGAACGAACGCACTCCGAGTTTCCTGTATATTGCTCCGTCGCCCCTCGTCATGGCATCGCCTCCGTATGGCTGTGACCTGGCCGACTGCGGCACCAATCGTAACAGACCGCGCCGCGTTGCGGACGGCGTCCTGGCCGCTTCGGCCGATGCCCCCTCACCCCAACCCTCTCCCGCGTAGGGGAGAGGGGGTCCGGTCTCAGACCATGCGCTCGAGGCGCGTGGTCGCGAGCTCTTCGCCTCCCAGGTCGACCGGGTCGCCGGTTCCGGCGTTCCGGAAGCCGGCCGACTCTGCGAGGGCGAGCTTTTCGTCGTCCCAGGAGGTCACGTCGATGCGGCAGCTCTTCGCGCCGCCTGCGGCGGCGGCGTCGACTGCCGCCTCGATCAGGCTCGGCCAGGCGTCGGTGAACCGCGACTGCGTGAAGGCGTCCACCCGCCACACGTCGGAGCCGACCGGGCGCGCGGTGGCGAGGCCGACGGCCCTCCCGTCGTCGGTGACGGCGGTGGACCAGGCGCCGCCCGCGTCTGTCACGGTCTTGGTGTAGCGCATGTAGTGGGTGAACGATCCGGCGTTGACGTAGGCGGTCGAGAAGATCCCGGCGTTGGCGTCGAGGACCCGCCAGCGGTGCGGGGACACGATCAGCGGGATCATGGGCAGCCTGTCGGCGGGCGACGCGGGGCGCACCGTCACCGACGCGGCGGGCCGTCGGAAGTAGTCGACCACGAACGCCTCTGGCGGCTCGCCGTTGGCTACGTTGATCCACCAGTTCGCGCCCGGCAGCTTCCTGAAGCCGAGCCTCTCGTAGACCCGGGCGGCGGCGCCCCCGCCGGTGCCGACGAACAGCGCCTCGCAGCCGTTTTGGAGGGCCAGGTCGACCGCCGTGCCGCAGACCCGCGTCGACAGGCCGCGGTTGCGGAGGTCGGGATGCGTCGCGACCGCCCCGAGGTCCGAGATCGTCGGAATGGCCCTGGGGGCGACGATCATGCAGGTCGAAGTCACGCCGACGCTTCCGCGCTCGAAGAAGACCGACAGGTCATTGTGCTCGGACTCGCTGCCGAGGAAGACGTCGATGGGGACGTCGGGCGGCTCGTTCCAGATGTCGGTCCAGAAGTCGACCATCTCGTGGGCGAGGGGTGGGTCCAGCGGAACGTCGTGCTTTTCGATCATGCTATGGCGCCGTGTGTCGGATCAGGCGCGGGACAGCGTTCCGTGGTGGGGTCGCCGAGGTTGATTGCGGGTTTTTCGGCTGAAAGTGTGCCATTCTGAGCCATTCATATCTGGCCGGTGTGCCATTCGGCCGGATTGTGGCACACCCGTTGTGCCACTGGCCTATCTGAGTCGAAAGAGTGCCGGTCGATACGGGCCACCGGTGTTCCGCCGTATCCGAGACTGAGCGACTACATGATTCCGGGATGCTTCTCCTGTCCTGGCATTTTGCCGGGAGTGGCAATATAGCACGGGCGTGCTGCTGCGTCCAGCCATTCTGAGCGCGTGAGAGGCAGGTGCAAAAGTCCGAGCGCGGGCCGTCATGGGGCGCGGCTAAGGGCGCGAAACGGGGGCGGAATCCCAGTTTGACCAGATAGCGGCCGAGCGGAGAATCGCGCCCTTGGAGAACGTGGCGATGACCGTCCGCTCAATCGTAGGGGAAAACGGGGGCGATCCGCCGCCGTCGTATCTGAGTAGCGCAGAGACCATAGCGGCGCGTATCGAGGGGCCAATGCAACGAACCGTCCCCGCGACCCGAAGTGCAATCGTGCCGCGATTTGACTACCTCGGTCCGCTAGGCATTGACATAAACCGCCATATTGCTATGGTAGACATGGACCGACTCGTCGACCAGAGAGAACCCCGACGCCTCCCACCATGTCGAAGTCCATGTCCCTGCCGTTGGCAGTGCTGGCGCCGTCCTCGTCACAGTTGGAGCGTATGTAGCCGATGCAACGTGTAGCTCGTTTTGCATTGGCCCTCGGCTTTGGCCTGGTCACCATCGGCGCGGTCCTGAAAGCCCTTTCGCGCGAAACGATGGTCAATCTTGTCTGGCTGTCGTTCCTGCCGGCCGCCATCGTGCTGAGCGCCTGCGGTCAGGATGCACCGGAGCCTACGGCGACGCCATTACCCACGGCGACGCTCGTTCCCACAGCAGCGTCCATCCCCACGGCGACGCCACTGCCCACCGCGATGCCCGTTCCCACGGCCATCCCTACGGCTACCCGCGATCTCTCAGCGCTGTCCTTGCCCACGGCAGGCTACGTGGGCAAGGACTATGCCACAGGCGCCTGTAATCTCCACCACCTCGTGTATGGCGCGCCACGGCGGTTACATGGCTTGAGCTTTTTCCTGAACCTAGAGGGCCACTGGCAGCTGTCTCCTGTCATTGAGATGCGGTTGTCGGTACAGAACTACACCGACGAAGCCATCGACTACGTCACCATTGACTCCGCCACCATCTTTGCGTTTGTCAACACGCGAAGCTGCGAGATCTTTTGGCGGGAACCTCATAACGATTACTTTGGGGGGTTCCGCTACGAAACGCTGCAACCCGGCGAGGTTAAGAGCCGGTCTGTGTATTGGCACTACGCCACCCACGACGGGCCAACACCTGCGGGAGACTATGTGGGATATGCGATCTACCGGTTCGCACATCCGCCTGAGTCGGACGCCCCCAATGCGGCGGTGTATGTCCCGGCTTTCGGCGTGACGATAGGGATAGACCCCGTGCAACGGGCCGACCCGTTATCCGCCAATACAGAACCTGCCCTGCGGACGATAGACTTGGGGCCTGTGTATCCTGTTGCGAGACACGGGCGTAAGCTGATAGTCCACGAGGAAAGAGGCGCTGGGACGTACTATGAAGTCGATCTGGATACGGGGGAACGAACGGAGATTCCCAAGCCAGAATCAGAATACGCCGTCCCGCAGCGGTCATGTGAGTTGCCGAAGGGCCTGAAATTGACGGGGGAGCTGGTGTTCCCCTATGCGGAGTCCAGAGGTGTCCGTCAGGGGTATACGAAACTCTTCGATGTCGAGGGCCTCTTGGAGGTCGAACTGGACACGGGAACAGCCACAGCGTTCGTGCTCACAGGCTACCCAGACAGAGGGCAGAAAGGACGGGTTCATGATCGGCCCAGGTTCTATGCGTCTCTAGACGTGCATCACATCGCCTGGTCGGACGACTGTAGGTATGCTGCCTGGACGATCAACACGTCCTGCGACGAGCTACCGCACGTTGGCCCCTTCGGCGCTTTCCTGTACGACACGAAGACCTACACCATGACTCGGGTGGATGATGAGCCAGGGTATGGCTCGGTCAGCTTCTGGGACGACCTGCTTGTCAGCGTCTCGGCCTGCTGGGGGCCCACAGGTACGACTGGCGTATTTCTGGAATAGGGCCGCCAGCCCGACGCTGCTGCTCGGGTCGAACCAGTCCGCCGCGTTACGACTCCAGAGCCTCACCGATCATTGTCGTGCCGACGAATGACGGAATCTACGGGGTGGGCCGCGTTCGTGTCAGCAACCCTGAACAGTGACGAGCGGGCCGGTCGATTGAATTGGGGCATGGGCGTGATAAGATTGGCCGCGCCGCTGGCGGAGGTGTGCAAGGATGGAGAAGCGATTGTTCGGCAGGACCGGCCACCACAGCACGGTGGTGACGTTCGGCGCCATCGTCGTGGGGCGGAACGAGATGCCGCAGGACCGGGCCGATGAGCTGATCGAGCTGGTGATCGAGCACGGGGTGAACCACGTCGACGTGGCGCCGAGCTACGGTCAGGCGATGGAGCGGTTGGCGCCCTGGATGCCGAGGGTCCGCGACGACATTTTTCTCGGCGCCAAGACCGGCGTTCGTGACAAGGACGGCGCCTGGGAGAGCATCCGGAGCTGCACGTCGAGGCTTGGAGTCGACCAGTTCGACCTGTTCCAGCTCCACGGCGTTGGCGACATGGAGCATCTCGACGAGGTCACGCGGGCCGGAGGCGCGCTGGAGGCGATCGTCGAGGCGCGCGACCGGGGCATCACGAAGTGGATCGGAATCACCGGCCACGGGCCGGAGGCCCCGCGGGTGCACATGGAAGCGCTGCGGCGGTTCGACTTCGACACGGTGATGTTCCCGGCGAGCGCGGCGATCTGGCGCAACCGGGAGTACAGGCGCGACGCCGAGGCGCTGATCGCCGAGGCGACCGCGAGGAACGTTGGCGTCCAGTGCATCAAGATGCTGGCGCGCGGCGGCTGGGGCGACGGGGACCGGGAGTGCGCGACGTGGTACGACCCGCACCGCGAGCAGGCGGACATCGACGACGCGCTGTGGTGGCTGCTGTCGCAGCCGATACACACCGCGCCGAGCACGGGCGAGCCGGCGGTGCTGGCCAAGATACTGGACGCGGCGGAGCGGTTCACGCCTCTGGACGCCGCGGAGCAGCAGCGCGTCGTGGACGGCCAGCGCCCGCCCGCGGCCGAGCCGGGGCTCGGCATCCTTCCGGCCGCGTGAGCGCGCAGAGCTCGGCATCTGGGTGGGGCCGACGCCAGCATTGGCGGGACGGTCGCGCGCGCCCTTCGATACGCGCCGGACAAAGCCCCGGGGCTACTCAGGGTGATCGGGTTGCGAGGGCGTCAGCCGTGGATTCCCGCCTTCGCGGGAATGACGGTTATGCGGCGTGCCGGCCGGCGACGGGACGCCGAGTCCTCTTCGGAAGGAAGGTGAAGTGATGCCTCCCAAGCCGCGAATGGAGTTTGGGTATAACCCGCCGACGGGCGCAAGGAACATGGAGGTCGTGCGGCCGCGCGAGTTTCTGTCAGACCTGGAGCGGGCCCTCGACGTGGCGACACAGGGCTTCGGGTCGGTCTGGGTGTCGGACCACCTCAACTACTCGGACGAGTTCCGCATCGAGTGCTGGACGCTGCTGACCTGGATTGCGGCCCGGTACCCCGGCGTCGACCTCAGCACGATCGTGATGTGCAACTCGTTCCGGAACCCGTCGCTGCTGGCCAAGATGGGGGCGAGCCTTCAGCACCTCACCTCAGGCCGGTTCATCCTCGGGTACGGCGCGGGCTGGTACGAGCCGGAGTACGCCGCCTACGGCTACGACTTCCCGTCCTTTCGCACGCGGCTGGAGATGCTGGAGGAGGGCGTGCAGGTCATCAGGGCGCTCTGGACGGAGACGCCGGCGAATTTTTCGGGCAAGTATTATTGCGTCCGGGAAGCGTATGGGACTCCGCTGCCCGATCCGCCGCCGCCGATCATGCTTGGCGGCGCCGGCGAGAAGTACACGCTGGGGGTGGTCGCCCGCCAGGCGGACTGGTGGAACGACCTCGCGCGCCCGCTGGACGAGGCGCGGCACAAGGTGGAGGTGCTCAGGCAGCGCTGCGAGGAGAATGGGCGCGACTTCGACGGCCTGCGCAAGACCATCACGGGGCGGATATTCATCGACCGCTCCCACGCCAAAGCGAAGCGTATGGCCGAGGCGTGGACAAGGGCCGAGCAGCCGCCCATCGTGGGCGACCCGTCCGCCGTCCGCGATCACATCGAGGAGCTCGTCGACGTCGGATTCGACCTGTTCATCGCCGTGCTGCCCCGGTTCCAGGAGCTGGACGACATGAAGCTGTTCATGGACGAGGTGGTCCCGTACTTTGCCTAGGGATACTCTGAATAACCCATCAGCACAGCTTAATTTCCTATGTGTGGAGCTGCAGTCCACGGACTTATTCAGACCATCCCTAGACGGTCGATGAGCCGGACGCTCAGAGGGAGATAGCGTGTACTTCAACCTCAGACTGTGGGGGATGACCAAGGGCCTGCGGACGGCGATCTTCCTCGCCGCGTGCGTCGGGCTGATCGCCATATCCATAGGCATCGCCCGGCTCGCGCTCACGGGCGTGGTCATCGCGCGTCTCTTCCAAGGCGAGGACTTCTCGGCCGTGACCGGGCCGCTGGTCCTCGTGGGGGTGTTGATATTGCTGCGCGGCCTGTTCCAGTACGTCCGGGACGCCGTCGGGTACCGGACCGCGACCCGGACCAAGATTGAGTTGCGCAGGCGGCTGTACCAGCACTCGCTGGAGCTGGGGCCGGGTCACTTCGACCGGAGGCGCACGGGCGACATCCTGACGTCCCTGGTGGACGGCGTCGAGAGCCTCGAGGTCTTCTTCGGCCAGTACCTCCCGCAGTTCATCGTCGCGGCGACCGCGCCGGTGCTGATCTTCGTGTTCATGTCGGTGCTGGACATCCGCATAGGGCTGGTGTTCCTAGTCTTCGCGCTGGTCACGCTGTTCCTGCCTGCCGTGATCCAGAAGCTGAACCGGAGCCGGAACCAGGCCCGCCGCAAGGCGTACGGCGATCTTGGGGCCGATTTCCTGGACAGCGTGCAGGGGCTGGCCACGCTGAAGGCGTTCGGGCAGGCGGGTCGCCGCGGCGAGCTTCTCGCGGTCCGCGCGCGGACGCTGTTTCGCACGACGATGAAGGTGCTCGCGGCAGACGGCCTGTCCGGGGCGGCCACGGTCCTGGGCATCTCGGCCGGCGCGGCCGTTGCGCTGGTGTGGGGCGGGATCCGCGTCAACGACGGGCTGATGGAGCTCCAGACGCTGCTCATCATCCTGATGCTGGGCGGCGAGGTGTTCAGGCCGCTGCGCGAGCTGGTCGCGCTGTATCACCAGGGCATGGTGTCGATGGCGGCCGCGGAGGGGGTCTTCGCGCTGCTGGACGCCCCGGTCGAGGTGCGAGACCCCGAGACGCCCGCCGACGCCGCCGGCGAGCTCGTGCCCGAGGTGAGGTTCGAGGGCGTCGACTTCGCGTACGAGGGCGGGCGCAGGCCCGCGCTGCAGGACGTCAGCTTCACGTTGAACGCGGGCGAGGTGCTGGGCGTGGTCGGCCCGAGCGGGGCGGGCAAGTCGACGCTCGTCTGGCTGCTGCTGCGCTTCTACGACCCACAGTCGGGGCGCGTCACCCTGGGCGGGCACGACGTCCGGGACCTCTCCCTCGACACGCTGCGCAGGCAGTTCTCGGTCGTGACCCAGGACACCTACATCTTCCAGGGGACGGTCGCCGACAATCTGCGCCTGGGCAAGCCGGACGCGACGCCGGCCGAGATGGAGGAGGCCGCGCGCGCCGCGAACGCCCACGAGTACATCTCCGAGCTGCCCGACGGCTACGACACCCCGATCGGGGAGCGCGGCGTCAGGCTGTCGGGAGGAGAACGCCAGCGGCTGGCGATAGCCCGGGCGCTGCTGAAGGCGGCCCCGATATTGCTGCTCGACGAGGCGCTGTCGAGCGTCGACTCGGAGAACGAGGCGGCCATCCAGGAGGCGCTCGAGCGTCTGATGGTCGGCAAGACCACGCTGATAATCGCGCACCGGCTGTCGAGCGTCGTCTCGGCCGACCGCATCCTGGTGCTGGACCGGGGCCGGCTGGTGGAGACCGGCAGCCACGCCGAGCTTGCCGCGGCGGGCGGCGCCTACGGGAGACTGATGTCCAGTCAGCAGTCCGCGCCCACGGCCGACCTGCTGGCCGCGACGCTGCCAACGCAGCAGACGGAAGCGCCGGCGCGCGGCGGACTGCTCAGGGCCCCGCCGACTGCCGAGACCGTTTCCGAGGACTCCGCCGTCAGGCACGTCAGCTCGGTCGAGATCTGGCGGCGGCTGTTCGACCTGGTACGCCGATGGCGGTCCGAGCTCGCCCTGAGCCTGACGCTCGGACTGCTGTACCACGCGTCGACTATCGCGCTGGGCGCGACGAGCGCGCTGCTGGTCGTCCAGGTATTCAAGGAAGGCGACTACGTGCCGTACCTCGTGGCCCTCGCGGTGCTGGCGCCCCTGACCGCCCTGACCCGCTGGGGCGAGTCGTGGGCGTCGCACGACCTGGCGTTCAGGCTGTTGGCCGAGATGCGGATCGACATGTACGAGGCGCTGGAGCCGCTCGCGCCCGCGTACCTGGTGCGGCGCAAGTCCGGCGATCTGGTCAGCATCGTGGCCAGCGACGTCGAGACGATCGAGTATTTCTTCGCCCACGTGATAACCCCCGCGGTCGTCGCGTTCCTTGTGCCGGCCGTCGTGCTGGGCATTCTCGCGTTCGTGTCGTGGCCGCTCTCCATCGTTCTGGCGCCGTTCCTCGTGGTGGCCGCCTTGAGCCCGTTCTACGCGCAGCGGACGGCGGAGCGGCTGGGACACGAGATGCGGACTCGCCTCGGCGACCTGACCGCGTTCGTGGTCGACGGCATCCAGGGCATGCGGGAGATCGCGGCGTTCGGGGCGGGCGGCGACATGGTCAGGGAGACCGACCGGCGCGGCCGCGACTTCGCAGCCCACCGCGTCCGCTTCCTGGACGCCCAGGCCTCGCACTCGGTGTTCATAGAGGCGCTGACCGCGGTCGGCGGCCTCGCCGTGCTCGCCACGGGCGCGTGGCTCGTGGTCGAGGGCAGCATGGACCGGGCCGACCTGCCGCTGGCGATACTGCTGGCGCTTACGTCCTTCGGGCCGGTGACCGAGCTGGCGACGACGCTCAAGCACGTCATGGAGACCCACGCGTCGGCGCGTCGGGTGTTCGAGGTGCACGACGAGCCGGTCGTGGTCGAGGACGGCCCCGGACTGCCACCCGCCCCGGCGCGGCCGGCCGGCGCAAACGGCGCGATAGCCTTCGAGTCCGTCGGTTTCGCCTACGGGCCGGGCCTCCCGCAGGCGCTCGACGACGTCTCGCTGAGGATCGAGTCCGGTCAGACGGTCGCCTTGGTCGGCAGGTCGGGCGCGGGCAAGACGACGTGCGCCCACATGCTGCTGCGGTGGTGGGACCCGCTCGCCGGCCGCGTCACGCTGCAGGGGCACGACATCCGCGACTACAAGCTGGACGAGCTGCGGCGGAACATCGCGCTGGTGGCCCAGGACACGTACCTGTTCAACGCGACGATACGGGAGAACCTCCGGATCGCCGGACAGGACGCGTCCGAAGCCGAGATCGAACGGGCGGCCGATCTTGCCAACGCGACCGAGTTCATCGACGCGATGCCCGACGGATACGAGACGCTGGTCGGCGAGCGCGGGATGCAGCTATCCGGCGGCCAGCGGCAGCGCATCTCCATCGCCCGCGCGCTGATCAAGGACGCGCCGGTGCTGATCCTGGACGAGGCGACGTCGCACCTGGACGCCGTGAACGAGCAGCAGATCAGGGAGGCCCTGGAGCGCCTGATGGAGGGCCGGACGACGCTGGTGATCGCGCACAGGCTGTCCACCGTCCGGGACGCGGACGTGATCGTGGTGCTGGACCGGGGCCGTGTGGCCGAGCAGGGCAGCCACGACGAGCTGCTCGCCAACGGCGGCCTGTACGCGCAGCTTGTGCGGACCCAGATCGTCAGCGCGTCGGGCGACTCCCCGCGGGGCTAGCCCCGGCGCCAGACCACCGCTTCGCGGTCGCGGAACTCGATGGTCGTGTCGAAGCGGCGAGACAGCGTCTCCAGCGACTTTCCCGCTTCCGGCTCGTCGACGAAGGCGCGTATCCGGGTCTGGCTGCGCGGGTTGGGGCGTACCGGGACGCAGCGCACCTCGACGGCGTTGCCGTCCTCGAGCTCCACGAAGGCGGCCATGCCGACGAAATCGTACAACGGCTCCTCTCCGAAGAAGAAGTTGCCCAGGGAGTAGAAGATCGGCTTGCCGCCGTATATCTCGACCGCCTGGATCTCGTGCGGCCCGTGGCCCATGACCAGGTCGGCGCCCGAGTCGATGGCCGCGTGAGCGATGGCCACCTGGTAGTCGGCGGTCTCGACGCTGCCCGATATGCCCCAGTGGAAGGAGGCGACGAGGAAGTCGACGCGCTCCCGCAGCGCCGCGACGTCGCGCCTGAACGCGTCGAGGTACTCGGCGTCGGGCCACGTCACGACGATCGGCGGTCCGCCCGGCATCTCGGCGATGCGCGGGTTGGGCCGGTAGGCGGTGTGGGCGAGTATCGTGGCGACTCCGGGGCTGCCGTCCGAGGCCTCGTGGCCGAGGGGCCAGAACACGGACGTGTACTGCAGGAAGCCGAACCGGACGCCGCCGCGCTCGACGATGGCGGGCGCCCGGGCGGCGGCCCTGTCGGGCCCCGCGCCGGTGTGGGCGATGCCCATCTCGTCCAGCCGCGCCACCGTCGCCATGATCGCCTCGGCGCCGAAGTTCACGTTGTTGGCGCACCCCACGGCGTGGAAGCCGCCGTGCATGAGGGCGGGTGCAGGCTCGGGCCCGACATGATGCCAGCCGGGCTTGTAGTCCACCGTGACGGACGGATCGTACAGGCACCCTTCGAGATTGCCGAAGACGACGTCGGCCTCGCCCAGAACGTCCCTGACCAGGGCGAACGGCTCCGCCGGGTCGACGACGTGCCCAAGATGAATGTCGCCCGTCAGGATGAGTGTCTGTCTCATGCCAGCCTCCTTTGCCGGTGCAGCGGTCGTCCGCATCATAGCCGAAGCTCCCGCCCGGCGCCGCCGATCATCAGGCAGGCCGGTCAGGCCAGGCCCGTGCGTCGAGCGGTCCACTCGCGCGCGATGGCGCCCTGGGCGTCCTGGAACGCGCGCAACGTGGGCAGGCCGGGCGGCGGAGGCTGCGCGGCTTGGTGAGTGAAGAAGCCGGCCAGCTCCGCCACCGCTGCCGTGACGGCGTCCGGGTCGGTGGCCCGGTATGCGGAGTGCCTGGAGACGACCTTCTCCGGGGGCGGCCCGCCCTGCATCGTCACGCTGGGCGCGAACGCGACCACGTCCAGCCACGGCGGGCCGACGCAGGCGTGCGGCCAGTCGACGAACCAGGTCCGTCCTTGCGTCAGCAGGATGTTGTCGGCGCGCACGTCGTAGTTCAACAGCGGTAATTGATTAGCGGTTTAGTGGCCCGTAGAGGGGTTGCGGCGAGCGCTGGGTGCTGGTTTAGACTTTGGCTATGTGCAGTTCCCCAAGCTTGTCCCCCTCTGAACGGGATCAGTTTATCGCGTTGGTGACGCGGCTTCAAGAGCAGAACGCGCGGTTGACGGCAGCCAACGAAGAGTTGCATAAGGAACTCGCCGAGGCCAAGCGAGCGGGAAAGCGACAGGCTGCGCCGTTCTCCAAGGGCAGGCGCAGCAGCAAGCCCAAGCGTCCTGGCCGCAAGCCGGGTACGGGGCAGTTCATCTACCGCAAGCCGCCGTCTGCCGATGAGGTGACCGAGCCGGTTGTAGCAGTGCCAGTGTTGGGGGACACCTGCCCCGGATGTGGAGGCGTCCTCGAACATGAGGGAGTGCGGCTTGCCTACGTGACCGACCTTCCACCGGTCCCACGTCCCCAGGTAACGGCGTATCGTGTGCAGGTATGCCGGTGCCGGTCGTGCGGCAAGGCTGTGCGAGGGCGTCATCCGGACATAGCGCCTGACCAGTACGGGGCCAGCGCCCACCGAGTGGGGAAGCGGCTGATGGCGGCGGCCCACGTGCTCCACTATGGGGTGGGCGTTCCGGTACGGAAGGTTCCTGCCGTTCTCAGAGCGCTGACTGGTGTGAGAGTGAGCCAGGGAGCGATCAGCCAGGACGCGCTGCGTCGTGCCAAGGGTGCGGTGGGTGATGCCTACCGCAAGTTGCGGACATCGGTGCGGGCGAGTCCGTTCGTCCACACCGACGACACGGGCTGGCGAGTGGGAGGCGAGCGAGCGTTTCTGATGGCGTTCGAGACGGATGAGGCTGCGGTGTATCAAGTCCGTGCTCGTCACCGGAACGAAGAGGTGCGGGAGGTGGTCCCCTCGGACTATGGAGGGGTGATGGTGACTGATCGGGGCCGCAGCTACGACGCCCAGGCGCTGTCCGAGGTGAGGCAGCAGAAGTGTCTGGCGCACGTGTTGCGCTCGGTCAGCGAGGTGGTCCAGACCAAGACAGGGAGGGGACGCAGCTTCGGCAAGAGTCTGAGTGCGCTTTTGCGAGAAGCGATGGACCTGTGGAGGGCATATCACCGAGGAGAGGCTGAGAACTTTGCGGTCCAGGCCGAACGGTTGAAGCAACAGCTGAGCTATCATCTCCGCGACCGCCCGATGGCTGATGCGGACAACTTGAGGCTGCAGAACGAGTTGGGCTGGCACGACGACCGGGGCAACCTGCTGCGCTTCCTGGACGATCCGGGCATTGAGCCGACCAACAACCGTGCTGAACGAGCGCTCCGCCCGGCAGTGATCGCGCGGAAGGTATCGCACTGCTCCAAGACGGTGGAGGGGGCCGATGCGTTCTCAGCCTTCACCAGCGTAATCAGGACGTTGGAGCGCAATGGAGGCGACCAGCCTGTCGTGGACCGGCTCTGCGCTGTGTTCAGCGGCACTCCCATCTACTCCCCTTCACTCTGAACACCCTTCCCTTCCATCCGCTAATCAATTACCAACAGCGTATCGCCCGCCAGGGCGTCGGCGACGGAGTCCTCGATCGCGACCAGCGTGTCCAGATGGCGTCGCGTCCATTTGTCCACGCTGTCGAGCCGGGATGGCCGTTCGTCGCGTAGCCGACGCCAGGTCCGGAGTCCTAGGAAGCGGTCGCCGGCCGCGCCGACGACGGACGCGGGCAGCGGCGACGGCGTCAGCGTCTCGGCGAGCTCTTCCATCGCCGCGACCACGCGGTCGAGCTCGTCGAGTCGCCATGGTTGGGTGGGATGGCTGCCGTCGACGTCCTCGAAGAGGAGGAGGACCCAGCCGCGGTCGTCTTCGTCGTGGGGGCCCCTGCCCGCCCCTGGATTCCCGCCTTCGCGGGAACGACGGTACTGTTCTGGTCTCTCGTCGTAGGACCAGAGCAGGCGCGGCGAAGGGGTCGAGTCGGGCAGGCTGGCCGCTATGCCGATCTCGCGGCGGTGGAACGCCGGCGCGTCGGCGTTCGGCTCGGGCCCGACGGCCTTGGCGAAGACGCGGCGGCCGTCGCCCGTGGTCAGCCGCGCCGCTACTCCGGGCGAGAAGCCGGTGGGCTGCGTTACGGCGCTGACTATTTCGCTGCCGAGCCAGCGTTCGACCTCGCCCCGGACGCGCCGGGGCAGGTCGGCCCAGTCCAGTCTGGCGCCACGGTCCGGCGGAGGCTGTCGCGCTTGCACTGCTCGCCGTCGTCGGCCCGGCTACAGGGGGAACTGCACCGGGAGGCCGGTCTCGCCGGACCTGCGCATGGCGAGCGCGGCCTCGATCGACGCGCGGCCGTCGTGCCCGGTCGACTTCGGCGGGCGGCCCTCGTTGATGCTGGCGATGAACTCTTGGAACTCGTTGAGGAAACCCCGGTAGTGCGTCGCCCCGCTGAGCCGCTCGAATCCCTCGACCGGCGGGTCGTTCTGGTGCGGGTAGTCGACGTCGATCCAGTCTCCCTTGCCGAGCCTGACCCGTCCGTCGCACAGCTCGATCATGCCCTTGGTACCGCCGATCCGCCAGTCCGAGTACGATCCGCCCGGGTCGGCCTTCGCGTCTATGAGCGCGGCGAAGGCGCCGTTCTTGAACGTAAAGCCGCCGATGACGACATCCTCGCCGTCGCCGCCGGAGGCGTAGCGTCCCATTCCGATGGCCGTGGCCGTATCGTAGTCGCTGCCGGCCAGCCACCGGATCTGGTCGGTGTAGTGCGGGCCTTCGTAGGTGAGTGTGCCCCCGCCGCTCTCCTTCCAGCGGTGCCACCTGTTCGACTTGGGATCGCCGCTGCCGGTGCGCGTGAACGTGACCCAGATCACGTCGCCGATCTCGCCGGCGTCGATCATGCTCTTGATCTTGATGTTGAACGGGTAGTACCTGTGTGTCTGGGCGTACATGAGGTTGACGCCGCTCTTCTCGGTGGCCTCGATCATGCGGTCGCACTCCTCGAGGGTCACCGCGAACGGGACCTCGACGAGGGCATGCTTCCCGGCGTTGGCCGCGGCCACCACCGGCGGGGCGTGAGACCCGGAGTTGACCGCGTTGATGGCCTGGACCCGATCGTCGTTCACCAGCTCTTCGATGTCGGCGAACGCCTTGACCCCGTGGCGTCTGGCCACCAGCTGGGCCGCCTCGGGGATCAGGTCGTAGACGCCGATCAGCTCCGTCTCGTCCATCGCTTTGTACAGCTCCGCGTGCCGCCTGCCGTTGCCGCCGCAGCCGACCACTCCAACACCTATCCTGGCCATCGTTCCCTCCTTCGAAGACTACCGGCCGAGTTGTCCACTAGCAAAGCAATGCGGACTGTTCTTTCGATGAGGCGTGGTCTTGGCATTTCTCGTGCCCTGCCTCGTCAATTGGAGTCATTATGGGTGTCCGGTCGGCAGGATCGAATGCCCGCCGTAGCCAATACTCTAGCATTCGCCGAGAACAGAGGCGTTAGGCATTGCCACCAGCTTCCGGCTGAGAATCGCGTACTTGCTCGCCCAAGACGGTCAGCCGGTATCGCTGCTCCCTGCTCCTGGGTCGGTCCGGGAGGGTCATCTCGACCAAGCCTGCGTGGAGACCGGGTTGCAGGTAAGCTCGGTAGAAGTGGGGACGGTCACGTAGGCCCATAGCTACCATAAGTTCCGCCCGGCCCATTTCGCCATGAAACGCCGCAATAAGACGGGTGACTTGCGGAGTAACATGTGGGGTGTCATGTGGGGCAACATGTGGGGCGACATGGGGGGCGCTGGTCGCTTCTTGGCGCGGGAAGGTCACCGTCACCCAATCGGGGGACACCTGGATAGCTGGGTCTGCGACGCCGTGCTCCAGGCAGGCCTCGTGAATCCGCCTGATGCCGCTGCCGATCTGCTCCACCAACTTCATCCGGTAGAGCATACTGAAGAGCAGGGGGTTTCGGGGGACGCTCTTGCTGCCCAAGTCTTCCTCTTTCATCCCGGCGGGAAGTCCCCCCGGCGTCACAATCTCCACACGGTCTTGGAAGACGTAAACCTGCACGTTGGCCGTGCTGCGATAGTCGCGATGGGCGATGGCGTTCACCACAGCCTCCCGCAGGGCGCTCTCGGGCAACTCCAACCGCTCGTCCCGTCCTTGTGCGTGGGGAATGAGAGCGGAGTTCAGCTTGGCCTGAAAGTAGGCCATCACGTTCTCATAGATGGCGAAGAGATTCCCGTGAAACTCCTTGCGGTCGAGTATATGGGTCTTGGCGTTGCCACGGAAGACGGCGCAGATCACTCCGGCTTGGAGCGTGAAGCGGGTGATGTCGTCGGCTAGCAGCCAAGCTCCGGCATGGGTGATCCCGGCGTCTTTGACCAAGTGCAGGTTCTCCAACACCGTCATCGAGTCCAACCCAGGGTCGATACCGGCGCGCTCCGCAAACTCGGCCCAACGGACAGGGGTGATCTCGACGGACGGATCGAAGGCGCTGCATGGAGTCTCATCCAGCCGGATAAGACCTTCCGTGAAGAAGAAATCACGAATCTCGTCACGGGACATCTGTTGGCAAGTCGCGCCCTCCCGGATGTAGAACCTGCCTCCGAAGGAGTAGGGCTTGCCGTGCTGCTGCGGCACTGTCACGCACAGCACGCTGCCTTCGCTCGCCACTTCCACGGCTACAGGCGGGTCTGCCGAACGCGCAATGCTCTGGACTTGGGACTTCAGCCGGTTGTGGCCTCTCACGCCGACTGCTGTTCCGGCATCGTCAACCCCAATCAGGATTACCCCGCCGGTGGTGTTGGCGAAGGCGCATATCTCCCTGCCGAGGTCAGACGGCATGGACCGCTTGAACTCGGTAGTGAATCCTTCTCCCAGGGCAATCAGGTTGGAGAGGCTTAGGGATGCTCTGAACAACCGTCTTCAGGCTGGGCCGAGTTGACCGAAGTGGTTTTGGGGGCGTTGAATTGCCTCATGGCGCCGTGGTGGGGGTTATTCTCGGCCTACAAACGGCCCTGACAGGGCGTTTCGCCGCCGTTAGGCCTGATTTTGGGCGCACTTATACAAGGCTTCACGCCGCCAGGTACTGTTCGGCCCTCATCAAGTTGGCAAACCCAAACAGCGTCATCAGCCGCTGCGTGTTCTTGGACAGACCCCTGTAGCGGACCTTGGCGTAGCCGAAGTGCCGCTTGATGTACAGGAACGGATGCTCCACCTTAGCTCTGACCGACGCTTTGCGCTTCTCCGACACCGCCTCAGGGCTCCCAGGCTCCAGCTTCCGACGCTGGCCGGGCCTCATCGCCACCTGCCACTCCACATCCAAGCCCTGGTTGCCCGGCCTCTTGTCAACTCCCTGATACCCAGCATCTCCCCACACCTGAGACTCCCCACCGTGCAGCAACCGGGGCAACTCAGTCAGGTCATGCACGTTCGCAGATGTCGTGGTCATGCTGTGCACCACTCCCGTCTGCGAGTCTACACCGATGTGGACCTTCATCCCGAAGTGCCACTCGTTACCCTTCTTCGTCTGGTGCATCTCGGGGTCGCGCTCTTTAGCCCGATTCTTCGTCGATGAGGGCGCCGCTATGATGCTCGCGTCCACTATCGTCCCCTCCTGAAGACGGAGACCCTTGGACTCCAGATAGCGGTTGATCTCCTCGAACAGACCCGCGCCCAACTCATGCTCTTCCAGCAGGTGGCGGAAGTTCAGAATCGTCGTCTCGTCCGGCAGCGGCCCAGACAGTCTCAGCCCTACGAACCGCCTCACCGATTCGACCTCGTAGAGCATGTCCTCCATCCCAGGGTCGCTCAGGTTGTAGAACAACTGCACGCAGTGTATCCGTAGCATCGCCGACAACTCGTAGGGACGCCGACCTCGGCCAGCCTTGGGATAGAACGGTCGAATGCGCTCTTCCAACTCTTCCCACGGGATCAGTCCATCCATGCGCTCAAGGAACTTCTCCCGCCGAGTCTTTCGCTTCTTGCTCTCGTAGTCCAAGTCCGCAAACGTCGGCTGGTTCATTGCCTCTCCTCCCCCGTCTTCAGGCCTTGGCCCTATGTTACTATCCCGCAAACCACCGGGACTTATTCAGAGCATCCTTAGACTGTTCACGCTCTCACAGCTCGACTCGTGATGCGGTCATCTTCCCGGAATCTGAACCAAGGTCCTGGAATGCCACCCAAATCGATCTTGGCCCCTTATTGGATAACGCATCTACAGCCTCCTCGTAAAGACTCTTCCGGTCTTTGATGCTTCAGTTCGGGAAGCCCGCCTATCTGAACAGGATGTCCAGCTGTGCCATCGCGTCGCCGCAGACGTCGACCACGGCGGGCCGCTTCGCGTCGACGGCCCGCATTATGACGTCGGGCAGGTCGTCGAGGCGGTCTGCCCTGAGACCCAGGACGCCGAAGGACTGTGCCAGCGCGACGAGGTCGGGGTTGTGCAGGTCGGTCCCGACGACGCGGCCGGGGAACCGGCCCTCCCGCTGGTCGTGCTGAGACGCGCCGAACTTGCCGTTGTTGAAGACGAGCGTCACCAAGTCTATATCGTACTGCGCCGCGGTCGCGAGGTCGCCCACGGCGTACATGAAGCCGCCGTCGCCGGAGAGCGAGATCACGGGAGCGTCCGGGTTGCCGACCTTGGCGCCGAGGCCGGTGGGGAAGGCGTATCCCAGCGTCGTCATGTACGACGACGTCAGCAGCCCGCCGGGCCTGACGGCGTCGATGCCGGCGACGAACCATCTCGAGCCGACGGTCACGCCCGCGAGGTAGACCGTGTCGTCGGGCAGCCGTGCGTCGAGCTCGGCCATCGCGGCCATCTGCGCCGGGTACGTCCGGTCCAGGCCGCGCCGCCTCTTCTCGTGGACCTCGGCCAGCAGGTCGGGACTCCAGGCCGCCGCCGTCTTGCTTCCCGCGAGCTCGTCGGCGAGAGCCGAAAGCGCCGACCGGGCGTCGGCCTCGATTGTCAGGGACGGGTCGAAGGCCGTCTCCAGACGCGCGGGATCGACGTCGACGTGGACCCAGGTCTGTCCGGGCTCGACGCCCATGCGCTCGGCCGCGCTCGCGTTCACCCGGGCGCCCACCACCATCACGACGTCTGCGTCGCGAAGCAGGCGGAGCGTCTCGCTGTCCGAGTACGGCGTGTGCGGCGACGTGTACGCGAGCGGATTGCTGTCCGGCAGCGCGCCGCGCGCGTCGGTGCTGAGCAGCACCGGCGCTCCAAGCGCCTCGGCCACGCGCTTCAGGTTCTGGCACGCGTCGGCGCGGATGACGCCGTCCCCGGCGATGATCGCCGGCCGCCCTGCCTCGGCGAGCATCGAGGCGGCCCGCGCGATCAGCGCCGGGTCGGCCGGCGGGGCGGGGTAGCTCTCGGCCTCGATCGTCTCGAAGTCGCGGCTCTCGGCGAGGTAGTCCTGCGGCACCTCGACCTCCACCGGCTGCGGGCGCCCCGTCTTGAGCTGCCTGAAGGCCTCGTGCAGCAGGGCGGGGACCTCGTCCGGCGACTCGGCGCGTCGGAGCCACTTGGCCACCGGCCTCATGAAGTCGAGCTGGTCGTTGATCTCGTGCAGTGCGCCGTGCTCTCTGCCCTGCTCTTCGGTGGACATCTGGCCCGATATCAGGAGCACGGGGGAGCTGCTGGCGTATGCGGTCGCCATCGCCGCGCCGGCGTTGTAGGCGCCGGGGCCAGGCACGACCAGCGCGACGCCGATCTTGCCCGTCGTGCGGGCGTAGCCGTCGGCTGCGAACACCGCCGTCTGCTCGTGGCGGCAGGTGATGAGGCGGACCTCCGGCGAGTCGTGGAAGCCGTCGTAGATGTGCATCACCTGATAGCCGGGAACGGCGAACACCGTGTCGACGCCCTCGGCTACGAGCTGTCTGACCACGGCGTGGCCGGCGGTCATACGGGTCATGTATTCACCTCATAGTGTCCCGACTCTGAAGTTCGTTGCATAAGGAATCTCACCCTCACCCCAGCCCTCTCCCGTCGAGGGAGAGGGGGAAGACACCCTCACCCCAGCCCTCTCCCGTCAGCAACTCTCACCCTCACCCTAGCCCTCTCCCGTCAAGGGAGAGGGTACTCTTGGGCCGGCTCGATTATATTACGATTGACCCGTCAGCCCAGGTAGATGGCCACGCCCGCGTGCGGGTAGAAGACCTCGAGGCTGCCGCCCCTGTCTCGCTGGAGCTGCAGCACGTAGTCGACGCGCTTGGGGTCGTCTTCGGGCAGCCCGTGCGGGCAGGGTTGCCGGCGCTCCTCCTGCGGGCAGAGGTGCATGTCCGCCCGCTTGTCCCAGAAGCCGACCAGCCGCATCGGGAAGTAGAGCGTCTCGGCCGCGTTGCGGAGGTCGGCCACGGTCTCGGTGGCCCTGTAGTCGCCGTCGGTCGTGATATCGATTACGATGCGTTCCAACTTTTGAAGACCTCTCGTGCTATCTGTCGATCGGACCGGAAGTCCCGGTTTCACCACCTGGTCGGGAGGGCCAGCCTGACGGACTGCTTCCGGGGTCGTGATGGCGCACAATGCCGGGGATGGATTCCCGCCTTCGCGGGAATGACGGTTGTGCAAGGGTCCCGTTTTCGCGGGAACGACGGGTTGCAACCACAATGGTCATGCCCTCCGCTGGGTTGTGCAAGGGTCCCGCTTTCGCGGGAACGACGGGTTGCAACCACAATGGTCATGCCCTCCGCTGGATTGTGCAAGGTTCCCGCCTGCGCGGGAATGACGGGTTGCAACCACAATGGTCATGCCCTCCGCTGGGTTGTGCAAGGGTCCCACTTTCGCGGGAACGACGGGTTGCAACCACAATGGTCATGCCCTCCGCTGGATTGTGCAAGATTCCCGCTTTCGGAGTCCTTCGCGTAACGCCGCTTGCGGGAAACAAACGTGGTGGAGATCCGTAGGTTTCCTATCTGGGTAGTCCACCCCTGGGTTCCCGCCTGCGCGGGAATGACGGTTGTGCAAGGTTCCCGCTTTCGCGGGAACGACGGGTTGCAACCACAATGGTCATGCCCTCCGCTGGATTGTGCAAGATTCCCGCTTTCGGAGTCCTTTGCGTAACGCCGCTTGCGGGAAACAAACGTGGTGGAGATCCGTAGGTTTCCTATCTGGGTAGTCCACCCCTGGGTTCCCGCCTGCGCGGGAATGGCGGTTGTGCAAGGGTCTCCTTTCGCGGGAACGACGGGTCGCAACCACAATGGTCATGCCCTCCGATGGGTTGTGCAAGGGTCCCGCTTTCGCGGGAATGACGGGTGGGGGCGTGGCACGGCTATTTTCATGGTAATGACGGAGGTGGGGGGTTCCGGAAGTGGTCCCAGCCGCCGGTATCGACGCTGACCGGCTCGCCGCGCTCGTCGACGACGCGAACGCCGGCATCCTCCGGCACGATCTCGCCGATGACGGATATGGGCGCGCCGCCTTCGCGGCCTACCTTCTCCAAGGTGTCCGCCGTGGCCGCGGTCAGGAGCTCGTAGTCTTCGCCGCCGCCGAGGGCCAGCGACGGCCACTCGCTCGGGTATGCGCCCCGCAGGAAGCCGTCGGCGGGCAGGCTGTCCACCCTGACGAGGGCGCCGACGCCGCTGGCGCGGCACAGCTTGCCCAGGTCGTCCAGCAGCCCGTCGCTTACGTCGATGGCGGCGTGAGCGCCGTGCCGGGCGAGCGCGGCGCCCTCGGACACCCGCGGCGCGGGACGGACGTGAGCGAGCCGAAGGTGGGCTCTCGTCTCGTCGTCGAGCTTTTGCCCTTCCGTCATCATCCGAAGGCCGCCGGCGGAGCATCCGACGTGGCCGGTCACGGCCACCAGGTCGCCGACGCGGGCGCCGTCCCGCGCGAGCAGGGGTGGCGGGCCGTCCCCGCCGTTCTGCGCCATGCCGGTGACCGCCACCGATACGAAGAAGGTCGGGCTGCGTACCACGTCGCCCCCGACGAGCGCGCACCCGTACCGCTCGCAGGCGTCGAGCATGCCCTCGTACATCTCGACGAGATCGGCGACTCGCAGGCCGCCGGGCAGGCCGAGGGCGATCACCGCGAAGCCCGGCAGGCAGCCCATCGCGGCCACGTCGCTCAGGTTGACGGCGACGCACTTCCAGCCGAGGTCGCGCCAGCCGATGGTGCCGAGGTCGAAGTGGACGTCCTCCACCATCACGTCGTTGGTGAGTACTTCGACGCCGCCCGGTCTCTCCCAGGCGGCGGCATCGTCGCCGGCGCCGATTGTCAGGCGATGTCCCTCCGGCCCCGTTCGGCCGAGCCCGCGCCGCTCGATCGCCTCTATGAGGAGGTCGATCAGGTCGAACTCGCCAATGTCCTCGACGCGCATGGCGGGATTATACCCGCGCGGACGGGATTCCGGCGCCGCTCCAGGAGACCGGAACCCACTGGAGCCGTGAATGCATCAAATCGTATACGATGGCCAGGGCGGTCGGACCGTGTCCGCACCGCCTCCGCAGGCCAGAGTGCAGCCCGGACACATTAGTCCGAAATGGGAGCGACCATGCTCAAGAAGCTAGGCAAGATAACCAAGGTCAAGCAGAACAACCAGGGCCGCAAAGCGCCCCCGGGCCAGTACGTCACGACGAAGTTCCCGGTGCTGTCCTTCGGCCCGACGCCCAGGATCGACCTGGCCGAGTGGCGATTTCGGGTCTTCGGGCTGGTCGAGGAGGAGGTTGTGCTCGACTGGCAGCAGCTCACGGCCCTGCCCAAGGTCACGCTCGACGCCGAGTTCCACTGCGTCACCCAGTGGAGCCGCTTGGACAACACCTGGGAGGGCGTTCCGTTCTCCGAGGTGCTGAAGCTGGCGCCGCCGAAGCCGGAGGCGAAGTTCGTCATGGCCCACTGCTACGGCGGATACACCACAAACGTCGGCCTCGACGTGCTGGACGACGCGGACGTACTGCTCGCGTACCGGCACGACGATGAGCCGCTGGAGCCCGACCACGGCGGCCCGCTGAGGCTGGTCGTGCCGAAGCGCTACGGGTGGAAGAGCGCGAAGTGGGTGAACGGCATCGAGTACCTGGCGGAGGACGCCCCCGGGTTCTGGGAGCTCAGGGGCTACCACATGGAGGGCGACCCGCTGAAGGAGCAGCGCTTCTGGGAGCGGCGCCCGGTCTAGGCCGACCCGGCGGTATCGTCGGACGAGCGTGGAAGCCGGCCCTCCGGCCGTTCAGAGTCGCCTACACCCCGACCCTTCGCCGGGGCACCCGGGGGCCGGTAGAAGACACCGCGGCTGGCGTCCGACCAGTCGAGGATCTCCGGGGCGTCGGTCGTGTCGATCCGGTCGTCGGGCAGAGTTTCCAACCCCCGGATCTGGGCTTGGACGTCCGACGGTAGCTCAGTAGTGTCCTTCTTCATACGCCCTCTCGTGGCGGTGCTATCGTTCGGTGGGGTGGCGAGCGACACGATCACCTCGAGTAGAGGCCTTCGACAGACTCCGACGCTGGGCCGGAGTACCCAGGGCAACCGGGTCGTGCGGTAGCGGGCGTCGGTACGCCCTGGGCAAAGCGGGCTCTTCGCCCAAACTCCGCACAACCCGATCGCCCCGAGTATCGGTAGAGAGGGGCGGGAAATGTCTAGTTGCGGTCTCGATGACTCGAGAGCTATGGCCTCGACGCGGCTAGGCGACCTTCTTCGCCCCCGCCGTCGCCTCCGCCGCCGCGAAACGCTCCCTCACCATCTCGGCCAGCACGTCGTCCGCCCGCTCGATGTCGACGATCAAGCCGCACTGCAGGCACTGCTTGTAGTCGCCGTATAAGTCGCCGCTCACTTGCATGTCGCCGTGGCATTTTGCGCAAGCCTTGAAAAGTAGCATCGTCGGGCACCTCCTCTCGTCCATCCGGGCCTTCTGGCCCGTGAAGCCGGTTACAGGGCTTCGGCTGTGTGATCTTGCTGTATATATACGTTGGATGCGCCGATTTGGATTTCGATCCGACCCAGGACTTAGGGCCCCAGAAGTAAAACCAAGCCGCTCGTAGTATAGGAGTTGACACGATGCGTATCAACTGCTAACCTCCTCATGACGCAGAGCGGCATCGGGGGAACGGCATCCTTCGAGGACGGCCCGCTGGACGGAGCCCATGAGAGAGAGAAGATTCACGGCCCGCGTGTCGCACGACCCGGACGCCGGCGGCGGCGTGTACATCATCAGCGTGGCCGCGCGCATCCTGGCCATGCATCCGCAGACGCTGCGCAAGTACGAGCGGGCCGAGCTGGTGACGCCGTCGCGCACTCAGGGCAAGCTCCGCCTCTACTCCGAGGAGGACATCGCCCGCCTGAGGCTGATCAAGCACCTGGTGGGCCGCGGGCTGAACCTGGCGGGCGTCCGCCTGGTTCTCGATCTGTTCAACCGGCTGCTGGAGATGAGAGGCGCGATGAACGCCGTCGGCGAAGATGAGCTGAGACGCTACATCGCGGACAGCATGGACGAGATATTCGCGCTGCTGGACGTCCGCTGGCGCTAGAACCACACGGAGACCGAACGCAATGAGCCAACCGGAGCAATCAGAGGAACCGCCTTGCGCCGAAGAGCGCGAGGACGGGCAGGACGACGCCGATCTGCTGCAACAGCGCATGGAGGAGGCCGAACGGGAGAGTGGCCAGTTTCGCACGATGGCCCAGCGGGCCCAGGCTGACCTGGTCAACTACAAGAAACGGGCCGCCGAAGAGATTGAAGAGACCAGGAGACAGACCGCGAGCGGCCTTCTGCTGAGGATCGTCGCCTTCAGGGACGACATCCAGCGCGCGCGCGACCTCGTTCCGGAGGGCGGGGCCGCCGAGGGCTGGGCGGAGGGTCTCGGGCTGGTGATGAGGAACATCGACAGCGCGCTGGAGGCCGAGGGCGTCACCAGGACGATGGTGCTGGGCATGCCGTTCGAGCCGTGGGAGTGCGAGGCGGTGCACTACGTGGAGACGGACCAGGCCGCCGAAGGCACGGTCGTGAGCGTGTTCAGGGAAGGATTCAGCCACCGGGGCAAGGTGCTGCGAGCAGCCCAGGTGGTGGTGGCCAAGAGGCCGGAGACGGACGAACCGACGAAACCGAAGAACGAGAACGTTGAGGAGACTCTTTGATGCCAAAGGTACTGGGAATCGATCTGGGAACGACAAACTCATGCATGGCCGTAATCGAGGGCGGCGAGCCCCGGGTCCTCGAAAACGCGGAGGGCGGCCGGACCACGCCGTCGGTGGTGGGCAGCAACCCGAAGTCCGGTGAGCGCTACATCGGCCAGACCGCCAAGCGGCAGGCCGTCACCAACCCGGACGGGACCATCTTCTCGGTCAAGCGCTTCATGGGGCGCAAGTTCGACGAGGACACGATCCGGCACGACGTCGGGCTGGTCCCGTTCGACGTCGTCAGGCACACCAACGGCGACGCCTACGTCAAGCTGGGCGGCAAGAGCACGGCGCCCCCCGAGGTGTCGGCGATGATCCTCCAGAAGCTGAAGCAGGACGCCGAGGCCAAGCTGGGAGATAGGATCTCGCAGGCGGTCATCACGGTGCCCGCCTACTTCAACGACAGCCAGCGCAACGCCACCAAGGACGCGGGGCGCATCGCCGGGCTGGAGGTGCTGCGCATCATCAACGAGCCGACCGCGGCGTCGTTGGCCTACGGGCTGGACAAGAAGAACGACGAGACGATCGCCGTGTACGACATGGGCGGCGGCACGTTCGACGTCACCATCCTGCAGATCGGCGACGGCGTTTTCGAGGTCAAGGCCACGAACGGCGACACGCACCTCGGAGGCGACGACTTCGACCAGCGCATCATCGACTGGATCGCCGAGGAGTTCCTGCGCGACCAGGGGATCGACTTGAAGAAGGACCGGATGGCGCTGCAGCGGCTCCGGGAAGGCGCCGAGCGCGCCAAGATCGAGCTGTCGACGGTGACCCAGACGGAGATCAACCTGCCCTTCATCACGGCCGACGCGTCCGGGCCGAAGCACCTGGTCATTCCGCTCAGCCGCTCGAAGCTCGAGCAGCTCGTCGCCGATCTCGTGCAGAGGGCCGCGGGGCCCTGCAGGCAGGCGATGAAGGACGCGGGCGTGGCCGCGGGCGAGGTGGACGAGGTGGTCCTCGTCGGCGGGATGACCCGCATGCCGGCGGTGCAGAAGGCCGTGGTGGAGCTGTTCGGCAAAGAGCCGCACCAGGGAGTCAACCCGGACGAGGTCGTTGCGGTCGGTGCGGCCATCCAGGCGGGCGTGCTGCAGGGCGACGTGCAGGACCTGCTGCTGCTGGACGTGACCCCGCTGACCCTCGGCATTGAGACCCTCGGCGGCGTCACGACCGCCCTGATAACGCGCAACACCACCGTGCCGACGGCCAAGACGGAGGTCTTCACGACGGCGGCCGCCGGCCAGACCAGCGTCGAGGTGCACGTGCTTCAGGGGGAGCGCACGCAGGCTTCGGACAACAAGACGATAGGCCGGTTCATGCTGGACGGCATCCTGCCGGCCCCGCGCGGAGCGCCCCAGATCGAGGTCACCTTCGACATCGACGCGGACGGCATCCTCAACGTGTCCGCCAGGGACAAGGGGACGGGCAAGGAGCAGCGGATCACGATCACCGCAAGCTCGGGCCTGAGCCAGGACGAGATCGAGCAGATGGTCAAGGACGCCGAGGCGCACGCCGAGGAGGACCGGCGCAAGCGGGAGGAGATCGAGCTGCGCAACGGCGCCGAGTCGACGGCCTTCGCCGCGGAGAAGCTGCTGGCCGACAACGCCGACAAGGTGCCGGAGGACCTGAAGACGGAGGTCGAGGGCAAGATAGCCGCCGTCCGCACGGCGCTGGAGGGTGAGGACGTCGACGCGGTCAAGTCGGCGGCCGAGGAGTTGCAGCAGGCGCTGCAGCGCGTCGGCGAGCACGTCTACAAGCAGGACACGCCCGGCGACGAAGGGCCGCAGGCGCCCGAAGACGGCTCAGGCCCTCGCCCCGACGACACCGTGGAGGGCGAGTACCGCGAGGTGTAGCCTGGCGATTGGAGCTCCACGACACGACCTCTTCCGAGTCGTGAGATTCCCAGACTGAGGGGAATGGAGGTTCCTGACCATGGCCGAAGACAATAGTCTGCTCGGTTTCATAGCCCAGCGTCATACCAGTGACATTGAGGACGTGGCCACGAACGCGCTGTCTTTCATCCTGTCCCGCTGGGACTCCGCCAGAAGGGTGTTGTCCGAGCTGCTTGGGGATGGATGCAGCCCGTTGCCCATCGCGAAAGCGGAACCCTGGAGGCCCAATGCACATGGAGCCGTCCCAGATCTGGCCTGTCTCGACGGAGATGACAACCTGGTGGCATTGATCGAGTCGAAGTTTTGGGCGGAACTGACCTATCACCAGCCGGTCACCTATTGGGAAGGACTCCCGAACAACAGGCCGACGGTGCTTCTGTTCCTGGCGCCAGACTATCGCGTTGAAGAAAGCTCGTTGTGGGATGAGTTGGTAGGTCGGTTAAGTCGCAAGGGCCACGAATTGGGCCCTGTCGATAGGCGCAAGAGTCTGGTAACGGCGCCAGCCAAAGTTGGCCAACGCCGCCTGATGCTCACCAGTTGGGAATTGCTGCTCGATTGGATGGCGCAGAGGGCGAAGAAGGACGGCGATACGCAGGCGTGCTTCGAGATTGCCGAGCTGCGGGGGCTTGCCGACAGCGCCATCGCGGGCGAGAAGCCCACACGCGACGAGAACCTGAAAGGGTTGATCGCCGACGCGGTGAAGCGCCTCAAGCAATCGGGCTGGGCCAACACCGATGGACTGCAGACGGGAGAGGGCCATGACTATTACGCAAGGTATCTTAGTCTCGCGGGTGCGTCCGCCGGGCTTCGGATCGACTACAAGGCCAAGAAGCGAATGGACAAACCGCTCTGGGCATGGTTCTACCGCGAATCCGCCACCGGCGTTAGTGTGGAAGCGGTGCGCAGCAGTTTGGGCAGCTTGGCCGAAGACTTGGATTGGCTTAGCCCGAATCCACCGAAGGAGGGCCTTGGGGACAGCCCTTGAAGAAGCGAGAGGGTGCCCCATGAATCTGGGATAATGGTTTTGTAACAGCAAACCGACCCCAGAACAAGGAGCACCCAATAGATGCTACCACGCAACCACCCCGACCGCATCCGTGTCTCTTTCGACGACCACCGCCTGGTGGGCAATGCCGGGCTGCTCCTTCCGGCCACCCTCGCCGAGCACCTGGGCCTGCGGGAACTCGTCGACCATCACCTCGATCTGGGCGTGGCGCCGGGGCGGGCCAACACGGGGGACAAGATACTGACGCTGGTCGCTTCCGCGCTGGCTGGCGGCGACTGCATCGACGACGCCGATGCGCTGCGCGCCGGTGGGACGGCCCGCATCCTGGGCGGCACGATCAAGGCGCCATCCACCCTGGGCACCTTCCTGCGCAGTTTTCGCTGGGGCCACGTCCGTCAACTGGACCGGGTGAGCCGGGAGTTGCTGGCACGCGCTTGGCAGTCCAGCGCCGGACCCGGCGACTCGCCCCTGACCATCGACCTGGACTCAACCATCTGCGAGACCTACGGACTGGCCAAGGAAGGGGCACGCCACCACGGCTATACCGGCAAGCGGGGCTATCACCCGCTGCTGGCTGTCGCCGCCGGAACCGGCGACGTGCTGATGTGCCGGCTGCGCGAGGGCCGGGCCAACACCGCTCGTGGCGCCGCCCACTTCCTGCGTGAAACGGTGGGGCGGGTGCGCTACGGAGGGGCCAGCGGGCAACTCACGGTGCGGGCCGACAGCGGCTTTTACACCCATAGCGTGGTATCCGTCTGCTGCAAGCTGGACGTGCGCTTCTCCATCACCATCCGCCAGCACAAAAGCCTGCGGAACCTGATCGAGGCCATACCCGAGGCGGACTGGACGCCCATCCCATACTGGATGGACGGCGCCGCCGATGTGGCCGAGACCACCTACACCCCCTTCCAGAGTGAGCCCGACGCCGCACCGGTGCGGCTCATTGTCCGGCGGGTGAAGCCCACTCCCAGTTCCCAACTGGCCCTCTTCGCCACCTACAGCTATCACGGCTTCATCACCGACCGGGACGGGGAAACCCTGGAGCTGGAGGCCGACCACCGCCGCCATGCCGAGGTCGAGAACGCCATTCGAGACCTGAAGTACGGCGTGGGGCTGAACCACATGCCGTCGGGCCGTTTCGCCGCCAACGCCGCTTGGCTGGCGATACAGGTGATGGCGCATAACCTGGCCCGTTGGACAGCGCGGACCGGTCTGGGTGAGCAGGTGGTGACCACCAAGACCCTCCGGCGGCGGTTCTTCTCCCTCGCCGGACGAATCACCCGCTCGGCCCGCCGCCTCACTTTGCATCTGCCACAGGGCTGGCCTTGGGAGACCCAGTTCACTCGCGCCCTGGCTCGATTGCGAGCCCTGCCATTGCCTGCCTGACGGCGCCGTCGGCGACCGAGCTACCCACCGCACAACCGAAGGTCCCCGCAAACTCGCGCCACCCTGGCCCGCGAGAGTTCCCTGCTGTGTATTCTCTCACCATCCCGCGCATCGCAGTCCCCGCAGACGGCCATAGGGACCCTGTGCGGCAACTGAAGACCGTCCGCCGCCCTCCCATCTACCCCAATGGAGCCCAGGCCATCTCGCCCGCAGCTCCCTCACCCCCCTTCCGCTGTCCTCACGCCCTCCTTCGGTGGATTCGGGCTTAGCGGGGACGTATGTGTACCGATCGTCCTGCCAGCGGGTGCCGACCGCGAGGCAACCCTCGACGCCATAGTTGCCAAGCTGGAATGCATCGCCAAGCTCATCGACCCCAATGGTCCTACCTACCGGGGAAGCACGCTGATCGCTGGCGATGACCGACCGATGGCTCGACCGGAGCCGGAATGTAGCTCTGGGAGTCGGGGCAAAGACGCTCCATGATCAAAGTGGTGTGCTGGAACATCGCCACGATGCACGAGCCGTGGCGGCAGCTGGTCGAGATGGACGCCGACGTGGCCCTGCTGCAGGAAGTGGGCACCGTCCCCGAGGACGTGCTCGACCGAGTGGAGCTGAGTCCCCACAAGCCATGGCTGAGCCACGATTCCGCCACCGGGAAACCGAACTATGACCGTTGGCCCATGGTGGTGAGGCTGTCCGACCGGGTGAAGGTCGAATGGTTTCGGCAGATCGGACCCGTTTGGGTGGATCCGAAACGACCACGCGATATGGCCGTGAGCGGCATTGGGACGGTAGAAGTCGCCCGGGTGGTCCCTACGTCGGGCGCGGAACCCTTCATCGCGGCCTCGATGTACGCCCGCTGGCTCGACCCTCATCCCACCGCCGCCGCGAAAGACTGGATCTATCCTGATGCCTCGGCTCACAGCATCATCTCCGACCTGTCGGCGTTCATCGGCCACTATGGCCGCCCGGACAAACATCGGATACTGGCGGCCGGGGATTTGAACATGTCGTTTCAGAGCACCAACGAATTCGATCATCGGGCGCAGACCATTCTGGACCGGTTCCAAGCCCTGGGGTTGGGTTACTTGGGGCCGCAGTACCCTGCCGGTCGCCGGGCCGACCCCGTACCTGAGCACTTGAACTCGGAGTCGCTGGACGTGCCGACCTACTACCACAAGCCGTCCAACACTCCTGACGGAGCCTACGTGCAAATCGACCACGTGTTTGCCTCTCGAGGATTTCACGACGAAGTCCGGGCGAAGGCGCTAAACGAAGTGGCGGAATGGGGTGTCAGCGACCACTGTCGGATCCATATAGATGTTGAGGACGGCGGTTCCGGGTACGTCAAGGGTATGTGAACCGGCAAGCCTGGCGCCGCTGCGGTAACCCAGACCGGAGATCGAGGGCAAGGTTGCCGCCGTCCGCACGGCGCTGGAGGGTGAGGACGTCGACGCGGTCAAGTCGGCGGCCGAGGAGTTGCAGCAGGCGCTGCAGCGCGTCGGGGAGCACGTCTACAAGCAGGACGCGGCCGGCGGCGAGGAGCCGCAGGCGCCGGACGACGGCTCAGGCCCTCGCCCCGACGACACCGTGGAGGGCGAGTACCGCGAGGTGTAGCCCCGGCGGCCTCGGCGCCCGACGTATAGGCCAAGGAAGGGGACAGGCGATATGAGCCTGTCCCCTTCCTATCGCTGTTCTGCGTCGAGCTCCCTACGCGGTGTTCACCACGAGTGGCGCCCTTCGATACACCACGACGGGGTGTCGGGACACTCAGGGGCAGTCGGTGATCGGCGCGTATCGAGGGCGCCCGCGACTTCTGGTATCAAGCGGGGAGTTGGGACCGACCGCGTTGGGTGATAGCCAAGGTAGAATGGCACCAGGGAGAGCTATTCCCTCGAGTGGGCTTCATCGTCACCAACATGTCGGCTGGCCCCGAGGGGGTAGTGCATTTCTACAATGGCAGAGGTACTGCCGAGCAGTGGATCAAGGAAGGCAAGTACGCCCTGAACTGGACCCGGCTGTCCTGCCACAGGTTCGTGGCCAACCAGGTGCGACTGGCTCTGTTCATTCTAGCCTACAATCTGGGGAACTTGCTGCGCAGGCTATGCCTGCCCAGGGCGGTCAAGCACTGGTCGTTGCGAAGCCTCCAGGTCAAACTTATCAAGATAGGGGGGAGGCTAGTTCGCCACGCCCGGCGGCTGGTGTTTCAGCTAGCCGAGGGAGCGGTGCCTCGGGAGGTATTTCGACAAGTGCTGGAGCGTATCGGCGGGCTCCATCCAGCACCAGGGTAGCGAGTATCCTTGGGATCATCGGAGGTGACGAGGATAGCCAAGGGGGAGCTGTGCGCCTGGATGAGTTGAAGAGTGTGCAAACGTGCTGAAAGCTGCCTCCGTTGCCTGGCGGACGCTAATTCACGGCACCGAGAGATGGTTTTGTGAGCCCGATGGGATAGTTGACGGCGTTCGTGGATGCCCCTACCATCACCGTCGTGAAGGATGGAGGGTTCTTTGGACACCCGCAGTCTGATATGGGGAATGTCGGTTCTCAACCCTTCTCGCAGCGTCGGCTTACGACGACGCGGGGTTATCGTATCGGCTGCCTGACCACGCGCACGCTGAACGGTCCGGCAAATGGTAACCGCCGATACCGTACGACTTGGCAGCGGCGCATGCGCTTCCGCGGGCTGAAGTTTGACTCGGACACTTCTGGCGCAGCGGTAGTATCCGCTTTCGCGAGGTCCGGCGTCGCCCGTCGCAACCAGGGGGTTTGACAATGCGCGCACTAGTCACAGTAACCCCGATCATCGCTCTTGTCCTGTCAATTGCTGCCTGCCAGGGAGACGCTGGGCCTGCCGGGGAGCAGGGGCCTCCCGGGCCGCAGGGCCCCGCGGGCGCACCCGCCCTCGTGGATGAGGCCACCGTCGCGTCTCTCATTGAGCAGATGCAGGAGCAGTTGGACACGAGTTATACCACGGCGGCCGTACCTCCCAAGTCGACGCCCGGGGACTACACCAAGTTCCTAGTAGGGGACGCCATCAGCAGATACGAATCGGAAGGACTCGATGCCACCGTCGCCTACTACAACGCCAGGGAGAGCATCGACGGCCAGTGGTATGTCTTCATCATCGATGAGAACCAGACTCTCGTCGCTCATGCCCCCGACCCCGACCTCGTGGGCAAGCACGTCTCCCAGGCTCTCGGACCCAACTCCTATCCCACCGGGTCCGCCGTCGCCGCCTCCGCCGACCAGGACGGCGCCTGGTTCGACTACACCTACCCCAATCCCGCCTCTGGCGTTGTGCAGACCAAGCACTCCTGGGTGGTCATCCACGACGGCATCACCTTCGGCTCCGGCTGGTACGAACGCGGCCCCGGCAAGTCCGACGCCCCCGCCTACACCAAGGCCTTCGTGCAGCAGGCCATGAACCTCTACGTCGCCCTCGGCCTGGAGGAGGCCGTCGCCTACTACAACGCCAAGGAGAGTGTTGACGGCCAGTGGTACGTCTTCATCATCGATGAGAACCAGACTCTCGTCGCTCATGCCCCCGCCCCCGACCTCGTGGGCAAGCACGTCTCCCAGGCTCTCGGACCCAACTCCTACCCCACGGGGTCCGCCGTCGCCGCCTCCGCCGACCAGGACGGCGCCTGGTTCGACTACACCTATGCCAATCCCACCTCTGGCGTTGTGGAGACCAAGCACTCCTGGGTGGTCATCCACGACGGCATTACCTTCGGCTCCGGCTGGTACGAACGCGGCCCCGGCAAGTCCGACGCCCCCGCCTACACCAAGGCCTTCGTGCAGCAGGCCATGAACCTCTACGTCGCCCTCGGCCTGGAGGAGGCCGTCGCCTACTACAACGCCAAGGAGAGTGTTGACGGCCAGTGGTACGTCTTCATCATTGATGAGAACCAGACTCTCGTCGCTCATGCCCCCGCCCCCGACCTCGTGGGCAAGCACGTCTCCCAGGCTCTCGGACCCAACTCCTACCCCACGGGGTCCGCCGTCGCCGCCTCCGCCGACCAGGACGGCGCCTGGTTCGACTACACCTATGCCAATCCCACCTCTGGCGTTGTGGAGACCAAGCACTCCTGGGTGATCATCCACGACGGCATCACCTTCGGCTCCGGCTGGTACGAACGCGGCCCCGGCAAGTCCGACGCCCCCGCCTACACCAAGGCCTTCGTGCAGCAGGCCATGAACCTCTACGTCGCCCTCGGCCTGGAGGAGGCCGTCGCCTACTACAACGCCAAGGAGAGTGTTGACGGCCAGTGGTACGTCTTCATCATCGACCAAGACGGCTACACGATAGCCCACCATAACCCGCAGTTTCGAGGGCGTGATCCCAGCCTCCGTGTGGACGCCACGGGGTATTTCTATGGCGACGATTTGCTGAGCGCCACTGAGGCGGGTCATTGGGTCGACTATGTGTTGCTCAACCCGGAATCGGGCGAGAACCGTCAGAAACACACTTGGATTGTGCGGCATGACGGGCTCCTATTTGGATCGGGCTGGTATGAGTAGTAGCAACCCGCCTCGAAACTGGGAAGCGTTCCGGTTTGTTTGGGTTTGGCGGCTTTTCCGGATTTAGACAACCGTATATCAGCCTGATACACTTTGCGGCAATCTGAGAGACCGACCGCGTTGCGGTCGTAGTCCAAATGGGGAAGGAGAGGTTTACATGAAAGCCGTCGTATACCAGGGACCGTTCAGTGTGTCTGTAGAGGAAGTTCCCGATCCGGAGCTACAGCACCCGAATGACGTGATCGTCAAAATTACCTCCAGCTGCATCTGCGGTTCTGACCTGCACATGTATGAGGGTCGAACCGCCGCGGAACCGGGCATCATTTTCGGCCACGAGAACATGGGTGTAGTCGAAGAGGTCGGATCCGCTGTCAAGTCGCTGTCCGCAGGCGACAGGGTCGTGATGCCGTTCAACGTGGGCTGCGGCTTCTGTAAGAACTGCCAGCGGGGGTTTACGGGCTTCTGCGTCACGGTCAACCCCGGATTCGCCGGCGGCGCGTATGGATACGTCGCCATGGGGCCATGGCGCGGCGGTCAAGCCGAATACCTCCAGGTGCCTCATGCGGACTTCAACTGTCTGCCTCTGCCGGCCGGGGATGAGTTCGAGTCGGACTTTGCGCTTCTGGCGGACATATTCCCCACCGGCTATCACGGCACGGAGCTCGCCAACGTCAGTCCCGGTGAGAGTGTCGCCGTGTGGGGCGCGGGCCCCGTCGGCCTGATGGCCACCTACAGCTGCATGATCAGGGGGGCGGCGGAGGTCTATTCCATAGATCACGTGCAGGAGCGCCTGGACAAAGCCAGCGAGGTTGGCGCTACCGCCATCAACTTCGATGACGGCGATCCGGTGCAGCAGATCAGAGACCTGCGCGGGGGCGACGGTGTGGACAAGACGGTCGACGCCGTAGGCTATCAGGCGGCTGCTCAGGGGTCGTCCGCCGCCGGAGGTGAGCAGGACGAAATTCCCAACGTGGTCCTGAATCAGATGATCGACCTGATCAATCCCACCGGGATGATGGGCATCCCGGGGCTGTATGTGCCTTCGGACCCGGGCGGCGTGGACGAGGGCGCCAAGAAGGGCGCTCTGTCCATCAACTTCGGGAAGCTTTTCGAGAAGGGTCTGAAGTTGGGTACGGGTCAGTGCAACGTGAAGCAGTACAATGCGTACCTGCGCGACCTGATCATATCCGGAAAGGCCGCTCCCAGCTTTGTGGTGTCCCACGAGGTGCCGCTGGACGATGCTGTCGATGCCTATGACAAGTTCGACAAGCGCATCGACGGGTACACCAAGGTCATCCTGAATCCATAATCGGAGCGCGCCCGCTCCTTCCCGGTCACGACATATCGAAGGAGCAGGGGACGTGGATATCGGCGCCACGCTGACGCATCCCCCGGCCTGCGCCTGATCTTCCAGCCTTCGGCGCTTCGGTGCCTCGTCGGAGGCTGTCGGGGCAGTTGAGCGGGGTTTCACGCTGCGCATGTGCGGGAACGGTGAGCGCGCTCCAGGTTCAGACCGGCGCCAAGATACCTACCCTTGGACTCCATCGAGGGAAGGGCAAGTAGAGGAGGTTGTGTCATGCGGGTAGGAAGCGAAGAGAATTCGTACGATTGGATCGACAGATGGGCCAAGATTCCGGAGAGCGACAGCTCCCGCAAGGGATGGGCTCATCCGGGCATCGTGGTCACGGAGTCGGGAAACGTCGTAACCTGCCACCCCGGCGACCCGGAGGTAATGACCTTCGACAGAGACGGGAACTTCATATCCTCGTGGCGCGGCGACTTTGCGGACGCACATGGGATGACTCTCGCCAACGAGGGTGGGGTCGAGGTCCTCTGGATTGCGGACAACGGCTCCAAGAAGAGCCCCAGTCTCGGCTACGACGTTCCTCCGGGCGCAGGCGATGCGTCCGGCCAGGTGTTCAAGACTACGCTGGACGGCGAGGTAGTCATGAGGCTGGAGAGGCCTCCCCTTCCCGTCTACGAAGACACCCGCTACTCCCCCACAACCGTTGCGGTGAACGAGGAGCGATTCGGGGGCAACGGCGACGTCTGGGTGGGCGATGGGTACGGCGCCAGCTACGTCCACAGATACACGAAGGACGGCGAGTACGTGGGCAGCCTCAACGGCGAGGAGGGGGCCGGAGCGTTCAGTTGCCCTCACGGCATCTTCATCGACCAGCGCAAGTCCGAGCCGGAGCTCTACGTGGCGGACCGGTCCAACGCCCGGGTCCAGGTCTACGACATGGAGGGCGGATTCAGGCGGTCATTCGGCACCGATTTTCTGACCACGCCAAGCGGTTTCGTGACACATGGTGATCTGATGGTGATCGCCGAGCTTCGCGCGCGCCTGGCTGTCACCGATATCAACGACGAGCTGCTCACGTACATCGGCGACAACGAGCAGGTGTGCGACGTGGAGGGCTGGCCCAACAATAAGAGCGATGGCGGGCAGATCGTACCCACCAGCCTCCTGGAGACGGGCAAGTTCAACAGTCCTCACGGTCTGGCCGTGGACGGCAATGGCAACCTGTACGTGGCCGAATGGCTCATCGGGGGCCGGGTGACCAAGCTGAACAGGTCCTGAGAGCGCGTTCTCACAGGGTGCTGGCGAGCAAGTCCACCCGTTAGCCTTGAGCTTGTCGAAGGGCGCTTCTTGGTTCAGCAAGCTCACTGAGGTACGGGTGGGCGCCGACCCTGGATTTCCCACCTGATTGGACCGGCGGCGTGATGGACAGCTTCCGGTGTCATGGTGGGGCACCCTGTCGGTGGTGGATTCCCGCGTTCGCGGGAATGACGGAGGTGGGGGATTTGGGCGCCGACCCTGTTTCTGTGCCTGTCGGACTTACGTAACGTACGCTGCGAAGATCGGGGCAGGTCAGTTGCCCCATCAGAGACACCGGCGTGCCAGCGCGGCAGAAGACCTTCTGCATCCCCATGTGTTCCACACTACCCGGATATTTGAAGGACCCATCGAACCGACAGGTCTCACATCGATTGAGACATTCGTAGCAGCTCCGGAGTTTGGTGAAGCACCCGCCAAGCTGCCTCCACTTGACGGGCCAGTCCAAATCACTGGGGCAATCTTACGGATTGCGTGGCGCCATCAGACCCACTGCCCACTAGTGCCTGGGCTCTTGGCGTCCATTGTGAACTGCGAACGGTCCAGCGGGTGGTCACGCCATGGCAGGCGGCAGGTTCCCCCGCGGGATGCTCTATCATGGTACTCGAGGTAATTAAATTTGAGCGACCATCAGAACGGCGATATCCGCAACCTGGCCATCGTAGCCCACGTCGACCACGGCAAGACTACGCTGGTCGACGCCCTGTTGAAACAGGGTCAGGTCTTCCGGGCCCACCAACAGGTGGGAGCCTTGATTATGGACACCAACCCATTGGAGCGAGAGCGCGGCATCACGATTCTGGCCAAGAACGCCTCGGTCTCCTATGGGGGCGTCAGGATCAACATCATCGACACGCCGGGCCACGCGGACTTCGGCGGCGAGGTGGAGCGTGTCATGAACATGGCCGACGGCTGTCTGTTGCTGGTCGACGCCGTGGACGGGCCCATGCCCCAGACGACTTACGTGCTCCGCCAGGCGCTCCAGCAGAACGTCACGCCCATGGTGGTCATCAACAAGGTGGACCGGCCGGAGGCCCGGGTGGCTGAGGTGGTGGAGATGGTCCAGGACCTGTTCCTGGAGGTGGCTACGAATGCGGAGCAGCTGGATTTTCCTGTGCTCTATGCATCTGCCCGGGATGGTTACGCAACAGCGAGCCCGGATGATCCTGGATCGGATATGCAACCCCTCTTCAAAGCTATCCTGGATTCGGTGCCGCCGCCGACCGGGGACTCCGGCGCCCCGCTGCAGATGCTTGTTGCGGCACTTGACTACGACAACTACGTGGGACAAGTGGCCGTCGGCCGGATCACCAATGGCACACTCAGGCTTCGCGACGAAGTGGTCCTGTTGAGCCCCGACGCTGAGTCCACCTCCCATATCGTGGAGCACATATTCGTGTTCCGCGGGATGGAGCGGGTTGAAGTCACCGAGGCCCATACCGGGGACATAGTGGCCGTCACCGGCCCTGAGGGCGTGTCCATCGGCGACACGATCACCTCTCTCGAAAGCCCGGAGGCCCTGCCGTCCATCGACATCAACGAACCGACGGTGTGGATGACCTTTGGCGTCAGCACCTCCCCTTTCATGGGCAGAGAGGGCGATCACTGCACTTCGCGCAATCTCTACCAACGGCTGATGAGAGAGCTGCGGACCAACGTCAGCCTGCGGGTGGAGACCACCGCCAGCCCCGACGTGTTCGTGGTTGCCGGACGGGGAGAGCTGCACCTATCCATCCTGGTCGAGACCATGCGCCGTGAACAGTTCGAGTTCCAGGTGTCCCGTCCCGCGCCCGTCACCAAAGTGATCGCGGGCAAGGTACACGAGCCCTACGAGGTGTTGAACATCACCACCCGTGACGAGCACATGGGCGTGCTGACCGAACACCTGTCCGCCCACTTGGGGCAGCTCCGGGCCATGCGGTACGGCGAGGACGGCTACGTCTTCCTGGAGTACAAGATTCCCACCCGCGGGCTTATCGGATTCAACGCTTTCTTTCTCCGAATCACCCGTGGCGACGGAGTGAAGAGCAGCGCCTTCACCTCGTACGAACCGATGAAAGGTGAAATTCAGTCCCAGCGCGGCGGCGTGCTTGTGGCATCCGAGGGCGGTGTCGCCGTCACCTATGGTCTGCTCAACGCCCAGGGCAGGGGCGACACGTTCATCGACCCCGGCACCAAGATCTACGCCGGCATGATCGTAGGCTCCCAACGCCGCGAGGGCGACATCGAGATCAACGTCTGCAAGGAGAAGAAGCTGACCAACATTCGTTCGTCAACGGCCGACATCGCGAAACGCCTGAAGGCCACTGTGAGGATGAGCCTCGAGGAAGCGCTGGCGTTCATTTCTGATGACGAGCTTGTGGAGGTCACTCCCCAGAACTTGCGACTGCGCAAGATGAAGCTCTCCGCCGTGGACCGCAAGCGTAAGCGCCGCGACGGTGCCCGCGCCCGCGACTAGGAACCCCGGGACTGCCGATGATAGTGCGGCGCCGCAGGCCCGGCAGGAAACGTTCGCGGAGTTTTCTGCTAGAATAACCTCGCGCATGTGACCGACGCGTCCCGGCTTATTCAGCGACTGACTACCATCCGTCCCACTGTTTCGTCTTCTCCGACCCGCGCCGGCCCCATTATTTCACGCCACCAAGATAGAGGTACTTTCTTCCCGTATGCCATCCACACCTGTGATTACCCGCACCCTTCGATCCGACAGTACAAAGCACCACCCGGCGGTATGTGCCGCCTGCAACGCGTCGACATCCGTTCCCTTCCTGCCGAGTCCGGACAGGCAGGTGTACTGCGTCCCGTGCTACCAGTCCCGTCGCTACACTCCGCCAGCCGCGGCCAAGGCGCCCGTGAACGAGCCGGTAGCGGACGATGAATACCCTGGGGATGCCGACAACGCCGTGGCCGCCGGATTTCCCGGAATGGACCTGAAGGCCTCTACCAGACGGGCGATTGCCCAGCTGGGCATATCAGAACCCACACCCATTCAAGAAAAGTCCATCCCGCACCTGCTGGAGGGCCGTGACCTGATAGGTCAGGCACGCACGGGGTCCGGCAAGACGCTCGCGTTCGCCGTTCCCATGGTGGAGCAGTGCGACCCGTCGGTCCGGCGGATTCAGGCGCTTGTGCTGGTGCCCACGCGGGAGCTGGCCATTCAGGTGGCCGACGTCATAAAGGCCGTGGCATCGTCGCAGCGTTTTCGCGTGACGTTGCTGTACGGCGGCCGGTCGTTGAATCCGGAGTACACGGCATTGAGGAACGGCGCCCACATCATCATCGGCACGCCGGGCCGGACGCTGGACCACATACGCCAGGGCACCCTCGACCTGCGATCAGTACGGTTCATGGTGCTGGACGAGGCCGACGAGATGCTGGATAGAGGTTTCGCCCACGACGTCGAGGCGATCCTTGGCGAGACGCCTTCGACACGCCAGACGGCGCTCATGTCCGCCACCATGCCTGAGTGGGTGGCCACGACCGCTGCGAAGCACCTGAAGGACCCCGTAACGGTCGCGGTGGACGCAGACCTGCAATCCCTGCCCTCGGTGGAACACCTCGTGTACACCATCCGCCCGAGCGACAAGATTGAGGTCCTCCAAGACCTGCTGGACGAGCGGCACGGCGCCCCGGTCCTTGTCTTCGGCAGGACCAAGCACGGCGTCAAGAGGCTGGCGAAACAGCTCGACAGCATGGGCTATCCCGTTGGGGCGCTACAGGGCAACCTCAGTCAGAACGCCCGCGAGCGTGTGATGAAGGACTTCCGTTCCGGCGACGTCCCAATCCTGGTCGCAACGAATGTCGCTGCCAGAGGCCTGGACATCGAGGGCATCGAACAGGTCATCAACTATGACCTGCCGGACACAGAGCTGCTCTTCACACACCGTGTCGGACGGACCGGCCGGATGGGCCGCTCCGGCGAGGCGGTGACGTTAATCACTCCGGACGAAGAGGGGAAGTGGCGGGAGATCGAGCGTGGCCTCGGGCGCCGGTTCAAACGCCTGACCTGGACTTTCGGCCGCAAGAAAGCGCAGCATCGAGGGAGCTACGCGTAGGGACATCCCGGCCTCCGGGCCGCGGAATAGACCGATGAAGGGGCGGGAGCGCCACCCCCGCCAAAGTGCCAGGGGCGAACCGCCCAAATCCCCCCATCTCCGTCCTTCCCGCGGACGGAGACCTTTGCACAACCGTCCTTCCCGCGCAGGGAGACCCTTACACAACCGTCATTCCCGCGCAGGCGGGAATCCAGGGTTGGGGGTTCCCCGCTAGGAATACTCGGTATCTCCGCCCCGCTGTCTCGCAAAACGGGAGTTATGTAAGGGTCTTCGAAGGCGGTAATCCATCCCCGACAGGGTGTTGCTCTGGCGCGCTGCGCCCGCCTCCAGACACCTCGGCAGACCTCCAGGCGTGAAACAGGTCTTGGCGGCAACGACGCGGATTGAAGTCGACCTCCCCGCCCCTGGATTCCGGCTCGGGGGCCGGAATGACGACTTCCCTTTACTCGTGCGGCAGATCCTCCGGCGCCGGGAGCACCGCAACCCGCAGGGAGCCGCTCCCCACCGTCATGCCCGCGAAAGAGGGCATCCAGACTCCCGAGGGCGATCGTTCTATCAAGTCCGAACAGTTACGTTGTCGGCAGGGAAACTTGACTACCTTCGTTGCGCGCCGTGAGAATGGCGCGATGGCGGAAGCGGAGAACGAGATAGTATTGAGAACCCGGGGTGCGGGAAGTACCGGGGTGCGGCGGCAGGGCGACGTCGTCCTACGGGCAGCCGGCCCCTGGACGCCAACCGTGCACTCGCTGCTGCGGCACCTGGAAGAGGTCGGATTCTCCGGCGCTCCACGTGTCGTGGGCTCGGGGTTCGCTCCTGACGGTCGGGAGACGCTCAGCTATATCGAGGGCGAGTTCACACACCCTGGCCCGTGGACCATCGAGGGCGCGGCGGGGGTGGGTCATCTGCTACGGCAGTTACACGAGGCGACCGCGTCTTACCGGCCGCCCCCCGACGCGGTGTGGCCGCCGTGGTTCGGCCGGGGCCTTGGCGGGCCCGACAGGACTATTGGGCACTGCGACGTCGCGGCCTGGAATATCGTGACCCGAGACGGGCTTCCGGTAGCGCTGATCGACTGGGAGACCGCCGGCCCGGTCGATCCGATGATCGAATTTGCCCAGGCCTGCTGGCTCAACGCGAAGCTGTTCAGCGACGACGTCGCGGAGCGGGAGGGTCTGCCATCCCTGGAGGTCCGCGCCCGCCAGCTTCGCGCTATCGTCGACGCCTATGGGCTGTCGACCGCGCAGCGGCGCGGTCTCGTCGATCGGATCATCGGGTACGCTATTCATGACACCGCCGAGCAGGCGGACGCGTTTGGGGTCACCCGCGAGACGGTCGATCCGATGCCTGACGGCTTCCCCATCATCTGGGGGCTGACCTGGCGCGCCCGGTCCGCGGCGTGGATATACCGCAATCGCGCCGCGTTGGAGAGAGCAATCAGGTAGCTGTAGTCGAGGAGACGCATATGCCAGGCAAGCTGACGGTTGCGGCGATCATGGCCGACGGACGCATCGGGCTGCTGGAAGAGGATATTCCCCGGGTGGCGGCGGGCTGTGTGCTGCTGGAGGTGAAGAGCTCCCTGGTGAGCCCCGGCACGGAGCTGCTGGGATGGCGGGGCCACGCCCGGGGCGACTCCCGCGCCGGGCCCGGCGGCCGCCCCAGGACCTTCGGCTACTCCAACGCGGGCGTCGTGCTGGAGGCAGGCCAGGGGGTGAGCGGACTCAGGCCGGGGGACCGGGTCGCGGCCATGGGCGGGGGCTACGCCAGGCACGCGACTCACGCCCTGGTGCCCCAGAACCTGTGCGTCGCCCTGCCGGACGGCGTGACCTTCGACCAGGGCGCCTACGCGATGCTCTCGGCGACGGCGATACAGGCCCTGCGCCGCGGCGCCCCCGGCTTCGGCGAGCTCTGCTGCGTCGTCGGGCTGGGGCTGCTGGGCCAGCTTACGGCCCGGATGTACCAGCTCGCTGGTAGCTACGTCATCGGCTGGGATATGATTGCGAAGAGGCGGGAGATAGCAGCCGCATGGGGGATCGACGCCGTCGTACACTCCGGCCGGGAGGACGAGGTGGAGGCGACTCTGGCCTTCACGGGAGGGAGTGGCCTCGACTCGGCCGTCCTGGCCTTCGGGGCCGACGGCACCGAGGCGGTGGCCAAGCTGACCCGGTGCATGAAGCTCTCGCCGGACGGCCACCGGATGGGCCAGATCACCGTGGTTGGCGGCGCGAAAATCGAGCTGCCCGGGACGCCGTGGAACGTGGACATACGCCGGTCTGCGAGGACAGGCCCGGGCTATCACGACGAGGCCTGGGAGAGGGGCGAGGGCTACCCTCCGGTCCTCATGCGCTGGACCACACGGACGAACCTGGAGCTCTGCATAAGGCTCATCGCTGAAGGAAAGCTGGACGTCGACTGCCTCACCACCCACAGGATACCCTTGGAGAGGGCCGAAGAGGAGATCGCCGCCATCATCGACGCCCCCGACGATATACTGGGCCTCGTCTTCCAGATGAACCGCTGACGCCGGGACAGCGCCAAGGGAGGAGCGCATGAACGAAGAACCCCTGAAGCTGTGCATGGTATCGGGCTCCTTCGAGTACGAGTCCGAGAGCTCGCTGACCATGTTTCGCGACTACGTGGAGAGGGAGCACCCCGTACGCGCGGAGCTCATCGTCTACCGCTCCGAAGACGACCATCAGTCCCTGTCCGCCATCGAGGAGACCGACGTCCTGCTGTTGTTCACCCGGCGGCTGAACGTCGACGGTGAGGAGCTCGAGCGGTTCAAGGCCTACTGCGCCGCGGGCGGGCCCGTCGTGGGAGTGCGAACGGCCAGCCACGCCTTCCAGAACTGGCTCGCCTTCGACGGTGAGGTGCTGGGAGGGAACTACCAGATGCACTGGAGGCACGGCCCCAGGGCCCGCGCCAGATTCGAGCCCGGCTCCGAAGGCCATCTCCTCCTGGAGGGCGTCGCCGAGTTCAGCTCCGCGGGCAGCCTCTACCGCAACACCCCCATCGCGGCCGACACCTCGCTCCTCATGAGCGCCAGCACCGACGAGCACGACGAGCCCGTCACCTGGACCCGCACCCACGCGGGCGGGCGGGTCTTCTACACGTCGCTGGGGCACCAGGAGGACTTCGAAGAGCCCGGCTTCCTGCGCCTGCTGGCCAACGCGGTCCTGTGGTGCGGAGGGAGGATATGAGACGTGGTCCGTGACGAGGGCGCCTGGCCGCCGATTCTGGGCCTCAGGAGCCGGGTGGAGACGCAGAAGGGCAGCGGCATCTGGCGGGAGGTAAGCGTCCAGAGGCCCATCGCTCCCGCCAGGTCGGCGGTCCTGGTCTGCGACGTGTGGGACACCCACTGGTGCCGCACGGCGGCGGAGCGGTCGGCCCTCCTGGCCGCGCGCATAGACGAGCTGTCGAGGGACGCCCGGAGCGCCGGGGCCAGGATAGTCCACGCTCCCTCGGGTACCCTGGAGCGGTACGAAGGCACGCCGCAGCGGCAGAGGATGAGGGATCTCCCCCCGGTGGAGCCGCCGGAGCCCCTGGACCTGCCCGACGTGGAGCTGCCGATAGACGACTCCGACGGAGGCTGCGACACCGGCGACTGCCAGCTTCCCCGTCCCGATGCGCGGCGCAGTCCGTGGCGGCGGCAGCACGCGGCCATCGAGATCGCGGAGGGGGACGTGATCTCGGAGGACGGCGCGGAGGTCTACTCGATGCTGCGCGGCGCCGGCGTCGACACCCTGTTCTTCACCGGGGTCCACGTCAACATGTGCGTGCTGAACAGGCCCTTCGGAATCAAGCAGATGACCCGGTGGGGCGTCGACTGCGTGCTGGTCCGCGACCTCACGGACTCCATGTACAATCCAGGGCGCCCGCCCTACGTCAGCCACGACGAGGGAACGCGGCTGGTGGTGGAGCACGTCGAGAAGCACTGGTGCCCGACGACCACCAGCGACGAGCTCGCCGCACTACTGAAAGGATGACCGGATGCTGAAAACAGGATTCATCGGCGCGGGGCGCCGCGCCTCCAGCGCCCACTACCCATCGCTACACCGCATCGAGGAGGTCTCCCTGGAGGCCGTGGCAGAGCTGGACGAGGGGCGGCTGCTGGCCGCGGCGGAGCGCTACCAGGTCCCCCGGCGCTTCATCGACTATCGTGAGATGCTGGACGAGGTGGAGTTGGACGCCGTCTGCGTCGTGATGAGCGACACGCTGGTGACCCGCATCGCCCTGGAGTGCATGGCCGCGGGCAAGCACGTCTTCATCGAAAAGCCCGCCGGCGCCAACACGGAGGAGAGCCAGCTCCTGTTGGACGCCGCGGAGGCCAACGGCGTCTTCTGCATGGTGGGATACCAGCGTCGGTACGCCGCCGTCACCCGGGAGGCGATGCGGCTGGTGGACCGGCAGGGCCCGCCCACCCTGGCCATCGGGGAGTTCCACAAGAACCTCCTGGGACAGGAGCAGCGCGAGACGGGGACCCTCTGGCAGGATGTCTGTCACGTGGTGGACCTGGTCCGCTTCATGGCCGGCAGCGAGCCCGTGGAGGTCACCGCCTACCAGGACGCCCACAGCTCGTCCTGGCCCAATAACTACAACGGACTCATCAGGTTCGCCAACGACGCCGTCGGCATCATCACCGCCAACCGCGCCTCCGGCGGCAGAGAGCTGCGGTCGGAGCTTCACGGCGTGGGCGTGGGGTGCTACATGCGCATCCCCAACGAGATCGAGGTGCTGCGGGACAACGAGGAGCCGAGGATCATGGCGGCGGCGGAGCTGAGCGACGAGGCGCCCACCGACGCCCTGGACATCGACGGCACGGTGGCGATGCACCGGCACTTCGCCGAGTGCGTCCACAACGGCGTAGTCCCATCCAGCGACATACGCGACGTGATCAAGACCTCGCACCTCGTCGACCAGATGGCGGGAAAGGCGTAGGCGCCCCGGGGAATTCTCCACCTCCGTCATTTCCGCGGACGCGGGAATCCATCGCCGACAGGGTACGCCACGATGACACCGGAAGCCGTCCCGTCACGCCCCCCGGCCCAATCAGGTGGGGAATCCCCAGGCTCATTTGACCTGGTTGGGGGCAATTGATAGAATGGTATGGTCAAAACAACTGGTTGGAGTCAGACATGCGTGAGATTCAAGCTACCGAAGCCAAGACGCGCTTGGCCGAGCTCCTCCGTGTGGTCGAGCACGGGGAGACCGTTGCCATAACCCGGCACGGCAAGCCGGTTGCGCACCTGGTTCCCGCCCCCGCGCAGGACCGCGCCAACCGCAAGAGGGCGGTAGAGCGCTTCCGGCAGCGCCGCGCCGGTTGGGAGCGCGTGGCTTTCTCCACTGAGGAGATACTCGCCGCCCGCCACGAGGGCCATCGCCTATGAGCGGACTGGTTGTCGATGCATCGGTTGTCATGGCGTGGCTCTTCGACGATGAGGAGGAGCCGCGCGCAGATAGTGTGTTGGAGGTTCTCGAGGAGGACGGGGCGCTGGTGCCGCACCTGTGGCACCTGGAAACCCGCAACACGCTGCTGGTCGCGGAGCGACGCGGTCGTCTTGCTGCGGGAGGGATCAAGGAGCGGCTGGACGCCCTGAAGGGCTTGCCCATCCGAACGGATGCGGACCCCGACCTTCAGTCCGCCTTCGACCTGGCAAGAGCCCATGAGCTATCCATCTATGACGCCATGTATCTGGAGTTGGCCAAGAGGGAGAGCGCGGAGCTCGCAACGCTGGACGGGGCACTCGGTCGGGCTGCCGTTGTAGAAGGAGTGCCGCTGTCAGTCTCTTAGCTGCTCGGTACAACCGTGGAAGTACCCGGGTCGGCTACCAGAGGCTCACTGTGGCGAAGGCTTTCCTGGAGGACGCTTGTCCGTCGTCGGCAAGTCGCACTGTGCAATCGGACACTTGTGTGCGACAATCTGGCCGTGAATGGAAGAGATTTCGTCAGGCGAGCCACTGCGCTATGCCAGGAAGACTGGACAGGAGTTCCGCTTCGATCCGCGTCGAGGGAAGGGCAGCCATGGACGTCTCTGGGTCGGTCGCCGCTTTACAATGGTCGCCCGCGGCGAACTCAAGCCTGGAACCTTCCACAATATGTTGAAGCAGCTGGGCATCAGGCAGGAGGATTTCTGAATGCGGTACTCGTACCCCTGCGTCCTTACGCCTGAAAGAGACGGTGGATTCTCCGTCTCCTTTCCCGACGTGCCGGAAGCTCTTACCTGCGGAGACGATCGGTCGGAAGCTATAGCGATGGCAGAGGATGCCCTGGCCGGCGCTCTGGCGGGCTATGTTCAGGAGCGGTGGGACATACCGCGTCCAGGGCCCGTGTCGGATGGTCAGGATGTCGTCGCCGTTCCACCGGTGGTAGCCGCCAAAGTCGCACTCTATTTGGCCATGCGCGAGCAGGGTATCACCAGGGGTGACCTCGCCAGGCGCCTGGGACTGAGCGAGACGGCGGTTCGCAGGCTCGTCAATCCCGACCATAGGTCCCATATCGGCCAGCTACAAAAGGCCCTCCGAGCCGTTGGCCGCACCCTGGTCATAGAGGACAGAGCGGCGTAGGGATCGGCCGCAATCCGATGTAGCTGGCGGCGAGAATTCGGCCCCGGCGTCAGGGGCCCTCTTCGTGGTAGTGGCGGATGGCGCGGGTTGGCTGCTCGACGTAGGGGTTGGCGGCGTCCGGGGCAGGAGACTCTCGCGCAACCCCGCTTGCGCGAGGCAGAGTGGCGGAAATGCGTCGATTTCGTAGCTGGGCCCCCACCCTTGGATGCCCACCCCCCGTCTTCACGAGGACAGGCTCTGCGCGGGAACGACGGTTGTGCGAGGGCCTCAATCGCGGGACCAGTCCATCTATGACGCCATGTATCTGGAGTTGGCCAAGAGGGAGAGCGCGGAGCTCGCAACGCTGGACGGGGCACTCGGTCGGGCTGCCGTTGTAGAAGGAGTGCCGCTGTCAGTCTCTTAACTGCCCGGGACAACCATGGAAGCATCCTGGTCGGATATTAAGGCTCACTGAAGCAAGGGCTTTCCGCGTCTCCCCGGCGCGTTTGGGCATCTACGGCTATGGACAACTGACGGACCAGTCGGCGTGCGTGTCGGAGCTGTGGTGTAACTACCGAGGGTGGCTGGGGTCTCTGTGATCCTCAGGTCCCCTCAACGTTCGTATTGGATACTGATAGCGCAGGTCCCGCGGCAGGTCAGAACCGGGTTCAAGATTCACAGTTGAACCCAGTCCATTAGCCCTCGCGATGCCGACGTAGGACGACACCCAGGTATACAAGCGCCGTCACGGCCAGGACACCAGCGCCTCCTATGCCTATCCCTATGACCAAAGTGCCGACCGACGGCGAACTGTCCGTGGAACCCGCCGCAGGCTCCACAGCGCCAGCGGGCTGCGTGGTAGCTTGCGCACCTCCGCTCTGGCTCAACGAGATGGCAGAGCTCTCACTGCCGATATCGGCTGGACCGCTCTCTCGCGCCGATCTGTCGCACTGGAAGACCCCCTTCATGTCGCTCAGGTCGCGTATGTTGGACACGTCCTCGAGCTGACCGTCGTAGCCGAAGATGGGGTCGACCGTCATCTCCTCGGGTGAGATGACCGTATTCAGACGCGTCACGTAGGCGTATCGGCTGGACAGGTCTTGCAACAACGGGTGCACCACGACCAGGTCCCGCATCGGCGCGGCGTACTCGGTGATGAAGGCCTGTCCCCCGTATTCGTCGGCCTTCTGGCTCATCAGTTGCCGATAGTTGTTGCTTCCGCCACGGCCGAAGAAGATCAGCTCCTCGTTGGCTATCTCCATCTTGGCGTAGTTGACAGGCACCGCCTGCCTGTCGGCATAGATCCACGTCATGACCGCCATATTCGGGTTGGCCGCAACGGCGGTGAGCCGCAGCGGAATCATGGGGCCGCTGGATGGATAGGTCACCTTGACGGGCTCGACGTCCTGCACCCCCTGGTCGGGGCGCAGCTTCATGGCCAGGAACACGAACTCCTCCTCCACGTACAGGTCTATGAGCGGCTCCATCGCCTCAGTAACGCGGTAGCTGTTCTCCCTCAGCCACGTCACCAGGGCGTCGGAGTCTTCCGAGCCCACCACGTCGAATCCATACGGTCCTACCTCGCCGCTGGCAAAGACCTCTACTGAGACGGGTGCTGCCATCGCCATCATCGGGATGGGTGTGACATTAGTGACGCACTCAGGCAATGGAGGCGGAATGAACACCGGGTCGGTGGCCACCTCAAGCTCACTGAAGGCCGCCATCGCGTCCTCCGGCACCTCGACGTCCTCGGCGTCGATGGCCTCCGGCAGGGGCAGAATCCAGGAGAAGTCTGGGGCCGAGCCCGTGTACTCTATCTGCACGTAGGCCGACACCGTGCCGTCACCGTTCTGGGTGAAGATGATGCGCTCCGCGTTCTGGTCGACAGGGGTATCTATGCAGAAGAATCCGCCGCACGCCAACACTGACTGAGCCGTAGCAAAGCCCACGACGGCAACAATGACACCTGCCAACAAACCGGAGATCCAAAATTTGTTCAGCATTGACGTCTCCCTCTCCATACTGGTCCCTTACTGTGAACCCTCATCCAATAGCCGTCCTCATCGACCTCCATATGGATCGGCGCATCGGCGGTAGTATATCTCGAACGAGAGATGCCTGAGCAAGGCCTTTGTACAGACTTCAGAACAACCAACGCAAATGCTGACCAAGGAAGCCAGCTCCCCGATAAATCGTCCTACGCCCTTAGCTCGAACCTCATGGTGAAGGTTCTCGACCTTGTATAGCTTGGCGTGCCTATGCTTGCTCAGGCCCAGGGGTTACGGGCCTTCTTCGTGGTACTGCCGGATCGCGCGGGGCGGCTGCTCGACGTAGGGGTTGGCTAGCAGGGCCTGCTCGTCCAGGTCGAGGCCGAGGCCCGGGCGGTCGGGTAGGTCTATGTAGCCGTTCTCGACGGTGAACGGGTCGACCGATATCTCGTTGCCGGTCTCCTCGAAGTTCACGAAGTACTCGGTGATCAGGAAGTTCGGCATGCACGCGGCCGCCTGAACCGTCGCGGCCAGCGCGATGGTCGTGCTGTTGTAGTTGTGCGGCGATACGGCGACGTAGTACGGCTCCGCCATCGCGGCGATCTCCTTCAGCTCCAGGATGCCGCCGCAGTTGCACACGTCCGGGTTGATGATGTCGGCGGCGCGGCGCTCGAACACCTCCCTGAACGCGGCCTTGGTGTAGAGGGTCTCGCCGGTCACGATCGGCACGCGCGTCCTCTCCCGCACCTCGGCCAGCGCGGGCACGTTCTCAGCGGGGACCGGCTCCTCGTACCAGAACGGCCTGAACTGCTCCAGCTCCCTGGCGAAGCGGATCGCGTTCATCGGCGAGAGACGGCGGTGCCCCTCGATCAGCAGATCGACGTCCGGGCCCACCGCCTCCCGCACGGCGCGGACGACGTCGATGGCCGACTGCTCGACCTCCCTGGCGACGAAGGACCGCCACGGCCTGGGGAACGGGTCGAACTTCATCGCGGTGAATCCCCGGGCCACCGTCTCGGCGGCCTTCTCGGCGTACTCGTCGGGGCGCGACGAGCCGGCGTACCAGCCGTTGGCGTACACGCGGATGCGGCCGCGGCACGGCCCCCCAAGCAGACGGTAGACGGGCGCGCCCAGCTTCTTGCCGACGACGTCCCATAGCGCCTGCTCGATGCCGCTGAGCGCGCAGTAGAGGTCCATCGAGCCGCGGCGGCTGCTGAAGTCGTCGTAGACGATGGCGCTGAAGTGCTTGATGGCGAACGGGTCGCGGCCCACGAGGTACCGCCCCAGCTCGCGGACGTGCTCTTCGATGGCACGGTCGCGGTCGAGCTGCGTGTAGGCCTCGCCCCAGCCCTCGATCCCCTCGTCCGTCTCCACCTTGACGAACAGCCAGTTCTTGCCCCCGACGACGCCCGCCCTCTTCGCAGCCGGCGTCACGAGAAATGTCTTCAGCCCCGTAACTTTCATTGTGCTCTCCGGTCTCGGACTGCGGTCGGCCCTATCCCAGTCGATGTGTCGGGAAGACGGCGCGCTGGACTTCGAGCACGCTGCGCTCGGCGAACGTGCGCGCGTCGTCCCGCATCTTCTGCCGCACGGGCGCCTCCTCGGCGTCCCGCAGCGAAGTTACCCCGTAGGCGTCGCGGTACGGCGCCCGGACGTCGTCCGGCAGCTCCTGCTCGGACAGCACGCCGAAGGCCAGCGTCCACGCCCGCGCAACCGCCTGCAGGTCGTACCCGCCGCCGCCGAGCGTCAGCCACAGCGGCGCAACTCCGGCGAACCCGGCCACGGCCTCCGCGAAGCCCTGCACCGTCAGCGCGAGGTGGGTGATCGGGTCGCGGTAGTGGGAGTCGATCCCGATCTGCGTCACCAACGCGTCCGGCCGGAACGCCTCCAACAGCGGGAGCACCGTCTCCCGGAACGCCCACAGGTACGTCTCGTCGGTCGTGTAGGGATACAGCGGCACGTTCACCGAGTAGCCGCTGCCGCTGCCGGTCCCCGTCTCGTTGGTGAACCCCGTGCCCGGGAAGATAAACGCCCCCGACTCGTGTACCGATACCGTCAGCACCTCGTCGGTGTCGTAGAAGGCGGCCTGCACGCCGTCGCCGTGGTGGCAGTCTATGTCGACGTAGGCCACGCGCATGCCGGCTTTCGTCAGCGCCAGGATGGCCAGCACGGGGTCGTTGAAGACGCAGAAGCCAGAGGCGCGGTCCGCCATGGCGTGATGGAGACCGCCGGATATGCTCATGGCCGCCTCGACCTCGCCCGACAGGAGCATGTCCACGGCCTTCAGCGAGGCCCCGGAAGACCACAGCGCGGCCTCGTACATCCCCGCGTAGATCGGGTTGTCGCCGGCACCCAGGTTGAAGGTGCTGGGGTAGGCCGGAAGCATCCCGGCGCTGAAGCTTCGCACCGCCTCGACGTACTCCCGGACGTGGAACCCGAGCACCTCTTCTTCGGCAGCCATCCTCGGCTCCACGAGCGACACGTTGGCGGGCGAGAAGGCATCGTACGACTCCAGCAGCTTGTAGACGTACCGCAGCCGCACGGGCTTCATCGGGTGCTCCGGGCTGAGCACGTGGCGCGACAGAACGTCGCTGTAGACGAAGGCGGCCTTCCTAGCGGTCACGGCCTACCTCGTGCGGAAGATTCCGAAGGAGCTCGTGTAGCCGTGCAGGAAGGTCGTGCCGCCGACCGGGCCGATCTCCCCGTTGCAGAAGAAGCCGGTCAACGGCATCGCGTTGACCTTCTCGCGGAACATGTCGGTGTCGTGGTCGGCGCGGCCGAACAGGTTGAGGCCCCGGCCCAGGCAGGAGAAGAGCAGCGCGCCCGTCTCCTCGTAGATCGGGTGCTCGATGGAGTACCGGTTGAGCATGGCGTCGAGGTCCTCGGTCGACGTCTGCGCGTCCCTGAGATGGAACTGCACGAGCTGGCCCTCCGACGGCAGCTCGCCTATCGCGATGTAGCCGCGGGACTGGTCGACCCCCACGATGTTGCGGATCAGGAAGTCGCCCATGGACGGCGTCTCGTTCAACCTGTCCATGGCGACCCCCAGGAAAAGGGAGTGGCGCGCCAGATTCCGTTCGCCCTCGTCCAGTCGTCCCATGACGTCCACCAGCGCCTGCACGGGGGTCTTGCCGTCCAGCGCCAGAAGCCAGTTGTCGGCACAGGACGTGACCTGCATCGGCGCGCCGATTGGACGGCAGCCCTGGGCGACGACCGTGTCTATGGTGACGGAGCCCGCCACCGCGACGCCGATGGCGCCCGACGTCCGGACCTCGTCGCCGACGTAGAGGGCGTTGCCGCCCGGCCCGTGCGCGCCGCTGGCCAGGCCCCCTATCGTCGCGCTTCCGGGGAACGCGTAGTCGATACCGGCGATGAGCCTGTCGGCCGCGAAGCTGAACGGGTCGGCGAGCAGGACGAAGTCGGGCTGGCCGTCCGGCGAGCTGCCGACGACCTCCCACCACCGCTCCGGCGGGGAGTCCTGGTCGGGCAGGCCGTCGTTCTCGACGTGGAACAGCGACAGCTCCGCCTCGGGCATGGCAGCCGCGGCGATCGCAAGGCCGGGGCCGCCCTCCACCTCTCGACCCGCCCCGATGACGCCGCCTCCCGAGCATCCCAGCAGCGGGCAGTCGCCCAGGCCGCGGCGCACCAAGGCTGGAACCTGGTCGTAGGCGGCTGCGTGGGCCGCGGAGAGAAACACGAACGCGAGATCGGGCCGCAGACCTTCGAGCCCGTCCAGCACGCTTGAGACGCACTCCTCGACGGCCCCCTGCAGGGAGGCGTTGTTCGATACGGCCGATCCCCACCTCATGCGACGGTCCTCCCGTCTACGACCACTCGTCCGCCTCCTCGTCCTCCTCGGCCCGTAGCTCGAATCCCAGCGCCAGCAGCTCCTCCGTCAGGCTGGGCAGCCAGTCCCGCGTGGGCGTCTCGGCGGGCACCGTGATCTCGACGCCTCCGTCCGCGACGCGGCTCACGCGGCCCTGTCCTTCTCTCTCGAGCGGCACGCTGATCGTCTCACGGTCGATCCCGAACAGATCGGTCACCTCGTAGACCGCCATCATGTCGTCCATGCCGATTATCTGTTCAGACACCACCGACTCCAGGCGCCGCTATCCAACTCCGGCGGCGCCGGCTAGAATGATCGCCCAGGCACATTGTACCCGTTGGGGGTGCCGTGTACGACCGGCGACCCTGCTCCGGGCCGCGGTTCCGGTACGGGTACTGGAGTACGTCCAACCCCGACGCGTGGGCCGAATTAGCGTGATGACACTTCCGGACTACCTCGCGCCCGACCTCGACATAGTGTTCGTCGGCATCAACCCCGGCGCGTACTCCGCGGAGGTCGGCCACTACTTCGCGACGCCCGCCAACCGCTTTTGGACGGCCGTCAACCGGTCGGGGCTCTTCCCGGAGCCGCTGACCGCGCGGGACGACCATCGCGCGCTCGACTTCGGCGTCGGATTCACCGACGTGGTGAAGCGTCCGTCCAGCAGCGCGTCCAAGCTCCGGGTTGCCGACTACCGCCGCTGGGCGCCCGTGCTCAGGGAGAAGCTGGAGCGCTTCGCGCCTTCGATCGTCTGCTTCCACGGCGTCACCGGCTACAGGGGCTACCTGAAGTACGCCGAGGGCGTCGACGACCGCCCCAAACTGGGACTCCAGGACAGGTCGTTAGGTGTTTCGAAGATATTCGTCGTCCCGAATCCCAGCTCGGCCAACGCGGTCTACTCCGTCGACGACCTCACCGCCTGGTACCGGCGCCTCAAAGACCTCAGAGACGAGCTCGGCAAGACGTGAGCGAGACTCTTCGGGCGTTCGTCGCGGTGGAGCTGCCGCCGGAGGTCAAAGACACGCTGTCGCACGTCGTCCGGTTCCTCGACGGCCGCCGCATCGGGGGACTCCGCACCGTCGATCCGGCGACGGCGCATCTGACACTGAAGTTCCTCGGCAACGTCCCGGCGTCACAGGTCGCGGCCATCGAGGACGCGCTCGTCGACGCCGCGTCGCGGGCGACGCCGCTCCGGCTGACGCTGGACGGCACGGGAACATTCCCCGGGCGGGGAGCGCCCAGGGTGCTGTGGATGGGTTTGGCCGGCGACACGGAAGGCCTGGCGGTCCTCCGGTCGCGGATCGAGGAGGCGCTTCATCCCCTGGGGTTTGCGTCCGAAGGGCGGCCCTTTCATCCGCATCTCACGCTGGCCCGGTTGGGCGACAGGAGTACGCGGGCGGACCGGGACCGGGCCGCGGAGGCGCTGTCGTCGGCGCCGTTCGAGCCGGGCCTGACGTTCGCCGTCGAGGCCGTCAGCCTGATGCGGAGCATCCTGCGGCGCGAGGGCGCGCGCCACGTCCGCCTCGCCTCGATCCCGCTGGGAGACTCGGCTGCCGCGGAGACGTGATTTTCCAAACCTCCGTCATTCCCGAACGTAGACCCTTGCACAACCGTCGTTCCCGCGCAGAGCCTGCCCTCGTGAAGACGGGGGCGGGAATCCAGGGGTGGGAGAGGGGATGGGTTCCCGTCTCCACGGGAACGACGAGGCCAGCGCACCCACCTTGACGCAGGTGGGAGTTACGCAGAGGTCTCCGAACGCGGGAATCCATCCCCGACAGGGTGCGCCACTATGACACCGGAAGCAGTCCGTCACGCCGGCCGGCCGAATCAGATGGGGAATCCAGGATTTGAGCTTGCCTTGGCGGGGCTCAAATGCGGGTGCTATACTTGCCGCGTTTTTGAATCAGGCGGAACGTGAGGAGGGTTAAGTGGGGAACGATAACTGGCCGGTGTGCCAGGCATGCGAGCGGGGCAGTCTTTTGCCCCTGTCCGACTTCGGTGGGCAGGGCGCCGCCATTCACTACAAGGCTTGGGTGTGCAGCAGCCCGGGGTGCGGGTTCAACATCAAGATCCGGAATGGCGACGTCTATCTCAACGAGCCTATAGCCAGCGGCGCTTCTCACGCTCCACGTATCCGCCAGTAGACTCGGGCCATACACCACGCCTCACAACGGCGTGATTGACGCAATCGCACGCAGCCGTTCGACCCCACGCCCGCGCCAAGCCGAGGCGCCGTTTGCGGCGGCGGCGGGCGGGTCTTCCAAGGATGTTCCCTGATGCTGGGTTTCCTGCGGCGTGTAACGCAAGAAAAGACCGACCGGGCCGTCGCGAAGACCCGCGGCGCCTGGTTCGGGCATATCTCGTCCCTGTTCGCCGGCGGTCGCCTCGACGACGAGACATGGGAGGAGCTCGAGGAGCTGCTGGTCGCCGCGGACGTTGGCGCTGCCACCGCCCAGGAGCTGCTGGGCAGGGTCAGGCGTCTGGTCCGGGACGAGCGGGTCGAAGGGCCCGAGGGCGCTCTCGGCGTGTTGAAGCGTGAGATGGCCGCCGCGCTGGCGGTCGAGGCAGCGGACCCGTTACTGACCGAAGGCGGAGGCCCCCACGTCGTGCTGATGGTCGGCGTGAACGGCGCAGGCAAGACGACGAGCGCCGCAAAGCTGGCGCGCCTGTACCTCGATCAGGACAAGAAGGTCCTCCTCGCGGCCGCCGACACCTTCCGAGCGGCCGCCATCGACCAGCTCCAGGAGTGGGGCCGGCGGCTGGACCTCGACGTGATCGCCCACCAGCCCGGCTCCGACGCCGGCGCGGTAGCATTCGACGCCGTGGAGGCCGGCGTTGCGCGGGGGACCGACGTCGTCATCGTCGACACCGCCGGACGGCTCCATACGAAGTTCAACCTCATGGAGGAGATCAAGAAGATCCACAGGGTCGTCTCGCGGCGCGTCCCCGAACGGTCGCAGACGATCGTTCTCGCGCTCGACGCCACGACCGGTCAGAACGGCCTGATCCAGGCCCGGGCCTTCACCGAGGCGCTCAGGTGCGACGGCGTCTTTCTCGCCAAGCTGGACAGCTCGGCCAAGGGTGGTATCGTGTTCGCGATAGCGTCCGAGCTGCGTATCCCCGTGCTCTTCATAGGCACCGGCGAGCAGCCGGACGACGTAGCGCCGTTCGACCCGGAGACGTTCGTGGAGTCTCTCTTCGCTCAGGGCGGCTCCGACTGACCGACGCCTGAACGCCGTTTTCACGTATCATCTACGTGATGTCTAGCTTCATTCTCTGGCTCGCAGCCGTCGAGGCGATAGGGCTGGCGGCCTTCCCAATCTGCCACTTCCTCTTCCCGCGGCTCCGGGACAGAGGCTACGCCGTCAGCAAGGCCTTCGGTCTGCTCCTGCTCGGCTACGTCTCCTGGGCCCTGAGCGCGCTGCACCTGGTGCCGAGCGTGCGGCTCACGATCGTCGGCCTGCTCCTGCTGATGGCGGCCGTGTCGGCCTGGTACGCCTGGGGCCGCCGTCGGGAGCTTGCCGAGTTCTTCCGCCGGGAGTGGAGCGCCGTCCTGTTGGCCGAGGGCGCGTTCGTCGCCGTCCTCGTCGCCTGGGCCCTCTACCGCGCCTACGATCCGGCCATCACGCACACCGAGCAGCCGATGGACTTCGCGTTCCTGAACGCGTCGATCCGCAACGTTCTCGGACAGCCCGAGGACCCGTGGCTGCGCGGGGAGTCGATCGGCTACTACTACTTCGGCTACTGGGTCATGGGCGTCCTCAGCGAGCTCACGGCGCTGCCTTCCAACGTGAGCTACAATCTGTCGTTGGCGCTGGTGCCGGCCCTCGCGGCCACGGGCGTCGTGGGGCTCGTGTACGGGATGGTGCGCTCCGAGTCCCGCGGGCTCCGCTACGCCGCCGTGGCCGGCGTCGCCGCGGCCCTGCTCGTCGGCTTCGCGGCCAACCTGGAGGGCGTGCTCGAGTTCATGCACTTCAACCGGATGGGCTCCGCCGGATTCTGGGAGTGGCTGCGCATAGCCGGCCTGGACGGTCCGGGCGCCGAGGCAACGCAGTCGTGGAGGCCGACGGATCACTGGTGGTGGTGGAAGGCCACTCGCGTGATCGGCACGTTCGACGGGGCCGCCCAGCTCGACTACACGATCCACGAGTTCCCGTTCTTCAGCTTCATCCTCGGCGACCTCCATCCCCACGTGATGTCGCTGCCGTTCGTGGTCCTGTTCGTGACCATGTGCTGGAACCTGCTGCAGTCGCCGGTCCACGTCTGGTCCGCGCTGAGCTTTCGCGCGTACGCCGGGCTGCTGGCCCTGGCCGTGGCACTCGGCGGGGTCGCCTTCACGAACACGTGGGACCTGCCGGTCATGGCGGCGCTGCTGATCGGCGTGCTGGCCGTCAGGTCGTACGCGGCCAGAGGCGGCGACGTCGTCTCCATGGCCGCGGACTCTCTGCCGGTGGCCGGAGCGGTCATAGGGATGGCCGCAGTCCTGATCCTCCCGTACCTGTTGTCGTTCACGTCCCAGGTCTCCGGCATCGCCCCGGTCGGCGGCTACGAGGGCGTCGCTGTCGCCACGACCCGGCCGGTCCACACGTTCATCGTATGGGGGCTGCTGCTGACGGCCGTTGCGCCGTTCGTTGTCGCCGAGTTCTGGCGTACGACGGTGACGAAAGAGTGGCCCACGCTCGCCGGGATATCGCTGGCCGCCGCGGCCGGGCCGGTCGCGCTGTGGGCGGTCCGGCACCTGGACAAGGGTGGCACCGAAGGCGATGTGATCGGCAGATCGATACACGTCCTGCCCTACGCGCTGCTGATCATAATGGCCGTCTACACGGCGCTGTGGCTGGCCAGACGCCCGCGCCCGCCGATGGGACGCCTGTTCGCGCTGGCGCTGACCGCCCTCGGCCTGCTGCTGGTCATGGGGCCGGAGCTGCTCTACGTCGACGATTCGTTCGGCGGTGCGTCGGAGCGGATGAACACGGTATTCAAGCTCTACTACGCCGGGTGGCTGCTGCTCGGCGTCGCGGCGGGATTCTCCGTCTACTACTGGGCCGCGTTGCGAGACAGGCTCTCCGGGTGGGGTCGGTTCATGACGGCCGTCTGGTCGGTCGCGTTCGTCGCGCTGCTTCTCGGCAGCACGTACTACTCGCTGTCAGCGGTCGTCAGCAAGGCCGCGTTCGACCAGGACCCGACGCTCGATGGGCTGGCGTTCATCGGCGAGGACAGCGCCGAGTACCGGGCCATAGAGCGAATACGCGACGACGCGGGAAGCGGCTCGGCCGTTCTCGAGGCCTTCGACTCCGCCAGCTACTATACGAACGGGCCGTTCGGCCGGGTGTCGGCCAGCACCGGCGTGCCCACGGTCCTGGGCTGGGCGGGACACGAGAGCCAGTGGCGGGGCTCGGACGTGCCGTACCTGGGCAGACCCGAGGACATCGACACAATCTACAAGACACAGGACGTCGAGCTGGCCAAAAACCTTTTGGCCAAATACAACGTAGACTATGTATACGTAGGTCCGCTGGAGAGGCGGAAATACGGCGAGGACGGGCTCGACAAATTCGAGACCTTCATGGAGTTGTTCTTTAGCGAAGGCGGCATTACAGTCTATCGATGGACGCCATGAGTCGACGCGGCCCCGCCCGGTCACGATGCTCTCCCAAATTGGTGGGCACTACCCAACCGTCATTCCCGCGCAGGCGGGAATCCAGGGGCGGTGGTGGAGCGCCGCCTACTAATCCGGGACAGGTTCCCCGTTGCACGGAATACTAGATTGACGACAGAACAGGACGCACTGGAAGAACACGACGCCCCGCCATCGAGGTGGGCCCGATGGGCGCGCCGTCTGCGGCTGCCTGAAGACGGCGACTCCCCGTGGGCGCTCTCGCTGCGCCCTTGGGAGCTGCCGGGCTACGGGCTGCTGATCATAATCGGGGCCGCAATGCGGCTGTGGGACCTGGGGTCCCGCGCCATGCATCACGACGAGAGCCTGCACGCGCTGTACTCGTGGAACTTCGCGGAGGGCAGGGGATACGCCCACGACCCGATGATGCACGGGCCCTTTCAGATGGAGGCTACGGCCGGCGTCTTCTACGTCCTGGGCGACGGCGAGTTCACGGCGAGGCTGCTGTACGCCGTTGCGGGCACCCTGTTGATCGCCCTGCCGTTCTTCCTTCGCTACCGGCTGGGAAGGATAGGCGCGCTGCTCGTCTCCGTCATGCTGACGTTCTCGCCGGCCATGCTCTACTTCAGCCGCTTCGCCCGCAACGACATCCTGATGTCCGTGTGGGTCCTCGGCCTGGTGATCGCCATGTGGCGTTACCTCGACTCCGGCAGAAGCCGCTACCTGTACATCGCCTCCGCCCTGCTGGCGCTCGCTTTCGCCACCAAGGAGAACGCCTACTTCATCGCCGGCTGCCTGGGGCTCTTCCTGCTCATCGTGTCGCTGGCCCGGAACTGGCACTCCATCCACGGCGGCGTCGAGATCGGACGGACCTCGACGCCGGCGGCGGTGGGCAGGCTCGTCAAGGGAGCGTGGAACGCGATACCGTTCGGACCCCGGCTCGCCACGGTAAGCCGGCCGGCCGGCTTCTTCATCCTGCTCTTCACGCTATCGATGCCGCTCGGCGCCCCCTTCATTGGCTGGCTGCACGACGCCCTGCTCCTCGGCTGGACACGGCTGCTGCTGATCACGCCGGACATCGCCGGCGACCCTCGAGTGATCTTCGATCCCGGCAACCCGAACTACGACGCGCGTCTCGTCGACTTTCGCTACGAAGGCCTGAACCTCAGCGAGCCCATGGGCGCGCCGGCCGGTGGAGGGTTGGTCGTCGCGGTCCTGATCGCGGCCGGCCTGATCGCGGCCGCCGTCTACATCGGGATGAGATGGAAGCCGACGGTGTGGTGGCGCTGCGCCGCCATCTTCGGGCTGATCTGGACGCTCACCTACAGCAGCTTCTTCACCAACTGGACCGGCATCGCGTCGGGCGGCTGGCGCTCGGCCGGTTACTGGCTCGCGCAGCAGCAGCTTCCCGTGGCGCGGGGCAACCAGCCCACCTACTACTACGTGCTACTCACCTCCCTGTACGAGTTCCTGCCGCTCATACTTGCCGTCGCGGGGGCCGTCTACTATCTCCGCCGCCGGGACTTCTTCGACCTCTTTCTCGTGTTCTGGGCGGGCCTCACGTTCCTGCTCTACACGATGGCGGGCGAGAAGATGCCGTGGCTGCTCGTGAACGTCGCCCTGCCGCTGATCGTCCTCGCGGGCCGATTCCTGGGCGACATGGTCGAGCGCGTCGAGTGGAGGCGGCTGGTCTCCGGCGGCGGGCTGTACCTGATCGGCGGCGTGCCGGTGACGATCCTGCTGCTCTACGCCCTCGTGTTCCTGGACGTCTCCTCGGACGACCCCTTCAGCCTCGTCCTGCTCGCGGCGTCGCTCGGATCGCTGGCGGCCATAGCCGTGTCGGGTTACGCGATAGCCCGGCGCGTCGGGTACGCGAGCTTCTTCGCCTTCGCGACGATCCCGCTCGCAGTGTTCCTGCTGGGGCTGACCGTCCGTACCGCGTGGAACGCCAGCTACGAGAACGGCGACATCCCGGTCGAGATGCTCGTATACACCCAGACGACGCCGCACGTGTCGGGTCTCTACGAGCACGTCGGCGAGGCGCGGGCGCAGGCGGCAGCGTCGGACCCCCTGCTGCTGACCGTCGACGACACGAGCGGCTTCTCCTGGCCGTGGGCGTGGTACCTGAGAGACTCGGACACCTACACGGTGAGCTACAACTCCTTCGGAGCGTCCGAGCTCCCGAGCTACGCGACAGAGTCCTCGGTGCTCGTCGTCCACCGGAACAACCGGCAGAAGGCGGCCCCGAATATCGGCGACGAGTTCGGCGAGGGCACGCTGGTCAGACACCGTTGGTGGTTCCCGGAGCACAAGTACCGCGATCTCTCTCTGGGCACGCTGGTCAGGGGCGTCGCCGACCGGTCCGTGCTCCGGGCCGTCTTCGAGTACTTTCTGGACCGTGGCGTCGTATTCGACGACATCGGGAGCGAGGACTCGTACGTCTACTTCCGCGAAGGGTTCCCCGCCGACTTCGTCCCCCGCCCGTAACGGCGGCCGGGCCGGCGCCATGTATAATCGTCACGTCCGAGCCGAGCGCGGCTCGCCATGATGGGAGGCGGAGCATGACTACCAAGACGCGCCCAACGACGGCGGAAGAGCTTCTCAACATGCCGGACGACGGCTTCCGGTACGAGCTCGTCAGGGGAGAGTTGAGAAAGATGGTGCCAGCGGGCCAGTTTCACGGGGCGTACTCCATGAATGTGGGGATCTCGCTCGGTGGATACGCAAAGGCGAACCGGCTAGGCAAGACCTATTCTTCGGACACCGGTTTCGTGCTGGCGACCGACCCAGACCACGTTCGCGTTCCTGACGTCGCGTTCATCTCGAACGAGAGACTGAAGGAGATTGGAGAGTCCGACGCGTTTGCCCGAGGCGCTCCGGACGTGGCGGTCGAAGTGATTTCGCCGACCGACCGCTACACCGAGGTGGAGGAGAAGGTCGGGGACTGGCTCGACGCCGGCACGCTCGCGGTGATCGTAGTCGACCCGCGCAGGCGCACCGTAAAGGTATACCGCACCCCCGCCGACGCCGTCGTGCTGACGGAAGACGACACACTGACCGTCGAAGACGCCGTGCCCGGCTGGAAGCTCCCGGTCAGCGACATTTTCGAGTAGGCATGAGAATCAGGAACAAGCCGGAAGCCGACGCAGGCGTCCACCGATCCTTATGGGCGATGTGGGCAGGTGCAGGTCACGACCCTCGTCCTATTGTCGATACAGTGCACTATGGGATGCCACGGGTTGCAGCGCTACTCTATTTGCAACACTTGGTAGAACGCAGGGTTGATTTCGAAGGTCTCAGTTGATCCTGACTGAGCCGCAAGGCGACTTGATATCGCCCGCAACATAGACCGCTCGCCCTCTTCCCGTGAGTATCGAAAGCCGTTAGTGGTCCAGATGCCGAGGAAGCCGATATCACACAGGAGATCCACGTACCAGTTCGTGTCACAGTCTTGAACGCCTGCCGCCTCCATGCGGAGTCTAATGTCTGGGGCGGCTACGGTTCTCCCCGCACCCGCGAACTCGTATAAAACATGTTCCAACCTACGACGCTGCGGATCATCCTCGGCTAGTACCGATCGAAAGGCAAATTCCGAATACTGATCGCGCGCATCGATTAGGTCTTCTGGGAATACACTGTCGTGTTGTCGATTGACCGCATTATTGATCGCGGCCTTCACCATAAAGATCACGTCACGTGGCCGTGGCAATGTAGTTCGCAGAATAAAGTCAAGAGGAGGAACACCAACAACTTCATCCGGAAACAACTGTTCCCAGACATCACATTCCTTCATGTTGTTCGGTGCATTGTGCAATAGTCGTTGATTCAACAGGCGCACCAGCATGCTCCTATCGTTCCACACTACGCGTTCAAGCGGCAGCTTATCTTGTTCAGCCATGAGAGGCAGCACAAAGGCAAAAATGTCGCTACGCAGTAGTACGGTGACCTGAGTGTCCACCGCCTGTAGCCCGTGAGTTGAACGGCGGAGATCTCGTGGAATATCTTGGACGACGCTGAGCAATCCGCTGATGAGTTCTGACAGCTGCCTGACGTGAGCACCGGGTGACCATGGTCCATCCAGGTTGTCGATCAGGATAGCCAATCGCTGATAGTTCTCAAGGACCGCCCCGACGTGCTTCCGAAGGTCTCTCAGCAAAGTAGAATGGAGGCGCTCGCTGATGCGGGCCCGCTGTTCAACAGCATCTGTTAACTCCCCGACACCGTGAAGCGAGTGAACGGCCTTGTCAAGTCGCACGGAAAACGGCTGTTTGATCAACTCAGCGTTGGACTCGCAGTAATGACGGAACGCTTCCTCGGCCGGAGTTGCAGGTTGGTAGATTGGGCGTGCAGCCAGAGATCGTTCTACGCTGAGTGCAACTTCACTATATATGAGGTACTTCCAAAGACTTTCTATCAGGAATCCTCTCTCGGAGAATTGGCGGATTTCTTCAAGGACTCGAACCAGACCCTCTAGCTCGTAGCCGACCGGATCTAGGATTGTTACGTGGTTACGGTTGATTCGCTCGAGGTTGGCACGTATAGCATAGAGGATCGCCGTCTTTCCCATGCCTCTACGCCCCACCAGTATAGTAGTCGGTCCTTCGAGAGCACTATAGTAGGGACTGGTTTCGACAAAATAGCTGTCCAGATCGTCGCGTTCGTGCTCCGCAACGTGCTGGCCAAGCGATACGTGCCGTAGCTCCCACCGGTCCCGGGGGGCTTCCGACGATCTTCTTTGACGGCGCCGTGGTAGGTCTGCACCTATGTCCGCCAGCCAGTTGGAGGTAGCTTGCTTGCAGGACTCCGCAGTCTCGTGGATCTTGAGTAGGTGACCGTAGTCGACAGGAGATTCAAACTTGGCATGCGCCAACATCAGCAATGGGCGCTTCAACCCGCGAGCCAAACCAGCTATCAGCGATCCCTTGATGTTATGGGTTAGACTCTGAACGTGTTCGACTCCTAGAAGGTGGACGATCACCGCATCTGCGGCAGTTAGCTGTTCTGCATACCAATCCAAAGAAGGGGATGGGTTGTCAAGAGGGTCATCAATAGTGAGCGATTCACCGAACTTTGAATCTCTGAGAACATCCACTGTTCCCAGCACACTGGATGTATTGATCTCCGGCTTGACATATAGGAGAGTTGGATACTCGGGACGGGCAACCGATTGTCGGTATCGGGAGTTGAGGACGCTGCTATCCGGGTCGCTCCATGGTCGCTCGTCAAGTAACTTGGTTGCGAGATCCTTATGATTCTGGTAAGCCGAGTAGCCGAGGCCTAGTAGATTGGAGTAGTTGCGTTTGAATTGCCGCGAACTCTCTTCAATGCTTGTGTCCAATGAGACGAAGATTCGCTTGAAGCTGCCAATTGCGTAGCCAAGCTCAAAACTCACATTGTTGTTGGGATAGGTAAGGTCGCAGGCGAAAATCTGTGATCGATCAATCGTGTCGACGATTGTCTGCGCGAGAAGCTTGCCAGAGCCTCGAACGGTAGGCCATGGCCTAAACCGCACGCGATTACGCGTGATTTCTGCGTGTCCCTTTAGGTCTCTGGTTGCGGCCTTGATAGCTTCGCCGATGACAGGCGGGTCCGAAGGATATCCATAAAACACATTGTTTCGTCTTGCCATGGCAACCTGACCGATCGTAGGAGTTCAGGGTATGGTGCTTCGGGGGGACATGTTTCGTTGGCATCTGCGGTAGCTTAGCCGAGATCGGCGAGGGTTGCAAGAAAAACCTGATCCATCCGCAATTGTTTAGTACTCGCTAGGCTCAGCAGGGATTTTTGGTCCACTGGGCCTTGGGGCGCGTTCTTGTATCATGGTACCGGGAGTCTTCATTTGCCCGGCAGCGCCAAGTTCTGGATAGGAATAGCCGTCAGCGTCGTCTTCCTGGCGCTGTTCGTCTTCACTGTAGACCTGGAGCGGTTCCTGGACGCGCTGTCGCAGGCCGACTACACGCTGGTGGTCCCGGCGACGGGCCTCTACCTGGTATCGCTGCTGTTCAGGACGTTGCGCTGGCAGCGGCTGCTGCGGCACCTGAAGCACGTCAGCGTCGTCCGGCTGTACCCGGTCGTCGTCGTCGGCTACATGGCGAATAACCTGCTGCCGATGCGCATCGGCGAGGTGGTGCGCAGCTACTACGTCGGCGAGCGGGAGGGCGTCAGCAAGGCGACGGCGCTGATGACGATCTTCGTCGAGCGGCTGCTGGACGCCCTGACGCTGCTGGCGGCGATCGCGCTCATCGGCCTGTTCGTGCCGGTGCTCGGAGTCGCGGAGGGGTTCGGCCGGCAGTGGAGCGTGCCGTGGCCGCTGCTCGTCGCCGGAATCACGCTGCCGTTCGTGCTCGGCTTCGCCGGCCTCGTGCTTGCCGCCCTTGCGCCTGACAGGGCCGGACGGTGGGCGAAGTCCGCCCTGCGTCCGCTTCCGCGCAGGCTGGAGTCGCGCGGCGCCGACGCGGTCGACATGCTCCTGGGCGGCCTCATATCGTTGCGCAGCCCCCGGAGCGTCGTCGTGCTGTTCCTGCTGTCGGTCCCGGTATGGCTGTTCGAGGCGGGACTCTTCATGGTGATCGCGTACTCCTTCGACCTGGACCTCGCCTTCGACAACCTGGCCGAGATGGGTGCCGCGATCGTCCTCGTGATGGCCATAGCCAACATCGGCGCCTCAGTGCCGGCCGCGCCCGGCGGCATAGGCCTGTTCGAGCTCATCGCCCGTGAGACGCTCGTGCTGCTTCCGCTGGCGGCGGTGGACAGGGCCGACGCCGGAGCGTACGTAGCGGTCGTGCACGCGACACTGCTGATCCCGATGATCGTGCTGGGACAGGTCTTCCTCTGGACGCAGAACGTCTCCCTGGGCAGCCTGTCGCGCGCGGGGCGCTCGATCGCCTCCGAACGCGCGGCGGTCGCCGGCGCGGAGGACGGCACGTGAGGGTAGGCGTCGTCGGAGGCGGCGCCGCTGGTCTCGCCGCCGCGTACGAGCTGTCCAAGGCCGGGGTCTCGGTCGCGGTGTACGAGCGCGCGCCATTTCTCGGAGGGCAGGCTTCGACGTTCGACGTCGCAGGCGCCCGGCTCGAGCGCGGCTACCATCACCTGTTCAACAACGACACCGACATCATCTCGCTGATGGAGGAGATCGGACTCGGCGACCGGGTACGGTACATCGAGTCGAAGGTCGGCACGCTGTACGACGGCAAGATCTACAACTTCGTCACACCGGTCGACCTGCTGAAGTTCACCCCGCTCGGGCTGGTCGACCGGTTCCGCCTCGGCCTCGTCACCCTGATGCTGCAGCGCATGAAGGACTGGCGCCGCCTGGAGGACGTCACCGCGAACGACTGGCTTCGCAAGAAGGCCGGCAGGCGGGCGTACGAGGTCTTCTGGGGGCCGATGCTCCGGGGCAAGTTCGGCGAGAGCTACTACGAACAGGTGACGATGGCCTGGATCTGGGGGAAGGTGCACACCAGGTTCGCGTCCCGCGGCAAGGGGCTGTCGAAGGAGATGCTCGTATATCCCGAGGGCAGCTTCGGCGCGGTCTTCGACGCGGTCGGGGAGAAGGTCTCCGAGCTCGGCGGCGAGGTACTTCTCTCGCGCATGGTCACGGACATCGCGGTCGAGGATGGCCGTGCCGTCGGCCTGAACGTCGCCGACGCGCCGGCTACGTGGACTTCTCCCCAACCCCTGGCCGACCCGGAAGCAGGCGATGGGAACGGCCCGGAGAACGGCCCCGGCCGTCCCGAATTCGAGCCCTTCGACGCCGTGATCGCCACCGTGCCGTCCTACTCGTTCGCGCGGCTGCTGCCGTCGCTGCCGAGCGAGTACATGGACAAGCTGACGGGCGTCCGGTACATGTCCGCTGTCCTGATAATCCTCGTTCTGGACAGGCCCCTGTCCCACGTCTACTGGCTCAACGTCGCCGACCGCTCGATTCCGTTCGTCGGCGTCATAGAGCAGACGAACCTGATCGGCCCGGAGCACTACGGCGGCAAGCACATCGTGTACCTGTCCAACTACCTCAGCAGGGAGCACCCGATGTACCGCATGGAGCACCGGGAGCTGCTGGACGAGTACACCGCGCACCTGCAGAAGATCAACCCCGAGTTCGCCCCGTCGTGGATACAGGAGAGCTACCATCACCGGGTGGACGCGGCCCAACCGATCATCGGGACCGGGTACTCCCGGCGCATCCCGGAGCACCGGACGCCCGTGGAGGGCGTCTACCTGGCCAACACGACGCAGGTCTACCCGGAGGACCGCGGCACCAACTACAGCGTCCGCATCGGCAAGCGCGTCGCCGCGATGGTGCTGGAGGACTATGCCTGACCGCGCCTGTCCCGGAACTCTACGGCGGTTTTCTCCTCTCCCTTGACGGAGAGGATTGAGGTGAGGGTGATCCAGGAATGGGCACACTCCTGCGAGGCCGTTATCGGCGCGACTCTTGCTCTGATACAATCGCCCGCGACGGCCCCTGAACGGCCGGGCCAAGGGGGTGCGGATGGCGATGGAGATAGAGCGGAGCGACTTCGTGGGTGCGGTGTCCAGGCTGGGCGACAGCGTCTACTCTTTCCACGAGCGTTTCGGACTGCCGACCGTGGCCCACGAGGGCGAAGACGTCATCCTGGAAGCGCTGCGCCGCCGCCTCGCGCTCCTGTCCGAAGAGGTCGGCGAGCACGCCCGCGAGCTGAACAAGGGGAACGTGAGGGACGCCGTCTCGGAGGCGGTCGACATCGCCTACGTCGCCCTAGGTACCGTTCTCGTGTTGGGCAACGCGGGCCGCGACGCCTGCTACTCGATTTCGGACAAGAACGACGCCAAGACCCTCGCGACGCACGGCAACCGGGGCGCCACCGGCAAGGTCGTCGCCCGGTAGCGGCAGGAGCATGATGGACGGCGAGGTCTGCATAGTCACCGGAGCGGGCAGCGGCATAGGCCGCGCCACGGCCCTCAAGCTGGCTGAGGCCGGGGCCGTACCTGTGCTCGTGGGCCGCACCACCTCCAAGCTGCGCGACGTCGCCGCCGAGATCGCCGCCGCCGGAGGCGCGTGCGACGTGGAGCAGGCCGACGTGACGGACTACGACGCCATGCGCGCGCTGGCCGCCTCGGTGCTGGACAAGCACGGCCGGATTGACGTGATCGTCAACAACGCCGGGTTCACCAGCCGGCGCCGCTACCTGCTGGACACGACAGACCGGGAGGCGGAGGATGTGGTCAGGGTCAACCTGCTCGGGCCCTTCTTCCTGATCCAGGCCGCGCTGCCGTCGATGCTCGAGCGCCGCTCCGGGACAATCGTGAACGTCTCGTCGCGCGCCGGCGTCGACCCGGTGCTGCTCGGAGGCGCGATGTACAGCGCGTCCAAGGCGGCCATCATCAATCTGACCAAGTACATCAACGTCGAGCTCAAGAACACCGGGGTCCGGGCCTGCAACATCATCCCCGGCGAGACCGACACACCGGTCCTCAAGACGCGCCTGATCCCTCCCGGGCCCGACCAGCTCGCCAGGATCCTCCAGCCGGAGGACGTGGCCGACGCGATTCTCTTCGCCGTGTCCAGCCCGAGCCGGGTCCTGATCGACGAGGTGATCGTGAAGCCGCGGTTCCAGAGGGACGTCTCGGCCGAGGTGCCGGACCCGATTCCCGCGGACCTGAAGCAGCCGCCCGTGTAGGCGGGCCCCTTCGCCGCGGAGACGCGGCGAGCCAACCATCGCACCGAGGTGACTCGATGAGACTCTCCCTGTCCGTCCGCGTGGCGGAGCGGTACTACGACAAGCGCCAGACGTCGATGACGTTGGACGAGCTGGCGGGTCTCGCATCCGAGGCGGGCTACCATGCCCTCTGCATGCGCGCGTCGCAGCTTGGCCTGGAGACTCCGCCCGACGTGGTCCGCCGGAAGCGGGTGGAGCTGGCGGACATGGGCCTGGCGATCTCGATGGTGACGGGCGACTTTCCGATACCGGAGAACTCCTTCGAGTCGACGGCGGCGCTGCGGAACATCACGCCCTACCTCGACCTCGCCGACCTGCTCCAGTGCGACATGATCCGGGTGGCGCTGAAGAAGGAGGAGGACGTCGAGTGGGCCCGCCGGGCCGCCGACGAGGCGCGGGAGCACGGCGTCCGGCTGGCCCAGCAGTGCCACGTCGCCAGCCTGTTCGAGCGCGTGGACGACGCGCTGGACGTGCTGCGCAGGATAGGGCGGCCGAACTTCGGCGTCACCTACGAGCCTGCCAATCTGGAGGCCTGCGGACAGGACTACGGCCCCGAGACGATCGAGCGTCTGTTGCCGCACATGGTCAACGTCTACCTGCAGAACCAGCGCCTGGACCCGTCCGGCAAGGACACCCTGAACACCTGGGTGCGGGGCGAAGTGTCAGTCGACCACATTCCGATCTCCGCCGCGGGCGGCATCGACTTCCCGTCGATCCTGGAGACGCTGGAGCGGACCGGCTACGCCGGCTACGTGACGGTGCACCAGGCGTCCACCGGCTCCGAGACGCCCGTGGAGACGATCAGGAACAGCGCCCGCTACCTGAAGTCGCTGGCCGACTTCGAGGGCTAGCCGGCCAGGACGACGTCGCTCCTGCGAATCTCGGCCGGGGTCGCGCGGCCGCTGAAGGCGAGCACCCTGTCCATCTGGCCGCGGAGTATCTCCAACGCCCTCCGCACGCCGTCTTCGCCTGCGTAGGCGAGGCCGTAGTGGACCGGACGGCCGACGAAGACGGCCCGAGCGCCGAGCGCCATCGCCCTGAACGCGTCCAGCCCGGACCGGACGCCCGAGTCCATGTAGACCTCCAGCCGGTCTCCGACCGCGTCGGCGACCGGCGGCAGAATCTCTATCGCCGACAGGCCCCCGTCGAACTGCCTGCCCCCGTGGTTGGAAACGACGATGCCGTCGACGCCGTGCTCGACGCACCGCGCCGCGTCCTCGACGTTCCGGATGCCCTTGACGACGAGCGGAAGGCCGCCCGAGAGTGAGCGGAGCCAGTCGAGACGGTCCCACGTGATGTTCGGCGGCTCCCAGCGGACCGTGCCGTGTTCGTCCAGCAGGTCGGGCCTGTTCCGCAGGCTGCCGAACATCGGGGCCATGTCCCCGGGCTCCGGCGACGCGTGCGCTCTGAGCGGGAACGGCCCGAGGACGTCCACGGTCAGGACGACGGCCGAGTACCCGGCCGGCTTGAGCCGGGGCAGCAGCTCCTCGCTGACGCCGTCGTTGTAGTGGATGTGCTGGAACCAGATCGGCCCGGTTGCCGCGTCGGCGACCTCCTCGAGGCCGTACCCGGAGCTGATCGGCAGCGCCATCAGGGTTCCGACCGCGCCCGCCGCGCGGGCCGTCGCAAGCTCGCCGTCCGGGTGGCTGCCGCACTGGCCGCCGGCCGGCGCGCACATCACCGGGAAGCTGATCTCTTGGCCGAGCACGGTCGTCGACAGGTCGCGGTCCGCTATGGAGACCAGCAGTCGGGGATTGACGGCTATCTCGTCGAGCTTCGCCCTGTTGCGGTCGCGCGTCCAGTTGCCGCCCGTGCCGCGCCGAACGAAATCGCGCTGCGTGGGCGCCATCTCGAGCTCGGCGAGACGCTGTAGATCCGCTATGGTCGCGGGCTCTGCGCTCAACGTACGCCGGCCCGGCCGACTTCGTCCCGGAGGGCGTCGAGGAGCCGGCCGATCTCCTCTTCGTCGTTGAAGCAGGCGACGGATATGCGCATCCCGGTCCGCTCCGGGTCCATCGGCGCGGTCAGCCATTGGAACTTGACCAAGACGTTGTGCTTCTCGTAGACGCGCGCCACGAGCCGCTGAAGGTCCTCGGCCGTGTAGCCGTCGAACGTCAGCGTGGTGATGCCGGCCGAGCGGCCGGGCGTGGTTGGGGTCAGCACGTCGACGCCGCCGATCCGCGACGCCTCGTCCCTGAGCGTGCGGGAGAGACCGGCGACCCTGGCGGCGATGGCCTCAGGGCCTAGCTCCTCCACGATCTCGACCGCCTTGCCGAGCCCGATCGCCATCGCCGTGTTGTGAGTCCCGCCCTCGGCGCGGTCGTACGCCGTCGGGTCCGGCACCGGGGACTCCGGCATGCTCCAGGGCTTGCGGTCAGGCAGCGGATCCGGCATGAAGTCCGCGAGGCTGTCGGGGGAGACCCACAGGATGCCGAGGCCCATCGGCCCGAGCAGCCACTTGTGCCCGGAGCCCGCCATGAAGTCGCAGCCGAGGGCGGGGACGTCCACCGGGAACTGGCCCAGCGACTGCGCCGTGTCCACGACGACGGGCACGCTGCGCTCGTGGGCCAGCTCGGCGGCTTCGGCTACCGGGAGGATTCGCCCGTCCGGCGACGCCACGTGGCTGACGCACAGGAGCCTGGTGCGGTCCGTGAGGGCCGACTTCAGGGCCTCCAGGAAGAGTGCGTCTCCCTGGTCTGCCTCGACCACCCGGACGCGTACCCCGGCCGTCCGCTCCAGCCCCCAGCCGAGCGTGACCGTGCTCACGTGCTCCAGCGACGTGATCAGCAGCTCGTCGCCGTCCTTCCAGTCGATGCTCCGCGACACCAGCCGCATCGCCTGTGTCGTGTTGGGAGTCAGGGCGACCTCGTCGACGCCGGCCCCGATGAACGACGCGACGCGGGCCCGGGCCGCGGCCTCCCGCCCGGACTGCTCCGCCTTGACCGACGGCACCGAGTGGTAGTGGGCCTCCAGCGCCATCTCGTCCCGCACCACGTCCAGCACCGAGTCCGGCGTGGGCCCGTGGCTCCCGACCTGGAAGTAGTCGACGTGCCGTGTGACGGGCAGGTCGTCCCGAAGCTTTTCGAACGTCATCTTCTGGGCTGCTGAGTATCGGTCCACGGCAAGACTATCCTGTGGGCGAGTCCATCGCGTCGACGAGTTGTTCCAGCGCGTGGCACAGCCTGCGGAAGGAGCGGGAATTCCGATGGGCCATGTCCAGATCGATTGCTCTACTCAGAGATGGCTGGTGTGTCGTCTCCTTGTAGGCTTGGCCGCTCGGCATCTGGTCGGTGAGCCACCGTTTCGGATCCGGGACGTCCTCCGCGTCGGTCGACAGGGTAACGGTGTTCGGTATCCCGTGCCGGCCTTTGATAGTGTCCAGGCTGGCAAGGAACCATGTCTCGTACGCCCTGCGTGCGCATACGATCTGTACCGGGCAATTCGTGCCGATCTGATCGCGGCGCTGGGAAAGTTTCGTGGCAAGTTCTACTGGGCAGTCGACGTCGGCGTCCACGAGAACCAGGATTGCCGCACAGTCCGGCTTCTTCTGTGCGTATCGCAGGAATTTGTCCAGATTCTTCTCTAGTTTCTGCCTGCTATTGGCCGTCACCACCCTGGTCTTCCCATGGGCCACGGAGACATCGTACCGACCGTGCTTCTCCCAGAGAATCTTGTCCAACAACTCCGGCAGGGCGGTGGCATCTCCAACGCCCTCGACCACCGCTACGAGCATAGGCATATCGGGACCTACTTAGTCGCCGCCGGTTGGAGACCTTCCATGCTGTGCAACTCTCCGGCCGAGAACAGGTCTTCTTTCACCGATGCCATTTGATGTTCCGCAACCTTACCCACCTTGGTGGAGCCGCCTTCGGCGGTCACCGCGCGTATGCTTTCTATCGGCAGCCGGTCGATCAAGTCGGGACTGTGCGTTGCAACCAACACCTGTCCCCGCGTCGCCGCCTCCCTCATGGCGTCCGACAGCACGGCCATGGCGCCGGGATGAATCGCCAACTCCGGCTCTTCCAGTCCGACGACCGACGGAGCCGGATCCTGGCTCAGTGCCGTCAACATCGCGAGCAGTCTGATCGTGCCGTCGGACTCGTAGGACAGGTCGAACCACGATCCCTTGCCGTTCGCTCCATCCCGCTCGTGTTCGAGCTCCACCACGTAGTAGCTCCCGGCCTGGCGGACCCGGAGATTCCTGACCCCGGGCACGGCAAATGCCAGCGCGTTCTTCAGGTCCGGCAAGAAACGGCTCTTCCTCCGAATCATGTCCCGCAGCGTGGATGCCAGGTTGTCCCCGTCGGTCGTCAGAGGATGGCTGTCCGCTACCTTCTGCGGGTCGCGCAACGAGTTCGGGAAGATGTGATAGAGCCCCGTCATTCTCAAGTACGCTTGTGCGCCAATGTGGACACCGGTCAACGTGTATGGTGTTGGGCGATTCCCGTCGGAAGCCAACGCCTCCCGCAGCGCTCCCACCATGCTCTCGGGATTCAGGGTGACGCCGCTGCGCGCGGCATGGCTAGCGGACTCATCGAGCAACGGAAGCAAGAGGAGCAGCAACAAGGATTCCTTGTAGATCAACGCCGCTTCTCGCGAGGCTGCCTGGGCAACAGACGGCTCGACGGCTTGGGTGACTTCCTCGTCTAGTCTTCCACCCCCCGAACCGGAGTGCGCTAATGCCCTCAAGCGATGGGGCTTGACGAGTTGTCCGTTGGCAAACGCGAACTCCAATGGGCGAACGGTCGGATCGGACGCATGCACACTGACGGACTCACGCCTGACCGAGAAATCCCCAGCACGTCCCCTGGCAATTGTCAGTGCATAGTCTGACGTGCCCTCTGATGAAGCATAGCGGAAGCCGACCCCCGGGCTCAGCACCCTCCCGCTCGGCGACCTGCGGCCGATTGAGTCGATGCCGCCTCGTCGGGCTATGGCCGTCTCTAAACCCAGACGAACGGTATCGCCGAGGAACGTCAGGACGTCCATCAGGTTGCTCTTGCCCGATGCGTTAGGGCCGGCGAGCACCGTCAGCGGCCCCAACTCCAACTCGGCATACTCGATGCTGCGGAAGTTGCGGGCCCAAACTTTGGCTATCGACGGCCGGTGATCCGGGGCTTCTACCATCGGTCGCACGCCCCCTCTCCTGGGCAGTCCATTATATGCATAGTTCCGCGATCCCGCTGGAAACGCTAACCGCTCGTCAACCTATCCTTCCGAGGACTACGCTACTGAGATCTGCGTGATGGTGACATCGGCCGCGCACCGCCACACTCAGAGACTTGGGTGTAGACATCTCTGACGAGTTCCTGCTCTGCCGCCACTGATGTTTCGAACCGCGCCGGCAGACGCGGGCTACGAGCCCGACGTCGCTCCCCGATAGACTGTTATCGGTGCGTCGACGTTGATGCCGATGATCGCTGGATCCCGCAGCGGTCCTGGTCGTGGCGGCGGATGAGCAGGTATCGCGGCTGGTCGGATCCCGGTCGGTGGCCCGACGCGGTCGGTCAGCCGCTCTCCTCGATGATGATCGTCGCGATGGCGTCGCCCGGGGTCCTCGCCGTCTGCGGGTCTCGGAGCGAGATGCCGTTGACAACGTCCATGCCTTCGATCACGCGGCCGAACACCGTGTGGCACGACCCTTGCGAGCAGTCCTTGGCCGTGCCGTCCGGGTTGTAGCCGTCGAGGGACGGTGTCGGGATGAACGTGATGAAGAACTGGCTGCCGTTGGTCCCCTTGCCGTTCCGGACGCCGCTGTTGGCCATCGAAAGAGTGCCGGCGCTGTCGTGGCGCCGGTCGGGGGTGAGCTCGTTGTCGAACTGGTAGCCCGGTCCTCCGGTGCCGGTGCCCGTCGGGTCGCCGCCTTGGGCCATGAAGTCGGCGATCACCCTGTGGAACGTCACGCCGTTGTAGAACCCGTCCCGGGCGAGGAAGACGAAGCTGTTCACCGTGTTCGGCGCCTCTTTCGCGAAGAGCTCGATGGTGAACTGCCCGCCCTTCTCCAGGCAGAAGGTGGCCGTGTAGCTCTTGTTGGGGTCGATGCTCATCGGCGGGGGCGCGCTGTAGCTCTTGCTGCCACTTTTCAAGGTGTCATCCTCACAGCTCTCTGGTTGGTCTACCTGTGCCGCTGGCGCCGCTCCGCCCGATTCAGGCTCCGAAGTGTCGCCGTCGTCGCTCCCGCACGCCATCGCCAGCACCAGCAAGGCCAGTCCGGCAAAGAGGAGCATCTTCCTGACATGGTCGAATAGCATAGGTCTGCCACCTCCAGCAAAATGTCCCCACGCGGAAGCTCCGCCCGGCGTCGCCGCCACCGGCCGACGACGCGTCATTCTACACGCTGCGCCCGGTATTGTCTCCCTGAGGAAGGGGAGGGTGCCTGTTCAGAGTCGATGGGACGAACGCCCCTCCAAACCCCTGGATACCCGCTTTCGCGGGTATGACGGCGCTGTGGCTATCGAAAGCTCGGTCGGAGTGGGGCCGTCGCCACACGACCCGTTCCCCCTGAGTGCCCCGACGCTTCGTCGGGGTGTATCGAAGGGCCCGCACAGCTCAGTCTTTGGGGTGGGGCCGAGACCAGCGTCGGCGGCAAGGTTGCGCGCGCCCCTCGATACGCGCCGATGAAGCATCGGCGCTACTCGGGGTGAACGGGTTGTGCGGACCTCAACGCTGAACAGTCAGAGGGTAGAGCCGGGGCCCGGCTCAGATGCCGAGCGCGCCGTAGCAGGCGGCCATGATGCTGTCGACGTCGATCTCGTACTCGCGGTACAGGTCCGCCGGGCTGCCCGACTGGCCGAACTGGTGGACGCCGAGAGGGAACGTCGCCGTCTTCATCGCGGCGCCGATCCACGCCAGCGAGTGCGAGTGCGCGTCGACGACTGTGACGATCGGGGCGGTCCGCTCGCGGATGGTGATCACGTCCTCGAGGAACGGCTGCACGTCGCCCTCGCCGCGCATGGAGGCCCTGACCGACTCCTGGAAGCGCCTGTACAGCGGTCCGGGGCCGGTCACGTTGATGACGTTGGCGAAGACGCCCTCGGCCAGCAGCCGGTTGCTGGCCGCAACGGCCTCCGGCACCATCGCGCCGCACGCCATGACGTTGACGATGTTGTAGTCGCGCCCGTACTCGGGCTCCCCGCCGCGGTCGACCAGCTTGTACGCCCCGGCCAACACCTGCCGCCGCAGCGTCTCCCGCTCGGCGGGCGTCGACGGGCCGTCGAACAGGCCCTGGTCGACGCGCCTGGTCGTCAGCCTCAGGTACGTCGACTCCTCCCGGCGCAATATCCGGCGCAGGGCGTCCAGCAATATCCACTCCAGCTCCTGGCCGAACGCGGGCTCGTAGAACGCCGTCTCCGGCAGCTCGGCGCCGATGGACGGGGTGACCAGCGACTGGTGGCTTCCCCCCTCCGGGCCGAGGGTGACGCCCGACGGCGTGCCTACGAAGATGAACCGGCCGCCGGAATAGGCGCTGTAGACTAGGGCGTCCAAACCGCGCCGCAGGAACGGGTCGTACAGCGTGCCGATCGGGAAGAGGAGCTCCCCGTTCATCTCGTACGAGACACCGAGCTGGCCCAGCATCATGAACAGGTTGTTCTCCGAGATGCCCAGCTCGATGTGCTGTCCCTTGTCCGACTCGACCCACTGCAGCGCCCGGGCGCCGTCGTGCTCCGGCAGCTCCTCGCGCTCGTCGCGCGACCAGACCCCTACCTTGTTGATCCAGCCTCCCAGGTTGGTGGAGCTGGCCACGTCGGGGCTGACGGTCACGACGCGCTCGGATACGTCGGGGATGTTCCGGGCGATGTCGGTGAGCACGAGGCCGAATATCTGCTGCGACGACATCGCGCCGCGGTAGCCGCGGTCGAAGCCGTCGGGTATGTCGAGAGATGGGACGCTTCGGGGCGGTTCGACACCGACCCGCAGGCGCTCCGCGGCCTCGCTGGCGGTACGGCCCGCCGCGCCCCGGGGGTCGAGGGGCGCCGTGACGCCGTCGCGGTCGATTCCAAGGTCGACGCGGAGCGTCTCCATCTGCGCCTTGTTCAGCGTGACCGCGTGGTTCCTGGGGTCGCCGATGAACGGCAGCTTCCAGCCCTTGAGCGTGTAGGCGAACAGTACGTTGGGCCCGGCCGCCAGGTCGACGCGGTCGAAGGCGTCGCGCAGCTCGGCGAAGTCGTGGCCGCCCAGGTTCGTGAGCAGGTCCTCGAGCTGCGCGTCGTCCCACCGCGACAGCAGGCGGCGCAGGTCGTCCGGGTAGCGGCTGACGCGGGGCATCCACTCGCGGACGACCGGGCCGTCCACCCTGAGCAGCCGCTGGTACATGTCGTTGGACATGTCGTCTATGGCGGCGCGCAGAAGCTCGCCGTTGGGCTCGTGGAATGCGGCCTGGAGCTTCTTGCCGTACTTCGCGTCGATCACCGTCCAGCCGTTGGCGGCGAACATCTCGCGCCACACCCGGACGCGGATGCCGGGGATGACGCGGTCGAGGCTCTGGCGGTTGAGGTCGATGACCCAGAGAATGTTCTCCGCCTCGGCCACGGCGTGGTCGGCGATAGCCTCCCACACGACGCCCTCGTCCAGCTCGGCGTCGCCGAGCAGGCTGATGTACCGCCGCTCGACCTTGGTCTCCGGATCGAGCCTGGCGCGGGCGTACGTCTCGGTCAGCGACGCGAAGTTGGGGGCCACGGCGCCCAGGCCCACGGGGCCGGCGGAGAAGTCGACGCCGTCCGGGTCCTTCGTGCGGCTGGGGTACGCCTGCAGACCGTGGAGCCACCGCAGCGTCTGCAGGTACTCGGGCGCTAGGTTGCCCAGCAGGTACTGGACCGCGTGGTAGACGGGCGACGCGTGCGGCTTGATGGAGATCCGGTCGCCGGCGCGCATGTACTCGAAGAACAGGTACGTCAGGACCGTCACGACCGACGAGCTCGACGCCTGGTGGCCGCCGATCTTCAGGTCTCCGGTGCTCGGGCGCTCGTTGTTGGCGTAGTCGACCATGTAGACCGCCAGCCAGAGGACCCGATCCTGGATCTCCTGGAGGATGCTGTCACGGTCGACCGAGCTGGCGGGGGCCGTCTCCGCCCTGGTGGCCATCTGCCTCTCCCGGATGGCGCGGGCCGCGTTTTCCGGCCCGTGCGTGGTGATGTGAGTATATCACCACCGACCCTCGGGGGCCGCGTCTGCGGGGCCCTGTGTGCGCCCCTCGATACGCGCCGCTCGCCGGTTGCCCTGAGTGCCCCGACGCCCCGTCGGGGTGTATCGAAGGGCGCGCCTGGAGGTGAGCGGGATACGCGGGCGCCTCTGCTCCGAACAGTCGCTTGGCAGCGCAGGCATGACCTCACGAGCAGCAGCGCAGTCTCACCCAACCCAGCATCGGTCTCCGTGTCTTGGCTAGTGTGCTCATCAGTCCGCCCAGTCTTCAGTGCTTGCAAGGCTCCAGCTCGCTGCCCTCGACCCACGGCCAGGTCAAGTCGATGGGCACGCAGCCGCTGAGGGAGTTGCCTCGCAGATACACCCCCCTTATCGACCTCATTCCGCTCAATTCCGATGGTATCCGCCCTGTCAAGTTGTTCCAGCCCAGGTTCAGGCTCCTCAGCCAGATCAGGTTGCCCAGTTCCCGCGGGATGGGGCCGCTCAACCCGTTGCGGAATAGGTCGAGTCTCTCCAGCATCGTAAGACCGACCAACTCCGTTGGAAGCAGCCCCTTCAGGCCCCGCTCCCTGAACGACAGACCCCGGACGCGAGGCGGGGTACCGTAGACGTCGACCCCTTCCCACTGCGTGATTGGTAGACTTGCGTAGAAGTATACGGAGCCACGCTCGGAGAGCGCACTAAACGTCCGCAGCAGCGCTTCGCAGTCTTCGACCAGTCCAGAATTGGTCTCCGGATCGGGAACTACCACACCTGCGGAGCACGACGCAGTGGTGAGAGGCGACGGATTGGGTGCGCGAATCCTGGGAATCTTGTACACATCGCCTTGCAAGAACCCCTCAGCGAGAGTCCGCACGTCGCTCCCGTCCCGGTTCATAATGAAGACCAGGGATGTCCAGGTTCCGACGTACCTGTCCGTGTCCGTTCGTGACGCTGCTATCATCGACCCGTCGGGCGACCATGCGACAGCCGTGATCCGGCCGCGCGGGCCCAGTCGGCGGCGACCGCTGCCGTCTGGCCGCACGACGTAAACCCCACGGTCGGACGCGAGCAGAAGCTGCGCGCCGTCCGGAGACCACGACACGTCGTTCGGCCGGAAGTCGGGCAGCACCTTCACCTCCCGCAGGTCGGTACCGTCGTATCGGACCGTGTAGACCCCGTCGTCCAGCCCGAACGCCACCCTCTCGCCGTCGGGAGACCATGTCGGCAGAGTCGTTGCTTTCCCTATCCTGCTCAGCTCCGACCCATCGAGGCGGACTGTGTACAGGAAGCGCTCGAGCGGCTCGTACACCCAAAATTGTTCCCCTGGACCGGTCCCTAATCCTCGATGCGCCGTGAACGCCAGGCGCTGCCCGTCAGGTGACCACACCGGCGGGTAAAGGCCGCCCCCCTTTGTGTTCGGAACCACCCTCTCGTCGGTTCCATCCGCGGCCCTCGTGAAGATCTGGGCATTCTGCACGTGGTAGTGATCAGGGGACGCGTAATATCCGTAGTCGGCCAGTCCGTTGTAGTCATTGTGTGCTATGAAGGCGATTCGGACGCCGTCGGGGGACCACACCGGGTAGTTTTCGAAGTGGACGTTGTTGGTCAACCGCTGACGGTCGCTGCCGTCGACGTTCACGCTGGCAATCTCATAGCCCAGGTTATATCTCCAGCCCACCCTGTCATGATCGAATACCGTGTACTTGCACGTGGAGTACACGACGCGGTTCCCGTCGGGCGAGATGTCCGCGTAATGGCCATAGTGACTCACATCGTATTCGTCGCCCGGGTCCGCGTCTGCGACCCTCTGTACCGCGGCACCCGTGGCGTCTGCCGTCCACGTCTCAGGTCCAAGATCAAACGCCACTGCAGAGTTGTCCCCGGTCCAATGGAGAAAGTGTTCCTGGACTCCTCCTTCGTATGGACTCCAGGAGTGACCACACGGGTAAGACGGGTGCATATTCGCGGGATAAGGAAGCGGCTTCGGGCTCCACGATGATGGCGTAGGCGTGGCCGGCACTACAGTCGGCGAGGGCGAGGGCGACGGCGACGGCGACGGCGACGGCACTACTGTTGGTGACGGCGACGGCGTAGGTGAAGGCCCTACGGTGGGCGATGGCGTCGGCGTGGCCGACGGTACACCGGTGGGTGACGGGGTCGGAGCAGGCTCAGCCGGCTGCGCGCAGGCTGCCATCCACACCGCCGCCAAGAATGACAGCAGCATAGTCACGGCGGGGCTTCTGAGTGACGGAGTCACAGCCGGTCACCCCCTCGAATCGACGGCCTTGTACGGCACGAGTCCCACTCTATAGTACGACGCAACGACGCAAACGGTTTTCGTCCGTCATCCGATGAGGTCCGCACGCGTGAGATTACGCCGTCCACACGCAGCACGTGCCCGAGTTCGTGGGCCAGACGGCGCCGTGGCTATTCTGCAGGCGCAAGCGGCCTGGACTGGGGTGTGGGTAGGCCTGCTGTCAGTTGACAGGAGCGTGGAGTTCCACGCGATTGGCCGGCCTACTTACTCGCCGCCCATGATGGCGCGACGTCGGCGGCCGGGTCGGTCGTCAGCCGGACTTCCTGGCTGCCGTCCGCCGAGACGAGGTAGATGTTCGAGTTGCCGTCCCTGGATGACGTGTATGCGATCCAGTCTCCGTCCGGAGACCAGGTGATCCTCCACTCGGTCGCGCCGGATCCCTCGGTCAGAGCCGTCAATTGAGATCCGTCCGCCCGAATCGTGTAGATTTCGTAGCTCCCTTCGCGGTCAGACAGGAACGCGATGCGCGAGCCGTCCGGAGACCAGGCCGGATATAGCTCCTCGGCGTCAGACTCCGTCAGCCGTACCTGCCCGGTCCCGTCCTCTCCAACAACGTAGAGGTCCGACCTGGGCCCTGCCAGCCACCCGCTGAAGACGATCCTGTTGCCGTCGGGCGACCACGACGGGTAGCCCTCCGGCCCGTCGTTCGACGTCAGTCGGCGACGGTTGGATCCGTCCGCGTCCATGACGTAGATGCGAGCGCTGTCCGGGTCGCCTCTGTCTTCCGCGTAGAAGGCGATCCTGCGTGAGTCGGGCGACCAGGCCGGCTCGAATTCGTCCCCAGGGGTGTCGGTCAATTGGACCAGGCCGTCTCCATCGGCTCCGACCACGAAGATGTCCGACTGCGGTCCCTGCCGAGTCGTCCGGACGAACGCGATCCGGGCTCCGTCCGGCGACATGGCCGGCGACGCATCGCTCGTGTCGCTGCCGATGAGTCTCGCCACATTGGAACCGTCGGAGTTCATCGTGTGTATCTTCCACGAACCCGACCGGATGGACTGAAACGCGATGGTCCCCGAATCGTCCGAACCGCAGGCCAACACGAGAAGCACCATCCAGCCCAGCACCAGCCCGGCCCATACCCGTCCGAAACGCATATCGAACTCCCCTCTCGGAGCTTGATTCAACCCCTCACAGTGCCTTCTTCTTGAATGATCCCAATCCCTGAATCACACGAATCACAGTTCAGACACTGCCCCCGGCGCCCCTGACTGCCCACGACGGGGAGACTTTGCCCGCACACTCTGAGGTCCGGGGCGCCTCAGTGGCTAGCCGCCTGTTCAGAGGTCGGGCGAGGGGTACGGTACCGTCCCCCCTTGGGACTTTGGATGTCCCTGTTCAGCCCGAGGTGCCTGCGCTTGGGGCGGAAGACCCTCCGGCCCGAGCCCTCAACACGTCGAGGGCGCCGCTGATCCATTCTATCTCGGCACTGACCTTCGCAAGGCCGGCCCGCAGTACCAGGTAAGGAAAGAGCCATTCGTCCACGTCCTCGATGTCCCGCTCGATCTGCTCGTGCTCCGCCAGCGTCCCTTCGAGTTGGCCCAGCTTGGCGAGTAACTGATCGATGGCGACGTCGTAGGAATCGTCGCGTCGGAGGAAGAGCTTCAGCAGGAACGTGCTCTTCCGGACGCCCTGGTCGACGTCGGGATGATCGAGCCACCTCCGAAGCTCTTATCTGCTCCGCGCGGTGATCCGGTACAGGCGCTTGTCGGGCCGCATCTGCTGCTCGACCCTGCGCTCGGCGACGTATCCCATCGACTCGAGGCGCCTGAGCTCGGAGTATATCTGGCTGACGGAAGGACTCCAGAAGAAGTGTTGGATGCTGCGATCGGCGAACTGCTTGAGGTCGTAGCCGGACATCTCTTCAAAGCTGACCAGGCCGAGGATCGCGTACGCATTCGCCGGCATGGCCCGCTGGACGTTTGAGGTAGCCACGATAGTCTGATTCCCTTGGCGTTAGGCGCGTTGATCGTGCGCCGTCGTGATGAATCGGAGGGCCTGAGCGGGGGAGGGTCGGCGGCCTGCGACGGCCAGACCGTTACGCGACCCAGTGCCTGAACAGCGGCTTGGCGCGGTCGGGCAGCGCCTCGTAGGTCTCCGGCGGGACGTTGGGGTTGACGTGGTCCTTGCCGTTCGTCTCGACGACGATGCCCTCCCGGTCGGGATGGCCCTCCCGCTGCACGTTGAGGTTGAGCCACCACGGCGCGTAGCGGACGCTGATGGCCACGCGGGCCGTGTCGCCGGGGTTCTCGGCGACGGAGTGCCACAGTCGGCTGTCGTAAAAGGCCGTGTCGCCGGGGCCGCCTTCGACGGTCATCTCAGTCGGGTACGGCGCGTCCCGGTCGACGCCGTTGTCGCCGGACGGGTTGTTTGGCGACCGGTGGCTGCCGGGTACGATCAGCGTGCCGCCCTTCTCTTTGGAGAACTCGGTCAGCATGAAGATGGACGACAGATGCATCACGGCGTCCGGGTACGGCGCGGGCACGTGCGATGCCACGGTCTGGTTGAACGGCCAGTCCGAGTGCCAGTAGCCCCTCTGGACGCCCGGATTGTTGATCAGCGCGGTCACGGTCGAGATGCGGACGTGCTGGCCGAGCATCCTCTCGGCCGCTCCGAGGATGGACTCGTCGGCGAGATACTTCGATACCTCGGGCAGGACCCCCACGAGCCCGGACACGAAGCCGATTCCCTGCCCGCTGATGCGGTGGCCCTTGGCCCTGATCTCGTTGACGAAGGCCTCGCGCTCTGCGCGGACCTTGGCCTCCTCCTCGATCACCATGTCGCGTACGCCGGCCACCTCGCGCTCCGGGATCACCCCCGGTATCACGCACCAGCCGTCCATCTGCAGGCGCCGCACTATCTCGTCCGTGTTCAAGTCATTCCCTCCTCGAGTCACTGCTTGTCCGGCGGCCCGGTCAGCCCGCCGGCCCTTCGTTACGCCACCAGCGTACCTCGTTGGCGCCCCGCTCCGACGTGGCGACGATGTCCAGGCGGCCGTCGCCGTCGATGTCCGCGAAGATGGCCTGCGTCGCGTTCGACCAGTTGTCCTTGATCGTCTGCTTGCGCCACGGGCCCCGCGGGTCGCCGTCGTGCTTGTAGATCGCCAGTCCGCCGTCGTCGCCCCACCGCGTGGCGACGACCTCCATCTGGCCGTCGCCGTCCACGTCTGCCGCGACCGCCTCGAAGGCCTTCGGGAACGGCTCGTCGATGACGTGCTTGCGCCACGGGCCCGCCGCCGGGTCGCCGTCGTTCTCGTACCAGGCGATCTGCCCCGCGTCCCTGCCGTGGGTCTCGGAGCCCCGGAGCGCTATCACCACGTCCAGATCGCCGTCGCCGTCCATGTCGACCGGATGGCCGTGGAACGGCCCGACCGGCGTGTCGATCACGTGCCGCTCCCACGGGTCGACGCGGGGGTCTCCCGGGTTGCGGTACCACAGCAGCTCGTCCCCCTCGGCCACGCTGCCCAGCAGGTCCAGCCGGCCGTCGCCGTCGAAGTCGACCGCGCGAATCGTCCTGGTCTCCGGCAGGTCCGCCTCGATCAGGTGCCGCACCCAGAGGCCGTCGCGGTTCTCGAACCACGCGAAGTGGTTGCCGATACGCCAGCTCGAAGCCGCTACGTCCAGGTCGCCGTCGCCGTCCAGGTCGCCGACGGTCAGGTCGTACGCGCCGGGAAGCCCGCCCTCGGTGACGTACCGGTGGCTCCAGGACGACTCGTCCCGCGGGTCGCCGTCGCACTTGAAGTAGACGATGCAGCCGTTGATGTTGTCGACGCACACGATCTCCGGCTTGCCGTCGCCGTCGATGTCGACAATGGAGTGGCGCTCGATCCACTCTCCCGCGCGGCGGCGGATGACGTGGCGCGTGAAGTTGCCGTCGCCGTCGTTCTCGAACCAGAACAGCCCGACGTTCGTGTCGCAGACGACCAGGTCCATGCTGCCGCTGCCCGTCAGGTCGGCGGCGGACACCGCGTAGGCGTACGAGAAGTCGCCATCGACCAGGTGCTCGCTGAGCCGTATGAAGTCGGACATGTGAATTGACCTCCGCAGTCTGCGACGGTACGCTACGCCAAACCGGGCCCGCCGGTCAACCGCGATGGTCCGTGAGACCGGGCAGGCGGGCGACGCCCACTACAGAAAAGCGAGGTCTCATTGGCGAAGATCAGGATAGGCGCGGTCGGGGCGAACGTCGCAGGCTGGGCCAACCCCCACCTGCAGGCGATAGCGTCGCTGCCGCAGTTCGAGATCACGGCGACGTGCACGACCAGGATGGAGTCCGCCCGCGAGTCGGCCGAGGCGTTCGGCGCGTCGCTGGCCTTCGACGACTACCGCGAGATGGTCAATAGCGACCAGGTCGACGCCGTGCTCGTCTGTCTCCAGGCGCCTCGCCACGTCGGCCCCACGACCGCGGCGCTGGAGGCGGGCAAGCACGTCTACACCGAGTGGCCCTTCGGCAAGGACCTGGCCGAGGCCCAGCAGATGGCCGCCCTGGCGCGGGAGAAGGGCGTTCGCACGATGGTCGGCATCCAGGCCCGCTCGTCCCCCATATACGCCCGGCTGAAGGAGCTGATCGACGAGGGATACGTGGGCGATCTGCTCGCCGCCAAAGTTAGCTGGATGGCGAACGAGACCACTTCTCCCGCGTTCAAAGTCGAGTCGGACAAGGCGTGGAGGAGCCAGCGCGAGGGCGGCGCCAACGCGCTCACCATCGCGTTCGGACACGTCATCGACCCGTTCTGCGCGGCGGTCGGCGAGTTCACGGAGCTGGCGGCCATAGCGGCGACCCAGGTCAAGACGTGGAACGTCACCGACACGGGGGACACCATCGAGGCCACCGCTCCGGACAACATCCTCGTCAGCGGCCGGACCACGAGCGGGGCCGTCGTCACGGCGCAGGTCGCGTGGCTGCCCGGGTACAACTACAGCAGCGACTACAGGGCCGAGATCTACGGCACGAAGGGCAGCCTGCTCGTCACGTCTTCTCAGAAGAGCCTGATAGGCGCCATGGAGATATTTGGCTCCAGGGACGGCTCGACACTGACGAAGATCGACATACCCGAGCGGCTCGACCGCGTGGGCGACCTGGTCGAGGACAAGGGCGGGGTCGTCTTCTACCTGGCGCAGGCGTGGGCGCGGTTCGCCGAGGCGATCTCGACCGGCCAGCGCATGGAGCCCGACTTCGACTCCGGCGTAACCCGCCGGCGCCTCATAGACGCCATCTACGCCGCCTCCGACACCGGCCAGGTGCAAAAGCTGTAGAGCCACGGTCCGGGCCAGGTCAAGCGTCAAGAGCCTCCCGCTACGGGCTCAGACTAGTGAGTGGGTACTGGGACTGGTATGATCGGTTGAGATGCAGCAGCCTAAGGGTGGCTCAATGTTCCTTGGGGCGCTGGCTCATCGGGAGCTTCCCCCTATAGGCTTGGGCTGCTCGTTGACAGGGTATTGCGACCCATCACGCGATAGAAGGAGACCTCCTGTGTTGGTTTGGAAGAAGCTTCAACCATGACCTACGTCGAAGTAAAGGACTTCGGCCCCATTTCCCGTGCCGGCGTGGAAATGAAGCCGCTGACCGTGTTTATTGGCCCGAACAACTCCGGGAAGTCCTATCTCGCGCTTGCCATCTACTGCCTATCCAGGACGCTTTCCGGCGAGCCGTCCTTTGGCGGGATACCGGCGGCCCTCAGGAGGTGGCCCCACGGAGGCCTATTCGCATCGGAGTTGTTGCAGCGGACGGCAGACGAGATCAAGAGGGTGTGGCCAGATGCCCAATCGGCCCCTCGTGAACCGATCATATTTGACGATATGCCGGATGGACTAAGGGGCGTCGTAATGGAGGCCATTCAGGATTTCGCGAACGCCGTCGCCTCCGACTTTGGGAGGGAATTGGAGCGATGCTTTGGTACAGAAACCGGCAGTCTCGTCAGGCGAGGGTCGGTTCTGAGTGCAGCACAGTTGGAAGTGAGTCTTTCGTATCCAGTAACCGGGTTCGCGTGGGAGATGCAGGTTGCCAACGGTCGTATGACTACCAAGAGATGGGACAGTAATCTCTTGGAACGAGCTATTGATGTCGGCCGGGTTGGTATGCCGCTGCAAGCGATGATTGAAGACCCCGAGTACTTCCTGATGACAGTAGTGTCACAACTCAATCCCTTCGACCCACAGGGGCTGGTAAGGAGAGCGCATTACATGCCAGCCAGTAGGTCAGGCATATTGTTGGGTCACAAGACTCTAGCAGGCCTTATTGTCGGTCAGGCATCCCGCGCATGGTTGCAGCCAATCGAGGTCCCAAGACTTCCTGGAGTAGTGACCGACCTCATCCAGGCGATCCTCTTGTTGGAACGAGTCAGGCCGCCGAGTGCTGAACTAGAAGAGGTGATATCGTTCCTAGAGGGCAACGTGACCCGGGGGGTTGTCGATATGGAACCCGCTGGCGAATATCCTGAGGTCTACTACCAGAATGAGAGTGGCAGGTTTTCGTTGCACCAAGTTTCTTCAATGGTATCCGAGATAGCTCCTATAGTTCTGTTCCTCAAACATCTCGTGCGCCAGGATCACCTATTCATCATTGAGGAACCAGAATCCCATATTGACGCAGAGAACCAAGGGAAACTCGCGCGAGCAATCGCTATGCTGGTGAATGCGAATGTCAAAGTCTTGGTCACCACTCACAGCGACTATTTCGTCAACCAGCTTAACAATCTCATCCTGCTCTCCCAAGTCACACCTCAAAGGCGAGCTGCAAGGAGATACTCGGCGAGCGAAGTTCTAAAGCCGAACGACGTCGGAGCTTACTTGTTCGAGCCTAGCGCCGATGGCTCGGGAGTCAGTCCGTTGGAAATATCGGTGGAAGGGGGAATCCCGACCTTTCCGTTTACCGACGCCCACAGCGCCCTATACAACGAAGCCGTAGCGCTTGAGCCCGCTTCGCCGTAGCCTTGTACATTCCGCCGAACGTCAGTCAGTGCATCTGTAAGGCATGCTCGGAAGGGGGCTGTGACCTTGACTTGTCCGGAATTGCCCCTCGACTGCACATCCTGTCGATGAATTGCCTGAAGCGAGTTTTTCGCTCACGAGGCCGGATTTGCGACTGTGGCATTCTGTGGAAACAAGACCGGCGCATCGCCGCAGTTGAACTAAAGGGTGGTCAGAACATCAACATCCGTCAGTTGGTTGAGCAACTACAAGGAGGCTTGGACGCTTTGGACCGCCTCGTGAGCGGCCAGCAGGTTGACGAGTTCCTTCCTATTCTCCTGTATAGCGGAAGGCGCGACCCCACTGCTTCTTTGGCGGATAAGCGGGTGAGTTTCCGCGGGCGGCAGCGCCGGATCATTGTAGAAGGCTGTGGATCACGGCTTACCTCCGTCCTGACCGGCTTAAGCCGTCGAAGGGGGAGGCGTCGACGATCACGACAGCGCTAGCCAAATCTGTTGCAGCCCAAGTATTGGCAGTGGCTGTAGCGCAACAGAGCCGCCTGATCTGCCGCATGGACCGCCCCCGCTACATCTGCAGGGAGAGGCCGCCGTCGACCTTGAGCACTGAGCCGGTGACGTAGTCGGCGGCGTCGGAGCAGAGGAACGCGGCGGCGCGGCCGATGTCCTGGATCGTGCCCAGCCTGCCCCACGGCATGTTGGCGGCGCCTTCCCGGATCTCCTCGTCGGTCGCGTACTGACGCTCGCCCGGCGTGTCGGTCCAGCCGGGCTCGATCACGTTGGCCCGGATACGGTGCTCGGCCAGCTCTCTGGCCATCGTCGCGGACATGTGGTCCATGCCGGCCTTGGCCGCGTTGTAGGCGAGCGACGTGGGCACCGGGATGATGGCGTGGATCGAGCTGATGAACAGGATGCTCCCGCCGTTCCCCTGGGCCACCATCTGCCGGGCGCCGGCCTGCGCGGCGTGAAACGCGCCGAACAGGCTGACGTCCACCGTGCGCCGCATGCCCTCGACCGACATCTCCAGGAACGGCTCGCGGCGGCTGTAGTAGGCGTTGGCCACGACGATGTCGAGCCGCCCGAAGTGGTCGACCGTCTCCGCGACCATCGCGTCCACGGCGGCGCGGTCGGACACGTCGGCCTGCACGACGATCGCGTCGCCGCCGAGCGAGCGGACCGACTCGGCGACCTCCTCGCCGTCCTCGCGGTGGCTGTTGTAGTTCACGGTGACGCCGGCGCCGGCGCGGGCCATCTCCTCGGCGCAGCCTCGGCCTATGCCTCGGGACGATCCGGTTATCAGCGCGACCTTGCCGGTGAGGTCGATCATCGGCTACCTCCTGTAGCTGACATCCAGCGTGACGGCTTCTATTAAGGGAGTGCCGATGGTCTGCCCGGCGACCCGGACGTGGAGCTCGTTGTCGCCCCGCAGGACCGTCGAGCACGGGACGGCGAACACCGTGTCGTCGCTCGCCGGGTCCGCCGCGGCGAGGCGGCGGCCGTTCAGGACGACGTCGACCTCGGCGCCGCGGGACAGCCCGTCGACCTCCAGCCTGAGCGTCGCCTCCCGCACGCGGCCGACGTCGTCGGCAGCCCGCAGGTCGTCGCCGACCCGGAGCCGGAGCGCGGCGCCGGTGTACACGTCGACCCGCGCGGGGAGCTGCGTTGGGTGGCAGGCGCGGGCGTAGGACTCCACGCCCACGCGGCGCTCGAGGCTGAAGCTCTTGTCCGTGTACCTGAGCGACGCGGCCGAGCCGATCTCGTCGAGCAGCCCGTAGGCCTCGTCGACCGGCCTGCCGTAGCCGAGCTTCGGGACGTCGCGGTACTGGTAGTTCCACAGGTAGATGCCGTCGGCGCCCGTCCAGAGGATGTTCGACGCGGCGGCCCGCAGCTCGGAGTCGGTGCCCTGGATCGGCGCGCCGCAGTTGATGCACGGGTACACCGGGACGTCGTGCTCGTGGCCCAGCCGCACCAGCTCCTCGGCGGGGCTGGTCAGCGGCACGTATCCGCCGCCGACAAGCAGCCGGTCCACCAGGCCCTCCTGCAGCCAGGACTCGACGTCGAGGCCGACGGCCAGGCACGTCTCGACCGTGCCCGGCGTCCTGACACCGAGCAGCAGCGGGCGCTCCCTGCGCGCGGACGCCTCGTCCACGATCCGGCGGGCCGTCCTGACCAGCTCGGTCATGATCGGGATGCCGTCCCGCTCGGCGCCCGGCTTGAAGTAGTACGGCATGCGGAAGAAGTTGAGGTCGATGCCGTCGAGATCGTAGCTCTCGGCGGTGTTGCGTATCCACCAGAGCCGGTCCTCGCGCACCTGCGGCACGGCGTAGTCGAGCCCGGACCAGTACAGCGCGGCCGCCGTGGCGGATATGTCGTCCCGCATGCTCTCGTCGCCGAGGAGCCACTCGGGATGGTCGAGCTTCAGATGGTAGTCAAGGCGCTCGTGCGGCTTGCCGAAGGCGTCGTGGGTGTCGTTCATGCGGATGGAGCCGAAGACCTCGATGCCCTTGCTCCGCGCCGCCTCAGCCATGACCGGCGTCGGGTCGGCGACGGCGTCGTTGAGCGGCTCGCCGCGTTGCTGGGTCTGCCAGTAGGTGGTCTCGCCCTTGCCCACGGCGATGCCCCACATGATGCACCAGGCGATCGAGTCCACCGGCCTTCCCAGCACCGGATTGAATCGTTGGCCGAGAAAGGGCTCCGGCCCGCGCTTTGCGTCGTCGGAGAAGACGAGGTCGCCGTCGTCGTCGAGGATGATGCGGCGCCGCCGCCACGCGGCCTCGCGCCTCGCGTTCCGCAGATCGCGTCCGGTCATTCTCGCTGCTCCTTACTGCTCACCGCGGCGCTTGGGAGTCGAGGGGACGTACCATCCGTTCGCCCCTATTATCCCGACTTCGTCGGGGTGGGCTGCCATCCGTTCGCCCTGAGTGCCCCGACGCTTCGTCGGGGTGTATCGAAGGGTGAACCGCCTCGCACGCACCGGTCTTGCGGCATGATACACGGCGGGGGGTCAGTCCGCCGCCCACTCGTGCGGCGCGTCGAGGAGACCCTCGAAACCGTACTCGACGCAGAACGCCTCGTACTCGGCCCGCCGCGCACCGCGCCACTCCAGGTCCGCGACCGACTCGGGCAGGGGGACGTCGAGGCGAAGGGTCGCGAGATGGCGGTACAGCGGCACCGCGGCGGCGTGCTCCCGCAGGCTGTCGGCCATCGCGCGGGCGCCCCTCGGCTTCACGTCCCAGTCGTCGACGTCGTCCGGGATTTTCTCGACGTGGAGGTACCGGGCGAGCATCAAGGCAGTAGACTTGGCGCCCCAGCGCGGCACGCCGGGGATGCCGTCGGCCGAGTCGCCGACCAGCGCCAGGTAGTCCGGGATCGACTCCGGGTCGACGCCGAACTTGTCCCTCACGCCGGCCTCGTCCAGGGTGATGTTCCTCCGGCGGTCGAGGCAGACGATCCTGTCGCCGGTCACGAGCTGCGTCATGTCCTTGTCCGGCGAGCAGATGACGATCTGGTCGACGTCCGGCTCTCCGCGCCAGCGCGCGGCGGCGGTGGCGATGGCGTCGTCGGCCTCGAACTCGACCATCGGCCACACGACGACGCCGAGGGCGGCGGTCGCCCGCTCCGCCGGGCCGAGCTGCGCCTCCAGCTCTTTAGGGACGCCCTCGCCCGTCTTGTAGCCGTCGAAGAGCTCGTTGCGGAACGACTCGATCACCGTGTCGAAGGCGCACGCCACGTGCGTCACGTCGCCCTGCCGCAGCAGCGAGAGCAGCGTCTGCACCAGCCCGCGCACCGCGCCGACCGGCCGGCCGTCGGGCGCGCTCGCGGGCGGCGCGCCGAAGTGCGCCCGGAATAGCTCGTACGTGCCGTCGACCAGGTGTATTTTCATAACCGCGTCCGCGGAGGCGTGTCGGGCAAACGTACCAGATATCTAGCCCGGCCGTGGCGAGCGGGCGTGCGGGCCGGGATGGCGTGCCCACGAGCAGTCCGTGTCGGAAGCGTTGTGGGAGTCTGAACCCCGAATCATCGCGTGTGTCAGCGTGGTCTCGCAGTCTTGGAGCCATGCCTCGGCCTCCGAGGTGCATTCGTACGTAGCCGAAGTGCCCAGCGTTAACGGACGTGTGATAGCGTAGGAAGCAGCGAGGAGGGAGTCGATGCGACTTGACGCACTGGCGACGATACTGCTGGTCGGGGTGACCCTCGCGGTCATCCTGGCGGCAGCATGCGGAGCAGACGAAGAGGCCGCCGAGCCTGAGGCGCCGCAGGCCGCTGCTGTGCCGGCGGACCCAGCCGCGCCGGTGGCCCCCTCTGGCGCTCCCGGGGCGCCACGGGCGGCGATGGCGGCTCCTACTGCGATGATGATGGCTCCGACACCGGCGCCGGCTGAAACGGCCTTCTCTTCGGGTGGGGACGGCGCCGCCGGGTCCGGCACGGACGGCAACGGCGCCTCCGACGCTTCCGGCGACGAGCTGGCGACGCTCGCCCAGGACCGGCGCATCGTCGTGCGGACGATGGACATGGGCCTCGTCGTGGCCAATATCCAGGGCGCGATGGACAGGATCGCCTCCGTCGCGGCCAACATGGGCGGGTGGACGGTGTCGTCGGAGAGGTCGGACGACTTCAGCGGCAAGGTCGCCGTGCGCGTGCCCGCCGACCGGCTCGACGAGGCCGTGGCCCAGGTGCGGGGCGCCGCCACGGAGGTGGAGTGGGAGATCTCGACGAGCGAGGACGTAACCGCCGAGTACTACGACTCGCAATCGCGGATCAGGAACCTCCGGGCGACCGAGACGGCGATGCTGAACCTGCTGGAGCGGGCGCCGGACGCCGAGGACGCCCTCGCAATCCGCAACTCGCTGACCGAGGTGCAGGAGGACCTGGAGGTCCTGCTGGGCAGGATAAAGCTGCTGGAGGAGACCTCGGCTTTCTCACTGATAAACGTGACCATGCGGGTGCAGCGGATCGACCTCAACGTCGACGCCGGACCCGACCGGACGGTCAGCATCGGACAGACGGTCCGCTTCAAGGCGACGTTCCGGGCGCCGGACGACTCGTCGACCTACCGGGTCGAGTGGGACTTCGGCGACCGCTCCCGGCCCACCGGCGACAGCTTCACCGCGCCGACCACCGAGCAGAGCACACGCGTCACCGCCGCCGTAACGCACGTGTTCGCAGACTACCGGGACTCGCCGTACTTCGTCGACGTGAGAATCTGGGGCGGCTCGGATACGAGCCCGCTGTTCGGCCAGGACACGATCAAGGTCACCGTGATCGACACCGACCAGATGCCGGTGGACGCGGGCGAGGACCAGACGGCTGCGGTGGGCCGCAATGTGCGGTTCCGCGCATTCTTCGAGCCGCCGGAGGGTATCGACCAGTTCACCTACACCTGGGACTTCGGCGACGGTTCGCAGCAGGCGACGAACAACCGCGTCATACTGACCGAGGACTCGAGCCGGATGGTTACCGGGGTCACCAATCACGTCTACGGCAGCGCCGCGGAGTCCCCGTACATCGTCCAGATCAAGATGGTCGGCACCGGGGAGGCGGGCGTCGTCGAGGGGTCCGACAAGATCGTCGTGACCGTGACGGAGGTGCCGGTGCTGCTCGTGTCCGCCGGCGAAAACGTTACCGTGGAGGCCGGGGCGACCGCCCGGTTCCGGGGGACGTTCACCCGTCCGGCCGGGGTCGCGAACCTCAGGTACCGGTGGGACTTCGGCGACGGCTCGGCCGTCGAGGAGGGCGACCTCGACGAAGAGAACAGAGTAGAGACGGAGCACAAGTACGTCCACGTGCGCCGGGAGCCGTACGCCGCGACGCTGACGGTCGTCGGCGACAGCGAGGCCGGCGCCGTGGAGGCGTCGAGCTCGGTGCAGGTCACCGTCGTCGAGGGCAGGGGATGGGTCGTCGGCGGGTACAACATCGAGGGCAACACCAAGGACGCCGTCAGGGTCCTCACGACGGTCGTCAAGGGCTTCGTGACGGTGGCGATCTGGGTAGCCGTGCTCAGTCCGATTTGGGGAGGCGTGATCGCCGTGGTGTTCGGGTTGAACCGCCTGTCCAAATACTGGCGTTCGAGGACCCGGCCCAATTGGCCGATTCGCCCGCGGGGCCCGCGGCCGGGCCTCGGAACAGCCGAGTCCGACGCCGGCACGGCGCCCGAAGCCGAGGACGACGCCGAGTGTTCGAGCTGCGGAACGAAGAACCGGGAAGGCGTCAGGTTCTGCACGGGTTGCGGCGATGCCATGGACGCGGAGCCCTCGTCCTAGTCCGAACCCGGGGAACGCCGGGCTCGGGACGTGGAAAAATCAGACCAGGTCGCGGGCGGACTCCGACGAGCCAACGGACACGGAGATGGAGACCCCCCGGCCGGGGCCGTGACAGCCGTGCGATACGGCAGGCGACACTCGACGGCCGCAGCCGGATCGGCGTCGTCGGTAGAACTGGGCTGGTGACGGCCGTCTAGCCGGTGGCGCCCGCGCCGCTGGCTACGACGTGGAAGGGGAACCGGCGTTCCGCGTCGCTGACGCGGGCCACGACCTCGTACGAGCCGAGCTTCTGCACGTTCCATCCAAGGTTCATGGCCATCTGGGCCCGCTGGTCCTGTCCGGGAGGGATACCGAGTGGGCGGCCGACCTCGAACTGGCCGCTCCCCCGCACGATCTGGTGTCCGTCCCCGTCGAGAATCTCAAGCTCGAAGTCGTGCTTGACGTTCGTCTCGATCCAGGACACCCTGAACGCCACGGCGACGGCCATGTTGTGCTGCGCGGGCGGCTCCTTCGGCAGCGTCACGCGGTCGTAGCCGCCGCCCAGCAGATACAGCTTGCCCCCCACCACCTGCGCGGCATCCGCGATTATCAGCCATTCCACGTCCATCTGGCGGCTCTCCTACGTCTGTAGTATACTGCACTACAATGGTAGGAGCGCCGCGAATTCGTGTCAAGCCCGACGATCGACGCCTTCGTGATGGACGAAGAGAACGCAGAGAAGTTCGCCCTTCATGGCCTGACGGACCGGCAGGTGGACCAGGTGCTCGACAGCCCGTTCCTCCACTACCGGAATCGGCGCGGGAGACGGGCGGCTCGCCTGGTGATAGGCCGGGACCATGGAGGACAGTGCATAGTCATTCCGGTCGAACCCACCGGCGCGCCGGGGGTGTGGAGACCCGTTACCGCGTGGCGCTGCGACGACACCTACGAGGCTCGGCTCAGGAAGGAGCGGATATAGATGGCTGAACGAGAAACGACGGACCTGGAGGACGCGCGGAGCTGGGACTTGGACAACCCTGAGAAGTCGGGGCCGGTAAAGAGCCGGAGGACCGTGGTCTCCGTGTCCCTACCGAGCGACGTATTCCAGGTCGTCGCCGCGGCGGCCCAGGAATCCGGGCTCAGCACATCGCAGTTCATCAGGGAAGCGGCCGTGGCCAGAGCGTCGCCGGCCCACGTCGAAGCCGACGTGTGGTGGGCGGGAAGCTCCGGGTCGGTCGTGAGCTACCTCAGCCCGCGCCCCACCACGTGCGTCGAGAACGCCGACGAACCGCTAAAACAGTTCATCGCCGAGAACGCCCACGTCTACACCTGGGGCTGAGCCTCGGGAGTTTCCCGCGCAGGCGTGGGTAGTCCGCCGGCCCGACACAGGCCCGTGGTCGGTGTACGAGATGGTATCATCCGCACCCAACCGACTGACTTCGAGAGGGCCTATGCCGACCCGCGGCATTGTCTACCACGGTAGGTCGTATGCTTCGTGGCGGCCCTCGAACGCGATATGCTCGTCCAGGTAGAGACTGACCGAGTAGTCGTTCGGGTTGCCGATGTTGTTCAGACTGAGTTCCAGTGTGTCGTCGGCCATGAATGCGTCACGGGCCCAACCGCACCTCCGTGAGCCCGCTGCCGACCGCACGTTGATTTCGACTCTAGCGGCGAATGGCCCGGGTGTCGTGGTGGCCTGGTTGAAACGGAACAGGACGTGTTCGTCGGCCAGCTCCACCTGCTCGACGAAACTCCACTTGCCATAGAACAAGTTCCACCGAGGTACGACGTCGACCTTGTTGACCCACCGATCCCAGGCGCGCGGAGGGAGTAGGTTGCGCAGCGTCTCGTACTCCGCCTGACTTCGACATATGACCTGCCGCACGTTGCGCAAGCCAAGCCGTTCCGGAATGAGGACTTCCGCGTTCCGGTGGAACACGATCTTCGACCTCTCCTCCGGTTCGAACCGCGTGTCGTGATATATCAGCTCGAACGGCATCCGGCTCAAATCGTCTATAGCCCGCATGGCCGCCGTGCCTCGGGCAAGATTGCCCTCCGTGAAGCGGCTATCTTGCCGGGACAAGACCTGGTATGCGTCGAACAGCAGGTAGATCGGGACAGGGCAATGTGCACCCAATTGCAACCTAGACACCGGCCGGAACCCTTCGTTGAGGTACTGAGTCGGAGTCCGCGGACGGAAGTACAGCCGCACGTACTCCTGCCATTCGGCGTCGGTGTGGTCGATGATGTCGGGGGCCGCGATGTCAACGCGCAAGTTGCCGGACTGTTTCGCCTGCGCTCGACTTAGCAACTCCCCCGACTTCACTACGTTGACCACGTTCAGGATGTCCGTGCAGTGGAACAGGTAGCGAGGCCACCATTCGCGAGCGGAGTCTATCCAACATGCGCTGCGTAGTCGGTCAATGTGGTCGCGTAGCTTGGAGAGCTCGGCTTTGGGCCTGGTTTGAATTCGATTCATTCCGGTTCGACGACGCCGAAGGCTGCGAAGAGCGACGGCTGCGACTCGCGGGGTCTCAGCGCAAGGCGCAGACCGATGTTGTCGCCGCCGACGTCGCCATACCGGTGGGCCATGACGACCGGCTCGACGTAGGGAAGAGTCGCCATAACCGGCAGGATGTAGTCCGCCCGGGTAGCGAGACCGTAGGGCAGCCAGTCGCCGGCAACGAATCCTGCCTGTCTGAGGTGCTGCCAGAGCTCCAAAATCGCCTCGGACGGTATGAACTCCGTTCCGGTCTTCGCGCCTATCGCCAGCCCTTCTTCGCCTTCAATCTCCCCGACTTCTACGTCGAACGTCTCGCGGCTGTCGTACGTGTGGAATCGCGGCTCAGCGGCCAATAGCGTCTTCAACTCGGCCCATACCTCGTCGAACGCCAGGGCCTCCGGTTCGCCGCGCAGCCATTTCTTGATCGCCTTCGAGTCTTTGCGCTCGGGCACGAAGGCGTCCGGGACGTGCTGCAGGTGCACGAATACGCTGATCGGAAGCGGGTCCAGGTACTCCTCCATCAGGGGCCGCACCTGGGTCTCCCAATCGAGCTCTCCGTTGCCGCAGCCCAGCAGCGGGAACGAAATTGAGGTGATTCCGAGGACGTGATAGGTATCCACAAACTTCTTCAGGCCCTGCTCCACGTACTCGGGCCGTGACTGCTGTCTCCAGTGGCGCTTGGTGGGGAAGTTCAGCACCCACTTGTTGGTCGTCTTGTACAGCCAGAGCTCGCCGATATCGAACGCATCCCTCTCGCACAGCTCCTGGTACCGCTCGAACATGTCCGGGTAGACTTGCCTGAAACTCTTGGCAATGCCCTTGCCCATGACGCCGACGGTATTCACCGTGTTGACCAGCACGCGGGCGGGGCTCAGGAACAGGTCGCAAGCTACGTAAGTGATCACGGTTGCATCTCCCGAACCGTCCCGAAGATGGGACGGCCGTCTCCCCGAAAGTGGCCGTATCTTACCACCAGACCTCCTTCAACGCACCAGAGGCGTCACGCGGGTACGCCGAAGCGGAACCATCAAGGGGAACACGCGCGCCGACTGCGCCCGGCGTCTACGCCGACACCACCGTTTCGGTGTCGCCGGCGGCCAGGGCGTTCATGTAGGCGAGGATGAGGTCGCGGGTGCGGTACGTGCCGAACTCCTTCTCGTCGTCGCGGCGGACTATGGGGAAGGTGCTCAGGATGTAGTCGGCGTCGTCTCGTGAGACGCCGTAGAGGTGGAAGTAGAGCGCGTCGAGCCGCGCTCTCAGGTGTCGGCGCTCCTCCTCGTCCCACGCGAACGGCGGGCCGTCGTACCCCAGGTCGCGGGCGAACGGCGCCATGTCGTGCGCGGTGTAGGTGAGCCGGAGCACGTGGTCGCGGACGAGCTCGCGCGCGGTCGTGCCGCCGAACCGCCGGCCGTAGTCCTCAGCCGCGATGACGGGAAGCTGCTCAAGAATGAACAAGTTCAAGTTCTGCCCTTGGAGCTTCTGACGGGCCACAAAATCCAGGGCCAAGGCATTTAGGTTCGCCACGAGCAGGCATGAAGACTCGGGAACGCCCGGCATAGCTTCACGTTCAACCCCATTCATCGGGAAGAAGATCGGCAGACTGTTGCCGAAACCTGCTCGCGGCACAAGTGTGACGATAGTCGTACGGACATTCGTCGAAGCGGACACATGCTTGACACCCACTGTCCACTCAGGCCCATCGTCCCAGTCGGCCTCACTTTCGCCGACCCAGAACTGGGGTTCCGGCAGCCAATTTGGGTTAGCGTGCTCTTCAATGGTGGCTTCTAGTGGCTGGGCTGGACGATTCAGGTTATCCGGGTTCACCACGACGCTGGCCGCCCGATGGTCGAACGCCTGCACCATTTTGCCCTCATACAGCGGCAGGTACAGCTCGGCGCCCTTCTTCCAGCGGTTGCCCTGCACCGGGTAGAAGCCCGCGGAGTCGAGCTGCGCCACAGTTCGGAAGAGGTGGGAGTCGTTGGTCATATGGAACATCGTGTGGTACCGGACGGGCCAAGCGCGGCGCTCCTCGCCGCCCGAGCGGTCGACCAGGATCGGATGGCGCTCGTAGATGCTGCGGGTGATCGCCGCGTCCCGCCGTGTGCGGAAGATCGGCGCCGTGCCAGTGTTCGGGTTCACGCGGGCGAAGTCCTCCGGGGCCAGCGGGAAGCAGCGGTCCGGGTCGTCGATGGTCCGGATGTCGTGCAGGAAGAAGGCGCACTTGGCCTCGTCGAAGCGCCGCTCCTCGCCGCCGAAGACGAGAGCGCAGAACTTGAATGACGCGTGGACGTCCTTGAAGAATATCTTCCGGTTCTCGAAGTCGAACAGGCCGGAAACGCGGCCGACGGTGGATACCGACTTGAAGAACGGCGCGGCCGTCTTGTCGGCGTAGATGCCCGACGGCGTGAGCAGCCCGACGAACCCGTCGGGCTTGACGAGGCTCATAGCGCGCTCGACGAACAGCGAGTAGAGGTTGATGTCGCCGCCGCCCAGCAGCGGGTAGTGGCCCGAGCCGCGGACGAGCTGGCCGAGCCGGTCGGCCTGCAGCTTCGCCGCGTCGAAGTCGTCCGCCAGCGGCGACCCCGCGGCGCGCAGCCGCCGGATGCCGGCTCTCCGGGCCGCCGCGGTCGGGGCCAGCGCCAGCTCTCGGTCGCGGGTCGCGAACCACTCGACCTCCTGCAGCTTGATGCGGTCCCACGGCGGGTTGCCGATGACGGCGTCGAAGCCGCCCGACGGGTGCGCGTCCTGCCAGCCCTGCCAGACACCTGGGAACGCCACCTCCCAGTGAAGGAAGCCCTCGCGGTCGGCGATGGACCTGGCATCACGCCACAACGCGTCGAATCTCGAGTCTGAGGCGCCACCGTCGATGTCGACGGCGTCAGGGCCGCCGGCCAGCAGCTTGTAAGCGTCGTCCAGGTGCCGGCCTAACGTGTCCACCAGCGGCGACTCGAACATGGCACGCGTCTTCTTGAGCATGCCGGCGGTCAGCCAGCGCAGGCCGCACAGGAAGTCCAGCAGACCGCGCAGGTCCGCCGTCGTCGCCTCGACCTCCCGGAACAGTGAGGCGGACTCCCGCACCTCGGCCACGTCGGCGTCGGACATCTCCTCGATGCGCTGCATCCCCGTCGTGGCGGTCTCGGCGCCGGCGATGGCCGAGCTCGCGAACAGCCCGCCCAGGCGGTTCAGCTCTCCCGTGGCCTCCAGCACCCGCATCCCGACGAGCGAGTCGCCGCGGCGCAGGTGGTGGTCGAGGAACGACAGCGGCGCGCCGACGGTGAAGCTGTGCAGCCACAGCGACACCTTGGCGAGCTCGACGGTGAGCGGGTTCTTGTCGACCCCGTAGATGCACCGCTTCAGCACCATCCGGCGCAGGATCGCCTGGTCGGTGAGCTGCGCCTCGTCCATAACCCAGTCGGACTGCCGGGCGCGGTCGAGGATGTCGCGCCGGACCGCCGCGACGCGGTCCACGAGCGGAGACGCGTACTCGCCGTCGAGCCACCCCGGGACCGCGGGCGCGTCCTCGACCAGCTCGGCTACCTTGTCGGACAGGAAGTCGACCGCGGTGACGAGAAAGTGGCCGCTGCCCATCGCCGGGTCGAGCACCTTCAGGTCGAGCACGGCCTCGGCCGGGTCGGTGCAGCGAAGTTCGTCGGCCCGCACGGCCTTCGGTCTGCGGTCGCGCTTCAGCTCCTCGGACTTCCTCCTGAACGCGGCGAGCCGCTCCTCGGCCAGCGGCTTCAGCGTTCGGTCGACGATCAGGTCGACGAGCTCCTGTGGCGTGTAGAAGCTGCCGCTGTCCTTGCGCGCGTAGCTGTTGGGCCGCACGACGATCCTGCCCAGCTCGTCCCTGACGGGCTCGCGCTCCAGCAGGCGCTCGTAGATCGACCCGAGCTGCTGGACGGACATGTCGCGGTAGTTGACGAAGCGCCGCCCCCCGGCGGTGTCGGCGTGGCTCAGGTCGTAGACGATGGGTGCGACCGCCGCGTCCGACAGGCGGACATTACGAAGCAGCGGCGCGGCGTCCGGGGCGAAGAGGCCGCCGTTGTAGGGCGGGAGCCCGATCGACGCGTCTCCCCCGTCGATCAGCTCGCACAGCGTCATCAGGTGGTCGTAGTAGCTCGAGGCGTTGTCGGAGAAGACGGCGCCGGCGTCCATCCTGCGCGCCACGTGCTCGCGCACCGGCTTTCGCAGGCCGTAGTCCTCGTACCGCGGGTCGTTCACGGGCAGCAGCCCCCGGTCCTCGGCGTAGAGCACGAACAGCAGCCGGTAGAGGAAGATCAATGCGGCCTCGCGCACCGCCGGCAGATCGTCGTCCGAGGTGGCGGCCAGCGCCCCGACAAGGGCGGGGAAGACGCGCTCGAACACCGTGCCGGAAATATCCTGGGCGACCTGCTGCTCGTGGCGCCGACCCTCCAGCAGCGCCGTCTCCAGGAAGCTGACGGTCGCGCCCCGCTGAGGCGTGAAGGAGCTTCGGCGCATCAACAGGTAGAAGAGGCGCAGGCCGTCCTCGTTGCCGGACTGCAGCGCCTCGGCGAGGTCGGTCTCGAAGTAGCCGGATGCGCGCGGGCGGGCGCGGTGGTCGTATAGACGCCACACGCCGCCGTTCGTCAGGATGCCCCAGCGTATCCGGCTCTCCGACTCGACGTCCGCCGTCGACAGGTAGCGGAGTATCTGGCCGTGCGGCGTCCGGGAGCGGCCCCGTCCGTCCGCGTCGCGGGCGTCGAGCGGCAGGCCGAAGCGCTTGCTCTCCTCCACGACGACCGCGTCCCGGAACCGCTCCTCGGGGCGTATCCTCGCGGCGGCGCGGGCCTTGGAGCCGGCGTCGGGAAACAACAGCAGGTCTGGGATGTCCTCGTTGCGGGCCGCGCCCTGCTGCGGCAGATAGTCGTCCCATCCCAGCAGCTCCAGCACCGGGCGGATGAGCTCCTGCTCGGTGACGGCCTCGTTGGGGTCGGCGGAGCCGCTGAGTGCGTCGTAGCGCCGGCGGACCTCGTCCCTGAACGCGGCGAACGCCTCCGGCATGGCGGCGTCGGCCTTCCACTCCGGCGTGTCCCGGATGCCCTCGGTCAGGAAGTAGTCGGCAAAAAGATGGCCCGGCATTTCAGCACCTTACGCCGTGAGTGGACCCGGCTCCCCCATCTCCCAACTATCCACTATCCCACTATCCCCTGCTTCGTTACGGCTTCGATCATGGCCTGGATGTAGCCGTTTGCGAAGGCGCGGCCCCGGTGGCCCCACGCGGTGTCCTGGAAGGTCTGCGGCACGTGGTCGTCTATGAAGAAGCCGTCGAAGCCGACGTCGCGGTATATCCGCATCGCGCGGTACATGTCGACGTAGCCGGTGTTGACGAACTCCTCGTGGAACACGGGTACCTGGCCGGAGACGTTGCGGAAGTGCACGTAGAGTATCTTCCGCCGCTCCCCGAAGTAGCGGACCATCTCGTAGATGTCCTCGCCCTCCATCTCCGAGAACGTGCCCTGGCAGAACTCTATGGCGTTGGAGTCGGACGGGTATATCTCGATCAGCCGCTTGTAGGAGTCGAAGCTGCGCAGTAGCTGGGGTATCCCGCCGAGCACCGGCACCGGCGGGTCGCATGGATGGATGCCCAGGCGTATGCCCTCCTCCTCCGCGATGGGCGTGATGATGCGGATCCAGTGCTCCAGGTTGCTCCACATCTCCTCTTCGGCGTACTCGCGGCCGTGGGTCAGCGGCATCGTCCTGGCCAGCTCGTAGTCGAACGCGGTCGCCACCGCGCCGCATCGGATCAGTCGCGGGGTCGTGCGCCAGACCTGGGACGGCATCCAGTTGTACCCGAAGATGGGGATGCCGGCCCGGGCGATGTTGCGCACCGTGTGGACCATGTTCTCGATCTGCTCGTCGCGCCTCGGCCCGCCGAGCATGATCTGGTCGTAGAAGCCGGTCGGCACGTTCTCCAGGGCCGACAGCTTCAGGCCGTACTGCTCGACGGTCAGCCTCAGCTTCACCAGGTCGCTCAGCTCCCAGCGGCCCCCGGCTCCCGGCAGGTCGGGCGTGTTGAACAGCACGTCGGTGGCGCCGAACTGGGCGCAGAATCGGAGATACTCGGGCGTGGCTTCGCGGAACTGTCCAAAACCGGCTCTCATTGTCGTTGCTCCTTTATGGGCCCGACTCCGCGCGTCAGCCGGGCGGCCAGAGGTCGAAGTAGTCCGGGGCCCAACGGCGGGCCAGGTAGACCGAGGACGCGACAGCGCCCTGACGGTCGGGCTCCATCTCGGTCTCGATCCACGCCTCAGCGCCGGCGAAGGCGGGAAACTCGGCCACGTAGACCCAGCTCCACTCCGGCTGCGGGGTCAGCAGCCGGAAGCCCTCGAGCCGCGTCAGCCCGTGCTCCCCGGCCGAGCCCTTCAGGGTACGCGCGTGCGCCTCGTCCGTGGACGCGGACGCCGGCGGTCCGTCCTGCGCCACGTGCCGCCCGAAGCTGAGCACGACGACGCCCGCGCGGTCAACGTCCAGCGGCGGGACCTCGTGCGGATCGACGCCCGGCCGCCTACGTAGGGCGGGCGGGCCTGTGACGAGCGGTTCGAGGTGGCCCGGGGCCCACCGTCTCGCCAGGTGGTACTCGAACTGGCCGTGCGCCCCGTACGGCGGCTCTATCTCGGCGTCTATCCAGGCCTCGGCGCCCGCGACCGTCGGGAACTCGATTATCCAGAACAGGCGCCAGAACTGCTGCGTCCCGACGAGCCTGTATCCCTCGATCCGGGTCATCCCGTGCTCCCGCGCCACGGACAGCATCAGGTCGACGTGCAGGCGCTGGTACTCGTCGTGCTGCCCGGCAGTCAGGCCGTACCAGCTCGGCGCCCTGCCGCCCTTGAAGAGCACGACTACACTTTCGTGGCCCATGTCGTCACCTCGCAGCCCCGGAGCGGCGCCATTCTATCAGAGAGGACGCCAATACCCGACGCGCCGCCGGCCCGTCGTTCCCGCCTGCGCGGGAATGACGATGTGGGGCCGTGGATTCGCGCCGTGGCGGGAATGACGATTGTGGGTGCGCCCGTCGTTCCCGTGGAGACGGGAACCCATCGCCGCCCTCCCCGCCGTGGATTCCCGCCTGCGCGGGAATGACGATTGTGGGGTGCGCCCGTCGTTCCCGTGGAGACGGGAACCCATCGCCGCCGGCCCCCCCCGCCGTGGATTCGCGCCGTGGCGGGAATGACGATTGTGGGTGCGCCCGTCGTTCCCGTGGAGACGGGAACCCATCGCCGCCGGCCCCCCGCCGTGGATTCGCGCCGTGGCGGGAATGACGATTGTGGGTGCGCCCGTCGTTCCCGTGGAGACGGGAACCCATCGCCGCCGGCCCCCCCCCGCCGCCGTGGATTCCCGCCTGCGCGGGAATGACGATGTTGGGCCGTGGATTCGCGCCGTGGTGGGAATGACGATTGTGGGTTGCGCCCGTCGTTCCCGTGGAGACGGGAACCCATCGCCGCCGGCCCCCCCCGCCGCCGTGGATTCCCGCCTGCGCGGGAATGACGATGTTGGGCCGTGGATTCGCGCCGTGGTGGGAATGACGATTGTGGGTTGCGCCCGTCGTTCCCGTGGAGACGGGAACCCATCGCCGCCGGCCCCCCGCCGTGGATTCGCGCCGTGGCGGGAATGACGATTGTGGGTTGCGCCCGTCGTTCCCGTGGAGACGGGAACCCATCGCCGGCCCCCGCCGTGGATTCGCGCCGTGGCGGGAATGACGATTGTGGGTTGCGCCCGTCGTTCCCGTGGAGACGGGAACCCATCGCCGGCCCCCCGCCATGGATTCCCGCCTGCGCGGGAATGACGATTGTGGGTTGCGCCCGTCGTTCCCGTGGAGACGGGAACCCATCGCCGGCCCCCGCCGTGGATTCGCGCCGTGGCGGGAATGACGATTGTGGGTTGCGCCCGTCGTTCCCGTGGAGACGGGAACCCATCGCCGGCCCCCCGCCATGGATTCCCGCCTGCGCGGGAATGACGATTTGGGTGCGCCGCCGGCCGCCCGTCGTTCCCGTGGAGACGGGAACCCATCGCCGTCCCCCGCCGTGGCTTCCCGCTGTCGCGGGAATGACGGAGGTTGGGGGATTTTCGGTTGACAAGAATCGGTTGCCGGAATACTGTTGTGCAATGGCAATCCGTGTTCCGGTTACGCAGGAGTCTGCTATGGAGAACGCCGAAGACATCGCGCTCATGGCGCACCTGATGAGGCGGGCTGGATTCGGGGCGTCGCGCTCCGAGATCGAGGCGCTGGCCGAGAAGGGGTACGAGGAGACGGTCGAGTGGCTGCTGAGACCCGAGGAGCAGCCGGAGATCGACGAGTACGAGCTCCATCGCTACCTGCCAATGGTCGAGGCGCCACAGCAGATACACCACGGCCAGCTTCACTGGCTCTACCGGATAGTCAACGGCAGCCGCCCGCTGCAGGAGAAGATGGCGCTCTTCTGGCACCACGTCTTCGCCACCGGCAACTCCAAGGTCGGCGGCGCCAACGCGATGACCGCCCAGATCGACATGTTCCGCGAGCACGGCATGGGCAACTACCAGGAGCTGCTGGTGGAGCTGGCGAAGAGCCCGGCGATGATCAAGTGGCTCGACAACGACGAAAACCACAAGCGCGCCCCCAACGAGAACTGGGGCCGCGAGCTGCTCGAGCTGTTCTCCATGGGAGTCGGCCACTACACGGAGAAGGACGTGTACGAGTGCGCCCGCGCCTTCACCGGCTGGACGTACGACGGGAAGATCAGCTTCGTCTTCGGCGCCTTCCCCTGGCAGTTCACGTACAAGGCCGAGGACCACGACGCCGGTGAGAAGACCTTCCTCGGTCACACGGGCCGGTTCAACGGCGAGGACATCATAGACATCGTCGTTCAGCAGCCCGCGACGCACCGGTTCATCGCGCGCCACCTGTACAACTTCTTCGTGGCCGACGAGCCTCAGGTGCCCGCGTGGCTCGTCGAGCCCGCGAAGGACGAGGCGGCCATAGACACGCTCTCGGCCCTGTTCGTAGACTCCGGCTTCGAGATGCGCCCCGTGCTCAGGACGCTGTTCAACTCCGACTTCTTCAAGCAGTCGACCTACCGCAAGGTCAAGAACCCGGCCGAGGTCGTCGGCGGGACGCTGAAGATGACGGGCGACCTGGACGGGCCGGACCCGCGTTGGCTGGAGGTCGCGTCGGCGACCACGATGATGGGCCAGTCGCTGCTCGACCCGCCAAGCGTTGAGGGCTGGCACACCGGCCGCGAGTGGATCAACAGCGGCGCGTTCATGGGCCGCGTCAACTTCGTCGCCGACCAGGTCGCCAACACCGACCTGCCGGGCGTCCGGGACATCGTGAGGCGCGTCGCCGCCAACGGCAACGGCTCCGGGATGACCGCCGAGACGCTCGTCGACCGCTGCCTCGACCTGATGGGGCCGCTTCAGGTCGCGGACGAGACGAAGCGGGAGCTCGTCGAGCACGCCGAGGCCGCCGGCCCGATCCCGCCCACGAGCGGCGACGACTACGAAAACATCTCCGGCCGCGTCGGCGGAGTGCTCGCGCTGATCGCCGGGACCACGGAGTACCAGTTCGGATAAGGACCATATCGCCGAATAGGCTGTCCCCTCTCCCTGGACGGGAGAGGGCTAGGGTGAGGGTGACGGCCGTACGTCGAGCGGTCCGGGATAGGAGACGACGAGATGACTACGACCACTTCGCAAAAACAGCCGGTCTTGGTAGTTCTCCAGCTCAACGGCGGCAACGACTATCTCAACACGGTCGTGCCGCACGCGGACCCGACGTACGTCGACAACCGGCAGTCGCTCGGCGTCCCCGAGGACCGCGTCCTCAGGATCGACGACGAGATCGGGCTGAACCCGGCGATGGCGCCGCTGAAGGCGATCTACGACCGGGGCGACATGGCCATACTCCACGGCGTCGGCTGGGACGAGTCGAACCGCTCCCACTTCCGGTGCATGGACATCTGGCACACGATTGACATCGACGTGATCGGCGACAAGGGCTGGCTCGGCATGGCCGTGTCAGAGATCGACCCGAGCGGGGAGAATCCCGTCAAGGCGGTCAACGTCGGCCAGGGGCTGCCCCGCGCGCTCGTGGCCCCGGGCGTGTCGGCGGCGTCGGTCTCCGACCTGAACGCCTACGGCCTGCTGACGTCGGTGGAGCAGGCCCAGGAGCGCGACCTGATGCTGCAGCGCTTCGCCGCCATGTACGCGCCCGCCATCGGGACCGGCCCGGTGGTCGACTACCTGAAGCAGACGGGGCGCGACGCCCTTCAGGGCGCGGACATGCTGAGCAGCGCGCCCAACGGCTACGCCTCCTCCGTCGAGTACGGCTCGTCGTCGCTCGCGGGCAAGCTGCGGGACGTGGCGATGGTCCACACCTCGGACCTCGGCACCCAGGTGTTCTACATGGAGCACACCGGCTACGACACCCACGCGGCCCAGGCCAAGACCCATCCGAGGCTGTGGAACGAGGTGTCAACGTCGGTCGCCGACTTCTTCGACGACCTGGCGGAGCATGGGGCGGACGAGAACGTCGTCATGTTCATCTTCTCCGAGTTCGGGCGACGCGTGCGGGAGAACGGCACGGGCACCGACCATGGCAAGGCGGGCGTCGCGTTCGCGATCGGCAAGCGGGTCGAGGGCGGCGTCTACGGCACCTACCCGGATCGCCGGCCGGAGGCGCTCGACGACGGCGACCTGGCGCCGACGCAGGACTTCCGCGGCGTCTACACGACGATCCTGGAGGACTGGCTGCAGGTGGACGCGATGCCGATCGTAAAGGGCGCGTTCGACGCGCCGGCGTTCATCGAAAAGAACGGCGGATAGGGGCGGAAAACGATGCAGACCACGTTAGCGGCGGGACGGACCTGGCACTTCAGCCACGCCATCGGCAGGCCGACGGCGGAGCATAACGGCAAGACGGGCGGGTTCATGCACCCGATCGGCGTGGCGGCCGCGCCGGGCGACCTCCTGTTCGTGCTCAGCCGCGGGTTCGGGATACCGACGTTCAGCGACGGCGTCGCCGATATCTACAAGCGCATAGGCAAGGTCAGGATAGACCAGGAGCACATCGGCGACTTCGCCCGGTGCGAGTTCACGTGGCCGTCCGGGATCGCCGTGTCGCGCGACGGCCGCGTCTTCTGCGCGGACGAGTACGACAACGAGATATCGTTCTACGACCCGGACAAGACGGTCGAGTTTCCGGAGTACGATCCGGACGGCGAGCGGCTCGGCGACTGGGGCCGGCGCGGCTCCGCCCCCGGCGAGCTCCACGGGCCGGCCGGGCTGGCGTTCGACCCCGACGACAACCTGTTCGTCGTCGACAGCAAAAACGACCGGGTCCAGCTCTTCACCAAGGATGGCGACTACCTGTCCGGCTGGGGCGAGAGCGGCTCCGGGCCGGGGCAGCTCGACAGGCCGTGGGGCATCACGGTCGACCGCGAGGGGTTCGTCTACGTGGCCGACTGGGGCAACGACCGGGTGCAGAAGTTCACGCCGGACGGCGAGCACGTGACCACCTTCGGCTCGGACCTCGGCGACGGCGGCGACCTGGACCACCCGTCGGACGTGGGCGTGGACAGCGACGGGGACGTGTACGTGGCCGACTGGGGCAATCGGCGTGTGCAGATCTACGAGCCGGACGGCGAGGTGATAACCGCGCTCTACGGCGACGCGAAGGCGAACTCCAAGGCGCAGGACTACGTCTTCGGCCGCGACGCCTCCACCGCGCAGCTCTTCGACCAGCACAGCGACTCCCCCGGCTTCGCCTTCGTAGGCAAGTTCGGCCGCACCGTCGCGCTGACGGTCGATGACGCGGACCGGATCATCGTCACCGACAGCCGCGGTCGGCTGCAGGTCTACCGGAAGGACCACAACTACGTCAATCTGACGGCCTGACCGTCTTTCCGTCGTTCCCGTGAATACGGGAACCCATCCCGCTCCCCGCCGCCCTGGATTCCCGCCTGCGCGGGAACGACGGTTGTGCAAAGGTCTCCGAAGGCGGGCATCCAGGGATCTGGCGCGGCACTCCTCTCGGGAGGCATCCACACCCTGCCGTCAACCCCTTCGTGGAAGCCACCACACCTGCCGTCCACCCCTTTGTGGAGGCCGCCACAGCCTACCGTCATGCCCGCGAAAGGAGACCCTTGAACAACCGTCATTCCCGCGAAGGCGGGAATCCAGGGGTCCGGCGGGGCACTCTACTCGGGAGGCATCCACACCCTCCATCGACCTCCCTGGCGAGGCCACTACAGCGCTGACGTCATGCCCGCGAAGGCGGGCATCCAGGGGCGTGGCGGGGCACTCGTCTCGGGAGGCATCCACACCCTCCATCGACCTCCCTGGCGAGGCCACCGTACCCTGCCATCAACCCTTTCGGCGAGGCCGCCACAGCCTACCGTCATGCCCGCGAAGGCGGGAATCCAGGGGTCCGGAGGGGCAGTCGTCTCGGGAGGCATCCACACCCTGCCGCCCACCTCCTTGGCGAGGCCACCCATACCCTGCCGTCCACCTCCTTGGGGAGGCCGCCACAGCCTACCGTCATGCCCGCGAAGGCGGGCATCCAGGGTCTGGCGGGGCACTCCTCTCGGGAGGCATCCACACCCTGCCGTCAACCCCTTCGTGGAGGCCGCCACAGCCTACCGTCATGCCCGCGAAGGCGGGCATCCAGGGTCTGGCGGGGCACTCCTCTCGGGAGGTGTCCACACCCTCCGTCAACCTCCTTGGCGAAGCATCGATACCCCCCGTCAACCTCCTTGGCGAGGCATCCATATCCTGCCTTCGACCCCTTCGTGGAGGCCGCCACAGCCTACCGTCATGCCCGCGAAGGCGGGCATCCAATGGTCTGGGGGGCACTCATCTCGGGAGGCAGCAAAGCTCTCGCTCAGGGACGCTCTAATTCATTACCGAAATTTCATGAATCAAAGCGTCCGGAACGTCTTGACAAAGCATGAACGCCGCTTCTAAACTTCCGTTTCATGAAAGATGATTCAGGAGTTACAGGTGCGGCCGGCCCGAAGAACCGGGTCGTGTCCGCGTTTGCAGACGTTTCCAACGCCGGACGCCGCATCGTAGCGGCGCCCCCTCTGCGCCCGGCGGCTCCGGGCCCGGCCGCGGGCGCGCCAACCGGGCGTGTCGGGCCCGCGAGGCCGACGCTGCCGAGAGGCTGGCGACGGACCTTCATCTCGCTGCGGAACCGCGACTACCTCTACCTGTGGCTGGGCTTCATGCTCGCGTGGGCCGGGCTGTCGATGCAGATGCTCGCCCGGGGATATCTCGCGTACGACCTGACCGGCTCGGCCGGCCTCCTGGGGCTGATCACCGCCGCCGGCGCCCTGTCGATGGCGGCACTGTCGCTGATCGGCGGCGCCGTGGCCGACAGGGCGAACCGCAAGCACCTGATCCAGGGGTTCCAGGCGGCGTCGGCTCTGCTGGCGCTCGTGATCGCGCTGCTGATCGCTGTGGACATGATCGCGTGGTGGCACCTGCTGATCGCCGCGGTGGTGCAGGGCAGCCTGTTCGCCTTCATGGCGCCCGCGCGCCAGGCGATCATCCCGGACTTGGTGTCCAAGGAGCAGGTGAACAACGCCATCGCGCTGAACGCCGCGGGCATGAGTGTAACGGCGCTGCTGGCGCCCGCGATCGGCGGCCTCGTGTACGCCGTTGCGGGCCCGGAGGCCGTCTACTTCGTCGTGTCGTCGTTGGCGGTGGGCGCGCTGCTGCTGACGAGCAAGCTGCCGGACTGTAGCGGGCGCGGCGACTCCGAGCCGCGGCCCGCCTCGGAGATCACGTCCGAGATCAAGGCCGGTCTGCTCTACGCGCGCCGAAGCCAGATCGTACTGGTGCTGCTGGCCGCCTCGGTAGGCATGGCCATCCTCGCCGCGCCCTTCCAGTTCCTGATGCCGGCGCTGATCGTCGACGTCTACGGCCGTGGGCCCGAGGCCATGGGCCTGCTGGCGGCGGCCACGGGCATCGGCGCCCTGGTCGGCTCGCTGGCGGTCGCCTCGATGCGGAGCCGGCGCAGGGGACGGTTGCTGATCTTCGCGAGCCTGGCCACCGGGGTGTCGCTGCTGCTCGTGTCTGCCGTGCCGCTCTTCATCGGCGCGCTGCTGCTGATGGTCCCGCTCGGCCTCGGGCAGACCGCGCGGATGACGCTCAACCAGGCGCTGCTGATCGAGCACGTCGGCGAGCGCTACAGGGGCCGGGTGATGAGCGTGTTCATGCTCACCTGGGGGCTGATGCCCCTCGGCGTGCTGCCGGCGGGCCTGCTGGCCGACTGGGCCGGCGTGCAGGTGTCGTTGGGAGTGATGGCCGCGCTGCTGATCGCCTTCACGGTGCTCATCTACGCGACACAGCCCCGCCTCCGCCGCCTGTCCTGACCCCGTAAGCCGGGGTAGGCCGCTCGCGCGCGCCCTCAATCGCGTCGCAGCTCGACCGCTCGGCCAGGCTGTTGCCGCCGCAAGACGGGCCGTGTAGAATCCTCCGTACGGTACCGAGTCCCACGCCAACAGGCTGGCTTGCGTGCGCGGATGGGGGATATACAGCCTGTCCGTGCGGGTTTTCGGCATGCTTGGCCGCGGCACGCCGAGTGCCGTAAACGGGACAGCCACTGCGCCTTCTCCGTCTTGGAGAGAAAGTGGCGCGGCACCCCGTACATGGAGGACCAGCCATGTTCGCCTTCCTAGTGCGTCGATCTATCGTGTTATCGGCCGTCGCCATGAGCATCTTGTTTGGCGTGTTCGCTCTTGTCTTCGGCGGAGGCGCCCTGCTGCGTTATGCGATGTACGAACCTGGAGGCGTTTCGAAAAACCCGGAGGCATACGAGTCAGCCGTCTCGCTGATCTCGGAGACAGAGGGGCTTGACCGCCCTATCGTCATCCAGTTCGCGGACTACCTCTGCGGCGGGCTGTGCGTTCCAGATGCCAAGCGTGACGGTGTCATCCGGGGTGACTTCGGCCGCAGCTGGAGGTCGGGAAGAGACATCTCATCCTACATCAGGGTCAACCTCCCAGTATCGGCGCAGCTCGGCCTCGCCGCGCTCGTCGTTCTGTACGCGGTTGGCATCCCCCTGGGAACCTTGGCGGCCGTGAAACGGGGCACGTGGACCGACAGATGGATAACGGTAGGGTTCATCGGTGTGAAGTCCGTGCCGGTTTTCGTCCTTGGTCCAGCGGTGATGATCGTATTCGTGCACGGGTTAAAGATTGATCCGCCAGTAGGACTCTTGATCGTGGACTCGGTGGGAGTGAGGGCGAACTCCGGGTGGGAGGGGCTCTTCACCGTGAGCTACATCCTGGCAGTGGTCTTGGCTGCGCTCGTAGCAATGCCCGGGGTAGTGAGGACGACGCGGGCGGGCGTGATCGACGCGCTCAACCAGGACTACGTGCGGACCGCCAGGGCGAAGGGTCTGCCAGAGAGGATGGTGCTCCGCCGCCACGTCATGGGCACCGCTCTGACGCCGCTCGTGACCGGGTTGGTCCCAACTCTGGGCGCACTCCTAACCGGGGTTGTGATTGTCGAGGTGCTCTTCGGCATCGAGGGCTTCGCCTATCTGCTATTCTCGTCGATCGAGTATTTCTTCTCGGTCAGGGGTGGCTGGTGGGACTGGTCGATAATGATGGCTGGGATAGTGCTGGGCCTCGCCGCGTGGGCGGCCTGCAGCCTGGCCGCCGATCTGCTGCACTGGGCGCTGGACCCGAGGATCCGACACGACGCCGCGGTCTCGCGGAGCGGAACGGCCGGTCGAGCGCTCGCGGTGTGACGCGCCCGGGCCGGGGCTGGCGGGTCCGCCTCGCCGAGGTTCGCGTTGGACGGTAGCCCGCGTGCGCCCCCTCGATACGCGCCGCTGAAGCAGCGCCGCTACTTGGGGTGAATGGGGTCTCCGTGGGGCGCGGGATGAGCCGTCGAGCCCCGGTCCCCTTGAGTTCCACAGCGTAGCGGAGGGCACTACTTTCTGTGATCGGGGCGCACTGGCCTCAACTCCTGGATCCGTTACGCAATATAATGCGTCTCGACCCGGAGCAGCGAAAGGAGCGCGTCATGGACATGGAAGTGGTGGCGGACTACGGCAATGTCGTCGGCGAGGGGCCTACGTGGGACCCCAGGGAGCGGCGGCTCTACTGGATCGACATCCCCAACGGCCGCATCTTCCGGTACGACCCGGCCAGCGGCGAGCACGCCCAGATATACGACGGCCCGATGATGGGCGGGTTCACGATGCAGGAGGACGGCTCGCTGCTACTGTTCATGGAGCGTGGCGCGATAGGCGTGCTGCGCGACGGGAAGCTGGAGTACATCGTCGACGAGCTCCCCGGTGAGGACGGCAACCGCTTCAATGATGTCATCGCCGACCCCGCGGGCCGCGTCTTCGGCGGCACGATGCCGGTCGACACGGAGCGCCCGATGGCAGGCGAGAACGCCGGCACCCTCTACCGCGTCGACACGGACGGCTCGACGACTCCGATCATGACGGAGGTGGGCATACCCAACGGCCTCGGCTTCACGCCCGACGGCAAGGGCATGTACTTCACCGACTCGACCGCCTACAAGATTTTTCTCTTCGACTACGACGAGGAGAGCGGCGAGGTCTCCAACCGGCGGGTCTTCGTCGAGACCGACCCCGAGCGGGGCCTGCCGGACGGCATGACGGTCGATGCGGAGGGCTGCGTCTGGTCGGCCAGAGCGATGGGAGGGGCCGTCTACCGGTACGCCCCCGACGGCCGGGAGATCGCGGTCGTGCCGTTCCCCACGGCCAACATCCCGTCCAGCGTCGCCTTCGGCGGGGACGACCTGAGCGAGATGTACGTCACCTCGATCGGCGGCGACGACCGCGGCGAGGCCGGCCCGGACGCCGGCGCTCTCTTCAGGCTCCGCCCGGGAGTGAAAGGCCGGCTCGAGAACTTCACGCGCGTCGGACTCTGAGGTGGCGGTCTCGGAGGACTTTTCCCTAGGCTGCACCGCGTGCGGGGCGCGTCACCCGGCGGACATGACGACGCTCGGATGCCGGGAGTGCGCCGCGCCGCTGGACGTCGTCTACTCCGGCGACGCGACGGCCGGGGGCGAGCCTCCTCTGCCCCTTCGCCGCGCCGAGTCGCGGGCGCTGCTGCCGCCCCGCGAGACGCCGCTGATCGCCCTCCCCACGCTCGGCGCCGAGCTGGGCGTCGCGCGTCTCTCGGCCAAGCTGGAGTTCGAGAGCCTGACGGGGTCGTTCAAGGACCGCGGCTCGTCGGTGATGCTCGCCGTCGCGGTCGAGTCGGGCGTGACCGAGCTGGTGGAGGACTCCTCGGGCAACGCCGGCGCGTCGGTAGCGGCCTTCTCGGCGCGCACCGGCGTCCGGGCGCACGTCTTCGCCCCGGCGAGCGCGCCGGCCGCCAAGCTGAAGCAGATCGCGGTGTACGGCGCGTCCGTCCACGCCGTCGACGGCACGCGGGACGAGACGGCCCAGGCCGCGGTCGACTTTCACCGGGAGCGGGGGATCGTATACGCGTCGCACGCGCTGAGCCCGTACTTCCTGGAGGGTACCAAGACCTTCGCCTACGAGGTCTTCCGGCAGACCGGCGGCGCGCTTCCGGAGCACGTCGTCTTCCCGGTCGGCAACGGCTCGCTGCTGCTCGGCGCGTACAAGGGGTTCGGCGAGCTCCTGAGGGCCGGCCTGATCTCGGACGTGCCTAAGCTCCACTGCGTGCAGACGGAGGCCGTTCGGCCGATCGCCGCCGCGGCCGCGGGCGAGGCGTGGTCGGCGGCCGACGCCGGGAAGACCGTTGCGGGCGGCATCGCGGTGGCGTCCCCGGCGCGCCTGCGCCAGATCGTCGACGCGGTGGGCGACAGCGGCGGCGCGGCAGTCACGGTCGACGAGGCGTCGATCGCGTCGTGGCAGCGGAAGCTCGCGTCCCGCGAGGGCGTCTTCGCCGAGCCCACGTCGGCCGCGGCGTTCGCAGGGCTGGCCCGGCTGGTCGCCCAAGGCGACATCGGCCCCGAGGACTCGGCGCTCGTGCCGGTCACGGGCGCCGGCGCAAAGGACCGGCCGGCGGCGCCCCCTGCCGGCTGAACGGGCCGCCGGCCGCCAGGCCCCTCCATTCGCAACAACTCCTCTCTGCTCTCTCGGTAACTGTTCAAACTTTCTCTGAAATAGCCCCTGGCCGACCTGGCGTAGAGGCGGGTTTGAAACCCGCCGCTACCGGTGCAGCCTCATTTTCGTGGTTGGCGGTGTCCCGCGCCGAGGCCACCTCCTCGACTCTGAACAGTTACCTCTCTCGAGTAACTGTTCAGTCTTGAGGGGATCTATCGAAAAGTCGCCGCATCTCTCCGTCATACCCCCGAACGGAGACCTTTGAACAACCGTCATTCCCGCGAAGGCGGGTATCCAGGGGGGGTATTCCCCTCACCGACTCCGAACAGTTACCTCTCTCGAGTAGCTGTTCAGTCTTGAGGGGATCTATCGAAAAGCCGCCGCATCTCTCCCTCATACTCCCGAACGGAGACCTTTGAACAACCGTCATACCCGCGAAGGCGGGTATCCAGGGGGGGTATTCCCCTCACCGACTCCGAACAGTTACCTCTCTCGAGTAGCTGTTCAGTCTTGAGGGGATCTATCGAAAAGCCGCCGCATCTCTCCGTCATACCCCCGAACGGAGACCTTTGAACAACCGTCATTCCCGCGAAGGCGGGAATCCAGGGGGGGTATTCCCCTCACCGACTCCGAACAGTTACCTCTCTCGAGTAGCTGTTCAGTCTTGAGGGGATCTATCGAAAAGCCGCCGCATCTCTCCGTCATACCCCCGAACGGAGACCTTTGAACAACCGTCATTCCCGCGAAGGCGGGAATCCAGGGGCGGGGTATTCCCCTCACCGACTCCGAACAGTTACCTCTCTCGAGTAGCTGTTCAGTCTTGAGGGGATCTATCGAAAAGCCGCCGCATCTCTCCCTCATACTCCCGAACGGAGACCTTTGAACAACCGTCATACCCGCGAAGGCGGGTATCCAGGGGGGGTATTCCCCTCACCGACTCCGAACAGTTACCTCTCTCGAGTAGCTGTTCAGTCTTGAGGGGATCTATCGAAAAGCCGCCGCATCTCTCCGTCATACCCCCGAACGGAGACCTTTGAACAACCGTCATTCCCGCGAAGGCGGGAATCCAGGGGCGGGGTATTCCCCTCCTCGACTCTGAACAGTTACTCTCTCGATGGCCTCTTGTATGCGGTAGCACAGCCGTGCTAATCTGTGCTCGTGACAAGCGCGCCCCCATGCGACGGATGTGGTGAGACACCGTCGTCTTGTCCGGCGGTGTCTGGCCTCAGATAGGACCGGTGAGGCACCGGGTGTCTCATTTCCCGGCCAACTGTCTCACCGCCCAGATAGGGATGAGACAGTCTGAGGCAAAATGAGACACTTTCAGCAGGGCGTCCGCGACCGCACTCGACGAGAGGGTCGGGACGAGGCCGCTCGACACCGCTCCGCTCGCGCTGTGTCCGACAGACGAAGGCCCTGCCGGCCGACGGCTCGTCTTGTAAATCGGCCGCGCCGTCGCCTACCATCGTGGCGACGACCGACGGCGACCCAGGCAACGCGCATGGAGGGAGGTCTCATGGCCAGTGAGCGGCGCACGGAACGCGATTCCATGGGCGAGCTGCGGGTACCCGCGGACGCGTACTACGGCGCCCAGACGATGCGGGCCGTGCTCAACTTCCCGATCAGCGACCTGCGCTTCCCGCCGTCATTCATCCGCGCCCTCGGCCAGATCAAGCTGGCCGCCGCCGAGGTCAACCGCGACCTGGGGCTGCTCGACCCCGCGACCGCCGCCGCGATCGTCCGTGCCGCACAGGAGGTCGCCGACGGCAAGCTGGACGATCAGTTCGTGGTCGACGTCTTCCAGACCGGCTCGGGCACGTCGACAAACATGAACGCCAACGAGGTGATCTCGAACCGGGCCATCGAGATGCTCGGGGGCGAGCTGGGCTCGCGGGCCCCGGTCCATCCCAACGACCACGTCAACGCGGGCCAGTCGTCGAACGACGTGATCCCGACGGCCATCCACGTCGCGGCGCTGAGCGGCCTGTACGGCGCGCTGATTCCGGCGATGGAGCACCTTCGCGCCGAGCTGGAGTCTAAGGCGCGGGAGTTCATGCCGGTCGTCAAGACCGGCAGAACGCACCTGCAGGACGCGACGCCCATCCGGCTCGGGCAGGAGTTCGAGGGCCACGCGGGCCAGATAAAACGGGGCGTCAGGCGGCTGAGAGACGCCGCGGCCGGGCTGTCGGAGGTCGCGCTCGGCGGCACCGCGGTCGGCACCGGGGTGAACAGCCATCCGGAGTTCGCCGCCGCCGTCTGCGCCAGGCTGTCGGACATGCTGGGCGCGACGGTCACGGAGACGGACAACCATTTCCAGGCCCAGTCTTCGCTGGACGGCGTGGTCGAGTGCAGCGGCGCCCTCAAGACGGTGGCGGTGAGCCTGATGAAGATAGCCAACGACATACGGTGGCTCGGCTCAGGGCCGCGCGCCGGGCTGGGGGAGATCGAGCTGCCCGAGGTGCAGCCCGGCAGCTCTATCATGCCCGGCAAGGTCAACCCGGTGATCCCCGAGTCGGTCTGCCAGGTCGCCGCCCAGGTGATCGGCAACGATGCCGCGATAACGGTGGCGGGCCAGTCAGGCAACTTCGAGATAAACGTCATGATGCCGGTGGCGGCCCACAACCTGCTGGAGTCGATCGACATCCTGGCGTCCGCGTCGCGCAATCTTGCCGACCAGTGCGTCAGCGGCCTGAAGGCCACCAGCCGCGGCGCGGACATGGTCCACCAGGGCCTGGCGATCGTCACGACGCTCGTGCCCCACGTCGGGTACGACCGGGCCGCGGCCATCGCGAAGGAGGCGCAGGCGACCGGCCGGACCGTCCGCGAGGTTGCGGCGGTCAGCACCGATCTGTCGGACGAGGAGCTGGACCGGATCCTCGACCCTGCGACGATGACCGACCCCCGCCTCGCGCCCCGGGTCTCCCTCGGATAACGGAGGGCCGGTTGAGGCCGCGGGAGGAGCGTCTGGCCGAGCTGAGGCCGTACGCGGAGCGGGCCCGTCGGAAGCAGGGCTGGAGCTTCGACGTGAACATGGTCAACCTCGGCCCGCCGGCGCCCTGGGACTACGACGAGCGGGCGCTCTCTCTCCTGTCTGGCGCGAGAGTCGTGGTGGACATGGGGACGGGCGGCGGCGAGCGTTTCTCCAGACTCTGCGACGGCTATCGCGGGACCGCCGTGGCCACGGAGGGCTGGTCGCCCAACGTGCCCGTGGCGGCGGCCCGGCTGGCGCCGATGGGAGTACAGGTCGTCCACGCGTCGGGCTTGCGGCTGCCCCTGGCCGACGGCAGCATCGACCTGGTGCTGAACCGCCACGAAGAGCTCGACCCGGCGGACGTAGCGCGGGCGCTGCGCCCGGGCGGCCGCGTGCTCACGCAGCAGATCGGGCGGAACCACTGGAGGGAGCTCGGAGAGTTCTTCCCTCAGGCGGCAGGCGGCAGCGGCGACCTCTTCGAGCGGTACCGCGAAGGCTTCCAACAGGCGGGGCTCGCTCTGGCCGCCGCGCGGGAGCACGACCTTAGCGTCGCGATGGAGAGCCTCGGGGACGTCGTCTACATGCTGACGGCCGTGCCGTGGGCCGTTCCCGGATTCGACGTCGAGCGCGACCTCGACGCGCTGCTGGCGCTGGAACGCGCCTGCAGCGGCGCCGAGGGCCTCGTGTGGACCCAGAGCAACTTCCTGATCGAGGCGGTGAAGTAGTGCCGCCGCCCGTCGTCACCCCGGAGCTTGCCGACAGGCTGGAGCGTTCGGAGGCCGAGTACATGGCGTCCGACGTGGCGGCGCTGCGTACGGACGGCGACAACCCCCTCGGCGTCGACGTGGAGCACTTCGGGGACGCCACCGCGCTGGCCATGTCCAGCGTCGACGACTGGGAGTTCAACAGGACGATCGGCCTCCGCGACCACGGCCCGACGGAGATCGACTCGGTGCTGGGCTGGTACCGGGAGCGTCGCGTCGACTGTCACTTCGACGTCGCTCCCATGCTGTGCTCAGAGCGCGTCCGCCGGACCCTGGCGGAGCGCGGCTTCTACCAGTCGAGCTTCCACACGGTGCTGTACGGCGAGCCCGCTCCGGCGCGGCCCGACGCCGCGGAGGGGGTCGACGTGGTGGAGGTGGGGGCGAACGATATAGGCGTGTTCGCCGAGCTGTACATGTTGTACCTGGACGACCTGAACCTGGCCCCCGAGCTGCGGCGCCGCGCGAAGGCCAACGTCGAGGCGCGTCACCCGCTGCCGGGCTGGCGGCTGTACGTCGCGGCCGTCGACGGCGCGCCGGCCGCGTTCGGGGCGCTGTTCGTCAGCGGCGGCGTCGGATCGCTGGCCGGCGCCGCCACGGTGCCCAGGTTTCGCGGCCGCGGCTGCCAGTCGGCCCTGATCCGCCGCCGGATCGCCGACGCTGCAGCCGAGGCCTGCGACCTGATCGCCGCCCAGGCGGCGCCGGGCTCGGCCAGCCAACGCAACATGGAGCGCGCCGGCCTGCGGGTCGCCTACACCAAGGCCGTCTGGTCTCGCTTACGGTAGAGGTCCCGGCCGCGTGTACGCGCGCTGCCGCCCGTCGTTCCCGTGGAGACGGGAACCCATCCCCGCGCCCCCACCCCTGGATTCCCGCCCCCGTCTTCACGAGGGCAGGCTCTTCGCGGGAATGACGGTTGCGCGAGTGTCGTCCTGCGCGGTATGGCGGCAAGGGAACGACGGTTGTGCGGGGTTCTCCTGGCGGCTGAGGGTGTGCAGCGTGGGGTCTAGCCGCGGGTCAGGCTGCGCCTGACGTAGGCCTCCTCCTCTTCGCGGGTCGAGACCAGGCCGTCCAACCTGGCGTCGAGGAGCGCGTTAAGTAGCTCGCCGACGCGTGGCCCCTGGGGCGCTCCCATCGCGAGCAGGTCGTTGCCGTCGAGCATGGGCCTCACGTGCCGAAGCTCCTCCAGGTACCGGCGCATCCGCTCGGCGGCGCGCGGACTGCCGCACGTCAGCGCGATGCCCTCTATCGCCGCCGGCTCGGCTCCGCGCAGCAGCGCGTACACGCGGCTCCGCCGGAGGCGCGGGGCGTCGAGGCGGTCGAGCGTTCCAGCCAGGTCGGCGACGCTCGTCGCGACGGAGGCCCACTCGCCGGCCATGTCGAGCCGGGCTGCCACAGGGCCGATCTGTTCGGGTGGCGCGAAGGACAGCGTCGCCGAGAGCCGGACGGCCTCGGGCACGGTCGTGTGGGCGTCGAGGACGTCCAGGGGCGCCCGCTCCAGCGCCAGGGCGGGATGAACGGCGCCCAGAACGCCGGCGTCGCGGGCGCGCCGCAGGCCGGCCGGCCACTCGTCCTCTCCGAGTAGAAGCGCAATCTCGCGCCGCAGGCGGTCGCCGCTGATGCCGTCGAGGCGGCAAAGGTCGCGCTCGAGCAGGCCGCGCGTGGCCGCCTCGATCTCGAATCCGAGCCGGCCCGCGTAGCGCACCGCTCTCAGGATTCGGGTCGCGTCGTCCACGAAGCTGCCGGAGTGCAGCACGCGGATGAGCCTTGCCCGGAGGTCCGCCGCGCCGCCGTGAGGATCGAGCAGGCCTCCCCAGTCGCCTTCCGTGAGGCTGACGGCCATCGCGTTTACGGAAAAATCGCGGCGTGCCAGGTCCTGCCGCATCGTCCCGGGGCTCACGTCGGGGAGCGCGCCGGGACGGGTGTACGACTCGGTCCTGGCCCTGGCGAGGTCCAACGTGAGATCGTCGACGGCCAGCTTTGCCGTGTCGAACTGCGAGCGGGCGGTCACCCGGCCGCCCAGGCCGGACGCCAGGGCATCCGGCAGTCCGGCGTAGTCGCCGACGGCGACTACGTCGAGGTCGGTCGGACTGCCGCCGAGCAGCAGGTCGCGCACGGCGCCCCCGACGAGGTACAGCCTCGCTTCCAGCCGCGCCGCGACGGCGGCGGCGCGGCGCAGCAAGTGAAGCCGGTCGGGGGCGAGCCTACGGTCGAGCTGGTCGGCAATGGAGGACATGGCGTGCGAGGGTCCGGGTGGAGTGGGCCGATTGTACCAGCCGCTCCGGCTACGACGAGTCTCGCGCAGCCCCCGTGGTGGTAGACAGCAGTAGTTGAGCTCCGTGGATTCCTGGCTCGCGAGCCCCACCCCTGGATTCCCGCCTGCGCGGGAATGACGGCTATGCAAGGGTCTCCCTGCGCGGGAATGACGGTTAGGAGGGGGCCTCCCTTCGCCAGGCTGACGGTTAGTCAAGGGTCTTCTCCGCGGCCACGGTTATCGGCCAGCGGAGATGTTCACTCCTGGTGAGGGGCCGCGTGCGCCCCTCGATACGCGCCGATGAAGCATCGGCCCTACTCGGGGTGAACGGGTTGGGTGAGCATAAACTCCGAACGGCTATCGCCGGGCGAGTCGAGCCCGGAGCCAGTCGCGGTGGCCCTCCAGCACCGGCCTGAGCTCCGGGGCGTCGGTCACGCAGGACATCTCGCCCGGGTCGGAATCGAGGTCGATGAGCTGCTCCCGGTCTCGGCCCTCGTCGTACAGCACGTACTTGAAGCGGCCCCCGGCGACCATGTGGCCGAACTCGCTCTCGACGTGCAGGCGGTCGCGCCAACGGCCGGGCGGGGGGCCCTCGACGAGCGGCCTCAGGCTGGCGCCCTCGAGGCCGTCGGGCGGGGCCACGCCGGCGTAGTCGCAGACGGTCGGCAGCAGGTCCAGGCCGTTCGACACGAGATGGTCGCGGTCGATCCAGCCGGCGTGGGTTGTCCCCTTCCAGCTCACGATCAGGGGCACCCGCGTCGCCTCTTCGTAGAGCACGGTCTTGTGCTCCATGCGGTGCGAGCCGTCCATGTCGCCGTGGTCCGTGCTGAATATGACGACCGTGTCCTCCTCCTGCCCCGTCTCCCTCAACGCCTCCAGTACGCGGCCGATCTGAGCGTCGACCATCTCGGTCAGATGGCAGTAGGCCCAGCGGTGCAACCGCCATCGCTCCGTCGACCAGCTCTGGCGGGCGTGCCTCTTGAAAGGCCGCTGGTCGACAATCATCCCCACCGCCTCGGGCTCCGGGTCCTGAGGCTCCAGGTTGGCCGGCGCCGGGGGACAGACGTTTTCCAGAAACTTCTCCTCGGACACGCCTTCCGGCATTTTGAGGGCCTCGCCGAGGGCGGCGAGCTCAAATACGCGGCGCTCCGGATCGAGGTCTACTCCGTACGCCTCGTCGCCCCCCGCGTCTCCGATCGCCATGAAGCAGATGTCGTGGGGGTTGATGAACGAGGAGACGAGCAGGAAGGGACGGTCGCGCTCCCGGCGGATGAAGTCCGCGCTGGCGTCGGCGAGCCCGTCCCGCTGGTCCGCCGTAAGATACGTGAAGCCCATCTCCTCCGGCGACATCCCCGGCGGCAGGTGCACCTTGCCTCCGTACGCGGCGTCGTACCCGGCGTCCCGCATCAGCCATCCCATCGCGGCCGACCTGACCTCGGCCGGCACGCTGGCCGCGTTGCCGTCCGGGTTGCTGCGTATGCCGACGTCGCCCGGCATGCGGCCGGTCATCATGCTGTATCGCGACGGCAGGCAGACGGGGTTGGCGCAGTAGGCCCGCTCGAAGCGCACCCCGTTGGCGGCGATACTGTCCATGGCCGGCGTCCGGACGTACGGGTTGCCCGCGCAGCCCATCATGCCGGCCTGCTGCTGGTCGGTGAATACGTAGAGGATGTTGGGACGGCTTCGGCCGTCCATCGAGAGCCTCCGGCGGGCTAGGTCGAGGCCCTGGCGACGCGCTCCAGGAACGCCCTGCCGCCGGCTTCCGCCCAGGGCGTCCACTGCGTGTTGAGGAACTGGACGCCCATCGCGATGTTGTGGTCGACGTTGGCGTCGGTCGTCAGCGCTCCGGCCACCTTGCCGGCGCCGACGATCTGCTTGAAGGCGCGGTCGACGACGGCCTGCACCTTGGGGTGGTTCGGCTCTCCCAGGCGGCCCATCGACTGGGCCAGGTCGCCCGGCGCCACGAAGAAGACGTCGATCCCTTCGACCTGCAGTATCTCGGCCAGGTTCTCTATGGCGACGACGTCCTCGATCAGGATTATCGCCAGGGTCTCCGCGTTGGCCTTCCTGGCGTAGTCGGCAACTCCGACGCCCTGCCGGCTCGTGTAGTTGCCCCTGTGCCCGAGCGGGTAGAACTTGGAGGCGTCGACGACCGCCCTGGCCTCGTCGGCGGTGTTCACGTGGGGGATGACGACGGCCTGCGCGCCGACGTCCAGGGTCCGATAGATCACGCCCGGCAGGTTCAGGTTGACGCGCACGACGGAGGTCATGCCCCACAGGTCGCACGCCCGCGTCAGGTTCGGGATGTCGGCGTAGTCGACCGGGCCGTGCTCGCCCTCGACCCACACCCCGTCGAAGCCGTAGCTGCCCAGGAACTCGATCATCTCCGCGGTGTGCGGCCCGCCCACGATCGTGGCCACTCCGCCCTCGTCCAGAATGCGCTTGACCCGGTTCTGCCTGAGCTCTACCACTGTGTACCTCCTTCGATTGCGCGGGCAATTATACAGGGCCGGTCGACGTTTGCCAGCGTCGGGGAACCGTCGACAGTTGGTCAGGGCCCCGCGTTCCGCCCCTCGATACGCGCCGACGAAGCGTCGGCGCTACTCGGGGTGAACGGTTGTGGGGGCCTCGAGTCTGACCAGCTACAGCGTCAGCAGTGGTCCAGCTCCCAGATGGGGAAGTAGAAGGGGAAGACCGTCCGGAAGACGTCGCCGGCCAGGCCGTCGACCGCCACTGGCTGCGCCGTGCGGTGCGGTCCGAAGACGAGACCCGCGATGTCGCGGCGGCTCAGCTCGACGGCGTCTGCGCGTCGGCCGGGGCCGATCTCTACATCGCCGTCGCGGAAGGTCAGGCCGACCGACTCGCCCGTGTCGGCGCAGGAGAGCGACACCTCGGCGTCGAGTCCCGCCGACCGGCTCCGGAGATGGCCGCGAATGGCGTTCATCAGCCCGGCGACGCTGTTGACCCGCACCATCTGATGGCCGACGCCGGCGCCCTCCTCTACCGGTCGCCGGGCGGCCGGCTTCCGGGCCTCCATGAGCTGCCCCAGCGGGGAGCTCGTCAGCGGGACCGGCGCCTGGACTTCGCGGCCCGGCTCCAGACGGTCGAGCGACCAGCGCACGAGCGCCTCCAGCCCTGCCGGGTCTCCGCCGCCCTCGATCAGCCCCGGCTTGTTGAAGCCATCGCCGACGACTAGGTAGGCCGCCGGCTCGCCGCCGTCCAGGGCCAGTGAGGTGGACACCTTGGGCAGCGTCAGCAGCGCCAGGTAGTCGTCCCGGGAGCGGACGATGCGCCGGGGCTCGGCGTCGTGGGCCGCTGCGACAAAGTCGAGATGCGACTGTTCCGTAGGGTCGAAGGCTACTACGTCATGAGAACGGCTCTGGAATAGCTCCCGATCGCCGCGTCCGAGCGCGTATACGAAGCCCTGGGATGCGACCGCCTCCCAGCCCGAGTGCCAGTAGAAGGGGAAGGTCGCCTCCGCGGTCCACAGCACCGCCACGGGCCAGCCGCGTTCCTCCTGGACGCGTGTCGCGTCGCGAAGGCAGAGCGTGGCGTAGCCGCGCCTGCGGTGGTCGGGGTGTGTTCCCGTAGGGCCGATTATCCCGATGGTGAACCGGTCGCCGCCGTTCACGACCTCCCTGGGCGCCACCGGGACGTGCGCGACGATCCGTCCGGCCACGCTCAAGACGCGGTGGAGGTCCAGCGCCGGCTCGCGGAAGATGAGCGGGTAGTCGGTGGCGATGTCCTGGTTCGTGCCGGCCCTGAAGACGGCGTTGATCAGCGCCACGGTCTCTTCGAACTCCGACTCGCGGCACGCCCTCGGGCCGCAGACGCCGCCGGCGTCCTCCGTCGTCATCGGGCCCCGGCCGCGGCTCGGCCCCAGGCGACCGTCTTCGTCGGCGTTATGGCGATCACGGCGCAGCCCGGGTCCAGGAGCTCTCGGTACTGCGGGTACTTGTCGCGCAGCAGCGTTTCGGCAGCGGCCCGCTCCTCGCCGTCTTCCAGAAGCTCCGCCGAGCCGTGCACCAGGACGTAGGCGAGATCCGCCCAGTCCTCGGAGTAGTCGTCGACGACGAGCGCGACGGTGGGATTGGCGAGGACGTTGAGCACCCGCTTCAGGCCCCGCGCCGGGCGGCGCTTGGGCTTTCGGTCGACGGCGGTGTAGATGCGCCGCCCGTCGAAGGCGTAGCAGACCGGTACGACGTGAGGCCTGCCGCGCTCGTCTGCCGTGGCCAGTCGGCCTACCCTGCGCGCGGCGACGAAGGCTGCCGCCTCGTCCGGCATGGCCGACGCGTCACGATCCATTGCCCCAGACCTGACCGAACAGCCGCAGCCAGTTGCCGCCGAGAATCTTCGCGGTGTCCTCGGCGCCGTAGCCGCGCCGCATCAGCTCGACGGCGATGTTGGGCATCGCGTCGGGCGTCTCCAGTCCCTCCGGGTGGTAGTGAGGGTCCGCGATCGGGACCGGCCGACGCTGCGGCCGAATTCCCTGCCGGGCGAACAGCCAGTCGAAGAACGAGTGCGGCTGGTCCTGGCAGAAGTCGGTGCCGATGCCCACGTGGTCTATTCCCACCCTCTCCACGAGATCGTCGATGGCGTCGACGTAGTCCTTGATCGTCGACTCGTAGCCGGTCCGGAGGTGGATGGGGAAGGCGTTGGCGCCGACGACGCCGCCCTTCTCGGCGAGGGCGCGCAGCGCGTCGTCCGGCTTGTTGCGCACGTGGTCGAAGAAGGAGCGCGCGTTGGCGTGGGTGAAGGCCACGGGACTGTCGGAGGCCTCGATCGTGTCCATCGTCGTGCGGTCGCCCACGTGGGACAGGTCGATCAGGATGCCCAGGCGGTTCATCTCCCGGACGGCGTCGAGGCCGAAGTTGCTCAGGCCGTCGTCGGTGCGCTCGAAACACCCGTTGCCCAGCAGGTTGCGCTCGTTGTACGTGACCTGGACGATCCGCACGCCGAGCGTGTGGAAGAGGGCCAGCCGGTCGAGGTCGTTGCCGATGGGCGACGCGTTCTGCCAGCCGAGGATCACGGCCGTCTTGCCCTCCGCCTTCGCGCGCCGAACGTCCTCGACGGACCCGGCCTGCGACAGCAGGTCTGCGTGCTCGCGGAACCGGCGGAGCCACGCCGCGACGTTGTCCAGCGTCTGCTCGTAGCCCTCCCACACCGCGATCGTCGCGTTGATCGCCGTCACGCCGCCGGCGTGGAGGCTGTCGTAGACGGCGGCGCTGTCCCAGCGGCTCACGTTCAGGCCGTCGATTACGACCGCGTCGCGGTAGACCTCTTCGGCCGTCGTCCGAGAACTCAAAGGCGCTCCTCCCTCGGCAACTTATCGTGTTTGGTGAGACAACCGCATGCGCCCCTCAATACGCGCCGATGAAGCATCGGCGCTACTCGGGGTGAACGGGCTGCCTGGAGACGCAACTGATAGCAGCTGCTACTGCATCGGCCTACTCCGGTTGCCAGCGGCGCCTTCCGCCGCTGCGCACCAGCCGGCCGAAGCCCGGCTCCGGGAAGTGGCCCGAGGAGATCAGGGAGCCCTCTCCCTCCAGCCGGTCGAATATCCGATGACGCGTCGGCGCCGACAGGCTCGTGTCGACGTCGAACGCCGCGCTCCAGTCGGTGTAGTGCGCCTGCGCCGGGCTGTGCGCCACGTCTCCGAGGATAAACCCGCGCACGCCGGCCGACGCGATGGCGATCGAGATGTGGCCCGGCGTGTGCCCCGGCGTCGGGAGCGTCGTCAGCTCGCTCGTCAGGGAATATTCGTCCTCGATCAGGTCCAGAGCGCCGAGCTCATCGATGGGCATCACGCTGTCGCGTACGTGCGGGGACTCCTCCAGGACGCCCGGACCGGTCCAGTAGTCCCAGTCCGTCTTGGGCACCAGGTACCTGGCGTTGGGGAACGTCGGCTGGCCGTCCGTCAGGTTCCACCCGACGTGGTCGGGGTGCAGGTGCGTGGTCACGACGAGGTCGACCGCCTCGCGGTCGACGCCCTTTCGGCGCATCTCGCTCAGGAGCGCGCCTGCGGGAGGCCCGCCGCCGGTGTCGACCACTATGAGCTTGCCGTCCGACCGGACCGCCACGGAGCCGTACCTCGGATGGATGTACTCGTCCGCGTCGAGCAGCTCCGGAAACTCGGCCCGCCAGACCTCCATCGTGCTGGTCGGAAAGACGCCGGTCGCCGGCCCGCCGCCGTGGTCGTCCGTGAGCGAGACGAGCTCGACGTTGCCTACCGTTTTCTTGTATTCGGCCATGGTTACCCTCCCGTGCGCTGGCCGCGCCCGATCTGCGGGGCCATTCTACGCCGTGTCGCGGCGTAGTTCCAACACACCGGCTGGAGGTAACCGTTCTGCCTTGGCGTCGTAGAGGGAGGCCTCCGGATCCGACACGAGCGGCAGCGCCATTGGGACTATGTCCGCGTGTGTCCTTCTGGCAGCGTGTGAGGGGGAATGTTACCCCAGGGTCGGTACCTGCTCCCCTTTGTTCCAACGCTGATGACCGAGGGTTCGCGCGCCGCCGTCGCTTCCCACTTTGCACCGTCTCTGAGGATCATCTCGGCCATCTTCTGAAAGTCTTCGAACGTGGAAGATTTCCAGCGGAGAAGTGCGACCGTCAGGCCGCGCTCCGGATATCGCGCCACATACGCCTGCGAGGGGATTCCGGTGTCCCTGGTGACGAGGACGTAGTTACCGGTGCGTATGCAGTGGTCCATAAGGGCCGTATCGGGACGCGCCGGCGCTCCAATATCTTCGTACGTCGCTATCGGGTATCTGAGGGTCTTGAGCGCGTCGACAACCGGTCCCGGAACGTCGGCGTCCGCCACCAGCATTATGCCGCACGCAAGAACGACCGCTCGTAATCGTCGACTTCTCTTATCTGGTCATCGTTCAGGCTGGGATAGACGACTCTGGGATCGTTGCCAGACTCCAGAACGGAGGCGACTGCCAGGGTGGAGATCCTGGTCCCCTTCACCGTCGGGGCTCCGCCCAGCACTTCCGGGTCGAGGTCAATGTGCCTGAATCTCTCTGGAACGAGCTCCCTCTTCAACTCATCCATCAATTCGGGAAAGAAGACGGCGGCCATCTTCTGGGGGCCCTTGGCGGCGGCAACGGGATTCCAGAGCTCGTTGTTTGGGAATACCACCACGATGAGGCCTTGGTGCACGAAGATGCTGACCAGCTTCCACGCCCTACGGTCCCCATTGCTGATTTGCTCAATGGTGTCCAGGGCCGTCCTTATGGCCTTGGGCTTGATCCCCTGTTCCTTCAGCCTCACGATGACTCTCATCAACAGCAGGTCGTCGTACGTGTACGTGTTCTCCACGCGCCCGCCATGGCTGGACTTGGTGGGACGCAGCAGGTTGGCCTTCTGCCAAGCCTGGAATGTCTGAGGGCGAACACGGGCCACCCGCGCCGCTATCTTGGCGGAGTACATCGTGGGCTCCTGGGCACGCTGATACTTCCTAGAATATCACTCCGCGCAGTTCGGCTCTAGGCGTGCTCCGTTGGTCGCCACGGAGTTCTTCACCTAAGGCTGCTAAGCCCGAATCCACCGAAGGAGGGCGTGAGGACAGCGGAAGGGGGGTGAGGGAGCTGCGGGCGAGATGGCCTGGGCTCCATTGGGGTAGATGGGAGGGCGGCGGACGGTCTTCAGTTGCCGCACAGGGTCCCTATGGCCGTCTGCGGGGACTGCGATGCGCGGGATGGTGAGAGAATACACAGCAGGGAACTCTCGCGGGCCAGGGTGGCGCGAGTTTGCGGGGACCTTCGGTTGTGCGGTGGGTAGCTCGGTCGCCGACGGCGCCGTCAGGCAGGCAATGGCAGGGCTCGCAATCGAGCCAGGGCGCGAGTGAACTGGGTTTCCCAAGGCCAGCCCTGTGGCAGATGCAAAGTGAGGCGGCGGGCCGAGCGGGTGATTCGTCCGGCGAGGGAGAAGAACCGCCGCCGGAGGGTCTTGGTGGTCACCACCTGCTCACCCAGACCGGTCCGCGCTGTCCAACGGGCCAGGTTATGCGCCATCACCTGTATCGCCAGCCAAGCGGCGTTGGCGGCGAAACGGCCCGACGGCATGTGGTTCAGCCCCACGCCGTACTTCAGGTCTCGAATGGCGTTCTCGACCTCGGCATGGCGGCGGTGGTCGGCCTCCAGCTCCAGGGTTTCCCCGTCCCGGTCGGTGATGAAGCCGTGATAGCTGTAGGTGGCGAAGAGGGCCAGTTGGGAACTGGGAGTGGGCTTCACCCGCCGGACAATGAGCCGCACCGGTGCGGCGTCGGGCTCACTCTGGAAGGGGGTGTAGGTGGTCTCGGCCACATCGGCGGCGCCGTCCATCCAGTATGGGATGGGCGTCCAGTCCGCCTCGGGTATGGCCTCGATCAGGTTCCGCAGGCTTTTGTGCTGGCGGATGGTGATGGAGAAGCGCACGTCCAGCTTGCAGCAGACGGATACCACGCTATGGGTGTAAAAGCCGCTGTCGGCCCGCACCGTGAGTTGCCCGCTGGCCCCTCCGTAGCGCACCCGCCCCACCGTTTCACGCAGGAAGTGGGCGGCGCCACGAGCGGTGTTGGCCCGGCCCTCGCGCAGCCGGCACATCAGCACGTCGCCGGTTCCGGCGGCGACAGCCAGCAGCGGGTGATAGCCCCGCTTGCCGGTATAGCCGTGGTGGCGTGCCCCTTCCTTGGCCAGTCCGTAGGTCTCGCAGATGGTTGAGTCCAGGTCGATGGTCAGGGGCGAGTCGCCGGGTCCGGCGCTGGACTGCCAAGCGCGTGCCAGCAACTCCCGGCTCACCCGGTCCAGTTGACGGACGTGGCCCCAGCGAAAACTGCGCAGGAAGGTGCCCAGGGTGGATGGCGCCTTGATCGTGCCGCCCAGGATGCGGGCCGTCCCACCGGCGCGCAGCGCATCGGCGTCGTCGATGCAGTCGCCGCCAGCCAGCGCGGAAGCGACCAGCGTCAGTATCTTGTCCCCCGTGTTGGCCCGCCCCGGCGCCACGCCCAGATCGAGGTGATGGTCGACGAGTTCCCGCAGGCCCAGGTGCTCGGCGAGGGTGGCCGGAAGGAGCAGCCCGGCATTGCCCACCAGGCGGTGGTCGTCGAAAGAGACACGGATGCGGTCGGGGTGGTTGCGTGGTAGCATCTATTGGGTGCTCCTTGTTCTGGGGTCGGTTTGCTGTTACAAAACCATTATCCCAGATGCGCAGGAGCACCTTCTTGATACCTCAGGACGCTGACCCGACGGCCCTCCTTCGGTGGATTCGGGCTAAGGCTGCTAAGGCCCCGTGATATACTGCGCCAACCTTGGAGCCGTGTTGCGGCGAACGTGGTCGCGCAAGGATGCACGATGACAGGTACTGAAAAACAGATACGGCTGACCTCGCTGGCCAGCTGCGCGGGCTGAGCCTCCAAGTTCAGTCCAGCGGACCTGGCGCAGGTGCTGCGCCAGCTGCCCGACGTGAGCGATCCGGACCTGCTGGTCGGGCCCGGAACGGGTGACGACGCCGCCGTCTACCGCCTGAACGATGAGATCGCGCTGGTCCAGACCGTCGACTTCTTCCCTCCGATCGTCGACGACCCGTTCGTCTTCGGCGAGATCGCCGCGGCCAACGCTGTGAGCGACGTCTACGCCATGGGCGGCCATCCGCTGTTGGCCCTCAACATCGTCGGGTTCCCTGTGGAGCTGCCCAAGGAGACCCTGGGCCTCATCCTCAGGGGCGGAGCGTCCAAGGCGGCCGAGGCCGGCCTGCTCGTCGTCGGGGGACACACGGTAGACGACAAGGAGCCGAAGTACGGCATGGCCGTCACCGGCCTCATTGGGCCGGGTGAGGAGATGACCAACGCCGGCGCGCGGCCGGGCGATTCGCTGGTGCTGACGAAGCCGATCGGGACCGGGATCATTACCACCGCCGGCAAGCAGCAGAAGGCCCCGGGGCCGGTGCTGGACGGGGCCATCGCGGCGATGCGCGAGCTGAACGGGGCCGCGGCGAAGGCCGCGAAGGAGGCAGGCGTCCGCGCGTGCGTGGACGTCACCGGCTTCGGCCTGGTGGGCCACCTGCTCGGCATGCTGCGCTCCAGCAAAGTCGGCGCCCGGCTCTCCCTTGGCGCCGTGCCCGTGCTGGACGGCGCCGTCGAGCTGCTGGAGCAGGACGTCGCGCCCGGCGGCACGCGCCGCAACCTGAGCTCCGCCGACCCGGAGGTAGCCTGGAGCGGCGCGCTGGACTCCACCGCGCGGCTCCTGCTGTGCGACGCCCAGACGTCGGGCGGCCTACTCTTGGCGGTGGCTCCGGACGCCCTCGACGTCCTGCTGGCCGCGCTGGAGCGACGCGGAGTCGCGACGCGGGCGGTCGTCGGCGAGGTGCTGGAACAGCCGCCGTCGGGCGGCCGCCTTCTCGAAGTGACGGCGTAGCGTTCGCCGCCTTGTCGGCCACACTATAGGCTGCCGCGAGAAATAGTTGATCACGATACGAGACCATATAGAGGGACTGGTTCGAGCCGCGCTCGCGGAGGCCCAGGCCCAGGGACACCTGCCCGAGGGAAGCGTCGAAGGGCCGCTCGTGGAGCGCCCGCAGCGGGCCGGGCACGGCGACTTCGCGTCCAGCGCCCCGATGCGGCTGGCGCGCTCCATGCGCGTGAGCCCAATGGTAATCGCGGAGAAGCTCGTCTCCACGATGCCCGATGACGAGACGGTAGGCGCCGTGTCCGTAGCGCCGCCGGGCTTCGTCAACATCGCGCTGAGCCCGGACTGGCTGGCCCGGCAGGTCGACGCCGTCATCCGGGCCGGGGCCTGCTACGGCAACGTCGACGCAGGGGCCGGCAAGCGCGTGCAGCTCGAGTTCGTCAGCGTCAATCCCACCGGACCGGTCCACGTCGGCCACGCCCGCGGCGCCGTCTTCGGCAGCGCCCTCGCGGAGGTGATGGCGGCCGCCGGGTACGACGTGCAGCGGGAGTATTACTTCAACGACGCCGGCAGCCAGATGGAGCGCTTCAACCTGAGCCTGCTCGCCCGATACCTGCAGCAGCACGGCAGGGAGGCCGAGGTGCCGGAGGACGGCTACGTCGGCGAGTACATGGTCGACCTGGCGCGGGAGATCGTCGACGAGGTCGGCGCGAAGTACCTGGACGCCCCGGAGGACGAGGTCGCCGCCGGACTGGGCGCGCTGGGACTGCAGCGCATGACGGCCGTCGCCAGGGACGACATGCGCGACCTCAGGGTGGTATACGACAACTGGTTCACCGAGAGCAGCCTCTACGAGAACGGCCAGTTCGACCGGGCGATGGCGCTGCTCGACGAGGCCGGACTGCTCGTCCAGCGCGACGGGGCGACGTGGTTCAAGTCGTCCACGCTCGGGGACGACGAGGACAAGGTGATGGTGCGCAGCAACGGAGCGCCCACCTACTTCGCCACAGACATCGCCTACCACTACAACAAGCTGCTCGAGCGCCGCTTCGACCGCGTCGTCGACATCCTCGGCGCCGATCACCAAGGCCACGTGCGCTTCATGAGCACCGTGCCGATAGCCCTGGGAGTCGACCGGGACCGGCTCGATCTGATCGTCTACCAGATCGTTGCGATCAGACGCGGCGACTCGGCCGTGCGGCTCTCCAAGCGGGCCGGCGAGATAGTGACCCTCAGAGAGCTGGTGGAGGAGGTCGGCGCCGACGCGTGCCGCTTCTTCTTCCTGACGAGGTCGCCGCAGAGCCAGATGGAGTTTGACATCGAGCTGGCCACGAAGCAGTCGGACGAAAACCCGGTCTACTACGTCCAGTACGCCCACGCGAGGATCGCGGGCATCCTGCGGACGGCCGCGGAGCGCGGGATCGACCACGCCGACGGCGACGTCTCACTGCTGACGCACGACGCCGAGCTGGCGCTGGTCCGCAAGATGCTCGTGCTGCCCGAGCTCGTCCGGACGATGTCGGAGCGGCTGGAGCCGCACCATCTGCCCCACTACGCCGTCGAGCTGTCGACCGCGTTTCACAACTTCTACGAGCGCTGTCGGGTGGTGTCCAACGAGCCCGAGGAGCTGGAGTTGTCGAAGGCGCGTCTCAGGCTTGTGGAGGCTGCGAGTACGGTGCTGGCGCGGTGCCTCGCGCTGATGCTGATGTCGGCGCCCGAAAGGATGTAGACGGCCGGCCGGTTGCCCCGGCTAGCTCACGGGCCACTCGCTGCCGTCGGCTTCCAGAGCGCCCTGGCGCTTGTACCGCTCGGCCTTCCGGGCGTAGCCGGCGGCCGTGGCCGCGATCATACGGGTGTGCCGCTCCTGGACCGGGCCCCGTATCCGCGCGGGCACCCCGACCACCATCGACCCCGGCGGTATCGTCATCCGTTCGATGACCATCGCGCCCGACGCGACGAGGCTGCCCGCCCCGATCTCCGCGCCGTCGTTGACCACCGCGCCGTTGCCGATCAGCGCCCCGTCGCCGACGACCCCCGCGTGGCACAGGACCCGGTGGCCTATCACCACGCCGTCGCCGATCTCTACGTCCGCGTCGCCGTGGAGGACCGAGTTGTCCTGGATGCACGTCCGGCTGCCGATGGCGATCCTGCCCGCGTCGGCACGTATCACGGTGCCGGGCCACACGCTGGACGACTCGCCGATCTCGACGTCGCCGATCACGTAGGCGAACTCGCTTACGAAGGCCGAGGGATGTATGCGCGGGGCTACGCCGTCGAGACTGCGGATCATGGGCTCCACCTCGAAACCGGGGGCGAAACGGCTCCGTCACGGACGCGGCCAAGTCTATCAGAAAGCGGCAGCGGCTATGGTATGCTTGTCTTATCTGGCGACGAACCGGAATGGCGGTCTGCGTATGAGGGCGATAGTCAGCGCGGCGTTGTCGGTCGCGCTCTTCGGAGTCGCGGCCCTGGTGACCGCATGCGGCCTGGGCGGCGAGGCGCCGACGGCCATGCCGGAGCCCACGGCAACCGTGGCGCCGACCGCCACGCCTGCGCCCACGCCCACACCGACGCCCGAGGCCACGCCGACGCCCAGGTCCGGCACCGTGTTCATGCGGTACCTCCGAGCGCAGGGGCTGCTGCGGTCCGGGCAGTACGAGGAGTCGATCCCGCAGTTCGACGTCGTGATCCGGCTCGTCCCCGACTTCGCGGAGGCCTACCACGGCAGAGGGCTCGCCTACTACAACGAGGACCAGATCGACCGCGCGCTGGAGGACTTCGACAAGGCGATCGAGCTCAAGGCCGACTTCGCGGACGCCTACAGGAACCGGGGTGTCCTGTACACGAACAGGGGACAGATGGCCCTCGGCGTGCCAGACCTGCGGCGAGCGCTGGAGCTCTACGAGGAGAAGGACGATGAAGCGCGCGCGGCGGACGTCCGAAGACTGCTCTCGGGGGTCTTTCCCTAGGCCCCGTCCACGGCTCGCATCATCGCCGGCCACTCCGAGCGGGCCATCCCCGGCAGCGTGGTCACGTTGTAAAGGTGCGCAAGACCCTGGTGCCTGCGCGCGCCCTTCGTGGAGACCGTCAGACCCCGATCCGCGACGAGCCGGCTCATCTCGCGCGTAATATCGTTGTCGGCCAGCCCGGGGAAGGACCGGTAGGCTTCCAGGGACCGCGCCGCGGCCTCTCCATCTCGCATCGCTCCCGCCAGGGCGTGCATGAACGGCAGGACGACGTTGACCGCCATGTCCCGCGCTCTGCCCGCGCCTATGAGCGGCGGGTCCGATAGGGCGCGGACGAGGACCGCCGGCTTCGCCTCCTCCACCGCGCTCCGCACGTACGCTACGGGCCCTTGGTCTAGAAAACGGTCGACCAGCCGGGCCGCGCCCTCGACGCGTCTGACAGGATGGTTGGACGGCCTGACTCGGAAGAGGCGCCACTCGCTCGGCGCCAGCCTGCGCGTTCGCGGCAGCCGCCTGACGAGCGCCGCGTCCGGAGCGCCATCCCCTGCAGTATCCGCGCCGGGCGTCAGCCCGGAGGCCGTCAGCAGCAGCGCCCGGACGGCGGCGAGCCTGGTGCCCGCGGGCTCCCCGCGCAGCGCGGCGGCCGACGCGTACGGGAGAACCTCCGCGAGGCGGCGGAACGGTTTGCGGTTGGCGGCGTATCCGAGCGCCTCGAACAGCGCCGCGTAGAGGACCTGGTCCGCGTCTCCGGCGTCCAGCTCCCGCGCGAAGCCGCGGCTCCGGGCGAGGAACCGCCTGTCGCCGGCCACGTCCAGCAGTTTTTCCAAAGTGCGCGCGGACAGACCGTCCCACGGGACCATGCTCAGGGGAGCGGAGGCCTCGGCCTGACGGAGCCGGTCGACCACTGGCTCCAGGGACGCCACGGGCGCGCGAGCCCGCGACTGCTGTCGGGACGAGACCCTGCCCTTGGCGCGCAACACGACGTGCAGTATGACGCCGTTGTAGCCAGGGTCGGTCTCGTGGCCGTGGCTTCGCCAGCCGGGGGCCTCTACGTGCAGCTCCACGTCGCCGGTGACGAGCTTGCCGTCGTCCGTGGCGAGGACGCTGTCGCGGAAGTCGGGGCCGGCCCTGCCGCTCGGCCGGCCGGGGTACACGACCCTGAACCGCCTGCCGTCCTCTGTGAGGAGGCCGTCCGGAAGGGAGTGGGCCCGTTGCCAAAGCGCGGCCAGGGCGCTCTCGCCGTAGGGCGCGGGCCGCTCGCGCAGCCAGACGAGGCCCGCCCGCCACGGCGCGGAGCGGCACGGCCGGACTGGCACGGCGGTCCTCTCCTCGGCTACTGTGGACGACGTTGACATGGGAACCCCTGAACGCTGGGGCGTCTCGCCCTGTCGACTACGGGCGACGATTCGATAGTAGCACAAGACCCGGGCCGGGCCAGCCGGGGCCCGGTCGGTCCGAACGGCAACGCCCCGCTTGCCATCCGGCGCCGCGCTCGCCGCGGAGGACGTGGCGCGTATCGGGTCGGGCTGGTACGATGCCTGCCCTCATCCTGAGGCGGAGGTGTGCAGATGTCGTCCCCGATCGATCCCAACGAGGTGCGCCTGACCGGGGAGAATTCTTTCGTACGCCTGGGCGCGGCGGACGCGGTTACGACGCACGCCAGCCACTGGCGGGTGATTCTCTCGCCGGCCGGCTCCGGCCACGTCCTCTTCTTCAAGAGCGACCTGACCGGGGGTGACCTGAGGGTCTACTCCGACAACATCGCCCTGGCCAGGTGGCTGCAGCGCGACGTCCAGGCGACGATGAGGCCCGAGTACGGCGATCCGTCGCTTCCGGTGATCGAGGCCCGCTTCTCCCGGGAGGGGGAGGTCGCCACGTACTGGACCGAGCGCGTCGATACGGAGAACGAGGCGCTGTCCCTGACCTGGTACGAGCTGGGAGAGGCGTACGCCGTCAGAAACGAGGCGGGCAGCATCCCGGACCAACCCCATGGCGTGTACAGCTGCATCGTTCCGGCGGCACGCGCCCAGGTGACACTCAACGGCCGCGCCGCGGCGGGCGACGCCTATCCGCGCGACCACGGCGGACGGCCCAGCAGCTCGTGTTGCCTGGCCTTCTCGGAGACCTGGGTCAGGCCCCGCCGGTAGCGGGTACGGCCTCCCCGGTCAGGCGGCCCCGCGGGAGCGCCGGCTATGCTCGGGCCCCCGCTTCCGCTCGCCGTCGGTCCTGGGGCGAGTCGGCGTGAAACGCGCGTGGAAATCGCGCCTGTACGCTTCGAACCGGCCCGCGAGCACCGCGGCGCGCATCTCCTCCATCAGGCGCAGCACGAAGCGCACGTTGTGTATCGTAGCCAGCCGGTAGGCGAGCAGCTCCCGGGCGCGAAACAGGTGGTTCAGATAGGCGGTCGAGTGCGCGCCGCAGGTGCGGCAGTCGCAGCCGGGGTCGATCGGCCCGTCGCGGTCTCGGAACGGGGCGGTGTCGACGTTGATCCTGCCCTCCCGGACGTACAGCGAGCCGCCCCGGGCGACCCGCGTCGGCAGGACGCAGTCGAACATGTCGATGCCCCTGGCCACACACTCGACCAGGTCCTCGGGCGCGCCGACGCCCATCAGGTACCGGGGGCGGTCCGGAGGCAGCAGCCCCGCGGTGAACCCGGCCACCTCGTACATCGCGGTCTTCGACTCACCGACGCTCAGCCCTCCTATGGCGTAGCCGGGGAACCCCATCGACGTGATCTCGGAGACCGACCGGGCGCGGAGGTCCTCGAAGACGCCGCCCTGCACAATGCCGAACAGCGCCTGAGGGCCGCCGCCGTGGGCCTGCAGCGAGCGCGCCGCCCATCGCCCGGTGCGGTCCGCCGCAGCCTCCACCTCGTCCCGGTCGCGGTCCGAGGCCACGCAGACGTCCAGCGGCATTATCACGTCGGCCCCCAGCGCGCGCTGATGGTCGACCACGGTCTCAGGCGTGAACCGGTGGAGACTGCCGTCGAGGTGGGACTTGAAGACGATGCCGGACTCGTCGAGCTCCCGCATGTGCTCGAGGCTGAACCCCTGGAAGCCGCCGGAGTCGGTGAGCACGGGGCCGGGCCAGGACATGAAGCCGTGCAGGCCGCCGAGACCGGCGACCGTCTCGACCCCCGGCCGCAGGTAGAGGTGGTAGGTGTTCGCCAGGATCATCGTCGCCCCTGCCGCGCGCAGGTCGACGGGGTCGAGCGCCTTGACCGAGCCCTGCGTGGCGACCGGCATGAACGCCGGCGTCGGCACGTCGCCGCGGGCGGTGCGCAGGGTCCCGGCCCGGGCGCCGCGGTCGCTGGTCTCCAGCTGGAAAATCGGGCTCATCGGACGGCTAACACGCCGGCGGCCTGCGCCAGCAGCAACGCTCCCATCACGATGAGCATCGCCGCCAGCAGGCGCATTATCCAGACGACGGGCACCTTCGGTCCGAGCCGGGCGCCGACCTGGCTGCCGACGAGAAAGCCCGCACCCGCCCAGACGAAGGTCGGGTACCAGTCCACGTGGCCGAGTCCGGCGTGGACCACGGCACCGGCCGTGGCGTATATGGCGAGCGAGAAGACGGACGTCGCGATGGCGATGCGCACCGGGAAGCCGAATCCGGCCACCAGCACGGGGGTCCTGATGAAGCCGCCCCCGGTGCCCAGAAATGTGGACACGAAGCCAAGCAGAGAGTTGAACCCTATCGCGAGCCCCTCGTTGAAATCGTACTCGTAGACCCGGTCGGCGGGTCCCACGTGGCGTACCTTCCGTCTCCAGCCGATGCGACTGCGCCTCGGTGCGGCCCTTCGCTCCACGCGTCGCTCCGCGCCCGTCCTCCGAACGAGCATGTGGACCGCCAGCGCCACGAGCAGCGTCCCCAGGATGGCCCTGAACTGCTCCGGCGCGACCGCGGCGACCGCGAACGGCGCCCCCACGGAGCCGGGGATCGCCGCGGCGGCGAAGAGCAGGCCGCTGCGACGGTCGACGAGCCGCATGTGGCTGTAGGCGACCGCGCCGGCAAAGCTGTTCAACGCCACGAGCCCGAGGGAGGTGCCGGCGACCTCGGCCGGGTCGATGTCGAAGAACAGGAGCAGCACTGGCGCCATGATGACGCCGCCGCCCGCTCCGACCATTACGCCGAACGCTCCGGCTCCCAGCCCCACGAGTGCCAGCGCCAGCGCCTGCAAGTCTGCTCAGCACCCTTTGGCCGGAGTCACCGGCAGACGCTGTCGAGCGCGGCGTCCACGAGCGCGGCCGGAACGTCCCGCCGGGTCGTCGCCCGGCCGATCCCCTCCAGCAGCACCCAGCGAATCACGCCCTCGGAGGTCTTCTTGTCCATGCTCATCGCAGCGCGCACCGCCTGCGGGTCGACCCCATCGACCGATGCGGGCAGTCCGTACCGGTCGATGACGGCCCGCTGCCTCGAGACGTCCTCCGGCGATAGCATGCCCAGCTCCGCCGCTATGAAGGCCGCGGCCGCCATGCCCGCCGCCACGGCCTCGCCGTGCAGGTATCGTCCATACCCGGCCGCGGCCTCGACGGCGTGCCCGACTGTGTGCCCGTAGTTGAGCAACACCCTGAGGCCCAGCGTCTCCTTCTCGTCCTTGGAGACGACCCTCGCCTTGACGGCCGCGCTCCGCCTGATCGCTTCGGTGGCCGTCTCCTCGTCCAGGTCCAGGATGCGTCCGGCTTGCTCTTCGAGAAGGCGCAGCAGGTCCTCGTCGAGGATGAGTCCGTGCTTGACGGCCTCGGCCCAGCCGGCCGCGACCTCGCGTCTCGGCAGGCTGGCCAGGGTCCGCGCGTCCTCCAGCACGAAGCTGGGCTGGTGGAAGGCCCCGACCAGGTTCTTGCCCTGCGGCAGGTCGACGGCCGTCTTGCCGCCGATGGCGGAGTCCATCATCGCGAGCACCGTCGTCGGCACGTGGGCGAGGCGCATGCCCCGGGCGTAGGTGGCGGCCACGAAGCCGGCCAGATCGCCTACGACTCCGCCTCCCACCGCGACGAGCAGGTGCCCCCGCTCCGCGCGAAGCCCGGCGAGCCAGTCGTACAGGTGGCCCGCGCTCCGCAGCGTCTTGGTCTGCTCCCCGGGCGGCAGCACGAAGATGTGCGTGACGATCCCCGCGGCCTCCATCGACGTCTGCGCCCGCTTGGCGTGCCGGTAGGCGCCCTGGTCGGTCACCACGTAGGCCGTGGCCGGCGACACGGCGCGCGCTGCGCGCTCTCCGAGCTCGTCGAGAATGCCCCATCCCGCCCAGACCGGGTAGTCGCCGGCCGACGTGCGGACCACCGCGGACAGATCGCCGTAGGCCGCGTGCGCGGCGTCTTCGGCGCCTTCTCCCAGCATGCCCCAGGCGCGCACGACCTCGGCGGCGGCCCGGTCGGGATCGAGCCTGTCCGTCGACACCGTCCAGTCGCAGCTGGCGTAGTCGGCCTGGCGGCTGGCCTTGAGCGACACGATCCGGCCCAGGGGATCGTGGTCGTCGAGCATCGGGCGGACGACGCGGCCGCCCGTCTCGCGCTGCTCCTTGAGACGCCGGTACAGCACCTCGGGCGTCGCTTCGAGGCACACGACTATTCCAGACTCGCTCATGAGGCGGCGGTTGCGCTCGAAGGCGACGACTCCGCCGCCCGTCGACACGACCTGTTCCTCGTCCCGGCAGACTTCGGTCAGCCGGGCGTGCTCCATGTCCCTGAAGGCGGCCTCGCCGTCCCGTGCGAAGACGTCCTCGATGGGGCGTCCCGCCGCGGCGACGATCTCCTCGTCGACGTCGACGAACCGCCATCCCAGGGTCCGGGCCACTTCGCGGCCCACCGTGGTCTTCCCGGAGCCCGAGAAGCCCGTGATGAAGATGTTGCGCTTCACGCCGTGACTCACTCCGACGTCGTCTGTGCGGCCATAGCCTCTTCCGCGGCCCTGAACATCACCGGTACCGGGGCCTCGACGCCCGTCCACATTCGGAACGAGGCGGCCCCCTGGAACACCAGCATCGGCAGGCCGCCGACCGGACGCGCCCCCGCCTCGGCGGCCTGCCGGAGCAGGGGAGTTTCGGTCGGCGTGTAGACCATGTCGAAAACGACCGCCCCGGGCCGGATGGCGCCGTGCGGCAGGGGGCTCTCTCCTTCGGCCGGGCCGTGCCTCATCCCCACCGACGTCGCGTTGATGATCAGGTCCGCCGCTTCGCAGACCTCCGCCAGCGCGTTGGCGTCCGCGGCGACGGCTTCCACCTCGCAGCCGTCCCGTCTCGCCTCGGCGGCCAGCGCCTCGGCCCGCTCCCGCGTGCGGTTGGCGATGGTCAACCGCCGAACGCCGGCCGCGGCCAGACCGAACGCCGCGGCGCGCGCCGCGCCGCCGGCTCCCAGCAGCGCCGCGGCTTTGCCCTCGGGACTGAACCGCCCCGTCTCACGCAGGCTGCGCATGAAGCCGTACTCGTCGGTGTTGCGCCCGATCAGCCTGCCGCGTACCTTGATGATCGTGTTCACGGCCCGCAGTCGGCGCGCGACCCCGTCGACCTCGTCGACCAGGCCGGCCACGACCTCCTTGTGCGGTATCGTGACGTTGGCCCCCAGATAGTCGTCACCGCGCAACCGTTCGACCTCGATCGGGAGATGCTCCGGCGGTACTGACCACCGGTGGTAACGGGCGGGTATCGAACAGTGATCCAGGGCCGCTTGCTGGAAGGCCGGGGAGATCGAGTGGGACAGGGGATAGCCGAACAGTCCGACCTGGTGAGTCATGGGCGCGCCACGCCGCCCAGTATATCAGCGCTCCGGGCCGATGAACAGGAAATGTCCGGTGGGAGGGCAGAGGAACTCGGTCAACCCCTCTCGCCCCCGTGTCTTCCTGAAGATGCGTCAATCATAGCGCCGACCGGGGCAGCCCACAACCCCCGTCACACGCCCTCCACGCTTTGACGTGCGCCCGGACCGTGAGCTAAGTTATCGGGGAACCGAAAGTGACCGATAGTTTATCCACCCAGCAGGAGTGACCCATGACGACACAGCTACTCAGGCGGCATCTACCCATCCTGTTCGGTCTCGTGCTGGTCGGCGCGGTCGCGTCGTTCGCCGTGGCCTATGGACAGGCCCCGAAACATCATGGCGATAGCGGTTGCGAGTGGGACCCGTTCACCGGCGAAGTCGTCTGCCCGCCGCCTACCTGGACGCCCTCCGCTACCCCGAGGGCCACGGCTACCCCGAGGGCCACGGCTACCCCGAGGGCCACGGCTACCCCGAGGGCCACGGCTACCCCGAGAGCCACCGCTACCCCGAGAGCCACCGCTACCCCGAGAGCCACCGACACCCCGAGGGCCACCGATACCCCAAGGCCCACTGACACCCCAAGGCCCACCGATACCCCGAGGCCCACTGACACCCCAAGGCCCACCGATACCCCGAGGGCCAGCGATACCCCGAGGGCTACCCGCACGCCCACGCCCACGGCTACCGCCACAGCCACGCCTACACCCAAGCCGCCCGATCAACTGACCCAAACCCAACGGGCCTACCGCTGGCTGCACATCGAATGGAAGGCCGCCACGGTGTTCACCCGATTCATAATCCACTGGCGCGACAATCACGAGGGCTGGTCGCAACTGTCCGAGACTCCGGGGTCAGGGCCGCGAGCCATAATCGACCACGCGGGTCGGACGGCGGAGTTACGTGGGCTACCCTACCGATCAGGTAATATTAGGCTGAAGGTCACGGGCGTGTCGGCCGGCAATCAGCAAGTCGAGTCCATCGTCTATGCGGTGCGTCGCGGTCTCCGCCCGAACGTGTCGGGGCATCAGCACGACCACACCGTGTCCTACATATTCAGTTTCGGCGTCGACCGCAGTGCGTCCGGCCTCAATCTCCGGTCAGCGGTCATTGCGGCCGCGACGACCTGGACGACCCGACCGTTCGTGCGAGTGTGTTCTGATCCGTGCGCCGCCAACACGGACGAGCGGGTCATACCGATAGAGCTTCACAAGGACACGCCGCACGCCTGTGGAGGCGTGGCCTGCCTGACTAGAGCGGGCGATAGGACAATCGAGACGCATGTGGGCGACCGCCACCGAGTCATGAAGTTCGAAGACCCGCCGCGCGGAAGCGACTTCACCCTATTGTGGCAATGGACGCGTAACAAGCAACTGCACGGGACTAAGGTCGTCCCTAACAACCCTTTGGACAAACAATACTGGCTTTCCCTGGACGCAGTCGTGATTCACGAGTTTGGGCACGCCCTTGGACTGAAGGACATTACAAACCAGAACTCCCTCATGGACACGACCATACCGGTCACGTCGATACAGACCGTCGACGACAACAGGCTATACAAGTTGTACGAGAGTCACACGGCCGGCAATGGCTGGTAAGGAGCGAACGATGTTCAAGGCATGGCTTCCCATATTGCTGATAGTTGTGGCCACCATGGGGTGCGCCAAGTCGTCCGAGTCCCAAGATGCTGACCCACGGTTGCCGCGGCCCGTGATCGTGTCCGTCACGGAGGCGGGCGCCGTGCAGGTTGAGGGTGTCGGCGTCGAGCCGGCCGGCGGCGGCGCGCAGGGGTCGTTCCCAACGGTCGGGCTGATATCGAACGAAGAGTTAATTCTCACGTCGGATAAGATCGCGCGCGTGCGCCTGTTGGGCATGTCGACCAGCACGCCGACCATGACGCTGGACGAATCGACGGTCTGGCGGCCCATACTGAAGTTCCGGTTCCGCGTACAGGAATATCTGAAGGGCAGCGGGGGCAACACGATAGTGGGGATCGTGCATGACTACGGGTACTACGATACTGAGGCCGAGGCTCAGGAGCGGGCGAGATGGATGGCCCGCGCCCACGACGCCAGATGGGACGGCCGTCAGGCCATCGTGTTGCTTGACTCCGACACCGGCGACTACCCCGACCTGCCTTCCAACTGGTACGTGCTGGGCGGCATCATCCATAAGCAGGACAACACCTACTCGATAGACAGCTTCCGGAGCAAGACGTGGCTACCCGCCGCCAGCAGCGCCACCGACACGTCGCGGGGCAGCACGCTGTCCGCCCCGATGTTCCTGCTCGACGCGCCCATACGCTCGCGCTCAGGGGGCACATCGAGGCCCAGATCAGCGCCCGCGACGGAGTCGGGACTGACCATCAGTATGAGCGCCATGAAGACGCTGATATCGGGGCTGGAGGCCAGAGTCACGGCGGCCGGCGGTACTCTGGCGGACCTCAACTGCGTGTTGAGCGCGGTCAGGGGGGAGCGCGTGATCCGCGAGGGCTTCCATCTCCCGCGTTTTGAGCACGCGCTTGGGTCAGGTCTGCCCGCAGGCACGTTGATTTTCAGTGAGCTGAATGGGGGCACCGGAACGCCGCCGGACAACATCGGCAGGCAGTGGTTCGAAGGCCCGGACAAGAGCATTGTGCGATTCGAGGCAGTCAACTTCAGGACATACAGAGGCTATAACGATGTTCTCCAAGCGTCGCAAGATTGGGTACTGTACACGAGTCGGTTCCTGACGACGCGCCCGCTGCCAGCGGGCTACTACCGCTTCTTCCATAATACCCTGTCACCGGACGAGTTAGAGTGCGACGATACACTGGAGGTCGGGCGCAACCTGCACCGGAACCGGCTGACCGTCACGGCGCCCACGCGCACGCTGCATGAGGCGTTCTTCGACCCAGTTAGCATCGGCACGGCCGTCGGGGCCAACGCCAGCAACGGCGTACTGGAACCGGCCGCGTTCACGGTGGGCGGCGCGAGCGCGACGATCACGAGCCTGAAGTGGGACGACGGCACCGTGACGCTGGCCCTGAGTCCTGCCGACGCCGACCTGGGCGACTACACGCTGGACTTCATCGACACGACCGGCACCACGATCCTGAGCCTATCCAGTGCGAACGTCAGCACGACCGCGCTCACATGGGCCGTGCCGGACCAGCCGTGGGCAGACGGCGACTTGCTTATGCTGCGGATCACGCCGCCGGCTCTCTCGTCCGATGCCACGCTCAACAATCTGGCCCTCAGCGGCGTCGACCTGACGTTCAACTCCAGTACGACCGAGTACAGCGCGACGGTAGCGCCCGATCTGTCCCACTCGACCGTAACGGCGACCACAAGTCACGCCGGCGCAGCCGTATCGGTCACGGGCGCGACGGTCGGAGTCGTGCAGATTGCCGAAGGCGCGAACACCATCACGGTCGTGGTGACGGCAGAGGACGGCAGCACCCAGACCTACAGCGTCACCATCACGCGACCGCCGCCCGAATAGCGCGGACGGGGCGGGGGTTCTCCTTTAGAGCACAGCAAATGGCACAGAGCGCTCCCATGAGTCATTGGCACGTCTTAATTGCATTGCTGCTGGTCTTGGTCATTGCCGGTTGTGGTGACGGGAGCGAAGGGGCGTTCCCCAGCCCGCCCAACCCAATGTCGAAGGAAGAACTGATTCTGATGTCGGAGACGGTCGCGCGGGTTCGGCTGCAGGGCATGTCGACCAGCACGGCGACTTCGACGTGGGACGGTTCGACCGTCTGGCATCCGATCCTGAAATTCAGGTTCAGCGTGACGGAGTACCTGAAGGGCAGCGGCGCCAACACGATAGTCGGGGTCGTGCATGATTTCAGCTTCTACGACACCGAGGCCGAAGCTATTGACAAGTTGGCGTGGATGGTGCGCGGGCACGATACCCGTTGGGATAACCGCCAGGCGGTCGCGTTCCTGGACTCCGATGCCAGATTCGGCCTTCCAGACGACTGGTACGTGCTGGGCGGCATCGTTGAACAGTGGGACAACAGCTACTCTATCGACAGCGTCCGCAGCAAGACGTGGCTTCCGGCCGCCGCCGAGACGGGCACGACGACCGGGCGGTCGACGACCGATCCGGTTTTCCTGCTGGACTCGCCCGGCACAGGGTCGTCCGGCACGGACACGTCGCGCAGGCGGTCGTCTGCGGGCGCGTCGGACAACGCGCCGAGCATCAGCCTTGCCGCTCTGAAGACCCTAGTCACGGCCTTGGAAGCCAAGGTCAGTACCGCAGGCGGCACCGAAGCCCACCGATACTGCGTCCAGATCGCCCAGGCGAACGCGGCCGCGATTGCCAACGGCACCTTTAAGATCGAGTGGTACGACCACGCCATCGGGTCGGGTCTGCCGGCAGGCACACTGATAGCCCTTGGCAGTCATAAAGGGATCGCTAGGCCGCCGGGCAACATCGGTGAACAGTGGTTCGAGGGTCCGGACAGGGACCTGGTGCGGTTTGAAGTCGTGGGCTTCGAATCGCTCACGTATTCTTCGCCGTCAGGACCCTTCGTCCTGTACGGCTGGCGTTTCGTGACGCAGCGCCCGCTGCCTGCAGGCAGCTACCGGTTCTTCCACAACCTTCTTGGACAGCCCGCGTTGGCCTGTGACGAGACCAGAGATATCGGACGCAACTTCCACCGGAACCGCCTGGACGTGATGCCGCCGCCCCGCACGCTGCACGAGGCGTTCTTCGACCCTGTCGCGGTCGGAACCGGGGCAGGCACCGGCGGCACAAACGGCGTCCTGAAACCCGCCAGCTTCGCCTTGGACGGCATCACGACGACGATCACAGGTCTGAAGTGGGACAACGGCACCGTGACGCTGGCCCTGAGTCCTGCCGACGCCGACCTATCCAGCTACACGCTGGATTTTATCGACACGACCGGCACCACGATTCTGAGTCTGTCCAGTGCGAACGCCGGCACGACCGCGCTCACCTGGGCCGTGCCTGACCAGCCGTGGGCCGACGGCGACCTGCTGATGCTGCGGCTCACGCGACCGCCGCCCGAATAGCCTCTGGCCGCCACCACCACAGGAAGGCGGGAAAGGATGGTGACGACCATGGCGAGACACATCTGGTGGATGCCGGTCCTGATGGCTGTTGCCGTTCTCGCGGCCTGCAGTCCGTCCGTTCCCGCGGACTGTGGTCAGGAGGCCCCGAGGCTCGACGTAATCCCCACGCTCGACCCGGCCGCAGACGCCGCTTTTCTGCGCCTAGTGACATATTGGGGGGACAACAGTTTGCCCCCGGAGTACGGGGGCGTCGAATCGTTGGAAGAGGTCATCTTGCAATCAGACGTGATTGCGCGGGTCGAATACCTGAGCAAGCGACCGTCGGTTCAGCAGGGGCAGGCAGCTTGGGATGCCTCATTGAAGCCGTGGTTTCCCGTGCTCGAGTTCAGATTCCGCGTGCATGAGTACCTGAAGGGCTCCGGCCCCAACGAGATCGGTGGCCTGCTGTTCCACTGGGTATCGGAGACCGAAACTGGAGCCCGGACGACTGCTGGCCAGATGAGCGACGCCCATGACCCCCGCTGGGATTGCCGTGAGGCGATTGTGTTCCTCCAGACCGAGCATGTTGCAGGCGGTTCTTGGTACCTTCGGGGCGACTCCGCCTCGGGGCAGCACTGGTTAGGCCCCATGGTGGGTTCGTCAATTTGGGGTGGCCTGCAGGAGGGCTACACGGTAGCGAGCATCCATCGCAAGGCGTGGCTCCCCGAGGCAGGGTCGGGCGGGGCATCGGGCGCAAGGGCAGGGTCGGCGAGCGAGAAACTGTTCCTGCTGGACGTACCATCGGGCGGCCCCGGCGGGAGCGGTGCCCGCAGCGCCCCGTCCCTCTCGACCTCGACGGCCCCGCCGATCAGCCTGATCGCGTTGAAGAGTCGGATTGTGACTCTTGAAGCTGAAGCAAGCGCCTCCGGCACTCCTGAGTACCGAGATTGCGTCCTGAAGTCGCACCAAATGCTCAGGGCCTTTGGCTACGAGAAAGAACAATATGGCTATCCGCGTTTCCGAGAAGACTACGCCATATCATCGGGGTTGCCAGCCGGCAGGGTCTTGCAGGAGTTCGCCCAAGTCCTCGGGTGGACCCCGAACAGAGTCACTACATGGCGATTCGGTGGTCTGGAACGGGATATCGTGCGCTATGAGGCCCTAAACTTTAGACCGCGACCGGTAAACCCCAAGCATGTGTTTTACACACGACGCCTAGTCACGACTAGACCGATACCTGCGGGCACCTATGTGTTCTATCCCAACGGAACATTCCCCGAGATGCTGGTCTGCAATAAGGACCTGTCGAGTATCGACAACCGGAAGGTGGTCTACCTGACAGTGACAGCAATATCCGCACGCACGCTGCATGAAGCGTTCTTCGACCCGGTTAGCATCGGCGACGCCGTCGGGGCCGATGCCAGCAACGGGTACCTCAAGCCCGCCGCCTTCTCCCTCAACGGCGCCACCACCACGATCACGAGCCTCAAGTGGGAGAACGGCGCGGTCACGATGGCGCTCAGCCCCAGCGCGTCCCTGACGGGCTACGTGCTGGACTTCATCGACACGACCGGCACCACGATCCTGAGCCTGTCCAGCGCGAACACCACGGCCCTGACCTGGTCCGTGCCTGACCAACCCTGGCACGACGGCGACCTGCTGATGCTACGGCTTACGCGACCTCCGCCCGAATAGGCAAGCAGCATTGGGGGAGATGGGAGGCCAAGATGCTTGGGGTGAATAGATCGCTGCTGCGGCCAAGGGAGTAGGCATGTCAGCTAAGAGATTCGTGATAAAACGGCGAGACCAATACGAGTTGACGACCGTCGGCAAGACCGGGCAGTATCAGGTCCATAATGGGTACCCGCTCGACGGCAAACAGCCCCGCGGCGATTTCTTCACGGACGAGGGCAGCTACAGGCGGGCCATCAAAGGTGCCATCAAGAATGCTGAACCAGCGCCGCAGTAGGAGAAGGACGAATGGATGAGGCTGGACGCACGATGAACCGCTGGAGTCGCACCATCGGGCGCATCATGGGGATGGTTGCGCAGCGGACTATACGAAGACTGGCCCTCGGGCTGCTGTTCCTGCTGGTCGCGCTCTCGTTGGGGATTTACAACTACAGGTGGCCGGGTTGGTAGCAGAGGTCTTCTAGAGGGCCTCGTAATGCGCCCAGAACGCCTCGGATTCGATGGTCTTAACCTACCACATGTAAAAAGTAAGGAACCCATGAGGATAATCGCCATTGTCCTGATCTCGCTGTTCACCGCTGCCTGCGCCCCGTCGGGACCCGAACCTGATGAACAGAACCAAAGGTCGCCGTCCCCGCCACCGGCAGCCCTACGAGCGACAGTGACGCCGACACCCTCGATAGGGCCGGCCGGGCCAATTACGGTGGGCGATCAGGATGTTGGGGGCAGCGGCTGGTGGCAAACCCACTGGGGTGCCTTAATAGGAACTTTCCTATTGCTCGGGGCGGCCAAAGTGGCGGCTCGCCAGAAGAAACGCGCTAAGCTACGTCTGGAGGCTCTTCTCTGGTACGCCTTCGCAGTCGTTTGTCTAGCCAGCGCCGCAATTCTGGGTCTTCGAGCTCTCTGGCTGTCATTTTGAAGATCAGGTAGATAGCGATACCCGACAGGACAAGACCTGCGATCCCCGCGATTGCATCCAAACCGGAATCCATTTCTTACTCCCTTCTAGTGCCGCGAGACCCCATCAGAACGCCTGTCGGGGACTTATGCACTTGCCTCCGGTGGGTAACTGTTCATACTTGGTAGCGGAGCTACACTGGCACGCTGGCGGCGCCAGCCTTCGGAAGACTTGGCAGAACTCCAGATGTGGATTGCGCCTTGGCGGCAGCGGGGCGTATTGGGTTGACATCCCCACCCCTGGATTCCGGCTCGGGGGCCGGAATGACGACTGGACCCTACTGGGGTGGCAGACGCGGCCTACCGTCATGCCCGCGAACGCGGGCATCCAGGAGTCTGAAGGACATTCGTCCCCTCAATGTCGATGAACTGCAATTCGTGGCTCCATGGAGAGATACCGGCGTGGCTATGGATGGCGACGCATCGAAAGGGGGAATCCAAAGGGTGGTGGACCGTGTTTATCCCAGCAACCCTGAACAGTTTACGTCGCCCTGGATTCCCCACCTGATTGGGCCGGCCGGCGTGACGGACTGCTTCCGGTGTCATAGAGGCGCACCGCATCGGGGATGGATTCCCGCCTTCGCGGGAATGACGGAGGTGGGGGATTTGGGGGCCCCCAAATCCCCCACCTGACATTGTTGAGAGCTGTTTCGTGTGCTTTCAGGGGTGTCCGGGTGTCGACTTGGGGTGACGCATGACATGATCAGGCATCGGAGAGGGTCTCGGGTGCCGTCTTTGAGGGTATCGGCAGCGGTTCGCTGCCAATTATGGCTGTTGTCAGGCCGAAGAAGGCATGGCCCGGCCTGGCAACTCGGCAGAGTCGCCTACAAACCGATGCTCCAGGCAGGGTCGCCTACGCCCGATACGGCTCGGCAGCCAGCGCCAATATCCTCTGCCGCGCCCTGAGCAGCAACTCGTATGAGGGATGACCACGGGCAAGACGGATGATCAACCTCCTAGCGTGACGCACCACACGGCCCGGTTGAACGACGTCAACCATTCTTGCCGGTTGCGCGACAATCATTTTTGCCGGTCTGACGCCTTGTCTGTCTGACGATTCTGGGCCGCGTTGGTCCTATAGCTCGGCAGGTCGAACTCCAGGATCACAGAGTGGTGGACGATCCTGTCTATCGCCGCCGCGGTCGCCATCGGGTTTGCAAACACCTTCTCCCACTCGCTGAACACAAGGTTGGAGGTGATGCCCAGAGACCTGCGCTCGTAGCGCTCTGCTATCAGGGTGAACAGCACCTCGGACTCGTCGGCTCCCTGCGGCAGGTAACCCAGGTCGTCGATCACCAGCAGGTCGAAGTTATCGAGCTTCCTGAGCATCCTGGGCAGTTCCAGGTCCCGCTTGGCTGCCAGCATGTCCTGCACCAGACGGTAAGCTGGGATGAACAGGACCGAGCGGCCGGACTCAACCAGCCTGTGCCCTATGGCGCACATGGCATGGGTCTTGCCCGTGCCGGGCATCCCGAACGCCAGCACGTTGACGCCACGGTCGACGAAGTCCCCCTCACCGAGTCTCTTGATCTGCTGTCTGAGCTGCACCGGGGTCCTGTCGTGCTCGAAGGTGTCCCAGGTCTTGCCGGCAGGCAGCTTCGATGCCCTCCTCAGACGGTCCACCCGTCTGAGCCGCCTGTCCTCTGCCTCCTGCTCCATCACCTCCACCAGGGTCACGAGAGCGTCGGCATGACCGGCCTGACTGAACCTGCCTACGGTCTCGGCCGCCAGGGTGGGCAGCTTGAACTGCCTGCACAGCTCCCTGACACGTTCTGCTACCGCGCTCGGTGTGTGAGTGTCTACCATCATCGTGCACCTCCCACCAGCAGCCGGTCGTACACACCGAGATCCACTGTCCCTGACAGCTTCAGGTCCGGCACCGGAGGCGGAGCAGGCGCAGACAGCCTGCGCACCATCGCGTAGTCGAAGCTCAGGCCCGACTCAAGCAGTCGCTTCAGCGCCCTGTCCACCTTGGACTCCATGGTTGTCGCAGCCAGGTGCAGGATCCTCACGTACTCCACGTCGGCACGCTCTCCTCTCCAGCCACGCAAAGCGTCATAGGCAAGCCTGAACGTGTGAGTCGGGAACATTTGCTCCCTGAAGCGATAGCGGGCGAACGCACCTGGCTTGCGCACCAGTGATCCGATAATGTGGCGGTAGTCGATCCGCGCTTCACCTGTGCCGTGTACCCGCTCCATGCTCTCGGCGAGATGCCCCTTGTAGTACACCTCGACGTGATCGGCGTACAGCCTGACGTCAACTACCATACCTATCAGTCTCGATGGCACCGAATACGTCCGGTTCGACACCCTGATCGTGCTCCACCTGCGCACTCTGACACGGTAGTTGGCGTACTCGGGGACCGGCGCTGGTGGAAGCGGCCGCAGATGGCGACGCTCTGTCTTGAGCTTGGAGCTCACCAGCCTGTTGCGCCGGTCGACGACTCCTCTGACGAACTCCCTGTACTCTTCCTCGGACTCGAAGTCACGGCTTCCCCTGAGTATCAGGGCCTGGTCAACGGCGTTCTTGAGACGGCGGTGTCTCTGCTCGACCACGCCGTTCTCATGCGACGATCTCGGGTTGGTCCTGGTGGCCTCCACTCCGTAGTGAGCCAGTACCGCCTCGTAACTGGCGTTCACGGCACGGCCCCTGCTGTCCCTCAACTCGTGTGTGGCAGCGGACAAGTTGTCCGTGCGCACCACCCTCGGCACGCCTCCCAGCTCCCATAGCGCTCCCTGCAGTCCCTTCACCAACGCCACGAACGTCTCTCCGAAGCACACCTCGGCATAACTCCATCCTGAGTGGCTCAACGCGAGATGGAACAGCAGGTGACGGAAGGGCTCCCCGCATATGGTCACCCCAAGCCCCGAGCAGTGTGTGAAGTCCACCTGTGCCTCCCGACCGGGCGGATGTTCCTGCTGGAAGTACACCTCCCTGTCGGGCCCGTGAAGTGCCCTGTAGTCGCGGATCCGGCGCTGCAACGTCCTCAGTTGGGAGTTGCCGAACCTGCCGGGGTGTCTCTCGTCGAGCCACTCAAGAATGGTTGTCGCAGAGAGTTCACCCTCTGGATCGGAACGCAGCAGCGGCACGACCTCACTCTCCCACACGTCCGCGAACGGGTCCGGTCTGCTTCTCCATCTTCGCCTGGCCTTCTTCCTCTCCGACGGCAGCGCTCCACCCTGCCACTTCCTTGCCGATCTCTCGCTCATGGCGGCTGATGCCGCCGCTCCCTGCTGTGTCTTTCCTTCCATTAGCTTCTGCCTCAGTAGAACTACCTGTTGATCCGTGATCAATCTGGCACCTCCTGGGTACCAGATCATCCCATCTACGGACCGGCAAGAATGGCTGTCGTCACCGGCAGAAATGATTGTCGTTGTTCACCGGTAGGGCGATCAGGGCGAAACGCACCGCCTTGAGACGCTTGCCCACCCACTGTCCGCCCAACACCAGCCGCTTCATGGCAGAGTTCAGGTTGAAGGCCAGCACTGCTATAGCCCACCATGCTGCGTTGGCTCCGAACAGCCCCGACGGAAGCCTGCCCCCAGCCAAGTCACTCTTCAGAACGCTGTGGACCTCCTCGCCCTTACCGCACCTCTGTCTCGACCACCAGATCAACTCATCCCCCGCAATGCTCCGGTTGGTCACCACTCCGAAGACCTTGTACCAGCCTCTGTTGGACAGCTCCATCGCGGGGAACGGAAGCTCCATCTGCCCCTCCATTCCCGGCAGAGGCTGTTCGATCAACCGCTCCCTGGTAGCTATGAACCGATACTCAGGGCTGTTCTTGGAGTGCCCTATCCAGTTGGGCACGAAGTTCACATCAGCCCACTGCTGACCCGTGTCCACACGATGCTCCCCAACCTTGCGGTACAGCGTCTGCCAGTCTTGCTCGGCGACCTCTGACACCGCACGGCGGAACTCCGCCGTCACGTCGACCCCAACCGCAAACTCGATCACCCCGAACCGCTCGTCTCTACCCTCCGCGCAGTACCGCAGCAACTCCTGCTGGTACCCCGCCGTGTCAGACCTGAGCATCACGCTCTCCACACCGGCAGGCAGATGCTCCAGTGCTTCGGTCAACACTCGTAACTGCCGATGGCCCGCAGGTACGTTGCCGTCCCGAAACTCTGAATGCACAATCTGGTCGGCCTCTGCCCAGTAGGTGGTCAGCGGCTGGTACGCCCTGTACCCCTTGTAGCTGTGGAGCGCCTCCTGCTTGCGCGTCTCCACCAGTGTGGCATCCATGTCCAGAGTGGCCTCGGTCTGAGGCGAACGGCTCTGCACGAAGCCCACCAGGTCGGCGTTGACCTTCCCCAGACCCTGTAGCGCTTCGTTGGGAGCCGCTATGAACGCCCTGTGAGCTTCCCGCTTCGACTCCTCGTCCATGTCGTGGAACCCCTCCAGATACCGGAACGCCGCAGACTCCGACGGCACGCTCCGAAGACGCTCGACTCGCCATCTCTTCTCCAACGCCCTGCGCTCGCTGAGACGCATACCACAGGACTCGAACTCTCGAAGCATCCTGCACAACCCTCTGTCCTTCTCAAGGAGATCAAGGTCGGACACCGACTCGCCGCCTGCCAAGTTCAGCAGCATCAGCGAGATGATCATCTGGCTGTCCGTCCAGCCCTGACCTCTCTCCCGCAGTCTCACGTGGCGCTCTACCGATGACCTCAAACCCGCTGCGTCCATCAACTCCACGTACGTCAGCAGGCCGGACAGTCCCGTCATACCTGTCGAGCCCTTCTCCTGCTCGTACTGGAATGCCAGTAAGCCTTGCTTCATAATAGCTGCACCTCGTTGGTGATCGTTTCTCTTGCTCAACAACCATCTTAGCCCGCATCGCGTCGGGCTCCAACGAGGTCCTTCTCTTATCTAGGTGGGGAATCCAGGCCCTCCCAAATCCCCCACCTGACATTGTTGAGAGCTGTTTCGTGTGCTTTCAGGGGTGTCCGGGTGTCGACCAGGGGTGACGCATGACATGATCGGCATCGGAGAGGGTCTCGGGTGCCGTCTTTGAGGGTATCGGCAGCGGTTCGCTGCCAATTATGGTTGTTGTCAGGCCGAAGAAGGCATGGCCCGGCCTGGCAACTCGGCAGAGTCGCCTACAAACCGATGCTCCAGGCAGGGTCGCCTATGCTCGATACGGCTCGGCAGCCAGCGCCAATATCCTCTGCCGCGCCCTGAGCAGCAACTCGTATGAGGGATGGCCACGGGCAAGACGGATGATCAACCTCCTGGCGTGACGCACCACACGGCCCGGTAGGGCGATCAGGGCGAAGCGCACCGCCTTGAGACGCTTGCCCACCCACTGTCCGCCCAACACCAGCCGCTTCATGGCAGAGTTCAGGTTGAAGGCCAGCACCGATATAGCCCACCATGCTGCGTTGGCTCCGAACAGCCTCGACGGAAGCCTGCCCCCGGCAAGGTCACTCTTGAGGACGCCGTGGACCTCCTCGCCCTTGCCACATCTCTGCCTCGACCACCAGATCAACTCGTCCCCCGCAATGCTCCGGTTGGTCACCACTCCGAAGACCTTGTACCAGCCTCTGTTGGACAGCTCCATCGCGGGGAACGGAAGCTCCATCTGCCCCTCCATTCCCGGCAGAGGCTGTTCGATCAACCGCTCCCTGGTAGCTATGAACCGATACTCAGGGCTGTTCTTGGAGTGCCCTATCCATTTGGGTACGAAGTTCACCTCAGCCCACTGCTGACCCGTGTCCACGCGATGCTCGCCAACCTTGCGGTACAGCGTCTGCCAGTCTTGCTCGGCGACCTCTGACACCGCTCGGCGGAACTCTGCCGTCACGTCAACCCCAACCGCGAACTCGATCACCCCGAACCGCTCGTCTCTACCCTCCGCGCAGTACCGCAGCAACTCTTGCTGATACCCCGCCGTGTCAGACCGCAGCATCACGCTCTCCACACCGGCAGGCAGATGCTCCAGTGCTTCGGTCAACACTCGTAACTGCTGATGGCCCGCAGGTACGTTGCCGTCCCGAAACTCTGAATGCACAATCTGGTCGGCCTCTGCCCAGTAGGTGGTCAGCGGCTGGTAGGCCCTGTACCCCTTGTAGCTGTGGAGCGCCTCCTGCTTGCGCGTCTCCACCAGTGTGGCATCCATGTCCAGAGTGGCCTCGGTCTGAGGCGAACGGCTCTGCACGAAGCCCACCAGGTCGGCGTTGACCTTCCCCAGACCCTGTAGCGCTTCGTTGGGAGCCGCTATGAACGCCCTGTGAGCTTCCCGCTTCGACTCCTCGTCCATGTCGTGGAACCCCTCCAGATACCGGAACGCCGCAGACTCCGACGGCACGCTCCGAAGACGCTCGACTCGCCATCTCTTCTCCAACGCCCTGCGCTCGCTGAGACGCATACCACAGGTCTCGAACTCTCGAAGTATCCTGCACAACCCTCTGTCCTTCTCAAGGAGATCAAGGTCGGACACTGACTCGCCGCCTGCCAAGTTCAGCAGTATCAACGAGATGATCGTCTGGCTATCCGTCCAGCCCTGACCACACTCCCGCAGTCTCACGTGGCGCTCTACCGATGACCTCAAACCCGCTGCGTCCATCAACTCCACGTACGTCAGCAGCCCCGACAGTCCCGTCATACCTGTCGAGCCCTTCTCCTGCTCGTACTGGAATGCCAGCAAGCCTTGCTTCATAATAGCTGCACCTCGTTGGTGATCGGTTCTCTTGGTCAAGAAACATCTTAGCCCCCTTCGTGGCGGGTGCCAACGAGGTCTTCCTCTTATCTAGGGATGCTCTGAATAAGTCCCGGTGGTTTGCGGGATAGTAACATAGGGCCAAGGCCTGAAGACGGGGGAGGAGAGGCAATGAACCAGCCGACGTTTGCGGACTTGGACTACGAGAGCAAGAAGCGAAAGACTCGGCGGGAGAAGTTCCTTGAGCGCATGGATGGACTGATCCCGTGGGAAGAGTTGGAAGAGCGCATTCGACCGTTCTATCCCAAGGCTGGCCGAGGTCGGCGTCCCTACGAGTTGTCGGCGATGCTACGGATACACTGCGTGCAGTTGTTCTACAACCTGAGCGACCCTGGGATGGAGGACATGCTCTACGAGGTCGAATCGGTGAGGCGGTTCGTAGGGCTGAGACTGTCTGGGCCGCTGCCGGACGAGACGACGATTCTGAACTTCCGCCACCTGCTGGAAGAGCATGAGTTGGGCGCGGGTCTGTTCGAGGAGATCAACCGCTATCTGGAGTCCAAGGGTCTCCGTCTTCAGGAGGGGACGATAGTGGACGCGAGCATCATAGCGGCGCCCTCATCGACGAAGAATCGGGCTAAAGAGCGCGACCCCGAGATGCACCAGACGAAGAAGGGTAACGAGTGGCACTTCGGGATGAAGGTCCACATCGGTGTAGACTCGCAGACGGGAGTGGTGCACAGCATGACCACGACATCTGCGAACGTGCATGACCTGACTGAGTTGCCCCGGTTGCTGCACGGTGGGGAGTCTCAGGTGTGGGGAGATGCTGGGTATCAGGGAGTTGACAAGAGGCCGGGCAACCAGGGCTTGGATGTGGAGTGGCAGGTGGCGATGAGGCCCGGCCAGCGTCGGAAGCTGGAGCCTGGGAGCCCTGAGGCGGTGTCGGAGAAGCGCAAAGCGTCGGTCAGAGCTAAGGTGGAGCATCCGTTCCTGTACATCAAGCGGCACTTCGGCTACGCCAAGGTCCGCTACAGGGGTCTGTCCAAGAACACGCAGCGGCTGATGACGCTGTTTGGGTTTGCCAACTTGATGAGGGCCGAACAGTACCTGGCGGCGTGAAGCCTTGTATAAGTGCGCCCAAAATCAGGCCTAACGGCGGCGAAACGCCCTGTCAGGGCCGTTTGTAGGCCGAGAATAACCCCCACCACGGCGCCATGAGGCAATTCAACGCCCCCAAAACCACTTCGGTCAACTCGGCCCAGCCTGAAGACGGTTGTTCAGAGCATCCCTAGGTGGGGAATCTGGGGCCGCCCAAATCCCCCAGCTGAATTGTTGAGAGCTGTTTCGTGTGCTTTCAGGGGTGTCGGGATGTCGACTTGGGGTGACGCATGACATGATCAGGCATCGGACAGGGTCTCGGGTGCCGTCTTTGAGGGTATCGGCAGCGGTTCGCTGCCAATTATGGCTGTTGTCAGGCCGAAGAAGGCATGGCCCGGCCTGGCAACTCGGCAGAGTCGCCTACAAACCGATGCTCCAGGCAGGGTCGCCTATGCTCGATACGGCTCGGCAGCCAGCGCCAATATCCTGTGCCGGACCCTGAGCAGCAACTCGTATGAGGGATGGCCACGGGCAAGACGGATGATCAACCTCTTGGCGTGACGCACCACACGGCCCGGTAGGGCGATCAGGGCGAAGCGCACCGCCTTGAGACGCTTGCCCACCCACTGTCCGCCCAACACCAGCCGCTTCATGGCAGAGTTCAAGTTGAAGGCCAACACTGCTATCGCCCACCATGCTGCGTTGGCTCCGAACAGCCCCGACGGAAGCCTGCCCCCGGCAAGGTCACTCTTGAGGACGCCGTGGACCTCCTCGCCCTTACCGCACCTCTGTCTCGACCACCAGATCAACTCATCTCCCGCAATGCTCCGGTTGGTCACCACTCCGAAGACCTTGTACCAGCCTCTGTTGGACAGCTCCATCGCGGGGAACGGAAGCTCCATCTGCCCCTCCATTCCCGGCAGAGGCGGCCTGTCCAGACGCTCCCTGGTAGCTATGAACCGATACTCAGGGCTGTTCTTGGAGTGCCCTATCCATTTGGGTACGAAGTTCACATCAGCCCACTGCTGACCCGTGTCCACACGATGCTCCCCAACCTTGCGGTACAGCGTCTGCCAGTCTTGCTCGGCGACCTCGGACACCGCTCGGCGGAACTCTGCCGTCACGTCAACCCCAACCGCGAACTCGATCACCCCGAACCGCTCGTCTCTGCCCTCCGCGCAGTACCGCAGCAACTCCTGCTGGTACCCCGCCGTGTCAGACCTGAGCATCACGCTCTCCACACCGGCAGGCAGATGCTCCAGTGCTTCGGTCAACACTCGTAACTGCTGATGGCCCGCAGGTACGTTGCCGTCCCGAAACTCTGAATGCACAATCTGGTCGGCCTCTGCCCAGTAGGTGGTCAGAGGCTGGTACGCCCTGTACCCCTTGTAGCTGTGGAGCGCCTCCTGCTTGCGCGTCTCCACCAGTGTGGCATCCATGTCCAGTGTGGCCTCGGTCTGAGGCGAACGGCTCTGCACGAAGCCCACCAGGTCGGCGTTGACCTTCCCCAGACCCTGTAGCGCTTCGTTGGGAGCCGCTATGAACGCCCTGTGAGCTTCCCGCTTCGACTCCTCGTCCATGTCGTGGAACCCCTCCAGATACCGGAACGCCGCAGACTCCGACGGCACGCTCCGAAGACGCTCGACTCGCCATCTCTTCTCCAACGCCCTGCGCTCGCTGAGACGCATACCACAGGACTCGAACTCTCGAAGTATCCTGCACAACCCTCTGTCCTTCTCAAGGAGATCAAGGTCGGACACCGACTCGCCGCCTGCCAAGTTCAGCAGCATCAGCGAGATGATCATCTGGCTGTCCGTCCAGCCCTGACCTCTCTCCCGCAGTCTCACGTGGCGCTCTACCGATGACCTCAAACCCGCTGCGGCCATCAACTCCACGTACGTCATCAGGCCGGACAGCCCCGTCATACCTGTCGAGCCCTTCTCCTGCTCGTACTGGAATGCCAGTAAGCCTTGCTTCATAATAGCTGCACCTCGTTGGTGATCGGTTCGTTTGCTCAACAACCATCTTAGCCCGCATCGCGTCGGGCGCCAACGAGGTCCTCCTCTTATCTAGGTGGGGAATCCAGGCCCTCGGACTTGGTTGCGAAGACAGTACATACGTGCTACTCTGTCCGCATGGAACAGACCCCCGTGCTCAGCACGCCTCCATGTCGCGCGGCCCGGCTCCGATCATCGCGCGCGGATTTTGTGCCGCCCTGTTCAGACTCAGATAGGATGAGCGGTACACCGATGTTTCATTTCCCGGCCAGATGTCCCGCCGGCCAGATAGAAATGGTACAGATGGCACAGATTTGAGGGAAAAAACGGCAGGCAGCCTCTCCAGAGGGCGGGCTCTTGCGTCCATTCGCATCATAGAGTCTGAACAGTTGCCCGCCGGCGGCAGGATTGGCGGGCACGGGGCACTGTGATATCATTGTGACGCTCGTAGCAAACTCCCCCTAAGGCTGCTCTGCTGACGTGTCAAGCGACGAACTGAGGGAACGTACACGCACAGCTCTGGCCTCTCAGAAGCGGCCGACGATTACCGTCCTGTCATCTCTTCTGGCGGCCCACGACGAGCTGGGCTACCTCCCGGACGAGGCCGTCGAGGAGGTGGCCGCGCTCACTGACGCCAGCATCAACGAGGTCTGGGGCGTCGCCACCTTCTACACGAACTTCCGCTTCACTCCGCCGGCCGCCAATATGGTGGAGGTCTGCTGGGGCCCGACGTGCCATCTCGTGGGCGCGCAGGCCATTCTGAAGGACCTGCTCGAGCATCTCGGCCTCTCGGGCGAGGGCGACACGGAGGACGGCCGCGTCTCGCTGAAGTACAACACCTGCCTCGGCGCCTGCTCGCAGGCCCCCGTCATCAGCGTCAACCACAGACTGCACGGCCGCATGTCCGTCGAGGACGCGCGCGGCAAGGTGGCCGGTCTGTCGGCCAACGGCCACCGATGACCCACTTCGGCGACCTCAAACAGCGGGCGGACGAACGATGGAGTGAGCTCGTCGCCGGCGACCGGCCGTGGGTCAGGATAGGCGCGGCGATGTGCGGCCACTCGGCCGGGGCCCTCGACGTGCTCGAAGCCGTCGAGGCTGAGCTCGACTCCGGGGGCATCGACGCCAACGTCGACACGGTGGGCTGCATCGGCCTCTGCTACGCCGAGCCGCTCGTCGACGTGCTCAAGCCAGGCGGCCCCAGGGTATTCTTCCAGCGCGTCGCGCCCGGCGACGTGTCCCGGGTCATAGGCGGCTATCTCCGTGACGGAGCAATCGACCCGGAGCACGCGCTCGGGTACCTGGGCGACGGTCCGGTGGACGGCCTGGCCGATCTGGGCACGCTGCCCGGCATACGGCTTCAGGAGCGCATCGCGCTGCGGAACGCCGGACACACGGCGCCCGACGACATCTACCAGTACATAGCCAACGGCGGCTACAGCGGGCTGAACAGGGCCCTTACCGAGATGGAGCCGTCCGCCGTCATCGACGAGATGAAGGCTTCCGGCCTCAGGGGCCGCGGCGGAGCCGGCTTTCCGACCGGCCTGAAGTGGAGCTTCATGGTCCGCTCGCCGGGGCCGCGAAAGTACATCCTCTGCAACTGCGAGGAGGGCGACCCGGGCGCATACAACGACAAGGGAATCCTCGAGGGCGACCCGCACACGCTGCTGGAGGGCATGACGCTCGCCGGATACTCCACGGGAGCGACCAACGGCTTCGTCTTCATACGCCACGGGCACGACGGGCCCATCTCGCGCACCGAGAAGGCCATCGAGCAGGCGTACGAGACGGGCCTGCTGGGGCCGGACATCCTCGGCTCCGGGTTTGGCTTCGACATCGAGGTCTCGCTGACCGGCGAGTCGTACGTGGCCGGCGAGGAGACCGCCCTCATGGAGTCGGTAGAGGGCAAGCGCTCGATGCCGCGGTTCAAGCCGCCGTTCCCGGCGGCGTTCGGAGTATGGGGCAGGCCCAGCACGATCAACAACGTGAAGAGCCTCGCGTACGCCCCTGAGATCGTCTCAAGAGGCGGCGAGTGGTTCAAGGACGTCGGCCGGGAGAGCTGCACCGGCACCATAATCGCCTGCCTGACCGGAGACGTGAAGTACCCCGGGATGTACGAGGTGCCGATGGGCACCTCGCTCGGCCGGGTCGTCCACGAGCTCGGAGGCGGCACGCCCAGCGGCAAGCCCGTCAAGATGGTGCAGCTCGGCGGCCCGTTGGGCCACATCCTCGACGACAGGTGCCTGGAGTACGGCCTCGACTTCGACGAGATGAGAAATAACGGGGCGATGTTGGGCTCCGGCGGCATCATCGTCGGCGATGCGGACCGCTGCGCCGTCGACATGGCCCGTGTGCTCGTGGCGTTCTGCCAGTACGAGTCCTGCGGCAAGTGCTTTCCGTGCCGGCTCGGCATGACGCACCTCCTGGAGCTTATCACCGGCGTGGCCGCCAATGAGGCCACGCCCGACCAGATCAAGCTGATGGAGAGCATCGGCGGGACGATGGAGGCGGCGTCCCTATGCTTCCACGGCCAGCTCGGCTTCAACCCGCTCCGATCGGCCATCATGAACTTCGCGGACGACTTCAGGGCGCACATCGAGGAGAGGCGCTGCCCGTCCGGCGGCTGCGACGCGCCGCTGCTCGCGCCCACGAACATGCGGCCCTTCGGCGAGGAGCACCGTGAGCTGACGGCGCGGCCGGATGCTGTGTAGACCGCGGCCGCAAGCGGCCGTCCAGGACTGGAGCGAACAAGGGGGTCCGGGCCGATGCCCGACAACATAACGATCACGATCGACGGCGCCGAGGTCAAGACGCGGCCCGGGACGAACGTACTCCAGGCCGCGATGGACGCCGGCATCTACATCCCGTACCTGTGCTACTACCCGGGCATGACGGCCTTCGGCGCGTGCCGCATGTGCGTCGTCAAGTTCGACGAGGGCGGCCCGCCCGGCAACCAGGCGTCGTGCACGGTGCCGGCCGCCGACGGCATGGTCGTCAGCACGGCGTCAGACGACACCAAGGCTGTGCGCAAGGGGATCATGGAGCTGCTGATCTCCGAGCATCCCCACGGCTGCCTCACCTGCCACCGCGTCGACCTGTGCGGCCCCGCCGACATCTGCCTGCGCCACGTTTCCGTCAACGACCGGTGCGTGACCTGTCCGAAGAACGAGCGCTGCGAGCTCAAGGACACGGTCCGCTACCTCGAGATGGACATGGACACCCCGCTCACCTACAACAACCGCAACCTCCCGCAGAAGGTGGCCGACCCGTTCTGGGAGATGGACCTGAACCTCTGCATCGTCTGCGGCCGCTGCGTGCGGGTCTGCGACGAGGTGCGGGGCGACAGCGCCCTGACCTTCACCGACAGGGCGGGGCGCAGCCTGATCGGCACGTCCCATGGCACGTCGCTGCTGGAGTCCGGCTGCGAGATGTGCGGCGCCTGCATCGACGTGTGCCCCACCGGAGCCCTGGTGGAGCGCGATCACAAGTGGGCCAAGGCGGCCAAGAAGGTCGTCAGCACCTGTAGCCTCTGCCCCGTCGGCTGCCAGATGACCCTGGAGGTCGACAAGCGGGGGCGCCTCATTCGCGCCATCGGCGACCTGGACGCCGCGGCCAACCATGGACAGCTCTGCTACAAGGGCAAGTTCGGCCTCGACTTCGTCAACAACAAGCGCAGGCTGCGCAAGCCGCAGCTCCGCGTCGACGGCGCTCTTACGGAGGCGACGTGGAACGACGCCGTCGGGGTGGTGGCCGAACGCTTGGAGGAGTACAGGGACGGCCGGTTCGCCCTGCTGGCCTCTCCGCACGGCGCCAATGAAGACTGCTACGTCGCGCAGAAGTTCGCGCGGGCAGTCATGGGCACCAACAACGTGGACATGTCGTCCAACATACGCCCCGAGCTGTTCCCGGCGCTGGGCGAAATGCTCGGCCACGAGGCCGGCACCAACCCGACGTGGGAGCTCGAAGGCGCCAACTGCTTCCTCGTCGTGTCCAGCAACGCCACCGAGGAGCAGACCGTTGCCGCCGTTCCGGTGAAAAAGGCCGTCCGCGGCGGCGCGTCGCTCATAGTCATAGACCCACGGGAGACGGAGCTCACCCGCTACGCCGACATCTGGCTACGCCCGATCCCGGGCAGCGAGACGGCGCTGATCGGCGGCATGATCCGCGTCATCGTCGACGAGTCGCTGGACGACCACGATTTCCTGGCCGACCATTGCGACGGCGCGGAGGAGCTGCGCAACAGCCTCTGGGAGTTCGACCTGATCCGGGTCGCGGCAGCGACGGGCATCTCCCAGGAGCGGATACGCGAGACGGCAAGGCTGTTAGCCCGCGCCGACGCGTGCGCGACCCTCTACGGACTCGAGACGGTAGCGCCCGACCTGAGGGACGACTGCGTACGCGCCCTCGCCAGTCTGGCGCTCGTGACCGGAAACGTGGGCAGGCCGCACACGGGGCTGTACCCGCTCTACCCCGGCGCCAACGAAGGCGGCGCAAGGGATGTCGGGTGCGCCCCCGACCGCCTGCCGGGCTACGAGAGAGTCTCCGACCCCGCGGCCCGCGGCAAGTTCGAGCAGATCTGGAGCGCGGCGCTGCCATCGGCGGCGGGGCTCGGCGTCCGCGAGCTCGCGGACGCCATACGCGACGGCCGCGTCCGGTCCATGCTCGTATCCGGCGACAGCGTCAACTTCGCCAACGGGCAGGCCGGCGACCTCATCGGCGCGCTCGAGGAGCTGGACTTCCTGGTCGTCGTAGACACGTTCGCCAGCGAGCTCACGGACATTGCCGACGTCGTCCTGCCGGCGACCACCTTCGCGGACAGGGACGGGACCATCACCAACTTGGAGCGCAGGGTGCAGCTTCTCAGGCCGGCGGTGGGATCGAAGGGCGACGAGGAGGCCGACTGGCGCATTCTCAGCAGGATTGCCCGCCGCATGGGGGCCTCCGGTTTCGGCCACGAGAACGCGGAGCAGGTCTTCGACGAGGTCTGCGACGTCGTGAACGTCTACGCGGGCCTCTCCTACCGGCGTCTGCAGGACGGCGGGCTGCAGTGGCCGTGCCTGGCCGCTGACATGGCCGACACGCCGGTGCTGTACGCCGCCGACGGACTCGACCGCAAGGCGCGCCTCAGCGCGATGGCGATGCCCGACGTGCCGGTGCACTCCGACCCGACGTACCCCCTGCTGCTGGCCCGAGGACGGCTGCTTCACGAGGCCGACAGGCCCGTGGAGATCGAGCTCGTCGGCAAGCGGAACGAGATCCGCAGGCCCGATGTCGTCGAGCTGCACCCGGAGGACGCCGGTGCCCTCGGCGTCGTCGAGGGCGAGTGGATCGATGTGGTCTCCAGCGCGGCAACCCTGCGGGGCGCGGCGCGGCTGACCGGCCCGCAGAGGGGCCTCGTGTCGACCACCTCTCTCTTCGGACAGATGGCCACGGAGCTGGAGCAGTCGGACCTGCCAGCCCCCATGCTACGGGTCGACGGCCTGCCTCTGGTCCCGGTGCGCGTGGAGAAACTCGAAGAAGCGGCCGCCGACTAGTTTCCATATCTCCGGAGGTCGTCACCCTCACCCAGCCCTCTCCCGTCGAAGGAGAGAGGGACTCCGTCCTCGGCAGACTTATCCGGCCAACCTCAGAGACAGAGCGCTGGGACCGCCGTCGTCGGCTTCCCCTGGTGGGAGCGGTGGCCCCGGTCTCAGGCGTCGAAGTAGAGCGTGAGCTCGTACGGGTGCGGGCGACGCCTCACCTCTTCGATCTCGTGCGACCGCTTGTACGCCAGCCACGCCCCGATCAGGTCGCCGGTGAAGACGTCCCCCCTGGTCAGGAAATCGTGGTCGGCCTCGAGGGCGTCCAGCGCTGCGTCCAGCGACCGCGGGAGCCGGCCGGTCCTCGCGGGCGCGTCGGCCGACAGGCGGTTCGGGTCGACGTCCAGGGGCTCGCCCGGGTCTGTCCCGTTCAGGATGCCGTCGATGCCGGCCATGAGCATCGCCGAGAACGCCAGGTACGGGTTGCACGTCGGGTCCGGGGGGCGGAACTCCACGCGCCTGGCGGCCGGCTCGGCGAAGTGGGTCGGCATCCGCACCGCGGCGCTCCGGCTCCTGGTCGAGTAGACAGGGTCGACCGGCGCGTCCAGGCCCGGCGCCAGCCTGCGGTAGGAGTTGGTTCCCGGCGCGCAGAACGCCAACAGCGCGGGAGCGTGGGCGAGCAACCCACCGATGTAGTTGGTCATCAGCTCGCTCATCCCGGCGTAGCCGTCGCCGTGGAAAAGGTTGTGGCCGTCCTTCCAGAGGCTCTGGCGCGTGTGCATGCCGGCGCTGGCGTCGCCGATCAGCGGCTTCGGCATGAAGGTTGCCGCCCTGCCGTAGTCGCGGGCCGTGCCTTTCAGCAGGTACTTGCATATCAGCACGTCGTCCGCCCCGCGAGTCAGAGAGTCGGACTCGAAGACGATCTCCCCGTGCCCGGCCGCGGCCTCCCCGTGGCGGTGACTTTCTACTTCCACTCCGAAGCCCGCGAGCTTGATCGCGACCTCCGATCGGATGTCGGCCGTCGTGTCCACGGGAGGCGCCGCCGGTCGGCTCCCGCCGTTGCGTGGGGGGTCGGCCGGGTTCGGCTCGCCGACGTTCAGGCCGCCGTCGTCGCCCTGGTCGGACTGCGCGTCCAAGATAAAGAACTGCGGCGCGGCTCCCCAGCAGCTCGCGTCGGCCACGCCCGACGTCCTCAGGTAGCGCTCGGCCTTCTGCGCGATCCACCGGGGGTCGCGCGGGTGGCGCCCGCCCGTTGCCGGGTCACGGACGTCGCAGATCAGGCTGAGGGTCGGGACCTCCGGTACCGGGTCCACCGCCGCGGTGGCCGGGTCGGGGACCAGCAGCAGGTCGCCCCCGTCGGCCTGGAAGCCCCGGATGGACGATCCGTCGAACGCCGCGCCATCCGCGAACAGCTCCTCAGTCAGCCGGCCGAATGGGACGGTGACGTGGCGCATCGCGCCCGGCAGGTCGACCAGCTTCAGGTCGACCACGTCGACGCCGTTCTCTTCGGCGAAGGCGATCACTTCCGCCGGCGTTCTATCCATGTCGGACATTCTGGAACCCTCCCTCATATCGGTCTGCCGCGGTCGAGCGGCGCCACGGTCCGCTGGCGCGGGGCTCGACCCGGACCGCGGTCAAGCCAGTGGCCGTCCCCAGTCCGGGCCGGAAAGCCGGTCCGTATCGTGGCCCAGGCGCGAGCGTATGGTAACTATCTCGCCCGCGTGAATGAAGTGATGGGCCGCGATCCGCAGCAGGGCGTAGCTCAGTCGCAGGCCGGTTCCTTGAAGGAACTCAATCGACCCGGCGTATGGGACAACCCTGTCGATCGGCGGCTCCGAGTCCAGATACAGCCGGGCGCTCCGGCGGACGTCGTCGGTCGCGGCGAGAACTTCCTCCCAGTCGTCGCACTCGCCCGTCCCGCCGTTGCGGAACCGGTCCCCGACGAGAAATGGATGAGGTGGCAGACCCTGAAAGTTGGTGTTGATCCATGAGTCCACCATGGTGGTGACGTGGCCGATCGTCCACGCCACGCTGCTCCCGCCGTAGTGCCGGGCCGCAGCCTCCTCGCGCGTCAGCCCCGCGACTGACTCATCCAGATACTTCCAGGACTCGTAGATGAACAGGACGAGTTTGTCAGTCATCGTAAACCTCCAACCTGGACCTACGAGATGGGACTGTTGACGTAGTGTAGTCTGTGGCGAGACGGCCGCTTCCGGTGCATGGAAGAGAGTGGTGGGCCAGGGTTGACTGCCCGCTCGGATACGGCGGAATTCATGGGGACTCCGTCCCTTCACTCAGGATTGCGAGGTAGCTATCGTACACGTACAGTCGGTTGCGCGGCCGCCCTGTTATCTCCCGCCCGAGCCCGAGCCCGCTCAGCCTTTCCAAAGCCGACGAAGCCGCTGGGAAAGAGAGGCCCGTTCTGTCGCAGACTTGAGCAATAGAGGTAATCGGGCGCTCCTTCAGCATCTGTTGAACGCGAAGCGCCGATCCTGCGGCGCGGCCCGTCTCCTGAATCCGCTGCTGGTCCTCTTGGAACACCCGCTCCCCTGCGGTGTGCGTGATCCCTTACCAAGCAAGGCTTAATTGGGAAGTTGCTTATTTAGCTTTAGGCTCTAAGTATAAGTAAGACCAAGGGTTCTAACGCAAGCGTCCGCGGCTGCCCAAGCCGCCGCCCGCCCGTTTATTGCGCCGGTCTCATGGCTCTGGGCTATCCAGGCGAGCTGCGTCCAGCGCTGGTGAAGACGTAGCGTCGCGCGTTCATCGAGTCGTTCGTGAAGGAGATCGTTGTAAGCCCCGGCCAGGTCAAGGTGCGTTACACGATTCCGATGCCGCAGGATAGCCGGATAGCGGGGATGGATGCCGAGGAGGTGTCCATCTTCAGGCCGCTTCTGTCAACAGTAAACAGTGGTAGCGCGTACGGGATTCGAACCCGTGATCTCCGCCTTGAGAGGGCGGTGTCCTTGGCCGCTAGACGAACGCGCCACGCAGTCGGCCGAAATGGGCGGTGGCTGGGGATCGAGGATTCGAACCTCGGCTTACAGATCCAGAGTCTGTCGTCCTACCACTAGACGAATCCCCAACTGGTCAAATTCTATCAGGGTCAGGAAGCCGCTTCAACCTGAACACGGGCGACGTACCGCTCACGTTGGCCGGCCGCCGCGCGGCCGTCCAACACCCTGGCTCTGGCTGAGCGGCGAACGTACTCGGTTGCACGGGGCCCCGTAACTGTAGTGGGGCGGTCGTTGCGTCCCAACGGACGGCCTGGTCTCCGCCAACTGGAGGAGGACGGTTCTTCTTACGAAGCTTTTGTCATGCGCGAGTGAATGAACGCCTTATGGCGTACTCTATTCACGCATGATGGTGCTCGTGGAGTGAGCCAGCTATACTGGAGGCATGGCGACCTCACGACCGGTACGGGACCGCGTCCGGGCTCTGAAACGAGAGTACGACACTCTGCGACAGGGCAGAGAGTCCCTGCTGTCGATGGTCGACGAAGTGGAGGTACCGGAAAGCGTCTACAACTCGAACGCGATCGAGAACTCGACCCTCACTCTCGAGGAGACGGAAAACGTTCTGATGGAGCAGATGCTGTCTCGGAACGTCTCTGTTCGCGAGGTGTTCGAGGCCAAGAACCTGGCCCGGATCGTGGAGTACACGCGCACCAAGGCTGCCGACAGCGAGCCGACCAAGGACCTGATGTTGCTACTGCATCAGATGCTCATGGGCGTCATAGACGATGCCATCGCAGGCCGCTTTCGCCGGCGGGGAGAGTACGTGCGGGTCGGCACACATATCGCGCCGGCGCCCGAGCGTGTCGAGCCGATGGTAGACGACGTCTTGGTCGAGTACTCCAGCGACCTCGATTCCTATTTCTTGGACAAGATCGCACGGTTCCACCTGGACTTCGAGACGATCCATCCGTTTTGCGACGGCAACGGCCGCATCGGGCGCGTTATCCTCAATGTCCAACTACTGAGGCTCGGCCTGCCCGGCCTGGTCATCCGCAACTCGGATAAGGACGTCTACTATCGGGCGTTCAGAGAATATGAGGGCCGCAATGAGACAAGGACCATGGAGCGCATGCTGGCGCTGGCACTGATGGAGTCCCTGCATAAGAGACTGAGCTTCCTGAGGGGCGACGTCATCGTCAGACTGTCGGACTACGTGAAGAACAACAAGCTCTCGGCGCCAGGCGTCACCAACGCCGCCCGGCGTCAGACCATTCCTGCCTTTCGCGAGAAAGGCGTGTGGAAGATCGGGTCGGATCAGGTGACGCTGCGTTGACCGGCGCCGAGGCTAGCTGGTAGGATTCCACTAGTGAACACGTTCACAATGAGGGCAAAGCCCATAGCTGGGCGGTGCGTACTGAAAGGCTGAGAATGAGAGCGCTTCCTCGATTGTTACCGGCGGTCCTGGTGCTTGTCGTGCTGTCCGCGACCATCGTGGCGGCATGCGGCGGAGACGGCGAAGACCCGACGCCGGACTCCGGCCGCCGCTCGCCGTCGCCCCCTCCGGCAGCTCCCCAGGCGACGCCGACGCCGACGGTTGTCTCCGACGGGCCCGACCCCGACGACGGCGGCAGGCCGATCACGGTGGTCAACGAAGACGTTGGGGGCAGCGGAGCGTACGCGTTCAACCCCTCGGACCTGAGCTTCAGCGTAGGGGAGGCGGTCACCTTCACGCTGACCGCCGAGACGGAGTTCCATACGTTCACGGTCGAAGACCTGGAAATCGACCAGTCGCTGGAGGCGGGCGAGACCACGAAGTTCAACTTCACCTTCGACAAGGCCGGGACGTTCAGCCTGATCTGCCTGGCCCACCCGCAGATGACCGGTACCATCACCATACAATAGGTCCCGCTCCCAGGAGGGTTTCGATGAAGCCGCGCTGTCGGTCTGTCGGTCTGTGGCTATTCGTGGCGGCGCTGGCAGTCGCCTCCGTGGCGGCGTGTGCGGGATCGGACTGGGCGGGCAACAGGAACCCGACCACCTTCGACAGGTCGCCGGTTGCCAGACTCGTGCCGACCCCGATCCCACCTCCGATGTTCGAAGGCGAGGCTACCATCGTCGCCCGAGACGCCGGCGGCAGCGGCGTCTACGGCTTCGACCCGCCCTCCTTTTTCGTCAGGCTCCGTGAGCCGCTCATCCTCACTCTGCAGTCCGAAACCGAGTCCCACACATTCACGATCGATCCTCTGGACATCGACCAGCCGATCCCGGCGGGTGAGGCCAGCGAGTTGGAGGTCACCTTCCGGCAATCGGGCAGCTACACGTTCGCGTGCTCGATTCACCCGCAGATGACCGGCGTCGTCCACGTGCAGTAGCGCGCCTCACACCCCGACGGAGCATCGGGGCACTCACAGTGGTCGGTTTCTGTTGCCCCGTGCCCCAGAAGTCTGAACAGTTGGCGCGGACTGTCGCTTATTGCCATCTTATCGGGCCGCATCATATACTTACGCTTACTACTTCAATCGCAATCGGAGGCCCCGAATGAAGCTGTCCTGCCTTCAAGAAAACCTCAGCCCGGCTCTTGGCATCGTAGGCCGGGCCGCGGCGAGCCGCACAACGCTGCCGATCACCCAGAACATCAAGCTATCCACCGACCAGTCGCGCCTGAAGCTGGCCGCGACGAACCTGGAGATAGCGATCAGCCTGTGGATGGGCGCGCAGGTCGAAGAAGAGGGCGAGGTCACGGTGCCGGCGAGGCTCTTGACCGAGCTGGTCAACTCGCTGCCGGCCCAGCGGGTCGACCTGGAGACGTCGACCGATCCGACGGCGCTGAAGATCAACTGCGCCCGCTTCGAGACGCAGATCAACGGCACCGACGCCGAGGAGTTCCCGCCGATCCCGGAGGTCGAGTCCGCGCTGGCCGGGAAGGTGGACCCGAAGGTGCTGAACGAGGCGATCACGCATGTCGCGTTCGCCGCCGCCACCGAGGACTCCCGGCCCGTGCTCACAGGAGTGCAGGTCGAGCTGTCCGGGGACGACTTCACCTTCGCCGGCGCGGACGGCTTCAGGCTCGCCGTGTACAAAGGCAAGCTGCAGGCGCCGGTCTCCGAGGATGCCAACTTCATAGTCCCCTCCCGCTCGCTGCAGGAGATCGGCCGGTCGCTGGCCGGCACGGACGGTCCGGTGGAGTTCATGGTGACGCCCACCAAGGGCCAGGCGCTGTTCAAGTTCGGGGACGTGGAGCTCGTCACCCAGCTCGTCCAGGGCACCTTCCCCAACTACAGCCAGCTAATACCCGATTCGTTCGACACGCGGGCGATCGTCGACCTCGCCGGGTTCCACGCCGCGACCCGCACGGCCGCGATCCTGGCCAGGGACGGCGCGGGGATCGTGCGGTTGCACGTAACCGAAGGGGACGACGGCGGTCCGGGCAAGCTATCCATAGTCTCCACGGCTGAGGAGGTGGGGAACAACCGGGGCGACGTCGACGCCCAGGTCGAAGGAGGCGAAGCCAAGATCGCCTTCAACAGCAGGTACCTGTCCGAAGTGCTCGCGGTCCTGGAGCAGGACAGCGTGGCCCTCGAGGTGACGACCCCGTCCAGCCCCGGCGTGCTGAGGCCCGTGGGCTCCGACAACTACGTCCACGTCGTCATGCCGATGTTCGTGCAGTGGTGAGCTGGGCGCTCCCGCGCTCTACGGTCGTTTTCCTCTGAACCGCGCGGGGTGGCCGGAGCCGGGCCCGGCAGGCCTAACGCCCCGGACGCCGCGTCTCGCGTCGGTCGGCCAGCCTCAGACTCCATCGGGTCGCCATGATGCTCGGCTTCTCGCCGGGCGCGGCGGCCTGGTAGTAGACCGTCAGCATCTCGCCCGGCGATATCTCCACGGTGGCCGGGTAGCCGAGATCGCCGTCCGCGCCGTCGTCCCGTAGCTCGATGACGTTGCCGATGTCCCAGTTCCCCGACGAGTCGCCGCCGATCAGGTTCTCCCGCACGCGCTGATAGACGCAGGCCCGCTGCCCGAAGGGGGGCCGGCGGTGCCCGAAGGTCGCCAGACCGTCGCCGTTGCCGAGCCGGAGCAGGTGGGGAGGGAAACCCCACATGTTGGTCGGATGAGGCCGTGTCCACGTCCGGCCTCCGTCCGCGCTCTCCGACTGCCGCATGTACCGGTCCTCGCCGCGGTTCCCGGGCGGCATGTACCTGGCCAAACAGATCAGCGTGCCGTCGTCGAGCTCCATGACGTGAGGCTCGTGGTAGGCCGCTCCCTCGGTCGGCACGGCCATGGCGGTCCCGATCCGCCTCCACGACCGGCCTTCGTCGTCCGAGTCCATGGCGACGATCGGCTCGAAGGTCGACGGCGTCTCTCCGGCAACGAGGGTGTTGCCGACCAGCAGAAGGCGTCCGTCCTTCAGCTCGATGGGCCCGTGGGGATTGGTCGCGACCGAGTCTACGGGCGGCTCCCAGGAATGGCCGCCGTCGGCAGACCGCCTCGTCCACGCGCGATGGCCCAGGCCCTGACGCTCGGCTTCGGGCCGGACCTCGTCGCAGTGGGACGTCCACGCCTCGAGCTGCTCGGCGGTGTAGCGGCCGGACTCCCGGTGGAGGTCGAGGGCTTTCCAGGTCGGGTAGGTGAACCAGCTAAGCACAAGCGTGCCCGACCGCGAGGCGACGATCCCGGCGTCGCGGTCGTCGAGAAGCGAGTCGTTGACGATCACGGGGTCGGACCAGGTCTCGCCGCCGTCGGCACTGCGGACGAGCTTGGTCTTGCCGTACGGACAGACGTGCTCCTCGCGTCCTCCGGAGAAGACCGCCACCAGCTCGCCGGACGGCAGGCGGGCCACGGACGGCCAGCCGAGGTAGTTGCCCTCCTCCTTGCAGACGACGACGCTCCAGTGGACCCCCGCGCTCGTCGAAGTCGGAGGCGCGTGCACCTACGCCTCCATCCAGAAAGAGTAGAGGCGGGAGCCGTCCAGAGCGAAGCGGATACGCACCGGCCGCGAGTCGGGGAGCTCGTCGCAGTCGTTCCACGCCAGCCGCCCTCGCAGCTGGTCGCCTTCGAGGGGGCGCGAGTCTTCGAGCGACATTCCCGGCAGCGGCTCCATGGTCCCGGCGTCGAGCACCTCGGCCCGTAGCGCCCCGCCGTCGGCGTCGGCGTTCACGCGCAGTCCTCCGCCCTCGGCCGCGAACGGCTTCGTCGTCACGGATCCGCTGTCGTCGGCGTCGAGCGATACGAAGCCGTCGAGCCGCAGCTTGCCGAGGCAGAGCGCGCCGCGCTGCCGGAAGTGCTCGTCGGCCACCTCCGTGTACAGCTCCCGTGGGCCCCGGAACCGGGAGGCGCCGTAGTAGACCCACAACTCGTCTCCGCGGCGGACCGGCGGGCCGCACAGCGCGAGCTGGGCGCTCTCGAAGTTGACGCCGTCCCACGGCAGGACATCGAGGAACAGCGCCCGGTCGGCCACGCGCTCCCAGTGGAGCAGGTCGCGGGAGACGGCCAGCTCCGTCTGATTGAGGGCGGTGAAGTTGCCGTGCGGGGGCGGGATGGCGCCGGCCGGGTTGAATATCATGGGAAAGCCGACGTACATCCCCTCGTAGGCCGTCAACGCCATCTGGTACACCTCGGCGAGGTAGTCGACGCCGTCGACCAGGGGCGGCGAGAGAAACGCCGGATCGCGCACCACCGCCTCGACGCGCGCCTTCCGGTTCCTCCGGTCCTCGAGGTCGGAGTGGAGCACCAGCCTCGGATCGGTCCAGTTGACGAAGTCGTCGCTCGTGACCAGCCAGACCGAGCGGCCCCACTCCGTGCCGTGCTTGACCATCCCTACGAACCGGCCCCGCTCGCGGTCGTGAAGATAGTTGGAGGTGTCCTTGCTGGGGGTTGGTTCGGCCTCTGGAAAAGTCCAGTCGAAGCCGTTGGGCGAGAAGCCTGGAAGGCGGTCGCGCAGGCGGTCGGCCGTGGCGAAGATACCCTTGAAGCGGCGGTCCGGGTCTGGGTCCTCGTCGTCCCGGATGATGTGGTACAGCGCCAGACCCCTCTCCGACGCGTCGTAGGCGACGTTGTTGTCCTTCGATCCTCGGAACTCGTGCATGCCGAGAGGGGAGGTGTCCCAGTTGACCCCGTCCGTCGAGGTGGCGTAGTGGCTGACGCGGCCCTCGCTGGCGTACATCTGCCCCGGAAGCTCGTCGTACATGGCCCAGTACCACCATTCCCAGACCCGCAGATCCGGGTTCCACCACGGCGGGCTCTTGCTCTGCAGCGCCATCTGGCCCCGGGAGACGTCCGGCTTCAGGATCGCTCCCAGCCTCTCCGGCTGGTGGAGCACCCGGCGAACGCGCGACGACTCCTCGATAGCGTGGTCGTCTAGAAATAGCTGCCGGTGCACGTATGGGTCGAGGGTGTGCGCTGTGGCGTCAGGGTCGGAGTCCATGGCTCAATCACCGTCGTGCGAGGATGTCGGCGTCGTCCGGGGGCTGGCCGCAGTATATCCCAAGCGGCGCTTGCCCGCCGCGTGGAGCAAGGAATATCATCGCCTATTGACTGGCCAGCGCCGATTCGTGGAGGGGTACGCCGTGTTCGACGTAGTGATAGCCAACGGGACTCTGGTTGATGGCACCGGGGCGACGGCGTATCGGGCCGACGTAGGCGTTGCCGGCGATACGATCACGGCGATCGGCGATCTGTCGGAGTCCGACGCAGGACGCGTGATCGACGCCTCGGGCCTTGTCGTCGCGCCCGGATTCGTCGACACCCACACGCACTCCGAGGGCGCGCTGCTGGTCGACCCGCAGCACGCCAATGGCCTGCGCCAGGGCATCACGACCGAGCTGCTGGGAATCGACGGCATGTCTTACGCCCCGCTGTCGCCAGGAAACTATCTCATGTATCGACGCTGGCTCGGCGGACTGCTGGGTGAGCCGCCCGTGGACCTCGACATGAGCACAGTCGCTGGCTTCAGACAGCACTACGACCGCCGGCTTTCGGGACGTTCCTCTCGTAGGACCGCTCATGGACCGCGCGAAACGGCTCATCCGGCAGGGCATGGAGCACGGGGCGTTGGGGCTTTCGGCCGGGTCGAGCTACTACCCGGGTCCCTGGAGCACGACCGAGGAGCTCGTGGAGTTGTGCGAGACGGTCCGGGACGCCGGAGGGGTCTTCATGTGCGAGCCCCGGCTTGCGCAATCGGAGAGAGCCTACGGCGGCGGCGGGGTCGGCGAGGCCATCGAGATCGCGCGCCGGTCGGGAGTACCGCTCCACCTGGCGCACTTCCGCACGGATAGCGGCAACGCCGGAAGGGTGGAAGAGCTCATGGGGCCCGTGGACGACGCCATCGAGGAAGGCGCGGACGTGACGCTCGACATCTACCCGTACCCGACCGGTAGCAGCATCCCGGTGAGCATGTTGCCGGGCTGGGCCCAGGAGGGCGGCCCCGATGCCATCCTGGGGCGCCTGCGCGACACGGCGCAGCGGTCGCGCATCGTCCACTATCTCCGGCACGAGCGCGCGAGCCGCTACCCGCTGGGCGACATGGTGGTCTCCTACGCGGCCAGCGTCGAACACCTGGAGGGCATGAGCGTATCCGAGCTGGCGGACCGGCGCGGCGTCTCCGTCGAGGACGCGGTCTGCGACCTGCTCAGCGAGACGGACCTGGCGCTCGGCCACGTCATGGCCCCGCCGTCCAGCGTTGCGGTGTGGCGGCAAATCAGCCGCGACTCGATGGCGCTGCTAGCGCGGCCGGACTACATGGTCTGCAGCGACATCACGCCCGCGGGCAGCTTTCCGCACCCCCGGTCATACGGCGCGTTTCCCCGCTTCCTCGGCCGGCTGCGTCGTCAGATCGGCGGAATCAGCCTTGAAGCCATGGTCCACCGGATGACCGACAGACCTGCGCGGCGCTTCGGCCTGACGCGCCGCGGGCGCATCGATCGCGGGTACTTCGCGGACCTGACCGTCTTCGCACCGGAGCGAGTCATAGACACGGCCACGTACGACGACCCCCGCCAGTACCCGGCGGGCATCCCCTACGTGCTGGTCAACGGGCAGATCGCGGTCGACGACGAACGGTGCACCGGGGTCATGGCCGGCCGCGCCGTACCGTGACGCCGCTTCGACGTGCGTCCCGGGCGCTACGGCCGCGCTAGCGTTATCTCCAGCTCGTCCATGGCGAGCCTGCCCCTGGGCACGTGGTGGAATCCGACGAACGAGAAGCCGTAGCTGTGGCATTCTCCCAGCAGGTCGTCCAGTGACGGAGGGGCCTCGGGGTCCTTAGACCAGCTGCGGTGCCAGAGCAATTCGTCGTTGTGGAGGGTGACGACGTTGGGCTCGTCCGCCCAGCGGCCGCTGCTTATCTCCAGCGGAGCGCTGTTGTAGTGCCAGCGGCCTCGATCTTCGCTGCCCACGACCCAGAAGTAGCACCGGGCGCCGAACAGCTTCAGACCATCACCGCGCAGGTAGACGGACAACCGGGCCCCGCGGAGGTCCAACGGGCCCTCGTCGACCCAGTACCGGTACAGCATGAGCGGCAGCACCGACACGGGGCTCTCCGGGGTGTCGGCGCTCCAGCCGTGCTCGTCCGTCCAGACGTAGCCGCCGCCGTCCGCGCCGCCCGCGGGCTCCGATACGGTCAGGACCATCATTCGGCGGTCGGCCCGTATGCAGCCGTTGTAGTCGTACGAGCACCAGCCCTCCTGCCCGACGTCGAAGCTCGATTTCATCTCCGTTGCCTCCGTGATGTCCACCCTTCGGCTCGTCACACTACAGCCAGGCTGGCCAGCAGCGCCTTCATGTAGCCTATGGAGTAGGCCAGGGCCTGCTCGCTTGCGGCGCCGTCGCCTTCCAGCGGAAAGTAGTGGTCGGGGTTCAGGCAACCGTCGAAGCCCACCTTCCGCAGCTCGAGGACGATCTTGAACATGTTCATGTCGCCGTCGTCCAGGAGCACCTCCTCGTACCCGCCGGAGGTCGCGAGGCTGCCGCGCACGTTGCGGAAATGGACGGTGAAGATGCGCCCCTTGCGGCCGTAGTTGTGTATCTCGTCCAGCACCAGCGGCAACCCTCCGGCCTCGGCCCGGGTGCCGCAGCAGTAGACGTAGCCGACGTTGCGGCTCGGGTAGGCGTCGATGATGCGGTGGAAGCCAAGGGTGCCGAACGGCGTGTCCGGCAGCGGTATGTCCGCCGGGTGGGTCGCGAGCCTGATGTCGTACTCCTCGGCGACGGGCACCAGCCTGTCGTAGACGCGGCGAAAGCCGGACCACCACGCGTCGAGCTGCGCCTGTGCTGGCGGCTCGTCGTGGGTGAACCGCGGCCAGTAGGCGGAGCGGCCTCCCGCGCCGGTACGGGCGTGCTCCAGCTCCTCCGGCGTCAGGTCCGGCGGCCGCCTGCCGGTCCTCCACACACTGCCGCCGCTGCCGAGGTACCCGCCTCGGTGCTCGGAACGGTAGAACGTGACGAGGTGGTTGAAGTTGCTTCCCTCGAACCGCTGGGACGCCAGTGTGAAGCCGGCGTCGCCGAACACCTTGAGCGACTGGACGGCGTTCTCGAGCTCCCGCTCGGTACCGGCCTCGCCTCTCAGGAAGCCCTCTGTGACATCCGGCAGCGTCACCCGATTGACGTCTAGGCCCCACAAGCGGACCCGCTTCTTGATCTCGATCAGGGCGTCGAGATCGGGGTATCCCCGCTCGCGGACTCCGGGCAGGTCGCGCGCCTCGCCGAAGTCCACGGCGTCCACGCCTAGCTGGGTGATCCTGCGCAGATGGCTGTCCGAGAGGTCGCCTGCGCTCGCGGATATTCGTATCATCGCGTCCTCCAACTTCTGTCGTCGTTCGACCGGCGAACAGGGCCGGTGTGGCACTCAGTATAATTGCGAACGCCGCATCCGTCGTGCCAACCCGGACATAGAGGGACATAGAGGCCCGCTATGTTCGACGCTGTGATAGCCTTGTTCCGTCTAGACTGTTAACGGTGCCGCGGCCATGCGGCGTGCATGACAGGCACGATGATAGAATACGAAGAGGGGGTGATGGCGTGAAGGACATTGATCCACTGTATTGGAAAATACTGGCGGTCCTCATTGCACTGGCTGTTGTGTGGCTTTCCGTGCAGTGGTTGTTGCAGCAATGGTGGTTCATCCCACTGCTAGTGCTCATAGGCGTCATATGCGTAATTGGTCTCGTGGTCTGGATTAGACACCGATGAAAGAGGCTCCTCTTTGGCATGGCGTAGGATAGGCCGCCGCGAGGCAATCCATGTGGAGTTGCAACCTTGGCATAGGTATCTCAGGTCGAGACAACAGCCTTGACAGCGCTGATGGTGTCCCATAGCTCCCCGTTAAGAGGAGACGGTTGCTAATGGCATTCTTGGAATTCTTCGATGAGCCCACACGCTCGCGACCACGGTTTTCCCCAAGGGAGAAGGAAGCGCTGTACAAGGAGCAGGGCGGGAAGTGTAACGGTTGCGGCAGGAAGGTCGCCAAGGTCGATCTGGAAGTCGACCATATAATCCCCCTCTCCAAAGGTGGAAGCGACCGCTTCAACAACCTTCAGCTGCTTTGCAGCCGCTGCAACAGCTCCAAGGGCGACGGGACTATGGCGCAACTCAGGAAGAGGTTGCGCCAACAAGGCGTAGTCAAATCCTCGCCACGAAAGACGGCTGCGACGAAGACCGCGAGGTCTGCGCGTAAGACCAAGCCTACGAGCCGGTCCACTCCCAAGAAGAAGCGAACGCCCAAGCGCGACCCCGTAGAGAAGTTCTTCGACGACCTCTTCCGACTCTAGTTCAGTCTGCGGTACCTTAAGTTGTCGATGCGTGTTGCGTCAGCGGTTGTCAGCACGCGGCCAACCCTGAAATCCCGGCTTCGCAGCCATGACGGCGACGTGGCTATCGAAGTCCGTTAGGGGTGGGGTCGTAGCCACGCCACCCGCTCGCCCTAAGTGCCCCGACGCAGCACCGACGCTACTCAGGCTAAACGGGTTGTGAGAACATCGACCCTGAACAGTTGCCAGACGTAGAGGCCGCCATGTTCGACGTTCTGATAGCCAACGGCACCGTCGTCGACGGTACCGGCGCGTCCGGCTTCAGGTCCGACGTCGGCGTCGTCGGGGACAGGATAGACGCGATCGGCCATCTGGCCGGCGCCGAAGCGCGCCGGGTCGTCGACGCCTCCGGCATGGTCGTGTCGCCCGGCTTCGTCGACCCTCACACCCACTCCGAAGGCGACCTGCTCGTAAACCCGCAGCATGCCAACGGGCTGCGGCAGGGGATCACGACCGAGATACTCGGCCTGGGCGGAATGTCGTTCGCGCCTCTGTCCCCGCCCAACTACCGCGTCTACCGGCGCTGGCTGGCGGGCATTCTAGGAGACCCCCCGGAAGACGCCGACATGAGCAGCGTCGCCGCGATGCGCGCCAACTACGACGGGCGCGTGGCGGTCAACACGGCCTACCTGGTCCCCAACGGCGCGATCCGCCTGGAGACCAACGGGTTCAGGAGCGGCCGGCTGTCCGAGGAGCAGCTCGACCGCGCGCGAAGGCTGGTCCGCGAGAGCCTGGAGCAGGGGGCGGTCGGCTTCTCGAACACGACGATCAACTACCCCGGATGTTGGAGCGGCACGGCGGAGCTGATCGAGCTGGCCACGGCGGTGCGCGAGGGCGGGGGAGTCTACGTCGACGCGTCCGAGCCGTTCGGCGGCAGACGGGCCTACGGCGGCGGCGAGACGCCCGAGTGGCTGGAGATCGCCCGCAGGTCCGGTGTGTCCATGCACTTCGCCCACTACAGGACCTCCGCGCGGACCGCGGGCCGGGTCGAGGAGATCATGCGGGACAGGGACGCGGCGCGGGCCGAGGGCATCGATCTCACCCTGGACATCTATCCGTACCCCACCGGGGCCACCGTCCCGGTGACGTTCCTGCCCGGCCAAATGCAGGAGGGTGGACCGGACGAGATCCTGAAACGGCTGCAGGACCCGAAGCTGCGGGAGGAGGCCGTCGCGCACCTGGAAAGCAGCCGCGTGGCGGCCCTCGGCTCTATGGTTCTCTCCTACGTCGACGGCATGCCGGAGCTGGAGGGCATGAGCCTGCCGGACGTGGCCCGCGAGCGGGGCGTATCTCCCGGCGAGGCGCTCTGCTCGCTGTTCGTCGAGACCGGCCTGAAGGTCGGCTACTGGGGGACGCCGCCCGACAGCGTCGCGCTGTGGCGTCAGGTGGACCGCGATTCGATGGCGCTGCTCGCGCGCCCGGACTACATGGTCTGCAGCGACATCACGCCGGCGGGCGGCTTCCCGCACCCGCGGTCGTACGGGGCGTATCCGCGTTTCCTGGGCCGGCTGCGCCGCCGGGTCGGCGGGCTCGGCCTCGAGGAGATGGTCCACCGTATGACCGACCGGCCCGCGCGGCGCTTCGGGATTACGCGTCGCGGCCGGATCGAGAAGGGGTACTACGCCGACCTCGCCGTCTTCGACCCGGACCGCGTAATCGACACCGCCACGTACGACGACCCGCGCCAATTCCCCATCGGCATCCCGTACGTGCTGGTCAACGGCAGGATCGCCGTCGACCGCGAGGAGTGCACCGGCATAATGGCCGGCCGGGCTGTCCCGTAGCTCAGCCCTCCGGGATTTCCACCCTGGCCAGCAGGCCCGCGAGATCCTCGACGGACACCGACTCCAGGTCCCGCACCGCGTCGGCGAGCTCGTCTCGCAGCGCCAATTGGTAAGCGCTCGTCGGGCATCCCGAAATCTAAGTGCCAGGTGGAAATCAGGTTGCCGCCGTGATCTATGCTGAAGCCTTGATGGAACGGCAACGGGGCGAGCTTGGGTGTCCTGATCCATGTCCCCAGGTGTTTGGACTGTTCAACCATGTCAGGCCCCCCAAATCCCCCACCTCCGTCATTCCCGCGAACAGCCTGCCCTCGCGTGGGCGGGGACGGGAATCCATCCCCAACAGGGTGCGCCACTATGACACCGGAAGCAGTCCGTCACGCCCCCCGGCCCAATCAGGTGGGGAATCCGGGGGGCCTGCGGAATCTTGGGATTCCAGGTAGTTCGCCTCATCCAACTCCTTGAGGCCGCTCCTCCGTGGGCCTCCCCATGATTTACGCCCTGGCCTGAATGACGACGCGGCCCCCGCTCTCGACTTCGATGCTCAGGTCGTTGCCATCCAGCAGCCGCATACCTACGAGAGGAGTGGTGTCAGCGGCGTCTGCCCTGATGTGTCTCGGTTCTCCGTCCCAAAGCACGGTGACTCTGTAGACGCTGAAGGTTGCCTCGCTGCCATCGGCCAGGGTCGCTCGGCCGGTGCCTACAAAGGGTAGTCCCGATTCCGCGATCACTCCTAGCGGCAGAGTCAGGAATCCTGTGAAGCCTGTGTCTATAACGGCTTCTACGTCCCTCGCCTGCCCCGACGGTTCTTGCACTGTGAGAGGTATGACAGCTTCGTACGAGTCGTTCACCACGCCCTGGATCAATGACGTCTCCTGATGGGACGCCCTCCGAAGTGGTGCAGCGCGCGATACCCGACCCTGAGTAGCCAGACGTCAATGGCGTCCGGGCACTCCGTCCGCAGACGGTCCGCTGCGTCCAGAAGGTCGTCGGCGATGGCCCAGCTGCCGCTGCTGACGTCGATGGCGACGTACTCTCCGTGGTGGTTCGCTTCGACCTGCGTCCGGATGTCTCGCTCGTAGATTTCGTCGCCCAAGCGGGCGGTCTCTTCTGACGGGCGGGTTGGCGCAGTGGGCCTGGATGATTGCGTGGGCGTTGGGGTGTCTGTGTCTCGCATTCGTTCTCCTTTCACGACCATACCTCCAACACTGACATTTTACGCTTTCGCGGCGGTCACCGGCAAAAGAATAGCCCATCCACGTCGGACGGGCGCCGGAACCGGACGACCGGCAAGAGTCACTCTGCACGCGGTGTAGTTGATGGTCAGATCGCACGATTGAACCCGCGCTTCGCCGTACGGGACTGGCGGCAGTGTGGTGTGCCTCTTGTCCTGATTGGCCATGTGTGACCATCATCGACCATGAACTCCGCCGCAGGAACGGGTTCACAGGGGACGAGGAGCTGCGAATACCCCACGCTTAGGCCAGTTCTGGTGGGCTGTCCCGTAGCTCAGCCCTTCGGGATTTCGACCCTGGCGAGCAGGCCGGCCAGGTCGTCGACGGACACCGACTCCAGGTCCGTCACCGCGTCGGCCAGCTCGTCGCGCAGTGCCGCGTCGGCGTAGGGCTCGCACAGGCCGTCGAACTTCGCCCGCACCGTGTCCCACCGCATCGGGTTGCTGTGGAACCCCTCGTAGCTCGTCTTGTCCCTGGTCAGCACGCGTCCGTCCCGCAGCCGAATGCGTATCTGGTTGACCATCTCGTCCGGGAAGCGGGCGGAGTAGTCGTCGATGGGGCGGGCGACCAGCTTTCGAAGCAGCGTCTGGACGTCGTCGGCCATGATCCGCTCGTCCGCGTACTGCTCCGGCATCACGTTCCCGTCGAGTATCGCGACCGCGACCATGTAGTGGAGACTGTGGTCGGCCTGCTCCTTGTTCACCACCAGCGTCTTGTCGCCCTCCTCGCCGCCGCCGATGATGTTGTAGGCGACGTTGAAGGTGTCGATCTCGATGCGCTCCACGTCGGCGCCGGTGAAGCCGTGCTCCGCCTGCAGCTCCAGCACGCCCTCGATGGACTGCTGCGAGTGGCCCTCCGCGTTGTACTTCTTGACCTCGGTGCGGACGACCCTCTCCAGATCCTCCTTGCTCCAGTCGATCTCGAACGGGCCGGCGATGCTGTCCATGAACCCCTTGTTGCCCTCGAAGACCTCGGGCGGCCCGGTCACCCCGCGCATGGCCAGAAAGGCCGCGTGGGTCGACGTGAACGCCTGGCTGGGGTAGGCCAGGCCCTTCCAGTGCGACAGCGCGCCGGTCCGCGTGACCCTCAGGGCGTTGAACGGCGTGCCGGCGATGGCGATGGCGTTGAAGGTGCGCCCGGCGTCCAGTCCCAGCGCCTTGGAGACGCCGGCCGCCACCGCGTAGGAACCCTGCGTCGTGTGGTCGAAGCCCTTGTGCCGCACCGGGGCCTCGTCGCTGATCCGCGCCTGCACCTGGTAGGAGACCGCCAGCGCCGTCATCAGCGCGGCCCCGTCGCCGCCCGCGTACTCCAGCGCGGCCAGCACGGCGCCGAGGTTGTCGCTCGGGTGGCAACTCTCGCCCTTGGCCAGGTAGAAGTCGTTGAAGTCCAGGTACCGCGTGAGCGCCGAGTTGTAGAAGGCGGCCCGGTCGGGGGAAGTCTTGCCTCCGCCGATCATGGTGCTGTGGTCCCCGCCGCCGAAGTCCTCGATCTGGCTGCGGATGTGCCTGATCGGCTCGCCCTCGACCGCCCCGATGGCGCAGCCGATGCTGTCGAGGATCCTGATCTTCATCTCGTGTCTGGCGGTCGGCGACATGTCGTCGTAGGTGACCCGGACGACGAAAGAAGCTAGCTCCTGGGCAATGGTCATGTGTCTATCCTGCCTTGCTGATTTTGGGTTGGGCCCAGCCGGACGCGGGGCCGAGCCGGGTGCGGGCGGTCGCCGCCCGACTACGCTCCGAGCTCCTCGCGGACGATCCGCGTGCCGGCGGCCATCGCGTCGAGCTTCTCCACCGCGATGTAGCGCGGCGACCATCCGAAGCCGCAGTCGGGGTTGACGTACACCTTGTCGGCGTCGGCGTTCTCGAGCACCGTGCGAAGGCGCTCGGCGACGTCATCCGGGGTCTCCGGGTAGAACGACTTGACGTCGATGATTCCCGCGCCCAGCTCCCGGCCGTCGTTCCACCGCTTCCACATCTCGATCTCGGCCATCTCCCGGCTCGCGAACTCCAGCACGAACTGGTGGGCGTTGGCCTCCATCGCGCCGGGGAAGTAGTCGGCGTAGGCGCGCTTGAACCGCGCCTGCCCGAACCGGTTGCCGAAGCAGATGTGGAAGGCGAGCTTCGCCTCGACGCCGTCGGTGGCCATGTTGAACAGCCGCGCCATCTCCTGCCCGGTGATGGTGCCCCTGGCCGGCTCGTCGATCTGGATGAAGTCCGCCCCGGCGGCGACGAGAGCCTTGAGCTCTTCGTTGATGACGTTGGCGAACTCGGCCGCGATCTCGACAGTGCTCGCGTACACGTCCCCGGGCCGGATGCGGGAGGCGAAGGTCAGCGGGCCGGCGCAGGTGACCTTGGTAGGCCGGTCGGTGTTGGCGTGGAGGTACCCGAACTCGTCGACGATGCCGAGGCCGGAGGGCGCCTCGATCGGCCCGGTGGCGACATAGCGGGTCTGCTGGTCGTAGCCCCACGGGCCGGCCTTGCGCGCCGGCTCCGACGGCTCGATTCCCTGGATGATCGCGTAGTAGCCGTCGACGTATCCGTCGAGCCGGCGAGACTCGCCGTCGCTGATGATGTCGACCCCGGCGCGCTGCTGGTCGAGGATGGCGACGTCGACGGCGTCGTCGAGCAGCTCCTTCAGGTCCGATTCGCCCCACTCGCCTAGGTCGAACAGCTCCTTGCACTCGTGCCACCAGCCGGGTTTGGCGTGGGAGCCGACGACGGTTGTCGGAAGCAGTGGAAGATCGTTCATCGGCGTCATTCCTCGTTGAGAGTCAGGCCGCGTTGGCCGACATAGCGGGCGCGCGGCCGGATCAGGCGGTTGTTCGCGTACTGCTCCAGGATGTGGGCCGACCAGCCCGCGATCCGGGCGCTGGCGACGACGTTGGTCATCAGTATCAGGGGGATTCCGACCTGGTGCAGTACGATCGCCGCGAAGTAGTCGACGTTGGGGATGATCCCCTTGGTCTCCCCCATCCGCGTCTCGCAGGCCTCGGCGACATCGAACCAGATGCGCTCGCCGAGCGCGTCGCCCAGGTCGCGGGCCATCTCCCGGAGCACGCCTGCCCTGGGGTCGCCCGCCTTGTAGACGCGGTGGCCGAACCCGGGCAGGATGCGCCTCGCCGCGAGCTCGCCGTCCACGTATGCCGCGGCCTTCTCGGGCGAGCCGACCTTCGTGAACATCTCCATCGCGCCCTCGATGGCGCCGCCGTGCAGCGGGCCCTTGATCGCGCCGATGCCCGCGATCACCGCGGAGTAGAAGTCCGACAGCGTGCCGGCGACCACCCGCGCCGCGAAGGTCGACGCGTTCGTCTCGTGCTCGGCGTAGAGCACCAGGGTGGCGTCCAGCGTCCGCCGCGCCGTCTCGTCGGGCGCCGCGTCCGTCACCATGTAGAGGTAGTTCGCCGAGTGGTCCAGCGACGGGTCCGGGGGGATCGGCTGTTCGCCCGCGGCGGTCCTCACCTGGGCGGCGACTATGGTCGGCATCACCGCGGTCAGGCGGGCCGCCTTCCGCAGGTTGTCCTCCGGGGTGACGTCGTTGGCGTTCGGGTCGTCGGCGCCGACCATCGACACGGCCGTGCGCAGCACCGCCATGGGATGAGCCGACGGCGGCGCCGCCGCGACCATCCGCAGCACCGCGTCGGGCGCACGCCTCTGGCCGGCCAGCTCCGCTCGGAAGGCGGCGAGCTCGTCGGCGGACGGCGGCCGGCCGTGCCAGAGCAGGAACGCCATCTGCTCGTAGCCCATCGTCGCCGCGATGTCCTCGATGGAGTAGCCGCGGACCGACAGCTCGGGCGCGGCACCGTCAATGTAAGCGATGCTCGAATCGAACGCCAGCACGCCCTCGAGGCCCGCGATCACCTGGCCGGACGCTGCGCTCATTCAATCCTCCGAGTCGGGCTGCCCCCGAGACGCCGGGGAGCGCCCATTATGGGTAGCGGCCGGCGGGCATGTCAACGCGGGTCCGAACAGGTCCTTCCACTGGCGAGAACGGAAACGCGAGAGTCGCTTCACCGTCATGACCGCCTGCGCCGCCGCTACGCCCACGCGCTGGGACCGCGTGCTACTGAAGCTGCTGACCATGGGGCTGCGGCCACCCGAGCGGCCTAAGCCTCGCGTCCTAGGAATCCCCACGAGGCTAGCAACACGTACCCAGGATGTGGTACGCTAGTATTGCCAGTGGGTTTACGAACATCGTCTCGGTAGCAGAGTCCATATGGGGTATCTCGTCGTGGCAGAGGTAGGATGACTACGATCATCGCGTTGGCCTCCAAGTACGCTTTGGTGATGGGAGCGGATTCGCTGGGGACGGTGACAAAGCCGATGGTTGACGCCCGCGAATTGATCAGGTATTTCGATTCGGACAACGACTTTGTCCTAAAAGCCGAGGGGGACGTGCTTAGTCATTACGGCCAGATATGGGATGAAGTCGAGGATGTACCGTACAACCAATTGCCCAATATGACCAAGCTCTTCCAGATTGGCAAGTTGCCAGTCGGCGCGATGTTCACGGGTATTTCGTCAATTGGCGGCCGTCCTGTTCGTAGTCTGTTGGCGCAGTTCGCGGATGAACACATCTGTGAACGCAACAGTTCGTCACTGGACGCCCTGTCCGACGACTTATTGGAGTTTCTGCATGAGCACTACCAACGGGCGCATCCGGATGATTCGTTCCATAGACCGGCTCTGGAATTGATAGTTGGTGGCTATGACGACCCGCCTGAGTTTCCTGCCATCCACGGACTTGATGTAAGGGAGAACGAGAAGGCGGAACGATTTGGGCAAGGGGAATTCGGAGTCGCATTTGACGGGACCATGGACTGGGTACAGCGCATAGTATTTGGCACAGATCCCAAGAACAAGATTCGATTAGCCGAAAGAACACAGGGACTAATGGGGCAGTACCGAAAGCAATTGCTTACGGCCAGTGGTTTGTCCGACCTTCCTGGGCCATCGGAGTTGGACTTGTTTGATGGTTGGCGTTTGGAAGAGATGGACGCCGATTGGGAAGAGTTTTCAGAGCAAAACGCAATTGACTGTGTCGATTTCTTCCTGCGCATCATGATTGAGTCGCAAAGTGTTAGCTCACGACTACCGACAGTCGGTGGGGATGTTCACATAGCCGTTATCCGCGAGGATGGCTACTACCCCGTCACTAAGGAGGTTTGGACCCACGGCGACCACGAAGTACCGATACCGGAGGCAAAACAATGAAGGCTAAGCTCTACCCAACCCAAAAGGAGGAACGGACATTCCAAGAGCGCAAGGCGTACTACGGCTTCCAAGACTCCCTGAAGGTCAACGCCCAAGGAGAGCGAATCATGGAAAGGCGACCTAAGCGCGACAAGGACGACGCTGAAAGGTCTGCTGCATGAGAAGTTGTTTCTGATACGTAGCTCTTCCAGAACCCCGGAATTAATCCTCCGGGGTTTTCTTTGGCCTGTGGTAGAATCGGCAGGAACTTAGGAGGGGCAACACGGTGAAGTACAAGTACACGGTAGTCCAAGAAGATAGCATAGAGGAATTTCGAGGGAAGCTGACGAAAGTAGGCGAGTACGGGTATCGAGTCGTTTGGGCTACCGTCGAGCGCGGACAGGTGGAACCGTCTTCGGGCACACGATTGGCTCGGCCTCTATACATGGCGATCGTGGAACGTCAGGTAGAGAATGCCGTATCGCCTACGGACCAACTCCACGTCTTGCGTGGAATGGTGGCGGTCTTGGCTTGTGCAATCTACAATGGGGAGGATTGGGACAAGCAAGCTGTAGCCGCCCAACTTCATATGGGCGACCCAAGACTGGACTATGTGTTCAAGGGCGAACCGCCTGCTACGCTATCCCAAGAGGATGTATTCGTAGCGTTGGATCGGCTGTTCGATAGACGCTAGGTGGTATGCGGAGGCGCTTCCCCATGACGATGTATCAGCGCATGGCTATCCTATACCTGACGTTAGGAGCTACCGTGTTGGCTGTCGTGGTAGGTGGTCTGCTGCTTTTCTGGCTGGATGGAGGCGGCTAGGTTTCCCCTCCTAGCCGATGTCGTGCGTGAAACCTCCAGCCGCATGCATCGGTTTCATTCGCATCTGACGGCCAACTCGACTCCGATGATCCCGAGTACCGCTACCAAGTCTGTGGCCGAACCGTGACCTACCCTGAGACGCTTCACGAAGACGCACGCTGTAAGGACTGCTACGCGGCCCCCGTCAAGTCCTCTCCGTCCTTGGGCAAAGCCCCCTCTGTTGGTACACAAGTCCCCTTCGATATACCCCGACGAAGCGTCAGGGCACTCAGGGCGAGCGGGTAGTGTGGCGACGGCCCCACCCCAACCCGGACTTCGATAGCCACAGCACCGTCGCGCAAGCGAGGAGAACTGGAACACCGGGTCGGCGGAGTCCGATCGCTTGCACGAGAATTGAGGCGGTCGTAACGTGTGTTACCTGGAGAGCCGACTTGTAGACAGGAACGCCGGCGCTTCCCGGTCAGGGGTGAGGACGCAATGCCATAGAAATCGTAGAGCAGTCCCCCGACCTGCTGCGCGGATACGGAAAAATACCCATGTCGTTCACGGTCGACTCTCAGTACCGCGTCGAACCGATCGACCGGGGGCTGGGCGGCTGGACGCTGACCGAGGAGCGAGTGGAGCCCCCGTACGTCAAGGACTATGACGACGTGGAAGACGAACGCCCCGTTCGGTGGTCGAAGCAGTGGGACATCTCGAACTGGGTGTTTTTCGCGGCCGTCGATCGGGGCGAGCGGATCGGCGGCGCCGTCGTCGCCCGGGACACGCCGGGAGCCTATATGTTGGAGGGGCGCCCCGACCTGGCCGTTCTCTGGGACATACGCGTCCATCCTGACCGCCGTCAAGAGGGTGTCGGCTCCGACCTGTTCCGCCGCGCCGTCGAGTGGGCGCGAGCCAGCGGATGCCGCTATCTCAAGATCGAGACGCAGAACATCAACGTGCGGGCGTGCAAGTTCTACGCCAGCCAGGGCTGTTATCTCAGAGGGGTGCACCACGGCGTCTACGAGGAGCATCCCGACGAGGTGCAGATGCTCTGGTTCCTGCGCCTCTAAAGCATGGTCGTCGTTACGGGGCCGCAACGGGGCCGCAGCCGACACGGGCCCGGCCCCGGCCACTGCCGGGAAATCTGCTGTAGAATGCCGCCGTCGGCACGCCGACCCGGAGAGCGGCATGGTCGTCAGGTCCCTGCTATTCGCGCCCGGCAACGAGCCCCGAAAGCTCGCCAAGGTCGCCACGTTCGGCGCGGGCGGCGTGATCCTGGACCTGGAAGACTCCGTGCCGTTGGACCAGAAGGTCGGGGCCAGGGCGAACGTGAGCGAGGCCGCCGCGAGTGCCGCCGGGGGCGGCCGCGTCTACGTCCGGGTGAACTCCATTTCGGCGAAGACAAGCTTCTCGGCGGACCACGGCGCCGACGACATCGCGGCCGTGGTGTCCCCGGAACTCGACGGCATCGTGGTTCCGAAGGTCGAGTCCGCCGACGAGGTCGCCCGCGTCGAAGCGCTGATCGGCGCGGCGGAGCGAGACCGCGGCGTGCGCGAGGGCAGCCTGGAGATCGTCCCGCTGATCGAGTCGGCGGCCGGGTTGTGGAACGCCTACGAGATAGCCTGCGCGAGCCGTCGCGTGCGGATGCTGCTCTTCGGCGCGGCAGACTTCACCCGCGACCTTGGCATCGACTGGTCGCGCGACGAGACCGAGGTCGCCTACGCGAGGTCCCGGCTGGTCGTGATCTCGCGCGCCGCGGGCATCGGGCCGCCCCTCGACTCGCCTTGGGTGCGTCTGACGGACGACGACGGGCTGGCGCACTCGATCTCCGAGGCGCGGCGGCTCGGGTTCCAGGGCAAGCTGTGCATACACCCGAAGCAGGTGCCCATCGTGAACCGCGGCTTCTCCAGCGTGACTCCGGACGATCTGGCTCACGCCAGGCGAGTGGTGGACGCGTTCTCCGTGGCTGAGAGCCGGGGCAGCGCGTCAATCGTCGTGGACGGCCGGTTCGTCGACTACCCGATGGTCGAGAAGGCGAGGCGAACGCTGGAGCTCCACGCGACGTCGGAGGGGGAGTAGCGCATGGAAACGCCCGCGCGTGACGGCCCGCTCAAGGACATCCGCGTTCTGGACGTCGCCACGTTCATCGCCGGGCCGTTCTGCGCCACGCTGCTGGCCGAGTTCGGCGCCGACGTCATCAAGGTCGAGATGCCGGGCCGGGGCGACCCGATGCGCCAGATGGGCCAGCAGTACAACGGCGTCGGCCTGACGTGGGCGCAGGAGGCGCGGAACAAGCGCGGGATCACATGCGACCTGCGTCACCCGGAGGGCCAGCGGATCGTCAGAGAGCTGGCCAAGCGGTGCGACGTGGTGGTGGAGAACTTCAGGCCGGGCACGATGGAGCGCTGGGGCCTCGACTACGACGCGCTCAGCGAGGTCAACCCCGGGCTCGTAATGGTGCGCATCTCCGGCTACGGCCAGACGGGGCCCTACAGCGCGAAGCCGGGCTTCGGACGCGTCGCCCAGGCGTTCGGCGGTCTGACCTACCTCGCCGGCTTCCCGGACCAGCCGCCCGTCACGCCTGGCTCGCCGACGATAGCCGACTATCTGGCGGGCCTGTACGGTGCGTTCGCGACGATGGTCGCGTTCGAGCACCGGCGCGCCAGCGGCAAGGGGCAGGTCATAGACATATCGCTGTTCGAGGGCGTCTTCCGCATCCTGGACAACCTGACCATCGCGTACCAGAAGCTGGGACTGGTGCGGGAGCGGTCGGGGACGGCGACCGCGAATGTCGTCCCGCACAACCACTACCCGACGCGCGACGGCAAGTGGGTCGCCATCGCATGCACGACGGACCGGATCTTCGAGCGCCTGGCGTCGGCGATGGGACGCGGCGAGATGGGCAGCGACCCTCGCTACCGCACCGGGGCGGCCCGGGTGGAGAACCGGGACGAGGTCGACGCGTTCGTGTCCGGGTGGACGCGCACGCTGGACGTGGACGACCTGATGCGGGAGCTTGACGAGCGGGAGGTCCCGGTCAGCCCGATAAACAGCATCGCGGACATCTTCCGGGACCCGCACTTCGAGTCCAGGGGCTCGATAGTCGAGGTCGACGACCCGATACTAGGTCCGACCAAGATGCCCGGCGTCGTGCCCCGTCTCAGCGAGAGCCCTGGCAGGGTCGAGCATCTAGCGCCGACGCTCGGCCAGCACAACGAGGAGGTCTACGGCGAGCTGCTCGGCCTCGACGCCGGCGAGCTGGCGGCGCTCTCCGAGGAGGGCGTGATCTAGCGGCGCCCGCGGCATTGCCAAGGCCGCCGGAAGTGAGGAGCGATAGATGAGATATCCTGCGTTGATAGAGTGTGAGCCCGGCGCGGTAGGCGTGATCTTCCCCGATCTGCCGGGCTGCGTGGCCGCAGCCGAAACGATGGACCAAGCCCTGGTCGACGCCGCCGACGTGCTGCGCGATTGGATCGAGGTTGCCGAAGAAGACGGCAGGCACGTGCCCGCGCCGAGCGCGCTCGAAGGCATCGACGTGCCGCCGGGCTGTGCCCTAACCTCAGTCAACCTGGGCCGACGGAGGTCGTAAGATATGGCAAGCTACCGTGCCGGCATAATCGGGCGGACGGGCCGCGGCGACTACGGCCATAGCCTCGACGTCGCCTTCGTCCGCGTTCCGGGGGTCGAGGTGGTGGCGCTCGCCGACGATGATCCCGTCGGGCGCCGCACCGTCGGCGCGCGCACCGGCGCCCGCACCCTGTACGCCGACTACCGCGAGATGCTGGACAAGGAGCACCTCGACCTCGTGGCCGTATGCCCGCGGTGGACCGACTGCCACGAGGAGATGGTCGTCGCGGCCGCCGAGGCCGGCGCCAGGGGCATTCTGTGCGAGAAGCCGTTCGCGCCCACGCCGGCCGCGGCCGACGCGATGCTGGAAGCCTGTGACCGGGCCGGGACGCGCGTCGCCGTCGCCCATCACCGCGCGAACCCCTACGAGCACCACGTCAAGCGGCTGGTGGACGGCGGCGCCATCGGCGATCTGCAGGTGATCCGGAGCCGCGGCAAGTGCGACTGGCGGTCGGGCGGCGAGGACCTGTTCGTGCTGGGCAGCCACATGATGGAGAGCATGCGCTACATCGCGGGCGCAGACGCCGCGTGGGCCTTCGGCCACGTGACCAAAGAGGGCCGCGACGTGACGGTCGACGACGCCGTGGAGGGCGACGAGGGCCTGGGGCTGCTGGCAGGGGACGTCGTGGCTTCCTACTTCGCCTTCGAGAACGGCGTCGCGGGCCACTTCGACTCCTACCCCGCCGACCTGTCCGAGCGACCCGACTGGCACCAGGGCCGATGGTTCGGCTACGAGGTCTACGGCACGAAGGGTGTCATCTCGGTGCGCAATCCCCCCAGGGCCGAGACTTACGTCTACCCCTACGGCCAGTGGATCGCGCGAGAGGAGGACGGCCGGTGGGAGCGGATCGTCATCGACGAGTGGGAGTCTGGCGTCGGGCTGACCGACAGAGGGCCGGCGCTGAAGCGCAGCAACCGCGTCATGGTCGACGAGCTGCTGCGGGCCATAGCCGAGGACCGCGAGGTCGTCGCCTGCGCCAGCGGCCGGGACGGCCGCGCGGCCGTCGAGATGGTGATGGCCGTCCACGAGTCGCACCGGCTCGGACGCCCCGTGTCGTTGCCTCTCGAGAACAGGGAGAACCCGTACGAAACGTGGCGGCGCGAGGCGGTCACGCGACCGTCCACTCGCGGCAAGAAAGATGGAGGCGGCAATTGAGGCGAGTGAAGGTGCTCTTTCTGCCGCAGCAGGGCGGGTTGAGCGTAGGCCAGGAGAACCTGGTAGCGGCGATTGGCGACCGACACGACCTGTCGATCTTCGATCACGCGCGGCCGGTGGCGCCCCAGTTCGAGGGGGTCGAGGTCGTGGTCGACATGGGCGGATCGGTCGGCACGCACGAGATGATGGACGCGGCGACCGAAACGCGCGTGTGGCAGGTGATGGGCACGGGCCTGGAGCACGTCGACTTGGAGTACATGAAGTCCCGCGGCTTCACGATCACCCACTGCCCGGGCGCCCTCAGCGCAGTCGCGATGGCCGAGGCCGCGATGGCGTTCATGCTGATGATCTCTCGCCGCCGCAACGAGGCGCTGGAGGTGTTCGCGCAGTCGGAGACGAGCCGGCCCGTCGGGGAAAACCTCGAGGGGAAGGTGCTCGGCCTGGTCGGCTTCGGCGCCAGCGCACAGGCGCTGGCCGTGCGGGCTCGCGCGTTCGACATGCGCGTCTTCGCAGTCGACGTTCGCGAGATCGAGCCCGAGGTCGTGGAGCGTACCGGCCCCGAGTTCCTGGGAACGCCGGAAGACCTCGACTACGTCATCGGCGAGAGCGACTTCCTGTCGCTTCACCTGCACCTGAACGAGTCGACCCGGCACACGATCGACGCGCGGCGGATCGGCCTGGTGAAGCCTTCCGCGGCGATCATCAACGTGGCGCGGGGAGGGCTGGTCGACGAAGACGCCCTGTACGCCGCGCTCCTGGAGGGCCGCATCGGCGGCGCGGGCCTCGACGTCTTCGCCGAAGAGCCGCCCGACCCGACGCTGCCGGTCTACAAGCTGCCCAACGTCTACATGACGCCGCACATCGCGGGGACGACCGTCAACACCTCGCGGGCACGCGCGGCCGCGATGGCCGAGAACGTCGACCGGGTGGCGATGGGGCTGGAGCCCCTCCACCAGGTCGAGCCGGGAGTCGATCTGTGAGTGGCCGCGGAAAGAGCGAGAACGCCGCCAACGTTGTCGCCGAGACCGGCCGTCTGCTGCTGCGCCGCGTCACACCGGATGACTTCGACGACCTTCTCGCCCTGTACACCGATCCCGACGTGATGAGGTACTCGCCCAACGGACCCCTGGGCCGGGACGAGGTGCGGGAGTGGCTCGACAGGAATCTGAGGAGCTACGCCCTGTGGGGAGTCGGAATGTGCGCCGTCGTGCTGAGGGACGAGGGGTTCGCGGGCGTGTGCGGGATCAACCGGTTCGACGACGTCGAGGGCCGGCTGGAGTTCGAGATCGGCTTCCGCACGGCGAAGCGCCACTGGAACAGGGGCATCACGACGGAGGCGGCCGCGGCCGTGCGCGACCACGGCTTCGGCGACCTCGGCCTCGCCCGTCTCGTATCGCTGGTCGATCCGCGCAACGTCCCGTCCGTCCGCGTGGCCGAGAAGGTCGGCATGGCCTTCGAAAAGCCGCTGCACTTCCTCGGCATGGACCTGCACTGCTACGCCACCCACCGCGACGCCTGGCTCAGCACCCGCGAGGCAGGGTAGCGCCCGGCGCCTATGGGCGCTCAGAGGACTGCCCCGGCCGGGATAGCTGCGAGACGAGCCACGGAATCGAGAGTTCGCCTGTTCGGTGTCGTCTCCTCAGGGCTGCGTTCGCGCGAGGGCGAGCCGGGCGCCGCCGTCGGAGTCGATGTGCCGCCGCGTTCCTCGTCGCAGCATTGCGACGTCGCCGGTGGTCAGCTCCGCTCCCAAGCCGCCGGCCTCCACGCGGGCCGTGCCGCGTATTACGACCCAGTGCTCGTTGGCGGCCAGGGTCTCTTGCTCGATCTCGCCGCCGGGCTCTAGGTCGACGAGGCGGAGATCGGTGAAGGGGCAGCGCTCGCCGCGGTCGGCGATCGGGCCCGTGTTCTCCGCTCCGGGCACGACGAATCCGGGCACGGTGGGCACGGGCGGGCCGTGCTCCTCGTGGTACAGGTGAGTGTCGCGCTTTTGGCGCTCGAGCTTGGTGACCACGGAGACGGTATCGTAGTCGGTGAACATCTGGTACCTGTGCGTGGCGCCCATCGGGGTGTAGACCGCTGTGTTGTCGGTCACCTCGAAGACCTGGCCGTCGATCCAGGCCTCGCCCCGCCCGTAGCCGAAGATCCACACCTCGTCGGCGTCGTGGTAGTGGGGCTCGACGCCCATTCCCATGCCCTCATTGGGGTAGTGCTTGATCGAGCCGACGGCCGTCCAGTCCGGCGACTTCGTCTTGCCCCAGTAGTCGTCGTTGGAGTTGCGCGAGATCAGCCAAAAGCCGTCGGACTTGACTATCACGTCCGCGCCCTCAGAGGGTGTTTGTAACGTCCGTTCTCCCCTGGCGGGAGAAGGTCAGTATCAGTGGGGAGCCGTGCCGACACCTTCATCTTCACCCTCTCCTCAGTCCTCTCCCGTCAAGGGAGAGGAGGCTCTCAGCTCAGGACACGGGAGGCCGCAGGTGGGCCCAGGGGCGGGCGCGCTCGAATGCCGCCGACGCGGCGAGGACGGTCGCCTCGTCGCCCGGACGGCCGAGGACGTGCAGGCCGATGGGCAGCCCCTCGGACGACATGCCGCAAGGGACGCTGGCGGCCGTGTAGCCGATCATGTTGATCGGGTAGGTGAACGGGAACGCGCCGGCGAACGGTTCGACGCTGCGTCCGTCGATCTCCGCCGGCGGGCTGCCGACCGGGAAGGCCGGCACCGCCATGACCGGGGACAGCAGCAGGTCGTACCGCTCGAACACATCGGCGAACTGGGCCTTGAGCACGTCGACGTAGCCGAGCGCCGAGACGTAGTCCGACGCCCGAAGCGCCTCGCCTCGCTCAATGCATTCCAGGGCGTAGTCGGTCAGCTTGTCCCGGTGTTCGTTCAGGACGGCTGTGTAGCGGCCGTGGACGACGCCGGAGAACAGCGTCCAGAACGCGTCGAAGGGCTCGTCGAGGGCGAGATCCGCGTCTCCCAGCTCGCAGCCCATGTCCTCGAACACCCTCGCCGCGCGGGACGTTATCTCGACGACCTCCGGGTCGATGGCGCCGAATCCGAAGTCCGGGCTCCACGCGAGCCGCAGCCCGTCTACGCCGCGCTCCGTGGCCGCGAGATAGTCCTGCGGCTCGTCGCGCAGGGACGCAGCGTCCCGCGGGTCGTGGCCTGCCATGACCTGGAGCAGTACGGCGGAGTCGGCGACGGTGCGCGTCATCGGGCCGGACTGGCTGAACATGTTGAACACACCCGTCGACGCGGCGCCGGCGTACATCGGCACCCGATGCTGCGTCGGCTTGATCCCGTAGACGCCGCAGAAGCTGGACGGAATGCGTATGGACCCGCCGCCGTCGCTGCCGGTGGCCAGCGAGCACAGCCCGGCGACTACCGCGGCGCCGGCGCCCCCGGAGGAGCCGCCGCTCGTACGCTCGGTGTTCCACGGGTTGCGGCAGTGGTCGCCAAGCAGGTTCTGCGTGTGGCCCAGCAGGCCGAACTCGGGCGTATTCGTCTTCCCCAGTATCACCGCCCCCGAGGCCCTGACCCGCTCTACCACGATCGAGTCCTCGTCGGGCACCCTGTCCCGGAAGGCCAGAGACCCGCCTGTGGTCCGTATTCCCCGCGTCAGCTCGAGGTCCTTGATCGAGATGGGCACACCGTGCAGCGGCCCAAGGACGTCGCCGTGGGCGACCGCGGCCTCGGCCCGCCTCGCGGAGTCGATGGCGTGGTCGGCGGTCACGGTCAGGTAGGAGTTGAGCCGCGAGTCGAGCCGGTCGATGCGGCTCAGGTACAGCTCCGTCACCTCGACGGGCGAGACCTGCCCGGACGCGATCAGCGCCCTGAGCTCCGTCGTCGACGTGAAGGCGAGGTCGTCGTTGTTGCTCATGCTGCATCCCGCCGGCGTGGATCGTTCATAGGAGCGCCGACTATACACCAGGGGGCTCGGGGCGACAACGGCGCCGGCGTGGCGCGGCCGTTGAGGTTTGGACGGGCGCAGGGTGCGGCTGACCGGCCCTACGACAGGCAGCTACTGTGCCATGACTCGGCTAGTGGGCCATCTTCGACGCTGGGCTCACGGTTTCGGATAGAATGGGACCTATGGAGCTGAACAGACAGAGCGAGAACGATGTCATTCTGGAAGCTGCTCCCCCGATGGTGGAGCTAGGCTCGGTGGTGGAAGAGGCGCAGTCGGTGCCCGAGCGGTTCGCATTGGGCAGTCTGAGAGATGGACGTCTTCGGGTCGTGGAGCCCATCGAAGTCGTGCAGATGATGGAGGGGGGAAAGTACGTCGTCGAAGCCACGGACCTGAACGAGTTTGGATTCGGCGACAATCTCTCCGGGGCTATCGTGGATTTGCAGGCGGCTATCGCGGAACTCTACCTTGCACTGGAGGCGGATCAGAAGCGGCTTGGACCGGACTTGGCGGCGGTTTGGGGCATCCTCTCTCGAAAGGTCCGCAAGGCCGATGCCGTTAGCCGCCCATGAGTTCGATCGTCTGGTCAGGAAATTTGGTTTTGAGACCAGGAGTAGCAGAGACCTCCTTGCATGGCTGACTATCGATGGCAAGGTCGTAGTTCGAACACGGCGATCAAACAAGTCGACCGGCGACCTTCCGATGTTTCACAGTATCCTACAACAGTTGAAGTTGAACGACAGCCAGCTGCGAAAAGCGGTAAGCTGTGAGTTGGATCGAGACTCGTATGTAGAGATTCTTCGGAGCAAGGGCATCCTGGGCGGGTAGTCTCGACCAGGCAGCGCGAATCCGCACCAAGTCCATGACCGGGCCGGGCTGACGGGCCTGATAGCGCTGACTGTTATGGGCTGAGGAATCAATGTGATCTGGGTACCGCAGAGAGCGTTGTCAAGAGGAGTGGCGCACTGAATGTAGTATCCGCCCTGGGTTCCCACTGGCTGCCCATAATGACGCTATCCGGCCTGATGGGCATGGCGGCGTTTCTGGGGGCAGGGGGGGTCGCGTTCCGTTATGCCCATCGAAACCCGAACCGCGCCCAATTGTTTACGCGGGTGGGCCTGGGGCTACTGGGGTTGTGCCTTGTCGTGCGGATTGCTCTGGCGCTGACGATAGGGTCGGACGGCGTCTACGGCAGCGACCCGTATCCTCGTTATGCCGAAAACCTGGCAACGGGGCAGGGGTATTCCTAACTATCCCGACGAGCCGACAGCCTATCTCCCACCCGGCTGGCCCATGGTGCTGAGCGGGTTTTACTTCCTGTTCGGCGTTTCCAATTGGACCATCCTCCTCGCCACTACGCTCATCGGCATCGGTCTGGTTTTGATTATATGGAAAACGACTTCTCTGCTGCTGGGGCCAGGGTGGGGCCTGGTGGGAGCCAACATTGCTGGGTGGCATCCTGCGGGCATTCTCTATCCCTTTTCGTCCAACTCTGATCTGCCGTTCGAGTTCTTGGCAGCTTCAGTCTTGCTCTGCGCCCTGCTGCTATTGCGTTCCAGCAGCGCCAACCAGAGCGGGATGGCGGTGTTATGGGGCCTTGTCGTGGGCGTGGTTTCAGGGCTGATGCTGCTAACCCGGGCCCACGGCATAATATATTTCGGCCTGGTTTGCCTTGTCACCCTGCTCGCCCTTCGCCCAAGATGGCCGGCGGCCGTAGTTCCGGTTTTGGCGGCTCTACTGGTGGGCGGCCTCGTCCTGGCGGGATGGACGGCTCGCAACGTCGTCCGGTTCTCCGAGCCGGTGGTGATTTCCACTAACGGAGGCAAAGTCTTGTGGATTGGCAACCACCCCGATACGACGTTGACGCACAACGTCCCCAATCCGCCTGACGGTTGGACCAAAGAATCGCTGGCCGAGCTGAGCGAATACGAGAGGGACAGTGTGTATGGTCGGGCCGCGCTGGAGACTATTCGAGACCGTCCGGGGACGTTCCTCATCAACGGCGTCAAGAAGACGGTGCTGGTCTATGCCAACGATACGGCGCCAATATCAGGATTTGTGCATGCAGAGTTAAGTGATGTGCTGTCCAGCCGTGCGGTACTCACCGTTCTGGTGGCGGTCTTCAATGGATACTATTGGTCGCTCCTGGCGCTGGGCGCAATCGGTTGGCTCTGTCTGATTCTCAGAAAGCAATGGCTTCCGGTCGCTCTGCTGGGTTCGGCGCCGGCGATAGTGGCAGGGATCGCGTTCGTGTTCACTGCGGAGGGACGGTATCACTGGTTCGCTATGCCTTCGTTGGTGATACTCAGCGTTGTGGCTCTGTCCTGGTATTGGAAGTCGTTATCGTCACAGCGCGAAGGACCGACAAGCCCGTTACCGGCAGCGAATGGCGCATGTAGCGCCTCGATAACGGTGTCCGCCGTGTAGAGGACTCCGCCGCGGGAGGCCAGACCTCGCGGCCAACCCAGGTGCGGGTATGAGTGTGGTGATCTATGGCGCCGGGGCCCTGTGCTAGAATTGGCAGCCGCTCCTATGGAATCGCATGATCTGAAGTACTGGGTCGCCTTTGGCCGCATCCCGCGGATAGGCCGCGTGCGGATCAAGCTGCTGGAGGAACGGTTCGGCAGCCTGGCCGCGGCGTGGGGCGCCGGCATGAACGAGCTGGTGGCCGCCGGACTGGACGAAAAGACCGCCAGCCTGGTTTCGACGCGCAAGCTGGCCGTCGACCCCGACGCCGAGCTCGCCCGCCTTAAGGCGGCGGGCGTCTGCCCCGTCACGTGGCATGACGACGGCTTCCCGCACAGGCTGAAGGAGATCTACGACGTTCCGCCGGTGCTCTATGTCCGGGGCGAGATCCTGCCGGAGGACGAGCGGTCGGTCGCGGTCGTAGGGACGCGGAAGCCGACCGCGTACGGCCGGCAGGTGGCGTACCAGATGGGCTATGATCTGGCGCGTTCGGGTGTTACCGTGGTCAGCGGGCTGGCGAGAGGCGTTGACGCCATCGTCCACAATGCGGCCCTGGAGGCCGGGGGGCGCACGATCGCCGTGATGGGCAGCGGCCCGGACGTCATCTACCCGCGCGAGCACGCAAGGCTTGCGGACCGGATCGCAGAGAACGGCGCCGTCGCGACGGAGCACGGTCTCGGCGTGCGGCCCGACTCGCAGAACTTCCCGCGGCGGAATCGGATCATGAGCGGCATGACCCTGGGCATCGTCGTGATCGAGGCCGGCGAGACGAGCGGCGCGTTGATCACCGCCAGCCACGCCATGGAGCAGGATAGAGAAGTGTTCGCGGTCCCCGGAAGCATCTTCTCTCAATACAGCCGGGGCACCAACGCCCTGATCAGAGACTCGGCGGCGAAGCTGGTCCTCGACTACGCGGACGTGCTGGAGGAGCTGAATCTTACTGCAGGGGGACAGCAGATCGAGATGACGGCGTTGTTCCCACAGGACGAGGGCGAGGCGGACATCCTGAAACACGTCACCTTCGACCCGGTGCACATTGACGAGATCATACGCGGCTCCGGCATGAAGATATCGACGGTCAGCAGCGCGTTGGCTATGATGGAGTTGAGAGGCGTGGTCAGACAGATAGGCGGAATGAACTACGTGCGGCTCAAAGAGTCGGCGGTCAGGTATCAGGCGGTGCACTAGATGGCGAAAGACTTAGTGATAGTCGAATCGCCCGCGAAGGCGCGGACGATCGAGCGGTTTCTGGGCAAGAACGTCGTGGCCAAGGCGTCGATGGGCCACGTCCGCGACATCCCGAAGCGCGAGATGGGCGTGAACGTGGAGGACCGCAGCTTCTTGCCGAAATACACGGTCCTTCCCGAGAAGCGGAAAATCATCAGCGAGCTGACGAAGGCGGCCGCAGGCGCGGCCACGGTCTATCTGGCCACCGACCCGGACCGCGAGGGCGAGGCGATTTCGTGGCACCTGATGAAGGCGGCCAAGATCGACGAGTCGAAGACAAAGCGGATTGTCTTCCACGAGATCACGCAGAGGGCCGTCGAGGAGGCCTTCAAGAATCCGCGCGGCCTGGACCACGACCTGATCGACGCGCAACAGGCCAGGCGCGTGTTGGACAGACTGGTCGGCTACGAGCTGAGCCCGGTGCTGTGGCGCAAGGTAAAGCGCGGCCTGTCGGCTGGCCGGGTGCAGTCGGTCGCCCTTCGGCTGGTAGTGGACCGCGAGGATGAGGTCCAGGCCTTCAAGCCCAGGGAGTACTGGACGATCGAGGCGGCGCTCGCCAGGCACGGCGCCGACGAGAAGCGTCTCAAGGCCATGCTCCGGGCGATCAAGGGGCGGAAGGGCAAGCTCGACATACCGGACGAGGCCGAGGCCAGGCGTATCGTCGCGGACCTGGACGGCGCGGGATACGTCGTGGAGAAGGTGACCAAGAAGGAGAGACGCAGCAGGCCCTCGCCGCCGTTCATCACCAGCACGCTCCAGCAGGAGGCTGCGCGCAAGCTCAGGTTCACGGCCCGCAGGACGATGCAGGTGGCCCAGCAGCTATACGAAGGGGTCAACCTCGGCGACCAGGGCGCCACCGGTCTGATCACCTACATGCGGACCGACTCCACCAACGTGTCGTCGCTCGCGCTCAACGAGACCGGTCAGTACGTCAAGGAAAAGTTTGGCGCCGGCTACGCCCCGCCTTCGCCCCGACGGTACCTCCGCAAGGTCAAGGGCGCGCAGGAGGCCCACGAGGCCATACGGCCGACGTCCGTCTACGCCGAGCCCTCCAAGGTGAAGCAGTACCTCAACCGCGAGCAGGCCCGTCTGTACGATCTGATCTGGAAGCGCATGGTCGCCAGCCAGATGTCCGACGCGCTGTTCGACTCGACCACGATCGACATCGAGGCCAAGAGCGCCAAGACCGACTCGCGCTACGCCTTCAGGGCCGAGGGCTCGGTACTGAAGTTCCCGGGCTACAGACGGCTGTACATGGAGGACGTGGACGACCAGCCCGCGGCCGACGACAAGGAAGGCCAGGCGCTGCCTGACGTCGAGGAGAACGAGCCGCTCGGGTGCCTCGGCATCAAGCCGGATCAGCACTTTACCCAGCCGCCGCCGCGATTTAGCGAGGCAACTCTGGTCAAGGCGCTCGAGGAGCGGGGCATTGGCCGTCCGAGCACCTACGCGCCGACGCTCGCGACGGTGATGGACCGCGACTACGTGCGCAAGGATAAGAGCCGGTTCGTTCCGACCAAGCTGGGCATCGCGGTGAACGGTCTGCTCACGGCCCACTTTCCCGTCGTTATGGACGTCGGCTTCACGGCGCGTGTGGAAGAGGAGCTCGACGAAATCGCCGCGGGCGAGCGCGCATGGGTCCCGGTGCTGCAGGAGTTCTACGGCCCGTTCAACGAGGCCGTGACGCTGGCGATCGAGAACGCCGAGAGGGTGCCAAGGAGCGCGCTGGACGAGGAGACGGACGTCGTCTGCGAAAAGTGCGAGCGGCCGATGGTCATCAAGAGCGGCAGGTTCGGCCGCTTCATGTCGTGCAGCGGGTTCCCCGAGTGCCGGAACTCCAAGCCGCTCGTCAACGAGACAGGAGTCCCGTGCCCGGAGTGCGGCGGCGACCTGGTCGAGCGGCGGGGCGGAAAGAGCAACCGGACGTTCTACGGCTGCTCGAACTACCCGAAATGCGACTTCACCGTCGGCCGCAAGCCGCTGCCGCAGCCCTGTCCCGAGTGCTCCAAGCTGCTGATCGCGTCCGGCCGCAACCGCGCCCAGTGCACCTCGTGCGACTATCGCGGCGCCGTCCCCGAGGCGGAAGAGGCAGAGGCCGCCGTCTAGCGTCTGACGCCTGCGCCCTGCCCCGGCTCCGTAAGCGCGGAGAACTATCCCTGATCGATTCAAGTAGCGCTTGACGCGAGGTGGCAAGCATCTGACGAGGTCACCCGGGGGAGCGTCCGTTGTATCAGAAAGGAGTGAAGAAAGATGGACTATCGAGACAAGGGTTCCTGGCTCGGGATCGGCGTGGTCACGATAGTGGCAGGCGCGTTTCTTGCGGCGGAGGTTCGGTGGTTGGGCGAGTTGGTGGTGACCGCAGGAATTGTCGTTAGCCTGATTGGAATAGGGGTGGTTAGTCTCATAGGGGGTCGTTAGCGATTGGAAGGACAAGGCCCAGCATCGAAAAGACGGTGTCGAGACCCCCGTTCGTCTGGAAGCGGCGCGCGGGGCGGTGCTACGGTGCAGCCATGGAAGACGAAGCTTGGCGCTCGCTGATGGTTCGTTTCGAGACCCACCTCGCGGCCGAAAAGGGCCTCGCGGCGCTTACCGTCCGCAACTACAAGACGGACCTCCAGCCCCTGTTCGACTTCATGCGGCTGCGCGACGTCGGCGGGCTGGACGCCCTGGACCGGTACGCGCTGAGGGCGTATCTCGCGTGGCTGGTCGAGCTGGGATACGTGAGGGCCAGCGTCGTTCGGAAGCTCAGCACGCTGCGCACGTTCCTGCGCTGGCTGATTCGCGAAAAAGAGCTCGACAAGGACCCGCTGCCCCGGCGCGGAGTCATGAAGAAGGAGGCCAGGCTGCCCCGGTTCCTGTCCGAGGACGATGCCGCCAAGCTGATGGACGCGCCCGACGCGTCCCGCGATCTGGGCGCACGCGACAGGGCGCTGCTCGAGCTGCTCTACGCGGGCGGCCTCCGGGTCAGCGAGCTGGCGGGCCTCGACCTGCGCGACGTCGCGCTGGAAACGATGGAGGTACGCGTGCGCGGCAAGGGCGGCAAGCAGCGTGTCGTGCTGATGGGTGCGGCGGCCCGCGATGCGGTCGCGCACTACGTCCGTGACGTGCGTCCCAGGCTGGTCCGGTCTCCGAGGGCCGGCGGAGCGCTGTTTCTGAACCGCTACGGGGCGCGGCTCAGCACCCGGTCCATCCAGCAGAAGGTTCGCCGCTACGCCGCGAACGCCGGGCTTCCCGAAGGCGTGCACACTCACACGCTGCGCCACTCGTTCGCCACGCACATGTTGGACGGCGGCGCAGACCTCCGCGTGGTCCAGGAGCTTCTGGGGCACGCCAGCCCGGCGACGACCCAGATATACACCCATGTCAGCGGGTCGCAGGCGAGGCGGGTGTATTTGGGCGCCCACCCCAGGGCCGGACTGCGAGACGAGGGACCGTCCGACCGGTCCGAGACTGACGACGCGCCTGATCGGGAGCCCGCCTCCGTCACGTAGCCTGCTCCCCCGGTGGAGCTCGGCCACGGGAAACAAACGCGTTGGAGATGCGTAGATTTCCTAGCTGGGGAGCCCCACCCCTGGATTCCCGCCTGCGCGGGAATGACGGTTGTGCAAGGGTCTCCCCGCGCGGGAATGACGGTTATGCAAGGGTCTGCGGAAGAGGGAATCTAACCGCGGCCCCGCGCCGCCTATAGCCCGCGTGCGCCCCTCGATAGCGCCGATGAAGCATCGGCGCTACTCGGGGTGAACGGGTTGGGTGAGCATAGACTCTGGGCGGGTGACCCGGTGTCGGCGCAACTGACTTGGCGGCGCCGTATGTTACCCTTGCCGGCAGGTTGGCTGAGATGATTCCCCAGACGTGTGCCGGCGGCTTTGCCGCGACGTTGTGGCGGGTGTGCGCCGTCGTGCTGCTCGTCGCTGTCGCGGCCGGCTGCTCGCGCGGCGAAGACGTACCAGACCTGGAGCAGCGTGCCCAGGCGATCAACCGCGATCTGATGTGCCCGGTCTGCCCGGGCGAGTCTATCGACCAGTCCCAGAACCCCGTTGCGGTCCAGATGCGCGGCATCGTGATGGAGCGGCTGCGCGACGGGCAGACCGACGAGGAGATCAAGGCCTACTTCGTGGAGAGCTACGAGAACCGCGTGCTGATGGAGCCGCCTCGCAGCGGAGCGAATCTGCTCGCGTGGCTCGTGCCCCCGGCCGCCGTTGCCGGCGCGGTGGCCGCCCTCGCGCTCGTGCTCTGGTTCATGCGTACCCGCCGCGAGCCGGAGGAGGCGCCGCGGCTCACGGACACGGAGCGCGCGGGTTACTTCGCGCGCATCGAGGCGGTCGCCGAGGCGGAGGCGGAGCGGTGATCGTCGACGCGGGCTATCAGGCCCTGCCCATCGCCCTCGTCGTGGCCGTCTACGTTGCGGCCGCGTCGTTCATCGGAGCGTACCGCGGCCTGCCGGCGCTGGCGCTGAGCGCGCGGTACGGGCTCTACACCCTGCCGCTGCTGCTCGGCGTCTCGACGGCGGCCCTCGTGTACGCCTTCGTCACCGACGACTTCTCAGTCAGGTACGTCGCGGAGAACAGCAACCTGGCGATGCCGGACAGGTACACGTGGGTCGCGCTCTACGCAGGCAACTCGGGCTCGCTCCTGTTCATCGCCGTCACGTTCTCAGCGGTGGCCGCGGTCGCGGCTGCCGGACTCTCCAGGAAGCTGTCGTTCACCGCGCCGTTCGCCACCGGGCTGATGGCCGTGGTGCTGGCCTTCTTCATCGGCGTCATGGTGCTCATGGCGAACCCGCTCGACCGTCTGCCGTTCACCCCTGAGGACGGCCGCGGGATCAACCCGCTGCTGATCCACTTCGGGATGTTCATTCACCCTCCGGTGCAGATGTTCGGTCTGGTATCGGTGGCCGTGCCGTTCAGCATCGCCATGGGCGCGCTGCTCGCCGGACGGGGAGGCCGGGACGAGTGGGTGGACCAGGGCCGGCTATGGGGCGTGCTGTCGTGGCTCGTGCTGACCACCGGCCTGCTGCTGGGGAGCTGGTGGGCCTACACGATACTCGGCTGGGGCGGCTACTGGGCGTGGGACCCGGTGGAGAACTCGGCGCTCATGCCGTGGCTGGCCATGACGGCCTTCGTCCACTCGATCATGGTCCAGAAGCGGCGGGGCATGTTCCGCATGTGGAACATCATCCTCGTAACCATCGCCTTCACCCTGGCCGAGATGGGGATGTTCATCAACCGGGGCGGGCCCGTGCCGTCGGTGCACTCCTTCGCGCAGTCGACGATGGGGTGGACGTTCCTCGCGTTCATGACCATAACGCTGCTCGGCGCGCTCGCCGCCTTCGCGTGGAGGATCGACACGTTGAGAAGCCGCGAGAGGCTGGAGTCGACGCTGTCCCGCGAGAGCGCGTTCCTGACGCAGAACGTGCTGCTGCTGGTGGTCGCCTTCGTGACGCTCTGGGGCACCGTGTACCCTGTGATCGCCGAGGCGTTTCTCGGCGAGACGGTGACGGTCGGCGAGCCGTTCTTCAACCGCGTGAACGGGCCGATACTGCTGGTGATCGTCCTGCTGATGGGGGTCGGGCCGCTGCTGCCCTGGCGGAGGGCGTCGGCGCGGACAGCTCTGCGGCTCCTCAGGTACCCCGTGGGCGCGGCCGTCGTGGTGGCCGCGGCGTTGGCCGTCGCCGGCGTTCGCCAACCCGTGGCGCTCCTGGCGCTGGCCGTCGTGGCCCTCGGCGTGACCGGCATCCTCCACGAGCTTCTGCGCGGGACGCTCTCGCGCCATCGCCGGGGCGAGAGCTATCCCGTAGCGCTGGCCCGGCTGATGTCCGGCAACCGGCCCCGGTACGGGGGCTACGTCGTGCACCTCGGCATAGCAATGCTCGCGGTGGGGGCGATCGGCTCCTCGTTCTACCCCATCCAGCGCGACTTCTCCATGAAGCCGGGCGACGAGCGCACCCTCGCGGGCTACACGTTCCGGTACGACGCCGTCGAGAGCACCGCCCACGTCGACCGGGACGAGGTAATCGCCCGGTTCACGGTGAGAAAGGGAGGCGACCTGCTCGGCTCCATGAGCACCCACCGATCGTTCTATCGCGAACACCGGATGTTCGCCAACCAGGCCGCCATCCGGAGCACGCCGATAGAGGACTTCTATATCGTGCCGTCGGAGTTCGCGGATGATGGGACGGCGGTGTTCCGTGTCTACGTCAACCCGCTGGTGTGGTGGATGTGGTGGTCGTGGCCAATAATGCTGGCAGGGACGCTGTTGGCCATCTCTCCGCGCCGACGCCCGGCGGAGGCCGTGCGGCGCGCGTTCGCCCGGCCTCCGGGCGCGGCTGCGGCGGAAGGCGCCCGGCTCGCGAGCGCCGGGGGAGCGGCGCGCCGGTGATCGTACTGATCACGCTGGCGCTCGTGCTGGTCCCGGCCGCGGCAGTACTGTACCCGTTCCTGCGCCGCGGCCGATCGCCGGATTCCCCGGAGGACGAGACTTCGCCCAGGGCCGAAATGGAGCGCCGGTGGGACGCGGCTCTGGCTGGCATACGGACCGCGGAGCTCGAGCGGGCAGTCGGCAGCCTCACCGAGGACGACTACCGCTGGCTGCGGGACCGGTACATGACGGACGCGGCGGTCGTGATGAAGTCGATGGAGCTGGAGGAGCAGGAAGAGCGCGAGATGCTGGCCGCCATCGAGCAGGAAGTGCGTCAGGCGCGCGAGCGTATCCTCGGCCGAGACGCACCGGCGCCGCCGTCGGGGCCTTCCGAAGAGTCGTCGACCGGTGCGGGGTAGGAGACCGCGGATGACGTCGACCCGGCGTGGCGCTCGCGTTGCGGCGTTTCTGACTCTGGCCGCGCTGGCGGCGGCGCTGCTCGCGCCCGCCGTCGCGGCCCAGGAATCGCCGCCGGCGCGAATGGTCGAGGGCAGGCTGGTGAACGGGACCGACGGGGGGCCCGTACCCGCCGGCGCCACGGTGGTGCTCCACGAGGAGAGCGCAAGCCGCCACGAGCACCGCGAAGTGGTCACGGACGCCGACGGGGGTTTCAGGTTCGAAGGCATCGTGGTCGAACCCGAAACCGTGTACGGCGTTTCGGTCACCTACGGCGAGGCCGTCTACGGCGTAGACCTGGACCTGTCCGTTCAGCCTGAGCCGGTCACGCTGACCGTCTACGAGCCGGTCCGCGACGACTCTTTCCTGAAGGTGCCGACCGCGTCGGTGCTCTTCGCGCAGGTGGATAAGGTCACGCAGACGCTCTGGGCTCTGGAGATCGTCTCGATCACGAACGACACCGACAGGACGTACGTCCCGGGCCCCGAGCCGATGCAGATCCTGAGGTTCGGACTGCCCGCGGGGGCCGAGGGGCTGACCGTCGACACCAGGCTGCTCCAGCCGAGCGTCATACAGGTGGACCGGGGGTTCGGGCTGTTCGCCAGCGTGCCGCCCGGCGAGCACGAGGTGATGTACGCCTACAGGTTCCCCTACTCCGGGCCCGAGGTCGAGTTCTCCCGCATCTTCCGGTACGGCGCCGAGCGGCTTCGAGTCCTGGCGCCGCGTGACGTGGCGGACCTCTCCGCCGGAGCGCTCGGGCGCTCCGAGACCGTCGTGATCGGCGAGCAGGACTACAACATCCTCAGCATGGCCGACGTCGCCAGAGGCGACCCTGTGTCGGTAACGCTGCGGAACCTGCCCACGAGCTCATTCGTCGACGGAGCGCGGCGGCGTGTGGAAGAGCTCCCGTGGCAGCTCGCGGCGCCTGCGCTTCTGGCGGTGCTGCTTGGCGGGGTCATCGTCGTCGCCCTCCGGCGGCGCGGCCAGGAAGCGTCTGTCGACGCCGTGCCGGGGAAGGCCTCCGTGGTCCGGACCGAGTACGAGGAGCTCCTGCTGGCTCTCGTCAGCCTGGAGCGCAGGTTCGAAGATGGCGAGATCGGCGGTGCCGACTACGACCGGAGACGCGCGGCGCTCGCGGCCCGCCTGGCCGCGGCTTCCAGACGCCGCGGGGCCGAATCGTGACGACGTAGCGGCTGTACCGGCGTCGAAATGGCTGTCCGCGTTCGCGGAAACGGCCGGGACGGGGGATTGGGGAAGGCCCGGCTTCTTGACAAATCGGCAGATTGTGCCAAGATAGCTCACATCGGAAGTGAAGCAGTCGCGCCGCCGCCTGGGACGCCGGTCTCGCAGGCGGCGTGACGCGGGCTCCATACTGGTCTACACGGGAGGTGTTGGTACAAATGGCCACTGAACGAGAGGCTCTCGCCAAAAACGCCGAGGGCGTTCGTCTTCATCAAACGGGAGACGCCGCCGGGGCGGTCAAGGTGCTCACCGATGCCATCGAAATTGCCCCCGATCACGCCAACATATACCGCAACCGGGCCGAGGCGTACCGCGCCGCGAACATGACCGCCGAGGCGGACGCCGATACCGCCAAGGCCGATGCGCTGGTGCAGGCGGTGGCCGAAGCGGAGATCGAGGCCCACAAGAAGACGTTCGCGGAGAAGCTCTGGAACTTCATCGCCCGCGAGTCGTAGAGCTCAGACGGGCGTAGAGCCCTGCCCCTCGCCCCTGGACGCGTACTCGCCGGCCAGAATGCCCATGACGACCGAGTCGAACCGCGACCCCTCGTGTGGCCGGCTCTTTCGCAGCGTTCCCTCGTGCACGAACCCGAGGTGGCGGAACATCTCCAGTGCCGCCGTGTTGTACTCGGGGACGTCGACCCACACGCGAAACAGCCCCCACTCTCCGAAGCAGAGCCTCAGCGTCTCCCGTGCGCCGGCCGTTCCGTACCCCCGGTGCCACATATCCTTGCGCCCGACGAGTATCGACAGGTGGCCGTCGCCGAGGCTCTCCTCGATCGCGACGTGCACCTCGCCGACGTGCTCGCCCTCGTGCGTGTAGATCGACAGGATGCGGTGCTCCGTGTCGTTGAAGACGCGGAGCCACTCCGCGTCGGACGCCTTCTCCATCTCATCGGGATGATATCCGAGGTGGGCCGGGTCGCCGTAGGCGTATCGTCCGAACCAGCTCTCCGAGATCTCGTCGTCCGCCAGCCAGCTACGGAGCCGCGAAACGTCCTCCCTGGTGACCGGCCGCAGCGTCACCGCTTGTGTAGCCACATTCACCCTCCTCGTAGGTGTCTTGCTCTCAGGACTGACCGCAGGCCGCGGTTGCCGTCCCCGGCCCGCTGTTCACGTTTGTTGAAACTGTGCGTGCGCCCCTCGATACCCGCCGATGCCCGGTTGCCCTGAGCGCCCCGACGCTTCGTCGGGGTGTAACGAAGGCGCTACTCGGGGTGAACGGTTCGCCTCGGAGCCTCAACTCTGGAACAACTACTCCTGTCCGAATATCTTGACGGCGCCGTACTCGCCATCGTAGCCCGGCTCGATCAGTATGTCGCCGCTCCTGACCCTGCGCACGCCCTCCGCGGTCCTGTCCCCCGCCGCGGAGGCTATCTCGTCGATGGGTGCGTCGACCAGGACGGTCAACTCGTTGCCGAACCGAGATACGAGTTTGCCGTACGCCTCGGCCGCCTTCTTGGCCTGCGTGCGGCAGCCGAGGGACTCGGCGACGATGTCGGCGAGGCCCACCAGAGACCTGAATGGGGGGCGACCGTTGTCCGAACGCACCAGCCCGTCTTCGCCGCGCCGCGCTTCGACGACCCGCCGCGACAGCTCCTCGACCCGCTGCAGGACCCCGATCGTCATTGGGCGGCCGCACGGCGGACACCGTACGCCCTCCTCGGCGACCTGCTCCGGAGTGTAGCGCACGCCGCACTTTCGGTGGCCGGAGTGGTGGTACTTGCCCTCCTCGGGAAAGAACTCGACGGTGTAGCGGACCCCGCCGGTCCTGAGCGCGTGCGCCAGACCGTCGTAGCTCGGGTCGCCTTCGAACACGGTCAGCTCCCGGCCCAGCTTGGCCGGCGAGTGGGCGTCTGAGAACGACACGATCGACACGTCGTCCAGCGACGGCACACGCCAGTTCATCGCCGGGTCGCTCGAGAGGCCGGTCTCCACGGCCGGGACCAGGTCCGCCAGGTCGCCGAACGACTCCTCGAGCGAGTCGAACCCCGACTTGGAGCCGTACAGCCCGTACCAGGGCGTCCACAGATGGGCCGGTATCGCGAGGCACCGGTCGTCTATCTCCAGCAGCGTCTCCAGCAGGTCCCGGGGAGTCAGCCTCAGCACCGGCCGTCCGTCGCCGGCGAGATTTCCGTGCGCCGCCAGCGCCGAGTTGATGCGGTCTACCGTCTCCAGCTCCGGCGCGAGGGCCAGCATGTGGACCCGCCGGGAGCGCCCGCCCTGGGATGCGACGCAGCTCAGCTCCGTGCCCAGGACGAAGTGGACGCCGTCCAGGGTGAAGAGCCCGTTGCCTGCGTCCGCGAGGCGGGTTCTCGTCTCCTCGATCCACACCGGGTGGGTGAAGTCGCCCGTGGCCAGCAGGTCGATGCCCTTGACCTTGGCCCAATGCGCCAGGCCGTCGAAAGTCAGGCGCCTGCTCGTGCCGCGGGCGAACGGGGAGTGAACGTGGAGATCGGCGACGTAGGACACGCAGCGATTCTATCAGACGCCAGCGCACCGTCAGCCCAGCCTCAACATCACCGCAGGCAACGCCAAGGCTGGGTTCGTGCGACGGTGGTCCCGCCCGGCGCGCCCTTCGATACACCCCGACGAAGCGTCGGGGCACTCAGGGCAATCGGGCAGCGGCGCGTATCGAGGCGCGCGCAGGGTCTGGCCCCGCGCTCACGCCGCGCGCCGCAGCGCAAGCGCCTCGTCGCGCAGCGCGGTGACCTTTTCGGCAAGGCGGGCCACGCGGGCGAGCACCTCGTCCAGTGTGCCGGACAGGTCGAGCGCCGCGACCTCCAGCCGCTTGCCGGAATGGCGAACGCGGTGCTCCGCAGTGTCCTCCTCGTCCTCCTCGTCCTGCGCGTAGACCAGCAGCCCGCCCGGCAGGTCCAGCGCGGTGACGTACGCCAGGAGCTGGTACAGGTCGGCGTTCGGAACCGACTCGACGGTTACGCGCTTGTACTTCGCGTCGCCCACGAATACGCACTCTCCGCCGAGCCACCACGTGAGGTCGGGCCTGAGATGCACACGGTCTGCCTCGTCAAGACTGCCGATAGTCTTTTCCAGGAACACGTCGTCGGAGACGCGGAGCGCCTCCCGCAGCGCGACCGTCACGAACTCCTGGGAGACGACGTTCATGTCCATCAGGAACCCGGACGCCCGCACCTGCCCGCGGCGGGACTCGAACGCGCCGTGACGCAGCACGAGGCGCGACAGCGCGATCACCTCGCGGTAATGCTCGTTCAGCCGGTCGAAGCGGACCTCCGGCACCGCGTTCGGCGAAAACTCCTCCGGCGAGACGTTGTCCAGCATCGCCATGACCCGTCCCAGCCCCGTGCGCGCCCGCGGTCTCAGTCGCATCCCGCCGAGCCGGGCGGCCGCCGCCCTCACCAGCCTGTTAGCAAGAATGTCGTCCGTGAACTCGTCGTAGCGCACCTCGACGGGCAGAAGCAGACCGAACCGGCGGCGTATCTGCTCGTCGAACCTGATGCGCCCACGCACGGTGTGGAGCGCCTCCTCCTCCGTGCGGTAGCCGTGGAGCAGTCCGCGTGAGAACGCCCGACGCGCGGCAGCCGAGAGCGCGAGAGCCAGCACGTCCGGCAGCGCGTCCTCACGCGTGAAGTCGAACGCCTCAGGCCGGGGCTTGAACCTGCTGATCGCGTAGCTGGCGAGTGATAGGAGCTGCGGGATGCCGATCTTCGGCTCGATGAGCACCGACAGCTCGCCGATCTCGACCGCCCCAACGGTCGAGCCAGGCCTGAGGCTGTAGACTCCCTCGGCGCCGATGACGGGCACGATGGAGAGATCGAGAGCCTGCGCCTCACTCAGCAGCGTGTCGCGCTCAGCGGCCGACAGGGGATACTCGCTGGTGTCGTGTTCTTTCAGGTCAATCCGGCGCGCCATTCGGTGCCGCCCTCGCCCGAGTTCGTCGTGACTATGCCGCCAGTTTAGATCGTAGGGGCGGGTTTTAAACCCGCCTTCCGCCTCGCCAATTGGCAGGGTTGTCGGTATCCTCAGACCATCTCCTGGGATTGTCCATGATATATGTGCGTACCCTGTCCAGTTCACGCTCGCCGCGTATTACGTGGTCGTAGAATCCGCGTTGCCATACAGGCGTACCGGTCGATCCACGCATTTCATTGATTCTACGGGCTGAGAACGTCTTGAATGCGCGTACAATTTCAGGCACCCCGTGCCGTCTCGAGCCCACAGCCGCGGGGAAGGCGGGTTGCAAACCCGCCCCTACGTCGGCGGTTCCGTCCCCGATGATGATCACGCCATGAATGTGGTTAGGCATCAGTATGAAAGCGTCGAGAGCAACGTTCTCGTAGTGGTCAGGCAGCTTACTCCAGCAATCCTCGACGACCGCTCCCAGGCGATTCGCAGCCATCTTGTCATTGACGACCCGGCCAAACAGCAGAAGACGATCGTGGGTACACGCTGTGATGAAATATGCGCCTGGGGTCGAGTAGTCGTAGCCCCTCAGTCGTATGGACCTGCGCTTCGGTTCGCCCCGCTGCATGACGTTAATCCTGTACCTCTCTCGTCCTGTCACTGCCGCAGGACGCCAACCCGAGCACACATCGTGGGCCGCGTCACAGCAATTCAGCATCCGTCTCAGCGACATCTTCATCCTTCGCCGTTTCTTCCTCGCTGCTCGTCGCTGTCCCCCGGCCGTCGGGATCCTCTGCGCCACGCAGCGCGTTCAGGTCGAACTCGCGGATGCGGTCGTCATCCCCGAAGAGGCGCTCCTCGACGTAGGGGAGCACGCTGTGCTTCCAGATGCGTTCGACGCGGGTCTCGTCGAGGCCGTCCTTCATGAAGTAGCTCGGCCCGATGGCGGCGTGCCGGTCGTCCTGCAGCAGCCTGTTCGCGCGCTCGACGACGTTGGCGACCCACTCCATGCCGGGGGCATTCTCCCCGATCCACCGGCGGAGCACGCCCTTCACCGGCTCGTCGTCGGGGTGGAACTCGACGAAGTAGAACCTGCGGCGCAGCGCCAGGTCGACCAGCGCGATGGAGCGGTCGGCGGTGTTCATCGTGCCGATGAAGTACAAGTTGGGGGGCAGGGAGAAGCCCTCCTCCGCGTCGCTGTGGTACTGGAGCCGAATCTCCTTGTCGCGGTACTCGAGCAGGAAGTAGAGCTCGCCGAGCACCTTAGCGAGGTTGCCGCGGTTGATCTCGTCGATGACGAGGAAGTGTTTCTCGTCCGGCGCCTGCCGCGCCAGGTTGGCGGCCCGCAGCAGCGGCCCGTCCCTGAGCTCGAATCCGGGCTGCCCGTCGTTGTTCAGCGTGGGTCGGAAGCCCTGCACGAAGTCCTCGTACGCGTAGGAGGGATGTAGCTGCACCAGCGTCACACGCTCGTCCGACCCCGCCAGGTGCCGTGCCAGCTTCTGCGCGACGTACGTCTTCCCCGTACCCGGCGGCCCCTGGAAGATGACCTGCTTCTTGTCATCGAGCAGCGCCTCGATTTCCTCAAGGAACTTGATTGGGAGATAGACTTGGGTTGCGACGCCATCGAGACCCTGTGGAGGAGGTGGCTCCATCGGTGGTTCAACAGGGGCGGTGATGCCCTCCTCCGGCATTCCCCAGACCACAGACTGCGCGTCGAGCCGGTGACGCAGTTCTAACCCTCGCTCGGACGCCTCTTCGATAAAGCGATCGAGGAAACCTAGAGCGTGCTGGTACAGATTTCCTTCGTCCGCACCACGCTCCTGCCTGCCGTATCCGGTGAGGTCGTATGCGTTGTTGAACACACCGACTCTGAACGGTGGGTACTGATCAACATCGAGCCCCATCAACAGCACGGACGCAACATTCGCACTGTTCCCTTCTGCTCCTCGTAGTGCCGACCGAGGAAACCGATCGTAGAATGCGCGGATACGGCCGGCAGCGTCCAACGGACCGCCTTCAGCCCACAGAGCCTGCAATGCCCCCAGCGCTTCCGCCGGATTCTCAGAGCACCACTTGTTGAAGTCACTGAGGAGTGGCCACGCAATCGGGTGGCCACTCCTAGTCCTCAGGGCATGCTTCAACAGGTCGACCCAATTCGCGGCGCCACCGAGAACAGCACGACGCGCGGCCGCGAGGTCTTCACCCATCTCGCGTTTGTAGCCGATCTCTTCGGTTTCCAGCCGTCCAGAGGCGACGTATTCCTTTGCGCGTTTGATGAACTCATCCCAGGTTTGTCGCTTGGGGTTCCACTGGATTTCGATGTCATCGTCGTAGAAGTCAAAGTCTCTTCCGAGCCCGGCCTCTAGGCCTTGGCGAATCCGTGCGATTTTGCGATCGACATCGGTCGACTGATCGGTGACGAAGTCCTGAAAGGCCTTCGCACCAGCAATGTCCTGCTTCTGCGCGACGGAGACGGTTCCTTCAAAGGAGCCGGGGTGGACGAGATGAAGAAGTGCCTCCAGTTGGGGGCGATGGGCGTTGGGGGCCTCGTGGAACAACCTGCCTCGCAGTTCGACTTGCGTTGTTGCGAACGCCCTAAACTCCCAGGGCTCCGCTAGCAAGCGTTGGCGCTCGTCTGGCTCCAACTCCTTCCATCGCTCAGCGAACTCAGCTATGAACCCAACGTAGAATGGGAAATATCTGGAGCGACCCTGCCCCATGTTGGCAATACCAGAGGACAGAGGAGCGACAAGTTCTGGAGGAACTTCTATGGTTTCCTCCGACCATCCAAGCACTTCGTTAATCCGGCTTACTTTAGTGTTACCCCTCATGGTCCCAGGCCAGATGATGAGGAAGTGGAAGTACAGCACCTCCCCCATCAACTGGTACACCTCTGGCGGACTACCTTCCAACTGCTGCCTCAACTTGTCGTAGAAACCACCCTGGCCCACGTCCGGCTGATCCAGGAACTGCTCCCGCAGCTTCCGCAGACCCTCGGGCGTCCATATTGGCTTGCCCGGAGTGAAGAGCGAGTCGTCCTTGCGCAGAGCGCAATCGACCCACTTCTGCGCCGCCGCGTATATCGCTTCCGCCCCCTCGTGTGTCTTCCTGCTGCCCATCGTTCTCCTCCCGGCCATCTTAGGTCGGCGCAATCATCCGGGCAGCCTGGGCGCCGAGTCAAGACTCCGGTTGCGCCGGATACCTCGCCGGACGGCCCCGATTCACCACTTGGTTGGGACTGCCGGCGTGGTCGGCCGGCGTCAGCGGTTTCGAAGGTGCACCACGCCGGGGATGGCTTCCCGTCTTCAGAGACCCTTGCACAACCGTCGTTCCCGCGAAGGCGGGAACCCAGGCGTGGGGGGTTCTCAGCTACCGAAATCGACGGATATCCGCTGTGTCGGGCTCCCGCGCGAGGGTTGCGCAAGGGCCTCCTCCCCGTCTCCACGGGGCGGGCTCTTCGCGGGAATGACGGCTGTGCCAGGGCCTTTCGATTCTTCGTAGAGGCCATTGAACCGGGCAGTACATTCGTGCTACTCTGTCCTCGTGACAAGCACTCGCAGCAGATAGATCGAGCCCGCGTGCGTCGAACCGCGTCGCGGGGCCGATTCCCCCACTATCCACAGGATGCCGTGACACACCAGTATGACATTTTGTGCCACGGTGGGGACACCGCTCAGATAGGGCGTGGCGCAGAATGGCACAAATTGGCACATTTTCCCCGAAATCGGCCGCGGCCGCACTCGGCGAGGAAGTTTGGGACCAAGCCGATAAGGCGCTGCTCCGCTCGCACCGCGTCCAACAACCGAAAGGCCCTGCGGCTGTGCGACTTGAAGGTACACGCACATCCGTGCTATTCTCCCATGCGCGGACGGGCCTCCAAGCCTCGCCCTACTCCCAACACACGCGAGGCAGAGCCAATGACCACCAAAATGAGACACCGGTGTCCCATTTCGACCCACGGTGTCTCACCACAGATACGACGCGTGAGACACCCGGTGTCCCATTTTCCGCCGAAGTGTCCCGCTCCCCAGATAGGGATGGGACACAATGGGACGGAATGGGACAGATTTCTCGGCCCACCACCTCCTACCCTCTCCAGGGCCCCTGCCGCACGACTCCCACCTTGGACGCCCCCCGGCTTCGGTCTCCCCACAACGGCTCCCACATCACCCCTCGCGTCCGCTCCCAATCATCCCCATCCCTGAATCACCTGAATCCTGGTTCAGACACCCCAATTGCTGGGGCACTACCCCTGTGATACTCTGTAGCCAATCTGGGCTTGAGGGTCTCGTCCCTTGTTCGTCATCGGCACCGCCGGGCACGTCGACCACGGCAAGTCCACCCTTGTACAGGCACTGACCGGGATCGACCCCGACCGTCTCCGCGAGGAGAAGGAACGGGGCATGACCATCGACCTCGGCTTCGCCTGGATGCGTCTGCCGAGCGGCAACGAGGTCAGCATCGTCGACGTTCCGGGCCACGAGCGGTTCGTCAACAACATGCTGGCAGGCGTCGGCGGCATAGACCTCGCCCTGCTCGTCGTCGCCGCGGACGAGTCGGTGATGCCGCAGACCCGCGAACACCTGGCCATCGTCGACCTGCTCAACATCGACCGCGGGCTGGCCGTCGTTACGAAGAAGGACCTCGTCGACGACGACTGGCTGGAGTTGGTCGTCGCCGACGTGGAAGACGTCCTCGAGGGCACCAGCCTGGAGGGTTCGCAGGTGCTCACGGTGTCCGGTGAGACGGGAGACGGCCTGCCGGAGCTGACCGCCGCCGTCGACTCGGTGCTGGCCCGCGCCGAGGCCCGACGCGACCTCGGCCGCCCGCGGCTGAACGTCGACCGCGCGTTCACCATCGCGGGGTTCGGCACCGTCGTGACCGGCACACTGATCGACGGAGTCCTCGACGTCGGGCAGCAGGCGACGCTGGTGCCCAGCGGCAGGGAGACCCGGATCCGCAGCCTGCAGACGCACCGTCAGAGCGTGGAGCGGGCCCTGCCGGGCAGCCGCGTGGCCGCCAACCTGAGCGGCGTCTCCCACGAAGAGATCTTCCGGGGCGACGTCCTCACGACCCCGGGCTGGCTCACGCCCTCCATCGCCGTGGACGTCCGCCTGCGCGTTATCGAGGACGCCCCGAGGCCGGTCCGGCACAACATGTTCGTCACGGTGCACGCGGGCGCGAGCGAGACGGTCGCCCGCGTGCGTCTGCTGGACGCCCAGGAGGCGCAGCCCGGCGAGTCGGTCTGGGCGCAGCTCAAGATGGAGGAGCCGGTTGCGGTGGTCAAAGACGACTACTTCGTGCTCCGGTCGAACCAGGCCACGCTGGGAGGCGGGACCATACTCGAGACGCACGCGCGGCGCCACCGGAGGATGCACGCGCCGGTGCTCGACAGACTCGCCGTCATGGAGGAAGGCTCCGACCGGGTGTTGCTCGTCAAGAGCATCGAGACCTCTGAGCCGATCGAGTTCCGGGCGCTCGTCAACCTCGCCAATCTTGAGACCGCCGCGGCGAAGTCGGAGCTGGAGCGGATGGCGGAGGAGGGTGAGGTCGTGATACTCGGCGACTCCGGCGTCCATCCGGGCGCGCTCATCTTCACCGCCGGCGGCAGCGAGTCGGTTGCGCGGCGGGCGCGGGACTTCCTGCGGACGTACCACCGCGAGCACCCGCTTCGGCAGGGAGCGTCCAAGGAGGAGCTGCGCAGCCGCCTTCGCATGACGCCGCAGGTCTTCGCGCAGGCGCTGCCCCGGCTGCGGTGCGACGCCGACGTGGTGGAGCAAGGCACGGTAGTCCGACTTACCGACCATGCGCCGCGGCTGTCCGGAGAGCATCGTGAAGACGCGGAGGCGTACGTGCGGCAGCTCGAGGCGGACCGCTTCTCGCCGCCCACCGATTCGGCGCCCGACGCAGACGTGCTCGCCCTGCTGGCCGACGAAGGCAGGATCGTCAGGGTCAGCGAGACGGTGGCCTTCTCCGCGGACGCCTACGAGGAGATGGTGCGGAAGGTCACCGACCACCTGCGGGACCGGGGGCGGATCACGGTCGCGGACGTGCGCGACCTGTTCGACACGAGCCGGAAGTACGCTCTCGCGCTGCTCGAGCACCTGGACAAGCGGCGAATCACGAGAAGGGTCGAGGACGCGCGGGTACTGCGCTAGCGGCGGCGGCAGATGACATCCGAGATACAGCACCCACAACGCCATGTGATCGAGGTACGGCTTCGTAACGAAAACGTGCCGGTCTCGTACCTGTCGTCGCTGCTGCGGGTGGTGCAGGCGGCGCTTCGAGAGGTCGCGCGCAGCGTCGAGGGGCCCAGCCGCCGCTTCGAGCAGGGCCCACAGCCCGTTCTCGTGCTGTCGAGGCTTGCCGCGGGCGGCGACCTCGTCCTGCGCTTCACCTTCGTCGACCCCATCGACGACTCGGTCCTGGAGGACCTCTCGGACGAGACGTTCGAGGCGCTGCTGAGCAGATTCGCCGAGTTCATACGCGGGCTGCCGCAGCCCGGCCTGTGGGGCGGCGCGGCGCCCAGGCGGTCGTCCAGTCTGCTGGGGTCGGCTCTCGCGAAGCGCATGGACCAGCTCCACCGGGAGCTGCGCCGGTCGCCCAGGGCGGTCCTCACGCATCGCGGCCGTAGCGTCGCGGTGGAGGGCGACCTGATGGAGTTCTCGTAGGCTTGTCGCTCGACCTGAACAGGACGGCCGCACAGATCGACGGCATGGCCCACGCGCTCCGTGACCGGCAGCACGCCCGCGAAGAGCGCGTCGCGAGGGCCCTGGAGGCGATCCGGACCTTCGACCCGGACGTCTACGAAGCGCGGCGGAGCGAGGGAGAGCAGGCCGAGTACCTGCCGGGCGTAACCGAGCACCCCGCAGCCGTCCACGACGCGCCGCCGGCGCCGGGCGACTTCTGCGTCGCGGCGGTGGACGGCTCTCACGTCGACGTCGACCGGCACATGCCCGCGCGGTGCTTCCTGATAAACATAGGCGTGTCGGTGCTGACGTACGGCACGGCGCCGAGCGCCGACCTGCACAACGAGCCGACCCTGTACGCCAGCGACGAAGAGCTGTCGATACGCGACCCGTCTACCTACCGGGAGCAGGCCATCGAGGGCGCCGTGCTGGGAGCCAAACGCACGGTGGAGGAGGTCCGGGTCCTCGCCCGGACGGTGGCGGACCTGCCCGCGGCGACGCCGACGCTGGCCGTGATGGACGGCTCGCTGGCGATGATCGGTCTCGCCGGAGCCGGCAACCAGGACTTCGTGCTGCGCGAGCTTGTCGACGAGGGGTACGGCCGTGAGATGGACCGTCTGGCGGAGCTTTCCCGGATGCGGCCCCTGTGTCTGGCAGGTTACGTCAGCCTGCCCGGCAGCGCTGAGGTCGTGCGCGCCCTGCGGTTGATGTCATGCTCGTACGACGGCCTCGCCGCCGGGTACCGGTGCGGCATACGCGGCCCCGGCCGCGAGCCTTGCGACGGCTGCGTCGGCGGACTGCTGGACCGCGACATCTTCGTCCGGCTGCTGAAGCCCGGACAGCGGTCGGCGCTATTCTCGACGTCCTTCTCAGGCGTCGACCGGTACTACGCGGCCGACGTGTCGTTCTTCTACGTGAACGTCGGCCGCGAAATCGCCCGCGTGGAGGTGCCGTCGTGGGTAGCGGAGGACGAGGCCCGGCTGTCCCTCGCTCACAGTCTGGTGATAGACCAGTGCGGCCGGGGCAGGGGCTATCCGGTGGCGCTCATGGAGGCGCACGAGCAGGCCGTGGTCAGCGGACCGGACCGCCGCTTCTTCGTACGAGCCGTAGAGGGCGCCCTGTACGCGCGCCGTCTGCCCGTCTACACCTCCGAAAAGGCGCACTCCAAGCGCGTCCGGATGATGTAGGCGCGGGCCGCCCGAGGTCCGGTCTCCGCGGGGTGCTACTGATTCGCGGCGGTTGCCCATTCGTACCGCCGCTTGAGGGCTGTGAGTTGGCTATAGGCCAGATGCTTTTCTCGCTGTAGTCTGCCCACGACTATGAAGGGGGCTATGCCGACCGAGTGCGCGAACTTCTTGACAGAGCTTGCCGTGAAGTGGCCCTCCCTACAGAAGTCGCTCCAACTCTTCGGATCGATCAGGAAGTCTCTTGCGAACCGGTCGGCCTCCGCTTCGATCTCCGCGATGTCCGGGTCGGCATCGAGGCCGTCTATGACGATTCGGCGCTGCGTTCGATGCTTGAGCAGGTGGCACGCCTCGTGGAAGAAGGTGAACCAGAAGATGTCGGCCCATTTGTTCCGAATGCTCATCTGGATCAGTGCCTTTCGGTCGGTCAGCCAGCGGGTAGCGCCGTTGGCGCCGCTCTTGGGAAGCTCCTGCACCATGCAGAACGCCACCCCCGCTTCCGCGCACAGCTCCAACATCGCGGGTATGAACTCCGCGGGTGGCTGAGTGGTCATCCTCCTCATTCGGGAGAGCGCCTCGGCGAAGACATCCTCGTCGTAGTCGGCCGTGGACACCTCTTGGGCGTCAAGCTCGCCCTTTCGGAGCCAGACCGCCAATGCTCCGAGAGAGACTTTGTGCTGGGCGGCCTCGGTAATTCGGAACCCTACGGCCTTCTGAAACGCCTTTGGCTCCGCTACGGCCACCCCTAGAAAGGTCATAAGCGCCGTCAGCCTGCTCGGTCTATCCCGCCCCGCCTGTATCCATCCCCTCTTGAGCATGTCCCTAACGGGGTATTCGTCCAGCCATTGCACGTTGGCTGAGAGCATCTCTTGCTCCCGTTGTCGCGCCAGAGTCATGCGGTAGGTGGCCTCGAGGTTTATCCAGAACTGCGCGTCGACCCCGAGTACCCTCCCCAGTCCTATCGCGGTCTCCGGCGTGATGGACTTCTTAGCCCTGATGATCTCGTTGATGACCTGTGCGGGCCTACCGAGCCTTGCAGCAAGCTCTTTTTGGGTCATCCCGCGAGCTTCCAGCTCCTCTTCCAGGACTTCTCCCGGGGGAATCGGCAGGTCAGAATATGCTCGTGGACTGCTAGTCGCCATAATGGTTGCTCACCTCCTTTACGATTACGCGCTCCTCCGTGTCGCCCTTTACCACTATGAGCCGCCATTTGCCTGTCAAATAGATGGACAATTCTCCTCTCTTCGATCCCTTCAGGGGATGCAGACGCATCGACCTGATGCCGTAGGCCTGTTGGAAGTTCCTGGCCGCGTACAGCTCGTTGATGCGGGTGATGTACTTCCGCCCAACAGCCGCGCCCCACTGCTGTGCTGCTCTGGCGGACTCTTCATAGCACCGCCGGAGCTGGTTGGTCTTGAAGGTTACTTCCACTATTCACCCTATGGGTGAATATACCTGGAGGCGCAGAGCTTGTCAACGACGATGCGCATTGGTGGCCCGTCGCTGCTGTGACGGATGAGGGTCTCAGGCTTCCATAGGACGCGATATGACGAGGCGCAGAGGATTGCCTGGCAGCCACTGTTGTCCATCGTTCGTAGGTTGGGCCGTTGTGGGCCAACAGGGTGTTTGATATACTTGGCGCCGATTCGCCCGCCCGTATTTACAGGCTCGGCCGTTGGGCATCTTCGGGCGGGTGGTTCCGTCTTCGGGCGCCACAGGTGTCTGGGACGATCGGCGAAGGAAGGACGAAGAGAAAGGAGTGGGCCATTGAAATGGATTGACTATGCCCGGCCCGAAACGCTTGACGAGGCCGTGGGTCTGCTGGCCGAGCACGGCGACGGGGCTCGAGTCCTGGCCGGTGGGACCGACCTTCTGGTTCATCTCAGGGCAGGTGCCCTGACCCCGGACCTGGTCGTGGACGGCAAGGGAATTGCCGAGCTCAACGAGCTCAGCTACAGCCCGGACTGCGGGCTGACGCTGGGCGCGGCCGTACCGTGCTACAGGGTGTACCAGAACATGGAGATCGCGGCCGCGTACCCGGGCCTGATCGACGCGGCGTCTCTCATCGGGGGCACGCAGATCCAGGGTAGAGCGACCTTCGGCGGGAACCTCTGCAACGCGGTGCCGAGCGCCGATTCCATCCCGGCGATGATCGCGCACGGCGGCACGTGCACGATAGCGGGCCCGAATGGGACCCGCGAGGTCGCGGTGGAGGACTTCTGCACCGCGCCCCGACGGAACGTGCTGGCGGCCAACGAGCTGCTGGTCTCGATCCACTTCCCGGCGCCTCAGCCCGGCTTCGGAGCGCGCTACATCAGGTTCATCCCGCGGAACGAGATGGACATCGCGGTGGCCGGCGCGGGCGTTTCCGTGCAGTTGAACAACGGCACGGTGAGCTCGGCCAGGGTATCCCTCGCGGCCGTGGCGCCGACACCGCTGCTCGTCGCCGAGGCCGCCGCGGCCCTGGAGGGCAAGGAGCCGTCGGCGGAGAACATCCAGACGGCGGCAGAGGCGGCCCGCGAGGCCGCGAAACCGATCACCGACATGCGCGGCACGATCGAGTTCCGGAAGCAGCTCTGCGAGGTGCTGACCCGGCGCGCGCTGACGACCGCAGTCGAGAGAGCCAAGGAGGCCCGGTAGGATGCCCATCAAGACTCACGTTCAGACCCGCATCAACGGCGAAGACGTCGAATTCCTCTGCGAGCCGCGGCAGAGCCTCCTCGAGTGCCTCAGGGACGTCATCGGACTGACCGGCTCCAAGGAAGGCTGTAACGACGGCAACTGCGGCGCGTGCACGGTGAACATGGACGGCCGCATCGTGGACTCCTGCCTGGTGCTTGGCGTAGAGGCCCAGGGCAGCGAGATCCTGACCATTGAGGGCGTTGCGACACCGGCCGGCTTGCACCCCATACAGACGGCGTTCCTCGAGAACGCGGCGCTGCAGTGCGGCATATGCACGCCGGGCTTCATCGTTGCGACGAAGGCTCTGCTCGAAGCGGAGCCCAACCCGTCGGAGCACAGGATACGCGAGTGGCTCGCCGGCAATCTGTGCCGGTGCACGGGTTACGACAAGATAGTCCGTGCGATTATGGACGCCGCTGGAAAGATGTAGGAGGAGGCGACATGACGACAACCTACGAGCGAAACGTCGTTCTCTCTGACAAGACCTTCGACGTGGTGGGCACGCGGCCCGTGCGCCACGACGGCCACGAGAAGGTGACCGGCAAGGCGCAGTACGGGGCCGACTTCACGACCACCAAGCTGCTCCACGGCAAGGTGCTGCGCAGCCCTCACGCTCATGCCCGGATCAGGTCGATCGACACCAGCAAGGCCGACGCGCTCCCCGGCGTCATGGCGACCGTGACGGCGGCGGACCTGCCGACGGGCAACCCCGGCGACACGTTCCACAACAGCACGCTGGGCGACCCGAATCTGCAGCGAGAGCGCGACGCCATCCTCGCCAGGGAGAAGGCCCTGTACAGGGGCCATCCGGTGGCCGGCGTCGCGGCGGCCAACCCGCACGTAGCGGAGGAGGCGCTCGGGCTGATCGAGGTCGACTACGAGGTGCTGCCCCCGGTGTCCACCGCCCCGGAGGGCATGGCCGAGGGCGCTCCCGTGCTGCTCGACTATCTGGACCCCGAGGACACGCCCGACTTCTACGACCCGGACGAGTCCACCGACACCCCGACGAACGTCACTCTCCACGTCCAGTACAAGAGCGGCGACCTGAAGAAGGGATTCGCCGAGGCGGACGTCATAGTCGAGCGCGAGTTCGACACGGCCACCGTACACCAGGGCTACATCGAGCCCCACGTCTGCACCGTGAACTGGGGCAAGGACGGCCGGGTGTACATCTGGAACAGCACGCAGGCGCCCTTCGAGGTGCGCGACTGCACGGCGGCCATCCTCGGAGTGCCGCTGTCGATGGTCAAGTTGACGCCGCTGGAGATCGGCGGCGGCTTCGGCGGCAAGTGGCAGCCCTACGGCGAGCCCATCGCCGCGCTGCTGTCGAAGAAGACCGATCACGCGGTGAAGATCGTGATGAGCCGGGCCGAGGAGTTCGAGGCCACCGGCCCGACGCCGGGCTCGCACATGCGGGTCAAGATGGGCTCCACGAAGGACGGGAAGATCGTCGCGGCGGAGGCCTTCGTCGCGTTCGAGTCCGGCGCGTGGCCGGGATCGCCGATCGAGCCCGGCTGCATGTGCGTCTTCGCGGTCTACGACATCCCGAACCTGCAGGTCGACGGCTACGACGTCGTCGTCAACAAGCCGAAGTCGGCGGCCTACAGGGCGCCCGGCTCCACGCACGTCGCGTTCGCGACCGAGTCGGTCGTGAGCGAGCTGGCCGAGAAGCTGGGCATCGATCCCCTCGAGCTTCGACTGATGAACGCGTCCAAGGAAGGCACCCGGCGGGCCGACGGCCCGCGGTTCGCCCGCATCGGCTGCGTCGAGGTGCTCGAGGCGATGCGCGACCATCCGCACTACAACGCGCCGCTCGAAGGACCCAACCAGGGCAGGGGCGTCGCAATAGGCTTCTGGTTCAACGCCGGTATGCCGTCGAGCTGCTCCATCTCAGTGAACTCCGACGGGACGATCAGTCTCGTGGAGGGCTCCACGGACATCGGCGGTTCCCGTACGTCGATCGCCATGCAGGCCGCCGAGGTCCTGGGAATCGCGGCCGAGGACGTGCACCCGGCGACCGCGGATACCGACTCCGTGGGATACACCGCCGGCACGGGCGGAAGCCGCGTCACGTTCGCCACCGGCTGGGCAGCCCATGAGGCGGCCCAGGAGGTCAAGAGCAAGATGCTCGATCGGGCGGCGATGATCTGGGACGTAGACCGCGACTCGCTCGAGATGGAGAAGGGCGTGCTCAACTCGAAGACCGACCCAGAGCTGAACATGACCTTCAAGGAGTTGTGTGCGCAGATGGAGGCCACGGGCGGCCCGATCATGGGCTCTGGTACCGTCGACCCCAAGGGCGAGGGCGGCTCCTTCGCCGGAAACGTCGTCGACGTGGAAGTCGATCCCGAGACCGGCAAGGTGACCATCCTCCGGTTCACGGCCGTCCAGGACGCCGGCAAGGCGATCCACCCCAGCTACGTCGAAGGCCAGATGCAGGGCGGCAGCGTCCAGGGCATCGGGTGGGCGTTGAACGAAGAGTACTTCATGGACGACGTCGGCCGGATGACCAACACCTCGCTGCTGGACTACCGGATGCCGGTCGCGCTCGACCTGCCGATGATCGACACGGTCATCGTCGAGGTCGCCAATCCTGGTCACCCGTTCGGGGTGAGGGGAGTTGGCGAGGCCAACATCGTGCCGCCGCCCGCCGCGGTTGCGGACGCCATCCACGCGGCCACCGGCGTGCGCATGAACAGGCTGCCGATGAATCCGGGAGCGGTCAACAAGGCTGTTCTGGAGCAGGCGCGGTAGGCTTATGGCAACGGTCTTCATCCCATCGTTGATGCGCAAACTGACGGGCGACCGGGAGACGGTCGTCGTGCCCGGATCGACCGTTCGGGAGGTCATCAAAAACCTGGAGGCCGAGTATCCGGGGATGAAGGACCAGCTAGTGGACAAGTTCAGGATCAAGGCGAACATCTCGGTCGCGGTTGACGGCGAGGTGACTCCCCTGGGCATTCTGGAGAAGGTCGGCGAGGACAGCGAGGTCCACTTCCTGCCCGCCATTGGCGGCGGCTAGCGGGGAGGGCTCGACTATAGCGATCCCATGTAGCGGCGGCGCGGGTATCCCGCGCCGCCGCTGCGGTTACCCGACTTGCGTCACGCGGGCCCGGAGTCTTGGAAGACATCCTGCCGCGCCGCCAGCACATTCCCATCCGTCCGAGGTGCCAATTGCTGGACGACAAGATCAAAGGCGTAATCGTTCCCATAGTCACGCCGCTGACGCCGGATGAGAAGGTCGACGTCCCGTCGCTGCGGCGGTTGGTCGACTATCTGATCGAGGGCGGCGTCCACGGCATCTGGGCCGCCGGGACGACCGGCGAGTTCGCTGCGCTGACGGACGACCAGCGGCTGCTGTGCATCGAGACGGCCGCCGACCAGGCCGCCGGGCGCGTGCCGGTGATCGCCAACGTGTCCGCCGCGGCAACGAAGCTGACCGTCGACCTCGCGCTGTCGGTGCGGGAGATGGGGCTAGCCGGCATAGCGGCGACGCCGCCGTACTACTACCCCTGCGGCCAGGACGAGATCGCGGACCACTTCCGCCGGATCTCCGAGCGCGTCGGGATGCCGCTGTGGGCGTACAACATCCCGCCCACCGTCAAGACCGCCATCGAGCCCGGCGTGCTCGCGGCGCTGGGCGCCGAGGGACACGTCGTCGGCACCAAGGACAGCTCCGGCTCCGGCGAGCCGCTGGCCGAGCTCAACGCGCTGTGCCGGCAGGGCGGCGTCGAGATGTACCGCTTTCTCGGCTCCGTATACCGCATCACGACGACGAACGGCGTCGGGGTGCACGGCGTGATACCGGGCATCGCGAACCTCGTGCCGGCCATCGCGGCCCGGGCGTGGGAGGCGGGCGTCAGCGGGGAGGAGGAGGCCGCGGAGAAGAACCTGGCCGGGCTGATGTCCGCGACACGCGTGATCCGTCTCGCGGCCGGCGGCGGCGCCAACTCCTCGGCGATGGCGGGCCTCAAGTCGGCGCTCAAGCTCCTCGGCGTCATAGACCACGACGCGATGACGGCGCCACTGCGAAGCCTGACCCCGGACGAGAAGCAGCTCATCCCGCCCATCCTCAAGGACCTGGGCCTCACCGCCGCCTGACATCGCCGAGCAGTAGTCGCCAGCCGGTCGATCGGAAAATGGTCCTGGGACCCTTCAGGCACCGATCAGGCTGACGCGCCAGTGGCCAACGGTGCCAGGGCAATCGCATTTAGACAAGTATAAGACAATATCCAGTAAGATGTGGTCATTCTTTAGCGAGGGAGTGACCTCATGGACAATTCACCCGTAGGCTTGCTGACCGATCAGTTCGCCAAGTTGACAGACCCCCGAACCGGTCACGCAAAACGGCACAAACTCATAGATGTCATCGTCATAGCCATCTGCGCCGTCATCTGTGGAGCCGACTCATGGGTGGATGTAGAGATGTTCGGCAAGGCCAAGAAGGACTGGTTCAGCCGACTGCTTGAACTGCCCAATGGAATCCCGTCGCACGACACTTTTGGGAGGGTCTTTGCGAGGTTGGACCCCGTTCAGTTCGAGGAGTGTTTCGAGGAATGGGTCCATACGGTCAACGACGTAACCAGAGGTCAGGTCGTGGCCATAGACGGAAAGACACTTCGTCGCTCGCACGACGGAGTTGCGGGCAAGTCCGCAATCCACATGGTGAGCGCGTGGGCGTCGGTCAATCGTCTGATCCTCGGTCAGACCAAGGTGGATGAGCGGTCCAACGAGATCACGGCCATACCCGAACTGCTCACTACGTTGGACGTGTCAGGATGCACAGTGACCATCGACGCGATGGGGTGTCAGAAAGATATAGCGACGACGATTATCGACCAAGGCGCTGACTACGTCCTGGCCCTCAAGGAGAACCAACCCCAACTCCACCAAGACGTAACGGATACGTTTGAACAGGCCCGACAGACCGGTTTTGACTATCTCGACCACGACTTCCATGAGACGGTAAACAAAGGCCATGGCAGAATCGAGACACGACGGTGTTGGTCTGTCTCAGACCCCGACCACCTCAGCTACATAAACGACCGCAATGAGTGGACGAAGCTGACGAGCGTGGTGATGGTCGAGTCCGAGCGGATTGAGGATGGTAAGACGTCCATTCAGACCCGCTACTACATATCGAGTCTGCCGAACGACGCGCAAGTGCTGCTCGCAAGCGTCAGAACGCATTGGGGGATCGAGAACTCTGTCCACTGGGTGTTGGACGTAGCTTTCGGCGAAGACGACAGCAGGGTGAGGCAGGGCAATGCAGCACAGAACTTATCCGTGCTGCGTCGCATGGCGCTGAACATGCTCAAGCGTGAAACCACATCAAAGGGGGGTCTGGCCGCCAAGCGCAAGCGCGCCGGATGGGACGAAGATTACTTACTCTTGGTACTGGCTCATTGAAATGCGATTGCCCTGCCAACGGTGCTGGTTGCCGTGGATGAACCGGCCGCGGTGGCCGAACGCTGGTTGCGGTTGCCACGGCGCGTCTGTAATTGATTAGCGGTTTAGTGGCCCGTAGAGGGGTTGCGGCGAGCGCTGGGTGCTGGTTTAGACTTTGGCTATGTGCAGTTCCCCAAGCTTGTCCCCCTCTGAACGGGATCAGTTTATCGCGTTGGTGACGCGGCTTCAAGAGCAGAACGCGCGGTTGACGGCAGTCAACGAAGAGTTGCATAAGGAACTCGCCGAGGCCAAGCGAGCGGGAAAGCGACAGGCTGCGCCGTTCTCCAAGGGCAGGCGCAGCAGCAAGCCCAAGCGTCCTGGCCGCAAGCCGGGTACGGGGCAGTTCATCTACCGCAAGCCGCCGTCTGCCGATGAGGTGACCGAGCCGGTTGTAGCAGTGCCAGTGTTGGGGGACACCTGCCCCGGATGTGGAGGCGTCCTCGAACATGAGGGAGTGCGGCTTGCCTACGTGACCGACCTTCCACCGGTCCCACGTCCCCAGGTAACGGCGTATCGTGTGCAGGTATGCCGGTGCCGGTCGTGCGGCAAGGCTGTGCGAGGGCGTCATCCGGACATAGCGCCTGACCAGTACGGGGCCAGCGCCCACCGAGTGGGGAAGCGGCTGATGGCGGCGGCCCACGTGCTCCACTATGGGGTGGGCGTTCCGGTACGGAAGGTTCCTGCCGTTCTCAGAGCGCTGACTGGTGTGAGAGTGAGCCAGGGAGCGATCAGCCAAGACGCGCTGCGTCGTGCCAAGGGTGCGGTGGGTGATGCCTACCGCAAGTTGCGGACATCGGTGCGGGCGAGTCCGTTCGTCCACACCGACGACACGGGCTGGCGAGTGGGAGGCGAGCGAGCGTTTCTGATGGCGTTCGAGACGGATGAGGCTGCGGTGTATCAAGTCCGTGCTCGTCACCGGAACGAAGAGGTGCGGGAGGTGGTCCCCTCGGACTATGGAGGGGTGATGGTGACTGATCGGGGCCGCAGCTACGACGCCCAGGCGCTGTCCGAGGTGAGGCAGCAGAAGTGTCTGGCGCACGTGTTGCGCTCGGTCAGCGAGGTGGTCCAGACCAAGACAGGGAGGGGACGCAGCTTCGGCAAGAGTCTGAGTGCGCTTTTGCGAGAAGCGATGGACCTGTGGAGGGCATATCACCGAGGAGAGGCTGAGAACTTTGCGGTCCAGGCCGAACGGTTGAAGCAACAGCTGAGCTATCATCTCCGCGACCGCCCGATGGCTGATGCGGACAACTTGAGGCTGCAGAACGAGTTGGGCTGGCACGACGACCGGGGCAACCTGCTGCGCTTCCTGGACGATCCGGGCATTGAGCCGACCAACAACCGTGCTGAACGAGCGCTCCGCCCGGCAGTGATCGCGCGGAAGGTATCGCACTGCTCCAAGACGGTGGAGGGGGCCGATGCGTTCTCAGCCTTCACCAGCGTAATCAGGACGTTGGAGCGCAATGGAGGCGACCAGCCTGTCGTGGACCGGCTCTGCGCTGTGTTCAGCGGCACTCCCATCTACTCCCCTTCACTCTGAACACCCTTCCCTTCCATCCGCTAATCAATTACGCGCGTCTTTTCATACTCCGGAAGGATTGATATTCTGCGGGTTTCGCGTACCGCCACGACTGCGGGACAACGAAATCGTGAAACTGACTTCGTAAGGCGACTAGGCCAACTGGGTTCGCGTATTCCCAGACCTGTGTGATTTCCAGGGCGTAGGCGATAGACTGTCCTGCGTAGTAGGCGTCGAAATCGGACTTGTCGACTCTGGCACGATCCGACACCGTCTCCCAAATCTGCTCAGGACTGCCTCTCCAGACCTCACCGACGCTGAACCCTCCCCGCAGTTCCATAACTGGGCGGGTCACGTAGACGTATACGTCGCGCCCCTTCATATGGGTCAGGGCCCGCCGCCTTAACTCAGCCGTCTTGTGTCCCCCAAAGACGAGGTCCGCGTAGTTGGGCCGTAGGGACATGAGCAATGGGGCCGTTGATGCCTTCATGATTGCTCGGGGTATCCAAGTTGGAACAGCTTGCCAAAAGTGGTCAGGGGTATCTTCCTTGGGGACTGGAAAGACTGTCCAACTCCATCCTCGTCGAACACCCTCCTTACCTCGTCTAGCGGAACGTCTCTACGGAAGGAGAACGTATGTGAGAATTGGAACGCCATAAGCTTCTTCGATACGTCTCGCTCGCACATCTCGTAGAGGCTCTGCCATTCTAGTGTTCCGTACTTGGCGAATCTGCGAACGAGCTCCTTGGGCGTGTCGATCGCGACATCGTCAAGATGAGAAACGGCCACGACCTTCTTCTCACCGCTTACGTACCACAGTATCCGACCGGGAGGCCGCAACATATGCCGAAGAGTCGCCCTACGGTAATACGCGTTGCTCCAGTTCATCAGCACGTCGGGGTCTCCTCCGAAGAGATCGCGTGACGACTGTTGCCTATCGAACAGATTGAGGGCGTAGCCTGGTCGGATCGGGATCGTCCCGCTGTGCGACTTCATCAGCTTGTCAACAGCGTCAAGATGGGCGGTCGTCAGTTTCGAGATATTTGTTCTCATATCGCCAGCCCGTGATCGTCTCGTCCCACTATTCGCACCAAATAGCGAGCGTACCGCGATACAATCGCGGCACATACGGATGTTCGCACGAGGTTGAAACCTCCCAGATTCCCCACCTAGATAAGAGAAGAACCTCGTTGGCGCCCGACGCGATGCGGGCTAAGATGGTTGTTGAGCAAACGAACCGATCACCAACGAGGTGCAGCTATTATGAAGCAAGGCTTGATTCTGTCGTAAAAAGTCGTTGTTAAGGGTTGTGGGATTGAAGATAATAGGGCCTGGAGAAGGTGGAGGAGAGAAGACTCAGGAGCAGGAGTAGTCAGTCGATGTTTCGAACGAGAGAGCCTCAAGAGAGCTTATGGCAGTCGGAGTTTCTGATCACGCCGAGGAAGGCAAGGCTGATGCGGAGGAGTTGGGCGCAGGTGTTTCGGAAGGAGGCTCTGCCGCTGATAGACGAGGAGCGGTTCGCTGCGATGTACAGCGCGGACATGGGCAGGCCCAACCGCGCGGTGCAGACGGTGCTCGGGGTGCTGGTGCTCAAGGAGATGTTCGATCTGACGGACATCGAGGCCCTGGAGGAGTTGGAGTTCAACCTGCTGTGGCATCACGCGCTGGGGTTGGAGATGGAGGAGGCACACCTTGCGCAAAAGACGCTGCACAACTTTCGCGTGCGGTTGATGGAGCACGACGGGGGGCGGTTGGCGTTCTGCGAGACGACGGACCGGATGATCGAGGCTCTGGGTCTTCGGACAGGCAAGCAGCGCGTTGACTCTACGCACATCATGAGCAACATCGCGGTGTTGACGCGGTTGGGGCTGTTCTGCGAGACGATCCGGGTGTTTCTGCTGGCGGTGAGCCGTGAGCACCCTGGCTTGGGAGAAGGGATTGGGTATGGTCTGGCCCAGCGGTACCTGAAGGAGACCGGAGAAGCATCCCGATACGAGGACGCGCGTTCGGAAGAGGGGCGTCGCCGGCTGTCGGTGTGCGCGCGCGACGTGTACCGGCTGGTCGATCGGTTCCGCGGGACGGCGGTGGCGCAGATGGACGAGTACGGGCTGTTGGAGCGACTGTTGCGCGAGCAGTGCCACGTGGGTGGTCACAGGGACGGTCGTCCCGGAGCGGATGACGACGATGCGGCAGAGGGGAAGGTGCCGATAGCGCTGAGGGAGCCGAGGGAGGTGCGGTCGGACTCGCTGCAGACACCGCACGACCCTGCGGTGACCTACAGCGGACACAAGGGGAAGGGATACGAGGTGCAGGTGGCCGAGACGTGTGAGAGCGACAACGCCGTTCAGATGATCACGCACGTGGAGGTCACGCCATCGAGCGGCAGCGACTCTGTGGTGACGACGCGGGTGATCGACGAGTTGAGTGAACGGGGGATAGGTCCTTCGGAGCTGTGGGCGGACACGTCATATGGTTCTGGCCGGAATGGATGGGAGGCGGAGCGCAGGGGTACGGAGCTGGTGAGCCCGGTCGGTGGCCGGTCGCACAAGGAACCCGACGGAGGTGGTGATGAGCCGGTCAGACTGACTGCTGCTGACTTTGACATCGACGTTATGGCGACGAGGAGTGCGGTGTGTCCCGCGGGACATGGGGCGGTGGCGGAGTACGAGGATGAGGATGCGCCTGAGCGGGTGGAGATACACTTCGCCCGGGCGGTGTGTGAGCCCTGCGCGCTGCGTGCCCGGTGCCCTGTGAGGTGGCGCAGTCGCCCTGAGCTTGGGGGAGAGTGGTCACGGGGTGGAGCCTACGTGCTGAGTGCGGACCTGGCGAGGATGAACATCGCACGGAGGCGTGCGGCAGAGTCAGACGGACAGTGGCGCAAACGGTACGGGCTGCGTGCGGGGATAGAGGGGACGAACTCGGAAATGAAACGGCGCCATGGTCTTGGCCGCTTACGGGTACGTGGCGGCGAGAGGGTCCGGCTCGCCGTCTACCTCAAGGCCCTGGCATGCAACGTCAAGCGGATGGTCGGGGCACGACTGATCGAGATGGACGAGACGTTGGCCCGGCCGGCTGCCCTGGCCACTGTCCCCGCCGCTGCATGACCTTGCGGGTGACGCTGCCAACCCGGTAATCCCTACCCGGACGGCGTAGGTCGCACCACAACGACCTCATCGGCCACTACACAACCCCCAACCGGAACATCCAACCCCTCCACACCTAACCGTCCTCACTCCCCAGTACCAACCCGAAAGCCCCTTGTTACGAGGAAATCAAGGCTTGCTGGCATTCCAGTACGAGCAGGAGAAGGGCTCGACAGGTATGACGGGACTGTCGGGGCTGCTGACGTACGTGGAGTTGATGGACGCAGCGGGTTTGAGGTCATCGGTAGAGCGCCACGTGAGACTGCGGGAGTGTGGTCAGGGCTGGACGGATAGCCAGACGATCATCTCGTTGATACTGCTGAACTTGGCAGGCGGCGAGTCAGTGTCCGACCTTGATCTCCTTGAGAAGGACAGAGGGTTGTGCAGGATACTTCGAGAGTTCGAGACCTGTGGTATGCGTCTCAGCGAGCGCAGGGCGTTGGAGAAGAGATGGCGAGTCGAGCGTCTTCGGAGCGTGCCGTCGGAGTCTGCGGCGTTCCGGTATCTGGAGGGGTTCCACGACATGGACGAGGAGTCGAAGCGGGAAGCTCACAGGGCGTTCATAGCGGCTCCCAACGAAGCGCTACAGGGTCTGGGGAAGGTCAACGCCGACCTGGTGGGCTTCGTGCAGAGCCGTTCGCCTCAGACCGAGGCCACACTGGACATGGATGCCACACTGGTGGAGACGCGCAAGCAGGAGGCGCTCCACAGCTACAAGGGGTACAGGGCCTACCAGCCGCTGACCACCTACTGGGCAGAGGCCGACCAGATTGTGCATTCAGAGTTTCGGGACGGCAACGTACCTGCGGGCCATCAGCAGTTACGAGTGTTGACCGAAGCACTGGAGCATCTGCCTGCCGGTGTGGAGAGCGTGATGCTGCGGTCTGACACGGCGGGGTATCAGCAAGAGTTGCTGCGGTACTGCGCGGAGGGTAGAGACGAGCGGTTCGGGGTGATCGAGTTCGCGGTTGGGGTTGACGTGACGGCAGAGTTCCGCCGAGCGGTGTCAGAGGTCGCCGAGCAAGACTGGCAGACGCTGTACCGCAAGGTTGGCGAGCATCGCGTGGACACGGGTCAGCAGTGGGCTGAGGTGAACTTCGTACCCAAATGGATAGGGCACTCCAAGAACAGCCCTGAGTATCGGTTCATAGCTACCAGGGAGCGGTTGATCGAACAGCCTCTGCCGGGAATGGAGGGGCAGATGGAGCTTCCGTTCCCCGCGATGGAGCTGTCCAACAGAGGCTGGTACAAGGTCTTCGGAGTGGTGACCAACCGGAGCATTGCGGGGGACGAGTTGATCTGGTGGTCGAGGCAGAGATGTGGCAAGGGCGAGGAGGTCCACGGCGTCCTCAAGAGTGACCTTGCCGGGGGCAGGCTTCCGTCGAGGCTGTTCGGAGCCAACGCAGCATGGTGGGCTATATCGGTGCTGGCCTTCAACCTGAACTCTGCCATGAAGCGGCTGGTGTTGGGCGGACAGTGGGTGGGCAAGCGTCTCAAGGCGGTGCGCTTCGCCCTGATCGCCCTACCGGGCCGTGTGGTGCGTCACGCCAGGAGGTTGATCATCCGTCTTGCCCGTGGCCATCCCTCATACGAGTTGCTGCTCAGGGCGCGGCAGAGGATATTGGCGCTGGCTGCCGAGCCGTATCGAGCATAGGCGACCCTGCCTGGAGCATCGGTTTGTAGGCGACTCTGCCGAGTTGCCAGGCCGGGCCATGCCTTCTTCGGCCTGACAACAACCATAATTGGCAGCGAACCGCTGCCGATACCCTCAAAGACGGCACCCGAGACCCTCTCCGATGCCGATCATGTCATGCGTCACCCCTGGTCGACACCCGGACACCCCTGAAAGCACACGAAACAGCTCTCAACAATGTCAGGTGGGGGATTTGGGACCTGTGTCAAGAGGCTCTTTGGTCAGTTGCCACGTCCTCCCTCGCTCTGCCAGCCTACGTCGTCGTGTTGGTAAACTGATCCTTTCACGTCTTGGCCCCTCCCGACTGAAGCGCCATCGCCGGGCGCGGCGGTATATAATCGCCCTGGTTGCCTGGAGAACGCTATGTACGAGCTTGCCTTTCAGAAGTTTACGCTGTCCAACGGCTTGCAGGTCGTGCTCCACGAGGACCACGCGCTGCCGACCGTCGGAGTCAACCTCTGGTACCACGTAGGGTCCAAGAACGAGGAGTCCGGCCGGACCGGCTTCGCCCACCTGTTCGAACACGTCATGTTCGAGGGGTCGAAGAACCACAACCGCCTCTACTTCGAGCCCCTTCAGAAGATCGGGGCCGCCGTCAACGGGTCCACGAGCTCCGACAAGACCAACTACTGGGAGACCGTGCCGTCCAACCACCTGGAGATGGCGCTGTGGCTGGAGTCGGACAGGATGGGCTTCCTGCTGGACGCGCTCGACCAGAAGAGGTTTGATGTTCAGCGGGACGTGGTGAAGAACGAGAGGCGCCAGAGCTACGAGAACCGGCCGTACGGCACGGCGCACCTGCTTCTGCAGCCGGCCCTGTTCCCGCCGCCTCATCCCTATAGCTGGCCGGTCATCGGATCGCAGGAGGACCTCGACGCGGCCCACCTCGACGACATCAAGGCCTTCTTCAGACGATTCTACTCGCCGTCCAACGCCAGCCTGACCCTCGCCGGCGACTTCGACAGCGACGAGGCGAGGAAGCTGGTCGATCGCTACTTCGGCGACCTGGAGCCGGCTCCGGCAGTCGACCGGATCGGCCGCATGGACTCCACGCTCAGGGGAGAGGTCCGGCTGGACCTGCGCGACAGGGTGCAGCTACCGAGGCTGTACCTGGTCTGGCCCGCCCCGCCGCTGTTCGATCCCGACGAGGCGCCGCTCGACGTGCTGGCCGTCCTGTTGGGCGAGGGCAAGAGCTCGAGGCTCCACAGGTCCCTCGTGTACGAAAAGCAGATCGCCCGGGACGTCAGCGTGGGCAGCGACGGGCAGGAGATCGCGGGCGAGTTCGACGTGATGGTCACCGCCAACCCCGGCCACTCCCTGGAGGAGATCCAGGACGTGGTCGAAGAGGAGCTCGACCGGGTACGGAAGGAGCCTCCCTCGGAACGCGAGATTCAGCGCACCATCAACCTGGTAGAGAGCCATCACGTCAGGCAGCTTCAGCACGTCGGGGGCTTCGGCGGCAGGGCCGACCAGTTCAACCACTACAACGTCTTCGCGGGAGACCCGGGCGCGTTGAACAGGGCTCTCGAACGGTACCGCGCCGTCACTCCGGATGACGTGCTGAGGGTGGCCGGCCAGACGCTCGGGCCCAATAGAGTGCGCATGGCGGTGCTCCCGCAGGACAAGGCGACGGCGTCGCAGAGCGTGGTGGACAGGAGCTCGACTCCGGCTGCGCAGGCCGTGAAGGGATTCTCGCCCCCGACTCCTACCCGCCACTCGCTGTCCAACGGGCTGGACATCCTGTTCGTAGAGAAGCGGGGCCTGCCGCTGGTCAGCGCCGCACTCGTCGTCAGGGCGGGCGGCGCCGGCGACCCGGAGCGGGCGCCGGGCACGGCTCAGATCACCGCCGCGATGCTGGCCGAGGGCACGGCCTCGCAGACCAGCGTGCAGATCGCCGACGAGATGGAGTTCATGGGCTCGAGCCTCGCCAGCTCGGCCAGCCGGGAGCACGCTATCGTCGGCGCCCAGACCCTGACCACGCATTGGACGCGGGCCCTCGAAATCGCCGCGGACGTGGCGCGGACCCCGACGTTCCCGGACAGAGAGCTGGAACGGATACGCAACGAGCGGCTGGCCGATCTCAGGCGTATCGGCGACCACGCGGCCGGCGTGGCCGAGCGCGCCGCCCGCGGGCTGGTGTACGGCCCCGACACCCCCTCCGGCCATCCGCTGAGCGGCACGATCGGCTCGATCGAGGCGCTGGACCGCGACGCCCTGGTCGCCCACCACGCCGGGCGCTACGTGCCCGATGGCTCGACGCTGATCGTGGTCGGCGACGCGAGCGTCGGCGAGGTCGTATCGCGGGCCGAGTCGCTGTTCGGAGACTGGACCGGCCAAGCGCCGGACGGTCCCGCAGGGGCGTCGGTCGACGCGCCCGGCGGGACGACCATCTTCATCGCCGACAAGCCCGGCGCGCCACAGTCGGTGATCAGGGCCGGGCATCTCACGTTCCCGCGCAGCCACCCGGACTACTACGGGCTGACTCTCGTCAACTACGTCTTCGGGAGCCACCCGGCGTCGCGCCTCTTCATGAATCTCAGGCAGGATAAAGGGTACAGCTACGGGTACTATTCGTCGCTCGACTGGGGTAGCGAGGTCTCGGCGGTCTTCGCCGGAGGCGCCGTCGAGACGTCGGTCACCAAGGAGTCGGTGATCGAGACCCTCAAGGAGTTCTCCGACATTCGCGGCGACAGGCCCGTGACCCAGGAGGAGTACGACGACTCGCGTGACGGTATATCCCGGGGCTTCCCGGCGCAGTTCGAGACGCACGGCCAGATGATGACTCGGCTCGTGCAGATCGCGCTCTTCCGGCTGCCCGACGACTACTACGTCGACTTCCTCGGGAACATCGCCGCGGTCGGGCTGGAGCAGCTCCGCCAGCTGGCGTCCAGACGGGTGGACGACAAGCGGCTGGCCGTGCTTGTCGTGGGCGACCGTGCCGCAATCGAGCCGGGTCTGCGGGAGCTGGGGCTGCCGATCGTGCCGGTCGACTACGACGGCCGGCTGCTGCAATAGCCCCGCGGCCGCGCCCAAAGCGAAGAGCTGGGGACACATTGGGGAACCGCTTCGAAGGCAAGGTCGCAGTCGTCACCGACGTGGCCGGTCCGGTCGCGTCGGCCCTCGCCGCCCTGCTGGGCCGTGAAGGCGCTTCACTCGTCGTCAACAGCCCCGGGCCCGGGGCGTCCACGTCCGAGGCCGTCGCCGAAGCCCTGCGCCTCTCCGGCGCCGAGGCCGTAGCCGCGGAAAACGACGTTGCGGACATGGCCGGGGCCGAGGCGCTGATCGCTGCCGCCATCGACGCATACGGGCGGCTCGACGTGCTGATCAACAGCGTCGAGGCTCGCGTCGACGGGCCCGTCCATGAGATGGAGCCCGGCGACTTCGACCGCGTCGTGTCGGCCAACGTCAAGGCGGTCTTCGCCCCCACGAAGTTCGCGGCGGTCCGCTTTCGCCAGCAGAGGAGCGGCCGCATCGTCAACCTCACGTCCGACGCCGGTCTCGGCGTACCGGGAGCGTCGGCCTTCTCCGCGGCGTCCGAGGCGGTCGTCGGGATGACCCGGACCGTGGCCCGCGACCTGGGCAAGTACGGCGTCACCTGCAATGCCCTGTGTGTGGGCGAGAGGCCGGAGGGCGCCGCGGCCCTGGCGGCGCTCCTGTGCACCGAGCTGCTGACCCACGTCAACGGCTACGCCTTCGGGGCCCGCGACGGCTCGTTAGTCGTGTACGCCCACCCGGCCATCGAGCGCAGCATCCACAAGTGGGGGCCGATGACGCTGGACGAGATCGACGCGCACGCCCCCGGTCTCCTGGCGGGAGGTTGAGCATGGACGCCAGGCTCCAGGGCCGCGTGGCCATAGTGACGGGCGCGGGCAGGGGTATCGGCCGCAGCGTGGCGATGCTGCTCGCCCGGGAGGGCGCCGCCGTGGTGGTCAACGACCTGGGCGGCTCGGTCGACGGCGCCGGTTCGTCCCATGGCCCGGCCGAGGACGTGGCCGCGGAGATTCGCGCCGCGGGCGGCGACGCCGTTGCCAGCTTCGATTCGGTGGCGGACTTCGACGGCGCAGGGGCGATAGTCCGCACCGCCGTGGAGAATTATGGCCGCGTCGACGTCCTGTGCAACGCCGCCGGCATCCTGCGCGACCGCATGGTGTTCAACATGACCGAGGCGGAGTGGGACGCCGTGCTGCGCGTGCATCTGTACGGCTCCTTCAACATGGTCCGGCAGTGCGTTCCGCACATGATCGAACAGCGGTACGGCCGTATCGCGCTGTTCTCGTCGGTGTCCGGGCTCGGGTCCGCCGGGCAGACGAACTACACGTCGGCCAAGGAGGGCATCGTCGGCTTCGCCCGCTCGCTCGCGAAGGAGCTCGCGCCCTGGGGGATCACGGTCAACGCCATATACCCGGGCGCCAATACGAGAATGATGGCGACCGTGCCCGACAGCGTGCGCCACGGGTCGGGCGGGGGAGCGGCGGAGATCGTCGGATCGCTCGAGCCCGAGGAGGCGCTGGCCCCCGAGAACAACGCGGCCAAGATCGTGTACCTCTGCACCGAGGCCGGCGGGGCGTTCACCGGCCGGGTCGTCGCGACGAACGGCTGGGCGATGTCCCTGTACTCCACGCGCCGCGTATCCAAGAGCATCCACACCGCCGGCGAGTGGACGTTGGACGAGCTCGAGCGGCTCGTTCCCGCATCCCTCGCCGCCGGCCTCACCAATCCGGCCCCGGCGGAGCCGACGCGTCAAGCCCGTACGTGACGCCGGGACGGTCGTAGACCGTCGCCATCGAGGCCGTCAAATTGACGCTAAATCGGCGCCGCACTACCATGAGGCCCGTCTCGAATGGCCGGAGGCAACGCTAGATGCCGCACTTTGTACATCCGTGGGAGCTGCTCGTAGTCCTCGCCATCGTCGTGGTCATCTTCGGCGTGGGCAGGCTGCCTGAAGTCGGCGGCGCCGTGGGCAAGGCGATACGCGAGTTCAAGTCGTCCGTCGCGGGCGACACGGACCCAGACAAGGACGACGCGCAAGCCGAAGGTGGCGCCAAGCCCAAGGACTGACGCCCGGATCACCGCCGTCCCGCGAGTGACGCTGCCCCGCACCGTCGTTCCCGTGGGAAGAGACCTTCGCACAACCGTCATTCCCGCGAAGGGAGCCCCCTGCATAACCGTCGTTCCCGCGCAGGGAGACCTTTGCACAACCGTCGTTCCCGCGCAGGCGGGAACCCAGGGGCGGGGCTCAGTCACCGCCGTCTGCCGCCAGGGGCGCTACGCAAGAGTCTCTGCGAGACGGGAAGGACGCGCGACGGCTCACCCTGAACAGTTACCAGAGACCCAGGGCCTTTCGGTTGTCGGACGCGCTACCAACGGAGCAGCGCCTATCGGCTTGGTCCCGGACTTCCTCGCCGAGTGCGGCCGCGGTCGATTTCGGGAAAAATGTGCCAATTTGTGCCATTCTGGGCCACGCCCTATCTGAGCGGTATCCCCACCGTGGCACAAATGTCATACCGGTGTGTCACGGCATCCTGTGGATAGTGGTGGAATCGGCCCCGCGGCGCGGTTCGACGCGCGCGGGCTCGATCAATCTGCTGGCGAGTGCTTGTCACGAGGACAGAGTAGCACGAATGTACTGCTCTGTTCAATGGCCTCTACGAATAGTCGAAAGGCCCTGGCCCGAGACCAGGACCGCTGGATATAACAGCTCACCTGTGCTACTCTGGTAGCCGATACACTCGATGCGAGGCGCCCGCGGGACGCGTGTCTTGCCTCCTCTCCCTTGACTGACGGGAGAGGACTGAGGAGGGCGAACCCTGATACAGGGACCACATACGGATGGAACACCGGTGTACCATTTTGTTCCTCCGTGTGCCACGCCAGATACGAACCGTGGCACACCTGCTGTGCCATTTTCCGCCAAAGTGTGCCACCGGTCAGATAGGAATGGCACGCTTTGGCACACAATGGCACAGCTCACAGGAAAATAGACCGCTCCACTCCGCACCAGGGCGCTCCTGCACTCCCATCGTGGGAATGACGAGTGTGGGCCGCCCCGCGGCCGGCAGTCGCCCCCTACACGTCCTGGCTTTCCGCTTCTAGTTGCTGCGCGGCTCGGCGCCGGCCGCGCGCTCCGAGCTTTGCCAGCCAGATGCCCGCCTCGTACATCGCCATTACGGGAAGCGCCACCAACGCTTGGTTCACCGGATCGATGGTCGGCGTGATCATCGCGCCGAGGACAAATGCGACGACTATCGCGAACCGCCGGTTCTTCGCCAGCATCGATGGCGTGACGACCCCGATCCTGGCCAGGAAGAACATGACCACCGGCGTCTCGAAGATCAGGCCCATCCAGAAGAGCAGCGTCATCATGAGGTTGGCATAGCTGCCGATGGTGATCAGCGGCTCCGCAACGTCGCCGCTGAAGCCCAACAGGAACCGCACCGCCGGCGGGAATAGCACGCGGTAGCCGAAAGCGGCGCCCGCGATGAAGACGAGCACGCTGACCGGCAGCAGCGTGTACAGATAGCGCCGCTCGCCCCGAGTTAACCCGGGCGCCACGAACAGGACGATCTGGAACAGCGTGAATGGGAGCGATACGAGGAATCCGGTCACCAGCGAGACCTTGAACGCGATGCCGATGAACTCGGTCAGCTCCGTGTATATGGGCTTCTGGTTCGGGATCCCGGCGAAGCCTTCCGCCGGCTCCATGAGCAGCTTGAGAATCTCCTGGTGGAAGACGAACGCCGCCGCGGTGGCGATCGCCAGGAAGAGGACGGAATATATCAGGCGTCGCCGCAGCTCGTTCAGGTGCTGCCTGAACGAGACTTTCCCCTCGTTCACGCCGAGTCCTCAGCTTCCGGATCGCCGCGTTTCTCAGGGGGCGTCCGGGCGGATGCCTTGAAGGCGACCGGCCCGCCCGACTCCGGCTTCGACCCGTTCTCGGGCTCCTCGGACTCCTCCGCGGCCGGCTCGGCCGCGGTCTCGGCAGCGCCGGCATAGGGACGGGGTCCGCCGCGCCGGTGCACTATCGGACGCTCGACCGGCTCCTCGTCCAGCGATATTTCAGGCAGGCCGTCGGCAAGCCGTCTGAGCTCTCCGGTCACCTTGCCGAGCGTCCGTGCGGCGGTGAGCATCCTGTCCGGGCCCAGCACGATGAACCCGACCAACAGCACCACGAGGATCTCGAGCGGCCCCATCCCGACGAACGTCATCGGACCGCCTCGGCGACCCTCAAGGGACACTCGACGCAGTCCGGGGGCGGCGTCCAATCGGGATCAAGCTCCGCGTCGGCGCCCATGCTTGTGAGCAGGGTCACCGTGTCGCAGAGGGGCAGGCCGACCACGTTCAGGTAGCATCCGTTCACCGATTCGGTCGGGGCGAAGACGGGGTCCTGTACGGCGTAGCCGCCGGCCTTGTCGAAGGGGCTTCCCGAGTCGATGTATGCCGATATCTCGTCGTCGGCGTACCGTCGCATCAGCACCTCCGTGGCCCTGTACGCCGAGCGTGCGCGGCCCGAGACGCCGTCGACCACCGTGACGCCGGTCACGACGCGGTGAGTCCTGCCCCTGAGCCGGTACAGCATCGCGGCGGCGTCCTCGCGATCTCCGGGCTTGCCCATGACGTCGTCGTCCACGACGACTCCGGTATCGGCCCCGACGACGAGGGCGTCGCCAACCCGGCGTGACACCTCTCGCGCCTTGGAAGCGGAGAGCCTCACGACGAACTCCTCGGGCGTTTCGCCGCCCCGCCGCGGCTCCTCCTCCGCCTCGGGTGCGATCACCCGCGCGGGCGCCCGGAACGCGGCCATCAGCCTGCGACGCCGCGGGGACGCTGACGCCAGGACCAGCCGCGGGGTACCCGCCGCCGGGCGCACTATCCCGCCCCCAGCGTGACCACGCACTCGACGTGGTGGGTCTGCGGGAACATGTCCACCGGCTGGACGTCGATCACGTTCAGCCCGGCGGCGACGAGTATGTCGAGATCGCGCGCGAGGCTGGCCGGATCGCACGATACGTACGCGGTGCGCCGCGGCCTCCACGCGGCGACGGCCTCCAGCGCGGCACGGTCGCACCCGACTCGCGGCGGGTCCAGTATGACCGCGTCGGGAGTCGAGTCGAGCTCGGCGATAACGTCCTCGGTACGGCCCTGCCGGTACTCAAGGTTGTCCAGGCCGAGGGTATTGACCGCGGCGTCCTTGACCGCCGCCTCCGACTCCTCCACCGCGATCACGCGCCCGACGTGGGGAGCGAGCAGGGCCGCGAACGTCCCCACGCCGGCGTAGGCGTCGATCAGCGTATCGCCGCCGCGCAACTCCAGCCTCTGCCGAACGATCTCCGACAGGCGCTCGGCCTGGGCGGTGTTGACCTGGAAGAACGACGGCGACGCGATCCGGAAGGTGCGGCCGAGCAGCTCTTCCGTGTAGTGCGTCTGTCCGGTCTGCAGCGGTATCTCCTCGCTGCTTAGCGCCGGCTGCACGAGCACGTCGGACGTGTTGACCCCGTATCGGATCGAGAGCTGGCTCGTCTCCTGGCTGCGGCCGTCGAGCTTGCTCAGCACGTCGTTGATCCCGTCCGCCATGAGCATGCAGCGGTCGACGTCGACGAAACGCCGGGTGATCCGGTTGACGAAGCCGAGTCTTCCGCTTCGGCGCACCGTGAACCGCCCGTGGTTGCGGTACCCGAGCTGCTCGGGCGCCGGAGTCGGCGCGGACACGGGCACGGCGCGCAGAGGCTCGTACGCCTCCAGCTCGGCCCGGACCGCGTTCCGCTTCAAATCGAGCTGGTGAGGGTAGTCGATGTGCTGCCACTGACAGCCGCTGCACGGCCCGAAGAAGGGGCACGGCGGGGTGACGCGATGGGGCGAGGGGTCGACGACGTCGGTGACGATGCCTGATACGTGCCGCCGTCTTTTCCGGCGATAGCGCACGATCCGGGCGACCACCTTCTCACCCGGTATGCCGCCGAAGACGTTGATGCGCCCGTTCTCGAAGGGCGCCATCGTATCGCCGAGCGGCCCCATCTCCTCCAGGTTCAGGGTCGCCAGCTCGGGCTCTTCTGGCTCCTGCTCTCGCCCGTAGGGCCGTCTCTCAACGGTGGTCATGTCAAAGCTCAGGCTCAAATATAGCACAGGGCCATGGGGGCCTAGGTTCCCCAGCTGATTGGGCCGGCCGGCGTGACGGACTGCTTCCGGTGTCATAGTGGCGCACCTTGTCGGGGATGGATTCCCGCGTTCGCGGGAATGACGGAGGTGGGGGATTTGCGTGGCCCGGGTAGATCGGGGGTCGTCATCGAATCTGATATGATTGTTGACCGGAGGTGACGATGGCCTCGGAAAGGCGACTTCCTTCATGGCTTAAGGCGAAAATGCCGGGCGGTCCCAACTACCTCGCGCTGAAGACTCTGATGCGCGACAACGAGCTCCACACGGTATGTGAGGAGGCGCACTGCCCCAACATAGGGGAGTGCTGGGAGCGCGGCACCGCGACCTTCATGATCCTGGGCGACATCTGCACGCGGGCCTGCGGCTACTGCGCGGTCATCACCGGCAAGCCGGTGGGACTGGACCTGGAGGAGCCGGGGAGGCTTGCCGAGACCGTGGAGCGGATGGGGCTGAAGTACGCGGTTATCACCGCGGTCAACCGCGACGACCTTCCCGACGGGGGCGCCTTTATCTTCGCGCAGTGCGTCCGCCAGGTCCGCAAGCGCGTTCAGGGCTGCAAGGTGGAGTTGCTGATACCGGACTTCGAGGGCAACTGGTCAGCTCTGGCCACCGTGATGTCGTCGAAGCCCGATACCCTAAATCACAACATCGAGACGGTGCGCAGGATATTCGGCCGGGTCCGGCCGAAGGGCGACTACGACCAGTCGCTGGAGCTGCTCTCGCGGGCCAAGGCGCTCGATCCGAGCGCGGTCACCAAGTCGGGGATGATGGTCGGCCTCGGCGAGACCTGGGACGAGATACTCCAGACGATGAGCGACCTGCGGTCCGTCGACTGCGACCTGCTGACCATCGGACAGTACCTGCGGCCTTCGCAGAAGCACGTGGCGCTCGCCAAGTGGTACACGCCGGAGGAGTTCGCCGAGCTCAAGCGCGAGGCCGAGTCCTTGGGCTTTCGGCACGCCGCCTCGGGGCCGCTGGTCCGCAGCTCGTACCACGCCGACGAGCAGCACGCCACGGCGACCGCAGTCGCGGTCTGAACACCCCGCACCCGACGCAGTGTCGGGCGGCCGAAGGCGCTAGCGGCTGAAGCCGTCGAGTACGCGGGCGGCTGCCTCGTAGTCGCGGCGCCCGGCGCGAAGTATGGGCGGCACCAGGTAGATCGACCTGAAACCGGCGTCGACGAACGCGTGAACCACGGCCAGCGCGATGTCGACGGCGTCCCGACCTCGACTCAGGTCGGCGGTGACCCAGTCCGGGACGTCTCCGAACACCAGACCGCCCGGCGTAGTTACCTGGACGCCGCAGAATACGGGCGCGGTCAGATCCTCGCCGTAGGCGTCCGCGTAGCCGTCGAGGAACCGCCGCACGAGCGCCGGATCGAACACGGCCTGCATCAGGAAGTACTGGGCGCCAGCCTCGACTTTGCGGCGCGTGAGCTTGGTCTGCGCCTCTACTCCCAGACCCAGGTCGATGGTGGCCCCCACGCAGAGCTCGGTCGGCGAGCGCAGCTTGCCGCCTTTGAAGTCCAGCCCCCGATTCATCGCGGCCGCCGCCGCGATCAGCCCGGTGGGCGTGAAGTCGTTGACCGACCTGACCGCGGACAGCTCGCGCTCGGTGAAGCGGTCGCCCATCACCACCAGGGCGTTCTCCAGGCCGAGCAGCCCGGCGCCAAGCAGCATGCTCTCGACCGCCAGCTTGTTCATGTCCCGCGTGGCGACGGTGAACAGCACGTCTCTGCCGGTGTTCTGCTTGATCCAGTGGGCCGCGAGCGCGGACGTTACGCGGACCGACTTGCCGGGGTTGTACGCGACCGAGATGAAGTCGGCCTCCAGGTCGCGGGCAGGCTGCAGGAGGGCGGGGTCGGGGCCTCGAGGCGGCGTGAAGTCGCACACGAAGAGGACCCGGCTCGGATCGTGGTTGCGTAGCTCGACGATGGCAGTCACTTGCCCATGACCCCTGGGCGTGTGGACCGCCCCGCGAATGTGGGGGCGCGTGTCGTGGCAATGGGCGCCGGCCATCGTGCGCCGGCGCCCGTAGGCCATGCCCGCCGAGTTCGTGGGAGAAGCGGCTGGCGGGCGACCGGGTATAGTATCGTGGGGACTACCGCCAGCCGAGCATGCCCCGCTTGGTTGGAACGAGGGAGACCCTGTGCCCGAGAGAGCACTTGTAGCGTTGCTCTCGGGCGTCGGGCCGCTTGCCCGACAGCGACGACTGCTCCATCACCTGATTGCAGAATGGGCAGTTCACCGCGTAGGCCACCCGATTGCGTATCCGCACGACCCGCGCGTAGACCAGAGTCCCCGCCAGGTTGGAGAAGTCTCCGCAGTAGCGCAGCACATATTTGGTGGCCGCGCTGATGATGCTGGCGCCGTTGGAACTGGCGCCGTTGGAGCTGGCGCTGCTGGCGATGGTCTGGGAGTAGTCGACCCAGCCGCAGCTCATGCACTCCGGCTCGTCGTAGCCCATGACCAACCGCGTTCCGCATCTGTAGCAGTGAGTGAGCGGCTGAGGGGCGACCTGGACCCCCGGGGCCGCCGCACCCTCGAAGTCGGACAACGGACGTGGGGACGTGGATACTTCAGGTCTGGCTGCTGCGATTACCATGGCGACTCTCCTTAGGCAGGGGCGTACCCGGCCGGAACAAGATAGGATGGGGCTCCAGCCCGTCCCTCGGAGTGGTCCTGACGAAGAATCGCGCGAACGAAGGTAAGTGTCTCCGTCCGCCGGCGCGTCCCGCGGTCGTCGATCTCTATGCGCACCCCAGTCGTCCCTCCAAAGCATCGAAGCCGAACAGATCCCCAAAGCACAAGTATTATACTTGTATAAGAACTGACCAAGTCAAGTACCTAATAAAGCAAATCGATATGTGATTAAAATCACGTTCAGCGAGTGTACCGGACGGGCAGTGAACGGCTCCGGCGGCCGGATTCGGGAAGCGGGCTGCCTTGGCAACAATTCGGTCGCGATGCTAGGCTTCGGAGGTAGCAGGGAGGTGGCATGGCCCCGAGGATAGTCGTTTGCGTCAAGCAGGTACTGGACCCGGAGATGCCCGCGTCCGCGTTTCGAGTGGACCCGGAGAGCAACCGGGCGGCGGCCGCCCCTGGCATACCTCCGGTCATCAACGGCTTCGACGAGAACGCCGTCGAGGCGGCGCTGCGCATCAAGGACGCGGCTGGAGGCACGATCACAGTCCTGTCCGTCGGCGACGGCTTCCAGGCCGACGTGATGAAGAAGCCGCTGTCGATGGGCGCCGACGAGCTCGTGCTGGTGGTGGACGAGTCCATGGCGCACCTGGACTCCTACGCCACCGCGCACGTCCTCGCCCGGGCTATTGCGAAACTGGGCGGCGCCGACCTGGTCCTGTGCGGACGCCAGGCGTCCGACTGGGATAACGCGCAGGTGCCGCTCGGCCTGGCCGAGATGCTGGGGCTGCCCTGCGTCACCGTGGCGCGGAGCGTGCAGGTGGTTGATGACGGCGTGGTCGTTCACCGCGTGCTGCCCGACGGCTACGACGTGGTCGAGGCCCGTCTTCCGGCCCTGGTCACGGTCAGCAACGAGCTGGGGGAGCCGAGATATCCTACCCTGCGCGGGATCATGACCGCCGGGCGGAAGACGCCGACGGTGTGGACGGCGGCCGACGTGGGAGTCGCCGCCGCCGACCTGGTCCCCAGAGTGCGGGTGATCGATCTCGCGGTCCCGGTGGTGGACCGCGAGTGCGAGATCGTCAGCGGCGAAAGCGACGCGGACGCCGGCCGGGCCCTGGCACTGAGACTCCGCGAAGACGGCCTGATATGAGGCGGCACGCCTGCGTACGCGAGGGCCAGGGGATAGCGGCATGGTAGACGTGCTCGTGTTCGGCGAGACCCGTGGCGAAGACCTGGACTCCACTACCCGCGAGCTCCTGGGCGCGGCCCAGGACCTGGGCGGCGAGGTGGGCGTGACGCTGATGGGCCGATCGCCGTCCGGCTGCGCCGCCGCCGCCGTCGCGCTTGGCGCCGACCGCGTATACGACGTGACCGACCCGCTGCTGGACGGCGCCTCGACCGACGCCGCCGTCGCCGCGTTCGAGCAGGTGTGCAGGCGAGAGTCGCCGTCGGTCGTTCTCGCGGGGGCGACCCCGACGGGGCGCGAGGTCGGCCCGCGGGTGGCGTTTCGACTCGGAGTCGGCGCGGCCCAGGACTGTATCGACGTGTCGCGGGACGAACACACCGGCCGAGTCGTGGCGCGCAGGCCGGTGTACGGCGGGAACGCCGTGGCCACCGTGACGTTCCCGGGGGGCGATCCGCAGGTCGTGCTGCTCAGGGCCGGCGCGTACGAGGCCCCGGAACCCGACCAGGCGCGCCAGGGCGAGGTCGTCGTGGTACAACCGGGCCTGGACCCTGCCGTCGTGCGGACCAGACTCGTCGAGACGGTCGCCGCGGAGACCGAGGGCGTCCGGTTGGAGGACGCGTCCGTGGTGGTCTCGGGTGGACGCGGCCTGGGTGGGCCTGAGCCCTTCGAGCAGCTTCGGGAGCTCGCGTTGGTGCTTGGCGGAGCCGTCGGCGCGTCGAGGGCAGCCTGCGACGCGGGGTGGATCGACCACAATTACCAGGTCGGGCTGACGGGCAAGACGGTTACGCCCGAGCTGTACATCGCCGTTGGCGTGTCGGGAGCAAGCCAGCACATGGCGGGCTGCTCCGGCGCGAGGAACATCGTGTCGATCAACCGCGACGCGGACGCCAGCATATTCAAGGAGTCGGCCTACGGCGTCGTGGGTGACTGGAAGGCCGTGCTCCCGTCGTTCATCGAGGCCGTAAGGGAGCTGACCGGCGACTAGCTGAGCGTCGGCGCTCCGCCCGGCGAGGCGCGGGGCCGCTTAGCCGAGGCCGAGCTGGTAGTGCTTGCCCTCGGTGCGGATCGCGGGCGCGACTATGACCTCGGCGTCGTGCATCTCGCGGATCGTCCTCGCGCCGACCATCCCCATGCACACCTGCAGGGCGCCGAGCAAGTTCTGTGTCCCATCGGTCTTGGATGTCGGGCCGTAGAGCACCTGCTCGAGCGTGCCGGTTATCCCCACCTTGACGCGCGTGCCCCGGGGCAGCGCCGCGTGATGGCTGGCCATGCCCCAGTTGTAGCCTCGTCCCGGGGCCTCGCTGGCCTGGGCGAACGGAGTGCCGAGCATCACCGCGTCCGCGCCCGACGCGAAGGCCTTGCACAGGTCGCCGCCGGTGCGGATGCCGCCGTCGGTGATGATGGGGACGTAACGGCCACTTCGCCGGTGGTGCTCGTCCCGGGCCGCGGCGCAATCGAGCGTCGCGGTGACCTGGGGGACGCCGACTCCGGTCACCTCTCTGGTCGTGCAGATGGCGCCGGGGCCTACGCCGACCAGAACGGCGTCAATGCCGGTCTCCATGAGCTCCAACGCGGAATCGTAGCCGACGCAGTTCCCCACGATGACAGGGATGTCCACGGTCTCCAGCAGCTCCGGCAGCACGAGTCCCCTCTCGCTCTTGGAGATGTGCCGGGCCGTCGTAACCGTCGACTGTACCACCAGCACGTCGGCGCCCGCCTCGACCGCCGCCGGCGCCAGCTGCTTTGTGCTCGCGGGGGTAACAGAAACGGCGCACTTGGCGCCGCTCGACTTCGTCTCGTCTATCCGCTTTCCTATCAGGTCCGTCCTGATAGGCGCGGAGTACACTCGCTGGAGGGTCGCGATGACTTCGTCCCGCGGCGTCTCGACGATCTCGTCCAGCGCCGCCTGCGGGTCATCGTACCTTGTCTGGATGCCTTCCAGGTTCATGACCGCCATGCCTCCAAGGCGGTCCATCTCCGTAGCGAAAGAAGGGGAGGCGATCGCGTCGACGGCGGAGGCGAGGATGGGCGTGGAGAGCTCTATGCCGTCGATCGAGAAGTCGATGCTGGTCAGGTCGGGATTGATCGTTACGTCGCCGGGGGCGATCGCGACCTCGTCGAACCCGTACGCCCTGCGCAGCTCCGGCACGTGGCCTATCACCATCCAACACCCCCACGATGCATATTGGGCAGTATAGTAGTCGCGTCGATTCCCAGTCAAGGAAAAACGGCGGCCGGCCGGCGGCCCCGCCGAGCGTACTTCGGCTGGGGAAAAGGCGGAAGTCAGAGCCGCGTCCGGAGTTGCGCTTCTACCCAGTGATGATATGCTGATAGTCGGGTCGCCAACGGGAAACGTCAAGAATAGAGTGGGTGGAGGATAGCCATGATCAGGCTTGGGACCTACACGATTGCGGCGCTTCTGGTCGTAGCCGCGGCGCTTGCGGCCTGCTCCAGCGATTCGGCGGACGAAGCCGTGCCGGACGGCTCCGCGGGCTCGGCGCCGGCAGCGGCCGCGGCCGGCGAGAGCGGGCTGATGCTGGATACGGAGGAGTACAAGATCCAGCAGCAGTTCCCAATGGACATCGAGATGACCAGCACCGTGTTCAGCAGGATCCGCAGGATCCCCATCGAGTACACCTGTGCGGAAAACTACTGGTACCCGGAATCGGGCTTCGCTCCGCGGTACGGCGAGGACAAGTCGCCGCCCATGGCGTGGACCGCGGGCCCGGAGGGCACCAGGTCGTACGCGATGATCGCGGACGACCCGGACGCCGTGGAGTACGAGCCGGGAGTGACCTCCCCGCGCGTCCACTGGACGATCTGGAACATTCCGGCCGACGTCACCGAGCTCGCCGAGCAGGTCCCGACGACCACCGAGGTGCTGTCCATCGGCCCGAACACGAGGCAGGGAGCCAACGACTACCTGAATACGGGATGGAGCGGTCCGTGTCCGCCGCCCAACGTCATCTCGATATACTCGCGGGACGACCATCCCGGCGGCGGCAAGACGACCCAGTACCCGCACGCGTACGCTTTCACCGTGTACGCCCTCGACACTGAGCTGGAGCTGGGCGCCGACGCCACGAAGAACGACCTGCTCGAAGCGATGGACGGCCATATCCTGGCCGCCGGCATGATGACCGGCGAGTACATCAACAAGAAGTTGTACAAGTAGCCGGCCTCGTGGCCGTACAGCTCATACCCGCACCGGACTCGGTCGCCGCGTGAGTGACGACAGGCCGAAGTTGCGCGCCGTCGAATCGCGGTGGGTCGAGCACCAGGGCCGGCCATTCGTCAGCCTGAGCGACCCGCTGGACCTGGGGCGGCGCGGGCTGTTGGTCCCACAGCCCCTGGCGCCGCTGCTCAACCTGTGCGACGGCACCCGGGACATCCTGGCGCTGACTACGGCGTTCGCGCTCACCGCGGGCGTGCAGCTATCGCCTTCGCAGGTCACGGAGTTCGTGCAGGCCCTGGACTCCGCGCTGCTGCTGGACAACGACTCCTTCCGCCGAGCATCGGCGTCGGCGTTGAGGAAGTACAGGAACGCCCCCAACCGCCGGCCTGCGCTCGCCGGCCGCGTGTATCCGGCCGACCCGGGCGAGCTGGCCGACGTGCTGGACCGCTACTGCGAGCGTTCGCCGCCGGACGGCGGCGCCCTGCCGGCGTCGACTCGCCTTCGCGGCATGGTCTGTCCCCATATCGACTACGAGCGCGGCAACGGCACCTACGCCCGGCTGTGGCAGCGCTGCGCGCCCGCGCTGGAGGACGTGGAGCTCGTCATCGTGCTGGGCACGGACCACGCGGGCGGCTTGGGAACGCTGACGCCGACGCGGCAGGACTACGCGACACCGTTCGGGGTCCTGCCCACGGACCGCGGCGTGGTCGACGGCCTCGCCGACGTGCTGGGCAAGCGGGACGCCTTCTCCGAGGAGCTGCACCACGTCGAGGAGCATTCGATCGAGCTGGCCGCGGTATGGCTGCACAGGTTCATGGGCGGGCGGGCCTGTCCCATCGTTCCGGTGCTCTGCGGGTCCTTCTACGGCTTCACCAACCGCGGTCTGGACCCGGCCGAGGACGAGCAGCTCGACGCCGCGGTCGACTACCTCAAGCGCGTGATGGCGGGCAGGAAGACCCTGGTGATAGCGGCCGGTGACCTGGCCCACGTTGGGCCGAACTTCGGAGACGCCGTCGCGGTGGACGGGGTGGGCCGCGCGGCGCTGGCGGCCGAGGACGCAGCCTCGATCGACGCGATCCGCCGGGGCGACGCGGCGGGCTTCTTCGAGCTGTCCCGCGCCGAGGGGGACAGGCGCCGTATCTGCGGCCTCTCGCCGATATACCTGATGCTCCAGCTGCTCGGCCCGATGGAGGGCGAGTCGATGGGCTACGACCAGTGTCCGGCGGACGTCGAAGGCGGCTCGCTCGTGTCCATCGTCGGCGCGCTGCTGTACGAGACGGGTTAGCGCGGCCCGGCCGGGTCTAGATGAATGGCACGGGAAGCCGGCGGTAGAGCGGGGGTAGTATAGGTGGGAGCACCGACGGCGGCGCCGGTGCCTCTGGATGCCGACGGGATTCGGCGGCTGGTCGAGACCATCGACGAAACGCCCGAGACCGTGATCCCGATACATCTTCTGACGCAGGGCACCTGCGAGGCCTACGCGGTCGGCGACCCGGCGTCTTCGGACGCCGTGGTGGTGCAGAGCGACAGCCTGCGCGAGGAGCCCTTCGGCCTCGGCGGCGACGCTCAGGGGCTATGGGAACTGCTGCGTCATCTCGACGACTGGACGTGCGTCGACGTCTCTCCCGACGTCGCGCCGCAGCTCGGCGCGCTGATCAGGGACGCCACGGGGAAGCGCGTCGACTACTACGGCGACGTCTATCACAAGTTGACCAAGCCGGCGCCTCTGTTCGATGAACCGGCGGTGCGAGAGCTGACCCGGGACGATCTCGGCCTGCTGCAGGCCGCCGGCGTGGACGGCGCGGGATTTCGCGGCGGCCTCTCGGCCTTGCTCGAGGAGGGAGCCGTCGCCGGACCGGTGGTGGACGGCAGGATCGTGGGCACGGCCCAGACGTCCGCCATAACCGCCCGCTACGCCGACATCGGAGTCAGCACGGACGAGCCTTGGCGTGGACGCGGATTCGCCACCGCAGCGGCCGCGATCGTCGCAAGGCGAGTGCAGGAGACCGGCAGTACCCCGGTCTGGAGCTGCGGTGAAGACAACATGGCGTCCCTGGGAGTCGCCCGGAAGCTGGGATTCGAGGAGGTCTCCCGCCTGGTCTACGTGATCAGACGCGCGTAGAAGCCGCTGGCGAGACGCCGTATTCGGACTGCCGGCGCCCGAGCGGCCGGCCGCTCGGGCGCCGTACTATCTCCCCAGCATGTGGGACAGCAGGGCCATCCTGGCGAACAGGCCGTTCTCGGCCTGGCGGTAGAAGGCCAGCCGTTCGTCCTCCACCTCTATGGGGAAGTCGCCGCCGCGCTGCATCGGGTCGAGGATGACGCAGCCGGGCTTCAGCATCGACATGAACTCCGCATCGATCCGCACCTTCATGTAGCCCCGGGACCTGAGCAGCTCGGCGTGGGCGACGGTCCGCGGCGCGTTCAGGTAGATCGCGTCGGCTTCGCGTGTCGCCTCGACGTCCGTCTCGGTAACCAGGCGCATCCCCCGGCCTTCGCAGTACTCGACGATGTCCGGGTCGGCCCGGCCGCTGAGCGGGACGAGCGTGACGCGCACGCCCTCGAACATCGCCAGGCCCATGAGCAGCGCATTCACGTTTCGGTGGTCGAGCCGGCCCACGACCGCTACGTGCGCGCCGTCGACGCCGTCGAGCTCCCGGTGCAGGGTGTACACGTCCGCCAGCGCCTGCGTGGGATGGTCGGAATCGCTGCCGCCGTTGACGATCGGGATGGCGTCGACCTCAGCCGCCCTGTGGACGGCGCCCGCCTCGCTGCACCGCAGCACCACCAGGTCGACGTGCAGGCTGGCCAGCATCCCGATGGTGTGGTCGATGAAATTCGGAGTCCGGACCGGGAAGAACTGGGACGCGTCCTCCGTGTGGTACGCGATGCCGCCCAGCATCCCGATGGCGCGCTCGAAGGAAGTCCTGGTCAGGAAGCTGGGCTCGTAGAACAGACAGTACAGCGAGAGCCCCCGGAGCCTGTCGCCGACCGCGCGGCCTGACCGGATACGCTCGCACTCCGCGAACAGGCCGTCCTCGACCCACGGCCGGTCGAGCTGCTTTGTGCTGGTCAGATGGCGGTCTACGGGCATGGGGTTACGCGGCCGCTCTCCGGTCCGGCGTGGCGCGGGCCGCGCGGCGAATTTCGTCAGCCGAGTTTACAACACAACTCCCCGTCTCCGCTAACCAACGCCCGCCCGCGCACGAGGGGCGAACGCGCCTTGCGGGCATCGACGACGAGCAGATGCGCGACCCGGAGTCAGATTGACCGCCAGTTCGGGCAAACGCTATAATCGAGCCCTGCAGTCGGCCGTGGGGATATAGCTCAACTGGGAGAGCGCGGCGTTCGCAATGCCGAGGTTGGGGGTTCGAGTCCCCCTATCTCCACCAAACCCAAGCTTCGCGGGCCTTTACGACTTCATAGACTGCCTCTCGGCAGTTCGAGGCCCCGAAAGCATTTCGCCTCAGTGAAAGTGCTCGACGAGCAGTTTCCCTTAGACTCTGGAGTTGCTCGTCGATGTAGGCTCGCGCATCCTGCCCTGCAGCCGCCGGCACACCGTGCCAATGGTCAAGGTCCCGGGACAGACCACTCGGGGTCCTCGAACTCGCCGACCACTGAGAATTCTCCATATGCCTGGTGCCGGGTGATGGTCTCACTCGTTGCGGGGTCTTTCCGAAGGCGGCTCATCGCCCGATCCCTCGCTTCCTTGGAGTCCCATTCCGCTATGGCGAGCAGTGTGGTTGGGTCGCCTATCGCACGGTGAAGACGGGTCCCTCGCGCCCCCGACATTTGCTGGATCACCACGCTCGCCTGCTCCCATGCGTCCACGTATTCCTCTACGGTGTGGCCCTGCTTCACCTTAATCTGAAAGACGAACTTCATCTGGCGGTCTCCTTGTCCAGTCCAGCCCACCATCTCCCGCCAACGTGTCCGGTACCGTGATGGCGAGCGCGGGGGTCAGGGCCGCTGGGGGGCCGGAATCCAACCGCGCTCTTCACGCCAGTCGGGCCCGACGTCGTCAAATCGGCCCAGTGCCAGGCCGCTGATGTCGATGCTCGACTCGCCGTGCAGCACCAGGTCGCTGACGACCTTGCCCGTGGCGGGTGAGATGCCGAATCCGTGGGCAGACGCGGTGACGAGCACGTAGTTGCTGGGGCAGTCCAGGATGTCGATGATGGGCATATAGTCCGGGGCCTGTTCCACCACCCCGGCCCAGCTTCGGATCACAGGTACGTCCGCCGCTCCCGGAAGCAGCTCGGCGAGCCGCCTGGCGATATTCCTGATGAGGGGAGTATTGGGCTTGCTGGGCTCGGCGGTCAGGCCCACGTCGGTCCATTCGTGGGCGCCTCCCCCAAAGAGCAGATTGCCCCTGGCGGCCTGGCGCCCGTAGAGTCCGTTCCCAACCAGGGCGATATCGAAGAGCGGCGCCAGGGGGGCGGTCGCCAGTATCTCCACCCTCGCCGGCGCCACGGGAACGTGAACGCCCACCATCTCCGCCATCAGCGCGGTCTGGGGCCCGGCGGCGGCGACCACCACGTCCGCCTCGATGGCGCCGGCGGTCGTCTCCACCGACGATACCCTGCCGTCGACGACCTGGAAACCAGTGACGGCGGTGTTCTGGTAGAGCCTGCCTCCCATGTCCTGGAAGGCCCATGCGAAGGCCTGGACCGTGCGCTGGGGATTGGCGTGACCGGCATTGGGGGAAAACATCCCGCCGAGCGTCCTCCCGGTGATCCCGGGAATCATGTCCCGTACCTCCGAAGGGTCGAGCATATCTACACTTACGCCGTGGCGAAGCGCTGCGTCCCGATCCGAGAAGATTTCGCCCATCTCCTCTTCCGACACGGCGACCTGAAGCCTGCCCTGCTGTGTGAACTCGGTGGGATAGCCCAGCTCATCGTCCAGCGTCTCCCATAACCTCACTGACTCTACGCCCAACGGTATCATCGGCGGCTCGTCGACCCGCTCGCTGATCATCCCGCCGTTTCGACCGGAGGCCTCGCCTCCGGCGGTCCCCTTTTCGACTACCACAACGTCCTTGCCCGCCCTGGCCAGGAACCAGGCCGAGCTCAGGCCCGAAACGCCACCCCCAATGACGACTACGTCCGCACTGTCTAAAGGCATGATGCCACTACCCCAGCACCTGGTTCGTTGGGCTGAACCACTTCGGCCAGTCCCTGCGCACCTGATCCTCCTCTTCGTGGGGCCACATGACCTTCAGTGGCAGCGGCCGCACGGGCGGCCGGTAGGACATGAGGGATATGCCGGCTATGCCTGTACCGGACTCCTCGGCGAGCAGCAGAGACATCTGCTCGCGGCAAAGCCGGCCCTGGCAGTGGCCCGTTCCGGCCCTGGTCAGGCGCTTGACCTGGTTCGGGTTGACCGGCCCGTCCAGCAACAGGGTCTGGAGGCTCCGGCGGTCCATCTGCTCCGAGCTCCATCCCAGGTACCGCGGAGGCCGTAAGCCGACTAGCTCGGCACAGGTGACCTCCTCGCACTGGCACACGAAGACATCCGGCCCACCGGCGTTCACGAGGGACTGGAGCCATCTCTTCCAGACCGAGTGCACCTCGGTCGGTATTGAGGCGGCGGCCCCTGCCTGCAGGTCAGACCTCCGTGCGAGCGCCTGCTCCTTGTCGATCGCGCCCAGGGACTCGGCGGCGGCCACTCCGGCCAGTCGACCCTGGTTTCGTGCGATCTTGGTGTCCAGGACCATTCCGTCGTGGAAGCCGGCGGCGTCCCCGGCGACGAACACGGAATCGACGCTGGTCCTCATCCAGCCGTCGTGGTCCGGCACGTACCCGCCGAGCTCGGACCTGAAGGTAAGCTCGCACCCCAGGAGGCTGAGGAGCTCCACGTTGGGGACCAGCCCGATGGCGAGGCACACGGTGTCGGCAGCGATGACCTTCTCGGAGCCGGCTACCGGCTCGCCATTGTCGTCGATCTCGACCAGCGCGACGGACTCGATGTCGCCGCCGCTGCCGACCGCCTCCCTGACGGTGTGTGAGGTGTACAGCTCCACGCCCTCGCCTCGCAACGCCGTGACGAGGGCCTCGTCGCCGCGCACGGAGGAGGACACGTCCACGACGGCGGCTACTTCTATGCCGCTGTCCAGCGCCATCCTGGCGGTGTTGAGGCCGAGGTTGCCGGAGCCCAGGACCACCATGCGCCGCGAGGACATAGCCCGATACCGGCTCATCAGCGAGTGGGCGCCGTTGGCTCCCATGGCGCCCGCCAGGTCCCACCCTGCGAACGCGATGCCCAGGTCCCGGGCGCCGGCGGCCACGATGAGCCGGTCGTACTTCATCAGCCACGACCGTTCTTCGTCGGCCAGGCCGAGCTGCGGGCCGTCGAGGACCCGGCTGGTCTCGGTGTTGCGGAAGGCTCCCCAGACGCACGTCCCAAGCTGGACGTCGACGCCGGCTTGTTCAGCCTCCGCCAGGGCTTCGTTGGCCGCGGCCACCCTCTTCAGCATCAGGGCCTTGTTCGGCGGCGTGGCCGTGAACCGTTGGCCGAAGAACTGAGGCACGTTCAGCCCCATCATGGAGGCGGAGATGGGGTTTTCGTCGACGAGCGTGACCCGAACTCCGGCTCTGGCCGCCTCTATGGCGGCGGCCGTCCCCGATACCCCCGCCCCCACGACCACCAGTGGTTTGGATTCCATGTGAGGTCCCTCTTGCCGATCCGGAGGCCCGCTCTACGTCATATGTGGGTTCTGCGCAAAAGTAGCCTAGGCGACAATTCGCGGCGATGAGATGCGGTCCGGCAGTGCGCCGCGCAGGGCCCTGATGTAGTCGACGCCAAATCCACAGCATGTGCCGACTACCTGGGCGCCCATTCCGACCCAGCTGGCGGCTTCCCGCGTCAACTCCTCTGCGCTTTCTTCGTTGGCAACGCGACTGTCCCGCCAGGTCTCGAGGTAGTCGTCTCTCCCCGCATCCGGATAGGTGACAATGGGGCCAGTCCATTGGTCGAGGATGACCTGAATCGCCGCCGTGGTTACGTCTATCCTAGCGTGGAAAACGCCAACTACGTCGGGCTTCAGCAGCGCGATCTCGCCGATGCCTTCGACCAGAGTCACATCATGGTCGACCGTCCGCCAGCTCGAAGTCCACATCGGCATCCTTACGGCGCCACTATAGCGACGTTCGCCACCCATACTCATCATGACCGTCTGTCCGTCAGGCGCCATCGAGGCCGTAAATGCCACCCAGACCGGCAGTCCCGTGGCCTTGGCCGCCTCAGTGACAACCACCCTGGACTCGTTGTCCGCCCACATGGTCTCCACCAGGAAAAAGTCCACCCCGGATTCGGCCAGGATCTCTGCCTGCTCGTCCATGTAGATCCTTAACTCCTCCGTCGAGAGGCTGGCGCCATATCCGTAGCCGGTCCCTCCCGTAAGCGCCCCGGTCCTTTGGTCGCGTATGGGCATTCGGCACGAGATAGAGCCGGCGATGTACACTGACCTGTCGCCAGCGGCCCGGTCTCTGGCCTCCAGCGCCGCATCGACGGCCCGCGTATTTATCTCCCTTACCATGTCGCCGTACCCGGACACCTCCAGCGCGGGGCGCACGGTGTTGAAGGTGTTGGTGGTGATGATGTCGGCCCCCGCCCGGATGTAACGCTCGTGCATCTGCCGCACCGTTGCCGGGTGCGTGTAGTTGCCGGGGCCGCACCACGAGGCCGGGTGCATGGGCACGCCCATAGCCTGGAGCTCCGTTCCAATCGCCCCGTCCAGTATGATCACTTCGCCGTTGTCCATGCGGTTCTTCAGCTTCTCATAGTTGGCCATGATCTGGTCCTCCGATGCGGCTCAGTACTCTATTTGGCATTTCCGATATCGATCTCCCCGGACCGGGACAACCTACGGCACTTGGCGAGGGCCATCGTAGGTTCTTCCTCAAATACCGTCAACCACTTAAATCGACACTTTTCCCCCATCTCCGTCATTCCTCTGAAAATAGCCGCTAACGCCCCAACGCGGGAATCCATCCCCGACAGGGTGCGCCACTATGACAAGGGAAGCAGTCCGTCACGCCGGCCGGCCCAACTCCCCCTTCCGTCATTCCCGCGAAGGCGGGAATCCAGGGGCCTTTCCACGTAACTGTTCAGTCTTGAGAGGATCTCTCGAAGAGCCGCCGCATCTCTCCGTCATACCCGCGAAGGCGGGTATCCAGGGGCGGGGCTTTCCCCTCACCGAGTCTGAACACTTACCTTTCCACCATTGCACTAAACAGCACAACAGTGCTACTCTGTGCTCGTGACAAGCACTCGCCAGCACATAGATCGAGCTCCCTCGGGGACGCCCACACGCCGGATGCGGCGAGACACCGGGTGTCTCATTCTTCCGCCCAGTGTCTCACCGCTCAGATAGGAATGAGACAGAATGAGACAAAATGGCACATATTTCTCGAAATCGGCCGCCGCCGCACTCGGCGAAAGGGGTCGGAAAGAGGTGATCGACTCGCTCCGCTCCCACCGTGCCTCCGTCATCCCCGCGAACGCGGGAATCCATCCCCGACAGGGTGCGCCACTATGACATCGGAAGCAGTCCGTCACGCCGGCCGGCCCAATCAGGTGGGGAATCCAGATCGACACTTCGATCAGACGCCCCCGCGGACGGATGCCGGCGTCGAATTGACGTCTTGTTCACGCCCAAGACTGACGGAGACCCACGGCGTTGGGTGTGATCTGGCGTAGTCGCGTCGTTTGACACGACCGACGGGCGGCTATTACACTCGCCACCATCCTCGGTGATCTCCCTGGGGTACCTGAGTGAGCGATCTGACCGAAAACGGACGCTACGACATGTTCGTGATCGGCACCGGCCCTGCCGGTCAGCGCGCCGCCATACAGGCGGCCAAGCTGGGCAAGAGGGTCGGTATCTGCGAGCGCAGGGAGGTCGTCGGCGGCGTCTGCATCAACACGGGCACCATCCCTTCGAAGACGTTTCGCGAGGCCGTCCTCTACCTGACCGGCTTCAGGCAGCGGGGAGTCTACGGCTCCTCCTTCATGGTCAAAGAGGACATCTCCATGGCGGACCTGCTGTTCCGCTGCAACCACGTGATCACCCGCGAGACCGAGGTCATACGTCACCAGATGCGGCGGAACCGCGTCCACGTGCTGCAGGGCGAGGCGGTCTTCGAAGGCCCCAACGTCCTGGCGGTGTCCGGAGGAAGCGGCACGGTCCGGATCGAGGCCGACAAGATAGTCATAGCCGCGGGCACAACGCCGGCCCCTCCGCCCGGGTTCGACACCGACGGCCGCGTCATCGTCGACTCCGACGGCATACTCAGCCTGGACGCCATACCGCGCACGATGACCGTCGTCGGGGCCGGCGTCATAGGAATCGAGTACGCCTCGATCTTCGCGGCTCTGGGCTGCGAGGTCACCGTGGTGGAGAAGCGCTCTGGCATCCTCGACTTCGTCGACAGGGAGCTGGCCGAGGCGTTGATCTACCACATGCGGAGTATGGGCTGCATCTTCCGGCTCGGCGAGGAGGTGGAGCGCGTCGAGATGGTCAACGGCCAGGCGGTGGCCGCGCTCAAGTCGGGAAAGAGAATCGTATCCGAGCTGCTCCTCTACTCCATCGGGCGGGAGGGCGCTACGGCGAGGCTGAATCTCGGGTCGGCCGGCCTGGGCGCGGACAAGCGCGGGCGGATAACGGTCGACGATCACTACCAGACGGCGCAGCCGCACATATACGCGGCCGGCGACGTCGTCGGCTTCCCATCGCTGGCCTCAACCTCGATGGAGCAGGGCAGGGCCGCGGCCTGCCACGCCTTCGGAATCGAGTATCGCTCCTCGCCCGACCGCTTCCCGTACGGCATCTACTCGGTGCCGGAGATGTCGATGGTCGGCGGCAACGAGCAGGAGCTGACCGAGGCCGGCGTCCCCTACGAGGTGGGGCTCGCGAGGTACCGGGAGATAGCGCGCGGCACCATCCTCGGCGACGACACGGGGATGCTCAAGCTCCTGTTTCACAGGGAGACCGGGGTGCTGCTCGGCACCCACATCATCGGCGCCGAGGCCGCCGAGCTGATCCACATCGGCCAGGCCGTCCTGTCGTTCGGCGGCACCCTCGACTATTTCGTCAATACGGTGTTCAACTATCCCACGCTGGCGGAGTGCTACAAGGTCGCCGCGCTCGATTGCTACAACAAGATCGGCCCGACATCGGTCCAGGTTGCCGACGCCGGATAGGCCCAGACCCTGACTCGCGCCGCGCTGTAGCCGCGCGTCGCCGTCCCCTCCCTGAAGCCGCGGCGTTTCTCACCGGCAGGGGTTCTTTGGTATAGTCTCCGCGGCGCTGACCGGCGCGACTACGGGTGAGGTGCGACCGTTGGCTGGGGCACACGAGAACCGGTACATCCGCTACGAGCCGAACGAGACCCCTCCGCCGCTGTTGGCCGTCGGCGCCGGCCTTCAGGCCGCCGCGGTCATTCTGGCGCCGATCGTGCTGGGCGTCGTCATCGTGGCGCGTATCGCCGAGCAGCCCGAGAGCTACGTGTCCTGGGCCGTCTTCGCCGCGCTGCTGGTCAGCGGAGTCACGACCGTTCTGCAGGCCGTCCGAGTCGGGCGCATCGGCTCCGGATACGTGCTCATCATGGGCACTTCGGGTGCGTTCATTGCGGTGTGCGTCGCGGCGCTGACCGAGGGCGGGCCCTCCACGATGGCCAGCCTCGTCGTCGTGTCGTCTCTGTTCCAGTTCGCGCTGGCGGCGCGGCTCTCGCTGCTGCGCCGGATATTCACTCCGGTCGTCTCCGGCACCGTCATCATGCTGATAGCGGCGACCGTCATGCCGGTTGTGTTCGACACGCTGAAGGAGGTGCCGGACGGCACGTCCCCGGTCGCGGCCCCGGTGGCCGCGGCGACCACCTTGGCCATCGTCGCGGCGCTGGTGCTGCGCGCCCCGTCGTCGCTGCGGCTGTGGTCGCCGGTCATCGGCATAGCGGTGGGCTGCGCGGTGGCCGCGCCCTTCGGGCTGTACGACCTGCAGCAGGTGCTGGACGCCCCGTGGGTCGGCGCCCCCCTGAGCGCGTGGCCGGGTTTCGACGTGACCCCGGGCGTCGAGTTCTGGGCGCTCCTGCCCGCGTTCGTGGTCGTCACCCTGGTGGGCGCCATAGAGACCGTCGGCGACGGAGTGGCCATCCAGAGGGTCTCGCAACGCAGTCCCAGGGCGACCGACTTCCGGGTCGTGCAGGGCGCACTCAACGCCGACGGCGTCGGCAATCTGCTATCGGGCATCGGCGCAACGCTCCCCAACACGACCTACTCGACCAGCATCTCACTCGCCGAGGTGACCGGAATAGCCGCGCGGCGAGTGGGCGTCGTTATCGGCGTCATCATCGCGGCGCTGGCCTTCTTCCCCAAGGCCGCGGCCCTGCTGATCGCCATACCGGGCCCGGTGGCCGCCGCCTACATCACGGTCCTCCTCGCGCTGCTGTTCGTGCAGGGCATGAAGATCGTAGTCCAGGACGGCCTCGATCACCGGAAGGCCGCCGTCGCGGGAGTGTCGTTCTGGGTCGGCGTCGGATTCCAGAACCAGGTGATCTTCGCGGACCAGCTCGGGGATGGATTCCTGGGGGTGCTGCTCGGCAACGGCATGACGTCGGGCGCTCTCGTCGCGGTCGTCATGGTGTTTTTCATCGAGATGACCGCGCCCCGTCGCAGGCGCCTGGATATCGTGTTGGACCCGGACGCTCTGCCGAAGCTGGCGGAATTCCTGCGCGGGTTCGCGTCGAAGTACGGATGGGACTCCGCCTCGACGGAGCGCCTCGTCCTGGTGGGGGAGGAGACGCTGTCCAGCCTGTCGGAAGGCGATGGACCGGAGGAGGACGGACCGCGGCGACTGGTCGTAGCAGCCCGCGCCGCCGGCGGAGGCGCCGAGCTGGAGTTCGTGTGCGCTGCGGACGGGGAGAACCTGGAGGACCGGCTCTCGTACTTGGGAGAGACGCCGGACATACCGGACGGCCGGGAGATATCGTTCCGGCTGCTGCGCCACTACGCGTCGTCGGTGCGTCACCAGAAGTACCACGGCGTAGACATCGTCACGGTCAACGTCGACGGCGCGCGGTAGCGCGCCGGGCACGTCCCGCCACGGAGACGACCGCTCCTGGCGCGGCGCCGGTGTGCGGCGATAGACTTAGCCGCAGTGGTGCGGTACGTTCGACGCGAGGTCGGTTCTATTGGGCAACGCGGTGGTCCTCGGTCTCGTTCAGGGCATCTTCGAGTGGCTGCCTGTCAGCTCCGAAGGGCTCGTAGCCGCCGCATACACGCTGCTGTACGACGCCGATCTCGACGAGGCCGTCGGGTTCGCACTCTGGCTGCACCTGGGGACCGCGCCGGCGGCCCTCGTAGCGCTGCGCGGCGAGGTCATCGAGCTCGCGCGCGGGCTGGTTGCGCGGCCGTTCAAGCCCTCTCCGGTGCTCATCTACCTGGTCGCGGCGACCGTGGTCAGCGCGGCCGTGGCGTTCCCGCTGCTGCTGACGCTCCCGGAGCTGTCGTCGGCGCTGGGCGGCGGCGCGATGCTGGTGGTCGGGGCCGCCATGCTGGTGACCGGCGCGGTTCAGCTCCGCCGTCCGGCCGCAGGCACTCGCACGAGGGACGACGCGCGCGCCGTCGACGGCATTTTCGCCGGCGTCGCCCAGGGTGTAGCGGTCGTGCCCGGCCTGAGCCGCTCGGGGCTTACGGTGGCCGTCCTGCTGGCCCGTCGACTGGAAGGCCGCGAGGCGCTGACGCTGAGTTTTCTCATGAGTGTGCCGGCGAGCCTCGGCGCCGCTCTCTACGTTGCCGTGTCGTCCACGCTCGAGATCGGCGCCGAGGCGGCCGTCGCGGCCGTCGTCGCCTTCGGGGTGGGGCTCGTGACGATCAGGCTGCTCCTCGGGCTGGCCGCACGGGTCAACTTCGCCGGCTTCGCGTTCGCGGTCGGCGCCGTGATGGCGGCCGGCGGCCTCTGGGACCTGCTCCGGTGACGGTTGTGAGGAGCCAACGTCCATGACGACTATTCGACGGCTCGGGGATGACGTTCTCGCGACGCTCCAGCAGCACCTGGCTCCGGCGGAGGTGACCTTCCGCGGATCGCTTCTCTCAGGCGACGTTGACGAATACAGCGACGTCGACCTGCACGCGCGGGTCCGCCGTCGGCTTGACCAAGAATTCTTCGACTCCCTGGCAGCATGCCTCACGGAGCGTTTCGGTAGCCTGACGGTGAGGTATGACCCTGACTACAGGGACGACACGCAGGCCCAGGTACTCAAGATCACCCTCCACGAGTTCCCGATCTTCTGGAGAATCGACCTGACTGTCACCTCTGACCGTGAGAGTCCACGCAAGTACCCGGACCCATTCCCCGAATGGTCCGTCGCCACGTCCGCGTTCTGGAACCTGGTCTGGGCGGTCAAGTATGGCAAACGCGGCAGGCCTCAAGTTGCCGACGAATACGTGGCGGCCGCCTGCGACAAGCTGCAGGTCGATACGGTGAGATTCTCGGGCAAAGACGTCCGGGTGCTGCTGGCCCGGCTCGCCGACACAGGCGACGTCGACGGCGAGCTGATAGCGAAGCTCCGGAACGAGGTGCCCGCGGACCCGTCGTAATGGCGGCGGCCCTACACGCCGGGACCATCCGGGGACTGTGATACGATGGGCACCCGCTGCGGATAGGCCGACCTTCGCGGCGACCAGGCCCGTCTGCGCCGGAGGTGCGCCATGACCAGTCGGACGACCGTGTCCATAACCACGCCGATGACGCCGCCCCGGTGGGCGCTGCTCGAACGCGAGGTCATCCGCGCCCAGGCCCGCGCCTGCGAAGAGTTTTTCGAACACTACTTCGATGAGCGCGGCTATCTCCTCTGCGTTCCGCGCTGGTCCGGCGACGACGGCGCGGACGATGCCGCGGAGAACTTCGCCAACTGGACGACGCTGCACGCGCTGGGCGCTCCCGACGTGGTGCTGGAGCTGTACAAGCGCGCGTGGGACGGCCACATCAGGCAGTACACCGAGGCCAAGACCGTCGACGTGCCGTTCGCCCGCGACGGCATGTACTTCAAAGAGTTCCCCGTGATGTTCGACTGGATGCACACCGGCGAGGGGCTGACCGCCTTCATGCTCGAGGGCCTGTCCGATCCCCACGACCGCAAGCTGATCGCGCGCACCAGGCGCTTCGCCGGCTTCTACATGGGCGACGACGCGATGGCCGACAACTACGACCCGGACCGGAAGCTCATCCGCAGCATGTTCAGCGGCAGCCGGGGCCCCATGCTGCGCAAGTCGACGGCGGTCGACTGGGCGGGCGATCCAATCGAGGTCGAGGGGCGCTTCACTCCGCTGCACGGCGAGTCGAGCTACGAGCAGATGCTGGAGCACTTCAAGGACTACAACGACGTCGCCGGCGACCACCCGCTGAACCTTGGGACGACGACGCTGGCACTGAACGCCTACATGCTCACCGGAGAGGAGCGTTACCGGGACTGGGCCCTCGAGTACGTCGACGCGTGGATGGAGCGCTTCGAGGCCAACGGCGGCATCATTCCCACCAACATCGGGCTCGACGGCACGATCGGCGGCGAGTGCGGCGGCAGGTGGTACGGTGGCGTCTACGGCTGGGCCCACTCCACCCTGGACCCCGCCACCAATCAGATCAGGCACCGTCCCAGCTTCCAGATACGTTCCCACTACGGCTTCGCCAACGCGCTGCTGCTGACCGGAGACCGACGGTACGTCGAGCCCTGGAGCCGGATGATCGACCTGGTCAACGAGAACAGCAAGACCGTCGACGGCCGGACCCTGTACCCGCACATGTACGGCGACGAGGGGTGGTACGACTACACGCCCGAGCCGTTCGACGCCGGCGCCCTGCAGTCCTACTACTGGACGATGGACCGCCGGGACCTCGACCGGCTGCCGATGACCGGGTGGACCGCCTACCTGCACGGCAAGGACCCCGACTACCCGGAGCGCGCGCTGACGGACGCCCTCGAAGACGTCAGATCGCGTATGGAGGACATGTACCGCGACACCGCCTCCGAGGACACGCGGATGTCGGACGATCCCAACAGGATCAATCCGGCGCTGGTCGGCAGCCTGATCGAGCTGATGCTCGGCGGACTGCCCACCGCCCACGAAGGGTACCCGCTCCACTCCAGGCTGCGCTACTTCGACCCGAAGCGGCGGCGCGCGGGAATCCCGGAGGACGTCGCCGCCCTCGTCGACGAGCTGACGGCGGACAGCGTCTCGGTCACCCTGGTCAACGTCCACCAGGTGGAGGCCCGAACCGTGGTCGTGCAGGGCGGCGCCCACTCCGAGCACCAGGTACTCACCGCGTCGGCGGGAGACCAGGAGACGCCGGTCGACGCCGGTCACTTCACGGTCCGCCTGGCCCCCGGCGCGGGCGGGCGACTGGTCATTCGCACCAAGCGCTACGCGAACAGCCCGACCCTGGCCTTCCCCTGGAGCTAGGACGCCCTTCGTTCAGGAACGGCGGCCCCGTGCCTCAGGCCGCGAGGAGACAGACATGGCACTGATCGATATCGGCTCCCGGAAGCAGCTCCTGTTCGACGACCACGTCATCGAGAGCCTCACCTACGCCAAGCAGGGCATGAACCGCGCCATCAAGGCCGACGACAACCCGGTCGTCCGGCGCGACCGTCCCTGGGAGGGCACTCACATGAGGCCCCTCTGCACCGTGTTCGACGAAGAGGCGGGGCTGTTCAAGATGTGGTACCGCTCCTCGACCATTACGGTGCGGGTCGAGAACGGCGTGCCCGTACTCGGCGGGCCCGACGGCATCGTCGTCGACGAACGGGACAGGCGCATCTGCTACGCGACTTCCAGGGACGGCTTCGACTGGGACAAGCCCGAGATGGGCCTGGTCGAGTTCGACGGCTCCACGCGCAACAACATCCTGCCGCTTGAAGAGGAATCCCTGGACGCGCCGGGCGGGCCGTCCTTCCTCGACACCCACGACCCGGACCCCGCGCGGCGCTACAAGGGCATGGTCAGAGTCGGCGATACGACCAGCCAGGGGATGCAGAGCCACCTGTACCACTCGCCGGACGGCATCTCGTGGACGCCGGACCCGGCGAACCCCGTCATCGACACGACGCCGGAGTTGGGGCGCTGGCAAGGTCGGTTCATGGGCTGGGACCCGATACGCGAGACGTACCACGTGACGATGGAGTGCAGCCACCACTGGAGGGCGCCCCTCGGCAAGCGGCTCATCGGCCGGGCCGAGAGCCCCGACATGGTCCACTGGTCCGAGCCCGAGCTGATACTGGCACCCGACGACCGGGACTTCCCCGACACCGAGTTCTACAGCATGCCGCTCGTCGCCTACGAGGGCGTCTACATCGGCATGCCGTGGATATTCCGCACGACGAACACGACACACCACCCGGAGCTGGCCTTCAGCCGCGACGGAGCTCGCTTCCGCAGGGACTACCGGGAGCCGTTCATACCATTCGGCGGCGCCGCGGCCGACTTCGACTCGAACAACATCCACGTGCAGGACATCATCGTCCACGGCGACAGGGTGTTCATCTACTACCACGGCGAAAACTGGAGGGCGCCCCAGACGTACTTCGACGTCGGCGCGGACAAGGCGACCGGGGGCATAGGCCTTGCGACCTGTCGGCTCGACGGCTTCGTGTCCGTCGACGGCGGCAACGGCTGGGTAGAGCACCCGGGCCTCGACGACGACCTGCTCGACATCTCTGGGAAGGACTACCTCTTCGAGCGGTCCGTCGGGCCCTCATCCTTCAGCCAGATGGCAACACGGACGTTCAGCTTCGCCGGCTCCGGCCTCTATCTCAACGAGACGATCACGCCGCTCGCCGCGGGGCCGGGACCCGGCGAGATACGCGTCGAGGTGCTGAAGTCCAACTACAAGCGGCTGCCCGGCTTCACGTTCGACGACTGCGACCCGATAACCGGCTCCGACCTCGCCAGGCGGGTGACGTGGAACGGCAACGGAGACCTTGGGGCCCTCGCGGGCAGGCCGGTGAAGCTCCGGTTCCACTTCAAGAACGCCAAGCTCTACTCGTTCCAATTCAAGTAGGAAGCGGCCGACTGGCGCAAAACGGACGCTTCGGGAGCGCCGGCGACCTGGGGAAGCCTATCGCGGTACCCAAATCCCCCACCTCCGTCATTCCCGCGACCGGAGACCTTTGAGCAACCGTCCTTCCCGCTGCACAACCGTCATTCCCGCGAAGGCGGGAATCCAGGGTTGGGGGTTCCCCGCTAGAAATGCTTGCCATCTCCGCCACGCTGTCTCGCGCAATGGGGGTTACGCAAGGGTCTCCGAACGCGGGAATCCATCCCCGACAGGGCGCGCCACTATGACATCGGAAGCTGTCCGTCACGCCGGCCGGCCCAATCAGGTGAGGAATCCAGGGGTAGATGCTCGGAGTTGAGGCTCCTGCGGCCCGTTCATCCCGAGTAGCGCCGATGCTTTGAGCGGCGCGTATCGAGGGACGCAGGCTGGGTCCCACCAAACGTGAACCCTTGCTACGCCTGTAGGACCTCGACGAGCCGTTGGGCCACGAGCTCTTCCTCGCCGTCCTCGAGCGTGTAGAAGAAGAGCCTGACCGCGTCGTCCGACGCGGCGCGCGCCAGCACCGGTGGCTCGCCGTCGTGAAGCTCCTCCACGACCTGGTGCGCTGTCTTGCCCAGCGCCGGGTCGAAAAAGACCAACAGGTACGACCCGTAGAAGCCGTGCGAGATGATCGTCGCCTCGGTGCGGGCCAGCGGGAGCGGCCTGAGTGCGTCTTCCACGGCCGACAGCATCCGGTCGAACCGGATGAACCGGTCCTCGAAGTTCGTGTCCCGGAACCACGTCTCCAGCGCGGTCGCAAGCGCGACGATCTGCTGTCGGTCCGACTTCATCGTCCGGCCGATGCCCATCGCGCCGTTGGGTGCCGTGAAGCAGTGGGCAAACGCGGCCTCGACAAGGTCCTTGCGTCCGCACAGGATGCCGCTGGCGTTGGGGCCGCCGACGTACTTGCCCCCGAAGCTGGCGAGGTCGCCCGCCTGGGCCACCCGCCGGAAGTGCTCCAGCGGGTACACCTCCGAGGCGCCGTCGACGATCACCGGAACGCCGCGGGCGTGGGCGATCTCGACCACCTCGTCGAGCGGCACGTTCTCGCCCTCTCGCGGCGCGTCGTCGTAGAGGCCGGTCTTGTCCCCGAAGGGCGGCCACGGCTGGAAGACGGCCGCCGTCCGGTCGCCGAAGGCCGCCTCGAGCTGCTCGCGGCTGCAGCCCTCCGCGTCTCCGACCTCGACGAGCCGCGCGCCGGCGGACCGCAGGCACCGGTCGTAGGTGCGCAGGTGCTTCTTCTGCACCAGCACCTCGTTCTTCAGCCCCGTCGTGTCCGGTAGCTGCTCGATACTCCCGGGGTCGTCTCCGGCGATGATCGCGGCGGCGCCCAGGGCGAGCGCGGCCGCGCCGCCGCTCGTGATGAGCGCGCTCTCGGTGCCGAGGAAACCCGCGGCGGTCTCGCCGGTGCCGACCAGCAGGTCGTTCATCCGCACGAACCCCTGGCTGGCGGCGTCCATCGCGTCCCGGACGTGAGGCGGCGGGGCCGAGCCGCCGACGCCCGTGCCGGTGCCGATCGTGTTGATCGCGCCCCGCGCCCCGAACCGCCGAAAGATATCCGCGTTTTCGCTGGTCAAGTCGCCGAACCTCCGTGGTGACTGCTGGCCATTATACGCAGCCCCGCCCTGCCCGGCTCCTCGAGCCGCACATGTGTGCTATGCTGTGCGCCGCAGCGCCCTGAGTGTACGTGGGAAAGAGCGTCGCTCTGCTTAGCAAACGGTATCACGAGATCAGGGACCCGATCCACGGCCGGTGACTGACTTTCCCGTGTTGGACTCGGAGGGCAACGTGGAGTCCTCCAACGCGCTTTCGATTCCCCTGAAGCAGATTCCTGTCGTCGATGTTGGATATGTGCTGATCGACCCCAACAAGGCTGCCGATGCGATAGGTTGGCTCCAGTCGGAAAAGGACTCGATTCTCCACCGTGCGGCGAATGGAGGCTGACTAATGGGACGTATGACGCAGCCCGAGCGCAGAAAGTTGATCTGCCATCTTGTGGCGAGAATGCGAGAGCATGACAGCTGGGCAGGAGAGACGCACATCCAGAAGTGCGTCCTGTTCTTGCAGAAGTTGCTGGGCGTTCCGACGGGGTATCAATTCGTGCTATACCTTCATGGCCCATTCAGCTTCGACCTCAGGAGCGAGCTCGCTCTCATGAGGGCCCGGCTGCAGTTGGACGTGGAACCCAACCTTTCTTGCGGGCCTTCGTTCACTCTAGGTGTGCGGGGCAAGCTGGCGATGAAGTCCCCGACCGGCTATGAGGATGCGATCGACACCATTGCCCGGGAGGTCTCAGTCAAAGACACACGCGCTCTGGAGCGTCTCTCGACGGCGTTCTTCCTGCAGGACAAGTACCCTTCGCGAAACGCCAGCCGGGCCGCCGAAGAGATGAACCGGCTAAAGCCGCACATAAGCGTCGAACAGGCCCTCCGGGCCATTGAGGACGCCAACGAACTTCGGCAGCGGGTAACTGCTACTTAGGTTTGACGCCGGGGGTTGCGTCGTTCATGCGAATCCCCGGCCTACAGCCCGCGGGGGCGTTCTCGTGACTACATGACGGCACCCGGCTCGGTCTGACGAAGGCGGCTGGCACCGCGATCGGTCTAGAGTATCAGCCCAAGATGTTGGGCTCTCTGGACGGAGAGCGTTAGTCGGAGGAGGTGTCTCGCTTGAGCTCTTCTTCCAACTCCTCGCGCTCCCGTTGCGCGCGCCGTTGGAAGAAGATCCACAGGATCAAACCGAGGATCCAAGCGGCGGCAGAGAGATACACACCCTCCATGCCGACCTTCTCGTACCTCAGTATAGCGTTCATCGTGAGCGTAAGGAGAATGGAGACGATGAACGCTATGATTACAATTTTGCCGAAACCCATCTTGCCCCTCCTTGGGGACGGCCGTTTACTTGCCCGCCGCTCCGTTGATCCAGCCAAGTAGGGCGGGCCAAGTCCCTATTGTCGCGGGACATAATACCACCTTTGGCGGGATGCGTGGTCGCTACTCGTCGAGGCGTAGCGACGCCCATTCGCCGTCGACCTCAGCCGAGTCCGGGGGTTGAGCTCGGTGGCGTTCGGGTCGAGGGGCCGTCTACTCGCTCGGCGCCTCGTCCAGCTTCGAGAACCGGTCCAGGTCCTGGCCCCCGGCGTCTCCCGGCATGGCCGAACCCGCCGCCAGCGCCTCCACCCAGGCCACCAGCTGCCACTCGGGCATTGCGCCGACCCACCTCCGCTCCACGATGCCGTCCCTGCCGACGAAGAAGGTCACGGGCAGGCCGATGACGCCGTAGTCGACGGTGATCGTGCCGGACGGATCGGGACCGTTGGGGTACGTCACCCCGAACTCCGACAGATGGCTCCTGGCCGCCTCTTCCGAGTCCTGAAGGTTCACTCCGACGAAGGTAACGCCCTGGTCCCGATAGACTTTCCAGGCTCGCTCCAGGCCCCGGGCCTCGTCGCGGCACGGTGTGCACCACGACGCCCAGAAGTTCAGCACGACGGGGGTCCCCTCCAGCTGCGACAGCGTGAGCGGTTCGCCATCGAACAGTTGGACCGTGAAGTCCTTCGCGGGCTGCCCGACCACGGTGGCTCCGCTCAGTCCGGTGACGGCGCTCCTGTTCGACAGTCCCCACGCCATCAGCCCGACAAACGCCACGATCAGCAGCGCGGGAACTCCGAAGACGGCCAGCCGCAGACCGGCGGACATCCCGGCGCCGGTCGAATCGTTCTGGTCTCCGGCGGACGTGCTAGGCATCCCTTATGCCGACCAGCGCGGCCGTTACGAGCAGCCGGTGGTCGTAGTAGAAGCGCGGCGTGCACGTCACGAGGGTGATGTCGTGGCTGCCGGTGTCGGTGAGCGCGATATCGTCCTCGTACACGACCTCGGTCACGTACACCTGGTAGGCGTAGTGGCGGTCGGCGGTCTCCAGGAAGATGTATATCGGAGAGTCGACGGCGAGCATAGGTATCTCCGGGAGCCGGGCGAAGACGTTGCCCTCGCCCCTTAACGGGCTCTCGAGATGGCCGAAGTACCAGCCCTGACCCGCGGCGCCGGCCTTCGCGGTCCTGGGGATATGGCCGACGACCTTCTTCGGCGTCTCCCATGCCAGGCTGTCTCCCAGCTTCCTGATCCTCAGCTCGTCGACCACGGCGTCTACTTCGATGGCGGGTATCCGGATCCGGGTGGCCAGCGCGCCGCCGTAAGCGAGGTCTTCGGGCGTGGGCGTCGAGTATGTGGAGACCTCCGCGATCGAAGCCTCTATCGCGGCCAACCGGGGGTCCGGCTCGGCAGGCCGTGAGACTCCGACCGACGCCGGTCCGGTATCGGGCGAAGTGAATTGAAGCGGGTCTGCCGTCGCGGAGACGGACGGCGTCCTCGAGACCGCGGCGGATGTGGCCGGAGTCCCCGAGGACGCGGGGACGCGCGGCACCGCCGTTGGGACAACCGCGGTCGTTCCGCCGGGTCGGGAGGTCCCGTCGGGGACTTCGGTGTCGCCGAAGTTCTCCGAGCCGGTCCCGGCCCCGATCTGGCTGGGTCCGGAGGCCGCAACCGCAGCGCTGCCCGACAACGGCCCCGCGGTCGGTCGCTCGGTGGCGGCAGCTTGCGACCCTGACGCTGACGGCGCGTTGGCCGCGGGGTTGCCTGCGGCGGCTCCCGCCGACGCGCTCACGACCGTTGCCACACCTTGGGGCGCGCCTGTGGACTGCGGGGCGTCTACGGCGGACGTGGACGGCGGCGTCAGTATCGATGCCTCGGAGGCGGGCGTCGTCAGACCGTAGCCTTCTCCGGCGAACTGCGGACGCTCCGCCTCGAAGCTGAGGTCGTCGAGGTTCGAGCGGGCGAACCTGCCGTAAAGGTAGTAGCCGCTCGTTGCCGCGAGCACTACGACGCCCACGACGAGCAGCACGACGCCGACCGCGGCGCGCGCGCCGCGCCTGCCCGCCGGACCGTCACGCGAATCTGTTCGAATCGTCTCCGTTGCCATCCAGGTGGTCCGCCATTGGAGATACCGGCTTCGTCGCGGTACCGCACTGGATATTATACGCCCAGCCGTCGCCGGCCGGCCTTGGGCCGCGTCCAGGCGCAGCGCGGAGGCTTAGCCGAGGGCCGGAAACCGCGTGTGCCAGTCGGTCGCGCTCTCGTAGGCGTAAGCGGCGCGCAGCAGCGTCGGCTCCCCAAGATGGGGCCCCATGAGCTGCAGGCCGACGGGCAGCCCGTCGACCATCCCTGCCTGCACGGAGATGGCGGGGATTCCGGCGATGTTCGCCGGCTGGGTGAAGATGTCGTTCAGGTACATCTGGACAGGGTCGTTCATCTTCTCGCCGAGCCTGAACGCGACCGACGGCGCCGTCGGCGACGCCAGCACGTCGAACCGCTGGAATGCCTCGTCGAACTCGCGGCGGATCAACGTCCGGGTCTTCTGGGCCTTGAGATAGTAGGCGTCGTAGTATCCGGCGGAAAGCGCGTATGTCCCAAGCATGATCCGCCGCTTCACCTCCGGCCCGAACCCCTCCTGGCGGGTCTTCTCCAGCGCGTCCCACATGTTCGCGGCGTCGCCCGCAGAGTACCCGTACTTCACACCGTCGTACCGGGCCAGGTTGGCCGAGGCCTCCGAGGGCGCGATGATGTAGTAGACCGCCATCGCGTACGACGAGTGGGGCAGCGAAGTCTCCTCGACCTCGGCCCCCAAGTCCGCGAGCACCTGGACCGCGTCGCGCACCGATCGCTCGACGCCCGGATCGATGCCCTCCACGAAGTACTCGCGCGGCACTCCGACCCGGAGACCCTCGATGCCCGCGTCGAGTCCTTGGGTGTAGTCGGGCGGCTCGACGTCAATGGAAGTCGAGTCCCGGCGGTCGTGGCCCGCGATCGCGTTCAGCACGAGGGCCGCGCCTTCGACCTCCCTGGTGAGGGGCCCTATCTGGTCCAGCGAGCTTGCGAAGGCGATCAGACCGTAGCGGCTCACCAGGCCGTACGTGGGTTTCAGCCCCACGACACCGCACAGCGCAGCCGGCTGGCGTATGCTGCCGCCGGTGTCGGAGCCCAGGGCGAACAGGCACTCCCCGGCGGCGACCGCGGCAGCCGGGCCGCCGCTGCTGCCGCCCGGCACCCGCTCGAGGTCCCACGGGTTCATCGTAGGATGAAACGCCGAGTTCTCGGTCGAAGAGCCCATCGCGAACTCGTCCAGGTTGCCCTTTCCGACGAGCACCGCCCCCGCGTCGTACAGCCTGCGGGCGGCCTCGGCGTTGTACGTCGGCACGAAGCGCTCCAGCATCCGAGACGAGCAGGTGGTGGCGATGCCGGCGGTGCACATGTTGTCCTTCAGGACCATCGGCACGCCGGTCAACGGGCCGCCGTCGCCGGAGGCGATCCTGCCGTCGGCCTCCCGCGCCTGCTCCAGGGCGGTCTCGGCCGTCACCGTGACGAACGCCGCGACGCCTGCCTCGACGCGGCCGATGCGGTCCAGCACGGCCTCGGTGAGCTCGACGGAGGACACCTCGCGGCCCGCGAGCAGGGATGAGGCCTGTGGAAGGGTCAGCGAGTCTAGGTCGAGTGAGCTCATAGGTGGAAATCGCCCCCGGCCGGCGGCGGTCTACTCGAGGACGGCCCGCACTCTCACGAAGTCGCCCTCACGCCGCGGAGCGTTGGACAGCGCGTCTTCGCGGCGTATCGACGCGGCCGCCGTGTCGTCGCGCAATACGGTCTCGACGTCGGACGAGTGGCCCGTCGGCTCGACGTCGTCCGTGTCGAGCTCCTGGAGCGAGTCGAAATGCCGCAGGATGTTCGAGAGCTGGCCGCGCATCAGCTCGATATCGGCTTCCGTCATGCCGATCCGGGCCAGCCGCGCGATGTGGCGGACTTCCTCGCTGTCCAGTCGCTGCTCGGTCATCGTGCGCCCGCCGGCCTCCCGCGTCGTGGAGTATGGCGAAGTGTAGCAAGGCGACTCCCCCGCCATCAAGGAAGAATCGCGCGCGTCTCCGGCGTGCTCCCGCGGGCGGGGTGACTCTGATAGGATGGCCGGCAACCCAACCTGGTCCCGTACAAGTGCCGCCGGAGTTGAGATGAACCGCCTGTACTCGTGGCAAGAGTGCGCAGAGTTCGACGCCCCAACGACCCGGGAGCTCTACCGTCAGTACGTGAACGGCAGCCAGGTCGACCTGCTCGGTCTGTTCGAGTTCGGCAGGGATTTGGCCGTGAGCGCCGAGGGGATGTACATCACCACGGCGAGCGGCCGCAGGGTCTTGGACTTCACCGGCGGCTTCGGCGTACTCAGCCACGGGCACAACCATCCCAGAGTCCTGGCTGCCAGGGCCGAGTTCCAGCGCCAGGCCAGGATGGAGGTCCACAAGAACTTCATCTCCCAGTACGTGGCCGGCCTCAGCCACAACATCGCCCGGCTCCTCCCCGAAGACCTGAACATCTCCTACTTCTGCAACTCCGGCGCGGAGGCGGTTGAGGGAGCGATGAAGCTCGCCCACAAGTACCACGAGGGACGGCGCAAGTACGTCCTGCACTCGGACATCTCCTTCCACGGCAACCTTCTCGGGGCGGGCAGCATCACCGCGTCGCCGGAGCGTCACTTCCCGTTCCCCAGCATTCCCAACGTCGCCTCCTTCCCCTACGACTCCATCGAGGGGGTGAGACGCGAGGTCCAGCGGCTGCGCCGCGCCGATGGCGAGAGCGACGTCTACGCCATCGTCCTGGAGCCCTTCAGCGCCAGCAGCATGGTCGCCTGCTCGGACGGCTTCCTGGTCGATCTCCGACGCCTGTGCAGCGACGAGGGCATCGTGCTGATATTCGACGAGGTATACACGGGTTGGGCAAAGACTGGCCCTCTCTTCTTCTTCATGAAGTCCGGCGTAGTGCCCGACGTCGTCGCCATGTCCAAGGCCCTGGGAGGAGGCAAGTCCTCCATCTCGTGCTACACCGCCCGCGAGCCGGTCTTCAGGGCGGCCTACGACAGCGTGTCCGGCGTGACGCTGCACAGCACCACCTATAACGGGTTCGGCGAGGAGTGCATCACGGCCATCGAGGCGGTCAACATAGTCGTGGACGACGACTACGTCGGTCGGTCGAATCGCATCGGCAGCCGCATCGGCCACGGCCTGGCGGAGATCAAGGACCGCCATTCGGATATGGTCCGCGAGGTGAGAGGCGAGGGGGCCCTCTACGGGTTGGTCCTGAACACCGAGACCAGCCCGGTCCTGAGGGCCGCGGCAAACGTGGCGCCCGGAGAGCTTTTCGACGACGCGAAGTTCTTCGACAAGCTGATCACGTCGTCGGTGGTGGCCGAGCTTTACCGTACGCACGGCGTGCTGACCTTCTTCAGGTCGAACCGCGAGATCGTCCTGGTCGTCTCTCCCGCCCTCATAGCGACGGACGGCGAGCTCGACCACTTCCTCGATGCACTGGACAAGACCCTGGCCGTCGGCAAGCTCGGTCTGGTCGCTCGATTTGCCAGGGACTACCTGTCCAGGAAGGCCTCTGGATCGCAGCTCGCCGAGCCCGTGCGGAAGCTCATTGGCCATGGGTGAATCGCCCTTCCGCCGTGGCTGACTTCAGCAGAGGGGTACGACGCAGTCTGCTCGCCAGGATGTCCTCGGAGCCGCTGGACGTGTTGGTCCTGGGGGGCGGGATAACCGGCGCATCCATCTTCCGGGACGCCGCACTGAGGAACATGACGGTCGGCCTCGTGGAGGCCCACGACTTCGGTTCGGGGGCCAGCGGACGCAGCTCGAAGCTGGTGCACGGCGGCCTGCGCTACCTGCATAACCTCCGTTTTCGCCGCGCCTGGGAGGCGAGCCACGAGCGCAATCTGCATCTCGATCTGAACGACCGCTTCGTCAAGCCAGCCCCCATCCTCATACCGACGTATCGCCGGGGGGGCGACGCGCCCGCCAAGGTGAGGGTTGCGATGTGGCTGTACCAGATGATGTCGGGCACGGGAAACTTCAGGCGCCACAGGTTCGTCGACAGGTCTGAGACGCTGGAGCTGGGGCCGGGACTCGAAAGCAGCCGCCTGACGGGCGGAGTCGTGTACTACGACGGCATCGTGGACGATGCGCGCTGGACGCTGGAGACCGTCAAGGATGGCGTGCTCCACGGCGGCGGAGCCGTCAATCACGCTCCCGTGGTCTCCCTCGTCAAGGACGGGAACGCCATCCGAGGGGCGATCGTTCGCGACGCCCTCGAAGACCGCGCATACTCCATCGAGGCCTCCACTGTGATAAACGCAACAGGGGCTTGGGCCGACCAGGTGCGGGAGATGGACCAACCCGGGCGTCCGGCCATGGTCAGGTTGTCCAAAGGCACCCATCTCGTTCTGGCCAGGGACGACGTTCCCTTGAACGTGAGCTGCGTATTCCCCTCGCCGCTGGACGACAGGCACCTGTTCCTCATACGGCGTGACGACTGCTTCCTGTACGGCACCACCGACGGTTGGCATGACGGTTCGCCCGACGACCCCCGCCCCGGCGAGGTCGACACGGCGTACCTGTTGGAGGCCATCCGCAGGTTCTTCCCCGGGTCATCCCTGACGCGTTCCAGTGTCCTCTACTGCTACAGCGGCTACAGGGCCCTCCCGTCGCTCAAGGCCAACAGGAGCCTCCCCTGGTCGGTCGGGCGGGATGACATGGTCGAGGTAGCGCAGTCGGGCCTGGCGACAGTCGTTTCGGGAAAGCTCACGACGTCCCGCTCTCTGGCGGAGCGGGTGCTGGACCGGCTGACGGAAGGGGCCGATGGCATGGACCGCTGGTCGGCCTGTCGGACCGATCGCGTGGCCATCGGCGGCGCCGATCCCGCGGACGCCGCCGGCCCGGGGGCCCGCGTGGCCGGCGAGGGCCCCGGAGCCGGCCACTTGGAGACTCTCCATGCCAGGTACGGACCGGGTGCCCCGGAGATCATCGCCGGGATCACTGCCGACGAGAACGGCCCGCCCTTCCAGGCAGAGGTGCGGTACGTCTGCCGCAACGAGATGGCCTGCACCCTGGAGGACATAGTAGAGCGTCGCGTCGCCCCCTTGTCGTGGAGCAGCGGGCAGCGCCTCGAGTATCTGAGGCAGGTCGCCCCGGTAATCCGCCACGAGCTGGAGATGGACGAGGAGGAGTTCGCCTCCAGGTACGAGGGCTACCGGCGCAACCTGCGCCGGTACCACGCCCTGCCCGATTCGGTCGCCTCCGGTCGGAGCAGCTGAGGGCCGGAGGACGTTCGCGTCGCCCGCGTGCGGAGAGTGCGGCGAAGAAGTGCGCCCGTGGCGCGGCTCAGTTGAAGCGGTTCATCGCGGCTTCCACGCCGTCCTCGACGATGGCCGTCACCGCCTGGGCCGCCGTGTCTACCGCGTCGGCCATCGTCCGCCGCTCGCCGTCTGACGGCCGTCCCAACACGTGCTCGATCTCGTCCGAGCCCGGCGCCGGTCTGCCGATGCCGATCCGCAGCCGGGCGAATTCCTGCGTACCTATAGCGGCAATGATCGACTTCATGCCGTTGTGGCCTCCGGCGCCGCCCCGGGCCCGCAGGCGTATGCGTCCGGCAGGCATGTCGAGGTCGTCGTACACCACGATCAGCTCGCTCGGCCTGGCGCGGAGCCGCGCGAGCAGCGCCGTGACCGCCTGGCCGCTCTCGTTCACGTATGTCCGGGGTTTGGCCAGCGTCACGGATACCCCGCCGGCGTCGCCCTCTCCCCATACGAACAGCCTGCGCCGCCGGGATACCTCGATCCCCCACGCGGCCGCGAGGCGGTCGACGCACCAGAAGCCCAGGTTGTGCCGCGTCCCCGCGTACTTCTTGCCAGGATTGCCCAGGCCGACTACGACCCTGCGCTCCGCCGGACCCTCGCGGCTCTGACGGCCTAAGACCCGGTCGAGAACGGCGCCGAGATCGTTCACCGGCCCGCGCCCCGTTCAGAGCGCCCGCCGCCGGCGAGACACCCGGGATTCTGGGCGTTTCGCGGTCGTCGAGTCATGGCTCGAGGATGAAGTCGCCGCTCCTGCCGCCGCTCTTGCTGGCCAGCCGGACGCCGTCGATGCGCATCGCGCGGTCGCTGCTCTTGCACATGTCGTAGATGGTCAGGGCCGCGACGCTGACCGCCGCCAACGCCTCCATCTCGACGCCGGTCTTCGCCGTCGTCCGCGCCGTTGCCGTGATGTCCACCGAGCCGCGTTCCTCGTCGAGCCCGAACTCGACCAGTACCTGGTCGAGCGGCAGCGGATGGCACAGCGGTATGAGCTGCGACGTGTTCTTGGCGGCCATGATCCCGGCCACGCGCGCGATGCCGAGCACGTCGCCCTTCTCCAACCGATTCGCCGCCACGAGGTCCAGGGTCTCCCTGCGCATGATCACCGACCCCTTCGCGACGGCGGTCCGCCTCGTCTCCGGCTTCTCGCCCACGTCGACCATGCGCGCAACGCCTGAGTCGTCCACGTGGGACAGCCCCGGCTCGTCCTCGCTGCCGCCGCCGACAGCCTCGTTCCGGCCTCTCCGGGAGCCGCTTGTGCCGCGCTGCTTCGCCTCGATCACCGCGAGGCGGTCCGCCTCCTGGTTCAGCGGGTCGCCCGCGTGGCCCTTGACCCAATTCCAACTCACCCGTCGCGTGGCTGCGGCGTCGTCCAGTCTTTCCCAGAGATCACGGTTCTTGTTGCGCTTCCATCCCAGGGTCATCGTGTTGATCAGGAGCCGGCTGTCGCTGAACACGGCTACGTCGGACGACGACGGCACCGCTTCCAGGCCCGCGATCGCCGCGAGCATCTCCATCCGGTTGTTGGTGGTGCGGTCTTCTCCGCCGCTGACCCTCTTGAGCTTCCCGCCGGAGACTATGACCGCGGCCCATCCGCCGGGGCCCGGATTGCCTGAGCACGCGCCGTCTGTGTAGATCTTGATCATGTGGACTGTCCGAGGTCTCGGATGCGCCGCTATTGTACCGCACGGATTCGCGGGCCCGACGGTGGATGCCGACTCTTCGCGTCGGAGTAACGGTACGGCGGAGAAGGCCCGGCGCTAGCCGCCGATGTGGTACATCTCCACCTTGTCCCTGACGGGCTCCGTCAGCGACGTGCGTATCTCCGAGTAGCGGTCCTCGCGTACGTTCCACACCGACGTGATGAGCGACCTCAGCTCGTCGTCGCTGGCGCCGTCCCTGAGCGGGGCGCGAAGATCGGTGCCCTTGCCGGAGAACAGGCATGTGTAGATACTGCCCTCCGGCGACAGGCGGAGGCGCGTGCAGTCGCCGCAGAAGGGCTTGGTCACGGACGCGATGACGCCCATCTCGCCGCCGCCGTCCGCGTAGCGGTAGCGCAGCGCCACCTCGCCACGGTAGTTGCTCTCCACCGGCTCCAGGGGCATCTCGGCCGCGATCCGGGCCACGATCTCGTCCGCGGGGACGACGTGGTCCAGCCGCCAGCCGTTGCGGTTGCCCACGTCCATGTACTCGATGAAGCGCATGACGTGGCCGCGTTCCTTGAAGTACCGCGCGAGGTCGACGATCGTGTGGTCGTTCACCCCTCGCTGGACTACCGCGTTGATCTTGATCGGATGGAATCCGACCGCCTCAGCGGCCGCTATGCCCTCGAGCACCTTTTCCGTGCCGAAGCCGCGGCCGTTCATCTCGCGGAAGATCTCGTCGTCCAGGGTGTCCAGGCTCACCGACACTCTGTGAAGCCCGGCCTCCATTAGAGCGGCCGCCTTCCCGGGCAGCAGGTAGGCGTTGGTGGTCAGGGTCAGGTCGGCGACGCCGTCTACGACGGCCAGGTCGGCGACTAGGCGCTCCAGGTCCCTGCGCACCAGGGGCTCGCCGCCCGTGAGACGCACCTTCACGGCGCCGAGGTCGACGCATACGCGCACGACCCGGGTGATCTCCTCAAACGTGAGCAGGTCCTCGCGGGGCAGGAACTCGTACCGCTCTCCGTATATCTCGGCCGGCATGCAGTACCGGCACCGGAAGTTGCAGCGGTCCGTGACCGATACCCGGAGGTCTCTGAACGGTCTTCCGAATCTATCGTCGATCAAATTCAAAGGAGTCGCCTATTGCTTAGTCCTGCGCGGTCAGCCGTCTCAGGGCCTCCGACGCCTTGCAGGCCGCCTTGCCCCTATGGCTCACCCGGTCCTTTTCCTCTTGCGTCAGCTCCGCCATCGTCCTGCCCAGCTCGGGCAGGAAAAACACCGGATCGTATCCGAAGCCGTTGCTTCCCCGCGCCGTCCTCACGATCCGGCCGGGGCAGACGCCGGTGTACAGGTCGGCTCGGCCTCCAGGCGTCTTCACCGCGATGACGCACCGGAAGCGGGCGGGCCACCCGTCCCCTCCGATATTGTTCAGCTTCTCCAGCAGAAACGCAATCCTCTCCGAGTCCGACTTGCCTTCGCCGGCGTACCTGGAAGACATCACCCCTGGCTCACCGCCGAGCGCGTCGACTTCCAGTCCGGAGTCGTCGGCGAGAGTGAGCAGGCCGCTCATCTCGGAATAGGCCGCCGCCTTCAGCAGGGCGTTCTCCTCCAGCGTGGCGCCCGTCTCCGGAATGTCGTCCATGATCCCCACGTCCGCGGGGGAAACGATGTCCAGCCGGCAGCCGGCAAGCGCGGAAGACAGCTCCCGGACCTTGCCCGGGTTACTCGTGCCAATCAACAGTCGGGAGTCAAGCACGCCAAAGTGGTCCAAACCGAGGTAAGCCGTTCGTCTCTGGTGTCCTGATCTGAGATTCGCGGAATAAGTCCGCCGATGGTATTCCAGAAGCCGCCGCACACGCGGTCGTGCGCAAGATTCGGAACCGCGTAGATACCGCAGCCGAATGCTGCGCCTCTCGCCCTCATTCTATCACGACGGCCGGCCCGGCCCGGTCTCCGCCCAACTCCCCGTCTGATAGAATATCGCGAGCGTACAAGTGCCCGTTACCCTGGGAGAAGTGCCATGAATGACGCGGACCTTTGGCGTGAGCTTGGGCAGCAGTTGCGCGTCGACTCGGTCCGTGCCTGCGCCGCCGCCGGATCGGGCCACCCCACTTCTTCGCTGTCCGCCGCCGATCTGGCCGCCGTTCTCGTGGCGAAGCACCTGCGCTACCGCTTCGACAGGCCGGCCCACCACACCAACGACCGTCTCGTCTTCTCCAAGGGCCACGCCTCGCCGCTGCTGTACTCGATATTCAAGGCCGCCGGAGCCATCACCGACGAGGAGATGCTCAGCTTCCGCAAGTCCGGGAGCCGCATGCAGGGCCACCCGACGCCGGCGATTCCCTGGGTCGACGTTGCCACGGGCTCGCTCGGACAGGGGCTGCCCATAGCCGTAGGCATCGCCTTGGCCGGCAAGAGGCTCGACAAGCTGCCGTACCGTGTTTGGGTGCTCTGCGGCGACAGCGAGATGACTGAGGGGTCGATGTGGGAGGCGTTCGAGCACGCGGGCTTCGCCGGGTTGGACAACCTCACCGCGATCATCGACGTCAATCGCCTCGGCCAGCGGGGCGAGACGATGAGAGGGTGGGACACCGAGAGCTACGCCCAGCGCGCGCGCGCCTTCGGATGGCACGCCATCGAGATCGACGGCCACGACGTCGAGCAGATCGACCGCGCGTACACCGAGGCGGCGGCCACTGGCGGGAAGCCCACCGTCATCGTCGCCAGGACCCTCAAGGGCCGCGGCGTGTCGTCCGTCGAGGACAAGGACGGCTTCCACGGCAAGGCGCTGGACGAGGCGGCCGCGGCCGTCGAGGAGCTGGGCGGCATCCGGCGCATAAGCGTAGACGTCCACCCGCCCAGGAGAGGCCGTGCTCCGAAGAAGGTCTTAGAGCCATTCGTGCCGCCGACCTATCGGGTGGGGGACAGCGTCGCCACGCGGCGCGCCTACGGCGACGCCCTGACGGCCCTGGGCGCGGCCCGGTCGGATGTGGTTGCGCTGGACGCCGAGGTGAGCAACTCGACGTACGCCGAGACGTTCGCCGAGGCCTACCCCGAACGGTACTTCGAGATGTACATCGCTGAGCAGCTCATGGTCGCCGCCGCCGTCGGGATGCAGGTCCGCGGCTACGTCCCCTTCGCGTCGAGCTTCTCGGCCTTCCTGACGCGGGCCTACGACTTCATACGCATGGCCGCGGTGAGCCGCGCCGACGTAAAGCTCGTGGGCTCTCACGCGGGCGTCTCCATAGGCCAGGACGGGCCGTCGCAGATGGGCCTGGAGGACATAGCCGCGTTCCGGGCCATCTACGGGAGCACCGTGCTGTACCCGTCGGACCCGAACCAGGCGTCCAAGCTTGTCGGGGCCATGGCAGAGCAAGAAGGCGTCGTCTACATGCGGACCACCCGCGAGAACACGCCCGTGATCTATGGCGCCGACGAGCAGTTCGCCATCGGCGGCAGCCGTCTCGTCCGCGCGTCGGCCAACGATGACGTGACGATCGTCGCCGCGGGCATCACGCTGCACGAGGCTCGGATCGCGGCCGACAAGCTGCAGGCGGAGGGCGTCTCGGCGCGGGTCATCGATCTCTACTCGGTGAAGCCCATCGACACGAAGACCCTCATGAGCGCCGCCGCCGCGACGGGCGCCGTAGTCACCGTCGAAGACCACTGGCGGGAGGGCGGCATCGGCGACGCCGTTCTCGAGGTGTTCTCCAACCAGACCGTGCGTCCCAGGGTCGTGAAGCTGGCGGTCAAGTCCATGCCCGGCTCGGGCACGCCCACGGAGATGCTGGCCGCCGCCGGCATCGACGCCTACCACATAGCAGAGGCGGCCCGCCGAGTCGCAGCCCCAGGCAGGCGTTCCTAGCAGGCACATAGTCCCGCCGGCTATCCCCAGGCGCCAAGCGTCCTTGGCCCGGAAAGCCCGGAACTGTTACGAACCCGACGCCCCGGAGCCCGAGTTTAACGCCGGCCTGACCTTGTTCAGGGTGGGCAGGTCGGGCGCGACTATGATCACGGTTGCGGAGTCGCGGATGGAGACGGCGATCGCCTCTCCCGGCAGCGTCATCAGGACGGTCTCGTCGTCCAGCGGCTCCCACTCGCCGCCGGTGCGGGCGACGGTGAAGGGGACGAACGCGTCGTAGAACTCCCGGGCGTCCGGCTCCGTGTCCCACAGCGCGGACAGCAGCAGCGTCATCAGGACGGTCTCGTCGTCCAGCGGCTCCCACTCGCCGCCGGTGCGGGCGACGGTGAAGGGGACGAACGCGTCGTAGAACTCCCGGGCGTCCGGCTCCGTGTCCCACAGCGCGGACAGCAGCACCACCGTCTCGTCCTCCGGGCCGACGTAGACGGCGACCCGGTCGCCGCCCCAGCCGGCCGCGGCGCCAATCGGATCGGCCGTGAGGAACCGGGTCTCTAGGTACGCGCGCAGCATCATCTCGCCCAGCGTGTCCTCGAACAGCAGCTTCCACCCCTCGCCCAGCGCAGGAAGCAGATCGGGCAGCATAACCTCCAGCGGCGGCTCGGCGGACTCGTACTTGTCCGGGTGCAATATGTGCTCGGTGCTGCTGGGCGCCTGCGCGAACGCCGCGTCGACCGCCCGCCAACCGCCGCTCCGGTACAACCGTCGCACGAATGTGTCTCCTTCCTGGTACGGGAAGATGTACTGGTACTGGATCACACGAGGCGCCGCCCGGAACGCTCTGACCAGCGCCGGGCTGGCCGGAGGCTCCGCCGCACGCTCCGCGGGGCTCATGTACTCCACCGCGTAGCGCGCCATACCCAGGGTCGCGTCGCCTTCGACCAGCGCCGTCACCGCGAGCTTTGCGTCCGAGTTGCCTTCGAGCTCGTCCCTCATAGCCTCAATGTCGAAGTGCTGCTGCTGGATCCCGTGGATGAGCTCGTGCACGTAGGTACGCTCCTGGTGCGGCTCGAGCTCGGCGGCGTCCTTGACCACGTACAGGCGCTCCTCTTCCGATTCGTAGAAGCCGAGGATCCCTTCCCCAAGCAGCTCCAGGAGCAGCTCGAACAGGTCCTGGTCGTCGGGCATCGCCCCCAGGGCGGCGTAGAGCCTTTGGGATTCGTATATGTCCTCCCTGTCCTCCTCCATCTCCTGCCTGAGCCGCTCGCCGAGCTCCTCGCGCGTCAGGAACCGGCGCTCGACCGGTCTGAGCAGAGGCAGATCGCGGACCGAGCTCGCCCTGGCGTCGATCTCGTCCAGCGCCGCCGTGAGCCGCAGCTCTGCGGCTGAGCGTGTCGAGGTTGCCACGGGCGGGGATGAGCTCGGCGACGCTTCCACCGTCGGCGTGGTGGTCTCAGGCGTCGGCGATGCGGTTGCGGTATGCGTCGGCTGAGGCGGGGGAAGCGTCGGCGTGGGCGCCGCGCGGGTCGCGGTGGCGGTCGGCGTCGCCGTGTGCGACGGCTCGGCCGTCGGCCGAGCCGGCAAAGGGGTCTCAGGCGTCGGTGTACGCGACTCGCCGCACGCCGTCGCCAGCAGCAGCGCCGCCGCGACGGCGACCGAAGCGGCGGCCGCGGCGAGGCGTCCCGCAATTGTCGCGGTCATTGCCGTGCTCAGATCGACCTACCCTCGCTCACAGATCGGTTCGACGAGGGCACGCCTCGAGAGATACGGTGGCGTCTCGGCGACCCGGTCCCACGTGCATAGGGATGGCCGAGGCCCGACGCCGGTCTCTCGGAAGTCGTCCAGGCGGGACCCGGCTTTGGCCTACGCCTCCGCGAACCGGAACGCGAACAGGTCGGCGTCGCGCATCCGGACGCGGACGCGCACGGGACGCCCCCGCAGGCCCGACACGTCGACGTTGCCGCCCCAGCTCACCGGCGCCTCGATCTTGTCGCCGAATACCACGTCGCAGTCGTCGAGCGCGAATCCGGGAACGGGCTCGCCCGATTCGTCCTGCAGCTCCACCAGGATACCGCCGCCGCCGGACGTGCTGTAGTTCATCGCCAGACTCCCGCCGGCGAACGTCAGCGGGGGCGTGGTGAACTCGCTCCAGCCCACGTAGCCCGCGTGGGCGGAGACGAAGCCGTCCGTGCGTATCGTGCAACGGCGGATCCGCGTCTTGTTCAGGCCGGCGCGCAGCAGCTCCGCGAAGTACAGCGACAGCTCGCCTGGACCCGTCTCCAGGATGCCGGCGCCCATGATCGGATTGCGGTCTACCCAGTTGCGCTCGTCCCGGCCGGGGCGCATGAACGCCTCCCGAAAGCGCCTGTCCCACGACACGCCGTCCCGGCTGGACATGAAATGGATGTCCGCGAGCCCGATCTGCGGCGCGCCCGGGTACTGCCGCTCCGAGTGAAGGACCATCGGGAACATGAAGAAGGCGTTCGCCGCCCTCGCGTACTTGACCGCCGCGTTGGTGTAGAAGTGGAAGTCCGACGGGTCGTCCTCGTCGGCCTCAACCACCGTCTCAGGGCGCGTCCAGGTCCGGAAGTCGGCGGACTCGCTGCGCCGAATGCTGCGGTGGCCACCCTTGAACGTCCCGGCCACCGACTCGGAGACGCCCCTCATGTAGACGACGTACCGCTCCCGGGCGTCGTTCCAGACCAGGACGTTGTGGCTGTCGAACGGCCCCTCGGTCTGGATGGGGTTCGACTCCAGCGGCGTCCAGCGCAGCCCGTCCGGGGACGTGTAGCCGCGGAGGTCGCGCCGGCCGCGGTTCACCATCTTGTAGCGCTCCTCCTCCGGCGCGCGGGAATCGACGATCACCGACGGGTTGATGGACGGGTCGTCATCAGGCGGGTAGATGACGTTGTTCTCGGTCGAGCCGTAGACCTCCAGCAGGCCGAGGCTCGGCTTTTCCCAGACGACGCCATCGTCGCTCTCCGCGTAGCAACTCAGGGAGACGATGTCCCGGTTGGAGTCGACGCCCGGGTCGGACCGGTACCACATCTTGAACCGGTCCCCGTCGCGCAGGACGGTCGAGTAGTGCATGCCTCCCAACTCCCACGGCCGGTCGTTGGGGATGGCGACCTCTCGCACCGTCGGCTGGTGCATCTTGAGCTCGACCCCTTGGCGGGAGTCGAACCACGTGTCGTCGACGAATAGCTGTCGCTGTGAGCCTACGTTTTTGGGAAGCACGGGTGTCGCCTCGTCTCTACATCGGGGCTTGCGTGTCGTCGTACCGCACCCTCGTCGGCGCGTCTAGGCGCAGCGGGGGTCCTGCTCCGGCGTCAGGAGGTGTGGGTTGTCGGGCGTCTTGTAGTCCACGGCTTCGAGGGCGGCCTTCGCCTCGTTCCATAGCCGGTCCCACTCCTCGAACTCTTGCACCTCGCTCTCCGGATTCGATCTGCTGCGGGCCACGAATCCGGGAAACCAGGGCCGCCCGGTCGGCTGGCTGACGGGGTTGTACCGCAGGTCGAAGCTGAAGCGAACGCCGTCGCTCACGTTGGCGAGCGACGCGTGCTTGGTGCCCTTGGACATGAACAGCACGTCGCCGGACTCCATCACCAGGGGCAGCCGGTTGTCGCCCACGACCTCCTCCGGGATGGAGCCCCCCGTCTTGCAGTGCAACGCCAGGCCTTCGCGGTGGCTCCCGGGCGCCACCACGAGGCAGCCGTTCTCCTCGGTCGCGTCCGAGATCGCCACCCAGACCGTGAGCATCTCGGTGTCTTCGGCCTCCGGCTGCACGACCGCCATGTCCTGGTGCCACGGCGACTTGCTGTTAAGCGCGTCCCGGCGATCGTTCGGGATGATCCGCTCGGGGACCTTGATTCGCACGTGCTGGACGGGGTTCGAGTAGATCTCGGGCCCGATGAACAGCTCGGCGCCGTCGAGCAGCCTGGGACTGCGCAGCAGGTTGAAGACCGCCGGGCCCCTGTGCATCAGGCCGGTGCCCGCGGCGAGGGAGATGTCGAAGTGCCTCGAGTAGGGCGCGCCTTCTGCGGCAATCTCGGCCAGACGCCGCTCGAACGGCAGGTCTTTGTACGTCGACGACACCACGCCCTCTTCGCACCATTGCGCCGCGAGAGAGTCCAGCAGGGCGTCGTACTCGTCCCTGACGGGCCGGACGTCTTGGTCGTCGTCCAACAGGCCGCGAACGACGACGTAGCCCTGATCCTCGAAGAGGTCCGTGGCACTGCTGTCCAGTGAGTCCGCGTAGGCAACCTGGCTGTCGGTCATTGCGGGCGCCTCCCTCCGGCGGTACGCCGATTGGCTCCGCAGTGTACCACGCTCCGGCGATCCCGCAACGGGTGGCGGGAGTAAGCTGTTCACGCTTGGTTGTGCGCGCCCCTCGATACGCGCCGATGAAGCATCGGCGCTACCCGGGGTGAACGGGCCGTGCGAGTGTCAACTCTGAACAAACCGGCCGCTTATACGGACAGGCCGCGCTCCCTCATTCGCGCCAGCACGGCGTCACGGGCCTCGAGGAACGGCCGCGACAGGTAGGCGAGGTGGTCGGCCTCGCCGTGGTGGTGCGTCACGGTGCCGGGCTTGTGCTGGTGCGCGACGTTCCTCATGAACGCCAGGTCGCCCTCGAACACGGTCAGCATGTGGCGCGCCGTCGCCTCGTCGAACATCCACCAGTCGCCGCCGCACGCCACGTAGATCGGCGAGGTGTGCGCGAAGACCCCCCGGCGCCAGCCATCGTAGTGCGTGCCGAGAACGTCCCTGTGCGCGCTGGCTCGCTCCGACCATGACGGCGCCTTGGCGCTCGTCAGGTTGGTTGGCGCGAAGTAGCCCGGCCCTCCGCAGCGGGCGGCGAGCCACGAGTGGCCGTCTATCTTCACGCGCTCCCGCAGCTCGAGGCGCCGCGCCCCGTTCGCCGCGTCGGCGGAGGCGATCACGGCGCCGTTGAGGACGATCTGCAGCGTGTGGACCGGCAGCACGCTCTCGGCCCACGCCTCGACCTCCACCGTGCCGGGGCCCGACATCTCGACCGTATCGCCCAGCTCGCGGCCGTCGACGGTCAGGTGGATCATCGGCCCGCCGCTGTGGAACGTGCGGCCCCTGGCCACGTTGTCGCACCAGCTCTGGTAGCCGAACTCCTCGCCGTCTCTCATCTTGACGTAGGTCCTGTACATGCCGACCGGCACGTCGCTGTACATCTTGTCCGTGCCGCCCAGCAGGGGCAGCCGGTAGCCCGCGTTGAGGCTCCGGTAGTACTCCCAGTGCATGCCGTCCGACTGCCGGTGCATCTCGACGGCCGACAGCCTTCCCGTGGCCACCAGCGCGGCGGTCTCGCCGTTCAGTCCGCCGAAGTGCGGCGCCACGGCCGTCGCGCCCTGCGCGCGGGCCTGGTCCACCCAGTCGCTCAGCGTCGCCTCCATGGAGCCGGCCATCTCGGCCTCGCCGAACTCGCCGGTGCACCACGGCATCACCGGCCGCTTGAGCCCCCACAGGATCAGGTGGCCGTAGAAGTGCTGCCGGTTCTCCTGTCCCACGTAGACGATGCTGTCGCCGTTCTCGGAGACGCTCGGTCGGCCCGTGAAGTCCTCCGTGTTGGTGAAGAGGCTGCCCCACTGGGACTGGAGCAGGTTGACGACGTCGAGGTCCTCGCCCTGAGCCTCCCGGTGCGCGCCCTGCGCGCCCACGAAGTGCACGTGCGAGTCGCCGCTGTACCAGCCCTGCGCGTTCATGTCCGTCCATCGCTTGATTCGCAGCGTCAGATCGCGCTGCCCCGGCTCGATGTTCACGACGGCGCGCAGGGGCTCGTACTCGAAACCGCGCGCGACGTCCACTATGACCTCCCCGCGCGGCAGCCACCCCTGGCAGGCGCCGTCGATGTAGGCGTAGGTGATCTGGCCGAGGCGCAGGTCGCCGCCGATGTCGAAGTGGAAGGTGTCGAGGTTCGAGTTGACCTGGTTGTGGTGGCCGTACGGCTGGTACGGAACGCCCTCCGGGGACCGGAAGTGCACCCGACAGGGCACCGGCTTGCCCGTCTCGTCGTCGAGAACGGTCACGTGGACCCAGTTCTTGCCCCTGTCCACCAGGCTGAGTCGGGCCGCCGGCGTCTCGACCTCCCCCTGCTCCTCCAAGACGCCCCAGGCGACCTCCGCCACCGGCTCGCCGTCCTGTTCGACCGAGACGGTCGCGGACGGGACCGCCGACACCTCCACGTACGACGGGCTGGCCGTCGTGTTCTGGGCCTCGCCCCAGCCCTTGTACGGGTCGCGCAGGAAGTCGTCGGACGACTGCTCGGGCAGCGCGTACACGTACGTCGCCTCGCCGCGGTCGACGGACACCTGCAGGTCGAACGGCTTGTCGCTCGCCTCCTCGCCCTTGAGCTCGATGCGTACAGGGCGCCGGCTCCGGCGTGCGAACGGGTGCTCGTCGACCTTGGCCAGGGTCAGCCCGCCGAGAACTATGGCGCCCGCGTCGGGGATGACCTCCAGCGACTCGATGATGTCGTCCGGGCGCGGGTTGACCCAGGCCCACAGCGAAAACGGCAGCGCCTCGCCGGCCTGGCCCTCCATCTGGCGGTTGCCGGCCTCGCCGAAGCTGCCCTCGTGTCTGGACCGAAGGGACGTGTACTCCGCGCCGACCGCGATGAACGTGCCCCGGTCCGAGCGCGGCGTCCCGATCTCGAACTGCTCCCGTACGTCGACGCGCTCCTCGCCGCCTCCCGCGAACCGGAACACGTACTCGGCCACACGGGTCCCCGTCGGCGAGCCCTCTGCCACCTCCAGCAGACGATGGGCGAAGATCACGCGGTGCGCCGACCCGCCTATGGGCACCGTGACGGACCGGCTGGCGCCGTCCGCGAGGACGACTCGGTCCCCGTCCGCGGAGCCCAGCAGAAACGGGAGCCCGCGCATCGTCCCGGGGCCCAGGGCGAGGTCGGCGCCTCCGTCCACGGCGGCGGCCGCCCTGTTGCAAACGTCGGTCAGGTCGATCGGCTCGTAGTCCTGCATCTGCTCCCCTCCCTAGTTCACGTCGAATCGAGACGTGACCGGTGTCCGGTTGGCGTTGGAAGCCGGATTATATAGAGGATTTGCCATTCGTGCAGGGACCTCGGCACGGCGAGGGTTCAGAGGTGAGGCCACACAACCCGTTCACCTCGAGTAGCGCCGATGCTTCATCGTCGCGCATCGAGGGGCGCGGCGCGGGGTCTCACCAAACGTGACCGGCTACCCCACGGCTGCCTCCGTGTGCGGCGCTTCTGGCGGGTTCAATGGCCGCTGGGCATCGGATGGACCAATGAGCCGCGGCCGTTGCCGTTGGCTCTCACGACCGTCTCGAGCGGCGGCAGGACAGCGCGTCCTTCCGCCTCGTGGCCGGCGCCAGGCCACTCCTCGTCGTTCCGGACTGGCTGAAGGCCGGTCGCCACCAGCGTGACCTTCACGCGGCGCTTCATTCTTCGGTCCTGAACGACTCCGAGCAAAACGCCGGCGTCCGACCCGCTCGCTTTGCGTACGAGCTCGGCCGTCTCGTTGACCTGTCCGAGGGTGAGGTCTTCGCCGCCTGTGACGTTCAGGAGTATGCCCCGCGCGCCGTTCAAGGGAGCCTCGAACAGCGGGTTGGACAACGCGGCGCGAGCGGCGTCGCAGGTTGCCGACCGCCCTCGACCCTCTCCCAAGGCCATGTAGGTCGGGCCGCCATTCCGCATGAGCGCCTTCAGGTCCGCGAAGTCGACGTTTATCAGTCCCGGTACCGTGACGAGGTCCGATATGCCCTGGACTCCCTGCCTCAGGACCTCGTCGGCCAGCGCGAACGCCCTGTCCAGCCGCACGTCGCCCTCCACGGCGTCGAGCAGCCTGTCGTTCTCAACCGCGATCAAGGTGTCGACCTTGGCCCGCAGCTGCCCTATCCCCTCGATGGCCGCCGCTCGCCGCGCGGGGCCCTCGAAGGAAAAAGGCATAGTGACCACGCCGACGGTCAGCGCGCCCATGCGTCTAGCGGTCTCGGCCACGACGGGCGCGGCTCCCGTGCCCGTGCCGCCGCCCATCCCGCTCGTCACGAACACCAGGTCCGAGCCGTCCAGCAGCTCGGCTACCTGCGACTGGCTTTCCTTGACCGCCTTGCGCCCGATCTCGGGCCGCCCGCCGGAGCCCATGCCGCCCGTGGTGTTGGGCCCGATAGCGAACGTGTGGGCCCTCTTCAGCCGGCTCAACGCCTGGACATCCGTGTTGAGCGCCAGCATCCTGACGCCGCGAACGCCGGCGTCGCTCATGCGGCCGACTGCGTTGCCGCCGGCTCCCCCCGTGCCGACGACGGTGACTCGGACCGGGGCCCGCCCCGCGTCTCTGTCGCCCGGCGTCCCCCGCTCGGCGTTGCCCTTGCCCGTCACCGTTTCGATCAGACCCGCGATGGTGGATAGCATGATGTCTCCTCCTCTGGTTGGGCTGCCTGACGCGTCTGGATTTTGGACAGGCGGCCAGAACAGAATAGAACAGAACGGATATTCGCGTCAACCCCTCTTTCGGCGTCTTTCGCGCGTCGGGAAAAACTCCCCGCAATTTGGGCGGATCGGGTGTAATGTCGGATCGAAATCGGGTAGGATAGGGACGTGGTTCGACCGACTGTACAAATAGGACGCGAATTGCCTAGCAATTCCTTAGATTTGTTTGACGTTCGACCGCGTGCGTGTTAGTCTTCGCGTAGCACCAACATGTGGAGCGTTCTTGAGTTATGAAACTGACCATTAGTGCTGGCCCAAATCGGATTTCGCTCGGTTCCTCTCGTTGGATACTGGGCGTTATGGCTCTTCTAGTGATTATCCCGTTCCTGTTCCTAGCCTGCGCGGGAGACCCTGGGGACACAGGCCCTCAGGGCTCGCAGGGGTCTCAGGGCGCGGGCGGCCCGATGGGTGATACCGGCGCCAAGGGCGACCCCGGTTCTCAGGGCCCCGGCGGTTCGCAGGGGTCACAGGGCCCCGGCGGTTCTCAGGGCGCGGAGGGTCCCGCTGGGCCACAGGGCGACCGAGGGCTGCAGGGCGACCGTGGCGTGCAGGGACTGCAGGGTGACACGGGTACTCAGGGCGGCAAGGGAGACGCAGGACCGCAGGGCCCGAGAGGTGAGGCAGGACTGCAGGGCGACCAAGGCGCGAGGGGCGACCAAGGCGCGAGGGGCAACCAAGGCGCGAGGGGCTCAAAGGGCGAGCCTGGAACCCCGGGCGGACCTCCCGGCCCGCAGGGCGAGATAGGCATGCAGGGCGAGATAGGTCCGGAAGGGCCTGAGGGTCCGGAAGGGCCTGAGGGCCCGCAGGGCGAGGCTGGGAGTCCTGGTGGGCCGCCTGGCCCGGCCGGTCCGCAGGGCCCGGCCGGTCCGCAGGGTCCGATCGGCGCGCGAGGCGTGCAGGGCAACACCGGCCCGCAGGGGCCTCAGGGCCTGACGGGCGGCCGAGGGGACACTGGTCCTCAGGGTCCTCAGGGCCCACAAGGTACTCAGGGTGTTCAGGGAGAGGTTGGACCGAAGGGCGAGGTAGGGTCGACCGGTCAGGTAGGGCCGCAGGGCGAGCAGGGTCCGGGCGGACAGCCAGGCGTGCCAGGTGCGCAGGGTCCCCCGGGTCCGTTCGGCCCGCAGGGCATACAAGGTGACCCTGGGATAAACAACATCCAAATCGTGACGACCGATTCTAGCGCGGTGTCGTCCGGCGTGTCGCGGCAGTCCGCGACCGCGTCGTGCTCCGATGCGGGCGAGGCGTTGCGCGCGATAGGTGGCGGATACGGCCTGATAGGCAGCTATGACGGCGTGGTCATAGCTGAGTCCCGCCCGAGCGGCCTCTCAGGGGAGGTGCCCGGAGCCTGGAGAGTAACGGCGCAGCGGTTTACTGGCGACGCAAAAGCCCTCTGGAGCGTTCGGGCGTACGCGATCTGCGCCCTTGTGACCACACAAGACGAATAGGACCCCATTCCAGGGAGTCTGGATAAGAACGCGGTCGTGGCTCGAAGCTGCGGCCGCGTTCTCTGTTGTCTCCGACATACGTCACGCACCTGCCCCCGGAGGCCCGGGCAATCGTGATCGCCGGCACGGTGGGCCGTCGGGTGTTGTCCCGGGGTCGACGTTTGCTGTCTTCATACACGGGCTTGGTTGCGGGCGATCGCCTTCGCTTGGACTGCGATCGCATCGCTCGAGGAGATGTACCCAAGCTCCGTGTGCGGTCGACCAAGCGGTCGAATACGGCAGTCGATCCCCTGCGGCCTCGCTGGAACAGAGAGTGTCTCGGGGAGCGCGGTGCGCGTGTATCTGAGGTCACCCGCCGCGCCCAGGGGGGAGCGGAGGTGCGCGGCGGCGTGTCCAAGCTGGGCTCGTACCCCTGCCCGGACTCGAACCGGGGCACACGGTTTAGGAAACCGTTGCTCTATCCGCCTGAGCTACAGGGGCATGAACGCGGGACGGACGTTGGTCCGCCGCCACAATTCTAGCAGGCCGCGGAAGAACTGTGGTCGTGAGCAGCGCGAAGCTGAGAGTAGTCGTCATTCCGGCCCCCGATCCGGAATCCAGCGGTGGGGAAGTCAAGCTGAATAGCGCAGGCCACTGCCGACCCGGAACCCACGTTTGTAGTTCTGCCCGGGTCTCCAAAGGCGCGCGCGCCGCCAGCCTGACCCGTACTCTCAGCCTGAAGAAGGTGCCCGCCGTGACGTGGGGCGTGTGGTAAGATTCGGCCCGTCTGCCGAGGCATGACTGGAGGCGTTCCCCATGGAGATTAGAGGTAGAGTCGGCTGCCCGCCGCTGGCTGGCTCTGAGACGCTGCTGACGGACGAATTCGTCGAGTACCTGGCCGCACTGCACGACAGGTTCACGCCGAGAGTCATCGCGCTGCGGGAGAAACGCGCGGCGGTGCTGGACAGGGCGCTGAAGGATCGCGTCCTCCCGGCCCATCCGCCGGTCTCGGACGCGAACACCGGCGACTGGCAGGTGCCGCCGGTGCCGGACGACCTCCGCACGCCGGGCATCGAGATTACCGGCCCCGCCTCGATCACCGGCATGTTCATCAACGCCCTGAACCCGGGCCCCGACGGCGAACGCGCCGCGGGAGACCTCGACGACGACGAGGATGCCGGGGGTCACAGGCTGATCGACACCTTCACCGCTGCGCGCAACCGACTCGGGGCGGTGGAGCGCACGCTGACGCACACCAATCCCGGTACCGGGAAGGGGTACTTCATTCGCGACGGCGAGCTGCCATTCTTCATGCACCGCGAGAAGGGGCTGCACCTCGACGAGCCGGAGGTGATCGTCGACGGGACCCCCGTCCCGTCCGCGATACTGGGTACCGCCCTGACGCTGTTCCACGCCGGCCGGGCGCAGATCGAACGCGGCCAGGGCGTCTATTTCTATCTGGCCAAGATGGAGTCCTCCGAGGAGGCGGGCTTCTGGCGCGACTTCTTCGACTTCTCCAGCGAACGACTTGGTCTGCCCGAGGACGCGACCATCCGGGCAGTGCCGCTGGTCGAGTCGCTGCCGGCGGCCTACCAGATGGAGGAGATGCTGTATGAGCTCGGGCCGTACGCCGCCGGGCTGAATGCCGCCCGTTGGGACTTCAAGGCGAGCATCTTCGAGTTCGTCATGACCGATCCGGACTCTGTGTGGCCGGACCGGTTCGGCGTCGACATCAAGACGACCGACTTTCTCGCGAACATATTCCGCCGCCTCGTAGCCGTCTGTCTCAAGAGGGGAGCGGCGCCGATAGGCGGAATGGCGACGGCGCTGCCGAGCCGCAACGAGGAGGTCAACCGCTCCGCCGCTGCCTCGATCAGGGGCGACAAGGAGTGGGAGGCCCGCCAGGGCTTCCTGAGGGCCTGGGTCGCCCACATCTTCCACATGGACACCGCCGCACGGCCCTTCAAGGAGCTTCGCGGCTCCGGCTGGACGCCGACCCCCGAGATGGCCGACCCGGACAACTATCCCATCGAGATCGAGGTGCCGGAGGGCCCCGTCACCGTCGACGGGACCAGGCGCAACGCCCGGATGGTGATCGAGTACCTGGAGGGATGGCTGAACGGCCGCGGCGCCAAGGGAATCGACAGCCTCGAGGGCCGGCCCGGAATCCACCCGCCGCTGATGGAGGACCTTGCCACGGGTCGGATGTCCGTCGCCCAGATCGCCCAGCGCATAATCCACGGCGCGGCCGACACGGACACGGGCGAGGCCCACGACTTCGCGCTGGTCAAGCGGCTGCTCGGCGAGGAGCTGGAGGACATCCTCTCGCGCCGCCGTACCGAGGTCGCGGACCCCGCCGCGCTCGCCGCCGTCGAAGAGCGGTACCGCGCGGCCTGCAAGATCGCGATGCGGTGGGTCCGCAACTACACCGAGCTGGACTTCAGGAGCTTGGGTGCGTACACGAGGTCGGACCTGGCAGACATCGCGGCCGGCCCGGACGCGTTCTAGCGGTCCGCGGAGACCGGCACTCGCCGGTTCGACGTAGCGCTCAGCCTATCTCCGTGCTGCGGTAACCGCACGCGATGTGCCTGCTCGCGGATCGAAGGTGCTCGCCTACAGCTTCTTCTCGAAGTAGTATCGGCTCGCGCCTCCCTCGTAGCCTTCTGACAGTCCGAACTGTCGGTACCCCAGCCTGACGTAGAAGTCCGGCGCCTGGAACGACATGGTGTCGAGCACTACCGACACGCAGCCCAGCTCCCTGCCACGCCCCTCGGCCCAGCTCATCAGGCGGCTCCCAAGGCGCTTCGACCGATGGTCGGGATGCACCCACAGTATCCGCACGGGGACCTTTCGCCAGTACGCCACGCCGTTCAGGCCGGCCACGATCCTGCCCGATTCGAGAAAGACGGCCCGCACCGGGGCGGCGACGCCGTCGGGCACGAAGTCGGCGTTGTATTCGTCCAGGCCGCGGTCGACCTCTCTCGCCTGTTCTTCCGCCGCATCCGCGACAAACTCGATCTCCACGGCTGGCTCCGTCTGTGTCGAGGCTGAGAGTCTCGGCCTCGGACGTCCCGAAACGATATGGTGACATAATAGGGAGGGTCGGCAAGCCGGGCAACGTCACGACAGGGTGGCGACGCGAGCTATAGGCAACCTCTACAGCTACGCCACACGAGTTAAACTACCGACCGGCGCCGGGTGACGGACACGACCACAGACGAGGTGCTCTGTGGGGAACAGGCAGGGTGGGCTTATGGATCGGTTGAAGGCGTCCGCACTCGTCGGGGAGAGGCGAATAGCCGTCATTCTCCTGCTGGCGACGTGCTACGCGGCATACGTCCTGCTCAACGCGTACGGCCTTCCTTCACCCGCAGTCGCGGCCTCTGGCGATTCAGACAGGGCGGCACTCGCTGCGCTCTACGATGCCACGGGCGGGTCGAGTTGGCTGGACAGTAGCAACTGGCTGAGTGATTTAGCCCTGGACGATTGGTACGGTGTAACCACCGATGATCAAGGTCGCGTCGTCGCGCTGGACCTCTCCGACAATCGGTTGAGCGGTGAGATACCGGCCGAGTTGGGCAGACTATCCCGTCTCCTAAAGCTGCAACTCTGGGGAAACGAGCTGACTGGAACTATACCGGCCGAGCTGGGGAGTCTGTCCAACCTGCGCCTGCTCCACCTCGGCGCGAACCAACTGAGCGGCGAGATACCGTCGGAGTTGGGAGAGCTCTCCAATCTGAAGGCGCTGCACCTGTGGGGAAACGGGCTGGCCGGCGAGATACCAGCGGCATTGGCCGGCCTATCCAATTTGGTGGGACTTTACCTCGCAGACAACCGGTTGAGTGGGACGATACCGGCCGAGCTCGGCGGACTTTCCAACCTGCAGAGTCTACGGCTACAGGGCAACGAGCTGGAAGGAGAGATACCGGGAAGGCTGGGAGAGCTTTCCAGGCTGGTATGGCTGGACCTCTCAGGAAACAGGTTGAGCGGGGAGATCCATCCCGAGTTGAGCAGGGCACACAGCGAGGGGCTGGGCAGACTCATCGATCTCAGATGGCTGGACCTCTCCAGAAACAGATTGACGGGGGAAATCCCCGCAGAGTTTGGCACACTCTTCCTCGACTCGCTCGATCTGTCGGGAAATCGGTTGAGCGGAGATATACCGTCTGGACTGAACTATCCGAAAATAGTGGACCTCTCGGGCAACAGATTGAGTGGGGAGATCCCATCAGCACTGGCAAACCATAATCTGGAGTATCTGGACCTCTCGGGCAACGAACTGAGCGGCGAGATTCCACTCGCGCTAGGCAACGTCCCCCGCGACCTGCGGCACCTGGACCTCCGCGGGAACAACCTGAGAGGGGAGATACATCCGGCGATGGGAAATCACTCCGAGCTGCGAGGGCTGTTCCTTTCGGGGAACCGCCTGACCGGCGAGATACCGTCGGAACTGGGCGGCCTCACCAACATGGTATGGCTCCAGCTCGATGGAAACGATCTGAACGGGCCGATACCATCCACGCTGGGCACGCTCGGCAACCTGCTGTGGCTCCATCTCCACGGAAACCAGCTTGCCGGCAACATACCTTCGAGACTCGGTAGTCTTGACAATCTGAAACGGCTGCGGCTGGGGGAAGGCAACCGATTTACCGGGTGCGTTCCCGATGGGCTGCAGGACGTACCGGCAGGCGACCTTGGCGCGCTCGGTCTGCAGTTCTGTGGAGGCGCAGACCCGACCCAGGGCCCCACCGATACGCCGGCAGCCGACAGGGCGGTTCTGGCTGCGCTCTACGACGCCATGGACGGTGCGAACTGGCGATACAGGGACAACTGGTTGAGCGACGCGCCATTGGGCGAATGGCACGGCGTCACGACCGACGATGGTGGGCGGGTCACTCTTCTGGACCTTCGCCATAACCGCCTGAGCGGTGAGATTCCATCACAGCTGGCCGACCTCCCCGGTTTGGAAAGACTCTGGGTCGGTGGAAGCGGCAGCCTGACCGGCTGCATTCCCGAAAAACTGCGCCACCTGCCCGGAGGAGACCTCGGGAGGCTCGGCCTTCCGTACTGCCAGACCGCTGACCCTCCCGAGACGCCCGGTGGTACGCCTAGCTCAGACAGGGCGGTGCTGGTCGCGCTCTACGATGCCCTGGACGGATTGAATTGGAGGAGGAACTCGAACTGGCTGAGCGACGCGCCAATCGGCGAATGGGCAGGCGTTGGGACCGACGGCAGCGGGCGCGTCATGTGGCTGTCCCTCAGCAATAACCAGCTTACCGGGGAGATACCGCCCGAACTGGGCAATCTCACCAACTTGAAGCGGTTGGGTCTTTCAGATAACCGGTTGACTGGCGCGATACCGTCCGAGATTGGCAATCTCACCAACCTGGATTGGATGGCCCTCGCGGAGAACCGCTTGAGTGGGGCCATACCGCCTCAGATCGGTAACCTCATCAACCTCAGGTGGCTGTACCTCGATGAGAACCAGTTGACCAAAATACCGCCGGAGATAGGCAACCTTTCCGACTTGGGGAATCTGCGGCTGCAACGGAACCGGTTGAGTGGGGGGATTCCGCCGGAGATGGGCAACCTCCTCGAACTGACAGACTTGAACCTCTCAGACAACCGGTTGGGTGGAACAATACCGCCGGAGATAGGCCGCCTGACCAACCTGAGAGAGTTGTACCTCTCTGACAACCGACTAAGCGGTGAGATACCGTCCGAAATGGCGAGCCTCGGTCTGAGAGTGCTGGACCTATCCGAAAACCGGTTGAGCGGTGAGATACCGGCCTGGCAGGGCAGGTTCTACGGTCTGAGCCTGCTCGACCTCTCGGGAAACCAGCTGAGCGGGGAGATGCCGGCCTGGCTCGGCACCCTGTATCTGGATCATCTGGACCTGGGCAGAAACCAGTTGAGCGGTGAGATACCGGCCTGGCTGGGCAACCTCACAGGTCTGTATCACCTGGACCTCAGTGGAAACCGGCTGACCGGGGAAGTGCCGCCCTGGCTGGGAGCCCTGGGCGGTCTGGGTACGCTGAGGCTCTCGAACAACATGCTGAGCGGAGGCATCCCGTCCGAGCTGGGCAGCCTCTCGGGCCTGCGTCGTCTGGACCTCTCGGATAACCAACTGAGTGGGGAGATACCAGCCGCGTTGGGCGACCTCTCCATCCTGTACGAACTGGACCTGTCGGGAAACAGGCTTAGTGGAACGATCCCATCCGAGCTCACGAACCTCTCGGGTCTTGAAGACTATTGGTCCGACGTGTTTACCATAGGGGTCCCATCCGAAGACAGCGGCCTGGTGTATCTGTATCTCTCCGATAACGAGCTGATCGGAGAGATACCGTTGGGCCTCGGCACTCTGCCGAACCTGCAACACCTGTCCCTCTCGGGCAACCGGCTCACCGGAGTGATCCCGTCGGGACTTGGCGACCTTCCCAAGCTCCAGAGGCTGTACCTTTCCGATAATCGATTGACGGGGTCAATACCATCTGAGCTGGGGAACCTGGGAGAACTGGAGGCGGTGCGGCTGGGCGGAACCAACGAGCTGACGGGATGCATACCTGACGGATTGCTCCATGCGCCGACCGGAGACCTCGGCACGCTTGGGCTGCGGTCCTGTGGCGGCGCATCAGGGCCTGACAGGGCAAGGGCCGCCGGCACACCCGCCTCCGACAGGGTGGCCCTGGCCGCGATCTACAGGGCGACGGGCGGGCCGGAATGGGCGAACACCGACAACTGGCTCACCGACGCTCCGCTGAACGACTGGCACGGCGTCACCACCGACGAGGAGGGGCGCGTCGTTGTACTGAACCTCTCGGACAACAACGTGACCGGTGAGATACCACCGGAGCTTGGCGACCTGTCCGGGCTGATCTGGCTCGACATCGGTGGGGGCTGGCTGAAGGGAGGCATCCCTCCCGAAATCGGAAAGCTGACAAACTTGGAGAGGCTCCGGGTTTCGGGCCTGAGTGGAGAGATTCCGCCGGAGCTTGGCAATCTTTCTCGCCTCAGGGAGCTGGACCTTCATCAACTCAACTATAAGGTCAGTGGGCCGATTCCTCCAGAGTTCGGCAACCTGACCAGCCTGGAGAGACTCAAACTTGCGAATGTGAGCGGAGAGATACCGCCGGAGCTTGGCAACCTGACCGGGTTGATCTGGCTCGACATCCGTGTGAGCTGGCCGCCGAGGTCTCGTATCCCACCGGAGCTTGGCAACCTGACCAACCTGCAGAGACTCGAACTCTCGGGCGTGAGCGGGAGAATTCCGCCGGAGCTGGGGGAGCTCTCCAACCTGGAGGAGCTGGACTTAGGGAAGAATCAACTTACCGGGGAGATCCCGGCGGAACTGGGCGGCCTCTCGAAGCTGCGCGTCATGGGACTCGCGGAAAACCAACTGAGCGGGGAGATACCGTCTGAGCTGGGGATGCTGACCAGCCTGAGAGTGCTGGACCTCCGGCAGAATCAACTTGCCGGGGACATACCGTCCGAACTGGGCAGCCTGTCAGGCCTCGCAACCCTGAATCTGGCGTCCAACCGGTTGAGCGGGGAGATTCCCTCCGAGCTGAGCGGCCTAACTGGCTTGACTGGCTTGAGCCTGGGTGACAACGAGTTGACCGGCGCGATACCGACCTCGCTGGGCAGTCTGTCGAATCTCGAATGGCTGTCCCTTTCGGAAAACCAGCTCAGCGGCGAAATACCGTCCGAGCTGAGCACTCTGTCAAGTCTCAAATGGCTGTCCCTTTCGGAAAACCAGCTCAGCGGAGCGATACCGTCAGAGCTGGGCAGCCTTCCCGTATTGGAATCCCTCCGCCTGTCGGGAAACCGGCTGAGCGGGGAGATACCGGCCGAACTGGGCAATCTGCCGAATCTCGAATGGCTATACCTCTCGGGAAACCAGCTCAGTGGACAGATACCGCCCGAGCTGGGCAGTCTCGCTAACCTCAAATTGCTGAAACTATCGATCAACCGGTTGACTGGGGTGATACCGGCGGAACTGGGTAACCTCACCAACCTGGGATGGCTCGAACTCGGAGGAAACCTGTTGAGCGGGGAGATACCGCCTGAACTCGCCGGCCTGATGGGTCTGAGAGACCTCGACCTCTCCGATAACCGGCTGAGCGGAGAGATACCTGCCTGGCTCGGCAACCGCCCGCGGCTATGGTCGCTGCACCTGGGCGGAAGGAACCAGCTAACCGGCTGCATAACCGAGGGGTTGCGAAGAGTGGAGGAGGGTGACCTGGATACACTCGGTCTGCCGCATTGCGCCTCCGACAGGGCAGTCCTGATCGCCCTATACAACGCGATGGAAGGATGGAACTGGGAAAGCAGCTACAACTGGCTGAGCGATGCGCCAATAGACGAATGGGACGGTGTAGCCACCGACGACAGCGGGCGCGTAGCCGAGCTGGACCTCAGGCACCACGGGTTGACGGGGGAGATACCGGTGGAACTTGGCGACCTGACCGGCCTGAGAGTGCTGGACCTCAGTTTGAACGAGTTGATTGGTCCGATACCGGACTGGCTGGGCAGTCTCTCCAACCTGACAAGCCTGGACCTGTCGTGGAACGACTTGAGTGGAGCGATACCTTCCGAGCTAAGCGGTCTTTCCAACCTGACAGAGCTGGACCTTGCGGTCAACCAGTTGACCGGCGAGATACCGGACTGGCTGGGCAGTCTCTCCAACCTGACAAGACTGGTTCTGGTGGGGAACGAGTTGACCGGTGAGATACCGGCCGAGCTAAGCGACCTCTCAAACCTGACAGAACTGGACCTTGCGGCCAACGAGTTGACCGGCGAGATACCGGACTGGCTGGGCAGTCTTTCCAGGCTAGAGGTGCTGAGCCTCCGCGGTAATCAACTTACTGGAATGATTCCGCCGGGGTTGAGCAGTCTCTCCAACCTGAAGGAGCTGAGCCTCTCGTCGAACCGGTTGAGAGGGGAGATACCGGCCTGGCTGGGCAGCCTCTCCAGCCTGGAGACGTTGAACCTTCAATCCAACTGGTTCAGTGGCGAGATACCCCCGGAACTGGGCGAACTGACCGAACTGAGAGTGCTATACCTCCAGCGGAACCAGTTGACCGGGTGTATTCCTGAGGGATTGCGCACTGTTGGAGGTGATCTCCATGAGCTCAACCTGCCGTTCTGCGAAGCCTCCAGCGTCCGCGGCGGCGGGGAAGACAACGGGGCAAGCCCTCGTTCCACGTCTACGCCTGCCGTTGTCTCAGTACCAACCGCAACACCCTCGCCGACTGCCATGCCAACGGCCACGCTGACACCATCGCCGGCCGTCGCGCCAACTGCGACGCCGACACCATCGCCGGCCGTCACGCCAACTCAGACGCCGACACCATCACCGACCGTCACGCCGCAGACGATCCGGGCCGCCGTTACCCCCATGCCTACGCCGCCACTCGCAACCCCGGACATTGGAGACTCCGGTGGCGGTTGCAACGCGGGGACCGGCGGATCGGCGGTCCGTGGTTTGGGCGACGTGGGGCTCATGGGTCTTCCCCTGCTCGGGCTGATGGGTCTCGCAGGCTGGAGGCGGTGGCGACGGGGTCTGGTCGTGCTCGGTCAAGCGGTCACGTGGCCGCGGGCGTATCGCCGGTCGTGATCCGGCGCCACGCTCGTCGGTACGGATCGGCAGGCCACCTGGACTCGAACCAAGCGTTGGGTTTGTCCCTGCTGGGCCGCTCATATGCTACAGATGAACCAGGAGCTCGAAAGTTCTGCCTACACGGGGTCGTCTGACGACGGCCTGACGACGGCCACACCCCTACGGAGAGATCGACAACCGCAACACCGTCATACCGGCGACAGAAGACATTTGAACAACCGTCATTCCCGCCAACGGAGGCCTTTGCACAACCGTCATTCCCGCGAAGGCGGGAATCCAGGGTTGGGGGGTCCCTGCCAGGAACGTTGGGCATCTCCGCCCCGCTGTCTCCCCGCAACGGAAGTTACGCAAGAGTCTCCGATAGCGGGAATCCAGATGGGCGGGCCACGTTCCCCCTCGGCGATCTGAACAGTTACGCCGCCGCGAGAGCGCGTTGTTGGCGCGGGCTCCGGAGTGTATGATTCCGTGGCGGTGACGACCCCTTCACGCCGTCGGATGGAGCCGGTATGACGATAGCGATTCTGTGGGTGCAGCTTGGCGTTGCGGCGGTCGTGATTCTGGGGGCCTCGCTGTTTCTGGCCAAGTCGGCGGACGTCATCGCGATCAAGACGGGGCTCGGCCGGTCCTTCGTCGGCGTGGTCCTGCTCGCGACCGCCACGTCTCTCCCGGAGCTTGGCACGGGAGTGAGCGCCGTCACCGTCGTCGGTGAGCCGGACCTGGCCGTCGGCGGCGCGTTCGGGAGCAACCTGTTCAACCTGCTGATAATCGGCCTGATGGATATCTTCTGGTGGAACCGATATCTCCTGAACCACGTGGGCATGTCCTCGGTCGTCGTGGGAGCGCTGGGCATAGGAGTCATCGCGCTTGGCGGCGTGTCCGTCCTGTTCCACGGCATGACCACCGTTTTCGACGGACTGCCCATCAGCCCCCTGTCGATCGTGCTGATCGTCGGCTTCGCCGTCGCCATGTACTTCCTGTACCTGTTCGAGCAGAGGAAGGCCCCCGGCGACGACGGGCCGGCGGCCGCGGAGCCCGAGCGCTACGCCTCTGAGTGGCTTCCACGTCACATCGTGATATACACGGTGATGGCCCTCGTGGTCGTAGGCGCGGCGGTCTGGCTCTCTTTCGTGGCCGACGACCTGGCGGTCGAGATGGGCTGGGACGCCAGCTTCATGGGTACGCAGTTCCTGGCCGCCGCGACCTCTCTCCCCGAGCTCTCGACATCCTTTGCGGCTCTGCGTATCGCCGCCCCCGAGCTTGCCATCACGAACCTGCTCGGCAGCAACCTGTTCAACATGGGGTTCATACTGTTCCTGGACGACGTGGCCTACACCGGAGGGCCGATCTGGGGCGCCGTGTCGCCGATCCACGCCCTCACGGGCTTCATCGCCATAGGCATGACCGCGGTCGTCGTCCTCGCCGTCGTTACCCGCCCGAGGAAGAATCGGGCCGGGTTCCTCACCATCGAGGCGGCGGTGCTGATCGCCGTGTACGCCATAGCGAGCCTGCTCGTCTTCACACTCGGCTAGCGTTCGCCAGAAGGCCGTCGCCCAACCGTCGTTCCCGCGCAGGCGGGGACCCATCCCCCCTGGATTCCCGCGGCGTCCGACCGTCGCCCAACCGTCGTTCCCGCGCAGGCGGGAACCCATCCCCCCTGGATTCCCGCGGCGTGCGACCGTCGCCCAACCGTCGTTCCCGCGCAGGCGGGAACCCATCCCCTCTGGATTCCCGCGGCGTGCGACCCTCGCCCAACCGTCGTTCCCGCGCAGGCGGGAACCCATCCCCTCTGGATTCCCGCGGCGTGCGACCCTCGCTTAACCGTCGTTCCCGCGCAGGCGGGAACCCATCCCCTCTGGATTCCCGCGGCGTGCGACCCTCGCTTAACCGTCGTTCCCGCGCAGGCGGGAACCCATCCCCGTCTTCACGAGCACAGGAGTGTCGGCTAAGCAACGGCCTCCGTCAGCCGGCTCACTCCGACTCGGTCGGCAACACCCTCCGGACCGCCCTGAGCACCCGCTCCCCCGAAGACGCGGCCGCGTCCAGCGCTCCCGCGCCCAGGGCCGCCGCGGCATTGTCGGCCGTCACCCCCAACTCGCCCGCGACCTCCCGCGCCGCCGCCACGGCCTGCGCCACGGCCTCGGCCGCGTCCGCCCCGGCCTCCACCGCGCCCTGCACCGCGCCGTAGCCCGCGCCTCGCAGCGCGTCCAGCGGCGCGACCGGCTGACCCGCCAGGGTACGGAGCGTGCCCAACACGGCGCCGCGGGCGACCCTGCCGACCTGATCGGCGAGGTCGTCTCCGACCTGCATGGCGCCACGCGTCGCGTGGCGGGCCAGCTCCAGGCCATGCTCGGCGATGTCCTCCATCTCGTCGATGGCCTCCTCCAGCACGTTGCCCACTCCGCGCGCGACGTCGCGCACCAGCACGCGGCCCCGGCCGGCTGACGATACGGCCGCCTGGGTGGACGCCGCGAGCTGGTAGGCCGTGACTCCCATGGCAACGTCCGCTCCCGGCACGCGCCTGAGGTAGCCGTACGAGAACGCCGACACGGCGCCGAGTCCCGGGACCGACGAGACCGCCCTGGCCGCGGGCGCGGCGCGCGCCGCCAGCTCGCCCAGCGCCGCCTCGCGCGGCACCTCGCCCTCCTCGCGCAGCGCGACCAGCAGGTTCAGGGAGAACAGGCCGACGACGAAGGCTATGACGAACAGGAAGTCGAACCCGGTCAACGACAGCGCCGGCAGGCCCAGGACTCCGCTAGGCGACGTCCAGGTGACGTCCAGGCCCAGCGATCTGTCTGAAAAATAGTCCGCCATCAGGCCGCCGGCGATCGGGCCGATCCCCGCGCCGACGCTCGCCGCGATTCCGGCCACGCCCAGGAACGGCGTCGCCTTACCCTCGGGCGCCACCTTCAGCGTCAGCGTGCTCATCGTGAGGCCCACGCCCGCCCCGGCGACGCCCGCGAATACGTGCAGCACCCCGAGCAGCGGCAGCGTCAGGAAGTGCCGCTCCGGGTACGCGGTGAACACCCAGCCGAGGATCACCAGCAGGTACAGCGACGCCGACAGCGACAGAACCGCCTTGCTGCCGACGCGGTCCGCCATCGGCCCCCACACCCGCACGAACAGGATGTTCGCGGCCTGGCTGAGCACGGTGAACCCGATGACGGCCGGCAGCGACAGGCCGAGCTCGGACAGCATGTAGACGGCGAAGAAGGGGATGGCGAGGTTCGAGGTCAGGCTCCACACGAACAGGAACCGCACGAGCTGCGAGAAGTTGCGGTCCCGCAGCGGCTCCGCCAGCACCGCGAAGGCCGAGCGGCCCGACTCGGGGGCCGCCGGCATCAACGGCTCCCTCGCGCGCATCGCGAACAGGGGACTCGCGACTCCAAACGTCAGGGCGCCGCCGATGAGCAGATAGGAGTACGCGAGTATCGCATCGTCTGGAGACGCCGCGCCCTCCCACCATCTCACGAAGAAGCTTCCGCCGAGGCCTACGACGGCGACCGCGCCGGTCACGACCGCAATGCGGCGGCCGTAGTAGCTGCCCAGGACGTCCCGCGGAACAAGGTCGCGCATCCAGGACGTCCACGAGGTCGCCCAGACGGGCGCGACCACCCCCCGCAGCGCCATCAGTACGATCACCGCGGCCACGGCGGGCGCTCCGGGCGCGTCCACCAGGAATGGTACCGCGCCTATGGGGACCCACAGGAGCTGCGCCGCCCACAGGGCGGGAATCCCGATGGCCTTCCGCCTCCGGTAGCGCTCCACGGCGAGGATCGCCGGTAGCTGCGCCACTTGGGTGATGAACGGCAGCGCGGCGAGAATCCCGACCTGCAGGTTGTTGGCGCCCAGCGCCAGCGCGTAGGCCGCCATGAACCCGCCGCTGCCCAGGCTGAACAGCGCCCCGGACGCGACCCCCTCCCATATCATCAGGCGGAGGCTGCGCCCAACCTCCTCATCGGTCAGCGTCGGACTTGGACGAAGAAACGTCAACATCTGCACACCGGCGGCACGGCTCGAGCGGCCCGCGATTCAGATGCGAAGAAGGATAGCAGAGCAGCATGAATCCGATTCCGCCCTTTCGTCGTATATATTGAGGGACGCAACTCGCGGCAGGTCGTTCGACGCAGGGGGTGAAAACAGTTGATTCCGGTGCTCCGAATAGGCCTGTTGCTTTGCCTCGTCCTTGCGTTGGCGGCCGGCTGCTCGCAGCCATCCGAGCCTGCTGCGTACTCGACCACGCCGACACCGTCACGTGTTGCGCCTACCGTGTCACCGGTCGTTGCGCCGTCGCCCACGCCGACCCCGTCGCCCACGCCCATTCCGTCGCCGACGATCGCACCTGCCGCAACTCCCACCCCATCATCGTGGGGACCGATTACACCTTATCCGTTTTGGGAGGCATCCTACCCGTGCGGCCCTGACTTCAGTCCGTACCGGGGGGGGGTCACAGTCACTTCCTCCATTGGACCAAAGCCAGCTCTGGGGCCGAGGGCAGCCTTGGAGTGATATTCAACCTCGGATACCCTCCGTACGCAACCTGGGCGGTGGACGACGAAGGCGGCAAGGTAGTGAAGGTCGCAGTCGGTGACCCAGGTGACGGCAGCTATCGGGGCGACGGTCAATATGGCTACTACGCGGATGTCTCGCCCGACGGTACCCGGATCGTGTACTCGACCTGCGAGTACACGTACTTCGATCACGATGTCGTCGGCAGGAAATTCAACCTCGGCTATGAGATCGCCAGCGTGAACGTTGACGGCAGCGGCCGGCAGCGGTTGACCGACAACGTACATTTCGAGAACTATCCGGTGTGGTCTCCAGACGGGGAACGAATAGCTTTCATCGCGCACAACGACTTTAGCAGGCTGGTCGACCACGACTATTTCCAAAACCCTGATCACTATGATACGCACAACTCCGAGATATTCACGAGGTCCGCGGATGGAACGGACGAGAGGGTGGTTCCGAATACCAAGGGGGTCGCTCTGTACCCACCGGTGTGGTCGCCTGACGGTCAGCGCCTGGCATTCACCGCGCACGAGGTATCAGCTCCAGCCAGCGGTCGCAGCGAGCCGCAGGAGCGCATCCTCTACACGGTCCGGCTTGACGGATCTGAGCCCAGTCGAATAGGAGAGGCTACGACGCTGCCGACGTGGTCGCCGGACGGCGGACATCTGGCGTTCGGACTGGACGACGGGGTCTACACGGTCCGATACGACGGCACCGATCTGAGTGAGGTGTTGGACGACTTCCGCGCAAACGAGGTGTCGTGGTCGCCGGACGGCACCGAGCTTCTGCTTGCATCAGACGGCGGGGTGTATGTCGTGCGGCCCGACAGCAGCGACCTTCGGGCGTTGGGCCCTCCCATCCGAACGACGGTTGCCACGTGGTCTACCGACGGGTCGATGATAGCGTCGCGGCGAGAGTACGGGGAAACCGGCAGCCCCGACTGGCGGGTCGAGATAGCCGTCATGGCCAGGGACGGGACGGACACGCGGACACTGGCCGAAGTCGGGTACGTAGCCGCAGTCCACGATTGGGAGGTCCGCCCATCGAATCCGCCGCCGGCGATCGATCCCGCGGCGTGCTCGGCGGGCGTGGTGGTTCCGGCACCTGGGGCCAATCCCGGCCTGGTCGAAGACTGCGAGGCGCTGGCGCGGGCGTGGAGTGCGCTCACGTCCCAGGGGATGTCCGTTCCGGAAGCGATATCGAATTGGGACAGGAGTACGCCAATAGTAGAGTGGCCGGGCGTCGAGATATCCGGCGATCCGCCCCGCGTCCGGAAGCTGGCGCTCCGGGAGAGCGGCCTGACGGGCCCCATTCCGCCTGACCTAGCAGCGCTGGCGATGTTGGTAGAACTGGACCTTTCATACAACTCGTTGACCGGTCCGATTCCGCCGGAGCTGGGTAACCTGTCGCTGCTGAAGACACTGGACCTCTCCCACAACATCGTGGGCAGTCCCATTCCGGCGGAGCTGGGCAAGCTGGCGATGCTGACGACGTTCGACCTGTCTTACAACGACTTGGTAAGTCCCATTCCGGCGGACCTGGGCGGGCTGACGATGCTGAGAGAGCTCTACCTCCTGGACAACAAGCTGACCGGCACCATTCCCCCGGCGTTGGGCAAGATGGCTGTGCTGGAGAAGCTGTACCTGTCGTACAACGAGCTGATCGGCACGATCCCCCAAGAGTTGAGCGGCATGACTGCCCTGGAGACCGTGCGCCTTCGAGAGAACGATCTGACCGGCTGCGTGCCCATTGGGCTGCCGGACATGTGGGTCGAGGCGAGTGGGCTGCCGCGGTGCAAGCCCTGATGCGAGGTGGGCCGTTGAGCAAGACCGCCATGACATGGAAACCACTGCTGGGATTGGGTGCGTTGACACTGCTTCTCGTCATGGCGTCAGGGTGCGGCGGAGGCGTCGCCCCAGTCGCTCTCGATGAAGCGGCCCGTGAATCGGTGCATGACTCAGAGTCCGCCATGCAGGGTTCCATTCCGGCCGCCGTTGTCGAGTCCGACGGGGGGAATAGCCCAGGCCAGTCCTTCGTCGGCCGTCTCTGAGGACGACTCATCCCGTCAGCCTGCGGCTCCGGCTGTCGCCGGGTCGCGGGCGCGACTACTCGTCCTCCGGGCCGGCCTCGGCGCACGCCGCGGTCCTCGCGTCCAGCTCGGCCGGCGTGACGAGCCCGCGGTCTAGGGACAGCCGCTCCAGGGCCCTGAGCCAGCGCTGGTAGTAGCCGGTCGGCTCGCCGTCGCGCTCGTCGGCAGCGGTTTCCGCGACGAGCTTGTCGCGGAAGTCGGCCCAGTCGTAGACGCCGCTCTCGTCCATGGCGACGGCCAGGCCGAATGCCCGGCCCTCCCACGGCGCCTCGAAGACGAGCTCGCCGTTCCTCCTGGGGAGCGCCTCATCTCCCGTCATGTCGGATATCACGGGGGCGGGCTGTCTACTCATCGTCGTCTCCCGGACCGGCCGCATGCTCGACGGCGGAAGCGGGCTTCGCGACGCCCACGCCGATCATCGAGTCGCGCGTGACGAGCTCTGCCAGCTTCCCCTCCGGCAGACCGCCGGTGCCGTCGGGGCGCACCGGCAGCACCATGTAGCGTATGGCCGCGGTGCTGTCCCACACCCGGACCTCCTTCGTCTCGGCGACCTCCAGTCCGAACTCTCTCAGCACCGCGCGGGGCTCGAGTACGGCGCGCGACCGGTAGGCGGGGTCCTTGTACCAGGTTGGGGGAAGGCCGAGCACCGGCCACGGGTAGCAAGAGCAGAGCGTGCACACGACGACGTTGTGGACATCGGGCGTGCTCTCCAGCACCACGATCTCGGCGCCCTCCGCGCCGCCTATGCCAAGCTCGGCGATCGCCTCTGTGCCGTCCTCCAGCAGACGACGCTTGTAGTCGCGATCAACCCAAGCCCTGGCCACTACCCTGGCGCCGTTCAGGGGGCCGATGTCCTGCTCGTACGTGCGCACGATCTCGTCGACGGCGTCGGTGGTCACGAGGCCCTTCTCGACGAGAAGCGACTCCAGCGCCCTCGCCCGCAGGGCGGCGTACGGCTCCGGCTCGGGATGGTGGTCGCCGTCATGGTCTCCGCTCATTCTTAGCTCCCTTCCGCGTCGGTTGTGCAGACTGGATCGAGATAGCCTTCCAACATGTCGATGTACAGGGCGGTACCCGGCTCCGACGACGCTCCCCACAGCTCCGCGCTCTCGAACCGGACGCTGTAGAGCTGCTGCGCCGGAGCGTCCTCGTCGCCCGGCGTGTCGTCCGGGAAGTCGTAGGCGGCATAGACCGCTGCTACCGTCCCGCTCTTGCCTTGGACGTATGCGGGCAGCCGCGTATGCCCGCCGTGCTCGATTCGGCGGGCTCGCACCCTGTCTCCCGCCGCGAATGCGGGAGGCCGCGCCGGCTCCCTGCGGATCTGGCGCTGCCGGTACATCCCTGCGCGCACGACCTCCGTCAGTTCAGGGTCGACGTTCCGGGTCGGACGCGCTTCCGGGTTGTCGCGGAAGTGCGCGGCCCTCGCCTCCACCTCTTCGGCGCTCAGCGCGCCTCGCTCGACGAGCCCGCGCTCCAGAGCCGCCATCATCCGCCGGTAGTAGCCCGACAGGTACACCTCCGGGTCGAGGCTCTCCAGGGTGTGGCGCGAGAAGGCCCCCTTGACCGAGAACACTAGCCCGAACACCCGGCTCTCCCACTCATGGTGGAAGACCGAGTCGCCCCGCTCGGGCTGCACGGCCCCGTAGCCCGCCACCCCGCCCATGTCATGTACGCCGCCCGTTGCGATCGGTCTGCTCCGTCCTCGTCTTGAGCTATCTCCGCACGGTAGGCCCCGGCCTTGCGGGCCACCCCATTCTAACCCGTCGGCGCCTCGCTCCGGACCTCCCGGGCGCTCCCTCTTCTACCTCATGATGGCCCAGAGCGAATCGGAGCCCCTCATGGCCCCCTCGCCGGTCATCCTGGGCCGCGGTACGCAGTCTGTCGAGCCTGGCAACCCATGAGTCCCACTGCATTTTGGGCTTCGGCTTTGCGAAGCACAGCGATTCAGTCTGCTATGATTCGCGGAACAAGACCAACTTTAGGAGCAAGATAAGTCGTGCCAACACTAGAGATCGTCTCGCTACAGGACGCGAAGCGCGAGTTGTCCCTGACCGGAAAGCGCGGCGCGCTGATGCGCCAGTACATAGACTACATCAACCAGCTCGCGGATGGGGGGGCCGGCAAGCTCACCCCGGACGAGGGCGAGACCACTGCAGCCGTTCGTCGACGCCTGGGTGCGGCGTCGGAGCTGCTGGGCAAGAAACTCGTCGTCAACCGGCAGGGCAACACCGTCTTCTTCTGGGAAGAGGGCGACGAGCCGGCGACTCGGCGACGGGGTCGGCGCAAGAAGTCCGAAACCGAGTAGCGGGGCTGGTGGTACTCAGGCCCGCCGCGTAACCGGGACCGCGCTCGGTCCGCTTCCGGCCGCACCAGGGGTGCTGGGCAGAGGTACGGCGACATGGTCCATCTTGCAGAAGCTGGAGCGTCGCGCCGTGGGCCGTTTGCCATGGCAGGCCAAAGCTGACTGTCGGCAGAACCATCTTCGAGATCAGGATGGGACTGTGAGCCTGCCAACACCCTCGGCTCACTGATCCGCGCGTCAACCCGGTGGCCAGGAATCCAGATCCCAAGGGCGGCAGGGACTGTCTCCTGTGCTGATGCAAGCACGGCGGGCCCTATGCGAGAGTGAGTATCCTGGCCGGGTTGCCGACAGTTATCGCTTGAATCGCATCTTCCGAAAACCCCTTGCGTCGCATTTTGGGAACGATGTTCTCGAGAATGTGGCCGTAACCGTGCCCGCCATATCTAACAAGCCGGTGTTTCGTGCAGATGTCCTGACCGATGACGATTCTGTCGCAATGGCCGGCGTCGGCGACGCGCTTTATGGAATCCAGCCTCTGGGCGTCGCTGGGCATGTCGATTTCGGCCAGAGGATAGTACGACCCCTCATTGCCGAACAGGTCCCATTCAAGATAACAGCCTGACGCGGCAATGCTCTGAAGCGCGTCGAACTCGAACACGGTTCGATCCAGATGTCCCATAATCACCCGGGATATATCCGCGCCGGCGCTTGCCAGCAGTTCGAGGATCTCCAACGGCGCATCCGGATGCCGTCCAGGATGGATCAATATCGCCGCGCCCGTTTCTCTCTGGGCGATTGCCGACGCCGCCAGGGATTTGCGCTCGTTCGGGGCCAGAGGCCATGTGCAACCGACCTCCCCGATTATGCCTGCTCTTGCGCCGCTGCCCTCAACGCCTTCGACGATGTCGCCGACAATCTCCCGCGCCAGGTCATCCACGCTCCGCTCATCCATGTCTTCTGGATGGACCGCTCCCACATAGAAGCCCGCGCCCATGATGATGTGAACGCCCGATTCGCGGGATATTCGGACCAGCGCATCCGGGTTGCGTCCGATTCCCGTCGTGGTCGCGTCCACAATTGCGCCGCCGCCGACTTCACTGTACTCGCTGACTTCCTCTATGGTTGTATCCAGGTCCATCAGCTCGAGGTTGGATCGGTTGCTGTAGTAGTTGCGCCGTATCCATCCAAGGTTCTCCAGGGCTATGGGCGCGCCCGCCAGTCCCGGAGACGGCGAGTCCTGGGCCGGGCGGTACATGAAGGAGAAGTCGACGTAGAGGTGTTCATGGGTTGTGGTGGCACCCAGCTCCGAGGGAGGTACAGGGCCCAGCACGGTCTGGACCAGACCCCGATTCCGGCCTGATGGCATGGCGACCGCTCCTTGTAGTATGGTGGGGGCCAAGCATAGCACGACCGTTCATGGGCGCAAAGCGGTGCCTGCAGACGCCCGGGGACGGGGGACATGGTGTCGATCGTGTTCCTGTAAATGGGCTTCACCGGAATAGTGCTGAAGAGCCGGACTAAGGGGAGGTTTCAGATATGAAGTTCGCGGCGTTCACGACCGTGGCGGCGTCCGCCGGGGAGGCCGGCACGACCGAGGAGTTTATCGACAACCTCAGACGGCAGACCATTCTGGCCGAGGAGCTCGGCTTCGAGGCCATGTGGCTCGGTGAACACCATTTTGGGCCTTATGGAGTGGGCGATCTTCCGAACCCGATCCTGCTGGGCGCAGACCTTGCGGCGCGGACGTCCAGGATTCGCATCGGACAGATGGCGAACATAGCTCCGTGGTGGCATCCGATACGGCTTGCCGAGGACATTGCGATCCTGGACAACATGACCCGCGGGCGCGTGGAGGTTGGCTTCGGCAGGGGAATCTGGCCATATGAGGGGCCACAGTTTCATCCCAACGCGGACCCCCGCAAGGATAAGGAGAACAGGGAACTGTTTACGGAGACGGTGGAGCTGGTGCGGGAGATATGGGCCAACGAGTACTTTTCGCACCATGGGACCAACTACAGCTTCCCTGCCGAAGACACCGTCTTCTCGCATCCCAAGTATCCGTCGAATCCCGCCTGGCAGGACGGGGACAGGGTAACGAAACTCCGGGTGACGCCCAGGCCCTACCAGAAGCCGCACCCGCCGTTGTGGATGACCGTCTCCACAGACCGATCCGTAACGACTGCGGCCGAACTTGGACTGAAAGCTTGCTACTGGCAACCGCCTGCTCTCAGGATCAGGCAGCGAATGGAACTGTACGCACGGGTCAGGACCGAGCTGGAGGGAAGACCCTTCGCTGTGGGAGAAGATCAGGCGGTCATGCGTTCCACGTATGTCGCCTCTTCGATGGAGGAGGCGCGCCGAGATGCGGAAGAGGGCATCATGTCTTCATTCATCTTCAACGATCCCTTTCGCGGCAGGCAGGTTTTTACCAATCCGGGAGAGGTCTTGGGCCCTGACGTGAATCTGGACTGGGACTTCCTTGAGTCACGTACCCTGCTTGTGGGTTCCCCTGAGAATGTGGTGGAGAAGATCCAGGAGCTGCGGGAGGTATGCAACCTGGACTATCTGCTTGTCGAGTTCTCGCACATGGGGATTCCGTTGAGCAAAACCCTGACGAACCTGGAAACCTTTGCCGCAAAGGTGATGCCGCGATTCGCTGGGGACAGCTGAAGCACGCACAGAGGAGATTCCCGTCCCGCTCACGCCCCGGCCTCAACTCCTGTCATAGGGCCGGCGACGCCGTGGGACAGCCCGATAGCGGGCGCCAACGCGTCGGAAGTGGCCCTGGCGGCTGCCAGCGCAATGGTTCTGGGGGGAATCGCATTTAGCTATAGAAAGGGATAAATCGCCGGTGCTTCCCACACTGGTTACCACAGCTCCGTCGAGAATCCCAGAGACTATTCCGCACCACTATTGTATCGTACCGCCCACACGATTTAGTTCACAATCCGTAACGGACAAGCTGATAGACGGCTCCCACCGTCGCACCTGTAACCGGCCCACCTACCCAACACGGAATCCCCCAAAATTGTTCGAGCAACGCCGGCACCAGTCCAATGACTGCTCCTACGGTCACCCAGACCAATAACCACCGTTGCTTAGACTTCATAGCGTTCTCTTTGAGGTTAACTGCTAGGCAATTCGCAGCCCCTATCCTAATGGTGAGGGAAGGGGCTGGTCTACTATCCGGCCCTTGGCGCTCTTGCCGCGGGATGTGGCTAAGGTCTGCTCAGCGGTCCGGTACGAGTCTCGGCGTGAAGGTTCTTGGTTCTGTCCGGTTTGGTGGGGAAGCCGGGACTCGAACCCGGACGCCTTGCGGCACATGATCCTAAATCATGCTCGTCTACCAATTCCGACACTTCCCCGCGCGGCGAGCACGGCCATTATAGCCCCGCGTCGCTTCGGGACGCCATTGAGCATGGCTGGGTAGATGTTCGGGGACGAGGCTTCTGCGGCTCGCAACTTCAGACTGGGACGATAGCCTGGCCTACCCCGTCGTCAGGCCGTGGGGTCGAGGTAGGGAACGGATCGGTCGCCCTGTGCGAGATGGTGGCTGCCTGGACTTGTTCCAGCCTGTTGATCATCACCCACGAGGGCACGTCGACCATCCGGCTGCTTCCGTCGTCGAGCCGCCGCTCCCAACGGTCCGATACCGGGTCCCCGTGTCGTCGATATACCAGCCGCTCGTAAAGCCGAATCGCGTCCCTGTTGCCGATCGCCACTTCCAGGTTGACTTCGTCCAACGCCCGACCGGAGGCGATGGCCTCGACGGCCTTTACCAGAGCCGTTCCCACACCCCGGCGGCGGAAAGCCGCTCCAACGTCGAGCGCGAACAGCCGCAGCGAGCCCGGCCGCTGAAAGCCGTGGTCCTCCCATGCTGACGGTCCCAACGACCTGTCCGTCCAGCTCGGCCACCAGCATGTCACGATACCCGAGGCGACTCTCCTCCAGCCGCCGGGCCACCTGGGCGGCAGGTACGTCAGGGTCCAGGGCCGCTGTCAGCGGTCCGAGATCGCCGTCTACGGCGGGCCGGACGCTGAGCCGGGCGCTGTTGGTTTCGGACGCCATGGACTTGCTCCGCCTCTCGCTTGCCTCGTTCTATTGCCGTGTTGGACGGCAGCGCCAGCCGGCTGGCCCGGCCAGCTCGCTCTACGTCGTCGATCGGCGTCTACTCTTCCCTCCACGGCAGCCGCCACAGGCCCAGCGACATCGTTACTACCGCGAACGCGCCCAGCACCGCCAGCTCCGTCCACACGTCGCCGCGCCCGGAGACGGACTTGCTGATCCCGTCGGCTGCGTACCGTAACGGCGACACGTAGCCGAGCAGCCTGAGCAGCAACGGCGCCTGCTCCATCGTGAAGTAGACCGGAGACACGGCCGCCAGCGCAAGGGACAGCAGGCTGGTGATCAGGTTGCCCGCTGTCAGGGACGGGGCGAAGCTGACCACGAACAGCGCCAGACCGGCCATCGTCAGCACGGACAGGACCAGGCACGGCGCCAGTCCCCATGCAACGTCGATGTCCACCCCCGCCGCCAGCCCGAAGCCGAGCAGCGCGACCACGGTTATCGTTCCCGAGATCGACGAGAACGCCAGCGAGCCCAACACGTAGGCGCCCTTGGACACCGGCATGGTGATCAGCAGCCGCAGGTTGCCCATGAACCGCTGGGCCACGGCGTTGTTTCCCACCAGAGTACCTATGGAGAACGTGACGCCGAAAACGAGCGTGCCGGCCAGCAGCCTGCGTACGACGTCCGGATCGTCGGGCGCAATGGACCGGGTGACGTAGAACCACGGGATCGCGAATCCCGAGGACAACAGCACCGTCAGGTACCAATACCTGACCGCTGGCAGGAAGTTGATCTCGAAGACGCTGACGGAGTCCGAAACGAACTTGCCCAGGCCGCCGGTGGGGTACGGCGGGACCACCTCCGCTGCCTGGGCCTCGGCGCCGGCGGCGCGCGTCTCAGCCATCAGCGCTCATCCCTGGCGGTGATTCGCCCCTCGCCTCCGGTCAGTCCCAGGTAGACGTCCTCGAGAGTCGTCCGCGAAACGGAGTACTCGCGGATGCCCTTCGACTGCACCTGCCGCACCAGTGACCCGTCGTCGGCGCCGTAGACGGTGTGGGTGCGGTCGTCCGCCTCGTAGACGATCTTGTACTCGAAGCCGTGGTCGGCGCGAAGATTGGCTATCGTGTCGAGGGCCAGGAGACGGCCGTCCTGAATTACGCCCACGCTGTCGCAGAGCGCCTCCGCCTCCTCCATGTAGTGGGTCGTCAGCAGCACCGTGGAGCCCCTCCGGCGATAGCCTCGCAGCAGCTCCCACAACTCGTGTCGAGCCTCCGGGTCGAGACCGGCGCTCGGTTCGTCAAGGACCATCAGCGGAGGGTCTGCCAGCGCGGCAATGCCCAACAGCAGGCGGCGGCGCAGACCCCCCGAGAGCTCGTTGGCGGCCTTGTCACGGTGCTCCTCCAGCCGGAGATCGGATATCAGCTCCTCGGCGCGGCCTGAGGCCTCCCGACGCGGGAGGCCTCGCAGCTTCCCAAAGATGCGCAGGTGGTGCCGTACGGACAGTTGATAGTAGAGGTTGGCCTCCTGCGGCATCACGCCCATCAGGCCCTTGACCCGGTTGGGGTGCGCCACGGCGTCGATTCCGAAGACCCGGACCTCGCCGGAGGTCGGCACGAGCTCGGTGGTGATCTGGCGGACGAGGGTGGTCTTGCCGGCGCCGTTGGGCCCGAGGATGCCGAGCAGCTCCCCGCGCCGCACGGCCAGCGTGATGTCGCGGTTGGCCTGCGTGCCGTTCCTGTACGTCTTGTCGAGGCCGCGCACCTCCACGGGCGGCGCCTCGTCGCGGTGGCCGTTCATGACAGCCGCTACGCCTCCTCGGCGGGTCTGAGTTCTTCTACTTCTCTCTCCACGGTAGTCTCCAGAGTCCGAGTGCCATGGTGCCAAGTGCGGACGCGGCAAGCACGGCAACTTCGACGGCCACGTCGGTTCCGCCGGTGAGCGAGGCCGACAGGCCATCGGCCGCGTACCTCAGGGGCGATACGTAGCCCAGCCAGCGGAGCAGTAACGGGGCTTGCTCCATGGTGAAGAAGACGGGTGAGACCATCGCCAGGATTATTCCCATTATGTTTGCCAGCATACTGCCGACCATCAAGTTTGGTGCAAAGCTGATTATGAACAGGGTCAAGCCCGCCAGGAACAGCACGGCCAATAGGATGATCGGTAAGAAGGTCCACGTCAGGTCGGTATCGATCCCGGAGGCGACCGCGAACACGAGGATGGCAACGACAGAACCGGCGCCGACCATTGAAGAATGAACCAGCGTTCCCGCAACGTAGGCGAACTTGGAAACGGGTGCAGTGATTATCAGCTTCAGATTGCCGTTGAAGCGCTCGGCAAGGAGTTGTTGGGCGGTCTGGTTGGCCGTCGAGAAGGACACGCTGAACACCAGTGTGCCAGCTACTATCCTGATCAGTGCCGCGGGGTCGTCTGCAACGTAGGCGTTCAGCATGTAGAAAATGGGCAACGGAAAGACGAGGGCTCCGATGATGAACCAATGCCAGTACTTTGTACTGCCCCGTGTCTTGAACCCAACTATGGTGGTGATGTCGCCAACGAGCTTTAGCGGGCCGGTCGTCTGCAGATTCATGCCCGAGGCAACGTTGACTGACTCAGGTTGACGTTTCATCGGTAATGCCCTCGCCGGTCAGCGCCAGGTATACGTCCTCCAGGTTGGCCCTGGCGATTGTGAACTCCTCGACACCCTGATCTCTCAGCCGCTCGCTCAGCTCGCGGCTCGTGCCGCCGTAGATGGTGTGTGCCTCGCCGTCGCTGCTCTGAAACGTCGCCTTGAACTCCAGTTTGTGAGCGTTGCGGAGCGAGTCGACAGAGTCGATTGCCAGCACACGGCCGTCGTTGATGATCCCAACGCGGTCGCTCAGCGCTTCCGCCTCGTCCATGTAGTGGGTGGTGAGCAACACGGCCGTGCCTTCGGTCTTGTACCGGGTGACCAGGGCCCATAGGTCGCGCCTCGATTGCGGGTCCAGACCCGCGGTTGGCTCATCCAGCACCAGGAGCGCCGGGCGGGTAAGCACGGCGATGCCGACGAGTACCCTCCGACGGAGGCCGCCAGACAGCTCGCCGGGATCTTTGTCCCGATGGTCGACGAGGTGGAGTGAGTCAACCAGCTCGTCTGCTCGAATGCGGGAGTCCTTCCTGGATAGTCCATGAAGACGCCCAAAGACTCGGAGATGGTGCCACACCGAGAGTTCCGGATACAGTGTGGCCTATTGCGGGATGGTCCCCATCAGACTCTTGACGCGCAGCGGCTCCGACACGGCGTCGTAGCCCATCACTCGAACATCGCCCGATGTGGGTAGAAGCTCGGTCGTGATCTGCCGGACGAGGGTCGTCTTCCCGGCTCCATTGGGGCCCAGGATGCCTAAGAGTTCCCCTTCGCCAACGGTGAACGTGATGTCGCGGTTGGCCCAAGTCCCGTTCTTGTACCTCTTGTTGAGGCCCCCAACCTCCAGCACCGCAATGCCCGGTTTTCCGTTCGCCATTGTGCGCCAGACTCCTAGCTGCCGGCTCCGGGCCATCGTCCCCTACTCGGCGTATATCACCACCCGCTGGCTGCCGTCCACGACATCCATCTCCAGTTCGCCAAGGCCCTCGACCAGGTCATCCAGGCCGGAGCTGTCGCCTAGGCGGTCGAGATCGATCCCTGACTTCTTGAGCTGCTCGTCCACCTTGCTGCCCGGTCCGCTGGCAAACAGCCCGCCCAGCTTAACGCCGCCGCGGATGAGGCTCAGGGGCACTCGGACGTTGAATCGTTCGTCGCCGTCGACGCTGACGATGCGAAGGTACTTGCCGGGCCCGTTTCGTCTGGGCGGCCGGGTTTCCAGGTCGGGCGGCTCGGTCTGCGTCGCCGAGTCTACCAGCGCTAGGAGCCGCTCCGCCTCGTCGACACTGATCTTGCCCTCCGAGAGCATTTCAAGTATGCGCCTCCCGTTCTCGTTCATTACCTGCCTCCCCGCGGATTTTCGCGCAGCCGACTCGTCCATGCCGACTACCAAGTCGCGCCGGCGGGGACGTGTCCACCGGTCGGAACTTGACTGCCCGGGGTAACTTCCGCCCCTTCCCCAATGAACGCGCCCATCCCGATTTCCACGTCCGTGCCAACCTTGGCGTTGTCGCCGATGTTTGCACCCATCCCGATCTTGGTTCTGTCAGGAATAGTGACGCCAGCGCCGACGACTACTCCAGTTCCAACCTTGGCATCCTTGCCAATGACTGCACCCTCGCCAATATTCGCGCCGGTGGCGATCTTGCAGTCGCTCAAGAGACGAGCCCTTTCCCCGACAAATGCCCCATCGCCGATCTTGATGGCGCTTTCGATCACGACTCCGGCGTTTATGCACGCGCCCGTGCCTATCACGCTGCCGGTGGGTACTCGCACATCGGGACTCACATACGCCCCGATGCCCAGCTCTACGCCAGGCCCGGGTCCTAGGCGTTCGGTTCCATCGGGCTCACTCTGCGACCCACTCTCTTCGTCCGAGGGAGCGGGCCCTGCGTTAGGTGTCAGGCTGTGAGTGGATTCGCGTGCGCGGAGCGCCTCCAGCAGCCGTTCGGCCTCTTCGGCGTTGATCTTTCCCTCGGCCAACATGTCCAGGATTTTCCCCTGCTCGGTCATTGTGTTCCTCCGTTCGAGTTCACTTGAAGTAGATGAGCACCGATTGATTAGGCTCCGTAACTTGGATTTCAAGCCCCCGCAGGGCGCAGTACAGGCGGAACAGGGCCGGTCCGCCCAACAGGATGAGCCTTCCTCGACCGCTGGACCAGGTGAGAACGGCTGCAAGGAGGATGCAGGGCAGTAGGAGCAAGTAGACGACCACTAGGAGTGGCCAAATGAGAACGAGTGGTATCCACAGGTTGACCCGAGTATGGTCATCCAGGACGCGGAAGCGCAGTATGGACGGAGGGAACATCATGGCGGGGACAGCCTCCCAACGGCGTCCTCGACGGAAATTTCGCCGTGGTAGAGCTGGTCGATGATCTCCGACCGTCGGCCGTCGCCAACTGGCTCGGGGGCGGGTTCGGCGATCACGAACTCGAGCCTGCCTGAGATGCGGTCCAGGCGCTTCTTTACCGTCGGGTAGCTGATCCCGAATACCCGCTCCATCTCCTTGATCGACCCGTGGGAACGTACGAAGGCCATGACGAACACCTGGTCCTCCGCGGTCAGCCGCGCCAGCGGCGGCAGGTCGAAAGCGCCCTCGATCGCCGTACCGGTGCCGCCTATTCGCACTCTCTCGACGACCAGAGGCGCGCCGCGCGTAAGGTCCGTCAGCTCCTGCCAGTCTGATGCCATTCAAGCCCGCCTGACTGCATGATATGAATTGAGCATACTGCATTAAATCAATAAAGTCAATATAGAGATTAACTTTAATGATGACCTCGCAGGAAGTGCGCGGCCACGGTGAAGAAGCGGTCGTGGAGCACTGCGGCGGCGAACAAAAGTGGTGAGAAGGCCAGCCCAGCCCGGAGCCCAGAACGTGCGTGACCATCCGGCCCGCCGCCGGCGGGACCTCGGGCGTTACGGTGACGAGCGGCTGCGGGCGGCCGCCGCTCGGCCGGGAGCTAGTATCCGGCGCGCTTGTCGCAGACGCGGACGAAGGGCTCGTTGGCCAGGAACCGCCGCAGGTTCTCCCTGAAGAGCTGCTGCCGGCCCGCGTACATCTCCGGGGTGGAAGCGGACGAGTGCGGGGAGATGATCGTGTTCAGGCCCCACAGCGGGCTGTCCGCCGGCAACGGCTCCACCTCGGTGGCGTCGAGGCCGGCGCCGGCAATGCGTCCCGATCGCAGGCCCTCGATCAGTGCGTCCTCGTCGACGATGCCCCCGCGGGAGATGACGATGACGTGGGCGCCTTCCTTGAGATGCGAAAAGCGGCCGGCGTCGATAATCTTGTCCGTCTCCGTAGTATACGGCGCCGCCACCACGAACCAGTCTGAGATGCCCAGAAGCTCGTCGAGCCGGTCGAGGCCCCATACCTCTTTGACGATCGGCGTGGGCGGCTTCGGGTTCGAGTCGACGGCGTACACGTCAATGCCGAACGCGTGGGCGCGCGTGGCCACGGCCATACCTATCTCGCCCAGCGCCAGGATTCCCATGGTGCTGCCGGTCAGCTCCATGAACTTGGCCGTGTACTTCCCCGTCTCCCAGTGGTGGGCCCGCTGGTCGTCCCAGGCCTCGCCGAAGCGGTGCGCCAGCGCGACGACCATGCCCATGACGTGGTCGGCCATCACGTTGGCGTGCGGGCCGGGAGAGTTCGTCAGCACGACGTCGCTTTCGACCAGCTCGGGGATCTCCATCAGGCGGTCGATTCCCACTCCGGGGCAGTGGATCCAACGCAGCCGGTCCGCGGCCAGGAAGGAGTCACGGGTGATCCACCCGTAGAAGATGTCCGCGTCCTTGATCTCTTCGATCTGCTCGTCGACGGTGTCGACGACCGTGAAGTCGACCTCGGGGAAGCCGGACTTCAGCTCCTCGAAGAATCGCGTGGTGTCCGGCCATATGCCCCTGGCCGGCTTTGTCATGAGCACCTTCATTCGGTCGTCTCCTTCCCGTCTAAACTTGGCGGATTATAGCACCGCACTCAGAAGCCGGCCCGCTTGTCGCACACGTAGATGAACGGCTCGTTCGCCAGGAAGCGGCGGAGGTTCTCCCTGAAGTTCTCCCGGGCGCCGGCGAGGGCGTCCGGAGAGCGGGCCGAGAGGTGCGCCGTCACCACGACGTTGTCCATGTCCCAGAGCGGGCTGTCCTCGGGCAGAGGCTCCACGGCCGTCACGTCGAGCCCGGCGCCGGCAAGGTGGCCCGACCTGAGACGCTCCACGAGCGCCTCCTCGTCGACTATCTTCCCCCGCGAGATCACGATCACGTAGGCGCCGCGCTTGAGCAGGCCGAGTCTGCGGGAGTCGATGAGCCCCCGCGTCTCCGCGGTGAGCGGCGCCGTGACGACGAACCAGTCGGACATCGCGAGCAGATCGTCGAGGCGGTCCGGCCCCCAGAGGCCGGAAACGCCGGGCGGTGGCGTTCCGGGATGCTTGTCCACGGCGTATACCACCATCCCGAAGCCCACGGCCCTCCGGGCGACCGCCTTGCCGACGTCGCCCAGGGCCAGGATGCCCACGACCCGGCCTTCGAGATCCACGAACGGCGGGATGCGCTTCGCTGCGTGCCAGTCGTGGTCGCGCTGGGCGTCCATCAGGGCGGGCAGGCGGTGGGCCAGGCTCAGCATCATGGCGAACACGTGATTCGCCATGGGAAGCGCGTGCGGTCCGCGGGAGTTGGTGAGCACGACGTCGCTCTCGACCAGCTCTGGCATGTCCATGATCTGGTTGATCCCGGTGCCCGTGCGCTGTATCCAGCGAAGCCGCTCGGCCGCGAGAAAAGCCTCTCGCGTCGGCCAGCCGTACATCGCGTCGGCGTCGACCATCTGCTCGAGCTGTTCCGCGTCGGTGGAAGCCACCGTGAACGTCACGGACGGGTGCTCGGCCCTCAAATCGTCGGCCAGCGCGCCGTAGTCTCCCGCAAGTACGATCTTCGTCATGGTCTCGTCTCCCCTGGCCGTCGTGGCCTACGCCGCTCCGGGCGCCGTGGCGTCGATGCTCAGCTCGATCTCCCGGCGCACTGTCTCGTCTTCCTCCTCGGCCAACGCCGACGCCAGGGCGCGCGCGGCTGTTGCGCCGCCGATGCGCCCGAGGGCCCAGGCCGCGTGCTCCCTGACGATTGCGTCGGGCGCCCGCAGCGACCTGGCCAGCGCCGGTACCGCAGCCGGGTCGCCGATGTTGCCCAGAGCGACGCAGACGTTTCGTTGAAGGCCGACGCGCTTCGCCCGCTTGATAGGGCTGCCGCGGAACCGCTCCCTGAACTGCTCGTCGCTCAGCTCCAGCAGCGGAAGAAGCTGCGGCGCCGCGAAGTCGTGGCGCTGCCGGAACGCCGGCTCGCCGCCTTGGGCGCTCTTGCGGTTCACCGGGCACACGTCCTGGCAGATGTCGCACCCGAAGACCCAGTCGCCGACCAGCGGCCGCATCTCTCGGGGAATCGACCCCCGGAGCTCGATAGTCAGGAACGAGATGCAGCGCCGGTTGTCGATCACGAAGGGCGCGACGATGGCGCCGGTCGGGCAGTCGTCGATGCACCGCACGCATTCGCCGCAATTCTTGGCGAGCGGCGGGTCGGGCTCCAGCTCCAGGTCCGTGATCACGTTTCCCAGCAGGATCCAGGAGCCAAGGGTCGGGTTCAGGATGTTGGTGTTCTTGCCGAACCAGCCGACTCCGGCGCGCTCCGCCGCCGCGCGGTCGTTCATGGGGCCGTCGTCGACGAAGATGCGGGTGGCAACCGGCCGTCCGCCGCGACGGGCCAGGCCCTCGCAGAACTCCCGGAGCCGGGCCTTCATCACGTCGTGATAGTCGTCGCCCCAAGCGTATCTCGCGACCCGGCCGTGCGGCCCGGCGCCGTCGGTGCGCGGGTCGCCTGTCAGGTAGCTCATCGCCAGCGAGATGATCGACCGAGCGCCCGGGAGCAGCACCTCCGGCCGGTTGGCCCGTCTCACGCGGTCTTCGGTGTACCACGGCAGGCCGTCCATCAGCCCGTCCCGGACCCGCCGCACGGCCGCGCGCTCGTCGCGGGCGAACGGCGCGGCCGACGCGATGCCCGCGCTGTCGAAGCCGAGCTCGCGCGCGTACAGCTTGATGTCCCGCTCCAACGCACCCATTGGACTGCCAATTATGGCACAGCCGTCCGCCGGCGTCCCCCCCCCCCCCCCAAGATTCTTCGCCTGATTGGGCCGGCCGGCGTGACGGACCGCTTGCGGTGTCATGGAGGCCCACCTCGTCGGGGATGGATTCCCACGTTCGGAGACCATTGAACAACCGTCCGTCCCGCGCAGGCAGACCTTTGAACAACCGTCATTCCCGCGCAGGGGGATCTTTGCACAACCGTCATTCCCGCTGCACAACCGTCATTCCCGCGCAGGCGGGAATCCAGAGGTTGGGGGTTCCCCGCCAGGAAGACTAGCCATCTCCGCCACGCTGTCTCCCACAGGGGGAGTTACGCAATGGTCTCCGTTCGCGTGAATGACGGAGGTGGGGATTTGGGCCCCCGAGCTCGTTGACACCTCGGCCGGCCGCGAATAAACTCGCCGGCATGATCCAGGAGGAGGGTAGATGACTGCCGACAGCAAGTTGACCGGTCTGGAGCTCGACGGCGGAGACGTCGTCGTGGAGTGGGGCGACGGACACCGCAGCAGGTACGGGGCCAAGTATCTGCGGGTTAGCTGCGGGTGCGCCGAGTGCGTCGAGGAGTGGAGCCGGCGCCGCGTGCTGGACCCTGCCACGGTGCCGGCGGATATCGCTGCCGAGGACTACCTGATGGTGGGGCGGTACGCCGTGCAGTTTCTCTGGAGCGACGGGCACTACACCGGCATCTACCCGTTCGACGTGCTCCGGAGGCTATGCGACTGCGGCGAGTGCAAGACGCCCGTAGGCTGATCCGAAGCCGCGGCGCGAACGACAGAGGCCCCGCCGACCGGTGGGGCCTCTTCTGTCTTCTGTCACGGGCGGCTGTCCCGCCGCAGAGTCTACGGGTCGCCCAGGTTGCCCTTCAGGACCGGACTGCCCGCGGGGCCAGATGCGTCAGTCGCCGTTTCGACGCTGATCATCATGCCCTCGAAGTTGCTGACCGGCTCGCCGAGCTCGATGTGCGTAATACCGTATCCTTCGGAGTCGACCTCCAAGGTGCCGGCGTCACGGAACTCGCTGTCGCGTATGACCCACACTCGGAACACCTTGTCCGACGGAAGCGTGGGCATGTTCTTCGCGAACACCATCACGGCCGACTCCGACGTACGTGCGACGATGAAGCCGTGCACCTCGCCCGTCGCCCCGTCGCTGGCTGAGAGGTGTTTCACGGAGGCGTCCGGCGCGGTCGCCCAGAAGGTCAGATCGCGCAGGTCGTTCACCAGCTTGGCCCTCTCGGCTTCGCCTTCGACCATCGTCTCGAGCTGGCTCTCCAGGACTTCCTTTTCCTCGGCGATCTCGTTGAGCCGTACGTTGAACCAGGCGCCTACCAGGAACAGCACGATGACCATAGCGCCGGCGACGGCCCCTGCGGGCCCCGCCACGGTCCTGTGTCCCGCATTGACCAGGCCGCTGAGCCACCGGAGCATCGCGTCGGCCAGGCTCGGCTCCGGGGACGGGTCTGAGATGCGGGCCATCAGCTTGTGCTTGACGCTGACCGGGGCCTCGAGCTGAGGCGCCGCGTACGCCATCTGGACGATCAGGTCGCCATCCTCGCGGAGCGCGCGCAGGCACTCGCCGCAGCGGTCTACGTGTGCCTCCATTTCGGCTCTCTCGGATGCGTCGAGCGCGCCGAGCATGTAGGCCGCCAGACGCTCTTCGTTCTCTTTGCAGCTCATAGTCAGGCCAATTCCCTGGCTTGCGGCCCCATGACTTCTTTGAGCGCTCTCAACCCCAATCGCATCCTTGTCTTCACCGTGCCCAGCGGCTGGCCCAGTTTCTTCGCTATCTCGGACTGGGTCAGCCCGCCATAGTAGGCAAATATGACCACGTCCCGCTGCTCCGGCCGCAGGTCGGACAACGCCTCTTTGATTTTACTACGTCTCATCTGCTTCATGACGAAACTGGCGGGATCGCCCGAATCGTCCGCACGTTCGGCGAGCAACTGCACGTCCTGGGGCGACTGGCTCTCCTCACGCCGCTTTCGCCTCCTAGTCTCGTCGATGACCCGGTGGTGGGCTATGCTGAACAGCCACGTGCTCACCTTCCCACGGTCGGGACGGTAGCTCGCCGCCCGCCGCCAGACGTTGAAGAACGTGTCCTGGGCCACCTCCTCGGCCGCTCCGGAGTCTCCCAGCATCTGCGCCGCCAGCGAATATACCGGGCCCGAATAGCGAGCGTAAAACTCCTCCAGCGCAAGCCGGTCCTGTGCCCCGATCAGCGATATCAGCTCCTCGTCATCAAGTGCCGAGTAGTCTTCTCGTCGACCTGACTCTGGCTCTATATACGTATCGTGGGCCACGTTTGGATTTCGTTTTTCCCGGATCTTCGGGTCCTTTTGGCGAAATTATGCCCTGACGCCAGACGTGGCCGCGACGGCTCCGGTCGTCAGCCAGACCGTATTGAGCGCGACTAAAGTCGGAAAAACCATATCTGAGGTACATCCTCAGACTCCCGGGAGAAAGGGGCCATGCTCCCCGGCAAAACCCGGTATTTCAGCAGTTCGTTGGGCCGACAGTATATCAGAGGACACGCGCAGGTTCGCCAGCCTGGGACCGCGACACACCTCGGACAACGACAGCTATCGTCACGCCGCGTCTCGCCGCTGAGCCCCGCAACCATCCGGCGGGCCGCGTCCTCGGCTACCCGCAGCTTCTGCCACTCCCGCGGCTGCCCGCCGTCTCGACCTCGAAGGCCTCCAAGCGTCTCCCCGCGCAGACCCGGCCTGACGCCTCTCATAGCCGCTTGAGTGCCGCGACCACGCTGCCCTGCAGGCCCTGTAGAACACTACAGAACGTCGCCAGGACCACGAGTCTTCGGTAACAGCGACTTTTGAAGCAACGTATGCCCCCGGCAGGGCTACTCTTGACGCAACTCCAGACGTTGACTAGCAAGTGGCGTATCTATACCATGAACGCGCCCGTCCGACACGGGTAATAGCCTGTGCTCAACATGCGCGCCGGGGCTGCAAAGAGATTCGGCCTCGCCAAGAATTCATCAGGTGAACGCGTGAACAGAAAAACGATAGCCTACTCGGCTGTACTACTGGTCTCTCTAGTCGTCATGTCGACGCTTCTCCACCACGGTGTCGTGCAGGGCCAGGAGCCGACACCCACCCCGGTGCCCGAGTCGCTGATCGAGCGCATGACGCGCTTGGCCGCGGAAGACCCTGCGGCCCTCTTGGAGTTCCTCTCGACCCAGGATCCGGCGATGGCGGGTGCGGCCTTCACCTCCGTCTTCATGCAGAACCCCACGCAGATCGCGAACGGCGTCATAGGGCTGGCCCGATTGAACGCCGGCGCCATTGGCGGCATACTGGCGGCGGGCCCGGCCCAAGACCCCGCGGCCCTGGCAGTCATCGGCCTGCACGTGGCCGTGGACGCATGGCTGCCGGACGACGTTGCGCAGGCCGGCGAAGACCGGCACAGCCCGGGCGTGTGGCACACCCTCGGCTCCGGCGGACCGATCGAGAGCATACTCGGCAAGTTCAAGAGGTCGATCCCCAACGCCCAGGTATCCGTCGGCGAGATTCCGACCGGCACGCTCCGGGGCCTGACGGATCTGCCCGATGGCTTCGTGGCCCAGAGCTTCCTCGGCCTCAGCGCGTCCGGCTACCTCCAGTCGGACTTCATCGTCGGCCACATCACCTTCTTCCTCGAAAAGGCCTGGCTCGAATCCAACAACGTCCACCAGTGGTCGGTGCGGTTCCTGCGGTTCGACGAGCCCAAGGAGGCTTGGCGTCCGGTCCAGGCGAGACGCGTCAGGGAAGATGAGTCACGCGTGTACTTCAACGCCACCGTGACCACCTTCTCCAAGTGGGTCATTGGCGGCTCACCCGAGCTGCCCGACGCCATGTTCCGGATCGAGGGCCTGGGCGTCTCCTCGGACTCCAAGACGAACGAGCCGACGACCATCCAGGTATCGGTCACCAATCTGGCCTCGGAGGAGTCGGAGCTCAATCTGCCGCTCTGGGTGAACGGGCAGGTCCACTCGATCGTCCAGGATGTGTTCGGTCCGGACGAGCAACGGCCGATCATCTTCACGTTCGTGCCAAGAAACGTCGGCGAGGCGCAGGTACGAGTAGACCGCTTGGCCTCGACCATCAACGTCGCCGAGGGTCCTCCCCCGCCGACGCCGGAGCCGCCCGTGGCGGCGCCCGAGGTGTTCGAGCGCGGCTCAGGGCTCACGACCGGCTACATAGTCGGCGCGCTCGCGGCGATCGTGGTAGCTCTGACCGCTATCGCGGCGTTCGCCGGCTCCCGACGGAAGAACGAGTCTTAACCGGAGAGCGGCGGATAGCTCACACGGAAAGCAAAACATCCGGGAGAAGCGCCAGACTAGCCGAGGCCCGACGCCCGTCGTCTGGCGCGCCCGGATAGCATGGCCCGCAACCCCGCCGTCCGCGCGGTGGCGCACAGGCCGCGCTGTCTGCCCTCTGCAGCGCCAAGAATTCGCCAGGTGAACGCGTGAACAGAAAATCGATAGCATACTCGGCCGTACTACTGGTCTCTCTAGTCGTCATGTCGACGCTTCTCCACCACGGCGTCATCCAGGGCGCGTTGCGAAACGCCGACCTCGAATTGCGTACCGACAGAGGAGCCTACGACGTCGGCGACACCGTCAGGTTCTCGGGCACCCTGATATTCACTGAGAACGAACACGTTCTCGTTCATCGGGTCGCCCTGGTGGTGGACGGTCCGGGCGGCGAGGACCTGAATCTGGCGCTGCCGCTCGAGGGCGGCGAGGTCCAAGACCTGACCGGCGACCGGACGATGGCCGGCCGCCTGACCGCAGAGGTCAGTCTCACGGGTGTCGTGTCGCCCGGCGGCACGCTGCCAAGCGGCTCCAAGCTGGTCGGGGGAATGCTGCCGGACTCCATGGACTGCTCGGAGGCGTCCCCGTCGAGAAGCCTGCGCCCTGAATCGCGGTCTCCCACTCTGCCTGCCCTGGGCCTGTTCACCAGCGGGCAGGAGTTCAAGGGTGTCGGCGAAACCGGCAGGATCACCTACACGGTGAACTGGCTTTCCGAGATAGGCGGAGACTATCAGGCCCAGCTCGTGTTCACCGCGGTCGGTCGAGAAGGCTGCAGGGTCACCCGGAGCCCTATCGTCCGGTTCTCGCTTCTAGCAGCTGTGAACACGCCTACGCCCACTGCCACGCCCACCCCGGTGCCCACCGATACGCCCACCCCGGCGCCCACGGCCACGGCCACGGCTACGGCCACGCCTCTGCCGACCGACACGCCCGTCCCGGCGCCCACGGCAACACCGCAGCCCACCGATACGCCGACTCCGGAACCTACACCCACCGCGACGGCTACGCCCACGCCCACGCCCACGCCCACGCCCACGCCGCAGCCTATCGACACACCGGCCCCGGAGCCCACACCAACGACTGCGCCTCCACCGACAGCGACACGTACGCCGACTCCGACCCCGAGTCCCATACTCACCGTCTTGCAGGAGCCGACGCCCACGCCGGTGCCCGAGTCGCTGATCGAGCGCATCCTGACCGAGGAGGACCCCGCGGCCCTGATGCAGCTCCTCTCTGAGGCCGCGGCCCAGGACCCCGCCGCGCTGGGCGCCGCATTCACCACCGCCGCCGTCCAGAGCCCCGAGCGCGTCGCGAACGCCCTCGCGGGTCTGGCCCGGATGAACGCCGGCCTCGTCGGCAGCGTCCTGGCCGCCGGTCTGGCCGAAGACCCAGCGGTGCTGGCAGCCATCGGAGACTACCTACCCGTCGACGCTTGGCTGCCGGACGACGTTCCGCAGGCCGGCGCAGACCGGCACAGCCCGGGCCTGTGGCAGGCCCTCGGGTCCGGCGATCCGATCGAGAGCATACTCGGCAAGTTCCGCAGGCCGATCCCGAACGCCCGGGTCCTCGTTGGCGAGATACCACTCGGCCCGCTCGGAAACCTGAAGCCGGTGCCCGAAGGGTTCGTGGTCACCAGCTTCCTCAGCCTGGGCACCGACGGCTACCTCGAGTCGGACTTCATCGTCGGTCGCCTGACATTCTTCGTAGAGAAGAGTTGGCTCCAGTCCAACAACCTCCACGAGTGGGCCCTGCACATCATGCGGTTCGACGAGCCAACGAACTCCTGGAATCCGGTCCAGACGAAGCGCCTCCGCGAGGACGAGTCTCGCGTGTACTTCAGCGCGGTGCTTCCCGCCTTCTCCAAGTGGGTCATTGGCGGCTTCCCCGAGTTGCCGGACGCCAGGTTCCGAATCGACAACCTCACCGTCTCAGGTGACGCCAAGACGAACCAGCCGGTGACCGTCCAGGTGACGGCCGCCAACCTGGCCTCGGAGGCGGCAGAGCTCAGTCTCCCACTCTGGGTGAACGGCCAGGTCCACTCGGCGGTCGCGGAGCGGTTCGGTCCGGACGAGACGCGGCCGATCGTCTTCACGTTCGTGCCAAGCAACGTCGGCGAAGCCGAGCTACGAGTCGACCGCTTGGTCTCGACCATCAACGTCGCCGAGGGACCTACCCCAACGCCGACGCCTACGCCGCCCGGGCCGCCCGTGCCGCCCGACCGCGGCTACGGTTTGCCGGCCGGCGTGATAGTCGGCGCGCTCGTGGCGCTGCTGATAGCCCTGACGGTCATCGCCGCGTTGGCCGGCTCCCGACGGAAGGACGAGGCGTAACCGGAGAGCGGCGGACAGGATCACCTGAGAGAACACATCCGGCGAAGCGCCAGGCGACCCGACGCCCGTCGTCTGGCGCGCGCCCGGATGACTTGACCCGCCAACCCTGCCGTCCAGGTGATGGCGCAGGAGTCGCGCGGTCCGCTTTCCGTTTCACGAACACTCGACGTTTCGGTTTGCGCCGTTCCGCGGCCCCATATATATTTGCACTGATCCCTTCTCCCAGTACGGCGGACCGAGATGAACGCAGAGGTCCTCGCTTCCATAGAGGCGATTAACCGCTCCCCGACGATGGCCGTCGTGATCGCGTCGGGGGGAGGCGCGAGGTCGCTCGCGTGGCTGCTGGGCACTCCGGGTGCGTCCCGGACGCTGCTCGATGTGCAGGTGCCGTACTCCGCCGCCGCGATGGAAGGCCTGCTCGGCGGCAGGCCCGACAGCGCCGTCTCGCCGGCCGTGGCCGAGGACATCGCGCGCGCAGCCTACGCGAGGGCGCTGGAGCTGAGACCGGACCCCGCACCCGTGGCCGGCATCGGCGCCACGGCGGCCATCGCATCCGACCGGCCCAAGAAGGGGAGTCACCGCTGCTTCGTCGCGTCCTGGACCTACGCGGCCGCGACCCTCTACGGGCTCACGCTCGTCAAAGGACTCAGGGACCGGCGTGAGGAGGACAGGCTCGTCAGCGAGCTGATCGTCCACGCGCTCGCGGAGGCCTGCGGAGTCGACGCGGGGCTGCCGGGCGGGCTTCACGACGACGATCGCGTCGAGGTCACGACCCGCCGTCATGGCGATCCTGTGGAGGAGCTGCTCCAAGGCCGCGTAGACGCGGTCGTCGTACGACCCGACGGCGCCATGGCCGTGGGCGAGCGTTTCACCGGCGGCATGCTCGCCGGCTCGTTCGACCCCTTCCACGACGGCCACCGGGCGTTGGCGCGCGCCGCCGGCGACATACTCGACGCGGAGGTCGTGTTCGAGCTGTCCGTGTTCAACGTGGACAAGCCGCCGCTGGCCCGGACCGAGATCGACAGGCGCGTCGCACAGTTCGCCGGCCGAGGGACGGTCGTGCTGACCCGGGCGCCGACGTTCCGTGACAAGGCGAGGCTGTTCCCGGGTTGCACGTTCGTCGTCGGATGGGACACGGCGGTCCGGCTGGTGGAGCCCGGCTACTACGGGGACGACGAGGCCGAGATGGCCCGTGCGCTGGCGGCGATCCGACGCCTGGGCTGCCGATTCCTCGTCGCCGGCCGCGTTCACGATGGCGTCTTCCGCTCTCCCGCGGAAGTCCAAATGCCCGAAGGCCTCGAGAGTCTCGTCTCACCCATACCGGAGGCCGCGTTCCGGTACGACCTCTCGTCCACCGAGCTGAGGCTCGCGGCGTCGAGCTCCTGAAACCCAGAGCGAACCGGAGGCGGTCCACAGATGGCGTTCAAAGACCTGCGTGAGTTCATATCGGCCCTGGAGGACGAGGGCGAGCTGCGCCGCGTCGACGTTCCGGTCAGCCGCGATCTGGAGATCACAGAGATCGCCGACCGCGCCGTGAAGGCCGGCGGTCCCGCGCTGCTGTTCGAGAACGTCGAAGGCTCGACCATGCCCGTCGCCGTCAACCTGTTCGGCTCCCACCGGCGCATGGCCCTCGCCCTCGGCGTCGAGGACCTGGACGAGCTGACGGAGCGCGTCCGCAGAATACTCGGCCTGGTCCAGGGCCCGCCGTCCGGGCTCGTCGCAAAGCTGAAGACGCTGGGCGACGTCGTCGGCATGGCGAGGACGCAGCCCAAGACCGTCTCCCGGGCGCCGTGCCAGGACGTCGTCATCGTCGGCGACGACGTAGACTTAGACATGCTTCCGGCCCTCAAGTGCTGGCCGCTGGACGCGGGCCGCTTCATCACCCTGCCCCTGGTCATCAGCCGCGACCCGGAGACAGGTCGGCGAAACGTCGGGACCTACCGCATGCAGGTCTACGACAGGCGCACGACCGGGATGCACTGGCAGTCGCACAAGGTCGGCGCCCGCCACTACCGGGTGGGCGAAGAGCTGCGCAGCGACCGCCTGGACGTCGCCGTCGCGCTCGGCGGAGACCCCGTCACCGTCTGGTCTGGCTCCCTTCCGCTGCCCCCCGACCTGGACGAGATAGTCGTCTCCGGCATCATTCGCGAGCAGGCTGTCGAGATGGTCCGCTGCAAGACCGTCGACTTGGAGGTCCCGGCCCAAGCGGAGATCGTGCTCGAGGGCTATGTGGTGCCGGGGGAAACGCGTACGGAGGGCCCTTTCGGCGACCACACCGGCTACTACTCGCCCGCGGACGACTACCCGGTGTTCCACGTCACGGCCGTGACGCACAGAAGGGACCCGATCTATCCGGCGGTGGTCGTGGGCCGTCCGCCGTCCGAGGACTTCTTCATGGGCACGGCCAGCGGGCGGCTGATGCTGCCCGCGCTCCAGTTGACCCTTCCGGAGATAGTGGACGTCAACATGCCGGCCGAGGGAGCATTCCACAACCTGATGCTCGTCTCGATCAGGAAGGAGTATACGGGGCACGCTCAGAAGGTGATGTACGCCCTCTGGGGTCTTGGGCTGCTGATGCTCACCAAGGCGATCGTGGTTGTAGACCACGACGTCGATGTGCACGACCTCTCCGAGGTGGCGTGGCGTGTCACGGCCAACATCGACCCCCGCCAGGACATACTGACCGTGGACGGCCCGGTCGACGACCTGGACCACGCCTCGCCGACGGCCAGATACGGCAGCAAGGTCGGCATCGACGCGACCGCAAAGGGCCCGATGGACGGCCGCGCCCGCGAGTGGCCCGAGGACATCATAATGAGCGACGAGATCAGAAGGCTCGTCGACGACCGTTGGAACGAGTACGGCCTTTGATTCCCGCGCCGGCGGCCGCCCGCCTGGCGCGGGTGCCGCTGTTCTTCTCTGCGGTCAGGTTTCAGGAGACCCTTTTCGCGCTGCCCTTCGCCTACACCGGTATGGTGCTGGCGGCGGATGGGCTGCCGACGTGGCACCAGTTCGGCTGGATCACCGCCGCCATGGTCGGGGCGCGCACCCTCGGGATGGCGGCAAATCGGCTGATCGACCGCCGCATAGACGCCCGCAACCCCAGGACGGCGGCGCGCCATCTGCCCGCCGGCGTCCTGGCCTCCGCAGACGTGGCCGTGTTGGCGGCCGTGGCGGCGGCCGTTTTCTTCATCTCGGCCAGCCAGCTCAACGGTCTGGCCCTGGCGTTGTCGCCTGTTGCGGCGGCCTATCTCATTGGCTACCCGTACACGAAGCGGTTCACCTGGGCGGCGAACCTGATGCTGGGGTGGGCGCTGGCCATCGCGCCGGCCGGGGCCTGGATCGGCGTGCGGGGAAGCCTCGACTGGGAGGCGGTCCTGCTGGCGCTGGCCGTGGCGTGCTGGGCCGGCGGCTTCGACATCCTGTACCACGTGCAGGACCGCGACTTCTACGCCCGGGACGGGCTGCACTCGGTCGCCCAGAGGTTCGGCGCCGTGACGGCGTTCCGGATGGCCGGCGTCCTCGACGCGATCGCCATGGGTGCGCTGGTCGCGCTCGGCGTCTGGATGGGGCTGGCCTTCCCATACTTCATCGGTTGCGCCCTCGCCGCCGCGCTGATGGCCTACAAGTACCGCATCGTGTCCCCGACCGACCTGTCGCGCATGGGCGTCGCCTTCATGCGAATGAATGCGCTCGTCTCGGCCGCAGTGCTATTATCGACACTGATCGCCGTACTGGTCGACTGGGGGAGCATAGGGTGACCAAAGACGACGCACGCCCCGTAATCGTCGGAATCACCGGCGCCAGCGGCGCCGCGCTGGCCCGCGCGACGATCGACCGCCTCCTGGAAGCCGACCGCGCAGTAATCGCCTCCGCGTCGGCGGCCGCGCGCATGGTCTGGCGCCAGGAGGTGGACGAGTCGTTCGGCCACGCCGTCGAGCGCTGGGTCGACGCCGGCGACTTCACCTACTACCCGAGCGGCGACCTGACCGCGCCCATCGCCAGCGGCACGTTTCCGGCCCACGGTATGGCCATCGTGCCCGCCAGCATGAGCACCGTGGCCGCCGTCGCCCACGGGCTCGCCGACAACCTGATTCGCCGCGCCGCCGACGTCTGCCTGAAGGAGCGCCGACCGATCGTGCTGGTCCCGCGGGAGACGCCGCTGACGTCCACCCACCTGGACAACCTCGCGTCGCTGGCTCGCGCCGGGGCGACGGTCCTGCCGCCCCATCCCGCCTTCTACCTGGGCCAGCGGACCATCGACGACGTGGTAGACTTCGTAGCCGGCCGTACCCTGGTGGCGCTTGGCATCCTGGACGCACTGCCGGAGAACATGCGGTACGATGGCCCTGAAGGAGGCGGCGATTGATCCCCGCGTTCGAGGCGGTGAAGGCCATCCACGATCGGCGCGGAGACGCCGTGGTCGTCGGCACGATGACGCCCAACCGGTACTGGGACCTGATCACCGACCGGCCGGAGCTCGACCTCCCGGTCTTCGGCGCCATGGGCAAGGCGTCGTCGCTGGGCCTGGGCGTGGCGTTGGCGCAGCCGCACAGGCGGGTCGTGGTGCTTGACGGCGATGGCGCGTTGCTGATGAACCTGGGCTCGCTGGTCACCATCGCGGGACGGCAGCCTGCCAATCTCGTCCACTTCGTCTTCGACGACGGCGCCTACGTCACGACCGGCGGCCAGCCCGTTCCGGGCGACGGCCGGCACGACTTCGCCGCCATCGCAAAGGGGGCCGGCATCGAGGAGAGCCACGGCTTCGAAGATTTCGAGGACTTCGTCGCCGACCTGCCCCGCCTGCTCTCCATGCCGGGCCCCGTCTTCGTCGCCCTGAAGGTGTCGCACGAGCCCGACGCGCCTGGCATGTACATCGGCAGCACGAGAGACGCCGCCCGCCGCGTCATGAACACCCTGGCAGCGGACCCGGAGAACGAGCCAACCGCGCCCCATCCTCCCGGTTGACCCTCGGGCCCGGACGCTACTTGAGCCGCTCCCGCCGCCGGACGAACGTCCGCAGGCCGGCGCCTGAAGCCGCGCCCTCCTCCGTGAGGTTGCCGGTCTCGTCGTAGAAGTGGCCGTCCTCCAGCGACTCGGCGATGGGGTCGTACAGGTCGGGCCTGCGGTGCTTGAACTTCGCTCGCAGGCCCTCTTTGGCCTGGTCGTCCGGGCCCATCCTCTGGACGCTCACGCACTCGCTCTCGTACTTCTCCAGATAGACGTCGCCCGTCGGGTCGATGACGGCGCAGCTCCAGGTGTTCGCCGAGACTATCCAGCAGACGTTGTCCTTGGCGCGCTGCCTGAGCGTCTCCGTGTTCGTTGGGCCGCCGGCGCCGTCCATGGGCAGGAACACCATCTCCGCGCCCTGCACGGCCAGCGCGCGGAAGTTCTCAGGAACGCTCCTGTCCTTGCATATCAGCATGCCCACCCGGCCCAGGGGTGTGTCGACCGGCGCAAGCTCCTTGCCCGGCGTGATGAACGCCTCGCCGGCCGTGTGCACCTTGCTGAACTTGGCTATGATCTCGCCGTCGGGGTCGAACAGCGCGCACGAGTTGAGCAGCTCCTCGCCGTCACGCTCCAGGAAGCCGAAGATGAAAAATATCCCCAGCTCCTTGGCCAGCGCGCCGCCGCGCTTCAGATATGGGCCGTCGGGGATGCGCTGCGCGATCCCCACCATGCCCTCCTCGGTCACGTTGGGGTCGGCGCCGCAAACGTAGCCGTCGAGGATGCCCTCGGGAGCGATCACCAGGTGCGCCCGCCGCCGCGCCGCCTCCCGGACGTACTCCTCCATGCGCTGGAAGTTATCCTTCAGCTCCCACGGAGTCGCCTCCATCGTCACGATGCCAACGCGAAATCTCTTCATAGGTCACCTCCGTGGTCTGAGCGCGGCGGGCCGCAGCCCGTGTCGCCCTCCGTCAGGCCGCGCGGCAGAAGGTCAAGAGTGGAACACCGCTACAGCGTGATCTCCAGGGCCTTCGCCACCGTATCGATGTCCTTGTCACCCCGGCCGCTGAGGCCGATCAGGATGGTCTGGTCCTTCGACAGAGTCGGCGCCAGTCCGGCGGCGTAGGCTATGGCGTGGGCCGGCTCCAGCGCGGGGATTATGCCCTCGGCGCGGCACAGCAGCTGGAAGCCCTCGATCGCCTCCGAGTCGGTCACGCTGACGTAGGCGGCGCGCTCCGTCGCCTTCAACCAGCTGTGCTCGGGGCCAACGCCCGGGTAGTCCAGGCCGGCCGAGATGCTGTGTGTCTCCATCACCTGCCCGTCGGAGTCCTGCAGCAGGTACGACAGGCTGCCGTGCAGCACGCCCGGCTCGCCGGCCACCAGCGTGGCCGCATGCTCGTCGCCGTCGACGCCCGCGCCGCCGGCCTCTACGCCGATCAGCCTCACGGCGGCGTCGGGGATGAATTCGTGGAACAGGCCTATGGCATTGCTGCCCCCGCCGACGCACGCGATAGCGTAGTCGGGCAGCCGTCCCGCGGCGTCCAGCATCTGCTCACGCGCCTCCCGGCCTATGATCGACTGGAAGTCGCGGACCATCATCGGGTACGGGTGGGGCCCCACGACGCTGCCGATCAGGTAGTGCGTCGTCTCGACGTTGGTCACCCAGTCGCGTATCGCCTCGTTGATCGCGTCCTTCAGCGTCCGGCTGCCGGAGGTCACGGGCCGCACCTCGGCGCCCAGCAGCCGCATCCTGAACACGTTCAGCGACTGGCGGCGGATGTCCTCCTCGCCCATGTAGACGATGCATTCCTGCTCGAGCATCGCGCACACCGTGGCCGTCGCGACGCCGTGCTGGCCGGCTCCGGTCTCGGCGATGATCCTCTGCTTGCCCATGCGCTTCGCCAGCAGGCCCTGGCCCACCGCGTTGTTGATCTTGTGCGCGCCGGTATGGGCGATGTCCTCGCGCTTGAGGTAGATCTGGGCCCCGCCCAGCTTCCGCGACAGGTTCTCCGCGTGGTAGAGCGGCGTCGGGCGCCCGACGTACGTACGCGCCAGGCTGTCGATCTCCTCCGCGAACTCCGCGTCGCCCTGCGCCTTACGATAGACCTCCTCCAGCTCCTCCAGCGCGTACATGAGCGTCTCGGGGACGAATCGCCCTCCGAAGTCGCCGAAGTGACCAGTCTCGTCGGGCAGCGTAACCGCCTTCGCCATCCTGCCGCCTCCTTCGTTCGCACGTCCTCGTTCGCCGGGAGTTCATTATATACGGCAGCAAGAGGGGAGCGATCGGGTCGTAACGGCTTGGGGCGGTGGGAATAGCTCCCGTCTCACTTGGCGCCGAGAAGGACCGCACCCCTGGATCTCGCCAGGGCGCGGTCGAACGTGTACAACGAATCGGCGCCCGCTCGTTCGGCCGCGGCCAGGATCATCAGGTCCGAAAAGCCGACGCCTCCGCGGCGGTAGAGAGATGCCGCGCGAGCTACGTCGTCGGTGGCCTCGACGACCAGCTCCCCCGTTGCGGTGAGCTCCTCGAGCACGAAGGCGATGTGGTCGCGGGGGAGCCGATAGGCCCGCTCCAGCACCCACGCGAGCTCTATTGCTACCTCGCGGCATATGAAGCCCGGCTCCTCCGGCGACAGCCGTTCAAGCAGCCTCTGGGACGCCGCGGCCTGCTCTTCGTCGTCGCACACCAGATAGCGCACGAGAACGTTGGTGTCGATCGCGATCACGCTTCGCCCGCCGCGTCCCCGATAGCCCGCTCCATGTCCTCGAGAGTCACGGTGGGGCCGTCGTTCTTGAGCACGCCGAACAGGCGGCTCATGGGCCGTACGGTCCTGATCCTGACCTCGCCGTCGTGAATGAAGTACCGCACCCGGTCCCCGGCTTCGATGGCGAGGGCCTCTCTAACGGCCTTGGGTAATGTGGTCTGCCCTTTCGCAGTGACGCCTGACTCGAACATGACTATAACCTCTTGTTGCATTACATTATAAGTGACGCCTTACTTCAGGGAAACTAGCATACCACCCCCAGATTTACAAGGCGCGCCGCCTGCCAATGTCGCCCCAGGACATGAGGCTCCGACGGACCGGAGGCTCGTCCAGCGATGCCCTCTATGACTCGCGGCGGGCCCTGAGCTCGTCGCGGAGGCGTTCCGTCGCGCCGAGGTCGACTTCGAAGCTCTCCGGGTCGATGGCGACTCCGTACTCCCGCCGCACGTGGTCCGCCGTCAGCCGCTCGCTTCGGACGTCGGCGCGGACGAGGTCCGGGTCGCGGTCCAGTGGGTCGCCCCATCCGCCGCCGCTGGCCATCGTGTGCAACAGCACGTCGTCCCGCTTCATCGGCGCGACGGCGAGCGTCGGCAGTATCGTCTGGCCGTCTCCGGGGTTCAGGATGTTCCACGACGGGTCGCCCGGCTTGCCCCCGTGTAGACCGTAGGGCGGGAAGCGCCGCTTGTCGGACCGAAGCTGGAGCGTCGCCTCGTCGGCCAGGCAGCGTACCCGCCGTGTCTGCGACAGCGCGCCGCGGAACTTGCCGGGCCCGCCGGTGTCCTGGATCAGGCCGTACGCCTCGATTCTCACCGGCTGCTCGACCTCGGCTATCTCGACCGGCGTGTTGGAGATGTTGGACCCCGGGTGGGGGACGCCGTCGGGCCCGTCGCCTGCCGGACGCCCGCCGCGCACGCCGCAGATGAGGTCGACGAAGGCGAACGGCTCGCCGTTGGCGTGGTAACCGCCGATGCTGATGATCGTGTTGCCGCCGTCGCCGTCCGCGGGGACGCGGTCCGGCACCGCCTGTCCCAGGGCGCCCATCACCGCGTCCATGACCCGGAAGCCGGTGATGCCCCGGGCGCCGCACGCCGCCGGAAGCTCGCCCGCCACGACGCTCGCCTTCGGGGCCGTGACCTCGATCAGCCGCTGGTAGCCCTCCGCGTTCGGGATGTCCGGGTCCATCACCAGCCGCACGGCTCCGTAGACCGCCGATTTGGTGAACGTGAGCGGCGAGTTGATGCCCGCCTTGACCTGCGGCGACGAGCCCTCCAGGTCGGCTTTGACGCGGTCTCCGCTGATCGTCAGCTTGACGTGAATGACGACCGGCCCCTCCTCGATGTTGTCGGCGTCGATGTAGTCGGTGAACTCGTAGGTACCGTCCGGCAGTCTGAGGATCTCCTCCCGCGCCAGGCCCTCCGTGTAGTCGAGCAGCGCGTCCATGTACCGACGCACGGTCGCGGCCCCGTAGCGGCCGGCCAGATGGTGGAACTCCCGCTCGCCTATGTTCAGCGCCGCGATCTGCGCGCGCATGTCGCCGAGTACCTTGTCCGGCACGCGGACGTTCTTCTCGATGATCGCGAAGATCGCCTCGCTGGGCGCGCCCCGGTCGTACAGCTTCAGCGTGGGAATGCGAAGCCCCTCCTGGTACACCTCTACCGAGTCGGTCGAGTTGCTGCCGGGCACGATCCCGCCGACGTCGGTGTGGTGCGCCACCGTGGCCGCGAAGCCCTGGAGCTCGTCCTCCACGAAGACGGGTTTGATGACGTAGATGTCCGGCAGGTGGATCCCGCCGGAGCCGTACGGGTCGTTGAGGATGTACATGTCCTCGGGTTCGATCGCCCCGTCGTAGCGTTCGAGCACCGACCGCACGGCGCCCGAGAACGAGCCGAGATGCAGGGTGATGGTAAGGCCCTGCGCGATGACCTGGCCCCGGCGGTCGCAGAAGGCCGTCGAGTAGTCCATGGCGTCCTTGACTATGCCCGAGTGGGCGGTCCGCATGATGGTCAACGCCATCTCGTCGACCAGCGAGTCGAGCCCGTTGCGGATGACCTCGAAGGTGATGGGGTCTACGTCCTTCGCGAGCATGTGAGCTAACTCCTTCGCAGGACCCGGCCGCTGCGGCCTCCCGTGAGCTTCCCGTCGGCCATCGTCACTCCGCCGTTGACCACCACGTGGGAAACGCCTTCGGACAGCACGCTGGGGTTCTCCAGCGTGCCGCGCTCCCGAACGGTCTCCGGGTCCAGGGCGACCACGTCCGCTTTCAGACCCCGCGCTATCCGCCCGCGGTCGCGTATCCCGACCCTCTCAGCCGGCATGGCGGTCAGTTTGTGTACGGCCTGCTCCCAGGTGAACACCGGCGTCTCCCGCACGAACCGCCTCAGGAACCATGCGGCCCACGTGTACGCGCCCAGGAAGTCCGTGCCGGCCAGCGGGCCGTCGACCCCAAGCGCGGTCGCGTCCGACTCGAGAGTGCAGAGCGGGTGCTCGAAGGTCTCCCGCAGCTCGTCTTCCTCGTAGGAGTGGCAGACGCACATGGGTCCCTGAGGATCGTCGACCTCTGCCAGAATTATGTCGAAGATGGCGTCGAAGGCGTCGCCGTTGGGCGGAGCCAGTTCCTGGAAGCTCTTTCCGACCATGTCCGGGGAGGCGTCGCTCTTGAACAGGTAGACTCGGTCCCAGCCTCCCAACCCGAAGCTGGAGATGAGGCTCTCGTAGCGCTTCATCTCGGCTCTCGTGGCCGGGTCGCGGAGCCGGGACGCCAGGGCGACGGCGCCGCCTTCGAAGGCCCAGGCGGGGAGGGCGGCACTGACGTTGGTTATGCCGTGCAGCCTCGTATGGGCGTCGAATCCCACGTCCACGCCGCGGTCGTAGGCGCGCTCCGCCGCGGCGATGGCCCGCTCTCTTGCGTCGGCGGGGCCGCCCCTGCGTGGGATGATGTGGGAGAGCTGCAGCCGAACGCCGGAGGCCTCGGCCACCCGGATCCCCTCCTCTACGGCCTCCACCGCGTAGATCTCCTTGTTGCGCTCGTGGGTCGCGTACAGCCCCCCGGCCCGGGCGACTACGCGGCATAGCGCGACCATCTCCTCCTCCGAGCATGCGCGCTCGGCCGGGTACTCGAGGCCGGTCGAGTACCCGAAGGCGCCCGCGTCGAGCCCCTCCTCGAGCAGCCGGACCATGTGGGCGATCTCGTCGGGCGTGGAGGGTCGCTCGAAGTCGTCTGCCGCGGCGAGACGCAGGTTGCCGTTCGGCACCAGGGCCGCGACGTTGACCGCCGTGCGCGCGTCTTCGAGTTTTTGAAAATACTCGGCGGTGGTGCTCCAGTCTATGTCCAGCAGCGGCGTGTAGCCGTAGATGTTGCCCTTGAACAGCTCCGGGTCGGTGATCGGGGCGCAGCCGTGGCCGCAGTTGCCCACGACCTCGGTCGTCACGCCCTGGACTACGGAGCTCTGCGCCCTGGGATCGACCAGCAGCGTGAAGTCCGAGTGGCTGTGGATGTCGATGAAGCCGGGAGTGACGAGCAGGCCTGCGGCGTCGAGCCTGCGGGCCGCCTCGGCGCCGGCAAGGTCGCCGACCGCCTCTATGCGCCCGTCGAGAATGCCGACGTCGGCCCGGTACCGGGCCGCGCCGGTCCCGTCCACGACGGTGCCGCCGTCGACTATCAGATCCAGCATGGCGCGCAACTCCTCACGGCGGGTCTATCCGACGTCGATTACGATGTTGCTCCACTCGTCGAGCCGGGCCGAAGAGCCCGGTGGAACTACGGTCGTGACGTCGTACTCCTCCACCACCAACGGCCCGTCGAGGCGCGTGGCCGTGAGGTCCGACCGGGAGACTATCGGCGTCTCCAGCGAGCCGTGGTCCGGGCCGTAGTACACGTCCCGGCTCGTCCTCTCCTGGCTGTACGCGCCGGCTATCGGAGTGATCGGCAGGCTCTGGCTCGACGCGGCGCGCGCCGTGAGCCGCAAGTTCACGATCTCCACCGCCTCGTCGGGCGCCTTGTGCCCGTAGGTGCGCTCGTGCTCGTCGTGGAATCGCTCCTCCAGAAGTGCGACCCCAGAACCGCCGAGACCGCCGCCGGGCGCCTGCACGGTCAGCTCGTAGGCCTGCCCGACGTACCTGAGGTCGGCGGACCGCTGCCAGACCAGGTCCGCGGGGCTGTACCCCTCCGCGGCGAGGGACGCTTCGGCCTGATCCTTCATCGTCCCGTAAGCGCCGTCGAGCGCCTCGGGGTCGACCTGGGACAGCCGGCCGAAGAAGGTCAGGACGAAGTGGTTCTCGGCCTGCGCCTGCAGCAGTCCCACGGCGGAGAAGACTCCCGACGCAGGGGGCACGATCACGGTCGCGACGCTGAGCGACCGGGCCATGGCGACGGCGTGGATCGGCCCGCTGCCGCCGAACGCCAGCATAGAGAAGTCCCTGGGGTCGCGGCCCCGGTACGTCGAGACGGCCCGGATCGCCCGGATCATCGTCACGTTGGCCACGGTGTGGACTCCGTAGGCCGCCTCCAGCGTGTTCATGCCGAGCGGCCCGGCCACCCGCTCGTCGAGCACTTGTCTCGCCAGCTCCGGCCTCAGCTCCACGGCGCCGCCGGCCAGCCGCCGGGGGTTGACGTACCCGAGGACGACGTTGGCGTCGGTGACGGTGGGCTCCGTGCCGCCGGTGTCGTAGCAGGCCGGCCCGGGCATCGCCCCGGCGCTCCGGGGTCCGACTCTGAGCGCGCCGCCCCGGTCGATCCACACGATGCTGCCGCCGCCGGCGCCGACCTCGGCCAGGTCCATCACCGGCACCTTGATGGCGTGGCCGCCCCCCTTGACGAGTCGGCTGGAGAGCGATATGCCCGCGCCGATCTCGTGCTCCGTGGTCCAGCTCCGTTGGCCGTCCTCTATCAGCGAGGCCTTGGCGGTGGTACCGCCCATGTCGAAGGTGATCAGGTTCGGCAGGCCGACCCTCTTGCCGATCTCGTCGCCGCCCACGACGCCCGCCGCCGGCCCGGACTCGACGATCTTCACTGGCGTCTCGGCCGCCTGCCTCGCCGACATGATGCCGCCGTTGGACTGCATGATGTGCACCGGCGCCGAGATCTCCGTCGCGCCGAGCTGGTCCGCGAGCGAGTCCAGGTAGTTCTTTATGATCGGTCCCAGGTATGAGTTGACCACCGTCGTGCTCGTGCGCTCGTATTCCCGGATCTCAGGCAGCACGTCGACCGAGAGGGAGACGTATATGTAGGGGAGTCGCTCGCGGATGGCCTCGCCGACGCGGCGCTCGTGCGAGGGGTTCCGGTAGGAGTGCAGGAAGCACACCGCAACCGACTCGGCGCCGTCCTCTTCGATGCGGTCCAGCGCCGCCACGACGTCCGCCTCGCTCAGCGGCGTGACGACAGCGCCGTCGCTGTCGAGTCGTTCGTCCACCTCGAGCCTCAGCCGCCGTTCGACGAGCGGCGTCGGCGGCTCGTAGAAGACGCTGTAGAGCTGTGGGACTCGAAGCCGGCGGAGCTCGAGCACGTCCCGGAAGCCGCGCGTGGTGATCAACGCGGTCTTGGCGCCCTTGTTCTCGAGGATCGTGTTGCTGGCAACGGTGGTGCCGTGGATGATCTCCAGGATGGCCGAGCCGTCCAGACCGGTGTCGTTCAAGACCTGGGATACACCCTCGATGATGCCTACGGCGTAGTCTTCAGGCGTCGACGAAACCTTCTTCGTCCAGTAAGACCCGTCCGGCGCCAGCAGCACGACGTCGGTGAACGTCCCTCCGATGTCGACCGCCAGGCGGTAGCGTCCCCTGTTGTGCGTAGACAGCGTTGAATCCTCTCGGACGAGGCGCGCGACGCGGGCCCGGCGTTGCGCCTGCGGTTTGTGGTTGCTTCGGTCTAGCCGACGTCGATCAGGCCGGCAAGATTGTTGAAGAAGACGTCCTCTATCTGCGAGTCGGTCAGGCGCTGGTGCCAGGCCGCCTGCTTGATGACGCGAAGCTGCTCCAGGCCGTTGTGCACGAAGCCGTGATGCACCGCGCCGGGCGTTGGATGGCTTTCCGGTCCGGCCCAGATGTGGCCGTTGCCGATGGCAACGTAGGTGCCGTGCATGTGGGTGATCGGGAAGTCCGTCGCCCAGAGCAGCCGGTCGTGCCCCAGGTGCTCGATGATGGCCTCGCACGCCCCGACCTCGCCGACCGCCGCCGTGTCGCAATACAGGTTCGGCAGCCCCTTCAGCGTCTCGATTCCCTCCATCGCCCAGACGGGATTGAAGCTGCGAGCCGCGTGGGCGAGGATCAGCTTCATGCCGGGGTACCGCTCGCAGTAGGTCCTGATCCAGTGCTGGTTGGACGGATCGGCCACCGACCGGTCCTTCACCATGTGCAGAGTGACGCAGATACCCAGCTCGTGGGCCACTCGGACCGCCCACTCCGGCAGAAACTCCGGTATCTCCGAGTTCCACGTCGGCTTCGTCGGGCTCTCGGTGTGGTAGACCTTGAGGCCCTTCACGGCCAGTCGCTGGGCCTCCTGCTTTACGTAGTCCGCGTCCATCCACGGCGAGACGAACATCGTCGGCTGGCAGAGGGGATTGGTCGCGGACTCGGCCACAATGTGCTCCGCGTGCCGTCTGATGCTCGCCTCGGTCGACGGCGCCAGGCCATGCAGCCCCTGCGGCACGGCCAGCATCAGGCCGCCGATAGCGCGGCCGGGCATCTGGTCAGTCATCAGCTCCTGCCAGCGGGCCAGCGTCATGTGCTCTCGAAGCCACGGCTTGGGTTGGTTCTCCGCGTCCGGGGCCGTGCCCGGCCACATGTGGGCGTGAGCGTCGAGAGCCCTGTCGGGCACGAAGGAGTCGAGCTCCCTCTCGAATATCTCGCGCTCGGCTTCGGTCTGATCTGGCACGTAGCCGAACTCCTCGTCAGCCATGATGACTCCTTTCCATGCGAGAGGATACAGCCCTGCGGCACTCCGGCGTCAAGAGTCGCGGAGCCGATCACTCTTGACGGAACCGCGCACACCACCGTTGCGAGGATAGCGCGGCCGCTCGGCCAACGCTCCGTCTCGTTGCCGATTGTTTGGTGGATCGGCGCTCCGCAATCGGCTTTGCGGGCCAAAAGGAAGAGGCCCCAGATGGAATATCTGGAGCCTCTTCAAACTAAGGCCTGTTTGGGACGGGTGTCCCGGGGGCGCCTAGTGCTTCTGGATGAACAGCTTGTCCAGCGTGATCTCCTGCGAGAACGGCCGGTCGAAGCCTCTCACCCACGGCTGCACGAAGAAGTAGACTGTGTCGATGCCCTCGTGCGGGATTATGTACGCCGAGTCGATCATCTCTCGCTCGACCGCCTGGAACGCGTCGCAGCGCTCGGGATGGGCCAGCGGCAGCGTGGTGGCGTAAGACCAGAGAGCGTCGACCACCTCACGTCCGGGCACCTCGTCCACGATGACGCTTCTCATGGCGTTGGTCAGCCAGATCGGGTCCTTGACCGGCGTGCCCGAGCTCCTGCGAATGATCTGGGAGCCTTCGCGCCTGGGCATGCCACTCTCACGCTTCAGCAGGTCCAGGTCTATGTCGAGATTGTCCTTCCAGTACTCTTTCGTGATTACGCCGATGTTGATTCTCGTCGCGTTCCCGAGGTCGATCCGAAGCACCGGCAGGTTGGCCGCGCTGCCGTAGGTCGACTCGGCCAGGAACTGCCTCGCCAGGTCCGGGTCGTAGAAACCGCCGTCGTAGTCCGGATCGTGGCAGGCGACGTTGCTCGTGACGTAGCCCGGGGCCCTGTTGACGTAGCTCCCGATCACGGCCTGCACCGTCGTCTGCATGTCCTGAGCGTGGATCAGCGACTGCCTGACGAAGACGTCCTCGAGAGGGGCCAGGCCGCTGGCAAGACTGTACAGCCACAGACCGCCGCTCTGACCGATGTACAGGAACGGGTGCATCGCGGCGTTGGGGTCGAGCGCCTCCGCTACGGGAGGACCCGAAATTCTTACCCACTCGACCTCGCCGTTCTCGAACATGATGAGCTTGACCTGCGCGTCAGGCACGTTCGGGTAGATGACCTTATCGAGGATGAACTGCTCGCCCCACCAGGACATGCCGTTCAGGTCGACACGGATTATCTCCGTGTATCCGGTGTCCTTTTCGATGACCATGGCGTATGGGCCTACGCCGATGGGAGCGAAGTGCCAGTCCTCAGGATCGGCGAGCACCTGCTCCAGCTTTGTGAACCCGGTCTGGTCAATCGTGACCACGTGCGGGAACGTCGGAACCGCCGACTCCATCGTGACTTCCAGGGTGTTGTCGTCTATCGCCACCAACCCTTCGGCCACCGTGGTGTCGCCGGCCATCAGGTCCTGCATTCCCTTGATGTCACGCAGACCCAGGAGCATGGAGCCTCCCCAGGCAATGATGTTCTCGGGCTTGCCGCCGTGCTCCCAGTAGGCCTTCAGGTCGGCCGCCTTGACCGGCGTGCCGTCCTGGTAGATCGCGTCCTCCCGGATCTTGAACGTGAAGGTCGTCTGGTCGTCCGTCACGCTCCAGCTCGAAGCGAGGAAGGGCTTGAAGGTGTTGTCCTCGTTGAGGAACAGCAGCGTGGCGGCCTGCCACGGGGAGAATTCGCGGTTGCCTCCGCCGTCGCGCCACGGAGCGGCGTTGGTCCGCATGTGTCCGGGCACCGTGGCAACCTGCCTGTCGTGCAGGTTACGGTCGAGGCCCATCCCCGTCCTCGTCGTGATCGGCTTCTTCACCGCCTGTGCCCCGGTATCTGCGGCCTTCGGCGCTTCGGGGTCGGCCGCAGCCTGGGCCGGCAGCGGCGTGGGCGCATCCGCCGCCGTCATAGCCGGACCCGGGCCGGCGCCCGCGGGAGCCTGCGGCGCCTCGGGGTCGGCCGCAGCCTGCGGGGCCAGTGGCGCCTCGGGCTCTGCTGCCTCCTCGCAAGCGACCGCTCCCAACAGGGCCACCAGCGATATCACTATCAGTAGAACTAGCTTTTTTGCGACATCGGACATGGCTTTCACCCCATACACTTATCGTACGTGAGCCGAATTATATACATACCACGGGTGCTGTCAAGACGTGCCTCGGAAGCCGATGCATACATTTGGAACGCGCTCTCGACTAAACACCCGCCCCGCAGGGCCGCATGACACGACGTTGACAGGGCCGCCGCGTATCTGTACCGTGACGATTGGCCCGTATATTGTCTTGGCGGCGCCCGCCCTTCCGAAGTGCCCGGGGCCCTGGTAACGATGCGACCCGACGTAAGGAGGCTAGAAGTGACGCTGCGCGGTTTCCTACAAAGGTACCTGTTCTTAGGGATTCTTGTGATCGCGCTGTCCTCGTTCGCGGCCGCGCAGGCCGCGGTGGCGCGCGGCTCCGTGGACGAACCCGAAACCTCCCGCGCCGCCCCGCCCGCTCAGGCGGAGCCGGCGCCTCCGCAAGAGGAGGTCGACGCCATTCTGCAGGATCCGGCAACGGCCGGGCCGGCGCTGGCCGCGGCCGCGGCCCAGGACCCCGACGGGGCCGGACGCGCGATAGCCGCGGCTGCCGCCCAGGACTCACAGGCAACGGGCAACACGTTGACGGCCGCCGTCAAGGCAGACGCGGCAGCGGTCGCCAACGCGCTGAAGGTCGCGGCAGAGAGCGACGTCGGGGCCACCACGAACGCGCTGAACATGGGCTTGGCCGACGACACTGCGGCGCTCGAGGCGCTGGGCGAGGTGCTGCCCGTCGAGATATGGCTCCGGCCTCCAATCCCGGACCCGGGGCCCGCCGTCGGAGCAATAGGAGGCTGGGTCCAAGAGGACGGCCGTTCCCCGGTAGACTCGGTGTCCGGTCGGTTCGCGAGTCCCCCTGACCGGCTCCGGGTGCGCGTCACGGGCCTGCCGCTCGGAGTCATCTCCACCAAGCCCACTCCCACACCGGGTACCACGTCGGCCTTCTCCGCTCGTCCCTTCGAGATGCCCTCGTTCCCCGCGAATCAGAGCGCCCACAAGCTGTTCAGGCTCACGGTCGGCTCCGGCGCGGACAGCGGGTTCGCCTCCGGTTACATCACCTTCTCCGTAGACAAGAGCTGGATGGACGAGAACGACATCCATCCTTGGTCCGTGCTCTTGGACCAGCACAACGTCGAGTTCGGTTTCTGGGAGTTCGCCCCGGCGCAGTACGTCGGCGAGGACGAAGAAACGCTGCAGTACCGCCAGCTCGTCCCGGACTTCTCGACGTGGGCAATCACCGGCAGGTCCGCCGCGCCCCAGGCGGAGTTCAAAGTCGAAGACCTCGCGGTTGCCAGCTCTCCCGGCGCCGGCGAGCCGACCGAGTTCACGGTACAGGTTACGAATCTGACCTCAGGGCCGCTGACCCCGCTCCTGGGCGTATACGTCGACTCGGTCCCCGCCAGGACGCACCGCGTGCTGCTGGAGCCCAACGAGCAGAAAGAGGTGACCCTGTCGGTACGGCTCAACGAAGGGTCATACGCCATTCGCGTCGACAGGTTGACGGCGAGCGTGAGCGTGGGCCCGGCGCCGCCGCCCACGCCGACCCCGCTTCCGTCCGAGGAGACGGACGAGGATGCATCCGAAGAAGGCGCCGATGGTGGTGGTACCGCGGCCGAGACCGCGGCTGACGACGGCGGCGGGGGAGTGAGCATGGGCCTGATAGCCGTCGTCGTGGTCGTGGTGGTGCTGATCGTCGTGATCGCCGTGGTGGTGCTGAAACGGAGGAAGCGGGCTAGCTGATCGAAACGGTGGTAAACGGAGCGGCGGCAGCGATCTGGCCGCCGCTCTTCTCGTCCGATGGGCTATCGGATCGGCTTCGTCAGCCGCAGTCCTTGATGTTCAGCCTCTGGCCGCCGGACATCCTGCAGTGAACGTTCGAAACGTGCTCGCCGACGAGCTCGCCGCCGGCCAGGATGTGCCCGTCGATGGCCTCGAGCAGGTCGTTCTTGGTGGTCTCCGTCCCGAGCGTCAGCTCCGTATCCAGGGCGAAGAGCTTGAAGGTGTACTGCGCGACCGCCGCCGCCTGATGCTCGATGCTGAGCAGGACGGGCGACGGACAAGGTCCGGTCCAGCCGATCTTGTCCTCCGTATTGGTCCCCTGCGCCGCGTTGGGGCCGACCGTCGGCGCCAGCGCCGCGTTGGGCACCTCCTCGGGAAGCGCCCGAGCGTCCGCCGGGATGCCCCAGAGAACCCAATGCACCCACGGAGGCCCGGCGTGCTGGTTGCTGTCGACGACGAGCGCCAGGCTCACCGTCCCGGCCGGCGCCTCGCCCCAGGAGATCGGAGGCGATATCCCCTCTCGACTGCAGCTATACTGCCTTGGGATGCGCCTCGTCTCGTTGAACTTCGTGCTGGTGACCGGGATGCTCAGCGCGAACTGCTGCTCCAGCTTGAACTCGTCCTCGACCGCGTCGTCGCCGGCCGCGGCCCCCGTCGCGCCGCCGTCGCTGGAGCAGCCGACGGCCACGGCGACAAGAAACCCGCAGCCTATGAGAAAACCCAGAGTGTGCTTTAGTCGCGGCATACGTCTTCCCAAACCCTCGAGCGCTACCTGCCAATTCTACCCGCTGGCCCGACATCGCGGCCAGTCCGCCGCCGGCTGGCCTGCGTCCCGTTCCTACAACAGTCTTCCCGGCGCTTCGATCCGAACCGGGACGCCGCGCGGCGTCATCCGAGAGGATTCAGCGCCACGACCTTGCCCACGAACTCGCCGACCAGCTCGCCACCGGCCAGGATGTGCCCGTCCATCGCCCGCAGGAGATCGTCCTTGGTGGCGTCCGGGCCCAGCGAGATTTCGGTATCGAGTGCGTAGAGCCTGAAGGTGTAAGTCTTGGCCGACTTGGCGCTTTTCGATTTGGCATCGGGCCGCCGGAACTCGTCCGGCATCGCCAGGGTAAAGGGAGGCGGGCAGGGCCCCGACCATCCTACCTTGCCGTCGTCATTGGTCCCCTGGCCGGCCTTGGTTCCCACCGATGGCGCTGCGGACGTACCGGGCACCCCCTCTGGCAGCCCGGTCGCATCCGCTGGGATGCCCCACAGCACCCAGTGGGCCCACGGTTGGCCGGGGACTTGGTCGCTGTCGACCAACAGTGCGAGGCTCACGGTCCCGCCCGGTACGTCTCCCCAGTCGATCGGCGGCGAGATGTCATCGCGCTCGCAGCTATAGTCCCTGGGGATGCGTCTCGTCTCGTTGAACTTGGTGCTGGACATATCGATGCTCATCGGGAACTGCTGCTTCAGGCTGTAGATATCGCCTGACTGGGTCTCTCCCGCACCGTCGGCCGCACCGGCCTGCCCGTCGTTGCCGTCTGAGCTCGAGCACGCCGTGGCCAGCCCTACGAGCAGACCGATTGCCCAGATCGCGACGTGGACTGGCTTAAGTCGCTGCATCGGCACCCTCCTCCCGTTCGGCCCGAGTGTCCCGCCGCTTCGTCGGAATGCATCGCCGCCTCCAGTCATGGCGCCCGCCCGACGTGCGAGGCCTACTCCGTCAGCTTCACCTGGCCGACGAATTCGCCGACCAGCTCGCCGCCGGCCAGCACGTGGCCGTCGATAGCCCTTAGCAGATCGTTCTTGGTCGCGTCCGACCCTAGCTGCAGCTCCGTGTCCAGTGCGTACAGCCGGAAGAAGTACTCGCCCACGGCGGTCGATTGTCTCTGCGGCAGGTTCTGGTATTGCGTCCATCCGATTCCCAGAGACGGCCTGCACGGCCCCGACCAGCCGATATTCTCGTCGTCGTTGGCGCCCTGTCCCACGTTGGGCCCGATCGACGGAACGGCCGCCGTCTTCGGAACGTTCTCGGGCAGGCCTTCCGCGTCCGGCGGAATGTTCCACAAGACCCAGTGCGTCCACAAAAGGTCCGGGCGCTCTTCACGGGCGGTCTGGTTGCTGTCTACCAGCAGTGCGAGGCTCACGGCGCCGTCCGGAACGCCGCCCCAGTCGATCGGCGGCGAGATGTCGTCGCGCTCGCAGCTATACGTCCTGGGGATGCGCCTGGTCTCGTTGAACTTGGTGCTGCTGACCTCGATGCCCATGTCGAACTGCTGGGTCAGCTTGTAGACGTCGGGGTCGCCGCCTTCGGACCCGGAGTCACTCGCGGCGCCTGCCTGCCCCTCGTCGCCGCCGGAGCTGGAGCACGCCGCCGCGAGCATGGCGAGCAACGCCATCACGGCAACGGTTGATTGGAACAGTCTGCGACACTGCATCGGTCTACCTCCCGCCGCCGGGCTGCCCACTGGTAGCAGGCGGGTTCGAAGGCCGCCCGCTCGCCCGGCCAGGACGCCGGTTTATCGTCCCCTATTCAGTCAGTTTCACCTGGCCGACGAACTCGCCGGTCAGCACGCCCCCGGCCAGCACGTGGCCGTCGATCGCCCGAAGGAAGTCGTTCTTGGTCGCGTCCGACCCAAGCTGGAGCTCCGTGTCCAGCGCGTACAGACGGAAGTAGTACTGCCCGACGGCCTGTGACTGCTGTTGGCGCAGGTTGCTGCCGGCGGTCCATCCGATTCCGAGCCCCGCCTTGCACGGCCCGGACCAGCCGACATTCTGCTCGTCGTTGGTGCCCTGTCCCGCGCTGGGCCCGATCGACGGCGCGGCCGCCGTCTTCGGCACGTTTTCGGGCACGCCGCTGGCGTCCGGCGGAATGTTCCACAGCATCCAGTGCACCCAGACCAGGTCCGGGCGCTCCTCCCGGACGAGCTGGTCGCTGTCGACCAGCAGCGCGAGGCTCACCGCGCCGTCCGGTATGCCGCTCCAGTCGATCGGCGGCGAGATGTCGTCGCGCTCGCAGCTATATGTCCTGGGAATGCGCCTCGTCTCGTTGAACTTGGTGCTGCTGACCTCGATGCTCATGTCGAGCTGCTGGGTCAGCTTGTAGATGTCGCCGCCGCCGGACCCGGAGCCACTCGCGGCGCCGGCCTGACCGCCGTCGTCGCCGGAGCTGGAGCATCCGGCGGCGAGCGCAGCCAGCATCGCGGCGGCAACGAGCACGGCCCGGAGCGATCTACCCTGCAACATCGGCCTGCCTCCTCACGATAGTGCCCCCGCGCGCCGACGGGGCACCGTTTCGCGGTCCCGCGCCTTCGGTCAGGTACGCTGGAGGTATTGTACGCGGTTCTTGGGCGGGATGCCCACCTTCAGTGTGTATCACACTCCCTACGCTCTCGCCAACCGCCCGGTCTCCCCAAATCCCCCACCTCCGCCATTCCCGCGAACGCGGGAATCCATCCCTGACAGGGTGCGCCACTATGACGCCGGAAGCAGTCCGTCACGCCGGCCGGCCCAATCAGGTGGGGAATCTAGGCCTCGATGGAAGCCCCACGGATCGATCACATCGAGGATCGTTCCGCCTCGGCGTCTGAGACACGGCGCCCCGTTTTGACACGGCGACCGGCCTCAACTATAGTCGCTCTCACTCGATGCGCGCCGCGCGGGAGCCATCACAGGAGCCTCGAATGATACAGCCGCGGATGCACAAGCAGCTCTTCCTCGACGACTTGGCGATCGAGACCAAGTACGGCCTCAGGCGCACGCTCAACAAGCCCGACAGGGCAGGCCCCGTCATGCGCCCCGACCGCTCGCGCGGCCAGGTGTCCCTGCAGGCGCACAGTCCGCCTCAATGGGACCCGCACCGGCAGGTGTGGGAGCTCTGGTACCAGTCGGGATACCGCGACCCTGACTCCCGACCCGACACGCAGGTATCGTTCACGCACTACGCCACCTCCACGGACGGCCTGCAATGGGACAGGCCGGCGCTGGGGCTCCACGAGTGGAACGGCTCCAGGGACAACAACATCGTCCCCAACGACGACGGCCTTCAGCTCTATCACGTCCTCAGGGACGAGCGCGAGCAAGACCCAAACCGGCGCTACAAGGCCCTCTTCTCCGACCGGGGCAGCGGCCGCCTCCCCGCGGTATCGCCCGACGGGCTCCGGTGGACGATGATCGACGTTCCCCCGATTCCCGCCGACGACACGTCGCGTCTGACCTACGACGAGCTCAGCGAGCGGTTCGTCGCGACGGTGAAGCTCTCCACGAAGTGGGGAAGGTCCGTCTGGCTGTCGACGAGCGACGACTTCAACGACTGGACCGAGCCGGAGCTGATACTCCACGCGGACAGGATAGACGCCAACAACTCCCGTCGCAGGATCCGGCAGATCGTGGAGGACCCCGCCTACCTCACCCCGCCGATCGTCGACAGGGTCGGCCACCCGGCGCAGGTGTACGAGATGACGGTCATGCCCTACGAGGGGCTCTACGTCGCCTTCCCCGTGCTGTTCAACCCGGCCGGCGCGCTGCCTCCGCCGCGCGGCAATCACAACGGCGTCAACCAGACCGAGCTCGCCGTCTCCCGCGACCTGCGAGACTGGAAGCGCGTCGCCAACCGGGACCTGTTCCTCGGCGTCCTGCCCTGGGACGGCGAGGTCTACGACACCTCGCAGATTCTCACCTGCGGCCGGCCCGTCGTCCGCGAAGACCTGGGCGAGATCTGGGTCTACTACAACGCCTGCCGCTTTCGCTCCTGGATCGATCAGCACGACGAGTCGTACGCCAGGTACTTCCAGGACCTGAACTGCGTCGCCCTGGCGAAGGTCAGGCTGGACGGCTTCGTGTCCCTGGACGCGGAGAGAAGGGGCACGATGGTCACGATGCCGTTCGTCCTGGACGGCGGCGTGTTCGTGAACGCCGACGCCCAGGGCGGTCAGCTTCTGGCGGAGCTGGTCGACGCCGAGGACATGCGGCCCCTCCCCGGGTTCTCGCTGTCCGAGTGCGACACCGTGAACGGAGACCACCTGAGCCGCGAGCTCACCTGGGGCGGGCGGCCTGCGTCCCCGCGCCAGCGGCCGGTGCGCCTCCGGTTCGAGATGAGCCACGCCAGTATCTACGCCTTCTGGGTCGGATAGGAGCAACGCCACGGCGTTGTGCGGCGCTCGACAAGAACAAACGATAGAAACGATAGAAAGGACTGACATGACGCAAAAGACTTACCGAGTTGGCATCGTAGGGCTCTCAGGCATCGCCGCGGGTCCTCCCGGCAGCGACGCCGGACCGCTGCGGGACGAAATCATGGTAGGGCACACCGCGTGTCTCTCCCAGACGCCCGGGGTGGACGTCGTCGGAGTGTGTGACCTCTCTTCCGAGATGCTCGACAAATTCGCCGACACCTGGGGCGACAGGTGGCCCAACTACACCCCGTACACCGACTACCGGGAGATGGTGGACACGGAGGGTCTCGACATCCTCACCGTCGCCACCGGCGACGACAAGCACGCCGACATCTCCGTCTACGGCGCGAACAACGGCGTCAAGGGCCTGTTCGTCGAGAAGCCGCTCGCCACCACGATGGAGGATGCCAACCGCATGATCGCCGCGTTCGAGGCCAACGGCGTCGCGTCCAGCGTCGGTCACACGCGGCGGTGGCGCCCGCTGTACCACAGGGCGCGCTCGGCCATCCGGGACGGCGCCATCGGCCCGCTCCGCAACATCGTCGCCACACACGGCGGTCGACGCGCGATGACGTTCCGCAACGGCACCCACGTTATCGACGGCATCTGCTTCTTCGCCGACTCCGAGCCGGCCCAGGTCTTCGCAAAGCTGGAGGAGGGATTCGACCACTGGGACCAGTACAGGGGCGACGGCGGCAAGCTGCCGGAGAATGAGCCGGGAGTCAGCGGGTTCGTCGTCTTCCGGAACGGCGTCCGCGCCTACTACTCCGCGCACAAAGACACGCTCGACGGCTCCTCTATCGAGCTGGCCGGCCCAGGCGGAAAGCTGCTGTTCGGCTTCAACGATCCCTCGATCGAGCTGCGGACGCCCGGGCCCGACAGGGCGTCGCCCATCGTCTCCCAGGCCCTCGCCCCGGGCGACTACCGGACGCACACCTACGTCGCCGGCTACCTGGAGATGATAGACCGCATCGAGAACGGCGGCGACGGCGTCTCCACCGCCCGCGAGGCCCGCAAGACCGTCCAGATCATGACCGGCTTCCTCAAGTCCCACGCCGCCGGCAACCACCTCGTAGACGTCCCCAGCTAACCCGCCGGCTCAAGCCGCGTCATCTAGGCAACCGACAACGAGCAGCAGATCTACGAGCTATGACCAACGAACAGTCCCAAGCGCAGCTGGATATGGTCTACGACGGCCCGGCGCTCGCCGACGGGTCGATGAACGTTCGGGACTTGGCCCCAGCCATGATGGCTGTCGGCGGCTTCTTTGAGGCGGCGAATCGTGTAACGAATGGGGGCCGAGCCTCGGTCAGTGTCAATGTGTGCGCCACTTCCGCAGGTTCGTTCCACATCGCTTTCGAGGTCGTGCAGAACGTCCAGGCTGTAGGTCTCCTGCAGGCGGATATTGGCGACATTCTTGCCACGGCCAACAGCTTGAAGGGTTTGCTGATAGGTGGTGGCCCAGGCTTGGCGATCGGAATCATCTACCTAATCAAATGGCTCCGCGGACGAAAGCCTCAGGTCACCAGAATCAACGAGGATGTCTACAGGCTAACCGTTGATGGGGAAACCTATGAAGTTCCCATGGAGCTACTGCGGCTCTACCAAGAAGCGTCAATCCGCCGAAACATTGAAGATATGGTGAAGCCTGTCCGAGAATCCGGGATTGATCGCTTCATGCTTCGTGAATCCGGCCGAACCGTCCAGGAAGTTACCAAAGACGATCTGGACGCGTTCGACGTACCCGAATACCAAGACCTGATCTTGGACGAAGTCAGGCGGTACGCGTTCTCTATAGTCAGCCTCGTCTTCAAGGAGGACAACAAGTGGCGGTTGAACGATGGACAAAACACCTTCTCCGTGCTGATGAAGGACGCCGCGTTCCAACACCGGGTTGACAACAATGAGATAGCCTTCGCCAAGGGCGACGTGCTCATATGCGACCTGCGCACCATCCAGTGGCAGGTCGAAGATGGAGTGAGGTCCGAATACGAGGTGATCCGAGTCGTGGCCCACAGGCCGGCCCGACAGCTATACCTGTTCGAAGAGAACGCGGGATACGATGCCGAACCTTGACTTCAAGGGCAAGCAGCACATATACGCCCACCACCTCACCGTCCCGTACCGGACGCTCGAGCCCGACGACGCCCGCTCACTCAACCCTTCTGGCGACGACGACAACCTCATCATCCACGGCGACAACCTCGACGCGCTGAAGGCCCTGCTGCCTCGCTACGCCGGCCGGGTCAAGTGCATCTACATCGACCCGCCCTACAACACAGGCAACGAGGGCTGGTCCTACAACGACAACGTAAACAGCCCGCTTATGAAGCAGTGGCTCAAAGATAACAGCCCCGTCGACAACGAGGACATGGAGCGCCACGACAAGTGGCTCTGCATGATGTGGCCCCGCCTCCATCTGCTTAAGGAGCTGCTGTCCGACGATGGCGTGATTGTGGTGTCCATCGATGACAACGAGCAACACCACCTACGGATGCTGATGGACGAGATATTTGGGGAAGGGAACTTCCTAGCTACGCTAATATGGCAGAGGATTTTCTCTCCGAAGAACACCGCAAAGCACTTCTCGGATGACCATGATTACATCCTGGTCTATGCGCACAGCAGTGTGCAATGGATTCCCAATACCCTTGAACGTAGTCCGGAAGCGATCGCGCGGTATAGGAATCCTGACAATGACCCCCGTGGGGCATGGTCGTCAAGCGATCTGACTGCCCGGAACTACTACAGCAAGGGCACATATGAAGTTACCAGCCCATCGGGCAAAGTCCACACCTCTGGAGTTGGCCGATACTGGCGTCAATCTTACGAGGGTTTCCAAGAACTTGATCGTGACAATAGAGTCTGGTGGGGACCAGACGGCACCAATATGCCTCGGCTGAAGCGCTATCTGTCTGACGTGAAGGAGGGCGTCGTACCGCAGACACTTTGGCTACATACCGCGGTCGGGCATACACAGGGTGCTAAGCAGGAGCTCAACTCGATATTGGACTTTGAGAGAAGTGAGGACGTATTCAACACCGTAAAGCCCGCAAGTCTCATTAGGCGGATCCTCTCAATTGCCACTGACCAAGATTCGATCGTGCTCGACTCCTTTGCGGGCTCCGGCACCACCGCCCAAGCGGTTCTTGCCCTGAACAAAGAGGACGACGGCAACAGGAAATTTATCCTCGTGGAGTGTGAAGACTACGCCGACACCCTTACCGCCGAGCGAGTCCGACGCGTGATCAACGGCGTACCCGAAGCGCGGGCCGAAACGCTGCGCGAAGGGCTGGGCGGCTCCTTCACCTACTGCACACTGGGCGAGCCCATCGACATCGAGCGGTTGCTCAACGGCGAAGGTCTGCCGTCGTATTCCACGCTCGCGGCCTACCTGCTGCACACAGCCTCGGGTATATCCGACGGGGATGCGGGCCTGAAACCCCAGAACGACGACGGCCTCTTCTACACCAACGGTGCGACGGACTACTACCTGCTGTACGAATCCGACCTCGATTGGCTGTCCGGCAACGAGGGAATTCTGGACGAGGAGAGGGCGAAGCGCATCAGCGCGGCCAGCCGCGGCAACGGACGGAAGGCCGTCGTATTCGGACCGGGCAAGTACATCGGCCAGAGAGACCTGACGACGATGGGGATCACCTTCTGCCAGCTACCCTACGAGATGCATCGGTCGGGGTAGGCCATGGAGCTGAAAGACTACCAAGTCGCCGCGCTGGAAGCCTTCGTCCGGTGGCGGGACGCGCTAGGGATACTCTGAATAACCCATCAGCACGGCTTAATTTCCTATGTGTGGAGCTGCAGTCCACAGACTTATTCAGACCATCCCTAGCCGAGGCGCGGACCGAGGCGGACGAGACCATAGCCAAGCTCAAGAGCGTGGACCTCGCCGTTCCCGACGACTACCGCAACTACCCCAAGGCTGCTTGGGAGCGGCTGGCAGAGTCCGGTGGCGTGGCCGAGACCGCCGGGCCATACGTGAGCCGCACGGACGATGCCGGACGGCCCATCCAGCACGTTTGCTTCAAGGTGCCGACCGGCGGCGGCAAGACCCTGCTGGCCGCCGCCGCGTTGCAGCGGCTCAACCAGCAAACTGGCCTCACGCTCTGGATTACGCCGACCCGCGCCATCTACGAGCAGACCAAGGCGGCCCTCAGGAACAGAGAACATCCCTACAGGCAGATATTGGAGCAGGCTAGTGGGGGGCGGGTCAAGCTCCTCGAGAAGGACGACCCGTTCACACGCGGGGATGTCGCCAACTACCTTTGTGTCATGCTGCTGATGCTGCCCGCTGCCAACAGGCAGAAGGGACGAGAGTTCCTGAGAATGTTCCGCGATTCCGGGCACTATCCAACTCTCTTTCCAGATAGCGACGATGTCCTCGGGGAAGGTGAGTTGCTCAGCCAGTATCCCGACATGGAGCGTCTATGCGCCAACGCGGATTGTCCGTCCAAGCAGGACCGAAAGTGTGAATGCAGGTGCGGAACGAAATGGAAGACGGGTCCGGTGAAGCGCAGTCTCTTCAATGTCTTCAAGATGCTGCGACCGGTCGTGGTGTTGGACGAGGCGCACAAGGCCTACGGGGCGAAGAGACGGGAGTCCACCGAGGAGTTCGTGCGCTCGGTCAACCGCCTCGACCCGAGCATGGTCATCGAGCTCTCCGCCACCCCCAACCGGGGTATCAGCAATCTGCTGGTGGACATCACCGGCGTGGAGTTGAGGCAGGAGGAGATGATCAAGCTGCCGGTGCAGGTGAAGTCCTCCACAAACGCCGACTGGCACAACACCCTCGCTGAGGCCCACGACGAGCTGGAGCGGCTGAATGCAGAGGGGGAGTCGCTGCAGATGAGCGAGGCGCGTTACATCCGGCCCATCGCGGTCGTCAGGGTGGAGCGGACCGGCAGGGACCAGCGGGACAGCGAGCGTATCCACGCCGAGGATGTGCGAGAGTACCTGGTGCAGAGCCTGGGCGTTCCCGCCGAGGCCGTCGCGGTCAAGTCGTCGGAGATGGACGAGTTGCGCGGCCAGGACCTGCTGTCGCCGTATTCGCACGTGCGCTGGATAATCACCAAGGCAGCCCTGATGGAGGGCTGGGACTGCCCATTTGCCTATGTTCTGGTCATGCTGGACAACACGCGGGCGCAGCGGGCGCTCACGCAATTGGTCGGGCGCGTGATGCGGCAGCCTCACGCGCGGCGTACCGGCAGGGAAGCGTTGGATCAGTGCTACGTATACTGCTGCAACGTCGACGTTGGAGTGGCGGTGGGCCAGGTCAAGAATGGACTGGAGCAGGAAGGACTGACCGGCCTCGGCGACATGGTAATGAGTGACTCGTCGGACTTTGCGCGCGTTCCCTTTCACCGGCGCGAGAAGTTCCGCAACAGGGGAATATTCCTGCCGCTGGTTCTGCACAAGGACGGAACGGAATGGCGTGAGCTCGATTACCAGCGACACATACTGCCTGGCGTCGATTGGGGCGCCGTCGAGGCGCCGGATCCTCAGAGCAGCTTGCCGGACCGGGCAAGGTGGCAGTGGGCGACCGTCGATGTCGGAGACGCGCTTCCGGTCTTCCATGCCGATCGGGAGTTGTACATAGACAAGGCGGTGCGAATCTCCTGGTTTGCCCGGCGCCTGTCGGACGTGGTTCCGAACCCTTGGCAGGCCGCCCGCATATCCCGGCAGTTGGTGGAGAAGCTGAGGGCGGCAGGTGACGACGACGACGATATTCATGACCGGCGCTCGTACCTGTCGTCTGCGTTGCGAGAGTATGTGACCGCCGCGGTGGACAAGGAGGCAGAGCGAGTCTTTCTTGACAAGTTGGGCAAGAGAGAAATCCGCTTCGACTTGGAGGCAGACCAGCCGAACTTCAGCATGGTGGATACCTTCGAAATACCAGCAGCCGGCGGCCCTGGTGGGCTGCTGGCGCGCAACGACCACCAACCAGTCCAGCTCAGCCTCTTCGAGCCGGTGTACGACAGTCAGTTCGATTCCGCACTGGAGCGCAACTTCGCCCGCTACCTCGACGAGCAGAAGGCACTGCAATGGTGGCACCGCGTCGCCGTGCGCCAGCGCGGGGACTACTACCTCCGGGGCTGGAAACAGGACCGCATCTGGCCCGACTTCGTCGCCATGGGCGGCGAGACCGATGGCAAACCCCACGTGCTCGTGTTCGAGACCAAGGGCGAGCATCTGCGCGGCAACCAGGACACCGACTACAAGCGCAAGGTGCTGGAGACTCTGGAGAACGCGTTCAACTTCGGCAAGATGACTGTCAGGGACGGCCCGGCCAAGGGCACCTTCCGCTTGGTGTTCAACGAGAACGATTTCCCTGAAGCGCTGTCCAATCTGCAGAAAGCCTATAGCGCACCGTAGCGGGTCGCCTCCGGTGTTCGCCGCTGCGAGATGGTATCCCTGGAACAAGAATGCAAGGACGGCTCCTCTATCGAGCTGGCCGGCCCAGGCGGAAAGATGCTGTTCGGCTTCAACGATCCCTCGATCGAGCTGCGGACGCCCGGGCCCGACAGGGCGTCGCCCATCGTCTCCCAGGCCCTCGCCCCGGGCGACTACCGGACCCACACCTACGTCGCCGGCTACCTGGAGATGATCGACCGCATCGAGAACGGCGGCGACGGCGTCTCCACCGCCCACGAGGCCCGCAAAACCGTCCAGATCATGACCGGCTTCCTAAAGTCCCACGCCGCCGGCGGCCACCTCGTAGACGTCCCCAGCTAACCCGGTCGCCAGACGACAATTCGTGCTCAGATGAGGGCAAGCATGCCGACGCCTCTACGAACTCGTGAGACTTGGCTCACGTCCTGATCTATCGTCCTTGACGCCTATGAGGCTCCGGCACTTCCGCCCCGGGCAAGTGCATCGGTTAGAAAGACTGATGCCTATGCCGTTCGATAGCTCACACCGAGATAATGTTCAGCTCTCGCATTCGCTCGAAGTGTCTTCGATTGTTGGTGAGCAGTGTGAGGCCGTGGTGTATGGCCGTCGAGCCAATCAGGAGATCGAGGTCATCAAGGCGAGTTCCGGTGGCCCTCAGTCGTCGGCGCTCCAGGGCAAAGACCCGAAAAACGGGATCGTCGAGCGGTACGACTTCTTCGATGTAATCGAGAAAACTTTGCAACCCCTGTTCCGCGTCCAGTCTCTCTTCGGCGCCAAACATCCCGTCGTAGAGCTCGGCGAGCGATACGATGCTCAGTCCAATGCCCAGGGGCGACAACTCATCGAATCGCTGCACCACTGGCTGGTGACCGTTCATATAGTCAATTGCCCAGTCCGTGTCGATCAGATACTCCATCACCTATGGGGCCGGTTCGGCCCGGGACCCCGTCCGACGAGCTTCGTAGAGCATCTGCTTCACTTCCTCTCCGGGAATGATGCCTTGCCAGGCGCCGGCGGCCGGCTTTGTGCGCTTGGGCCTCCTGTCAGCTCGTCTCGCAGCCGCTCCGCCTTCCATGAGACTCGCTCCGTTTGCATCGTCGCCACGCCTCAAATCTTCGTAGCGGAGAATCCACTGGCCACCCGAATGACGACCGGCGCCGACCTCGAACGGGTCAGGATGTCCGGCTGCGACCCAATCGCGTCCGTCGGCGCGCTCCTCCCTCAGCTCGATCAGCACGCGGGCAGCTTCCTCCCTGGCGCTTTCCCTATCCGGATGCCAAAACGCCACCTCAGGGAATTCACTCTCGTCTCTCGATCTGCCATCAGGATGCCAGAAGCTCACCATCCAGCGAACCGTCTTCGTATCGCTCATCTCGATCGCCCCTCTCTACATGCGCGGGTGCAGGTTCGGACCCGCTCCAGACATACTACCACCGGTGTGGAATCGCCTGTACTGCGGTGCATCGGCATTGGTTCGCAAGCAACATCGCCGCCTGCACTCGCCGACCGGTGTTCAGCGAGAACGATTTCCCGGAAGCGATGTCCAATTTGCAGCAAGCCTATAGCGCACCGTAAGGCCTGTCCAACCCCGATGTCGCCGGAAGCCGTCATCTGGGCGCGCCGGATTTGAGCTCGCGGCGCCACGCCCGTTACCGGCCCATAGCGCACGCGACCCTGACCGACCCGCCATTGCCGCAGCCGTACATCTGTGCTATTATCCCGACATGCAACAGACCCCACACTCACCCAGCCTCCCCCTTTCGGGCCGCGACGCCCGGATTGCCGACCGTGGGACACCAGTGTCCTATTTTGGTCCGCGGTGTCTCACCCCAGATACGACGCGTGAGACACCCGGTGTCCCATTTTCCGCCCAAGTGTCCCATCCGCCAGATAGGGATGGGACACAATGGGACGGAATGAGACACTTCACACAGCCCGAGGCCCCTGCGAGGGACAATCGACGCACCCTCCGCCTCCCTCGTCCGGGCTGAACATGCGGGCCCGCCGGGTACCCCGACTCGGTTAGCGCCGACCGCCGACCGCCCCGGAGCGGCGTGCTCTGTGGTAACTTCTCCCAAACACCGAAGGAGAAAGCCATCATGTACGTCCACACGAGGTCGGTCGCGGATAGGGTGTTCGATGTCTGGCGCAGTCCCGGGCGGTTCACCAAGAACCCCGACATCATCAGGCTGCCGACGGGACGGCTGCTCCTGGTCTACAGCGACACCGACGCCCACTGGTCGCTGGAAAACCAGATCATGATGCTGCTCGCCAGCGACGACGATGGCCGCACGTGGTTCAAGCACCGTGAGGTCGCCCAGCACGACATCGCCAAGGGCGACGGGCGGCTCATCACCCCCCGCATAAGCCTGCTCGACGACGGCCGCGTGGTAGTGATCGTCGACCAGGACGACTTCAGCCACTTCCACGAGGAGCAGCCCCCAGGCATCCTGGCATGGTGGAGCGATGACGGCGGAGACACCTGGAGCGACACCCAGGAAACGGGCATCAAGGGCTTCGAGCCCGACCGGATGATGGACCTTCCCGACGGCCGGCTCGCCGTGGCCTCGCAGCTCATGCGCGGCGACTCGATGGAGTACGCCGAGATCATCTCCTGCTCCGAAGACGGCGGACAGACCTGGTACGAGCAGGCCACCATCGCCTACAACGGCTACCATCGCTTCTGCGAGGGCGCCATCGTCGTCCTGGACGGCGGCAGGGAGTTGGCGTGCGTGCTGCGCGAAAGCCACTGCGCGGGCATACCGAGCTTCGCCACCTTCTCCTCGGACATGGGCAGGACATGGTCCGAGCCTCGGATGATGCCCTTCGCCATCCACAGGCCGTACGCCAGGCAGCTCCCCGACGGTCGCGTGCTGGTCACGGGCCGGCACGTCAACGGTGGCCTCGGCACCTACGCTTGGTGCGGCGACCTGAAGGCCGAGGCAGGTAATTGGCAGGTCGGCGGGCCCCGCCGGGAGCACAAGGCGGAGTTGACCTCCGACGCGCTGGTGATCGAGAACAGGCCGGGCCACGAGTGCCGCTACTCCCTGCTGCCGCCCGAGTCCCCCAAGAGCGAGGTACTGCTCGAGGGTACGGTCCGGGTCGAGGGACCGGACGACGCGTCGGTGGCGTTCCTGTCCGTCGCCGGGCTGATCCCCGACGGCGCGATAGCCGACGTCGCGCCCAACGGCGTCATGCTCGCCGAGGGCAAGCACAACTTCCGTGTGCCGTTCGACATGACGCGCGAACGCGACGTCGCGATCTCCCACAGGCTCGGCATGCTGGAGGTCAGGGTGGACGGCGAGACGCTGATTCGATACAGGGTGCGCCGCGAGGGGCAGGTGCTCGACGACCGCAGCGGCAACCCGGCCAAGCGCACCCAGTTCGGCCAGCTCGGAGACGCCGGACGCAGCTTCTGGAAGCGTGTGAGCTACTCGGTCAAGAACCCCACGCTCGACGACGTGCAATGGTCCTGGGACGCGTCCAGCGGCGAGCACCCGGACGAGTACCACAGGACGCGCATGATACAGGTCAACCCCAACGACCCCGACCAAAAGCCGAACGCCGACCACGGCTACACCTCGTGGCTGACGCTGCCCGATGGCCGCATCATCCTGGTCGACTACACCAACCGCGGCGACGAGCCGCGCAACAGCCACCTCGTAGGTGTCCACCTCCACGAGGCCGACATTGCCTGACCGCCCGCAGAGACCCCTGCACAACCGTCATACCGGCGCAGGGAGACCTTTGAACAACCGTCATTCCCGCGAGGGAGACCCTTGCACAACCGTCATTCCCGCGAGGGAGACCCGGTGGATTCACATTTCAAGTGCAACACATGGTCCAGAATTATCTCTGCCGGGGTTCTGTAGCCCAGGCACTTGCGCGGTGTATTGTTGTGGGCCTGAATCAGCCGTGTAAACTGATTTTCTGGCAAGGCCGCCAAGTCTATCTTGCGCGGCAGAGTGCGCCGCAAGCGGCCGTTGGCGTTCTCGATACCGCCCTTCTGCCAAGGGGAACGAGTATCGCAGAAGAAGGTCTGTATGCCCAGATCATGGAGCCGATGATGGCGTGCGAACTCGGTCCCATTGTCGAAGGTGATCGTCCGCCGCAGCTGCGGCGGGAGGGGAGCGAGGACCTCGGCGATGGCGCTGGCGATCGGATCTGCGGCCTTGCCTGGCAGTCGGCGGGCGATGATGAGACGAGAGTGTCGCTCGTGCAGGGTGAGTACCGCCTGTCCGTAGGTATGGAACAGCATCAGGTCAGCCTCCCAATGGCCAGGAGTCTGTCGGTCATCGGCTTCTTGGGGCCGTTCGACGAGTGGTCTGCGCTGAGCGATGAAGGATGCCGGGCTGCCGCCCCTGCGACCGCGCCAGCCGCGTTTCGACTTGGCTCGAGGCAGGTAGCGTCTCCAGGAGTAGTCCTTCGTACGCGCCAACTGGGCATAGATGAACCGATAGATGCTCTCGTGTGAAATGACTGTCCTGCCGGCTTCCAGCTTGAGACGGCCAGCAACCTGCTCAGGCGACCAGCCTGCTCCGAGACGAGAGAGCACTTGGTCGCGCAGGCTGTTATCTCGATCCAGACGTGAGCCGGTCCAACGCCGTGCCCGGGACTGCTCATCGGCATACCTGGGTTTGTACCCGCTTGACCGCGTACCATTGCGCTTCAACTCCCGAGAGATCGTCGATGGCGAGCGATCCACACTTGCAGCGATCTGCCGGATCGAACGGCCCTCGGCCTGTAGTCTGGCAATCTCACACCGCTCTTCAATGGTGAAGTGACTATATCGATTTCCCATGGCAACACCCTAACAAGGTGTTGCACTTCGTTTGTGAGTCTAGGCCCTTTGCATAACCGTCATTCCCGCGAGGGAGACCCTTGCACAACCGTCATTGCTATGAGAAAAGACGTGCCACGCCCCACCCGTCGTTCCCGCGAAGGCGGGAACCCATCCCCGCCCTTGGACTCTGGACCAAACGCCGGGGGCAGCAGCACCCATTTTCATACCCTTATTTGGCCTGCGCAAGGCCATGGTGTCTCCCGCGAAAGCGGACCTTTACACAACCGTCATTCCCGCAAAAGGAGACCCTTTGCATAACCGTCATTCCCGCGCAGGCGGGAATCCAGGGGTGGTGTCCCCAGCTAGGAAATCTACGCACCTCCACGACATTTGTCTCCCGCAACGGGAGTTACGCAAAGGTCTCCTCGCACGGGAACGGCGAGGATGACGTGCCCGACCTGATCGTTCGTAATGGAAGCCTGATCGACGGGACGGGCGCGCCGGCCCGCGACGCCGACCTCGTCGTCGACGGCGGCGAGATCGTCCTCGTCGGAGACGCGTCCGCGATCGAGGGCGCGCGGACCATCGACGCCCGCGGCAGGACGGTCTGCCCAGGCTTCATCGACATCCACAGCCACTCCGACTTCCCGCTGTACGTCGACGGCCTGGCACAGAGCGGCGTCCGCCAGGGACTGACCACCCTCGTCACCGGCAACTGCGGCCACGGCCCGGCCCCGGCCCCCGACAGGGAGTTGACCAAGCAGGTGACCATCGGCGTCAACGACGACTGGGGCGTTGACTTCGCCTGGACCACCTTCGAGGAGTACCTCGACAGCCTGTTCTCCCAAGGCCAGTCGCTGAACGTCGCCCCGCTCGTGGCCCACGGCGCCGTCAGGCTGGCTGCGATGGGGTTCGACGCGCGGAAGCCCACCGCGGCCGAGCTCGACGACATGAGGTCGATGGTCGCCGAGGCGATGTCGGCCGGCGCCGTGGGGTTTTCGACCGGACTGGAGTACTCGCCCGGCCGCCACGCGAACGAGGACGAGCTGACCGCGCTCGCCGAGGTTTCCGCCCGGCACGGCGGCATCTACGCAAGTCACATCCGTGAGCGGGGCGACAACTTCGTGGACGCGGTCGAGGAGGCGTTGAACATCGCGCGGCGGGCGGGCCTGCCGGCGCAGTTCGCCCACCTGGCGCCCAGGCCGTACGCGCCCGAGGGCGCCTTCGACCGGGTGCTCGAAACGCTGAATCAGGCGCGCGAGCGGGAAGGGCTGCGGGTCGGCATAGACACCTTCCCGGACCCGTGGGGCCCAGCCCACCTGCTCGACCTCGCCCCGCCCTGGGTCTACGAGGGACCCGAAGACGAGGTGCTCGCGAGACTGCGGGACCCCGAGACGGCCGAGAAGTGCCGCGGCTACTTCGAGACGCCGACCAACTTCTTGCTGCGACTCGGCGGGTTCGACAAGTTCTTCCTGTCCACCTCGAACGCCCACCCCGAGCTGGTGGGACGGTCGCTGGATGATATCTCGCGGGAGTGGGAGCTGAGCCCACCGAGCACGGTCTTCGCGCTGGCGGCGGCCGACGGCGCGGACTACTCCAACGTGCTGATCCGCCACATCTTCGCCCGGCAGGAAGATCTCGACAGGCTGCTGCTCGACCCGTACTGCAGCGTCGAAAGCGACGGCGTCGCGGCCTCCACGACGGGCGTGCTCAGGTCGTTGGTCGCCAACCGGTCAAGCTTCGGGTACGCCCCGCGGTTCATACGCGAGTACGCCCTCGACCGCGGCCTGTTCACCGTCGAGGAGGCCGTGCGGAAGATGACGTCCCTGCCCGCCGACTCGGCGCAGCTACACGGCCGAGGCCGTCTGGAGCCCGGCAGCGCCGCCGACTTCGTCGTGATCGACCTCGACGCGATAGCCGACAACTCGACCGACGACCGCCCGCAGGCCTACCCCTCAGGCATCGACCTGGTCGCCGTCAACGGCCAGATCGTCGTGGACAACGGCACCCACACCGGAGCAACCCCAGGCGATCTAGCCAGCACCCACCACGCCGGCGAAATCGAGATCGGACCGCGTTGAGCCGACGGGGCACTTCTGGACTTGGGCACTATAGCCTGACGTAGGAAATGGATGCTTCTCGTCAGGCGGTTGACCTGCTTCTATCCACTACCAGGGCGTCGATCGTCGTGCCAAGCGCATCGGCGATTCGGGCCAGGGACGAAGCAGAGCCGGGCTTGCGCCCACGCTCGATCTCGGATAGGTAGCTCGCGGCGATTCCCGTCCTGTCGGAAAGCTCGCGCAGTGTGACGCCAAGGTGGTTTCGGAACGCCAGGACGGGACTCTTGCCGCGCATGATGGCGAGAGCCACCGTGTGAGGGACGCGGCTACCGTCGTCCGCATCGAGAGCGGCCAACCTATCCTCGAGCTCCTCGTTGCGGTCGATCAACGCGTCGTACTCCGTTCGCGCCAGGACAACGGTCTCATCGCTGGTCATAGGCTTCTCTCCCGTATGGGGTCGCCAGGCCCGTACTCGATCCGCTCGATCCGACGCCGCAAGAGCGCGTCCCCCGACCTCAGACGGACGGTGTCCATCTCGCCTTCGATGAGCTCCGCTAGAAGGCCGGCGAGACTCGGATCGACATCTTTGAGCTGCGACGGCAGCTCGGGACGCGAGAGGGGGAACACGCCCTGTTTCAGCAGGACCGCCCTCGCAACGTGGCTGGCCGCAAACAGAAGCTCCTCAGATGCCGCGTCCACGTCCCCGACTTCGAGCAGCTCGAAGGCCATCCTGATGCGCTTCCTGGCGTGCTCCACCTTAGGACGCCAGTCCGGCCAGTGGGGGTTCTCGATCTCGGCGGCCGCATGTTCGGCCCACCAGCCGCCGGGATCGCGTAAAGGTGTTCCAAAGCGCAGCGCCCAGCCCGGGTAGTCGTCGCCGTCCTTCAGACGCTTCAGAAACCTCGAACGACTGTCTTGCTGTAGATGTACGTCGCCTGGGCGCTTGAGTCGGATCCGGCGGTCGTCGCCGTGCAGCACGAGAACGTCGATGTCGCTGCGCGGGTTCCTGACGCCCCGTGCGCCGGAGCCGACCAAGACCACGGTAGCCGCATCCGCCAGCCCCGCTTCCTCCAAGACGTCGAACACCAGCTTTACTTGGGAGCCAATTGTGCCGTTCATGTCTACGGGCCTATGCGCGAGTCCACCTCATTTATCAAGTCCTCGAGATCGGACGCCAGATCTTCGAGATCCTTCTCTTGGAGCTCAGAGCCGGGTTCGTCGTACGCGACATCCTTTCTGAGGCTGTTCAACTCTTCCAACTCATCTCCAATATCTGTCGGAATCAAGTCGTCCGCGAAAAGCTGCCGGGCCAGATTGGCCTTCTCACTGTGATTCTTCGTCAACTTGCGCGCGTGCCGTGCTGCAAGCGCAGCCACGCAGTTCTCATAGGCGTAGAAGGCCCACATCACGGCCTGTTCGGGATCCTTTGGTTCCCACGACGCTATCTGGACCCTTTCCAACTGTCCTCTTGCACGATCGAGATGCTGCTTGGCCTCGCCAATGCCCATAGTCTGCCTCCGACGACTGGAGTCTTGCATACGGTAACAGTTCGGGGCGAGTCCCGGCTACTCAGCCACCCTCCCCGCCTCGTCTTCCCGGCGGAGGATGTGCTTCTGGATCTTGCCCACGGAGGTGCGCGGGAACTCGTCGCGGAACTCGACCAGCTCGGGCACCCGGAACTTGGACAGACGCGCTGCGCAGTAGTCGATGATCTCGGCTTCCGTGGCCGTCATCCCTTCCCGCAGGATGACGAACGCCTTGACCGACTCGTCTCGCATCTCGTCGGGAACGCCGATCACCGCGGCGTCGGCCACGCAGGAATGCTGCTTGATGACCGCCTCGACCTCTCCCGCGGCGACGTTCTCGCCCGCGCGCTTGATCATGTCCTTGGCGCGGTCGACGAATCGGAAGTAGCCCTCCTCGTCGACCTCCGCGACGTCCCCGGTCCGAACCCAGCCGTCCTGAATCGTCCTGGCGGTGTTCTCCTCGTCCTTGAAGTACCCCTTCATGATCGTCCACCCCGGCTCGCCTTTCACCAGCAGCTCGCCGGGGACTCCGTCCGGCGCCTCGTCGCCGTTTTCGTCGACCACCTTGCACACGTAGCCCAGCGACGGCATGCCGATGGACATGTTGTCCCGCGTGTAGTCGAGCGGGTTGACGAGGGGCTGGCCCATCGTCTCCGTCATGCCGTATATCTGCAGCAGGGGCGCGCCGAATCGCTCCTCCCACTCGTCGAGCTGCGCCCCGGTGACGTTCTGCGCGAAGATCGTCATCCTCAGGCCGTTGTCGGCCTCCGTCGGCGTCCTCGGCTGTGCCAGGATCATGCGGATCGGCGCGGCGAACAGGCTCGTCACCGTGCAGCCGTGGCGCCCTGCCTGCGCCATGAAGCGGGACGCGCTGAACCGCGGCATCAGCGCGACGCTGGCGCCGACGTTCAGTGCGGTCATGAACGAGTAGTACTGCGCGTTGGCGTGGAAGAGCGGCAGCGTTATGAGCTGCCGGTCCTCGGGCCCAAGCCGGGTGAGCTTGGACACGACCTCGCTGGCGTATATGTAGTTCGCGTGCGTGACCAGGACGCCCTTCGGGAGGCTGGTCGTCCCCGACGTGTACAGGATCGCCGCCTCGTCGAGCGGGTGCAGAGGCACGGGTGCCAGCGTGTTGGACTGGCCTTCGACAAGCGCCGAGAACCCGGATGCGCCGTCGCCGGGATCGTCCGGGCCGGTCACCAGCACGTGGCGCAGGTCGGGGCACGAGCCCCTGATCGCCTGGATGCCCGGGAGAAGGTCCGGCTGCGTTATCGAGACGACGCTCTCCGAGTGCCGGACCGGATAGGCGAGCTCGTCAGGAGGGGACAGGGGATTGGTCGGCACCGTCACCGCGCCGATCTTGCCTATCGCGAACCACGCGAAGATGAACTCCGGGCAGTTCGTGAGCTGGAGGTTGACCTTGTCGCCCTCCCGTACGCCGAGGGAGAGCAGCCCGTTCGCGGTGCGGTTGACCATCGAGTCGAACTCGGCGTAGGTAAACGAGACGGTGTTCTCATCCTCGTCTTCGAAGATGAGGAACGTCTTGTCGGGATGCGCCCGCGCCTTCTGCTCCAGGACCTTTCTGAGATTCCGCTTGCCGACTATGTTGTAGGGCATCTCAGCCTCCTGATCTCACCGCGCGGCAGGCCTCGCCGCCGCACCGGTACGCCCATCGCTTCAGACTCCTTCCGGGGCCGAAGGCGAGGGCATCGCGCCTTCGGACAGATCGACGGTAAGCATGCGGTCGCCCCTGTTCGCCCAGCTCCAGAACAGGCCGTTGACACCTGGAACGGACCTGAGCATCTCGTTGGTGTACTTCCTGCCGTAGACCTTGGCCAGCCGCTCTCTGATCATCAGGCTCACCCACAGGCCGACCCCGTACTCCCGACAGAGCGGCGCGTACTCGTCGGCCAACAGCTCAGGCAACGGCCGCTGTCCGAGCTCCCCCTCGAAGTAGCTGGTTAGATAGCCGTACCCCATGCGCAGGTGACTTCCCACGACGTTCGCGTGTCCCGGCACGATGAAGTCGAGCAGGCGCTCTCGCACCCACGTGCGCCAGTCGAGGTGCAGGTTCCCCACGGGAGGGCCGAAATAGTCGCCGGGCGGGACTCCCATGCCGAGCCCGAGGCCGCGCTCGTCGCAGAACCTTCTCACCTCGCGCAGGTACTCGGTCACGAACTCGCCACGCAGCCGGCGCCACGCCTCCAGATCGAAGTTCTGGGTGAGGATGTCTACGCCGTGGCGCTGCCAGAACGCCTCCGCCACGGGCCGGTTGAAGCCGTACTGGTCGCCGTGCTCGGCTGGCATGCGGTGCCCCCGGGTAGCGACGTACACGCCGTCCCATTCATACCTGTCGACCAGGTGCGCCAGCTCCCGGAGCTTGTACTCCCTGACCTCCGGGTAGGCGTACTCCGGCACCCCCCAGTGCCTCTTCTGCCAGTCGCGGTCGCAGGCATAGTAGTCGGGATGCTCGCGGAAGAAGGTCGATTCCCAGGGGTAGCGGCCGTGGGTGTAGTTGTCGACGTGGGGCGGCATGCCTTCGTCATACATGTTCACGTAGCAGTAGATCGATATGCCGGCCTCGCGGGCCGCCTGGGTGGCGACCTCAGCGTCGTCCACCTCGTCGATGGGCAGGTCCTCGACCGGTCTGTATTCGAAGCGGCGCGAGTCGCGTTCGGCCAGCTCGACCACCCATCGCTCCTGGCGCCATATCAGGGCGGTCAGGCCGTACGCCTCCTTCCATCCCAGGAGCGCGTCGCGGATGCGTTCGGGGGTGTTCAGCCGGTGCTCTTCGCGCTCGGAGACGAGGGTATCTCCCCAGCTGCACATCATCAGGTCGCCCTTCACGTCGTGCATCTCAGACCCCCTGTTTCTCGGGAATCGCTCAGCGTACTCCGCCGGGAACGCCTACTCCCTCGGGCCGAGGAGACTATCCCCGGTCGGCCCTGACCACCTGGGGCTCCGTGTCGAGCGGGCCGCGCTCCCGGCGCATTCGTTCCCGGAGCTCGGTGGTGGCGGCTGGGTCGACCGCGGGCGGGTCCCCCGCTATCACGACCCCGTAGGAGTCCCGCGCGTGGCCTGCCGTCACCTTCTCAAGCCGGACGTCGCGGAGCACGGCCTCAGGCTCCCGGTCGAGGGGGTCGCCGTAGCCGCCGCCTCCGGCCTGAATAGACCGGTACGCGTCTCCGGCCGTCACGTCCGCCATGAACTTGGAGGGCGCTTCCTCGTTGTTGGTGTCGGGGTTCAGTATGCCGCGAGTCCGCGTACCCGAGCCGCCGCCCTGTGCTCCCCAGGGGAGGAACTTGCCGCGGTCCGACCTGATCTGGATGATCGCCTCGTCGGCCGTCAACTCGTACTCCCTGACGACGCCGAGTCCGCCGCGGAACTCGCCCGCGCCGGCGGTGTCGGGGACGTAGCCGTAGCGGTTGATCCGCAGCGGCTGGTCCGCCTCGATGCTCTCGATGGGCGTGTTGGCCTGGTTGGTGACCGGCGCGGTAGCTCCGTCCGCCCCGTCGGCGAACGGGCCGCCGCCCCGAGGCCCATCGTTGTTGAACTCCAGGAAGACGAATGCCTTGCCGCCCGGGTAGTACCCGCCGAATGTCACGCCTATCTCGCCGCCGCCCCAGGCCCCCGGAATCCGATCCGGCAGCGCCTTGGCCAGAGCTCCCAGCACCGTGTGGGCCACCCTGAAGCCGCCGAGCCCCCGCGCCGCCACCGGCGCCGGGTGCTGCGGGTTGACGTAGGAGCCCGGCTCCGCGACGACCTTGATCGGCCGCACGAAGCCGGCGTTGGCCATGATGTTCGGGTTGGTGATGCACTTCAGGACTGCGTAGACCGCCGACTTGGTGAACGCCAGGTTCGGGTTGATCGACCCCTTGGCCTGTGGAGACGTGCCCGTGAAGTCCAGCTCGACCTCGTCGCCCTCTATCGTCACGCGGACCTTGATGGCGATGGGCTCCGGGCTGAACCCGTCGTCGTCCACGTAGTCGGTGAACTCCCACGAGCCGTCGGGCAGGCCCTCGATCTCGGCCCGCGTCAGGCGCTCCGTGTAGTCGATGATGTCCGTCATGTAGCTCTTGAGGTTCTCCAGGCCATGCTCCTCGACCAGCCGGAGAACGTCCCGCTCGCCCTGCCGCAGCGCCGATATCTGCGCCTGGATGTCGCCCAGCACCTTGTCGGGTACGCGGACGTTCTTCTCGATGATCCGCCACACGGCCTTGTTGAGCTGCCCCTCTTCGTACAGCTTCAGCGGCGGCAGGCGCAGGCCTTCCTGGTAGATCTCGGTGTTGTCACAGGCGTTGCCGCCGGCGACGCGGCCGCCGATGTCGGTCTGATGGGCGATCACGCAAGTCCACCCCATCAGCAGATCGTTCACGAAGATAGGCTTGAAGACGAAGATGTCCGGCAGATGGCTGGCGCCCTCGTACGGGTCGTTGTTGGCGAAGACGTCGCCCGGCTTGACGTCGTCGCCGAAGTGGGCCCGGACGGCGTCGAGGGCCGGCTGCATGGCGCCCATGTGGAAGGGAAGCGTGAGCCCCTGCGCCACCTGGTCTCCCTCGGCGTTGAAGATCGCCGTGGAGAAGTCCATGTTGTCCCGGACCACCAGCGACCGGGCGGTCCTCACCACCGTCACGGCCATCGTGTCGGCGGCGCTCTCCAGGTAGTTCTTGATGATCTCCCGCGTAACCGGGTCCAGTCCTTCGCGTTCCGTCATGCGGTGTGGCTCCTCAGCTCGCGCGGTCGAGGACTATGTTGTTCATGAAGTCGAGGGAAGCCGACCATCCGGGGGGCACGACGGCGGTCGAGTCGTACTCCTCCACGACGAACGGGCCCAGGGACCCGCTGCCGATATCGTCCCTTCCGATCACGGGGGTCTTGAGCCACTCGCCGCGATGCGTGAAGTAGACGTCCCTGTCCGCGGCCGCCCGCCTCTCGGGCATCCCCACCATTCGCATCCGCTCCGGCACCCTCGACTCCTCTGAGAGGCCGCGGGCGACGACGCGGACGCTGACGAGCTGCAGGGGGTCGTCGGCCTGGTACCCGTAGGTCCGCTCGTGCTCGACGCCGTACACCCTGCCGAGCTCTTCGAGGGCGTCCGGGCCGAACGATGGCTCCGGCATCGCGACCGTGAGCTCGGAGGTCTGTCCCACGTACTTCATGTCGACCTGGGTTATGATCTGCTGCCGCGCGTCCTCGAACCCCTCGGCGCGCAGCAGGTCGCGGCCTTCGCCGCGCAGCCGCTCCAGGATGCCGTTCACCTCGTCGAAGTCGAGCTCGGCGAACGGCCTGAAGTGGGTCTGCACGAAGTGGTGCTCGAGATCGGCGAACAGCAGACCGAACGCGCTGAACACCCCCGGGGACGGCGGGACCACGATGCGCCGGATGCCGAGCTCCTCCGCGAGGCCGGCGGCGTGCAGCGGGCCGCCGCCTCCGAAGGCCACCAGGGTGAAGCGCCGGGGGTCTCTTCCCCGCTCGCTCGACACGGCACGCAGCGCACGGGCCATGTTCGAGTTGGCCAGCAGGTGAACGCCGCTGGCGGCGTCGATGTCGGAGAGCTCCAGCGGCCGCCCAACCTCGTCGCGCAGCGCCTGACGGGCCTTGTCGGCCACGATCGGGAAGGTGCCTCCGAGCAGGTGTTCCGGGTTGAGGTAGCCGAGGGCGACGTTGGCGTCGGTAACGGTGGGATCGGCGCCGCCGCGGTCGTAGCAGACCGGACCCGGCACGGCGCCGGAGCTCTGCGGCCCGCACCGGAGCGCGCCGCCCCTATCGACCCAGGCGATGCTGCCGCCGCCCGAGCTGACTTCCGCCAGGTCGATCGAGGGCACGCGGAGGATGTATCCGGAGCCCTTCAGCAGTCGGTGGCCGACGCTCATGCCGCCGCCCACCTCGTACTCCGGCGCCAGGAGCATCTCGCCGCCCTCGATCATCGACGCCTTCGCGGTCGTGCCGCCCATGTCGAAGGTGATCATGTCGTCGATGCCGAGGCGCTTGCCCAGGTGGTAGGCGCCGACCACGCCGGCGGCCGGGCCCGACTCGATGCAGTACATGGGCTTCTCGATGGCGGACTCGACGGGCGACAGGCCGCCGTTGGACTGCATCACCATGAGCGGCACCTCGATGCCGCTGGCGAGCATCCCGTCCTTCAGGTCGCCCAGGTACCGGGCCACCACGGGCCGCACGTAGGCGTTGATGACCGTCGTGCTGGTCCGCTCGTACTCCCTCATCTCGGGCAGCAGCACGCTGGAGACCGACAGGCTGACGTCGGGCAGGCGGGCTCTGACGGCCTCGGCGACGCGCCTCTCGTGGTCCGGGTTGGCGTACGAGTGGAGCAGCGCTATCGCGACCGACCTCACGCCGGTCGCGGCGACGCGCTCGACGGCCGCGGCGAGGCTGTCCGGATCGAGCGGCTTCAGCACTTCGCCCTCGAAGGTCATCCTCTCGGAGACCTCGAACCGCAGGTCGCGCTGCACCAGCGGCGGCGGCTTCTGGTAGTACAGATCGTAGAGGTGCGGCGTCCTGATCCGGGCCAGCTCCAGGACGTCGCGAAAGCCCTCCGTCGTGATCAGGGACGTCGGCTCCCCCTTGCCTTCGAGGATGGCATTGGTGGCCACGGTGAAGCCGTGGCCGACCTCCGAGACGTCGCTCGGGCTGATACCAAGCTCTTCGATGCCGAGCGCCAGGCCCTCCAGCACGGCCCTGCCGTAGTCGTCGGGCGTGCTGGCGACCTTCTTCACGAGCACCCGGCCGTCGGAGCCCGCGAATACCACGTCCGTGAAGGTGCCGCCGATGTCAACACCGGCCCTGAAGCTGGTCATATCCTGCCTAGGCCCGCAACGAAAATCGCGGCCCGCGCCGCGACCGGAATCTTATCACAGCCTCGACCCCGCTCAGGTGGACAGGAGCGCCAGGTGCTCCTTGCGCAGCTTCGCGACCTTGGGCTCGATCACGATCCGGCAATAGGGCTGATTGCTGTTCCGAAGGTAGTAGTCCTTGTGGTACGCCTCCGCCTCCCAGAGGGACTCAAGCGGCGCGACCTCGGTCACGATCTTGCCCGTCCAGACGCCCTGCTCCTCGATCTCCGCGATCACCGACAGCGCGACCTGCTTCTGCGACTCCGAGTGGTGGAAGATGGCGGAGCGGTACTGCGTACCGACGTCCGCCCCCTGCCGATTGAGGGTAGTGGGGTCGTGAATCGTGAAGAACACGAGCAGCAGGTCGCGGTAGCTCACGACAGTCGGGTCGAACGACACCTGCACCACCTCGGCGTGGCCCGTGGCGCCGCTGCACACCTGCTCGTAGCTGGGGTTGGCGACGTGGCCCCCGGCGTAGCCCGAGCCGACCTCGCTCACGCCGCGCAGCTGTTGGAAGACTGCCTCCAGGCACCAGAAGCACCCACCGCCAAGCGTTGCCTTCTCCACAGCTTCGCTCATGTCACCTCGCTTATCGGACCTTTGCAAGACCGTCATTCCCGCGAAGGCGGGAATCCAGGGGGGTGGGCTTCCCGGTAACTCAAAACTCCAGGCCGAGCAGCCGCATGGCGTTCAGACCCAGGATATTGCGCTTGTCCTGCTCCGAGATGTTCGAGGTCGCTATCTTTCCGACCTGGTGGCGCGGATCGAAGACGGGGATGTCGGAGCCGTACAACACCCTGTCGCTCCCCACCTCGCCGATCAGGTACTCGAAGGCGCCGTCGTTCGACTCGGACGTGGCCGTCTCCAGGTAGACGTTCGGCAGGGCGCGGGCCGCCTCGACGGCGCCGTGCAGTCGCCGCGAACCGGCGCCGCCGGCGTGGGCGAATACCCACTTCACATTGGGAAACTGTTCGGAAAGCGCCGAGTAGCGGCCGAGCATCGTCGTGCCCGGCGGGTCGAACGGGTACGTCGGATGGCTCATCACGGCCAGACCACGGTCGTTCAGCCACTCGTATATCGGGAAGTAGGCGGGGTCGTCGTTTGGCTTGCCGAAGTAGTCCGGGTATATCTTGAGAAACTTCGATCCGAGCTGGTCGAAGGCGCGTTCCAACTCCCTGATCGCCTCCGCCGGGTAGTACGGTGTGACGAACGCGACCGGAACGAACCGGTCCGGGTGCTTGTCGACGAACGTCGCCACGAGATCGTTGCCCACGCTCGCGTCGCTGAACCAGATGCAGTTGATGCACGCCATGTCGACCCCGGCCGCGTCCATGATCCGGATGTACACGTCCGGATCTGCGACGTGGGCGCCGCGCCTGGCGTTGCCGACGTGGGCGTGAAAGTCTATGACGGGAGTGTCCACGGGTTACTCCATGCCCAGTATTCGGTCGAGGTTTCCCGAGCAGATACGCGCGAGCGAAGTCTCGCTCAAGCCGCAGCGGTGCAGGTGGTAAAGCTGCGGCGACATCGAGGAATCGGGAAACGACGAGCCGAACAGGATGCGCTCGTCGCCTATCGCGTCCAGGGCCACGGTCACCCCGTCGGTGCTCACGAACCGGGACAGGTCCAGGTACAGGTTCGGGACGCTCTTCAGGAGCAGGATGGCCCAGGGCAGGTCGGTGTACACCGCGCCGCACAGCACCGCCGTGACGTCCGGGTGGGCGCTGAGAGTCTCGTACACGTCGGTGGGGTCCAGGGAGCCGCCCAACCTGGGATTCCACATACGCTCGGTCGGATAGGACACCGGAAGCCAGAGCGGGACGCGCTCGGCGGCCATCCAGTCGAGCCAGCGTCCGACGACCCACTCCCTGAAGGGAAACGCGTAGACCGTCGGGAGCATCCGCACCGACCGCACTCCGGCTTCCTTGACCTGGGCCGCGAACGCGTCCAGGTCCTCGTACGGGCTGGCGATGAGCTGGGGAACCAGGCCGGGATGGTCCCGGACCATTTCCAGCAGGGCCTGATTGCCGTCGTCCGCGTCCCAGTACACGGCGTGAGGAGAATAGACCAGCGCCCGGTCGACGCCCGCCCTATCCATCGCGGCGAGAGTGCCCTCGGCGTCGTCGACCGACACCCGCTTGTCGTGCCGCCTGCCGAGGCTCACGTTGGCGTCGAAGACGGGCACCGACGGCTTGAAGTCGAAGTCTACGTTTCCCATACGGTCCTCACCTACACCTCGGAACGCCGGCGAGTGTAACAGCGAGAGCCGGTACAGTCCATCCGCCGAGCCGCCTCATGGGAGATACCGAAGAGGGTATCGTTGCTTCAAAAGTCATGTTACCGGGGGAGGGCATGAGGAGAGGCCGCGTCGAGCAGTATGCGGAAGCGATGAGGGGACGGGTGCCCGCTGTGCGGCGAACCGTCTAACGCGCTTAGTCGAGAACGGCCTTGCGGAGCGTGTCGTTGAGTCTTGTCTGCCAGCCCTTCCCACTCTGCCTGAAGTGAGCCATGATGTCCGCGTCGAGCCGCAACGTCACCTTTTCTTTAGTGGCGGCATTCTGTTTGCTGCGGGCGCGGCGGTACGCCTCGACGATGTGGGGGACCACGTCAACGGCCGGACGCATTTGGGCAAAGTCCCCGGTCGTCAGCTCGGGATTGTCGGGGTCTCTGGCGGCGCCTACCCGGATGGCGACGTCCTCACCGTACTTGGCTTCTACCTCGTCGAACGACATGGCAGTTGCCGCGATCTCGTCGACCTGCTGCCTGGTAACGTCTACCTTCGCGGACGCTGGCCAGATCGTTCCCGGCTTGAGCTTGGGCATAGTCCCTCATCTCCCTGGCACTCGCCTTCCGGAGGCTGATTTCACTAGCTCCGTGTCGCGGCCGCGTAGGGTGCCGGGTCGGGCCTATTGCGGGATGACCGGCAGGATGACTCTGGACGGGTGCGCCGGGTCGTGGAGGACGGTCTGCCGGGCTGGCTTCAGCGTCGTCTCGGCGTAGTCGTTGCCCCCCGTGTTGTGGTTGCGGTCGAAGTTGGGGAAGTCGCTGCTCGATATGTCCACCCGGATCCGGTGGCCGCGCTTGAACATGTTGCTCGTCGGGTTCAGCGCGATCGTGTACTCGTAGACCTCGCCCGGTTTGATCATGGCCGGGTTCTCGTAGGACTCGCGGAACCGGGCCCGGACGATGCCGTAGCACAGCTTCATCGAGAAGCCGTCGGGCCACACGTCGACGAGCTTGACGGCGAAGTCGGTGTCCGGCGCCGACGACGCGGCCCACAGCTTGACGACGATGTTGCCTGTGACCTCCACGTCCTCCTCCAGCGGCGGCGTCTGGTAGATGAGCACGTCGCGGCGGCCGTCGAGGGGGCGCTCGTCGGCCGGCTCGTGCGAGCCTCCGCCCGACGGATAGATGGTCATCACGGGGTCCCGGGGGTCGTAGACGTAGCCGTCGGGCTGGCTCTCGACCGGCGGACGGGGCGAGAGCACACCGTCGCCGGCTACGGTGTTGGCGTTGCCGCCGCTGTGGAAGTAGTAGTCGGTGTAGCGGGTGTTGGGCAGGGGCCACTTGTCCTCGTGTCGCCACCGGTTGGCGCCCATGACGAAAATCTGCGCCCGCGGGACCTCGTCCAGCCCGGTGTCCTCGCCCTTCAGCCAGTGGCCGAACCACTGCTCGATGATCTGGTAGAAGTCCCGCTCGGCTTCCGGTCCGAAGTCTACCTTGCCGACAGTCCGCACGAAGTCCGTGCCGGTGTGCTTCCACGGGCCGACCATGATGCGCGTCTGGCTGCGCGCCGTTTCGGATGCTGCGTTCTCCGACATGCCGCTGAAGATCTTCAGTGCGTTGACCTGCTGGTCGAACCAGCTTGTCGTTATGAAGGCCGGCGCCTCGATCTTGCGCAGCTTCGTCAGGAAGTCGAAGTTGTCCTTGCCGCGCTCGCCGAGCCACTTGCGCCAGTGGTGGCCGACACCGTACATCGCCTCGTCCGGTATCTCCATGAGCGGCAGGAACCAGGTCCACTTGTTGCGGTCGCGCTCGGTGAACAGTTGCTTGGCGTCGTCCCAGGTCCGCGGGCCCCATGGCTCGTCGTCGCGGACGATCTGGTCGGGGGCCAGGTTGACGACCATCCACTGCAGCGACTGGCCGAGACGCAGCACGCCGCTCATCTCCTGGTCCAGGGTGCTGGCGGCGATGGCTTGGGGCATCATGGCGGTCAGGTGCGGGGGCTTCGCGTGGCCGAGCTCCCACTGCGTCCAGCCGTCGTAGGAGCTGCCGACGGTGCCCACCTTGCCGGTCGACCACGGCAGGCTTGCCGCCCACTCGATCGTGTCGTAGCCGTCCTCGGTGTCATGGTGGTCGCCGCGGAAGGTGCAGGGGAAGAAGTCGCCCTCGGAGGCGTACGTGCCGCGAATGTCCTGGGCGACGAAGGTGTATCCCCGCTCGGCCAGATTGCGGCCCCGCTCTTCGTAGTACCTGGTGTCGATGCGCGACTTGTTGTAGGCCGTCCTCGTGACGATCGTCGGATAGCGGCCTTTGTTGTCTGGGTGGTAGACGTCCCCCCTCAGCACGGTGCCGTCTCTCATCGGCACCGCGATATCCTTCTCGACGGCGACGCTGTAGCTCTTCTTCTCGATCTGCCGTGTCATGCCGGGTCCTCCTCGGGTAGCTGGCCACCAATAGGAGCTAGGGCCGCGGTCCCATCCAGAAGGCGTACAGCCTGGCCTGGCTGAGCTCGAAGCGGAGCCTCACCTGCCTGTCGCGAGCGGGGGCGCCCCGCTCCCCCCACGTGAGCTGCCGGGCCAGGTCGTCGTCGCGGACCCCGTCGCAGTCGGACAGCGAGAGCCCGGGGACGGGGTCGTAAGTCTCGGCGTCGACGACCTCGGCCCTCAGCTCGCCCCGCCGCGCGTCGACGTTCACGTAGAGGCCGCCGCGGTCCAGCGTAAACGGCGCCGTTACGAGCGTCCCCTTCGTGTCGGCGTCCAGGGACACGAAGCCGTCCAGCCTGATCTTGGCCAGCGACAGCGCGCTCAGATCGTCGAAGTACCTGGCGAACGACTCGTCGCGGTCCTTCCGGTGACAGCGAAAGCGGCAGGCGTTGTAGTAGACCCATATCTCGCCCAGGTCTTCTCTTACCACGGGCCGGCCGCACGGCAGGAGCTGCGACGTGTCGTAGACCTCGCCGTCCCACGGCAGCACGCCGATGAAGACGTCGCGGTTGGCCACGCGGTCCCAGTGGCGCAGGTCGCGGGAGACGGAGAGCTCGATCTGGTTCAGCCCGGTGTGATTGCGTCCCAGCCACCGGCCGGACGGGTTGAACAGCACCGGCAGGCCGACGTAGAGCCCCTCGTACGGCATCACGGCCATCTTGTAGACGTGCGCGATGAAGCTATCCTTCTCGACGACGTGCGGGCTCAGGTACGCTGGGTCGTCGACGACCTGCCGGATACGCCGGCGACGGTTGTTCCGGTCCTTCTCGTCCGTGTGGAATATCAGCTCAGGCTCCGTCCAGTCGATGAAGTCGTTGCTGGTCGAAAGCCAGACCGACCTGCCCCACTTCTCGAGCGAGAGCTTCACCGTCGCGACGAACAGGCCGGTCGTCTCGTCGTGCGTCAGGAAGGAGGTGTCGTCGCTGGGTATCGGCGGGACGTCGATCATCGTCCAGTCGAAGCCGTCCGGGGAGGTGGCCGGGTAGCGCGCAAGTCCTCGGTCGGCGAACAGCCCCTTGTACCTGCGGTCGGGATCCTCGTCGAGCTCGTCCCGAAGGGCGTGGTCCAGCGTCATTCCGCCGGGATCGACGGCGACGTTGTTGTCTCTGGAGCCGTTCCACTCGTAGAGGCCGAGGTTGGGGATTTCCCACTCCAGGCCATCGGTCGAGACCGCGTAGTGCACGGTGTTCTTATCGTAGATGTTTCTCTGCGACGCGCGGTACCACCACTCCCAAACGCCCTTCTCGGGGTTCCACTGGGGTGGACTGGCCGTCTGAAGCGCACCCTGGCCGCGCTGGAAGTCAGGGCGTATGATGGCCCCGACACGTTCCGGCTGGTTCAACTTGCGCCGAAGCCCGTACTTGGACTCGATGGCGTCGTCGTCCAGGAATAGCTGCTTGTTGCGCCCCGGGTGTATGGTCGTCATGCGATGCCTCCTCGGCCGCCCACGGCCGCTCCGACGGTCCCGCCCCGAAGTAGTGGACGCGACAAGGCCGCGGCGAGTCGTACGGGCCTCAGGGTAGAGCGTGTCGCCCGCCCGGTCAACGTAGCGACTACTCCCATCGTCACATGCATCTTTCCCGGCTCAAAGCTGAGGGCAATCGCACCTTGAATTCAGCAGTCCTCGCATCAGGGTGAGGAATAGCGGCGGATCCTGAGCCGCCTTTCCTGCCAGCGGTGGCCTGACGATTGCTCTTCACGTTAAGGCTAGGACCCTGCGGCGGTGGGCAGTTCCCGCACGGCGGCTCCGATTCTCTGGTCGGCGGCGGCCAAATCGAACTGCGTCTGGAGATTCAGCCAGAATTGAGGGTCGACTCCAAACCAGTGCCCGAACCGCAGCGCGGTGTCTCCGGTTACGGAGCGCTTGCCCGCGATGATTTGGCTGACCCGGTTGGGCGGTACGGCAATCTGGCGGGCAAAAGCCGTCTGACTCACGCCCAGCTCCGCCAGCTCGTCTTTCAGAATCTCACCTGGGTGGACGGCTCGTTTGAACATGTCTGCAGGTCCCCGTCCCAACACCATTAGCCTGCCCTGCGCAGCACCTTGCCGGGCGTGGCTCCCGTATGCGCGCCGTCGGAGACGACCGCCTGGCCGTTGACGTAGAGATGCGTCACCCCGGTGCTGAGCTGCTGCGGCTCATCGAACGTCGCGTGGTCTATCACCGTGTCGGGATCGAAGACGACGATGTCGGCGGCCAGCCCCTCGGCGATCCGGCCGCGGTCCCGGAGTCCGAGGCGGTCGGCCGGGAAGCCGCTCATCTTGTATATCGCGTTCTCGAGGGAGAGCACGCCGTCCTCGCGGACGTAGCGGCCGAGGATGCGCGGGTAGCAGCCGTAGTAGCGCGGATGGGTCATGTCGTCGGCCCACGGCCCGGTCGGGGAGACCGCGCGGCCGTCTGAGCCGATCATCGTGTGTTCGTACTGCATGAAGAACCGGACGTCGCTCTCGACGCGGTTGTGGCCCACGACCCCGACCTCGTCGTTCTCCTCGTCTATCAGCGAGAGCACGAGCTCACGCGGGTCGACATCCCGGTCTTTCGCGATGTCCGCAAGGCTGCGCCCGACGACGCCCCGGTTCGCGTCCGAGCCGACGTAGGTGATGAACATCTGGTCCCAGGTCCACGGCAATCCCCGGAAGTATCCGGCGGCCATGTCGTCGAAGGCGCGGGCGCGGTCGTCCGGGTCCCTGATCCTGGCGAGCATCGCGTCGACGCCGCCTTCCTGCACCCAAGACGGCAGCGACTGGTACAGGCCCGAGGCGCCCGCCGTGTAGGGATAGACGTCGCAGGTCATGTCGATGCCGTCGGCGCGGGCCCGGTCGATCACCTCCACCATCCGCTCGCCGTGGCCGTACACCCGCGGGTCGCCTATGGCGATGTGCGAGAACTCCACGGGCACGCCGGCCCTCCGGCCGATCTCGGCGGCCTCCTCGAGGGCCTTGACGTGCCATCCGGCCCAGACGCGGGCGTGAGTGGCGTAGAACGCGTCCCGGTAGGGCGCGATCGCCTCGACCAGCGAGACCAGCTCTTCCGTCTCGGCGTACATCGAGGGCGCGAGGGTCAGGCCGGTGGAGAGCCCGAACGCCCCCTGCTCCATGGACTCCGCCGCCAGCCTGCGCATCTCGGCCAGCTCGTCGTCCGTCGGCGGCCTGTCGTTGGTGACGCCTGCCGCGACCCTGAGCGCCCCGTGCCCCACCAGCGGCGCGATGTTCAGGCTGACGCCGGCGGCCTCGGTCGCCTCGGCCCAGCCATCCAGCGTTGACCAAGTCCAGGGCGCCCTCGATCTGAGCGTCGCCCCCATGGCCTGCCGCAGCGTCTCCACGCCGGCGGCTCCGGCGGGATACGGTGTGTAGCTGCAATTGCCGGCGACCTCGGTCGTGACCCCCTGGAATGCCTTGCTCTCTCCACCGGGATCGTCCAGCATCGAGACGTCGGAGTGGCTGTGCATGTCTACGAAGCCCGGGGCCACGACGCGGCCGGCCGCCTGGACGGTCCGTGCCGCCTCGGCGGCGCTGAGGTCGCCGACGGCGGATATCGTCCCGCCGACGATCCCAACGTCAGCCTCGAACCGGGGGCGTCCGCTCCCGTCCACGACGGTCCCGTCCCTGATCACCGTGTCGAAGGTCATGAAGATGCTCCTTGTGCGATCTCGATTTCGCGCCCGTAAGTCGCGGCCCTAACCGGCCGCGAAGACCAGCCTGCGCAACGCCCGCAGCACCAGGCTGCCTCGCACGCTCTTCCAGGCGTCGTCTGCGGCGGTCGTGTCTCCCGGCCGCGCTCCGCCGTACCGGCCGATGGCGAAAGCCGAAGCGACCGCGTGGGCGCCCGCCGCGACGCGAGGAACGGCGCGGCCCAGGGCCTCGGCGTACTCGGCCGGCGTCTGGCTGGCGGCCCTGCGGATGCCTGCCAGGGTCCCCAGCCGGCTCATCTTCGTGTATGCGCGCTCATCGGGAACGCGCCCCAGTCCCCACGACCACGCGAGCCATGCCGCCAGGGCCGTCAGGACGACCGCCGCCAGCCCGGTGGCGACGGGGACGCCGACGTCGATCACCCTGGGATCGAGGGCGAACGAGCCTTCTTCGGCGCTCGGTGTCTGCTGCGAAGGTGGAGTCGGCTCGATCTCCTCGCAGGGGTCGGTCTCCTGGCCGAAGCTGGTTAGCTGCGCCACGGGCTCGGCGGGCCGGTAAAGGCGGATGAACTCCGTGTCGCCTATCACGTCGTCCGGTACGGGGCAGTCGTACGGCGCTTGCTTGGGGACGTCCGCCCCAGCGCCCAGGTCGGTGGCGGAAGTCGAGGTAAACTGCGCCGCCTCGGGCCATTTCGGAGTTGGCTCGAAGTCGATCCAGCCGTACTCGGGGAAATACACCTGCGTCCAGCCGTGGCTGTCCGAGTCCCTCACGGCCCTGCGGCCGCCGCCTTCGGGGACCTCGCCCGCGGCGTACCCGGCGGCAAGCCGCGCCGGGACTCCGACGGCCCGAAGCATGACCGTCATCGCGGAGCTGAAGTAGTCGCCGTAGCCTTCCTTGGCTTCGAACAGGAAATGGTCGACGGCGTCCGCGCCACGCGGGGGCTTCTCGACGTCCCTGGAGTATGTGAAAGCATCCCCGCGCAGGTAGTCCCGGACCGCGAACGCCTTGTCGAGCGGCGTCTCGGCGTCCCGCGTCACCTCGGCGGCCAGATCGCGCACTCTCTGCGGCAGGCTCTCGGGCAGCTGCAGGTAGTGGTCTCTGATGAAGCCGCCGTAGTCCGTGCCGGCGGCCCTCAGGTCGTCCCTGGTTGCGCGGGAGACGAAGGAGTTCATCTGGTAGCCGTCTTCGGGCTCGACGCTCTCTTCGAGCGTCCACGCGACGATGTCCGGCTCGGCGGGCGGCTGCCGGGTGAGGTAGACGCGCTTGAGGTAGGTGCTCCCGCCTTCGCTCGCGTACTGCACTCCGTCCAGGACGAGGTCGGGCGGCAGCAGGGTCGATATGTTCGACTCGACGAACCCCGCTATCGGCAGCGAGAACCGGGCCCTTATCTCGGCGGCGATGCCCCGGACCTCCTCGGGGAAACCCGCGTCCCTGTTCGGCTCCCCGACCACTATCTGGAACCGCATCGGGGAGAGCATCTCTGCAGTGCCCTGCCTGCTGACCCAGTTCAGGTCGCCGCCGGGAAGCAGCTTGCTCGTCTCGAACGAGAACTGGAGGGACTGCGAGACGAGCTCGCGCTTGAGCCCGGCCTGCACCGGTGGCGGATCGTCGGGCCCGACGGGCCTCTCCTCGGTATCGCCGGTGAACCAGCCCTGCGAGGTGTAGCGGCTGTAGGTGCGGGACAGCCAGTAGTTCGCCACCTCGGAGTCGGCCCAGAACGCCACATCGTTGTCGAAGCCGATCTTGCCTATGAAGGGCAGCGACTCGCCGAAGAAGCGCCCCATTCGCTCCTCACGCGAAGGAAGGGCCGACAGCAGCCTCGTCATGTCGTCCTGCAGGAAGGCGACCGGAGTCCTGCCGAGCTTCCACAGGTTTACTGCGACCGTCGAGTGGTAGAGTTTCAGCGGCAGGACCGCCGCTGCCAGCAGAACGATGGCGGCGAAGACGACCGTCCCCCTGACCACCAGCCAGCGGCTCGGCGAAAAGGTATCGAACCCAGACTCGTTCCAACGGTCGCGCCGCTGGAGCATCGTCACCCTGGCGACCAGCATCATGGCGAGGAAGGTGAACGCGAAGAAGCCGACGACGTACCGGCTCGGCAGAAAGCTCAGCGCCGTCAGCATCGCCATTCCCCAGACGACGAGCCCCACCCAGACGTTCGTGCGCCGGAAGAGGTACCACGAGCTGAAGTAGCCCATGATCCAAGCCGCCGACAAGATCAGCAGCGACACCGGAAGCAGGTCTGTACTGATGCCGCCGCCGGTGGCCGCTTCGTAGAACAGGCGGACCCTGTCCAGGAGCTCGCCTACGCGGTCGAGAAGCGAACCGCCGTCGGCCAATGTAGAGCCCTGCCACACGACGACAACGGCGCCCAGCGCGAGTGCGGCCAGGTGCAGAACGGGCCAGGACGCCCGGACCCGCGCAAGGGCGAGGCCGGTGAAGGTGGCGACGACGATGATCAGGGGCAGGCCGGGAGTCGCCACCCACCGTGCGTCCTGCACCGTGAGGGCGACCACCCCGACTGCGGCGACGAGGAGCAGGTAGGTATCCCAGCCCTGCTCCGGCGCGAAACGGCGTGCCCATTCCGGCGCCCGGTACCGGTCCCGCGGCCGAACGTCCCTCTCGGCGGCCGAGTGAAGCGCGTAGGCGTCGGCCGCGCTCAAGCCGCCGCCTCCCCGCCACCCGATCTGTGGGATGAGATCTGCACGCTACCGCCCCAGATGATCGTGCCTTTCCGGTCGCGAGAGCCTGCGGCGTCCATGACCCGGCCGACGCGACGCGTCCTCTTGACTATTCGGGTTGGTGTCCTAGAGCTCGAGGCCGAGCAGCTCGATCGCGTTCAGGCCCAGCACCCGCCTCTTGGCCTCGTGGGAGATGTTGGCGGTGGTCACCTTGGCGATCTGATGACGTGCGTCGAGCAGCGGCATGTCGGTGCCGAACAGGACGCGGTCCGCGCCCGCGCCGTCGACCGAGGTCTTGACTCCGTTGTGGGCGCCGCCGGAGCCGCAGGTCTCCAGATAGACGGACGGCACTGCCCGCGCCGCCTCGATGGCGTCGGCCATGCCGCCGCCGGCGGCGTGCGCCAGTACCCACTTGACCTCCGGGAAGCGCTCGGCCAGCGCCGAGTACCTCTTCACGAGCGTCGTGCCGGGCGGATCGAAAGGGTACGACGGGTGGGCCTTGACGGCGAGCCCCCGGTCGTTCAGGAACTCGTACATCGGGAAGTAGGCGGGGTCGTCGTTGGGCTTGCCGAAGTAGTCGGGGTATATCTTGAGGAACTTCATCCCCAGCGTGTCGAAGCACCGTTCCAGCTCCGGCACGACTTCGGCCGGGTAGTGCGGTGTGGCGAACGCCACGCCGTAGAATCGGTCTGGGTTGGCGGCCACGAACTCCGCTACGACGTCGTTGGAGCGCCGAGCCTCTCCGTAGAAGATATAGCTCACCAGCGACCGGTCGATGCCGGCCGCGTCCATAAGACGCATGTACCTGCCGGGCTCGTCGTCCTGTCCGTATCGCTCCCAGCGTCCGAGGTGGCTGTGGAAGTCGATGACCGGGGTGTTCATTGTTAGCCCCGCTCCCCGGCCAGCAAGCGGTCGAGATTACCGGCGCAGACCGCCCTCAACGTCTTGTCGCTCAGCCCGCTGCGGTGCAGGCTGTACAGGTGAAGCGGCATCGCCGAATCTGGGAACCGCGAGCCGAACAGCACCCGGTCCTCTCCCGCGGCCTCCAGCAGGTACTCTATCCCGCCTCCTACCACGAAGCGCGAGGTCTCGATGTACAGGTTGGGAAGGCTGCGGAGCAGGGACAACGCCCAGGAGATGTCGTCGTATTTCACCTCGGACAACACGCCGGTGACTTCGGGTCTGGCCTTGAGAGTCTCGTAGACGTCGCGCGGGTCCAGGGAGTCTCCTCCGGAGAGCCACGTCTGCCACTGGGTGTGCAGCCACACCGGGGTCCGGGTGTCGGCCATCCAGTCCAGCCAGGGCCCGACGACCCAGTCGCGGAACGGGTAGGAGTGAAGGCCGGGAAGCATTCGCACCGACCGGACGCCGGCCGTCTCGACCTCGTCCGCGAAGTCGTTGAGGCGGTCGAATATGGGGCTGCAGACGAACTGGGGCACGAGCCGCGGCTCGCCGTCGATATGCTCGATCAGCATGGCGTTGCCGTCGCGCGGGTCGTAGGTCGCGGCGTGCGGGGCGTAGACCAGGGCGCGGTCCACCCCGGAGTCGTCCATCACCTGCAGCACGCCACTGGCGGTGTCGACGGGCACGGGCTTGTCGTGCCGCCTGCCCAGCGCCACGTTCGCGTCGAATACGGGGACCGTCGGCTCGAAGTCGAGGTCGACCTCTCCCATCTGTGTGTCCGCTTCTCCTCGCGACCTGGGCCGGCCGCAGGTTGTCTACAGCCCGTCGCCGTGTTTCTTGATCTGGTTCTGGGAGACCTGCTCGCCTTCCAGCTCGCCTCCCGCGATCACGTGACCGTCAATCGCACGTAGGAAGGCGTACTTGTCGGTCTCGGGCCCCAGGTCGAGCTCCGTGTCGAGCGCGAATAGCTTGAAGAAGTACTCCGCCGTCGATCTGTCGGCGTCGGCGACCGAGCGCAGTCCCCCGGCCGTGCCGGTTCGCGACGTGGAGACTCCGAGCGTCACCGGCTCGGGGCACGGTCCGGACCAGCCGACCGTCTCGTCGCTGCTCGTGCCCTGTCCGGCCTTGGGGCCGACCGATGGCGCGTCAGGTCCGTTGGGAACAGCCTCCGGGAGCTCTCCGAGGTCCGTGGGGATATTCCAGAGCAGCCAGTGGACGTACAACTCGCCCGGGAACTGGTTGCTCTCCATCAGCAGGGCCAGGCTGACCGTCCCGTCAGGAACGTCGCCCCACGAAATGGGCACCGACACATTGTCCTGCTTGCAGCCGTACATCCTCGGGATGCGCCGGGTCTCGCTGAACTTCGTGCTCGACATGGTGATGCTGAGGTCGAACTGCTGGGTCAGCTTGTACGGCCCCGTCTCACCACCGGCCGGATCGGCTGCGTCGGTTGCCGCCGCGCCGGTTGCTCCGTCGTCGCCGCCGCTGGAACAGGCCGCGAACGCCATGGCCGCGACTGCCACATGAAGCGCTATCGCGATATATCGGGCATGCCTCATCTCTCCAACCTCCGGGGCGGCGCGGTCAATACGTGACCTGCCCTAGCTATCCGCCATCATACTATGCGGCCCTCCCTTTGGCATCCCTCCCAGGCTTCGACGCGGTAATTCAGCCGATAGGCGGGCCGGCGCCGGCCCGACGTGATAGAGTGTGCGCACGCCGACGTCGGTCGGACCCGTCGCAGGCGGAGGATAGGAGGTCCGGGCGGATGAGTGAGCAGAAGTACCAATTCTCCCAACCCCTTCGGATCCAGCTCGACGTCAAGGTGCCGATGACGGATGGGGTCAACCTCTCCACCGACATCTACCTGCCGCCCGACGGCGGTCCGTTTCCGACCCTGCTGGTCCGCACCATATACGACAACCAGGCCGACTGGTGCATCGACATGGCGAAACGCGCGGTGCCGCAGGGCTACGCGGTGGTCATGCAGGACTGCCGGGGCCGTTTCGACTCCGACGGGGAGTTCAGCCCCTACTTCCAGGAGCCGGAGGACGGCTACGACACCCAGGAATGGATCGGCGCCCAGGAGTGGTGTGACGGGAACATCGGCATGTTCGGCAGCTCGTACATCGGCTACACCCAGTCGATGACGGCGCCACTTCGGAGCAAGTACCTCAAGGCGCTGGTGCCGGTGAACTCCCAGCAGGACAACTTCGGCCACTGGCGGGCAGACGGGCCGCTTCAGCTCCACGTCGCCATGAATTTCCTGATGATGACCGGACGGACGATGCAGCGCGGCGCCAGAAGCATGATGAACTGGGAGGAGATCTGTCGAAGGCTGCCTCTGATCTCCGCCCTGGACGACATCGCCGACATACCCTTCTACCGGCAGGCCATCGAGCACTACACCTTCGATGACTTCTGGAAGGCGTACAGCGTCAGGGACCGGTACGGCGACATCGATGCACCCGCGTTCATCATGACCGGGTGGTACGACAACCTGCTCCACGAGGGCTTCAGGCTGTTCAGGGGCTGGTCTCAGGAGGCGCGATCGCCGGAGGCTCGCCGGTTCAGCAAGCTGTTGGTGGGACCGTGGACCCACTCCTCCGGGCATGATGTTCCGTCCGGGGAGTTCTTCGACTACATCGGGGAGCAGCTCCGGTGGAACGACCGGCGCCTGAAAGGCATCGACAACGGCATGGACGACGAGCCTCCCATTCGTATCTGGGTCATGGGTGAGAACGAGTGGCGTTTCGAGAACGAGTGGCCTCTGGCGCGGACTCGCTACATGGACTACTACATCCACAGCGCCGGCGGCGCCAACACGCTTCTTGGCGATGGGATCCTGTCCACAGACGCGCCCGGCGCGGAGACGCCAGACACGTACAGCTATGATCCCGAGGACCCGGTGGAATCGCTGGGCGGGCAGATCATGGGACGGGGTGTGAGCGGGCCGATGGACAGGCGGCCGGTCGAGCGCAGGCCCGACGTGTTGGTGTACACGACGGAGCCCCTCGACCAGGACGTCGAGGTGACGGGCCCGATCACGCTGACCCTCTTTGCCTCATCCAACGCGCCGGACACAGACTTCACCGGCACCCTCGTGGACGTCCACCCCGACGGCAAGGCGATCAGCCTCTGCGAGGGGCTGATGCGGGCCAGGTACCGGGAGTCCGTCGAGGAGCCCACCCTCATCACGCCCGGCGAGGTCTACGAGTTCAAGGTGGACATGTGGGAGACCAGCAACTTGTTCAAGGCCGGGCATCGCATCCGGCTGGATATCTCCAGCAGCAACTTCCCGCGTTTCGACCGGAACATGAACACGGGCGCTCGCCCCGGCTTCGACACGGAGATGAAGGTCGCCGACCAGACGATATACCACGACGCCCAACGGCCGTCGCGGCTGACGCTGCCGGTCATACCGCGCTAGCCGCCGGTACCGGACGATCCGGGTCGGTCCTATGGCTATCGGCGTGATGGACGATCGAACTCGACGAATCGTGCATACGCCAAGGAAGTGGAGGTGCGCTGGCGATGGCCGGTAAGTACGAGGGCTCCCACATAGAGTATGACGTCGTGTGCGAGCAGGACGTCATGGTCCCCATGCGCGACGGCGTCCGCCTTGCGACGGACCTGTATTTCCCCGCCGTCGGTGAGCGCCGGGTCGAAGCCAAATTCCCCGTGATCCTGACCCGGACGCCGTACAACAAACGGTCGGACGGCGGTGTGACCACCGGGACCTACTTCGCCCGCCGAGGGTACGTCTTTGTGAGCTTTGATTGGATGGTTGACGGCATCCGTGAGTGATACTACGATGGCTCTCGTCGTGGATGGTGCGTTACTTGGGTCCAGGCAGCTTGATATGGGTAATTCCGGTCTACATTATCGCCAACAATAACGCCACCTTCTTTCGCATGTGCGATGTGATTGGCCGACCCGAGTGGAAACAGGACGAGCGGTTTACGAACAAGGTCGTGCGTGGCAAGAACGCGTCGGCCATCGAGGAGGCAGTGTCGTCCTGGCTGGCCGATAAGACCACGGCGGAGGCCGTCGATCTCCTGGCCGACGCGGGGGTGCCTATCGCTCCAGTCAACACCGTCGAGGAGGCGGCCGTGGACCCTCATATGCGCGAGCGCGAGGTCATCCAAGAGGTCGACGACCCAATCGCGGGGAAGATCCACTTGGCCGGCAGCATGATCAAGCTGAGCCGCACCCCGATGGTCGTCGGTACGACTCCCACGGTCGGACAGCACACCCACGAGATCCTGGCGGGTACGCTCGGCTACACCAATGAGAAGATCGAGGCGCTGGTAGAAGACGGGGTAGTAGGGCGCGGGAATCAGCGAGGCTAGATCATGAGCTCGGCCCCGAGGATATGCCAGACGCCCGGCGCCATCTTTCTCGAAGGGCCCTATTTCAGGCGGTTCGCCCTTTACATCTACGTCCCTCGCTCCACTCAGTCATTCACTCTGGCCATCTATGACCAGGAGGACGACGTAGCGGGAGACGAGGCGAGCTCCTTCACGTTGAGAGCGCCTGACGGCAGGGAGATGCTGCTAGACAACCCTCTTCGTGACGACTGGTCGGAATACGACGTCGAGGTGAATGGGAGCTGGGGTGTATGGCAGCTCAGGGTCGAGGCCAACTCACCGGAGTGCCGAAACGACTTCGTCGTCAAGACGGTCGGGGAGGTGGACTTATACGCCAAGCCGGAGCCCTGCGTTAGCTACAGAGGAGCCCTTTCGCTCACCAAGTCAGAGCTCGACAGCGAGTCTGCACATGCCTTCACGGTGCAGGTACCGGACGTGAAGCGACTTCGAATCAACTTCCAGCTCCCCTCGGCAGAGGTCACCGGCAAGCAGGGAATGGTCGTGAGGCTCAACCCCCCTCCGGGCGGTGTCGATACACAACAACGCTGGGTCGGCATGGAGCGGGACAGGTTCGACTCTTGGGAGTTCTGGCGGACAGAGTACCTTGAGGTCAATGGTCACAGTTTGGAAGGACTCTGGACGCTAACGTTGGACAGCGTGCACGGCATGTACCACGTTGGCGTCGAGCAGGACGTCAGGCTCTTTCTTACCGACACTCCCTTGATGCCCGCGCCTGTTAGAGCGAAGCTCCGGACGGTCGACGCCGAGGGGAACCCAGTCGCCGCTCGGGTCGAGCTCTCCTCGACTGTGACTTCGAAAGAGAACTACTCGGGATTCATGGGTATCGAAACGCCCGACGTCGTGTTTACCGACCTGAACGGAGCCGGCGAGGCATTTGTCGTGCCCGGCGTCGACTACGCCATCGAGGCCGGTCGTGGCTTCGAGTTTGACCGGACCGCCACTGAGTTGGCCGAGGGAGCAACGACATCAAACATCTCGCTGCACAGGAGGCTCAGTCCTGAGCCGGGCTGGTACGGCGGCGACACCCACGCTCACAGCATGTACTCGGATGGGTCGTTCACACCCGTCCAGGTCGTGGAGGCGGCTCGCGGTGAGGGCCTAGACTGGGTCGTCCTAACCGATCATGGCAACGGGCACGACGCCCGGGCCGTGGTCAGGGCCCACGAGGAGGTGCAGCACCTCTCGGAGCCCGGCAGGTTCGTCGTTGTCCCAGGGGAGGAGTTCTCGGCTGACAGCTTCCATGCCAACATCTTCAACGGGACCGTCGGAGCGCTGGCCTCCGACTCACTGCAACACGTTATCGACGTGGCCAACAAGGCGCACACGGACGACCATCCGATGGCGATTGCTTGGAACCATCCCCATGGTCACGGTATCGATCTTGTCGGAACGGAGCTCAACGACCTTCCGCTCGTCGAGCTTTGGAACGTCGACGAGGAGTCGAAGACGACGCGACTATGGTGGAGCTGGCTGAACGAGGGAAAGCGGGTGTTCGCCGAGACAGGAACCGACAGCCATCACCGAGCGGCGAAGCCATACGGTGCGCGACGTACCTATGTATATCTGGGCGAGGCCGAGCTCATGGCAGACAACATCGTCAGAGCCCTCAGAGCGGGAAGGAGCTTTATCAGCCAGGGAGCGCTTCTTCACTTCACGGTAGACGGCGAGATACCGGGCAGCACGGTCGAGGACGACAGGGTCGAGGTGAGGGTCAGCGGCGAAAGCTCAAGGCCGGTGGACCGCATCGAGATCATCGGCAATGGCGAGGTCGTCTCGACCATCGACGTCGGAGGCCGGCAGCGTTTCGAGGCTGAGCTGGAGATAAGAGACGCCAAGGGCTGGTATCTGGGCCAGGTGCTGTCCACCAATGAGAACGCCCAGCCGCTGGCTCTGAGCAACCCTGTGTTTGTACAGGGGGGGTAGCTTGGAGGGACTGACTGGCTCAGGCGAACCAGATGGCGTGCATGTGCGATCTGCGGAGCTTGAAGCGCACGCGTACCGGCTTTCTGGCCAGGGCCGCGATGTCCGAGTTTCCGTTCCACGGTACCGTGCGGCTCAGGTTGTCACCGGTGATGACGTCACAGTCGTCGAAGGACCGTCCTGAGATGGGCGGCGCCTCGTCTCGCTTTTCTTGCCCCTCCGGAACCTCCGCCAGCTCGACTTTGATCTCGCCGCCGTAGTTGCTCCACGAGTTGAGCACCAGGTTGCCACCCTCGAATATGAATGCGCTGGTGGCAAACCGGCCATCTGACTCGGCCTCGACTGAGGTCCAGCCGTCCTCTCTCCAGCTGGCGAGACAGATGATGCCGTTTGACATCAATAGGGGCCCCGCTGTGCCCGACCATGATGACCGGCGGATCCGCGTCAACATCTACCCCTTCTGGATGGCCCTGAACAGCAAGGAGGTGAAGGCGGATCCGGACATCAAGGGTGCGCTGATCAGGGCGTTCACCCAGGACAAGGTCGGCTGGTCTGGCCCCTGCAAGGAGCCCCTCCTTCTGAAGTTTGTCTCGGCCAAGCCGACCGACCGGTTGACCAGCGATTACTTCTTCAGGCTTTACGCGCTGGACTCCGATATATCGCTGGGGTCCGACGCCACCAAAGCGACCTTCCTGCAGGCAATAGACGGACACATTCTCGCCGCCGGTGAGCTGGTCGGCCAGCAACAGAGACTCACGAAGCACTGCAAAGCAGGCTGCTAAGAAACTATCTCAGAACTGGATCAGCCTACCAATGAGTGCCCAGCCGGACCCATTCGTCATTCCCGCGAAGGCGGGAATCCAGGGGCTGGGGGCAAGTTACGACAAGGGCAGCAGTCATTGTGTGATAGTCTCTTAGTCCTCTCCCGTTGAGGGAGAGGGGATAGGAAACCGGCGGAACCTGCGGAGTAGAGGACTTATGGCTGGTGCTGAATTCGATCCTCTGAGAGCTGTCCACTACCACGAGACCGACCCGGGCGTCGTCTGGACAAAGGACGCCGCGCCCGCCATCGACTTCAACCCGCGGGGGCCGGCGAAGGGGGTGCTCACCCCGAACGTCGTCGCCCTCGACGATGGCGGATACAGGATGTACTACACCGGCTTCGCCCCCGGGGTCACCTCGGACGACCACGACGGGCACATCCTGAGCGCCTCGTCGCCCGACGGCTCGTCATGGGCACCCGATCACGGCGTCCGGATAGACCTCCACGGTCCCCACGCCACGCTGCGCACGCTGTGCCCCGACGTCGTCCCCGTCCCCGGCGGCGGTTACCGCATGTACTACGAGGCCCGCAGCCCGGACGCGCCCACGGTCATCCTGAGCGCCACGTCGGAGGACGGCCTCGACTGGGAGCTGGAAGATGGCGTCAGGATCGGGGACGGGGAGTGGTCCTACGGCACGCCGCGCTGCGTCTACTTCCCCACGGACGGCGGTCTGGTGTACCGGCTCTACTGCCACCACTACTCGTTTCCGATGGTGTCGGGCCTGGACGCCCGCAACCACATTGTGAGCGCGGTCTCCTCCGACGGCCTCGACTTCGAGTTCGAGCCGGGCGTGCGGATCGCCCAGGAGACCGATAGAGAGACTTACGCCGTCTACTCCCCGGACGTGGTCCGCCTCGGCGACGGCACGTTCAGGATGTACTACGCCGCCTGGGCGGAGGGCATCGACGGCGGCGTATTCACCGCGGTCTCGGACGACGGGGTAGGGTGGACGAAGTCGCCGGAGCCGCTGATCGACCTCGACGGCCCCCTGGACTGCGGGATGGTCTCGGAGCCGTGCGTCATCGAGTTGCCCGGCGGCAGGTCACGCATCTTCTACGAGGCCAAGGATGCCGAGGGCAGGTCGCGCATCCTGAGCGCGACCTCCCTGTGAGCGCTCGACCCCGGCGGGAACCGGCGCGCCACAGATGAGCCGCCTGACCCAGCCGGCCTGGATTGCCGCGTTCGCGGCAATGACGGTGGTGGCGGGACCTGGGCGGAACGGGAGTGGCTCTGCCGGTCGAGCAGGCGTATGATGCCGGCGGAACCCGCCGCCGAGCCGCGCGGCCTCGAGTAGAACGGAGTAGAGCCGATGGCTTCACCCCCGGACACGCAAGAGCTGAGGGACCTCGCTAACCGATACCTCTGGATGCACAACCGCGACTGGGTCGGCATGTCCGAGGCGGACGAGCCGATCATCGTCGTCGAAGGCGACGGCATCCGTGTGCGCGACTCCGAGGGCAGGTCCTGGATCGACGTCAACGGCGGGTACAACTCGGTCAACCTCGGCTACGGCCGGGCTGAGATTGCCGAGGCCGCCTACGAGCAGCTCCTCAGGTCGAACTACATGCCGGTGAAGACGACCACGCCTCCGGCGATCATGCTCGCCGAGAAGCTGGCCGAGCTCGCGCCGGGCAGCCTGAGCCGATCGTTCCTGGTGAGTGGCGGGGCCGAGGCGAACGAGGTTGCTCTGAAGATGCTCCGGGCCTACCACCGGCGCAGGGGCGAGACCGGGCACTACAAGGTCATCAGCAGGAAGCACTCGTACCACGGCTCCACCGGCGGCGTGGACTGGCTGGGAGGCGGGCCCGAGTCGCACCGGGACGACTACGAGCCGGCGTACCCGGGCATGGTCTACGCGCCGCAGCCGAACCCGTACCGCTGCGAGCACGGAGGCGAGAGTCCGTCCGAGTGCGCCGTGCGCTGCGCGAAGGCCGTCGAAGACCTGGTCCTATTTCACTCTCCCGACACCGTGGTCGCGGTCATCGGCGAGCCCGTGGCTCGAGGCGCAGTCGTGCCCGGCGACGAGTACTGGCCCATGGTGCGCGAGATCTGCGACCGGTACGGCGTCCCGCTGATCGCCGACGAGGTCGTCACCGGCTTCGGGCGCACCGGCAGGATGTTCGCCGTCGAGCACTGGGGCATAGTCCCGGACGTCATGACGGTGGCCAACGGCATGGTCGGCAGCTATCTGCCCCTGGGGGCCGCGATAGCCACGAAGGAGGTCGCCGACCTGTTCGCCGGCAAGGACAGAGTCTTCCGCCACACCTTCACCTTCGCCGGGCATCCCGTCGCCGCGGCCGCGGCGCTGAAGAGCATCGAGCTGATCGAGGGCGAACGCCTGGCGGCCAACGCGGCGGACGTGGGCGGCTACTTCGAGGACGCGCTCGACGCGCTCATGGACAAACACCCGATCGTCGGTGACGTCCGGGGGCTGGGACTCATGCTCGCCGTCGAGCTGGTGAGCGACAGGCAGACGAAGGCGGGCTTCGCGCCCGAACAGGACGTGCCCGGTCGGCTCAACGAGAAGCTCAGGCGGCGCGGGCTGCTGTACCACGCCTCCGGCGAGGTGCTGAACATAGGGCCGCCGCTGACGATAACGCGCGCCGAGGTGGACGAGATCGTCGACGCGTTCGACGGCGCTCTCGGCGAGCTCGAGTCCGAGATGGGAATGTAGCGGGCGCGGGTCGCGTCCGACGAAGGAGGGTACGATGGCCACCGAGAGAGACGCGGAGGACCTGCGAAGGTCGTCGCTGGAGCACCTGTGGATGAGCAGCGGCGACTGGGTGACGATGGCCGAGGAGGGCGGCCCGACCATCGTCACGGACGGCAGCGGCATCAAGTTCACGGACTCCGAGGGCCGCACGTCGATCGACGGGCTGGCCGGCTTTGGCTCCGTCGCCATCGGGTACGGCCGGACCGAGATCGCCGACGCCGTGCGGGAGCAGATGCAGAGGCTGACGTACTTCCCGGAGGGCACGACGACGGAGCCCATGATCAGGCTGGCGGCCAAGCTGGCCGAGCTTACGCCCGGCAGCCTGGAGCGCACGTGGGCGGTGACCGGCGGCTCCGAGGCCAACGAGACGGCTATCAAGATCGTCCGCGCCTACCACAAGCGCAACGGCGAGCCCGGGCGCTACAAGATCGTCAGCCGCAGGAACTCGGGTCACGGGGCGACCGGCGGAGTGATGTTCCTCGGCGGCAACATGACGTATCCGAAGCTCGACTTCGAGCCGTCCTATCCGGGGTACATCTACGCGCCGCAGCCGGACTACATGCGGTGCGAGCTGGGCGGCAGCACGCCGTCCGAGTGCGCCGTCCGATGCGCGCAGGCCGTCGAGGACCTGATCCTGTTCCACGGCCCCGACACGGTTGCCGCGTTCATCGGCGAGCCGGTCGGGGTGTTCGACCGCGGCGCCATGGTGCCCGGCGACGAGTACTGGCCGATGATCAGGGAGATCTGCGACAGGTACGGCGTGCTGCTCATAGCCGACGAGGTCGCGACCGGGTTCGGCCGCACCGGCAGGTGGTTCGGCATCGAGCACTGGGGCGTCGTGCCGGACGTCATGTCGGTGGCCAAGGGGGTCGTCAGCAGCTACGTGCCCTTCGCGGCCACCATCGCGACCAGGGAGATCGCCGACGCCTTCGCCGGCGAGCAGAACATCTTCCGGCACGAGCTGACCAACGGGGGCCATCCGGTGTCGGCCGCGGCGGCGCTCAAGAACATCGAGATCATGGAGAGCGAGCGGCTCGTGGAGAACTCGGCCGAGGTCGGCGCCTACTTCAGGGAGCAGCTCAGATCGCTGCGGGACGACCACCCGATCGTCGGGGGCGTGAGGGGCCTCGGCCTGCTGATCGTCTTCGACCTGGTCAGGGACCGCGCGACGAACGAGGACTACCCGCCGGAGGCGAACATCGGCGAGCGGCTGACGGAGAAGGTGCTCGCCCGCGGCCTGCACCTGATGTGCAGCGCCACCTGCGTGCGCATAGCGCCGCCCATCTCCATCACGCGGTCCGAGGTCGACGAGATGGTCGACGCCTTCGACGGCGCCCTCGGCGAGCTGGAAGCCGAGCTAGCGGCGTCCGGGTAGTCCGTGGGTGCATTCCCGTCACGCTGGCACGCGACACTATGAGCGAGTTTAACGTGAACGACGGTCAGCGGAGTGGGCATAGAGGCCGGGCCAGATGGAAGAGGTGGCTGAGAATATGCAGTTGGACAGTCACAGGCGCCGGCATGGGAGTGATTCTTGGCCTACTCTTGAGGCAACTGGAAGGTGGTCTCGTCTTGGGTACGCTGGTCGGTATCGTGGTCGGATTCGCCAACGAGAATCGTGATGGCCCCGGATGGAGGAGAGGGAAGACCATGTGTGGTTGGACCGTCATCGGCGCCGCTATGGGAGTGGGTGCCACGGGGTTCTCTGAATACGCCGGGCTGGGCTTAGTCTTGGGTGCGGTTGCCGGCTGCGCAGTCGGATTCGCGAGGGCGGCGCTAGCTTAGACACGGGATCAAGCGGAAGCTTGGCTGTCGACGGTCGAAGTATAGGGAAGACCTGTCGCCCCATGACGACCGAGGGGTTGTGGCGGCGTACTTCCAGACCCACGCGCGGCACTTGCAGTAGACGGCTGAGCTCCACGCGCGGATCGACCGCGCGGATCGGTGAGTGCTCGTAGTCTCCGACTTTCCTCGTCACGATGTGCCGGGCGCCGCATGCGCGTGCGGCCGCCACCTGCATCGCGTCCTCGAAGTCCGCCATAGGAAGCTCCGCGGCGTACCGGACCGACTCGGTGTCCGTCGTCGCCCCCGCCACGAATTAGTGGACGCCACGTCTATCGGGCGTCACCCGTAGAGGAGGGTTTGTAACCCTCCTTCGCTGTGCCGTAAGGCGGTGCCGCCAGGATGGTTGTGAATCCGGGCAGCGCCGTGCACTTGACGTGATGGGGTGGGGGGACTAGTCTGGGGGTGAGCGGGAGTAGCTCAGTGGTAGAGCATCTGCTTCCCAAGCAGAGGGTCGCGGGTTCGATCCCCGTTTCCCGCTCCAGACGCCTTTGCGTTACACCCCCTCGCCGGAGTAATCGTGTAGGTGCGGCGCCTCCGCCCGTCGTTACCGTGGAGACGGGAACCCATCCCCACCCCTTGCCCTGGATTCCCGCCGTCGGAGACCTTTGCATAACACCCTGTGCCTTGACGGTAGAGGGTTGGTGTGAGGGTGAAGCGTCTTCCCGTCGTTCCCCTGACGACGGGAACCCATCCCGCTCCCCGCCGCCCTGGGTTCCCGCCTTCGCGGGAACGACGAGTTGGGGCGTTAGCGGCTATTTTCATGGGAATGACGGAGGTGGGGGATTTGGGAGTCTCCTCTCCCGTGACGGGAGAGGACTGAGGTGAGGGTGAAGGTGTCGGCACGGCTCCCCCTCAATCTAACCTTCTCCCGCCGGGGGAGAAGGGACTTCACGAACACCCTCTCAGTTGGCGGCTATGGCGTCGAGGACGGCTCTGATGGCCTGGTCCGTCCTGAGCTTGCTTGTTCCCAAGGTGCCCGGCTCGTAGTCGGTGAGGCGCGCGATGACGACGTCGCGGGACGGGATGACGAGCGTCGTCTGGCCGCCCGCGCCGGCGGCGTAGTAGGCGTCCGCGGGAGCGCCCCAGTTGCCGGTCGTGTTGAGCCACCACAGCCCGCCGTACCTCGACACGCTCTCGACACCCTCTTCGTTGGCCCAGGCCGGGGCCGGGGTGCGCACGAAGTCGACGAAGCCCTCGGGGAGCAGGCGCTTGTCCTGCCAGACACCGTCCTGGAGATAGAGCTGCCCCAGGCGGGCCCAGTCGCGCGCGGTGCCCAGCTCGTAGCCGGAGGAGACGAAGTTGCCGTAGGGGTCGGTCTCCAAGACGAGCCTGCGTATGCCGATCTTGTCGAACAGCGCCCGCTGCGGGTACGTCAGGTACGCCTCGCCCCGCGCCTCGACGGTGCGCTTGACGATGTAGCCCAGCGTGAGAGGGTCGCAGTTGCGGTACCGGCCCACCGTGTTCGGCTCGTACTGGGGCGGTCGGCTCGTCACGTAACGGAAGACGTCCATCGCGCCCGAGTAGACGTAGTAGTGGTCCGGGTAGCAGTCGCGGACCACCTTGGTGCCGTCGGGGGTCTCGTCCAGCACCTCGTGCAGCGTGAACTGGAGCCCGCTCGACATGCGCAGCAGGTCGGAGATGCGGATATTGGCCCGCGGGTCGCCCTCCGTCTGCCACTCGGGGACCGGCGCGGGGTCGTCGAGGCCGAAGTGGCCGTCGTTCATCAGCCGCCCGACGAGCGTGGCCGTGAGGCTCTTGCCCATCGACCAGTTCTCCAGCAGCGTGTCCGCCGACGCCCACGGCGCGTACCTCTCGGCGACGAGTCTGCCCTTGTACAGGACGACGAACGCCGAGACCCGCGACGGCTCGACGAAGGCGAGGTCGACGGCGGCCCGGAGCTTCTCCGCGTCGACCTCCGGCGGCGGGGGCCCGTCCGGCATCAGGTCGCCCATCGGCCACGGCACGGTGTCCTTGTCCGGGAGGCTCGTCTCGACCGGCACGGGGTCGAAAAAGATGCCGTCGTGGTCGGCGGGGTGGGCGATAGACCCCTGGTCTCCGTAGAACGCGGCCTTGCGGGTGAGATTCCCTCCGAGCGACGCGCGCACGGTCTTCGCGTCGTAGTCGATCTCGTCGGTCAGCCGGTCGAGGTCCCGCTTGGGGAGATGCATCAGGTCGCCCGCGACGCGTCGCGCGTGGGCCCGCGCGAACTCCTCGGCGTGGCCGGAGACGAAGACGGCGGAGCAGAGTATCTTCGCGTAGCCGGCGAGGCCGAGGTCGCTCGGGTCCTCGTCCTTCGCTTCTCGCATCGGCGGCGCGTCCAAGTACGACGTTGAAGTCATCTGTTTCCTCGCTTTCAAGAGCTGCTGCAACCTGTTCACCGCGAGTAGCGCCCTTCGATACACCCCGACCCGGAGCGTCGGGGCACTCAGGGCAAGCGGCCTCGTAGCCGCACTCCACACAACCCGTTCACCCCGAGTAGCGCCGCTGCTTCAGCGGCGCTACTCGAGGGGCGCGCGCAGGGTCTCGCTTGCACGGTGACGCCCGCTACCGTAGTTGACGCCGCCCGTGGCGGTCAACTACGGTTTGGGCGGCGGTCCGGGTCAATGGGCCGCGGGAGGCTTCGTCGATGAAGATCAAAGAGATAGTCGCGTTTCCCGTCTCGTTCCCAACGCCGGCGCCCGACGCGCGGGCCCGGCGGCCTTCGTGGTCCGAGAGCGCCGAGGTGGCGAACCCGATGTCGAGGTACCCGCGGTACAAGCGCATGCGCCGGCTCTGGACGCCGAGCTGGCCGCCGCTGGCCTGCGTCGTCACCGCCGAGGACGGCACGTGGGGCCTCGGGTTCACGACGCACAGCGGCCCCGTCGCGCCGGTGATCAACGACCACTTCGCGCGGCTGCTCGTCGACGAGGACTGCATGGCGACCGAGAAGCTGTGGGACATGATGTACCGCATCGCGTCGCCGTACGGGTCGTCCGGCCTCGCGAGCTACGCGATCAGCGCGGTCGACCTCGCGCTGTGGGACCTGAAGGGCAAGCTGCTGGGGCGCCCCGTCTACGAGCTGCTGGGCGGGCCGGCCCGCGACAGCATCTTCTGCTACGCGACCGGGAACGACACCGACTGGTACATGGAGCTGGGGTTCGAGGCCACGAAGCTGGCGTGCCCCTACGGCCCGGCGGACGGCCTCGACGGGCTGCGCCGGAACGAGGAGCTCGTCGCGAAGGCGAGGGAGACGATCGGGCCCGCCGTCGAGCTGATGCTCGACTGCTGGATGGCGCTGGACCTGGAGTTCGCGGTGCGGCAGGCGGAGCGGCTCCGGCAGTACGACCTGAAGTGGCTGGAGGACAGCCTCATACCGGACGACTTCCAGGGGTTCGAGGAGATGCGGCGTCGTCTGCCGTGGCAGACGCTGGCGACCGGCGAGCACTGGTACACGACGGTGCCGTTCATGGCGGCCGCGGCCCGGCATTCGGTGGACATCTTCCAGCCGGACATCCAGTGGGTGGGCGGCGCGACGGCCGTGGTGAAGATATGCCACATCGCGGAGGCCGCGGGGATATCGGTCATCCCCCACGGCGGCATGAACGACGCCTACGGCCAGCACGTCTGCTACGCGATGCCGGCCGTCCCGTGGGGCGAGCTGTCGGCGGCGCCGCCGCCGGGCGTGCCGCTGGACAGCGTCCGCGGCGGGCGGCTCACCCCCGGCATGGCGTCCCCCAAGCAGGGCCGCCTCGTCCCCAGCGACGCCCCCGGCTTCGGCATCGAGCTGACCCTGGAGGAGCTGCACGCGGCGCGCGTGTAGCCGGCAACCCCAGGCCGGCCAGCGCATAGAGCCGTTGACCGGCTTCACTGCCCCGAGATACCATAGACGCATTCAGCGGTTAGCAATACGCGGGGTATCAGACGCATGGCAGCGACGATCAAGCCGCGAATTCTCTACTATGAAGTGCGGTATCGCATAGCGGAGATCCGCGACCATACCGGCAGATTGGTCAGACCCGCCGGTGAATGGGTCATGTACCCGGAACAGATCATGGAAACCTCTGTCACCCTGCACGACTTAGAGCCAGACACAACCTACGAGATGCAGTTGCGCGCCGTGAATGAGGTCGGACCGAGCAGGTGGTCCGGCTCCGGTATGACCACAACCTTGAAGAATGAGGCCGCGTCTTGACCACTGTACAGATTCCTATCACCAGGGCCGAGGTTCGGGAAGAGGTAGAGCACGTCTTACAGTTCTACGCGACAAAAGAGGACCTGAGCCAGCTTGAGGTCCGGCTGATCAAGGCGATCGGCGATATCAGGGCCGATATTCGCGGGGAGTTGCCGAAGGCGGTGATAGGTCTGGCCGGTCTTCAGCTCGTTGGCCTGGGCGCGGTGGCAGCCATACTACGATTCCTCAGCTAACGAACCCTGGCGGGAATCCATGATCGTTCGCCCCCGCTTTTTCGTGCCGTTCGACATCTCCAACTACTTCTCCGACACGTCACGCAAACGGCATTCGACCGTCGCCGAAGCCCTTCAGGCCGATGCGGACTCCATTCGCGGAGACTGGAAGCTGTTTGGGGAGAGCTTGCTGCAGGGCATGATCGCCTTTGAGGAAGAGCACGACCTGGAAGTCCTGAGCGAGACAGAGCCGGATCGCAGAGATCGAGAACCGGTCCGAGGATAGCGACGAACGAGAAGTTCGCGCTTCCATCGTCTCTGCGAGTTGGAGCGCTCCCCTGCCACCTCCCGCCGCACTCGAGGCTTACGAGAAGACCCTTCCAGGCGCCGCCGACCGGATATTCAGGAATGTCGAAACGGAGGCAGAACAATGGCGCCTGCTTGAGAGAGAAGCCTCGAACCGACAAAAGCTGAGCATGTTCATGGGATACGGCGTCGCACTGGCAATCGTGGCGGTTGCCGCCATCGCCGTTGTAGGTGGTCATGCTTGGACTGGCGGGGTGATCCTGGCAGGCGGATTGATTGCGGCCGTTTCCGTGTCTGTCGGTGGCTCGAAACTAGTCAACGGGTCGGGTTCATAGCCAGGCCTTCGGGTACCGACACACGGAGCAAGCCGGCGACGCCCCCTTCATGGCGTTGCCTCTGCTGGGGTACAGTATGGGCATGGCAGGCACACGGGAGAAGCTGACCGCCGCCGTCGAGAGCTACCTCGCCGACCTGCACCGCATCCGCGCATCCGGCGGCGTGACCGGCGAGCGCTCGTACTACTCTCCGCTGCCGAATCTGCTGAACGCCGCGGGTGCGAGACGTCCGACGCCGCAGACCGGCAGCCCCAGCGTGCTTGTGACGCACTGAACCGGAGGCCAACTCGACGATGCTATGCGCCTACCAGATCATACGGGTGGTCCCCGCGTCTCCGAAGCGCCTGTTCGAGGCCTGGCTCGACAGCCGGGAGCACAGCGACATGACGGGACGGAAGGCCGCCGTCGGGCCGTGCGTCGGCGACTCCGTCAGCCTGCTCGATGGACTGATCACCGGCGTGAACGCGCACGTCGAGCCAAACCGCCGCCTGGCTCAGCGGTGGGTGATCGAGGAGCCGGGGCTGGGCGTCACCGAGTCGCTGGTCGAGATGGAGCTGGTCGCCGGCTGGCGTTTCGGCGGGATGGGCAGCCCGTTCGAGGGTACGACGTTGGTCCTGCGCCACTCGGGCCTTCCGGCGGAACAGAAGACGTTCGACGTCGACTGGTGGGAAGAGAGCTACTTCGCGCCCATGGACGCGTACTTCGGGCGGGGCGACAACAGGTGGACCCGGCCGTCACCCTGACGGCTCTCACGGGGACGGGCTGACGTGGGATTCCCGCTCTCGGAGACGTTGCGTAACTCCCCAAGCGCGGCAACGTCGCGGGGCCATGTGGTGTCATCTAACCTGGACTCTCGATTTCTGGATTCCGGCTCAAGGCCGGAATGACGGTCGTGCAAAGGTCTCCGACGGCGGGAATCCACGTGTGGGGGGAGCCTGCGATGGGTTCCCGTCTACACGGGAACGACGGCGGGCGGCGGCGCACCTCACACGGTAGGCGGCAGTGCACCCACATCGTCATTCCCGCGACAGCGGGCGGCGGCGCACCTCACATCGTCATTCCCGCGAAGGCGGGAATCCACGGCGGGGGGAGAGCCTGGGATGGGTTCCCGTCTCCACGGGAACGACGGTAGCACCTCACATCGTCATTGCCGCGACGGCGGGAATCCACGGCGTGGGGAGACAGGGATGGGTTCCCGTCTCCACGGGAACGACGGTAGCACCTCACATCGTCATTCCCGCGAAGGCGGGAATCCACGGCGGGAGGGGAGCCTGCGATGGGTTCCCGTCTCCACGGGAACGACGGTAGCACCTCACATCGTCATTGCCGCGACGGCGAGAATCCACGGCGTGGGGAGCCTGCGATGGGTTCCCGTCTCCACGGGAACGACGGTAGGGCGGCAGCGCGCCCCACACGGTAGGGGCGACGGCGCGCCCACATCGTCATTCCCGCGACGGCGGGAATCCACGGCGTGGGGAGACAGGGATGGGTTCCCGTCTCCACGGGAACGACGGCGGCGCCCACATCGTCATTCCCGCGACGGCGGGAATCCACGGCGGGGGAGACAGGGATGGGTTCCCGTCTCCACGGGAACGACGGTGGCACCCACATCGTCATTGCCGCGACGGCGGGAATCCACGGTGGAGGGAGACAGGGATGGGTTCCCGTCTCCACGGGAACGACGGTAGCACCTCACATCGTCATTCCCGCGACGGCGGGAATCCACGGCGTGGGGAGACAGGGATGGGTTCCCGTCTACACGGGAACGACGGTGGGCGACGGGAACGACGGTGGGCGGCGGGCATGACGGGGACCGGACCGGCGCCGGCCCCCTTCATGCCGTTGCCTCTGCTGGGTTACAGTATGGGCATGGCAGTTACACGGGAGAAGCTGACCGCCGCCGTCGAGGGCTATCTTTCCGACCTGCGCCGCATCCGCGCATCCGGCGGCGCGACCGGCGAGCGCTCGTACTACCCTCCGCTGAACAACCTTCTCGGCGCGGTCGGAGCGACACTGAAGCCCAGGGTCTTCTGCGTCGGCGAGCTCGCCGAGCAGGGCGCGGGCCATCCCGACTTCGGCCTCTACGCTGCTCGGCAGACGCAGCGCGGCAGGCTGCGCGAGGGGCAGACACCGGAGCGCGGCGTCGTGGAGGTCAAGCCGGCCGACGACGACGCGTGGCTGACCGCGTCCGGCGATCAGGTGAGTCGCTACTGGGGCAGATACGGGCTCGTGCTGGTCACGAACACCCGCGACTTCGTGCTGCTCGGAGAGGACGCGGCGGGCAGGCCCGCGAGGCTGGAGACATTCCGACTGGCCCGAACACAGGGGGAGTTCGAGGCCCGGCTCGAAACGCCGCGCGCCTTCGCCAAGGAGGTCGGCGCCGGTCTGGGCGAATACCTGTGCCGGGCGCTGTCGCACCGCGCGTCGCTCACCGAGCCGAGGGACCTGGCCTGGCTGCTGGCGTCCTACGCCCGCGACGGGCTTGCGCGGGTGGAGGCTGCCGGGGACGCGCCGTCCCTCGCCGCCGTGCGCTCCGCACTGGAGGAGGCGCTCGGAGTCCGCTTCGAGGGAGCGCGCGGCGCGGCGTTCTTCCGGTCCACGCTGGTGCAGACCCTCTTCTACGGCGTCTTCTCGGCCTGGGTGCTGTGGGCGAGGCAGACTCCGGCTCCCACCGGCCGGTTCAACTGGCACGAAGCCGTCTGGCACCTCCGCGCCCCCGTGCTGCGGGCGCTATTCCAGCAGCTATCAGACCCCGGCCGGCTGCAGCCGCTGGGCCTCGTCGAAGTTCTGGACTGGACGTCGGCCGCGCTCGACCGCGTTGAGCGCGGGGCCTTCTTCGACCGCTTCAGCGAGGGCGAGGCCGTCCCGTACTTCTACGAGCCGTTCCTGGAGGCGTTCGACCCGGCCCTGCGGAAACAGCTCGGCGTCTGGTACACGCCGGTCGAGGTCGTGCGCTACATGGTCGCCCGCGTCGACCGCGCGCTGAAGGACGACCTCGGCATCGCCGACGGGCTGGCCGCCGATAACGTCTACGTGCTCGACCCATGCTGCGGTACCGGCGCGTACCTGTCGGAGGTGCTGCGGCGCATCGCCGACAACCTGAAGGGACGCGGGCTGGGCGCGCTGACCGGGGCGCGTGTGAAACAGGCGGCCACCGAGCGCGTCTTCGGCTTCGAGATCATGCCTGCGCCGTTCGTCGTCGCCCACCTGCAGGTCGGGCTGACGATGCAGGACCTCGACGCGCCGCTGTCCGAGGACGCGGACGAGCGCGCCGGCGTCTTTCTCACCAACGCCCTCACCGGCTGGGAGCCAAAGGAGCGTAGGACTGTTCCCTTCCCCGAGCTGGAGGAGGAGCGTGACCGCGCCGAGCGGGTAAAGCAGGAGACACCGGTGCTGGTGATACTCGGCAATCCACCGTATAACCGATACCCCGGTGTGGGTATGAGCGAGGAACGGGAACTGACTTTGGCTTACCGTGCTACAAGACAGGTAGCGTTGTTCGAAAAAAAGGCTCTAAATGACCTGTACGTACGGTTCTTCCGGATGGCCGAGAGGCGAATCGCGGAAAAGACCGGCCGAGGTGTGATCTGCTTCATCTCGAACTACTCGTGGCTTGACGGATTGGCATTTGCTGGTATGAGAGAACGCTACTTGGAGGCGTTCGACGCGATCCGCATCGACTGTCTCAACGGCGACAAGTACAGGACCGGCAAGACGACGCCCGACGGCTTGCCAGACCCCAGCATTTTCTCGACGCGGGAGGACCCGGTTGGCATTCAGGTGGGCACGGCGATCACAACGCTGGTGCGCAAGCGCCGCCACTCGCCGGCTGAGCGGGTCGGATTCCGCCACCTCTGGGGCCAAGCCAAGCGTGAGGAACTGAAAGCGACAGCGGAGGCTGAGGCGAAGGTGCTCTATGACAGTCTCGATCCGAGCCTGCCGCTAGGTCTTCCTTTTGTGCCAATGGTCGTCAGCGAAGACTGGCAAGATTGGCCGGGGCTGCCGACTCTGTTTTCGACCTTCTTCTCGGGGGCGAACACAAACCGAGACCCATTTCTCGTTGATATTGATCTCGACCGACTCCACGGCCGCCTATCTGACTACTTCAACAAAGCCTTGAGTCACGACGAGATCGCCAGGCGATATCCGTTGATCATGAAACCCTTGGAATATTTTGATGGGATAGCTACTCGTGAGGCATTGCTCCGACGTGGTGGTCCAACCCGAACAGGCTTTATTCGGTTCACTTACCGTCCCTTTGATACCCGTTGGCTGTACTGGGAGGCGGACACAAAACTGCTGAATGACAAACGGGCCGACTACCTGTCGCATGTATCCGACGATAACATGTGGTTATCCGCTGCAAAGCATCTGCGGAAGGGTGCTGCGGAACCACAGGCCTGTTTCGCCCGGCACCTGTCTTCGCTTCACCTGATCGAGCGTGGCGCAGCGTTGTTTCCCGCTTGGCTCCGGGACGACGGACTCGAGGCATACGTCAGCGGAGGAAAGCGCCGCCCCAATCTGTCGCCCGCCGCCGAGCGCTATCTCGACAGGTTGGGCGCGGGCGTGGAGGACCTGTTCCACCACGTGCTCGCCGTGCTGCACGATCCCGCGTACCGCGAGGCGAACGCCGGGGCGCTGCGGATGGAGTGGCCGCGCATCCCGCTTCCGGGCTGGCCGGACGGCGACGAGGACGGGGCGGCCGACGCCTTCGCCTCGTCCGCCGCTCGGGGCCGGGAGCTGGCCGCGCTGCTCGACTCGGACACGCCGGTGCCCGGCGTCACGACGGGCGCGCTGCGCCCCGAAGCCGCCGCGGTCGCCGTCCCGTCCACCACCGACGGCGGCAACATGGCCGGCGTCGACTTCGCGCTGACGGCGGGCTGGGGCCACTTCGGGCAGGGCGAGGCGGTGATGCCGGGGCAGGGCCGCGTCGTCGAGCGCCCATACACCGCGGACGAACGCGCTGCGCTGGGCGAGGCCGCCCGCACGCTCGGCGACACGACGTTCGACGTCCACCTCAACGGCCGCGCCTACTGGCGGAACGTCCCCGCCGCCGTCTGGGGCTACAAGCTCGGCGGCTACCAGGTGCTGAAGAAGTGGCTGTCGTACCGCGAGCAGCCCGTCCTGGGGCGGGCGCTGAAGCCGGAGGAGGTGCAGCACTTCACGGACACGGCGCGGCGAATTGGGGGGATATTGGGGACGGTGGCGCGGAAATGAAGATGCCCGGATGGGGCCTCCGTTGCCTTCGCTTTCTGCGGTCCGTTGTGCGACGCCTGCTGCGGCCTATCCGCAGCGTAGTGGGTTGGGATGGGTTCTGGTGGGTCGCCGGGATGGTCGCCGTGCTGGCAGTCGGCGTCTTCCTCTCGTGGCGTTTCTGGGACGAGCTACGCGGCGATCAGGACTCCCTCAGCACGACTATCCGCAACTTGGGCCTTGTGATCGGTGGCGTCATTGCGATACTACTCGCGATCTGGCGGAGCACCGTGTCCGAGCGTCAAGCTGACACGGCGCAACAGAGTCTGCTGAACGAGCGCTACGAACGAAGGGCGGAGATGCTCGGCAGCGACGTTCTCTCAGTGCGCTTGGGGGGCATCTACGCCCTGCAACGATTCGCCCAGGAGCACCCGAAGGAGTACCACGTCCAAGTATTGGGGTTGCTGTGCGCCTTCGTGCGACACCCCAAGGAAGACGAGGTCTATCAGAGGGTGCTGGCGGAGGAGAACGCCGATCCCAAGACGTTCTCCTTCCTGCGCGAGGATGTTCAGGCCGTCATGGATTGGATAGGTTCCCGAGGCGAAGCGCAGATTGCGATCGAGAAAGACGCGAAGTTTGAGTTGGACTTGAAGGGCGCCGACCTTGTCCACGGACAGTTCATTGACGCCAATCTATCAGGCGCGATGCTGCAAGAAGCAAATCTGTCCCGCGCCAATATCGCTTCAACGGACCTGTCTGGTGCATACGTCAACTACGCAGTCCTGAAAGATGCGAAACTTACCGACGTCGACCTGACAGGCGCCAGGGTTTGGAATATTGACTTGTCCGACTCAAGGATGTTCAAGGTTACGATGCCTTGTGCACTCGACGACGCGAACCTGTCCGGGGCGAATCTACAGGAAGTGAACCTGTCGGGCGCACACATTCAGTACTCGGACCTATCCAACGCGAATATCGGGGCCGACCTGTCCGGGTCGTTCTTCCTTGAATCGAAACTATCCCAAGCGCATATTCTCGGATCGGATCTGTCCGGCGCGCGCATCTTGAGAACCGATATGTCCGGTGCGCTTCTCCGTGACACAAACCTGACCGGTACGTACTTCTACGATCCTCGCGGTGGGACCGGCTCGAGTCCGGTCACCGGGCTCACGCAGGCCCAACTGGACGCGGCCCGCGCCGACCCAGATAATCCGCCCAGGCTTGACGGGGTTCTTGACGCCGAGACCGGTAAGCCGCTGGTCTGGCGCGGCAAGCCCTTGGAATCGCCCTCAGCCTGATCTTCTCACCAACACGACGAGACACCGGGCGAGACTGCGCTCGACGGCCACCAACTGAAGGCGATTTCCCGGTTTCGATGGACTGACGAGGTAGGTGTGCTCGACCATCTCGGGACGTCGCCGCGGTATGATGCTGGCGGGAGTTCCCGAATATGTCAGATAAGCGTGAAGACGAGGATGCGCTACGCCCCCTGTTGCCCGAGGCCACTGCCGAACCTCTCAATGAGTGGAGCGACCCGGCAGACGGTCTCAACGGAGAGCCGGAGCTCGTCGACTCTGACGAGCACGAAGAGCTGACGGAAGACGTGGCCTTGGCCCAACGCGCCGTAGAAGAGTACGAGGCCAAGGGCATAGAGGGTACGATCCCCTACAGTCAGTACCGGTCGAAGCGGCTTGGGCTGGAGTCCTGAGTACGAAATCAGGGTCGCTTCGTCGAGCGCCTTTACACCGCAGACGAGCGCAGGGGGATGGGTTCCCGCCTTCGCGGGAACGACGGAGGGGGTGTCGGTTACCAGAGGCGGCGAACGCCGTACCGGTCGAAGCGGTCCTCTATCGAGATGAGGACGAGGTTGCGGGCGAGCGCCTGGGCGATTAGGACCCGGTCGAACGGGTCGCGGAGCGGGCCCGGCAGCGCGCCCGCGCGCGTCGCGTCATCCACGGTTATGGGCAACGCTTCGAAGCCCTGGTGGGCGATGGCGCCGGGAATATCGAGCGCGAACGCGTCGGCTCCCGGAAGCTTCCCCAGCCGGTGCTTGGTTGCGATCTCCCAGGCCGACGCGGCGCTGACCAGCTTCTCGTTCGCCTCGTCGGCAATCGCGCGATACGCCGTTTCTGACAGGCGCCCGCTGTCCGCGACCCACCAGAGAAGCGCGTGCGTGTCCAGCAGGGCCCGCAACGCTACCGGCCCTCCCACGCCCTCAGCTCCTCCTCCGGGAGCGGGTCGAAGAAGCTGTCGTCAATGACGACCTTGCCCTTGAGGACGTCGGGTTGGGGCCTGTTCCTGGGCTTGCAGCTGATGAGCCGGGCGACAGGCTTGCCGTTGCGGGCGATGACGACGTCCTCTCCTGCCTCCACCTGCGCAAGCAGGCGCGACAGGTTGGTCTTGGCTTCGTGTACGTTCACCGTGACCATCGCTGTTTCCTTGAGAATGGTATTAGCTAATAATGTAGCTAAATCCGGGGTTTGTCAAGCAAAGACTCCGCACCCGAATCCACCACGTCCGTCGGTACTTGAGTCTATGGATTCCCGCCTTCGCGGGAATGACGGGGTGTGACACCCGGGTGGTGGGAGGAGGGGTGGCGTCCTCCGGCCTCCGGTCAGGGCTGGGAGCGTTCGGAGAAGTGGCCGGTGGTGCGGAGCGCGTCGACTCCGGACGTCGTCAGCGAGACGGGGAAGCGCACGGGCGCGCAGCCTTCTAGCTGCGACTGGTAGATGCCCATCACGATCTCCAGCGACCGCCGGCCGACCTCGCCGGTGCTCCGGACGGCGTTCTTCCCGTCCAGGGCGCCGGCCAGCTCCTCGAGCGCGGCGACGTAGGTCGATCCCTCCGGCGGCAGGTCCATGTCCCGCGGCTGTAGCGTGCTCCACTGGAAGCCGCTGTCCGGCTCGTACACGTCCGGCTCGGACTGGAGCAGCTCGAAGCCGTTTCTCCCGTAGCGAATGACGCCGGTGGAGCCCCTGAGCTCCATGCCGCTGTCGTCGTAGTCGCTCAGCTCCGCTCCCGAGACCAGCGCGGTGACCCCGCTCTTGAACTTGATGAACGCCGCGGTGAAGTCCTCCACGGCCCAGGGGCGGCTGCGCTGCTCGGCCATGCCGCACAGCCAGTCGACGTCGCCCACGTACATGTCCAACAGGTCGAAGTAGTGGGTGAAGTCGTGCAGCAGCGGCCCCTCGTTCTCCGCCCGCCACCACGGGGCCGGCTTGCCGCCGTCCATGTAGCAGTAGATGTGGTTCAGCAACCCGATCGCGCCCGAGTCGACCAGCTCCTTGACCCTCAGCCAGTGGGGGTGCCAGCGGCGGTTGTGGTTGATCTGCAGCAGGACGCCGGCGCGCTTGCAGGCGTCGATCATCGCGTCGCACTCCTCCAGCGACAGCGCCATGGGCTTCTCGCAGATGATCGCCCGCGTCGTCGCGACGGCCGCGCATCCCTCGACCATCTCGCGGTGCAGCTCCGGGTGCGTGGCGATGATGCAGACGTCCGGGCCGACCTCGTCCAACATCTGGCGGTAGTCGTGGTAGAGGGCGTCGATCCCGTAGCGTTTGCCGAACAGGTCCAGCTTGGCGCGCCCGCGGTTGACTCCCGCGACCAGTCTGAACGAATCGTTCGCGACTATGGCGTCGGCGTGGTTGTCGGGAAGCTTCGTAACGAAGTCGAACTGCGCTCCCACCCTGCCGGTTCCGATGATCGCGACCGTGTAGTTGGACATGTCGACCTCCAGCCGAGGCGTTTAGGCCGACGGCGGCGCCGCCGGCGCGTGGCATCTTATCACGCGCCGGCCCGCGCCCACGCCGCGAGTCGGCCCTTGAGTCGCGGCGACGTGGCGCCAGGGCGCCCGGGGCGGGTAGGGACTTGGCCGACATGGCGTAGGGGCCGCGTTGGCCGACATGGCGTAGGGGCCGCGTTGGCCGACATGGCGTAGGGGCCGCGTTGGCCGACATGGCGTAGGGGCCGCGTTGGCCGACCTGACGTAGGGGCGGGTTTGCAACCCGCCTTCCGGTGCAGCCTCATTTTCATCGTTGGTGAAAGTCCCCCGCCGAGCCCTTGTCCTTAGCAGCACATAAGTGCTAGTCTGTGCTTGTGACAAGCACTCCCCCCCAGATGGTTCGAGTCCCCTCACGCGCCCATGTCCCTGACGAGGCGGGACACCGGCGTGCCATCCTGTCACGCGGTGTGCCGCCCCGGATAGGACGAGTGGCACACCCGGTGTGCCATTTCTGTGCCATTTCTCGGCCAGGTGTGCCACCGCACAGATAGGGATGGCCCAAAATGGCACACTTTCGTCGAACCGAGGCCGCACTCAGTGAGAGGGCACGGGCTCGACTCAATCGTTGACAAGGCCTATCGGCGAAACTTACACTCAAAGGTCAAAGAGACATCCATGCATACTTGCAGACGGAGACACGACGCAATGAGGACTTTTCTCCACCGAGCGCGGGCTCTGAAGCACTTAGCTCCAATGGTCATGGTCTGCGCGGCGCTGCTTGCGGCCTGCGGCGGCAGCTCCATCACCCCCGCGGGCACCGTCACACCCGCTCCGGCGATCGCGGCAGGCCCGGGCACTCCCCAAACGACGGCGGGCGGCGGACAGGAGCGGCTGCAGCTCGTGACGCTGCTGATCACGACGAGCCCAGACTTCACGACCCTGGACCCGGCACGGGTCCTGACCAACCCGGACATCTACGTGGCGCAGGCGCTCTTCGAGAACCTCGTGGCCCGGGGCGCCGATGGCACGCTGGAGCCGCAGCTGGCCGAGTCGTGGCAGCCTAACGCCGACAGCACCGAGTGGACGTTTACGCTCCGGTCGGGCGTCAAGTTCCACAACGGGAAGGACTTCTCGTCCGAGGACGTGGTCGCCACGTTCAAGCGACTGCTGGACCCGGAAACGAAGTCCCCCGCGCTGCCGGTCCTGGACATCATCTCAGACATCGTCGCGGTCGACCCGTCGACGGTGCGGTTCGATCTCTCGGGGCCCAGCTCGCTCCTGCCTGAGCTGGTCTCGATACCGCAGGCCAAGATCATCGCGGCGGGCAAGGAGCCGGACGACAGGATCAGCTCCGCGGTCGGGACCGGCCCGTTCCAGATCGAGCACCACTCGGCCGGCTCCCGGACGGTACTGAAGAAGCATGACGGCTACTGGGCGGAGGGGCAGCCCCGACTGAATCAGCTAACCTTCCTGGCGACGCCGGCGCTCAAGACCAGAGTCTCAGGGCTCGCGGCCGGGCAGGTGCACATCGTATTTCCGATAGAGGCGAGCGAGGCCAAGAAGCTAGAGGGCACGAGCTCGGTGATCGTCACCCAAATCCCGGCCTCGTCGTTCGTGAGCCTGTCGATGGACGTGACCTCGGCGCCCTTCGACAACAAGCAGGTGCGCCAGGCGTTCAGGGCGGCCATAGACCGGCAGGCCCTGGTCGACGAGGTGCTGGGCGGTGACGGCGTGGTCGCCAACGACCATCCGATAGCGCCCTCCGACCCCCTCTACTGGTCGGGGCAGCAGGCGGCGGAGTTCGACGTGGAGGCCGCCAAGGCGCTGCTGGCGGAGGCGGGCTTCGGCGACGGGGTCGACGTCACGCTGCACACGAGCTCGGTGAGGCCCGGCATGGCGGTCATAGCCGCGGCCATCAAGGAGATGGTGGAGCCCGCCGGATTCAGGGTCGAGATCGAGGAGTCGGCGGAGCGGGGCTACGTCACGGACGTTTGGCTGAAGGAGTCGTTCGCGACGATGACCTGGAACCAGGGACTGCCGGACGAGACGCTGGCCCTGATGTACCGGTCCGACTCGCTCCTGAATGCGTCCAACTACAGCAACCCGGAATTGGACGACCTGTTGAAGCTGGCGCGCACGCAGCTCGACGAAGCGGAGCGCCGGGCCACCTACGAGCAGATCCAGCAGATCCTGATCGACGACGTGCCCGTGATCATCCCGGTCTTCATGCCCGTCTTCGTGTCCCTGCGCGACTCCGTTGACGGCATAAAGTTCCATCCGTTCAACTGGCCCATAGTCAACGACGCCCACCTGCTGAGGTAGAGCCGTACGAAACGGGGAGCCGCATCACATGATCAGCGCGGAACAACAGTCCAAGCTCGCCGAGTTCCTGGCGCCTTCGAGGATCGCCGTCGTGGCGACGATCGGCCGCGACGGGATGCCGCAGCTTACGCCGAACTGGTACGTGTACTCGGACCGGCGGCTGCTCGTCTCGACGACCAAACAGCGCGTCAAGCACCGCAATCTGGTGCGGGACGGCCGGATAGCGGTCTGCGTCTGCTCCGAGCCCCTGGCCGAGGAGTACGTGACGGTGCGGGGCCGCGCCGAGATCAGGGACGACGACTCGATCTGGGAAGACACCCGCGCCATCGTGGAGCGCTACGTTGAGCCGGACCGCGTCGAGGCCCGCATGGACGTGCTGCGGGGGGAAGACCGCGTCATCGTCAGCGTGGAGCCCGACGGGGTCGTCTTCAGGGCGTAGCGTCGCGACCGTGAAGTCGTTGCCCAAGGAGGGGATGGACATGTTCGCAGCCGTCACCCTCACCCCAACCCTCTCCCGTCAATGGAGAGGGGGTTCGACGCCAGGAGGGCCGCAGTGACCGAGCTCCGCCGGACCATCGCCGCCATCGAAGGCGTCGTCCCGCCGTCGGGCCTGTACTCGCACGCGGTCAGGGTGTCCGGGGCCGACCTGCTGTTCGTCTCGGGCCAGACCGCGGGCGACCTCGACGGCAACCTGGTGGGGGAGGGGGACGCGGCTGCCCAGACGCGGCAGGTGTTCCACAACCTGGGCAAGGTACTGGAGGGCGCCGGCGCCGGATTCGAGGATGTCGTCGAGCTCACCATCTATCTCGTGGGCGTGGACTCGTTGGACCCCTTCCTTGAGACGCGCGCCGAGGTCTTTCGCGAGCTGTACCCCAACGGCGGATACCCGTGCTCGACCCTCGTGAACGTCGCGTCGCTGGGCGGCGGCAAGGCACTGGTCGAGATATCGGCAACGGCGGCCGTCCAGCCGAGCGGTCGGGGATAGCGAGCGCCTGCTGCCGTTTGGTCAGGCCCCGCGTGCGCCCCTCGATACGCGCCGATGAAGCATCGGCGCTACTCGGGGTGAACGGTATGTGCGGACGGTGGAGCAGCGGGACGATTTCGGTGGTCGGTGGTCGGTGGTCGGTGGTCGGTGGTGTGGGCCGTCGCCACACGACCCGTTCGCCCTGAGTGCCCCGACGCTTCGTCTTCCGCTCTACCCGCTCGCCCTGAGTGCCCCGACGCTTCGTCGGGGTGTATCGAAGGGCCCTACCCGTAACTGTTCAGTCTTGAGGGGATCTCTCGAAAAGCCGCCGCATCTCTCCGTCATACCCGCTAAGAGCCTACCCTCGCGTAGGCGGGGGCGGGTATTCCCCTCACCGAGTCTGAACACTTACCGGATACCGGGTAGTGTCTTAATTTGAAATCCTAGCTTGGCGATGCGCGCCGGAAATTTCGGGAGTCCCAGGGGCGCAACGCCAGGGTACGCTAGGGTATTGACAGGGCCGTCTAAGGTATTGACAATGTATAGTGAGGGCGCAAGGGGCTGTCAAGGTATTTGGATACAGAGCGCGAATCAATATGGAGCGTGCCTAAGGAGGCGAAAGCAACCTATTATCGCCTATTCATAGGGCAATTTCTCCTAGGCGTATGGGTATTGTGCTCGAGACCCACAGCGCTGTCCGCCGGCTGGGAAGAGCGCCTAGTCGACGGTTGGAACGACGCAGCAGCACTGGCGGTCGCGTGTGCGGCTAGCGCGCTGATTGTCTCTGAAATATGGAGGGAAATCATGGTGCTATCCAGTAAGCAATACGAGAATTTGAAGAGAACGCGGGAAGCTAGGCGACAGGAAGGAGAGGGTGAGGCTCTAAAAGGCGCAGCAGAAGTCCTGAAGCGCCAAGGCATGACACCCGGAGACATAGAGCGCATCATTGAAGAGACTCGCAAGATTATCCGAAACGGGCGTTCCGGGGGAAGTCAATGAACTAAGACACTACCGGATACCGGGCCGGGTTGCGAGTAACAGCACGCCTGTGCTATTCTGCCCGCATGGAACAGACCCAGGCTCATCACGCCTCCCCCGCAGGTGGGGCGCCTCCGACCACGGTGCGCGAGACAACCCCCGTGCCATTTATGCTGCGGTGTCTGACTCGGACAGGGCGAGCGGCATACCGGGTGTCTCATTTCCCGGCAAGGTGTCTCACCCGCCAGATAGAAACGAGACAGAATGAGACAGAATGAGACGGTTTGAGCGGATGAAACGGCCGGCGGCCTCGCCGGGAGGCGGGTCGACGCACTCTCGTGACCGTCCGCCTCATCGAGTCTGAACAGTTGCCCCTACCCGGGTGATCTGGTCTGGGAACCCTGACTGTGAACAGTATGGATGGCGTGCTACGCCCCGCGCTGTGCGTAGACGAAGAGCGCCAGGCGGCGCCACAGGTCGACCTCCTGGAGCTCGAGCGCGACCCGGTCGCCCGGCTCGATGTGCCGGGGGACCTCCGCCCTCATCCTGAACGGGTACTCGTGTAGCTCCAGCAGTGCGCGGCGGTGGGGTTCGTTCTCCAGCACGACCGCCTCGAACTCCCGGCTCACCCCCGACGAGTCGGGCGCGTCCAGCACGGAGCTCTGCAGGAACCTGAGGAACCAGTAGCGCCTGCGCGCGTCCTCGATCCTCGACAACTCGCGGAGCTGGACCTCGGCCCGCTGCATGACCGACGCAATCTCCTCGGGGGTGTACAGGTGCTTGCCGGTGGCGAGGTAGTGGGCGGCCTGTCTCTGCATCACGAGGTCGGGGTAGCGCCTGAGCGGAGACGTCGCCTGCAGGTACGCTGGCACGCCGAGGCCGCCGTGCGGCCCGGGCTCCGAGTCGAGGTCGGCCGGGAAGAGCCGCCTCGCCGCCTGGTATCGCCTCAGCGGCTCTGGGAAGTCGGCGATGTCGGACAGGTCGGGCGCGGACTGCACGCGGTACACGGCCGGTATGCCCTCGCTCCTGCACAGCTCGGCCGCGAGCACGTTGTACAGGATCGCCATCTCGGCCACAAGCTGCCGCGCCGGACTGTCGCGCCGCGTGACCGTGACCCGCACGCGGCCCTGCTCGTCGACGCTGATCGACATCTCGGGCTGGTCGAGGGTGACGGCGCCCGACTCTTCGCGCCGTGCCCGCAGCGCGCGAGCGGCGCGCTCCAGACCGGCGATCGCCGGATGTGTCGAATCTGCCTCGTCTCCCAGGACCCGGTCGGCGTCCTCGTACGAGAGCGCGGCGGCGCTGCGCACCAGCGACGGCTTCAGGTCCCAGCTCACGGTCTCACCGGTCTCGGAGAGCTCGACCGACAGGCTGAGGGCGAACCTGTCCTCGGCCGGGTCGAGGCTGCCGACGCCGAGGCAGAAGGCCGGCGGCAGCATGTCGATCCGCCGCTCGGGCAGGTACAGCGTGGCCATCCTGCGGTCCGCCTCGCGGTCCATGGCGCCGCCGCGCGGCACGAGCAGACCGGCGTAGGCGATGTGGACTCCGATGCGGAACGTCGGCCCGCCGGCCGTGTCGAACGAAAGCGCGTCGTCACGTTCCTCCGTCCCCGCGTTGTCGATCGTGAAGACGCCGAGCCCGGTCAGATCGGCAGCCTCGGCGGGTCGGGTCGGCTCGCGGGCTACCGCGTCCGCCTCGGCCAGCGAGTCGACGGGATGGGCCAACGGTATGTCGGCGCGCGCGAGCTCCAGCGGCTCGTCGGGGGAGAACACGCCGGCCGAGGCGAGGAGCTCGAAGCACGCCCTCTGCACGTCGCCGGAGCCGATCACGGCCCGTTCGAGCAGGTCGCGCGCGGCGTGACCGCGAGCGTAGTCGTCGCCGTGGACGGCGTACTCGCGCAGGTGGTGGAGCTGGGCCTCCTGGTTCTTCGTCGGCGGGTCCGGCAGCCGCCTCTCCCGCAGCGCCTCCATCAGCGCGGCCGCGTCGGAGGCGTACTCGGCCTCGCGCCGCCGCCGCGCCCGTATCTCGTCCAGCGCCTCCACCGTGCGCGCCGCGTAGCCGTCCGGCTTCCGCACGAAGTAGTCGGTGTGGCGGTCCAAGTGTAGGGCGATGGCGACCCGCTGCGCCGCCTCAGCGGAGTTGCCCCAGTACAGCTCGGCGAGGGCGTCCGCGGTCGTGTCGTCCTCCTCGTCCCTGACCAACTCCCACACTTCGGACAGGTCGACGTCCGCTGCCATCTTCTCGGACGTCCGGCGGAACTTCTCGAGCTCCTCCTGGCCCTCGGGCACGTAGTCGGTAACGAGCACGACGCGGGCCGCGGGGATCTTCGCGTCCCGGTTGCGCCCGACGGCGACGGTGACCCGAGATTTGTCGGCGTCCCTGTATTGGACGACGGTCGCGCCCTTGCTGAGCAGTGCTACGACGACTGCGCCCGGTCTCACGTGGAACTCATCACCTACCATGTTGCCCCCTCCGCCGTGTGTTGATAACCTCGGGTCGACGACGGCGACGCGGGTATTCTATATGGCACAGAGCGACGAGCGCGCGTTGGAGCTGCTCGAGGGGCTTGGCGGCAGGCCCGCTACGCCCTTCTTCGAAGACGGCCCGGCCCGGTACGCGGCGTCGGTCCTCGACCGCGCTGGCGTCCCGTACGAGCTCGACGACTTCGGCAACATCATCGCCCGCCTTCGAAGGGGAGGCGAGCCGACCGAGCCGCCGGAGCCGCCGATAGCCTTCGTCGCCCACATGGACCATCCAGGCTTCGAGGTCGTCGAGACGGACGGGAGGCGGGCGCTGGCGCGAGCGGTCGGCGGAGTTCCCGCCGCCTCGCTGGCGCGGCCCACCCCGGTGCAGGTCGTCACACCCGGCGGAAGAGTGCGTGGGACGACTGCCCGCCACGAGACCACCGACGACCCGGCCGACCGGAGGACGCCGCGTATGGTCTGGCTGGAGCTGGAGTCGGTGGTCGAGCACGAGCCGCCGCTGCCGGCCGTGTTCGACCTGCCGGACTTCGCCTTCGACGGCGGCACGATCAGGATGCGGGCGGTGGACGATCTGGCGGGCTGCGCGGCCATCCTGGCGGCGGTGGAGCGTCTGGCGCGAGACGGCCTGGAGGCCGTCGACGTATACGCCGTGCTCACACGGGCCGAGGAGGAGGGCCTGCTCGGGGCGCGGCTGATGGCGGAGGCGGGCACGCTGCCGCGTGACACGTTCGTCGTGTCGGTCGAGTCGAGCGCGGTGATACCGGGCGTGTCGCAGGGCGCGGGGCCCGTCATACGCACGGGCGACGCCGCGTTCACCTTCGACGCCGAGGCGGAGCAGGTGCTGACCGCCGCGAGCGAGCGGCTCGCAGGCCGAGCCCCGGAGTTCCGGGTCCAGCGGCAGCTCATGTCGGGCGGGGTCTGCGAGGCGACGGCGTTCGCGGTGAACGGCTACCGCGCGACCGGCCTCGCCTTCCCTCTGGGCAACTACCACAACGCGACGACCCACATCGGCGACGTCGACGGGGGCGTCGCCGCGGAGTACATCGAGCTGTCCGACTTCCTCGGCGGCGTCGATCTGATCGCCGAGGCCGCCGCGGGCGTATCGAGGCGCGGCGAGACGCGGACGCTGCGGTGGGTCAAGCAGGCGAGAGTGCCGAGCGAGACGCGAGAGCGCCTCACGGCCACCCGCGGTGGAACGACGTAAGCCAGGGGGCCGAAGCACGCTTCGTGGGCAATCGCCCTGGTAACTGTTCAGAGTGTCGCTGCGGGGCTCTGCAAGCCTAAGCGGGCTGAATCCATAGGGTGGGGTTGATCTGCGGCTGGTTGATTGGTGGGTGAGAATTGGATACCCTGATCCGTGCCCGTGGGGTTCAGGGCGCGGTTCGAGTCCAGCTTGGGACGATGTGGCTGTGACTGTCGACGGTACCGGGGAGGCACCGAGTACTTGAGCATCTTGCGCACCGTGTCCCGGTGCAGCCCGAACACACGGGCGGCCTTCCGCGTGCTCATCCCGTCCACCATGCAGGCCCTACGCACTCGAACGTACAGTTCCACCTTGTACATCCCTTCACACCTTCCATCGAGTTACCTCCAACTCTATAGAAGGCGGCGGGTGGTACAGTTTTCAAGCGCCACTCCTCAACGCTCGACTCCGCCTCGCCGGCACATTATTACCCCGCCCTTTACATGTTCGGAGCGTGGTATCATAATCGGCCAACCAGGGATGTCATCGTAGTACCCGGAGAGCGCAGGTTGGGGCAGTGAACCGGGGCCCTGATGGCCCTTCTCCGATCGCCTCCGCGCGCCAGTTGAAGGGTAGTGACACGCTCCGAGGCAAGCGAGGTTCCCAGGGACCGGGATGAGAGATATGCAGATTGTCTTTCCGGGGGCCACGAAGGCCGCGCTCGTTGCAATCGCCGTGCTGGCGGGCGGAGCGATAGCGTGCTCAAGCGGCGACGACGAAATGGATCCGCAACCCGCGGCGCCAGCCTCCGCTCCGACAGCAGTTGGGGCAGACACCTCGACTGCCGCTGAGGACGCCGCCGCCAGTGGGTCTGAAGAAGAACGCCAGCTTGCGCAGCAGTTCGATCTGAGCATTGAGCTGACTAGCCCGGAATTCAACGAGAGAAGGCGCATCCCCAAGAAGTATGGCTGCGAACAGGAGGACGTGTCGCCCCCCGTAACGTGGACGGACGTGCCTGAGGGCACGGTGTCCCTTGCGCTTCTGGTCGACAGCGATCAGTACCCAGGATCCCTCTGGGTACATTGGGTGTTGTGGGGTATTCCCCCGGATGCCAGGGAGCTTCCGGAGGCCGTACCTAACGGCCCGGAGGCGCCGACGATCGGCCCGGAGGCCAGGCAGGGGACCAACGGCGACCAAAAAGTTGGATGGTCGGGTCCGTGCCCAGAGCCTGTGATTTTCAGAACCACCAGCGACCCCCACCCGAAAGGCGAGACCCTCGTAAAATACTACTCTTTCAGCCTGTTCGCGCTCGACACTAACATCGATTTGGGCCCGGAGGCCAAGAAAGAGGATCTGCTACAGGCAATAGACGGCCACATTCTGGCCGGCGGTCAGTTGACCGGCGAGCAGGTGGGCAAGGTCGTGCGTCAACGGTGATCGGCGCTGGGCGGCCTAATCGGTCGACGGCATCGGGCCGTACACGCCCACGCCAACAGTCCGGCCGGATTGTGCCCGAGGGTCGTACGGCCACAGCCACGCCGAAGATGTCAATCGAGTTCCGTCGATGCGGTCTCCCAAGTTGATTCCAGCGTCCTAGGTCCCTAATAGTCCCGGGCTATGTCGATGGTGCCCGGCCGCCCGTGGGCGACGGTGCTGCCGCGATGCGCATGTCCTCGTCGCCAAGGCCCTCGTTCGTGTGGCCGATGTGCCCACGTACATGGTGGATTTGTCGATCTCGACGCGTCCGGTCTAGGCCAGAGAACGATGAGCCCCGAGCATATGGCTAGAAAGCGGGTCTCGCTCACTTTCCCCGATAGAAACCAACATGGTTGCGATGCTGAGTCAACTGAAGGGTATGCTGTGGCCCAGCCGTTCGATCTGAGCATTGAGGTGACCAGCTCGTAATTTAACGAGAGAAGGCGCATTCCGAGGAAATACAGTTGCACCCAGGAGGACATATCGTCTCCCATAGCCTGGTCCGAACCGCCGCAGAGGACTGTTAGCCTCGCGCTGGTGGTGGACAGTGACCAGTTCCCGGGCTCCCCGTATGCACACTGGGTGGTGTGGGGCATCTCTCCGGACACCAAGCACTTCCCGAGGCCGTCCCCAACACCCCGGAGGCACCGTCAATCGGGCCGACGGCTAGGGATACTCTGAATAACCCATCAGCACAGCTTAATTTCCTATGTGTGGAGCTGCAGTCCACGGACTTATTCAGACCATCCCTAGGCAGGGGACCAACAGCAACGAAAGGATCGGTTGGTCAGGCCCATGTCCCCCACCCGTGCGTCTCAACTGGATGGGCCCCAAGGCGGATAACAACCCCGTAAAGCGGTATCTATTGCAAGCTTACGCGCTGGACACCGATATTGAGCTGGCATCCGAGGCGACCAAGGAAGACCTGCTGCGAGCTATTGACGGCCACATACCCGCCGGCGGGGAATTGCTGGGTGAGCACGTTTCCAGCCAGCGCCTGTCAGGTAGCGAGAATTGAGTTGCCGGCGCTTCATAGAACAACCACCTCGGGCAGCTAGGCGGTTGACGCCGCCGGGAGCGGACCATATAATAGCACCCCGCTCCGTAAGTGACGTGTTAGTGTCGCGCTAATGATGCGAAAGGAACCAACCATGTTGTCCAGAGCAATAATTCTTCGCGCCCTCCTTGTGATTGCGGCTTCCTTACTAGTTGTGGTGATCGGTGTGGCGTGTGGGTCGGACGCAGGCGAGGAGCCTGCGCAACCCCAAGCCGCCCAGGCCCCTGCCGATCCGGCCGCGCCATCGGCGCCCGGCGGACAGGGGCCTGGACCGGCTCAGGCCGCCCGCGCGGCGGACACGCCGCTTCCGGCCCAGGCCGCTGCAGCGGCCGAGGCCCCCAAGGCTGCAGAGGGACCGGCCCAGGTCTCAAAAAAGCCAATTACGTCAAGGACCGGCCAAACAACAGTCCAGCTTGACCTGCACGATACGCAGATGCTCACCATGCCCGGACGCATGCGAAGCAATCTAGCCCCCTGGCGCGACGGCGGGGGCAACCGGCAGTTCTCCATGGGAGTCTACGGGACGCTGCTCCAATTTGACGGCCCCACCGACAAGCTGGTCCCGTGGATCGCCACGGGCTGGACCGTCAACGATGACGCCACGGTATACACGGTGTCGCTGCGTGAGGACGCGGTCTTCCAGGACGGTACGCCGATTACCGCGGCCGACGTCAAGGCCTACTGGGAGCACGGGGCCAAGCCGGAGAACATCGCCGGGTGGGGTGCTGCCAGCATCGCCCTGGGCACCATCAAGGGATGGGAGGAGCTCAAGGCCGGAGATGTCACGGATGCAGAGGGTCTACGCGTCATCGACGACCACACCCTGGAGATAACACAGAGCCTCCCCTGGCCTGCTTGGCCTCAATACATGGCTGTCTGGATGACGGGCCTGACCAAGCTTGACCAGGTGCTGTCCGACCCGGACTGGGGCAATAACCCTATCGGCTCAGGTCCCTACGACCTGAGTTATGACAAAGATACCGGTCTGACCATAACAAACCGGGTGGAGTCGGTGGGCAAAGTGTGGTGGGGCCCAGACAGCATCATCGACAAGATGGTCATGCCTGCTATCTCGGACGCGCAGGTCTCGCTCATCATGTACGAGAACAACGAGATTGACATACTGCAGATCAACGAGGTGACCTTCAACCAGGTCCTCGATCCGAGCCATCCCTGGAGCACCCACCTGCGAAGACCGAACTATCCAGGCATCTGGTGGTGGGGGACGAAGCTCGCCCAAGCGCCGATGGAGGACCTGTTCGTGAGGAAGGCGCTGGCCCAAGGTATGGACATGGAGACCATCGTGCAGGCCGTGGTCGGCCCGGCGGCCCACATGGGAACAGGGATATTCGGGCCCAGCGCCTCCTGCTACAACCCCGACAGCCGGGGTCACTTCTACGATCCCGACCTGGCGCGGCAGTACATTGCCGAGTCGACCTACGGCAGCGGCGCGAACGTCCCTGTAATCCTGGCAGACCTGTCACGTGGCAGCTTTATCAACATGTCCGTTGCGATAAAGGAGTACTGGAAGGACAACCTCAACATAGAGCTCGACATACTCAGGCGTGAGAGCGGCATGCCGAGGCGGGATAACACGCAGCTGCGACGGTACAGCGAGGCCGCATGGGTACCCGATCCGACCCAGGTAATGACCACATTCACCGCCAAGGATATCGGAGTACTGGACCCCGTGCCGGGCGCATACGAAGTCATGGACGCCCTGCACGAGTACGCCAGGTCGCTGCCCCTGGACCATCCCGACCGGTGCAAGGCCTACCAGGCCGTGGAGAATGAGTGGTTCGACAAAGTTTACGGGATACCGTTCCAGTGGTTTGAGTTCTTGAACTTCGTGATCAAGCCTTGGGTGCAGGGCTTCGAGACCAACTCCAACATCAGAGTCAACCTCTGGGACATGTACGTCGAGAAGCACTAGGCACACGAAGGCCGCCCACTCAGGGCGACAACTGGCGGTCTTAGAACGAGCCTTCGGAGAGCCGGCTCTCCGAAGGCTCGTTGCTTGTAGGCCGCCCCCACCTTGGGGATATCGCGGGTGCGGAACCTTCTCCGGCATCATGCGGCAGCGGAACCGGGAAGAAAGCGATTCGATTGGAGAAACCCAGGCACCATCGACCACGTGCCGTCGGGACCGCCAAAGCGGCCTGTGCCGCACGACTGGAGGGCGCTCCACATCATGTCGGAGGATTCGCTGTTCAGAATATGCCTGAAAATACCCGGGACGTTCGTGCCCGTCGAACCTCGGGCTGAATCCGGCCGATCTACACCTGAGAGGTGAACAGGGTCGCCTGTCGTCAGGCGACTAGCGGCGATAGGCGTTACGCATGCAACGATCACACATTACGTCTAGAAACGGATGATCTCGCCCACCTGCTCACCCGTCAGCTCACCGCCAATGATTATGTGGCCGTCTATGGCCCGCAGCAAGTCTTCTTTGGTCGCGTCGGACCCCAGCTCGATATCGGTGTCCAGCGCGTAAAGCCGGAACGTGTACTTCTTGACGACGTCCCTGGTATCCGATGGACGCGTGCTACTCATAGGGACACGGTTAGGTTCCGGGCATGGTCCCGACCAACCTACCTTGTCCTCGCTGTTGGTCCCCTGACGCGCCGTCGGGCCGATTGACGGCGCCTCCGGGGTGTTGGGGACGGCTTCGGGAAGCGCACGCGCGGCGGGCGGGATGCCCCAGAGTACCCAGTGCGCCCAGCGGGGCCCGGGGTGCTGATTGCTGTCCACCACCAGCGCAAGGCTAACAGTCCCCTGCGGCGGTTCGGACCAGGTTAAGGGAGGCGATATGTCCTCCTGGGTGCAGCCGTACTTCCTCGGAATGCGCCTTCTCTCGTTGAATTCTGAGCTGGTCACCTCAATGCTCAGATCGAACTGCTGGGCCACCGTGTACTCTTCGCTTGATTCAGCACCGGCGCCACCAGAGCCTGACGTAGTATCGCCTACGACTACGGAGCCGGCGGAGGCCGGGGCCCCGGCTTGTGTGTCCACCTCTTCGTCGCTGCGCGAACACGCAACGGCGGTGGCGACTAGGAGTGCTATCGCAAATACTGCCCTGATGGACCCACGATAGGACAATCTATTGACCCCCTAACCTCATCTTGGGGACTTCGCCACCCTTCAGCGACATACACATCCCAAGCTGTGGAACGCAGCCAAGTCGTCCGGGCGATGCCTTCCGAGGACGAGCCGATCACTCTTGAGCAACTCCGGTGCTCCCCTGTTGTCAACCTATCACCGGCACCCCAATCCCCCACCTCCGTCATACCGGCGAAAGCCGGTATCCAGTCTCCCAAGCCACTAAGCCGGTTCCGAGATGACGACCTTGTTTCACCATTGAGGTGGATCGTCACGACGCAGGAAGCAGTCCAACACGCCGCTCCTCCAAATTAGGCGGGGGATTTGGGGGCCTGCGTCGACGTCAACGACATCCGGGTCGGCGTCCCCGCGCCCATGTTTCCCCCCCGGTTTGTGAAGTGTAGCAGGCTTGACTATTAGTCCGGTCAAGGACGATGTTGAGTCTTGGAATCCAGGCAACCGATTGGAGGCGGAGGATTGACTACGGCCGAGGCAACCTACGACACGGAGAAGATGCACGACGCGCTACTGGAGCCAAAGATGCACCGTAGGTCTCCATCCAAGCTTGTCGAGGGGCTGTGGATGTGGCAGTGCTGCGAAAGATCAGTGCTGCGACGAGGCCTTTTGCCGCCTCCACAAGTGTGGTCTGCCGGTCCGGTGCCGGTGCCCCCTGCCAGAGGGCGCCGCGTAAACCCGAATCCACCGAAGGAGGGCCTTGGGGACAGCCCTTGAAGAAGCGAGAGGGTGCCCCATGAATCTGGGATAATGGTTTTGTAACAGCAAACCGACCCCAGAACAAGGAGCACCCAATAGATGCTACCACGCAACCACCCCGACCGCATCCGTGTCTCTTTCGACGACCACCGCCTGGTGGGCAATGCCGGGCTGCTCCTTCCGGCCACCCTCGCCGAGCACCTGGGCCTGCGGGAACTCGTCGACCATCACCTCGATCTGGGCGTGGCGCCGGGGCGGGCCAACACGGGGGACAAGATACTGACGCTGGTCGCTTCCGCGCTGGCGGGCGGCGACTGCATCGACGACGCCGATGCGCTGCGCGCCGGTGGGACGGCCCGCATCCTGGGCGGCACGATCAAGGCGCCATCCACCCTGGGCACCTTCCTGCGCAGTTTTCGCTGGGGCCACGTCCGTCAACTGGACCGGGTGAGCCGGGAGTTGCTGGCACGCGCTTGGCAGTCCAGCGCCGGACCCGGCGACTCGCCCCTGACCATCGACCTGGACTCAACCATCTGCGAGACCTACGGACTGGCCAAGGAAGGGGCACGCCACCACGGCTATACCGGCAAGCGGGGCTATCACCCGCTGCTGGCTGTCGCCGCCGGAACCGGCGACGTGCTGATGTGCCGGCTGCGCGAGGGCCGGGCCAACACCGCTCGTGGCGCCGCCCACTTCCTGCGTGAAACGGTGGGGCGGGTGCGCTACGGAGGGGCCAGCGGGCAACTCACGGTGCGGGCCGACAGCGGCTTTTACACCCATAGCGTGGTATCCGTCTGCTGCAAGCTGGACGTGCGCTTCTCCATCACCATCCGCCAGCACAAAAGCCTGCGGAACCTGATCGAGGCCATACCCGAGGCGGACTGGACGCCCATCCCATACTGGATGGACGGCGCCGCCGATGTGGCCGAGACCACCTACACCCCCTTCCAGAGTGAGCCCGACGCCGCACCGGTGCGGCTCATTGTCCGGCGGGTGAAGCCCACTCCCAGTTCCCAACTGGCCCTCTTCGCCACCTACAGCTATCACGGCTTCATCACCGACCGGGACGGGGAAACCCTGGAGCTGGAGGCCGACCACCGCCGCCATGCCGAGGTCGAGAACGCCATTCGAGACCTGAAGTACGGCGTGGGGCTGAACCACATGCCGTCGGGCCGTTTCGCCGCCAACGCCGCTTGGCTGGCGATACAGGTGATGGCGCATAACCTGGCCCGTTGGACAGCGCGGACCGGTCTGGGTGAGCAGGTGGTGACCACCAAGACCCTCCGGCGGCGGTTCTTCTCCCTCGCCGGACGAATCACCCGCTCGGCCCGCCGCCTCACTTTGCATCTGCCACAGGGCTGGCCTTGGGAGACCCAGTTCACTCGCGCCCTGGCTCGATTGCGAGCCCTGCCATTGCCTGCCTGACGGCGCCGTCGGCGACCGAGCTACCCACCGCACAACCGAAGGTCCCCGCAAACTCGCGCCACCCTGGCCCGCGAGAGTTCCCTGCTGTGTATTCTCTCACCATCCCGCGCATCGCAGTCCCCGCAGACGGCCATAGGGACCCTGTGCGGCAACTGAAGACCGTCCGCCGCCCTCCCATCTACCCCAATGGAGCCCAGGCCATCTCGCCCGCAGCTCCCTCACCCCCCTTCCGCTGTCCTCACGCCCTCCTTCGGTGGATTCGGGGTAAACAAGCGCGACAGGCTGCCTGACGTCTGGTGCCTCTGTTGACGCTGCGGGAAAGAGGTCACGAGATACAGACTTTGGACGCAGTCGGGCGTGAGAATAGGCTTTCGGGCCAGCCCAGGCCGAGTAAATCGGGTCCGGCTGGTCGGCAGCATATCCCATCAGAACGAAGGTCTTACCGTTCTACGTTGGCCGTGCCGACCCGCTCACCGTTCAGTCGTCATGGCTGATGCGGTCGTTGTTGCGCAACCCCATGGTCGGATTCAACAGCGTCGTGGCGATCTTGGTCCTCACCAGGCGGCTGTCGCGGTCTACCGATAACGCGACGCCCACAAGCTCAACGTGAGTTGGAGCGGACCTAGCCAGGAAGACGGAATTCGTCTATGTACCGAACATTTCAGTTGACGGCCATGGGGCCCTTCCCTACCATAGCGGCGGATGACATACCATAGAGAGGACATACCATAGAGAGGAGTTGAAGGCGATGAAATACAGCTTCGACGTAGGGCCGGAGGGATGGTGCTCCTACGATTACCACGGCTGCATACGTGCGGGCCGAAACATCTTCATTCTCGCTGTATGGCAGCGTAGCGGCGGAGTCGACGACGGCGGATACATATGGAGCGACGAGCACGGCTGGAGCGCCGACACGCCCGAGAACCCTATATCGGTGTTTCCATTCACCCTCAAGAGAAACTGGATCGGCGGCGGCCCCATAGACCTTCGAAACGCGGAGGTATCCGTCTACCTGCGCGGCGATGGCCTGCAGTTGCACGGCGGACAGTGCTACTTCCATATACTGAGCAACGGAACGAGCTGGCACTACAACAGCCATCCTCTGGAGATCGGCGACGGCAGATGGCCATCGCGGCCCAACAGGTTCATTCTCAAAGACGACGAGTCCCTCTGGCATCGGGCCTGGGCCTCGGACCCGTCAAAGGCCCGCGGCGTAGGCGAGGTGCTCGCGGAGTGCACCAGCTTCGCCGTCAAGCTCGCGGGATTCACGTCCGTGCCCTCCGGCAAGATCGCGATGGACGAGCTTGAGATCAAGCTGGCGTAGCTTCTCCTCTGCGAACCGCGGAGCGACGAGGTTGCCTGCAGGTCATTCAGCCACCCCATAGGCATTGCAGGCTGCGACCTTCGTCGGTGCCGTGTCAAGGGCGGAGAGATATTAGGCCACGGGGCGGAGCAAAAGTGTACCACTTGAGCGGCGATGTTCAGCGAGGATGTCCGCCTGCGACGGGAGTCCTTAGTGGCAGCGAGGTCGGTGGAGTCTAGGCGTCAGGGGAATCGCCGGCTGGGCGCGTGGTGGCTAGCCTGCTCTGCTTGAGACGGTAGCTCTCCCCGTTCATCTCCAGGATGTGAACGCGGTGAGTGAGGCGGTCCAGCAGGGCGCCGGTCAGCCTCTCAGAGCCGAAGACCTCGGTCCACGAACAGGTAGTGGGACACGAGCTCCGAGAACACACGAGTACGCTGGCGCCGGCCGTCTCCCAGGATCTTGGCCACCGCTAGAGTCGTGTTGTCGTATAAGATGCTCCGCGGCACGCCGCCCAGGAACGAGAACGCCGAGACGTGACCGTCGCAGAACGCCTCGGTCGTCTCTGCGGGGTAGGCCTTGACGAAGCACGCGTCGCTGTGGGGAAGGTCCAGCACGAAGTAGTGGACGGTCTGCTCCACTCCTCCGATGACCGCCTTGGCCTGGCCGAAGTCGCACTGGGCGTGACCGGGAGGGTGAGACAGCGGAACGTACATCTCTCGCGTCCGGCGCCGCCGCTCGCGCACGTAGTCCTTGACTATCGTGTACTTGCCGGTGAAGCCGTGCTCAGCTCTCAGACGCTCGTAGATCCGCTTCGCCGTGTGGCGCTGCTTCTTCGGAAGACTGCGGTCATCCTCCAGGATACGGTCGATCACCCCGCGGTACAGGTCCAGCTTCGGTCGACGTGACGGCGACTGCCGGCGATACCCGGGTGGCACCGAGTACTCCAGCATCTTGCGCACCGTGTCCCGGTGCAGCCCGAACACGCGGGCCGCCTCCCGCGTGCTCATCCCGTCAACCATGCAGGCCCGGCGCACTCGAACGTACAGTTCCACCTTGTACATCCTTCACACCTTCCATAGAGTTGCCTCCAACTCTATGGAAGGCGGCGGGTGGTACGGTTTTGCAGCGCCACATCTCTACGCCATCACCCGCCTCGCCGGTCCATTATTACTCCGCCATTTACACGCGGTGCGGGCGGCGCATCTTCGTCCGCTCGGTTGGGATCGTCCACAGTGCGGCGTCGAGATCGATCTCAGACCAGCGTGCCCCGCGAGTCTCGTTGGAGCGTGTCGCTGTCAGGATGGCGAACCGGATGGCCAGGGCAGCAGGGGTGTCCAGTGCTCCGAGGGCGGCGAGGGCGGCAGGGGCTTCTTGGGACGGCGTGGAGGCGAAGTGCCGAGTTGGTGGTTTCCGCCTGGGCAGGACGCCGTCGAGGACTTCTCCCGCGGGATTGGCCTGCAGATATCCCTGGGCGACGACCCAAGAGCCGATCAGGCTGAGTCGCTGCCTGAGGCTTCGGGCGAGCTTGGGGTTCGAGTTCCAGCGAGGCTCAAGCACGCTCAGGACGTGAGCGCTGCTGAGCCGGTCGACCTGGACATTCATGATGCCACCGCAGTGATTCTGCAGGTCGGTCAGCCATTGTTGCTGTACTTGGGCGAGCTCCAGCTCGGAGCGTGGAGAGTGTGGACGATACGGGCAGCGCCGGCCAGAGTGGGGACCGGTGCGGTGAGGTCCACTCCGTGGTCGACCTGCTCTTTCTTGGCCCCTGCAGCGGCGCGCGCGGCCTTGAGGCTGACTTTCCGCGCTGAGCCCAGTCCAAACTCGCGCTGCCTGCCGTCGACCGTGGTCCGGAGTGTCCAGGACCTCGATCCGCCCCTGACGACGACCAAATACAGCCCATCACCGTCGAGGTATCGTCCGGGCTCGAGGCTCTTGCTTCGGACCGTGGCGGTGGTGAGCGTCAAGGCGCTTCCCCTAATATACGGCCGTATTACACCTACTGGTGCAGGGGTTTGGCGCAGCGGGGTGTATCGGGGTTGTCAAATATACAAAACGGAGGAGGGCGGACTCTGTAGATTGGTCTAGCGCAGCTGAAACACCGGCGCTACTCAGGGTAAACGGGTTGTGTCGGCCGCTCATGTCTGAACCGGACGCCATCCACGGCCTGGTTTGTTGTAAACTATAGTCATGCTGCGAGTAGTCGTCCTGTCAGCAATCGTAGTCGCCTTCTCGGCGGTCGCGTGCTCATCTTCGTCTGACGAGGGTTCGGCGAGTACGCCGACCGACTCCGGAGCAACCATCGCTCCGACCACCGCCGCTGTCGCTCCCACCGTGGCTCCCGCCGCTCCGACCGCGGCTGCTGTTGCTCCCACTGTTGCTCCCGCCCAGCCCTCGCCTACTGCCGCCATGGCTCCCACTGCCGCGCCGACCAGCGCGCCGGCGGCCGCAGCGGCACCCACCGCAGCGCCCACGGCCGCAGCGGTCCCAACCGAAGCTCCCGCCGCTGCGCCCACTGCCGCTGCCGCGGCCCCCACCGCTCCCCCGGCCGTGCCCACCGCGACGAAGGCGCCCCCGACGGCGACTCCCGCGCCAACCGCATTCCCTGAGGGTGTCGGCACGAGCGTCGGAGACATTGCGCCCGGGTTCACGCTCAAATCAGCGACGGGCGGCGAGCACACGCTGGAGTCCTACAGGGGCGACAAGAACCTGGTGGTAATCTTCTACCGGGCCTTCTGGTGAATACACTGCAGGGGTCAGCTCGGGAAGCTGAAGAACGTATACGAGGAGATCACCGACCTGAACGCGGAGGTGCTGGCGATCAGCGTCGACAACCTCGACGCCGCGGGCCAGATCGTGATGGAGCTTGGCATCCCGTTCCCGGTGCTGTACGACACCTCGAGAAACGTTCCCAGAGCGTACATGGTGTACAACCTCCTGGATGACAAGCTCGCCGCGCCGGCCACGTTCATCCTGGACAAGGACGGGGTCATCAGATGGAAGTACGTCGCCCAGGCCATCGGCGACCGGGCTTCCACCGACCAAATCATCAGCCAGCTGGCCGAGCTGGGCACGTAACCACGGCGCCCCGACGCGCAGGCGTTTCCCGGCGGTCCGCCGCCATAGGCACGGCCATCCCGCGATTCCCGCCCGTGTCGCCGGCCGCCCCGAGTCAGAATCCCTGAGATAGCTACACGATGGCGAAGCAGAACCTATACCAGAGGGTCGACGAAGCCATAGAGCGCGGCGAGACGTGGCGCGCCAAGGAGATGCTGCGCGGCAACGTCGGTTCCGGCAGCTACGACTCGCAGCTCTACGAGCGCTACGGCAAGCTGCTCCTGGATCTCGGCGAGCTCGTGGAGGCTGGCAAGTATCTGTTCCTCTCGGGACGCCGGCACCCCGAGTATGACGAGGCGATCGCGGTCTATCTGTCGCGCCACCCGGAGAGTAGGCTGTTGTTCTACTCGTTTCCGTCGGGGGCCCGGTTCCGAGAGCTTCACCGATATCCGCTGGAGGTGCGCCGAGCGCTCGAGGAGCGGGGCCTGCCCCAACACTTCGCCGACGTAGAGCGCGAGCGGACCGAGAGATGGCGGAGGAAGCGGGAGCGGATGCAGGGCGCAGATGACGACGCCACGTTGGATCTGCTCAGGCATGAGATCGGCACAGGTGGCTGGGCCGGCTACGCGCCGCTCAGGCATCGGCTCGCATCCACACCGGTACAGGTGGGCCTCAGGGTGCTGCTCCAGGTCTTCCTGGGCGCGGTCGGCCTGCTCCTGGCCGCTTCGACCCTGGTCGGGCTGGCCGTTATCGTCCGGTGGATCGCGTCGCTCGCATAGCTGTCCCCGCGGCCAACTTCGGGCGTGTAACTGTTCAGTCTTGAGAGGATCTCTCGAAAAGCCGCCGCATCTCTCCGTCATACCCGCTAAGAGCCTGCCCTCGCGTAGGCGGGGGCGGGTATCCAGGGGCCGGGTATTCCCCTCACCGAGTCTGAACACTTACGGATACCGGGCCGGGTTGCGAGAAACAGCACGCCTGTGCTATTCTGCCCGCATGGAACAGACTCAGGCTCATCACGCCTCCCCCGCAGGCGGGGCGCCTCCGACCACGGCGCGAGAGACAACCCCCGTCCCATTTATGCTGCGGTGTCTGACTCGGACAGGGCGAGCGGCATACCGGGTGTCTCATTTCCTGGCAAGGTGTCTCACCCGCCAGATAGAGACGAGACAGAATGAGACAGAATGAGACGGTTTGAGCGGATGAAACGGCCGGCGGCCTCGCCGGGAGGTGGGTCGACGCACTCTCGTGACCGTCCGCCTCATCGAGTCTGAACAGTTGCTCGGGCGTCGTCAGCTTGACGCCAACTTGCTCCCACGGCTATGTTGAGCGCATGTCGGTCCCGAACTCCGAAGCGGACTCCTCACCGGCCGTCGAGGTGCGCGGCCTGCGCAAGTCGTACGGCGACGTGGAGGCCGTGCGAGGCATAGACCTGAGTGTGTCCAGGGGCGAAGTCTTCGCTCTCCTCGGCCCGAACGGCGCCGGGAAGACGACTACGGTCGAGATCCTGGAGGGGCATCGAGACCGGACCGCCGGCGATGTCTCCGTCCTGGGCCACGACCCGGGGCTGAACGAACGCGCTCTCAAGCAGCGGATCGGCATCGTGCTGTAGACGACGGGCGTCGAGCCGCACCTGACGGTCGAGGAGACCATAGACCTGTTCCGGGGATACTATCCGCACCCGCTGCCGCTCGACGAGATTCTGGACGTGATCGGGCTGAGAGAGCATCGCCGCACCCGGGTGCGGCGTCTGTCCGGGGGCCAGCAGCGGCGGCTGGACGTGGCGATCGGCCTCGCGGGAGACCCGGAGCTGCTCTTCCTGGACGAGCCGACGACGGGCCTGGACCCCGCGGCGCGGCGCGGAGCCTGGGAGATGGTCGGCAACCTCCGGTCTCTCGGCAAGACGGTCGTGCTCACGACCCACTACATGGACGAGGCGGAGCAGCTGGCCGACCGGGTGGCGATCATCGTGCATGGGGAGATCGTCGCCGAGGGGGCCCCGGGCGAGCTGGTGCGCAGAGAAGGCTCCACGATCATCCGGTTCGAGGTCCGGCCCGGCGCGGGCAGCCCGCCCGAAGAGCTGGGCGCGGAAACCGCGGGCGACGACGGCCGGTACACGATCACGACGGGTACGCCGACCCACAGTCTGAACCGGCTCACGGGCTGGGCGATGGAGCGGGCGATCGAGCTGGAGGAGCTGTCGGTATCGACTCCGACCCTGGAGGACGTGTTCATCGAGCTCGTCGGCGCTTTCGAGAGGGGCGGTGAGGAAGAGTGAACGCCCTCGCACTTGCTCTTAGGCAGGTCAGGTACGAGAACAGGGCCTTCTGGCGCAATCCCCTGTCGGCGTTCTTCGTATTCGTCTTCCCGCTCATGTTCCTCGTGATCTTCAACCTGCTGTTCGGCAGCCGTGAGCTGGTCCTTCCGGGAGGGACTACGAACACGTCCACCTTCTACGTTCCGGCCATAGTCGCGATGTCGGTGATCTACACCTGCTACAACAACGTGGCTATCGGCGTGTGTCTGGCCCGGGACCAGGGGCTGCTCAAGCGTGTCCGCGGCACGCCTCTGCCCGGCTGGACGTTCCTGTTCGGAAGGATCGTGCACTCCGTACTCCTGGCGGTGCTGCTGGTCGCGATCGTGACGGCGGCGGGCGCGCTGGTCTACGACGTAGACGTGCCCACCAACACGCTGCCGGCGTTCCTCCTGACGCTCGTGGTCGGCGCGGCCACCTTCTGCGCACTCGGGCTGGCTACTACGGCGGCCATCCCCAACGCGGACGCCTCTCCGGCCGTCGTGAACGTGCTGATACTGCCGCTGCTATTCATCTCCGACATCTTCATCCCGCTGGAGGACGCGCCAGCCTGGCTCACCACCGTCGCGGACATCTTCCCGGTGGGGCACTTCGCATCGGCGATGCATACCGCGTTCAATCCGTTCGAGACGGGCACGGGCTTCGAGTGGGTCGACCTGCTCGTGATGGCCGCGTGGCTGGCCGGCGGGCTCGTGCTTGCGGCGCGGTTCTTCTCATGGGAGCCCCGCCGCTAGCGGGCGGGCTTCACCCTCACCCCAGCCCTCTCCCGTCCAGGGAGAGGGTGTTCCGAATTAGGTCTCCTCAGGCGGCAGGCGGCCCTGGCTCGGGACCCCGTCTGAACAGGTTCGGGATGCTCTCGTTGAACAGCGTGTAGATGATGGGTATGACGATCAGGGTCAGCCCGGTAGAGCTCAAGAGGCCGCCTATGACCACCGTGGCGAGCTCCGCGCTGATGAGCCCGCCGCCATCTCCCGCCGCGACCGCCAGCGGCAGAAGCGCGAAGCTCGTGGTCAGCGCCGTCATCAGGATCGGACGCAGGCGCACGCGGGCCCCGGTGACGAGAGCGTCGTATACCGACATGCCCTTCTCCCTGAGCTGCTCGACGAACGCGATGAGCACGATGGCGTTGGTCACGACGATGCCGATGAGCAGCAACATGCCCATCATGGCCGGCAGCCCGAGGGTCCGGCCCGTTACGGCCAGGGCGACGAGTGCGCCTATCAGCGCCAGCGGCAGAGTCGTCACGATGACGACGGGGTTCCGGAGCGATCCCAGGCTGCCTACCATCACGAGATAGACCAGCGCGACGCCCACGGCCATCGAGATGAAGATGGCCTGGAAGCCCTCCTCGATGTCGGCGAAGATTCCGCCGCTGACGACCTTTACGCCCGCGGGAAGGGCCAGCGCGGCGATCTTCTCATCGATCAGGACGCTCATCGCCTGCGTGTCCTCGCTCGAGATGTCGCCGAGAATGGTGGCCGACCGTGCGCCGTCGGTGCGGCTGATAGTGACCGGGCCTTCCCTCATCACCACCTCGGCCACGTCTCCAAGTGAGGCGGTCCCGCCCGGCCCGGAGATAAGGAGGCTCTCGACCTTGTCTATGCCGTTCACCGCCAGCGGGTCCGCGGTCAGGACCACGTCCACCGCCTCACCCTCGATGGTGATGCTGGTGACGGTCTGGCCAATGAGGTATTGGCTGACCTGAAAACCGATCTGGCGGGTGCTCAGCCCGAGCCGGGCGGCCTTCGAGGGATCGACCTCTATGGATACTTCGTCCCGCGCCTGCGTCACGTTGCTTTCGATATTCTCGACCCCGTCCAGGGTTGCGAGCCCGTCGGTCAACTCGCGCGAGACCGCTGCAATGTCTTCGTAGTTGGGCCCCGTGACGCGGATATCGATCCCGCCGGCGGGCGGGCCGTTCGCGACCTCCCTGACCCTCAGAATACGTCCGTCCTTGTCCAGCTCGTCCCTGAGCATGTTGGCGATGCCCGCTGGCGCGTCCTTGGACAGGTTGGCGAAGAGGCTGGCCTGGTTGAACCCGCCGGGCAGGCCCCCGGACGCCAGGTTCGTTGCCCCGATGACGACGCTGTACACGTCCGCAACCTCGCTGACGCTGTCCTCGATCTCGATAACCTCGGCCAGCGTCCGGTTCGGAGGCGTGCCCGGCGGCATGGAGACCTCGATCTGCAGGAACCGGTCCTCGCCGGACGGGAACAGGGTAATCGGAATTATCGCCGTCAGTCCCAGGCTGGCTAACGTGATCAGGACGGCGACGGCCAGCGTCACGATCTTGTGACTCAGCGTCCACTTCAGGACCGGTGTGTACGCGCGCTGCATCCACGTCTCCTGAACGACGATCTCGTCGTCCTCACCCGCTCCCTCGGGCAGGTCGCCCGGCCGCAGGAGATAGGCGCCGAGGACGGGCACCGCCGTTAGGGCGACGAACAGGGACGCGATCAGCGCGAAGCTCACCGTGAGCGCGAACGGGAGGAAGAACGCCCCGACGAGACCCTGTATGAACGCCAGCGGCGCGAACACGACGACCGTGGCCATGGTGGACGCGAAGATGGCCGGGCCCACCTCCGTGGTGGCTTCCAGCGCGGCGCGCCACCGCTCCCTGCCGCCCTGGATGTGCCGATAGACGTTCTCGAGCACGACGATCGAGTCGTCCACCACGCGGCCGACGGAGATCGCGAGGCCGCCGAGGCTCATGAAGTTGAGCGTCATGTCCTGCCAGGACATCAGAAGGACGCCGGTGAGAACGCTCAGCGGGATCGAGAGCGCTATCACGACCGTCGGACGAAGCGTGTTGAACAGGCCGCGACCGACCGTCGGCCGGATGGTGAGCATGAAGACGAACACGACCGACACGGCGAAGAGGAACCCGAACATCGCCTCCTGCAGAAGCGTATCGATCTGGGACTGGATTTCCGGGCCCTGGTCGGACACGATCACGATACCCACGTCCGGCGGAAGTCCGGTGAGGCCGTCGATGGCGTCGCGAACGGCGGCCGTTACCTCGATGGTGTTCGCCTCGGGGGTCTTCAGGACCGACACGCTCACGCTGGGCTTGCCGTTGGTGCGGGAGATGCTGGTCGGGGTGCCCGCTCCGAGACGCACGTTCGCGACGTCGCTCAGGCGGACGGGACCGGATGCCGACGCGCCGACGACCAGCTCCTCTATCTCCTGGACGGAATCGAACGTGTGCGTCGTCTTGGCGATGACGGCCTGGCCGCCGTCGAATACCAGGCCCGCGGGCAGCGTCAGGTTGTTCTCGCTGAGAGCGGCGGATATCTGCAGCAGCGACAGCCCGTTCGCCGCCAGTTTGTCCGGGTCGACCGTAACCTCGACGCGACGCTCTATCTCTCCGGCGGTCTGGACCTGCATGATGCCGTCGATGTCGGAGATAGCCGGCAGGACGCGCGACCGGACGATGTCCTGGGTGTCGGCGATGTCCCGGTCCGATACCACGCTGAACTGTATGACCGGTATCTCGGTCGGATTGAATCGGCCCACCGCCGGTTCTTCCGCGCCTGCCGGGAAGACGACGTCGTTCACGGCGGCGTTGACGTGGCCCTCGGCGGCCGGCATATCGGTCCCGAACTTGAAGGTCGCGAGCACCAGGGAATTGCCCTCGGTCGTTCTTGACTCAATGGCCTCGAGACCCTCGATTCCGACAAGGGCCCGCTCCACGGGCGCGGTGACCTCGCCCAAGACTGCCTCAGGCCCCGCGGCCGGGTACCGGATGGAGACCGTAACCAGCGGAAACTCTATCTCCGGAAAGAGCTCGACCCTCAAGGACCTGTACGCGAACACGCCCGCGAACAGGAGGAGGAAAATGGCCAGCACCGTGACGGTCGGCCTGCCGACCGCCGCAGCCGTAATGAATCTCATCTTTGCTTCACCGTCCATCCGGCCGACGGGCCGGGTGCCTTCAGTTTCAGAAAAACGCCCCGTCAATCCGGGGCGCGCAAGACGACAATCTCAATTGTAGCCAGCGGCTCTCGGCCAATGCCAGTGCTTCGGACACCGACAGGGGTTCTCCGCCGGGGCGAACGCCGCCGGCCGTCGATACCAGGGTTCAGGAACCGGATGCGGGGCAGGCCGATGTCTGCCTGAGGCCCGCCATCTCCCGGGGGTGGCCGTGCGCTCCGTCGCTACCCCCCGCGGGCAGGCCGTTTCAGGACGATCTCGATTCGTTCCTCGGACGCGATGGCGGTTCCGACTCGGAGGACTTAGAACAAGTTGGTCAGCCTGCGGCGCGTGAACATATGCACGATGGAGAGGATGACCGCTCCCAAGAGTACGAACAGGACCGTCGAAAGGGCCCATCCTCCGATGACAAGTCCAAGGGCCGTGCCCGCGGCGGGCGGATGCTCGGTTCGTGTCAAGACCATGAGAAAGATGCTAAGGCCGACCGACAAAACAGCGACGAGACTGCCAGCGAGGTGAGACATGCCCAACAAACCTGAGAAAGTGTCGCCCGGCACTGGCGGAGTTCCCAATACTGGGAGTGGTGGCTGCCCGGCCAGGATTCGAACCTGGGTCTTAGGATCCAAAGTCCTTCGTGCTACCACTACACCACCGGGCAGCGGTGGAGGCGTCGGTCCGGGGCCGAATCGTTTCCGGGTGGCTCGTATGCGTCCAGCTGGTGCGCAATCGACCCGCTCGAACCCGCCAGTAGACTACGGGCGTGGCCGAGCGCGGCATACCTCACGATCCGATCTACGGATTCGAGTTTAGCACAACATCGGAGCCGACTCACCGGTGGGATATCTGCCGCGTCGGCCTGCCGCCAATAGGGCCAATCCCGGCGTGCTAGAATGGCGGCCGAGGCTGCTTCCCTCCCATGCCAGATACGGTCCGCGTCAGGTTTCCCCCCAGTCCCACCGGCGACCCCCACGTGGGCAACATCCGCACCGCGATCTTCAACTGGCTGTTCGCGCGCGGGTCCGGCGGCTCGTTCATCATTCGCATAGAGGACACGGACCAGTCGCGCAAGGTGGAAGGCGCGATCGAGGCGATCCTGGAGACGCTGCGGTGGCTGGGCGTCGACTGGGACGAAGGCCCCGACGTCGGCGGAGACTACGGCCCGTACGTGCAGTCGGAGCGCCTCGACCTGTACCGCCGCGCGGCCGACGATCTGCTGGCCGCCGGCCGCGCCTACGAGTGCTACTGCGAGCCGGAACGGCTGGCCGAGTTGCGGCGCGAACAGGGCAAACGCAAGGAGCGCGTCGGCTACGACGGCCGCTGCCGCGACCCGGAGGCTCGGGAGAAGGCGGCGGAGGAGGGCGGGGCGCCGGTCGTCAGGTTCATGATGCCCACGGAGGGCAGCACGTCCATACGCGACCTGATTCGCGGCGACGTCACGTTCGAGAACGCCCTGATCGACGACTTCGTCATCCTGAAGTCGGACGGCTTTCCCACCTATCACCTCGCCAGCGTGGTCGACGACACCGCGATGAGGATCAGCCACGTGCTGCGAGCCGAGGAGTGGTTGCCCAGCGCCCCCCGCCATGTGCTGCTGTACCGGGCGCTGGGGTTCGATCTGCCCGAGTTCGCGCACCTGCCGATCATCCTCGCGCCCGACCGTTCGAAGCTCTCCAAGCGCCACGGCGCAACATCGGCCCTGGAGTACAGGGAGATGGGCTACGTGCCCCAGGCGATGGTCAACTTCCTGACGCTGCTGGGCTGGTCTCTGGACGACCGCACCGAGATTTTCACGAAGGCCGAGCTGTTCCGAAATTTCTCGCTGGAGCGGGTCTCCAGGTCCGGGGCGGTGTTCAGCGCCGATAAGCTGGCGTGGCTGAATGGGCACTACATCCGCGAGAGCAGCGCCGAGGTTCTGGCCGACGCGCTGCTGGAGTATTGGGAGCGCTATCCGCCGGCCGGGATTCCCGAGCGGCCGGCGCGGGACTACCTGCTCAGGATCGTGCCGCTGGTCCGGGAGCGCCTGAAGACCCTCGCAGACGCGGCCCCGCTCGTCGGCTTCTTCTTCGCGGACGAGGTCGAGTACGAGACTCAAGAGCTCGTACAGAAGAGGATGGACGACGAGTCGACGAAAGGCGCCCTGCAGACGGCCCTTGCGGCGTTGCAGGACGTGGAGGAGTTCCAGGCCGAGTCGATCGAGGCCGTCCTGCGCGCGCTGGCCGCCGAGCTCGGCATCAAGGTCGGGCAGCTACTCGGCTCTCTCCGCGTCGCAACCACGGGACTGAGGGTGTCACCGCCCCTGTTCGAGACCCTCGAGATACTCGGCCGGGAGCGTTGCCTAGCCGCGATCCGAACCGCGACAGACCGGCTGTAGGCTACGCCCACGGACCCGCATCGGCGGGCCGACCTGACGTAACACGGAGTAGCGAAAAGCAAGGAGCGTGCGCGAATGAAGCTGAACGAACAGGGCGTCCCGGCGGAGGAGCTGCGCGAAGCCATGCGGCAGATGGCGAGCAAGGACAAGCAGTGGAAGGAGCGCCTCGCCGCCGGTGTCTCATACCCGGCCGGCGACGACGTGCTGGAGCCGGACGAGAGATTTGCCTAGGGCACCCTTGACAAGTATGATAAAGGTATATGCGCTTGCGGACGCGCATGGCATCGGGCCGAGGACCCACGAGTGCCCTGCCGCTGCGGTTACGGTACGCCAAATAGGCTCTGGGAGACATGGCGTTCATCCTTCTTGCGCCCCTACCGCTACCGCGATACATATCCCGTCTCCTTTGCTGACCATACACGGCAGATGGTCAGCCCCGTGCCATTGGAGACGGTCTCGTTCCCTGATAGTGGCCGGGGATTCATTCCCGGCAGCGCTTGCACAGGATGTGTGCCCTATCGCTTTGTCAAGCTACAGGGGAGGGAGTGATGTGCTTGTGCCCTGTTTCTTGGGCGTCAGCCGCCACCCGACTGGCAAGGCGTGTGGGAAACGTCCACGCCTCGCCGGATCTTGGCAGGTTGGAGGTTAGTTCGTCATGTCAATGGTACGACTGAACGGATGGCGCACAGACCCCATGTATTCGTTCTCGGAGGCGGCTCACTTAGCCGACGTTTCCCCTGGGACTGTACGCAACTGGCTCAAGGGATACGTTACGAAGGATAGAGAAGCGGGGCCGCTCTTCAGTCCTCTGGACAACCAAGGCAGTGGAGTCTCATTTCTGCAACTCATCGAAATCATGGTCGCTGGTCGGCTGAGAAAAGCGGAGCGCGCGTCTTACCAAAAAGTCTACGAGGCCTACCGGAACGCACGAGACCGGTACCACTTCGAGCATCCATTTGCCCATATGGAACTGAGAGCAATTGGAGGCCACATCGTTCATCAGATTCGCGGCGACCATCCGTCCGCCAGTCTGCAAGCTCTAGATGATCCCTACCAATGGACGCTTCCTGGAATGGTCCAGATAAACGAAGTGATATCCCAACTCGACTACAAGGACCAATTGGTTTCGAAGTGGTGGCCGGTAGGTAAGGACGTTCCCATAGTCGTTGATCCTCTCTACAGTGCGGGAACTCCAACAGTGGCCGGTCGCGGAGTGACCGTCAGTACAATCTACAAGCGATTTACGAAAGGCAAACTTCCGGTCGACTTCCTGATGGAGGATTATGACCTGAGACGTGAACAAGTTGAACAAGCGATCAGATTTGGGGGGCAACTGGCTGCTTGAAGTTGTTGTGCGACGAAGATGTAGGAACAGGAGTGCCGAGAGCGCTCAAGGCGGTCGGGTATCCGGCCGAATCTCTAAAGAGCGTCGGCTGGCTCGGCAAACCCGACTATTGGTGGTTGGCCCAAGCTGGCGACAACGGATGGATTGTCTTCAGTTGCAACAAGAGACAGCTTAAGGTAGCAACAGAACGCCAAGTGATACTTGACCATCGCGTTGGAGTCGTCTACCTGACCAATGGCGAAGAGAGCCCGGCCCTAATGTTGAAAGTACTGCTCAACAGATGGGAGAAACTCGAATTTCTCGTCGCAACTACTTCAAAACCTTTCGCCCGCTTCCTCTCGCCTCGAGGTGTACTGACAGACCACTATCGAGGCTTTCGTCTCTAGACTGGTTGCCGATACTGTCGAAGCGTCCTAGCCGGTGCTACGGTGACTAACCCGTGCAGGCTCGTGACAGTATGCAGAGCTCCGACTGCTGGACCCGTCACCATGCCTTCTATCACCCATTGCCTTCCCCACCCAGACATGCCAAGGAGTGCGAGATGAAGCTGAACGAACAGGGCGTACCTGCGGATGAGTTGCGCGAATCCATGCGGCAGATGGCGAGCGAGGACAAGCAGTGGAAGGAGCGCCTCGCCGCCGGAGTCTCATACCCGGCCGGCGACGACGTGCTGGAGGTCGCCCAGCAGGCGTACATCGACTTCTTTTCGGTCAACGCTCTGTACCCCTCGATCTTCCCGAGCACGGACCGCTTCGAGCGCGAGGTGATCGAGATGACGGCCGGTCTGCTGCACGGGGAGAACGCGGTCGGCGCGATCTCGTCCGGCGGCACGGAGAGCAACCTGCTCGGCGTCAAGTCGGCCCGCGACCGGGCCAGGGCGCTCAGGCCCGAGGTAACCGCGCCCGAGATCGTTGCCCCCGCGTCCGCCCATCCGTCCTTCCAGAAGGCGGCCGACTACTTCGGGCTCGAGCTCGTATCGACGCCGCTGACCCCGGACGGCCTTGTCGACGTTCCGGCCTACCACGCCGCCGTCACCGACAACACTGTGCTGATGGTCGGATCGGCCCCCAGCACCGTTCTCGGCATGGTGGACCCCATCCCGGAGATGGCGGCCCCGGCGGAGCAGCGCGGCATCAGCTTCCACGTCGACGCCTGCGTCGGCGGCTACTTCCTGCCGTTCACGGAGAAGCTGGGGTACGAGGTCATACCCTGGGACTTCCGCGTGCCGGGGGTGACGACGATCTCGGCCGACCTGCACAAGTTCGGCTATACGGCCAAGGGCGCCTCGGCGATACTGTCCCGCGATCCCGACATCTTCCAGTACCAGGTATTCGACTTCGGACCGCCGGAGCGGCCCCAGGGTTACTACGTCACGCCCACCATTGCTGGCAGCCGTCCCGGAGGGGCCATCGCCGCCGCGTGGGCGGTGCTCAGATATCTGGGCGAGGAAGGGTACCTCAGGCTGGTCGAAGGGACGATGGGCTACATGAAGCGCTTCCAGGACCGCATCAACGCCATCGAGGGCCTCACCGTGCTCGGCAGGCCGGACATGTCCCTGTTCGCGTACACGTCCAAGACGATGGACATCTACGCCATCGCCACAGGCATGGAGGACAGGGGCTGGATGGTCTCCAAGGACAACGTCCCCGTCAAGGCGATCCACTTCATGCAGTCGCCGGGACACGAGCCCTACGTCGACGCCTACCTCCGCGACCTGGAGGACGTGGTCGAGCTCGTAGCATCGGGCAAGATAACCGCCCGCGGTCCCGAGGCGAGCTACACCTAGGCGCCCGTCGGGCCGAAGATCTGTCGCGTGGCGGTTTGGCGCGTTTCGTTGACGGCCTCCAAGGGACGTAGACTATAGTTGTGCGCGTGGGACGCGTCTCCGGCTGGTCCGGCAACGACCGACCGCAGGAGCAAGGAGTTACACGTGAAGGCAGCAGTACTGTACGAGGGCAACCGGCACCTGGAGATCCGAGAGCTGACGCAGGACCCGCCGAAGGCGGGCGAAGTCCGCGTCGAGACGTCTGCTGCGGGGATATGCGCCAGCGACCACCACGTCATCGCCGGCACGGCCTCGGCGTTCGCGCTGCCGGCGGTGCTGGGACACGAGGGGGCCGGCACGGTCGTGGAGGTCGGCCCGGGCGTGACGACGGTCAAGCCTGGCGACCGGTGCATCATGTCCTTCGTCTCCAACTGCGGGCACTGCCGGCCCTGCCGCTCGGGGAATCCCAACATCTGCGACACCAACATGGCGACTGGCTGGCGGCAGTTCGACGGCACGGTCAGGCTGCACGACGGCGACGACGACGTCTACCAGATGACCAAGCTCGGCGTGTTCGGCGAGTCGATGATCACGCCCCAGCAGGCGTGCTATCCGATTCCCGACGGCGTGCCCGCCGAGGTGGCGGCGCTGATCGGCTGCTCGGTCACGACCGGCGTGGGCGCGGTGATCAACAACCCCGCCGCGACAGCCGGCATGACGGTCGCCGTGTTCGGGTGCGGCGGCGTTGGGCTCAACGTGATCCAGGGCGCCCGGCTGCTGAACGCCAGCAGAATCATCGCGGTCGACATCTACGACCACAAGCTGGAGTTCACCTACAGGTTCGGCGCCACCGACGTTGTCAACGCGCGCGAGACGGACCCCGTGGAGGCGATCATGGAGCTGACCGGGGGCGGGGTCGACATGGCGTTCGACGCCTTCGGCAGTTCGAAGACGACGGCCGACGTGCTCAGGTCCGTCCGCAAAGCCGGCACGGGCGTCGTCATTGGTCTGGCTCCCGATGGCGAGACCGCGCCGGTCGAAATCGTCCAGATGATCCGATACCAGAAGACGCTCATGGGCAGCTACTACGGGTCGATCAGCCCCCACGAGAGCTTCGGAACGCTGGTCGACCTGTACCTGAAGGGCCGCATAGAGATCGACGGCCTGATAGTCCGCCGCTACGCGCTGGAGCAGATCAACGAGGGCTTCGAGGCGCTGGCGAGAGGCGAAGACGGCCGCGGCGTGATCGTCTACGGCTAGCCCGGATCCCCTTCCAACCGTCTGGGGGCTCAACCCCGCCCGTAGAGATCTGTACCCTGAGGCGCCGGCGTCGTGCCGCGCCGACGCAGCCTGACAAGCCTTGTGTCCGGCATCGCCACGCCGCACGGCCTCATTTGAGCAGGCCGGAGATGTTCCGTCGTATGTTAGAGTTTCCGGACAGGTACTCTCGTTAGGGAGACGGGGAGAGCGACATGCCAGGCTTCGAGTTCTCGGAGCGGATAGACAGGCCGCGGGAGGAGGTGTTCGCCTTCTTCGTCGACTTCGGTCGCGCCTCCGAGTGGGCGCCGGAGATCACCCGCGTCGAGATGCTGACCGACGGGCCCCCGCGGGTGGGCGCCCGCTACCGGGAGCTGCGCTGGACCACCAAGGGCGAGTCCCGCATCGACATGGAGGTGACCGCGTTCGACCCGCCGGGCCGGTACTCAGCGGCCTTCGACGAGGGTGGCTACCGGGCGACGTTCAATTACAGGTTCACGCCCGACGGCGACGGCACGCGGGCCGAGATGTCCTGCATCGTTCGCGCCGAGGGTTTCAGGACGCTCCTGGCGCCGATTATCACCTGGCTGCTCCGTCGGCAGGACAAGCAGAAGCTCCGGAACCTCAAGCGCGCGGTCGAAGCTGCCTGACGACAGGCTCGCCAGCGCAACTGTTCAGTCTCGGGAGTCAGTGTTCAGACTCGGTGAGGGCAATACCCCCGCCCCTGGATACCCGCCTTCGCGGGTATGACGGAGAGATGCGGCGGCTCTTCGAGAGATCCCCTCAAGACTGAACAGTTACTCTCGGGAGACATACAATCCGTTCACCCTGAGTAGCGCCGGTGCTTCACAGGCGCGTATCGAAGGGCGCACGCGATCGTCGCATCAACACCCCGCCGTTGTCGTCCGAGCGGCTACAGCAGCAGGCTGAACGGGTTCTCCAGGATGTGCTTGATCTCCCCGATGAAGCGCGCTCCGTCGGCGCCGTCGACGACGCGATGGTCCGCGGACAGGGTCGCGGTCATCATGTCGGCGGCGACAACCCCGCCGTCCCGTACGACGGCCTGCTTGGCGACCGCGCCGACGGCCAGAATGGCGGACTGGGGCGGCTGGATGATGGCGACGAAGCTCGACACCCCGAACATCCCCATGTTGCTGATGGCGAACGTCGCCCCGGCGTACTCCTGGGCGTGCAGCGCGCCACTGCCGGCCCGCCGGGCCAGGTCCTTGCTGGCGGTGGCCAGCTCCACGAGCGACTTGCCGGCGCAGTCCAGCAGCGCCGGCACGAGCAGCCCGTCGTCCTGCGCGATGGCGAGGCCGACGTTCACGGTGTCGTGCATTACGATCCCGTCGTCCGAGTAGGACGCGTTGAAGCTCGGGTACTGTTGCAGCGCGTCGACGCTCGCCTTGACCACGAGGTCGTTGACGCTGACGCGGGAGTCGTCGTCGAGGCGGGTGTTGAGCTGGCGCCGCATCTCCATCGCCTGCGACATGTCGATCTCGGTCGAGACGTAGAAGTGCGGGATCTCCTGCTTGCTGCGGGCGGTGACCCGGGCGATCTGCCGCCGCGTGCGCGATAGCGGTATGACGTTGCTCGGGGCGTCCTCCTCCGGTGCGGCTTCGGCCTCCGCCGTCGGCGCCTCCTCGGGCTCCATCTCAGGCTCGGCCGGTTCCTCCTCAACGACCTCGGCTTCCATGACGGGCTCGGCCGGCTCTTCCTCGGCGGCTTCGGCCTCCATGACGGGCTCGGCCGGCTCTTCCTCGGCGGCTTCGGCCTCCATGACGGGCTCGGCGGGCTCTTCGTCGGCGACCTCGGCTTCCATTTCAGGCTCGGCCGGCTCTTCGTCAGCGACCTCGGCTTCCATGACGGGCTCGGCCGGCACTTCTTCGGCGGCCTCGGCTTCCATTTCGGGCTCGGCCGGCTCCTCGTCGACGGCCTCGTCTTCCATGATGGGCTCAGCCGGCACTTCGTCGTCGGCCTCGTCTTCCATGACGGGCTCGGCCGGCTCCTCGTCGTCGGCCTCGGCTTCCATGACAGGCTCAGCCGGTTCTTCTTCGTCAGCGGCCTCGTCTTCCATAGCGGGCTCTGCCGGCTCTTCCTCGGCGGCCTCGGCCTCCATGATAGGCTCAGCCGGTTCTTCTTCGTCAGCGGCTTCGGCTTCCATGACAGGCTCGGCTGGCTCTTCGTCGGCAGCCTCGTCTTCGTCATCGGGCTCTGGCGGCTTGTACCAGAGCACGTCGTCACGCGTTATGCGATTGCCGGGCCCGGTGCCGGTTATGAGGGACAGGTCGATGCCGCGCTCCGCGGCGAGACGCCGCGCGACCGGCGACGCCCTCATCTCGTGCTCCGACTCCGCCGGCGCCTCCGCGGCGAGCAGCTCAGGCTCGACAATGGGCGGGGGCAGCGGGATGCCGGTGGGCTCTTCGGCGGTGGCCTCGGAGTCATCGGAGGACGAATCGTCGGCGACCAGGCCTTCGATGTCCTCTCCCGCCTCGCCGATGATCGCTATCGGCTGGCCGACGGGCACGGTGGTGCCCTCGGCGGCCAGTATCTTCCTCAGCAGCCCCGCGGCGGTCGCCTCGACCTCCACGACGGCCTTGTCGGTCTCGATCTCGGCGATCGGCTCGCCGAGAGACACCTCGTCGTCTTCCGACTTGAGCCATCGCACAAGGGTGCCCTCGTGCATGTCGTAGCCCATCTGTGGCATGTTAAGTGGAGTGGCCATGACGCACCTCCTTGAGACAGGGTTTAGCTGCGGACGCCGCCGGGTTCCCGGACCGTAGGCCGGTGCCTCGGGACCGCTGCGGCCGCGTCGATTCTCAACCTAGATACCGTAGAGCCCTTCGACCGCCGCCACGACCCGCTCCAGGTCGGGGAATGCGGCCCGCTCGAGTTTACCGTTGTACGGCGCCGGCACGTCGATGCCGCCGACGCGCCCGACCGGGCCGTCTAGGTGGTCGAAAGCCTGCTCCTGGATGGCGCTTACGAGCTCGCCGGCGAAGCCGCCGGTTCGCCACGTCTCCTCGACCACCACGGCCCGGCTCGTCTTCTTGACCGACTCGACGACCGTGTCGACGTCGAGCGGGCGCAGGGTCCGCAGGTCCACCACTTCCGCCTCGACGTTCCGCGTCGCGAGTGTCCGAGCGGCGTCCTGCGCGACGTGGACCATTCGCCCGTAGGCGACCAGGGTGACGTCGGTGCCCTCGCGCTTGACGGCAGCCTCTCCGAGCGGCACTTCGTACTGCTCGTCAGGGACTTCGCCCCGCGTATTGTACAGCAGGGCATGCTCGGCAAATATGACGGGGTCCTCGTCGGCTATGGACGTTCGGAGCAGCCCCAGCGCGTCGTACGGGTCCGACGGCACCGCGACCTTCAACCCGGGCACCGAGGCGAACCAGCCCTCGAGGCTCTGCGAGTGGGTCGCCGCGAGCTGCGCCCCGCCTCCGGTCACCGTCCTGATGACGAGCGGCACGGTGATCTGTCCGTTGGACATGTACCGCAGCTTGGCCGCGTTGTTGACGACCTGGTCCATAGCCAGCAGGATGAAGTTGATGGTCATCACCTCGACGATGGGCCGAAGTCCGGCCATCGCTGCGCCGACGCCTGCGCCGACCACGGCCGATTCCGATATCGGGGTGTCCTTGACGCGCTCCTCGCCGTACTCCTGTCCCATGCCCCGGGTCACGGCGTACGGCCCCTGGTAGTGGTTGATGTCCTCACCCATCAGGAAGACGCGCTCGTCGGAGTCCAGCGCCTCCCGCAGGCCCCTGGCGACCGCCTGTCTGAACGTGATCTCAGGCATCGCCGCGCCCGCCTTTCGACCACTCCGCCGGCCAGCCGTAGACGTTCTCGTAGAGCGCCTCGGGCGGCGGATCTTCGCTCTCCTCCCCGAATCGGACCGCCTCCGCGATCGAGGCCGCCGCCTCGGCGCCGATCTCGTCGAGCGCCTGCTGATCGAGCAGGCCGTTCTCCAGGATGGTCCGCTTGAACAACTCTATGGGGTCACGCTCCCGCCACGTGTCGACCTCGGAAGAGCTCCTGTATGTGGTTGGGTCCGCCAAGGAGTGTCCGACGAACCTGTATGTCATGGCTTCCAGAAATACCGGGCCGTCTCCGGAGCGGACTCTCTCGACGGCCTCGGTCGCGGACTCTCGCACGGCGAGCACGTCCATCCCGTCGACCTGCGCGGCGGGGATGCCGTACGCGTCCGCGGCGTTGAAGACGTTCCTGCCCGCCGCATGGGTGCGCTCGATGTGGGTGCCCATCCCGTAGAGATTGTTCTCCAGGAAGAACAGGACCGGCAGCTGCCACAGCGCGGCAAGGTTCAGGGACTCGTGAAACTCGCCCTGATTGACCGCGCCGTCGCCGAAGAAGCATACGACGACCCGCTGCTCCTGTCTGTACTTGATGGCCAGCGCGAGTCCGACCGCCATGGGCAGGTGCCCGCCGACTATGGCGTGGCCCCCCATGAAACCCTTGGAGACGTCGAACAGGTGCATCGATCCACCCTTGCCGCCGCTGGTGCCGGTGACCTTCCCCATGAGCTCGGCCATGACGGCCGTGGGGTCGAGCCCCCTGGCCAGAGCGTGGCCGTGGTCGCGGTAGTGGGTGATGATGTAGTCGTCGTCCCGAAGGACCGGAATGGCCCCGACGGCTATCGCCTCCTCCCCGTTGTACTGGTGGAGGAATCCCCGGATCTTGCCTTCCTGGTATGACCGCCCGCTCTGCTCTTCAAACAGGCGGATCAGTACCATCCGCCGGTACAGGTCGGCAACGAGGGTCTTGTCCAGGTCGACTGCGAGCGTCATTTGTAACCTAGATGTGGATCGCTTCGCCGTCCGCCGCCAGGGCCGCTTCTTTTACCATCTCGGAGACCGTCGGATGCGGATGGACCAGCCAGCCCAGCTCCTTGGTCGTGCTTTCGAGCAGCTTGGCCATCGACAGCTCCCCGAGGAGCTCCGTAACCTCGGCGCCGATCATGTGGGCGCCGACCAGGTCGCCGACTTCGGAGTCCACGACCAGCTTGACCATCCCGTCGGTCTCGCCCAGGGCCAACGCCTTGCCGCTGGCCATCGCGGGAAACGTGCCGGTCTTGACGTTGAGGCCACGCTCCCGCGCCTGCGCCTCGGTCAGCCCGAAGCTGGCGATCTGCGGTTTGCAGTACGTCGCCTTCGGCATCGATTCGTAGTCCAGTGGGAGCGGGTCGAGGTCCGCGATCGACTCGACCGCGGTCACGCCCTGCGCCGACGCGACGTGCGCCAGCGGCATCTTGCCGGTGACGTCGCCCACGGCGTATACGCCAGGGACGTTGGTCTGCATACTGTCGTCGACCGGGATGTAGCCGCGCTCGGTGGCGACTCCGAGCGTCTCCAAGCCGATGCCGTCGATGTTGCCCTGCGCGCCGACGCCGACGAGCACCTTGTCGCACTCGACGACGACCTCGCCGCGTCCGTTGGATACGGTCACCCGGGCGCCGGAGCCGTAGACCTCCACGCCGTCCACCTGCGAGCCGGTCATGAACTTGATGCCCTGCTTCTTGAAAGAGCGCTCGAGCTGACGGCTGATCTCCTCGTCCTCCACGGGCACCAGCCGAGGCATCAGCTCCACGATCGTGACCTCGGCCCCGTACGAGCGCCACAGGTAGGCGAACTCGACGCCGATGGCGCCGCCGCCCACGATCACCGCCCGGGGCGGGACCTCTCGCAGCTCCACGGCTTCGCGGCTTCCGATCACGACCTCGCCGTCGACCGGGACGGTGGGGAGCGAGCGTGGCCGCGCTCCCGTGGCGACGATCACGTTGGTCGATGTGAGAGTGCGGCCGTCGTCGATCCGCACCGCGCCGGGGCCGTCTAGCACGCCCGTGCCCCGGACGTGCTCGACGTTGTTCTTCTGCAGCAGGAAGCCGATCCCCGTCGTGAGCCTCTTGACGACCTTGCGGCTTCGGTCAACGGCCTTGTCGAAGTCGAACGAGACGTTCTCCGCGCTGATGCCGTACTTCTCGCCGTCGCGGACGAGGTTGACGATCTCGGCGTTGCGGAGGAGTGCTTTGCTGGGGATGCAGCCCCAATTGAGGCAGACACCGCCGAGCTCATCACGCTCGACGACCGCCGTTTTCATGCCAAGCTGTCCGGCCCGGATCGCGGCTACGTATCCGCCGGGGCCGCTTCCGAGAACTACGAGATCATAGTCTGCCAAATGGTCTTTCCCCTTCACGCGCCGCCGCCTGACGGTCGGCTGGCTGCAACATTCTACAACATCGTTTCGTAGACCATAAAGCAGCGTAGGGTTCCCAGATTCGGCACCTGATTGGGCCGGCCGGCGTGATGGGCTGCTTCCAGTGCCATTGTGGCGCACCTCGCCGGGGATGGCTTCCCGCGTTCGGAGACCTTTGAACACCCGTCATTCCCGTGTTCGGCGACCTTTGAGAAACCGTCATTCCCGCGAAGGCGGGAATCCAGGGTTGGGGGGTCACGTCTGGGGGGATGTCGAATCGAACCTGGCCCGCTCCAGATAGGAGCCGGGCCTTCTTGGGACGGCAGCCGCCGGTCGCGATCCGGCCGGCCGTTCAGGCGTTCATTTCGTGGATGATGCTGAGTCCGACGAGGGTGAGGTCGGGGTTGATGGCGTCGAAGATCGCGGCCTCGCCTTCGATCAGGTTGGCCAGGCCGCCGGTCGCGATCACCTTGCAGCCCCCGCCGAGCTCCCTGTCGAACCTGGCCACCATGCCCTTGACCAGATCGGTGAACCCGAGCACGAGGCCCGACTGAAGCGCGTGGATCGTGTTTCTGCCGATGGCCGTTTCGGGGCGTCCCAGCTCCACGCGCCTGAGTTGCGACGTGTTGTGGAAGAGGGCGTCCGCGGCAAGGGATATCCCCGGCGCGATGGCCCCGCCCACGTACTCGGCGTCGGCCGACACGGCGTCGAACACGGTGCCGGTCCCGAAGTCGACTATGATCAGCGGCCCGCCGTAGAGCCGCAGCGCGGCGACGGCGTCGGCTATGCGGTCGGCGCCCAGGTCGCGCGGGTTGTCGTAGAGGACCTTGATGCCCGTCCTCACGCCGGCGCCGACGACCAGGGGCTCGACGTCGAAGTAGGTGCGGCACAGGTCGGTGAACGCCGGGGTCAGTGGCGGTACGACGCTGCACATTGCCACGGTCGTGAGGTCCGCCGGCACTATGCCCTTGAGGGCCAGCAGGTCGTGAAGCAGGACGCCGTACTCATCGGGCATACGGCTGGAGTCCGTCGCGATCCGCCAGGTGGCCGCGGGCCGGTGGTCGGGCGGCTCCCGGCCTGCCTCGAACACCCCGAAGGTGATGTTGGTGTTGCCTATGTCCAAGGCTAGGAGCATGGCCGTCCGGGCGCGCCGGCGATTCAGGCGCCGGCCTCGAGGTGTCTATATGAACCCGCGGAGATTGGCGATGTGGGAGACCCTCTCGACCGCTATGGCGAAGGCGGCATCCCTGTACGCGATGCCGTCGCGTCTCACGAGCTCGCTCACGTCACGGTAAGCCCTGGTCATGATCTTGTCGAGCTCGTCGTTGACCCGGGCCTCGTCCCACTGGTGCTGGTACAGGTTCTGTGTCCACTCGAAGTAAGAACCGACCACGCCCCCGGCGTTGACCAGGATGTCAGGGAGCACCTGCACTCCGAGGTCGACCAGCACCGCGTCTGCGTCCGGCGTGACCGGGTGGTTTGCGGCTTCGACTACGACCTTGGCCTTCACCCTGTGGGCGTTGCCCGCGTGTAGAACGCTGCTGATCGCGGCCGGCACCAGGAACTCGCACTCGAGCCCCAGCAGGTCGTCGTTGCTGATGGCGTCGCTGCCGGTGAAGCCCGAGACGGTGCCCGCTTCACGTTGGTGGGCGATGACGCCGGGGATGTCCAGGCCGGCCTCTCGGTAGATGCCGCCCGTGACGTCGCTCACCGCGGTGATGCTGCAGCCCATCTCGTATGCGAGTCGGGCGACCCACATGCCGACCTGGCCAAATCCCTGCACGGCCAGCCGCGCGTCGTCGACGGTCAGGCCGAGGTCCGCGGCCGCCTCGGCCATCACGTAGACTGCGCCTCGGCCCGGCGCGGAGTCGCGCCCCACGGACCCGCCGAGCTCCACCGGCTTCCCGGTCACCACGGCCGGGGTATAGCCGTGGACCTGGCCGTAGGCGTCCATCATCCACGCCATCGTCTGCGAATTGGTGCCCATGTCGGGCGCGGGGATGTCGCGGTTGGGCCCCAGCAGGTCCCCGACGTTCAAGGTGTAGCCGCGCGTCAGGCGGTTGAGCTCCGCCTCGCTCACCGTCTTGGGGTCGCACTGCACGCCGCCCTTGGCGCCGCCAAACGGTATGCGCACGACGGCGGTCTTCCAGGTCATGAGCGACGCCAGCGCCCTGATCTCCTCGATGTCTGCCTCGGGGTGGAACCGGGTGCCCCCCTTGTGGGGGCCGCGCATCGAGTTATGCTGCACGCGATAGCCGTTGAACACCTCTATGCGCCCGTCGTCCATCCTGACGGGCACGGAGACCGTCAGCTCGCGCGACGGTCGACGAAGCACCTCGCGCATGCCGTCGTCGACACCGACGCGATCGGCCGCTCGGTCGAAGAATATGTTGACTTCGTCAAAGGCCGTGAGCTCGGACTTCGCCGTCATTACACCGTCCCTGCTTTCCCGTGTCGTGATGGTCATGTCTCCATTATAGGGCAGGCGCTCGACGGGTCGTTTATACTTCGGGCGTTCGTTTTCGCCAGGAGGAGCCGGCCTTACGGCCATAAACTGGAGTGATCAGACCATGAAAACGTATCGAGTCGCCATTCTTGGATGCCGAGATAGAGGCGGTCACGCGGCCCGCGCCTACCACGCACACGCGCGAACCGAGGTCGTCGGGCTTTGCGACATGGTTGAGGAGCGCCTGAACGGGTTGGGGGACGAGCTCGGCGTCGACGCCAGGTACACCGATCTGGACGCGATGATCGAGGAGGTCGAGCCCGACATCGTGGCGATCCCGACGGGCACCGAGTTCCACTTCCCGCTCTGCATGCGGGTCCTCGAGCACGGCGTCGACATCGACGTGGAGAAGCCCGTCACGATCGATCTGCAGCAGGCCGACACGCTGGCCGCGAGGGCGACGGAGGTGGGCGCGCGGATCGCCGTCCACCACCAGCAGCGCGTCTCGCCCACGCTCATGGCGGCGCAGGCCGCCCTCGACGAGGGCAGGATCGGACGGCTGCGCTACATCTACGCCAGCGGCAAGGGCTACTACGGCGGCTACGGCGTGATGAACATCGCCGTCCACACCCTGAACTTCGTCACCAAGCTGGCCGGGCCGTGCCGCAGCGTCTCGGCGACCGCCGTGACGAACGGCCGCTCGATCACGCCGGAGGACGTCGTCCCATCGCCGAGCGGCATGGGCACCATCGCGGGCGAGAACATCACGGCGGTGCTGGAGTTCGACGACAACGTCACCGCTTCGCTGCTGCAGCACCGGTTCCCCGAGGTGGACACCTCGGGCTCCGGCATGGAGATATACGGCACGGAGGGGCGGCTGCACTGGTCGAACGGGGGGGTCTGGATCCTGCCAAACCCGCACTTCCGGCCCGACGGTGAGCACGACAGGTGGGAGCCGCTCGAGACGTCGGTCCCGGACGGATACGACCCCGACGGCATGGCCAAGCTGGAGGAGTACTGCTACGTCGACGAGTACGTGAAGGCCCTGGACGAGGGCCGCGAGCACGAGAGCAACATGGCTGAGGCGCACCACGTGCTGGAGATCATGATGGGCATCTTCGAGTCCGCGGCCTATCGCCGCCGCGTAGATCTCCCGCAGGCGGGCCGCGACCACCCGCTCGTGCGCTGGCGCGGCGAGCACGGCCTGGGCGAGCCCGCGCCGATGCCGCGGGACTACTACGAGTGGCTGGCGGCCGAAGACAGGCGGCTCGGCAGGAGCTAGGCCGGTCCAAGGTTCGTCGCAGCTAGACTCCTGTAGGAGCGCATCCGGGCTGCCACTCGATCTAGGCGCGCGGCACGACCGAGACCGCATCTGTGGAAGGAGCATTCTTGGGACAGTATCTGGCTGCTACAAGGGAGGCGGCGTTCAAGCTGACGTTCGCGGCACTGGTGATCGCCTCCGCGATGGTCGCGACCGTCCACCCCTCCCGGCACAACATCTCCGCGGTCGAGCTGGCTGTCGTGCTGGCGCTCGGGATGGCCGTCAGCGGTGTCCTGCTGCTGGGCGTGCAGTCGCTCGCGCTGCGCTCCAGGACGGCGGCGAACGCGGCGCTCGCGGTGGTGACGCTCGCGTGTGTGTTCACCGCCTATCTGGTCCACACTGAGCTGTTCTACCCGCAGAACAGGCTGGTCCTGATCGGGGTCTGCGGCGCGGCGATGTTCGGGCTGTTCGTGGCGTTCCGGGTCATCGACGAACGCCGTTGGGGCGGCGTCGCACTCTCGGCGGCCGCACTTGTTGCGGTATCGTCGCCACTCTGGCCGGATCTGGCAGCTGGTCTGAGCAGCCCGGGAGGCGTGCTGTCGCCGGACGAGCCCAGGTTCTGGATTGCCCTGGTCGGAGCATGCGCCGCCGGGGCGTTCGCCGTATACGGGGCCTCTCGGGTCGTGGATCAGCCGTATTGGGGAGTGGTCGCGCTCCTGGGGGTCGTGTCGGTCGGCGCCGCGGTGATCGTCTGGACCGGCCTCCAGGTAGAGAGGCGGCTGGTGGGCGACAGTTGGGAGATGCGTGGCGAAGTCCGGCCCATCGTGTTCGAAGAGACGCCGAACGTGTACTTCGTCGGATTCGAGTCGATGGTTCCCGACAGCATCATGCAGAAGTATCTCGGCGTCGAGACCTCCGACTTCCACTCGACGTTCGATAGGAAAGCCCGCCGCTTCCGGAACCTGTTCGCCAACAGCATTGGGACCTACTATTCGTTGAACACGATCATGGCCTTGGACCAGAACATCTTCCTGGCCGACTACAGGCCGGGCTATTTCGTACAAACTCCGAGCTACTTCGCGGGCAACGACCTGAGCCCCCTCGTATGGATCATGCGGGAAAACGGGTACGAGACCACCTCCATATACGGGGACACCTTCCTGGGGAGCACCAAGGGGGCGCATATCGACAACTACGTCATCAGCGATCAGTTGGGAGGTGTGTGCGGCCGGCTGGACGAGGACGTCAGGACGTGGGCTTTCTGGGGGTACTGCGGCATTCTGAATTCAGATCGCCACCGGAGCGCCTCGAACACTCCTAACGATGCCTTGGTTAGAGCGCTAGCCAACGTGGGCGAGAGTGCGCCTCAGTTTGTGATTGCCCACATCGACTTGCCCGGGCACACGTCATCCAGATTCCGCTACGATAACGAAGAAGACAAACAGAGATTTCGCGTATGGTATCGCGAGCGCTCCGATAGGGCGGCAGTCCACTTGGAACAGATCATCGAGCATGTCAGGAGTAGCGATCCAACCGCCATCCTGTTCATGTTCGGTGATCACGGAGTGCACTTCTCGAGAGGAGTCGAGGTCGAGGAGGACCCTGCCTTCTACCTGCAGGACCGGTTCGCCATCCTGGGCGGCGTCTACCCGGCGGATAGATGCGAGGAGTACTTCGATGAGGCGGAGGCCAAAGGTTACATGACGACCCTGGACGCGGTGCACGCGATACTGGGATGCCTGTCGGGTGGACAGACCGCCCTCCTGGAGCCGCGACGTGACCGGTTCATGGAGGGGCTCGAAGAGCACGAATACCACTACCAGGAGTTCCTGTATGAGTAGGGTCCTGCTGAGCGTACTGGCCGCGGCCTTGATCGCCGTGGCGCTCATCCAGCCGCACGCGGCTCTGGCCTACGACGGCGCGGTCACGCACCCGCCGTCCGGCGGCATCGATGTCCTGATGGCCTACGTGGACCCGGGCGCGGCCGGTTTCATCATCGTCACGGCACTGGGATTCATCTCGGCCATCGGCTACACGGCGCGCGCATACCTTGGCAGGTTGCGGCGCCTCGTACCGGGCGGGGGACGTCGAGGGCGCCAGGACGAGAGCGGCGGCGACGGGCAGCTCTGAGCACGGCAGGCCCAATGCTGAGCGCAGACGGGGGGTCCTTCAAAGACCCGTCAGGGCGGGTGTACCGTTGGCACGACCCGGGCGGCGCCCGGGTCGTTCGCGGGCTGAACGGCGAGGCGGCTGAGACGATCGAGAGGCTGCTTTCCGAGCCGTTCTTTCGCCGTTTGGTCGCGGACGGCGACATAGCGAAGACGACCTTCTTGCCCAGGGACGACCCCGCGGCTTCCCGCGTGATCGAGATGGGCTGGGCAGCGGCCGTCGAGCACGAGGCGGTGGAGTTCGTCACATGGCCGTACGAGTGGCCGTTTTCGATGCTCAAGGACGCGGCGCTTCTGCAGCTTCGCCTGCTCGATATGGCCGTCCGGAATGGCTGGATGCTCAAGGATGCCACCCCGTTCAATATCCAGTGGATTGGCGCGCGCCCCCTCTTCACGGACGTGCCGTCCTTTGTCCCTTGGGAGGATGGCGAATACTGGCGTGGATACCGGCAGTTCTGTTCTACGTTCCTCACGCCGCTCATGCTCATGGCGCATCTCGGCATACTCTTCCAGCCGCTGCTGCGCTCTCGCCTGGACGGCATACCGCCGGAAGACGCGACCAATTACTTCTACGGGCTGCGGCGGTTCAAGCGCGGCGTCCTGTCTCACGTGTGGTTCCCGGCGAAGGCGGAGCGGCGGATGCGGCGTCGTGGCGCCGACGCGCAGGGCTCGGTGTCCAAGCGCAGGCAGCCCAGGGTGACGCTCCTGGCCCTGCTGGACAGCCTGACGCGACTCGTCGACGGACTGTCGTATGGCCCTCCGAGCTCCGACTGGTCCCAGTACTCGGAAACGCACTCGTACGACGACAAGGACTTCGAGCGCAAGAAGAGCTTTGTGGACAGGCACACTTCGACGCGGCGTCCAAGCCTGCTGTGGGACCTGGGAGCTAACACGGGGACGTTCTCGCGCATAGCGGCGCGCCACTCGGGGACCGTGATCGCGGTGGACGGCGACCAGGACGCGGTGGACCTGCTCTACCGCGGCGGGCGTGAAGGAGGAGAACGGAACATCGTCCCGCTCGTGATGGACCTCGCGAACCTGTCGCCAGGACAGGGGTGGGCAGGGCAGGAACGTGCGGCGTTCGACAAGAGACGAAGCCCGGACATGGTGCTCTGCCTGGCGCTGGTGCATCACATGCGCGTTTCGGCGAACGTCCCGCTGTCCCTGTTCGTCGAGTGGCTTCGGAGTCTGGACGCGACCGCTATCGTCGAGTTCGTCGGGCGCGACGACGAGATGTTCCGCAAGCTCGTCGAGAACAAGTCCGAGGACTACCCCGACTACACCCCGGAGGCGTTCGAGTCGGAGATAGCAGAGCACTTCACTGTCTCTGACAGGTTGGAGCTGAAGGGCGGGAAACGGGAGATGCTCCTGCTGGAGCCGAAGCCCCCGACGTAGTCTTCAAGCTGGCCTGGCATGAGGAACCGCCCAGAGTTGCTGAGAGGAACGCTGCCCCACCCCTGTGGGTTCCCGCGTTCGGAGACCTTTGCACAACCGTCATTCCCGCGTTCGGAGACCTTTGCGCAACCGTCATTCCCACGCAGGGAGACCTTTGCACAACCGTCCTTCCGGCGCAGGGAGACCTTTGCACAATCGTCATTCCCGCGCAGGCGGGAATCCAGGTTTGGGGGTTCCCCGCTAGGAATACCAGCCATCTCCGCCACGCTGTCTCCCACAGGGGGAGTTACGCAAAGGTCTCCTTTCGCGTGACCCTGCTGCGCTCTTCGAAGTCTGAGTAGGGGTGGGGCCGTCGCCACACGACCCGTTCGGCCTGAGTGCCCCGACGCTTCGTCGGGGTGTATCGAAGGGCCCGCACAACTCAGTCTTTGGGTGGGGCCGACACCAGCATTGTGACTAGCGCTCCCGGCGCCAGACCTCGTAGGGGTTTTCGCGGTTGGCCAGAGGGAACCGGACGCGCGTCCCGAGGCGATGGGACTCGTGGACCGCCATGATCATCTCCAGCGCGGCCCGTGCGTCCTTGTCGCTGGAGCTGGACACCACGTCTCGCCCCTCTTCGACGGCCTGGATCAGCTCCGCGACTATCATCCGGTTGCTCAGGTGCATCGACGACCTTACGGGCACATTTTCGTGCAGCCCCCACTCGTCCAGCACCACCGGCTCCCACTTCTCGTCGTCGTTGCCGGGCACCCACTGGCCGTAGGGGTAGACGAACATGTTGCCCTTGGGCGAGTTCCGCACCGAGATGATGCCGCGGGTCCCGTACGCCTCGAAGCCGAACCAGCTGTCGGTCCGGTCGGCGGGCATCTCGCTCGGCAGGGACTCGAAGTGGGCCGCCGTGCCGTTGGCGAAGGCGTAGTAGGCTGACACGCCGTTGCCGGCGATGAGGCCGATCTCCTCGTCGCCCTCCCTTACGTCGTCGACCGTCACGTCCCGGTCGTCCTGGGTGACGTGGCCGGTGGCCCATAGCACGTCCGAGCCGGCGATGTGGCGCATGCTGTCCATCATGTGCGTGCCGAGCACCATCAAGTCCTGGGCGCCGGACCGATGGTCGCACTTGCCGTGTGCCTTGAGCACCTGCAGGTCGCCGATGGCGCCGTCCTCCACCAGCTTCTTGGCGTGCTGCTCGTAGGGGTTGGCCCTGCGGTGGGCGACGGTGACGCGTGTCCCCGACCGCTCGCACGCCTCCACCATGGCGTCGGCGTCCGCGAGCGTCGGCGCGAAGGGCTTCTCGCACAGCACGCCGCGGACTCCCGCCTCGGCGGCGGCGACGACCATGTCACGGTGGGGCCCAAGCCACCGCGGACACACGGCGACCAGGTCGAGATCCTCCTTCTCGAGCATCTCTCGGTAGTCGGCATACGCGGCTGTGGCGCCCGTACGCTCCTTCGCGGCCTTCAGCCCCTCGGGATCGTCGTCGGCGACCGCGACGAAATCGACGTTGGGCAGGCCCACGAAGGCTACGTCGAGCCCGTGGCCCCAGTCGCCCCGGCCCGTCCTGCCGATAGCTCCAGCCCTGTATTTGGTCATGGCAGACTCTCCGGTCGCAGCAGATTTGAGCGGTGGATTGGAGGTTGCCCAGCGTCCTCGTTGGGCATTGTCCGATCAGAATACCCCTTCATTCTAATGGCACGATCTTGCCGGGCGATTCTCGTCTTCGCGCTCGAGCCCAGGATTCTCGCAACTCGCGGCGATGCAGCCCCACCCATTCCATGACCAGGCTCTGGGCGCGAGCGGGGAGACGGCCGTGGAGTACGGACGGAGGATCTATGCAGATTACGGCTCGATGGCCGCCGTAACGCGCATGGAAGTGCGGCGGCGCATGGTCGGCGAAGTACATGTGAATGACGATTCCGTAGAAGCGGCAGACCTCAGGCATCGCGAAAGAGCGACGTGGCCCCCGGCATAGTCTGTTCGAGGGACTTGCCTGTGAGTTGCATATATAGGGCATCGGGGCACAACTCCAACTCATCACCCCAGGCGATGGCGTCGTACTCGGTAATGCGCACCGTAGCGAAGTAGGCGCGATCGTTCCAGACCTCGAACACGCCTCCTCCCGCCAGGTGCGACAGGTCGACCTCGCCTGCGGAGCCGTCGGAGTACTCTAGCCAGATGCGATTGCACTCTCGCGGCTCCACCACCGTAGGCCGAATTGGCAACATGTTCGCCCCCTTTGTGGCTGGACTTTTCCCTTCCAACCCCTGCCTGTCGCCGCAAGTCACCATGATACCGCACCGTTGGAAATCTCACCGTGGGGAACCGTGCTCGTCAGGTTCCCAGCCGCACTGTCCACAGGTGAATGATCACGCGATACGTCCCTTGAAGGTGTAGAAGGGGTCGTCCTTGTCGAGCGGCAGGCTCACCGGAGCGCCCTCGTGCGCCGACTTGTACAGGGCCCGCACGATCTCCACGTGGTGCATCGGCACCTCGATGGGCACCAGCGGGTCCGAGTCGTTGGCGATGCTCTCCAGGAACAGCCGGCTCTGGTACTCCTCGGAGGCGCGCTCCGGCACGTCGGACACGTCGTCGGCGAGTGCGTCCAGCGCGTCGACCGCCGCCCCGTCTCCGAACCCGAACGACGTGTCGGCCTCCCAGTAGCTGCCACCCGGGTTGCTCTGGTTGGCGTACTCTTCGCCGACCAGCATCGAAGCGTCGCGGCCCAGTATCTCGAACCGGCCCGACGGGGTGAGCCGCTGCTTGTGGTTGAGCAGCGAGGCGTGGATGGTGCCGGTGGCGCCGTTGGAGTACCGCATCGCTGCGTGGGTCAGGTTTTCGTGCTCGATCTCCCGCAGCGCCGGGCCGGCGTACGCGAACAGCTCGACGACGCGCGAGCCGAGCACCCACAGGAACGGGTCGATGATGTACCTGCCGTGGTGGAACGCTGCGCCGCCGCCCTCGCCGCTCCAGGTGCCGTGCCAGCCCTGGTAGTAGCTCTGGGGACGGAACCAGTTCAGTTCGACCCGGGCGCTCGCGACCTGCCCCAGCAGGCTCTTCTCGACGGCACGGCGGGCGAGGGCGATCCCGCGCGGGTACCGCGCCCCGCACTGGGAGTGGAACTTCACGCCCGCGCTACGGACCGCGTCCGCCATGGCCGCGGCGTCGGCAACGCTCGCGGCCATCGGGCCCTGGGTGAAGACGTGTCGGCCGGCCTCGGCCGCGGCGATGGTCGGCTCGGAGCGTACCGTCGGAGTCGTCAGCAGCACCATCGCCTGGACCTCCTCGTCTCGGAGAAGGCCTTCGTGGTCGCGGTAGACGCGGATGCCCGCGATGGCCGCCGACTCAGCCAGAGCGGCCTTTCGCAGCTCACGGGCGCGGGTCTCGTCGTCGCGCGACTCGCCGGCCCGCAGCCGCGCCGCGTGGGCCGCTGCGTGGTACGCCTCGATCTGGCGCGCCCTGCGATGCTCCGCGCGCTCCGGCTGAGGGTCGGCAACGGCGACGACGCGCGCCACGTCGGACAGCCCGGCGTATATGTCGGTGTACAGGCGGGAGATGGAGCCGCAGCCGGCGAAGCCAACACCGATTCGGTCGTCGATCATGTCAACCTCTTCTCGGACGCCGGGAGCCGGCCCCGCGGACGGACGCTACACGTCCACGCCGTACCGGACGTCGACTCTCGTGCCCGTGCGGGCCGACTCGTAGGCGGCGTCTATGCTCTGGAGTACGTGCAGACCGTCCACCATGTTCGGCCGTCCGGGCCGGCCGGCGCGGATGTCGTTGGCGAACTGCTCGATCCAGACGTAGTACCAGACGTGTCCGACGATGCTGGGCAGCGGCGCGAGGTCGTACGTGATCGTCTTCTCCGGCGCGCCCCGCCACTGGGGCGACGCGCTGGTGACCTCGAGCTGGTTGCCGCCCACCGGCGTCCACTCCGCCCAGCCGTTGACGCCGCGCAGCACGAAGGCGCTGTCGTAGCCTTGGTCTCCCACGGTGATCGGCTTCGTGTAGCCGTGGTGGAGACTGCCGAAACCGCCGTTCTCGTACTCGAGGCCGAGCACGGCGATGTCTTCCATAGGCTCTTCCATGTGCCCGAAGGGGCGGCCGGTCATCGCCTGGACGGACTTGACCTCGCAGCCCATGACGGCGCGCATAAGGTCGAGATGGTGGCAGCCGATGTAGTGCAGCACGCCGCCGCCCTCGGTGTCCAGCCGGTGGGCAGGCGCGTTGATGTCCTTGCCGAGCGGGCCTCCGACCTGTCCCCAGAACTGGCGGCTCTCGATGTCGACCGGCTCGCCCAGGACGTCCTCCTCGATCAGCCGCCGGATGTCCAGCGCCGCCGGGTGATAGCGCCACGGGTACAGCATGAAGGTCGTCAGGTTGTTTCGGATGACGGCCTTGGTGACGGGGATGAGCTCTTCCGACTTCCTGGCGAACTGCTTGTCGACCATGAAGTGCTTGCCGGCCTCCGCCAGCTTGAGCAGCGCCGGCGCGACGTCGGCGGGGTGCAGGACGACCGCGGCGAAGTCGAACTCCTCCTTCGCCAGCATGTCGTCGAGGCTGGAGTAGAGGCCCGCGCCCGGGTTGTGCTTATTCGCGTCGTCGAGGAAGGAGCTGTCGTACGTCTCGCAGTAGGCCACGACCTCCACGCCTTCGAGGCGTCGGACGTCGTGGATCAGCCGGGGCTTGGAGTCGTCGAAGCTGCCCGCGTGGCCCGTGCTCAGGCCTACGTGCGCCGCTCTCAGTGGTCTGTCGGATGCCATCTACGCACCTCGTGTGGAATTTCGATACGCTGGTGTGTTGTACCTGAGCCTGCTCTACTGCGAACTTTCCTGGAGGGTTTCAATATAAGGAGGTCCGGGCCTTTGTGCAACCTAGTCCGCCAAGCCCAATCCCCCACCTCCGTCATACCGGCGAAAGCCGGTATCCAGTCTCCCAAGCCACTAAGCCGGTTCCGAGATGACGACCTTGTTTCACCATTGAGGTGGATCGTCACGACGCAGGAAGCAGTCCAACACGCCGCTCCTCCAAATTAGGCGGGGGATTTGGGCCAAGCCCTTAGCCCTTAGCTCGGAGTACACTCTCCGGTTGTAGGCATAGAAATCCTCTTTGGCCTGTTGGCGAGCTGTTTCATCGGCATCACCGGGAACGGCGTACATCTCCTGTGGAGCTTCCAAGGACTCACTCCGCCCGTCAGAATGGATTCTCACGTGGCGTGGGTTAGTCATGCGGTGTTCGGCGTAGTAGTCGAGATAGTCCTCGCCAAACACGTAGCTGATGACCCAGCCAGCCTGCACGATCTTGCCGGGCTGTTTCAGAGCAGTGGCATTCTGGGGTAGACGAATGTTCCAGTTGTCGAAGGTTTTGGCGAAGGCTGTTTCGATGTTGTCCATCAGTCTTCGACTCTCCAAAGCTAGCGTCTATTCACGTAAGGAGTGCTCGATGCTTCCTTGCGGGTCAGGATTCGGTGCTATCCAACCATCTCACCCGTGGCTCTATATGGTTCCGTCAGAGAGTTCGCAGAACGCGCTGAAACTCCCTCATCATAGTACGACTGGCATCCTGCATCGTGTTATCCAGCCGCCACGGGGGGATCATTCCATCGACAACCCCTTGCCGGTACGAAGTGTCCGTCGTGGTTGATCTGAATGTGCAGATTCCCTCCCGTGTGTCCACTATCATGATCTTCCGCCATCTTCTGTCAGGGACTTGGATGATGATAAACAGCGGTTCCAATCCCCAGTCAGGATCTCTGTCTACGTTGATGATGGAAGCAAATTCGCGTTCACGTTCTCGTCGACCCAAGTTTCGCGAGTCGATGATGCAGTTGTTGGTGCCGCGATGACGTTCTTGTAGGTCATCGTATCGCTCGTCAAGCATTCCTGCCGCATCAGCTCGATCCAGCAGTCTGAGGGCGACCGGGACAGGTAGCCTCCAAATTCCGGTTCCATGCTGTCTATCGTAGTAGAAGCGTCGATTGCTACTCCCGGTTGGCAGGACGGTTCTCCAAGACAGGCAAAAGAAGTCGACAGGAGGGACACAGTGTCGTGTCTGAAGGATGAGATGCACCGGCAAACCTTCATGGATCAGAGTGACGCGCCGAATTTCGGTGTAGGGATTCATAGGCAACCCTCTCTGCACGGGATTCTCACTAATCACTACTTTACTTCATCCGCGGTTAGGAGTCTTCCCAATCAAGTTTTCCCAACATGGCCACCCTCAGCAGGCGGCACGGGGACGATCACGAGGGCCGAGAATTCACTGGACAGTATCATTGGTTCGCTTCCTCCTGCTCTGCTGTTCTTCTATGGGATAGCCCCTGCGCATGCGGCCGGCCCCTTCCGTCCGAAGGGAAACGCCGTCGCGCTTGCGGACCAGCGCCGCAGAATCGGCGGCAGGAACCCACCAAAGGATACCAGTCCACCTCTATGCCATGCATAAGATGCAAGGATGCTACTGTGTGATATAGCTCTCTTGAGCCTTGCTCCAGTCTTCACTTGTCCCTTGCCTTTAATTCGCAAGATTGTCCGCCTGGCCAACTCCTAGCTCCTCCCTAGCAGTTCGACTCTCAGCCTGGTGGTATGGTAGCTCTTGGTCTGACTAGTCCGCCCTCTTGAATACGATGCGGATTGAGTCTGTCAGCAGCCGTGCTTGTACGGTCACATCTTCGATTCTCAGTTCGCTTGGGTTGTTGCCTTCGATAAAGTCATTCACCATCCAATCGATGTCAGTTAGTTGACCATTTGACATGATCTCGAGGAAGGTCAGTATTCCGGGGGACAGCAGTATGGTGTCGTGAGAGAACACAAGATGTGCTTCTTCAATGCCTCGCTCATCACCAATTAGGACTATTTCTATACTCTGTCCTGGAGCATTCGTATGGTCCGGTGACTTTCTGCCCAATACAGCGGAGCGCCCATCGCTTCGCTCGATTGGTTCAAACTCAAAACCCAATCTTTCAAATGAACTGCGGGCGCTGCCGAAGTCTACTCCTAGCCCAAAGGCAGACTCAGGTGAAATCTCTCTATGTTCAGTTTCCTCCCAAATGAGGCTCCCCCAGCAGTTGATAATGCCATCCTCACGCACTCCACAAGTGTGCCAGTCACCACTGCTTACGGATATGAAGCGCTCGTCTCCAGGTGAAAATTGGTTCCAGAGACCGTCCCCCCAACAAAGCATCGTTCCATTCACGCGGAGGCCGCATCCGTGAATCGTGCCGCTGCTAATGGACGTGAATTGCTCATCCTTCGGCGGCGGAGCTATTCCGCCCCAACATACGGCTGTCCCATCCTCACGCAGGCCACAAGCATTATCCTGACCACTGCTGATCGACATGAAGCGCTCATCTTCCGGCGGTGAGGCAATCTCTCCCCAGCAGATGGCGACACCATCCTTACGCAGGCCGCACGCATGACTACCACCGTTGCTGATAGATGTGAAGTGCTCATCTGCCGGCGGTGGCGTCCCACCTCCAATGGTGGAGAGGCCCCAGCAGACGGCTATGCCATCGTCACGTAGGGCGCAGGTTTCCAACCAGCCGGTGCTTATGGACGTGAAGCGCCGATCCTGAGGTGGTAGGGACCAACCCTGAGTGTCGCTTGCCCAGCAAGAAACGAGCTCGATGAGAGAAACGGCAGTGCCCAACACCCCGCTCGTTGGATCTCCCGGCTTGTTGTACAAGGGGGTCCTGACTTCCTCCTCAAGTAGACCGCAGTTGTGGTAGCGACCAACACTGATGGCAATGAAGCGCTCGTCTTTCAGCAGTGAGCCAGGTTGAAGCAAGAGCGCTGTGTCTCCCCAGCAGACGGAGATGCCGTCTTCACGTAATCCGCAGATATGAGTGTCGCTAATGCTTATTGACGTCAGGCGTTCATTTGGCGAGAGGTTGCCATACTCGCTCTCGCCTTGGCAGACGATGGTTCCGTCCGCGCGCAACCCGCAGGCATTATAGCTACCGCTGGTGACGGATACGAAGGGTGGCGCTGGGGTGGGTATGGGCGTGGGCGTTGCTGTAGGCGCAGGCGTGGGTGTAGCCGTGGATGTTGCTGTAGGTGCACGCGTGGGTATTGCCGTGGGTGTTCCTGTGGGTGTGAGCGTTGGCGTTAAGGTATGAGCTGGAGTTACAGCCGGAGTGAGCGTGGCGGCAGTGGTCGGGGTTATGGTGGGTGTCGGGCTCGATGCGCCACGGCTGGCGACGAAACTTCCTCCCAGAGTCGACAGTCTGCGTTTGACCTCGGTGACGGAGACGGCGAATCCGATATTGCTCACGGGTCTGCCGCCAGTGGCTTCATATATCTTGGATGTGTTGACACCGATCACCTCCCCGTCCCTGTTGACGAGTGGACCTCCGCTGTTGCCTGGATTCAGTGCTGCATCCGTCTGAAGCAGCTCAATGCCATCTACGGTTCTGGTAGAGGAGATGATCCCACGGGTTACGGTCAGGTTTGGACCGATCCTATCACAGAGCAAGCAAGCACTTCGTCACCCACACGCACGCGGCTCGGGTCTCCTACCGGGATGGCATAGAAGCTCCCGCTGCCGCCTATCTGCACCAGAGCAAGGTCTGAGGACGCGTCTCGTTCTAGCACCTCCCCTTCATAGCGGCGCCCACTCGTCAGCCATATATCCACGCGGCTCTCGCCAGCAACGACGTGCGCATTGGTTATGACCAGTCCCGCCGAATCGATAATGAAGCCCGATCCGCCACCGCTTCCTGTAGTGATCTGCACCACGCCGGACTGGATGCGTTCAATGAGGTCTGCGAGCGATGACTTGCTCTCGTCGGAGAGGTCGGCGGCGCCGAAGAACTGGATGTTGACCACAGGTGTGGCGGACGACACGGGTGTGGTGGCGACGGGCGATTCAGGCGTCCGGGTAGGAGAGGGAATCGACTCGACGCGTTCCCTCGGTTCGTCGCCGCATCCAGCGACAAACATGACCAAAGCCGCCGCACAACGCTGACAAAGATCCACGAAGTAGGTTTCATCTCAGCATACCCGCCCAGTTCCGTACAGTGGAAGCCAAAGCCAAGAGAACACACTCTTATCGAAATAGGCTTTTGCTCAGGGAAGCATCCGGCACTATCCAGCAATGACGAGAAATGCGAGGCCCTAGCGATGATGTCGGGGCGTTCATCGCCGTTCTCCTACGCGCGGAACTCGCCCTCGACGGCTCAACTCTGAGTAAGGTGCAGTATGGTTGGACCGCCGCTTCAGACGCCGTACTGCACCTCGACGCGGCGGCCCGTGCGAGCCGACTCGTAGGCGGCGTCGATGCTCTGCAGCACGTACAGCGCGTCGTCCATCGTGAGCACGCCGGGTCGGCCGGCGCGCACGTCGTCGATGAAGCGCTCGATCCAGCTGTGGTACCAGACCGAGGTCATGATGCCCTCGAACGTGGGCACGTCGTAGTCGATGACGCGGTTGGGCGCGCCGCGCCAGGAGGGCGCCTTGCTGCGAACCTCGAGGCGGGGCTTGCCGACGTCCAAGTACCCTTCTCCGAACTCGCTTCGCAGGCTGATAGAGGCGTAGTTCGTGCCCAGGTGCCCCAGGTAACCGCAGTGCAGGGTGCCGAGCGCGCCGTTGTCGTACTCCAGCGCCAGCATCGCGGCCTCTTCCATGCCGGGCTCGATGTGGCCGTTCGGGCGGCCCGTGATGGCCTGCACGGCCCTCACCTCGCCGCCGACCAAAAACCGCATCGTGTCCATGATGTGGCAGCCGACGTAGTGCAGCGAGCCGCCGGACTCGGTGTCGGCCCGATGCGCCGGTCCGAGCGCCTTCGTCGCGTCCACGACGTCGAAGATCTGGTTCGCCTCGACGGACAGCGGCCTGCCCATCAGGCCGCGGTCCACCATGTCGCGCAGGTCCTGCGCCGCCGGATGGTAGCGCCAGGGGTAGGCGATGAAGGTCGTTACCCCGTTGCTGCGCACGCTCTTGACGACGTCGATCAGGTCTCGGACTTGCGGGCGAACTGCTTGTCCACAAGGAAGTGCTTGCCGGCGTTGGCCAGCTTGAGCAGCGCGTCCGGGACGTCTCTTGGCAGCAGCACGACGCAGGCCAGGTCGAAGTCCTGCTTCTCGATCAGCTCTTCGACGGAGGAGTAGACGCCAGCCTTCGGGTCGAAGGCCTTCGCCACGTCGAGGTAGGACTGGTCGTAGATCTCGCAGTAGCCGACCACCTCGACACCCTCGAGCTGCTGGAAGGTGCGGATCAGCCTTGGGCGGGACGAGTCGAGGCTGCCCGCGTGCCCGGTGCTCATGCCGATCTGTACGGCCTTCAGGACCTTCTTTTCTGTCATTGCGCCACCTGGGGAAAATAGTGCCGAAAGCGGCCTTTTTGAATCTGGGCGCACTATAGATTAGGCCCTATGCCATGTCAAACCGCTCGGATACGGGCGTCGAGGGGTCCAGACGCCGCGCGACCGGCCAATGACGACGCCCGAGGAATGGAAGTCTACGACGGAATCGGCGACAACCTGAAGGCCCTGCGCTCGATGAGGCGAAGTCCGGTGACGGCCGGAACCCCACACCTCCGTCATTGCTATGAAAATAGACGTGCCACGCCCCACCCGTCGTTCCCGCGAAGGCGGGAACCCATCCCCGCCCTTGGACTCTGGACCAAACGCCGGGGGCAGCAGCACCCATTTTCATACCCTTATGTGGCCTGCGCAAGGCCACAGTGTTTCCCGCGAAGGCGGGAATCTACCCCCGGCATGGTGCGCCACCATGACACCGGAAGCAGTCCGTCACGCCGGCCTTCCCACTCGAGTCGTGAATCTCGGACGGGCCCTTGCGTCCGACAGGACATGCGTGCTATTTTGTACTCGTGGCAAACCACTTGACGGCGGATGGATTGAGCTCGTTCAAGGCGCGCATACGACCGATGCGGCGAGACACCCTGTCTCATCTGGTCCAGCGGCGGCCCGCCTCCTATTGAGCGAATGAGCCACTCAGTGTCTCATTCCCCGGCCAACTGTCTCACCGCTCAGATAGGAATGAGACAGAATGGGACAGATTCGGGCACATTTTTCGGATCAGCCGCGGCCACACTTGGCGAGAAGGCGGGGATGAATCTGCGACGTTGTCGGGGTTGGCGGCCGGCTGCTATACTCATTCAGCGCCCGACCCGGTTGGGGACGGCCTCTGCTCCGCCGGTGGACGGTGGGGCGTTTTGTTTGGGGCGTATTCGAGTATCGTTCGAGAGTCCGCTGCGAGAATGCGGCGGACCGCCGAAGCTGGAGGAGAGAATGGCAACGGTCGCCAGTCAGCCGTTGACGCCGTACCAGGTGCAGCGGTACAGCCGCCACATCATCATGCCCCAGGTGGGCAGCGTCGGCCAACGGAAGCTGTTGGATGCCAGGGTACTGGTCGTCGGCGCCGGGGGCCTGGGCTCTCCCGTCGCGGTCTATCTCACGCTCGCGGGCGTCGGCAAGATCGGCATCGTCGACTTCGACACGGTGGACGTGACCAATCTCCAGCGCCAGATCCTGCACCAGAACGACGACATCGGACGCCGCAAAGTCCTCTCCGCCCAGGAGACGCTGAAGTCGTACAACCCCGACGTCGAGGTCGGCGTCCACGAGGAGCCGCTCATGTCCGAGAACGCGATGGAGATCATCGCGGACTACGATATTGTAGTGAACGGGGCCGACAACTTCCCGGCCCGGTACCTCGTGAACGACGCCGCATACCTGAACGGCAAGCCGGTGGTCGACGGCAGTATCCTGATATTCGACGGAATGGCGTCGGTCTACCTGCCGGGCAAGGGCTGCTACCGCTGCCTGTTCCCGCAGCCGCCGCCGCCGGGCGAGGTGCCGAGCTGCGCAGAGGCAGGCGTGCTCGGGATGCTACCAGGCTTGGTGGGCACGATACAGGCGACCGAGACGGTAAAGCTGATCATGGGCATCGGCCAGTCGCTCAGCGGCCGCCTGCTCCTCATCGACGGGCTGGAGATGGAGTTCCGCACGGTCAAGCTGAGGCGCAATCCGGAGTGCCCGCTCTGCGGCGACAACCCGACGATCACCGAGCTGATCGACTACGAGCTCTTCTGCGGTGCGCCCGCGGTGCCGGCCTAGACCTCTGATGCCCGAAGCACGAAACGGCCGCGACCGTTCTCATCGGCTGTCCTGTATGTAGGCGGGCGGCTCGACGCGAGCCGTTCGCCGGCATCGAAAACCCAACCTCGATTCAACTCGCTCAAGGAGAGTGACAAAATGGCAGCACGAATAGCTCATCCCGAGTCCATAGCGGAGACCGACTGGGTAGCGGAGCACCTGGACGACGACAACGTGGCGATAGTCGAGGTCGACGTCGACACGTCGTCGTACGGTGAGGGCCACATACCGGGGGCCGTGGGCTGGAACTGGACCACGCAGCTCAACGACACCCTGACGCGGGACATCCTCACCCGCGAGCAGCTCGCCGCGCTGCTGGGAGAGTCCGGCATCTCCCGCGGTACGACGGTGGTGCTCTACGGCGACAACAACAACTGGTTCGCGACGTACGCGTTCTGGCAGCTCAAGGGCGTCGGGCACAAGGGCGTCAAGATGATGAACGGTGGACGCCAGAAGTGGATCGACGAGGGCAGGCCCACGACGACCGACGTGCCCTCGCCGACGAAGCGCGTCTACTGCGCCGGCGACCCGGACCCCAGCATCCGCGCCTCGCGCGACTACGTGCTCGAGGTCGCATCCACCCGCAACAACATCGGGCTCGTGGACGTGCGGGCCCCGGCCGAGTACAGCGGCGAGCTTCTGGCGCCGGCGAACCTGCCGCAGGAGGGCTCGCAGCGCGGCGGGCACGTGCCGGGCGCGGCGAACATCCCGTGGGCCTCGGCGGTCAACGAGAGCGACGGCACCTTCAAGTCGGTCGAGGAGCTTCGCGCCATCTACGGCGGCAAGGACATCTCGCCCGACACCGAGGTCATCACCTACTGCCGGATCGGCGAGCGGTCGTCGCACACCTGGTTCGTCCTGACGCAGATCCTGGGCTACCCGAAGGTGCGCAACTACGACGGCTCGTGGACCGAGTACGGCAGCATCGTCGGAGCCCCCATAGAGCGCTAGCCCGCCCAGCACCGGGCAGCCCCATGCGAAACACTGACGCCCCGACCCCCCGGTCGGGGCGTTTTGGACTGTCGCCTTGTTCGGCATCCGTTGAGGTTGAGTCATGTGTTACTCCGTCGTTGTTCATGGTGCGGACGAAGGTGGTTTCTGGGTAGAGGTGCCCGCATTGCCGGGATGCTACTCCCAGGGCGAGTCAGTTGAGGAGTCTCTCCGGAACGTCGGAGAGGCCATAGCGCTATATCTGGAAGCGCTCGAAGACGAGGGGTGGGATACGCCCCAAGGATGACGAGGTCGTCTATCGGGTGAGCGTGCCACCGTCTCCGAGGGAGGACAGGCACCCGGAACTTTCAGGGACATCATGAAGACCTATACAAGATATGCTGAAGACATCAGCAGACTGTGGGACGCCATTCATGGAGGGTAGGTGATGGAAGCCGTCTTGGTGAAGAACGCCAATCGGATGATGACGATGGCCAGCCTGTTGGAAGACGGCATCGAACTGAGCTTCGCGGACGGGTCCAACGGGCTCATACCATATGCCGATGTTCCTGAGATCAGAGAGCGTGCGGCTGTGTCTGGCCTTGAGTTGCCGAATCCGTACGAAGTGGTCGTTGAGACGGCCCACGGCGAGAAGGTCGAGATCCCCTGGGATTTTGCCCGCCACTACTGTGACGCGTCATATCGACCGACCATCGAGGCGATAGCCATGCGGGGAAGGCAGACCGTTGGATTGCGCATCAGGCAGTTCAGGGAGTCCGCCGGATTGACGCAGGAAGGCCTCGCTCACGCGGCGGACATCGGGCGCGTGACACTGGTCCGGCTGGAAAAGGGCGAACAGACGCCCAGATTCAAGACCCTTGACGCGATCGCCAAGGCCCTGGGGATACGGGTCCCTGAGTTGCTCGTCGAACCGGAGTGGCTTCTCCAATAGCTGTCGGCGAGTAGGGAGTTGGCGCCGGCTTCTCGGGGAGTTGAGCTTACTTCCGGCGCTACGAAAGGCCGAGAAGCGTCTTCAGCGCCGAGCCTTCCTGGGCTACCGCGGCCAGCACGCTTTCGTCCGGCGGGGGCAGCGGCGCGACGGGGACCTTGACCACGACCTTGCGCAGCGGGGACGGGCCGTCGGTCTGGAGCTTCGGCATGTGAACGTCGTCCGGGCCGAACAGCGCGTACATCCCCTCGACCAGCCGCACCACCGACATGTCGTCGTCGGACGGGAAGGCCGCGTAGGTCACGTCGTCGCCCTGGAAGACGGGCACCGGCCCGCCTGGGACGAGCCGTTCGTCCAGCGGCGTGTACCCGATCGACTCCGTCCCCTCCAGCGGCACGTGCACGTCGAGATGGTCCCGGTGCGCCTCGAAGAAGGTGTCTTCGGGGACCATCGTCGTCACCCGCTGCAGCACGACGAAGATGCCCCTGTCTCCGAGAACGTCGATCTTGACCGCGCCGCCGCCCTCGATGTCGGGGTGGGTTAGGCCGGGCAGCTCGGCGTCGGTCAGCAGGCGCAACACCTCCGGAATGTTGCGTCGGACGCTGTACTCCTCGAACTGCCTGATGAGCCCTGCTTCCATCTGTGTCCTCCTGCGTAGCTGCCTGGGGGCGAAACGCGCGGCCCCGGCTGGCATTTAGGCTACCACACGAGACGGCGGGGCGGCGCCACCCGCTCGGGTGTGGGGGCATGGTCGTCGCCACACGACCCGCTCGCCCTGAGTGCCCCGACGCTTCGTCGGGGTGTATCGAAGGGCCCGCACAGCTTAGTCTGTGGGGCCGACGTGAGCACTGGCGAAAAGGTTGCGTGCGCCCCTCGATACGCGCCACTGAAGCAGCGGCGCTACTCGGGGTGAACGGGATGTGTGCGCCCCCTGGTTCTGGACAGTTACTTCTTCCGATCAGGTACGGGACCGGGCTGCTACGCGGTGCGCGCAGTGCTGTTGGGCGCGGTTCGCGCAATGCCGATGAAGAGCAGGACCGGCCCGGCGAAGAGCAGCCACATGGCCGTGTCGAGTCCCCATTTGGCGGCGAAGACGCCCAGCCCGAGTGGGACCAGGGAGGCCGCGAGTCCGAAGACGTTGCCGAGCGCCACGATCGTGCCGCTCCGGCCGGGCATCGAAGAATAGGCCTGCCCTTGAAGGATCGAGTACCAGCCCGCGTTCGCGAACCCCAGCAGGCCGATGGCGGCCAGCTTCAGCTCGAACGACGGAACGAGGAGGAACGTTGGATACAGCAGCAGGACGGCCGCCACGCTGAACCGGAGGTAGGTCAGGCCGCGGACACGGTCGAGCAGCGGTATCAGCAGGAAGTCTCCGACCAGGCCCACGCCGAGCAACACCGCGATCGTGAGCGCCGCGCTCGACTCGGATACACCGACCACGTCCACCATGTACAGCGCCAGGAAGCCCTTGAGTGTGTCGAACATCAGGTCGGACGCCTGCAGCAGCGCGAGCCACTTGACCACCGCGAACCGCCGCAGCGCCGATATCGCGGTTCGCATGCCGGCTACGAAAGACGCGGCGCCCCGGTCGGCGTCGCCCGCCGCCGGCCCGAGTCGGATCCGGTGCGCCGCAACGATGGCCGGTACCGTGAGCACCGCGATCGACAGGAAGGCCCCACGCCATCCCAGGCCCAGCGCGACGGCAGCCGTCAATGCCAGAGGGCCTAGCACGTTCGCGATGGAGCCCGTGAACGTCCATCGCGCCATGTTCTGCTCGCGTCGCGACGGATCGGCGTCCATCAGCGACGCCTGCGACAGGCTGACGAACGCACCCGATGCCGGGAAATAGACGATCCACGCGACGAGCAGCACCACGAAGCCCTGGCTCGCCGACACGAGCCCGAGGGACGCCGCGAACGCCAGGCCGCCGCCGAGCACCAGCAGCCGTCGGTATCCCACGTCGCCGAGTATCCCGATGAACGGCTCGACGAAGCTGGCCACTATCCCGGGCACGCCGAGCAGCAGCCCGATCTGCACGTACGTGAGGTCGAGGTCGCTTCGCACGATGGGCCACGCGGCGCTCCCCACGCCGTAGACCAGCTCGTCGATGAACTCGATGGCGAGGAACGTGAGCAGCACCGCGACGGGCAGGCGAACGCTACGCATCGGAGACGGGACGCCTGATCCTACCGCGGGCAGTCGACGGCGCCATCGTCCGCGCGACTGCCGGGAGTTTCGGCTGAGCGTCGACCCAAGTCAGGCGGCCCGCGGCCTGAACCGGAACGAGAAGACGTCCGAGTCCCGCAGGGCGAAGCGCAGCCGGACCGGCCTGCCGGACAGGGCGCCGACGTCGCTCCCGTATGCCCACGAGACGACCTGCTCGATCTCGTCGCCGATCAGCTCGCGACACTCGCCCAGACCGCGTCCGGCGACGGCCCGGCCGTCCGCGTCCTGCAGCTCCACCCTCACGCTGCCGGCCGCGCTGGTCGAGTAGTTGATCTCCAGCTCGTCGCCCGCGAAGATGAATGGCCTCGTGGTCATCTCGCCGCCGTCGTAGGGAGCGTTGAGGGACGCGAAGCCGTCGAGCCGCAGCGTCATCCGCTCTAGATGAGAGGTGATCTGAGCGTAGTGCCTCTGGACGTAGAAGGACATCTCGGCCGGCCCCGTCTGGACGACGCCCAGGGCGGGATAGTTGTTGCGGGTCGTCCAGTTGCTACGCCCGATGCCCGGCCTGACGAAGCTCTCCCTGAAGGTGAAGTTGTAGGTCGCGGTGCCTGCCCGCGTCGTCAACAGCACGCCGTCCGAGCAGTCCTCGGGCACGCCGGCCTCGGGGTCGACCGCCTCTTTGCTCCGCCGCCGCTCTTCGGGCGGCAGGGTGCGGCGGTCGAAGAGGATCCGCCCGGGCATCGCGACGTAGATGTGGGGCGCCCGGAAGTAGGGGTTGGTCTGGTTGGTGTACAGGTGCTCCGAGGGCGTCGTCGAGCCGGTGTCGCTGTAGGTCATCAGCGTCGGCTCGCTCCAGTCCAGGAAGTTTTCCGAGGTCGCCCGCGCGGTCGCGCGCTTGCCGCCGACCATGTGGCGGGCGTACAGGACGTACTGCTGCTCGACGTCGGACCAGAACATCACGTTTTGCGAGTCGAAGTGGTTGCGCATCACGTTCGGGACGATCAGCTCCTCGCGCAGCTTGCTCCAGTGGACGCCGTCGCCGGACACGTACGCGAACAGGCCGACGTTCTCCGCGGTCGTATTCCGGAGGGCGTTGGCCTTGTAGCGCTCCGAGTCGGGCACGCCGGGGCGCGTGTCCCTGAACGCGCAGAACTGCGGCGCCTGGACGAAGCCGATCACGTTGTGGCTCGTCGAGCCGTCGACCTCGAAGATGCCGAGATCGGGCTTGCGCCAGGCGACCCCGTCGGCGCTCTCCGCGTAGCAGGTCAGCGACCGCTCCACGTCCGAGCCGCCCCTGTAGTACATGCGGTAGACGCCGTCGTCCTCCAAGACGGTCGTGTAGAACGAGCCGGGGTGGTCGGGGTAGCCCTCGACGGCGGTGTCGTACTGGACCGCGACGCCGCCCGACCTGGGCTCCTGCAGCTTGAGCCGGGCGCCTTCGAGGCGGTCGACAAGGAGCCTGTCGACGAACAGCTCACGGCGTGACCCGATGTCCGGAATATCGTTGGCTTGCACGTGCTTTCTCCTCTTCGTCGCCGCGCGATCGCGGACAGCGGCGTTTCGAGCAATTGTGGGATACGCTCGTATGCATTGTACGCAATCGGCGTCGACCTCTACGATGCCTTGGACGGGCGCGAATAGTGAAGGGATGCGCTACAATCTCACCGAGCCTACGCGCATCTAGGTGAGTAACCGGATTCCAAGAGGCGGTCGTATTGGCAATGCAAGAGCGTCCAACGAAATCACTCATAGGCCTGTCCGGGATAAGAGGCGGGCTACCAATTGACATTGGCGATCTGCTCCACGCCAGGTCGGTGGAAGACAGCCGGCGCGAATTCAAGGGAACTTGGGACAAGTTCACTGCGGCGGCGGTTGTGAAAACAGTCTGTGCCTTTGCCAACGACTTGTTGAATCTGAATGGCGGGTACGTAGTTCTGGGCATCGAAACGAACAAAAACGGCCGTCCTGTTCTTCCGCCGAGAGGACTCGACCACGCCGATGTCGACCGCATCCAACGAGAAGTTCGCGGCCAGTGCAACAGGATCGATCCTGACTATCAACCGCTGCTCTTCCCTGAACTGTATGACGATAGATTGATCCTGGTCATCTGGGCACCGGCCGGAGACACTCGTCCCTATCAAGCGCCCAAGTCGCATACGGACAGCACCCGCCTACACTACGTTCGACACGGGTCGGAGACAGTTGAAGCGACGGGCGCGCTCCGCTCCCAGCTTTTCGAGCAGGCTGCCAAGGTCCCGTTCGACGATCGGCGTAGCGCCTACGTCGGCGCGGACAGGATATCTGAGAGGCTGGTCAGAGAGTTGCTCGCCGACATCGGAAGCGATATAGGGCGCGGTACTCACTTCGACGCCGAAAACGTGTACGCCAACATGCGGCTTGTGTCGCCTCTGAATGCCCACCAGTCGCCCAGGAACATTGCCCTGTTGTTCTTCACAGACGACCCGGACCAGATATTCCCGGGAGCCAGAATAGAGGTCGTGCAGTTCGCAGATGGTGAGGGCGGGGACCTGATCGAGGAGAGGACGATTCGCGGGCCGCTCAATCACCAGATCAAGCAGGCTCTAACCTACTTGGACTCCTTGGGCAGCACCCTCTTTGAGAAGATACCGGGCAGGGCCGAGGTCGACAAGACGGTCACTTATCCCTACGAGGCGATGGAAGAAGCCGTCGTCAACGCCGTCTATCACAGGTCGTACGAGAACGGCGAGCCCACCAAGGTCTACATGTACCCCGACCGGATGGAGATCATCAGCTATCCCGGTCCGGTTCAGGGAATAGAGATCGAGCATCTCGCCCCGGGAAGCACAGTTCCTCCGGTACCGGCCAGGAACCGTAGAATCGGAGAACTTCTGAAGGAGCTTCGATTGGCGGAGGCCAGAGGCACCGGTCTGCCCAAGATACGCCGGCGCATGAGCGAGAGTGGGTCGCCGGAACCGCGTTTCGATTTTGACCGGGGGCGCACGTACTTCCGCGTCGTACTTCCCGCGCACCCTCGATACAGGATACTTCACGCGCTGCGGGAGAGTGCGCTCCTGTGGGCAACCGGCGATCGGGGAAGGGCAATGGACGGTCTGCTGCGAACCGCAGAAGACCAACCCGGCTCGGGGGCCGTCGCCGGCCAGATAATCGAATACGCTGCAGCGGTGGATGACCTCGATCTAGCGAGGAACATCATCGATCGTTTTGCTGAGGCGCACGACAAGACGGAACCGTCCCAGCCTTTCCTCCGCTACGCCGAGGCGATGCTGAACAGGGGTCGCAACGATGAAGCCAGGCAGTGGTTAAGCCTTATCCCGGACACGAGCGTGTATGCCGACCGGGTCGACGCGGCGATCTTGACCAAGCGGGCTGGCAACTACCGTGAAGCGCATCGCATGTTCGACGGCATATACTCCCAGGCCGTAGATGACGCCAAAGTGATTCACGAGTTCGCACAGACGAAGATCGCCCTTGCCACTCGCAATCGCGAACTCGCTACGAAAAAGCGCCTGAACGGTCAGGCTGCGGAGTTGCTGCGCAGGGCGATACAGTTGACGGACGACCCGACTCGCAAGGCTTGGGCCTGGTTCCATCTCGCCGGAACCCTGAACTGGCTTCGGGAACCGGAGACCGACGTAGAGCAGGCGTACCTTGAGGCGATTTCCCTGAGGCCAGATGTGGAGAGGTTCAGAGAGGGACATCGGTGGTGGAAAGCCGCTCCGAGGCGCCGCGGTAGACGAGGATAGACACCCACCCACGGGCAATCGGCCAAGCATTCGATTGGAGGTTCGGAATGGGTAACCTACGGTCCCAAATCATCACGATCTGCGCAGCTCTGACGTTGGTCATGCTGGCCGCGGGCTGTTCGAGCGGCGACGATGCCACCGACGAGGGGACGGGCGACGCAGGGTCGGCCGCGCCGGCCGCGGCCGCGGACCCGGCCGCGGGTACGGAGGAGACCACGTCCGATCCCGCGGACTCCGGACAGGGGATCGAGCAGCAGTTCGAGTCCAGCATCGTCTTCACCAGCCCAGTGTTCAACGAGAAACGGCGGATACCCAAGAAGAGCACCTGCACGGCGATCTCGGCCAACGTGCCGAACATCTCGCCGCCCTTGGGCTGGGAAGGCCTGCCGGACGGCACGGTCAGCCTGGCGCTGATCATGGACAGCCTGGAGCTCGAGGGAGCGGAGCGCGTCCACTGGGTCATGTGGAACATGCACCCGACCCTCACCGGGCTGGAAGAGAACGTCGAGCACACGGAGAAGCTTGCGGACGGCACGGCCCAGGGCACGAACGGCGCGGGAGAGGTCGGGTACCTCGGCCCCTGCCCGCCGGTGATCGTCACCGGATTCGGCGCCCAGGGTAGCGTCGGCGAGGAGAAGAAGCGCGAAATCGAGCGCTACTACTTCAAGCTCTACGCGCTGGACACGATGCTCGATCTGCCGCCGTCGACCACGAAGGCCGACCTGCTCGCGGCAATGGACGGCCATATCCTGGCGGCGGGCGAGCTGGTCGGCGAACGCCAGGGCCCGTTGTCGATGCGCGAACACTAGATCGCCCGGTCGGACGGTCGGGTCACGCGACAATTGGATCTTGGTCGTGGGGTAACCGGGATGGAATGACGGAGGCTGGAGACGACGGGAGGTTGACTATGGGCCGCACACGGTTGTTCCTGGCTCTGATTTGGACTGTCCTGCTCGTGGCTCTTTTCGCCGCGGGCTGTTCGAGCGACGACGACGGCGAGGCCGGCACGGGGGCTCCCGCGGCCGCTTCGGACCAGGCCGCGGGTGAAGGGGACCCAACGCCCGAGGCGTCGGACTCTGGACAGGCGGTCCAGCAAGAGGTCGAAGCCAGCATCGTCTTCACCAGTCCCGTGTTCAACGAAAAGAGGCGAATACCCAAGAAGCACACGTGCACCCAGATCTCGGCCAACGTGCCGAACATCTCGCCGCCCCTGGGCTGGGAAGGCGTGCCGGACGGCACGGTCAGCCTGGCGCTGATCATGGACAGCTTGGAGATCGAGGGCGCGGAGCGCGTCCACTGGGTCGTGTGGAACATGCCGCCGACGCTCACCGGGCTGGAGGAGAACGTCGAGCACTCCGAGAAGCTGCCGGACGGCACGGCGCAGGGAACCAACGGCAGTGGCGAGGTCGGCTATCTCGGCCCCTGTCCCCCGGTCATCGTCCAGGGGGCCGGGGAGACGCCGTCGAAGACCCAGACGCAGGGCGGCGCGAAGAAGGGCATCGAGCGGTATTTCTTCAAGCTCTACGCGCTGGACGCGATGCTCGAGCTGTCGCCATCGACCACGAAGGCGGACCTGCTGACGGCCATTGAGGGCCATATCCTGGCGGTAGGCGATCTGGTCGGCGAGCGCCAGGGCCCGGTCTCTCTACGCGAGCACTAGAATCCAGGGGGCGCGCACCGTACGAGTCGGTGCCGAGCGACCATAGTAGGCATGCGGCACAGACCGACGGAGACGACGAGAGGTAGACCATGAGCGGCACACGGTTGTTGCTGGCCCTGGTTTGGGCTGTCCTGCTTGTGGCCCTTTTTGCCGCGGGCTGTTCCAGCGACGACGATGGCGAGGCCGACACGGCGCCGGCCACGGCCGCTTCGGACCAGGTCTCGGGCGTAGCCGTGCCGACACCCGAGCCCGCGGACTCCGGGCAGGCGGCCCAACAGCAGGTCGAAGCGAGCATCGTCTTCACGAGCCCCGCCTTCGACGAGATAAAGCGCATCCCCAAGAAGCACACGTGCACGGAGATCTCGGCCAACGTGCCGAACATCTCGCCGCCGCTGGCCTGGGACGCCATACCGGACGGGACGGTCAGCTTGGCCGTGATCGTGCACAGCCAGGAGGTCGAGGGCGCTGAGCGCGTCCACTGGGTCATGTGGAACATTCCCTCAACCCGCACCGGACTGGAGGAAGACGTCGAGCACGCGGCGAAGCTGGCCGCCGGCACTGCCCAGGGCACCAACGGAGTGGGCGAAGTCGGCTATCTCGGGCCCTGTCCCCCGGTCATCGTCCAGGGGTCCGGCGGCCAGGGCGGCGGACAGAAGAAGCGGGATATCGAGCAGTACTACTTCAAGATATACGCACTGGATACGATGCTCGATCTGCCGTCGTCGACCACGAAGGCAGACCTGCTGAAGGCCATCGACGGCCATGTCGTGGCAACCGGCGAGCTGGTGGGCGAACGCCAGGGCCCGATCAAGGTGATAGAGCACCTATGATCGTCGGGCTACCCGTTCAGAGGTGGTCTCACACGGCCTGTCTACATCAGGCAGGGCCCTTCGATACACCCTGACGAAGCGTCGGAATACTCAGGGCTAACGGGCCCTTGGCTTAGCCCCATCCCGCGGCACAACCCGTTCATCCCACACCCCGACGAAGCGCCGGGATACTCTGGGCGAATGTGTTGCGGGTTCTCCACCGTCTACTCAATCCGTTCACCCCGAGTAGCGACGCTGCTTCAGCGGCGCGTATCGAGGGGCCCACGCACAGTCTCACCGAGCGCGAGCACTAACACCCGCCGGACGCGAGCTTTGCCCTGATCGCGTCCCATCTGCCGGGCATGTCCTCGCGGTGCATGTCGGGCTCGTAGCCGAGCGACAGGTACAGCCCGATGGCGGCCAGCCGCCAGTCGTCGGTGAACAGCGTGACGGCCGGATAGCCGCGCTCCACCTGAAACCGCGCGACCGCGGTGCACACCGCGCGGCCGAGTCCCAGGCGCCGTCGGGCGGGGCTGCTGGCGACGTAGTCGAGCACCCCAAGCTCCACGCCGTCGCGGGTTAGGCGAGAGGCGAAGGTCGCGGCCACCACGACGCCGCCCTCGACGACGACGCTGGACCCTTCCCTCCGCTCGGGGTCGGCCAGATACTCGTCGATGCGTGGCCGGTCCCACTCCTCGAACCCCGCCTCCAGGAGCAGCGCGACCCAGCCGTCCTCGTCGCCCGGCCGGTAGGCTCTCTGCGCGAAACCCTCCGGCAGCGGGACATCGGGCAGCCCCCGGAGGACGGCCGCGCCGGCGGTCATGCGAAGCTGCTTCGGTGGCAGCTCAGAGTCCGAGGCGGTCGGGGCCTGTTCAGTCATCGTGCTTCCTCCGCGTCGCTAGGAGAGACCTTTGCATAAACTCCCCCTCCCTCGACGGGAGAGGGCCGGGTGAGGGTGATTTTCCCCCTCTCCCTCGACGGGAGAGGGCTGGGGTGAGGGTGATTTCCCCCCTCTCCCTCGACGGGAGAGGGCTGGGGTGAGGGTGATTTCCCCCCTCTCCCTCAATGGGAGAGCGCCGGGTGAGGGTGGATTTCCCCCCTCTCCCTCGACGGGAGAGGGCTGGGGTGAGGGTGAGTTTCCCCCCTCTCCCTCAATGGGAGAGCGCCGGGTGAGGGTGGATTTTCCCCCTCTCCCTCGACGGGAGAGCGCCGGGGTGAGGGTGGATTTCCCCCCTCTCCCTCAATGGGAGAGCGCCGGGTGAGGGTGGATTTTCCCCCTCTCCCTCGACGGGAGAGGGCTGGGGTGAGGGTGATTTCCCCCCTCTCCCTCGACGGGAGAGGGCTGGGGTGAGGGTGAGTTTCCCCCTCTCCCTCAATGGGAGAGTGCCGGGTGAGGGTGGATTTTCCCCCTCTCCCTCGACGGGAGAGGGTTGGGGTGAGGGTGAAGACCGTTGTCCACAAGCTGCCTCCAGTGTTCGCACGGAATCTGGCATCAGTGGGCGCGGTCGTCGTCGGAGCGGTCGGGCACGAAGCCGGGCGGGGCCTCGCCGCCGGCGTCGTCCTGGGGCTCGTAGCCGAGAATATCCCGCGCGCTGTCGATCTCGGTGAAGCGCAGAGTGTTGTTGGAGATGCCGTAGACCACAGCGTACCCCACGGACGACGGGGCGTCGATGCACTTTTGGACGAGCTGGGCGGCGTCGCGGTGGCTGAGCCACAGCGGCAGGCCCGACGTCCCGTGCGAGCGCCAGTCGTCGTCCGCCGACACCCCGCCGATGCGTATGCAGATGCACGACAGCCCGTAGCGGTCGTGGTAGAGGCTCGCCAGATTCTCGCCGAACGCTTTGCCCACGCCGTACAGGCAGCACGGGCGTACATCCGTCGTCGACAGCATCGGCAGCGGGCGCCGCAGCTTCTTCAGCTCTCCGGCGTAGATCGACCGGTACGGGTCGATCTCCCAGTTGACGCCCACCGTGTGGTTGGAGCTGGCGAAGATGAAGCGCTCCACGCCGCTGCGGCGGCAGGCCTCCAGCACGTTGTAGGTGCCGACGATGTTGTTCGGCAGCACCGACTCCCACGGCGCGCCGCCGTTCGGGTCTCCGCCGAGATGCACCACCGCGTCCTGGCCCTCGAAGGCGGGCATGATCGCGTCCAGATCGCTCAGATCGGCGACGTGAGTGGGGATGCCGGCCGCCTCGACGAGGTCGAGGCTCTCGAATTGGTACCGGTCGCCCAGGTGCGCGCGAAGAGCGGAGCCAATCGTCCCCGCGCCGCCGGTGATCAGAACTCGCTTCGGGTCCAACACGGCCTCCTTATTGCCATTGCCAATTCATTTTGAGGATTACCAATTCATTGTCAGCGAACCTTAAAGCCGTCATTCCCGCGAAGAAAGCCGTCATTCCCGAAAGCCGTCATTCCCGCGAAGGCGGGAATCCACTCCCTAGTCACGCATATACGGCGGCATCACGGTGACTTGGTATCAGTCTACCCGAAACACCTTCAGCACCTCGTCGCCCAGGTGGTTGATCACCTTGACGGCGATGCGGCCCGAGTCGGGCTTGTCGAACGGGCGCGACGTGTCGCTGTGGAGCGTTGCCCAGGCGTCCGCGTCGATCTCGGCTTTGAGCGTGGTCTTCAGCGACTTGTACGGGTCGCTGGCGCCGAGGAAGTATGCGTGGCGGACGAAGAACGCCTCTTCGTTGTAGTCGGTGTCGATGAACCAGCAGGCGATGCCGTCCGGCCCGTCGCTGCGCACCTCCCCCGTGTTGGGATGGAACACGTCCACGCCGTGGACAATAACCTGTGTCAAGTGGCCAGTGGTCAGTGAAAGGGGAAAGTCGGCTGGTGTCAGGCTCTGGACCGCAGCGAGCGTTTGAGTCCGTTGAGCATTCGACCAATTTCCGACGCCCGGGCCAGCAGCGGTGCCACCTGCTCCTCGCTGGCCATGCTCAGCCGCCGCGCCAGAATCAGAAACGTCTCCGTTTCCGCTAGAGAGCCGCTGGCTATCCCCAGGAATTGCAGAAACTCCCTCTTCCCGTGGCGCTCGGCCCCCTCCGCTATGTTCGCCGCTACCGACACTGCCGCCCGCCTCATCTGACCGGTTACTCCGAACCTCTCTTCCGGCGGAAAGTTCACAGAGACGCGATAGACCATCTCTGCCAAGTCGATTGATTTCCTCCAGACTTCCAAGTCCTGATAGCTCTTTGACGTGCTCATAGTTCGCAACCATCCTCCCATTGCCGGCAACCAGCCACTGACCACTGGCCACTGAAATATCCGGCTCGCCGAAGATGACGAACAGGTTGCCTGAGCCCGTGTTCTTCAGGTCGCCCGCCATGTGCAGGTCGGCGTTCATCCGCGCCTTCAGCACCGGAACGCGCCCCAGGCTCTCGAACTCGGTGGTGTGCGCCTCGTAGTTGAAGGCGCAGGCGATCAGCACGTCGAACCCGCCGTCCGCGGCCTCGCGCGCCGCCTCCACCAGGTCCGGACGGGACACCGTGCCGAACTCGGGGCCGACGAAGATCGCCGCCCGGCGCTCGATGCCGTCCTCCTCGTCGCCCTCCACGTAGCGCCCCTCCGCGCAGACCAGCCGCCCCGGCCACAGACTAATGGACGAGAACTCGATCCTGTCCTCCCTGTGCGCCTGCTGGACGCCGGAGGTCTTCAGGTTGTCGAGGATGACCTGGGCGAAGTCGTACCCGCTGCCGAAGCCGGCGGGCGTCTCGAGGATCATCTCCCCGTGCTCGTCGACTCCCAGGACGCGGTGGGGCGAGATGCTCTCGGCCGTGAACGGCCCCGCGACGCGCACCTTGTTGCGGTCCTCGTAGGGCTTGTCGTAGAGGTACTCGTAGTCGGCATTGGCGGCGATGGAGGCGTCGATCTTCTTCTGCCGCGCGATGCGTAGCTCCCACCACCGGGCGTGAAGGTTCTTTGCTTCGTACGGCCAGGTATCCTCGGCGTCCCGGGGAATCTCCCACTCCTCCCAGGTTCTCTCCAAGGCGCGGTTCAACTCCTCCCTGAGGGGTTCCAGTTCCTTCTGCGCGTCCTCCCAGATGACGTCGATCTCAGCGTTGTTGGCGATGTCCCTCAGGGTGATGTGGGGCACCCGCTCGTAGACGAACCCCTGGCGAATATCGCCGTACGTGGGGGATTCCGAGGCGGCCCTGCTCTCGATCGCCGCCTGCTTGACCTGCCCGTCGCGGCTGTCTGAGAGCAGGTAGTAGGGGTAGCGTGCGCCCATGATGCGAGCGCGAGCGAGCGCAAGGGCCACACGCGAAGTGTCGACCGTAATCCAGCGCCGGCCCCACTGCTCGGCGACGTAGGCGGTGGTGCCGGAGCCGCAGGTTGGATCCAGCACGAGGTCACCCGGGTCAGTGGTCATCAGGATGCAGCGTTTGATGGCTTCGTTAGCTGTTTGGACTACATAGACCTTCGGGTCGGTTCGGCTTTGGACTCCACCGATGTCTAACCATACGTTTATTCGAGGCACTGCGGCAAAATCATCCAAAAACCTGAGATAGCGTACTGACCTTCCCTCTTGTATGACCCGTGAGGCTTTGTTTAACTTTTCCATTCCTTGGATAGTCGTCTTCCAATGTAGGCCAGCAGGTGGATACCAACTCTGGTTTCTATAGTGGAAATGTTGCTCAGACTGAGGGGACGCGCCTTGCGACGTCAGTTGATCTGACGTCGCAAGGCGCGTCCCCTCAAATGGGAAGCTAAAAGTAGAACGTACACTCTTTATTTCCCTGTACTTTGTGGCTCCATCTTCACCAGCTTGCTTTTCGTCGTACAAGGCCCTGTACTTCAGTCTCTCGAAATTCTTTCCATACCAAACGATGTAATCTGAAACTGAGGATAAGAACTGTCCAGAAAATCCTGTGGTCTTGGTGTAATCAATCAGTGAAACAAAGTTATCCTCCCCAAACACCTCGTCCATAAGCGCCCGCACCCGGTGGACGTTTTCGTCCCCAATCTGGACGAAGATGGAGCCGGAGTCGGTCAGCAGGTCTCGGGCGATGGTGAGTCGGTCTCGCAGGTAGGTGAGATAGGAGTGAATGCCGTCGCGCCAGGTGTCCCGGAAGGCCTTGACCTGCTCCGGCTCACGGGTGATGTGCTCGCGGTCGCCGTCGCGCACGTCCCGGCTGGTTGTCGACCACTGGAAGTTGGAGTTGAACTTGATGCCGTACGGCGGGTCGACGTAGATGCACTGCACCTTGCCCCGCAGACCCTCGCGTTCGGCGAGCGACGCCATAACCTGCAGGCTGTCGCCCAGGATCATGCGATTCGACCAGTTGGCGTCGTGCTGGTAGAACTCGGTCTTCGCGTCCTCCGACGGCAGGCCGTTGAAGTCGGCGAACAGGTCCGCGAACCCCTGCTGTCGTCCTTCGTCCGCCGACTCCCGCCGCTTGGCGGTCTGCCGCATCAGGTCGTCGACCAGGACCTTCGGGTGGACCCGCTCCTGGATGTACAGCGGCGGGACGTTGACCTCCAGGTCCGCCGAGTCCTGCTCGTCCTTGCCCCGCCACACGAGCTGCGGGTCCAGGTCCCGGTTGCGCCGCTCGTAGGCCACGCGGACGGCGTTCTGCTCCTCATCTCGCATCAGAGGCTGGTGCTCGGCGGAGGGCAGGTTCGGACGCCGGGCCTCCTCGTGCTTGAGGGTCTCGACGGACTTGGGCTGTTTGGCTCGTGCGCGAGGCATGGGATTCAGTCCCCCACGTCAAGTGCGTGCGCGTCGCGCCGTGGCCGTGAAAAGCCGCTTGTCAACCTGTCTATATGCTCGTGAAGGTCGGGCGACACATTTTGCCAGAGTGGGTCCAGGATGAACGTGACGCCTTCCCGCCGGGCCAGTTTGGCCGCAGGCACAAAGTCGCTGTCGCCGGAGACTAGGACAATGACATTGGCCTGTTTCTTGAGTGTGATCGTCGCGATGTCAAGGCCGATTCGCATATCGACACCCTTCTGGCGCAAATTGAGAAAGAAGTCAGAATCCTGGAGATCAGACACCTCGATATCGCCGCTCAAGAGGTCTCCTTGCGGCTTCGGCTTGAGAATCCATGACCTATCACCCGGCTTCGTAACTTGCCCCAGCCTCAAAGCTAAGTTTGGCCGCCTGCGCAGCGCGTCGAAAAGCTCACGCCGGAAGATCGCCGCCTCCGACTTGGCGTAGTCGATCGCGCGCTTGCTTATCGGCTCGTGACCCTTATGTGCGTACGGCCAGGCGTCGTAGTAAAAGCAACGGTATAAAAGCTTGAGGGGATTTGGAGTCGTATGGACTTGATTCAACTGGTCCAGGTGGCTGCTGACCAGTTGTCTTATCGCTCTTGCGACATCTTCAGCGTTTGAAGTATCGACATCGCGCCGGACATGCGGCAAGCGTTTCAGGAAGTACCCGCCGTCAATGAGAATCGCTGCCTTCGCCGTCACAGCTACCGGGCACCATCCAAAAGAAAAAGCCCCAAGGGATCGGCCTCGCTCATAATTGCCGGACTGTCCGGGAGCTGGGCGTACTGCCAAGGGGCGAATCTAAGTATGAGATTATCACGGTCCGGCATACCCGTCAACCTCCATGCGCGGCATCATCCTGCATGCTCAGGAAAGACGTCAAAAATCGATGTCTCTCGGGAACTCGCGAGGCCGGACCAAGTACTCCTCGTCAATGGGACAGGACGCGAGCAGCTCCTTGGCGCTGAGAGCGCTGTAGTCCGGAATGCCGGATCCCCCCACGAACCTCTGTATCAGGGCGTCGAACCCCGCCTCCATATCGTAAACGTCGGTGAACTCGGCAAAGGCCCATCTTCCGAACTCGCCGGCGCCGTTGACGCCTGGGACCCAGTACGTCTCCATTGCGCGCTTCTTGTCCACCGCGTCGATTCCCCGGTAGCCCTTTATCTCGACGATCAGGCGCAGCGGGTCGTCCGCGCCGCGTCCGTCGTCGACGAGGACTATGAAGTCGGGAATGTAGGTGCGCGTAATGGAGCCGGAACGGTACGGCACTTCCAGCCCGAGGTTGTGGTTCTTCACGTATGCGTTCACCCTCGGGTGAGCCTCCGCCACGCGGCAGAACTCGGCCTCCCAGTCGCTGTCCAGGACTACCCAGGTGACGTGGCATCTGCGGGAGTCGGTCTGCCAGAGGCTGGTCTTCGACGTGTTGAAGTTCACGTGAGCGGTCGAGCCGGTCGGATTGAAGGGGTCGAGCAACGCCTTCACGGGGTGCCCGTTCGCGCTGCTCCTGGTGATGGCGGCCGTGATGATCTCGCAGGCCCTGTCCGCCAGGTCCGGGTATACGAGCTGGGCCGGATATGTGCCGCCCTTGCAGACCATGTAGTCGTCCAGCCAGTCGGTGACTATCCCCTTCAGCCTGCCGAACAGGTGCAGTTTGGGCTCTTCGTTGGGGTCGCGCCATCTTGTCTCGACAAGGTGCTTCGCAAGGTGAAACGCCACTGTCGCGGTACGCTCGTCGCGAAGGCGCTCTACGTTGAGGTTCACTCCCTCGCCGATGATGCCCTCGTTCCTGGTGTTCGTGGGGCCGACCAGGTCCGGCGTCAGCTCCAGGTAGGAGTCGTCAGTGAATTCGGCGGCGAGCTCTTCTCTGGGCGGATCGACGCGGTAGCCTGAGACCCTGGGGAACCGGATTTCGAGATGGTCCCGGTCGGGGCTGACCGCCCTGACATGCACCGTCTCGCGGCGCGGCTGAGGCTTCACGACGACCGGCCTCGCCGTGAAGTCGAATGGCACGCCCAGCACGTCGGCGTACTCGACGTCGAACAGCCCATCTTCGTTCAGGTCGTAGGACTGCCTTCGCAACGCGCGGCCGACCACCTGCTCGCACAGAAGCTGGGTCCCGAAGGCGCGGACTCCCAGGACGTGTGTCACGGTGTTGGCATCCCAACCCTCGGTCAGCATGGAGACCGACACGACACAGCGGATGGCGCTTCCGAGACGGCCCTCCTTGCCGACCGTGTTCATCACCTCCCTGAGGAGGTCCTGGTCGGTGATCTTCTCCGCCTCGCGAGGGTCGCCTGTGCGCTCCACCCTCTCTCGGCGGAAGCGCTCGATCTCGTCGGCGGACATCTTGCGGAAGTTCTTGTCCAGCGCCTCCCCGGACTCGAGCTGCTCGCTGTCTATCAGCACCGTGCGTGGTATGGGGAGGGGGTTGCCGTGTTCGTCGAAGTTCTGGAACAGGGCCAGGCGTCCCGGGATCAAGGCGCTGGAGCCGTCTCCGTTTTCGCGCCGGAAGCCGGATATGTAGTCGTAGACGAGCTTCGACGTGGAGGTGTTGTTGCAGACCACGATGAAGCACGGCGGAACGTCGGGCCTGCCCCACGCATCGTAGGTCTTCTCGTAGTGGCCATAAAGCGCGTCCAGGGCGGTCAGTAGCTGTGTGGGCAGCTCGAGTGGATCGAGGTTGCCCGCCTTGCCCCGCCCCCGCTTGGGCATGTCGCCGCGGATATTCTCCCACAGGGCGCGGTACTTCGGCATGTCGCCGCCCGGGATGTTGTCCGCTACCGGAACGCGCGGCAGCTTCACGATCCCGCACTCGATGGCGTCCATCAGCGAGAAATCGCTCACCGTCCAGTGGAACAGCGTGCCCTCGGCGTATCCGGAGCCTCGCAGGAAGAAGGGAGTCGCCGACAGGTCCACGACCTGCCTGACGCCGAGCTTGCCCTTGACGATTTCGAGTCCCGATATCCACACGCGGGCGGCCTCGTTGTTCTTGGCGGCCTCCTTCTTGTCGTCGCCTCTCAGGGCGCCCTCGTCGTACTCGCCCGGCTTCTGGCGGTAGCAGTGGTGCCCCTCGTCGTTCAGCACCCAGATATTCTTCATTCCCATGAGACCGGGCATGACGCGCTGGACCATCTGCCCCTCGGTCTCCAGCGTCTTCAACTCGTCCCCTCTGCCCTGGAGTAGAGAACGCCCGCCCTTCGAAAGCTCCATGCGGTCACGCAGCCTGAGCGCGTGGTAGTTCGTGATGACAATCTTGGCGCCCTCGATGTCCCGGAGCATGTCCCTGGGTACCAGCTCTCTGCTGGCGTAGTAGCTGTCGGGGTCGTTGGGCTGAAGCACGCGCAGCCGGTCTTTGATCGTGATGCCCGGAGCCACGACCAGGAAACCCCGCGTGAAACGTCTACTGTTCGGGTGGCGGACCGCGTTGATCGTCTGCCACGCGATGATCATGGCCATGACGGTCGTCTTGCCGGCGCCGGTGGCCAGCTTCAGCGCAAGCCGCGAAAGCTCCGGATTGGCGTTGTTGTTGGCGTTGGCAATACGGTCGAGAAGGCCCCTTCCGACCTGCCCGGACTTCGGCGCAACCTCGGTCAGCCAGATGGCCGTCTCGACCGCCTCGACCTGGCAGAAGAAGGGACGGATGTCGCTGAAGTCGTGGTGCCGCCAATGCTGGAGCAGGCGAGCGGTTTCGGGCGTGACGCGCCAGTCGTTGGAATTCGGCAGGCGGCGCCACTGGTCGACGTGACGGCGAATCTCATTCACCATCTCCGTGACTTCGTACTGCTGCTCCTGGGTGGACAGCCCCTTGCCCTCGTCAAAGACGAGCTGCTGCTGACTCTTGGGTACCCTGCGCTTCCTGGGCTTCGGGATAGGAGTGATGAAGTCCACTCGGCGACGGGTCTCGATGATCCGCTGGGTCGGCTGACCCTGGGCGTCCAGCTCCCAGTACCTGGCCGGGGGCTTATAGGGAGAGTTTAGTATGGGCTGTTCGAAGAAGCGATTCTCCATGAGTGGCCTCGCGGACTACATCGTCATGCGCTTCCGTTGGGTGGGTCCCGGCGATGGGGAAATAATCGCGCCTTCTGCCTCTGATGGCGGCATATTCTAACCTGTATGCTCCAGTATGGGAATCAACCGAGGCTTCCGGCGCAGGACGAAGAATTTGGGGCGCGCGCGATTCGCGCCTGCAATCAAGCCCGGTAACTGTTCAGACCTCGGGAGAAGCTCTCGATTACCACAGCCCCGTCATACCCGCGAAGGCGGGTATCCAAGGTCTGAGGGAGCATTCGTCCCCTCGACTCTGAACAGTAACCGAGCCCAGGATCTCTGGACGACGACAGACAGCCCCGTCATACCCGCGAAGGCGGGTATCCAAGGTCTGAGGAGCATTCGTCCCCTCGACTCTGAACAGTAACCAAGCCCAGAATCTCTGGACGGCGACAGACAGCCCCGTCATACCCGCGAAGGCGGGTATCCAAGGTCTGAGGAGCATTCGTCCCCTCGACTCTGAACAGTAACCGAGCCCAGAATCTCTGGACGACGACAGACAGCCCCGTCATACCCGCGAAGGCGGGTATCCAAGGTCTGAGGTCCTGAGCATTCGTCCCCTCGACTCTGAACAGTAACCGAGCCCAGAATCTCTGGACGACGACAGCACGTATGTGCTACCGTAGGAGTCGGAAGAAGGGTCAGGACGAGGGGAGTCCCATGTTCGTTCAGGCGTCCAGTTTCAGTTTCGACGGTCCACCGCTGTCTCATGTCCCGTCGCCGTGTCTCGCCTCAGATAGAGTGAGTCGTACACCAGGTGTCTCACCTTTCGGCCAAGTGTCTCATCGGCCAGATACGAACGGGACAGAATGAGACAAAACGAGACAGTTGATTCCGATCACCGCGCAGTCGTCGAGCGAGGCGCCGAGGCGCTCGTGCGCGACGGTACCGTCCTGCGGGCCGACGTCTACCGGCCCGACCACCCGGCCGCTTCCCCACCATCGCGGAGCGCACGCCCTACGACAAGTCCGCCTTCGACGACCGAGGCCGGAAGCTGGCGGAGCGCGGCTACGTCTACGTCATACAGGACGTGCGCGGCCGCTACGCCTCCGACGGCGAGTTCCAACCCGGCTTCTACAGCGCGGACCACATGGACGCCGAGGACGGTTACGATACGGTCGAGTGGGCCGCGGCGCTGCCGTGGTCGAACGGCCGCGTCGGGACCGTCGGGAGCTCCTACGACGGCTGGACGCAGATGGAGCTGGCCCACACCCGACCTCCGCACCTGGACGCGATGATGCCCCAGGCGATCGCGGCCAACCTGCTCGACCGCGAGATGAGCGCGGTGCTGCGCCTCGGCAGGGTGCTCTGGTGGAGCGTCGTCACACTGTCGCCCGACCAGAGGCGGCGCAAGGACGCCCGCTGGGGGCCGCGCACCGTCGCCCGAGCCGAGAAGCTCTGGACGGAGCGTGACCGGATCAAGTGGCTGTGGCAGCTGCCGCTGATGGATATCCCGGACGACGCGATGTTCGGCATCGGGCCCCACTGGAGGAAGTGGCTGAGCGACCACGCGGCCGACCACTTCGGCTTCGAGGCCAAGCACTCCCGGATCGAGGTCCCCGCGCTCGTCACGACCGGCTGGTACGACCAGCAGATCGGCGCGATCAAGAACTTCACCGGCCTCGCCGAGAACGCCGCGACCCGGACGGCTCGCGAGCACACCAGGCTGATCGTCGGGCCGTGGACCCACGCCGGCGACCAGTGGGAACGCAAGGTAGGCGAGGTCGACTTCGGCCCGGACGCTGAGCGCGACTACTACGAGGTGGCCGACCGCTGGTTCCGCGCGTGGCTAAAGGACGACGAGTCCGCCCTCGAGGGATGGCCCCGCGTCGAGCTGTTCGTGATGGGCGCCAACAGGTGGAGGGCTGAGGACGACTGGCCCCTGGCCCGCGCCCGGTACACGAGCTTCTACCTGCGCGGCGAGGGCACCGCCAACACCCCGGCCGGCAACGGCGCGCTGTCCCGTGAGGCGCCCGGGGACGAGCCGTCGGACCGGTACGTCTACGATCCGCGCGATCCAGTGATGACGCTGTACACGCCGCCGGGCCAGAACGAGCCCCAGGACCAGCGCCGACTCGACGGCCGCGGCGACGTGCTGGTCTACGCCACGCCGCCGCTGGAGACGGAGATCGAGGTGACCGGGCCGGTCTCGCTGCGGCTCTGGGCCGCCAGCTCGGCGCCGGACACCGACTTCACGGCCAAGCTGATCGACGTCTGGCCCAACGGGTTCGCCCAGGAGCTCTGCTACGGCATCGTGCGCGCCCGCCACAGGGACTCCTTCGAGGCGCCGTCGCCGATCGAGCCGGGCCGGCCCTACGAGTACACGGTGACGCTCAACCCCACGAGCAACCTGTTCAAGCCGGGCCACCGCATCCGGGTCGACGTCTCCAGCAGCGACTTCCCGAACTTCGACCGCAACCACAACACGGGCGACGACGACTACGCCAGCGCGAAGCTGGTCCAGGCAAGCCAGACCATCTTCCACGACCGGACAAGGCCGTCCAGGATCATCCTGCCCGTCATCCCGCAGTAGCCGTTCAGAGTTGGTGAAGGGAGCTACCCTGACGCGCCGCAACGCGCGCCGTCGGTGACCTCGGCAGAAGTCCCGGGGTGGCATATATCTCGACGGCGGCGGGGTCCCGTTGAGTTTGACCTCCCACCTCTGGATTCCGGCTCGGTGGCCGGAATGACGATTACCCTGTCCTGGGCCGGCAGTCACAGCCCGCCGTCATGCCCGAGAAAGGAGACCTTTGAACAACCGTCATTTCCGCTGCACAACCGTCATTCCCGCGCAGGCGGGAATCCAGAATTGGGGGTTCCCGGCTGCACAACCGTCATTCTCGCGCAGGCGGGAATCCAGAATTGGGGGTTCCCGGCTGCACAACCGTCATTCTCGCGCAGGCGGGAATCCAAGGATTGGGGGTTCCCGCTGCACAACCGTCATTCCCACGCAGGCGGGAATCCAGAATTGGGGGTTCCCCGCTGCACAACCGTCATTCCCGCACAGGCGGGAATCCAGAATTGGAGGTTCCCGGCTGCACAGCCGTCATTCCCGCGCAGGCGGGAATCCAGAATTGGGGGTTCCCCGCTGCACAGCCGTCATTCCCGCGCAGGCGGGAATCCAGAATTGGGGGTTCCCGGCTGCACAACCGTCATTCTCGCGCAGGCGGGAATCCAGAATTGGGGGTTCCCCACTGCACAACCGTCATTCCCGCGCAGGCGGGAATCCAGAATTGGGGGTTCCCGGCTGCACAGCCGTCATTCCCGCGCAGGCGGGAATCCAGAATTGGGGGTTCCCCGCTGCACAGCCGTCATTCCCGCGCAGGCGGGAATCCAGAATTGGGGGTTCCCGGCTGCACAACCGTCATTCCCGCGCAGGCGGGAATCCAGAATTGGGAGTTACGCAAAGGTCTCCGAAAGCGGGTATCCAGGGGTCTTGAGGGGCATTCGTCTCGTCGTCCCGTGACGCGCCTTTGCCACGGTCCGGGTTTCGACTACAATGATCATGTGGCCAGACCGGCACAGAACGCGGACGAGGTAGCGCACTTGGCAGAGCAGATGATCGTGTACACCCACCCCGATTGCACCTACTCCGAGGCGCTGAAGGACGAGCTCCGCGAGGCCGGCACGGTCTACGAGGAGATCAACCTCGCGCTCAAACCCGACCAGTGGCCCAAGGTGGAGGAGCTGACCGACGGTGAGCGCATCACCCCGGTGACCGTGCAGGGCGACGAGGTCTCGGTCGGCTTCCACGGAGTCGGCTGAAGTTTCTAGTATCTCCGGGGCCGTGCGCCCCGGCAAAGCGGACTGCTACCCGTTCGGGAGCGCAACGAACTCCCGCATTCCCGCCGCCCAATACCGTGGCGGACACCTCGCGCCCTCGCTGAAGGTGACACGGCGCGGCGAGGGATTGGCGGTCCCGGCCAAGTACATAGCCGTCTCGGACGTCCAGCCCCTCCGTTAGCGATTCGTCACAGGTCGCTGGATGCCAGCCTGGTTCTGTTCGACGCGCCCATTTTGCGAGGCGCCACGTGGGACAAGGAGATGGGGAAGATGAACGACGCAGACAGCCTGCCTGAGAACGCACGGAGCCCGCATGCGGGGATCGAGCAGGGCCAGGCGATTTCGCTGGACGTAGCAGGGGAAATCGCCGGCGAGGTCCGAGATCTGATCAGCGCCGGCAGAGAGGACTCCGCCTGGGACCTGATCCGCCACCTGCATCCGGCCGACATCGGCGCCATCGTGGCCGGGCTGCCTCGGACGAGTAGAGACACGATGGTCCGGGTCATGTCCCCCGCCACGGTGGCCTGGATGCTGCGGCAGATGAATCCCGTCGAGGCCGCCCGCGTGGGCACCCGGCTCGGCTCCCAAATGCTCTCGTTTGTGTTCGGCGGAGTTCACCCGCAGCAGGCACTGGCGACGCTGCGACGGCTTCCAGCCCTGCGGACTCAGGAGGTGCAAGAGTCCATGGAGCAGCCCCTTGCGGACGCCGGGCTGCTCGCCCATGCCCCCGACACTGCCGGGGCCCTCATGGTTCCGCAGTTCCCGACCGTCGATATCGACGGGCTGGTCGCGACGGCCCGGGACAGTCTCAGAGCGCAAGGAGACGATCGGCATAAGTTCACGCACGTCTTCGCGGTCGACGAAGGCGGCGAGCTCCTGGGCCACGTGAGCATTGTCGACCTCGCGTTGGCGGAGAACGGGACGCCGGTACGGCCCCTGGTTACGTCTGTCGTGGCCGCGGTCACCGGCGATACCCCCGCGGAGGAGTGCGCGAGGCTTCAGCGTCACTACAACCTCACCCAGCTGCCCGTGGTCGAAGCCGGACAGCTCATAGGCGTGATCCTGGCTGAATCGCTGTTGAGCGCCGCGGTCGATCACGACACCCGGCAGATGCAGCGGGTCGCCAGCGTGGCTGGCGAGACCGTGGACGGCCCGCTTTCCTCGTCGGTGCGGACTCGACTCCCATGGCTCACGGTCAATCTTGGAACGACCTTCCTCGCCGCGGCCACGATCTCCCTGTTCGAGTCGACGCTGACTCAGGCCGTTGTGCTTGCGGCGTTCCTGCCGGTGGTCGCGGGGCAGGGTGGAATCAGTGGGACTCAAACCCTGACGCTGATCGTCCGGGCAATCGCGCTTGGCGAGCTCGTCGGCGTCAGCGCGCGCAGGCTCCTGGTTCGCGAAGCCGTTCTCGGCGTCGTTCATGGGGTCTGGCTGGGAGTCCTGGTTGCGGTCATCGCGATTGTCTGGAAGCAGAATGCCGGTCTGGGGCTGGTGCTGGGACTCGCGATGCTCGGCAACATGCTGATCGCCGGCTCAGTGGGCGCGGCGGTGCCCCTGTTCCTGCGACGAATAGGCTGGGACCCCGCGGTCGCGTCGGCCGTCGTCGTGACCACGGTCACGGACGTCTTCGGCTTCATGCTGTTTCTCGGCATCGCAAGCGCCTCAATCAGCATGATCACCTAGGCCGCTCGCCCGCATGGGCCCGCCGGCGCTCAGTCCCGCGGGCGGGGGTTATTCGCCACGTTTTGCGGGCGGCCTTCCAGGAAGGCGATCGCGTTCGACACCGCGCCCTCGTTCAGCAGCTCCATGCCCTCGGGCGTCTGGTCGGCGAGGTGCGGCGTCAGGACGATCTGCTCGCAGGCCAGCACGGGGTCGTCCGGCGCCAGCGGCTCCTGATCGAAGACGTCGAGCCCCGCGCCCGCAAGGTGGCCCGAGTCCAACGCCTGTATCAGCGCGGCCGTGTCGATCAGCTCTCCTCTGCCCCCGTTGACGAAGAGGGCGCCCGGCTTCATCAGCTCGAACTCCCGTTGCCCGACCATCCTTCGGCTGTCGTCGCTCAGTCTGACCTGGATGCTCACCACGTCTGAGCAGGCGAGCAGATTGTCCAGCTCTACGAAGCGGACACCGAGGGCCTCCTCCCGCTCCGGCGTCGGGTTGAAGGTCCATGCGATGACCTCCATGCCGAGCGCGTTCGCCAGCCGGGCGACCTCTCGGCCGACGTTCCCGGTGCCGATCAGGCCCAGCGTCTTGCCCTGCAGGAAGATGTTCTCCATGCGAGTCCATCGGCCCGCCTTCAGCTCGGACGTCTGGAACGCCATCCGCTTGGCGGCGGCGAACATCAGCGCCACGATGTGCTCGCCGACGATGGGCGCGATTCGCCCGGGCTGATTGCTCACCACGATCCCCAGCTCGGACGCGGCCTCCAGGTCGATCATGTCCGTGCCGATCGAGCACGTGGCGATCATTCGCAGATCGGGCAGCGACTCCAGCGCCGGCCGGAACCACTTGACCGCGCCCCTGGTGTTGATGATGACCTCGGCGTTCTCGACGCGACGTAGCTGCTCGTCCATCGAGGCCGGCCGGTCCCTGTGCAACACCACGTCCCCGTACGGCTCCAGCCGGGCCAGGTGCGGCGAGTCCTGTATCTGGATCGGCTCGTCTCCCGGAACAACGAACTTCATTCGCCCCTTCTCTGCCATGACGCTTACCTCCCTACAACGTGCCTATGAGTCCGTGCGGCTCGCAGTCCGTCACAACAACCGGGGACTCCGGACGAGGCTCTCGTCGAAGACCTTCGCCGCGAGCCTGGAGTTCACTATCGCCTGGTCCCGGTTGTTGGTGTTCATGATCACGTGCACCTCGTCGGCGTCCGATCGCATCGTCTCGATCCTCGGCGCCCACTCCTCCATCTCCGCCTCGGTGTAATAGTAGTCGAATCGCTCCGCCGACTTCTTCAGCCCCTTCTTCTCCCACGTATCGCGATTGCGCCCGTGGAACCGGACGATCCCGAACTGCCCGGTGACGTCGGCCACCGGCGGCACGGACGAGTTGAAGCCCTGCGGCTCGTCGACCGACACGAAGCTGATCTCGGACCGTCGGAGGTAGCTGAGGGTCTGCTCCAGCCCTTCGTCCTGCAGCCAGAACCGGTTGCGGAGCTCGACGGCGACGGGATAGCCGGCCATCCGCTCGCGGCACTCGTCGACGTGGGCGTAGCTGTCCCGTCCCGGCATGAACCACGGCGGGAACTGGAAGAGCACGACGCCGAGCCTGCCCGCGTCGCGAATGGTGTCCACGACGGAGCGGAACATGGCCCATAGCTCGTCCCTGAGCCGGTCGGGGACGTCCTTGTAGTACAGGCTCCGCTTCGAGGCGAGCTCAGGAGGCAGGTCGCCCCTGACGTTCGGAGGCAGGAACCTGGGCGGCGTCGGGTGGGCCGTGAACAGCCTGAACGCCTTGACGTTGAAGGTGAAGCCGTCCGGCGTGGCGCTCACCCAGGAGGCCGGCGTGCGGGGAGCCGGAATCGCGTAGTACGACGTGTCGGCCTCTACCAGCGGGAACTCGGCCGAGTAGAAGGTCAGCCTCTCCGCCGGCTTCATCCCGCGCGGATAGTAGTCGTTCAGATCGCCCCAGGCCGCGACCCCGATCTTCACCCTGGCTGCCATTCGCACCCCCTGGGCCTCGGTCAACGTGACGACCGTCAGCGGAGCTGGGGGCGGGTTGCGCTCCCCGAATGCGTGCCGCATACGGCCCGCCTGAGTTCACATGATATAGTAGCCGCCTTGACTGTTCAGCGGTGATGCCCCTACATCCCGCTCACACCGCGTATCGAGGGGGCCGCGCCGTGTCTCACCCAACGTGAACGGCCACACGTCGCAAGAGAGCACCGATGCCCGACGACGGAGCAGGTCTTGACGCCCTGGTGAGCGTCATTGAGACGCTTCAGGAGCGCATAAGGCGCGACCACGCCACCATCGGGTCGAACGAGACTCGAACCCGCAGAGAGCTGATCGACCCCGTGCTCGGGGCCCTTGGCTGGGTCGACTCTTCCGTGGTCACTCCGGAGTACCTCGTCGGATACGGCCCCGGAGGGGGCGACTACCGCGTCGCCGACTATGCCCTGCACGCACCGGGGCAGCGGGCGCAGCCCATCGCGTTTATCGAAGCCAAGCGCATGCGGGAAGACCTGACCGACGACCACCGCGACCAGGCCTTTACCTACGCCAATATCAGGGACACCGCCAGGTACGTTGGCCTCACCAATGGCGACTGCTGGGAGTTCTATGAGGCCCATGAAGACCGCTTCCATTGCATCCTGGACGTCTCCATTCGTGACGAGTCCGCCGCTTATTGCGCAGAGCAGCTTCTGCGGTTCCGGCGTCGCGCAGGGGGCTTCGAGAATGAAGAGGACTTCGGGCATACGGAAGGGCGTACCGCTCCATCGTCGCGGTATCAGGACAGCGTCTCACCCCCGGGGCGGCAGTCCTACAAACAACGCACGGGCGTCGTGGATACGAGAAGAGTCCTCGGATGGTCGTTCCTCTCCGCGCTTTGCGGTGCAATCGTCGGCTACTTCATCGGCTTCCGGGCGGCGGACCCTGTATTCGAGGAATTGTATGGCGGAGTCGGTGCGGCAGTTGTTGTAGTCCTGTTGGGGTTGGGGGCGGTTCGATTCCTACCACGCCTGCAATGGCGGCGGCTGCCCTGGCGCTGGCTGTGGCCGATAAGGGGAGAGGTTAAGAATACGCTTCTCGGCTTGTGCGGTGGGATCGTTGTCGGCGGCGCGGTTGGCGGGGGTCTTGGCTACGCCGCCGGACTTAACACCGCGCAGCTCGTCTCCGATGGGCTTGCCGTCATCGGAATAGTCGCCTTTGTAGCCGGCTTGATCTTGGCCGTAGCACTGATAGCCGCGAATTCGCGCGGCAAGTCTCGACGCCGGGGCGGACGATACCGGAGCCGACGCTACAGGGGCAGACGGCGCTAGGGCCGACCAGTCCTTTACCGCCTCGCGTGACCGGTCAATACCCTCACTGAAAGGCGTTTTCGCCCGTGATGTGACGTCCCAGCACGAGCGTGTGGACGTCGTAGGTGCCTTCGTAGGTGTCGACCGTCTCCAGGTTCAGCATGTGGCGGATCGTGTGGTGGTCCAGCGTGATGCCGGCGGCGCCCAGTATGTCCCTGGCGGCGCGGGCTCCCTCCAGCGCGGCCCGCACGTTCTCCCGCTTCGCCAGCGAGACCTGCGTGTGGTCGAGGGCGCCCTCGTCTTTCAGCCGCCCCAGTCGCCAGGCGCGAAGCAGGCCGCTCGTGTGGTCGGCCAGCATCTGAGCCAGCTTCGCCTGCACGAGCTGGCGCGAGGCGATGGGCTTGCCGAACGTGCGGCGGCTTCGGGAGAACTCCACCGCCTCCGTGTACACCGCCTCCAGCGCACCCAGCGCGCCCCAGGCGATGCCGTACCGCGCCTGCGTCAGGCACGACAGCGGAGCGCCCAGCCCCCTCGCGCCTGGTAGCATCCGACCGGCTGATACGCGGACGCCGTCCAGGACCAGCTCGCTGGTGACCGACGCCCTGAGGCTCATCTTGCGCTCCACCGGGTTCGCCGTAAAGCCGTCCGCGTCGGTCGGCACCAGGAAGCCCCGCACGTCGCCCTCGTCGTCCTTCGCCCAGACCAGCGCCACGTCGGCGATTCCGCCGTTGCTGATCCACATCTTGGTCCCGTTCAGGACGTACGAGTCGCCGTCCCTGCGGGCCCGGGTCGCCATCGCCGCGACGTCGGAGCCGCCCTCCGCCTCGGTCAGGCCGAAGCAGCCCACCGTCTCGCCGCTCTCGAGTCCGGGCAGGTACCGCGCGCGCTGCTCGTCGCTGCCGTACCGGTGGATGGGGTACATGACCAGGGAGCTCTGGACGCTCACGAAGCTGCGCAGCCCTGAGTCGATCCGCTCCAGCTCGTACATGACCAGCCCGTACGCGACGTTGCTTATCGCCTCGCCGTCGTGGACGCCGGGCAGAGTCGACCCGAACAGCCCCATCTCGGCAAGGCGCGGCACGAGGTGCGCGGGGAATGAGCCCTCCTCCCACCACCGGCCTATGTCGGGGAGCGCCTCGGCGTCGAGGAATCGCCGGACCGACGCCCGTATCTGGCGTTCCTCGGGCGTCAGCAAGTCGCCTACGGCGTAGAAGTCCAGCATCACGGCAGGCTCGTGTAACTCAAGGCGCCCTGCGGCTACCCGTGCGCGGCGATGAGCGCGTACTGTCTTGGGCCCAGTGGGCGTGGCTCTCCCGCCTCGAGGCCCGCCTCCCCGAAAATGCGCGCGACCTCCTCCGGGGGGATGCGGTTGTTCGTCTCATTGGGCGTCCACTCGACGACCAGGGCGCGGCCATCGGCCCTGAGAAGCCTGGCGACGTCCCGGGCCATAGCTACACGCTCGTCAATCTCGCCGGGGTAGTGCAGCACCTGGGCCAGGATCAGAAAGTCGGCAGTCCCCGATGGCAGCGGCGCGACGCCCTCGTTGAGGAGCGCCGTCACGTTCTGGCTGCCCAGCTCGGCCGCCCTGCCCGCGATGAGCGCAGTCATTCTGGGCTCGATATCCACGGCGTACACCTTGCCCTCCGCGCCGACGATCTCCGCGGCTGGAAACGTGAACAGGCCGGGGCCGCAGCCGTAGTCGACCACCGTCTGGCCTGCCGTGACGCCCGCGTCCCGCAGGCACCGCTCAGGCGTGACGTCGCCCAGCCGGTCCTCCGCGTCGAGCAACGAAGCGATCCATTCCTTGTCGTACCGTGCGCACATAGGTAGCGGCCCCTCCCTCGATTGGTCCCGGCGGCCGGGGACGTGCGCTATGGTATCATTCGGGCCCCGCCGAGGCGGGGCCACGGAGGAGACCCGTGCACAACCGCCATTCCGGCGAATGGAGGCCCCTTGCATAATCGTCATTCCCGCGAAGGCGGGAATCCAGGGGAGGGGATGGGTTCCCGTCTCCACGGGAACGACGGGCGGCGGCGCATCCACCTCCACGCAACGCGGGTTACGCAAGGGTCTCCGGAGGCGCGATGAAAATCACCAACGTCGAGACGTTCATAGTCGACGCCGGCTACCGGCCCTGGACCTTCGTCAAGGTCGAGACCGACGAGGGCGTGACCGGCTACGGCGAGTGCAGCGACGGCAGGTCGCCCACCGGAGTGGCGGGCACCATCCATGACCTCACGCCCGAGCTGATCGGGCAGGACCCCAGGGCGTTCGAGATGCGGTTCTGGGACATGCTCCGCCGCGTGAGGCAGTCTCCCGGGGGCATAGCCGCAAAGGCCATCGCGGGTATCGAGTGCGCCCTCCTCGACGTCAAGGCCAAGGCGCTCGGCATATCCGTCGTGGAGCTGTTCGGCGGGCCCACGCGGGACAAGACCAGGGTCTACTGGTCGCACTGCGGCACGACGAGGGCCCTGTGGCCCGACCTCCTCGGCACGCCGCCGCTGCGGACCATGCGGGACGTCGCCGACCTGGGCCGCGAGGTAGTCAGCCGCGGCTACACGGCCCTGAAGACCAACATCGTCATGCCCGGAGAGCCCGCCGACGTCTTCTTCGGCGGCTTCGGCGGCGGAGTCGGCACGACCGACCAGTACGTGACCACGCCCCTGCTTCGCCATATCGAGACGCTGATCGGCACCTTCCGTGACGCCGTCGGCCCGGACGTCGACATCAACCTCGACCTGAACTTCAACTTCAAGCCCGAGAGCGCGATGCGCATCGCCAGGGTGCTGGAGCAGTTCGACCTGCTGTGGCTCGAGATCGACATGTACGACCCGGACGCGATCCTGCAGATCAAGCAGTCGACCGACACGAAGATATGCACCGGCGAGAACCTCTACTACATGCGCGACTACATCCCCTACTTCCAGAGGCACGCGGCGGACGTGTTCATGATCGACGTGCCCTGGAACGGCTTCAGCCAGTCGAAGAAGATCGGCGACCTGGCCGAGGTGTACCAGCTCAACGTCGCCCCCCACAACTACTACAGCCACCTCTCCGACTTCATGAGCGCGAGCCTGTGCGCCGTGCTGCCCAACGTCCGCATCATGGAGATAGACGTCGACGACGTACCCTGGAAGCGCGATCTCGTGACTGTGCAGCCGGAGATCGTCGACGGCCACATCATGACGCCCTCCGGCCCCGGCTGGGGCACCGACCTCAGCGAAGACGTCGCCCGCGAGCACCCCTGGCGCCCCGGCAACTACTGGGAAGGCTCCCAGCCACAGTCGCGCTAGGGCTCCTGCGGGACTCGCCACACCCAAACCGCAGGCAGAGGCAGCCACCGAGTCGGACTCGGTTCGCGTCGCGATTGACCTGCCGGTGAGCGGTCTCATAGACTGACTCATACTGCCTCATATCGAGTCACAGGGGGTGACGCTGCAAGAACGAACAGGGAACAGCGGACACGATAGGCTCTTCATTGGATCATCTGATGGGGACTTGGACTACGGATGAAGCGGATGAGATGGACGCCGCCTTGGCGGATTTTGAGGCCATCGAAATGAATGCGAGATTTCGGGAAGTCGTCGACCGGATGGAGCGGCTGCTCGAAGAGTTGCGATGCTCAGACCTGCTGACTTGGGACGACCTCAGGAGAGTCCCCCAGCAAGGCGTCTATGTCTTCTACGAGGGTGGCACGCCGATCTACGTCGGCAGGTCCAGGCGGATGCGGGAGCGCATTCGAGAGCACGGTGCGAGGAGTTCTCGCCATGAATCGGCCACCTTCGCGCTCAAGCTCCTGCGGCATGAAGTAGGCGAGCCTGAGGGCCACTCATCCCGGTACACCAGGCCGCAACTTCAGGAGAAATATCCCGACGAATACGCTGCACAACGAGATCGCGTTCGGAAGATGAGGTTTCGAGTAGTGGAGATTGAGGATCCGCTAGTCCAGACCGTATTCGAAACGTACGCCATTCTCGCGTTGAACACGACGGACTACAACACGTTCCACACCACGTAGAACGCGAGAGCGCCCGGTCAGACTCTCCGGTATGCTAAGGGTGAGTCTTACGCTCCACATGGACTCGGAGCGGCATCCCCAATACTGACGAGGTTACGACGCCCGTGGGTACCGAGGCTGACTTCGATTCGCTGACGGCCGTCCACTACCAGGAGACCGACCCCGGCGTCGTGTGGGTCAAGGACGCCGCGCCCGCCGTCGACGTCAACCCCGCTGTGCCCTCGGGAGGCGCGCTCACCCCGAACGTGGTCCGGCTCCCCGGAGGCGGCTACAGGCTCTACTACCTGGGCTTCGCGCCCGGCGTCACGAGGGACGATCACGCCGGCCACGTCTTGAGCGCGTCGTCGCCCGACGCGGAGGTCTGGACGCCCGACCCCGGCGTGCGCGTCGACGTCCACCCGCCCCACGCGACGCTCCGAACGCTGTGCCCGGACGTCGTGCCGATGCCCGACGGCGGCTACCGCATGTATTTCGAGGCACGCGTCCCGGCCCCCAGGACCGGCGAGCACGACTTCCGCACCGCGATACTCAGCGCCACCTCGGCCGATGGCCTGGAGTGGACTCCGGAAGAGGGAGTCCGGCTATCCGGTCCCGAATGGACCTACGGCACCCCGCGCTGCGTCTATTTCCCGACGGAGCAGGGGCTCCTCTACCGCCTTTACTTCCACCGGTACCCGTACCCCCTGAGCCCCGAGCCCTACCGGCGGACGATCATCGGCAGCGCGGTCTCATTCGACGGGCTGAACTTCGAGCTCGAGGCCGGCGCGCGCATCCCGCAGGAGACCCCACGGGAGTCGATGGGCTCCTCGGCGCCGGAGGTCATCCGGCTAGGCGACGGTAGCTTCCGCATGTACTACGCCGCCTGGTCGGAGGGCATCGACGGCGGCATCTTCACCGCCGTCTCCGACGACGGGCTCGATTGGACCAAGTCGCCGGACCCGCTGCTCGACCTCGACATCCCCCTGGACGAGGCGATGGTCTCCGAGCCGTGCGTCATCGAGCTGCCCGACGGCCGATCGCGTATGTTCTACGAAGCCAAGGACGCGGAGCGCAACGCCCGCATCCTGACCGCCACCACGCCTTGAGGCCCGACGAGAAACACGAGTGTTCAAGACTTGAGCGGCCCACACAACCCGTTCACCCCGAGTAGCGCCGCTGCTCTGAGCGGCGCGTATCGAGGGGCGCGCGCAACTGGTCGCCAATGCTGGTGTCGGCCCCACCCAAGACTGGGCTGTGCGTCCCCCTTGGCTATCGCACCCGGATGTGCTGAAATGGACACGTTAACGACAAAGAGTGTTGCGGGCGAGCCAGGAGATATGTCCGCGGGCACCGGCTGAACTTAGGTCATGCGCTACGCCTATCCTTGCAGTATCGTCCGCGACGAGGAAGAAGAACGAGCGACCGGAAGAGAAGCCTACAATGTGACCTTTCCCGACGTATACGGGGCCAACACAGGTGGATGGTCCTGGGAAGAGGCGCTGGAGATGGCGAAGGACTGTCTGGGAGTTGCCCTGGGCATGTACGTCAAGGCCCGTGAAGACATACCCGCTCCCAGTCCTCTCGTGGAGGGCCAGGTGCTTATCTCCGTGGCCCCCATCGTCGCCGCGAAGCTGGCCCTCTATGCGGCGATGCGGGAACAGGGCGTTACCAACGTTGCCCTTGCCGACCTGCTGGGCCTGCAAGAAAACGCGGTCCGTCGGCTTCTAGACCCTGGGCATCGGTCCCACATTACGTCGGTCGAAAAGGCACTCGAAGTCGTTGGGCGTTCCTTGGTGGTGGAGGATAGGGCAGCCGTCCAGTATCCCGAAGCCACCGCGTCAGTGTCCGCTCCGACGATGCGACCATAGTCTACGAGGTGCGAGCGGCTGCCCCGGCGGCCGCACCGGCACCGGAGGGACCGCGACATGAGAATACGCTCCAGCGACGAAGGATGGGCCGGGCCCCGTGCCCCGGAGGCGGTGGCGGCGACCGCGCCCAGGGGCAGCTACCGCGCCGCCGTGGTCGGCTGCGGCCGCATGGGCAGCACCATCGACGACGAGCACGTCGGCAAGCCCAACTACCCCTGGCCCTGGGCCCACGCCCCCGCGGTCATCGAGGCGCGCAACGTCGAGCTCGTGGCCGGGGTGGACGTCGACCCCGAGCGCCTGGCCGCCTTCGGCCGGCGCTGGGGCGTCGACGCGCTCTACACCGACCTGCGTGAGATGGTCGCCGAGGAGCGCCCTGACATCGTCTGCGTCACGACCAGGCCGGCGGAGCGGGCCGAGGTCGTCGCGGCGCTGGCGGAGGCCGGCGTCAGGGCGATCTACGCCACCAAGCCGATATCACGGACGCTGGCGGAGGCCGACGCGATGATCGAGGCCTGCGGGCGCACGGGTACCATCCTCGCCATCGCGGCCCACCTGAACTGGTACGCCCCGTACACGAACGCGAAGGCGCTCATCGACAGCGGCGAAATCGGCCAACTGCGGTCCATGACATGCCTCAGCCCCTTCTCGCTGTCGAACATGCACAGCCACACGCTCTGCCTCTTCCGGCTGTTCGCCGGCGCGCCGGCGAAGTGGGTCTTCGGCCAGATGGACGACGAGGAGGCCGCCGCGGTCGACGAGGACCTGGTCGGGTCGGGGATGGTGGGCTATGAGAACGGCGTCACGGCGTTCATCAACTCCGGCGCGCCGATGCGGACCTGGTCGCTCGAGTTCAACTGCGAGCGCGGCCGGATCATCTCCCGGAACGCCCACGCCTGGTTCGAGCTGTGGGGTCAGGAGGACGACGAGCGCGGCGCCTTCCAGCGCCAGTTCCCGTTCCCGTGGCGTCCCCGCAGCTCCGTGGTCGACGCCATCGAGGGCGTCGCCAGGTCCATCGAGTCCGGCGTCGAGGAGACATGCCCCGGCGAGTTCGGGCGCGAGGCGCTGGAGATAGCCGTCGCCATGCGCGAGTCCCACCGCCGCGGCGGCGTCCGAGTCGACCTGCCGGTGAGCGACCGGAGCCTGCGCCTGGGGTAGAATGCAGGCTGTCCAAACATCGGCGACGGAAGCGAAGAGGATAAGGGGGGCCGGCATGTCCAAGCGTCGGGCTCGGAAGAAGTGTACTTTTTGTGGCAAGCTTACATTCAGGATCGATGAGTCTGGCTCGTTTTGGGAGTGCTCGAACTGCGGATTCGTCGGATGGTCTCCCTTTGATCCCGTCAAACCGGGAATTAAGGGCCCGGGTGTCAGGTGCGTCAACTGCGGGAAGCAGACGCTACACTTTCTCACGAATGTCCCGGATAGCGACGTGGGAATGTACAGATGCTCTACCTGCTCGTATGCGGGTGTCAGACACGTCCCTGCGTAGCGAGCTTCTGGTAGACTCTCGCGTATGGAGCGCCGCAGGTTCGAAAGGCTGGTCAGGCAGGCGATCGACGGGATTCCGGACGAGTTCCTTGTCTACCTGGACAACGTCGACATCGTCGTGGAGCAGCATCCGTCGCCCGATCAGCTCGGCGGCCACACGGTCGAAGAGGACGACCACCTGCTGGGGCTGTACGAGGGCATACCTCTCACCGAGAGAGAGGACTACGGCATGGTCCTCCCGGACAAGATCACCCTCTTCCAGGTACCGATCGAGGAGATCTGCTCCAACGACGACGAGGTGATCGAGGAGGTGAGGCAGACCGTCGTCCACGAGGTCGCCCACCACTTCGGCATCGACGACGACACGCTGCACGACCTGGGAGTGTAGCCGGGGAACTGGCCGTGACTGTCCAGTGTCAGTGGTCTCACCCACCCCGATTCGCCTGAGTAGCGCCGGTGCTTCGTCGGCCAGCACAAATGCCCGGATACGCTGTCGCTCGAACTGACTGCCTCGGTTCCCTAGGTATTGACGGGAATCCCCGTCTTGTTACAGTAGTCGTGGATCGATTGAGGACGCTGTCGTTGGCAAAGCATAAGCATATCGCGAATTTCGGGGCACCGTTTCTGGCGTTGTGCCTAGCGGTCGCCGGCTGCCAGCAACCGCCAGCCGACGACGCGGCCCCCGTGGTTGCTACGAGTGCGCCATCACCTACGGTTGCCGGGATTGCAGGCAGCCAATCCGAAGTAGAGCCGTCTCCCACCGCTGACCCCGCGGACTCGGAACCCTCGCCAACCCCCGCACCTGTCGACGTGAAACGGTCGCCAACCCCTGGGGCCGTCGTTGCGGAGTTGTCGCCAACCCCTGCGCCCGTTGACGCAGATCCGTCGCCCACGCCTGGATTCGAACGTCTTTTGGCCTATGGCTCACTGCCTTGTCGCAAGGGCGGAAGAACCCCACGCCACAGCGAACATTTCCTCGAGTGGACGCCTGACGGTACCCATCTCATCTTCAACTGGGGCACGAAGATTTGGGCAATAGACGCCGCGGGCGCCGATCTGCGGCAGGTCGTCGAGGTGAATCCGGTAGTTCGGTCAGAGCGTTACGAGTCCCCGCCACCGATGGAATACGGGCACCATGCGAGCGTATCGCCGGACGGGCTGCGGATCGCGTACTCCACGTGCGAGTTCCGGACGGACAGCCTGGCGTCCAAGTTCGTGTACTACGAGGGAGACCACAACCTGTACCACTACGAGATCGCCACAGTCGGCATGGGCGGGGAGTCGCCTGTACGCCTGACGGAGAATGAACACTACGACCACTACCCGGAGTGGTCGCCCGACGGGACCCGCATAGCCTGTATCGCAAACTCCAGGGAGCGTCTTTCCCAAACCGACCGGTGGAGACTCTTCACGATGTCTCCGGACGGCTCGAACGTCTTCCAGGTCTCGGACAAACGGGCCGCCTTGTATCCCCCGGCCTGGTCTCCGGACGGCCGTCGCATCGCGTTTGCTGTGGAGGAACCTTCGGCACCATACGAGCGCGTCGTCTACACCGTCCGGCCCGATGGGTCGGAGCTGACCAGGGTGCTCAGGGTGGAGGGCAAGCCCGCGTTCCTGCCTTCGTGGTCCCCGGACAGCGAGGAGTTGGCGTTCGCCAGCGTCGATGGTTGGACGGTAACGATCTACGCGGTCAACCCGTATGGCGGCGGTCTGCGTGAGGTGTGGAGCACGGAATATTACAACTACCCAAGCTATCTTAGTAATCGCCACGAGGTTTCGCAGGTATCGTGGTCGCCTGATGGGGCCGAAATTCTGGTCATCGTCAATGGCGTGATATGGGTCGGGCATCCGGACGGCAGCGGTTGGCGCAGATTGGACCAGGGGCCGTTAGAGTTCATGCCGGTGGACGCGGCGGCGTGGTCGAGCGATGGGTCAAGGATCGCGGCGCATGGAATCCATCAATCACAGAAGGGCGACGGCCTCAGAGTCATCTCTATGGCCCGGGACTTGGCGGACGTGCGCGTGCTGGTGGGAGCAGAGGCGATACCAAATCCAGGAACAGGCCCCCTGGATCCTCCAGAAGTCGAAAGACTCTACGCATGGAATGCGCCGGTGCGCGAGGAGGATGTCGACCTGACGGTGTGCTCGGCGGGAGTGGTCGTGCCGGAGCCGGAGCCGAATCCGGGGCTGGTCGAGGACTGCCGGATTCTCCTGGGTCTTCGGGATGAGCTTGTCGGGCGCGGTCGATTGAACTGGGACGCCTATACACCGATCGCCGAGTGGCAGGGTATCGCCCTGGGCGGGGCGCCGCTCCGTGTCCATGGGGTTAATCTCTACAGGGACGACCTGACCGGCCGGCTCCCACCGGCATTGGGCGACCTCACCGAGCTGCGGCTATTGATACTGAGCGGGGACCCGTTGACTGGCGAGATTCCGTGGGAACTGGGTCGCCTTGGACAGCTCCAAACGCTGAGCCTTGCCCACACTTACCTGAGCGGCACGATTCCCCCCGAGTTGGGCGGGCTTGGGAACCTGCAAGCGTTGTACCTGAATTCCACGAACCTGAGCGGGCCGATTCCACCCGAGCTCGGCGCTCTTGGGACCCTGCGTGAGTTGGATCTCAGTTACACGAGCCTGAGCGGGCCGATTCCACCCGAGCTCGGCGCTCTTGGGACCCTGCGATGGTTGGACCTCAGTTACACGAGCCTGAGCGGGCCGATTCCACCCGAGCTCGGCGGACTTGGGTCCTTGCAAAAGTTGGACCTCAGTTCCACGAACCTGAGCGGGCCGATTCCACCCGAGCTCGGCGCTCTTGGGACCCTGCGTGAGTTGGACCTCAGTTCCACCAACGTGAGCGGGCCGATTCCATCCGAGCTCGGCCGCCTTGGATTCCTGCAAACGTTGAACCTCTACGAGACCGGCCTGACCGGGTGCATACCGGCTGGCCTGCCGGAATCGACGACGGTCAAGAGTGAGTTGAGGCGCTGCACTCCACAGGAGTGACGAGCCAATGATTCTGAAAGCAGTCAAATCGCGTTCGCTATCGGCAGTTGGGGCGTTCACCCTTCTGCTCGTGGTATTCGCCGTGCCCGCCTGCGGTGGCGGCGAAGCTCCACCGATTTCAGAAGACGGAGATGGGTCGGCAACCTCGCCGCGGCCCCCGGGTTAGCTACCCGCCCTCCGGCCCGAACAGGTCGTCCACGTCGCGCTCCACCTGCGCCTTCATCTCCGCCGCGTCCCGCCATCCGAGCTCGCGGTACGAGTCGGGCGTGCCGTAGTCGCGCGTTCGGACGACGACCGGCATCGGCAGGGCGTGTCCGAAGATGAGCGCCTGCTGCCGCGGCTCCAACCGCGCCAGGACGGCCCGCAGTTTGCGGCTCCCGGACGCCCCCGTCAGGACCGAGTCGATGTCACGCTCGCTGTCCAGCAGGCACGTGATCTTCGTGCCCAACTGACTCATCACCTCGTCGTCGATCTCACCGGGCCGCTGGTCCACCACCAACAGCGTCACGTTGTACTTGCGCATCTCCCGGGCGATGGTCCCGAATATGGTCTGCGACGCCACGCCCGAAGTCAGGAACTTGTGCGCCTCCTCGATCGTGATCACCAGGGGACGTGGCTCCTTGCTCCTGTCGTCAGACGCCCGTTCCTTCCGCTCCGCGTACCTCTCGTAGATGCGCCTGGTCAGCAGGTTCGCCACGAGTATGTACGCTGCCAGGTTCCGGCCGAACCTCCCAAACTCCAGCACAACGTGCATCCCACGGTCCAGGTACCCCAGGATGTGCTCGACGGCCCCCTGTCCCTTCGCCTCCATGAAACCCAGCCGCTCGAGTCTGTGCATCCTGTTCTTCAGGCTCCACAGGGCGTTGGCGTTCACGCCGGTTGCGTCGGCCAGGCTTGAGATGCTCTCTCGCCCGGACACCCCAAGGAACTCCGATAGCCAACTCTTGCCGTAGTACCCGCGCAGCGAGTGAGCAGCATCCGCCGCTACTTCGGACAGGTCAAGCGTCTGCCGCAGCAGCACTATGTCATCCGGTTCGACCTCCTCGTAGCCGATCCGGACCACGTAGTCCGGCGTCAGACCCCGCCGCCGCGAGCTCTCCTCGTCGAGCGAGAATACCGCGACCTTCGACGGGAAGAGCTGCTTGAGGCCCTTCACCTCCAGGTTCGCCTCGCTGTAGCCGCGCCAGCCGTACTCGCTCTCCATGTCGAATACGAGATTGGTGGCCTCGCCGCTCTGGAGTATGCCGGCCAGCAGCAGCCGCGTCAGGAAGGTCTTGCCGGTGCCAGACTTGCCGAAGACGCCGTTGCTGCGCTTGACCAGCTCCCGCATGTCGAGGCAGAGACGGGTCTCCATGTCCAACGGGCTGCCGATCCAGAAGTGGCGCTCGTCCTCGGCGCCGAAGACGATCTCGATGTCTTCCTGTGACGCGGTGGACGCGGCGGCAAAGTGGGACGGAACGGTCTTGGCTGGCGTGGGGCCTTCGACGTCGATGACCAGCATCGGCTCCACCCTGATCGTCCCGTACGCCGACGTGCCGGAGACGACCTCGGCGATGAACGGGTCGGACACGTCAGGCGGGCTGGCCCGGAGGGCGGAGTCGGTCGTCTCGAGGGAGACGTCGGTGACGACGCCGAGGAAGCGCGAGCGGTCGCCCTGGATGCTCACGAACGTGCCCACCTTCACGTCCTCGGTGGAGCGTTCGCCGTCGAGGCGCACGTCGACGCCCTCGGTCAGCGAGCCGCCTACGACTACGCCCAGGCGCGCGCCTTCGCGGTCGCCGGCGATGTCGGGCGCGTCGTTCACGGCGTCAGCCCCTTGAGTATCGCGCTGAGGCGCTGGAACTGGCCGCCGAGCGCGGGCGCGAGCTCCTTGCCCGCCCGGAGGAGAAACGCCTCGGGGTCCGTGTGGGCCAGGCTGGCCCGCCGCAGGAACGCCGCGACGACCTCGTCCGGCGAACCCACGGGCGCGGCCAGCAGCAGCGGCAGAAAGTCCAGCTCCTCGCTGAACGCGGCTGTCTCGTCATCGGCGCAGCGGAAGACGAAGTCGTGGATGCGCGGCGGCAGGGGAGCGAGGTACCTGCGAACGCGGCCGGCGTCTCGGTGACCGACCACGGTGGCCCGGAACTCGGTGGCCAGCAGCCTGGCAAGCTGTGGGTTGCGCTCGTAGACAGCGTCTCCGGAGGGATCGTCCTCGCCCATCGCCATGCTGCGGCGGCCGGGGTCGATGCTCCGGGTAGTCACCTCGGCCACGACACCGTAGACGGGCGCGTCGCCCTCGCTCTTGACCAGCGCGCCCAGGGGCGGCGCATCGTACAGCCGGTGGCACTGGGCATGAAACTCGACCGTCGACGCCTCCACGACCTCCCCCACGGCGTGGTCTGTGGGGCGCTGTACTGCCTGGTCCATGTCGGATGCGATGGCGCGGCGGCTGCCGGACGCCCGTGCGGTGCGTCTAGCCGCGCGGTATTATCGCGCGCTTGTGACTGGCGACGCCGATCTTCTTGTCGCCCTCGTGGGCCTCGATCGTAAAGGAGAGCCGGTTGCCGTCCACCTCGACCAGCTCGGCCCTCACCTGCACCCGTGAGCCGAGCGCCGTGGGGGCCAGGTGGCGCAGCCCGTCGACCGCGTAGCCGACCGTCACGCTGTCGTTCCCCAGATGAGGGTCGGCCGCGTCGATGGAGCACCGCTCCATCAGGCCGAGGAGCGATGGCGTCGACAGGACGTCGGCACCCTCGCGTCCGGTGCGGTTGATCGTCATCGCGGCGGTGACCTCGACGTCGAGATCGGCCGCCAGTCCCGGCTTCACGTCATTCACGACCATAGCTCCCAGTCTCGGGGAAAATCTATGCGTCCCGCCCGGCGGATACAATGCACGAATGCGCGCCAACCGGGCCTCGGGGGACGACCGCCGGGATTATATCACCCCGGTCTCGCGGGAGTGGACGCGGGGCGCGTAGACACCGAGATACGAGGGGCCCTCAGAATCCCGGATAGCTCTTGACTTGCCGAGTCGTGCTGGGGGCCGGATTGGGTACGCCAATTCTCACCCGGTGGGTGCCCATGGGTGCCAACCTGTAGCGCGGTTTGGGGCGCCGCCTGATCCGATGCAGCGATTCTCTCAAGGCGTTCAGCGCCTCAAGATCCAACTGGGGGTTCTTGCGCACGATCTCTTCGATATCAAGCTTATCCATCATGCACCCCTGCTAGAGCTGGACACAAAGACGTGTGTGCTTGCTCTCTGCGATGTTATCTGAAGACTCCTAATGAAGCACCGGAATGAAGTTTCCGTCAACGTGTATTGCCATGTGGCTGCCGAGCTTGGACAAATAGTCCATGAACAGGACGTGGTAGCCGCGGACCGCCTTGCTCAGTTCAAGATTGGCTCCGAAATCATCAATTCTGAGGTCTAGGTCGCGCCGCAACACTTCCATGGATATCCCGTAGCCGTGACTATGCCACCGATCGGTATCGTTTAACTTCCTGGCGATATTGGCGGCCCGGGTAGTCAACATCCGTTTCGCGACTGGCTTGCCGCGAGTCTCTGTCTTCGTCCAATCCCTGAATTTGTAGCTGACCAGCCATTCTTTGAGCAACGTAATGGACAGCTCGCGTGCTTGGTCGAACTTATACAACTCCGCTTGGTCGAAGTCCAGGAGGATCGCCATCTCGGCGTCTGATATCTGTCCACGGTTGGCTCTGTCTATCAGGGCTTCGTACCGAGCCAGATACCCGAGCGCCGGCACCTGTTCGCCTGTATCCAATTGAACCTGCGGATCGATCGGACCGAGACGAGAATAGTAGTCCATGCTGATCGCGTTTCCAGACAGGGCCAGCAGCGTGCCTGCGGAGAACGCGTGATCCGGGATCACGAACTCGACGTAGTCGTAGTGGTGCCTCAGGGTTTCCACGATACGCGCTACCGTTTCGACGTACCCGCCACTCGTGGTCAACAGGACTGCAAGTTTGTCTCGCTGAGCGCCACCATCTGCCTTTGATTCGATGACGTTCCTGACGATGTCGTCAACGCCGTCGACCAACGCCCCGCTGTAGGCAACCGTATCAGCGCCGAGCGTCTCCTCCAACACTCGAATGTGCTCGTCGAGTTGTCCCTCGATGAAATCGTTGGCGCCGGACGAGCTAACCACGGTTGCGCCACCTGGCTTGGGCAGCCTTGCGCGCGATCTCAGTCCGTCGCTCCGCGCTCAGCTTTGCCGCACGCGCCCTGCCGCCCTTCTTGCCTCCAAGCCGACCGAGCGCGACGGCGGCAGGATTCTTGACCGGCGCGTTCGCTTTGGGTGTATCATCGCTAGACACCGACTCAATGACATCTATGAGTTCGTCCGAGTCCGGCGGGAGTCTCTTCCCTGAGCGCTCAAGCATACCCCTAGTGTACCGACGGTACCGGCCCTGAGTCAAGATTGACACGGTCGCTCAGCCGCTCTGAAAGGCGGCCAAGATACTGCACGCTTCAGGTAAGCGCAGGTCCTGCCCAGTTCGGCCAGCGGCTATTGCCTTTTGTAGTTCACGGGGGTATCGTGGCCCCAAAATTCCAGAGGCTCCAGCGAACTATCCAGGAGACGACATGACCACAGAGAAGCTGGCAATCCACGGTGGCGCACCGGTCCGCACCAAGCCCTTCGGCTCCAGGCACTCCTTCGGCGACCCGGAGAAGGAGCAGCTGATGGAGGTGATGGACAACGCGCACACGATGTGGACGTCCAGGTACAAGACCCAGGAGTTCGAGGACGGCTTCGCCCGGCGGCACGGCGTGGGCTACGCGGTCGCGACCGATTCGGGCACCGGATCGCTGCACGCCGCCGTGGCGGCTGTGAACCCGGAGCCCGGCGACGAGATCATCACGGCCCCGGCGACGGACATCGGCTCGGTGCTCGGCATCGTGCTGCAGAACGCCATTCCCGTCTTCTCGGACTGGCGGCCCGGCGCCTACCTCAACCAGGACGCCGCCGACATCGAGAGCCGGATCACGGAGCGCACCAGGGCGATCATGGTCGTCCATCTGTTCGGCTACCCGGTGGACATGGACGCCGTATTGGACGTGGCGCGCCGGCACAATCTGCCCGTCATCGAGGACTGCTCGCAGGCGCACCTGGCCGAGTACAAGGGCAGGCTCGTCGGCACGATGGGCGACATGGGCTGCTTCTCTCTCGGCGGCAAGCCCCTGACTGCAGCGGGCGGCGGCATCCTGATCACAAACAACGAGGAGTTCGCCCGCAGGGCAAAGGGCTTCGCGTATAAGGGTTCCGAGTTCGACGAGGGGCTGCGAAACTCGCTCAGGCCGACGTCGGACAACGCCGGCTCGTCGACCGGGTACTCTTTCCTGGGCGACTACCACCCGATGAGCAATCTGATGGCCGCGGTCGGCCTGGCGCAGCTCGGCCGCATCGACGGCTATGTCGCCCGGCGCAGGGCGGCCGGCGCCATCATGGAGGACATGCTCTGGGAGGTGCCCGGCATCACGCCCCAGCAGCCCGCCAGCCCGGATGACCGGAGCGGGTTCTACGTGCACGGCTTCCTGTACGACGAAGAAGAGGTCGGTGTCTCGCTCGAGCAGTTCAACGAAGCCTGCCAGGCCGAGGGCGTGCCCGTCGGCGGCCCCTATATCCGCGGCATGGGACTGTACAGGTACCCGATCTTCGCCGAGGAGCGCACCTACGGCCAGTCGGGGTACCCGTTCGTCGACGAGCAGGGCAACCGCCGCGTCGACTACAACGCGCTGCACCTGTCGGTGCTGGAGGAGGAGCTGCCCAAGACGCTGACCGTGGGCGGCAACAGCTCCTACACGGAGGAGGACGGCCGGGACATCGCCACCGCGATCCGCAAGGTGGCGATGCACTACTCGTCGCGCCGGTAGGAGGGCGTTCTCACCGCAACGGGCCGGCGGCCCGTTGATCAGGAGGCGTTGGTGGCTAACGAAAAACTGGCGATAGACGGCGGGGAGCCTCTGCGGCGAGAGCCCTTTGCACCCCGGTGGGACTTCGGCGAGCCGGAGAAGCGCAACCTTCGCGAGACGATCGACAGGGCGGGCGAACCGGGGGGCAGCTGGGGCACCACCAACCAGGTCAGAGAGTTCGAGGACGCTTTCGCCAAGCGCCACGGCGTCAAGTACGCGATCGCCACCGACTCCGGTACCGGGGCCATTCACGCGGCCGTCGGCGCCGTCAACCCGGAGCCCGGCGACGAGATTATCACGACGCCGACGTCTGACATCGGAACCGTCCTGGGGATCATGCTCCAGAACGCGGTCCCGGTGTTCGCCGACTGGGACCCGGACACCTTCAACACCGACCCGGCCGACCTGGAGCGGCGCATCACCGACCGCACCCGCGCCATCATCGTGGTCCACCTGTTTGGCAATCCGTGCGATATGGACGCGATCATGGACATCGCGCGCAGGCACGATCTGGTCGTCATCGAGGACCTGTCGCAGGCGCACCTCGCCGAATACCAGGGCAGGCTGGTGGGCACGATCGGCGATATCGGATGCCTGTCGATCGGCGGCAAGACGCTGACGGCGGGCGGCGGGGGCATGATCGTCACGGACGACGAGGAGATCGCGCGCCGGGCCTTAGGCTTCGTCTACAAGGGCTCCGAGTTCGACGAGGGGCTGCGCAACTCGCTCCGCCCGACGTCCGACGACCGCGGCTCCTCGACCGGGTACTCATTCCTGGGCGACTACCACCGCATGAGCCCCCTGATGGCCGCCATCGGAAAGGCGCAGCTAGAGCGCCTGGACGGCTACACGGAGCGGCGCAGGGCGGCGGCCAAGATCCTGGACGACATGCTCTGGGAGCTCCCGGGCATTATGCTGCAGAAGGTGCGCGACGGGGATGTCCACACCTACTACGTCTACGGCTACAAGGTGGACGAGGAGGTGCTGGGCGTGTCGGCGGAGCGGTTCGCCGAGGCGGTGCGGGCGGAGGGCATCCCCGACGTCATCGGGCCGTACATACGGGGCATGCCGCTCTACCGTTACCCGGTATTCGCCGAGGAAAGGACCTACGGCAGCTCCCGCTACCCCTTCGTCGACGAAGACGGGAACCGCAGGATCGACTACAACGCGCTGAGGCTGCCCGTGGTGGAGCGTGAGCTGCCGAAGACAAACGGCATCATCTTCAGGGGTTACACGGAGGACGAGGCCCGGGACATCGCCGGCGCGATCAGGAAGGTGGCGCTGCACTACTCGAGCAAGCGGTGATTGGGGCGAACGGGCCGCGGCGGCAGGACGGGCCGACAGGAACATAGCCAAGAGGTAGCAGAAGCATGGTAACGAGTCAGGTCGAGGACAGGCTGGCGATAGACGGTGGGGAGCCGGTCACCACGAAGACGTTCGGCGCCCGCTGGCTTTTCGGCGAGGAGGAACGCAATCACCTGCGCGAGGTGCTGGAAAAGTGCGCCACGGGCAACTGGCACTCGGCCGGGATGGTCGAGGCGTTCGAGGACGAGTTCGCCCGGCTGCACGGCGTCAAGTACGCCTGCTCCACCGACTCCGGCTCGGGCGCGCTCCACGCCGCTGTCGCGGCCGTCCGGCTGGAGCCGGGCGACGAGGTGATCACAACGCCGATCACCGACATCGGCACCGTGCAGGGGATCATGCTGCAGAACGGCGTCCCCGTGTTCTGCGACTGGGACTCGGACACGTTCAACATGGACCCCGGCGACGTCGAGCACCGCATCACGGACCGGACGCGGGCGATCATCGCGGTCCACTGGGCGGGCAACCCGTGCGACATGGACGCGATCATGGACATCGCGCGCAGGCACGATCTGGTCGTGATCGAGGACTGCGCCCAGGCGCACTTCGCCGAGTACAAGGGCAGGCTCGTCGGCACCATCGGCGACATGGGCTGCTACTCGCTCGGCGGCAAGCTGATCACCGCCGCGGGCGGCGGAATGTTCATCTCCGACAACGAGAAGTACGCGCGCATCGCCACGGGCTTCGCCAACAAGGGGTCAGAGTACGACGCCGGGCTGAGAAACTCCCTGAGGCCGACCTCGGAGCGGCCAGGCTCGCCAAGGGGGTTCGCCTTCCTGGGCGACTTCCACCGCATGAGCCCGCTGCAGGCCGCCGTCGGGCTGGCGCAGCTCGGCCGGCTCGACGAGACGATGCAGCGGCGGGGGCGCGTCGCCGAGATCGTCGACGACATGATCCACGAGCTGCCCGGGATAACGCGGCCCAGGGTCCGTGAGGGCGACCGGGTCTCGCAATACTCCTACGTCTTCAAGGTGGAGGAGGACGTGCTCGGCGTCTCGCCCGCCCGGTTCTGCGAGGCGCTCACCGCCGAGGGGGTCGACGCCAGCCAGGGGGCGCTCGCGGGGCAGCCGCTGTACAAGTTCCCCGTCTTCGCGGAGGAGCGCACCTACGGCGAGTCCCGCTACCCCTTCGTCGACGAGAGCGGCCGGCGCAGGGTCGACTACAAGGACCTGACGCTGCCCGTAGCCGAGGGCGAGCTCCCGAAGATCGTCTCATTCATCTCGAACAGCAGGCACACCGACGAGTACGCCGTGGACATCGGCAACGCCATCCGCAAGGTGGCGCTCCACTACGCAAGTCGGAAGTAGAACGGGCCCCGAGTCCCGTGGGAGAGAGGTAAAAGATGGCTACTGGCAAAGTGGCGGAGAAGCTGGCGATATACGGCGGGACGCCCGTGCGCACGAAGCCTTTCGGCGCGCGGTGGTTCTTCGACGACGAGGACCGGCGCCAGGTGCTCGAGGTCGTCGACAAGGCCATCGACGGCGGCTGGGGGGCGGCCAACAAGGTCGAGGAGTTCGAAGACGCCTTCGCGCGCGTCCACGGCGTCAAGTACGCCTTCACGACCGACTCCGGCACAGGGGCCATCCACGCCGCCGTCGGCGCCGTCAACCCGGAGCCCGGCGACGAGATCATCACCACGCCGGTCACCGACATCGGCACCGTGCTCGGCATCATACTTCAGAACGCGATTCCGGTCTTCGCGGACTGGGACCCCGACAGGCTCAACACCGACCCGGCGGACGTCGAACGCCGGATCACCGACCGCACCCGCGCGATCATCGCCGTCCACCTGTTCGGGAACCCCTGCGACATGGACGCCATGATGGACGTCGGCCGCCGGCACAACATCCCGGTCATCGAGGACTGCTCCCACGCCCACCTGGCCGAATACAAGGGCCGGCTCGTCGGCACGATCGGCGACATGGGCTGCTACTCCATGGGCGGCAAGCTCATCACCGCGGGCGGCGGCGGCATGTTCATCTCGAACAACGAGGAACTGACGCGGCGGGCCATCGGGTTCGCACGCAAGGGGTCAGAGTACGACGAGGGGCTGCGCAACTCGCTGCGCCCCACGTCGGACTTCCAGGGCTCCAAGAGCGGATACTCCTTCCTGGGCGACTTCCACCGGATGAGCCCGGTGATGGCGGCGGTGGGCCTGGCTCAGCTCGGCCGGATCGAAAAGACGATGCACGCCCGCGGGCGCACGTGGGAGATCGTCGACGAGATGATGGCCGACATTCGCGGCTTCGTGAGGCCGAAGCTCGGGCCGGGGGACAAGACCTCCTACTACGTCTACGGATACCGGGTCGTCGAAGAGGAGATGGGCGCGTCGTCCACCGAGTTCGCCAGGGCCGTGGAGGCGGAGGGGATTCCGGGCGGCGGCGGACCCATACTCGGCGGCATCCCGCTCTACAGATACCCGATCTTCGCGGAAGGACGGACCTACGGCCAGTCCCAGTACCCGTTCGTGGACGAGCAGGGCAATCGGCGGATCGACTACGCGTCGATGCACCTCCCCGTCATCGAGCGGCTCATAACCACCACCGGCGGCATAGGGGCCAGGAGCACCGACACCGAGGAAGACGCCCGCGACATTGGGACGGCCCTGCACAAGGTAGGCACGTACTTCAACGCCAGGAACTAGGCCCGCATGGACCTCCGGGAGTACATTCGCGATGTCCCGGACTTCCCGGAACCGGGCATCCTGTTCCGAGACATAACGCCGCTGCTGCAGAGCCCGGAGGCGTTCGACCACGTCATAGACCGATTCTCGAACGCCTACTCGGATCGGGGAGTCGACGCGGTCTGCGGCATCGAGGCCCGCGGCTTCCTGTTCGCGGCGCCGCTCGCGCTGAGGCTGGGCAAGCCCCTGGTCCCCGTGCGGAAGGCGGGCAAGCTGCCCTCCCGGACCGTCAGCGTCACCTACTCCCTGGAGTACGGCGAGGCCGCGGTCGAGATGCACGCCGACGCCGTGCAGCACGGACAGCGGGTGCTGATCGTGGACGACGTTCTGGCCACCGGCGGGACGCTGGCGGCGGCGGCGAAGCTGATCGCGACCGCGGGCGGCGTCGTGGCGGGAGCGGCCGTGCTGATCGAGCTGGCCGACCTCGGCGGCAGGAAGGCCCTAGAGGGCGGCGACGTCCTGTCGCTGATTACGTACCAGGAGCGCGGGATATGAGCGTCGTTGCGATGAGCGGGCTCACGGGCGGCGGCGCCCGTGAGCTCGGTCCGCTGGTCGCCGAACGGCTCGACGCCGACTACGTCGACCGGCTGATCCTGATCAACGCGGCGCGTCACGTTGGTGCTACGGTCGAGGCGCTCGCCGAGCGCGAGCGGCGCCCGCTGACTCGCTCCGAGCGCTTTACCGGGCTCGTCGAGCGCATCCTGGAGCGCTCGGCCGTCACGGGCGGCGCCGCCGACCCGTTTTTCGGCACGGGAGCCGTCGCGCTCCTGACCGAGGAGTTCGAGGACCTGCCGCAGCGGACCATCACCAGAGGCCACGAGGTCGAGGACGAAGCGTACGCCGCCGCACTGCGGCACGTGATCGAGGACCTCGCCTCGCAGGGCAACGTCCTCATCGTCGGCCGCGGCTCTCCATTCATACTGGCGGACAACCCCGACGTGCTGAGAGTGGGCGTCGCGTCGACCTGGGAGGACCGCGTCGCCAGGATCATGGAACAGGAGCGCGTCGACCATGCCAAAGCGGAGCAGACGATCGAGCACAGGGACCAGGCCCGGAACGCGTACTACGCCCGGTTCCTCGGGGTGGACGACCCGGACGACCCGCAGCTATACCATCTCGTCGTGAACACCAGCGACGTAGGCGTCGACTACGCCGTGCGAATGGTCGTCGACGCGGCCAACGCGCTGGCCGACGGCTCCCTGCACCGGAGCGACTAGCTCTGTGGCACGAGCACGCTGCTGATCAGGGACTCCTGGCCTGCGAGGCATCTGGGGATACTGACGGAAAGAGCATCGCTCCGGCTACCAGGCTAATGCGGTCACGCAGAAACCCGTACTCGGCTTTCTGGAACCATTGGAGTACGGCGAACGCTATACTGGGCTGGACGAAACAGATCAGGTTGCAACGCGCCTTAGAGCGTCACCCCTCGACCCCACATTCGAGTTAGTGAGCGACTTCCCGAGACACCTTGACCCTGAAGGAGTCGTGCTAGCCATCTGGGGGTACCGCGCCCCAGGAGCAGTTGGCGTACTAACTGAAATGAAGCCCAAGCTATGTTAGAAGCCGTGTGGGACAACAGCAAAGGACCACGATGAAGCAATACAGCTACGCTACAGTCGTTCTTGCCGTCTTGGTCGTGCTGGGTAGTGCCAGCGCCTGCCAAAGCGAGCGGCTCAATCCCGTCACGGAACCGACACCCGACATAGACGCGCTCGTCCAGGCAGCCGTCGAACAGGCCGTACCCAAAGCGACTTCTATGCCGACTCCCGACATCCAAGCAACCGTAGCGGTCAAAGTTGAGGCAACGGTCACAGCTCAGGCGAGAGTCGCAGCCCAGGCGACGGCGGTAGCTAATGCTAAAGCGAAGATAGATGCGGCCGCCGACTACACGCCAACTCCGACTGTTGACTATGTAGACACCCGGGGTACCTACTGGGCTGAGTTCACAAAGTCACCAACCATCTGCAACGGTGTCATTACCTTGGCTGGACAACTAGAGAACGGTGCCACCTTCGCGGGCTCTAGCTGGTACACATTCGGGCTTGGTGACACCTATTGGAACGACTCTATCGCGTTTCTCTCACCACTCGAATCCGGAATTGACTATACGGAGATCTACGAAGGCGAACAGGTCGCGCTGACACATATTGCAGAACCCGACAACCCAGAATTTGAACTGGTTTCGGCCGTACCCCTCCGGTTCGAGAATTCAGACAGAGTCAACATAGCCATTTGGGGCTATGTGCCATCAGGATACGAGGGACATAACCTGCCTGGAGGACATACAACGTGGTTGCGCGAAGCGACTGTATCCCAATGCTAGGAGAGACAGTCATCTGCTTGCTGTCCAGCGCCTTGCAGCGAGCTTGAAGCACCTGTAGATGGTGCGTGACCTAATTCGATCACACAGAAACCCGCACTCGGCTTCCTGGAACCACTGGAGTACGGCGAACGCTATACTGGGCTGGACGAAACAGATCAGGTTGCAACGCGCCTTAGAGCGTCACCCCTCGACCCCACATTCGAGTTAGTGAGCGACTTCCCGAGACACCTTGACCCTGAAGGAGTCGTGCTAGCCATCTGGGGGTACCGCGCCCCAGGAGCAGTTGGCGTACTAACTGAAATGAAGCCCAAGCTATGTTAGAAGCCGTGTGGGACAACAGCAAAGGACCACGATGAAGCAATACAACTACGCCGCAATCGCACTTGCCGTCTTCGTCATCCTCGGTCTTGCCGGCGCATGCCAGGGCGATCGGGTCGATCCCGCCGCCGAACCGACGCCAGACATGAACGCGCTCATCCAGGCAGCCGTCGAACAGGCTATGGCCAACGCCGCATCTCCGTCGACTCCCAACATCCAGGCAACCGTAGCAGCCAAAGTTGAGGCAACGGTAACAGCTCAGGCGGTAGCCGGTGCTGAGATGAGCCGCACACCCACGCCTGTGGAGTATGTAGACGCCAGGGGCACTTACTGGGCTGAGTTCACGAAGCCGCCAACAATCTGCAACGGCTTTGTCACCCTGGCAGGGCAACTGAAGAACGGAGCCACCTTTGCCAGCTCTAACTGGTACACATTCACGCTTGGCGACACCGATTGGAACGACCGTATCGCATTCCTCGCGCCACTGGAACCCGGAATCGACTACCCGGAGCTCTACGAAGGCGAGCAAGCCGCCGCGACACATACAGCAGCATCCGCCAATCCAGGGTTTGAATTGGTTTCGGCTATACCCCCCCGCTTCGAGACTTTCGACGGAGTCGAAATCGCCATCTGGGGCTATGTGCCGGCAGGATACGAAGGACATGACCCGTCCGGAGGAGCAACAACGCTGCTGCGGGAAGCGACTGTGCCCCGATGCTGAGGGCGACAGCTTGCTGTCGAGCGCCTTGCAGCGCCGTTGAAGCACCTGGTTCGTGACTTGGTCGTCTAGTTGGAGGATGCAGTTGCTAGTTGTCGGCAAGCAGTTCGCTGATGAAATGGTCGCGCACTCGCTGGAGGAGGACCCGGACGAGTGCTGCGGAATTCTGTCCGGCAGCTCGGGGACCGTGCAGCGCATCTACCGGATCACGAACGCGGCCAAGAGCCCGTACCGCTACCTGATGGACCCGCAGGAGTTCCTCAAGGCCGATCTGGACAGCGAATGGAACGAGTGCGAGTTCATAGCCTTCTACCACTCCCATACCCACTCGCCGGCCTACCCGTCGCAGACCGACGTCAGGATGGCGCTGCAGAGCGGCTACCTCGACGTGTACTACGTGCTCGTGTCGCTGGAGAACAAGCGCGCCCCGGAGATCCGCGCGTTCCGCATCGACGAGAAGGGTGAGATAACGGAACACGAGATGCGGATAGGCTGAGGCAAGGGTGCGGCCGCGTGCCGCGGCGACAGCGCGCCAGGTCGTCCGACCCGAACGCCCGTCGTCTCGCCAGAGACTCTAGAAGAAGCGGAACGAGTAGACTTCCGCGTCCTTCAGAACGAGCCTGAGCCGCACCGGGCGCCCCGCCAGCGCGCCGACGTCGCCCGCGCCGTTCCACGTCACCGTCCGGTCGACGTCGTCGCCGAAGAGCTCGTCCGCGTCGGCCAGGGTGAATCCCTCGATCGGAGCGCCGGCGGCGTCCAGCAGCTCGATGCGCACGCTTCCGACCGCCGACGTCCGGTAGTTGATCTCCAGCGTGTTGCCGTCGAACACGATCGGACGGGTGAGCGCCTCACCGCCGGAGTGAGGCGCGTCCAGCGACACGAACCCGTCCGTGCGCAGCACCCCTCTCCGCAGGTGCGCCGTCGCGTGACGGTAGTGCTGAGTGTAGTAGACCGATATCTCGTCGGCACCAGTCGGCACGACGCCCGACGCCACCATGTTGCTCCGCTCGGTCCAGTTCCGGAGGTCGCGTCCCGGAGCGATGAACGGCTGCATGAAGCGCCGGTCGAAATTCACGCCGTCGCGGCTGGACATGAACACGGCGTCGGATACGCCGGGCAACGAGTGCTCGGCGACCCGTTGCCGGTCGGGCGCGAATCTACTCGGAAAGGCGAGCAGAACGTCGGGTGCGCGGAAGTACGGCGTCGTGGCGTTGGTGTACAGGTGCTCTCTCGGCGAGTCGCCCAGGTCGATCGGAATGCCGTTGGACCACTCGGTGAAGTTGAGCGAGATGCTGCGCGCGATCGCGCGTACCGACGTGAATATGCGGAAGTAGGCGGAGTAGTGGCCGCGCTCCTCGTCCCAGAAGGCGAGGTTCTGCGAGTCGAACGCGCCCCTGGTGAGCACCGCCTCTTCACGCAGCCTCTTCCAGTTGATGCCGTCGGAAGACACGAGGGCGATGGGCGGCTGGCCGCCGAGGGCCTTGTACTCTTCGCCGGGCCTGCGGTCGGGATTCGTGTCGACGAATGGCGCGAAGTTGTGCGACTCTGGGCCGCTCCAGACGATGTTGTTCTCCGTCGATCCCTCGAACGGGAACAGGCCCAGCGACGGCTTCTCCCAGTGTATGCCGTCGCTGCTCTCCGCGTAGCAGGTCGTCTCGTTTGCGTCGTTGTGGCACCTGTAGTACATGCGGTACAGGTCGCCGTCCTTGAACACGGTGAAGTAGGCGGCGGTCGTATCTTCCCAGGGCTCTTCGAGCCGCAGGACGATCTCGGCCGCGCGTGGACGGTGCAGCACCAGCGTGGTGCTGGTCGCGACGTCCACGAGCCAGTCGTCGACGAAGAGCTGGCGTTTGGAGCCGATCTCGACCGGGACCGCCGTCGGAGCGGGCGGCGCCGCCGGCGCCGGCTGATCAGTCGTCTCCGGCACCGGCGTTTCGGCTGTCGCCTCGGCCGCCGCGATGGCCGCGGCGGTCGGGCTGGCGGCCAGCAGGCTGGTCGGCGGCGGCTCGGAGCAGCCGGTCGCCGCGGCGGCTGCCGCAACGAGCAGCGCCGCGCCGATCAGGGCGGCCAGCCGCCGTGAGGCTCCGTCGCCGGCCGGCGCGCGCGCCGGCGTATCGTGTCGCATCCCCATAGATCTCCAGGCGGGCAGGGTGAAAGTCAAAGCGAAGGGAGTTTAGTCCCCGTCCCACCGGCCCGTCAAACGGCGGGACGGCCGCAACTGTTCAGACTTGACTTAAGGGGCCGAGACAACCCGATCGCCGTGAGCAGTGCCGATGCTGCGGTCGTCCAAGTTCTGGTAGGGGTGGGGCCGTAGTCACGCGACCCGTTCACCCTGAGTGCCCCGACGCTTCGTCGGGGTGTATCGAAGGGCCCGCACAGTTCAGTCTTTGGGTGGGGCGACACCAGCATTGGCGGAAAGGTTGCGTGCGCCACTCAAGTCTGAACAGCTGCGGCCGCTCAAATCCCCCACCCCCGTCATTACCATGAAAATAGCCGCTAACGCCCAGACCCGTCATTCTCGCGAACGCGGGAATCCATCCCCGACAGGGTGCGCCACTATGGTACCGGAAGCAGTCCGTCACGCCGACCGGCCCAATCAGGTGGGGAATCCGGGGCCGGCAGGCCGGTTGCGAGGACAGTACATCTGTGCTACTCTGGCCGCGTGGAAACAGTCTCCATGCTCATCCCCCATCCCCTTTTTCATCAGGCCCGGCTCGGAACGCGGCGCGTTATTTTGCGCCGCGGTATCCCGGCCCAGATAGCGCGAGCGCGACACACGGTGTGCCATCTACCCACCTGGTGTGCCACCCGCCAGATATAAACGGCACAGAATGGCACAGTTTCGGAGGAAAAAAAGCCGCCGGCGGCCTCGACGCACTCTCCTGGCCGTTCGCCCCATCAACTCTGAACGGTACGGCCCCTCCGTGGCGGCGCTGGCCGCGCTCGCGCCGCGTGCTAGAATACCCGGACTTCGCCCGTGACGGCGGTGGTCGGCCGTTCTTCGGCCCGCCGCGCAAGACCGTCCGGGTGCACGTCGAGGCTTGCTGATGCCATTCGCGAATTCCACCCTCTTTCCGATAGCGACCGGCGTCTCCGATGACCGGCTGACGCTGGGAGGCTGCGCCGCGGCCGACCTCGCGGCCGAGTTCGGCACGCCTCTCTACGTGTTCGACGAGGCGACCCTGCGGCAGGTCTGCAGGGAGTTCGTCGGCGAGTTCGGCAGCCGGTACGCGGACAGCCAGGTGCTCTACGCCTCGAAGGCGTTCATCAACCCGGCGCTGGCCCGTCTGGTGAGCGAGGAAGGGCTGGGGCTCGACGTGGTGTCGGGCGGCGAGTTGGCAGTCGCCCAGGCGGCGGCAATACCCCCGGAAGACATCTACTTCCACGGCAACAACAAGGGGCCGGAAGAGCTGGAGATGGCCCTGGACTACGGCGTCGGCCGGATCGTGGTGGACAACTTCAGCGAGATGGAGCTGCTCGACGGCCTGGCCCGGTCCCGCGGTGTCGTGCAGGACGTCATGCTGCGGCTCTCGCCCGGCGTAGACCCTCACACTCACGTCCACACGACGACCGGCACTCTGGACAGCAAGTTCGGCTTCGCCATCGAGACGGGGGACGCCGAGGCCGCGATGCGCGGCGCCCTGAAGGCCGACGGCCTGGACCTGGTCGGCGTCCACATGCACTTGGGCTCACCGATATTCGAGCTCGAGCCCTACGCGATCGGGATCGACGCGGTGCTCACGTTCGTCGCCTCTCTCGCCCTCGACGGCTTCACGATGCGGGAGTTCAGCCCTGGCGGCGGCTTCGCGGTCGGCTATCTCCGGGACAGCCCGCCGCCTCCGATCGGCGCCTACGCCGAGGTGATCGTCTCGGCGGTCGAGCGTCGGTGCGGCGATCTGGGCCTTGGCTCGCCCAAGCTGGTGGTCGAGCCGGGCCGCGCCATCGTCGGGCGCGCCGGCGTCGCCCTCTACTCCGTGGGAAGCGTCAAGGACATCCCGGGCGTCCGCAAGTACGTGTCGGTGGACGGCGGCATGGGCGACAACATTCGTCCCGCGCTCTACGACGCGGCGTACGAGGCGGTCGTCGCCAACCGCATGTCGGACCCGGCCGCGGAGACGGTGACGCTGGCCGGCAAGTTCTGCGAGTCGGGCGACGTGTTGATACGCGACATAGAGATGCCGGTGCTGGAGCGCGGAGACCTGATAGCGATACCGGCCTCGGGCGCCTACGCGCCGTCGATGGCGAGCAACTACAATCTGAACCCGAGACCCGCGATCGTCATGGTCAACGACGGTCAGGCTCGGCTGATCCGCCGTCGCGAGACGTACCAGGACATGATGCTCTGCGACATGGTCGACTAACCGCACGATGTGGCGCACCGTCGGCCACGAGAAGGCCGTGAAACACCTGTCGCGATCCCTGGAGCAGGGACGGCTCTCGCACGCGTACCTGTTCACCGGTCCGGCTCAGGTAGGGAAGATGTCGCTGGCCATGGACCTCGCCCGCGCGCTCAACTGTCTGGGCGGCGACCGGCCCTGCGGCGACTGCGTTCCGTGCGGCCGAATAGCCAGGGGGCTCCACGCCGACGTTCGCGTGGTCGACGTGGGATCGGGGCCGAACAGGACCGGCGGCAGCCGCACCGCGATCGGCATCGACCAGGTGCGCGACGTGCAGCGGGAGGCCAGCCTCAAGCCATACGAGGGCCGCTACCGCGTGTTCATCTTCGACGGCGCCGAGCACGTGACCGCCGAGGCCGCCAACAGCCTGCTCAAGACGCTGGAGGAGCCGCCGGACCAGGTGGTCATCGTCCTGCTGGCGCCCGACGCGGAGGCGTTGCCGCCGACCGTGGTGTCCCGCTGCCGGCGTCTGGAGCTCCGGCGCGTGGCGTCGGCGCTGATCGCGCGGGAGCTGAAGGCCCGTTTCCAAGTCGACGACGACCGGGCGGACGAGGTCGCGAGGCTGTCCCAGGGCCGGCCCGGCTGGGCGTTCCTGGTGGCTGGCGGGCAGGAGAGTGTCGAGGAGCTCATGGAGGAGTTGGACACGATTCAGTCGGTCCTGGACTCCGGCCTGGAGGAACGTTTCGCGTACGCGCAGAAGACGGCGACCGCGTTCACCCGGGACAGGGAGTCCGGCCGTCGGGCGCTCGCCGCGTGGCAGGCGTGGCTGCGCGACGTGTTCCTGGTGAAGCACGGCGTGCCCCAGTTCGCTACCCACCGTTCCAGGCTGGAGACGGCCGCGGGCGCCGCGGACGCCATGAGCCCCGTCGACCTGTCGCGGGCGCTCCGGGCCGTACGCGATACCGCCGACCTGATCGAGCGAAACGTGAACGCCCGGCTCGCCCTGGAGTCGATGATGCTGGCCCTGCCGCGCCGCTGACCGGCCGCGCAGCACGTATACGAGATCACCGCCATGGACTATAGAGACAGCAGCGCGCGTCTGGTCGGCCTCAGGTTCACACCACTGGGCCGTATCCGGTACTTCGACGCCGGTGAACGCGACCTGGAGGTCGGAGAACGGATCGTCGTAGACACGGCCGAGGGGCTGCACGATGCGGAGGTGGCGATCGCGCCGTCCCAGGTGCTCTACTCGGACCTCAGAGGAGCCCCCGAGCCGCTCGTCGTAGTGGACGACCGGCCGGGCCGGTGACCGGCTAACCTACCCAGGGTATGAACTGGCGCCACTCGTCCAGGAGCGCCCTGTGGTGGAAGAGTGCGTAGGGGTCGGGGCGCGGGACACCGGGCTGCCGTGCGAGCTTCATCTTGGCATCTAACGGCAGCAGGCCGGCCTTGCGGTGGTTGCAGGGAATGCAGGCGCTGACCACGTTCTGCCACGAGTGGGCCCCGCCCCTGGACCGCGGGATGATGTGGTCCAGCGTCAGGGTGCGCGTCTCCAGGCCGCAGTACTGGCACTTGTACCCGTCGCGGTGAAAGATCGACCTGCGCGACAGGCGGCGCTGCATCAGCGGGCGGCTCACCATGTGGAAGAGCCTGATGACGGAAGGCACCAGGAAGGACCGCGAGACGGTGTGTATCTCGCCGCGGCCATTGGCCATCAGCTCGGCCTTGCCGAGGCCGAGCAGCACCAGGGCGCGCTTCGCGTTGCAGACGTTCAGCGGCTGGTAGTTCTGATTCAGGACGAGTACCGGGGAGTCTATCATTGCTGGCTCACGCGCTACTCGATCTGGTCGCTGAGGAGATCGAGTGCCACCTCGAAGTCCGACGGGGCCAAGCCTAGGGCGCCGGCAGGCAGCGCGTCGGCGACGTCGACGACGATACCAGCCAGATTGGACGAGACGAGTGCCGTTTCCAGACTGTCCCTGACGCCATCGACCTTGGGCAGCCGGTCGGAGGCCTGGCCCGGGACCCTGTCCGTCAGGGTGCTGGAGTCGAAATCGTACGTAAGCCGAGCGCCGGCGATCACTATCGCGGCCGCAACGGCTATCCCGAGCAGCAGCCCCAGGACCAGCCCTCCGAGCCTGTCCACGAGGCCGGAAAGCCCCATGGTCAGCAACGACAGCATCGGCCGGGCGATCTTGACCGCATAGGCGGCCACGAGCGCCGACGCCGCCACGATCAACGCGTAGCTGACCGTGGTGACAAGGGTATCGTTGGACGTCGAGCCGCCCACCGCCGCGCCTAAGTCGTCGCTGAACTGTCCGGCGACGAGACAGCCTATCAGGAGACCGACGACGATGAAGGCGGCCCTGATCAGGCCAAGGCGCATCCCGCCGATACCGGCCACTACGATTATGACCAACAGGACGATATCGAGCCAGCCCACGATTCCGCTCCCGGAGCCCTCTCGGCCGCCCCTCTGGGCGGGGCGAGAGCCGGGCACAGTTTATCACAGCCGGGGCATGGGATTCCGAAGACGCTGCCGGAGAAAAGGCGCTCCGACAAACGGCGATATCCCCCAATCGTCAATACGCCTCCGCCGCTACCGTCCGACGGACGGACAGGGTAGAATGCGACCGCCACGCCGGACGCTTAGACTGCCTTCGCAGACCGCGCCTCTGGAGGCTCGCGACCGATGACCATGAGCACACAGGCCAGACGCAATCGGCTCGTGCTGGTCGCTGTGGGCGTCGGCATCGTCGCCGCCCTTCTGTTGATTGCCAGGGCCGCGCTGTTCCCGTTCATCCTCACCGGCATCCTCGCCTACATCCTCTACCCGATCGTGAGCGCGCTCGAGTCGCGTATGCCCGGGCGGCGCCGCTGGCCCGCCCTCAGCCGGATAGTGGCCATATGGCTGATCTTCGCGTCTGTGCTGGTAGTCCTGGCGGGCATCGGGACCCTGGTCGTACCGCCGACGCTGTCCCAGGCCGCCGACTTTGTCGACGAGGTCCCCGACTACTACGGTCGCGCCCGCGAGGCGATCGAAGACTGGAACGCCGAGTATATTGAACGAGTCCCGGAAGACGTCAGGATGCAGATCGAGGAGTACGCGGCGAGCAGCGGCTCGATCCTGATCTCGGCGGCCCGCACCGTGGCGGCGCGTACGCTTGGCGCGATATCCAACGCCGTCTCGACGGTGATCGGCGTGGCGGCCGTCCCGTTTTTGCTCTTCTACCTGCTCAAGGACCGGGAGACTGCCGTGTCGGGCATCTACTCCCTGATGCCCCCGGAGGCGCGACGCCACGCCGTCAACGTGGTGGCGATCGTCAATGGAGTTGTCGGCGCGTACATCCGGGCGCAGCTGACCCTGGGCGTGATCGTGGGCCTCGTCGTGTCGTTGGGACTCTTCCTGCTCGGCGTCAAATTCTCGATACTCCTCGGAATCGTGGCGGGCGTGACGGAGTTGATCCCGATCATCGGCCCGCTTCTCGGCGCGATTCCCGGCGTCTTCGTGGCTCTGGCAACTGCGCCCGAGAAGGTGCTGTGGGTGGTCCTGCTGTACGCTGGAGTCCAGGCCGTCGAGAACGTCGTACTCGTTCCGAGAATCCAGGGCCATGCGGTCGGCGTGAACCCGGCTATCATAATGGTCGCGCTGATGGTCGGCAGCGAGGCAGCCGGGCTTTGGGGAGTCCTCCTCGCGGTGCCGGTTACGGCGGTCGGACGGGATATCTTCAACTACTTCCATGCGGAGTGGAGCGAATCATCCCAGCCGGAGGGTCCGACCAGCGCCGAAGACGGCGAGTCTATTGAGGCCGACCAGTCGGAAACGACGTCGGTGGAGACACACGAGGAGGCATCGTGAAGATAGAGACCGTCGAGACTCTGCTGGTCGGCGACTGGCCGCTGGTCAGGGTCCGCACCGACACCGGCCTGAGCGGGGTCGGGGAGGGGACCTTCTGGGCCCAACCCGCCGCGACCGCCGTCGTCGTCGACAGCTTCGCGCCGTACCTGATCGGCCGGGACCCGTTGACGATCGATCTCCACTGGCAGTACCTGTACCGCACCTCGAGCTTCCGGAGCGCCTCGATCTCGGCCGCGCTGAGCGCCGTCGACACGGCCCTCTGGGATATCGCCGGAAAGCACTACGGTGCCCCGATCTACGGTCTGCTGGGCGGCCGACACCGCGACAAGATCAGGCTCTGCGCCCTGTGCGCGGCCGACACCGTGGAGTCCGCCGCGCGGTCGACCGCCGCGGCCGTCGCCGAGGGGCACACGGCCGTGAAGATCTCGCCGACGCCCCCGGACTTCTCGCGCCTCAGCCAAGCGCGGCTGATTCGGGAGTCGGTGGCGAGGGTGGCGGCCGTCAGGGACGCGGTGGGGCCGGACGTCGACATCGGCGTCGAGATACACAGGAACATGTCTCCGGCTCAGGCCGTAATGCTGGCGGAGAAGCTGGAGCCCTTCGACATCCTGTTCTTCGAAGACCCCATCCAGCCCGACAGCGTGCAGTCGATGGCCGACGTCGCATCCCGGGTCAAGGTCCCCATCGCGACGGGCGAGCGCTTCAACTCGCTGTTCGAGTTCCGCGAGGTGCTCGAGTTGCAGGCTGCCCGCGACATCAAGCTGGACGTCGGCCTGCACGGTGGCTTCACGCAGTGCAAGAAGGCGGCAGGCATCGCGGAGGCGTACCACGCCACCGTGTCGCCGCACAACGCACGCGGCCCCATCCTTCTCGCGGCGCACGTGCAGCTCTGCGCCGCGATCCCCAACTTCCTCGTCCTGGAGTACCGCATCGACGACCGGTACGACATCGCGTCGCCGGCGTTCGTGCCCAAGGACGGGTACCTCCCGGTGCCCGACGCCCCCGGCCTGGGTATCGAGCTCGACGACGATGCCGTCGCGAAATACCCGCACGCCCCGCGCGATCTGGGCACCCCGCTGCGGGCGGACGGCTCGGTCGGCTTCGTGTAGACCCGCGCTGGCAAGTGCGCCGATGCCATCCTTCGCGTTTCGAACCGCCCCCCGATGGGAATCAATGCTGTGCTATCCCTACATTGCACAAGCCGTATATCATTGGAGGGCGAAATGAAAGAGTTCACCACAACCATCACCCAGAGAGGCCAGGTGACCATTCCGGCCGAGGTGCGGCGGGTGCTGGGCGTGAAGCACGGGGACAAGGTAGCTTTCACCATAGAGGACGGTGAGGTGCGTCTGGCGCCGGCCGCTTTCAGCCTGGAGTCGGCCTATGGGTCCGTCGAGCCCTCCAGGAAACCCGAGGACTTCGACGAAGTCTCCCGGACTGCCAGGGAAGCCAAGGCTGAGAAGACCGTGGGCGAGTTGAGCGGAGGCTTGGACACCGAGCTTGGCGGGTTACGGCCGGGCGATGCCGCGAGGCCCTGGTTCCCCGTGACACACGACGCGGCGAGACGATAGGAGGACCAGATGGCCGGTATTCGCATAGCGCAGGTCGGTTGCGGCGGCATGGGCCTGCGTCACCTGTACGGTCAGGTCGAGCACAGCCGCGTCTTCGGCTCGTTCGATCTCGTCGCGCTCTGCGACGCCAACCGCGCCGCCGCCGAGCACGTTGCGGACGAGGCGGAGAAGGCGTTCGCCGCCCGGCCCGCCGTCTACACCGACTTCGGCGAGCTGCTCGACCGCGAGCGGCCCGACGCGGTCGACATCGTGACCGACGCGGGGACCCATCACACGCTGGCCGTCCAGGCGTTTGAGGCCGGCGTGCACGTGGGGGTCGAGAAGCCTATCGCGCTGACGGTCCGCGCCGGGCTCGAGATCATCGCCGCCGCCGAGCGGTCCGGGCGCGTGCTCTCCGTGCACGAGAACTACCGCCGCGATCCGATGATGAGGCTGGTGAAGGCGATCCTGGAATCCGGCGCGCTCGGCGAGCCGCGACTCCTGCTGGACGTCTCGACCAGGGGCACCCGGAGCATGCCCCACACGACGGCGTGGCGCCATCTGAAGCACAGAGGAGGCTATCTGCTCGACTACGCCGTCCACAACGCCGACCTGCACATGTACTTCATGGGCGAAATCGAGACGGTCTACGCCGAGACCGCCCTGTGGGAGAAAGTGCGGCTCGTCGACGGGCCCGAGTTGCGGTCACTCGCCCCGATGTACCGACACCGTGTCCAGGAGGATATCGAGCGCGCGGGCTCCGTGGAGGTGGACTCGGAGGACATGGCGGTAGTGGTGACGCGCTTCATGTCCGGGGCCATCGGGCAGATGACCCAGACGATCGCCGCGCCCGGCGAGGGCACCGCGACCGACGTGCTCTACTGCGCGGAGGGCTCGATAAGGCTGCCCGGAGCCCGCTCCGGACGGCCCGTCATCGTCACGAGGGCCGACGGAGACGGGCCGCTGCCTCCCGAGGCGGCGTTGGAGATGGTGCCCGAATTCCGGCTCGACGACCAGACTGCGCCGCTGTTCGACGACCGGCGCCGGCTGCCGTCCTACGATCTGGACTCCAGGCAGACCGACGCCAAGAACATCGCCATCGAGCTGGAGGACTTCGCCCGCTCGATACTGGACAGGCGTACTCCGGAGGTCACCGGCCAGATCGGCCTGGACGCCGTCGCATTGGTCTACGCGATTCTGGAGTCGGGCCTCGCCCGCCGGCCGGTCAGCTTCGCCGAGATCGTCGAAGACCGCCTGAACGACTACCAGAGGGCAGCCAACGATCATATCGGGCTGTAGGAGAGTGCAAGTGAGACCGGCTCATCGAGGCACCGTCCGTCTGGCGGCCTGCGGGCCGGCCCGTCGGAGACCGTCCGAGTCCGGCGGCGTGTTTGGGAGCCGCTCATGAACCGGTCGCGCACCGAGCCCGACAGGCCGAACATACTCGTCTTCTTCTGCGACCAGTTGCGCCCCGACCTGTTGGGCTGCTACGGCGGCATGGTCCGGACGCCCAACATCGACGCGCTCGCCGCGGACGGGACGCTGTTCGAGAACGGCTACACGCCGAGCGCGATCTGCACGCCCGCGCGGACCAGCCTGATGACCGGCCTGTACGCCCACAAGCACCACATGTACAACAACTCGACGCCCCGGTACTCCTACAACCAGCACGCCAGGCCGGACCTGACGATGCTGCAGGACTGGATGGCCGACAACACCCACCACGAGTCGGCCTACTTCGGCAAGTGGCACATCGGGCCTACGGACGACCTGCACGACTCGCGGTTCGAGCGCACACAGGACCGCTACTACCCTGGCGGCCCGCCGTTCCTGGACGGCTCCCACTGGCACCCGAGTACGAGGCTGGGGCCGCTGGTCAAGAGCGTGGGCGGGGGCGATGCGGGCACCCTCGACGTGCCCATGGAGGGCTTCCCGGATGTCGTCGCCGCCCGGTACTCGCAGCGCTTCCTGAAGGAGCGCAGCGCGGGCAGGCCCTTCACGCTGTTCTGCGCCTTCCCGGGGCCGCACCCCAAGTGGTTCGTCCCCGAGGAGTTCGGCATTCGTTACGACCCCGGGCAGATCCCGGACTGGCCGAACAGGCATGACGACTTCGACGGCAAGCCGCTCTACCAGAAGAAGCTGCGCCTGATCGGGGACCGCAGGGGTGACGGCATGGGCGCCAGCCTACAAGAGCTGCTGGCGTGCTGCTTTTCGTACATCGAGCTGATCGACACGATGCTCGGCGAGGTGGTCGCCACGCTTCGGGAGCTGGGGCTGTACGACGACACCGCCATCTTCCTGACGGCCGACCACGGCGACATGGCGGGCTCGCACGGCCTGTGGAACAAGGGCGCATACATGTACGACGAGATATACCGCGTCCCCATGCTGTTCAAGCCGCCCGGCGGCGGCGCCGTCGGCCGCGTCTCCCAGCCCGTCAACCTCATGGACGTCACCGCAACCATGGTGCACCTGATGGCCGGAGAGCAGGTGCGCGACATCGGGTCGGGCGAGATGGACGGCCGGTCGTTCCTGCCGCTGGCCCAGGGCGAGACCGACTGGTACAAGTCGGTCAACTACAGCGAGTACCACGGCGACTGGTACGGCCACTACTCGTCGCGTATGGTCACCGACGCCCGGTGGAAGCTGGTCTGGAACCTGACCGACCTGTCGGAGCTGTACGACCTGGAGGAGGACCCGCACGAGCTGAGGAACCTGTTCTACGACCCCTCCCGCAGGGCCGTGCGCGACCGGTACATCGAGATTCTGGAGGAGGAGGGGCGCCGCACCGGCGACGGCCAGATCGGGCATCTCTTCCCCGCCGACACCGAGGAGCGCCTCGGCCATTACCTGAGCGGGCCGCTGGAGCTGCCCCACTGACGGGAGGACGGTTCACGTCGTAGCTCGGCCAAGTATACGGCGACGAAGCCCCGGAGGCCCAAGCTCTACGGGCCAAGTGATAGAGGTTTTGGCCGTCGATGAGGACGATCGTGCGCACAAAAAAACACCCGCCCAAGGACTATGGCCGAGGCCACGATCCAGCGGGCGGGGAAGAACTCCAGGTTACGATAGCACCCGGCCAGCGCTTTCGTCAATCGCAACAGAGTTGGGGGGACGAGTGCCCCTCCAGACCCCTGGATGCCCGCCTTCGCGGGCATGACGGTAGGGTGTGTTGGCGTCCCGGAGTGGAGTGTAGTCGTCATTCCGGCCCCCGAGCCGGAATCCAGGGGTGGGGAGGTCGAGCTCAACAGCGTCCCGTTAATGCCGAGAACCAGTCCACGTCTGGAGCTCTGCCAGGTTTCCGAAGGCCTGCGCCAACTGCGTCCCAAGGTAGCTCCGCTACCAGGACTGAACAGTTACTGACGGGCCTCCCGGCCGCCCATACACTGCTGCGGTCCGAGGTGGTTGCGGACCGTGAGAGCTCCGCTTGGTCTCCCTGTACGGTCAGTGTACGTGTTTCCGTCGGTGCGGTTACGGGCCTACACGTTGACCTCGAATCCCAGGTCGACTTCGGAGGCCGGAACGCCGCCCCTGATGCCCCAGTTCTCCGCTGGACTCTCACGCAGCAGAATCTTGACCTGATCGGGGGGAATGCCGAACGGCTCCAGGTTCCTGACGATTGCCTGGTACAGGGCCTTCTTGGCCCCGAACGACCGGCCGGAGAACAGGTCGATGTCTACGAGGGTGTATCGCTCGCTATCGTGTGGAAAGCGGTGCGGCTCGTGGACGACGAGTCGAACGGTCTTGTCCCCCTCGGGAATCTTGAGACCTTCCATCATGGCGGCGTGAACGGCGTCGATGATGCCGGTCTCCTCCGCGCGGGTATACCGCCGGCGTACTTCTATAGTCGCGTTTGGCACGGCCTCTCCTGGGTGCTTGGCTCAAGCATGACCGACGAGCGGATGCCCCCGCCCTGCTCGTTCCACTAGAGACTGGGCTGCTACTCCCGGAAGTGGCAGCCGCATATGGGGCGCATGCGCGCCTCCAATCGCTCTGTGAACCGCCGGGCAGCGCCCCTCAGGCGCTTCAGGACATGAGCAGCAGGTCCCTCTCGCTCAGGGCCGGCCTGACGGCGGCGAGGAACCGGTCGAGTATCTCCTCGGGCGGGAAGCCGGTCGTATCCAGCCGCACCTTGCGCTTGATCGTCGACGCGGTGAACTCCCTCTCGAACTCGGCCTGGATCTCCTCCACGTCCTCCGGAGGCACCAAGGGGAACTTGTGCGGCGCCGCCTTCATCCTCGCCCTGATCTCATCCGGGTCGGCCGTCATCAGCACCAGGATCGTATCCGGCTGCAGGAAGCCCTCGACCTGCTTCAGATAGTGGACCTCGGTGCCGGGGTAGTAGTATCGCGGCCCGTAGATGGCCTCCTGGATGTGGTAGCCGCCGAAGATGCAGTCTTCGCAGTTGCTCTGGACGAAGATGTGGTAGTAGATCTGCATGCGCTGGAACCGCTCCTTCAGACCGGGCGGCGCCGCGACGAGCGCCATCTGCTCGTCCTCCTCGAAGTGGCGGTCGTCCGGGATGCTGAAGTCGCTGTCGTCCATGTGGAATTCGCGCCCGTTCTCGGCCCCCCAAGCCTGCAGGGCGTCGGCGAGGGTGGTCTTTCCAACGTACTCGCAGCCGATCGTTATCAGCCTCATGTCGTGCTCCTTTCAGATGCGTAGATGGGTGGGGAGTTTATCATCTCCGCCCCGGCTTCGCCCAAAATCTACCGCCTGATTTTTATGAGCGGTGTGACAGACTGGTTCGCGGGTCCCGGCAACACCTCCGACCGGGATGGATTCCCGCGTTCGGAGACCTTTGCGTAACTCCCGTTGCGGGAGACAGCGTGGCGGAGATGCCTGGCATTCCGAGCAGGGAACCCCCAACCCTGGATTCCCGCCTTCGCGGGAATGACGGTTGTTCAGCGGGAATGACGGTTGTTCAAAGGTCTGCCTTGGCGGGGATGGCGGCGCGGCGGGCCCGGCTTCGCGGCGCGGCGTTGACGGGTCTGCCGGACGCCCATACCATGCCGGCGTCCGAGGTGCTTGACGATGACCGAAACGTGGGGCGGGATCGAGGCGGGCGGCACCCACTTCGTCTGCGCGGTGGGCTCCGGCCCCGACCGCCTCGAAGCCGAGACGAGCTTTCCCACCACGACGCCCGAGGAGACGCTGGCGCGCGCGGTCGGTTTCCTGCGCGAGAATGACGGCGCCGGCCTGGCCGCCGTGGGAATCGGCTCGTTCGGTCCGCTCGACCTTCGTAAGAGCTCGCCGACCTACGGACGCGTGACGTCGACGCCCAAGCCGGCCTGGGAGGGGACAGACCTGGTCGGCGCGGTATCGGACGCCCTCGGCGTCCCGGTCGCGCTGGACACGGACGTCAACGCCTCGGCGCTGGCGGAGCACCTGTGGGGCGCCGCGATGGGCGTCGACGACTTCGTGTACCTCACCGTCGGCACCGGCATCGGCGGCGGCGCGATGGTGGGCGGCAGTCTCGTGCACGGGCTCGTCCACCCCGAGATGGGGCACATGCGCGTTCCGCACGACAGGAGGGCAGACGACTTCGACGGCGTCTGCCCGTACCACGGGGACTGTCTCGAGGGTCTGGCCTCCGGGCCGGCGATCGAGCGGCGATGGGGCAGGCGGCCCGATCTGCTGCCGGACGACCACCCGGCGTGGGAGATCGAGGCGGGGTATCTCGCGGCCGGCGTCGTGAACCTGGTGTGCACGCTGTCGCCGCGTCGGGTCGTCATGGGCGGCGGAGTCATGGTCCGGCCCTCGCTGCCGCCGCGCATTCGGAGCAGGGTTCGGGAGCTGCTCGCCGGTTTCGTCCGCGCGCCCGAGGTCTCGGACGCCATGGACGAGTACATCGTGACGCCCGCGCTCGGCGCCCGGTCGGGAGTCCTCGGCGCCATCGCGCTCGCCAAAACGGCCGGCTAGGCTACTCCATTACGCGGAGGGTGGACGGCACGTCCATCCTGCGCAGCCTGCGAACGGTCAGCAGCGGCGCCGCGGCCACCGCGAGCACGCCAAGCCCAAGAACGAGAGCCAGGTTCCCTGGCTCGAACACCAGGAGCACACCGAGGTCCGGCTGCACCCGCGGCCACACGATGTCGACGATCCACCTGAGCATCAGATAGCCGCCGCCGAGCCCGACGACCGCGGCGAGCGCACCGACGACCGCGCTCTCGATCACCGCGACGCGCATCACCGTGCGCACAGGCACGCCGTAGGCGAACATCGTCGCGTACTCTCTCGCGCGCTCGTCGGCGCTGATGCTGGCCGTGTTGAAGGCGATCAGCAGCGCCAGGCCCAGCACCACCACCTCCGCGACCCGCAATATGCCGACCCACTGCTCCATCAGCTCGCGGACTATCGCCGCGTTGGCCGCGACTCCCTGCACCGACGCCACGCCCGGAAGCTCGAACGTCTCCCGCTTGACGGCGTCGACGGACTGCCCCGGCGCCGGCCGCGCGTGGATCACGTTCGTCGTCCCCTCCAGCCCCATCAGCCCGGCGTGGTCGACGTCCATATAGACGTTAACGCGCAGGGGGTCCGGATGGACCGCGATCACGGGGAGATCCGTGCTCTCGAGGCCGCCGCTCTGCGAAGGATGCCGCAGCGTAACGGTATCGCCCACGTCCACGCCGAGGTCCTTGGCCGCCTCCTTGGCTATCACCAGGCCCGGCGCGTCGGAGCCGAGAGAACCGCGCACCGCCGTCGGGCGCCACAGCGCGGAGTCGAGATCGACGAGCTGTATGAACGCGTCTATCTCCTCGTCGCCGTTGCTCAGCGTGCCTACGAGGCGCAGCCCGGCCTCCTGGCCCGTCAGCGTAGTTGCGCCCAACACCGCCGCCACCTGCTCCGAGTCGACCGGATAGATGTCGTCCAGGTCTATCTCGAGCCGGTCGGGGCTGTCGCCCAATACCTCCCGCTCGCCGCGGTCTATCGTCGCGATGAACGAGTCGACCATTCCCACGACGCCGACCAGCACCGTGATGATCGAGGCGACTCCGAGCAGCGTCAGCAGGCCGCGGCGCGGCGCGCGAAGCAGGTTGCGGAACGGCATCCGGACGATGCTGCCCCCCGGCATAGGCAGGCGCTTCAGCAGCGGCGCCAGGCCGCCTCCTCTCGCGGCAAGATGCCCGGTGCGTATGGCGTCCACGGGGGCGACGCGCACGGCCCGCCATACCGGGTACGCTACCGCGGCGAAGGGCAGCAGGAACCCGGCCGCGGCCACGCCCGCGAACAGCCCGAGTTGGAACGGCGTCTTCCACACCGGGAGCGGCAGGAACGAGGCCAGCACTCCTCTCATGAGCTCGCCGATCAGCAGCCCTACGCCAACGCCGAACACCACCCCCAGGAGCGCGATCTGCGCGCCAACCAGCAGCGGCCGGAGCGCCACCCTGGACGCCGGCGCGCCCAGCGCCATCGCCACGCCGATCTCACGCCGCTGGGACTCGACCATGCGGCTGGTCAGGTTGAACGCCGCAAAGGCGGCGCCCAGGAACAGGGCGGTGCCGAAGATGTTCCAGAACTGCCGGTCGCCCTCCGGGTCCTTTGTGACGGCCAGGTACGAAAGGTCGTCCTCGGGGACCATGACCGTGACGCCGAGGTCATCGAACGCCTCCTTCAGCTCATCTAACATGACGTCCGTGTCGGCCGAGTCGACCAGCGTGAGAACGAGGTCGTTCACGACGTCATCCCGTCCGCTCAGCCGCTGCGCCGTGTCGATGGACGTGAAGACGACACCGAAGTTGGCCTGCGCGAGGAAGTCCCCTTCGTCGGTGACCACCATGAAGTACTCCGGCGCCAGGCCGTGGCCTACGTAGCGGGCCGGGGCGCCGCCCGCGACCCGCACCTCGCCCTCCGGCGGAAGCTCGTAGTAGTCCGCGAAGTTGCGCTCCAGCAGCACCACGTTCTGTCCGGCGTCGCCGGCCTCGAGCCCGCGGCCGGGCTCGACGTGTACGCGGTTGACGGCAGGGGCCCGTTCGACGGTGCCGGCGCCGACGATGCGCCCCGGAACGAAGACCATGCCGTCGTCGCCGGGGACCTCAATCTGGGTGGCGAGCTGCAGCCGCTCCTCGGCCTCTTCGATCCAGGACCCGTGGTCGAGTTGGGCCAGCCGCGCTTCGAGGCTGCCCGTCTGCGCGAAGCTCCCCGCGCCGAGCTTGACGCGGAAATCGTACATGTTGGTCAGCTCGTAGCTGGCGTCGTTGGAGCGCATCCTCCAGACGGCGGAGCTGCTCATCCCGGCGTACGTCCCGGTGCCCAGCGCGATGATGAGCGCGATCGCGGCCACCTGCACCCATCTGCCGCGCAGATCGCGCCACGACCACCGCAGCCACAGTCGCAGTGTCTTCATGCCCTATCCATTACCTCGGCTCTGCCGCGTCCGTTGCGCCGCCGGCTGCCTCGATCCAAAGAGCGTCGCCGCCGCGGGCCGCCGTCGCGTCGACCGGCCGTCGATGCCTGCGCTCGTCATTGTATCGTACGTTCGATGCCGCGCGAGGCCCCGCCCGCCTCGGTACCTGTTCGGAGCTGCCGAGGATTCCCGCCGTCGCGGGAATGATGATTGTGGGTGCGCCGCCGCCTCCCGTCGTTCCCGTGGAGACGGGAACCCATCGCCGCCGCCCCTGGATTCCCGCCGTCGCGGGGATGACGATTGTGGGTGCGCCCGCCGCCTGCCGTCGCGGGAATGACGATTTGGGTGCTGTGGATTCCCGCCGTCGGAGACCTTTGCACAACCGTCATTCCGGCCCCTGAGCCGGAATCCAGAGGTGGGAGAGATCAAGCTCAATAGCGCCCCCTGCCATCGACCAGTCCGTACCTCCGACAGTCGCGACATCACAATTTCGACATCAAAGTATGTCGACAAGGACTGGCCGATTGATGCATCCTATCAACACGAGTTTGCGAAGAGCCACCCGTGAACACTGCGGCATAGCAGGGACCAGAATGTCTGATAGCTACGAACGCCATTTCCGGTTCTACGACAACCGCGAGAAATACCTCCTCTTTGTGAGCACCTGCAGTGAGAAACAGGTAATCGCCGATCGCGTCGCCATGGACATCAGGGGTCTCCGTCCAATGCTGCCGGCGCTGCGCGTCTTTGACGCCGGTATGGGCGATGCGACCGTGCTCACACGTCTGATGAGAGACCTCCACCGCCAATACCCCACGGTCCCCTTTCGCATCGTTGGGAAGGAGATTAGCCAGGAGGACATCCGCATCAGCCTGGAGAAGATGGCCGACAGGTTCTATGAACACCCGCTCACCGTCCTGGTGCTGACCAATATGCTCTACTCCGAAGCCCCTTGGCTCCGTCCCGGATCGAGTGCGATGCGGGCACGCCTTAACTGGCTGGAGGTGCCGCTCGAAGGCAGCACGACTTTCGAATTCGATGAACAGATTAGAGACCTGGAGCGACATATTCAGGACCGCTGGAAGACAACTCCGAGTGAGCGCACTGGAAATCCCGTCTACGTGACGCCCTCGGTGCTGGTGATATATCGCAAAGACCACGAATGGCCGCTGGCGCCGGTCATCCCTCTGGAAGGGTCCCCGCACCACGAATACGACCTTGTAATCGCGGCCCAGCCCTTTAGAGCGAGGCTGACAGCGAAGGTCAAAGTCAGGAACGTACTTGCTCCCCTGGCGCGCTCCCTGGCTCCCGGGGGTCGCATGGTTGTCATTCAGTCCACCGGCAAGGACCCGGGGATGGAGATAATTCGTGGAGTCTGGCCTGGCGAGGACCCCTTTCTCACGCCTCGTCAGGAACTTCTTGGAGAGCTGAGCTCACAGCTAGGGGACAGCCACCCGGAACTCCGGTATCTGAGCTATCCCGATTCCCGGGCGCAGCTCCGCTATGAATTGCGGTTGCCCCCTTCTGAGCTGGAGACCAACATCAGCACGTCGACGTTGCTGGCAGCTTGGAATGCCGCAACCTATGTCGCTCAGATTGACGACGAACGGCTCACACCCGCGATGAGCCGGGGCGACTACATAGATGTGACCTCGGAGGTCCTGAAAAAGTACCGGGGTCTGTGGTTCGTCGATGAGTCCTTTAACGTGACCAGGGTCGATAGTCGGTAGACGCTGGCGCCAAAGTGGCCGCGTGTCACTCGATTTGGATGCTGTTGCCACGGGCGGTCTCGATTGACCGGGGTGGGGGCCAATCCCATATAATCGGCCCCAGCTTCGGTGCCCGCAAGAGGTGTGTCCGTTGAGCACACAGCCGCTGACCTCCAACCGTCTCGAGTTCGATGACGCCATGGAGGCGATGGAGCACTACTTAAGCGAGGGGTGGACCGACGGTCTGCCCGTCGTGCCGCCGACCGTGGAGCGGGTGCGGGAATTCCTCGACCACGTCGGGCGCTCCCCCTCGGACATCGCGGGGGAGGAGCCGACCAAGGGCCGTGTGATCACCGTGGAGAAGGCCGCCGTCAACGCGGTCATGGCGGGTTGCCTGCCGGAGCACTTCCCGGTGGTGCTCGCGGCGGTGGACGCCATCAGCGCGCCGGCCTACAACCTGCACGCCATCTCGGTCAGCACGATGGGCGCGGCGACTCTGACCGTCGTGAACGGCCCGATCACCCGCGAGCTGGGGATGAACTCCGGCGTCGGCCTCTTCGGTCCGGGCAACCGCGCCAACGTCACGATCGGGCGCGCGATCCGGCTGATCATCTCCAACGTGACCGGCGCGGTGACGGGCGTGCTGGACAAGGGCACGCTGGGGCACGGCGGACGCTACTCCTGGTGCATCGCAGAGGCGGAGGACGCGAGCCCGTGGGCCCCCCTGCACGTCGACCGGGGCTACGCGCCCGACCGGAGCACCGTCACCGTGTTCGCCGGCATCTCGCCGATCCAGACCGGCGTCGACGCGTCCGACGTCGCCGGGGGCTTCGAGCGCGCGCTCCGTGCGTCGGGAAGCGGGCAGGACGAGCTGGTCATCGTCGTCTCGCCCGAGGCGCTGGGACACGTCCGGGAGGCGGGCTGGTCCAAGCAGGAGTTCCGTGAGCGGCTGCACGAACGGGCGCCGGGCGTCCTCAACAGCCCCGACGGTCTCACCGTGATCGTCGCGGGGGGCGCTGCGGGCGGCGCATGTGCGATAATCCCGCTGTGGGGCACCGGGGTCAACTCCGTGTCGACCACGCGAGAGATCTAAGCGTCGCCGGACGTAGGAGTAGGTCCAGCAAACTCACGAGCCGCTGACGAGAAGGAGCAGACTATGGCTACAGCGACCAGGATCGAAGTCCTTGACCCGACTTCCGACCACATACCGGCCAGCGCCGTCATCGCGCCCCGGCCCTCCACGCTGGAGGGCGCCACCATAGGGCTGCTCTCCAACGGCAAGGTCTACGCGGCCGGCTTCTTGGAGATGGTCGGGGAGGTGCTGGCAGACCGCTACCAGTTCGGCGGAGTCGTCGCCATGAACAAGGGCAACGCCTCCCGGCCGGCCCCGAAGGAGATGCTCGACGAGCTCGCGGAGAGGTGCGACGCGGTGATCACCGCGTCGGGTGACTGAGGGTCCTGCTCGTCGTGCAGTGTGCACGACGCAATCGAGATGGAGAAGAGGGGCGTCCCGGCGGTGGCCATATGCACCGAGCCGTTTATTTCGAGCGCCAAGGCGATGTCCAAGCTCGGCGGCATCCCGGACTACCCGTTCGTGATCCTGCCGCACCCGATGGCCCACCTGTCCGACGAGGATCTGCGCGACTACGCCGTGCGGGCCGCGCCGGATACCCTGCGCATCCTGCTCGCCAAGGGCTAGCCTCACGGGCGGATGCGCCCGCTCCCCGGCGCCCTGGAGTAGTTCTAACCACCGTGAGCGGGAATGGTGACGTGCTAGCGCCCGATGTCCGTGCGACGGCCGCAGGCACCACTCCTGCTCACTCCCAACGAAGATGCAGCACTGCGGGCCGAACGTTGACGCTGTTTCCCGTCCACATGGCTTCACGAAGGGTGAGCGCCGTATTCTGACGGAGGAAAGTGTGAAGGAACTGGACGTGATTTCAGCTACCCGACAGTCGTCATCGGGAGCGCGTTTTCTTAAGTGCGCGCTTCAAGTGAACCCACACCACTACGCTGGGACCTTTCGTGGGCGGGAAAATGACGGTGATTCGATAGATTACGCGAAGGCCATCGTTGCGAAGGCGGCGGAGCTTGAAGTGTCGGTGCTTGCCGTCACTGATCACAACAACGTCAGTTCCGTCACGGAGTTCCGAATCGCCGCTGAGGATAGCGGTATCAGGATTTTCCCCGGATTTGAGATTTCTTCCTCCGAAGGCATACACATACTCTGCATCTATCCACCAGACACTGTTGAGGAAAGGCTTGAAAGGTTCCTCGGCGAGTTCGGGATACGCAGTCCCGAACCCTCCTCCGATCTGTCTAGCGAGTCGTTCGAACACGTTCTCCAGAAAGTCCGAGAACAAGGGGGCATCACCGTAGCCGCGCACGTCACTGGCGATAAGGGACTGTTCGAGGTACTTGATGGACAGGCGAGAATTCGCGCATGGCGAAATGAGGACTTGCTTGCGGTACAAATCCCAGGCCCAGTCAGCGACTTGCCAAATGGCGTGCGGCCAGTGGTGGAGAACAAGAACCCTGACTACAGCCGTAGCCATGCTGTAGGCAAAGAGCAAGCAGTGGCCGTGGTCAACGCCAAGGATGTCGCAAAGCCCCAGGACTTGGATGACCCGTCGGCAACCTGCTGGATCAAGATGTCTGAAGTCACCATCGAGGGTCTACGCCAAGCCTTCCTTGATCCAGACTCAAGGATAAGGCTCAACGGTGATCCTGAACTCGAAGAGCACGCAGAACTCTGGACACTTGCGTGGGAGGGGGGTTTCCTCGATGGCGCTGCCATTCAGTTCAACCCGAATCTGAATGTTCTGGTCGGTGGGCGCGGTGCCGGGAAGTCCACGGTCATCGAGAGTCTGCGATACGTGCTCAACTTGGAACCCATCGGTGAGGATGCGCATAGGGCCCATACTGAGATGGTACGTCAGGTGATTCGCAGCGGCACCAAGATCACCCTTCGTGCGCGTGTCTATCGTCCGGCAAAGCGTGAGTATCTGATTGAGAGGACTGTCCCGAATCCACCTGTGGTGCGCGAAGAGGGCGGGCAGATCTCCAAACTGCTTCCGCGTGACGTTCTTCCTCGCGTTGAAGTCTATGGGCAGCATGAAATCTCGGAGCTTGCCAAGAGTGCCGAAAAGCGCACCCGACTGCTCGACCGATTCGTCCAGCACGATGAATCGCTGAATCGGCGCAAAGACAGTGTGCGCCGCAGCTTGGAACAGACGAGAAGGTCAATCACAGATGCGCGCTTCGAACTCCGGCAGATCGATGACCAATTGGCGATGCTGCCTGGCCTGGAAGAAACCCTTACGCGCTACCAACAAGCCGGACTCGAGGACCGACTGCGGGAACAGAGTCTTCTTGTTCGTGAAGAGCGCCTGCTCGATTCAATTCCCGAGCGAGTTTCTGCATTCCGAGAATGCTTGGAGACTCTACGGCAAGAGTTGCCAATCGACCGAACTTTTTTGTCGGCAAAGTCCCTTGAAGAACTGCCAGGCAAGGAGATCCTGGCTAATGCCAACCCTGTCCTCGAACGCCTGAGCCGTGAAATCGAGCAGGCCGCGACCCTGATTGAGGAAGCGCTAAGACGGGCAGACAAAGGAATGGAGAGTATCCGCCGTCACTGGTCCGTGCGGCAGCAGGAGGTAGAATCCCAGTACCAGAAGATACTGCGTGAATTGCAGAAATCGGCCGTGGATGGAGAGGAATTCATACGTCTTCGGCGCGAAATCGAGGGCCTCCGCCCGCTACGCGAGCGCCGGACTATGCTGGAAAGACTGGACAAGGAACACTCTGATCGGCGGCTTGCACTATTAGCCGAATGGGAGGAGGTCAAGGCAGCCGAGTTCCGGCTCCTAGATCGGGCCGCGCGGGGCGTGAGCAGAAAGCTGGGCCGTCGAGTCCAGGTAAGAGTGACAGCAGCCGGTAATAGGGAGTCCCTCTTCGAAGTGCTCAGAGATGAGATTGGCGGCCGGATTTCGGAAGCAATCGATCAACTCAGGAAGGCGCCCGACCTCTCAGTGCCTCAGTTTGTCAAGTGTTGCAGGGATGGTACGGAGGCGGTTCAAGAAGCCTATTCGATTCCACCAGCACAGGCGGAACGCCTGAGCAAGGCGACTCCCGAGGCCTTGATGCGGATTGAAGAGTTGGAGATCTCTCCCACAACAGCCATCCAACTGAATACAGCTACTGGCGGCGATCCTCCGGTTTGGCAGGCGCTCGAAGCGCTCTCTACTGGGCAGAAGGCGACCGCCGTACTGTTGCTCCTTCTCCTGGAGTCCGATGCCCCCTTGATTGTCGATCAGCCTGAGGACGACCTTGATAACCGCTTCATCACCGACGGCGTGGTGCCCAGGATGCGCGATGAAAAGCGCCGGCGCCAGTTTGTCTTCTCCACCCACAACGCCAACATCCCGGTGCTGGGTGACGCCGAGTTAATCCTTGGACTTACCGCGTCGGGTGACGCAGACAATAAAGGAAACTCGGTAATCAAGCCGGAACACGTGGGTTCCATTGATGCCCGCCAGGTGCGTGAACTGGTTGAGGAGATACTTGAAGGGGGCAAGGAAGCCTTCGAGACTCGAAGGCTAAAGTATGGATTCTGAGGACCTGGAATGAATCGCGCTCAGCTTTTGGAACTGTTACTGAATGGCGAGAACTCTGGGTTGGAGTTCAAGCGAGACGACATACGACCACAGAGGCTTGCCGGAGAGATCGTAGCCCTGCTGAATTTGGAAGGTGGCCACATTTTGCTTGGGGTTGAAAACGATGCAGCCGCTTCGGGCCTTACTCGAGAACCCAAAGAAGCCGAAGAATGGGTTATGCAGATAGCACGAGACCATGTCCAACCTGCTGTGATCCCGTATTGGGAGACCCTAGAATGGGACGAGGGTGTTGTTATCGGTATTGTCTCGCTTCCTGCTGATGCACCCGACAAGCCATATAAGATGAAGAGCGGTGCTTCCTGGGTCACGCGAATCCGTGTAGGAACGACGACTCGGGACGCAACTAGAGAAGAGGAAGAACGACTCTACCAACAGGCTGGCCGGTTGAGGTACGGCCTAAAGCCAGTACTCGGAACAACGCCGCACGATTTAGACTTTCGACGCCTCAGGGACTATTTCGTTCGAGTGCGAGGTGAGAGCAGTTTCCCCGTTGACGACACAGACCAGCTCGAACGGTTGCTTTTCAACCTGGAGCTAGTCACTACATCAGCTGGCTATACTTCGGCGACAGTGGATGGATTACTACTGTTTGGCGAAAACCTTGATCGATTCCTCCCCCAGTCGGGCGTCAGGGCAATTTGCTACCAGGGGACCGAACCTGACTATGCAGTTCGTGCAGAGGAAGACATAAGGGGTCCCCTCACTCCATTGGGTGGTAGTAGCGACTTAATGGTCGAACCCGGAATTGTGGACAGGGCTTGGGATTTCGTGCGGCGTAACACATCCTCTTCATCACGGCTAGTAGGGGCGCAGCGGCATGAGCGCCGGGAGTATCCAGAGGAAGTCTTGCGCGAAGTTCTAGTCAACGCATTGGTCCACCGCGACTATAGCATCGCGGGGACCGACGTCATGCTGTCCATATTTTCCGACCGCTTAGAGATTCAGAGCCCAGGCCGCTTGCCCAATACAGTAACTGTTGAGGGGATGAGGTCAGGCATGCGCTACGCCCGGAATCAAACTCTTGTCAACGTTATGCGGGACTACGGCTACGTTGACGCCCGCGGCATGGGAATCAGGAACAAAGTCATTCCGCTTATGCACGCCAACAATGGAACAGAGCCCGACTTCACCGAGGAAGAAAACCTATTCGCCGTGTGCCTTTGGAAGGGAGCCACAGGTCTCGACAGGCGATAACCTGCATGTCGCCCGGCTCGTCCTCACCGCCCCACGTGTCCTCTATGTCAAGGCGATACCGTTAAGCGCTGACAGAGATCATAGGTGGCAGGTCTGTGGGCCGCGCTCCTCTGAGCAAATCTGAACAGTTACTCTGCCACTACCGGGTTGCTGAGCACCCCGACGCCGGACAGCTCGATCTCGACGGTGTCGCCCGCGGCTATGGGGCCGACGCCCTCCGGCGTGCCCGTCAGGATCACGTCTCCCGGGACCAGCGTGACCGACTGGCTTATGTACGAGACCAGGTGCGCCACGGAGAAGAGCAGGTCCGACGTGTTCGAGTCCTGCTTCGTCTCGCCGTTAACGCGGGCCTTGACTTCGATGTCCGTGGGATCGAGGCCCGTCGCGATGACGGGGCCGAGCGGGCAGAAGGTGTCGACGCCCTTGCCGATCAGCATCGCCCCATTCTTCATCTCGGCGGCCTGGATCACCCGCTCGCTCACGTCGTTGCCGCAGGTGTACCCGAGCACGTAGTCGAGCGCGGCCTCCTCCGACACGCGCCGCGCCTCCCGTCCGATCACCGCGGTCAGCTCGGCTTCGTGGTGGACTACCTTGCCGTGGGCCGGGTATACGATGGGCTCGCCCTGGGCGATGACGGCCGAGGCCGGCTTCATGAACAGCATCGGGAACTCTGGCGTCGCGGCCCCCGACTCCTCTATGTGCGAGACGTAGTTGAGGCCTACGCAGATGATCTTCGACGGCTCCACCGGCGCCAGGACGCGCACGTCCTCGATGCCGGCGACGCGGCTTCCGGCTCGCGGGCCGTCGAACGGCGAGCCGGCCAGCTCCAGAACCGAGCCGTCCTCGTGCAGAACGCCGAACTCCGCCTGGCCGCCGAGCTCGTAGCGCAATATCTTCATGTCGATACTCTCCTGGGTTGGGTCGAATGTTGACCGCGACCGCGTTCTGGCCTACTGTACCCCGCAGAACGCCCGAAAGACAATCTCGGCGTGGATGCCGGCAGCGGTTGAACGCTGAGGCTCCAGACAGCCCGTTCACCCCGAGTAGCGCCGATGCTTCATCGGCGCGTATCAAGGGGCGCAGACCGGCTTCACTAACTCGAATCTTGCTCCAGGTCCGGAGGTCAGACATGTCGAATCTGAGGGTAGCGGTCATCGGTGTCGGTCCCAGGGGGCTGAACCACCTGGACGCCATAGACGGGTTCGACGACGTGACGCTGGCGGCGGTCTGCGACCCGTCGGACGCGGCGCGAAACGCCGCCGCGGCCAAATACGCCCCGGAGGCGGCGTACACCAACGTCGACGAGATGCTCGACGCGGAGACGCTGGACGCCGCGGTCGTCGCGACGCCCCCGCACCTGAACGCCGTGGCAGCGCTGCCCTGCCTCCGCCGCGGCGTCAGCACGATGCTGGAGAAGCCGCCCGGACTCAGCACGGCCGAAACGGCCGAGCTCAGGGACGCGGCCGCCGCGAGCGGCGCGCTCGGGATGGTCGCCTGGAACCGCCGGTTCCATCCCATGGTCGTCGCGGCCCGCGAGATGGTGGAGTCGAGAGGCCCCATCGCGCAGATCGTCGGCGAGTTCCACAAGTCGATCACCCACATCGCGGAGTGGGAGCGCTACACGCCCGAAGTCATGGACAACATGCTCTACGAGACGCCGATCCACGCCTTCGACCTGGTGCGTGCGCTCGCCGCGTCCGAGGTGACCCAGGTGCACAGCGTCGTCCAACGGAGATTCTCGATATACAAGGACGTTCACGCCGCGCTCGTCGAGTTCGAGAACGGCTGCGTCGCCCAGCTCACGGCCAGCTACACCACGGACGCCCGGCTGGAGCGGTACGAGATCCACGGCCGCGACGTCTCCGCGTACCTGGAGGGGATACGGCAGGGACACGTCATGCGGGACGGCGGGCGCGTCGAGATCGAGAACACTGGCTCGAGCGGCACGGTGGAGCAGGCCCGCCATTTCTTCGACGCCGTCAGGGACGGAACGCCCATCGGCCCGCCGGCCGCCGACCTCGACGAGGCCGTCAAGACGATGGAGCTGCTGGCCGCCATCATGGCCGGCCTCCGAGAATAGCCGAAGCCGGCCGCCGGTTGACGTGCCGGTGGCCGGTGCTAGAATTGCGGGGTGACCAATATGGTGTCCTCACATAAGATTCGCATGGCGCAGTACGGGACGAAGCACGGCCACGCCGCCGGGGTCCTGAGTGTCATGCTGGCGAACCCGGAGGTGGAGGTGGTCGGCCTCTACGAGCCCGACGCCGACAGGCGCCGCGAGCTCGAGTCGTCCGGCGAAGCCCCCTGGTCGCGGGTTCGCTGGCTGGACGACAAGGCGGAGATGCTGGAGGACGACATCGTCGCCGCCATATCGTCCGAGGGCTCCAACCTCGAGAGCCTCGACCACACCGAGGAGATCGTCGCAGCCGGAAAGCACGTCTTCTACGACAAGCCGGCCGGCGACGACTACCCGCGGTTCGAGGCGATAGTCGCCAGCGCCCGGGAGCAGGGCCTGCTGGTCCAGCTCGGCTACATGTTCCGTCACCACGACGGGTTCGTCCGGATCGCGGACTGGGCGAGGTCGGGCTTCCTGGGCGACGTGTTCGCGGTCCGCGCGCACATGTCGACGAACATCCCGGCCGAGCGCCAGGTCCCGGGCCGCGTGCCCGCCGGCGGCATCTTCTACGACCTGGCGTCGCACGTGCTCGACCAGGTCGTGTGGATACTCGGCCGGCCCTCCAGGGTGACGAGCTTCCTGCGCGAGGACGTGATCGAGACCGGCGGCTTCGCCAACAACACCCTCGGCGTGTTCGAGTACGATGGCGCGATGGCTATCATCGACATCGCGGCCATGGAGCCGGCGCCGACCGCCAGGCGGTTCGAGGTCTACGGCTCGATGGGCTCGGCCATCATGGAGCCGATGGAGCCTGCCGACACGCTTCGGCTCGCCCTGAAGGAGCCGCGCGGCGGCTACCCGGCGGGCGTGTCCATCGTCGACCTCGAAGCCCGACCCAGGTACGTCGCCTCCCTGGAGGCATTCGTGAAGGACATCCGGGGCGAGAAGGAGCCCGACCGCTCGCTCGACCACGAGCTGCTGGTGCAGGAGACGCTGCTGCGGGCCACCGGTCACATTCCCGGCGGGTAGCTCCTACTCCCCGCGGGTCTCGCCGTCACCGACAGTGCGTACGATCATCAGGAGGGCGCAAATGGCCTCGAAACTGAGAGTGGGCATCATAGGTTGCGGCGGCATAGGGCAGAACCACGTCCACGGCTATCTGCGGTCCGGCCGCTACGAGGTCGTCGCCATCTCCGACCTGAGCAAGTCGGCGATGGACCATTACGACGAAGTCTTCGGCGGCTACGACGACTACCACCCGAAGCACTACGCCAACGGCCGTAAGATGCTACACAAGGCGCGCCTTGACGTCGTTTCGATTGCCACCTGGCACGCGGGACACTCGACGTGGACGATCGCCGCCGCCGCGCACAAACCGCGGGCCATCCTGTGCGAAAAGCCGATGGCCGTCGACCTGAACAGCGCGGCCGAGATGCTCGTGGCCTGCGAACGCAACGGCGTGAAGCTCGGCATCGCCCACCAGCGCCGCTTCCTGCCGTCCTATACCGAAGCTCGCGATCTGGTCGCGGCGGGCGCCATTGGCGACGTGGAGCTCATCACGAGCGTGTCCGGGTCGGGCCTGCCCAACGACGCATCCCACCACACCGACATGTACCGCTACGTGCTCGGCGACGTCGAGTGCGAGTGGGTGATGGGCCAGGTCGAGCGCGGCACGGACCGGTACGAGCGCAACACGCGGATAGAGGACAGGGCCGAGGCCGTCTTCGGCTTCGAAGGCGGCGCCCGCGCTCAGATCGTCAGCGACCTGACGCCGACCTACCAGCAGGGGTGCACGATATACGGGTCGGAGGGGATGATCGAGCTGCGGCCGAGCTATCTGAGGCTCTTCAACGCCGACACCCGGGGGCGCTGGGAGCACAGAGCGCCCGACGGCCGTTTCTTCAAGATCGACGACGAGGGTATCGGCTTCGAGGGCGACGAGGGCGGCGCCGCGCAGGCCGCCGATCTGGCCGACTGGATCGAGGACGAGTCGGCCGGCTTCAGGGGCGAGGCGAGCCACGGCTACAAGGCACTGGAGATGATCCACGCCGTCTACGAGTCGGCCCGCCTGCACGAGCGCGTGGCGCTGCCGCTGCAGACCCGCGTCAACCCGCTCGACCTGATGGTCCAGTCGGGACACCTTCCCGTCAAGTACCAGGGGCGCTACGACATCCGCACCGCGTCGCTGCGGGGCGAGAACATGTCCTCTGACGAGGAGAACGCGTAGCGGCGGCGCGCCTTCCGCCGGTCGCCTTCGTCAGTCGAGGTCGGACAGGCTGGGCATGACCTCGTCGGCGAGGAGGGTCATGGAGCGCAGCCACGCGTCCTTGGGCTGCCACTCGTGCCCCATCGTCAGCAACACGCCGAAGCCGCCCACCTCGTCGTGCAGTGCGCGCAGCTTGTCGGCGACCTCGTCCGGGCTGCCTACGATCCAGATGTTGTCCAACAGGTAGTCGATGGTCACGTCGGAGTCCGGCATGTCCGGATCGGTCTTGAACAGGTCGATCATATTCATGGTGGCCAGTACCTTCAGGAAGTAGCCGTTAAAGTCGCGGGCAAGAACGCCCTCACGCGCCTCCCGGCGCGCCTCTTCCGTCGTCTCGGCCACGAAGACGTCCCTTGCTATTCGCCAGAGCGAGCGGTCGGCGGTGCGGCCGGCGCTGGCGGCGCCCTCGGCCACCATGTCCCAGTGGGTCTTGAGCGTGGCGGTGGGCACGAGGTTGATGCTCATCGGGATGTAGCCGCGCTCGCCCGCAAGGACGAGCGTGTCCGACCGCTTCGAGACGCCGGCGACGCCGATGGGCGGATGGGGCTTCTGGTAGGGCTTGTAGTGGAACGAGAGCCCGATGTCGGGGTTAGGCTCGGGCACCGTGAAGCGCCAGAACTTGTGCTCGTAGACGCCGGGCTTGGGGTCGTCCCACAGCTGGAGTACGAGGTCGACGGCGTCACGGGTCATCTGGCGCTGCTCGCCCGACTCCGTGTCGAAGCCGAATACCTCGAAGTCGCCCGGGAATCCGCCCGAGCCGACGCCCCAGTGGAACCGGCCGTGGGCCAGGTGGTCGAGCTGCGCGATTCGGTGGGCGATCATGAAGGGGTTGTGGTTGGGCATGCACGTGACGCCGGTGCCCAGGACGATATTCTCCGTGGCGCCCAGGGCCCTGGCGATGAACAGATCGGGGCAGGGCACGTTCTCCCACTCGGAGGTGAAGTGCTCGCCGATCCACGCCTCCTTGTAGCCGAGGCGGTCCAGGGTTACGATCTGCTCCAGGTCGTCGTCTAGGGCCTGCGTGATGTCGGCGCCCGGCGGGTGCAGCGGCATGGTGAAGAATCCGACTTCCATTGTTGACCTCCGTCGGTCGGGAACTTTCCCGCGTGTCGGCGAGCCCGAACGGCGCACGATTTCCGTCGACCCGTTACCGTCCCGACAGCTTGCGACAGTCTACAATAGATTGGGGTTCGCCGAACGTAACGGCTGCCGACAGCGGCCGGCAGTTGACATATCGCGGCTTTCGTGGTTTATTTCGCCTTGACAACTCTGGCCCGGCATAGTGGTGCATGATTAGACGACAGCCAGCCATCGAAGATTTGCGGCCGTACGTGCAGCGACAGATGGACCTCTGGCCCGGCATGGCGCAGGTGATAAGGGCATTGTCCGCGGCGTTCTTCGACCCTCTGCCACCTTACAAGTGGATTGAGGGGCGTCTCGACGCCAAGGAGCACCGCTTCGGCCGGCACTTCCTCCTCGTAAACCGGGAGATCGTCGAGGTCGACCGGCTCACCTTCGACACGCTCACCGAGGGCGAGGCGCTGAAGGTCCGCAGCACCCGGAGCAACAGGGCGATCAGTATCGATCGGCTGGTGCCCTAGCCGAAGTCGTAGGCGAGCCCGCCCAAGGTACTCGCGGCGCCGGACGATTCGGCGCTCACGGACGAATTTCCTCTCATCCCGACGCTCCGGGGCCGATTGCGTCCGCCAGCACCTCGACCAGATGCCTGGCACGGACGCCCGTGCCGTCGCGGATCTGCTGGCGGCAGGAGACGCCCTCGCTCACGACCTGAAAGTCGCCCTCAGCGGACCTGATCTGTTCGAAGAGGCCCTGCTCTCCGATCTTGAGCGAGGTCTCGTAGTGCTCCTTCTCGAAGCCGAACGAGCCGGCCATGCCGCAGCAGCCGGACTGTATCTCCTCGACCTCGCCGCTCCAGACGGAGCGCAGCACGTCCATCGCCGGCCCGGCGCCTACGAGTGCCTTCTGGTGGCAATGGCCGTGGAACAGCAGCTTCGCGGGCCCGCCGGCGGGCTCCAGCGTCGCGCCCTGATCGACGGCGTACTTCACGAACTCCTCGACGAGCATCGTACCGGCGGCGACCTCCCGCGCCCGGCGGTCCCCGGGCAGAAGGTCCAGGTAGTCGTCGCGGAAGCTCAGGATACAGCTCGGCTCCAGGCCCACGACCTTCGCTCCCCGCTCGACCAGCGGGTGGATGGCTTCGACGTTGAACAGGGCGTTGTCGCGCGCCCTGCCTATCATTCCGTTGGACAGCATGGGCCTGCCGCAGCACCGCGACGCCGGAACGACGACCCTGTAGCCCAGGCGCTCCAGCACGGCGACCGCCGCGCGGCCCAGCTCAGGGTGGTTGTAGTCCGTGAACGTGTCGGCGAACAGCACGATGGGCCCTCGGGGCGCGTTGGCGGGCGCGTCGGCAGATCGCGCCCGGAACCACTGCGTGAAGGTCTGGCTCGCGAAGGGAGGCAGGTCGCGCCTGCTGTCGATGCCGGCGACCTGCTCCAGCATCGCCTTGAAGGCGGGCGAGCCCAGGCTCCAGTTGGACAACGGGGCGAAGAACGACCCCAGTCTGCTCAGCGTCGATATGTTGGCGAAGATGCGATTGCGAAGCGGGTAGCCGTTGGCCCTGTGGTAGCGGTCGAGGAACTCGTACTTGAGCTTGGCCACGTCGACGTTGGACGGGCACTCGGCCTTGCAACCCTTGCACCCGAGACACAGGTCCATGACGCGGTACATACGCTCGCCGGTCAGGCTGTCCGCCGGCAGGGCGCCGGTCATGGCGGCGCGCAGGGCGTTGGCGCGGCCTCGCGTGGAGTGCTCCTCGTCCCGGGTGACCATGTACGACGGGCACATGGTGCCGGAGAGCTTGCGGCAGGCGGCCTGGCCGTTGCACATCTGGGCCGCGCCGCCCAGTCCGCCCTGCTCGGCGAACGACAACCCGGTCTCGATCTCCAGGCGCGGCGTCGACGGCGTGGTCCTCAGGTTCTCCGCCATCGATTGCGCGTCGACTATCTTGCCGGGGTTCATGACCCCCTCGGGGTCGAACGCCCGCTTGACTTCGCGGAAGGCGCCGTAGATGCGGCTTCCGAACATCTTCTCGTTCCAGGCGCTGCGTGCAAGGCCGTCGCCGTGCTCGCCGCTCATCGCGCCGCCGAACTCGAGCACCAGGTCGCTCACGTGCGCGGCTATGGACACCATCCGCTCGATGTCCTCGGCGGCGGTCAGGTCGATCAGCGGCCGGATGTGGAGGCAGCCGACGCTGGCGTGTCCGTAGTACCCGGCGGAGGTGCCGTGCTCCCGCACTATCTCGTCGAAGCGTCTGACGTACTCCGGCAGTGCCTCGGGCGGGACTGCCGTGTCCTCCACGAAGGGCAGCGGCTTGGCGGGCCCGCTGACGTTCATCATCAGGCCGAGGCCGGCCTTCCGAACGGCCCACACCCGGGCCTGGTCAGCGGCATCGACAAAGCGGCGGTTGGAGTACGACAGGCCGCTCCTTCGCATGCGCTCCTCGAGATCGTCGAGCCTGGCTTCCAGCTCGGAGGCGGAGTCACCCGCGAACTCCACCAGAAGGATGGCCTTCGGATCGCCGTCGATGAAGTCCGCCATGCGGGAGTACTCCAGGTTCTCCCGCGCCTGTCGGATTATCATATCGTCGACCAGCTCCACCGACGCCGGTCCGAGCTCCAGCGCGAGCACGGTGGCCTCCATCGACTCGATCAGCTCGCGAAAGTGGAGCACGGCGAGGACCTTTGCCTTCGGAATGGGGACGACCCTGACCTTGGCCTCCGTGACGGTCATAAGCGTGCCCTCGGACCCGACGACGAAGCGCGCCGTGTCGATGGCGTCAGGGGAGGCCAGCTCGTCCAGGTTGTACCCGGACACGCGCCGCTGGATCTTTGGGAACCGGGCCGAAACCTCGTCGCGGTAGGCGTCGCCTATCTCGACCAGTCTTCGGTATACCTGCGCCTCCAGCGAGTCGCCGCGCGTCCTGGCCTCCAGCACCCCGCCGTGCGCCGGGCCGAGCGTCGCCAGGTCGCCGTTCGAGAGAACGACGCGGAGCTCGCGGACGTTGTCCACCGTCTTGCCGTAGACGATCGAGTGCGCTCCGCAGGAGTTGTTTCCGATGGCCCCGCCCACGTTCCCCCGGTTGCTCGTCGAAGGGTCGGGCGCGAACTGCACGCCCTTCGGCCGGAGCAGCAGGTTGAGCTCGTCGAGCACGATGCCTGGCTGTGTGCGGGCCCAGCCCTCCTCCGCGTTGACTTCGAGCAGGCTGCGCATGTACTTGGAGAAGTCGATGACGACCGCGCGGCCGACGGCCTGGCCCGCAAGGCTGGTGCCGCCGCCGCGCGGGAGCACGGGCACGCCGTGGTCGTTCGCGGTCTCGACTACGGCGACGACGTCCTCTTCGCTCCGGGGCAGGACGACGCCTATGGGCTCGATCTGGTACATGCTCGCGTCCGTGCTGTAGAGGACGCGGCTCATCTTGTCGAAGCGCACCTCGCCGGCGACGCGGCTTCGCAGGTCCTGGACCAGCTCCCGCGTGTCGGCCTCGGCCGCGACGACGGTCATCCGGCGTCCTCGGCTTGTCGCAGCCCGGAAGCGTTGTTGCGGAAGAGCAGGGCGAGTATCGGGGGCGCGGCGGCGGTGGTGATGATCGTCATGATGATGGCGATCCCGTACAGGTCCTGTCCGATGATCGCATGGCTGATGCCGACGCCGGCCATGATGAGCGCGACCTCGCCTCGGGGCATCATGCCCACGCCGACCCGCGCCGCGCCGCGGCTGTTGAAGCCGGCGAACAGGGCCGGGACACCCGATCCGGCCACCTTCCCGACGACGGCCGCGAGCGTGATGACGAGGCCGAAGACCCATATCCCGCTGTCCAGGGACGAGACGTCTACCAGCATGCCCATGACGACAAAGAAGATCGGAACGACTGCCGCGTAAATGCCTCTCAGCGGCTCTTCCAGAGCGTGCGCGAGATCGGTGCCGGACAGCGCCAGTCCGATGGAGAACGCGCCGATGATCATCGCCAGGCCGAAGCTCTCCGCGAGACCCGCCGCCAACAGCGCCAGGCCCAGCGCGAGCCCGAGGCCGGCGCCGCTCACCCGGAACCATCCGAACAGAGCGGAAATGCGCCTGGCAAGCAGTATCCCGATCCCCGTCAGGGCCAACCAGAACCCCAGAGTCTTGAGCCCGACGAGAGCGATCGACGACGCGGAAAAGTCGCCCGTTTCTTGTAGGCCCACGACTATGGTCAGCGCCAGTATGCCGAGGACGTCGTCGAGGACCGCCGCGCCGAGGATGGTCACCCCTTCGGGGGTGGCCAGGCTGTGGAGGTCGCCGAGCACCCGGACCGAGATGCCGATGGACGTCGCGGTGAGCACGGCGCCGATGAACAGCGCCCTGACGTCCGTGAGATGGTCGGCGTATCCGAACCAGACGGTCAGGACGACTCCCAGGACGAAGGGGATGACGACCCCCCCGACGGCCACGATCGAGGCGGGCCGGGCGTAGCGCAGGAACTGCCTGAGGTCGGTCTCGATGCCGGCCGCGAATAGCAGGACAATCGACCCGAACTGAGCGATGGACCACAGGCCCTCGGAGACCGGTATCGAGGCGCCCTCAGGCGGGAGTTCGAAAGCCGGGCCTATCCAAGGGATGTCCCATCCGCCCAGGGCGAAAGGGCCGATCAGTATTCCCGCCGCCAGCTCGCCGAGCACGGCTGGCATCTTCAGGTACCTCTCGCAGACCTCGCCTCCCAGCTTGGCCGCGATCAGGATCGCGCCGAGCTGGAAGACGAGCCGCGTTATTGCGTGGGTTTCTTCCATTTCCCTCCGGTAACGGCTCCCTCTATGCGGCTGGGTCGCCCGGGAAGGCGTCCCGCAAGGCTCTGGCCAGCGACAGCATCTTCTCCTTCTCGGCCCCGACGTTCAGGGCGTTGCCGAACACCTGCAGCGAGTCTGCCAGCCCCTCCGTCAAGACCTCTACGACGAGCGGCTCTACCGGGACGGTATCCGACTCGACCACGATATGGCAGTCTCCCTGGCCCTCGGCCACGATGGCGAGCGCGACGAACTCGTCGCCGCGCTGGAACTCGTGGGAAGTCTGGCTTCCGGCCAAGCCCCCGGCTCTCAGGTGATGGTAGCCGATGCTTTCGAGATATCGGACGAAGGCTAGCTCGAACACGGCCCGGCCGAGCATCGGCGTGCTCACCTCGTACACGTGGGCCATCGGGCACCTCCAGGCCGGTCAAGTATAGGTGGCGCCGATTGGGCGTTTCAAGCAACGCCGGCCCCATGGTATCGGCGTTTGTGCGGCTCGAACGCGGTAGTTGGGAGTCGCGCGCAGTGCGACGGGCCTCGTGGAGGCGGTATCGAGCGGCGCTATGCGGGTCGGGGCGTCTCCGTGGGCTAGGAGGCGACGCGCTTGATCAGGTACTTGACGGGGCCGCCGGGCGTGGTGACGCTGACCTCTCGGCCAACCGCCTGGTTCATCAGCGCTTTGCCGACGGGCGATACGTCCGAGATCTTGCCCCCGAGCGGGTCGGCCTCAAGGGCGCCGACGATCATGTAGGTGGTCTCGCGGCCCGAGTCTACTTGCTTCAGCACCACCTTGGAGCCCAGCAGGACGGCCTTGCTGGTCCCGGAGCGCTTGACGGTGACGGCGGACTCGAGCGCCTTTTCGAGTTCCGTGATCCGGGATTCGAGCTGTCCGAGCTGCTCTCTGGCGGCTTCGAGGGGGGCGTTCTCTCGCACGTCCTTGTCGGCCGCCGCGCGACGGATCTCGGCGGCGATCGGGCCGCGTTTCGAGCGGAGGCCTTCGAGCTCACTCTCCATCTGCGCTTGCCCTTCGGCCGTGATCTCGATCGTCGCAGGCCCGTTCCGAGGTCGGGCCCCCGCGGTGTGGGCCTTGGCCTTGGGGACGCGCAGATACCGCGCGAGGTTCTGATCGACCAAGCCCTTCTTGTGGGCGAACGTGAGGAACTGGCGAACCTCCCGTAGCCGCTCCGGAGCGTCCCTTCGGGCGGCCGAGCCGGCCGCCTGCGTGCCGTACTCCTCGACCACGGACGGCTGCATGTCGGCGATGATCCTGTCGGTGCCGCACCACTGTGCGAAGCGCAGGAGCTCCTGCCGGGAGGGAGACCCGGCCGCCTTTGCCTTGAGGCTGCTGACGTAAAGTCCGACAGCGTCTAGAAGAGTTACGGCCCGGGAGGGTTCCGCCAAGTTAATTCTCCTAATCGGCGTGCGCCTCGACCCATAGTAAAGAACGGCTGACTACCGTGTCAACGCGGCCTCAGCCTGCGGACTGGTCACGATTGGTTTTGCCCTGCGAGCGTCCCTGGACGCGCGGTCAGTCCCGACGGCCCTGAGTGCCCGGCTCTCGGCGCGGAATTGGCGGGATGTGGCATATACCTGAAGCGGAACCGGCGAGCCGTCCTCGTGGGCCGACAGCCTCAGCGGGCAAAGCCCCAGTGGGTACAAGTCCTGGCGGCGCGGCGGCGCAAGTCTCTGGTGGTCTGCCGGACGTGTCACATGAACATACACGCCCGGCGAAGTAGTCCGCCAACGCAGAGAGCAGGTAGCGGTCACAGCTTGGGTCAGTCAAACGACCCTAAACATGGTGTGATACTGCTTATCAGCGGCGGGTAGTCTGTATGAGCGGGCGCAAATGAAGATAAGGTTACACACCAATGGAACAACTCGAAGACCCTGTTCGTCCTTAACACTGACGAACAGAATAGTCGGAGGAAAGCCATGGCGCCACATACGAACTTTTGGACAGCAGTCTGTCTGGCCGTCAACCTTTCCCTGTTGACAGTCCTCGCGTGTGCGGAGACACCGGTGCCTTCCCCACCGCCTACCGCCACGGCCACCCTCGCACCCAAGAGACCGCCTCCCTCTCCACCGACACCTACCCTGGAAGAGAGAAGAATCCAAACCCCAACGGACTACGGCTACAATACGCGAGTCGTCGATGGAGATATCCATGTGTGGCACGTGCCTCATTGCCGGCCGGTTCCTCCCGCCACCTTTGTAGCCTCTGTCATTCTGACCGACCTACGTTCCGGATCCCACCTGTCCTTGAACCGGGACGGTTCGGTTAGGACATCTCCCCGCCCCGATTACCGGAGCGACGAGGGCCGAGAACGATTTACCGAGGTGCTGGAAGACAGTTCCCTGATGGAACTCATCCTCACCCCGTTTGAATGTCCTTAGTGCCGGTACTGCCCATGCCAACTGAACCATCCTGGCGCACGCTGGCTCTGCCCCTTGCCACTGCGCACCTTACGCGGCGCCAGTCGACGCCGCGCCCTGCCAGACCACTACTCCACTACACGGACACTGGAGAGCCGGATGCGGTGAAAGCCGCACGTCCGGTTCGGAAGGGGGCCGACGGAAAAGTGCGCCGGTAACGCGGGATGACTCGCCGCCGGCCTACCCTGCGCATCGATTGACGTGAGGCTGCGGGTCGGGATATCTTACCGTTGCGGTGCTCGATGTCCCGTGCGGCGAGGCTGACGAAACGCGTCGTTGTCGACGATCTGGAGGTCTGATATGACGGAAAACAGGCGGGAGAAGTCGGTGGTCGTGCTTCAGCTATCGGGCGGAAACGATCCTCTGAACACAATCGTGCCCTACACCGACGGCCACTATTACGACCACCGGCCCAAGGTGAACGTGGCGCCCGGGGACGTGCTGCCGATCGACGACCGGTACGGCTTCCATCCGAGCATGGGGGCGATCAAGGATCTGTGGGACTCCGGGAACGTGGCGATGGTCCACGGTCTTGGCCACGGCATCTCGGAGCGGTCCCACTTCAGGTCGATGGACATCTGGCACACGGCGGAGTCGGACGCGATAGGCACCGAGGGCTGGCTTGGCCGAACGATGAAGCAGATGGACCCCAAAGGCGAGAACGTGATTCTCGGGGTCAACTTCGGCAAGGGCCTGCCCAAGGCGATGTCGAGCGTGGGCGTACCCGTGGCGTCGGTCAGCAACCTGGAGACGTACGGGCTGTTCCCCGACCTCGAGGACGAGCGCCTGAAGGAGTACGCCCTGGCCGCGTTCGCGAAGATGTACGGTCGCCACATGGTCGACAGCGGGGTTCTCGGGTACCTGGGCCAGACCGGGATGAACGCGCTGAAGGGTGCCGACATACTGCGGGCGACGCCTGAGAGGTACAGCTCGAGCGTCGAGTACGCGGCCAACCCGATCGCCCAGGACATGAAGGGTATCGCGCAGGTGCTGCTGGCGGACGTGGGCAGCCAGATCTTCTACTGCCAGCATGGCAGCTTCGACACGCACTCGCAGCAGGGGCCGACGCACGCGAAGCTGTGGGAGGAGGTGTCGGGCGCGGTCGGAGACTTCTTCGACGACATGCGAGAGCATGGCCGCGAGGACGACGTGGTTGTCTTGATGTTCAGCGAGTTCGGCCGCCGTGTGGCGGACAACGGCTCGTTTGGCACCGACCACGGTGCGGGCGGCACCGCGTGGGTGATAGGCGGGTCCGTGGATGGAGGCGTGTACGGCGAGTACCCGTCGCGCGATGAGAAGGACCTGTTTGACGGCGACTTGAAATACACGAACGACTTCAGGTCGACCTACTCGACGGTGCTGGAGCAGTGGCTCGGAGTCGATCCTGAGCCGGTGGTGAACGGGCGGTTCGAGCAGTTCGGAATGTTCAAGAACTAGCAGTCCGCCGCGAAGTTCCGAAGTCTCGTCCAGGAGAGAGGCCATGAGCGACAGGGACATCGCGCTGATAGCGCACCTGATGCGCCGTGCGGGCTTCGGGGCGACGTACGCTGAGCTGGAGGAGCGCGCCGCTCAGGGCTACGAGGCGACGGTCGAGGACCTGCTGCACCCCGAGCGATCGGAGCGCGCCGACGAGGACCTGTACCTGCGCTACGAGACGGTGTGGGACGGCAACTTCAAGACGGCCAGCGTCCCGCAGTTCTTCTTCAACATGGTACGCACGCGTCGGCCGCTGGAAGAGAAGATGGCCCTGTTCTGGCACGGCCTGTTCGCCACCGCGGGCGTCAAGGTCGTCTGGTCGCCGGTCATGACGCAGCAGATCGAGACCTTCAGGAAACACGGCCTGGGCAACTTCCGGACGATCCTGGTGGAGCTGTCGAAGGACCCGGCGATGCTGTTCTGGCTGGACAACTGCCAGAGCCACGGCGACGCTCCGAACGAGAACTACGGCCGCGAGCTGCTGGAGCTCTTCGCGATGGGCGTCGGCAACTACACCGAGGGCGACGTGATGGCCGCGTCGCGGGCGTTCACGGGCTGGACCTTCCGCCGCATCGCGTGCGGCCCCTACCGCGGCGTTCAGCCGACGTTCCAGTTCGATCCCGCCGACCACGACTACGGCGAAAAGGAGTTTCTCGGCGAGAAGGGGGCGTTCAACGGCGAGGACATCATCGACATCGTCGTGCGTCAGCCCGCGGCCGCCAGGTTCATCGTGGCGAAGCTGCATAACTTCTTCGTGTCGGACGAGCCCGACGAGGACGCCATAGCCGAGCTGGGCCGGGTCTATTTCGAGTCCGGCTACGACATCAAGTCGGTGATGCGGGCGCTGCTGCTGTCCGACTTCTTCAAGGAGTCGCGCTTCGCCAAGATCAAGAGCCCCGTAGAGACGATAGTCGGCATCAGCCGCCTGGCCGGCGACTTCGAGCTGGCCGACGGGCGACTGCTGTCCGAGGCGGTGCCGATGGACCTGCGGGACGGCGCGGCCGTCCCTTCGGAGAATATGGGCCAGCAGCCGCTGAACCCGCCCAGCGTCGAGGGCTGGCACACCGGCCACGAGTGGGTCAACAGCGGAAGCCTGGTCGAGCGTGTGAACTACGCCGCCGCCCGTCTCGGCGACGGCTCAAAGCCCGGCGTGAGGTCCATCGCCGGACGATTGGCCTCGGACCGGACACAGCTCTCCCCCAGGGAGCTGGTAGACGGCTGCCTGGAGCTGATCGGCTGCTACGTCGTCTCGGACCTCACCCGCGAAAGCCTCGAAGAGTACGCGTCGCAGATCGACGGCGACAGGCTCGACACGCCCGAAAGCCGTGAGGCTTTCGCCGACACGGTGGCAAGCATGCTCAGGCTGATCGTCGCTACGCCCGACTTCCAGCTCGTCTAGGGGTTTCGGGCGTCGCCGGCCGGACCCTCGGGAGGAGACCTCGGTATGGTCAAGCAGAAAGTGTTGCGTCGCGCCGGGTGGCGCTATCTGAAGACGATTGGAGGCGCCACCCAGGGCGGCTTCAATTCGTCCACGGATATCGCGGTGCGCTCCGACGGAATGATCGCCATTGTGTGCCGCCCTATTCCAGACCAGACCAGGGTGCAGCTCACCGCCTTCGAGGACGAGCCGAAGCTGGGCGAGTTCGGCGCTTTCGGCACCGGGATCGGCGAGATGGCGCGGCCCACCGGCGTGGCGTTCGACAGCGACGGCCTGCTCCACGTCGCCGACGAGGAGACGAACAGGATCACCGCCTTCACGGTGGACCCGGACGAGGTGAACGCCGACGGCGGGCCTCCGTCTATCCTGAGGCGGTCGCAGGTGATCCCGCAGTCCGGCAAGTACGTTTCCCACTGGGGTGTTCCCGGGAACGGGGACGGAGAGCTGAACGGGCCCAGTGCGATCGCGTTCGATCCGGACGAGGACCTGTACGTCGTGGACAGCCGCAACAACAGGGTCCAGAAGTTCACCAAGGACGGCCGGTTCCTGCTCAAGTGGGGCGGCCCAGGCTCGGGCGAGGGCGAGTTCAACCTTCCCTGGGGCATCGCCATCGACTACGACCGCAACGTCTACGTCGCCGACTGGAGGAACGACCGCATTCAGAAGTTCACGGCCGACGGCGAGTTCCTGGCGTCCTTCGGCGGGTCCGGGAGCGGCCTGGGGCAGTTCAACCGTCCCACCGACGTCGAGGTGGACAAGGACGGCGACATATACGTGGCGGACTGGCTGAACGACAGGGTCCAGGTGCTGGCCGCGGACGGCAGGTTCGTCGATGTCTTCTACGGCGATTCCACGCTGTCCAAGTGGGCGCTGGAAGACGGCGCCGGCCCACCCGGAGACACGATAGTCAAGTTGAAATACCTCTCCGAGGACGGCTACGCGGAGAAGTATTTCCACCGCCCCATGGCGGTCGCGATGGACGCGCACGGGCACCTCTTCGTGACGGACAACGAGAGATTTCGCGTCCAGGTCTACCTGAAGGAGGCCTACCCGTCCCTACGGCTCATGGAGGTCGACCCGGACGAAGAGCCGATCATCATGGAGCCGTAGCGCGCCCTGGCTCGCCGCGACTCCAAACCGGAGTTTGAAGTCGCGGCCTAAGTTGTACTTTTGCTGCCCATCAGTTTAGAGTCCCCGCCGACTCCAAACCGGAGTTTGAAGTCGCGGGACAAATTGTACTTTTCGGGCCCATCAGTTTAGAGTTCGCGCCGACTCCAAACCGGAGTTTGAAGTCGCGGGACAAATTGTACTTTTCGGGCCCATCAGTTTAGAATTCCCGCTGACTCCAAACTGGAGTTTGAAGTCGCGGCCTAAATTGTGCTTTTCGGGCTGATTAGTTTAGAAGTCCCCCAGGTTCTAACGTAGATAGAATTTCCCATGCAACGTCTAACCGACAGCCCGTGCGGCCGGCTCGTCCCTACCATCGAAGGGCAGTACGCGTTTGTCCCCGACCCGCTGCCTCCTGAGTTGCCGATGAGCCCGAGCCTGGTTTCGGTGTTGGACAGGGCGTCGCGCGCTGTCGGAACCCTGGTGGGCATCGGCGAGACCAGCCCCAACCCGCATCTGCTGATCCAGCCCTTCCTCCGGCGAGAGGCGGTCCTGTCCTCACGCATAGAGGGGACGCAGGCGTCGCTATCGGACGTGTTTGCCTACGAGGCTAAGGGCGAGACCCGGACGGGCGGCGACGTGGCGGAGGTCGTGAACTACGTGCGGGCCCTCAGGCTCGGCATCGACAGGCTTGGAAGCCTTCCGATCTCGTACAGGCTGATCAACGAGGTCCACGAGCGGCTGATGCAGGGAGTCCGCGGAGAGAACAAGCGGCCGGGCACGCTTAGGGACGTGCAGGTCTGGATCGGAAGGCCCGGGTCTTCGATTCGGGATGCTCGCTTCGTTCCCCCGCCGCCCGACAGGCTCCGCGACCTGCTGTACGACTGGGAGAGATTCGTCAACGAGCCCAGCGACATGCCGCCGCTTGTTCGATGCGCACTGATGCACTACCAGATAGAGACCATTCACCCCTACCCCGATGGCAACGGCCGTATAGGACGGCTGCTCATAACGCTTTTCCTGTCCGCGACAGGCGTGCTCCCGATACCGCTGCTGTACATGAGCGCCTACTTCGAACGCGACCGGCAGCGATACTATGACGAGCTGCTCGACGTGAGCATCACGGGAGATTGGGAACCGTGGCTGCTGTACTTTCTGGAGGGCGTCTACAGAGAGGCAGAGGACGCCCTGCAGCGAATGAGGCGGATTCGCGCGCTTCAGGACGAGTGGAGGGAGCTCCTGCACAGCCGCAAAGCGTCCGCTAGTGCCCTTAGACTCTTGGAAGACCTGCTCGCCCACCCGGTGACAACCGCCCGTCGAGCATCGGAGCTGCTTGACATGTCCGACCCGGGCGCGCGGCGAGTTCTCGACCGATTGATCGACGCCGGTATCGTAACGCGTCGAGACGATACGTGGCCCCACCTCTACGTCGCCCAGCGCCTGCTCGACGAGATCGAAAGGCCGATTGCGTCCGGGCAAGACTGACGCGCTGACGACTTCACGAGCAGCCTTCGTACGCACCCCGGGCGCCCCAGTCTCGCTACTCCATGTCGCCCCAGCTTGCGCCCGCCTTGATCTCGACGTCCAGCGGAACGTCGAGGTCTAGCACGTCCGGCATGATCTCCAGCACGAGCTCCCGGACCTGCTCGACCTCGTCGTTCGGCGCCTCGAATATCAACTCGTCGTGCACCTGCACGATCATCATGGACCGCAGGTCCAGCTCGTCGATGCGCCGCTGCAGTCGGACCATGGCGACCTTGATGGCGTCGGCGGCCGTGCCCTGGATCGGCATGTTGATGGCCATGCGCTCGCCCGAGGACCGGACGCGGAAGTTGCTCGACCCGATCTCCGGGATGTACCTCCGCCGGCCCAGCACGGTCTGGACGTAACCCTCCATCCGGACCTGCGCCTTCGCCTCGTGTATGTAGTCCTGTATGCCGGGGTACTTGCCGAAGTAGGCGTCGATGAACGCCCTGCCTTCGTCGGCGCTCAGGCCCGTCTGCTGGCTTATGCCGAAGGGGCTGAGGCCGTATACGACGCCGAAATTCATGATCTTGGCGATGCGGCGCATGTCGTCGGTCACGGCGTCTATCGACACGTCGTATACCGACGCCGCGGTGGCCGAGTGGACGTCCTCATGGGCGCGGAACGCCTCCAGGAGGCCGGGGTCCTTGGACAGGTGGGCGAGGATGCGGAGCTCGATCTGAGAGTAGTCGACGGCCAGCAGAGTCCACTCCGCGGGGTCGTCGACGACGAAGGCCTGCCGTACGCGCCGGCCCAGCTCCGTCCGCACCGGGATATTCTGCACGTTGGGGTGGTCGCTCGACACCCTGCCTGTCGCCGAGCCGGTCTGGTTGTACGTCGTGTGGATGCGGCCCGTGTCGGGGTTGACGAGCTGGGGCAGGGCGTCCACGTAGGTCGACTTGATCTTCGTGATCTGGCGGTACTCCAGGACCCTGTCGAGCACCTCCCGAGCCTTCGGGTCCACGTCCTCCACCGTCCCCTGGTCGAGCACGTGCTTGAGGCCCTCCAGAGAGGACGCGTCGGTCGAGAAGCCCTTCTGCGTTCGCCTGGTGGGTGGAAGTCGAAGCTCCTTGAACAGCACGTCGCCGAGCTGCTGGGACGAGTTGATGTTGAACTCGTGGCCGACGACGTTGAACATCCCCGCCTCGATGGCGGAGACCTGCTCGCCCAGCTCCGTCGACATGCGTTCGAGCATCGGGACGTCGAGGCCGACGCCGCTGAGCTGCATGCGGACGAGGACGGACGCCAGGGGCAGCTCGACGTCCCGGAAGACCGCGGCGCTGTCCTTCTCCCCAAGCTCGTTCTCCAGGATGGGCCGGACCTGGTTGGCGACGTCGGGTTCCGCGACGGTGAAGTCGGCGGCTTCGGCGGGCGATGCCTGGGCGATCGTCTTCCGCTTCCTGCCGGTGCCGAGGAGGTTGGACAGCGGCTGCAGCTCGACGTGAAGGTAGTCCAGCGCCAGCGCGTTGAGGTCGATGGCCTTCCGGCCCGCCAGGTGTGCGGCCAGCGCGGCGTCGAAAGCCAACCCCGCAACCTCGACGCCGTTGCGGGCCAGTAGCGTCATCGAGTAGTTGGCGTTGTGGGCCGCCTTCGGTACGGCTTCGCTATCCAGGACGGGCCGCAGCGCCGACAGCACGTCTTCCGGCGCTAGCTGTGTGCCTTCCTCGTGTCCGAGCGGCACGTACCAGCCCGCGTCCGGGGCGTTGGAGAACGACAGGCCCACGAGCTCCGCGGTGGTCGGGTTGTCGCTGTCGGCAACCGCGGCGAATCCGAACCCCGAGGGGGAGTCCAGCTCCGCGACGAGGGAGTCCAGGCCCTCCGGCGTGTCGACGACCCTGTACGCGGTCTCTCGTTCGCCGCCACCCAAGGACATTTGCGCCTGAACGGGGCCGCCCGGCGTTCTCGGATCTGGCACGCGGCCGACGATGGAGAAGAACTCGAGCTCGGAGACCACCTCTATGACTTTGGCCCGGTCGTACTCCCAGAACTTCGCCGCGTCCAGGTCGAGCTCTATGGGGACGTCCTTCACGATCGTCGTCAGGAACTTGCCGCGGAGGGCCTGCTCCCTGTTCTCGCGCAGGCTCTCGCGAGTCCTCTTCGCGGCGATCTCGTCGATGTGGTCGTAGATTCCCTCGACCGAGCCGTAATCGGTGAGGAGGCGTATGGCCGTCTTGTTCCCCACCCCGGGGATGCCCGGGATGTTGTCGGAAGTGTCTCCCGTGAGCGCCTTCACGTCGGCTACCGCCTCCGGCCGCAGCCCTCCGTAGCGCTCGCCTACCGCGGCCACGTCGTACAGCGTTCGGCCGCCCGCGCCGTAGCTCAATAGCACGCGCACGTTCGGCGAGACGAGCTGCAGCTCGTCCGTGTCGCCGGTGAGGATGACGGTGTCGAGGCCGCTCTCCTCGGCGAGCCGGCACAGCGTCCCGATCACGTCGTCCGCCTCGTAGCCCTGGCGTTCGAAGATCGGGACGCCGAAGGCTTCCATGATCCTGCGCACGTGCGGGAACTGGGCCCTGAGCTCCGGCGGCGTCGGCGGGCGCTGCGCCTTGTACTCGTCGTACTCCAGGTGGCGGAATGTGGGGCCGGCCATGTCGAAGGCGATGGCGCAGTGGGTCGGCTTGCGGTCGGCGACCTCGCGTAGGAACGTGTTGAGGAAGCCGTACACGCCGTGGACGTCTTCGCCGGTGCGGCTCACGTTCAGGGGCGACCGAATGGCGTGCCACGCGCGATGCACCATCGCGTGACCGTCCATCAGAATGAGCAGAGGCTCCTGTCCCATCAGCGGCAGCGTGGCCATGGGCGATCTCGGGTGTGCGCTCCTAGGATGAGGGGATTATACCCGCAGCCCTCCCGACGGCGCATCGGAGCTGACGGGCCTTGGCCCATCGCCCTCACCCCAGCCCTATCCCGTCGAGGGAGAAGGGGTTGTCAGGCGCCCACTAGCTCTCGGGCGGCCGACAGGAGCGCCCGCACCGCGTCGGGAGACTCGGCCTCGGCGTACAGGCGCAGCAGGGGCTCGGTGCCCGAGAAGCGTATCAGCGCCCAGCCGCCGCCCTTCAGCACGAAGCGGACGCCGTCCCGCGTGTCGATCTGCGCCACTCTGCGTCCACCCAGGGCGGCGGGCGGAGAGGCTCCGATGCGCTGTTCGACGCCGGCGCGGTTTGCCGGGTCGAACGGCAGGTCTATACGGTCGTAGTGGTGTGGGCCGACCCTGGCGTACAGGTCGTCCAGCAGCTCCGAGACCGACTTGCCGGTCATGACCATCATCTCCAGCAGCATCAGCGCGCTGAGTATGCCGTCGCGCTCCGGCAGGTGGCCCCTGAACGCGAAGCCGCCGCTCTCCTCGCCCGCGATCAGGGCGTTCTCACGCATCATGACCGGGCCGAGGTGCTTGAAGCCCACCGGCGTGTCGAACACTGGAACGCCGTATATGTCGCCGAGCCGGTCCACCATGCCGGTTGTCGTGATGGAGCGCACCAGCGGCCCGCGGTTGCCGCGCACCTCGAGCTGGTGGAGGCACAGGAGCGCGAACGTTTGCAGCGTCGTCACGTAGCGTCCCCGCTCGTCGACGACGCCGAGGCGGTCGCCGTCTCCGTCGGTGGCAAGGCCAACGTCTGCTCCGGTGGCCCGCACCGCGGAGACGAGCGCCGCGAGATTGTGCTGGATCGGCTCGGGCTGCGCCATCCCGGGGAAGGCGGGGTTGCGCTCGCCGCGGACCTCCGTCGCCTCCAACGCGCCGCCTCCGAGCAGACGCGGCAGGTAGCCCGCGCCGGCGCCGTACATGGCGTCGGTCACGACTCTGAGCCCGGCTTTCCTGATCGCCTCGATGTCGACGAGTCCGGCGACTCGCGTCAGGTAGTCGGGTGCCGGGTCGAAGAGCTCGACGGCGCCGCTCTCGACCGCGACGGCCAGCGGCATGCTGTCCGGGCCGCCCGACGCGGCGGCCGCCGCGATGTGCCGCTCCAGATCGGATACGACCTCGGCGGAGGCGCTGCCGCCGTAGTCGGGCTTGTACTTGAAGCCGTTCCACTCCGCGGAGTTGTGGCTCGCCGTGATCGCCACGCCTCCTCCAGCTCCGCGAGAGACGACGGCGAAGCTGACCGCGGGCGTGGGGCTCGGGCGGTCGGATAGCAGCGTGCCGACGCCGCTGGCCGCGGCGACCTCGGCAACCGTGGCCGCGAACCGATCGGAAGCGAACCGGGTGTCGTATCCGACGACCAGCCCCCGGTCGGCGAGGCCCTGGGTCTTCAGCAGATCGACCGTGCCCTGCGCGCACAGCCGCACGTTCTCGAACGTGAAGTCTTCGGCGATGATGCCGCGCCAGCCGTCCGTACCGAACTTTATCGCCATGCGTTTCAGCCGGGCCAGGCTCCTTCGGCGGCCTAGACGGAGGCGTCGCGCCTCAGGTCCTCGGTCTTGTCGGTCCGCTCCCACGGCAGGTCCAGATCGTCGCGCCCGAAGTGACCGTACGCGGCGGTCTGCTTGTAGATCGGCCTGCGCAGGTCCAGGTCGCGGATTATGATTCCCGGCCTGAGGTCGAAGTGCTTGTCGATCAGCTCGACTATCGTGTCGTCGGGCACGTTGTTCGTGCCGAACGTCTCGACCGATATGGAGATCGGCTTCGCCACCCCGATGGCGTAGGAGACCTGCAGCTCCAGCCGGTCTGCGAGGCCGGCCGCGACCGCGTTCTTGGCAACCCATCTCGCGGCGTACGCGGCAGACCGGTCGACCTTCGTCGGGTCCTTCCCGGAGAAGGCGCCGCCGCCGTGCCGCGCGACTCCGCCGTAGGTGTCGACCAGGATCTTGCGCCCGGTCAGTCCGGTGTCGCCAACCGGGCCGCCGGTGACAAACCGGCCCGTCGGGTTGACGTGGTAGATCGTGTCGTCGTCTCTCAGCTCCTCCGGGATGATCGCGTGGGCGACGTGTTCGATGAGGTCTCGGCGTATTGCCGACTGCTCGACGTCGGGGTCGTGCTGGCTGCTCATGATGACGGTGTGGACGCGCTTCGGCCTGCCGTACGAGTACTCGACCGTGACCTGCGCCTTCCCGTCGGGCCGCAGGTAGGGGATGACGTCTTCTTTCCGGACCTCCGCCATCCGCCGCGTGAGCCTATGCGCAAGAGCGATGGGCAGCGGCATCAGCTCCGGGGTCTCGTTGCAGGCGAAGCCGACCATCATTCCCTGGTCGCCGGCACCCACCGACTCCAGGTCCTCGCCGTAGGAGTCGCTCTCCTGGCGTACCTCGAGCGATACGTCGACTCCCTGGGCGATGTCCTGGGACTGCTCGTCGATCGACACGCTGACGCCGCACGACTGGTAGTCGAAGCCCAGAGCCGGGTCGACGTATCCGGCGTCCCGGATGGTGCTCCGCACCAGCCTGGGAATATCGACGTGGGCACCGTAGGCGCTGATCTCGCCCATTACCACGACCAGCCCCGTCGTGGTGCACACCTCGCAGGCGACCCGCGCGGCCGGGTTCTGGCCCAGCAGCGCGTCGAGTATCGCGTCGGAGATCTGGTCGCAGATCTTGTCGGGGTGGCCCTCGGTCACCGACTCGGACGTGAACAGGTACTTGCGTGAATCCGTGAAGCTGGAGGCCATACTCTCGGCTTCTCCTCGTCGCCGCGGGCCGTCCCTAGCCGGCGCGCGGCATGCTATCGGCGATCATTACCGCGAGGCGATATCGCTCCGCGAATGGTACCAGAACGGCGCGTCTTCCGAACAACTCGTGCGGCTGCTCTCCGGGATACCTGGGCATCACGTGCACGTGATAGTGCGGGACGGTCTGCCCGGACGCGAGAATATGTTGAGGCCCACCACGTCGAAAGCGTCGTGGATGCCACGGGCAACTCGTCGCACCTGCCGCGCAAGCGCTTCCGCCTCCGCCTCGGTGAGATCGAGGACGGTGGGCGCATGGCGTGTCGGCACCACGAGCGTCGCTCCCTCCCTGCTCTGAAACGGGTTCACGAACGCGGCCGCCAAGTCCTGCCGCTCGATGAACGCGCACCTTTTGGTTTTGTCGCCATCGGCCTCGACCGTGCCGCTCAGGTTTGCGCAGAAGGGGCAGGGGTCCCGCTTGGGTATGACGAGAGGCATCGTGGCTCAGGCGTTGGGAAGCCGGAGAGTCTATCGGCCGCGGCGCGCTCTATGTGCCGATGTCCCAGCTCTCGAGGTACCGGTGCTGGGCGTCGGTGAGCGAGTCGATGGATATGCCCATGGCCTGGAGCTTGAGTTTACCGACCATCTGGTCGATGTCCTTGGGCACCGGTACGACGGAAGGCGCCATCTCGGCCGCGTGCAGCGCAAGGTGTTCGACGGAGAGCGCCTGGTTCGCGAAGCTCATGTCCATCACCGCCGAAGGGTGGCCCTCCGCGGCGGCCAGGTTGATCAGCCTGCCCTCGCCGAGCAGGTATATCTTCCGCCCGTCCTCCATCAGGTACTCGTCGACGTTTGGGCGCGCCTGCTGCTTGAGCTCGGACATCTCCTCCAGCGCCTGAATATCGATCTCCACGTCGAAGTGCCCGCTGTTGGCGAGGATCGCGCCGTTCTTGAGCGCATCGATGTGTTCTCGCCCCACGGCGGACATTCCGCCGGTCAGCGTGATGACGACGTCGGCGATCGGCGCCGCGTCCTTCATGGCCATGACAGAGTGGCCGTCCATGGCGGCTTCGAGGGCCCGGATCGGGTCGACCTCCGTGACGATCGTGTGGGCGCCCATGCCGCGGGCCCGCAGCGCGACCCCGCGTCCGCACCAGCCGTACCCGCAGATAACCACCGTCTTGCCGGCCCACAGGATGTTGGTGGAGCGGGTGATGCCGTCGAGGGTGCTCTGGCCTGTGCCGTACCGGTTGTCGAAGAAGTGCTTCGTGTCTGCGTCGTTGACGGCGACGATCGGGTACTTGAGCTTGCCGGCCTCGGCAAGGCTCCTCAGTCTGATCACCCCCGTCGTGGTCTCTTCCGTTCCCCCGACGACCTCGTCCAGGAGGTCGGTGCGCTTGGTGTGCAGGGTCGCGACCAGGTCGGCGCCGTCGTCCATGGTGATATTGGGCTTGAAGTCCAAAGCGGCGCCTATGTGGCCGTAGTAGGCCTCGGTGTCGACGCCGCGCACCGCGTAGGTGGCGATGCCGTACTCCGCGACCAGCGCCGCCGCGACCTCGTCCTGCGTGCTCAGCGGGTTGCTGGCACATAGGGCGACCTCGGCGCCGCCGTCCCTGAGCGCCAGGGCCAGGTTCGCGGTCTCCGACGTTACGTGCAGGCATCCTGCCACCCGCAGGCCCTCCAGCGGCCGTTCTTTCGCGAACCGCTGCCTGATCATGTTAACGACCGGCATATCTCGGGCGGCCCACTCGACCCGGCGCACGCCCTCCCGCGCCAAGCCAATGTCCTTCACGTCGCCCTTGTTGGTCTGCGTTGTCAAAAGAGTCTCCTTCCTAAGGTGTGTCGGCGTCTCGACACCGTACGGCCTACCGCCAGGGCAGCGGGCCGCCGTCCTCGATCGACTTGAACCGGAGAAGCTCCGTGAACTCCCGGAATCTTCCCTCTACGTCTTCCCTGGTGAGCGAGGCGAGGCGGTCGAGACTGAAGCTCTCCACCGCGAACGAGCCCATCACGGTACCGACCGCCGCCGCCCGGCGGAAGCCGTCCGCGCCAACGTCCCCGGTGGCGCTCAGGTACCCCATGAAGCCGCCGGCGAAGGCGTCCCCGGCGCCCGTGGGGTCGACCACGTTCTCCAGCGGCATGGCCGGCGCCACGAACAGGGTATCGCCGTGCTGCATCATGACGCCGTGACCGCCGCGTTTGATCACCACGGCCTCCGTGCCGAAGTCCATCATCCTGTGCGCGGACTTGACCAGGTTGACCTCGCTGGTCATAGAGCGAGCTTCCCCCTCGTCCATGAACAGGACGTCGGCCCCGGATATCACGCTCCGGAGGCTGCTGTTCTTGCGCTCGATCCAGAAGTTCATACTGTCCAGGCCGACCAGCTTCGGGCGCGGCCGCATCTGGTCGAGCACGTCGCGCTGCAGGTTCGGATCGATGTTCGCCAGGAACAGGTGGGGCGCCCGCCGCTGGTCCTCCGTCAGTGACGGCGCGAAGTCGGCGAAGACGTTGAGCTGGGTGTCCAGGGTGCTGCGCGCGCTGACATCCTCCGCACTGTAGACCCCGGACCACGTGAACGTCTCGCCCTCGGCCGTCTCGAGGCCCGACAGGTCGACGCCGCGCGACATCAGCAGCTCGCGGTGGGCCGGCTGAAAGTCGGCGCCGACCACCGCCACGACGCTCACCGGAGCGAAGTAGCTGCATGCCACCGAGAAGTACGTCGCCGATCCGCCGAGGGCGTCCGAGCGGCTGCCCGTGGGCGTGACCACGGTGTCGTACGCGACCGATCCGACTACCAGGACTGACATCGTGCCGTCCTACTCTGCGCCTTCGTCTTCACTTGTCGGCGCCGTAGCTGGTGGGGTTGCCCGCCTGTATCCACGCGTCTGTTCCCGCTTCGATGTTGTACAGCCGTTCAGTGTCGACGCCCATGGCCGCGGCCATCTCGCACGCGAGTCCGCTCCGGACCCCCATGGCACAGATGAACAGCAGGTCCTTGTCGTCTGGGAGCTCGTCGATCCGGCCGAGAACATCGTCCACCGTTATGTAGATGGCGTCCTTGACGTGTCCGGCCGTGTATTCGTCGGGACGGCGCACGTCGACGACCACCGCGTCGTCTCCACGGTACATCTCGGCGGCTTCGTCTATCGATACTCTGTAATACGGTTCGCCGGGGTCTTGCCTGGGCATCCTACTTCACCTCCGTTTGTTCGCTCAGCTACACGTACTTGCCGATGATAGCGGAGAGACGGGCCTTCGTGTGGTCGCCTATGTGCTCGCGCCCGGTGACGATGGCCGTCTCGAGGCTGGAGCCGCAGCCGCAGCCGCGCTCGCCTTCGAGCGCGCCCGCCAGCCTTCGCATGACGTCCTGGGAGACCTCTGCGTTCCTGCCGAGGTTGGCGACAATCATCTCCACCGACACCTCTTCCTCGGACTCGTGCCAGCAGTCGTAGTCGGTGACCATCGCCATGGTGGCGTAGCACAGCTCCGCTTCGCGGGCCAGCTTGGCCTCCGGCAGCGCCGTCATGCCAATGACGCTGGCGCCCCACGAGCGGTACAGCTCCGACTCGGCGCGGGTGGAGAACTGCGGGCCCTCCATCGCGACGTATGTGCCGCCGACGTGGACGTTGACCGGGCTGCTCTCGGCGGCCGAGGCGAGCGCGGCGCTCAGGTCGCCGCAGAACGGGTCCGCAAACGCGACGTGGGCCACGATGCCCTTGTCGAAGAAGGTGTCCATGCGGTTCCGCGTCCTGTCGATGATCTGGTCGGGTATCACGATCTCCAGCGGGTGGACGCGCTCCTGGAGGCTGCCCACGGCGCTGACCGAGACGACTCGCTCCACTCCCAGCGACTTCAGCGCGTAGATGTTCGCGCGGACGGGGATCCGCGTCGGCGAGTAGCGGTGTCCCCGACCGTGGCGGGGCAGGAAGGCGACCCGACGGCCGCTCAGCGTGCCGAGCACGACCGCGTCGCTGGGGGAGCCGAAGGGCGTATCGACCTGTCGTTCCTCGACGTCGGTCAGGCCCTCCATCCGGTACAGCCCGGAGCCTCCGATGAAGCCGACCTGGGCCTCAGCCACCGGCGGCCTCCACGGCCTTCGTCAGCCCCTCGTGGAACGGCGCGCCGATGGCGCCCCGCTCGGTGATGATGGCCGCGACGTACCGGTTGGGCGTCACGTCGAAGGCGACGTTGAGGACGTTGATGTCCTCCGGCACGACCCTCCGGTCGCCGAAGTTGCTGACCTCGTCGGCGCTCCGCTCCTCGATGGGAATCGAGTCTCCCGACGCCAGGCTGAGATCGACGGTGCTCGTGGGCGCGGCGACGTAGAACGGCACGCCGTTCTCCCGGGCGAGCACCGCGAGGCTGTAGGTCCCGATCTTGTTGGCGACGTCGCCGTTGGCGGCTACCCTGTCGGCGCCGACGACTATGGCCTGCACCTGTCCGCGGCGAATGAGCTGCCCCGCCGCCGAGTCGGGCAGCACGGTGGAGTCGATCTCGTCGCGCTTCAGCTCCCAGGCGGTGAGCCGCGCCCCTTGCAGAAGCGGCCGGGTCTCGGTTGCGAACACGTGGCGGATCTTGCCGTCGGCCCACGCCGTCTTGATGACGCCGAGCGCGGTGCCGTAGCCGCCCGTGGCGAGCGCGCCCGCGTTGCAGTGGGTCATGACGTTGCCGCCGCTCGGCATCAGGTCGGCACCGTAGCGCCCTATGGAGAAATTGGCGGCCTCGTCCTCGTCCTGAATGCGCGCCGCCTCGGCGGTCAGCGTCTCCGGGCTCCGGTCTCTGTCGGCGGAAGCCATCATGCGGCGTACGGCCCACGCCAGGTTGGCCCCCGTCGGCCGGGCGTCGGCGATCTCCGCGGCGGCGGCGCGAAGCCGTTCGCCGTCATCGTCGGCGCCGCACAGCTCGGAGGCTGCGAGGGCCACCGCGTAGGCTCCCGCGACGCCGATGGCCGGCGCTCCGCGGATACGCATGTTGCGTATCGCTTCGATCACGTCGCGGTAGTCGTCGATCTCGAGCCAGACCTCCTCCAGCGGCAGGCGGGTCTGGTCTATGAGCGCGACCTTGCCGTCGCGCCACGCGATGGGTCTAAGGGTGGTGACCCCCTCTCTCGTGACGGGACTAGGGGCTTTTACCCCCTCTCCCTTGACGGGAGAGGGCTGGGGTGAGGGTGAAGTCGCAGACGTGGTCACGGGGCCCTTTCGGGAGAAGCTCCCTCCTGCGGGCGAGGCCATTCGCGGCCGGCTTGGGAGGGTATCGACATTAAGATTCGCGATTGGGTGGCAGTGGAAGTGGACGTGGACGTGGAGGCGGGGGTGGCACTGGTCGGGGAGGTCGAGTAGTTTCCGGCCTTGACGGCACAGAACCCTTTTTGATCCTAGACTGCGGCAAATTGTTCTGGAACAACCTGATACACCTCCCCGGCACATTCTTCATTCAATTTGTGATCAATCGGAATGTCGTACGCAACTGCAATCTCCTGCCCCTTCCGCTGCAAGGCCATCACATCAGCCTGAGTCGGATTGTCGTACCACAATTCCCTCCATTCCAGCGCATGCGCCCTGTACTGAATCCAGAATAGCTTAGCCGCCGTAGCCCTGCCTGAGTAATCAGCGAAATGAAGCCATCCGGATATGCAGGCCACCATGAAAAGGATACCTGCGGAAAGAGCCTCCGGTAAGGAAGCCAAAAGAGAGGTCGCGGCTCCCGATGCCGCCACTATCACCAGAACAGAAAGAATCTGTCCTCTCCAGCGCAATTGTTCCGCTCGACGCTGAAAATATCGAACCATTCGCTCGGAGTCCAAGATTTCATTCCAAATTTGTTGTGTCATCGCTTTCCCCTACCGGTCCCTTCTATCCTATTCCCAACCGTCACCCCTCGCAAATCCTTCTACCTGCCAATCGACAAACCCATCTGGCCCAAGAGAGCGATTTCCACAACTCCGCTCCGCGACTAACACCGACCAATCGTCCGAGCGGCCCACCAAAACGCTCCATCTGACCATGGCCCCAGGATTAGCGTCAACCGCGTGGCGTCGGCGCGCAGGTGGTGACGCTCCGTCTGGGGCGGGCTACGGGCTCGACGCGCCCCAGCTCTCGTAGAACGTCACCTCTTCGGCGGGCCTGCGGACGCTTCCGCCGAAGTGGTCGCCGTGGCCGGGATAGCCCACAGGGATCAGGGCTGCCGTTTCCACGTGATCGGGGATGCCCAGCAGCGACTTGATCTCGGCCTCGTACCGTCTATGCATCGACGTGAGCGCCGTGCCCAGGCTCAGGGCCCGCGCCGCAAGCATCAGGTTCTGAACGGAGGGGTAGATGGAGCTGCCGTCGGTAATCGACGGAGCGCGCCGCCGCTCGCCTTCGCCGTAGACCATGCAGACGATGATGAGCACCGGCACGTCGGCCATGTTCTCGGCGAGATGCCGGGCGGACCGGTAGACCTGCGGCGATACGCCGTCGCCCGGCTTGCGATGGCCGAACGCCTTCTCCCAGGCCTGGTGGTAGTAGCCTGCGATCTGACGTTTCTTCTCCGGGTCCCGGACCACGAGAAACGCCCACGGCTGCCGGTTGGTGCCGCTCGGAGCGCGAATGGCCGCGGCGATCATCCGGCGGATCAGGTCGTCGTCGACCGGCTCCGACGAGAAGCGCCGGATGGCACGCTGCGTGTGGATGGCCTCGAACAGGCTTATATCAGTCATTCCTCTGGAAACTAACCCCCTCCGCGATCTGGCATAAGGGCGGGTTTCAAACCCGCCCCTATCGGCGCGGCGTTGTTCAACGGCCATGTCCCACGCGGCGGGACATGGATGATTATAGTCCGTCAGCCGAGCGACGCGACGCTGAAGACGACCTTGAACGGCTTGCAGTATATGACCACGGAGCCGAACGACGCCGGGTCCACGCCGTCGGGCAGGGTGTAGTTCTGGTCCCCCTTGTTGCCCTTGAGCTTCGCCAGCTCGACGTAGCCCGTCTGGTGTACGTCGGCGCTGTTGCTCGGGTTCGGGTGGGGACTCAGTATGACGACAAGGGCGGGGCCGTTAGTGACGTCCAACGACTCCAGCCTGAGCACGTGAGAGCCGTCTGGCAAGCTGTAGATGGTAGCCGTCCCGCTGCCGCGGTGGAACCGGTCGGCGTCCCTGAACTGGCCGGTCTTCACGGCGCCGGATTCCGCCATCTCGTCCGGCATGGCCTCTTCGGCCGGGGAGTCCATCTTGGCCATCGTCGCCATGGTCATCTCCACGTCGGCACGGGTCATGCCGTCCGGCACTGTCGCCGCCTCGGCCAAGGGAAACTCTTCCACGACGGTATCGTCGAGCAGCAGCGGCGACAGCAGCCACCAGCCGAACCCGCCAATCGCAATCAAGACCACGACCGCTACCGCAATCGCCCACGCGGGCATCTTCCCAAGTGCAGCCATACTGTCCTCTCCGTTTCCAGTCTTCCCCGGTCTGGGTGTCTCTAATATAGCAGTGTATTACGTTTCCGCGTCGGATACGGAGAGTCTCTCGAATCGTGGCAGGGGCGCGCCGACCAACGGACGGGCGTATCGTAGGAATTCGTCGGTGACCGCGTGGTTGCCGGGGTCGAGATAGGATGGCGGCATCGTGCGCACCCTGCCGGCCACCTCGGCCAGCGGCGCGAGGCCGGTGGTGCAGGAATACGCGTCGCCGTCGCCCCGCACCAGCGTGACCATCCGGTCCGTGGCGCCCTCGAGGGCGTATCTCACCGCGGCGCGGCCGGCCATCTCCGCCTCCGCGGCGTCGGTGCTCGAGACGCAGGACGCCATCGAGCGCTGGATCGTCCCGGGCTTCTCGGCCCTGACGCGCACTCCGAGCCGTTTCTCGGCAAGGGCAGCGAGGTACCGCGCCGGCCCTTCGTAGTAGGCGTGTCCGAAGTCGTCGACCCTGGACGGCGTCGGCTGGCTGCCCAGGGGCCCGTCGGGGCCGCGGGAGTTCTCCGCCACGACCGCCACCGCTATACCGTACCGCCGGCAGGCGTCCTCGATGCCGCCGAGAAAGCGGTCGACGTCGATCGCGACCTCCGGCACCGCGATCAGATGAGGAGCGTCACGCTCCTCGCGCTTCGCGAGGGCTGCCGACGCGGCCAGCCACCCGGCGTCGCGGCCCATGATTTCGATGATCGTGATCGGCGCCGCCGGCCCCATCGTCTCCGCGTCTCTGCCGGCGCCCATGGCCGCCATAGCCACGAATCGGGCCGCGCTTCCATAGCCGGGAGTGTGGTCCGTGAGCACGAGGTCGTTGTCGATGGTCTTGGGAACGTTGACGACGGTCAGGTCGATGCCGGCGAGGCGGGCCTGTTCGGCCACGCGCCGGGAGTTCTCGGCGGAGTCGTTTCCGCCGATAGTAAACAGGTAGCGGATGTCGTTGTCCCGGATCGTCCTCAGGGTCGCGGGCGCGTCTTCGTTGCGGAATCCCCGTCGAGACGAGCCGAGAACTCCCCCCGGCGTCGAGCCGACCCGCCGCCACCACGTCTTGCCGTACCGGCCGAGGTCTACCAGCCGCCCCTCCACGACGCCGTCCATGGCGTGGCGTGCGCCGAGAATCCGCCCGAACGCGCTCTTGTCCTCCGCTTCGGCCACGATGCCCCGCAGGCTGCGGTTCAGCACCGGAGTGCTGCCGCCCGACTGCATGACCAGCAGGTTCACGCTGCTAGTAGACCAGCGCGGCGACGGCCGCCGCGGCCGCCATGACCACGAGCGCCGCGGCCGACACGACAGCGTCCTCGAGAGTTACCGCGCCGACGTACAGCAGCGGGAAGTCCGCCGCTATCACGCCCAGCGCTATCTGTTTCGCTTTTTCTCGCATCGTCGCGTCACCTTGCGTCGAACAGCTTCGTCAGGACCCACGCCTGGATGCCGACCAGGAGCACGATCACCAGGCAGTAGGCGATCGTGCGCCGCATCACCTCGTTCACGCGGTCCGAGAGCCCCACGATGGCCGTGCCGACGAGCACCTTGGCGGGCGCGATCGAGCTGCCGAGAGCGCCGCCTATCGACTGCGTGCTCGCCACGGTCACGTCATGTATATTCAGCGCCTTCGCAGTCTCGAGCTGCAGCGCGCCGAACATCACGTTCGAGTTCGTGTTGCTGCCGGTCATGAACGTGCCCAGGACTCCGATGTAGGGCGAGAAGATCGGGAATACGACTCCGGTGCCGTCGGCGATGGTGCGGCCCAAAAGCACGGTCATTCCGGTGTCGGTCATGACCAACGCCATCATCACCATCGAGGCGACGCCCACGCTGGTGGCGACGCACTGGCTGTACGTGCTCCGCGCCGCCGCGCCGCCCGCGCCCTTGCGCCAGCGGCCTTTGAACCGGTACACGGCGTATGTCAGCGCGAGTGCGACCAATATCAGCGGCGCCGGATGGCGCAGCAACCTGATCCGGGCGTAGTCGTTCTGGGCGTCGACCTCGAAGCCGAGAGCCGTCGCGACGGCCGGATAGTCGAGGCCCCAGTGCCAGGACGCCCCGAGCTCCTTGACGGCCGGCACCTGCGAAACGATGCTCAGCGAAATCAGCAGATAGTAGGGCAGGAACGCCATGTGGAACCCCAACCCGGCTTTGGGAGCGGCGGCGGTCTCGCCGTCCGCGGACGGCGTCGCGTCGGGCTCGCGTCCGGGCATCAGCCATGTGCGGGCGACGGCCCAGCCGACGCCGCAGCCGACGAGCCCCGCCGCGATGGCCGCGATCTGAGGCGCGCCGATGGCCGCGACGGCCCAGACGGTGCCCGCCATGGCCGCGCCCATCACGACTATCGTCGGCGCGCCGCGCCGGACTGACTTCATGCCGCCTTCCAGGTGCGCGACCGCGAATCCGGTCGCGACGATGGGCAGCGCGAACATGGCCGCCATGTGAGGCCCAATGACTTCCCCATCGATCCCACTGACGAGCTGGATGGTGTAGTAGGACGAGCCCAGCGAGCCGAAGGTCACGGCCCACGCGTGCCCCACGAGCACGATGGCGGCCGCCTGAGCGGGTCGGAACCCCATGAGCACCATGAGCGGCGCCACCACGGCGACCGGCACGCCGAACCCCGCCACGCCCTGCATGAAGCCGGAGAACGCCCAGCCTACGACCAGCGACTGCGCGAGCGGGTCCCGCACCAGACGCGTCATGGTGGCCCCGATCACGCGTATGCCGTCCATCTTGTCGATGACGTTGTACAGCATCACCGAGGTCCAGATGATGGACAGCACGAAAAGGCTCAGGCTCAGGCCCTTGGAGGTGGCGATTGCCAGGTGCTCGGCGTCCGCGCCGAAGTGGAGGAGCGCAAGCGCTGCGACGACGAGCCAGGCGACGGCGCCCGCGCGGGGCGCGCTCCACTTGAGGACCAGGATGGATGCTACGAGGACGAGTATCGGCGCGGCGGCGAGTGCGACATTGAGTACGTCGAGGTCCGGTCCGTCCAATACCGACGCTCCAAGCGGCGAGGTTGCCGGGGCCTGCGGGTCCAGGCCGCGCAGCCTCGGCGATTGTAGTTACGCCCTCCGACAAGTGTCAACAAGAATGCCGGTGTCGTCGCGAGCCCTGCGTGCGCGCGGCCAGGGCTTCCATTGGCGCGCTTGGTAGTGTAAACTAGTTTGCAAGACAAACTATGTGGCCCCGACGGACGGACAAGCACAGGGGAGGTGCGCGATGCGAGAGTCGAGCGGCGAAGCGGGGGCGCTGACGCCCGAAGAGAGTTGGAACGCCATTCACGCGACGATGGACAGGGCCCGAAGCTCGATGTACGTCGCCGGAACGGCGACGATAACGTTACTTTGGGCCGCAATAGCCTCGCTGGGAGTCGGCTCGCAGTACGCCATTCTGACGCTGGCACCCGAATTCGCGGATCGCAGCCCATGGATTTTCGGGGTGCTGTGGGGCATCCTGATGGTGCCGGGTATGGTGGGAAGTGGGTTCATCGGACGCCGCGCCGGCAGGAAGGTCGCAGCCGGCGACGCCGCTCGCAGCGCTGGCATTCGGGTGTTCCTCTACTGGCTCGCGGTGGTTGTAGCGGTGTTCCTCATCCCGGCGGGAGCGGGAATGTGGAATGCGGATGACGGAGACAACATACCGGGCGTTGCCGTGGGCATAGTGGCCTTGGCATACATCCTGTTCGGCATCATGCACCGCCCGGTGTTGGCGGCGGTGGGCGCGGGGTTCGCGGCAGCGTTCTACATTCCCTTCCACCTCGTGGACGGCGCCGAATCTATGTTGGTGTCGGCGGCATTGATGGTGGTAATACTGGTCCTAGGTGCGTGGTGGATACGCAAGAGCGGCGTGCTGTGACAGGCGAGGCCATCGTCCTCGACGAGACCATCCACCAGTCGACCCGGCTGAGGATAATGACGATGCTGGTCGCTCAACCCGATACGGACCGCCTTGCCTACGGGTTCATCCAGAAGACGCTGGAGGTGACCGGCGGAAACCTCACCACTCATCTGCGAAGGCTCGAAGAGGCAGACTACCTGGTCATCGAGAAGGAGTTCCAGGGCTCCAAGCCCCGCACGTGGGTCCGGGCGACGCCGGCGGGACGACACGCTTTCGCCGATTATCTCAGCAATCTGCAGAGGGCGCTGGGCTGGCAGCCGCGTACGTAGGCCGTCGGGTTGCTGCGAAGAATAGGCCTGGCGCCGAGGGTGCGAAGGCCTGCCGACGAAAAAGGGGCGCCTCGATGGCGCCCTTATCTCTTGCCGCGATGTTCGAGTGCGGCCCGCTATCTCCGGGCCTGCCGGGCGCGCCTCCTGTGGGAGCTCTCTCGGTCCCAGCCGGAGATCGGTATCGAGTTCCGAAACTCCGCCTTCTCGCCGCACTCCTTACAGACCCCCCGGCTCGTGGGGCCGTTGGGGCTATCGATGATCCACGTGTGGTGGCACTCGGACGCGATATTCTCTTCGTTGGTCAAAGTTGACCCTTTCTGGATGGTGGGAAGCGGCCCGACGTCCTTACTGCCCCCGTTGCTCGATGGGCACGTACTCCAAGTCAGCCGGTCCGGTGTAGTGCAGCCTAGGTCGTAGGATGTCCTTCTTCGAGTACTGCTCGATTATGTGCAACGCCCATCCCGGCATTCGGCCGACCGCAAACAGGGGAACGAACAGGTCGTCCGGGATTCCCAGCAGCGAGTAGACGGCTCCGGACCACAGGTCGACGTTGGGGTTGGTGCCTAGCCTGGCGCGCCGCTTCATCTCCCTGGTACCGGCGATGGCCTCGATGATCCAGTACCACTTCGTCTCGCCCTTTCTTTCGCCGAGGGCCTTGGCGTCCTCCTTGAGGTGGACCGACCTGGGGTCGACATCTTTGTATACCGGGTGGCCGAAGCCCACGACCCGCTGGCCATCGGCCAGCAGCCCGGAGACGTAGCTCTCGGCGTTCTCGACGGTGCCGACCTCCTGCGCCATCCGCATCGCGCCTTCCGCGGCGCCGCCGTGCTTGGGGCCCTTGAGCACCGACACCGCAGCCGTCAGTGCGGAGTAGAAGTCGGCGCGGGTCGAGGCGGCCACGCGCGCCGCGAAGGTAGACGCGTTGCTGCCGTGCTCCGCGTGTAGGACCATGTCCTTGTCGATGAGCCTGGCGTCCTCGGCGCTCGGCGTCTCGCCGTGCAGCATGTAGAGGAAGTTGGCCGCGTGGGCCAGGTCCGAGTTAGGCTCTACCGGCTCGTTGCCGTTCCTGATGCGATGGTGGGCCGCCACCATGGTCGCCACGGCGGATGTCATTTTGAGGGCCTTCTTCAGCACGGCCTCATCGGACAGGTTGTCGGGCGCCGGGTCGGCCAGCGCCATCGCGGAGACCGCTCCGCGAAGGGCGTCCATCGGGTGGGCGTTCCGGTATATCCTGAGGGTGTCGACAACCTCCTCGGGTAGCTCGCGGTTTGCCCTGAGCTCGGCGTCAATCCCCTCCAGCTGGGAGGCCGTCGGCAGGACGCCGTATATGAGCAGGTAGCAAGTCTCTTCGAAGGTGGAGTAGCGGGCCAGATCGTCGATGTTGTAGCCGCGGTAGTAGAGCCTGCCAGGCTTGGCGACGATCAGGCTGGCGGTAGTGCGGTCAAAGTAGACGTCCTTCAACCCTTTTCGCAACTCGACCTTCGCTCTGTCGGCCATCTATAGCCCTCTGTACCGATCCGCCGGCGTATCGGCCGGGCTGACGCTTCGATAGGGAAGAATCGCGCTGGGAAACATACTCGAAAATGCCCGGTTCGAAGGGCCGGGACGCCCACTGAAGAGCGCAAGAATTCTAGCATCGGGCCTACCTACTGTCAAGGAAAAGCGCCTCTCAGGAGCCCGGCGCCGAACGCCCCGTCGCGTCCCCCCGGACGGCGGTGGGACGCCCCAGAGACCTACTTCGCAGGGCTTGCCGTAACCGCTTGCGCGGGGGATTGAGGCGCCGGGTGCGGATGCCTTGTCACTGCAGAGCGGCTGCGGGGGCTGCGGCCCGCTCGTTGACCAACTTGCCCTCCGCGAACCTCGACAGCGCGAACGGTGCGATCAGCTCCGGCGTCCTGCCGGTGGCGATGAGCTCGGCCGTCATCTTGCCCGCGATCGGGGCGGCCTTGAAGCCCCACGTGCCCCAGCCGCAGGTGAGCACGAAGCCGTTGAGTCCGTCGACGAACCCCATCACCGGCGAGTAGTCCGGCGTCATGTCGCATATGCCGGTCCACTGCCGCATGACCTTAGCGTCGCGCAGGGAAGGCAGCAGTCCGAGTACGTGTACGGCGAGCTCCTCCAGCATGTGCAGCGTCGACCGATGGCTGTAGGTGGGGTAGGCGTCCACGGCGCCTCCGATGACGACCTCGCCTCGCTCCGTCTGGTAGGCGTAGACGTGGAGGTTCGCCGATGAGATGGTCGTGTCGATCAGCGGCTTCAGCGGCTCCGTCACGAAGGCCTGGAGCGGGTGAGTGACGATCGGCAGACGCAGGTCGACCATCGCCGCGATCGTCGAGCTCCAGCCGGCGGTGGCGCTCACGACGGTACCCGCCGCCACGCGGCCGGCAGCCGTCTCCACCCCTGTTACCCTGCCGTTCTCTCGCGTGATCCCGGTAACCTCGGTGAAGGGGTGAATCTCGACGCCCTGCCGGTCCGCACCCCTGCCGTACGCCCACACGACCGCGTCGTGGCGGAGCACGCCGCCGGGGGGATGGTAGAGCGCGGCCATCACGGGCAGGGTCCTGCCCTCTCTGAGATCGAGCGCGGGCGCGAGCCTGGCGATCTCGTCCGGGCCCACGAGCCTGCTGTCGACGCCGAAGAGCTGGTTGAACTCGGCGCGCATCCTCAGCCCGTACACCGTCGAGTCGGTGTGCCCGAGGTCGAGCCGGCCTTTCTGGGTGAACAGGAGGTTGAAGTCAAGGCTCCGCGAGAGGTCTTCGTAGAGCTTGAGGCTCTCCCGGAAGAACGGGATGCCTTCGGGTGTGAGATAGTTGGCGCGGATGATCGCCGTGCTCCGGGCGCTCGCGCCGCCGCCGACGTAGCCCTTGTCCAGCACCGCCACGTCCGTCACGCCCTGCTTGGCGAGGTAGTACGCGGTCGACAGGCCGTGGACGCCCGCGCCGACGATGACGACGTCGTAACGGTCTTTCAACGGTCGCCGCTGCCACATCCGCTCTTTACGAAATAGCTGGCTCATCTATCGCAGCCGGCCCAGGGCTTCGATTCCGAAGGGGACCAGGTCGTGGCGCTCGCCGGCCTCCAGGATCGACTCCCACATGTAGTCGCCGTACTCGCGGCCGAAGAAGAGCGTGTAGGCGGGCAGCCCCGCCGCGTCGAGCCGGGTCAGCGTGCCGTGTATCTCGGCGAACCGCGACTGGGCGCAGTTTCCGTCGCCGAACGTGTGCGGGGCCGCGTTCATCTCCGTCAAGGCGGCCAGCAGGTCGGGCGACCGGGGGCCCGCGATTCGTACAGCGGCCAAAGCGGAGGTGACGTCGACGACGTGCGCGCAGCCGGCGGCGCCGGGGGTCAGGCGCAGCGACCGTACCCCGGACGTCGTCACCAATGCCTCGTCGTGGGCCAGGCGGGCCGCGGTGGTCCCGTCGTCGATTCGAACAGTCCGGCCTACCGACGGCGGGGGGCTATCGGGAAGCACGGCGCTCAGCAGCGCGTCGAGGCCGTTTCCCAGCAGCGCCAGCTTGCCCATCGGACTCACGTCGCAGACGCCCACGCCCGACCGCACGGCGGCGAGCTCTTCGTCCGCGGGCGCGTACCGGACCGGCCGCCGCCAGCCGTCGACCAGCTCCATCTCGGCGCCGAGCTCGACGTGCCGGTAGTGCAGTGGGCTGAGGGCGACGGGATGACTCGCGGCAGGGCTCATTCCCTCAGCCTCCGGCCCTCCGGGTCGTACACCGGGTCCGTGCGGATAGTCGCGCGGGCAGTCCGACCGTCTACGCGTACGCCGATGGGCGAGCCGTCCTCGGCCAGGTCCACGGGCACCCACGCGAGGCCGAAGCCCCTGCCGAGCGTCGGGCTCAGCCGGGCGCTGGTCACGCGGCCGACCGGCCCGCCGTCCAGCATCACGGGAACGCCGTCGTCCGGCACCGCGTCGTCGTCCATGACGAAGCCGACGAGCCGGTTCTTCAACCCCCGTTCCTGGGCGGCAACGAGGCCGGCGCGCCCGATGAAGTCGTCCTTGTCGAACCGCACCGCCCAGTCCAGGCCGCTCTCGAGGGGGTTGGATACGGCGTCGGTGTCCTGGTTGACGATGACGTGTCCCTTTTCGAGGCGGAGTATGCGTTGGGCCTCCACTCCGAACGGCGATACGCCGAACTCGCGGCCGGCGTCCATGAGGGCGTCCCACACGTGCTCGCCGTATTCGGACGGGAAGTGCAGCTCCCAGCCGGTCTCGCCCACGAAGCCGATCCTCAGGAGGATGGTCGGCACCCCGGCAACGTCGCCTCGGGCCGACCTCATGTAGCGGAACTTCCTCGACGACAGGTCGACGCCGGTCAGCTTGGCCAGCGTCTCACGGGCCCGTGGGCCGGCCACGTTGATGGACGCGTAGGCGGACGTCACGTCGGTGATGTGGGCGCACGCGCCCGTGCCGGCCATCCACCACCGGAACCACTGCTCGATCAGCTCCAGGTTGCCCGTGGTGGTCGTCACGAAGTAGTGGTCGTCCGCCAGTCTGGTGACCGTGCCGTCGTCGAGGATCGTGCCATCGTCGCGGCAGAGGACGCCGTAGCGGACCCGGCCGATCCGCAGGTCGGAGAACCTGTGCGTGTAGACTTTGTTCAGCAGCTCGGGCGCGTCGGCGCCCCGGACGTCCAGCTTCCCGAGGCTGCTGACGTCGATGATGCCGACCCGTTCGCGCACGGCTCGCGCCTCGTCCTGCGGCGCCTCGTAGCTGTGGGCCCGCCTCCACGGCCCCAGATCGACCATCCGCGCGCCCAGCTCCACGTGCTTCCGATGGATCGACGTGTGCTTGACCGGCATGTGGCCGGGGCCCGCGAGGGCTCCCAGCGTCACAGGCCTGACGGGCGGCCTCGACGTCGTGAGCCCCATCCCGCCGGGGTCCTGCCCCGTTCGCGCGGCGGCAAGGGCGACGAAGGCCGCCAGGCACATCTTGCCCTGACACGGTCCCATGGTCACGGTGCTGTAGCGCTTCAGCGTCTGGACGTCGTCGAAGCCCTCGTCGACCGCCTGTGCGATGTCCTTGGCCGTGACGTCTTCACAGAAGCAGACGAACTCCTTGGCGCGCAGCCCGGCTGCGGACAGGATGCCCGCCCCCTCGGCCGCGGCGGGCTCGCTTCGCCGCGCGGCCGGCTCGCGCCGCGGGACGCCGGCCCCTCCCAGGACCTCAGATGCCGCCTCCAGGCCCGCCGCTCGTCCCTGCGCGAGTGATGCAGTCAGGTCGCCCGCGCCGGTGACGCCGCCCGCGGCGTGAACGCCGTCCGGCAGGTCGTCCGGCACGGTCTCCTGTAGCGACTCGTCATACCGGGAAGCGGCGCCGGCCTGGTACAGCAGCGCCCCGGCGGGCTGAAAGCCGCCGCTCATGGAAACGAGGTCGCAGTCGAAGCCGCGTTCCTCGGTGCCGGGCCGCCCGTCGACCAGCCTGGCGACGACGATCCCGTCCAGGCGCTTCTTCCCATGACCCTGAGCCGGGGCAAAGCCCGTCAGTAGCTCGACCCCGCGCGCCTGCAGCGTCTCCGCGGCCTGGAGGGTGTTCGGGCCTCTACCGCGCGAGTCGGCCACGGCGGCGACCTCGACCCCGGCGTCGAGCAGCTCCTCCGCGTCGCGGTAGCCTCTGTCGCCGGACGTCACGACTACGGCGCGGGAGCCCGGCTTCACGCCGTAGAGGCGCGTCAGCCGCTGCGCGCCCGTGCTCAACATGACGCCGGGCAGGTCGTTCCGGTCGAACGTCATCGGTGTCTCATACGAGCCCGTCGCCACGACGATTTGCCTGGCGCGCAGCTTCAGCACGGTGTCTCCCCGATGCACACCCAGCAGGTTGCCCTCGTACAGGCCGAAGGCCGTCGCGTCATCCATGACTTCGATGCCGCCGTTCGCGCGCACCTCGTTGGCCAGCGCGGCCACCGTTGGGTCGTCGTCCGGGTCGCCGCAGAGCTGGCCGCCCAGCGTCGTCTGGTCGTCGATCAGGACGACCTCGACGCCTGCGGACTCCGCCGCCAGCGCCGCCGCCATGCCCGCCGCGCCTCCGCCCACGACCGCGACGTCGGCGTGGCGGTTGTCGTGGTGGTAGCTCGCCTCCGACGCCCCGTCCACGCGGACCGATCCCAGCCCGGCGAGACGGCTGATGATCGGCGCGGCGAGCCGCCAGACGAAGCGGGGCTTGTGCAGCGCCTTGTAGTAGAAGCCGACCGGCATGAGACGGTCGAACCTGTCCAGTATGGAGAAGACGTCGCGGTCCAGCGACGGCCACGCGTTCTGGTGGCGCACGTCCATGCCCGCGCGCGCCGGCTCGGTGCATGCGCGAACGTTCGGCACGCCGTCGACGGTCATCAGGCAGTTAGGGCAGTGGCCGGCCACGCACAGCAGCCCGCGCGGGCGGTGGTACTTGAAGCTGCGGCTGTAGACGCGCACGCCGGACGCATACAGCGCCGAGGCTACCGTGTCGCCCGGATGGGCCGCGATCCGCCGTCCGCCAAACGTAAAGTGCAGCACCGACGACCGGTCTACGAGCTGAGAAGGGCGGTGCTCGATCCTGCCGCCGGACGACCCATCAGCCATGTAAGGACCTGCGCGCCCGCCGCAAGTAAGCGTTCATGAGACAAGCATAATACAAGACCGCCCGCATTTCCCATAAGTCCAAATGCGCGAACACGGTTTACAATGACCGTGCGGGCCTGCGTAGACCGAGGGAATCACCCTTAGCGCGATAGGACGGCCTCCGGAGGGGATAGGCGATGGAAGGAAGAAGGTTCATCGAAACGATATGCCTGGACGGCATACTCTCCTACGCTCCGGGCACTCCCGAATTCCCGCTCGAGCCGCTGAACGTCCTGATCGGTCCGAACGCCTCCGGCAAGTCGAACCTCATACAAGCGCTATCGCTCCTGCAGGCTGCGCCGCATGACCTACAGGCTCCTATCCGCGATGGAGGCGACGTGAGCGATTGGATCTGGAAAGGGCCTTCTACGCTTGGTCGGGCTACCCTGGGAGTGACGTTTGATTTCCCAATGCTGCTGTCGCGTCTGAAGTATCATCTTTCGTTCGTCGATACGATATCGGGCTGCAGTCTTTCGCAGGAAGAGGTCGTGATGCCAAAGGAGCGCGATGTCGATCAGCCGCTCTACCGATACCGCGGTTCAGAAGATGGACCGACGATATATGGCCGTGCTACTCCTGAGGGCATCTGGGCCGAGCGGGAGGGTCGCCGTGTAGACGTTAGGCCTGACCAGTCGATTCTTTCGCGGCCCCTTGACCCAGAGTCCTACCCGGAGCTGAGCCTGCTGGCCGATCTGTTCGAGCGCATCGCGTTGTACCGCGAGTTTCCCGTTGGACGTCACTCACCGCCGCGCCTTCCCCAGAAACCGGACCTCCCGCAGGACCGACTGCTCGAAGATGCCTCGAACCTAGCGCTGGTGCTGAACGACATGCAGAACTGGCCTGACGTGAAGCGCCGGATACTGGAGCGCCTGCGAGACTTCTACCCATCGGTGGTCGACATCGTGACCACGGTGAGAGACGGCTCGGTTCACGTCTTCTTCCACGAAGATGGCCTGATCGACTCCGTACCACCCTCGCGGCTCTCAGACGGGAGCCTGCGATATCTGTGCCTGCTCGCGGTGCTCTGCCACCCGACTCCGCCGCCGGTCGTCTGTATCGAGGAACCGGAGGTAGGCCTTCACCCGGACGTGATTCCTGAGGTGGCGAAGCTACTCGTCGAGGCATCGTCGCGGAGCCAGATAATCGTGACCACGCACTCCGATATCCTGGTAGACGCACTCACGGACGTTCCGGAGTCGGTGGTCGTCTGCGAGAAGGTCGATGGAGCGACGCAGCTCCGCCGCCTGAGCGCGGAGGAGCTGAAGCCGTGGCTCGAGCAGTACCGGCTTGGCGAGCTCTGGACGCGAGGCGAGATCGGTGGCAACCGGTGGTGAACGCCAAGCTCTACGTAGAGGGTGGGGGCGATAGCAAGGTGCTGAAGACGGAGTGCCGCAAGGGCTTTCGAATGTTTCTGGAGAGGGCTGGGTTGGCCGGGAACATGCCTGGAATCGTGGCCTGCGGCAGCCGCCAAAAGCCTACGATAGCTTCGAGACGGCACATGCCAGCCGAGCCGGGGTCGCCATGCTTGTGGTCGATGCCGAGGGTCCGGTAACGGCATCGGGGCCGTGGCAGCATCTGAAAGCTCGCGACGGGTGGGATCGCCCTGACGCCGCGTCGGACGACCAATGCCACCTCATGGTGCAGGTGATGGAGTCCTGGTTTCTTGCAGACTCGGACGCGCTCGAATCGTTCTACGGCCAAGGCTTCCGACCGCAGTCACTTCCGGCGAACCCGAATACCGAGGAAGTCTCCAAGCAGGATGTCTTCAATCGTCTCGACGCTGCAACTCGCGCAACGACGAAGGGTCGCTACCACAAGGGGCGGCACAGCTACGAGATCCTTGGGAGCCTGGACCCGTCCAAGGTCACGAACGCGTCGCCGTATGCAGGCAGACTGATCCGGGTGCTTTCGAGCTAGGGGCGTGGTCTAAGCCCGCTGCATGTGCTTGCTGGCCGATGTCCTATACGCCGGACTCTTCGGGCCAGAACGTCGAGCGCACGTTGTTGGAGACGGTGTCCCGGACGGCCATGAACCACCGCCGGCAGCCGTAGGAGTGGTACCACCACTCCCGCTGGTCGCCCGCCGCGTTGCGCCGCAGGTACGTGTACGCTGTCCATTGCTCACGCGGGGCGTCCGGCGCCGGGCGGGAGGCGACCTCGCCGCCAAAGCGGAACTCGTTCACCCCGCGCTCGCCGCAGTTGGGACATGTCAGCAGGAATGACATGTCAGACGCTCACTACATGGTCGCGACTACGCCGCCGAGCCGTCCGGCCCGTCATCGCTGTGCACCGAACAGCGCAAGCATGTCACGCTGGCATGAGGTAAGTGGAAGCGCAGGGTTGGTGGCCCTTGGGTATATCTCGGCGGCGTCCCAAAGGTGGCGCCGTACACTCGTAGCCACGCCGATGCTTACGCCAATATCAAGGAGCCGCCGGAGGAGTTCGCGCCCTTCAAACAAGTACGCCGTCTCGATTACCCACGGGTGCACCTTCCCGCGAGACGATTGCGGCGCCGTTCTCGGGCCGGTCATCACCACGTAGAAGTCCGGTCCAGAGTCAGAGTCCGATACAAGGTTGGGCTTCAAGTTCAGTATGCCGTCGTCTTTCGAGTACTTGCTGATGTTCACCGACCTACCGGCGAGGCGCCCTGAAGCAAAACTCCCGTTCTTGTGCGAGGCCGACGCAGACAGTTGGATGTCGAAAATTATTGACGCGACGAACTTCCCTATGTGCCCCGAATGAGCAGGGCGATCGATGATCGAAGCGATCTCCTCCTCGATATCGTTCTGCTGTTCGATGAGCGACGCCAGCCGCCGAAGCTGATCGAGATCCTTCATGGAGCTGCTCTTCGGAGTCGCAAGCGGCGCCTGCACGTCCTCGAGTACACAGACTGGGGCCGCACGACCGATCATCTCAATCCAGTAATCACGCGAATCACAGTTCAGACACTAGAACATCATCAGGTAGCGGTCGATCTCCCACTGGGAGACCTGGGCGTGGTACTCGTTCCACTCGGCTTCCTTGACCTGGATGAATTCGTCGTAGATGACGCCGAGGGACTCCTGCACGACCTCGTCCTTTCGCAGCGCGTCGAGGGCCTCCGGCAGGCTCTGGGGCAGGGTTTCGATGCCCCTGCGCCGGATCTCCTCGATGCCGAGCTCGTACAGGTTGCCCAGGTTGGCTTTCCCGGGGTCCAGGCCTCTGTTCACGCCGTCGAGGCCGGCCGCAAGGTAGGCGGCGAAGGCGAGATACGGGTTGCACGCGGCCGAAACGGTTCGGTCTTCGAGGTGTCCGGGGCCGGCCGTGCGGATCATCTGGGTCCGATTGTTGTCGCCGTAGGAGATGAAGGCCGGCGTCCACGTGAAGCCGGACCGGGCGCCGGTGAGGCCCGGGCCCATCCGCAGCCGCTTGTAGCAGTTCACCGTCGGCGATGTGACGGCGCAGAGCGCCGGCGCGTGCGCGATGATGCCGCCGATGAAGTTGTACGCGAACTGCGAGAGCCCCAGCCCCTGTGGGTCGTCCTCGTCGAGGAACAGGTTGTCCTGGGTCTCGGCGTCCTCTACGTGGATGTGGATGTGGCCGCCGCTGCCGGTGCGGTCCCTGAACGGCTTGGCCATATGCGTGGCGATGGCGCCGTGCTTCTGCGCGATCTGGCTGGTCATCATCTTGAAGAAGGTGTAGCGGTCCGCAGTCGTCAGCGCCTCGGAAAAGACGAAGTTGAGCTCGTACTGCCCGTTCGCGTCTTCGTGGTCCGACTGGTACGGGTCCCAGCCGAGCTTGTCCATGCCGTCCATCAGGTCCCGCAGGTAGTCGGTAACGCTGGCGATGCCCTTGAAGTCGTAGCAGGGCTTGGCCAGCGAGTCGACTTCCTTGGGGTCAAATACGGAGATGGAGCCGTCATCGTTTCGCGTTACGAGGAAGTGCTCGGGCTCGATCCCTACGTGGAAGGTGAATCCGTCGGCGAGGGCGTTGGACAGCACGCGTTTGAGGTTCTGGCGCGCGCAGTACATGTGGGGCTCGCCGTCGACGTACAGGTCGGCCGCGAACCGGGCCACGCCCTCGGTCCACGGCGCCGGGCTGTAGGTGTCCAGGTCGATCCTCGCCATCATGTCGTGGGAGTGTGGCCCCTGTCCCAGGCCGAGCACGGCCGCCCCCGCGAACCCGGCGCCGTCGTCTATCATGTCGTCCAGGTGTGACGCGGGTACCATCTTCACCTTGGGCGAGCCGTTGATGTCGACGAACTGCGCCAGCAGATACCGGATGCCGTCCCGCGCCATGAGCTGGCGGACTTCCTCTCGTGTGGGCATTGTTACCATCCCCCGTCGACTGGATTTGGACCGGCGGCCTCGCTGATCGCCCCGCTCCGCCGCGGCTTTCGCCGCCCTGTCGGCCGCTCGGCGCGGCCCGCGATACCTACTCGCCGAAGACTTTGCCGGTGCCCGCCAGCGGGATCCTGGCCATTGCGGAGGCCTCTATTGTGAGCGCCGCGAGGTCCTCGGGCTCCAGGCTGCGGACGTCGCTCTTGCCCAGGGACCGGGTCAACAGCGTCATCTCCATCGTCATCGAGTTGATGAAGTTGGCGACTCGCTCGGCGCCCTCGTCTGGGTCGAGCCGCTTGACGAGCTCCGGGTCCTGGGTCGTGATTCCGACCGGGCACTTGCCGGTGTGGCAATGCCGGCACTGGCCCGCCGGCACGCCGACCTCCGCCTCGAAGTCGGACTCGGGTATATCGCGGTTGCAGTTGAGGGAGACGAGGGCCGCGATGCCGATCGCGACGGCGTCCGCGCCCAGGGCCAGCGCCTTCGCCGCGTCGGCGCCGCTGCGTATTCCTCCCGACGCGATAAGGCTCACGGTGCCGTAGAGCCCAAGCTCTCGCAGCGCCTCGCGGGCCATGACGATCGCGGGAACGGTCGGGATGCCGCTGTGGTCGAGCAGCACCTCCGCGGACGCCCCGGTGCCTGCGACCATGCTGTCTATGACGATTGCGTCGGCGCCGGCCTTGGCGGCCAGCTTGACGTCGTCGCCCACGCGGCACGCTCCCAGCTTGACGTGTATGGGCACGCGCCAGTCCGTCGCCACGCGAAGCTGCTCGATCTTCATCGCCAGATCGTCGGGGCCCAGCCAGTCGGGGTGCCGCGCCGGACTCCGTTGGTCGATGCCGGGCGGCAGGTCCCTCATCTCGGCGATCTCGTCGAGCACCTTGACGCCCATCAACATGCCGCCGGTGCCGGGCTTGGCTCCCTGGCCGACGACTATTTCGATTGCCTGCGCCTGCACGAGGTGGTTCGGGTCGAACCCGTAGCGGCTCGGCAGCACCTGGTAGATCAGCTTGTCCGACGCGTCCCGCTCCGCCTGCAGCATGCCGCCGTCCCCGGTGCAGCTCGCGGTGCCGACCATGCTGGCGGCCTTGCCCAGGGCGGTCTTGGCGTTGGCGGAAAGAGCGCCGTAGCTCATGCCGCTGATGTATACGGGCGTGTCCAGCACCAGCGGGTTCTCCGCGTAGCGGGCCCCGATCGCGGTCCGCGTGTTACAGCGCTCCTTGTACCCCTCCAGCGGGAACCGCGTCAGGCCCGTGGACAGGAAGGTGAGGTCGTCGAAGTGGGTGACCTTCTGGAAGGTGCTGAAACCGCGGATGCGGTACCGGCCCAGCTCCGCCTTCGCGTGGATGTCGTCGATGACCGACTGCGAAAATATCTGGCTCGTCTCGTAGACCATAGTCCGTCGTCCGTCAGACCGCCGTCATCTCGAGGCGCTCCAGCGAGTCGAGATGGTAAAGCTTCTTGGCCGAGACGACCTTGGTGAAGTGAGGCTTGTCGTCGATGCCCTGCTCTTCCAGGGCGTGCCAGATGCCGATCAACTCCTCTTCACCGACCTCCTCGGTCTTGGCGTCGTTGCCCAGCGAGCCGATCTTGCCGCCCACGTAGATGATGCCCTCGTACATAGAATCGCCGACGGCGTCGCCGACGTCTCCGCAGACGACGATCGTCCCCTTCTGCATCATGAACCCGGTGAGGAAGCCCGCGTCGCCGCCCACGATGAGCCTGCCGCCCTTCATCGAGATCCCCGCCCGGGCGCCCGCGTTGCCGCCCACGACGACCTCGCCGCCGCGCATGCTGGCCGCGACCGACGCGCCCGCGTCCTTGGAGATCTTGACGCTGCCGCTCATCAGGTTTTCGCCGAGCGCCCAGCCCGCGTTGCCGGCTATCGTCACGCGCGGGCCGTCGAGCAGGCTTGCCGAGTAGTATCCGACGCTGCCCTCGATGCACAGATCGAACGGGTGCAGGATGCCGACGGCCATGTTGTGCCGCGCCTGCGGGTTGACCACGGTCACGTCGGCCCCGGCCGCCGCCAACTCCTTCAGCCGCCTGTTGAGCTCTCGGGCCGAGAGCTCGGCCGCGTCTAGACGGACCACGTCATGACCTCGCCCTGCTGAGGCTCGATCCGGTCGATCTCCTCGGAGAAGACGCTTCTGAGCGCGGTCTCCTCGGACGCGATGGCGACCACGTCGGCAGTCTCCATGGTCACCAGCGGCTTTGCTGACCACTGGTCCTTGGCGCATCCGACGCCTTCGCGCGTGGAGACGAGATAGGTGAACGTTCCGTCGAGATCGTCCAGCGAATCATGGAGGGCCTGCTCCAGCGTGGCGCCCTCGGCCAGCTTCTCGGCGAGGTAGACGGCGATCAACTCCGAGTCGTTGCCGGTCTGGAACCGGTGCCCCCGATCCTCGTAGGAGCGCTTCATGCTGTGGTAGTTCGTGAGCTGGCCGTTGTGGACCACCGTGACGTCCGGGAACGGGTACGCCCAGAAGGGGTGCGCGTGGTTGATGTCCACGATGCTCTCGGTGGCCATGCGGACGTGGCCGATGCCGTGAGTGCCGCGGAGGCGTCCCACGCCGTGTATGCTGTCCACGTCGGTGGCCGTGCCCACGTCCTTTACGACCTCTGAGGCCCGGCCGATGCTGTGCAGGTCGACGCCTTCCGTGTCGAGCAGGGCCTGCGCCAGCTCCGACACGTCTCCCCCGTAGTCGACGGCGAGCCGGATGAAGGCGCCCACCCGGTCGCGCCTCCGCACCGTGCCCCCCGAGGCGCTGACCGCGTCCGCGGCCCGCTCGAGCACTGTCTCCGCCTCGGACTCGTGCTCGGTCCAGACGCGCACCAGCAGGTCTGCGTCCGTGTCTTCCCCGACTATGGTGAGGCCGGTGGAGTCCCGGCCGCGGTGGGCGAGCGAGTCGAGCATCTTGACCAAGTCCGCCCCGACGGGGCCAGGCCCGTCTGAGCGCGCGTTCTTGTACATTATTCCGCTAACGCCACACATTGGTCACCAGAGAGTTCAGGGTAAGGATACGGAGAGTACGCCGCACCATCCGCGAAAATGTCAATCAGTTATACGCTACACGGCTGCGAGCGTCAATGAGAATTCGGGCCGCGCTCGCCGTCTCCTATGCGCCGTTCGAGCCGTTGGAGCGCGTCCCGCGTGGTGCGAATCTCGCGCAGCAACTCTTCCTTCGACACTGGGTCTTCGAGGTCGCGCAGGCGCTCCAGCTTCGCGTCGTCCAGGTTGTTGATGATGATGGCGATGAACAGATTGACTACCACGAACGTGCCCAGCACGACAAAGCTGACGAAGTATATCCAGGCCAGCGGGTTGAGCTCCATCGCGGTGAACATGACCACGGTCCACCCTTCCAGGGTGATGATGTTGAACAGGGTCAGGACGGCGACGCCCAGGTTGCGCCAGTTCTCCGGGTCGTGCTCGCTGAAGAGGTGGTAGCCGATGATCGCGTAGATGTACACGATTACGCTCATCAGCATGATGACGTGTCCGACGCTGGGGATGGAGCGCACCAGGGCGGTGACTATGAGCCGCAGGTCCCTGTTGATCGACACGATCCGCAGCACGCGCAGCAGCCGCGCGAGACGGGCGATCATGGCGAACTGCCCGGTCGCCGGAACCAGCGCGAACACAATCACCAGGAAGTCGAACACGTTCCAGCCGTCCCGGAAATACCCTGTCACCCGCGGCGACGACGCCGTCATCTTGAGGAGCGCCTCCACGACGAACACCGCCAGCGCCACCCGATACCCGATGGTCATCAGCTCCCCGAACTGACGATCCAACGCCGGAGAGGTCCCAACCCCGAGCAGCACGGCGTTGATGACGATGATCGCGATTATGGCGGCCTCGAAGGCCGGCGCCTCGGTCACCCGACGGGATATGTGCGTCATCCGGTTAAAGATTCAACGAATGCCGGTGGTGAAAATATCGCCCCGAACCGTGACCTTGTGCCGCAGGCTGCCGATCAGGTCGGCTTCGCTCTGCTCGTAGGGAAGGACGCGAGCGACCGGCTTGCCCCGCTTGGTCACGATCAGGCCGTCATCGTCGAGTCCGTCCAACAGCGCCAGACACTGCTCCCGAAACTTCGATGCGTCAATCGAATTCATACCGCTGCTCCGGTTGAAGTGAATACATTATAGGCCCGGTCGCTCCGCCTGTCCGTCCGAACGCAAAGGCGGGCGCCGCCAGCGTCCCAAGGTAGCTGCGCTACCAAGACTGAACAGTTACACGAACCGATCCAGAGCATTGGGAAGGAATGCCGGTCTAGCCGTAGCGCGGGTGCCAGCCGCCCTCCCAGGTGGTCAACGTGTCGGGAACGATCCGGAGCAGATAGCGAGGCTTGTCGATCGTGCCGTCCAGGTATCGCAGGCCTGCCTCGCCGCCGTAGCGCTCGGCCATCTCGCGCGCGATGTCGAGCGTCCGGCCCGCCATCGGTACCGGGCCCTCTACGATCTCCGCTCGACCCTCGATCAGTACCCGCCTGTGCCCGGCGCCGACGTCGTCCGCGCACGACACGGCGACCCGGGGCTCGGCGCGGAGGTGCTCGACGAACCGGGAGCGGCCCCTTGGGATGACGTACATCGCGTCGCCGTCCCAGTGCTGCCACACGGGGACGACGTACGGCCCGCCGTCGGGCTTTACGGTCGCCAACCGGGCCACGACAGGTGTTGCCAGAAACTCTTTCAACTGCTCCCGCGTCAGCTTCGTCATACTCTCGGTATCGCCTCCATCGCTGTACTCATGACGGACCGAGCATCCCGCGAGCCGCGGCCATATTCAGGACGTACGCTGCCTCGACGGTCGCCTTGGGCCTGTGCCGGTCGCCGTACCCGGTCGTCCAGCCTCCGTCGTCAGCCTGCCCCGCCAGCAGCTTCGGCAGGGCGGCTCCGAACAGCCGCGCTGCCGGTCGGCCCGCGTACAGGGCGTCGCGGGCTATCTACGGCAGCGGCCGGCGGTCGGGGTCATCGCGGGCCGACTCCAGGACTGTGGCAGTGCGGAGCAACGTCTTCTCGGCGAAGTGGCGGCCCGCGAGCTGCACGCCGATCGGCAGCCCCTCCGCGCTCCATCGGAACGGCACCGAGACGGCGGGCGAGCCGGTGAGGTCGAACGGTATCGTGTACCGCAGCGCGTTGCGGCCAGGCAGCCTCTCCCCGGCGACCTCGATCTCGGCCGAGTCGTGAGGATGGGCCGTCACCGGGCCCGCGGGGCAGAGCAGCAGGCTGTACTCGGCGAAGTAGCGCGCCACCGCCTGCCGGAAGCCGTCGAGCTCCTGCCCGGCGGCCAGGTACTCGCTCATCCCCGGCTGCGGCCAGGCGAGCCGACGCCGTATCGGCGGCGACAGCTCGTCCTCGCGGCCGTCCACCAAAGGACGCAGGTAGTGCAACGTCTCGGGGCCGTACACCCTGTTCGAGATATCCAGCGCCGACCAACGCTCCCACTCGCGCAGTGTGACCTGCTCGACGCGGCACCCCGCATCGGAGAGAGCTGACGCCGCGTCCGCGACGGCGTCTCTGACGTCGTCCGCCAACGGCGAGAACGGCCCCTCCACGCACCATCCGACGCGCATGCCCTGCATCGGCCCGTCCAGGACGTCGGCGTCCGGCGGGGGGATGGGTACGGCGTACGTGTCGACGCCGTCGGGTCCGGCGATGATGCTCAGCGCCAGCGCCGCGTCCCGAACGGTGCGGGCCATCGGGCCCACGTGCATGAATCTGAGCAGCACGTCGGGCCAGTGCGCGGTCAGCGGTACGCGGCCGTGCGTCGCCTTGAGTCCGACGATGCCGCAGTAGTTGGCCGGCTCCCGGATCGACCCGCCGACGTCGCTGCCGATTCCCAGCGGCGACATGCCCGACGCGATCGCCGCCGCCTCGCCGCCGCTGGAGCCGCCCGGAGTGCGGCCCTCCAGCCACGGGTTCTCGGTGCGCCCGAACACGACGTTGTCCGTCTCCCACCACAGGGCGAACTCGGGCATGTTCGTCTTGCCGATGACGATGGCCCCGGCGTCGGTCAGCCGTTGGACGACCGACGCGTCGGCGGCCGGAACATGGTCGGAGAACAGCCGCGAGCCCCGGGTCGTTCGCAGTCCGGCGGTGTCGACGCAGTCCTTGACGGTGATGGGTACGCCGTGCAGCGGGCCCATCCGCTCCCCCGTTGCGGCCGCCGCCTCGGCCTCGCGGGCGCGGTCCTCGGCGCCGTCGTTGAGGGTCACGATCGCGTTGAGCCGGCCGTTGACGTCCTCGATACGCTGCAGGTGCGCTCGGACGACCTCGACCGGCGAGACCTCGCCGTCCCGCACCAGCCCGGCCAGCGCCGTCGCGTCCTTGTAGTAGATCTCTTCAGCGGTCATGGTCGGCCTAAGGGTACTGTATTGCCAACATTACGCCGGGCGGTCATCATACCACCGTGATCGCCCCCAACGGCCTCCGCTAGGCCACGATTGCGCAGTCGACGGAGTTGATTGGGGGCAGGTGGTCGATCAGGAGCTCCCAACTGTCCCCGTCGTCGCGGCTGGAGAATATCTGCCCGGTCGTGGTGCCGACGTAGACGCCGCACTCGGATAATGTCCCCTCTTTTGGCCTCGACTCCCAGCGACATTCTGCGCTCCTTCTCACGTCATCTGAGGCCCCTGGGTCCTACGACAGAACACCGATGCGCGAATGCGGAAGTAGACCGGCGGGACGAGCCGAGACTAGCACGGCGGCCGGAGAGAGTCGACACGGTGATATGATACCGGCGACGTCCTGGGAGCGAGATCAGCCGATGCGAAGAGACAAATCGAGACAGCTCTATGCGGCCGCGTTGGGCCTGATGCCCGGCGGCGTCAACAGCCCCGCCCGTGCCTGGACCGCGGTCGGCGGAGAGCCGGTCTTCATCGACCGGGGAGAGGGTGCGCGCGTCTGGGACGCCGATGGCAACGAATACATCGACTACGTCTGCTCATGGGGCCCGCTCGTGCTCGGCCACGCCCATCCCGATGTGGTCGCGGCCGTGACCGAGGCGGCCAGCCGGGGCACGAGCTTCGGGGCGCCTACGGAGCGTGAGAATACGCTGGCCGGGTTGGTCGCCGAGAGCATCCCCTCGATGGAGCGGGTGCGGTTCGTAAGCTCCGGCACCGAGGCCGGCATGAGCGCCCTGAGGCTGGCGCGGGCCTACACCGGCCGCGACAAGATCGTGAAGTTCGAGGGCGGCTACCACGGCCACGCGGACGCGCTCCTGGTCAGCGCCGGATCGGGCGCGGCGGCGCACGGTGTCCCGACCAGCGCCGGCGTCACCGCGTCGTTCGCGCGGGACACGCTCGTCGCCGACTACAACGACGCGGAGTCGGTCGGGGCCCACTTCGAGGCCGCCCGGGGAGAGATAGCGGCGGTGATCGTCGAGCCCGTCGCCGCCAACATGGGCGTCGTTCCGCCCGCGCCCGGCTTCCTGGAGCAGCTCCGGGACCTCACGTCGCGCGAGGGCGCGCTGCTGATCTTCGACGAGGTCGTGACGGGCTACCGCGTCGGCTACGGCGGCGCGCAGAGGCTGTACGGCGTGACGCCGGACGTCACCATCCTGGGCAAGATCATCGGCGGCGGGATGCCCGTCGGAGCATACGGCGGCTCCAGAGAGATCATGGACACCGTCTCGCCGATCGGGCCGATGTACCAGGCCGGCACGCTGTCCGGCAATCCCGTCGCCATGGCCGCGGGCATCAGGACCCTGGAGCTGCTGCGCGAGCCGGGAGTCTACGACAGGCTGGAGACGACGGCCGCGCGTCTGGCTGACGGCCTGCGCGATGTCTTCGCGGACGCCGAGGTCCCGCTGACCATCAACCGTGTCGGGTCGATGATGACCCTGTTCTTCAGCGCCGACGAGGTCACCGGCTGGGCCTCGGTGTCCGCGTCGGACAAAGAAGCCTTCGGCCGCTTCTTCCACAGGATGATCGACGAGGGCGTCTACCTGCCGCCGTCCGGCTTCGAGGCGATGTTCGTGTCGACCACCCACGGCAACGCCGAGATCGACACGACCGTCGAGGCCGCCCGCCGGGCGCTGCAATAGTCCTGCCCCTCCGGCCCTCGCTATTCCCTATCCACTACCCACTATCCAGCCTTCTCCCCTGGCGGGAGAAGGCTGGGATGAGGGGGACCCTCCGTGGCTGCCACGCCGGCCCCCTGGAGCGCCCTCATCACCCCATCTCAATCTTCCCCCGTCGGGAGAAGAAGCTTCTCCCCTGGCGGGAGAAGGCTGGGATGAGGGGGACCCTCCGTGGCTGCCACGCCGGCCCCCTGAAGTGCCCTCATCACCCCCAACTCAATCTTCCCCCGTCAAGGGGGAAGAGGTCTTATGCCCTCCCGCCCCAACTATTCACTATCCACTACCCACTATCCACGTCGCCCCAGATAATCGCGGTTCGCGCGGCTTAGGGCGCGCCGCCGGGCGTCGGCGATCTCCGGCACCTTGCCCGCCGACCACTCGCGGGACGCCTCCAACCCGACCAGCGACCCCTGGAAGCGCGGCATCACGTATCTTGCGATCAGCTCGTAGCTGTGCATGATCTGCTCGCGGTTGGCCATCTCGCAGTCCTGCACGTAGAAGCCGCCGAAGCCGCCGCTCGCCTCCAGCAGCCGCTCGATCAGCGCGATCATGTCGTCCGGCGTGCCCACGCACCAGGCGCCGGTGTCGACGTAGTGGTCTATGATCTTGTCCTGCGGGATGTCCAGCGGCTCGCGGCCGATGGTCATCTCCTGGTAGTGGCGCGTCAACCGGCCTGCCTTGGCGCGCACCTGCTCGATCGCCTCTTTTTTGCTGTCGGCGAGGTGCGCCACCGTGCCCAACCGCCATTGGCCGCGATCCATCGTCCTGCCGTTCTCGGCCGCGGCCTCTTCCGCGATTGCCCAGAAGTCCTTGATTCCCGTGGTCGTGCCACCCTCGGGGATCGCGCCCGGGGAGAGAACGCCGAGGCCGTACTTGCCCGCCAGCATCATGCCCGCCGGCGTCCGCGACGCCGCGACCGCGATGGGGAAGCGGGGCTCGGTGTAGGGCCGTAGCTGGAGGACCGCCTCCCTCAGCGTGAACCAGTCGGTCTCGTAGCTGACCGGCTCCGTATCCTCGAGGAGGCGCATGATCGCGTCCATCGACTCGGCCATGCGTCGGCGCTGCACGGCCGGGTCGATGCCCATCATCAGCCCGTCGGTGGGAAGCGATCCGGGACCGACGCCCAACATCGCCCGGCCGCGGGTCAGGTGGTCCAGCAGCACCATGCGGTCGGCCACGATGAACGGGTGGTGGTAGGGCAGTCCGACGACCCCGGTGCCTAGCTTGATGTGCTTCGTCCGCTCGGCGGCGGCGGCGATGAACACCTCCGGCGACGATATCGGCTCCCAGCCGGCCGAGTGGTGCTCGCCGATCCACGCCTCGTCGAAGCCCAGGTGGTCGACCCACTCGATCAGCTCCAGGTCGCGCTGCAGGGCCAGAGTGGGGTTCTCGTTCGGCTCGTGGAACGGAGCCAGGAACATTCCGAAGGTCATCCGGCCGGGAAATGCCATCTGCCACCACCCTCGAGGTCTGGATGCCTAGGTTACACCCAACGCGATTCCGCAGCTACCCGCAGGCGTCCGGTCGGTCTATACTCCCTGTTGCGCGCCGACCGGAGCCAGGGATGTCAGCTTCCGGGACGTACGAGGGGCGCCCGCACGACAGGAGGACAGGATTGGACTCGGTAGGAATCGGGATGATCGGATCGGGCTACATGGGTCGGACCTACGCCGAGAGCATCTCCAAGTACAACGAGGGCGGCCGGCTCGTCGCGGTCTACGGCGGGAGCAGGGCGCCCACTCTCGCGGAGGACTATGGGATGGACGTCGAGCCGTCCCTCGAGTCGCTTCTGTCGAGGTCAGACGTCGACGCGGTGATCGTGGCGTCGCCCCATCAGGCGCACGCCGACCAGGTGATCGCGGCGGCCGAGCAGGGCAAGCACGTGCTGGTGGAGAAGCCGATGGCCACGAACGTGGCCGACTGCGATGCGATGATCGCGGCCTGCGACGACGCGGGCGTGACGCTGAGCGTAATCCAGACGCTTCGGTACCGCGGCGTGTTCCCCAGGGCCAAGAAGCTGATCGACGAGGGCCGCATCGGCACCGTGCGCATGTCGCAGCTCACCTCGTTGTGGACCTGGTACCACGAGACCAAGTTGTGGCTCGACGAGCCTGAGAGTGGCGGCAGCTTCCTCGACCGCGGCGCCCACATCTGCGACATGCTCCGCTGGCTGACGAATGACGAGCCGTCTTCCGTCTTCGCGTGGGTCGGCTCGACCAAGGGCGAAGCGTGGAAGGCGATGAGCGCGATGATCCAGATTCAGTTCGCCGGCGGGGCCGCCGCGCAGTCGTGGACGAGCCACGAGCTGCCGGAGCCCGGCTTCCCAAACAGCAGATATCTCGCCCGAATCTACGGCGACAAGGGCATCATCGAGGCGGACGGCTTTGGGATGCTGAGGGTGGCCGACTCGGGCCGGTGGGAGGACGTCTGGGAGATGCCGGAGATCGATCCCGAAGGCAACCCCAACGATCCGAACCGCCTGGAGGCGTTCTACGCTCAGACGCAGGACTTCATCTCCGCGCTGCGGGAGGGCAGGGAGCCTGAGGTCAAGGCGACGGACGGGCGGGCGGCGATCGAGATGGTCCAGGCGGCCTACCTGTCCAGCCTGTCGGGCGCCGCGGTAAGGCTGCCGCTCCCGCGCCAGCAACAGGGCTTCCAGTTCGACGGCGCCACCGTATCCCGCGACCGCATCCCGGGCTAGCCGCGGCGGCGCGGCGCGCGGTTGAGGTACTCCGTCTGGCTCAGGATCCCGCCTCTGGACGTGCAACCAGCAAGAGGATAGGATGGCATTAAGGAGCCCACTATGTTCCTGAGCACAGAGGAGGACTGACTGTGGCTATCGTGGGAACGATTCTCCTGACTGAAGTGGCTGAACAAGAAGGCGATCAATTCGCAGTCCAATGCCCTGAACTGGGGATAGCAAGTTGCGGCGACTCAATTGAGGAAGCCTTCGCCAACATTCGAGAAGCCATTGCGCTTCATCTCAATGTCCTGGAAGAGCTTGGCGACCGAGAACGTGTCTTCCGGGAACGGGGCATAGAGATTTCCTACGAAGTGGTCGACGTGGGCGAGCCGCATCTCACGAGTAGGTTCACGAGAATGAGTCGCCACCAAGTACCAGCTCTTGTCTGATGGCCTTCAGCAATCTTCCACTTTGTTCCAGTAGGACAATCATACACGCCATAGAACGCCTCGGAGCGTTCCATATCAGGACCAAGGGAAGTCATGCCACCTATGGGCGGCATACGGCGAGCGGCCGCTAGATTACGCAAGTTGTTCTTGGCAAGAGGGAGATTCCCAGGATTACGCTTCGCGCTATTCTTGTCGGGCTGGATATCCCGATAGAGGATTTTCGTCGGGAACTATAGCTGCCTGGGCCGCTTCGTCGGCGATAAGGGCCTCGTACTGAAGCCACTTGCCGTCGTGCCTCGCACTATAGCCGCCATCAGGTCGATGGTGTCCTTGGGCCCGTAGTGGAAAGGTCGACATGCAGGTCACCCGACGGGACATAGCAGACGCGGCCGCGGCCAACGGCCTGTCCGGAGCCGCGCTGTGCGTCCACTCGTCGCTCAGCTCCTTCGGCCACGTCGTCGGTGGCGCGCGCGCCGTGGTCGACGGCCTGCTCGACGCCGGATGCACCGTCATGGTGCCGGCGTTCGCATACACATTCGCCGCGGCGCCGCCGCCGGACCGGAGGCTGCCCCGGAACGCATTCGACTACGGCGACGACCGCGGCCCGTTCTCGTCCAAGGTCTACACGCCGGACTGCAGCGACGTCGACGACTCCATGGGGACGGTCCCCGCCACGGTCGTCGAAACGACAGGCAGGTCGCGCGGCAACCACCCCTCGAACTCCTTTGCCGCGGTTGGTCCGTTAGCGGAAGAGTTGATCGCAGGCCAGGCGCCGCTGGACGTATTCGCGCCCTTCAGAGAGATGGCGCGCCTGGGCGGCTACGTCGTCATGATGGGCGTCGATCTGCGGACCATGACCGCCCTGCACCTCGCGGAGCGGATGGCGGGGCGTACGCCCTTCCGACGGTGGGCGAACGACCACGGCGGCGGGGTCGTCGAGACGGAGGACGGCGGATGCTCTTGGGGCTTCAACGGCATCGGCCCGGCGCTAGGGCCGATCGAGCGGCGGGCTACCGTTGGCAACAGCCTGTGGCGCATCTTCCCGTTAGCCGACGTGCTGGAGCGCGCGTCCACGGCGATCCGGGAGCGGCCCGAGATCACCCGGTGCACGAACGTCGAATGCCTGTACTGCGCCGACGCCATCGCGGGCGGACCGATCCTGCAGAGCGCGCCATCGGCGCAAACCTGAACGTGGAGGAAGAGCCAATGTCGAACGGTCTGCCGATGCGGACACTGGGTCGGACCGGACTGAAGGTGACGCGTCTCGGCTACGGCGCGCTTGAGCTGCGCGGAGTGACGGACGAGGCTGGCGTGCCTGAGCGCGGCGTCACCGACGCCGAGGCCGAGACGGTCCTGAACGAGGTGCTCGACTGCGGCATCAACTACATCGACACCGCCAGGCGCTACGGCGCTTCCGAGGAGTACATCGGCAAGTGCCTCTCGCACAGGCGCTCCGAGTACGTCCTTGCCACCAAGACGTCCCGCGCGGGTACGGTGGACGGCCGCGCCATCTGGTCGGCGGAGCACGCCCTGCGCAGCATCGACGAGAGCCTGACGCGCCTCAGGACCGACTACGTCGACGTGCTGCAGCTACACAACCCGTGGCCCGAAGACCTGGAGCCGACCGGCCTGCTGGACGCGCTGTTGGAGATAAAGCGTCAGGGCAAAGCTCGGTGGGTCGGCATCTCGACCAACCTTCCGTACCTGCCGTCCCACGCGGCCGTCGACGCTTTCGACGTCTTCCAGACCAGCTACTCCACGCTGCAGCCGGAGCACGCGAGCTGGATCACCAGGCTGACCGAGGACGGGCGCGGGACGATCGTCCGCACGCGGGCGGCCAAGGGCGAGCCCGACCTCCCGGGATCGCTGGCACACTCCCGCGGGATCGCGTTCGCCACTGACGAGGAGCGGTGGGCCAACTTCGAGAAGGCCAAGCTCGATGAGCTGCGTGAGGAGGGCGAGAGCCGCACCGCTTTCATCCTCCGCTACACCTTCGCCCACCCCGATATCAGCACCGTGATAGTCGGCGCGCTCGATCCTGCGCACTTGCGGGAAAACGTCCGCATGCTGGAGAAGGGCCCGCTCCCGCCCGACGTCATGGCCGAAGTCCACAGGCGCCTGGAGCCCCTCGGCTTCCGGATAGCCCCGGCGCCCTAGAAGCGTCTCACACGGCCGCCCTTGGAGACCCTCGAATGACCGTCATTACCATGAAAATAGCCGTGCCACGCCCCCACCCGTCGTTCCCGCGAAGAGCCTGCCCTCGCGTAGGCGGGGGCGGGAACCCATCCCCGGCCCTTGGACTCAGGCCTACGTCGGAGCGACGAGCGGCGCCATTTTCATCCCTCTTAGGTGGCCTTCGCAAGGCCATCGTGATTCTCGCGCAGGCGGCAATCCAGGAGTGGGCTCCCGGCTACGAACACAACGCATCTCTACCGCGTGTGTTGCCCGCGAAGGCGGTCTACCGGATCGGGGAGAACGACGCCGGCAGCAGTATCTTGTTCTCCTGCCTGTCCGGCGGCAGGAACCCGGGGGCGGGCCAGATGCCGGCGGCCCGCGCCTCGGCGCGAATACGCATCCGCTCGTCCAGGCTGCGGTACGCCCACATGTGGACGTAGTTGCCCACGCCCCCGCCGTCCGAGTACCAGCAGCCCACCAGCGGCGATATCCGGGTCCTCTTTTCGATGGCCGCCTCCCACTGGCCCAGCACCGTCGGGACCGCCTCCGCCTGGTACGTGTATGTCCGCATTTCGAAGATCGGGCCCACGTCTCGCTCGCCCGGCGGCGGCATGAACGCCGCGGGCTCGAAGATCCGGGACGTCATGCCGACGATCTGGTCCGCCGTGTCGGGCGGCCACTTGCCGCTCGCCTCCGCGGCGGCCCTGATCTCGGCGCGGCCCGCGAGGGACTCGTACGGCCAGATCGCGACGATCTGGTTCAGCGGCCCGATCTCCGTATACCAGTGTCCGAAGAGCTTCGAGAACTCCTCGCGGCCGGCCAGCTTGGCCTCGAACCGATTCTGGTACTCCGGGACTCTCTGGGGCCGGATGTCGTAAGTGCGAATCTCGTATATCATTCTCATCCTCCGGTCGGTCGGCTGTCCGGCGACGCGATTATCTCCGATACGCCACAGCATTCCAAGTGGCGGAAGAACCCCAAATCCCCCACCTCCGTCATTCCCACGAACGCAGACCTTTGAACAACCGTCATTCCCGCTGAACAACCGTCATTGCTATGAAAATAGACGTGCCACGCCCCACCCGTCGTTCCCGCGAAGAGCCTGCCCTCGCGTAGGCGGGGGCGGGAACCCATCCCCGCCCTTGGACTCTAGACCAAACGCCGGGGGCAGCAGCACCATTTTCATACCCTTTATGTGGCTTGGCAATGCCAGGGTGTTTCCCGCGAACGGAGACCTCTGCACAACCGTCATTCCCGCGAAGGCGGGAATCCAGGGTTGGGGGTTCCCCGCTAGGAATGCCAGGCATCTCCGCCACGCTGTCTCCCCGCAACGGGAGTTACGCAAAGGTCTCCGAACGCGGGAATCCATCCCCGACAGGGTGCGCCACCAGCGCACCGGCACTCCCGGCCCAACTTCCCCGCGCCCGTCATTCCCGCTGAACAACCGTCATTCCCGCGAAGGCGGGAATCCAGGGTTGGGGGTTCCCCGCTAGGAATGCCAGGCATCTCCGCCACGCTGTCTCCCCGCAACGGGAGTTACGCAAAGGTCTCCGAACGCGGGAATCCATCCCCGACAGGGTGCGCCACCAGCGCACCGGCGCTCCCGGCCCAGTTTCTCCGCGTCTGTCATTCCACACGGGCGCCGAATCTCTGGACACGACAGCACATCGGTGCTACTCTGTATCCGCACGGCCGACCAGGCAGGACTTGCCCAATGTTCGTTCAGGGCTTAGATAAGGATGATACAGCGGTGTCTCTTTCGTCGCGTAGCGTCTCGACTCAGATACGACACGGCAACACCGGGTGTCTCATTTTCCGGCCAGGTGTCTCACCGGCCAGATATAGACGGTACAGAATGAGACAAAATCGGACAGAATTTTCGGGATCGGCCACGCTGCTCTCGTCTGAAGGGTGCGGTCGGATGTCCGAGCGCAGTAGACATAGGGGCCAATGGACGTTCCGTCTCGTGAAGTCCGAACGGTCACAGATCGAGGTGGCGGCATGGTAGACGCGGGAGAGTGGCGCAAGATAACCCCCGAGGCGCTCCTGCCTCATCAGGACCAGCCGGCGTGGGACCAGAAGCCGACGGCACCGTTCGTAATGCGCCTCGGCGACCGGCTCAGGATGTACTACGACGGCCGACTGCGCCGGCCGAACAAGGCAGCGAACGAGGTCAGAATCGGGTTCGCCGAGGCGTCGGTCGACGATCCGCTCACGTGGACGAAGCACGAGCGCAACCCCGTCTTCGACGTGAGCGAGCCCGGCGGCTTCGACTCGGAGTGGGTGTCCTACCCCTGGGTCGTCCCGATCACCGACACCCACTGGCACATGTACTACGCGGGATTCGGCGGGGAGTACAGGAGAGAGGGGACGGAGAAGACCTGGCGCACGGCGCTGGCCGAGAGCGACGACGCCGGGCTCACCTGGAGGCGCAGCGGCAACGGCCCAATCTTCGAGCACGGGATCGCGGGCAGTCCCCACGAAGGCTGCAGCGGCTCCTGCGCGGTGCTGAAGGTGGGTGGCGAGTACTGGATGTACTACACCGCCGTCGCCGACCGGGAGGAGTACGAGCGCGGGCTGCGCATCACCATCGCGCTGGCCGTCTCGACCGACGGCGGACACACCTTCTCGCCCCACGAGGCCGGCGCCGTCGTCGCGCCCGACCGCGACAACCCCATCGAGACCTACGTCACGTCGAAGCCGACCGTGCAACTGCGGGACGGCGTCTTCCGCATGTGGTACAGCTCCGCCGGCCCGACCTACCGCGTCCGATACGCCGAGAGCGAGGACGGCATCGTCTTCCGCTCCGACCCGCGCGTCGTCGTCCCCACGTCCGAGTCGGGCTGGGACTCCGGGATGACGGAGTACGCGATGGAGCTGGAGCTGCCGGGGCGCAGTCTGCTCTACTACTGCGGCAACGAGTTCTCCGGCATCGGCGCCGCCGAGCGCGTCCGCTAACCCGGCCCAGCCCCGATTTCCTCCTCTCCCTCGACGGGAGAGGATTGAGGTGAGGGTGACTCTTGTCCTCCTCTCCCTCGACGGGAGAGGACTGAGGTGAGGGTGACTCTTGTCCCCCTCTCTCTTCACGGGGAGAGAGGCATCGCGAGACGGGCTCGAACGCTGACCGTTGACCCGGCTCCGCCCCTGAGTCGTAACTGTTCAGGCTTGAGTGGCCCACGCAACCCGTTCACCCCGAGTAGCGCCGATGCCCCATCGGCGCGTATCGAGGGGCCCACGCAGGCCCCATCAAACGTGAACACGTCCGGGAGTCGCTAAGTTTGACAGTGCACTGGGCTGCTACTACACTGGCTTCCGTCTCGACCGGCCCTGTCCGGTGCCCGATCCAGCTCAAGGAGTCACCGTCATGAAGTTCATCGTCGGCGTACCCATCGGCGGACCCACGTACAACCCTGCGGACATCGGCACGATAGCTCGGCGGGCCGACGAGCTTGGCTTCGACGCCATCAACGCCAGCGAGCGCCTGATCATGCCGCGGCACATCGAGTCGAAGTACCCCTACGGCCCCAAGGGCGATATCCCGGGCGTCGGGACGCTGCAGAACACCCTCGAGGTACTGTCCGTGATGGCCTTCGTGGCCGGCCAGACCTCCAGGGCGCGGCTGCTGCCGTCGGTGATCGTCCTGCCGTACAGGAACCCGATGCTGGCAGCCAAGATTCTGGCCACGATCGACCAGCTCTCCCAGGGCCGTCTCGTCGTCGGCTGCGGCGTCGGCTGGAACGTGGAAGAGGCGCAGGCGCTCATGGTGCCGACCCCGTTCGAGAAGAGGGGCGCGGTGAGCAACGAGTACATCCGGGCGTGGAAGGAGCTGTGGTCGAAGGAGGAGCCCGAGTTCCACGGCGAGTTCCTCGACTTCGCGGACGTCGACTTCGCGCCCAAGACGGTGCAGCAGCCCAGCCCGCCGTTCTGGGTCGGCGGGGAGAGCCCCGCGGCCATCCGCAGAGCGGCCACCCTGTGCGACGGCTGGCTGCCGTCAGACTCCAACCCGGTCTACCCGCTGGACACGACCGAGCGCTTCACGAACGCTGTGTCAGGGCTCAGGAGACGCCTGGAAGCGGAGGGACGCGACCCGCACGACTTCGTGATCCGCTTCGGCGGCGCCTCATGGGATGGCGACGTCAGCAAGAAGGATCAGGTCGCGGAGACGATCCGCGGCTACGAGAAGCTGGGCGTCACCCACCAGAACTTCAGCGGCGGCGGAAGCTCCGTGTCCGAGCGGCTGGAGCTGATGGAGAGCTTCGCCGAAGAGGTCTTCCCGCTCGTCCACGGCTAGCCGCTACGCTCGCCGGCCGCCGGAGTCTCGCGGAAGTCGGGCGTCCCTGTTCCGGGAATACCGGCGCGCGTCGGGAAAGCAGCCGCGCGTTCTAGAAGTGTCCCGTCTCGCCCTTCGATTTCGCTGCAAAGAACCCTGCTAACAGCGCCGCCGACACGATGAACGTGATGACCCCGCGTCCCGTGCCCCAGAAATAGCCCACGACCACCGCCAGCGCGACGGCGATCGCGAGCCCGATGAGGATGCCGAGCAGGGATACCAGAAGAGTCCGGAGTATAGACCGCATGATCGCCCTCCTCCAGCCGTCGGACGCGCCGCCCGGATCGGCGTACACGTGATGACCCGCCGACCCGCCGCGTCCTTTAAGCCGTACAATAGGATATGTTACCGTATGCCGCCACACACGGTCTCGAATTGCGCACTCAGGCGCGATACGGCCACCGCTGGCAAGATTCTCAGGGGGTAGCCAGTGTCCCTCCTCACCCGAACCGTGATAGCCACGGGGAGGCTAGCCGAGAAGTTCCAGGTCAACCGGGTCGCGACCGCCGCGGTCTACGACGACCGTCGGAACCGTCAGGTAGAGGCAGCCTTCCGGTACTTCAAGTGGAAGAAGCTGCTCAACCTCATGCGAGTCGAGTGGCAGCTACGCACGGGAAAGCTCGACGTCACGGCGTACCCGTACGAGTGGGAGATCGACACCACCAACATCTGCCAGCTCAAATGCCCGTTGTGCCACACAGGACTGGGCACGATAGACCGCGACAAGGGCGTGATGCACTTCGACACCTACAAGAAGGTGGTCGATGAGGTCAAGGACTATTGCGTCTGGCTGACCCTGTATAGCTGGGGCGAGCCGTTCCTGAACAGGCGGATCGACGAGTTCATCGCCTACGCCCACGAGGCCAGGATCGCGACGACGATCAGCACCAACCTCAACAAGCCGCTCAAGAAGGAGATGGCGGAGCGGATCATCCGGTCGGGCCTGGACACGATGATCGTCTCGATAGACGGCATCACCCAGGAGGTCTACGAAAAGTACCGGGTGGGAGGCCGCCTCGACAGGGTCCTGGCCAACCTGCAGCTCCTGGTCGACACCAAACGAGAGCTCGGCTTGGACACGCCGTACATCGAGTGGCAGTTCATCGTCATGCGCCAGAACCAGCACCAGATCCCCGAGGCGAGGGCGATGGCGGAGGCGATGGGGGTCGGCGGGATACTCTTCAAAAAGGTCGACTTTCCCCTGGGCGAGGAGGAGACCGACACCGCTCGGAAGTGGATGCCGGTCGGGATAGAGGAGTACCTGCGGGAGCATCCCTTCGAGCGTCCCTTCCGAGAGGAAGAGGGCGGCCGCTGTTGGCGGCTGTGGCGCTCCACTGTCATCAACTGGGACGGCGGCACCGCGCCCTGCTGCTACCTGGTCAACGCGGCGGACGACTTCGGCAACGTCACCGGCCGGACGTTCATGTCGGTATGGAACGGCGAGAGCTACAGGTCGGCCCGGCAGCTGTTCAAGATCGGCGAAGAGCCGGACAAGAGAGTAGGGTGCGTCACCTGTCCCGTGTACACGGGCAGCGAAGCGGCGAAGGTGCGCGGCGAGCACTCGCCGAAGATCGTGCTCCAACTGGAACCCGCTCCCGGCGCCGCCGTATCCGACGAGGCGTGAAGACGCTCGCGCTGGTAAGGTTCCTACGGGCCGTTGCCCCGACTATCGAAGGGCCCAGGCCATGTCCCGCCAACGTTCCCGTTCGAGAAGCAGTCCGCCGGGAGGACGACATGGGAGGTCAGCATGCGTGACGCGGCGATAGTGTCGCCGGTGAGGACTCCGGTGGGCGGCTTCGGCGGCAGCCTGCGCGAAGTCCCGGCCGAGGAGCTTGGCGCGCTGGTCATTCGCGAGCTGCTGACGCGCACCGGCCTGGACCCCGAGCGAGTGGATGACGTTGTGCTGGGGCAGAGCTACCCCAGCGGTGAGAACCCAGCGATAGGCCGCCTCTGCTCCCTGAAGGCGGGCCTGCCGATCGACGTGCCGGGCTATCAGCTCGACCGGCGCTGCGCCTCCGGCCTGCAGGCGGTCCTCAACGCCGCGATGCTCGTCCAGACCGGCAACGCAGACGTGGTGGTCGCCGGAGGCGTCGAGAGCATGAGCGGCGTCGAGTACTACACGACCGCCGCGAGATGGGGCGGCCGGTTCGGATCGATGGAGCTGCACGACAGATTGATGAGAGCGCGGGAGCGCAGCTCGCCCGACGAACGCTTCGGCCCCATCTCCGGGATGCTCGAGACCGCGGAGAACCTGGCCACGAAGTACGAGATCTCCCGCGAGGAACAGGACGAGTACGCCCTCGCCAGCCACCGGAAGGCCGTGGCCGCGCAGGACGAGGGCAAGTTCGCCGACGAGATCGTGCCTGTGCCGGTACCGCAGCGCAGGGGCGACCCGGTGATGTTCGACGCGGACGAAGGCCCGCGCAGGGACACCTCGATGGAGAAGCTGGCTCGTCTCAGGCCGGTGATGAGGGACGGCACGGTCACGGCCGGCAACGCCAGCAGCCAGAACGACGCCGCGGCGGTCTGCCTGGTCGTTGCGGCGGACAAGCTGGACGAGCTGGGGCTCGAGCCGATGGCCTACCTTCGCGGCTGGGCGGCGGTCGGCGTACATCCGGCCTACATGGGCATCGGCCCCGTGCCGGCCGTCGAGAAGCTGTTCGAGAGGACCGGCCTGACGTGGGACGACGTCGACCTGATCGAGTTGAACGAGGCGTTCGCGGCGCAGGTGCTCGCGGTCCTGCGCGAGTGGGACCTGCCGAGCCTCGACGGCCTGAACGTCAACGGCTCCGGCGTGTCCCTGGGCCATCCCATCGCCGCGACCGGCGCGCGCGTCCTCGCGACCATGCTCTACGAGGCCAAACGCCGGAACGCGAAGATCGCCCTCGAGACCATGTGCGTTGGAGGCGGGCAGGGCGTCGCCGCCGCGTTCGAGCTGGCCGCGTAACCCAACCGCGTCCCGAGGGACGTGACCGACTCGATCGGCTGCAACCGGGCCCGCGACGGTTCGCCCCGCTACACCCCGCTAAGCTGCGCCAAACCCCTGCACGAGTAGGGGTAATACGGCCGCAGGTTAGGGGAAGTCTCCTGACGCTCACAATCACGACGGTCCGAAGCAAGAGGCTCAAGCCCGGTCGATACCCCGACGGCGACGGTCTGTACCTAGTCGTCGCCAAAAGTGGATCAAGGTCCTGGACGCTCCGCACGACGGTCGATGGCAGGCAGCGCGAGTTTGGACTGGGCTCAGCCCGGAAGGTCGGCCTCAAGGCCGCTCGCGCCGAGGCAAGGGCCAAGAGAGAGCAGATCGACCACGGAGTGGACCTCACCGCATCGGTACCCACTCTGGCCACGGCTGCCCGTATCGTCCACGACCTGCACGCTCCGAGCTGGACCTCTTCAAAATACAGTCATCAATGGAAAGCCTACCGACGAAATCACTGCGGTGGCATTATGGGTGTTTAGGTCGACCGGCTCAGCAGCGCTCACGTCCTGAGCATCCTTGAGCCGCGCTGGAACTCGAACCCCAAGCTCGCCCGAAGCCTGAGGCAGCGCCTCAGCCTGATCGGCGCCTGGATCGTCGCCCAGGGATATCTACAGACCAATCCCGCGGGCGAAGTCCTCGACGGCGTCCTGCCCAGGCGAAAACCACCGGTCCGGCACTTCGCCTCCACACCGCCCCATGAAGCACCCGCCGCCCTCGCTGCCCTTGAAGCCCTGGACACCCCTGCCGCCCTCGCCATCCGATTCGCCATCCTGACAGCGACACGCTCCAACGAGACTCGCGGCGCACGCTGGTCTGAGATCGACGTCGACGACGCACTGTGGACGGTGCCAACCGAGCGAACGAAGATGCGTAGGTCGCACCGGGTCCCGCTCTCAACGGCAGCCCTCGCCGTACTCGAAGAGGCGCGAACGCTACCCGCATCCGATGATCTCGTATTCCCGTCTCGCCGAGGCCGGATCATCCACCACAGCACAATCGCGCTCGCGTTACGGACTGCCGGACTAGACACGACGCTGCACGGATTCAGAGCAACCTTCCGCTCTTGGGCGCTGGAGAACGGTGCTGACTGGGCAGCCAGCGAGCTCGCCCTCGCCCATGAGCTCGGGAATGCCGTCACACAGGCATACGCTCGGTCCGACATGCTCGACCAGCGCCGGGGACTGATGGAGCGCTGGGGGCAGCATCTCATGACCCGTCAGATCGAAGACGCTTGATCCACGCCCCTGCCGACTCAGGTAGGCCCCAGCCACTCGAAAGACTCGCCAGAGGCTACGAAGACTTCATGCGAGAATCGACAGGGAGCGACGTTTCCCAGCCAGCCACGCCCCCCCAACGCCATAATGTCGAGGCCCTACCCTGAGCCCACTTGGGCCAGTCAGCCGTGGACGACGCCGTCGCGTCCGACGGTTGGCGGTACAGCGCCTCGCGGGTGGCGGGGCTCATTGCTCTATCATCGGCGACGCCTCCCTCTAAGCTCGAGTGCGTTACTGAAGAAGCGGGCGTACTTCGCGGCCCGCTGCTCCGGCGTCTCGAGCTCCGGCAGGTCGTGCTCGCGCACGCGCTTGTGTGTCTTGCCGTTGACGACATTGGAAACGGTCTCGCGGCGCAAGCCAGACGCCCGTGCGATATCGGACACCGATACCCTGCCGCGTGGTACTTCCGGATCTTGATAACGGTCGCGTGTGCAAGTGGTCGCAACTTGACTCTCCTGTGATCGTATGGTGTGCGGGGTGTGGGGGATTGTGTGCGCTGTTCTAGTCGGTTTACTATCTGCGAGCCGAACGAGAGAGAGATGAAAGCAAAACCCTTCTCGCGCGCGGATATCATATATAGAGAAACTCCAACTGGTAGTCTCGTCGCGGTACACTCGTCCCTATCGGGGGCCTCACCTGAGCAGCCCGTGGCTGCGTCGCCGGCGGTTCTCTTCGGTACGGGGCGTGCGGCTGCAACTGCCGGCCAGAACATCCGCCATCGTTTCATCATTCGCTCAACTCGCTTCGCCGGGCCTTGCGGCGTCGGCGTTTGTAGTCTCGGCGGTGTTTCGGTCGGCGCATCAGCGGCTGCAGATAACCGTTGGGCCGTTAGGCCACGAATACTCCATGCGAGAATCGACAGGGAGCGACGTTTTCCAGCCAGTCCGCCCCCCACGGTACCCCCAACGCCATAATGTCGCCGTGCGCCCCGCCGGCGCCGCAGCCAGGGGCCACGGCTGACCCGGGTGATCGGGGCTTGTCCCTACACGCGAGCACGACCGCCGGATGCTCGGGGCGATCTCCCAGTCCTGAGCGCTCATGTAGACCACGATGGAGTTTGCTTCCGGGTGTTGAGGTTCATCTCAGAGAAGCTGACGGCCACGTCGTGCCCTAGCCTGGGGGTTGGCGCAACCCGTCGTCGGCTTTCACCTGATGGTGCGTGAGGGCGTCGGCTCCGACAAACGGGGCCAGGGGCTAAAGATGGGACGGCGGCAGCAGTGGGTTTATCGCATAGAGCCGTCTCGGGCGGATCGGCGGGTGGGGGGAAGAGCCGACTGATAGGCTTGGGCTCGCGCTGTGCTGGCCGGGCTGGCGAGTCTGGCTGCGGCGCTGGCGCGTCGTGCTGCGGTTCTATCTGCTTCTCTATCTGGCGCAGCCGTCTCAACTCGGCTGCCATCTCAGCCATCTTGCTCTCTCTCTCGGACTTGTCCTTCTCGGCTTTGCGCTCGCGGTAGACTTTGTTTTGACAGCTACGACCGCAGTACTTTGAAGTTGCCGAGTTGTAACCGTAGAGCTGCCCGCACTTGGAGTTGTCGCACTTCCGCCGTAGGTTTTTCACCGTCTCACTCCCCCTATCTGAGCACCGTCTCATTACCGTCTCACGTGCTGCGAGCTGATTGTCGCGCAACCGGCAAGAATGGTTGACGTCGTTCAGCACGCTGTCCTCGGAAAGCCCCATGTCGTCTTCGGAAGGCTCCAGCGCCTCTTTCGCGATACGACAGCCGGAGACGTCACGACCTCTCGGCGGTACTCCAACCCTGTCCAGGACCTCAATGGTCAGCTGAATCTTCAGGTCACGTCGGAGGAGGGCCGGCCTGACGGGGCGACGGGACGGGCGAGGCTTTCCGGCGGGACGCCGCCGGTGCCCGCCGGCAGCCTCCGTCCGCCACCTGGCGAGCATCGGGGGGATGGCCTCGTCCCGTCTGTCCAGTTCCCCGCAGATGCGCCTGAGAGCATCGAAGAACACTCTGCTCGATCGGGAGAGATTGATGTACGCTCGCAACGCGGGGCGGGAGCGTGTCCCGATGGGGGGCAACAACAGCGCTGCCAGAACTGTCGACACGGCTGCGTACTCCCATTCGTAGTCCCAAGGGCCCGTGTCCGGGATGTGGGCCAGCAGTCCGCGGGCAACCCGAACGCCCTCATCATGAGGCGGGTCGCGTCTGCTGTCGGCAGAGCCACATTTCGCTTTCCGTCGGGCGGCCCGCCGATATAGATCGGTGAGAAGTTGACGTTCCGGAAAGTCCTGCCACCACGTCGTCACCTCAGCCCTCATGCGGTCCACGGCGGCCTCCTCGTTGGCCTTCCAATCCATCCCCAGAGACTGGACAATGCGTTCCGCCGCTTCTTCCATGTCGGGTGCGCCGGTGCCGGAGGCCTCGGAACCGCAAGCAACTTCTTCGATGAGGTGCAGGTGCGTTTCGATGCCCCACCGGATGATGGGGTCCATGGAATACGGCCGCGCCGCCCGCGTGCCTCAAGGCGCCCGAGATGACGGCGCTCGTCGAGCTTATCGAAGCTCCGCATGGCCCCTCACTTGAGATAACTGAGCCCCGTAGAGCGACCGAACGGGGGCCGGCTGGGTCTCCCTCTCTTGTCTTGGTCGAGGCCGTTCCGTCGCTGGTGGGTAGCGGCGTGCGCGCTGGCGTGGCGTTGTTGAGCTTGACCTGGCGAGGCCGCTCCAGCACCGGCGGCGAAGGACCGCCCGGACGGCCGACCAGGCTGGACGGCATAAACTCTTCACGTGTATCGATAGTATAGGGGGTGAGTGCGTTCTTGCTCCCTCCCCCCACCGCAAACGCCCGTCTAACGAGTGCGCCCGGGACGCCAAGTCAGCCGGAGCCGATCTACCTGACCGGAGCCGTCGCAAACAGGACTGCGGTGACGAGATCGGGAGCTGAGCCTTTGAGTCGGCGCTCAGCGACGGCTCGTAGTTCGCGAACCCGGCAGCGGCCTCGGGTCTCATACCTGTGTACGAGATTCAGGCGCGGTTCTGAGCGAGATCATCACCGGCTAGAGGTCTGGCCGGAAAGCCATTGGCCGGGTTTCGCGCTACGCCAAGCAGACGTATTACAAGTTTACCTGGCATAATATATTATGTGATACGGTTCAATAACCTACTATTACGTCGAGTAGCGTTGTCAAGAAAACGAGGTCGTTGGGAGAATCGGGGTTTCCGTCCGAGTTTCTAGGCCTGCGTTGGCGCAGTCATCACGGTGGGTCTAGCGTCACGCCTGTAGCGGCAACTGCAGGCTGCTCGTGACGCGGCGCCAGCCAGCGGCGGGATTGCTCGGTTGCCTGTTTGACCGCGTAGGCCCGCACGGCGGCCAGAACCTGCCGCCAATCCCAAAGTGCCCTCATCTCGCCCGAGACCAACGCGATCAACTCCGCTTGGTTCTCGACTAGGGCGTCGGCCCCGCCGAAGACCGCGAGTTGGTCAGGGCTGAAATTGCCGAGCATGGGACTGGCTTCGAGCACGTCCAGCAGGCCCCGGAGGCCCTCGGTCTCGGCGTTCAGCACCGACAGCCGGTTCACGACCTCAGTCTTGGACGGCTCAGGCACGACGATCTCCCCGTCCTTCATCTCCCACCTGACTGGACGAAATCGAGAACCTTCATTCGACGGACACAATCGACACGCAAACCTGAGGTACTCGTGGGCGGTCGGTTTGGGTCCATTCAAGCCAGGTCGGGTTGATAGACAATAGCATGCCCAACAAGAGTCTGCCGGAGAGTCGGGGCCGGAGATCACGCGCGTCGAGGAGATCACGCGCGTCGAGAGGCTGACCGAAGGCCCCATGCGGATCGGCGCGCGCTACCGGGAGATGCGCTAGGACGACCAATCATTACAGGCAAGTCACAGGTCAACTATCCGATCACCGACCCTATGAGATGGCACGATATGCGTGGTTCAAGTCCACTTCTGGAGAGCCTAGGAGACAGATCCTCCGGTGGATCAACAAGCTAGACCGATTCGAGATCCTTCACGGTTGCCCACTGGCCCTAGCGCAACGAATCTATGCCCTGAGGTAGTCACAGGCCCGCCCTCTGATAACATACCTAGCTGAGGTCAAGGTGGGACTGGGGGCCAATGACGAGGGGACCGGGAAGCCCATGCGCGGAGAGCATTGATCATGCTGGACATATGGGGCCCTCTCGTCGGGATGGCGTCAGGGCGGTTGCAGGAGTTGGTCCCAAAGGCGCTCGGGGAACCACGTGCGGTGCTAGGGGAATGGGAGGCGGTGCCCCTGAAGGTCCCTTTTGGCGCGCTCGACGTGGCAAGGTCGGTACCGAAGAACAGAACTGCCGACCGCCCTACCGGTTCAATCCCTCTCAGATGGGGCTGGGAGGGAGTCGTATTGGCGATGGAGAAACGCCTGATAATCGAACCGTACCACAAGCAGTGCCACAAAAGAGAAACGTATCTCCCATGCCTAGCACGGTGGTCCGTATTCACAACGTCTCCACGCGGGCTCTTAGGGTACGGGGTTGGCGGGCGGAATTCCTACGCCCTTGACACTACAACAGCTCCTCGCGGTCATACGTCTCGCCCAACTCCATCTAGTAACCTCCGCGCCTTCAGAAGCTTATACCCTCTGCCCATACTGTCTTCCCCGGCCACCCTCAACAGTAAGCCCTTCACCACACCAGCCCAAGCGCAACAGCTGCAGTCTCCCGGTATCGATCACGTTGTGCCTGTGTGCAATGCATGGATATACTCAGGAGGATCATGTCTAAACTTCGATTCGTACATGCTGCTGACCTGCACCTCGACAGCCCTTTCAGCGGGTTGAGAGCCATAGCGCCGGACGAGGTCAGTAGCAAACTGCGCAGAGCGACGTTCGACGTCTACGAGAGCATCGTGGACTTGTGCATCGAGGAGCGGGTGGATGCTCTTCTGGTGGCAGGCGACGTGTACGACGGCCGAGACCGCAGCCTGCGGGCTCAGCTGAAGTTCGTCGACGGGCTGAGACGTCTGGATGAGGCTGGAATACGTTCGTTCATTTGCCACGGCAACCACGACCCACTTGACGGCTGGGAGGCCAGGCTGGACCTGCCAGACGGTTGCGTGCGCTTCGGGTCGGAGGTCACCGGAGAGCCGGTATTCCCCGAAGACCCCGGGCGTGCGACGGTATACGGGATAAGCTACCCCCAACGCGAAGTCCGGGAGAACCTGTCCCCGCGTTTCCGGGACTTGCCCAACCGGGGATTCAAGATTGGACTGCTTCACGCCAACGTCGGCGGCAATTCCGAACACGACTCCTACGCGCCGTGCAGCGTTTCTGATCTAGAGGAAACGAGTATCGATTACTGGGCGCTGGGGCATGTGCACACGCGCTCCGTGCTTCGCGACCAGAACCCAGCGATCGTCTACCCGGGAAACCCTCAGGGTCGGAACCCCAACGAGCCCGGTGAGCGCGGCGTGTACTTGGTGGAGGTGGACGAGTCGGGAGGCGTCGAGATGGAGTTCCGCGCGGTCGACGTGGTGCGATGGGAGCGCCGGGACCTGAACATTGGCGGTCTTGGGGACGAGCAGCGTGTGCTAAATGCCATATCCGATGCTGCGGGGTCAGCGCTGGAAGGGGCAGGGGGACGCCCGGTTGTACTGCGGTTGGCGCTGAGCGGACGGGGTCCCATGGACCGGTGGCTGCGCCGCCAGGGCACGGTCGAAGACGTGCTGGAGCAGCTGAACGGCGAGTACGCCGTCGGTAACCCGTGGCTATGGTGCGAGCGGATCCAGCTTGAGACCAGGTCTTCCATCGACCGCGAGAAGGTTGTCCAGCGCGAGGACTTCGCCGGAGATCTCGCCCGGCTGGTCGATGAGCTGGCACAGAGCCCGGAGGCGCTCGACGAACTTAGGCAGCCTCTTCGGGACCTGTACGAAACGCAGCGAGCGCGACGTTATCTGCGGGATCTCCTGCCCGGGGACGAAGATCTGAAGAAGATTCTTGCGGTCGCCGAGGAGGAGTGCCTCGCTAAACTGTCGGATGAAGGTGACGGCTTATGAGACTGAACGAGCTCCACGTCGATGGTTTCGGCCACTTCCGAGATCATGTCGTGGGTCCTCTGGACAGCAACGTTTTCGTGCTGCACGGGCCGAACGAGGCGGGCAAGAGCACACTTCTGGCGTTCATCCGGACGATACTGTTCGGGTTCCCGTTGCGGGGACGCGACGACCACTACCCGCCGCTGGCCGGAGGCCGGCACGGTGGTCGCATCACCCTGAGCGACGACGATGGGGAAAGCTACACGCTGGAGCGCTTTGCAGGACCCCGCGGCGGCCGCCCGGTGCTTCGCACCGAGTCTGGAGAGCCGGCGGCGCTGGAGCGACTGATCGGCCACGCCACGCTCAACCTGTTCAGCAACGTGTTTGCCTTCAGCTTAGACGAGATACAGAGCGAGGGGCTGATGAGCAACTCGGAGGTCTCCGGCAGGCTGTATAGCGTTGGCATGGGTGCGTCGGGACTGCCGGAGTTCAGCAGGAGTCTGGCTGACCGCCGGAACGGGCTATTTCGGCCGCGTGGGAGCGCGCAGAAGATTCCGGGCCTGCTGGATGAGTTGAGCGACATCGACGGGAGTCTGCGCGTGATCCAGGGCAACGCCGATGAGTACCGTCGTCTCACCGCCAGGCAGGAGGTTATTCTGCAGGAATTGGGAGGGGTGGGCGAAGAGATCTCGAAGCTGAACGTCCGCCTATCGGAGGTAGGGAAGCTGCTCGAGGGCTGGGACGACTGGGTGCTGCTGGAGGGTCTGGAGACACAGCTGCGAGAGCTTCCCGAGATCGAGCAGTTTCCCGAGAGTCCGATCGAACGTCTGGAAGCCATCGAGGAGCGTGTTCGCCAAGCCACTGAGGACCGGGACGAAGCGGACCGAGAACTGCGCCGGATCTCCGAAGCAGCGGAGGCCGCCATTTCTGGGGAGAAACTGCTGGACGACTCGGAGCGAATCGAGGCCATCCGCCGTGCGCGGGGCAGCTTCGACGGCTCGGTACACGACCTTCCGGAGCGGCAGGACGAGCTTCGGGAGATGGAGGACGTTCTGTCGGAGGGCCTCCGTGAGCTGGGCAGCGGCTGGGACGAGACGAGCCTTGATGGTCTGGACACGTCCCTTGCGGCACGCCAGCAGGTGGTGGCCTGGAGAGAGGAGCTGAACGAGTCCTCAACCAAGTCTGATGCCGCTGTCGTCAGGCTCGAGCAGACCACCGGACTGCTGGAGAAGCTGAAGACCGAGGAACAGCTGGCCCAGGGTAGACTGCAGGTCGACTCTGCCTCGGCCGGCTCAATTGGGCTACGCCCCGCAAGCGGACAGCTGGAGGACCTGCTGGAGGACCGGGAGGCCGTGGAGCGGGTCCGTCGCGGTCGCGGCAGCTTCGACGACTCTGTGCGCGACCTGCCCGAGCGTCGCGCTGAGCTGGGCGCCCAAGAGGCCGATCTGGCTAGGCGGCTTCGGGACTTGGGCCAGAGCTGGGACGAGACCCAGCTGGACGGCTTCGACACATCCATGGTGTTTCGGCAGGAGGTCGATGGTTTCAGGCAGGGACTTACCGACCAGTCCGCGAGGGTGCGGAGCTCAGAAGAGCAACTGGAGAGGGAGCGCTCCGAGCTGGTGGAGCGCCGGGCCGCTGTCGAGCAGACGCAGGCCCGGGTGCCGGCTGAACAGCCCGCCCAGGCTGGTCTTGAGATCGATCTACGGAGGAGCGCCCTGCGCACGGCCCGCAGCCGGCTCAACGACCACGAGCGCGCCGGTCTCAACATGGAGAACTTGCGGAGACAACTCGCGTCACTGACAGGCAGTACCGAATCGGCGGACACGGTGTCAGGGCGTTCCTCAGTTCTGCTCCCCATGCTCCTAGGAGTCGCGGGGATCGGGCTGGTGCTGGCCGGTGTCTATCTTGGCCAGGAGTCGCTTCTGCTCGGTGCTGTCGCGGGAATGGTCCTGCTGGGCGTTGCAGTATACCTGCTGGTGCGCAGGCGCGAAGGCTCAGTGACAGCCGAAAGTCCGCTGTTAGGCGCTGTTGCTCGGGGATCGAGTGAGGCCGAGATTGCGCTGGGAAGAGCCAGGGGTCTTCTGGTGGAGGCCGCGCAGCCGCTCGGGCTGGACGACTTACCTACGGCAGATGTCCTGGACAATGTGGAATCGGAAATTGAGGCCGCTTCAAGTGGCCTGTCCGCGTGGAAGGAGTCGTCCAGGTGGGTGGAGGAGGCGCGACTCGCGTTCGAAGCACATCTGCGGCGGGTCGAGCAGGCGGATGGGCAGGCGCGGTCTGCGGTCGAATCGGAGACCGCCGCTAGGGATGAGTGGTCCCGGTGGCTCGAGCGACACGGGCTGGACCTTCGTCTGACTCCAGAGGGCGTGGTGGAGTTCACCGGACGCATCGAGACGATCAGGGCTGTCCTAGAGAGTGTGCGCAGGATGCGGCAGCGCATGTCTGCGATCGAAGTGGACATACACGAGTACGGACAGCTCGTACAGCCGCTGGCTCAAAAGTACGGTATCCCACTCGACGATGCCGGCCACCAGCGCGTCATGGCAGTGGCGGACACGCTCATAGAGAGCTTCGATGCAGTTCGAGAGCTAGTGGTCCAGCGGGACAACGTGCTTGCCAGACTACAACAGCAGGAGCAGACCGTTTCCACCGCTTCCGACGAGCACCGAAGCGCGTCTCGTGAGCAGGAGGACTGCGAGTCAGAATGGCGCAGATGGCTTCGTGAGCGCGGGCTGGACGAGAGCTTCACTCCGGACGCGCTTCTGGAGTTTCTGGCTCGCGCTGATACCGCCCGCGCCCACAGGACCGAGACCCGCCGGATGCGTCAGCGTGTATCCTCCATCGAGGTCGACATAGAACAATTCAGGAAGCACGTGGCTCCCCTGGCACGGAACCACGGCGTCACACTTGATACCGCCGACCCGCTTCAGCTCGCCACGGCGGCTGACACCCTCATTGGCAGGCTCGAGGAGGTCCGGGGGCAGGTCTCAGAGCGTGATCAGGCCCGTCGGCAGAGGGAGCAGCTGCGGCAGCGCCTTGAGCAGATGGAGCGACGTCTGCAGTCGGCAGGAGAGGACCTCGCTGCCCTTGTCGCGACGGCCGGTGCCGGGGACGCCGAGGAGTTCCGTCGCAAGGCGACACAGTACGCGCAGCGTCAGGAACTGGAGGCGCAGAGGGACGAACGCCTGGGCAGCCTCAGCCGGCTGAGCGGCCCGGATGACCGACTGGTGGCCTTCAGGGACTCGCTGGCCGCGTCAGACCCGGACCTGCTTCGCGACGAGTCTAGGGTCCTCTCCGAACGGATAGACGCCCTGAATTCCCGCCGTGACGATTTGAACCAAGAGCATGGAGGAAACGCAACCGAGATCGACCGGCTGGCTGCCGAGGAGGAGTCGTCTGAGCTCCGCATACGCCGGAACATATTGATGGAGCAGTTGCAGGAGGACACATGGGAGTGGTCGCGGCTAACTATCTCCGGGGTGATTCTGGAGAGGACCCAGAGAAAGTTTGAGCAGGAGAGGCAGCCCAGTGTCATCCGGCACGCCGAGGAGTTCTTCTCTAATGTGACCGGGCAACGGTACACACGTCTCTATGCCCCAGTCGGCGAACAGACGATAACAGTGACGGATGCCTCCGGGCGAGACAGGCGGCCAGCCGAGCTGAGCAGGGGCACGCGGGAGCAGCTTTACCTCGCGCTGCGTTTTGGGTTGATACTTGAGTTCGGTGAGCACGCAGAGCGGCTGCCGGTCGTCGTGGACGAGGCGCTTGTGAACTTCGATCCGGAGCGGGCCAGTCTGGCCGCCAGTTCGTTCGCCAAGCTGTCCGAGACCAACCAAGTGCTTGTCTTCACCTGCCACCGCACTATCGTGGACATGTTTGCGGACGTGGGAGCCCAAGTGTTGGACATCGGTCAGTCTGGCGCCTGACACCTGGCCCGTCACATTGGTCAGATTGTGTCACTTTTGACTGACCTGTATCGATGTTCAGCGATTGTGTCCGCCTAAGTGGTTAGGGAAAATGTCCATCTAGGCCACTGTCATATCATCGGACTGTGATACGCGGGGGTTGACCCTAGTGCGCACCATGGGCGGGCTCTTGACTTCGGCGTATGTCAAGGGCGGAGAGAAATCAGGCCGTGTGGCGGAGCAAAAGTGTATCACCCGGGCGTCGGCGTTCAGAATGAATGTCACCCTGCGGCGGGTGTCAGCAGGAGCCGTTGGCTGGAGTGAGTGCGGCCGGAGTCTACGGGTCAGGAGGATCGCCGGCGGAGTGCATGGCGGTGGCCTGCCCGCTCTGCTTGAGGCGGTAGCTCTCGCCGTTCATCTCCAGGATGTGGACGCGGTGAGTGAGGCGGTCCAGCAGGGCGCCGGTCAGCCTCTCCGAGCCGAAGACCTCGGTCCACTCGTCGAAGGGCAGGTTGGTGGTGACCAGGACCGATCCTCTCTCGTAGCGCTGGCTGAAGACTTTGAACAGTAGCTTGGCCCCGGTCTTGGAGAATGGGACGAAGCCAAGCTCGTCGACGATAAGCAGCTCGAGTCGGGCCAATTCCTTCTGGAGGTTGAGCAGTCGTCGCTCATCCCTGACTTCGATCAGCTCGTGGACCAGCGAGGCGGCCGTGGTGAAGCCGACCGACAGCCCCCTCTGGCAGGCTGCGAGCCCCAGACCGAGCGCGACATGGGTCTTGCCGGTACCGCTGTTGCCGATGGCGATGACGTTCTCCCGCCGGTCTACGTACTCGCATCGGGCCAGCTGGATGATCAGCTGCTTGTTCACCGACGGGATGGCCAGGAAGCCAACCGTGAATTGGTTGAGGGCGGCCAAATGGTCCTCTTGCGCCAGCTCAGCTAGTCGCAGAAACGCAGGTGCAGCAGAGGGGGCCGCTTGCGGCCCCCTCTGCTTTTCGGCAGGCTAGCGCCACCGACTAGACCTTCGCCGCATCCAACGCCTTCAAGATGAGCGCCTGCGGGTCCGGGAACCGACGTTCCTCCTGTGGGCGTAGGAAGAGGAGCGTCGCCTCCCGCACCGGTTTCCCCGTTGTCGCCCCCACCGCCCAGGCATAGAGGCCCAGTTGCACCTCATACTCCGGCCCCAGCTCCTGGACCTGCTTGGTGGTGAGTCGGTCCGTCTTATAGTCGACTATGGTTATCCCGTCCGGCGCATCGATGAGCAGGTCAATGAAGCCCTCCACCAGCCTGTCCCCGAGCTTCGTACTGACAAAGACCTCCCGGTAATAGTTGGCCGAGCCCTGCTTCACGCTTTCGATCAGCTCCTTCACGGTCTCTGTTGCCAACGCGTTGCGCGACAGCTCAAGGATATCCTTCGCTGCATCGCTGATGCCCTCCGCCTCCGCTTGGGCACGGCAGATGTCCTCCAGACCCTCGCCGGTCAGCAGGTCGATGCTCTGCAGTACGGCGTGGACCGCGCGACCAAGGTTCGTCCCGCCGCGCCCTCGCCGGTACGGGATTTCGCCTTCTCCGGCTTCCGCCTTCTCCGATGACACATCCCCTTCCGTGGGCACACTCGGCGGCTGCCCCTTCACCCGCTGTGCGATGGCCGTGACCGCCTGCGCTTGAGGCCGCGACGCCTTCTCGATGGTGGATGTACGCTGCGCCTCCCACTGCGCCCGCACGGTGGCAAAATCGCCACCAGACGCAGCCCTCTCCTCCTCCGCCTGCGGTGTGTAGGCGGCCGCTGTTTCCACCAACGACTCCCAGTCGAGCTTTTGGAACAGGTCCAAGCGATCCTCGCAGAACCCCTCCAGCTTGGCGGCGCGAGTTGTGTCATTCTTCACCCCGCGGCGAAATAGGCTCACAAGAAGGTGGTCCTTAGCGCGCGTGCATGCCACGTAGGCCAGCCGCACCTCCTCCGCTTCCGCCGCCGCCGATTCTCTACTCTTTGCGGCCTCATACCCCGGCGTAGGGACGTGTATCCCAGTGGGCAGGGTGAGTTCGATCTCCGCCTGGCCGGAGGCCCGGTCCACTATCAGGTTGTCGGCATTGCGATTGGGTGTGCTCCCAAAGCCCGTGAGCACTACCACCGGGAACTCCAAGCCCTTGGCGGCGTGAATCGTCATGATGCGAACACAGTCCTCGTCCGACTCCGGCGCCGGCGACTCCACCGCTCGCGCCCGCTCCACAACCTGCCGCTCAATCCAGTCGAGGAAGCCGCGCAGCGAGCTGCCGCCAGCCCGTTGGTACGCCCGCGCCTGCTCCACCACGAAGCGCAGCCGGCGCCATCGCTCCCGGGGCCGACGGCGGTCAAAGGAGAGCTCCACCAGATGTCGCCCCCGGATGAACTCCTCAATCAGCTCGTCCAGAGGCTTCAACCCACACTTTTTGTTGGACTCGCGCAGCACGGACAGGGCTTCGGCCACCGGGCCCGTGGCGCTGCCGGGATGCAGATAGTCGAACCGCCCCCCGTCGTCAACGAACTGCAGCAGTTCCACATCGCTGCAGGAGAAGGCTGTTGAGCGGAGCGCAGCCACGAGCGCCACCTGGTCGCCCGGGCTATCGATAGCCCGAAGGCAGTTCAGCAGCTGCCTAACGTCTTCCGTGCCCAGCACTATGGACTCGCTCTCGATGCGATACGGCACGTCCGCAGCCTCCAGTGCCTGCTCCAGCGCCTCCAGGTTCGTGCGGCTTGGCAGCAACAGGCAGATGTCACGGTAGGTGGTGTCTCGCCACTCTCCGGGTCCCTCGCTACGGACTTGCCACCGCTCTTCCTTGATTCGCAGGGCGAGGGCGGCCACCGCCTGCCCTTCCAGCCGACGGGCGGAGTCAGCGCTCCCGGTGACGCTCTCACCCACGTAGTAGACCGCGGGTGGTGCCGCCTCCTCCCCCTCCTTCGACACGCCGTGTGTCGCGAAGAGGTCACGGTACTCGGCTTGCAACTCGCTGCCGTCCTCGTTCCACATCCACCGACCAAAGACGTGGTTCACCCAGGAGATGATGCTCTGCTGCGACCGGAAGTTCTGCTGCAACGGCGTGCTCTCGTGCACCAGGTGGTTGCGCACGTGCGCCATCGTCACGATGTCCGCACGCCGGAAGCGGTAGATCGACTGCTTTGGGTCGCCCACCATGAAGAGCTTGCCGGGCGTCGGCACAATGGTCTGCCAGTCCTTCAACATGCTCCCCGCGCGGTCATCCGGGTCGCCGGCCAGGAAGAAGGCAATCTCCGCCTGAAGGGGGTCTGTGTCCTGGAACTCGTCCACCAGCAGGTGATGGAACCGGCGCTGAAACCGTCGGCGCGCGTCGGGGTTGTCACGTAGCATGTCGCGGGCCCAGACAAGAAGGTCATGGAAACCCGCGTGCCCTTCCGCTTTTCGCCGCGCCGACTGGTCGCCTACGAACTTGCGTACCGCTTCCAATGCAGGCGTGAACGCGGCGGTGCGCAGCGCGCCGATCTCCTCCGCCCGCGCTTTCTCAATGTCTTGGAGCGTTTCCTTCAGCAACTTGCAGGCATTAACCCCCGTCACATCATCCTTATCCCAGTTCGTCTGACTGCCGCTCCTGGTCGAGAGCCGCTTCCAACCCAGCAGCCGGACGAGGGCTCGCTCGTAGGCGCGGTCGTTGCCACTCGCAGCGGGCAGCCTCTGCGCCAAGGCGACGACCTCCGCTGCGTGGTCAAACAGCGGATCGCCGCCGCCAATTTTCGAAAACAGCCGCAGCCGCTCGATCTCCGTGACCGCCTTCGCCAGCCTGTTCCCGATGGTCAGCGTGGGCTCGGGCTCCTCTGCAATGGGCGCGTTGGCCACCAGGTCATAGTCGCCGTTGAGCGCCGAGGCAACCCCGCGCAGCTGGTCCAGATTCAGCCCCAGGTGCAGCGCCCGTGCTAGCTTGGGGCCAAACTCCACCGACTCAAGCGATTCATCCAGCCATTGGTCCCAGGCTTGTTGGAAGCGCAGGTCCGCCTCGATTGGGTCAAGCATCTCAAAGCCTGGCGGCAGGCCCGCCTCCAGTGGCTGCTCGCGCAACAGCGACTGCGCGAAGCTATGCAGCGTCTGGATCGACGCGGCGTCCATCCCCGACACGGCCCGCCGGCACCGGTCGCGTGAGCCCTTATCGCGGCTATCGTCCTCTGCCGCGTACTCGAGGTCACGGCGCACCCTGTCCCGCAGCTCCGCGGCGGCGGCCTCGGTGAAGGAGATCGCGGCCAGTCCCGCCATCTCCGCAGCGCCCGAGGCGATCAGCGTTACGATGCGGCCCACCAGCGCGGTGGTCTTCCCCGTTCCTGCTCCAGCCTCGACAAAGAGGTTCTCGTCGAGGCTCTGCTGAATGCGGTCGCGGTGCTGCTGGTCCGACGGCTGGTCATGCTGCATCATCCCGCATCCTCTTCCGCATCGGCGTCAAGGGCGCCCCCGCTGAGCATTTTGTAGGCAGCGGCCTGAGGCGAGTCGCCCTTGCGCCCCCACAACGCCAGCTTGTTGGTGGGGCAGATGCGCTGGAAATCGCAGTAGCGGCAGTTTTCGGGCCCGCCGAAGCCGGGCGGACCGGGGTTCGCCGGGAAGACGCCGCCCCGTACCCCTTCCGCGATGGCCTGTACCGTATCCCTGAACTGCGCCTCAATTGCGTCGAGGGTAACGGGAACGCGGGTGTATCCGCCGTTGGCAGAGATGAACCAGTACTCGGCACGTAGCGCCGCATCCGGTAGCAGGGTCTCCCGCACCGCCAGCGCGTACACGGGCAGCTGCAGCCGCTTCCCCGCCATCAGGGGATCGTCCTTCATCTTCGCGTATTGCCGGGAAGAGCCTGTCTTGTAGTCCATCACCACAGCCCGAAGGCCGTCCTGTGCCACGTCCACCCGGTCGATGAAGCCCCGGAAGCGGACCTCGCCGCCGCTCGGCAGCGCCATTGCCACCGGCGGCCCGTCGAAGCCGAATGCGTACTCGGCGTGACGGGGTTGCATCCTCTCGTTCGCGCGGTGCAACTCGTCGTCATCCAAGAACCTCTCCATGTCCTGCAGGATGTCCTCCTGCGCCACCTCCCACAGCACACGGCGCCCCGTCACGCCCCTTTGCTCCGCATCCCGAAACTCCTCTTGGGCGATCTCCCGAAGCCGTTCCCGTTGTCGGGGCGTCCAGCCTTCGCGAGGCGAGGGGGCCCCTGCGTCCATCGCCTCCTTGATGAAGCGCTCCAGAACGGCGTGGACCAGGCTGCCCCGTTCCAGCGCGGAGATGGTCAGCACGTCCTCCGGTGTTTCCCATGCCGACAGGTTGAGCACGTTGCCCAGGAAGTGGCGGTACGGGCACGTGGCCCACGCCTCCAACCGCGTCGGCGACATGACCTGCGAGAGCGATCCGCCGAGCCGCCTGCTGCTGCCCGCGATCCCGCCCACGTAGCCGTCCCAGTCGGTAAGCCGGTTCGTTGCTCGCGCCCGCTCCATCGCGAGCGCCCGGCCCAGAGGGACGCCGTCCGAGGCCAGCGGGTGCCTGCGTAGGCGCGATCCCGTCCTCTGCCACCGCGCAAGGGCCAGCACGTCGTACTCGTGGCCGTCTGCGGCGCGTCCACCCTCTGCCAGCCGCAGCGCGTCTTCCATCGATTCGATGACCGTCAGCCATGGAGCATCGTAGGTGTGCAGCCGCTCCGATGAGACACGTTCATCGGCGAGTGTCGATGCGGCCTCAAGCAGCCAGGGCGATGGGTATTGCGGCCGCCGCGTCACAGGGTCTACCCGTGAATACGAGAGCCGTCGCCGCTCCCCGCCCGCGAGGGCGGCCAGATAGTCGCGCCGCTCATGGAGTTGGGCCTCCCGTCGAAGGGGCAGGACGCCCTTCAGAACCTGAGCGCGCACATACTCCGGCAGCAGTGGGTCCTCGCCGCTCCGGCCCGGGTAGTCGCCCTCCGACATCCCTAGGAGCCAAACGGTGTCGAATTCCATCCCCGTCGCGGTACTAAGCCCTGCCACAAACACGCCCGTTCCAGTGGCGCCGCTCCGGCCCATGTATGCCGAAAGCGCGTGATCAAGCGCCTGCTGAAACCCCGCCAGCGTCGTTGCCGGTTCGACCGAGTCCAGCTTGCCGAGTTCCTCCAGCGCCGATTCCACACTCCCAAGCGCGTTCTGCTGTTGCGCCGGCCAGTCGTTCTTTCCCTGGCCATACCGGTCTATGGCGTCCTTGGCCCAGTTGGCAAAGGCGCTCCAAGCGCTGCTGTCCGCAGGCGGCTTGTCTTGCGCCAGTTGCTCTACAAGCGCCAACAACCTCTCAGCACAGGCGATTCCCTCGACATAGCCCCTCGCCTGGGCTTCCGTCAGGTCACCTCGCTCCTCCGCCCCCTGGCGACGACCTGCCATGCCCGCGGTCAGGCCCTGGAGCCGATCCTTCCACTGCTCCAAGCCGCGCACGACGCCCCCTTGCCGCGACAGGCCCTCCCAACGCTGCAGCTCGCTGGAAGCTGATCGATTGCTCGCGGCGTTCCAGACCGGCGCGTCCGCCAGCCATCGCATCAGGGCGGCACGGCTAAAGTCTTCCCTGATGACGTCCAGCAGCCCCGAAAGCAGCCGCCCCGGAACGGATTCCCGCAGCGGCGACGGGTCCGGGCCCGCCATCGGAATACCGGCAAAGCCCAGCTCCATCCGAAGCTGAAAGGCGTAGGAATCCTGCCGCCGGTATAGGGCCGCCATGCGGTGAAAGGGGACGCCCGCTTCCGCCCGTTGGAGCATGTCGCGCACCGCCTGCCGCACCTCTTCGCGTGCGTCCGGGGCAGATACCATGGACTCCGGTCTCACGTCCAGGTCCGCCAAGCGCTGCTGCGAGCCGTCAGCGCTCGCTGGGCCGAACCGCTCCCACCAAGCTCCCTCTGCGTCGTCGACGCCAGCCTCGCCCGTCCGCCCCACCACGAGGCTGCAAGGCGCAGCGTCCGATAGCGCCGCCAGCAGCGCGGCCTCACCCGGCGATGGCCGTGTCAGGAGGAAGAACACCAGCGCTCCCATGTCCTGCAGCGCCGGCTGCCCTCGCCCCGAGCGCACCGCCTCCGCTGCAGCCCAGGCCTCGTCTTCGGGCCCGTAGTACTCGGCGGTCCGCTCCCGGAATCGGCGGTACAACTCGACGGTGGCCTGCCGCAGTGAACCCTCTCCCGCGAGTAGGTCGAGCTCAGCATCCGTCAGGCGCACCAGCTCTTTGAACGCCGCCTGCAGCGACTGGTGCAACGTGGTGTGCGCCGCCACGCTGCCGAGCGGTTTCTGCCCCACCACCTCTACCGCCACCGTGCGGATAACAGCCATCTCCGCTGTTGCGGATAGCGGCCGTCGGCGCTGCGACGCCATGGTTGGCGCTCCCAGCTGTTCGGCCAAGCGTGCGAGGGCCATAAAGCCTACGTTGAGCAACCCGCCATCGCCCGCCATCGCCCGACGGAGGCCAATGCCCGCGTAGGCGTTCGGCGGCACGACAGTCACCGGCGCGAACAGATTGCCCGCCTTGGCCTCTGCCACCAACGCCTGCAGCCGCTCCCGAGCGGGCCTTCCGTATGGCTCCAAGTACACTTGCACGTATATATTCCTTGCAATGACGTCTTTAGTCTTTGGGACGTGACGTAGCGCAGCCTAACGACACTGCCATCCAGATGCAACCGGACGATGGGCCTGCCGTGGGTTCTGAGTGGGCGGTAGGCAGTACCGTCTTCGAGATTTGGTTGGGGGCGCTGTGATCCTTGGAATAGCAGTCCTTACGGGGAGTTCGAGCCTCTTCGGGTGGTCCGAAACGACCCCGGAGTTGCATTGATTTCAGGCGCGGCAATTGGCCCGAAATATGCTTTCCGCCAACCGCGGCATTGCTGCCAAGTCTACGACACTTGTTATCGCGTCTTCGTACAACAAGTCGGGGCTGAGGTAGCGGTGAAATTTCTCCGACATGCATTCTTCGAGTCCAGACAGCGAGATGCGGCTCAAATCCGGAGGAGATTCCGCAATACCGCGCAGCGCTGATTCAACTGACTTGTCAGTTGATTTGTTTTCCACTTCCAAGAGCCCATGGTGAACCGAAGCCGTGTAGCCCACACTTCTGAGCAACAGCGCCAGCGTGGTAGTCTTGACGGTCCCCGTCCATGTGGCTACCAAGGCGCTCTTCTCCCCGAGACTGCAAATTGAACGCTTGTCGAGATTGAGGCGTAGAAATTCAGACCTTGCGCCTTCCAGAAGACGTGTCGCGAAACCATCAAGATATGCAGGAATCTCCTTATTGGCGAGTACGTCCCGCATAGTCTCAATGATGCGGTCATGTACCTGGCCGCCGGTTCCGCCAAAGGGAGGCGGACGGCCCGTCCTGTCCTCGGAAACTTCAATCACCCGGTCTTTACTGTGTACCTGGGTGATGCGCCAGCGTTTGCCGGAAAAAATGATGGTCATGTCAGGAACGAACACGTTAGTGGCTGGCAAGGAACCAATCTGCCTGCCCCTCGCGACAACCCTGAATTCCTCGGCACTTTGGAACACGGCGTAGAAACTGTAATGCTCCACCAGTTTCTCGCCCTGAGGCCCCAATAGGAGGGTTCCGTCTGGTGCCTGTTCAATCAATGCCGTTTCCGCCGAACCGAGGTCACGCAAAAGGCGCGCGAACATTGCTGGACCTACCTTATCGAAGGGTCCCGTCCTGCAAAGCACATGATACAGTGGTCCGGCATTCACTCCTCCCCGTTCTGCGACGACGGAGAGTACCTGATGGCATAGGGTCGATAGATGCAGTTCCTGGGGAGCAGGGGGTTCACACCACCTCTTTTTCAACAGCTCCACCATGGCGATTGATCGGACCAAATCCAGGTGAAGGCGCTCCAACGGGTGGGAGTCCGCCTGCGCATCTCGTTCAATCGCATACATCCGCAACACGGCAGGCTGCCCGGGTCGTCTGCCGGAACGTCCAAGCCTTTGGCGGAGCGCGGCCACTGAAAACGGCGGGCCAATCTGCGCAACGCAATCGATGTCTCCGATGTCGATTCCAAGTTCCAGCGTGGACGTGCATATGGCGGTGGTTGTGCGCTTGGTTTTGAGGCTCTTTTCCAGGTCTGTCCGGTGCTCACGGGAGAGGTTGGCGTGATGGGGCAAAAAATCCACCGGCACCTTGGCTTTCTCAGACATTTCTCTAAGGGCGTCAGCGTACCACTCCACGTTCTGTCGTGACCCGGCAAAGACGAGGTTGGGCTTGCCCCTTAGGTTTGAAAATAGGTGTTTTGTCACTTTCCGCTTGGCCGAGTCGTCCTCAGGATCCGTGTCATCCCCTTCGATATAGCCACGAATCTGAATTCGGAGCTCGGCGCCAACCGAATCGCTTTCAAGAAGATCCACGGCCTCTGGATTTCTCGGGCGCAGGTATTCCTTCACAATTTCCATCTCGCCCAATGTGGCAGACAGGCCCACTCGTCTGATCTGTCGGCCGACAGCGTGCTCCAGGCGACTGAGAAGGGACCGAAGATGCACGCCCCTTTCGTTGTCCAACAGCGCATGGAGTTCATCTATGATGATGGCGCGGGTGCCCATGAACAGGGAGGGAATCTGAAGACCCCTGAGGACAAACATGGCCTCAAGAGATTCCGGGGTGATAAGCAGTATCCCCTTCGGGTTGGCCCGGGCGCGGGACTTCACCCCCTGCGAAATATCCCCGTGCCAAGGGTAGACTGGAAGGTCTGTTCGTTTGCAGAGATCCTCCATGCGTCCCAGTTGATCATTGATGAGCGCCTTGAGAGGCGCCACGTAGACTAGATCGAATCCGCCGCCTCCTGGTGTGGCCAGCACGGAGGAAATAAGCGGAAGAAATGCCGCCTCGGTCTTACCCCCTGCGGTGGGAGCTGCGATGATTAAGTCTCTTTCGCCGTCCAGAAGGGTGAATATCGCCCGTTCTTGGACATCGTGCAATTGCCCCCAACCCCTGTCCCAGATCCAGCGTTGGACCGGTTCGGCGAGCTTGTCGAATGCGGCGGATGGGGGTGTGCTAGAGCTTGAAGGATGCGAGTTCATCGTCCTCGTCCATTGCGACCATTTCGGAGTCCGGGTCCCCGTCCTCTTCGGGCTTCGCAGACCCCACCATGTCTCGCCAGTCGGCGCCGGGATTCTGCTCCAGAACAGAGAGCATGCTCACGAATTCCTTGACGGTGTTCCTGGGTGTCCTGAAGTACGCGTCTCCTATCCTTGCGGAACAGTGGGTCATGAATGCGGTGAGCGCCTCATCAGGAACTTGGTTGTCTTCATCCTGCATCACCCGGCGGATATTCGTAAGCAGGACGAACATGTCCTCAGGCGTGAGATTGGCAAGCCGAATGACCGGACCTGACAGGTCAACCATTCCGTCCCGTGCGAAAGTGTTTTCTGACAGTCGGGACTGAAGTGCTGCGTAGCTGTACAGACCTCGACGGGTATCCATCAGAAATTCCGGAGTCCCTCCCATCAGAAACCCGATATGCTGTGCGGTGCCCTGGAGCACGTCGTTCAGGATGCGGAGAATCTGCTCGTAGTTGGACTGCCGCGCCTGGGAAGAGACAAGCTTGTAAAGGTTGACCATCTCGTCGAGCGATACCACAACCCCCTGATAGCCCGCCTCCCTGGCGAAACCGGCCATCAGTTTCAATTGGTCGTACACGTTGGCGTCGTCGACGATGGTGCGTACCCCGAGGTCTCTGCGGGCTTCGGTCCTGGTGGAATATTCCCCCCGGAGCCACCTCAGTGCCGCTGATTTGAGGTCTTCATTACCGGCGTCATACCCTTCCCAGTACCGGGAAATTATGGTTGCGAAATCATACCCTCCGACCATTTCCTCTAGGTGCGCCAGCTTTTCACGGATAACGCTGTTGGCATCCCGTCCCGTTTTTTCGGCCATGCTCACGGCTTCGGTGGCAAACCTTTCCACCACCGATGGCACTGACCCTCCGTCCTGCCTGCTGATAGTGGATGTATTGCGGGCCATCTCGGCGTAGAGGGAACGGGCCTGTCCGCCCGTGGCGTGGAGCCGACGGTCCGGGGAAATGTCTGCCGACAGCACGACCATCCGCTTTTCCATTGCTATCTGTCTGACCAAGTTCAGGAAGAACGTCTTCCCAGACCCATACTCCCCGATTATGAATCGTATGGTGGAGCCGCCTTCCGCAATGCGGTCCATGTCCTTGAGGAGTTCCTCGATTTCCCGGCTGCGGCCGACCTGGATGTGCTGTAGGCCGACTCTCGGCACAACACCGGCGCTGAGGGCGCGGACGATGGCGTCTCGTTCGCGGGTTCTTATCCTTGGTCTCTCCATTGTCCTTACTCCGCCACGGCCAGGATTTCGTCCCTAACTTCGGAATTAATCAGAAAGCCATTATCTTCTTCGATCAGCAGGTCGCCGAATCGCTCGTGGGACCACTCGTTCACTGTTTCCATCGCACCCTCCGGCAGGAGCCTGAACTTGCGGGCCAGCGTGCGGTATTCGTCCTCGTCCCAGTGGAGGCGTGAGATTAGTTCACCAAGAAAGGCCGCGTGCTTTTCGTCCAAACCACCAAATTCGCTGTCAGCTTCGCCATGCTCCTCGGCGGGTTCCGCCTCTGGCTCTTCCTCCCGGAAGATCTCGTTCAGTAGGGCACTGACATGCGCGGTGTTGGTCATCACGGCAGCGACCCTGTCTGCGTCTAGGCTCAACGGGCTTCCGGAGTCAGGACGCGGTGGTATGGCAAAGCCGGGTTGGCCTTCCGCAGGAGGAATCACAGTCACGGGATCATCGGCCGAAGTAAGGCTGTGGAGCGCAGAGTAAATTCCGACCGTCTCTAAGCCTAATGCGGTGTAGAGTCGTTCAAGAGCGGCTACCTCCTTTCCACTGATCACTCCGTCGGAGGCCGCAATTGAAAGGGCAATCTGGCCCATCTCATGGGAGGTCTCATTGGAAGCATTCCGGAGATGTCTTCGCAGCAAGGACAGGTCAGGCTTTACCGCCATCATCCATTTCAGATTCGCCTGCAGACGGGAACGTTCTCCCTCCGGCAGATCCGGATCACGGTCAATGGCTGAGGCTAGAGCGTTTAATTCCGATTCACCGACCGATTCGTCTGCTTGGGCCACAAAACTCCCTATGGCAACTGAAATTAGGAGGCTCCTGTACCTGTCGCTGACGGCCTCCAGGCGAGTAACTCCCTCCGGCAGGCCGAACAAAACGACAGGCTCTCCCCATTTCGGGGACCGCAGTGCGAATCTCGGATCGGGCGCCATGCCCAGCGACAGGCGGGCCAAGGCGTCGGCAGCATCGGTTAACTGCCGCTTTCCAATGTTCTCCGGGACTGCTCCCTCAAGGCGTTCGACGACCGCTTCCACGGGACACAGGCCTCCGGCACCGATGATTTCCCCGGCCCATTCACGAAGGCTGTCCATCTCAGAGCTGGGGAATACCTCCCACAGACGCTCGGGCAACAGTGCGTGCGCTTCTATCGTCCCTCTCCCCTTGGGGTTGCGCCCCAGGAACCGGCTGTATTTGTCCAGGGAGTCAGTGGCCTCTTCGACCAGGGTCCTGGCGGCATTCAAGGGCTGGGTGATGCGGGATATGTCGGGCACGGCTCCGATGTATTCCTCGAGACCGACTTCAAACTCCGACGACGCAGCTCTATATTGCACACGGAGGGTCCGCTTGGGTAGGGGTATCTTCATGCCGGCAGGATACCGTTCGGCAAAGAGGATGCGGAAAAGGGCCTGGAACTCTGGGAATGCCCGGGATGCTGCTGTCCTAAGGGCGAAGTCAGGATGTGCGCAGTACCAACTCAGCGCCCAATCGGCGTCCATGGGCAGGCCGTCGCCAGCCCTGCGGCCAAGGGCGACGCGGAGGCCAAGAGGCAACTCGTACCCTGCGGTCCAGAATCTTGGCTTCAGCTCTTCGTCAGATGCCAAGGACGCCCTCGCTGCGTCAAGAAAAGACTCAAAGTATCGACGGACGGACCTGTGGTCTCCGTAGATCTGGAGCAGTCTGTCGACCTCGGCGATTATGATGCGACGCTCGTGCGGGTCCGGTGGGCCAATGAAAAAGCGCCGTTCCAGGCCATAGAAGTAGAGAAAAACATGCCCGACTCCGTATCGCCGGTCCGACCGGCCCGTAGCCAGCCAGTCAAGGTACGCAGCCCGTGCACCTGGGCTGATCTCGCTGTAGCCGGGCCAGTATGGCATGCCATCCCCGGAAATATCAGGTCCGGAGGCGGCGACCGGAAGAGTTGGAACGATAGTGGGCCTCAACGTCGCGGATAGGCCTCCTCGTCCTTGGTCTGGCCCAAGGTAGACCATCCCGCCGACGTTGCGCCCGGCCACTACCGCCGTTTCTTCGCAATTCACCCATTCCACTGCGGTAACAGTAGTGGAGCTGGCGTCTTCCTGAGGAGGGCGTACCATTTCGCGTATGTCGGTGGAAACGGGCCTTTCTTGGGTAGACCTCGCCGCTGCTGAGAAGGGATTGCCCCGTGCCCTCCCCTTTTCGCGGACGGGTTTCCCGGTCTCAGTATTGCCACTCAGTTCATTAAGCCATCGTTGAAATGTTCGGAAAATATTCAATCTGCCCCCAGAATCGGTTGCCTGTGAATCGGCAATCGTCCCTCCTGTACCCTCTTCCTCGGAGACTCCTACAATCCCAGATCAGACTAGAACCGATGCATCAGAACACCTCGCACCCTTGAGGTTTCAGCGTCGCGACGCCGACCCAAGGGTTCGGACAGGGAAGTGAGACAATGCTGTGATGAAACCCAGGTCAAGAGTGGGTTTATTCGCCGTTTGGATGGGACTAGCCGCTGTATGGCATCCATTTCAAAGTGGGTCTCTAAACCAGGATTCCCCATATTGGGAGTCTTCAGGCTCAATGGGCAGCCCGAACAAGATAGTGGCATGATATTCTTGAGGGGAGTGCTCTACTGCGTAGGCGACTACGCCAACCACCAAGAAAGAAGCGTGCCGACCTGGAATTCGCTTTATCGACAAGTCCAAGCCAATCCTCAACTCTCCGTCGAAAGCGTACATCGCCCGGTCTAGGACTGGATGTTCCCGGAGGACGTCTACCAAGTCGCTTAGTCGACTATGCACGCCCTGCCAATAGGCCGTGTCAACACGTGGCTCACGCCCAACAACTGCATGATGGTGATCGACGCGTCCACGGATGTTCTCTCTAAAGTCACCATATGTGCTGCTGGATAAGCCCAGCAGCTGTTCGTCACGCCTTTGGAAGTCCGACAGCGTGTACTCGACGGACTTCTCAAAGTCGACTAGGTCCTCCAACCGGGCACGTAGTCGTTCGACCCAATTGGTCGGCGGGGATTCCCGCTGAGTCATTGTTACTTGCCCTCCGAATTCTGATGCAGCCCAAGTGTTAGCAGGTTGGGCGAGCACGGACAAACCAGAGTCCTGACGACGTGTCCTTCTGAAATCGTCGCCTACTCTCCATCAGCGTCGTCGGCATCGTCAGGCCTTCTCCTGGAAACGACAAGTCGATTCCATGCCCTAACCACTAACCTGTACAGCCATTTGCCCAGCCCTTTAGCCGGAGTGATCAGGGGTTTGAGCACCATCCTGGCGCCAAGAAAGAGCCACAACACGAGTCCACTCAATGTTAAGACCTCTGCCCACCACTCATCACGGGGAACTTCTGAGAGGGCGGCCAACAGGCTCATGAGAAATGCAAACCACATGAGCTGTTCAAGCAACTGCGAGTAGGGAGAAACTTGACGAATGGCCCAAGACCGAGGCGGAGGTACTGCTGAGGCCAGAACAAGAACGAACGACAAGACCGCGAGAAGCGCCATTATGCCGAGGATTACGGCCTGCGGAAACGTGGGGACCGTCACGTTGAGGATGGGTATTACATTATCGGCGTCCGAAGGTTCCCAAGGCTGAGCCATCAGAAGCGCGCCCACGAAGGCAACAACGGCGTTGCCCACCAACCATTCTTCCTTGATTTGCTCCAGGTCTACCGTAGATTCACCCACTTCTCCTCCTTTACTTTGGCATGAGCCGGAGTCAAGACCCGGCCGTGGCAGGGTCGTCGAGTCCGCCAGCCACTCTCTTCCCTTCGGTCTGGGCCGGTTCGATTTCAGGTAGCCGGCATTCCCTCCAGGGCCGCTGGATGTACTCGCAGTACTGCCGTGCGCTTGAAGACACGCAATCCGGCCAGGCGCACTTCGTCTTGCCCTCAGAAGTTGCTTTGAAGCGAATCCACAACAGCTCCCCGTCCATGTCTCCGAACATCTTGATCAGGTAAAACTCCTCAAGACGGTGGTAGAGGTACACCTTGTGGCACTCCAGAAGGTTCATGACTTCGGAGAGCCAACCGGGCACCGCGTCTATGAAGAACCTGTAGTCGGTCTCCTTGCCCATCGGGTTCTCGGCATGAAGGATGTTGCCCAGCCGCCCGTAGACCTCTATCAGCTTGTCTTCACTGAGGAACCCTTCCGTCCGATCCACCGGCTCCTCTCCCGGAGGGCTCGCCTCCAGGTCTACGGGCCTCGGATAGAAGTTCGGATGGAGGCGCTTCAGTTCCCTGAGCTTCTTGCTTATGTCCTGGGAGCTCTGGAGCTCCTTCTGCGACTTCCGCCAGAGGTCCTTGTTGGATACCAGGGAGCTGAACACGATAAGTTCGAGCAACATCCTTAGCTGGAGGCAGATGGACTCCACTCGGGTTCGAATCGTGATCCCGGGGAACTCCATCAACTGGTTGACCGATTCGACCCGCGACTTGATCTCCTCCATGAGGTCGCAGTACTGGGCTATGTCGAGAGTTTCCGCCTGCTTCATCTCCCAGCCACAGTTCAGGCATGCGATCTTCCACCCCCATTCGACGATGCTGCTCCCCTCAAGTTGCAGGGTGTCGTCTCCGCACCCGGGACAGGTGGTGTACTCCTGGCCGTCCACTCCTCTGACCGGGCCGTCCGAGTGGAGGTCCAAGCTCATCATGGTATTGCCGAAATTGGGTATCTCTCCGCATTCGGGGCATGGCTCGGTGGGCCGGATGCCGTGCATCATAAACTCTAAGGCCGCCTCCTGGTGGCCATGTGGGCATTCTCCCCAGGGCTCTACTTCCTCCTGCTCCGCGAACAGGGCCACGGCCTCCCCGCAGGTCCTCATCCCCAGGCACCGTTCCACGTTCTCGATGCTCTTATCCGTAAGGCGGAACGTCCGGCTTGTAGGACTCTCCTCCTCGTACCCGCCCTCCAAGGTTATGACCTCCCCCGCCTTGGGTGGTTCCGTACCTCGGTTGGCTATCGACCAGCAGACCTGTCCGTAGAGGACGGCTTCCCCTGCCCCGAGAAGGTCCTCCAGTAGCGGAGGCTGTGATGCCCCTGTCTTCTGTTTCCGCTCCTTCTTGGCCATGTCACTTCCTGCCACGACGTTCCGACCACTTAGGCGCGCCCCAGTTGTTGAGAAGCTGGGCTGGAGGCGATTTCACACTCTCGCCACGGGAGCAGAACCGGTCGGCATTGGCATTCCATCCTCAGCCCCCCCATGTCCCACAGCTCCTGCATTGCCCTGACGAACGCCCGCGCCTTCTTCACGGACCACTGCTCCTTCCCTGGCCCGAACAGCGGCACCTGTCCGTTCTGGCACTGGAAGTTATCGAGCTTCGCCCTCTTGAGCCAGTCCAGGATGCCTGTATAGGTCGGCGCCAGCTTGTCTTCGAATAGATGGTCTGGGACATTGTAGAGCAGACACTCGATGAAGTAGGAGGGAGCGTCGTCCTTGGTGAGCGTTCCCTTGTCCACCAGCCGGTTTCGGGCCGCCTTGAACATGCGGATGGTCCTTTTGAACCGGTTGTTCGCGGCTTTTTCCTTCTTCGTCCCTCGCGCATGGTGTTGCTGGGGATCGCTCACCACCCAGCGTTGCTCGTCGAAGAGATAGAACCCGATTCCCTGCGTGTAGGTCAGTGTTACAACGAGGTCGGCGTCCGCCGGGATCTTCCCCTTCGGCACCTTCAACGTCTTGCGGCCGCTCTTCGCGGCCTTCCCGAACCTGGCCCTCATCGCCTTCAACGCATGGTCCCGGAACGACTTCCATCGCTGGTATGCGACCTGGTGAGAAGCGTCATCCTGCAGCTGTTGCCCGGTAAGGGCCGCCACGCGGGGGCGGAGCTTCGAGGACAGCTGGACGACCACGTCGACATCGCTGTCTCCGCCGAGATTCGTGTCGTTCTTGTATGAGCCCTGGAGGAAGACTTCGTACTTGAACTGCGACAGCTCCTTATAGGCGTTCAGCGCCTCCCGGATGGGCAAGTGGGCCTGCTTGAAGGCCGTCCCGGCCTGATGATGGCTCCACCTGGCAAGTGTATTTTCAGGTATAGGCATGTCTTTCTCCTTTCAAAAGCATTATATCCCTCGTTCGCCTGGCGTCCCAAACCCTTCGCAGCAGCTGGCCATAGGTCAAGACCCCTCGGGCACCGGCTGGGAGTCGCGGCCCACCGCCACGTCGTTGACCAGGTCGTTCCGCACGGCCCAGATCACGAGTTCCTGCTTCGACTTGATTCCCAGCTTGTCCTGTATGCGGTAGAGGGTGTTCCGGACGGTCACGGAGCTTTTGCCCCTGGCCTCGGCGATCTCGGCGTAGGACCTGCTGAACGACGTCAACCATTCTTGCCGGTTGCGCGACAATCATTTTTGCCGGTCTGACGCCTTGTCTGTCTGACGATTCTGGGCCGCGTTGGTCCTATAGCTCGGCAGGTCGAACTCCAGGATCACAGAGTGGTGGACGATCCTGTCTATCGCCGCCGCGGTCGCCATCGGGTTTGCAAACACCTTCTCCCACTCGCTGAACACAAGGTTGGAGGTGATGCCCAGAGACCTGCGCTCGTAGCGCTCTGCTATCAGGGTGAACAGCACCTCGGACTCGTCGGCTCCCTGCGGCAGGTAACCCAGGTCGTCGATCACCAGCAGGTCGAAGTTATCGAGCTTCCTGAGCATCCTGGGCAGTTCCAGGTCCCGCTTGGCTGCCAGCATGTCCTGCACCAGACGGTAAGCTGGGATGAACAGGACCGAGCGGCCGGACTCAACCAGCCTGTGCCCTATGGCGCACATGGCATGGGTCTTGCCCGTGCCGGGCATCCCGAACGCCAGCACGTTGACGCCACGGTCGACGAAGTCCCCCTCACCGAGTCTCTTGATCTGCTGTCTGAGCTGCACCGGGGTCCTGTCGTGCTCGAAGGTGTCCCAGGTCTTGCCGGCAGGCAGCTTCGATGCCCTCCTCAGACGGTCCACCCGTCTGAGCCGCCTGTCCTCTGCCTCCTGCTCCATCACCTCCACCAGGGTCACGAGAGCGTCGGCATGACCGGCCTGACTGAACCTGCCTACGGTCTCGGCCGCCAGGGTGGGCAGCTTGAACTGCCTGCACAGCTCCCTGACACGTTCTGCTACCGCGCTCGGTGTGTGAGTGTCTACCATCATCGTGCACCTCCCACCAGCAGCCGGTCGTACACACCGAGATCCACTGTCCCTGACAGCTTCAGGTCCGGCACCGGAGGCGGAGCAGGCGCAGACAGCCTGCGCACCATCGCGTAGTCGAAGCTCAGGCCCGACTCAAGCAGTCGCTTCAGCGCCCTGTCCACCTTGGACTCCATGGTTGTCGCAGCCAGGTGCAGGATCCTCACGTACTCCACGTCGGCACGCTCTCCTCTCCAGCCACGCAAAGCGTCATAGGCAAGCCTGAACGTGTGAGTCGGGAACATTTGCTCCCTGAAGCGATAGCGGGCGAACGCACCTGGCTTGCGCACCAGTGATCCGATAATGTGGCGGTAGTCGATCCGCGCTTCACCTGTGCCGTGTACCCGCTCCATGCTCTCGGCGAGATGCCCCTTGTAGTACACCTCGACGTGATCGGCGTACAGCCTGACGTCAACTACCATACCTATCAGTCTCGATGGCACCGAATACGTCCGGTTCGACACCCTGATCGTGCTCCACCTGCGCACTCTGACACGGTAGTTGGCGTACTCGGGGACCGGCGCTGGTGGAAGCGGCCGCAGATGGCGACGCTCTGTCTTGAGCTTGGAGCTCACCAGCCTGTTGCGCCGGTCGACGACTCCTCTGACGAACTCCCTGTACTCTTCCTCGGACTCGAAGTCACGGCTTCCCCTGAGTATCAGGGCCTGGTCAACGGCGTTCTTGAGACGGCGGTGTCTCTGCTCGACCACGCCGTTCTCATGCGACGATCTCGGGTTGGTCCTGGTGGCCTCCACTCCGTAGTGAGCCAGTACCGCCTCGTAACTGGCGTTCACGGCACGGCCCCTGCTGTCCCTCAACTCGTGTGTGGCAGCGGACAAGTTGTCCGTGCGCACCACCCTCGGCACGCCTCCCAGCTCCCATAGCGCTCCCTGCAGTCCCTTCACCAACGCCACGAACGTCTCTCCGAAGCACACCTCGGCATAACTCCATCCTGAGTGGCTCAACGCGAGATGGAACAGCAGGTGACGGAAGGGCTCCCCGCATATGGTCACCCCAAGCCCCGAGCAGTGTGTGAAGTCCACCTGTGCCTCCCGACGGCGGATGTTCCTGCTGGAAGTACACCTCCCTGTCGGGCCCGTGAAGTGCCCTGTAGTCGCGGATCCGGCGCTGCAACGTCCTCAGTTGGGAGTTGCCGAACCTGCCGGGGTGTCTCTCGTCGAGCCACTCGAGAATGGTTGTCGCAGAGAGTTCACCCTCTGGATCGGAACGCAGCAGCGGCACGACCTCACTCTCCCACACGTCCGCGAACGGGTCCGGTCTGCTTCTCCATCTTCGTCTGGCCTTCTTCCTCTCCGACGGCAGCGCTCCACCCTGCCACTTCCTTGCCGATCTCTCGCTCATGGCGGCTGATGCCGCCGCTCCCTGCTGTGTCTTTCCTTCCATTAGCTTCTGCCTCAGTAGAACTACCTGTTGATCCGTGATCAATCTGGCACCTCCTGGGTACCAGATCATCCCATCTACGGACCGGCAAGAATGGCTGTCGTCACCGGCAGAAATGATTGTCGTTGTTCACCATGACCTTCCGGTCATGGATACCTGTTCCCGTCGACCGCCGTAAACGCGGTTACCAAGCTTCAATGGGGCCATGACCTTTCGGTCATGGATACACAAACAGCGTGGACATGGACGCAGGCACGACGGGTTGCTTCAATGGGGCCATGACCTTTCGGTCATGGATACGCGGAGATAGCCAAGGCGCTGGGTGTGAGCGAGAGCGTGTTGCTTCAATGGGGCCATGACCTTTCGGTCATGGATACTGCGCGACACTAGTACGCAACCCGGCCACACTAGCGCTTCAATGGGGCCATGACCTTTCGGTCATGGATACGTCGAGTATGCCGATATCGCCATCGTAGGCATTGGCGCTTCAATGGGGCCATGACCTTTCGGTCATGGATACGAAGCCAAGACCCTTTACAGCCAGTGGAGCCACTCCAGCTTCAATGGGGCCATGACCTTTCGGTCATGGATACCTGCTGAGTCATGCTGACGTAATGGGCCTCGTCGGGAGTGCTTCAATGGGGCCATGACCTTTCGGTCATGGATACGAGCTGGGCGAGACTTCGCCGCAGTTTCACCAGCGCGCTTCAATGGGGCCATGACCTTTCGGTCATGGATACGTCGGCAGCACCCGCGCCCAGTTCTACGCGCGGCTCGGGCTTCAATGGGGCCATGACCTTTCGGTCATGGATACATGATTACCAAGGTGGAGTCCCGTCTGGGCATCAAGTCGCTTCAATGGGGCCATGACCTTTCGGTCATGGATACAAGACCCACGAGGAGAAAAGCCAATGATCACGACCCGTCGCTTCAATGGGGCCATGACCTTTCGGTCATGGATACTCGCAGGACTCGGGGTGCTCGCACTGGGCATTACAGCCGCTTCAATGGGGCCATGACCTTTCGGTCATGGATACATCAACCGGTAGCGCTGCTGCCGACGGCTACGCAGCCCGCTTCAATGGGGCCATGACCTTTCGGTCATGGATACTCGGGGATTTCGGGAGGCAAGCCGAAGGTCGTAGCCGGCTTCAATGGGGCCATGACCTTTCGGTCATGGATACCTGAGGCTGCCCGTGGTGGAGCGTGAGCTGCCGACGACGCTTCAATGGGGCCATGACCTTTCGGTCATGGATACTTCCAGGACGGAGGCCTGCTCGCCCTCGGCCTGAACGCTTCAATGTATCCATGACCTTTCGGTCATGGATACTCGCCCACCAGGCCCAGCGTCTCGCCGCGCCTGATGCTTCAATGTATCCATGACCTTTCGGTCATGGATACGCGACAGGCTGCCCAGGGAGACGTTCTGCGTCCAGAGGCTTCAATGTATCCATGACCTTTCGGTCATGGATACCTCGACCAACTGTGTGTCGGGGGACACGATTCGTGCGCTTCAATGTATCCATGACCTTTCGGTCATGGATACTTGTCCATGCCGTCCATCAGGTCCCGCAGGTAGTCGGGCTTCAATGTATCCATGACCTTTCGGTCATGGATACGCGTATCGAAGGGCGCATGCACTATTCCATCAAACGTCGCTTCAATGTATCCATGACCTTTCGGTCATGGATACCTGCCGCTGGAGACCTACAGGGAGTTCTCGCCGCTGTTCGCTTCAATGTATCCATGACCTTTCGGTCATGGATACGCACAAAGCGGAAGACGACGGGGCACCAGCAGGTGGCGCTTCAATGTATCCATGACCTTTCGGTCATGGATACTACCGGGGGGGGGTCACAGTCACTTCCTCCATTGGGGCTTCAATGTATCCATGACCTTTCGGTCATGGATACCGTATCTGGGGAACAGTTTCCGACATAGCGAGCCGCCCGTATGAGGGAATTGCACGAGTTTTGCTGGATTTTGCCGCTTGTTAGTTGGCCGGAACCTCCCATCTCCATGTTTTACGCTCAAATCATGCGAGCGCTCACTAGTACAACGAATACCACCGGAGCGCTCGCAATGGAGAGCCAAGCGCGTACTCTGCCCTTGCGTACATCATACTAGGCCATGCCCCTCAAACCACCAAGACCTCCACAGGGCTCGGCTTGAACTGACGGCCCAAGGTCTTCACTACCTCCGCGCCACGGCCATCGGCAGGGCCTATGTCTATGACCAGCACTCTGTCCTCTTTGAGGTTGATGATTTCGGTCAGGGCTTCCTCCATGATGACTCGTTCTTTCGTTGAGAGGTCACAAACGAAGACCGAGTATTGCAGCGGGTCGCCAAACCCATTCATTTTCTTGAAGGTCCTGCGCAGCCGCTTGGCATCGCTCACGTCGTAGGCCACTATATATCGGTTGCGCATGGCTCACCTCGTAGTAAAGGCAGGGTATTTCTTCAACTCGCCCAGTAGGAAGCGGCCTAACAGACGCGCCTGAACCTCCATGACTCGGCGGTAGCTTATGGAGTAGTTGAACAGAGGGTGCGTTATCAGGGTGTCCAGTCTGCGCTCGAATGCTCTGATAACGGCCTTGCGTCCGCCCTCAGTCAGGGCCACGGCCCCGGACCTACGAATGAAGTCCCCCTCCTTCAACTCCGAGTTGTTGAAGAGGGTAAGCGTAGCGGAGTCTGCGATTATTGAGCGGAACTCCTCGGCGAGGTCAAGGGCCAGCGCGGGTCGTCCATACTTGGGCTGATGGTAAAAGCCCATGTACGGATCGAATCCCACCGTCACCGCCGATATCAGGGCTTGCTTGATCAACATCGAATAGAGGAAGGACAACACCGCGTTCACCGGGTCCCTGGGCGGGCGGCGGTTGCGCGTGCGGAAGTCGAAGGTGGATCGATCAGACTTAATTAGAGAAGCAAAGTTGGCAAAGTAGACGCGGGCAGCGGCCCCTTCTATGCCGAGCAGTGTTTGGAGCGAGTCCGCAGACATGGCGCTTTTGCAAAGCCGATCAATCTCCTGTAGAGCAGCCTGGGGCGAGTCTGGGTGGTTCCTGCGAAGCATGACCCTGCTGTTGCGTAGTTTGGCGACGACGATGTCCCTTGCTATGGAGAGGGACGTGAGGCTGCCGCCGGCTGCGCGGAACTGGGCTATCCGCAGTTCGACGTTCTTGTGGCCCATACTCCAAGTTATGCCCTTCAGCCAACCTCCGTAGGTGAAGTGGCAGACGGGTATTGCCCGGTCCAAGAGCTCGCGCGTAGCCTGTGAGGTGACCTGAGTATTGCCAAAGATGGAGAGGCTGGACACGTCAAGGAGCCTGGCGCGGGCGACGACCTCGCGTTTAACGCTGACGGTGAGATTGTCGCCGGATTTTCCCACGACCCCGCCCTGGGTGGTCACGTACATGGGCAGAGCATCATCCCGCGCTGGGGCCATGCGACGAACGTCATCCGGCTTTACCACATGCCGGCTGCCTTTGAGGAAGGTAACCTCGTCAGGGAGGCAAATGCCAACGAGGGAGCACCGGGGACACTTTGGGCTGTCCTCAAGCGGAGGCGGGATTTTGCCGCCAACGGCCATCGCACGGGCGGCGTCCAGCATCTCCAGCGTCAGCGCCACCAGCGCATCGTCGAAGGGAACCCGGACGCGGCGCTTTGAAGCAACGAAGTAGAGGATGCCCTCGTCGCATTGGTACCCGCTGGCGCGCAGGAGAAGACCCTGAACGCACAGTTGCACCCGCTCGGGATCGTAGGCGTTGCCAGGGACGTCGGGTACGGTTCCGCGCTTGTAGTCTATGGGCGTGGCAGCCGGTCCCTGGGCCTCGACCAAGTCGATGCGCGCAATGGCGCCCAGAGTCTCATCCGACAGGAGGACGGAGCGAGCATGGATCTTCTCATGTTCGTCATCCTCGTCGGATTCCGGTTCCCTGAGATCGCCGGATGGCTGATCGACGCGCCGGTGCTGAAATCGGCCGTCCAGCGTATCCTCGCTGTGGGCAAACTCGCCCTGCACCCACTCCATGTAGCTCAGCCTGGGGCAGTAGACGAACTCGTTGAGCATCCTGGCAGGTATAAGCTCAGGAACTCCAACCCCCCGGCTCCCATCGTCTCGGTCATTCAAGTTGGCAGCTCCGGCTTCTTGGAACCGTGGATGGACGGGTCACTCGCCAGCAGTGTTCTCAGCCTGGCTACGGCGGCCACGGCGTCTTCGCCAAGACCGAGCAGGTCCCGCACTACGCGCTCATCCAACTCGATACGCACGGGGTCAACTGCGCACCGGTAGAAAGGCTGAAACTTATGAACCTTGAAGTCGCGCCAGATTGCTAAGGCCTCGTCGAGTTGCCAGGCTTTCAGCTTTCGGACATCAAGCGTTGTGAGGCTCTCCAACATTCCCTTGTTGCCTTGTCCTCTACCTTCCTGGGTACTGTTGGAATGATCAGCGTGGAGCAGCATCCCGAGGGTGGAGTTACACCAGAGGGCCAAAGCAATCTCCAGCCGAGACCTAATCACAGGATCATCCTCGTGTACGGACAATGTGTGCCACGCCCTCACCCCCAGTGTCCGTAGATCTGTGCGAACCGCCATGACTGGTTGTGAGTTGTACCGGACATCCCGCGTAATCTGAAGCGTTCCGGCTTGAGACCAGACTGGCTGATGGTCACGGCCTGGTTTTGGAGAAAGCCAGGCATTCGGTTCCGAGGACATGCTCTGGTGAACCGACGAGTCCAGACCCCATATTCCGGGGAACTGAGCATCGCCGTTCCAGCCGTGGTAAGCGTCGAAGACCCCAAGGGACCCTCGGATTCTGCGGTCTTGGGGGCCGACATTACAGACATCCGTCATAGCCGCTATCGGGACAGCTCCGGCAATCCTGCTATCCGTCCTCTATCCACAGCTCACCCCGTGCAACCGCAGATGCGAACTGGCCCGTTACGATACGCCTCCACCGGGCAGCCGTCCAAGGTCCCTCCCCTACAGGGCCGTCCACGACCTCGCCCCATTGTTCGCCGCCAACCATCAGAGCACTGCCCCCAACCGGCGGCCCGTCCGACCGCAACACGGGTGATGCAGCCGCCGCGTTCACGGCCCGGACGAGAGCCAGCGCATCCGTTTCCTGGTAGGGCGCACGCCATAGGTTGACGAATCTCCCACGTCTGGGCGCATGTTCACCCTCCTGGAGTCGGCGGGCCACGAGCAGCGCCTCTGCGATGGCGGTGTCGTATGACATGGAGAGGAGCGCAGGGTCGTGGGACGACACCACGAACTCAATCTCGTACCTGGAGGCGAGCATTTGGCGGACCTCTCGCCAAGACTCGCCGAACACTGCCGTCACCGGCAGCACCAGTGCGATGCGCCCTCCGGGGCTGACCATTCGGTCCGCTAGGACCGTGAAGGACGAAGCATGTCCGGCCATCTGATTGGCCGACGTGCCCTTCAGCAGAGCAGATGTCCGCTTCGCTATGGCCTGCTGGGATTCCATGTCGCCCTCCGGTAGGGAGAACACACGGGACAGAGCTTCCTCTTTCCCGCCATCGCTGCCCCGCCGGGTGAACGGGGGATTGCTGATGACCAAGTTGGCCCTGGGAAGCTGTACGATGCTTCCAGCACCGGTGGTCGCTCCTATCTGCTCTTCGGTGGCGGAGAAGAAGGACTGGACTTCAGATGATTCCAACCAGTCCAGCGAGCCAAGATAGACAGCCCGGGATTCCTTCCCTTGAAGGTTCTCCTGCGTCTCCGTACCCAATCTGAGGGTGTGAAGCTGCATCTGCTCGAACCTCACCGATGGGGACATTGCCGCAAGGGTTGCAGCTGTCAGGTGAATGGCAGCCTGCACCACGTCAGCCCCGACAATGACCTTCTCGACCAGGGCCTGGTGGAGAGACGAGTCATCGGAATCGTCGGAAGCCACAGCTGCGTGGTTCTGGACTATCTGCCGGTAGGCGGCCATGAGGAGAGTCCCTGTCCCACACGCCGGGTCAACCACACGCAAGCTGGAAATTCCCTCTGAGTCGCTCCAAGCAACGTGGGACCATCTGGCTGGGTGCAGAGCTAGCCCCGCAAGGAGAGTGGATGCCGGGATGCTCGTATAGAAGGCCGCCAGCAGCTTCCGCTCCGAGATCAGCCGGTTGAATATCCGCCCGGCCAGGTCGTGGCGTCCCACTGCTCCCATGCCCAGCAACGCAGCGGCAGTCCTGGCGCACTCGCCGAGCACCGACGCAGCTTCAACTTCGGAAAGCTCCTGAACCACGTCCCGCGCCATGCTGAATATGGGATAGTAGTCTATGCTCAGGATGTGCTCCCATACCTGCAACAGCGTCATGCGCGAGAAGCGCCCGTCTCGCATCGCCGCGCTCACCGGCTGGAACGCCACCTCGTTGCTGGCCAGCCGGTCCTGGAAGACCATGGCGTTGATGACGACCAGCGCGGCCATGTTGGCCGCCTCCTCGCTGGGATCGGCGTCAAAAATCTTCGAGACCCTCCCCAACGTCCCGGGGGAGGAGTAGAGCCGGGAACCGGCTCGCCTCGCTCCCTCATCGAGGACGTCAACTGCTTCGTCGAGGTCGCCAGCTGGCGGGGTTGTCCGGTGCACCGTATCCCCAAGCTCTATTGCAGTCCCACTGAGCTTGGGGCCGGAAGTGCCGTCTATGCGCCATTCCTGCCACACCAGCGTCGCGCCTGCCATGCGCTCGTACAGGTGTTGCTGGCTCGTCGAGCGCAGCCTTCCCGGAACCGTGACGGCGAAGACGTTCTGAACCTTCTGACCGTCTATCTCCATACCAAGGCGGGAGAGGGCATCTGCTTCCACGGTCAAGGCAGGTTCAAGCTCGGTCTCGAGGATCACAGGACCTTCGGACAGACGAACGATGATGTCCGGACGCCTGCCGCCGTGCAGCGTCTCAGCAACTGCCGACAGGCCGCACCGCTCCCGGAGGAACCGGGCCAGCGCATCGTTGATGATGCTTTCGTGGCTGCGGTCTTTGCCATTGACGGTTGTCATGCCAGGAGTGAATCCCCCTCCGCTTAATCTATGACTTCAATAGGGTCTACGTTCTCCATTGCTGCCTTTGCTAATTCGTCCTGCTCAACAGCTCATCGCATCGTCTGCGTACCCAGAGAACCGATATCGTCCCGTCCCCCGACCAATGGCACTCCGGGACGGATGACTTCGACTTCCTACGCCGTGGGCTGCGGCTGGTAGCGTTCGACCCGTATTCGGTCTTCACCCTTACGCGCTTGTGCTAGGTCGTAGGAAGTCTGCCGGCGCAGCCAGAAATCGGCACTGGACCATCCAGCCTTCTCAAGGCGAATGGCCATGTCGGGCGAGATCGCGGCGTGGCAGTTCAATACCCGAGAAAGGGTGTGGCGGGCAACGCCCAGAACCTCCGCCGCCTCGGTTACACTTAGCCCAAGGGGTTCCAGGCAGTTTTCCCTGATGCCCCGGCCAGGATGGGGTGGATTCTTCATAGCCATCTCTCTTCCCTCTCGCTAGTGATAGTCGGCTAGATCGACGTCATACACGTCACCACCTTCAAATCGGAAGGTGATCCGCCAGTTACCCGAAATCGAAATGTTCCACGATCCTCTCCGGTCACCCCTGAGGGGATGCAGTCTGTACCCCGGCAAATCAAGTTCACTCGGCTTGCTGGCAACATCCAGGTCCGCCAGGGCGAGAGTAATCCGATCCAGTTGGTCGGCGCCTATCCTGCTGGGGTCGCCTCGCTCATAGAGCCGCCTCAGTCTTCGATGGCGAAACGACCTAATCATAGAAGGATTATACCGTGTTCCGGTACACCTATCAATAACTTCACTGTCATTCCCAACTCTTCCACACCACTTTGTGTATCCTTCAGTGCCCCAGGCACCGCTCCAGTGCCTCGTTGCGACGCGGCTGACGTGCCGCCACCGAGCCAACCCTGAACCCTAACCCCTGCTTCAACGCCTCCCGCACACGCCAGGAACAGCCTCCCGTCTTCATGCACGAGGCTACGGCCTTGAGATATATGCCGAGACCGTCGCCGCATCCCTGTTTCCCTTTCTCCCACACTAGTTCGTGCAGCATCGTCATGAGCCTCAGGTGGTGAACGTCCTCAACGCCTCCGCTCTCTCCGATGACCGGCTTCATCGTCTGCCACACCTTCCCGCCCATGAAAGGAACGAAACGAAAAGGGATATACAGGTTTTCTGCCCACCACCTTCCCTATGCGCGTGGAAGGAACCCAGACCCCGAATTGCTTGCTCCGATGGTAGCAGTGCCGGGCCGGAGCCTACTTCCACCACAGGCCGAGGGTGAGTATGCGTCGCAGGAGGCGCACCCGCCTCGCCCCGGCCAGTTCCCCGCGGGCCTCCGTCAGAGCGTTTTGTCGCCACCGCAGGTGGTCCGTCCTTCCCGCTTCATCCAGCTGCTCCGTCTCCGGGGGCAATGTCAGGCGGAAATCATGGATCATCGCTATCTCCAACTCCCAACGGCGCACCCCGGCTCTAGCCTGGTCAACCCGGCTGCCCTTCGCGTCTCCGCCGGTTCGCACCTGCCGCCACCCGGCCACCAGAGCAGCGGCCGGGCCAAAGGCGTGGGCTTCGTCGGGCTGCTCTTCCAGGGTGACCACCCCGGCGTCGGGCAGCCCGTGACCCCGCCGGGGTGGACGCCACACGGAGGGCTGGTCATCGCCCGCCACCGGTCCAGACTCGCCACGCTGCTGCGCCTCCCTCATCAGTTGGGAGACCCTTCGCCCCGACTCTTCCAGTTGCCCGGCCTGGGTCTCCACCACTTCCCGCAGTCCCCGGGCTTCCTCCTCCAACTCGGCTATCCTTTGCCGCAGAGTCTCTACCTCGTCCGCCACGCCGTCATTGCCAACTTCAACCCCGCCGTCATCGCCGGTACCCACTGAGTCCCGGAACTCCTCCAGCGCCCTTCGCATCCGCCGGGACACACGCCGGGAATCGTAGCAGGCCATCATGGTGCGGTAGTTCACCCCCAGTGCCTCGGCTGCGGCAACCCGACCCCGCTGCTCGACCAGGGCGTCCAGCAGGTCCAATAGGGGGGCATCCGATAGAGGGATATCCCGCTCGCCGACACTCATTTCCACGGCCTCCTTCGCTAAGAGAGTACAATTCCTACAGTACAACACCTACAATAAATCCGACACAGGCCGTCAACAAAATCCCGGCCCAACCCACCTTCCCCAACCCTCTACCCTGCCTGATTCCCGTTGGAAACCAGCCCGATTGCATTATGCAATGCAATCTAAATCTCCTTACAGGGCTGCCACTGCGAAAGTCGGCTCGAACCGATTGTAGTCTCAGCCATTCCCGGGTGGCCGGAAACTGACGTCCGAACCTTGCGCCACCCGCCTCCATCCGGTAGTATGAGAACTAATGTTCTTCCGACATCCCGAGCTGGGCAAATCACGAGGCCGCGGCCGCCCTGAATCCGGCGGCGGTCCGGCCCAAAGGAGGGAGCGACGTGAAACAGAGTCTTATCAAGCGAATCTTCGGAGGCGAACCCCAACCGGCCACGCGGCTGCTGGCGGTCACGCCGCCCCGTACCGGGGAGCGCACCCTGCTGGGGGTGGAGAACCTGCTGGGGTCCATCGCCGTCCCCGAACCCTTCTCCCTGGAGATCGCCGGGGACGCCGCCGGCGTCACTCTGCTGGCCCGCTGCCGGGAGGGCTCCTTCGTGAAGCAGCAGCTGGGCGTCCACTATCCCCAGGCAAGGGTGGGCGACGTTTCCTCCGAGGACGATCCGTTGCGGCTGGCCGAGGGGGAGCAGGCCTGGTCCATGAACCTGCGGCTCCAGGGGCCGGAGTACCTGCCCCTGCGCACCTGAACAACGACAATCATTTCTGCCGGTGACGACAGCCATTCTTGCCGGTCCGTAGATGGGATGATCTGGTACCCAGGAGGTGCCAGATTGATCACGGATCAACAGGTAGTTCTACTGAGGCAGAAGCTAATGGAAGGAAAGACACAGCAGGGAGCGGCGGCATCAGCCGCCATGAGCGAGAGATCGGCAAGGAAGTGGCAGGGTGGAGCGCTGCCGTCGGAGAGGAAGAAGGCCAGGCGAAGATGGAGAAGCAGACCGGACCCGTTCGCGGACGTGTGGGAGAGTGAGGTCGTGCCGCTGCTGCGTTCCGATCCAGAGGGTGAACTCTCTGCGACAACCATTCTTGAGTGGCTCGACGAGAGACACCCCGGCAGGTTCGGCAACTCCCAACTGAGGACGTTGCAGCGCCGGATCCGCGACTACAGGGCACTTCACGGGCCCGACAGGGAGGTGTACTTCCAGCAGGAACATCCGCCCGGTCGGGAGGCACAGGTGGACTTCACACACTGCTCGGGGCTTGGGGTGACCATATGCGGGGAGCCCTTCCGTCACCTGCTGTTCCATCTCGCGTTGAGCCACTCAGGATGGAGTTATGCCGAGGTGTGCTTCGGAGAGACGTTCGTGGCGTTGGTGAAGGGACTGCAGGGAGCGCTATGGGAGCTGGGAGGCGTGCCGAGGGTGGTGCGCACGGACAACTTGTCCGCTGCCACACACGAGTTGAGGGACAGCAGGGGCCGTGCCGTGAACGCCAGTTACGAGGCGGTACTGGCTCACTACGGAGTGGAGGCCACCAGGACCAACCCGAGATCGTCGCATGAGAACGGCGTGGTCGAGCAGAGACACCGCCGTCTCAAGAACGCCGTTGACCAGGCCCTGATACTCAGGGGAAGCCGTGACTTCGAGTCCGAGGAAGAGTACAGGGAGTTCGTCAGAGGAGTCGTCGACCGGCGCAACAGGCTGGTGAGCTCCAAGCTCAAGACAGAGCGTCGCCATCTGCGGCCGCTTCCACCAGCGCCGGTCCCCGAGTACGCCAACTACCGTGTCAGAGTGCGCAGGTGGAGCACGATCAGGGTGTCGAACCGGACGTATTCGGTGCCATCGAGACTGATAGGTATGGTAGTTGACGTCAGGCTGTACGCCGATCACGTCGAGGTGTACTACAAGGGGCATCTCGCCGAGAGCATGGAGCGGGTACACGGCACAGGTGAAGCGCGGATCGACTACCGCCACATTATCGGATCACTGGTGCGCAAGCCAGGTGCGTTCGCCCGCTATCGCTTCAGGGAGCAAATGTTCCCGACTCACACGTTCAGGCTTGCCTATGACGCTTTGCGTGGCTGGAGAGGAGAGCGTGCCGACGTGGAGTACGTGAGGATCCTGCACCTGGCTGCGACAACCATGGAGTCCAAGGTGGACAGGGCGCTGAAGCGACTGCTTGAGTCGGGCCTGAGCTTCGACTACGCGATGGTGCGCAGGCTGTCTGCGCCTGCTCCGCCTCCGGTGCCGGACCTGAAGCTGTCAGGGACAGTGGATCTCGGTGTGTACGACCGGCTGCTGGTGGGAGGTGCACGATGATGGTAGACACTCACACACCGAGCGCGGTAGCAGAACGTGTCAGGGAGCTGTGCAGGCAGTTCAAGCTGCCCACCCTGGCGGCCGAGACCGTAGGCAGGTTCAGTCAGGCCGGTCATGCCGACGCTCTCGTGACCCTGGTGGAGGTGATGGAGCAGGAGGCAGAGGACAGGCGGCTCAGACGGGTGGACCGTCTGAGGAGGGCATCGAAGCTGCCTGCCGGCAAGACCTGGGACACCTTCGAGCACGACAGGACCCCGGTGCAGCTCAGACAGCAGATCAAGAGACTCGGTGAGGGGGACTTCGTCGACCGTGGCGTCAACGTGCTGGCGTTCGGGATGCCCGGCACGGGCAAGACCCATGCCATGTGCGCCATAGGGCACAGGCTGGTTGAGTCCGGCCGCTCGGTCCTGTTCATCCCAGCTTACCGTCTGGTGCAGGACATGCTGGCAGCCAAGCGGGACCTGGAACTGCCCAGGATGCTCAGGAAGCTCGATAACTTCGACCTGCTGGTGATCGACGACCTGGGTTACCTGCCGCAGGGAGCCGACGAGTCCGAGGTGCTGTTCACCCTGATAGCAGAGCGCTACGAGCGCAGGTCTCTGGGCATCACCTCCAACCTTGTGTTCAGCGAGTGGGAGAAGGTGTTTGCAAACCCGATGGCGACCGCGGCGGCGATAGACAGGATCGTCCACCACTCTGTGATCCTGGAGTTCGACCTGCCGAGCTATAGGACCAACGCGGCCCAGAATCGTCAGACAGACAAGGCGTCAGACCGGCAAAAATGATTGTCGCGCAACCGGCAAGAATGGTTGACGTCGTTCAGCACCTTCCGTGACGACGACCTGCTGGACCAGGGGTCCGACCCCCTCATCTCGGTCATCGGCTCCCTGTCCGACCTGGAGGAGGGGGAGCGGTTGGTGGCCCGGATGAAGCTGCTGTCCCTGGGGCCGGACTGGTCCCGCCAGCACCTGGAGAAGGCCGACCGGAGGCCCCAACCCAACCCGTCCAGTTCCCCTCACAACGCCGATGTCCAGATTCACCGCAACGACGGGGTGACCATGGCCATCCTGGGGTTGATCGCCCTGCCGAGCTTGATGGGCTACGTCTGGATTCAGCGCGGGGAGACCTGGAAGGCGGTCCTGTTGGGCCTGGGGATGGCGTCGCTGGCCTCCCTGGTGGGCTGGGCCTGGTGGCGCATCAAGAAGGCCCGCTCCGGTGGCAAGCACCAGGACCCGCTGCTCATCAAGGAGAAGGTCTCCCGCATCGCCTACGAGGCCGAGCTAGAGGTCACCGCCGTCCTGTCGCAGCACGGGACCGAGAGCCGGGCCAGGGAGCTGCTGCGCAACGTGGCCTCGGCCTACCGGGGCTACGACAACCCCGCCGGGGCCAGCTTCAAGGCGGGGAAGGTGCGGCCCGCCGTTCCGGCAACCGAGCCGTGGCCACCCCGCCGGGGGATGTTCCAGAGCCGGAACGTCCTGGGGGGCAGGGAGGCGGCGGCCCTGTGGCACCCCCTGGGGGCCGGAGACGACCTGCCCATGGTGGCCCGCTCCGGGGCCAGGGTGCTGTTCCCCTCGGCCAAGGGCGTCGCCGGCGGCGCTCACGTGGGGGACACGGTGGCCAGCAGGCCGCGGAAGATTCACTTCCAGGACGACCTGCTGCGCCGACACCACCTCTACGTGGCCCGCACCCGCATGGGCAAGTCCACGCTGATGCACCACGTTGTCACCCACAAGCTGCGGGAGAAGGCTGCGGGCAGGGACGGCGACGCCATCGTGGTCATAGACCCCCACCGTGACCTGGTGGACGCCCTGTTGCGGCACGTGCCCGCAGAGATCGACGATAAGGTGCGGCTGATAGACCTTGGCGACGAGGATCGGGTTCCGGGCATCAACCTTCTGGACACCAAGGTCTTCGCCGACCGGGACCGCACCGCCGACTCGGTGGTGCGGATTGCCAAGGGCGTATGGGAGCAGTGGGGACCCCGGATGCAGTCCGTCCTGGAGCACACCGTCAAGAGCCTCCACGAGTACAACGCCCACCCCGACACCAGGGAGGACGAGCAGCTCACCATCCTGGACGGGCAACGGCTGCTGGCGGAGCCGGAGTTCCGCAAGCAGGTGCAGCGGCGGGTGGGCGACCCCTACGTGCTGGGGTGGTGGGCGCGGGACTTCGCAAGCTGGACCCGCCAGTTCCGGTCCGAGGTCACCGCGCCGGTGCAGACCCGCCTGGCCTACTACGCATCGTCCAAGAAGGCCCGGGCCATCCTGGGGCAGCGCCGCTCCACCATTGACCTGCGGGAGGTCATCGCCGGCGGCGGCGTGCTGCTGGTGTCCACCTCTCAGGCCACGGCGGGACCGGAGGTCTCGGCCCTGGTGGGCGCGTCGTTGCTCAACTTGGTGGACTCGGTGATCAGGGAGCAGGGCAGGCTGCCGCTCGACCAAAGGCGCGGCGCGTTGGTGGTGGTGGACGAGATGCAGGCCATGCCCGGCGTCGATTACGAGTCCATGCTCAGCGAGCTGGGCAAGTTCGGGGCCAGCTTCATCCTGGCCACCCAGAGCCTGGCCAAGCTGGCTGACCTCTCCCCCACCATGCAGGACACGCTCCTGGCCAACGTGGGGTGCCTGGCGGTGTTCCAGGTGGCGGCCTCCGACGCCCGGCAGCTCATCGGGGAGCTGGACCGGGAGCGGGTGACCGAGGAGGACCTGGTGTCCCTGCCCGTGCACCACTGCTACGTGCGGGCCACCGTGGACGGGGAGCGGCTGGCGACCTACTCCATGAGGGTGAGGAAGCCGGAGGACGGAGACCCATTGGCGGCGGAGCGCGTCCGGGCCGGAACGGCGGCCTACGCCACCCCGGCGGAGACCATCGCCTCCCAGGACGCCGAGGCCCAGCGGCTGGTGCAGGAGTTCCGGGACAAGCTGGAGGAAATTGAAGGCGACGGGGCCTCCGAGCATCCGGCCCCCGGCTCTGCAAAGTCGTCCCCCAACGGCGTCGCCGGGGAAGCCGCTCCGGGGAATAGGAAGCGGCCGAGGCGGCGGCGCGAGGGAACCCCGGAACCCGCCGAAGCCGGTGACGGGAGTGAATGATCGCCGGGGAGTGGGACCGGCTGGCGCTGCGCGGCCTGGCGGCCATGCCCTTCCTGGACCGCCTGGAGTTGGCCGCCCTTATGGGTATGTACGAGGAAGCTGCCCATAACGCCCTGGGCAGGTTGCGCCGCGAGGGACTGGCGGACTCCATCAGACACGCTGCCCCCCTCACGCCTTCCACCCGCCGTTGGTATCTGACTGCCGAGGGTCTGCGCCGTCTGGCCCTGGAGGACGGGACCGGCGTGGAACGCCTGCTTCGCACCCATCCGGTCTCCGCCCACTGGCAGCGCCTCCTGCTGGCTCGGCTGGACGCCGTGGCCGTCGTCTACCGGCTGGCCTCGGCGGTGGCGGGCGCAGGCGGCTCACCGGCCTTCCGGTGGTACCGGGGGCTGGTCCTAGACGCTGCGATGGCGCTGCCCGGCGGCAGGACCCTGGGCATAATCCGGCAGGGCGCCACCACTGACCGGACCGCCTTCTCCGACCGGGTGCGGTGGCTGCCGGACCCCAACCAACCAATGCCCCGCGCTCTCCTGGGGTTGATGCCCGACGAGGCGCGGCTACGTCAGTCCCGCAGGTTGCTGGCCCGCTACCCCGGCCCGGTGTTCCTAGCCCTGGAAGAGCACGTCGCAAACGCCAGCGCCGACGACAGGGTATGGCGTCTCACGGCCACACAAGCTGTCCTGTCCCTGAGCGAGGCCCTGGCCCACATGAAACCGGGCGGGCGGCTGCCCACTGAGCCGGCGCTGACCAGGCTGTCCCTGCCCGGGGGCCTCTTCGTCCCCGAAGAACCGGAGAAGATTCCGGGCCACCTGCTTCCCGCCGCGCTCAAGCCCGCCGACAAGCGGCTGCTCGACCGGCTGTCCGAGTGGCCCTGGATCACGGCGGACGACCTGGGTGGCCTGCTGGAACTCTCGCCTTCCGGCGTGTCCAAGCTGACCTCACGCCTGGGCCGGCTAGGTCTGGTCTCCCGCCTACACTTGGGCGGTCGCCGACGGCTGGCCCTGAGCCGCCGAGGGTTGGCGCTCCTGGCCCGTAGGGACCGGGCCTCCGTGTCCAGGGCCATCGCCCGATGGAGCGTCGAACCCGCTGAAGGACAGGCCTCCTCGGGTTGGCGGAGCGTGCCGGGGGCGCGCAGCCGTCCCTTGGCCCGGACCATCGAGCACACCGAGGGGGTACACCACTTCATGGCGGCGCTGACCCGACAGGCCAAGCGGCACTCCGGCTTCCGGGTCCTGCAAGTCAGCCCGCCCCACCACGCCGCCCGCTACTTCCGGCACCGGGGCAGGCTTCGCTCCATTCACCCCGACGGGTTCGGTGTGGCGCAGGCCGGGGAACGGACCTACCCCTTCTTCCTGGAGTGGGAGCGGCGGGCCGTGAATCCCTCCACCATGTCGGCTCGTCTCGCGCCCTACCTGCGCTACTACTCGTCCAAGCAGCCCTTGGACGACCACGGCGTTGTGCCCCTCGTTCTCGTCGTCTTCGACGATTCCCTGGCTCCGGCGCACTTCCTGAGGGTGGCCCGCAACGAGATGGAGCGCACCGGGGTCAACGTGCCTCTTTGGGTCTCCGATAGGGAGACGCTGGAACGGGTCGGCCCCCTGGGACAGGCATGGCGCAATACCGACACATGGGACCCAACGTTTGCCTTCGCGTGACGCGCTCAAACACTCCTGTCACAACATGAGGCCGTTTGGCGATTAGCAGAAGACGGAAGACGGTTGACAGGACCGCAGCCGATGCCGCAATATCTTGGTAAGACTCGATAACAAGAGGTGAATATGTCAAGAACGACCAAGACCATCACCTTCTCTTTGCCGCCGGAGATGGCAGATCGGGTGGACGAGGCGATGAAACAGCAGGGGCGGTCCAGGAGCGAGTTCCTTCGCGAGGCGGTGCTCCGCTACATCGAGGAGTGCGAGTGGAGACAGCTGCTCCAGTACGGAGAGGAGAGGGCCAGGGAGAAGGGCATCGGCCCTGAGGACGTGGCCGGTCTGGTGGAAGAGTACCGGGCCGAGGTCGGCTCCTCCCGTACATGAGAGTCGTCCTCGACACCAACGTCATCGTCTCCGGCCTGAACTTCCCCGGCAACGAACGCCTCGTCCTCGAGCTGGCTCTCAGGGGACGGTTCGAGCTGTGCGTGTCTCCCTTCATCCTGGAAGAGGTTGCCGGGGTGCTCGGGCGCAAGTTCGATTGGACTGAAGAACGCTCGTCCCAGGCTCTCAGAGCGCTTGGGAATGCCGCCACCGTCATTGACCCCCGGCGGCTCCCGGAGACGATCGAGGGCGGCCACGCCGACAACCGCATCCTGGAGTGTGCGGCGGCCGCCTCCGCCGACTACCTGGTGACCGGAGACCGGCGGCATCTGCTGCCCCTTGGGGAGCATCGGGGCGCGAGAATCATCAACGCCCCCCGGTTCCTATCGGCGCTGAAGGGGTGATGTTTGCTGCTGCGAGCACGCGCCCCAAATCCCCCACCTGACATTGTTGAGAGCTGTTTCGTGTGCTTTCAGGGGTGTCCGGGTGTCGACTTGGGGTGACGCATGACATGATCGGCATCGGAGAGGGTCTCGGGTGCCGTCTTTGAGGGTATCGGCAGCGGTTCGCTGCCAATTATGGCTGTTGTCAGGCCGAAGAAGGCATGGCCCGGCCTGGCAACTCGGCAGAGTCGCCTACAAACCGATGCTCCAGGCAGGGTCGCCTACGCCCGATACGGCTCGGCAGCCAGCGCCAATATCCTCTGCCGCACCCTGAGCAGCAACTCGTATGAGGGATGACCACGGGCAAGACGGATGATCAACCTCCTGGCGTGACGCACCACACGGCCCGGTAGGGCGATCAGGGCGAAACGCACCGCCTTGAGACGCTTGCCCACCCACTGTCCGCCCAACACCAGCCGCTTCATGGCAGAGTTCAGAGCCTGCCCCGTAGCCCCATACGGGGTTGAAGGCCAGCACTGCTATAGCCCACCATGCTGCGTTGGCTCCGAACAGCCCCGACGGAAGCCTGCCCCCAGCCAAGTCACTCTTCAGAACGCTGTGGACCTCCTCGCCCTTACCGCACCTCTGTCTCGACCACCAGATCAACTCATCCCCCGCAATGCTCCGGTTGGTCACCACTCCGAAGACCTTGTACCAGCCTCTGTTGGACAGCTCCATCGCGGGGAACGGAAGCTCCATCTGCCCCTCCATTCCCGGCAGAGGCTGTTCGATCAACCGCTCCCTGGTAGCTATGAACCGATACTCAGGGCTGTTCTTGGAGTGCCCTATCCAGTTGGGCACGAAGTTCACATCAGCCCACTGCTGACCCGTGTCCACACGATGCTCCCCAACCTTGCGGTACAGCGTCTGCCAGTCTTGCTCGGCGACCTCTGACACCGCACGGCGGAACTCCGCCGTCACGTCGACCCCAACCGCAAACTCGATCACCCCGAACCGCTCGTCTCTACCCTCCGCGCAGTACCGCAGCAACTCCTGCTGGTACCCCGCCGTGTCAGACCTGAGCATCACGCTCTCCACACCGGCAGGCAGATGCTCCAGTGCTTCGGTCAACACTCGTAACTGCCGATGGCCCGCAGGTACGTTGCCGTCCCGAAACTCTGAATGCACAATCTGGTCGGCCTCTGCCCAGTAGGTGGTCAGCGGCTGGTACGCCCTGTACCCCTTGTAGCTGTGGAGCGCCTCCTGCTTGCGCGTCTCCACCAGTGTGGCATCCATGTCCAGAGTGGCCTCGGTCTGAGGCGAACGGCTCTGCACGAAGCCCACCAGGTCGGCGTTGACCTTCCCCAGACCCTGTAGCGCTTCGTTGGGAGCCGCTATGAACGCCCTGTGAGCTTCCCGCTTCGACTCCTCGTCCATGTCGTGGAACCCCTCCAGATACCGGAACGCCGCAGACTCCGACGGCACGCTCCGAAGACGCTCGACTCGCCATCTCTTCTCCAACGCCCTGCGCTCGCTGAGACGCATACCACAGGTCTCGAACTCTCGAAGTATCCTGCACAACCCTCTGTCCTTCTCAAGGAGATCAAGGTCGGACACTGACTCGCCGCCTGCCAAGTTCAGCAGTATCAACGAGATGATCGTCTGGCTATCCGTCCAGCCCTGACCACACTCCCGCAGTCTCACGTGGCGCTCTACCGATGACCTCAAACCCGCTGCGTCCATCAACTCCACGTACGTCAGCAGCCCCGACAGTCCCGTCATACCTGTCGAGCCCTTCTCCTGCTCGTACTGGAATGCCAGCAAGCCTTGCTTCATAATAGCTGCACCTCGTTGGTGATCGGTTCTCTTGGTCAAGAAACATCTTAGCCCCCTTCGTGGCGGGTGCCAACGAGGTCTTCCTCTTATCTAGGTGGGGAATCTGGGGCGCTCCGTTCCCTTGACAACGGCCTGCCGGATGCCTCAGAATACCGAGTAAGACTCGGTAACAGAAGGAGGGCAGCATGAAGAAGAACCTACAGCCGCTCACGCCGGCGGCTCTCTACGCCAGGGTGTCCAGCGAGCGGCAGGACGTGGACCTGTCCGTGTCCGCCCAGCTGAGGGCGCTCAAGGACTACGCCAAGGCCAACGGCTACTCCGTAGCCCGCGAGTTCGTGGACGAGGCCGAGAGCGGCCGCGTCGCCGACCGGCCCCAGTTCAGGGAGATGATCGAGGAGGGCAGCCAGCCGAAGGCTCCCTTTCAGGTCATTCTCGTCTGGAAGTTCAGCCGCTTCACACGCAAGCGGGAGCACGCCGTCGCCTTCAAGTCCATGCTCCGGCGCAAGGGCGTCAGGGTAGTGTCCATCACCGAGCACGCCGACGACTCCCCCACCGGCAAGCTCATGGAGGCCATCATCGAGAGCGTGGACGAGTTCTACAGCGAAAATCTTGCCCAGGATGTCGTCCGGGGTATGAGGGAGGCCGCATCACGCGGCTTCTTCCTCGGCTCCAAGGCCCCCTTCGGCTACACCCGCGTCAAGGTCAGCGACGGGGTGAAGGAGCGTCCCACGCTGGAGGTTGACCCGGCCGCCGCTCCGGTGGTGAAGGAGTTGTTCCAGAGCTCGCTTCGGGGGAACGGCCTCATGGAGATATGCAAGGCCCTGAACGACCGGGGCGTCACCAACAGGGGCAACCGCTGGTACAAGGGAGGACTCCACTACCTGCTGACCAACGAAGCCTACACCGGCGCCGCCGTGTGGGGCAGAACCAGCAAGGGAGAGAAGCCCCAGGTCCCTGTGCGGGTTGAGGGAGCTTGGCCCGCGCTGGTGTCCAGGGAGCAGTTCGACGCCGTGCAGCAGGCGATGCGGGACCGTGCCCCCAAGGTGCAGAGGCCAGCGAGGGTTGGGAGCAGGTTCCTGCTGAGCGGGTTGCTCAAGTGCGGTGTCTGCGGCAGGCCCTACTCCGCCCAGGGAGCCAAGAGCGGCCAGTTCGCCTACTACATCTGCGGCACCCTGTTCAGGGAAGGCGCAGGGACGTGCAGCGCCCGCTACCTGAACGCTCCCAGGGTTGAGGACTTTGTGGTCGAGAAGATCAGGGAGCGCATTCTCACCGAGGAGACCATCGTCGAGCTGGTGACGCTGGTGGCGGAGGAGATCGACGCTATGGCCGGTGAGCTGGCCGGCAGGCTGGAGGTCGTAGACGCCGAGCTGAGTGACGTTCGGAAGCGGCTTGAGAGCCTCTACGAGGCCCTTGAGACCAGCGAGCTGACGCTGGAGGTCCTGTCGCCCCGAATCTTCTCTCTGAGGCACAGAGAGGAACAGTTGGAGGCTGCGAGAGAGGACGCCGCAACTCAGATTGAGCAGCGCAGGGTGGAGCTGCCGACCAGCGAGGAGATCAAGAGGTACGTGGCGGACTTCCGGGAGTTCCTACAGGAGGGGACCTTCCCCGAGCGCAAAGCCCTCATCCGCAACTTCGTGGAGGACATCGAGGTCAACGGAGACGAGGCCGTTCTGACGTACACCATTCCCATGCCGAACGATGGTGTGACCTCGGAATCGGCCTCGGTTCTTGATTTCGTCCAGTCCAGCCCACCACGGTTTACGGTAGATACCACTATCTTCGAAATGTGGATGGGCAACCTGTCAAAGCACACAGGACTAGCGATTTCTGTATTGTGACGGTTGGCGCCACCAATCGGACAAGTCGAGAACCTTCAGTTCTCTGAGACGGCTGGATTGGATGTGGGAGACGGTTCTGCCATATCGGTTCACCCCCACGTGCGTGGGGACGGCTGTGACTGATTGGCTGGCGCATGGTTGGTCGCCGGTTCACCCCCACGTGCGTGGGGACGGCGATGCTCCCGGCAGCCGCATCCATATTTGCGCCGGTTCACCCCCACGTGCGTGGGGACGGCTCCGACCCTGGTCGACCCCGACCTCCGCCATTCGGTTCACCCCCACGTGCGTGGGGACGGCGGGGGCGTCGAAGTACCGTCAAGCGCGTTTCACGGTTCACCCCCACGTGCGTGGGGACGGCGACTAGTGTCAACGCCGGGATAAAGTTGACCCACTATCGCCGAAACCGAGTTGACCCACCTCGCTACCGTGGTCAGTCTTCCGTCAGCGACTGTAGTTGTCGTCTGCCCCCTCCGACGGCGGACTCAGCAGTCGATGCGAGCTAAAGAGCCCCGCCTGGCGTTTCTCCCTGAGCCGATAGCTCTCCCCCCGGATGTTGAGAATGTGGCTGTGATGCAGCAGCCGGTCCAGGATGGCTGAGGCGATGACGGTGTCGCCCAGCAGCTCACCCCACTCGCCGAAGCCCTTGTTCGAGGTCAGGATGATGCTTCCGCGTTCGTAGCGGGCAGAAACCAGCGTGAAGAAAGCGGTCGCTGCGTCTCTGTCGTAGGGCCAGATGCCGAACTCGTCGACGATGAGGACCTTGGGAGCGAGGTAGACACGCATGCGCCGCCTCAGGTTCTGCTCGGCCTGGGGCTCTCCTGAGGTCTTCCATCAGGTCGTAGGCGCGGACGAAGTACGCGCCATAGCCGTGCCCGATCGCCCTGAGCGCCAATGCGACGGCCAGGTGTGTCTTGCCCACACCGGGCGGTCCGAGCAGCAGGATGTTGGTGGCTTCGGCGACGAAGGCGAGGCTGGCCAGCTCCTTGACCTGGCGCTCGTCGACGGAGGGTTGGAAGGAGAAGTTGAACTGCTCCAAGGTGCGCTGGAAGGGCAGATGTGCGAGCTTGGTTCTCGTGGTGAGGTAGTGCTCCCGGCGGGCGTTGACCTCCACGCCCAGCAGCTCGGCGAGCATCTCCGGGTAGGTCAACTGCTTGCCGGCGGCCGCGTCCAGCGTATGGTCGAGCGCTTCGGCAGCCTGCTTGAGCCCCAGGCTCTCCAGATGCTGACGGGTCTGCTCCAAGGCGATCATCGCACACCTCCCAGAGCAGCCAGCTCGTAGACGTCCAGGGAACGCCGCTCCACCTCGCCGACCGTCACCTGGACTGCCACGGCCTCCTGCTGTGGACGGCCGTCTCCCCTGGGCAACCCTTCCCACTGGCCCGGCGCGGTGAAGCGCTGCCCGGGGTGTTCGGCGCGGGGATGCACCGCCAAGCGCTGGTCGCCGGCCCAGATCTCCACCGTCCCCGAGCGCTGTCCCACCTGGACCGTCGCTCCCGCCCACCGCCAGGGCACACCGTAGCGGGAGCCCTCCCAGTGCACGTAGCCGTCATGCGCCACCCTGCGGTCGTCCCGGAGATGCGGCGCCAGCGCCGAACGCTCCGGCAACCCGCCGAGGTGGACCCGCTCATCGGCCAGCATCTCCCAGGGACGCCGGCCCGTCGTCCCGTGCACGCGCCGGTTGGCCACACTGTCGCACCACTCGAGGCTCTGCTGGTTCAGGTCCGCGTCGTCCGTGAAACGGACGCTGGGCCACAGGTTGCCGCGCACATACTTGACCCCGCTCTCCACCTTCCCCTTGGTCTGGGCCCGATACGGCTGGCACACCCGCAGCTCGAAGCCGATGCGCAGAGACAGGTCCAGTATTCGCCGGTTCCACTCCGGACGCCCGTCTGCATCACGGCCCAGCACCACCACCTTGGCGTTGTCGTACAGGCACCGCCGCGGCACGCCGCCAAAGTAGTCGAACGCGTTGACGTGGCACTGCATGAAGCTCGCTACGTCCGCACGCCTTACGAACTCGACGTAGATCGCTCGCGACCAGCCCAGCACCATCACGAACGCCCAGAGCCGGTGCCTGCGGCCGTCAGCCCCAAGGTAGTTGAAGCTCCCCCAGTCCACCTGTGCCTGTTCGCCGGGCTCCGTCTCGAACCGCATCGTCGCTCGGGGCTCTCGACGACGACGTGGCGATACGTAAGCCTTCAGGATCGAATACCCCCCGTCGTACCCCCGTTCACGCAGCTCCCGGTGCAGCACGACGCAGTTCTCCAGTCCTTCCCCGAGGCGACGTTCGACGTACGCCACGTACGCGTCCAGCTTCGAGGAACGCCGACGCCGTGGCCTGGGCCGCATCGCCTCCGGAGCGTGCAGATACCGCCGCACCGTGTTCCGTGCGATACCCAGCTCTCGCGCAATCCCCCGGACCGAACGGCCCGCCCCTTTCATCTCGTAGACCTCTTTCACGTCTCCCACCTTTAGCACCGTCTCTCTCACACCTCCACGGTTTCTCCGTGGATGATGCGCCGCCTTGGTGGGTCAATTCCAGTTCGGCGATTTCGCTCATTTTCCCATCGGCGCTAACACTAGCGCACCAATGGCCAGAAACACTTTCTCGGTTCACCCCCACGTGCGTGGGGACGGCCAGAGCGCCAAGCCCAACCATGCGCTCGACACCGGTTCACCCCCACGTGCGTGGGGACGGCTGAACGCTATCGTGCTTGGCACAGGCCCAGCGCGGTTCACCCCCACGTGCGTGGGGACGGCGGATCCGGAACAGATCGCTCGGATGGAAGGGCCGGTTCACCCCCACGTGCGTGGGGACGGCCGGACACGACACTTGAACCGGAGCGGGCACGACGGTTCACCCCCACGTGCGTGGGGACGGCGGCTGTCCGTCGGGCGTATCGGAATTCCAGGACGGTTCACCCCCACGTGCGTGGGGACGGCTCCTGCGGGGTCACCCGGCGACACGCTCGAACCGGTTCACCCCCACGTGCGTGGGGACGGCGAGAAACCACAGCTTCGCACTGAACCAGCATGAGGTTCACCCCCACGTGCGTGGGGACGGCTCTCGTGCGTAGTCGACGAATCTCGCGGTCGCCGGTTCACCCCCACGTGCGTGGGGACGGCCAACTGGCGTGACCACCCAGGACGTTCGGGGCCGGTTCACCCCCACGTGCGTGGGGACGGCCACTTTCCGACCAGTAATAGCAATGCTGTCATCGGTTCACCCCCACGTGCGTGGGGACGGCTCGCGGACACGGTTCGTGAGTTCCCACGTCTCCGGTTCACCCCCACGTGCGTGGGGACGGCATGACTCTGGAATACGGCCAGCCGTCCGACTACGGTTCACCCCCACGTGCGTGGGGACGGCGGGGGACCCTCCGTCCTGCTCTGCCAGCTGCCGGTTCACCCCCACGTGCGTGGGGACGGCGCTGTCCGACACAAACAAAAGCTTGATTGAAACGGTTCACCCCCACGTGCGTGGGGACGGCGTCAGGCACAGTGTTTAACGTGAGCACGCCGTCGGTTCACCCCCACGTGCGTGGGGACGGCGCCGCGGCCCCGGTCGAGCTCACGGTCGAGGCCGGTTCACCCCCACGTGCGTGGGGACGGCGTCAGGACGGATTGGAAACCGGACGGGCAGGGCGGTTCACCCCCACGTGCGTGGGGACGGCTGCGTCGAAATATCCGGAGCCGTCCCAATCAACGGTTCACCCCCACGTGCGTGGGGACGGCTCGGTACAGCCTCCAGAACACCGTGTTCGTACCGGTTCACCCCCACGTGCGTGGGGACGGCATCAGGAGCCGACGTCTCTTGGGAAATTCGCGCGGTTCACCCCCACGTGCGTGGGGACGGCCCCCACAAATACTCGTCAGCGTACGTCAGCACCGGTTCACCCCCACGTGCGTGGGGACGGCATAAACGCGTCTCCGGTCTCCTCGATAACGCCCGGTTCACCCCCACGTGCGTGGGGACGGCCCGCCGCCGAATAGCAGCGTAAAGATAACGCCCGGTTCACCCCCACGTGCGTGGGGACGGCTCCTAAACTTCCCAGTCGCGCATCAGCCCCATCGGTTCACCCCCACGTGCGTGGGGACGGCGTCGAATCCTTCGCCGCGTATTATGCCGAGCGCGGTTCACCCCCACGTGCGTGGGGACGGCTTCCTGACGAGACGTTCGGGCGAGAATCGAAACGGTTCACCCCCACGTGCGTGGGGACGGCCTGCTCTTTTTCATGGCCCGTTTGATGGCCTTCGGTTCACCCCCACGTGCGTGGGGACGGCTGGGTTTCTCGTCGGCGGACTGGAAGTGCTATCGGTTCACCCCCACGTGCGTGGGGACGGCGGCTTTGACTGCCGTAGAGTAGCGACGTCCACCGGTTCACCCCCACGTGCGTGGGGACGGCGGCACGGATTCCCGCAGCGGCGGCGGCTTCGGCGGTTCACCCCCACGTGCGTGGGGACGGCGACGTGCTCACTGTGGTCAGCGCTCATGCCGGCGGTTCACCCCCACGTGCGTGGGGACGGCGTCGATTGAAGCCTGCATGTCGGCAGCGCTCACGGTTCACCCCCACGTGCGTGGGGACGGCGGTTGTTGTTCGGGGGAACACCGCCAGTGACCCGGTTCACCCCCACGTGCGTGGGGACGGCTCCGCCGCCTTCTGGCTGAACCCCGGCGACGGCGGTTCACCCCCACGTGCGTGGGGACGGCCCGCACGTACTCGGAGACGCTGTGCTTGACCGCGGTTCACCCCCACGTGCGTGGGGACGGCTTCTCCCTGCCGCCGACGGTCCGCGGCCTTCGCGGTTCACCCCCACGTGCGTGGGGACGGCCTCCAACCAAGGTCCTCACATGTCTCCCGCGCCGGTTCACCCCCACGTGCGTGGGGACGGCGATTGCAGACGGGGAGATACATGCGCGGGCGTCCGGTTCACCCCCACGTGCGTGGGGACGGCTAGCCCAGTATCGGGCCATGGTGGACGCCTACCGGTTCACCCCCACGTGCGTGGGGACGGCGTAAACCGAGGATGGAACGTTGACGGGTACGTCGGTTCACCCCCACGTGCGTGGGGACGGCTATTCCGCGTAGATTACCTGAAACGAACCGACCGGTTCACCCCCACGTGCGTGGGGACGGCGGCCAGGACGGGGGCGAGCCCCTGTCCTTCGTCGGTTCACCCCCACGTGCGTGGGGACGGCGTGACCCAGGTTCCCGCGACACCACGCGGAATTCGGTTCACCCCCACGTGCGTGGGGACGGCTACTAGGTTCAGTTTACCGAATAGCTCAATAGCGGTTCACCCCCACGTGCGTGGGGACGGCTGTTATGGTCATTTCCAGACGTCGGGTTGAACCGGTTCACCCCCACGTGCGTGGGGACGGCGTCTGGTACGGTGTTAAGTACAAGCACGCCGTCGGTTCACCCCCACGTGCGTGGGGACGGCTGCGGCACGCTGATCCCTGATAACGTCATCGTCGGTTCACCCCCACGTGCGTGGGGACGGCGGTCGGACGCCAGCTGCGCGGTCAACTGAGCGCGGTTCACCCCCACGTGCGTGGGGACGGCTTCTGCTTTCGCACCCAATCCAGCGCGTCCTGCGGTTCACCCCCACGTGCGTGGGGACGGCGGTTCAGGATACGATATTTCGCACGCGCTAGACGGTTCACCCCCACGTGCGTGGGGACGGCTTCGCAGAATTCGTCTTGGTAATCCCGAAACGCGGTTCACCCCCACGTGCGTGGGGACGGCACTGGAATTTGGCCGACCTTTCAGGAGGATTTATACTTGTTCCTGGGGTTGCTGCACGAGTTGAATGCCCTCGAAGTCTCGCACCGACCTCCCAGGCGTGCCCCAAAATCTCAACTCGAAGCCCTGCTCGTTGTCAGCACTATGTACCATGATCCCCCCACCTTTCCCCATTGCCTTGCAAGCTCTCGCCCACAGACGCTCACGCACCATCGCCGAGACTCGACCCACGAAGACCCCCGCTTTCAGTTCCAGGAGCCACTTGGTCAGTTCACCGCGAAGGCCCTGGGACACTCTTTCCAGCATTATGACTACCAATGGTTTCCTCCAACAGATCTGAGTAATTGATCCCACCTTCGACAAGTCCATACTCAGGGTCCCATATGCCTCCGGGCACCGAAAGGTCGGAGTCGAGGGGAGATTCGGATTCCTCACCGGTCTCTACGGTGAGCACATGCTCAATGTCGGACACGATGCGAGCCAAGAGCTTGCTCTTGTAAAAGTAGTCCCGGCATGTCCGGCGAACGGTGCTTTCTAGGCCATCAGTATCGCCCTCAGCGACCGCATGGAATGCGGCGGGCATTGATGTCTCCGTCTTGTAAAGGTCAGCTATGTCATACACAAAGGAAAGCATCTTCCCCGTGTGGACAAATCCGAGGGCCGGAGAATATCCTGCGGAAACGATTGCGGCGTGGCAGACTCCGTACAGGCAGCTATTTGCTGCCGAGAGGGCTCGATTGATGGGATCGGCCGCACTCCAGCGGTCCCGTTTGTATGAACGGCCCTTCCATTCGACACCGGTCTCCCTGCTGAGTCTGGCGTAGGTTTCCCGGACTCGAATACCCTCTTTGCCCCGAACTTGCCGTAGAGTGGTGGACGGATCCAACGATTCCTCGAAGCGCATCTGGTACATCCGAAAGACAACTCGCAACCGGCTTTGTGGATTCGACCAGAGTTTCGCCTGGGCCAGCAGCCGACGTGCAGAGCGCGTCTCACCCATTCCCTGGGCGTAGAAGCGGACTCCCTCCTCCCCGGTCCATAACACGAGGCAACCTGAATCTGCGAGCGTCTTTACGGCGGCATGGGTGATGGTTGTCCCCGGGCCAAGCATCAACGTGGTCAGAGAAGCGCATGGGATTGATGTCTTGCCATTGGCGTCGTGAAGCGCGATTGCCTTGGCGTCCTGGTCTATCCGGCAATGCTCGACGTAGAGGTAGCTCCAACTGTCTCTTACTTTGGGGAGCTCGTGCAAATCCTTGAGCCTCATGTCTACCTCCCAAGCGGGGCCAAGGACAAGAGCCCACAGCCAAATGCTTTGCCGGGCCCGAGTCCCTCTCTGATGGCAAGGCGAAGATTGTCCGGGTCGGTGACTTCCAGAAGCCCTTCGAAGAGGATCCCGGCAAGCGTTACCAGCCTCCCTGTTGTCCTGCCGCGCAGCTTCTCGCTGGTGCCTACCCGAACCGCTGGTGCGTTACTGCCGGGATAGACGGGAACCAAGCGAAAACCCGCCCGGTCCGCTCTGCGTGACAACCACTCGACCTGCTGCGTCTCGGTGCGCAGGTCCACACGCCTGCCATTGCGGCGCTGTCCGTCTGGGCCGGATTTGGTGTCAATTTTCTTTGTGGGGTTGGCCCGCAGACGAAACCGCAGCACCTGTCCCTTGCGGAAGGCCGCTAGGGCGTCCGAGATTGACTTGGTGGCAGGGTTATGTCCCTCACCGGCCGGATTGAAGAGATAGCCGTCGGGCAGGCAACTCCAGTCCGCTTCTTCCCCGGACTGAACGAGCAGCGCTATTCTTTCGCCTCGCTGGTCAATGTCCAGACGATGCAAGACGGCCAGGTCGGCCCGCGCTCCTCCCTGCTCTTTCACCGGGGGGAAGGCGGACATAACGGTGCGGTGCATCTGATGCACATCTCCCAAGTCTCGGCCAGCCTCGCGACTCCTCGGATCAAGTACCAGTCGTGACAAGTACATCGACATCCTCCTCAGCGTCTGAGCGCACAGGGACCTGGCGGTCGCCTGTGCCAAGCTTGCAAAAGTAGCCCTTCACTCGACGTGGAAGGAAGCGACGTGTCTGGAACGAAGCGCCGGTCGGTTGATCCATACGCACCTCCTCGCCGTTGATGTCCTCGATTGACAAGCGGAGCCTGTCTGGTCGGTCTCGAATCACCGGCACATCCACGTCCCACCGCGGCCATGGGTGCTTTGTCAGAGCGTCCTCTAGGCGCTCTCCCTCGCGGAGTCCCTCGGGGACGTAGACCGGCACTCCAGGGATGAAAGCCTTCCGGCCCAAGCAGAGCTGCCAGACGGGTTTCCGAAGCGCGTCGTCGAGACAGCGCAGCCGGTCGATGTCCTCGCTCTCTATGCCCACTAGGAAGTCGGCGTCTGCGAGGTAGTAGCGGTTGGACAACACCGTGTCACCGGACCCGCCCGAGGCACGACGCACCCCGTAAGGGTGTCCGCCGGGAAGTCTGCCGCCGCCCGCCGTGTGGTAGTCCAACTTCATGACGCCTGGGCTATCCACTCGTACGCCCATGCGCAGGGCGGCGAGGTCGTCCAACGGATCAGCCCTGCCTCGGCCCAATGCGGCGCATAGAAGGCCGATCATGCCGCTCTTGGACGGCTCTCGGCCCGTATCTCTCATGGTGAACCGGCTTTGCGTCCCCCAGGACTGCATCGGTCCGGCAAGGCGCATCAGCAGAGTGTTCATAGTCCACCCCGGGTCTCGGCCAAGACGTTCTCGACAAGCGCGTCGACCGAGCGCACGGCGCTGGCTTTGAGGTTGTCGATGCCGTCTTCTCCCAGCGATACGGACGACTTCCCGACGATGGCGTCGTCTCCGTACACTCTTGTTAGCTTGCCCCAGTAAGAATCCAAAGCCTTGATGGAGCGCAGCACCAAGTCTTCGCCAGCATAGGGGGCTACCGGTTTTAGGAAGGCGTTGGCCAAGTTCCAGAGGGACGACCTCCGTACGACGGCCAAGACGAAAGAGGGAGGGTTATGGGCAGCCATGCTGTTCTGCTTGCCTGTAGGAACGGCGTTTACCGATGCCCGGATGAATGCTTCCAGGGTCTTTTGGGCCAATTCCTCGTCGCTTTGAAGATTGCGTTTGAGTTGCCCCATGTCCACGTTGGCGTATCGATAAAAACAGGCCGAGTTGAAGCCGACGGTTCCAATCATATCGGCGCCGGCGGTGTCCTCTGGCTTCAGGTCGTCTACAGCGGTGTAGTAGTCCAGCTCCATGCTTATGCGATTCGTGGAGATGGCGTGAGCCACTTGGGACGCGGCCTTTCTGTTCTTGTCGGGCAGGTCGGCCAGCATCCGACCAAACAGGGCAAGGTCGGCAGCCTTTCCGCCGTCGAAGATTCGGAGCGTGGCATCTCGTACTTCTTTTGGAATCGCCTCCTTGCCTGCACTCTTTCTCCGTCTGGGTGTGCTATCACCCTGAGTCGGCGCGGCATTGGCAGCAGCTATACCGCCAAGCTCGTCCCAGTGCTTTGCACATAAGTCGGCTAGCTTGTCGATTTCCCTGTTGCCGAGGAAGAGGAGATACTGCGTCTTTTCGTCACTTCCCACCTCAAGCCCAGCGCCACTGAGGACGAGCTTGACCACTGACTTGGCCTCTTCGACATCCCTGCCTCCACCCTTAAGCCGATCAGCAAGTTCGGCCACCAGTCGTTTGGTGCGCCTTGCAAGCAAATCCCTCCCTATCAGGCCCACCGCATCGAACTCGTTCCTCACTGCGCGCTTGAAGCACTGACTGGAGATACGGGCGCGGCGGTACCCGCCGAACTCGCAGTCCTTGGGCATACCCGTGTCGTCCCGATTCAGGTTGGACGGCGCAAAGTTCTGAAGTATGTGAATCTCCACAAACATGATTCCTCCTCGTCCTATGTGCTGTCTTGGTCGTCGATGTCGAGGGATTCCACCCTCCAGAACGCCCTAGCCCAATTACGTTGGATCATTCGGTCTTCGTAGCCCCAGTATTTGAGGTCATCGAGGAGACGAACCCAATCTATGGGGATGGCCTTCGACTTCAGCAGGCTCACAGCGTGACGCAGGTGAACATGCAAGTCTTCCACGTGGACACTTAACAACCCCGTGAAGCGGCGCTCGACCCCCTCTTCGGACACGCCCTCCGCATGTCTCAGCCGGGCAAATGAATCGCCAAGGTTGGACCGGGCTTCATTGTCTCTGCTCCAGTGGATCGGGTGGAAGGCGAAGAGAGCGGCGACTATGTAGAACACATCTTCCCGCCAGCGCGAGGATTCGCCGTTGGACCAAGGGGCTACGTACCTGTGCATCTCCGGCGCTGTGCCGGGCATCCTGCCAAGCCCACGACGGAGGGCGGCGAGCGCTCCTTGGTCCCTTCGCTCTTCCAACCCCAGGAGATACTCTACGAATCTTTCGGTCTTACTATGCTGCGTCATTTAGGTCTCCAGCCTCATGCGCTGCCAGGTGTTTGCGTGTGATTACCGTTAGGCTACGCTCCGCGAGGGCCGCGGCCTTGAGATTTCGCGTGGAGCGCTCCATGCCCCGGGTGGACTCGCGGAAGGCTCTCCACAGCGTATCGCGCAGCGTTGAATTCCATCTGCCTATCTGCACGCCGCCGTACTCGCTCTCTTCGTCCTTGTCATCGGGCAACTCCACCAAGAGTCGCTTGAACGGCGTCTCCAGTTGAGACCAGTAGGCACGACCCGCACCAAGGTGGTCTGAGAGATTTCGGACGTCTTCCGCCTTCGGCTTCCGGTCCGGGCCTGCTGCGAGCATTCTCGTTGCCATGGTCCACATGGCCCGGTTCAGATTCTGAGCCGTCGTTTCGGTCAAATCCAGCACATCCCTGAGAGTGTCGGCCAGCTGTTTGTCTTTCAGGTATGCCAGCGGCAATGGCAACCGCTCGTGCCGCCAGAATTCAATCTTCGCCCGGGTGCTTCCTAGGCCAAAAACATCTACTGGGACAATCTGCGAGTAGGGGATGATGCCCTTCGATGCCAGGTCTGCCAGCCAAGTAAGAGTCTTGGGCTGTACCGATTCGGCGTTGGTCGAGGACATCAGAGCGTGACTGTCCCGCCACAGAGATCTATCCTCCCGGAAGGTCACGACGGGCCATGGGTCCTGTTGGCCCTTGGCATGTGGGTTGCTCCTGAACGCCAACATCGTCTCCCTATCTCGGAGCCCGAAGTTATTGGGAGGCTGCACACCCTTCATGATGACCACGTTCTTGACGACGGTGCTTCCGTCTTGCTCAGTTTCGGGCTGGAGTCGAATGCGACGGCTCTGCCACGTGAGCAGGTCGAAGTAGCCAGCGGGATTCCTATCTTCCGCGTGGGGTGCTTTGTCACGTTCCCACGCAGGTATGTCGTGGTCACGATTGAAGTCCCAGGGGTCACCCTGCTCAGGAGCGTACCGGCATAGGTTGAGCATCAGGGTCTGAAACAGATTGCTGCCCTTTACTAACACCACCGCGCCGTTGTTAAGCATCGCGGCTTTGGCAGGCCCTCCAGTCTTGAGGCCCCCTACATCAAACGCCATGAATCCGACGAGCAGTCTGGCCGACTCAGCCGGGGTGAGAGAAGGAGGGTCGGCCGTGGCTACATGCGTGAACAGCGTGGCGTTGTTGTCCTGGTGGAAGAACAGCCTCGCAGACGAACCACCCTTGGTCAGGTCGAGGCCCGCAACCTGATAGAATGGCCGCTCCCCATCGAACAGGTCGAAGCGACCACGCCACTTCTCGAAATAGCCATTGATCACCCCGGAATCAAACGCCCCGCTCTCCCAGAGGATACCCCACTGTTGAGAGTCTCCAATGTCAAAGTTCCGGTGGAGCACTGCGAGCAGGAGGCGGTGAAGTGAAGCGACTTCCAGAGGAGAGTCACCACCCAATTCTCCAACGTCCTGCGCCTGAGTCAACGTCTCACGCAGGCCCAGCGACCTCCGGGTCCCATCCAGCATCGTGCAGGGAATCCAGGGTTCATCTATCAGGTTGAATGTCGCCAACACAGTTCCTCATTCAAGTCTGAATACGGTTAGGCCGGTCTCGGAGTCCAGTCTAATGCTGTAGCCAACTATGCTCTCCGAACACTTATCTCCATCCAGGAATATCGCTCTGTGGTTTCTCAATAAAGCCGTCCGCCGCCAGCCTTTTGGCGGTAGTTGTCCTAGGAGTTGAAAGACCACACGCCTATCGGAGATATTGGCTGAACGCATCAACAATTGCTTCATGGCGTCAATCGACGGTACGTTGTCTATGTCTACTGATGCACGATGCGCAGCATCCAACCAGGTGCTCTCGTAAGTTCCGAAGAGAAGGACAACTGACACGCTGGGAGGCGTGAGTCGAGTCAGCGCCCGGTGCGCTTGGTGAAAATCAGGGGCGTCTTCCTCTCTGGGGTCTTCCGTCAGCCGCCAGAGTTGTCCGCCGTATGAAGGAGGTTTGATCCAGCGGACTCTGGCCTCTTCGCTGTCTTCTTCTATCGCCTGCTGCAACTCCTCTTGAGTTTCAAACCACGCCTCACGCAGTTGCTCGGATAGGCCATGAGGGTGGCGGTCGTCGTCGTATACGTCCGCGATGATGGATTCCACGTCAACAGGCACGCGGACGGTGGTGCGGTCTCTAAGCGTCAGCCAGCTGCGAAGCAGAATGTAAGAGTCGTACACGGCGGTCGTGCCGGGATCGAACCGCGGTACGTCGCCTTCCATCTCTGGTTGACATACCAACAGCTGCGGCCACTCCAGCGCATTTGGGCGCGGACGCTCATGGCGATGGAGTCTGCCGACCCGCTGGAGCAGGAGGTCGGCAGGAGCCATGTCCGATACCATCACGTCGAAATCCAGGTCTAGGCTCTGTTCGATGACCTGGGTAGCGACCAACACGGCTTTGTGGGGCCGGGACGTGCTCGCGCCCGGCTTCCCGAATCGAGCGAGTGATCTCTTCTCCCGTTCATCTCGGGCCTGGAAGGTGTACTGAGCGTGAAGGAGGTCCAACTCCGGCTCGCCATCTTCGGCTGTCCCTAAGAAGTAGGGCTTAAGGGCACGGTAGACCTCCTGGGCACGGCGCACTGTGTTGCAGATGACGGCGGCGCAGCCTCCTTGCACCAAGGCTTCCTCCAGCCGCTCGCCTAACGGAAACGGCGATCCATCCTGGGCAGGCAATGAGCCGTCAGTCCATTCCAGTCGAGCCTCTTTGGTGCCCCTCGGAGAAACCGACACCGTACGAGAACCTGGCTCGGAGTTACCAGAAACCCACGAGATACGGGGATATGCGGCATCGGATCGGGTCTCTTTTGATTGGGAACCCAAGCCTCGCAGATAGGCGTTCAGGAGCGCATTTTGCCGGGACCTGGGCAGCGTGGCCGACAGCAGAACAACCGATGACCCAAGAGCGGCTAGCCACTCCAGAAGTCGCTCTAGAAGCGCTGTCATGTACGTGTCGTAGGCGTGGACCTCGTCTATGATGACTGTCTTGTGCGAGAGGCCGAACAACCTGACAAACATGTGCTTGGCTTGAAGTATTGCCAGCAACGCTTGATCTATGGTGCCCACCCCAAAGGGCGAGAGCAGCCCTCGTTTGCGGTACGTGAACCACTCTGACGCGACTACTTCCATATGGTCGCTGTCGCTTTCGACTCCGGAGTACCGAGGCGCGAAGATGCGATCATGGTTCTCGCGCAGCGCCTCGAATTCCGAGGATAGCGAGGCGTGGCCGTGGAGAAGCTGTAGCTGAACCAGGCTGTCCGCGTACCGGTCATGCAGGAAGTCTCGGACCCTGCCGAACATCTGGTTGCTGGTGGCCTGGGTTGGCAAGGCGAAGTAATGCCCCTCCTGGCCTGCGGACGCCGCCCAGTTGTCGGCAAGGTAGATGGCTGCTTCGGTCTTACCCTCCCCCATGGGCGCCTCAATGATGACAAGTCCTGGCTCGGTCAGGTCTCCCGCCAGGGACTCGATGGCGTGTTGCAGGTCGTTGGGTTTGGATATGCCCGGGAACAGTCCGGCGAACCTCCGGACTTCTCGCGGCCCTGGCCTCATGAGAAAGCCCAGGGCGTCGAGCGCTTTCTTGGCCCGCTTTTCAGCACAACAGGCATATGCCTCAATGCTCGTAGGAGCAGCGTATGGAAAGAAATCAGTGTTGGAGCCGACCCAGTCCGAGACGCTGACAAACCCGGCCAGAGTCATGGCCGCGGCGTTATCGATCCTATCGGGCAATCGGTCGCGGGGCACGACGAGCACGTTGGCCAACTGAGCTACCAGGGCGCGCCGGTGATGGGCCCACCGTTGATTGCCTATGGCGGTGGAGCTGACGCCCTGAGTCTCGCTGCTGGTGGGGAAGACGCCGTGATGCCCGCCGATGACCGTCCCAATGCGGTTGGCAATGTGGCTACCCATCCCGAACGCGGTGGTGAGTATGCAGGGGAGAGTAGCGGCCGTTACCACACCGTGAGGCGTGTACCTGGAAGTTCGGAGCGACGAGACGGTCAATCCGTTGTCACGAAGTCGATGCTCGACCATCGTGCGTACCCTCTCAACCTGCAACTGAAAAGCTGGAGATGCCTTTCCCAAGTCGTGGAGTCCGGCGAGAAAGGCGCACCAGAGGCCAGCAGAGTCCTGATCATGCCCAAATCCCAAGCCGATAGACAATCCGCCCCGCTGACTGGGTGAGAGGGAATACTGCCACATCTCCCGCGTGACCATTGCCACGTCTACCATGTGGCAAAGCAATGGGTGGTAGCTGGACGACTCGTCGGCAGAGGCCAGCTTGCCCCAGCAGGCAAACATTGCTTCCGATTCTAGGCTGTCAGCCTTTGATTCCAATTCTAGACCGCCCTGAGGGGGACTCCCTGCGGATTATCAGCAAATGCTCGGTAGACTAAAAGGACTCACGCCAACGCCCGATGCCTGGGTGCACAGCTATACTGCGGCACCCCAATTCATGGCAACGGCTTGAACGGGTCCAGCGGCAGAAGGACACTCTTCCCATCGACCTTGAGTGGTTGGCGTTGTAGGACTATCTCGAATAGTCTCGCAGTAAGGTTCAAGTCCTCCTGGTTGTGGGCAATAAGCAGTTCTGGGCTTGATTGCCAGATTTCTTTGTTGCGCCGGTGATCCCACTCCGATTTCCCAATGCGTAGATTCTCGCGAGCCAAGGCATCTAAGGAGATCCGCCTACCCACGTGCTGTTCGACCTTCGACAGGATGTCATAGTGCTTCGAGACCCGTAGTGATCTCCCTGTAGCCAATTGAAGCGCGTGGCCTACGATTGGTAGGTCAAAACGGCTGCCATTGAAGGTAACTACCATGCCCCTGAAACCATCTACGAAGGCAGCAAAGAGCGCCAGTTCTCTGCGATTGCAGCGGTACATCGTATGTTGCCCTTCATGCTTCACACCAACTAAGAGCAATTCATAAGTATCGGGGGGTTGAGTGATAGGCCCCGCCGTTTCTATGTCGAGAATGCAGTATGGAGAGTGATCAAGACAAGATGTGATCATTCCTGTGGGACACTCAGAAATCGAGGGTTGATCGACTTGCCCATTTGGGTCACGGGCTACCGCCCAACGCCGAAGACGTGACAAACCACCTAGCGGGGGAGGGGCCGGGTATGGCCTCATGCGTCTACTAGTCGAGGTGAATAAGTTCGCAGAACCCGGATTCGGGTGCAGCGAAGGCACCATCTGGCCGGCCAGCATCATGTGACCCAAGATCGGTTTTGCTTCGCCCGCACCCATTTCCATATCCGAGTCGACTCCCATTATGCCTGTTGCAAAGGAATTATACAGTTGCGATAATCAAATGAGCAATGCACAATCGCCAATAGATAAGAGTCATCTGTGGTGTGTATCCGCCGAGGAGAGGGACATGGCCAGGACAGCGAGCTTCGACGGCGGCGCATTCTTCGCCGCGTTGGACACAGAGAGGCAGGCCCAGTCAATGTACCTGGAAGCAGGTGGCGGAGGAGTGCGGCATCAGCGCCTCCACCCTGACTCGTATGGCTCAAGGCAGACACCCCGACGTGAACGGCCTCGCAGCGCTGGCGACCTGGTCGGGGCTGGATGTGAACCGATTCCTCAGGAGCCCATCCACCGGGGAAGAGCCCGAGCCTTTGGCGGTGATATCTTCCTGTCTCCACTCCGACCCTCGTCTCAACGTGGAAGCCGCCGTCGCCCTTGACCAGATGATGAAGGCAGCCTATAGGAGCATGACGAGCCAGTGAGCGACCTGAACATCAGCAGCTTCATCTGGGGCATCGCCGACGACGTGCTTCGGGATGTCTACGTGCGGGGCAAGTACCGCGACGTCATCCTGCCCATGACGGTCATCCGCCGTCTTGACGCAGTTCTGGAGCCGACCAAGGAGGCGGTGCTGCGCATGAAGGCCCAGCTAGGGATACTCTGAATAACCCATCAGCACAGCTTAATTTCCTATGTGTGGAGCTGCAGCCCACGGACTTATTCAGACCATCCCTAGACGACGCGGGCATCACGAATCAGGACGCCGCCCTGCGGCAAGCCTCCGGCCAAGCCTTCTATAACACCTCGCCCTTCCGGCTCCGCGACCTCACGTCCAGCGCACGCCAGCAGCAGTTGAGGTCCAACTTCGAGGCGTACCTCGACGGCTTCTCGCCCAACATCCAGGAGGTGTTGGAGAAGTTCAAGTTCCGCAACCAGATTCCCACTTTGGTGGAAGCGGACGCGCTGGGCTTCCTGTTGGAGAAGTTTCTGGACCCTTCCATCAATCTGAGCCCTGACCCCGTGGTGAATGGGGACGGCTCCGTGCGGCTGGGGGGCCTGGACAACCACGGCATGGGCACGGTCTTCGAGGAGCTCATCCGGCGCTTCAACGAGGAGAACAACGAAGAGGCTGGGGAGCATTTCACCCCCAGAGACGTGGTGCAACTCATGGCCCGGCTCATCTTCCTTCCGGTGGCCGAGCAGGTGCAGTCCGGCACCTATCTGGTCTACGACGGCGCGTGCGGCACCGGCGGGATGCTGACCGTCGCCGAGGAAACCCTCTCCCAACTGGCACGCGAACGAGGCAAGGAGGTGTCGGTCCACCTGTACGGCCAGGAGGTGAACCCCGAGACCTACGCCATAAGCAAGGCCGACCTGATCCTGAAGGGAGAAGGCGTCGAGGCCGACAACATGCAGTACGGCTCTACCCTCGCCGCCGACGCCTTCCCCGCCCGCGAGTTCGACTTCATGCTCTCCAATCCGCCGTACGGCAAGAGTTGGAAGACCGACCTGGAGCGCATGGGCGGCAAGTCCGATATCACGGACCCCCGCTTCGTCTTGGAGCACGGCGACGCCGCCGACTATTCCCTCATCACCCGCTCCAGCGACGGCCAGATGATGTTCCTGGCCAACATGCTCAGCAAGATGAAGCGGGACACGCCGATGGGCAGCCGCATCGCCGAGGTGCACAACGGAAGCTCCCTCTTCACCGGTGACGCCGGGCAGGGCGAGAGCAACATCCGCCGCTGGATCATCGAAAACGACTGGCTGGAAGCCATCGTCGCGCTGCCCCTCAATATGTTCTACAACACCGGCATCGCCACCTACATCTGGGTGCTGAGCAACCGCAAGGCGGCACACCGCCGAGGCAAGGTGCAGCTTATCGACGCGACCCAATGGTTCCGTCCTCTTCGCAAAAACTTGGGCAACAAGAACTGCGAGCTTTCGGACGAAGACATCCGCCGAATCTGCGACGCCTTCCTCGCCTTCGAGGAGACGGAGCAGTCCAAGATATTCCCCAACGAGGCGTTCGGCTACTGGAAGGTCACGGTAGAGCGGCCCCTGCGGATCGAGGGCATCAACCCTGAGCGGGTCTGCTCAGCGAAAGAAGTCAGGGCGCTCAAGGATGACGGCAAGCGTTCTGAGACCGCGCCATCGGTTATCAAGAAGATTCACAAGAGGGACGTCGAGGCTGACCCGCTGCGCGGGCTGTTTGCAGCCTCAGTCAATGGCAAGCCCGCCGTCGTCGAGTACGAGCCGGACTCGGACCTTCGCGACACGGAGCAGGTGTCGCTGTTGGAAGAGGGCGGCGTCGAAGCCTTCCTGTGCCGCGAGGTTTTGCCCTACGCTCCCGACGCCTGGTACAACCCCGACAGCGTGAAGGTCGGGTACGAGATCAGCTTCACCCGCCACTTCTACAAGCCAGCACCCCTGCGACCCTTGGAGGAGATACGGGCCGACATCCTAGCCCTGGAGCACGAGACGGACGGGCTATTGGCGGAGATACTGGTCGCAGGTGGAACGGCGGATGGCAGGTAGCGTTTTGCCCCGAGAGAAAACCATCCCTGATAGGAGGATCCTATGTCTGAGACCGAGATCATCTTCGAAGTCAGCGAGGACGAGGTGGACGGCGGATATACCGCCAGCGCCCTGGGATACGGTATCCACACGGAGGGCGATTCCTTAGAAGAGCTGCGCGACAATGTCAAGGAGGCCGTCGATTGTTACTTCGACGAGACCATGCAGCGACCCAGGCTGATTAGGCTGCACTTTGTGCGCGAAGAGGTTTTGGTTGCATGAGATTGCCCCGCGATGTGAGCGGCGCTGCCCTACAGGCATCGTTGCGACGCTTGGGCTATGAAGCCGTGCGGCAGCGCGGTTCTCACGTGCGCGTCACCACGCAGGTCAATGGAGAACACCACGAAGTGATCCCGCAACACGATCCGATCAAGGCGAAGACGCTATTGAGTATCTTGAAGAGCGTGGCGCGGCATCACGGAATGAGCGTGGACGAACTGCTGAGTGTGCTGGAGCTATGAACGCACAGGACACCATAGGAGGACTTAAGCCCTACTCCCGCTACCGACCCTCCGGCGTCGAGTGGCTAGGCGACGTGCCGGAGTATTGGGAAGTTGTCCAGCTTGGTAGGATTGGCACCTTCTCCAAAGGCTCAGGCGGAACCAAGGATGACGAGGTCCTCGGGGGAATACCTTGTGTCCGGTATGGAGACCTCTACACGACCCACAAGTCCTTCATTAGCCAGACACGGAGTTACGTTTCTCCAGCGAAGGCCAGTGCCTATACGCCAATCATTAAGGGTGAAGTTCTCTTCCCTACATCAGGAGAGACGATTGAAGAGATTGGCAAATCCGCAGTGAACTTGATGGACGCTCGCGTTGTCTGTGGTGGAGACCTGATCATTTTCCGGCCAACGGTTCCGATCGACCCCAGGTTTGCTGGCTACGCACTGGATTGTCCGGACGCGCAGACGCAGAAGTCCTTGATGGGGCGCGGCATCACCATCATGCACATCTACAGTGGCCAGCTCAAGTATCTGTGGTTGGCCCTCCCCCCGCCCCCCGAACAGCGAGCCATCGTGCGCTATCTCGACTACGTGGACCGGCGCATCCGGCGGTACGTTGCCGCCAAGCGGAGGCTTAGCACGCTGCTGGAGGAGGAGAAGCAGGCCATCGTCAACCGGGCCGTCACCCGCGGCCTCGACCCCAACGTCCGCCTCAAGCCCTCCGGCGTCGAGTGGTTGGGCGACGTGCCGGAGCATTGGGAGGTGCGACGGCTGAAGGCGATTTGCCGCTTTGCTTACGGTGACAGCTTAAGTGCTGACATGCGTCAAACGGGACACGTACCTGTCTACGGGTCTAATGGTCAAGTGGGTCGCCACTCGGAAGCCAACACTAAGCCCGAATCCACCGAAGGAGGGCGTGAGGACAGCGGAAGGGGGGTGAGGGAGCTGCGGGCGAGATGGCCTGGGCTCCATTGGGGTAGATGGGAGGGCGGCGGACGGTCTTCAGTTGCCGCACAGGGTCCCTATGGCCGTCTGCGGGGACTGCGATGCGCGGGATGGTGAGAGAATACACAGCAGGGAACTCTCGCGGGCCAGGGTGGCGCGAGTTTGCGGGGACCTTCGGTTGTGCGGTGGGTAGCTCGGTCGCCGACGGCGCCGTCAGGCAGGCAATGGCAGGGCTCGCAATCGAGCCAGGGCGCGAGTGAACTGGGTCTCCCAAGGCCAGCCCTGTGGCAGATGCAAAGTGAGGCGGCGGGCCGAGCGGGTGATTCGTCCGGCGAGGGAGAAGAACCGCCGCCGGAGGGTCTTGGTGGTCACCACCTGCTCACCCAGACCGGTCCGCGCTGTCCAACGGGCCAGGTTATGCGCCATCACCTGTATCGCCAGCCAAGCGGCGTTGGCGGCGAAACGGCCCGACGGCATGTGGTTCAGCCCCACGCCGTACTTCAGGTCTCGAATGGCGTTCTCGACCTCGGCATGGCGGCGGTGGTCGGCCTCCAGCTCCAGGGTTTCCCCGTCCCGGTCGGTGATGAAGCCGTGATAGCTGTAGGTGGCGAAGAGGGCCAGTTGGGAACTGGGAGTGGGCTTCACCCGCCGGACAATGAGCCGCACCGGTGCGGCGTCGGGCTCACTCTGGAAGGGGGTGTAGGTGGTCTCGGCCACATCGGCGGCGCCGTCCATCCAGTATGGGATGGGCGTCCAGTCCGCCTCGGGTATGGCCTCGATCAGGTTCCGCAGGCTTTTGTGCTGGCGGATGGTGATGGAGAAGCGCACGTCCAGCTTGCAGCAGACGGATACCACGCTATGGGTGTAAAAGCCGCTGTCGGCCCGCACCGTGAGTTGCCCGCTGGCCCCTCCGTAGCGCACCCGCCCCACCGTTTCACGCAGGAAGTGGGCGGCGCCACGAGCGGTGTTGGCCCGGCCCTCGCGCAGCCGGCACATCAGCACGTCGCCGGTTCCGGCGGCGACAGCCAGCAGCGGGTGATAGCCCCGCTTGCCGGTATAGCCGTGGTGGCGTGCCCCTTCCTTGGCCAGTCCGTAGGTCTCGCAGATGGTTGAGTCCAGGTCGATGGTCAGGGGCGAGTCGCCGGGTCCGGCGCTGGACTGCCAAGCGCGTGCCAGCAACTCCCGGCTCACCCGGTCCAGTTGACGGACGTGGCCCCAGCGAAAACTGCGCAGGAAGGTGCCCAGGGTGGATGGCGCCTTGATCGTGCCGCCCAGGATGCGGGCCGTCCCACCGGCGCGCAGCGCATCGGCGTCGTCGATGCAGTCGCCGCCAGCCAGCGCGGAAGCGACCAGCGTCAGTATCTTGTCCCCCGTGTTGGCCCGCCCCGGCGCCACGCCCAGATCGAGGTGATGGTCGACGAGTTCCCGCAGGCCCAGGTGCTCGGCGAGGGTGGCCGGAAGGAGCAGCCCGGCATTGCCCACCAGGCGGTGGTCGTCGAAAGAGACACGGATGCGGTCGGGGTGGTTGCGTGGTAGCATCTATTGGGTGCTCCTTGTTCTGGGGTCGGTTTGCTGTTACAAAACCATTATCCCAGATTCATGGGGCACCCTCTCGCTTCTTCAAGGGCTGTCCCCAAGGCCCTCCTTCGGTGGATTCGGGCTAAGGCGCCGTGTATCATTGTTGGGAGAAAGGGATCATTCGGGAAGGTCACGTACGTGGATCAACCTGCCTTTGCCATAGACACCGCGTTCTATGTTGACCAGCGGTACACGGGAGCAAATATACGCTGGCTTGCACTGATGCTGCCACTACTGGAACTTGATTCCGTTTCCCATGATTCAGCGGTGCCAGGACTCAATCGAAGCGACGCTTACGCCGCAATGTCACCTCTTCCACCATGGAGTGAACAACAAGCTATTGTCGAGTATCTTGAGGATGCAACCGTCGGCGTAGACACCGCCATCGTCCGCGCCCGTCACCAGGTCGAGCTGGTGCAGGAGTATCGTACCCGGCTCATAGCCGACGTGGTGACGGGCAAGCTGGATGTGCGCGAGGCGGCGGCCCAACTGCCGGAAGAAGACGACGAGGCAGAGCCGATAGACGGGGACGGCCTCATCGCCGACACTACGGACGACGATCTCTACGACGCCGAGGAAGAACCGGCAATCGCAGGGGAGGTGAGAATATGATTGATTGGTCGAAGTGCCCTGGAGTGGAGCAAATCCCCGGCAAGGTAAGCGGGGCGTGGTTGTTCACAGATACCAGGCTGCCCGTTTACGCCCTGTTCGAGAACCTGGAAGCCGGCGCCACCGTCGGGGAGTTCATGGAGTGGTTCCAGATGGAGGAGAAATGGAAGATAAGGGCGGTCCTCCAGCACGTGGCCGACTCCCTGAAAGCGCCCGTACATGTGAGCAGCCTTGAAGATACTGTTTGACCACGGAACTCCCGCGCCCCTCCGAAGGGACCTCCACGGCCACGTCGTCGATACCGCGAAAGAGAGGGGTTGGGACAGACTTGGCAACGGTGACCTGCTGGACGTTGTGGAAAGTGAGGGCTACGAACTGCTTATCACTACCGACCAGAGCATGAAGTATCAGCAGAACCTTGCTCAGCGGCCTCTGTCCGTGATCGTAGTGCTTTCCACCACTTGGCCTTATTCCTTGGAGGGAACGGAAGCCATTCGCGCCGCTATTGAGGGGATTCAGGCCGGAGAAGTGCGGGAAGTCCCTATTCCGATGCGAGACGAGTGATAGCGTGACCACCGATACCAGCGAGAAGGGTCTGGAGCGTCTCATCTGCGAGGCGCTGACCGGAGCGTCGTGCGCCGCGCCGCAGGCTGGCGCGATTGCCGAGCGGCCTTCCAGCTACGGCGTAGGCTGGATGTGCGGCAACGCGCACGACTACGACAGGGAATACTGCGTGGACCTGGCGCAGCTCTCCGCCTTCTTGCACGCTACCCAGCCGGAGATCGCAGAGTCGCTGGACTTGGACGGAGACAGCCCGACCCGGCGCAGGTTCCTGGCCCGTTTGCAGGGAGAGGTCACGAAGCGCGGCACCGTCGACGTGCTGCGCAAGGGCGTCAAGCATGGGCCGCACCAGATCGACCTCATGTACGGCACGCCGTCGCCGGGGAACGACAGGGCCGGGGTCCTGTACAAGCAGAACCGCTTTAGCGTGACGAGGCAACTCCGCTACAGCAACGACAACACGCAGCTTGCCCTCGACCTGTGCCTGTTCGTCAACGGCCTCCCCGTCGCCACCTTCGAGCTGAAGAACAGCCTGACCAAGCAGACGGTGGACGACGCCGTAGAGCAGTACAAGCGGGACCGCAACCCGAGGGAGCGGCTCTTCGCTTTGGGCCGCTGCCTGGCCCACTTCGCCGTGGACGACCACGAGGTGCGGTTCTGCACCAAGCTCGACGGCAAGGCGTCCTGGTTCCTGCCCTTCAACAAGGGGTGGAACGACGGCAAGGGCAACCCGCCGAATCCCAACGGCCTCAAGACCGACTACCTGTGGAAGCAAGTTCTCACTAGGGACAGCCTCGTCAACATCATCGAGAACTACGCGCAGATCGTGGAGAGCAAGGACGATAAGACGGACAAGAAGAAGCGGGATCAGCTATGGCCCCGCTATCACCAACTCGACGTGGTGCGGAGCCTGCTGGCCGATGCGCCCGGAAGGGGCGTCGGGGCCAGGTATCTGATCCAACATTCGGCGGGCAGCGGCAAGTCCAACTCCATCGCGTGGCTGGCCCATCAGCTCATCGGGCTGGAGCAGGACGCCGCGCCCACCTTCGACACCGTGGTGGTCGTGACCGACCGGAGGGTATTGGACAGGCAGATAAGGGACACCATCAGGCAGTTCGCACAGGTCGGCTCCGTCGTGGGTCATGCCGAAACCTCAGCCGAACTCCGCGCCCTCTTGCAGCAGGGCAAGCGCATCGCAATCACCACCGTGCAGAAGTTCCCCTTCATCCTGGACGCCATCGGCAACGAGCACAGGGGGAGCAGATTCGCGATCATCATCGACGAGGCTCATTCCAGCCAGGGCGGCCGCACGGCGGCGGCGATGTCCACGGCGCTTGGGGAATCCGGTAGCGACGAGGAGGACGAGACCACCGAGGACAAGATCAACCGCATCATGGAGAGCAAGAAGATGCTGGCCAACTCCAGCTACTTCGCCTTCACCGCCACACCCAAGAACAAGACCCTGGAGATATTCGGCGCACCCGCCCCCGAAGGCGGCGCTACAAAGCACGTTCCCTTCCACTCCTACACCATGAAGCAGGCCATCCAGGAAAGGTTCATCATCGACGTGCTGAGGCACTACACGACAGTCGGCAGCTACTACCGGCTGGTGAAGACGGTGGAGGGAGACCCGGAGTTCGACACCAAGCGAGCCGGGAGGAAGCTGCGCCGATACGTGGAGGACCACGACCACGCCATCCGGTTGAAGGCGGAGATCATGGTAGACCACTTCCACGAACAGGTAGCGAGCTTGCAGAAGATCGGCGGGCAGGCAAGGGCCATGGTGGTGACCAGCAGCATCCAGAGGGCCATCACCTACTTTCACGCCATCCGTGCCTATCTGGAGGAGCGCAAGAGTCCCTACAAAGCTATCGCCGCCTTTTCAGGCGAACCTGAGTACCATGGTGCAAAGGTCACCGAGGCGTCCCTCAATGGCTTCTCGTCCAACTTGATAGTAGAGAGGATTCAGGAGGACCCGTACCGCTTCCTGGTTTGCGCCGACAAGTTCCAGACCGGGTACGACGAGCCGCTGTTGCACACCATGTACGTGGACAAGCCGCTGTCGGGGGTGAGGGCGGTGCAGACGCTCTCGCGTCTCAACCGATCTCACCCAAAGAAGGACAACGCCTTCGTGCTGGATTTCGCCAACGACGCCGACACCATTCAGCACGCCTTCTCCGACTATTACCGCACCACCATTCTGGCGGAGGAGACCGACCCCGACCGTCTGCACGACCTGAAGGCGGCCCTCGACGGCTACCAGGTCTACGGCCCGGAGCAGGTGGACGAGTTGGTGAAGCGGTTCTTGGCGAAAGAGGATCGCGACCGCCTCGATCCCATCCTCGATGCCTGCGTCGCAGTCTACCGGGAGTTGGACGAGGATGGTCAGGTGGACTTCAAGGGCAGGGCGAAGGCGTTCCTGCGGGCCTACGGGTTCCTGGCTACCATCCTGCCCTACACCAACGCCGAGTGGGAGAAGCTCTCCATCTTCCTGACCTTCCTCGTGCCCAAGCTGCCCGCTCCCGAGGAAGACGACCTGTCGAAGGGGATTCTGGAATCCATCGACATGGACAGTTACCGGGTGGAGAAACAGGCGGTGCAGGACATACAGCTGCCCGACGAGGACGCAGAGATCGGGCCGGTCCCCACCGAAGTCGGAGGGCAAAAGCCTGATCCAGAGATGGACGGGCTATCCAACATCATCAGGGAATTCAACGACCGGTTTGGCAACATCGAGTGGAAGGACCAGGACAAGATCGAGAGGGTCATATCCGAGGAGTTGCCCGCAAAGGTTGCCGAAGATACTGCGTACCGCAACGCTATGGCCAACTCCGATAGGCAGAACGCCCGCATCGAGCACGACAAGGCGCTGGGGCGAGCCATGACCGAGTTACTGGCAGACCACACCGAGCTGTTCAAGCAGTTCAGCGACAACGAATCGTTCCGCCGATGGCTCCTGGAGATGAACTTCGCGGCGACCTATGCCGGGGCGGCCACTGCCGTTGGCGGCGCTGACCGTTGAGAGCCTTATCGTCAGCAGCAGTTTCCATGAGTCGGAGGGCAGCAGAAAGATATGGCACACATGAATGGACGGGTGAGGCAGGCACATTGGAGGAAGGCCGGATCGTCCACGGTATAAGGGATGCAGAAATGGGGACTCATGCGCCCGCATGGGAGCGTGAGTCCGGCTGTGCACTGGAAGGACCGGCTTGATGCCTCGACAGCGCATCCACCACAGCAGAGTGACCTATCAAGTCCCCGAGGACTTCCCTGAGAGGCTGGAGCGGTTCAAGGAGGAGTCTGGCCTGTCGTGGGCGGAGATCATCCGCCGTCTCGACGTCCACCACGAGACGATGCGACGCTGGAGGAAGGGACGGGCTCACCCCAGCATGCGGAACATGATGGCGCTGGTGGCCCTGGCGAGACCCCTGGGCCTCGCCCACCTGTTCACCGATTAGGGAGTCGGCGCTCCGGCGAGCGCCTGCGGCCGCAGGGGCCGGAAACGCAAGAAGGCCGCACGCATGGCCGGACCTCTCACCATCCGCACCGTCAAACCGGCGTTGCCTAACGAGAGCGGCTGCATCATCATAGGGGCATCGTTGGCGGCAGTCCCGTAGGGGTCGGAGGACGGCACCACTCTGTTGGGGAGAGGCCGCAAGGGGATGACCCGACGCGGAGTTGAGCCGGTGGAGACCGATTCGAGGTCCGGGCCGCGGGTCGTAGCCTGCGCCATTGGGGACCGCCGTCCGCGCAACGAGAGACCAGCCCGGCAGGAAAACGCCAGGACATACAGGAGGAGCGTCATGAACGAGGAGCATGACGGGACGAACCAGGGGAATCCATCGGAAGAAGAGTACCAGAGGTTCCGCAAGATGATGGACGGCATGGGTCGAGAGGACCTTCGCCGGATGGTCGAGGGCCTGACGGAGAGGATCGAGGCGAACCCTCGCGATACCGAGGCCCTGTCCGCCAGGGGGCTGGCATACGGCGAGCTGGGGGAGCACCGCCTGGCGGCTGAGGACTACGGCGGAGTCATAGCCCTGGACCCCGATAACGCGGGAGCCCACTTCGACAGAGCCCGCGCCCACGCCAAGCTGGAGGAGCACCGCCTGGCGGTGGAGGACTACGACGCCGCCATCCGCCTGGCCCCAGGCGACGCCGTGGCACACTACAGCCGGGGGGCGTGCAAGGCGGAACTGGGCGACCTGGCCGGGGCGATGAGCGACTTCGACGTGGCCGTCACCCTGGCCCCCGGCGACGCCGACGCCCGCTACAACAGGGGCTTGACCCACGTGGCGATGGGCAAGCGCCACCGGGCGGTGAAGGACCTGAGCAGGGCCATAGATTTGAATCCCAACCTCGCCGACGCCCACTACCACCGGGGCATGGCCTACCGCGACATGGGCCGGATGGACAGGGCGGTCAGGGACTTCGACGCCGCCATCAAGCTGGAGGAGAGGTACGGCCTCGCCTACTACGCCAGGGGAATCACCAACGTCAATCTGGGAGCACACGAGGCCGCGCTCGGCGACTTCGACGCCGTGCTGGGGCTCGACCCCGACAACGTCCCGGCGCTCCGGGGCAGGGGCATCGCCCTGGGCAGCCTGGGCCGCTACGACGAGGCGGTCGGGGACTTCGACCGGTCCCTGGAGCTTGAGCCCGGCAACGCCGAGGCCCTCGCGGCCCGGGGGCTGGCCCACAGCAGCCTGGAGCAATACGAGCTGGCGATAGAGGACTACAGCAGGGTCCTGGACATCGACCCCCGGAACAGGGACGTCCTCTACAGCCGGGGGATCGCCCGGATGTACTTGGCCCGGTTCGAGAGCGCCGTCGAGGACTTCGAGGCCATCCTCGGCATCGAGCCGGGGCACGCCGTGGCGCGGGAGGCGAGAGGGTTGGCCCGCGAGGCGCTGGGCAAGCGGGGAGGCGCGGGCGAGGGGCAGGCGGCGCGGTAGCGCCGCCACGCGGACGTGAGCGCCCGCTGCCCCTTGCTTCGGGGATGTCGAAGACGGGCGGTGATTTCGGGCAACAAAAAAGGGCGGCATACATGGGAAGCCGGGAGAGGCCGCCGTCGATGTGGCGACGACCTCCCCCTGTGAACTGCGGTCTAGCGTCCCGCGCCAACCGGCTCTTCCTCCCGCTCCTGTTCCACCGCCCACTCAAACAGGGACAGTGACGGGGCCTGGGTCTTGCGGCGCCTGGGCTTGACCGGCTCCTCGGCCATAAACTCGGCCCAGGAGAACAGCGACTGCTGCGCCTCCGGGGCCTCGTCGTGGTGCCCGTTGGTCCCGTTGCCGTTGGCGTGCCCGTTGACCGGGACAAGCTCGACCGTCTGCCCGAACAGGTCGTCGTGGTGGCCGTTGCCGTTCACCGCAATGGTCTCCGGCTCGATTTCGACCGGCTTCCAGCCATCGTCCACCAGCAGCTCCTCGGCCTCGCTCTCGGCGTCCCGTGCCTTGGCGAACACCTCCTCCATCGTCTCGGCCTCGTCCTCCTCGTCGCCGCTGACGATCCTGCGGGCCAGGGCCATCATCATGTCGTCCCCGTCGTCCCCGTAGGCGGCCAGCCCGTCCTCCGGCAACTCCCCCTCGACGGCCAGGGAGCTCTGCATCTTCTTCGCCACCAGCTTCAGCGCGTCGGCCTGGAGGGTGTTCCGGTAGCTCATGAACACCACCTTCACCGGCCTGGTCTGCCCGATGCGCCACGACCGCCGCGACGCCTGCCGGACGACATAAACGCTGTAATCCGTTTCGTCCCAGACGATTGTCGGGAAGTCGATGAGGTCGAGTCCGGTCTGCACCAACCTGGGGTGGCAGATGAGGACATCTATGCCCTCCTTGACCTTGTCGGCGACCCACTTCTCCCTCCGGTTCGGGGCCACCGCGTCGGCCTTCATCACCGCCACCCGGAACCCATGCCGGGTGAGGAAGTCGTCCATCCGCCCGGTGATGTCACGCGTCCCCGTATGGGTGACGTAGACCAGCACCCGCCGTCCCTCCATCCGCTCGGCGGCCACCAGGTCGATGAGCGCCTTCTCCTTCGGGTAGAGCTTCTCCTCGGAGAGGGGCGGCACCTGCACGATTACGTCGCCCGTCCTGGGGTCGAACACCGTCTCCCCCCTGGTGCAGCCGTCGGGGTAGGCCAGAAGGGTCTGGAGGTAGGTCGCCAGCAGCCGTTTGGAGCCGCTCTTGAGGGCGGCCGCCAGCTCTTTCTTCAGCTCTTCGAACACGTGGTTGTAGGCGCTGCGCTGGGAGTAGCCGGTGGCGTCCTCCTCCGAGTCCATCGAGGACACGAGGATCTTCTCCTCGTAGTCCGGCAGGCCGGAGGCCACGTCCGCCAGTCTGAGGAAGACCGTGTTTCCTATGATGTGGAAGAGGGCGCTGGGCACGAGGCCCGGCCTCTCCCTGGTAACCTTGCGGTAGCTGCGGCGGCGGCTGTTGCGCCCGTCCTCCACCGCGTCGTCGTCGGGCTTGCCGACGGTGACCTCCTCGAAGCCGTACCGCTGTATCCAGCGGTGCTCGTCCGACCGTCCGAACTCCGTGCGAATCTCCGGCGAGAACCTGTAGAGAAGGTGGAAGATGGTCGAGGAGTAGCCGCCCAGGAGCGTCCCCGTCAGGCTGAGGGACTTGCCGCAAACGTCTGCGAGGATGCCGGCCGCGATGCCCTGGGCGCTCCCTCGCCCCTTGAACTCGTGAACTTCGTCGCCTATCAGCAGGTCGAAGAAGCCCTTCATCCTGTGCTTGATGTAGTCGGCCAAGGGATAGCGGGCCGGGCCGGACTTGTCGGCCTGCCAGAGGGGAGAGCCGCAGCCGGCGCAGGTGTGCTTCCTGCGGTTCAGGTCGGCGTCCGTGAGCGGCACGCCGTCCTTGTCCACGATCTGCGCCGTGCAGTCGGGGCAGCAGGGGACCCGGAAGGGCTCCCCCGTCTCCCCGTCCCGCAGGAGCCTTCCCTTCGAGACGGCCCACCGCTGTATCACGGCGGGCATCCAGCGGTAGGACAGCTTGGCCTTCTCACGGCTCATCACCGCGAAGAGGGGGCCGGAGCCGACGGAGAGGCGCAGCCGCTCCAGGTCGGTGATGGACTCGACGATGGCGGCGCGCGCGCCGGGCACCGTCATCTCCACCTCCCGCTTCCACTTGGGGACCAGGTGGGGCGGGCAGATGACGAGGATGCGCTCGAATCCCGCCATGTGCGCCGCCGCCGCGCCGATGAAGGTCTTGCCGGTGCCCATCTCGCCGACGACCGTCGTGCCCCGGTGGGCCTTCAGGGAGAGGGCCGCGCCCCTGATGGCGTCGGCCTGCGCCCCCAGGGGCCTGCGGAGCAGCCTGGGGAGCGTGCCGCCGTTCTCCGAGGGCCGGTAGAGCGGTGGGTAGGACTCGACCACCCTCTTGGCGATGGCGTCCTTGAACGTGTCGATAAAACCTCCGAGGTTCATTTGAGTCGTCCTCCTTTTCGTGGTAGCTAGAGGACGACGCCGGAACCCGGACGCACGTCTCCATCAGTCGCCGCCGCAAGGCGGAGAGCGACGGGAGACGGACTGCGCCGCCCCAGCGGGGGCGGGCGGGTTCCGGCAACGCCCCCAGGCGAATGCTTGAACGTGCGAAGCCCCGCCTACGGCGGGACTCGCGTCTGCGGCTCGAACCGAGCCGTCTGCGGGGCGTCCGGGAGGGGTTTCCGTCGCCGCTGCGACGGCGCGAAGCGACGGCCCCGACGCACTCCTGCGACGCCGGACTAGGCGGCCGCCATCTCCGGCTGCTTCAGCATGGCGGAGTAGCCCCGCTCGACGACGTGCGTCACCGAGACCTGGCCCATGCCGTCGTACCCGGCGCGGTAGGCGAACTCCGCCTTCGCGCCCCAGGGCACCCGGCCGCCAACCCTGACGGTGCCGCCGCCAGACTTGGCGCCGCGCCCGGGGCCACCGGCGCCGCGAACGACCATCCCGCTCCGCTCGCCCTTGCGCCAGCCCAGCACCTTCACCTCGGCGGGCATGACGCGCTCCGCCGTCGTCGGCTGGAACAGGACGCCGTGCAGCTTCTTCAGCACCACCGGCGACGGGTTGTTCCTGCCGTTCATGATCTGGGAGAGGTTGGCGGAGCTGATGCCGGCGCGCCGTGCGACCTCGTTCTGGCTGAAGCCGTGGGCGTTCATCCGGTCCCACACGGCCTCCCGGTCGATGCTTGCGGGCTGCGCGGGCGCGACCTTCGCCGGGGCCTCCAGCGCCGACGCGACCCGCGCCTGGACCTTCACGCCCATGTTCCTGCGGCCACGCGCCACCATTGACATGTAGCTGTAGGAGACGCCCACGCGGTCGGCCAGGTCCCGCAGGCTCATGCCCAACTCCCTGGCCCGCTCCCGGATGTAGCTGCTCTCCCCGGCCACGACGACGCCCTGGCGGTTGGCGCACTTGGCGGGCGCGACCTTCGCCGGGGCGTGCAACGCCGACTCGACCCTGGCCTGGACCTTGACGCCCATGTTCTGGCGGCCACGGGCAACCTGCGTCATGTAGCTGTAGGACACGCCAACGCGGTCGGCCAGGTCATGCATGGTCATGCCCAGGGTGCGGGCGCGCTCCCTGATGAAGCTGCTCTCCCCGGTCACGACGCCGCCCTGGCGGTAGACGGTCCCCTGCCCGGGAACCTCTCCCAAGACCGCCACAGCCTTCTCCCGCATCTTCGGAGTCCACGGCGTACGCCCCGTCGAAAGCCCCGACAGGTAGCCCGCGCTCACGCCCATCAGGGCCGCAAGCTCCTTCATGGTGAGCCCCCGCCGCCTCGCCGCCGCCCTGAGCTCGCTCTCCGCGCCCGCCGTCCTCGTCGTTGTCGTTCCGGTCTCCATCGTTGCCGTAGTCATCGGTCCGTCCTCCTTTTGTGTTGTGTTGCCTTTGACCTGCGCCCGCTTGCGGGCAAAGAAGAAGGGCCGCCCCAGGCGAACGAGGACGACCCTTGTGAATGGGGATGTGTTGTGAGACCCGGAGGCCCCGCCGTCAGCGGCGATGGACCTCGTTGACGTGCATGGACTCCTCCTTTCAGGTGCTGACCCGTGCCGGGCATCCGTGGCGCGGGCCGTTGGTGATGGGTTGACGCTGGACGCACTCCGCCCACGGTCGGATGCCGGACGCGGGAGACGGAGCGGAGGGTGAAGAAAGACGCAGCCCGGCCCAGGGTGATTCGTTGGGGAATCGACTCCGGGGGATCTGCTATGAGGGAAGCGGCTGTCCTACGACTTCATCGCAGACCAGCGCATGGGAGAAAGACGCAGCTCGCCACAGGGTGGATACCGTCAGTGGGGAAAGCTGCGAGACGGGAAGCGGCCGGCTTACGTCTCAGTCGCAGACCGACGCATGAGAGAAGACGCAGCTCGGCCCAGGGTGAACAACGTCAGTGGGAAAAGCTGCGAGACGTGAAGCGACCAGCCTGCTTGCAACGGCAGACCGGCGCGTGTCGAAGCTGCGGCCTAGGGATGCTCTGAATAAGTCCCGGTGGTTTGCGGGATAGTAACATAGGGCCAAGGCCTGAAGACGGGGGAGGCGAGGCAATGAACCAGCCGACGTTTGCGGACTTGGACTACGAGAGCAAGAAGCGAAAGACTCGGCGGGAGAAGTTCCTTGAGCGCATGGATGGACTGATCCCGTGGGAAGAGTTGGAAGAGCGCATCCGACCGTTCTATCCCAATGCTGGCCGAGGACGGCGTCCCTACGAGTTGTCGGCGATGCTACGGATACACTGCGTGCAGTTGTTCTACAACCTGAGCGACCCTGGGATGGAGGACATGCTCTACGAGGTCGAATCGGTGAGGCGGTTCGTAGGGCTGAGACTGTCTGGGCCGCTGCCGGACGAGACGACGATTCTGAACTTCCGCCACCTGCTGGAAGAGCATGAGTTGGGCGCGGGTCTGTTCGAGGAGATCAACCGCTATCTGGAGTCCAAGGGTCTCCGTCTTCAGGAGGGGACGATAGTGGACGCGAGCATCATAGCGGCGCCCTCATCGACGAAGAATCGGGCTAAAGAGCGCGACCCCGAGATGCACCAGACGAAGAAGGGTAACGAGTGGCACTTCGGGATGAAGGTCCACATCGGTGTAGACTCGCAGACGGGAGTGGTGCACAGCATGACCACGACATCTGCGAACGTGCATGACCTGACTGAGTTGCCCCGGTTGCTGCACGGTGGGGAGTCTCAGGTGTGGGGAGATGCTGGGTATCAGGGAGTTGACAAGAGGCCGGGCAACCAGGGCTTGGATGTGGAGTGGCAGGTGGCGATGAGGCCCGGCCAGCGTCGGAAGCTGGAGCCTGAGAGTCCTGAGGCGGTGTCAGAGAAGCGCAAAGCGTCGGTCAGAGCTAAGGTGGAGCATCCGTTCCTGTACATCAAACGGCACTTCGGCTACTCCAAGGTCCGCTACAGGGGTCTGTCCAAGAACACGCAGCGGCTGATGACGCTGTTTGGGTTTGCCAACTTGATGAGGGCCGAACAGTACCTGGCGGCGTGAAGCCTTGTATAAGTGCGCCCAAAATCAGGCCTAACGGCGGCGAAACGCCCTGTCAGGGCCGTTTGTAGGCCGAGAATAACCCCCACCACGGCGCCATGAGGCAATTCAACGCCCCCAAAACCACTTCGGTCAACTCGGCTCAGCCTGAAGCCGATTGTTCAGAGCATCCCTAGCTGTCAGTCAGCCATGCCGCAGAGCATGAGGAGCCTGTCGAAGCGACAGACCTGTCTGCAACAGGCAGGCGCACTCCGACCGACCAAGTGAGGCCGGGGCGCAGGGTGCACTCCGTCCTTCGTGTCCAACGGCGAGAGCGATCACTCCCAACCGGCAGACTGGTTCCCAACGGAAGGAGCGATCAACCCCGACCGTCAGGTGGGTGTCCAGCGGAAGAAGCGATCAACTCCAATCGCTGAACGGGTGTCCAGCGGGCGAAGGACCAACGTCAAACTTCAACCGCCGGACTGGACCGAGGACGAAGGGCTTAGTCAACTCCGTCGTTTCGATCCGTGCTGCCTGCGAAGGACCAACGTCAAACTCCGCTTCGGCAGCAATTCCCTCGTGGGAGACCGGGGGAGAGCGAATCATCCTCCAGACAGACCCGTGCAACAGGGATCACGCACCCAGGTTTCTATGGTCGGAAACCTTGGAAAAAGCCTAACAGTGCTGTCATTATCGACGTCCCGAGACCCGCAAAAGAGGGCCTGCAACACCCCTTCCGAAGATTGCCGCCAAATCGTTCACAAAACTTAACAGCCAACCCTTCGCACCCCCGGCCCCGCTACCGCCACAACAGACCGAGGCTCAGCCTGTTCAGAAGCTCCCGCTTTCTGATCGCTCTCCGCGTGTCGAAGAGCGCCGTCTGACGCCAATTGACCTGCCCGTTGCGGTCGAAGCCCCTCAGCGGAAACCGAGCCGGGGGGAGCGTCATGCCGTGGTCTTCAAGCAGGGCCAGCTCCAACGCCAGGAACCGCTCCTCGGTGCGCAGCCAGTCCAGGCCCTTCCCCTCGTTGGGGTGCGACGCCTTCAGTCCCCGCCACTCGACGATCATCGGCCACGCCTCGCCGAACACCTCCTCGTCGTCCTCGGCAGGCTCAAGGGTCACGAGGTCGGGGTACTCACGCCGCAACCTGGGCCTCGGCGGAGGCTTCCTTCCAGCGTCCGACGCACCGCTCTCCGCCTGGGAGGGACCGGCGCCGGCGTGACCGGCCCCGGTCCCCTGTGCCCCATCCCGACGCAGGGCTTCGACCCGGCCCTCGACGGCGGCCACTCGACTGCGCACCTCCTTGCCCAGCGAGTCGTGCCCCTTCTCGTGCGCCTCATGCCCCTTCTCCAGCGCATCGACCCGCTCCTCCAGCTTCTCGTTGCGCTCCCGCTGGCGGGCCGCAGCCGACCCGACGCCCTCCTGCAACGCCCGCTCCAGGGCCTGCCGCACCCGCCGTGACAGCTGCCCCGTCTTCGCGCTCTCGGCCACCGTCCGCTGGTCCAGCTCCAGCACCCGCGCCGCGCCCTTGAATCCCTTGTCCCGCACCAGCTCTTTCAGCAGCGCCATGAGCCGCATGTGATAGACGTTCTCCACGTCCCTGCTGTCTTCGATGCCGTGTTCGGTCGTCTTCATGGCTCTTTTCTCCTTCCCAAAACTCCGCCCAAGTCTCCGCCGTCATCGGTCTGGCCTTTTCTCCGGTCTGTTGCCGCGCTTTTTGGGGACGTAACGCACCCCCGCTTCAAGCGCCTTTTCCGGGGCCTAATGTCATTGGTACGCCGCTCCCACGGTCCCGCCGATGTCATGCCCCACGTTTGGCGATGTCATTGCCGTCCGGAACGCACCCTTTCTAAAAGTGTTCACTGGTTACGTCCTGTAGGGGGGCGATTTACCCCTGTTCCAGCTACGAAATCACGACTCTGGCCGCTCTGTTACCAAACTCAAACTCCTGTACACCCCCAATACTGCACGAAAGGGGCCGAAAAAAAGAGGGCCTATAGCCCCCCGCATCCCTGCGCAGAGCCACGGGGGAACGGCCCGTAACGCCCCGCATCCTTGCGCAGAGCTATGAGGGGTCTTTTACCTCGTTTGATTTATTCACACTCTTTTGCGACTGCCGCGGTCCGGTGAATCGCGGCGAACGGAAGAGAGGTGAACGAGTTGGCGCTGAAAGCAAGACTCCGGTCGATAAGACGGCTCTTACCCCTGGCAACCGCGCTGCTATTGGCGGCGCTTGTGGCGGTCCCATCGAGCAACATCGCCCAAGCCCAAGCCCCGCCCGGTAACGAGCTAACCCTGGTCAACGCCGACCGGGAGTTCGTGGAGCGCAAGAAGGGCGGCGAGTTCGTCGCCCGCCCCATCTTCGACCGGGAGATCGCGGATCTCTTCTACGCGGTCAGGGACGCCGACACCGGCGACTGGATAAGCGCCATGTACCGGGTCAAGGGCGGAGAGAAGAAACGCTCGGACGGCTGGGAGTACTCGTGGGAGTACCCCGACCTCGACGAGCAGCCCGAGCTCGACCGCGACCGGGCCTACTTGCTGGTGATGCTGGCGGTGGCCGAGGACGGCAGGAGGGGCGAGTTCTACGCCGTCGTCCCCATCCACGAGCCGGGCCGCATCTGGGACAAGATTCTGTCCGCCCTCAGCCCAGCGCGCTGGGCGAGGGCCTTCGCCGGCTGGATGATCGAGGGAGTCCACGGGACCCTCTGCGGCGTCGTTGAAAGAGCGTCCGGCGAGGACGCCGACAACTGCGGGGGCGGGTAGCCGATGAGCGACATCCTCACCGGTACCCCTGCGGACCTCACCTACGCCCACGACCTGGTGCGCCAGGCGTGGATGGTCGTCTGGGCCATAACAACCGGCGCGCTGGTGGTCATCCTCGGCTGGATGGGGCTGAGCTTCATCATGGCCGAGCACCTGGGGACCCGTCAGGCGGGATGGCGCGAGATGGTGCCCCGACTGGTGCTCGGCCTCGTGGCCGCCGCATCGTCCCTGTGGTGGTGCGCCCTGGTCCTCGACGTGGCCGACGCCGTGTCCGGCTTCATAGCCGTCTCCCTCAACGTCACCCCCGGAGACCTGCTCAGGGCTCCCCTCGACACGTTCCTCAGAGCCGTCCAGGCCGGGAGCGTGGGCATGGCGCAGCTCCTGGCCCTGCTCTACCTGGTCTACGGCTTCTTCGTCCTCTACGTGATCGTGCAGATGGTGCTGCGCCTGGCCCTCATCGACATCCTTCTCGCCCTGGCGCCCATCGCGTTGGGGCTGTGGATTCTTCCGCACACGGCGGGATGGGGACGCCACTGGCTGCGCCTGTTCATGACGACGGTGTTCCAGCAGGCCATCCAGCTGATTGCCTTGGCCCTGGGTTTGGGCTTCCTCAACGAGTTCGCGTCGATAGCGGCCTTCGAGCCGGTGCAGGACCTCATCTGGAAGCTGCTCATGTCGCTGGCCTTCGTCTACATGGCGACCCGGGTGCCCTCGATGCTCGGCAACTCAGGGACCTTCGACTCCTGGCTCTCGATGCTCTATTTCGGCATGAATCTTCCGTCGTCGCTGATGCGCTCGGCCCGGACCATCGGGCTGATGAGCGGGGCCGCGGGAGGGCCGGGAGGCATGGCGGTGGGAGCGATTGCGGCCAGCGCGGGCGTGTCGGCAGCCGCCGGCGGCCTGAGCTCGGCGGCCTCGATGGCCACCCCATCGGCAGGCGGAGACGGCGGCGGCGAGCCCCGGAGCAGCGGCGAGTAGCCGAACACACGACAACGACGCAACGGCGCGGAAGAGACCCGCGTCGGGCGAACACCACGACGGAGGCGAAGAAATGTGCAGCTAACGGGAGCAACCGAGGCGAGTAGACCAAGAGCTGAACGCCGGGCGGCAGAGAGCCGTCCGGCGCAAGAGAGGAGCGAAAGGAATGGAAGACCTTACACAGACTATCTCGAACCTGGTGGGAATCCTGCTGGGCGTCGTGGGAGCGGTGGGCGTCGGCTTCTTCATCTACGGCGCGTACCTGTACCTGACGGCGTCGGGAGCGCCCCACCAGATGGAGCGCGGCAAGAGCGCAATGATGACCGCACTGGCGGGCATCGTGCTGGCCCTGGTCGCCTACGGCGTCGTGGAGCTGGTGATGAACGCCGTCGTTGACCCCGGCGTGGACATCGAAGACGCCCTGCCCAAGCCCGAGAGCGAATAGGCGGGCGTGAGAAGGGAGGAGAGAAACATGAGAGAACACGAAGTCCCGACCCACGTGCAGGCCGAGGACCGGGTGCTGCTGGGGTTCACCTTCCCGCAGATCGTGGCGGTGATGGCGGTGTGCGCCATCTCATACGGCGCATACCGCTACGCCCCTGTAGGCCCGTCCGAGGTGCGCATGGCCCTCGCCGCCGTCCTGGCCCTGGCGGGGATCGCCATGATCGTTGGGAAGGTGGGGGGCAGGCGGCTGCCGTTGGTGGCCGCCGACCTGCTCAAGTACCGGCTGGGGGCGCGGCTCTACGTTGGGTCCGCGTCCCAGCTGGTGCGAACCGAGCCGCCCGCGCCGGCGCAGCCGGTCAGGAGCGGCCCCGGCCCGCTGAGCCTTATGGCGAAACGCGCCGGGCGCGGGCTGGGAAGGCTGCGCAAGAACAGGAAGACCCGCAAGAACAAGGAACGCCGCAACGGACGGATGCGCTGGTTCGGCAAGCGCAGGGGGAAGGACGCGGGCAGCGGCCGGCGTCCCGACCACCGGGCCGAGACGCTTCAGAGCCGGAACCGGAAGCCTAGAAGAGGCATGTTTGCCCTTGCGGTCGTGGCCGTCCTGGCGGCGGCGGTCATGACCGTCCCCCAGGCGGCCCTTGCCGACGGCCACGAGCCCTGGCGGGACGAGATCGACTTCGAGGTCGCCGAGCCGGTGGAGGGACGGCGGATATTCGTCGAGGGACTGACCGTCTCCGGCGACCGGGCCGCCGTTACCCTCCGGGCCGCCACCGCCCTGGACATACGAGTGCGGGCCTTCGGCGGTCCGCAGGGGAACTGGCTGCGCTTCTGGGGGGCGGCGTCCCTGGCTGAGGGGGAGCGCATCGACTACTCGCTCCCCCTCCACGGCCCGGCGCCGTCCTTCACCGTGTCGTGGGAGGACTCCCTGGGACAGGCCGGGGCGCTGACCTTCGAGGAAGCGCAGCTTCCCTATCCCCTGCCGGTCGTGGAGGGGGAGTTGTGCGACCTGCGCATGACCTCCCTGGGCTGGACGCCCGGAGCGGTCAGCGGCGTCGTCGAGTCCGATTGCGCCGCCGTCGTCTTGGAGCCTATCGAGCTTCAGACGGTGGCCGGACACGCCAGCGTCACCGAGACGGCGCTGATGGACGCCGAGGTGACGGCCGTCACGGGGACGGTCTCGGCAGCCACCGGCGCGTCGAGTGCAAGCGTGACCTTCGTCCCCGACGGCGAGACCCGCTTCAGGCTCGCGGTGCCCGCCGGCGAGGCGATTCACGACGTGAGCGTGGACGTGAGCCTTGAGGCGAGCCTTCGCATCCCGATGCCCCCGCTGACGCAGCTCACCCACCACCCGGAGCGGGTCGAAGAGGTCACCAGGACCGTGCACCTCTTCCGCCCGGGGGACAGCGACTACGACAGTGAGACGGTGACGGTCACCTGCGACGACGGCGCCGATTCATCCGCCGCCACGACGTCGTCCGCCACCGCTACGGCCTACGCCTACGTCCCCAGCGCCACCATCGCCAGGGAGGTGACGGTGGCCGTCGTCCACCCGGAGCACATCAAGGCCGAGACGGTGGAGCGGCAGCCCATCGCCGGGACCAGGGCCGAAACGATGGCTCTGGCATCCGCCGTGGGATCAGACGACCCCTTCAAGGCCCTGGTCCTGCCTGAGCCCGAGCCGGTCGACCCGCCCGCCGAGCAGGAGCCCGCAGACGGCCTCCGCGACTGGTTCGAGGACATGGGCTGGGAGTGGCCCTGGTGAGGCGGGCGATTTCGGCAACGCTGCTGGCCGGGGTTGCGCTGGCGACCGCCGGCGCGGCCCCGGCGGAGGAGCAGGAGATGCTCCGCCAGTTCGACCGCGTGCTCACCGGCATGGCCTACGCCGCCTCCGGCCTCTGTCTCTTCTCCATCGTCTGGGCGGGCTTCGTCCTGATGGCCGAGGGCGGCGAGGAGCGCGGCGGGGGCAGGGCCAAGACCGCCGTCGTCATGGCGGTGGTGGGCCTCGTCCTGGTCCTGTCGGCCAAGGGCGTGGCCGCGCTGCTGAGGAACGGCCTGGTGGACTTCCCAACCCCCTAGAGAAAAGGAACCGAGCGAATTGAAGAAACTGATTGAACGAATCACGAGACGCGGAAGAGAGACGCCGCCAAGCGAGTCAGCCGCTCCGCAGGAGATGCCGGAGGGCGGACTCCCCACGGAGCCGGCGTCCGGCGCAGCCAAAGAGACCGCGCCCAAGCTCCCGCCGGAGCCGCCGCTGTTCTTCATGCTGTCCCATCTGGACGACGACGGGCCGGTGCGCCTTGACGGGGTGAAGATCGGCGTCTGCGAGGTGATGGGCCTTGAGATAGACGAGCCGAAGCTCGGGGCCTTCGCCGGGGCGCTCAACGCCCTGGACTTCCCGGCCCAGCTGCTCATCAGGCAGCACCCGCCTAGATTGGAACGGATGCGGGAGAAGCTGCAAGAGGCCCAGCCGGGCAACCTGCCCCCGCAGACGAGGGCGGCCGCCGAGTCCCTGGGGCGCCTGCTCACCGACCTTGAGACGAGGGACGGCATCCTCGACCGGCGCTTCTACGCCGTGTGCGAGTTCGCCCGCGTCGACGACCTGCGGGGCCTGCTCTCCAGGGCCGGTCTGTCCGTCCACGCCCTGAAGGGCCGCCAGCTTCGGATGTTCTTCGTATCGGCCGCACTGGGCGGCTCACCCGCAGAGTTCGACGAGGACGCCCCCGTCGAGGTGGCGATAGGCCGCCGCGACATGCGCATAGGCGGGACCCTCGTTCGCTCGCTCCACCTGGGCAAGTGGCCCCGGTCGCTGGCCCCCGGCTTCCTCCAGGGGCTGATGTCAGCCGGAGCGCCGATGGACCTGTCCATCCACGTCGGCCCGATACCCGCTGAGCAGGCGGCCAGGACCCTTGAGTGGCAGAAGGTGCGCTTCGAGTCGGCCCAGTCCCTGTCCTTCAAGCGGGGACGCACCATGTCCCCCGAGGCGGAGATCGCCCTGGAGGACATCACCAGGCTGAGGGACGAGGTGCAGCGGGGCAGGGAGCGGCTCTTCCACGCCTCCCTGTCGGTCACCCTCCATGCCAGGAACGAGGCGTCGCTGAGGGAGATGACCCAGCGGGCCAAGGCCCACTTCGGAGCCACGCTGGGCAAGCTGGACGCCCTGGCCTTTCGCCAGCGCGAGGGCCTTCTGTCCACCCTCCCCCTGGCCCTCAACGCCGTGGCCGAGTGGCGCACCCTGGACACCTCCAGCATCGCCCGGCTCTTCCCCTTCTCGCCCCCCGACCTGGACACCAGGAGCGGCACCCTCTACGGCATCGACATGCGGGCCTGCTCCCCGGTGGTCTACGACCCCTGGGACGGAACGCACATGAACGCCAACACCGCCGTCCTCGCAAGGTCGGGCAGCGGCAAGAGTTTCGCAACAAAGCTCGGCGTGCTCAGGGGTTTGACCAGGGGCATCACCGCCTACGTGATCGACCCCGAGGGCGAGTACGCGGACATGGCCCGCGCAGCGGGAGGGCGAGTGCTGTCCCCCGGAGTGCCGGGCGAAGGGATGAACCCCTTCGTCATCGAGCGGGGCGACTCCGAGGAGATGCTCCAGCGCATCGGCAGCCTGAGACGCCTCATCGAGGTCATGGTGGGAGAGAGCCTGGGAGCGGAGCGCCGCGCCTCCCTCGACCACGCCCTGGCGGGCTACTACGCCAAGCCCCGCGAGCGCACCGGCTTCCGCGATTTCTATTCATATCTGCAAGAGGACGAGGCGGGAGACCCCGGCCTCGCAAGACTGCTGCGGCCCTTCGCCACCGGCAGCCTCCGCCACCTCCTCTCCGACGAGGGCGACGACCTGCTGGGCAACGAGGCCTTGGTCACCGTTTTTGACCTGCGGCTGCTGGAGCCGGAGCTTCGCCCCGCCGCCGCGATGGTCTGCACCGAGACGGTGTGGGCCGCCGCCGCCCAGGACCCCAAGCCGAGGCTTCTCGTGGTGGACGAGGTGTGGTCGATCATGCAGCACCCCGAGGGGGCCGCATTCATGGTCAGCATGGCGAAGCGCGCTCGCAAGCACCGGCTGGGGTTGCAGTTCATCACCCAGGACGTCCAGGACCTATTGAGCGAGGACACCTCCCGCACCATCACCGGCCACTCCGGTCGCGCCCTCCTCCAGAACGCCGCCTTCAAGCTCCTGCTCCAGCAGGACGCGGCGGCCATAAGCACGGTCGGCGACGCCTTCGACCTGCCCCAGGACCTCCAGCGCTGGCTGCTGTCGTGCCCGCGTGGAGACGGCCTGCTGCTGTCGAAGGGCAACCGCTTCCCCGTCCGCATCGAGGCCACCCCGGAGGAGACAGCGGTCATCGAGTGGACGCCCGGACGCCATTAGAGAAAGGACTATACCCATGAAGCTGAACCCGAAGGAAATCCTGTTTGGAAACGACACCGAGAAGAAGCCCGTCCTGCTGACGGTGACGCCGCCCCGCGCCGGGGAGCGCACCCTGCTGGGCGTGGAGAACATGCTCGGCTCCATCGCGGTGCCGGAGCCCTTCTCCCTGGAGCTGGCGGGAGACATGGACGGCGTCACCCTCTTGGCCCGCTGCCTCGACGACGAGGTGGTGCGCGGCCAGCTCTCCGCCCACTACCCCCAGGCCCGCATCCAGAAGCTGGACCCGGACGACGATCCCCTGCGCATGGGCGACGGCGAGCAGGCGTGGAGCATGACCCTGCGGGCCGACGCCCCCGAGTACGTGCCCCTGAGGACCTTCAGGGACGACGACCTGCTCGACCCCGGCTCCGACCCCCTCATCGCCCTGATGGGCGCCCTCTCCAACATCAACAAGGGTGAGCGCGTGGTGGCGCGGCTGATGCTGCGCTCCCTCGGCCCCGACTGGTCGCAGGGACACCTGGACAAGGCCCACAAGCTGCCCGGCATGGAGCCGCGGGAGCCCGCCTACACCTTCCAGACCAAACCTCTGCAGATGGACGGCATCACGATGGCCGTCCTCGGCCTGGGCGCGCTGGCAGCCCTGAAGGGCTACCTGTGGGTGCAGGACGGCGAGATATGGAAGGCGGCGCTCCTGGGGATAGGCTCGGCCCTGGGGCTGGCGGTCGGCGGCTGGGCATGGCACCGCTGGAAGAAGGCCCGGTCCCGCGTCGAAGACCCCCTGCTCATCAGGGAGAAGGTGTCACGCATCGCCTTCGACGCCGAGCTTCAGATCACGGCCATACTGCCCGCCGGGACGAGACCCCAGCGCGCCGGCGAGCTCCTGGGGCCGGTGGCCGCCGCCTACCGCCATTTCGACAACCCCGCCGGGGCGCGCTTCACGGTCGGCAAAGTCCGGCCAACCGCGCCGGACCCGGAGGTGCTGCACCCGCCAGGCCCCGGCCTGTTCGGCGGGCGCAGCGTCCTGGGCGTCCGCGAGATCGCCTGCCTGTGGCACCCGCCCGGCGCCGGAGACGAGACGCCCCTGGTGGAGCGCTCCGGCGCGAGGGCGCTCCTGCCGTTCGCCAAGGGTGTCAGGGGCGGCGCGCTGGTGGGGGACACCACGGCCGGCAAGCCACGTCCCATCCGCTTCCCCGACGACCTGCTCAGGCGGCACCACCTCTACGTGGCGCGCACCCGCATGGGCAAGTCCACCCTCATGCACCATCTTGTCACGCACAAGATGCGGGAGAAGGCCGAAGGCAGGGACAACGACGCCATCGTCGTCGTCGATCCCCACGCAGACCTGGTGGCAGGGCTGCTCGAACATGTGCCGGAGTCCCTCATCGACCGGGTGCGGCTCATCGACCTGGCCGACCAGCGGAGGGCGCCGGGCATCAACCTTCTCGACACCCGCGTCTTCGCCGACCGGGACCGCACCGCCGACTCGGTGGTGCGCGTGGCCAAGGGCCTCTGGGAGCAGTGGGGGCCGAGGATGCAGTCCATCCTCGAACAGACCGTCAAGACCCTTCACGAGGCCAACGAACACCCGGAAACCGACGAGGGCAGCCAGCACACCATCCTCGACGGGCTGAAGCTCCTCTCCGACCGGAAGTTCCGGGACGGCGTGCTCAAGAGGATTGAGGACCCGTACCTGCTTGAATGGTGGGCCAGGGACTTCGGAAGCTGGCACCAGCAGTACCGCGCCGAGGCCCTCGCCCCCGTGCAGACCCGTCTCTCCTACTACGCATCCTCCAAGCGGGCGCGGGCCATCCTGGGCCAGCGCCGCTCCACCATCGACCTGCGCGACACCATCCTCAACGGCGGCATCCTGCTGGTGTCCACCGCCCAGGGAGCCGTCGGGAGGGACGTGTCCGCCCTAGTGGGCGCGTCCCTCCTCAACCTGGTCGATTCGGTGATACGGGAGCAGGAGAGCGTCTCACTCGGCCAGCGGCGCGGCGCGCTTGTCGTCGTGGACGAGATGCAGTCGCTGCCAGGCGTGGACTACGAAAGCATGTTGTCCGAGCTTGGGAAGTTCGGGGCGTCGTTCGTCCTGGCCACCCAGAGCCTCGCCAAGCTCGACGACCTCTCCCGCACCATGCGGGACACCCTCCTCGCCAACGTCGGATGCCTGGCCGTCTTCCAGGTGGCCGGCAACGACGCAAGGCAGCTGGTGTGGGAGCTGGGCAAGGAACGCGTGACCGAGGACGACATCACGTCGCTGCCGGTCCACCACTGCTACGTCAGGGCCACCGTGGGCATCGAGCGGATGCCCGCCTTCTCGATGATGGTCAGAAAGCCGGAGGACGGAGACCCCGCCGTCGCCGCGCAGATCCGCAGCGCTGCCTCCGCATACACCCTGACGGCCCAGGACCTGGAGGACGCCGGGGCAGCCGCCCAGAAGAAGGTCCGGGACTTCAAGGACCGCGCCGCCGACCTGGAGAAGGACGGCGAGGAAACGGCAGACAAGGCCGCCAGTAAGGACGCGGCGGAAGAGGAGGCCGAGCAGTGAGAGCTGAAGGATGTGAAGCCCAGACCCTCCGAGCCCTGGCGGGAATGCCATTCCTCGACCGGACGGAGATGGTGGCCGTCACCGGCTGGTCGAAGGCCGCGGTCCACGAGGCCGTCGACAGGCTGGACTCCGGCGGCTTCTGCGCCGCCGTGCCCCACGCCACCCCCCTCTTTCCCTCATCGACCCAGAGGTTCCACCTCACCGCCGCCGGGCTCCGGCGGCTGGCCGAGGAGGAGGAGACCTCCCTGGGCGACCTCGTCCGCGACCGCCCCGTATCCGCCGAGTGGCGGCGCAACCTGATGGGACGGCTCGACGCCCTCGCCACGATCTACCGGCTAGCGGTCGCCGTCTCCGGCGTCGCATACCCCATCAGCTTCCGGTGGTACAGGGCCTCGACCCTGGACGCCGCCGTCGAGCTTCCCGGCGGCCGCACCGTCGGCATCGTCCGGCAGGGACCGACCGCCGACAGGTCGGGCTTCTCCCGGCGGCTCTGGGGGCTGCGCGACTGGCCTATGCCCGGAACGGTGCTGGTCCTCATGGCCGACGAGATGCGGCTCAGGCACGCCCGAAGGCTGCTCTCCACCACCGACGTTCCGGCCCTGTTCGCCGTGGAACGCCTTGCGGTCCTGACGGGGGCGGGCGACCGGATATGGAGTCCGCCGAAGGTCGGCGCCGAGATCGACCTGCGCTACGCCCTCGACCGGGCGGCTCCCGGTGGCGGGCTGCCGCAGGAGCCGGAACCGCAGCGAGCCGACGCCCCCGCCGACTTCGCCGTCGAGGGTCCGGGATGGGACATCCCCGACCACATGCTGCCGATCCTTCTCAAGCCCATAGAGAAGCGCGCCCTCGACCTCATCTCCGACTGGCCCTGGATCGCCCTCAAGGAGCTGGCCGGGCTGCTGGGCGTATCGTCCCAGAAGGCCTCCCAGAGCGTCATCCCCCTCGAAGGCTTCGGTCTCGCGGCCCGGCCCCGCGAGGCGGGCGGACGGCTGGCCCTCACCGACCGGGGGCTGGCGCTCCTAGCCCGCAGGGACAGGACTTCCGTAGCCGTGGCGAGGAAGCGGTGGAGCGTCGCCCTGGAGGACGCCGAAGGCCCCTTCGAGTGGCGCAACGTCACCGGCAGGCGGACCCGCCAGCTGCTCAGGAACACGGAGCACACCGCCGCCGTCCACGGCTTCCTGGCCGCGCTCGCCGCCCAGGCCCCCCTGCTGGGGTGGGAGGTCGTCCAGCTCGACCCGCCCCGCAGGGCATCCCGCCACTTCCGGCACGACGGCGGTATGCGCGCCGTCAACCCCGACGCCTTCGGCGTACTGCGGAAGGACGACACGACCTGGCCCTTCTTCCTGGAGTGGGAGCGACGCGCCGTGCGGCCCTCCACCATGTCCGACCGGCTCGCCCCCTATCTGCGCTACTACTCATCTCACAGGCCCACCGACGACCACGGCACGAGGCCCGCAGTCCTGGTCGTCTTCGACGACGAGATCGCACACACCCACTTCCTGCGCGTGGCGCGGGAGGAGACCCACGAATCGAGAGTCAACGTGCCCCTGTTGGTGTCCCACAGGCAGGCCGTAGACGCCCTGGGGCCGATGGGACACGCATGGCGCACCCCCGCCGACCCGCAGTCGCCCCAGGCCCTGCCGCCTCAATGAACGACGAGGGACGAAGACCCATGCCCAAACAGGATACCCATAAGCAGGAAGGCCCCCGGAGGCGCAGAGGACGGATCGTTGTCCGGCTCGATACGGCGGCCGTCTGGAAGCGTCTGGCACTGCTGAACCGCTCCCAGAACTGGCTCGCCAGGGAGATCGGGGTCAGCCCCGGTTACGTGTCGATGCTGGTCAACTCGGGGCGCTCGCCCTCCGGTCGCATCCGCCGCCGGATGCTCAAGGCCCTGGAAGCAACCGAGTTCGGAGACCTATTCAGACTGGAGGAGAGAGATGAACCACAACAGTAACGACCCGGCCCGTTTCGACGGGCGCGACAACCCCGCGGCCGATGGGACCCAACCCCTGGAGGGCGGCGTCCTGCCGGAGGACTTCGGTGAGCGCCTCGAACGCCTGAAGGAGGCCGGCGGCCTCTCCTGGCGCGGCTTCGCCAAGGCCCTCGGCGTGGACCCCAAGCAGCTGCGCATGTGGCGCAGGAAGGGCGTCGAGCCCTGCGGCGGAGCCATGCTCTCCATAGCCCGCTTCGCCTCCGGCATCCCCGGAGGCATGGAGATCCTCCTGGGCGAGGGGTTCCATATGACCTTCTTCGAGGAGGGTAGCTAGACCGGAGGCCCCGCCGGGCGCACGGCGCATCGGCGGCGCGGCGGGGCCGGAACCGACGACGCCCGCGCTCGCCCCTTTCCGTCGGCGCGGGCGGCCCGTCACAGACCTGTAACGAGAGGACAGCGGCCCAACCGATTCGCCGCTGCGACTGCGCAACATGAAAGATCCTAGAAGAAACAACGGACGAAAGAGGCCCGGAGGACAGGAGCTTGAAGACGCCCTGGAGCGCTCCATGCCATCCTACTCGCCTGAACATCGCAGGGCGGTCCTGAAGGGGCTGCGCATCCTGGCCCGCGTCGCCATCCGCTCCTACATGGAGGAGAGGGCGGCCGCATCGCCCCGAGCCGAACCCCAGGAGGACGGCGGCGGGGAGGAAGGCTGATGGGGTGGGATGGGGAGCGGCAGGCGTCCCATCGGGACGCGGAAGCCTGAGATGGCGGTCGTGCACGACGGGAGGGCGCGCGGAGGGCTCCGCAGCCTCCTAGCAGCCCGTCCGAGGATTATCTAACGGTGCTTGCGGGTCAGCGACAATGGATGGCGACAACTAATTGTGCCGGTTGCCCCGGCCGGCCCGCAGATAGCTTTGCGAATAGCGCCGTGCTCGCTACCTCGGCAAAGCTCCTGATGCGTTGGGCTGGCCCATCGCCCCGTGCTTCCCTGTGCAGATTGACCCCAAAGCGGAACAGTTTGAGCAGGTTGTGGCCGGTGCAGATCAGCGACCATTCGCCGTTCACCTTCTCCAGTCCCCGCAGCAGGAACTGCCGGAATCCCCGGCCCTGCTTGATCTGGCCGAATACCGGCTCCACAGTTTGCATCCGCAAAGCGTAGCGCTGACGACCCCGCTTGGTCTGTAACTTCCGTCGCATCCGGTCCCTGGGAGACAAATTGCTGGGTATGCGACCTCGGGGCGCGGGTGGCACAACCCGGCGGTGGCGGGTCTGCTCAGGCGCGACGAACGGGTCCACGCCCAGAGCATAGAGCTCGTCGACTGCCTTTGCCGAGTAATAGCCAGCATCGGCGGATACTTCCCTGGGGACTGCACCGACGTTGTCGATGGTCTCCTCCATCATCGCTGCAGCCTGTTGCTTATCCGAAGTCTGGTTGGTGGCCCGCGCCGCCACGATCACCTGGTGAGCGCTGTCCACCACCGCCTGACAGTTGTACGCTTGCAGGAAGTCCTTGCCTCCAGGTGCGGGGATGATGCGCGACTCGGCATCGGTGAAGTTACGCTGGGCCTTGTCGTCGGGCACCCCCGGGTGCTTACCACCTTCGGCCTCGGCCTGTCCGGCAGCCGCCTGCGCCTCGGCTTCCAGCGCCGCCATGGCTTCCCGTATCTTCTCCAACCGACCCTCTCGAAAGGCCAACTCCTGCGGCAACTCATCTCCACGCTTGTCTTTGCCGTACCGCCGGTCTTCCTCATCATCCGATGCCTGGGCCTGTCGCAACAACTCCGCTACCTCCGCCGCCAACTGCGCTGCCTTCTCCTTCATCCGTTGGTAACTCATCGCCTTATGCTTCGATGCGTTGGCCTTGACCTTCGTGCCGTCCAGCGCCACGTGCCCCAGCTTCACCAGCCCCGCCTGCTGGCACAACGCCAGTACCTGTATGAACAGGCCCGACAGCGCATCCAGATTGTCCTTGCGAAAGTCGGAGATGGTCCGGAAGTCCGGTGTGTTGTTCGCCGCCAACACCCTGAAGGCGATGTCCTCGTGGAGACGCTGGGCGATGCGGCGTGAGGACGACACCCCGACGCAGTAGCCGTAGAGCAACACCTTGACCATCATCCGTGGATGATACGGCGGCCCGCCACGCCGTTCCCGCTCGTAGCGAGCGGTGACCTCCGACATGTCCAACTGGTCCACCACGTCGGATATGAAGTAGGCCAGATGCTCGTCTGGCAGCCACTCCTGCAACGCCGCTGGCAACAGCAACTGCTGGTCGGGTTCGTAGGGAAGGTAGGTCTTGCTCATCAACGACTCCCCGCTACTGGACTGGGCACATCATACCCCCAACCACTCACCAACCGTGTTTCTCGGACAGGCTGCTAGTACATGATGAGATGGGTGGGAACGAGTCGCTGTGCAACAGGGTCCACCGCCAGCCTCAACCCCTCCAGAGTGTAGGCTCCCAGCAGAGCCGGGGCGTCGTCCTCTCCGAACACGACGAGAGTGACCTCGCTGGAGCCGTCGACCGTCGCCCAAGCTCTCCCAATGTCCATCTCCACACGGCGACCGTCGGCGAGCAGGAAGACGCCTCTGTCCATCGGCTCGATCCCCAGCTCGCGCAGAAGGCTGCCGGGCAACGTCGTGTAGGCGGCCCCGGTGTCCACCGTCGCCTCTACCTCCCGCCCCTGTTGGCCGTCCATGCTGGAGATGCGCAGCGGCCACCTGAATGTCCCCATAGGGAAACCTCTATATCGCAGTTTCTACAACCCCATTCTACCCGATTTGGACGGCCTCTTACAGGTGTCCGGCCATTGACAGGGGCAGCCGGTTCGTTCATGATAAGGGTAAGACATTGTGCGACATCGAAAGGCAAAAAAACATGCCGAAGAAACGAAGGACCGTCACCTTCTCACTGCCGCCCGAGATGGACGACCAGCTCAGGCAGGCGGTCAGGGAGGACGGCCGCACGCTGAGCGAGCTTCTGCGCGAGGCATTCCGCCTCTACCTGGAGGAGAGGGAGTGGCGCAGACAGGAAAGGACGCAGATGCGGCGCTCGCGCCAACCCAAAAGGAAGCAACAAGGAGGAGCAACAGATGAGTGAACGACACGACCGCACGCCGGCGGCCCTCTACGCCAGGGTCTCCAGCGACCGCCAGGACGTGGACCTGTCCGTGTCCGCACAGATGAGGGCGCTCAGGGACTACGCCGACAAGAACGACTACGAGGTCGTCCGGGAGTACGTGGACGAGGCGGAGAGCGGACGCGTGATGAACCGCCCCGACTTCCACAAGATGATAGAGGAGGCCAAGAGGACCGAGGCCCCCTTCAAGGAGATATTGGTCTGGAAATTCTCCAGATTCACCCGCAAGCGGGAGCACGCTGTCATTCTGAAATCCTTGCTCAGGCGCAAGGGCCTCCGCGTCGTCTCCATAACCGAGCAGGCCGAGGACAACCCCACGGGCAGGCTCCTGGAAGGCATCATCGAGACCGTGGACGAGTTCTACAGCGAGAATTTGGCGCAGGATGTCTTGCGGGGTATGAGGGAGGCCGCATCCAGGGGGTTCTGGGTCGCTCCCATGGCCCCCTATGGCTACAGGAAGGTCAAGGTGCTGGACGGCCCCAAGGAGAGGCCCACCCTGGAACCGGACCCCGAAACGACCGGCATCGTCAAGCGCATCTTCGACCTGGCCGAGTCCCGCAAGGGGATGATGAAGATCGTCCGCATCCTCAACGACGAGGGCATCGCCAGCCCCAGGGGTAAGCTCTGGAACAAGCCCACCGTCCACAACATCCTCAGAAACGAGGCGTACTTGGGCACCCTCGTCTGGGGCAACAACGCCAAGGACGGGGCCGAGCCGGTGCGGGTGGAAAAGGCGTTCCCCGCCACCGTCACCAAGGCCCAGTCCGACCGGGTGAACAGGATACTGCGCTCCCGCGCTCCCAAGGTCTCCCACCCCCGCAGGGTCGGAAGCACCTTCCTGCTGAGCGGCCTGGTCAAGTGCTACAGGTGCAAGAGGGCGCTCTCGGGCCGCTACTCCAGCAGGGGCACGTTCCCCTACTACGTCTGCCACTCCTTCGTAAAGCGCGCGCCCGGGTCCTGCGACTCGCCCAGGGTCGACGCCCGGAAGTTCGAGGAGCTGGTCGTCGGCCTGATTCGCTCCAACATCCTGACCGAGGGCAACATTCGGAGTCTGGTCAATGTCGTGGACGAGCAGATGGACGACGTGGCCGGCGACGAGCGCAAGCGGCTGGAGACCATCCAGTCGGAGCTTGCCGACGTGCGGGGTAGGCTGGGACGGCTCTACGACCTCGTGGAGACGACGACCGAGTTCAACATGGCCGACTTCGCCCACCGCATCAGAGACCACAAGGAGCGTCAGGAGCGCCTTGAGTCCGCCGCGGAGGGGGCGAGGGCAATCCTGGCCCAGCGCAGGGCGGTCCTCGATGACGTGAAGACCATCACGGCCTACGCCAAGGACATGAGCAGGTTCCTGCAAAAGAGCGAGCTGACGGAGCGCAGGGCCTTCATCGAGACCTTCGTCAAGGAGATCGAGCTTCTACCCGACAACGCCGTCGTCCGTTACACCGTCCCCATGCCCGACGACAGCTTGATTCCAGGAAAAAAAGTCCAAGAGATACCGCTGAACGGCTCGGTGGTATCTTCCGTAAACGGTAGTCCACCAAACTGGACTCGAACCGCGCCGTGAACCCCAAGGGCACGGATCAGGGTATACAATTTTCACCCATCCACCAATCAACGAGCCGCAGATCGACCCCACCCTTCGGATTCAGCCCGCTTAAGGCTTGCAGAGCCCCGCAGCTACTCGGCATTTGCTTCCCTGATTTAGGGAAAAATCCCGACGGAACACGACCGTTCCCTATTTGATAAGCCAAATAATCGCGCCGGTGCTTCACCGGCGCGCATCGAAGGGCGCACGCAACTTTGCCGCCAATGCTGGTCTCGGCCCCACCCGCAGACTGAGTTGTGCGGCCCCTTCGATACACCCCGACGAAGCGTCGGGGCACCCAGGACGAACGGTTCGCGTGACTACGGCCCCACCCCTACCAGGACTCGACGACCGCAGCACCGTCGTGCCGACGAAAGAGTAATCTACAGGGATGGGCCGTGTTTCTCTCAGCAACTCTGAACAGTTACCGTGGAGGCGCTGGACTTGTGGTACTATCGCCGAAATTGTTCTCGGGCGCGTTCCGGCGCCGCGCAAGAGCCGATGCATCTCCGCACCTACACCTACACCTACGTCGTCGCGATAGCCGCACTGTTGCTGGCCTGCGCCGCCTGCACCGGCTCGGAGGAGCAGGCGACCGCGACTCCCGTTCCTACGCCCGTGATCGATGTTGCCGCGGTCCTGGAACAGACTGGGGCCGTCATGGGCGGCCTGAGTACGTTCCACTTCCGGCTGCGGCACGAAGTCGGCTCCCTGGCGATCGCGTCCGGTCTGGTGCTCGACACGGTGGATGGCGATGTCGTCCGACCTGACCGGATATCGGTGACATTCGTCGGCAACGTTGGCGGCTTCGCCCTGGACTCGAGCTTGATCTCGATCGGCGACGCCAGCTACATGTCCAACCCGCTGACCGGGCAGTGGGAGGAGGGCCCGGTGAGTCTCACGCCTCTGGGGTTCTTCAGCCCGACGGAGGGCATCGCCGCCATGATCTCCCAGTTGCGCGACCCCGTCCTGACTGTCGAGGCCGGGCCGCCGCGCTCGTACCGGATCAGCGGCACGCTTCCGGCTCCCGCACTGTCTCCGCTGATCGGCTCGGCCATACTGCCCGACGCGGTGGTCGATCTCGTACTTACCGTCGCGCCGGACGGGGGCCACCTGACCGAGGCGAGGCTCACGGGCCGCATCCTGGAGTCTGACGTGGAAGGGGCTGTCCGGGTGATCGAGCTGTCGGCGTTCGACGAGCCGGCGTCCATAGAGCCGCCGCTCTAGCCGAGCGCTTGCCGGCGTTGCAGGTCTCGAAGCGCATCTCTCCATACGTCGCGCTGATCCCCGTCTGCGCCGGGGTCTTCGTCGCCGCGGACGACCAGACCGTGGTGGTCACCGTGCTGCCGGAGATCATCCGGGAGATGGAGATACGCCCCAGCGAGCTGGACCGGGCGTCGTGGACGATCACCGGGTACCTGCTGGGCTACCTTGTCGCCATGCCGCTGATCGGGCGTCTGTCCGACGTTTGGGGCCATCGGCGGCTGTTCATGATCTCGATGGCGCTGTTCATGCTGGGCTCGGTGGCTGTCGCCCTGACGCCCGACCTGGAAAGCCTCGTCGCGGCGCGCGTGTTCCAGGCCGTGGGCGCGGGCGCCCTGCTGCCGATATCCATCGCCATCGCCGGCGACCTGTTCCCACCCGGCCGGCGGGGTCTCGCCCTGGGGCTGATAGGGGCCTCCGCCGAGGCGGGCGGCGTGATCGGGCCGTTGTGGGGCGGGATCATCCTGAACTTCCTCGACTGGCGATGGGTGTTCTGGATCAACCTGCCCCTCGGCGTGGCCGTGCTCGCGGGCATCGCACTGATGCTTGCGCCCAGCCCAAGGTATCGTGCGGCCGTCGACTACGTCGGCGGCGCGTTGATCGCCGTGAGCCTCGCGGCGCTCACGATGGGGCTGTCCCGGATCGACTCGGGCGACGCGCTGATGCTCGCCTACTTCCTCGTGGCCGCGGCCGCGCTGGTCGTTCTCGTGCTGCGACAGCGCTCCGTCGAGGACCCGCTGCTGCCCGGTTCGATGTTCAGGAGCGCCGCGTTCAGCGGGGCGAACGTCCTGCACGTCCTGGTCGGCGCGGCGTTGATCTTGGGGATGGTGACCGTGCCGTTGATGGCCAACACCGTCATGGGCCTGAGCCCGCTGGAAGGCGGGTTGTGGCTGATGCGGATGACGGCCGCGATTCCCGTCGGCGCCGTCGTAGGAGGCCTCGCGTGCCAGCGGGTCGACTATCGCGTTCCGGCCGTGCTGGGCCTGTGCCTGGCCGCCGTCGGGTTCTGGCTGATGTCGGGGTGGGACACGTCGATCGAAGACCCGGCGCTGACCATACACCTGGCGATCGCGGGCGCGGGCTTCGGGCTGCTGATCGCGCCGATCTCCCTTGCGGCGACCGACTCGGTGACCGAGGACCTCCGCGGCGTCGCGGCCGGCGCCGTATCGGCGTCGCGCATCGTCGGAATGACGTTCGGGCTCGCCGCGGTGACCGCCTGGGGGTCGGCCAGATTCAACGTGCTGGCCCCGAAGTCGGAGTGGCCCTTTCAGCTAGGCGGCGAGACGGTGGCCGAGTTCGAAGCGCGCCTCGACGGGTACGGCGCCGCCCTGATCGACGCCGGCACGACGCTGTTCAACGAGTTTTTCATAATCGCGGCGGGGCTGTTCCTGGTCGCGCTGCTCCCGGCTTCGGTCATGGCCTGGCGGCGGAGATAGCTGAGGAACCGTTCGCCGAGTACCCCGACGCTTCGTCGGGTGTATCGAAGCGCCCGCACGACCCAGGCCTTGGGTGGGGCTGACACCAGCATCGACGGGGAGGCTGCGTGCGCCCTTCGATACGCGCCGGTCAAAGCACCGGCGCTACTCAGGGTGAACGGGTTGTGTGCCCCGAACCCTGAAGAGTTACGAGCCGTAGGACTATTCGGAGACGTCTACGAGCGCGCCGCCAGCCTGCTGTGACTTGAGGAAGCCGGTCAATATCTGCACCGTCTTCCGCGCGTCCCTGCCGGTCGAAACGCCTTCGCCGCCGTTCTCGATCAGGCCGATCAGCTCCTCGTAGGCGGCCATGTAGCTGACCGTCTCGAACTCCGGCATGTGCAGCCGGTGACGCTTGAATCCCCGGGCGTCGTCGGGCCGCAGAAGGTCGGCGAGCCCGGCGCCGATGTCGTAGAGGATCTTCCCCTTGGGGCCGGCCAGCTCGTGGGTCGAGTGCGTTATGGTGTTCTTGTTCGCGGAGAAGTAGGCCCGAACGCCGTTCCGGAACATGATGAAGCCGCTGGCTCCCGGGTCGTTCCTGGGCAGCTTCCCGCCGTCGCCCTTGTACTCGTCCCAGTCCTCGAACCCCTCCTCGAGCCGCGCGAACACCTGTACCGGGTCGGACTCGGCGAAGAAGCATATCCCGTCGATCGAGTGCGTGCCGTTGCGGAAGAGCATGGCGCGCTGGCCGCCGAGCACCGTGATTATGTTGTGCAGGGGGCCTATGGCGCCCGACCGGACCGTCCGACGGATGGCGTGGTACGTCGTCATCCAGCGCCGCGTGTGTCCGACCGAGATCGGGACGCCGCGCCTCTCGCACGCGTCGAGGATGCGGTCCGCGTCCTTCAGGGTCGTGGCGAGCGGCTTCTCGACGAACAGACCCTCGATCCCGGCGTCTACGCCGTCGACCGCGATGTCGGTGTGCTTGTTGTCGCCCGTCGCCACCGTGAGGATGTCGACGCCCTCCTTTTCGAGCATCTCGCGGTGGCTCGTATAGGGTGTGGCGTTCGGCCAGCGCTCGCCCCACGTGTCCTGGAAGCCGTCCAGGAGCTCCGGCACGATGTCGCAGACGCCGACGATCTCCACGTTCTTCGTCAGCGATAGGCAGTACACGTGGCTGTTGGTGATCTCGTTCCGCAGGGGACGGGGATCCGGACCGGGCGATCCGGTGGTTATACCGGACAGCCCCACTATGCCTACCCTGTAAGTCTTGTCCGCCATCTAGCGCTCCTTGGGCTCTAAGCAGGCACGTCTATCAGCCGCGAGCCCTGCTGGTGCGACTGGAGAAAGCCCGTCATGATCTGGACCGTCTTGCGGGCCTCGCGCGCCGGGGAGATGCTGGTGCCGCCGTTCTCGATCATGTCGATCAGCTCCAGGTACCCGGCGGGGATGCCGATGGTCTGGTAGCTCTTGGGCACCACGGTCTTGACGCCCGGTCCGAATTCGGATCCGAGGCCGTCCGAGGTCACCTCGAACGAGTCGCCGCCCAGGTCGAACTCGAGGTAGCCTTCGCTGCCGGTCACGACCATCTTGACCATTTGGAACGAGCGGTGCACCGTGCTCGCGTACGACGCCCTGAGCCCGCTGCTGAATATGATGGTTGCCATCGCGCCGGGCTCGTTGCCCCGGGTGCGTCCGCCGTCGCCCCGGTAGACGTCCCAGTGGTCGAACCCTTCGTCTAGAATGGCGGAAACCTTGACGGGGTCGGAGTCGACGACGAAGCACAGCACGTCGATGAAGTGGGTTCCGTTCCGGAACAGCGTCGCCGAATGCCCGAAGTTGCTCAGCACGGCCGCGCCCGGCTCGCCGATGGCACCGTCGCGGATCGCCTGCCGCACGGTGTGGAGGAGCGGCCGGTAGCGCCTCGTGTGGTCGACGTTGAGCAGGACGCCGTTGGCCTCGCACGCCTCGATCATCCTGTCGGCGTCCTCGAGGCTGGTCGCCAACGGCTTCTCGACGAAGATGCCCTTGATCCCGGCGCTGGCTGCCTGCACCGTCGCGCCCGCGTGGGTATGGTCGCCGGTGGTGACGCCGACGATGTCCAGGTCCTCTTTCGTCAGCATCTCACCGAGGTCGGTGTAGGTCCTCACGTCCGGGAGGTCATCGCCCCACAGTCCCCTGTAGCGCTCGAGGGCCTGTGGCATTATGTCGCAGACGGCGACAAGGTCGATGTTGGGCAGTCGGCTGAGGGTGTGGACGTGGCGGTTCATGATCTCCCGCCCGAACGGCGGCGGAGGCGTGCCCATGTGGCTCCTGCCTACCGCGACGATCCCCAGCCCGACGATACCGGCACGATAGGTCCGTTCGCTCATCTCGGCTCCTTAGACATCGAGGGCAGGATGGCTACTCGCCGCGGGGCCCGCCCGGCCTCATCTGCCAGCCGCTGGGGTTGACGTCCAAGGCGAGGCCTTCGGGGCTCATGAACTTCTTCTCGCCGACCCAGTTGTCGGGCGTGCCCTCCTGGTTGCCGTAGGTCTCGTTCCAGAAGGTCAGCTCCGCGCCGCCAAGCTCCACGATCTTCTCCTCCGACTGGTCGAGGTCCTCGACCTCGACGCCGAAGTGGTGCAGCCCAGGGGAGCCGCCGCCGTAGCGGTCGTACTGGAACCCCAGCAGCGTCACGTTGATGTAGCCGTCGCTGAGCACCATCGACTCGTTGTTCGGATCGCCGGAGACCTCGACCAGGCCGAAGGCTTCCTTCAGGAACGCCCCGGTCGCGGCCGGGTCTTTGGTCGTAATCCCTATGTGCTTTATCTTTGGCATGTGTCACCTCTCAAGGTAATGCGTCCGGTCCTGGAGCGCGGCGTTCCGAGTGACCGCCGGACGGGCGGGTTAGAGCCGGGCACGATGGTACTGTCGGGGTATACCGTTGTCAAACAGACTGCAGGGCCTTTCGGTTGTTGGACACGGTGCGAGCGGAGCGGTGTCGATCAGCCTCATCCGGCCCTCTTGCCGAGTGCGGCCGCGGCCGATTACGCGAAAAGTGCGCCATTGTGTGCCATTCTGTGCCGTTCCTATCTGGGCGGTGGCGCACTTGACCGAGAAATGGCACACCGGGTGTGCCGCTCGTCCTATCTGAGGCGGCACACCGCGTGACAGAATGCCATACGTGTGTCCGCCGCGTCGGGGACGTGGGCGCGCGAGCGGGCTCGACTATCTGCTGGCGAGTGCTTGTCACGGACACAGAGTAGCACAGATGTGCTGCCACCCACAAGGACCTGCCGAGGGCCGTTTGCGAATACTCGAAAGGCTCTGAAGCAGACTCAGATCAGTCGCCCCTCAGCTACTCTAGCAGCGTGAAGCCCACTGTTACAGCGGCCCATTCACATGACGGACGGGTCGGAATTGGGTTACGATCAACCACACTCACGCGGCCGGCGGTTGCGCCGGGAAAGGCGGCTGGCGATGGCGAAGATGTACAGACTGGTCAAGCTTCAGGGCTTCGGCAACGTTCGGATGGTCGAGGACGACGTTCCGTCCCCGTCGCCCGAGGAGGTCCTCGTGCGCCTGAGCCGCAGCCTGATAAGCAGGGGCTCGGAGCTGTTCCGGCGCTACGTGCTGGAGGAAGCGGTGCCGCCCTCGATGATGGGGTACTCGGCTGCCGGCGAGGTCGTAGAGGTCGGCGCGTCGGTCTCGGGCGTCCAGCCGGGGGACCGCGCGATGGTCGGATCGCCGCACGCCCAGTACGGCACCGGCTCGCCCTTCGGGGCCGTACCCACCGTCTTCGTGCTCCCGCCAGGGCTGGACGACGAGACGGCGACGTTCCTGCCGCTGTCGATCAGCGCCGTGCAGTGGATGCGCCACACGCCGATGGAGGAGGGCGATACGGTCGTCGTGATGGGGCAGGGGCTGGTCGGGCTCCTTTGCGCGCAGGCCGTGCGCGAGCGGAAGCCTGGGCGAGTCATCGCGGTCGACGCGCAGGAGATGAGGTGCCGCGTCGCCGCGGAGTGCGGCGCCGACGAGGTGATCGACGTGTCGAAGACGGACCCGGTCGAGGCGGTCATGGACCTGACGGGCGGCGTCGGCGCCGACGTGGTTGTCGAGTGCGTCGGCGGTACGGCGGGCGTGGAGTCGTTCCGACAGGCGCAGCGAATGACCCGGCCCGGAGGAGTGATTCACCTGATCGCCAAGTACCAGGCCGGAGACGGGGTCGCCGGCTCCGGTGTGCTGCCGCTCGACTCGGACGACATGATGAACAAGAGGCTCGTCGCCGGCGTGCCCGCGCACGAGCCTCCGCCGCGGCCCATAGAGGACGCCGCCGCGATGCTCGTGGACGGCCGCATAAGGGACGGGCCGATGGTCACCCACCGCCTGCCGTGGCGGCAGACCCCGGACGCGTACCACATGCTCTACCGCGAGCCGGACAAGGCGCTCGGGGTAGTCCTGAAGTGGGACGCGTAGCATCTTCCACGCGATCGGGAGACCTTCGCAACTACCGTCATTCCCGCGAAGGGAGACCCTTGCGTAACTCCCGTTGTGGGAGACAAGTGTCGTGGAGATGGGTAGATTTCCTAGCTGGGGACCCCACTCCTGGATTCCCGCCTTCGCGGGAATGACGGTTGTTCAAAGGTCTCCGAAGGCGGGAATCCACGGCGGGGAGAGGGGATGGGTTCCCGTCTCCACGGGAACGACGGGGGGTGGCGTACCTAGCCTACCGGTCCAGCAGGTACTTGACGAGGGCCCAGCGCTCCGCGTCGGTGAGCAGCAGCCTGAACTGCGGCATTGGCGACGTCGACTGTCGGCCGCGGAAGTTGGCCGCAGAGCCCTGCCTGCCGCCCCACGAGATGAAGGCGAACAGGTCTCCGGGAGGCGAGTCCTGGGTCAGCTCCAAGGTCAGGTTGGCGGGCACAGGAGAGAGGCCCTTCTCCTGCATCATCACGCCGAATTGACCGTCGCCGGCCATCGCGTCGCCGTGGCACACGACGCAGTTGATGCGGAATAGCTCGGCGGTCTTTTCGGCGTCGTAGCCGTCCAACGCGCTCTGGGGTATCTGCAGGCCTTCGTGCGCCGCGAGCGAGGTGTACTGGACGTCCCTGCCGGCGATCGATACCGAGTTGGGGGGAGGCAGGATTCGAGGACCCTCCTGCGACCTGTACGATGGCTGGTAGTGCATCTCGTTGAAAATCTCGATGAAGCTGCCGGCCTCTGGGAACGCGGGGAGCCTGAACTCCGCGATGCCGTGGATCTTGACGTCCCCGCTGCGAATGTTGCCGCTGCAGCCCGCGGCCGCGGCCAGCAGGACGAGCGCAAAGGCGATGCCCAACAGGCGTCCGCTCATCGGTCTTCTATGTTCGCTGTCGTGATTCATGAGGTCGTCGGTGTCGGTCTTCTCACCTTCGTTCCGACTCTCCGCCGTTGGCGGGGAGGCCTGGATTCTCCACCTGATTGGGCCGGGCGGAGTAACGGACTGAATCCGGTGTCATGGTGGCGCACCCTGTCGGGGATGGATTCCCGCCTTCGCGGGAACGACGGGTGGGGCGTGGCACGTCTATTTTCATAGCAATGACGGAGGTGTGGGATTTGGGGAGACTCCGGGCCTTGTCATTCGTCCTTATAGCCTCGTTTGATGTCGTGGGCGCCGGCCCCCTTCAGGACGTCCTCGGCGTTGGAGACCTTGTCCTTCTGCGTAGTGACCACGATGCCGATGTAGCCCTCGGTGATCCGGTCGTCGTAGGCGCCCATGAACAGTCGCGGCAGCCGCGACTCGAAGAGGATGCCGAACACGGTCATGATGATGGCGCCCAGCATCGTGCCCTCGTACATCACGATGGCCATCGGCGGTATCGACAGGATCGGCTTCCCGCCCGTCACCATGGGGTAGGAGATCTGCGTGCCGACCGTGAGCAGCAGGCCTATCACGAAGCCGCACGCGGCGCCGAGCAGCGGGAACCGGTACAGCTTGTGCACCGGCTCGGCCTCGCCGAAGGTGCCCTCCGGGTACGGCGTGCCGGTCAGCACCTCGTATTCGGCCTGCGTGAAGCCCGCCTCTTTCAGCGCGTCCATCGCGTCGGCCGCGGGGTCCGGCTCCGTAAAGAGCCCCACCACGCTCCTCGTCTCCGCCGCTGCGCTCATAGAAAGTGCCATTTCAGCACCTCACTCTCGAATGGAGGCGGGTACGGTCCGCCTGCCTACTTTGATCTCGTCTCGTCCCGTCATCGCCTCTTTCACGTCGAACAGCGGCACCAGCGGGAAGACCTTCGAGAAGATCAGCATGCCGAAGCCGACCCAGGCGAATACCGCCACGACCATCAGTATCTCGATGATGCTGGGTCTGTAGGTGCCCCACTCGAAGATCATCGGCGACTTCCGCATCAGGCCGGGTATGACTATCAGGAAGCGCTCAAGCCACATGCCGATGTTGACCGAGATGGTCGTAATGAACATCAACAACAGGTTGCGCCTCACCCGCTTGAACAGCCACAGGGGCACCGGGATGAGGAAGGCGGTTATGATGAACAGCGTGAACAGGCCGCTTATGGGCCAGTCGAATACCTGCAGCTCCCTCATCGCGAGCTCCGGAAGCTCCAGCGTGTAGAGGGCAAACACCCACTCCAGGAAGAAGAAGAAGAACCAGGTCGTCCCCACCACGATCAGGAGCCTTCCGATCGCGTCGAAGTGGTCCGGCGTCAGGTACTTGTCCCACTTCCACAGCCACACCATGACGACCATCACGGTGACAACGGCCGCGACGCCGGAGTGGATCGCGCCGATGATGAAGTAGGGCGCGAAGATCGTGGAGTGCCAGCCCTCGGTCCCGATCTGCACCGCGAAGTCCCATGAGACGATGCTGTGCACGGACACGAACACCGGCAGCACGAGCGCCGACAGCAGGATGCCCGCCACGGCCTGCAGCTTCCATTGCCGCGGGGTGCCCCGCCAGCCCAGGCTCAGGACGGAGTAGAAGCCGCGAACGGGGCCGTGCGTCCTGTCGCGGAGGATGGCCAGGTCGGGCAGCAGCGCCACGAACACGAACAGCGTGCTGGCGATCAGGTACGTGTTGACCGCGCTCGGGTCCCAGATCAGCGGCGACCGGATGTTCATCCAAATGCCGCGGGAGAAGTCGTACGGGAAGACCCAGTACGACCGCCACGGGCGGCCGGTGTGGACAAGCGCCGCGGCCATCGTCGCGCCCATAAGCGAGAAGACGGTCAGCACCTCGGCGGCTCGCGTCACCGGGCGCCGCCACTCCGCCTGAGTCAGCCGGAGGATCGCCGAGATCATGATCCCCGCGTGGCTGATCCCGATCCAGAAGACGAAGTTGACCATGTACACGCCCCAGAACACGGGGCGGTTGAGACCGGTCACGCCCACGCCCTGGTTGATCATGTACCCGAAGGCTCCGACGCCCGTGATGTACACGAGTACCAGGAAGGAGACCGACCCGAACCACCATTTTGGCCAGGTCAAGACTCCCCTGAGCAGGTCTCGGTTGATCTGTTTCTGTGTGAGCTGTACGTGTTCTTGCATTTGCGCTAGCTTTTGCTAAGTGTCGTCTTTCGCCGTTAGTCCGGCTTGCCTAGGATCAGGACCTCCGTCCTGTGGAACTTCCGGTGGAACTTGTACAGGAGCAGCTCGACCTGCTCCCACATGCTGACGACAGGCACCAGCCGGGACACGAGCAGCAGCACCAGCACGGCTCCGCCGAGGCCGCCCGCCCAGACCAGGATGTCCGCCACCTGCGGCGTGACGGCGTCCGGGACGTGCCCCAAGGCGTGGTGCGCGGCCTCTTCGTCCGGGACCGAGTACGCGGCCACGTAGATGCGGACCCTGTCCAGCAGCGTGCCGATCAGCACGCCGGCGGCGACCAACGTCGGGCCCCAGATGCTCTTGCGTATCGGGTTCCAGATCATCAGGAAGAACGGGGCCAGGAAGTTGAGCACGAAGGTCGAGATGAACATCCACAGGTAGGGCCCGGTCATGAGCAGGTCCAGAACCGCCTGCTCGTTGGGCTTCCTTCCGTACCAGAGGATGTTGAAGCTGGAGAACCAGAACCAGAACCAGAGCAGGGACAGGGCCATGAGCAGCTTGCCCAGGCCCCAGAACTGGTCGAGCTCTATGTAGTCGCCGTAGCCGCTCTTGCGCAGCACGAACATCGTCAGAACCACCGTCGCGACCCCGCCCTGCAGGGAGGTGAAGGCGTGCGTCGCCGGGAAGAGCGCGTCGATCCAGCCGGGTATCAGCGTCATGGCGAAGTCGACGCTGATCAGGAAGTGGACGAAGATCAGCATCATGAAATAGTAGGCGCCCAGGATGCCGACCCGCTTGTCCAGCACCTCCCACTGCCGCGTCGTACCGTGCCATCCCCGCGCCATGCGCGAGGCGATCCTCTGCCGGCGGCCGGTCGCCCTGTCGCGTATCGCCGCCAGGTCCGGCAGGCACGACACCCATAGCATCACGACACCGCAGACGACCAGGGACAGCAGCGCCAGGGCCGTCCAGAAGTGCGGGACGTACCCGTAGCCGGGGATGTCCGTGTTGCCGAAGAACCACAGGGTCCGGCGCCCGTCTTCGAGGCTCGGCAGCACCCAGAGCATCGGTATGAACAGCAGCAGGTTGAGCAGCCCGACGGCGGTGTACATCTCGGAGATGCGCGATATCGGCCTGCGCCAGTGGCCCTTGGCGATCCTGGTAGCGATGGCGACCATCGGCGCCGCCTGGGCCGTCGACAGGATGAACGCGAACAGGGCGGCGTAGTAGCCCCACACCGCCTTGTCGCTGACGCCCCCGGACAGCCGGAGCACCACGCCGACGACGCCTAGGACGAGTAGCGCGGCGCACACCACGGCGACCCACCGGAAGGTAGGGCCCGAGGCGGCGTGCTTCGCCAGCAGGTCGTTCGTGATGCCTGCGGGCGTCGCCAAGCCGTGCTCTCCGTGCGTGGCTTCGTTAGGCATGACCAGTGGAGCCCTCAGCGTCCTTGTCGACCTTCTTCAGATAGACCACGTTGGGCCGGGTGCCCAGGTCCTCAAACAGGCTGTACCCCCGGCCGTTTTCCTGCATCTCTTTGGCGATGGCCTGGCCCGCCCGGCTCTTTGGCTCCGCCGGCATGGGCGTGCCCGCGTGGGCCGCCTCCATCACGTCCGATATGTCGCCGAAGGTGAGCGTGTTGGTCGGACAGGCGTTGACGCAGGCCGGATTGAGACCCCGGTCGCCGTCCTCGAGCGCCTCTCCGCGCCTCTCTTCGCGCTTCGAACGCCGGATGCGCTGCACGCAGAAGGTGCACTTCTCCATGATGCCCCGGCTCCGAACGGTGACGTCCGGGTTGAGCTGGTTCTTCAGGCTCTCCGGCCACGCCGGCTCCCAGAAGTTGAAGAATCGCGCGTGGTACGGGCAGTTGTTCGCGCAGAACCGGGTGCCGATGCAGCGGTTGTAGACCTGGACGTTCAGGCCCTCCGCGTTGTGGTAGGTCGCGAAGACGGGGCAGACCGGCTCGCACGGCGCGTTGTCGCAGTGCTGGCACATGACCGGGATGAACCGCGCCTTGATGTTTGGGAACTCCCCCTCCCAGTAGCGCTCGATCCTCATCCACTGGATCGGACGACGCTGCTTGAAGTGGGCCTCTTCGTTGATGGGTATGTTGTTCTCGGACTGGCACGCGACGACGCACGCCTGGCAGCCAGTACACCGGTCGATGTCGACCACCATTCCCCACTTCTCGTCTGCCATCAATCAGCCTCCGGGCCCGAGACCCTTATCTGCCGTGCCGGCGGGCCTGCAGCGGCCCACCCTCTATCTGTATTCTATGCCTCTTCCGACTACCGCTCGGAATGACGGTCGGTTTTCGGCGCCGTCTCCTACGTGTCGGTCGCAGTTATGCCGATAATCCGGTTGTCCTCGTCCACCGCCAGGTCGGGGGCGGTGTTCTCGAACTTCGGAATGCTCTCGTTGCCGCCCAGCTTCTCGATTCTGACCCTGGTCCCGGCCCACGCGAGTCCGTCGGACCCGCCGACCGCGAGCGAAGACACGATCGAGAGCACATTGGAGCCACGTCCCTCGGCATAGCGTCCCCCGGACCTGTGCCCTTGCCCTACCGGCACGGAGACGATGTCTTTTCCGGACGCGGGCGTAGGGTACGCCAGCGCCTCGATGGACCCCTTCTCGGAGACCACTCGGACGCGGTCCCCCTCTCTGATGCCAAGCTCTTCGGCCGCCTCGAAGCTCATCTCGACCCATGTCTGCCACGTGGCTGTCGTGATGGGATCGGGCGTCGCCTGCAGCCACGGAAGGTGGGACAGGCTGCCGTCCAGGAGCGAAGCCGATGCGAAGGGCACCAGATGGAAGGCGTAGGACGCCGCGTTCCCGGCCTGACTCGCGCCGCCGACGGCCGCGAGCGCGGGAGGCGTGGGCGGCGTGCCCGAGTACGTGGCCGACTCGTCCTCCCACAGGCCGTGCTGGAGCGCCGCGTTCCAGAACGCCTCGAAGCTGGGGTAGTCGCCCACGGGGCGCTTGCCGACGGTGCCCCTGCGATTGTCGTAGAGCTCGCGGGCGCCGGCCTGGAGCACCGCGAGGAAGCTATCGCCCGGCAGACCCAGGTCCAGCTCCAGCGACTCGGCGACTGCCATGAGCACGTCCGGGAAGTTCTTCGTCCCGAGGAACTCGCCCCGCGACTCGAAGAACGGCCTGACCACCGGCTGCTGGAAGCCCAGCACCTGGTGCCCGGGTCCGGGGTCCGGGATGTCGCTGCCCCAGTCTTCCAGGTAGTTGTGGATCGGCAGCACGAGGTCCGCCATGGCGGTCGTGTCGTCCATGCGTCCGGAGAAGCTGAAGATGAACGGCACGTCGTAGCTGGCGTCCCTGAATCCCAGGTCGGTCGGGAGCCCGTACATCGGGTTCGCGCCGGCGACCATCATCACCTTGACGCGGCCGTCCCTCATGTCGGAGGTCAGCCCCCGCCAGTCTTCGAAGGAAGACCCGGCACCGGCGGTGGACAGCCCCAGAGGCGGGTCGGGATTCAACACGACGACGCCGGGCTGGCCAACGCTGCCGACAAGGTGGTTGAGAGCGTAGACCGCGTTGAGGCTATCGAGCCCGTTGGTCTGCGCCGCCGCGGAGCCGCCGCCGATGGCGAGGCTCTTCGAGCCGTGGCTGGCGAACGCCTCCGCTACGTGGCGGATGTCTTCGGCCTTCAGCCCGGTCTGGCGGGCGACCTCTTCGGGCGTGTACGCGCTCAGTTCCAGACCGCCTGCGGTGATCCGGGCTACGGCGTCGGGGTCGGCCTTGCCCTCGTCGATGATCACCCTGGCGATGGCCAGGGCCAGCGCGCCCTCCGTACCGGGCGGCGCGTACAGCCACTGGTCCGCGTTTGCGGCGGTCATCGAGAAGCGAGAGTCCACGTGCACCATGGTGCCGCGGACGCGGTCGCCCTGGCGGAACTCTCCGTAGCCCCGGCTGTAGCGCACCGGGGAGACCCACGTGTTCAGGAAGTCGGCCCCGAACGACAGCAGGTACTCGGTGCGCTCGAGATCGAAGTCGGGCATTATGTCCTGCTGGAAGACGTTCTTGATGGCGGAACGGAGAGTCAGCGTCTCCAGCGGCTCGTACGACAGGTGGCGGGCCCCGGCGGCCCCGACGAAGCTGTCGACGACCATGCCGAGGTGCGCGCCAACCGGGTTGGTGACCATGACGGCCTGCGACCTGTCCGCGAGCTGCTCGATCTGCAGGGCGACGCGCGATATCGCGTCGGGCCAGCTTATCTCCTCCCACAGGCCGGCGCCGCGCTCTCCGATGCGGAGCAGCGGCGCGCTGATGCGGTCCGGATCGTACAGCGCCTGGAGGCCTGCCTCGCACCGCGCGCTGTGCTTTCCGCGGTTGATCGGATGGTCGACGTTACCCTCGACCTTCTTGGCCCTGCCCTCCATCACGCGGACGACGATGCCCTCGCTCGTCGGGCACTGCCGGCACAGCGTCGCGTACCAGTTGTCGAGCCCGGTGACCATGTCCTCGGGCATCTCCAAGGGCGCCTGGACGAGCATCTCGCTGGGAGGCACGCCGCAGGCCTGGAACACGACCGCCGAAGCGGCCGAGCCGCCCAGCAGGGCCAGGAACCTTCTTCTTGTCAGATCTATTGGCATGTCTACTCTAGTAGTGGCACGTCGTGCAGTCGGTGGGGGCGCTGTTCTTCCGGTGACAATCGACGCAGTCGCCCATCTTCAGCGACCGCACCTGCTTGACCTTGGTCATCCCGCCGACGTCGCCGTGGCAGATGGAACAGGTCTGCGAAGGCAGAACCTCCATCGTGTCGCCGGCCCTGGCGCCGGGACTGATCTTCTCGGCTTCCACGCGCCGAATCTCCGTTTCGACGTCGAGCACCTGCTCGACGACCGTCTTGATGCCGGAGAAGCGCCGCACGTGGGCCTCGTGGACGAACTGGACGTGGTCCGGGAGCCTGTGCACGCGCACCCAGTCGATGGGCTCGCCGCGGTCCTGGAAGTCCCGCAGCTTCTCCACCTCCGGCAGGTCTTCGCCAACCGCGACGTGGCAGCTCATGCACAGGCCGACGGCGGGTATCGTCGCGGCCTCGCCCTTGGTGACGTTCCTGTGGCAGAAGGTGCAGTCCAAGCCCATTTCCTCGACGTGCACCGTGTGGGGAAAGGCGATGGGCTGGTCCGGCCCCTCGTCGAATCCGAATACCGGCAGCGGCTTGTCGAGCCACGTGGCCGCGAAGAAAACCAGCACGGCGACGGAGGCCGCGGCGGCGCCGAGACTGAAGACGCCGAGTACGCCCAGTCCGACCATCCGCCCCCTGGACGGCTTAGGTAGTCTGAAGTCTCCTGGGATCAACTCAGATCGGTCCTAGATCCAGTAAGTTGGGTAGACGTGTTCGAGCAGGCCCGCCAAATCGACCACACGGACGAATAGGGCGACAGCGCCGGCGAACGACGCGAGCGCGAGCGCGTAGAAGACGGGGCGCGCCTTATGGGCTTTTGGGGGGATGTGGTAGGACGAGACAAGGGTCGGGACGAACACCAGGCCGACAACCAGGTTGGTAACGAAGAAGAGAACCAGCCCCACCACGAGCCATAGGCTGCTGACCAGGTTGTTTATCTCGATCCACTCGCCACCGGACAGGGCCGACGGGTCCATTTACAACCCTTCTCGAGGAGCTTGCCGACGGCTCCGAAAAGGCCGGGCCGCTAGCTTCGTGAAAGCTATCACTTTCGCGTCTGCAGTGTCAAGGAACGCGAACGGCTGAGGTATCAGGATTTGGCCGTCGTCGCACACACGGATTGGACGCCGAGCGGCGCCGCACCCGACTGCTGCCGCTGTTGCAGGTTAGACTAAGAGGAAGGGAGGCGGGCGCCATGAGGCTGCTGGTGCTGTTGGCTGCGGTGACTCTAAGAGGGCGAGGGGGCGCCATGAGGCTGCTGGTGCACGCAGTTGGCTGCGGTGACTCTGGCGTCGTGGCCATCACCTGTGGCTGCTACGCCGGCAGCGGATGCACGCAGACTCGGACGGCAACATCGCCCCAGGCTTCTGCTGCCGAATCCAAGCCGACGCCTTACCCGACGCTGAGGCCTTACCCGACGCTGAGGCCTTACCCGACGCCGAGGTCTGACTCGACGCCGAGGCCTGACTCGACGCCGAGGCCTGACCTGACGCCGACACCTTACCCGACGCCGAGGCCTGACCCGACGGCGACCCCAACTCCGACGCCGCGCCCCACGGCGACCCCAACTCCAACTCCGACGCCGCGCCCGCTATGGTGGACCAAGACGCCACCCGAGCCGATCATCGCCCTGACGAAAGAGGATTGGGCCAACCGGTCTGTAATGGAGCAGTATGACGGCAACGTGGCGTCCATCCGTAGTCTGTGGCTGACAGACTTCGACGGTACCAGCGCGCATCATCATTGGGGCGGACGAGAGGATTTCCGCTACATCGGATGCATATTCCCATATTCGTGGAACGACGAGATAGGAGACTCCAAAAGGGCCATGGTCGACGCCTTGAGGTGGGGGGACAACGTGACGTTCACAGGCAGGGTAGCATTCTACCCGGGAGACCACTACCAGCTAAGCGACTGCTGGGTTACGCCATCCGCGGTCACCAGCCTGACGAAGGACGATTGGCTCGACCCGTCCGTCATGAGACAGCATGAGGGCCAGGTGGTCTCCATCCGTGACCTGCTGCTTACAGAAATCGGCAACGACGGAGCGCATTATCGTTATCCTGAGGGGAATGACTTTATCTATTGCAGGTTCCCCTACCCGCTGAACGGGTTCCCCTTCCCCAATGGCACGGAAGCATCCAGGTACTTGTCGCAGGCCACCTTGAGGCCGGGGGAAATCGTGACGTTTACAGGAACGTCGCACTACGTCAGCGACTACCGGCTTTCGGACTGCATGGCTACGCGTCTACCGCCGGCACACGCATCCACGTCAAGACCGCGCCCGAACACGCCCCCCGCTCGACGGGCAACGGAGGAGCGGGCTAGGGGACGACCAGCGGGTTGGCGCGGGTGATGATCCGGTCTTCATTGGACTGCGCTTCGCGGAGGTACCTGGGCACGGAGAACATGCCCCTGTGCGTTATCCCGTCGTAGTAGCGCGGGACGCGTCCGACTCTGGTGGCCAGCCGCTCGTCGACCTCCGCCGTGGACAGGGAAGTCGGGTCGGCGCCCAGGGAGCCGATGACGAATCCCCATGTCGCCCCGAATGACGGCACGAACGCCTCGGACAGAAACGAGATCGGAAAGACCGATCCTATAGTGTTGGCCACGGCCGCGAAGCACTGCCGGTAGAAGGCTGGCCCCGTCGGTCCCGACTGCGCGACCATCGCCCCTCCGGGGTTGAGACGGCTGCGCAGCAGCCCGTAGAACTCTCGCGTGTAGAGCAGATAGGCAGGCCCGCCCTCCAGCGGGTCCGGCACGTCTATCACGACAACGTCGAAGGTCTCGGTCGACTCCTCCAGGAACGCGAAGGCGTCGGCGTGGTGGAGGGACAATCGCGGGTCGTCGAAGGCGCCCTGGTGGTGGTTGGGGAGAAATCGCCGGCACAACGCGACGACCTCCGAGTCGATGTCGACCATGACCACCCGACGCACCGAGCCGTGGGCCAGTACCTCTCGGGCCGTCGCGCCCTCGCCGCCGCCCGCGATGAACACGCTCCTGGGCTCCGGATGCGATATCAGCGCGGGATGTACGAGCGCCTCGTGGTAGATGAACTCGTCGAGCTCGGTAGACTGTGTCTTGCCGTCCAGCACGAGGGAGCGGCCGAAGCAGGCCGTGTCCTGGACCGTCACTTCCTGGTACTCGGTCCGGCCGGCGAAGTGGACGCGCTCCACCCGCTCGGCCTGCAGCAGATCGGGAGTGATGTACTCGTAGTGCCAGTCGCCCGGCGGCCGTCCGTCAGCGGCCATCAAACTGGGGTCGCCGCGGCCTCCGAAAGGGGACCTCGCTTGATCTCGGTGATCGACGGCCGACGGCACCCGAGGCGCTCGACCAGGAACCTCGCGGCCTCATGCGGTCGGAAGGCCGCGCCGCAGGTGAACACGTCGGCGGCCGCGTAACTGTGCTCGGGCCACGTGTGGATGCTCAGGTGCGATTCGGCTATCGCCACGATGCCGGTGACGCCCTTGGGTTCGAACTTGTGGAACGACCGCGCCAGCAACGTCCCGCCCGCCTCGCGGGCGGCGCCCACCATCGCGTCCTCAATGTGGCGGACGTCGTCGAGGAGCGCTTCGTCGCAGTCCCTCAGCTCCAGAAACAGATGAGTACCGACGGCGTTCAACTATGACTACCCCAGAGAGAGAATCGGGATGGCAGGCAAGGGGCGCCATTATACCGCAAATGGCGGCGAGCCTATGGGGGACGGGCCTCCGTCGGAGCGTCAGGCGGCTACGCCGAGGGTGGCGTAGAGCGCGTCGACGTCCACACGCCCGCCCACCAGCTCCGATAGCCGCTCCAGCTTCGCCGGGTGGTCGAACCGCGCGCGGGCTGACAGGCCGTCGAGCGCGGCCATCGCGTCCAGCGTCTCCGCCGGTACGACCGCGACCGGCACCTCTTCCAGCTCCGCCTCGTACAGGACGTACTCTATGGGCTCGATGCCGCCCGTGAGGACCAGGCACAGGGTCGACGTCGTCAGCGCGGACATCTGCACGTCGGGCCGGTCGCCTCTGACGATGACGGCCTTGCTGTCGCGAGTGCCGAAGTAGACTTCGCCCGAGTCGAGGCCCATCCCGCCGACGAGCAGGTACTCGACCAGCGCGTCCTTCTTCTCCTCGCCGACGACATACCGGCCGTCGAGGTGCTCTACGAGCCGCTCGACCGATACGCCGAGCAGCCGCCGGTCTTCGGGAACGATTCCGAGCAGCACCGGAGACCCGGAGCCCCCGGCCAAGGCGGCGTTGGCGCGGGTCGTCTGGTACCGGGTCAATCCATTGACCACTACGCCCGCGAGACGGCCGCCGTACCGGCGCCGCAGGTTGTCGAGGTCGGTCCCGCTCAGACCTGGGTCGTAGCGTTCGACGGCGAGCACCCGGGCGTCGAGCGACTCGATCAGCCGCTCCGCTCCGCTCTCGGAAAGCTCGGCCGTGCCCTCTACGAGCAGCAGGTCCTGGCCCTCGGCGGCCTTTCGACAGGCTTCCGCCACCTGTTCCAGCACGCCCGCCTCCGGCTCGCCGCTCCGCAGCGCGAAGTTGATCGTCGGGGCCGACTGCGACAGCAGCGCCGCGTAGTCGGTGTTGTCGGCCGCGGAATCGCTCTCACCGGAGAGCGGCTTGATCGCGGCCGCTCGCCTGCCGCGCCGGGACAGCTCGTGGGCCAGGACGGCGCACATGGCAGTCTTGCCGGACCCGGCCTGCCGCGATGTGACGTAGAGGATGGTCATTGCTACGAGACGGCCCGGATTATAGCAGAGCGGGCGGGCGGTCGCGGCAGGCCGCGGCGACGGAAACCGAGTGCCCTGCGGTTGCGTGAGCGGGACGACAGCCGGTAGAGTAGATTGTGCATAGCGGGGCTGTGCGGACGTTGGAGACACCGGCGGCTCGACGAGCCGCGGATATGGGGGCGACTGAATGATTGTGTACTGGCGAGAGGTCCGGCGGGGTCAACGGCTGGTGCTTGTCGAGGAGGATGGCGGCGAGGAGGAGGAGGTCGGCGGCGTACGCGCGACGAAGCGCGGCTTCGACGCTTTCGCCAAGACCTTCGGCTACGAACCCGGCAGAGCGCAGAAGGGCATCGCGACGCTGGAAGAGGCGAAGGAGTTCGTCGAGGCGTTCCGGCCGTGGGAGCTGTACGATGGCGGCCAGGGCCTCTTGGTCGACCCCGTGGTGCGGCCCCCGGCGCAGTAGGACTCGGTGCAGCGGTGACGAACGGCTGCGTGGCGGGTCGGCCGGGCCGGGCGTCTCCGCAGCCACGTGTCGCTCTTGAGGACTGATTTGCCATGGTGATCGGATTCATCGGCGGAACCGGGCCGGAGGGCAGGGGACTGGCCCTGCGCTTCGCGTTGGCCGGAGAGGACGTGCTGATCGGCTCCCGGGACGAGGCGCGGGCCGCCGAGGCGGCGGCGGAGCTGTCCGCACTGGTGTCCCAGGGGTCCATCGGCGGCGGTCTCAACGACGACGTCGCCGCGCGGTCCGACATAGTCTTCGTGGTGGTGCCGTACGCGGGCCATGCGCCGACCTTGGAGGCGCTGCGGGAGCATCTGAAGGGCAAGATCGTCGTGGACGTCGTGGCGCCGATGGAGTTCAGCAAGGGCGTGGCCCGGGCCACGCCTGTATCGGAGGGCTCGGCGGCGCTGCAGGCGAAGGCGTTGCTGCCCGACTCGACCATCGCCGCCGCGTTCCAGACGATCAGCGCCCGCGATCTGATGAACACGGACCACCCGGTCGACTCGGACGTCGTGGTGTGCGGGCAGAGCCGCGAGGCGCGGAAGACGGTGATGGCGCTGGCCGAGAAGGTCCCGGGCGTCCGCGCGGTGGACGGCGGAGGTCTGAGCAACGCCGGCTACGTGGAGAACCTCACGCCGCTCCTGGTGAACATCAACCGGCGCTACAAGGCCCACTCGGCGATCAAGATCGTCGGGATCTGAGGGCGCCGCCGCGATGGTGCCTGGAGGGGTGCGGCGCGAGGGCCGCCGATGCGCGTCTGGGCGGCGAACGTGATCTGCGCAAAAGACCGTGGTCCACGTCGCTGGGCGCGTCGAACCGCCGCGTCGATTCTCATTCTGGCGTTGGTCGCCGCGGCCGGGACAGGCTGCTCCGCGCCGTCCTCCGGTCCGCCGCAGGCGGAGTCGCCGGTCGGCGTCGACCCCGATCGTGCGGAGACGGATCCCCCGCGGGCGGAGCCGTCGGTCCTCGTAGACCCCGATCGGGACGGGGTAGACCAGCCACAGGCGGAGTCGTCGGTCCGCGTCATCGCCGACCGTCACGAGATCGACTACCCGCGGGCGATCGTGCTGAGGCTCGATCTCGAATCCGACGAGGAGATCGCCGAAGTAACGCTGTTCTACCACCTGGCCGGCAAGCCCTCTCGCGTCTACGGATACCCGCAGGTCATGGTGGGCCGGAGCGTGTCTACGGAGTTCAGCATAAAGACCGGCGGCGCGAACTACCTGCCGTCCGGCGTGGAGATCGAGTACTACTACCGGATCAGGGACTCCCGGGGCGGCGTGCTGGAGACGCCGCACGTCAAGGTGACCTACCTCGACCCGGCGTACCATTGGCGCGAGCTGCGGGAGGGCGACCTGGTCGTGACGTGGCACGACCTCTCCGAGGAGCGGGTGCGGAAAGTCGTCACCGACGCCGAGGCCCGCCTACGGGTGGCGAAGGAGATGTTCGGCCTGGACGACGTACGGCCCGTCAAAGCGGTGATCTTCAACAGTCGCAAGGAGTCGGACCGCGGCCTGCCGTTCGTGAGCGAGGCGGCGAGCCAGCGTCATCTCTACGGGGGATTCGCCTTCCAGGCATACGACCAGTTCGTGTTGTCGGGCCTGTCGGAGCATGGGATCACCCACGAGGCGACACACCTGTTGCTGGGCCAGGCCGTGTCGTCGCCGCTGGCGAAGATCCCGGCGTGGTTGAACGAGGGGCTGGCCACCTACTTCGAGGCGAGCGACTTCGGACGTGCCCGCACCGTGGCCGGGGCCGCACGAGGCCGCAGGCTGTTGCGGCTGCGGTCGATGGGAGCAGTGCCCGGACGGCCCGAAGACGTTGTGGTGTTCTACGCGCAGGCCTGGAGTGTCGTGACGCACATGATCGAGACTCACGGCGCCGAGCGCATGGGCGCCCTGCTCGACGCGCTGGACTCCGGCCTGGAGATCGACGAGGCGCTGCGGAGCGTCTACGGCATAGGCGTCGACGGGCTGGAGGCGGAGTGGCGAGCGCTGCTGGAGGGCTCGATCAGCCCTTGGCCCATGCCCGATCCCGGCACCGTCGGGACGTCCGCGTTGATTACGGGCGCGGCCGCCTTCGCCGCGGTCGTATCGGCCTACCGCTGGCTGGTCCGCGGGCCGGCGGAGCCCGAGGATCCGGAGGGCTCCGACTTCGGCTAGGGATACTCTGAATAACCCATCAGCACAGCTTAATTTCCTATGTGTGGAGCTGCAGTCCACGGACTTATTCAGACCATCCCTAGGCGCCCTCGAGGCCGAGCAGTCGGGCCGCGTTGCCGCCGGCGACCGCCGCGCGTTCGTCTGGGGATAGGCCGGAGCGGGCCAGCTCTCCCAGCACTCGCCTCGGTCGAATCAGCGGGTGGTCGCTGGCCATCAGTATCTTGTCCGGGCCCACTAGGCGCGCCGCCGCGTCGAAGATGCGCTCTTCGTACAGGAAGGGCGACGCGGCCGTGTCGAAGTAGACGTTTCCGAGCGCCGCCGCGACCTCGGGCATCAGGGCGTAGAAGGGCAGGCCGCCGCCCCAGTGGGCGCATACGAGGACGACGTCCGGGTGGGCCTGTATGAACCGCCAGAGCGCCTCGGGCCGCGTACGGCCCTTGCCGGGATAGGAGTGGCCCACCGGCTCGGAGGAGTGTGTGGTCAGAACCAGGCCATGTGCGCGGGCGGCCTCGACCAGCGGCGCCATGGTCGACGGGTCGCCGAGATCGAAGCCCTGGGTGTCCGGGTGCAGCTCGCCGACTCCCCTGAGACCGGCGGCGGCGCAGCGCTCGGCCTCATGCGCGCCCCCGTTGGGCCAGGCCGGGTTGACGCCCGCGAATCCGACGAGACGGCCGGGATGGCGGGCCACCGAGTCGACGATGTAGTCGTTGGCCTCGCGTGCCACGCCGGGATCGGTCCAGCCTATCCCCATCACGACGGAGACATCGACGCCGTCCTGGTCCATGACGGATACGAGCTCGTCGGCAGTGGCCATCCTGGCCTTTGGGTCGGCGAACAGATCGCCGAAGGTGGCGTCGCGTGCGGCGAGCTCATCCCTACGGGCGCGGAAGCCGGGAGGGAAGACGTGCGTGTGGAAGTCGACTATCACGTCAGGCCGCCGCTACGCGAACAGGGCGGCGACGTTGTCGCCGCAGATCTTGTCCATCTCGGCGGGCGGTATGAAGTCGCAGTGGACCCTCAGATAGTCGAGCGACTGCTTGTAAGTGCAGTTGCGCTCCACGTTGGGCATGTCGGACCCCCATGCGAGCCTGTCCGGGCCCAGCCGCTCGTAGTACTCGCGCACGATGGGCCGGGCCTCGACGTAGGGGTACTCCCACACCGCGCCCTGGAATATGGGGAGCAGTATCTCGACCAGGGCCTCGGACTCCTCGTACACCTTCCACACCTCACGGGGGATACGCACCCGGCCGTCGTCCATGAACCTGAACAGGGATATGCCGTGCGGCAGCACCAACGGTATCCGGGGATAGCGCTCCCGCCATCTCGCGAACGCGGCCAGCTCGGCGAGGTATGCCTCCCGCCCCGGAGGCGCGCCGGCCAGATTCAGGTACACCGGAATGCCCATGTCGGCGACGTGGCTCCAGAACGCGCCGAAGACGGGATCGTCGAAGCTCTCCCCACGATCGTGCAGGTGGAGGTTGCCGGTCTGAAACCAGAGGCCGTGCAGTCCGAGCCCGCCGATGGCGCGATCGAGGGCGGCCCGCTGACCGGGGGAGTCGACGAGCCACTCGTCGACCATCGCGAGCCCCCACAGGCGGTCCGGGAACCGCCGAACGGCCTCGGACAGATAGCGGTTGAGCCTGCCGTAGACGTGTCCGGTCTGAAGCACCGCCCTGTCGACGCCGACGAAGTCCATCTGCGCGACCATAAGCTCCGGCGGCGCGGAGAGCCGGGTCAGCGTCGGCGGCAGATACTGCAGGCTGTGGTCGACGCCGTCGACGGTCCAGGCGAACCTGCCGTAGGCGTCCCCCCGGAAGTCGACCTCCGTCAGGTCGTCCAGAGTCGGGTTGTCGACGTGCGCGAGCGTCGGGCGGCGCACGATCGAGCCGTCGTCGGCCCGGCGCACGGGCTGGTGGTGCGAGGCCAGCATCTGCTGTAGATAGCGCGTGTGGCCGCGTGTCGAGCTGTGTCCGGCCGGCCCGCCCATCGGCGGAAACGCGTGCGCGTGCGAGTCTACGATCATGGAGCACAGGGTACCGAGGCGATTGGCGCGATCAACGACATATGCTGCGGGGCATTGCGCACTGACGCGTACTTGAAGACTGCGTTTTTGTGAATACCCGAGAGCCTGGCGGATGCCTACAAGGCAGGGGCGTGTAACTCATCCAGCAAGCAGTTTCTTGATGGCACGGGGTTGAGCCTTCAGCAGTCTCCTGAATCTGCGGTTGATGGCACGTTGACGCTTCTTGTCGTTTTCGACAATGGTTTCGAGCAGCAGGTAGCCCAGCGTCTTGTCTGCCAGCGATAGTTTCCCTGACTTCTCAAGGCGGGCCATTAGATCAAGTACCTGATCGGCCTGCGCTACCGCATCAGCGGTTGGGATGCGGGTTCTGTTGGCCCATAGAAGGTTGACAGCACTGCGAAAGTCGTCCGCTGAGTCGCCCTCGGTCAACCGCGTGATGACCCCCGACACCTCCTGATGAAGAGTCCTGCTACTGTAAGAGACTTCAGCGAGTCCCGCCACCACCCCATACGGGATTGCCTGAGGGGCGTTGTCATCCATCTCCTTCGAGATCATCGCAAAAAGCTTCGGTGCGCTAGCGACTCCGATCTCAATGCCTCGGACTTTGGTGTCCGAGGGTGACAGCCAACCGGCCTGAAGGAGCCTCCCTATCATAAATGTCCTCACGTGATAGTCGACGCCGCCTTTCTCCAGCAGAGTTACCTCTGTGAGGAAGTCTGGGAACACCTCTCGTTTTTGTGCAAAGAAATAGAATCCTACTTCAGACCATTTGTCACTGAAGTATATCTCAGCCAGCCACTTTGCAATGTCGACGAATTCGTTGGTATGGCCGTTTATGTACAGCGCCACAAAGAAGTCCAAAAAGGCTCTATGCGCGAAGTATACGCCATCACTGAAACGAATAATTCCTGACCTGTCTATATCTGCCTTCATGCGTGGGATCATGCCCTTAGCGAATCGACGCGCGTCGAAATAGCTGTTCAAGAACTTGTCGAACTCATCCTCTTCTATTGAGAGCCTGTCTTTTTTGAAGAATTCAAACCACGCAAGTTCTGATAGGAGTTGCTTCTTGATAAAGTACTGGAATACCACTTCTATACCACGATCGACGTCATAACGACCGAGCGCGATGTCCATATATTGGTCGAATATCTCCCCTATTGTCCCTGGAACTTCTCGCTCCGCCTGCGCGATATCCAACAGTAGTGAGACTGAGAGGGGGCTCAAGGCCATGTGGGATTGGAGATTTGCTATCCCTTCCCTGAGGATGTCTACAATCTCGGGATCGCGTACCAGCCGATTGACCAATTGTAACGCCTGACTGTATTCGAGGGGCAAGAGCTGAACTACCGGAAGGTGTAGTGATGACTCGCCCGCGAGATCCCGAACTACGTGTACTGGACGAGCCGATACGACCATGGCGCAATTCAACTGCTTGGCAAGATCGCGAGCAAATGTAAGCGTACTGGCTTGCCCTTTTTGGGGTACTTCGTCTAGCGCATCGACCAGCAAGCAAGACACGGAAAATGATGCTCGCATATCTTCTGGCGGGAGGTGGTCCTCCAAGAATGCGCACGGATCATCGTACTCGGCCATCTCTGTGGCGGACACTAGAATTGGTATCTGCAGCGCACCCGGTGGTATGTTGGCGCCAAGTGACGCGGTTCGTGTCAACGCCTCTCGGTATATGTCTAGAGCAAGTTTCCTAAGCAATGTGCTCTTGCCAAGTCCCGGAGCAGCGGAAAGAACAAAGCTCTTTGGGGAGTTCAATTGTAGACGGAATTGCTGATAGGATAGCCGTCGAAGGCGGAGCGCTTTCTTAAGTCGCTCACTGAACGTACTGGCGTCGACTTGAGTGATCGCCACCGAAGGGTCAACATACCAGTCTGAGAGGTTCTCAGGGCGCCGTGAGAGATCATGATGGGTTTCGAGATCAATAACCTTGTCTTGGAGGAAGGTACTTGCAGCGCCAGCGAAGAACACTTCCGGGTAATGTTGCGCGAACGAGTCCGCAAGCCACCCAATAGCGAAAGGCTCGAACTTCAATGCTGGCGCCTCCGCCAAGATTCTCTGGACGGCATTGCCCGTTAACCTACCGAAGAACATTACCCAGACGCCCCCGATTTGGACTCTGGAGACTTCAATCTCTTTGAGGTAGCATGGATGGATGGCGCTCTGGGTTGCCTGGGAAATGATTTCATCCACCGGTCCGGCGGTCCGCCCGCTGATCTTTCCTTTCCTGTCGCCTCGTTTCACGACTATCGCTATGTATTCGTAACCAAATGGTGACGACCGCCGGAGTACGATGTCACGTCCGTATTCATCACGACCGTGCGTAACCTCACATCGCGCCCCCGGCTCCATGTTTTCTAGGAGCCGACAGAGGTGAATATGCAATTCAACCTCTGGAATGCCGAGTAGGTACGATTCGCGGACTTTGGTAGGTATTGCCAAAGCCTTTTGAGCAAGGATGGACGAAGACATCACCGTGTGGACCCCAGCTAGTAAATTCTGATGGATTATATTCGAAGGACACCATGGTTGACCACCTTGGCGTGACTGGACGACTGGCCTTCATTGCCGCAACGTAGCTGTCCGTGCTCGCTCACGAAGTCTGATCACATCCAGCGGCGTCAATCCTAGATCACCACGCGAATGCCCCAGTTCTCTAACTGATCGCCGTTCGTACCTCAGTCCGCCAATTGCATGTGTCTGTCCGGTTAGACCGGCGGATGCCTGATAAGGGGACGACAACTGATGAAGTTCAAGGCGGTCATCTTGGTCATCCATCCCCTGCCCAGATCGACCGCCCACGAGCATCGGCAGTCATGGGATGTGTTGGGGTTGAGAGCTTTGACCGACGCACCTTACCTATCACACACGAGCAGGGGGTATACTTGGATGGTGGCGCGACAAAGAGGCTGTCCGCGACAGTCGGGGAGACCAAGAGTGATCGGCATCGAGCTTATACGCAGCGACCCGGAACGGGTGCGCCGCGCCATCGAGGCGCGGGGGGACTCGGCGCCGATCGACCGCGTGCTGGAGCTCGACGAGCAGCGCCGCCGGACTGTCTCCGAGGTCGACGACCTCAGGGCGGCCCGCAACCAGGGCAGCGCGCGGCTGGCGAAGATGGACGAGCGGCCCCGCGAACTGATCGACGAGATGCGCGCATTGGGCTCCAGGATCAAGACGCTCGAGGCGAAAGTCAGGAGCACGGACGAGGAGCTCCGCGAGCTGCTCCTGAACCTCCCGAACATCCCGGAGGACGGCGTGCCCGTCGGCCGCGACGAGTCGGAGAATGTCTTCGTGCGCGGCGGCGGGGAAGAGCCCGATTTCGACTTCGAGCCGCTCCCGCACTGGGAGCTGGGCGAGCGGCTCGACATCATAGACTTCAAGCGCGGCGCAAAGGTGTCCGGATCGCGGTTCTACGTGCTCAAGGGCAAGGGGGCACGGCTCCAGAGGGCGTTGATCGCGTGGATGCTGGACCTGCACGCGGCTGACCACGGCTACGAGGAGCTGTACCTGCCCAACATCGTCACCCAGGAGACGGTCGTGGGAAGCGGCCAGCTCCCCAAGTTCCGCGACAACATGTACCACGACGACGAGGACGACCTGTGGCTGATCCCCACGGCCGAGGTGCCGATCACAAATCTCTACGGCGGGGAGATACTGTCGGCGGACGACCTGCCGAAGAGATACGTGGCCCATACGCCGTGCTTCAGGCGCGAGAAAGCGGCGGCCGGCAGGGACACGCGCGGGATCAAGCGATTGCACCAGTTCGAGAAGGTGGAGATGTACAAGATCGTGGAGCCGGAGCGGTCTGCAGCCGAGCTGGAGAGCCTGTTGGCCGACGCCGAGGACGTCTGCAGGCGCTTGGGCATCGCGCACCGGGTGTCGCTGCTGTGCACCGGGGACATGGGGTTCGCGGCAGTCCGGACCTACGACGTGGAGATGTGGGCGCCGGGGTCGGGCGAGTGGCTCGAGGTGAGCTCGTGCTCGGACTGCGGGGACTTTCAGGCGAGGAGGGCGAACGTCCGGTACCGGCCCCAGGCGGGCGCCAGGCCGCGGTTCGCGCACACGCTGAACGGCTCGGGACTTGGCGTGCCGCGGACGCTCATAGCGATCCTGGAGAACTACCAGCAGGCCGACGGCTCCGTGGTGGTGCCCGAGGTCCTGCGGCCGTACACGGGTTTCGACCGGATCGGGTAGAGCACCACGCCGGCGAAACGCCCTATGGCTCTCGCCAGGAGGGTAGGGGCGGCCGATAGTCTTCGATGAGAGGAGAGAGCGATGGTCGTAAAACGCAATTGGCGGGACGCCGCGCCCCGGGTAGGTCACGAGAGCGCGATCATCTGGACGCTGCTGGCCAGAGAGGGCGCCCCGAACGTTCCACCGGAAGTCGCGCCGATGATGGGACAGGGCACGATCACGCTGCACGCGATGCAGGGCCGCCGGAGCGGCGACTACCACCTGCACGAGGACCGCGAGCAGGTCTACTACTTCACCAGCGGCCGCGCGAAGATGCGGATCGACGACCGGATGTACGACGTGTCCGAAGGCGACATCGTCTACGTTCCCGTTGGCGCCCGGCACCAGCTAGTCAACGACGGCGAGGACTGGGTCTACCACCTCATCATCAACGCGGTGCCCACGGCGGGCTAGTGAGACCTAAGCGTTTCCCCCTCCCTCTAACTCGCTCCCGCAAGGGGAGGGAGAACAGGAATAACTAACTCCCTCCAGCGAGGGGAGGGAGGACAAGAAAAACTCCCTCTCCCTCGGACGGGAGAGGGTTGGGGTGAGGGTGACGGGCGCCTAGTCGCTCTCGGCGAGCACCTGCTGCAGGGCGTCGACGAGTCCGTCGACGTGCTCATCCCGCATCGGCGCCGATATGGTGAAGCCGATGCCGCCGCGCAGCGAGTAGCCCTTCAGGAACAGCCCCAGCGCGAGCTGCTCGTACATCTCCCCGTCGTGGTGCTCGGCCATGGCCCTGTAGTTGGTGATCGGCCTGTCGGTGATGAAGAAGTTGGCTGCGGCGCCCTCGCTGAGCACTTGGTGCGGCATCCCAGCGTTCGTGAACGCGCGCTCCAGTCCGGCGTGCAGCCGGGCGCTCAACGCCCCGAGGTGCTCGTAGACCTCCGGCGTCAGCGCGCGGAGCGTCGCCAGCCCCGCCGCCAGCGTGAAGTTGTTGCCCGAGAACGAGCCGCTCTGAAGGACGTGGCCCGCCCCCTGCGTGTGGTCGAGCAGGCCCATGACCTCCGTCGGTCCGCCGATCACGCCGACCGGCAGCCCGCCGCCCATCGCCTTGCCGAATATCGTCAGGTCGGGCTCCACCTCGGCCGCCGTCTGCGCCCCGCCGTAAGCGGAGCGAAGGCTCACGACCTCGTCCATGACCATCATGATCCCCAGCTCCCGGGTGATATCGCGCACGAAGCGGGTGAAGTCCTTGGAGATGTCCCACATGCCGGGCTTGGCGTCGTAGAAGACCGCGGACACCTCGTCCTTGTGCTCCCTGAGTATGAGCTCAACCGACTCCCGGTCGCTGTACGGCAGGATCACGACGTCGTCCGCCGCGCCGGCGGACTGGCCGTCCTGCGACGTGACCGGCGTCGGCGAGTCGGACGGCCCCGAGGCGTCTACGGGCGCGTTGACGCTGACCTCCAGGCCGTCGTGGCTGCCGTGGTAGGCCCCCTCGAACTTGGCGACCTTGGGCTTGCCGCTGATCGCCCGCACCATTCTGGTGGCGTGAAGCGAAGCCTCGGTCCCGGAGTTCGCGAACCGGACCTGGTCGATGGACGCGAACCGGGCGGCGATCTCCTCGGCTATCTCGGCCTCCAGCGTCGTCGGCCCGCCGGGTCCGAAGCCGCGGTCGGCCTCGTCCTTGATCGCCTTGACGACGTCGGGGTTGCTGTGGCCGACGATCATTGTGGTGTGGTGGTTGCCGAAGTCGACGTACCTGCGGCCGTCGAGGTCCCAGACGTGGCAACCCTCGGCTTTGGCGACGAAGTGCGGGTACGGGTTCGCCGCGTACGCGCCCTTGATGATGCCGCCGGGCATCGACTTCTTCGCACGTTCCCACTGCGCCCGCGACTTGGGCGTCAGGCGCGTGTACTCTTCCGCCAGCGACTCCATCGATCTGACCATCGTTGTTCTCCTCTCGTCGGTCCCGGCGCGACGGCGCGGGAGCATCCAGTCCAGTGGGCGCCGAGTCTAGCAGCACCCTATCTGACCGTCAACGAGCATCCATCTGTCGTAACCGTGTTGCGTCAAATCAGTCTTGGTGGGACGTGCTACCCCGGCGCGCTGCACCCGCCTCCAGACACCTTGGCAGACTTCCAAGCGTAAACAGGTCTCGGCGGCAACGACGCGCATTGAAGTCGATCTCCCCGCCCCTGGATTCCGGCTCGGGGGCCGGAATGACGACTTCCCTTTACTCGTGCGGCAGATTCTCCCCACCGTCATGCCCGCGAAAGCGGGCATCCAGACTCCAGAGAGAGATCGTCCCATCAGCTCTGAGCAGTTGCTATCCGTCATCCGCGGGGCCTGCGGCCGCTAGGCGCGTTTGCGACGGACTGCCGCGCGTAGTCTCAGGAGGGCCGCGGGCGTGGTGAGGATGACGGCCTGGACTATGGTGAGGCCCGCGATCCACATGGTGGCGTCGAAGAAGAAGCCCTCGGGGAAGATCGCGATCAGGTAGTCGCGGCTCGGGTCGAGCTGCCACAGGTCGTTGGCGAAGCTGATCACGTGGAACGCGTAGAAGACGTCCTCGAAGCCGGCCAGCGACGCCGCGCCCGCGACGGCCACCAGGCCGATCGTGAGGAAGCCGCCGTACTCCAGGTATCGCGGGAGCCGGCGCCCGAAGCCGCGCCAATCGAGCGCCAGCCCGGCTACGACGAAGGCGGCGATGTACAGTCCCGTGAAGACCTGCAGCGTGTAGACGCCCTGTACGAGCCCCTTCACGTCCTTCATGTGCAGTATCTCGCGGTTGTTGAACAGGCTCCGCAGAATTCCGCCGACGAAGATGCGGACGTCTATCAGCTCGTCGTCGTTGTTGAAGTAGTCCCTGATCTGCTCTCCGGCGGAGATGAGCTCGGACCGCTCGATGCCGGTCCTCGACGGGATGTCGTACTTGTCGAAGCCGTTGCTGTACAGCGACGGCCAGTTGACGATCAGCCGCACGTTGGTCGAGATGAGGAAGAGCGGAATCACGGCCACGAACAGCCCGACGGCCGCGAGCCTCAGCGTCGTCTGGGCCCGCGCCAGCGCGGACTCGGTCAGGAGCTCGGTCATGCGGGGAGTGTAGCAGACGCTCTGTCGGGCTCCGCGGTGACGCTGAGCAGGTGACTTCGCCCTGACACCCAGCTATGGGAACTGTTCAGACTTGAGGCGCCCACACAACCCGATGTCCCTGAGAAGCGCCGGTGTTTCACCGGCGCGTATCGAAGGGCGCATGCAACCCTATCGGCAAGGGTGGCGTCGGCCCCACCCAAAGGCTGAGTCGTGCGGGCCCTTCGATACACCCCGACGAAGCGTCGGGGCACTCAGGGTGAGCGGGGTGTCTGGAGACGGCCCCACCTCCAAAGAGGCTTGATAGGCTTTGATGGCCACATCACCGTCATGGTCACAAGACGAGGAATCCATAGGGTTGGCCGCATTTCCCCAGGAAGTCGGGCTGAGGCTACCAGATCCCGTCGGAGATGACGCGGTGGCGGCCGCGGGCGTACAATCCGGCCGCGCGCCTGTTGGCCCGCGCCAAGGTGACACACATGGCGGACTCGACATACCCGAGCAGCTTCGAAGGTCTCATGGCGCTGGTCGCCTATCTTCGCGGCCCGGACGGCTGCCCCTGGGACAGCGAGCAGACCCGCGCATCCATGCGAAACTACGTGCGGGAGGAGAGCCACGAGCTGCTGGACGCCATAGACGAAGACGACGCCGCCAAGGTAGCGGAGGAGCTCGGCGACGTGCTGTTCCACGCCGCGTTTCAGATCAAGCTGGGGGCCGAGAGCGGTGAGTTTGGCGAAGAGGACGTGTTCGGCGCCGTCATCGAGAAGCTGGTCAGACGCCATCCGCACGTCTTCGAGGGCGTCAACTTGCGGGATTCGGGCGACGTGCTCCCCCAGTGGTACGATATCAAGCGGCAGGAGCGGTCGGACCGGGGCGGCTCCGTACTCGACGGCGTGCCGAAGTCGCTGCCTGCCCTGGCTCACGCCCAGACGGTCCAGGATCGCGCCTCGCGTGTCGGGTTCGACTGGGACGACCTGGACGGCGTGCTGCGAAAGGTGAAGGAGGAGGTCGACGAGCTGCGTGAGGCCGACTCCCCCGCCCGCGTCGAGGCTGAGATCGGCGACCTGCTGTTCTCGCTGGTCAACGTCTGCCGCTGGTTGGATACCGACGCCGAGTCCGCCCTCCGCGAATCGTCCGTCCGCTTCCAGCGCCGCTTCGAGTACATGGAGCGCGCGAGCGCCGAACGCGGCGTGGACTTCGAGGCACTCACGCTCGCCGAAAAAGAGGCGCTCTGGCAGGAGGCCAAGCGGTCGGCCGACGGAGACCGGGAGCAGCCCGGCCGGGGGTCTCTCTAGTCCGCCTCGCCGAGCTGCCACAGCCGGGCCAGATGCCGGCTCAGCGCGGCCAGGACCAGGACCATCGCGCCGGCGCCCAGGAGCGTGGCCTTCGGAGCGCCGAGCGCCTCGGCAAGGCCGCCCGCGATCAGCGCGCCGAAGGGGAACAGTCCGAGTACAATCATGCTCAGCGCCGAGACCCTGCCGCGCAGCGCCTGAGGCGTTCGGCCGAGGATGATCGCGCCCCCTATCGAGAATTGCGCGGCGGTCGAGCCGCCGACCAGCAGCATGGCGGCAACGGGATGGAGAGCTCCGCCGCTCTGGGACAGGGCCGCCATCGCGACCAGGTTGATCGTGAGCGCGATTATCAGCAGCCGGCCCTTGTGGGCGACGTCGCCGATGGTGGCGAGGCCGATCGTGCCCACCGCGGCGCCCGCGCCGAGCGCCGACATGAGCATGCCCAATCCGGCGGGACCCATTTCGAACACGTCCGCCGCGTAGACGGGCAGCAGGCTGTGGACGAACGGCATGACGATGAACAGCTGCAGCGCCGAAAGTCCCATGATGAGGAGCAAGGGCGGCTCCGAAGCGACGTAGCGGGCCGCCTCCACGATCCTCTGGATTCCGTCCGTGGCTTTGGGCCTGTCGCTCTCCGTCCGCGGCAGCTGCAGCCTCATCGCGGTAACGGACGCGACCAGGTAGAGGGCGACCCCGTAGAGCATGGTGGGGCCCGGCCCGATCCAGACCATCAGCAGCCCGCCGATGGCCGGAATGACCAGCCGCGTCGAGTTGAAGGCCAGCGCGTTCAACGCGAATGCGTTCATCAGTCCCCGCTTCGGTACCACGTCCGGTATGACGGCGGCGCGCGCCGGCTCGGATATCGCCCAAAACGCGCCGACGGTCAGGATGTAGGCGAATATCATCCAGGTCTGCAGCGCGTCGAAGATGAGCAGCGCCGCCAGCACGCTCGCCGTTATCGCCTGGCAGAACCCGGCGGCCGCAATCATCTTCTTCCGGTCCCACAGGTCGGCTATGAGGCCGCCCAGCGGTGCGGCGAACAGGTAGGGGAGCGTGACCAGACCGACTGCCAGAGCCGTCAGAAACGGAGATCCGGTCTGATGGAACGTCAGCCAACCGAGAACCAGGTCTTGCAGCCAGGCCGCGCCGCTCAGGGACACGTTGGCGACCCACAACCGGCGGAAGTTGGGGTGACGCATCGCGTCCAGCGTGTGGACGCGCTCCAGCAGCCGTGGGCGCCGGGCCGCGGGCCCGGTTGTGCCGAAAGTCGCCTCCGGCACAGCCGTGTCGAACGCGGGCAACTCGACCTCTGTCGCGTCCTGCAGGCCGAGCGCTTCGAACACTCCGGAGGGCGGCAGCGCGCCCGCGCCTTCGTCTACGGTGTCCGCGTGTCCTATCGACATCGGCGGCGGAGTCTCCTGTAACATGACACTGGGTGGACACAACGTCTCATCGGGCCGGCATTCTACTACCAGCATGAGAGATATTTCATGATATTTCGGGCCATTTATCCGCGGATTTTCTGCCGCAGGGCGGCGCGGGCTTGACGGCCGAAACGCCGGACGACCGGCTGCTCTCAGAGGTCGAGGATGTCGCTGTCAAAACCGCGTCGGGCGCCGGAGAGATACTGACGCGGTACTTTGGCCGCCTGGTGGAGGTCGGCTACAAGGACGAACGGAAGACCGACCCCGTGACGCGGGCCGACACCGAGACAGAGGAGTACGTAGCCGGCATCGTCCGCGAGCGCTTCCCGGAGCACGGCCTGATAGGGGAGGAGGGAGCGGGTGAGGACGACTCGTCGGCGCCCGACTTCGTCTGGGCCATCGACCCCCTGGACGGCACCAACGACTTCGTTGGCGGCCTACCGATATTCGCCTCGTCCATCGGCGTCCTCCATCGCGGCGTGCCCGTGGCCGGCGCGGTCTACGTGCCGTGGCCGGGCAAAGCCGCCGGCAGAGTCTTCCACGCGCGGCGGGGAGGCGGCGCCTTCGTGGACGACGAGAGATTGACGCCGCTGAACGGCGAGGCGGGCGCCGGCAGACTCGGGGCGCTTCCGGGCTCGTTCCGGGGCGGCTTCAGGGTGCGTAAGGGAATGGGGGCGGAGATCGGAGAAGTGCGGGTGCTCGGTAGCATCGCCTACGAGCTCGCGATGGTCGCAGCCGGCGTGCTCCGCTACACTTTCTTCGGACGGACGTCGCTGTGGGACTGTGCGGCCGGGGCGGCGATAGTGGCGGAAGCGGGCGGCGACGTGCGCGTCGGGCGGTCGGTCCCGCGGACGTGGCCGAGCCCGCCCGAGCTGAGGCTGGAACGGGACGCGGCGCTCGTCGACTGGAACGGCGAGCAGACGCTTGCGGGCCTCCGCAAGTGGTCGGCGTCGATGATCGCGGGCAGGCCGGACGTCGTCCCGGGCCTGGCCGCCGCGATCACGCCGCGCCGCAGGCTGCGCCGCTTCCGAAGGCGGTAGCGCGCGTCCTTCTCACGTCGGTGGCTCACATCACTGGCTCACGCCAGTGGCCATGGCACGTTCCACCGCGGGTCGAGCTGTGGCACCACAGTGGTCTCCCTGAGGTATTCGACGCGCTCGAGCAGCGCTGCCCTCTCCTGCTCGGTAAGCATCTCCCACAGCTTCGCCGCCTCGCCGCTGGGCGACTCCAGCCGCTCCGCCAGCGACTCCAGGTCGTCCACCAGCGCGCGGGGCACCGGCTTGCCCCAGAACTCCAGCATCACGGTCCTTACCTTGAACGCCGGGTGAAAGGTGAGGCCGTGGTCGATGCTCCAGACCGTGCCGTCAGGTCCCAGGAGACAGTGGCCCGCCTTCCTGTCGGCGTTGTTCGCGACGATGTCGAAGACGGCGAACGGCATCAGCGAGTCGGCCCGGTCGGCGATCAGATCGAAGTAGGTGACGTTGGGGTCGGAGTCGACGTAGAGCTGCACCGCTCCGTCGCCGTAGGGGCCGTCCCTGACCAGGGTGAGCGGTATGGCCGGCCAGCCCAGCAGGCGCGACAGGATGTACGCGCCATATTCGCGCAGATAGAGCGACCCGTGGGGGAAGTCGGAAAGCGGCCGCTCGCCGCGGCGGGGTTTGTATATTGCGCGCAAGTAGCGTCCCGGGCCGGCGTCTATGTGAACGAGGAAGGTGTAGTTGGAGCCCCAGGGTATGCGCTGCCCCCCGATGATCTCGCCGCTTTCCAGGACCGGCCGAGCCTCATCCTCTGGCAGGGTGACGGCCAGGCGGCCGTTCTGTTCTGACTGTGCGGACAACGACAGCCCCCGGTGGCGGAGTACGGTGGGGTTCTCGTCCGGTGTCCTAAGTCGGGTCGCCGATCTCTTCGAACACGTGCCCGTTGGCGCGGGGGCACCTGTGGCCGTCCCGGTCGATCGGCGCGTTGCACAGGGGGCAGAGGGGCCTGCCCGCCGCACACACCCGGAGCGCCTCCTGGGCGAAGGCGGCTATCTGTTGGCTGCCGCTCCAGACCCGCACCTCCGGAGGGCCATCCTCTTCGCCCTCTACGTCGTGGGCGTCGATGATGAACATGCCGATGCGTCCGTCGTGTCCCAGAGCCAGCTTGCCCAGCTTGAACTCCAAGAACGTAGCCGGCGCGACCTCCCGGTCGTCCATCTCGCGGCTTCGGACCGGCTCCTTGTCGGGAACGATCGCCGATAGCTGCGTGATCGCGACGGCCAGCTGGAATAGCTGTTCCTTCTCCAGCCACAGCACCGCGGAGCTGCTCTCGCTGTCGACCAGTATCCGGAAGGTCCGCTGACCCGGTTCACCCAATGCCTCGGCCTTGAGGCTGCTGACGTTGGTGAACTCCGCTTTGGCGTCTGACATATCTGTTCGATCAATGTTAGCATGGCGCCGCGATGAGCGCCCCGACGATAGTGGTCTGTATAGACGGGTTCGATCCCGAGTACCTCGAAGCGTGCGAGATGCCCGTATTCGCCCGTCTCGCCGCCGCCGGGCGGTTGACGATCGGGCGCTCGATGATGCCGTCGGTTACCAACGTCAACAACGTGTCCATCGTGACCAGCGCGTACCCGGAGAGCCACGGCATCTGCTCCAACTACTGGCTGCGGGACGGCTTGGGCGAAGGGGTGTACACCGAGTCGAACGAGTACATCCTGGCGGAGACGATGTTCCAGAGGGCTCGGTCGCTGGGCAAGGGCTCGGTGCTCGCGACGAGCAAGGACAAGCTGAGGACCCTGCTCGGCGACGGGGCCACCGTAGCGGTCTCGTCCGAGGCGCCGCCGGAATGGCTGATCCGGGAGCTGGGACCGCCTCCGGGGATCTACTCGCTGGAGGTCAACGGCTGGACGGTGCGCGCCGCCGGCCTTCTGCTGGAGCGCCATCCGGCGGACATCGCGTACATAACGACGACCGACTACGCCATGCACACCTACTCGCCGGAGGAGCCGGAGTCGGCGCGGCACATGGCCCTGCTCGACGAGGCCATCGGCGCGCTGATCGACGCTCATCCAGACGCCACCCTGTTGGTGACGGCGGACCACGGCATGTCCTCGAAGACGCGGATGGTGGACGCGGCCGGGGCGCTGCGGTCCCACGGGATACGGAGCACGGTCGTGCCCATAATCAAGGACCTCTACGTCGTGCACCACGCCAATCTGGGCGGCTGCGTCTACGTCTACGTCGACGATGCCGACGTGCCCGCGGCCCTCGACATACTCCGCGGCACAGCCGGGATCGACGCCGCGCTGCCGCGCGAGCAGGCCGCGTCCGAGATGCGGCTGCTGCCGGACCGCATCGGCGATATCGTGGTCACCGGCGCGCGGGACGCGGTGTTCGGCGACCCCGAAGAGGTGGAGCTGCCGCCGCGGTTGCGCTCTCACGGCTCGCCACACGAGTGCCGCGTTCCCATCCTGGCATACGGGGACGACTGCCGGGACTTCAGCTTCGCCGAGAACCGCGACGTGGGCCGGTACGTCTTCGAGCGAGTGCTGTCGTGACTCGCGGGCGGGCCGCCCTATGCCGGCGGCTTGGCTAGCTCCCGGCCGCCTGCAGGCATATCTGCGCCGCCAGATAGCCGGCGCCGAAGCCGTTGTCGATGTTGACGACGGCAACGCCGGGGGCGCAGCTATTGAGCATTGCGAGCAGGGCGGCGAGCCCGTCGTAGCTGGCGCCGTAGCCGACGCTGGTCGGTACCGCGATCACGGGAGCGGCGACGAGGCCACCCACGACCGACGGCAGCGCGCCCTCCATCCCGGCCACCGCTACGACGACCCTGGCCCGGCGCAGCGCGGGCAGATGGTCCAGCAGACGGTGGATGCCCGCGACCCCGACATCCGAGATGCGCTCCACCTGGCAGCCCATGATCTCCGCGGTGACCGCGGCCTCCGCGACGACCGGCAGGTCCGACGTGCCGCCGCTGGCCACGAGGACGCCCGGCACCGGCTCGGCGTCCACTCGTCGGTCCACCGTGATCGTCCGCGCCGTCGGATCGTATACGGCGTCGGCAACCCGCTCTCGGACCGCCGCGTACGACTCGGGGCCGGTCTTCGTCACGAGGAGCCGGTCCGAGTGCCGCAGGATCGACTCCGCGATCGTCGCGACCTGCTCCGGCGTCTTGCCCAGGCCGTAGACGACCTCCGGGAAGCCCTTGCGCAGAGCCCTGTGATGGTCGAGGTTGGCGAATTCAAGGTCCTCGTACGGCAGCGCGGCCAGCCGGGACATAGCTTCGTCCTGGCTCACCCGCCCGTCCTTGACATCGTTCAGGAGCTGTCGCAGCCGCTTCTCGTCGATGACGCACCTGCCCTAGCGGGACCGCGGGGAGACGGACCGTGCCGCCGTCCCGCACTGGCTCTTTGGGGTCTCCGCTATCATATCCTTCGTGGTATTATTCACAGACTACGTCCCGTCACTGTGTCGAGGCCGGTCCGCACGGCGACTCCGATCCATTCGCCGAGGGCCGGGACGCGCAGGACAATCGCATTCTAACCTTAACGGGCTCTTGGCAGGGGATGTGGGCCGAGCTCCGTTGAATTGTGGGAAAGAGCATGCCCGATGATCCTGCCGCTGTTCGGTTGGGGTGGGGGCCACAGCTGGAAGGTGATCTTGGTCGTAGTTCTCAGCCTGAGCATTCTCAGCGCCGTCTACGTCAAGCAGGGCCGTTCGCCCCTGGCATCGCTCGGCTGCGCCATTGACAACAGATTGGGCTTCGAGAGGAATGACTGCCAATAGCGCGCCCCGCCGCGTGAGTCAGCCGATCATGTCGATTTACGAGAAGAGGAACGCGCTGGAGGCTTGCCTCCTGGAGATGGGATCGGTCGTCGTCGCCTTCTCCGGCGGCGTCGACAGCTCCCTCGTCGCCGCGACCGCGCACCGGGTGCTTGGCCGGCGGGCGCTGGCCGTGACCGCCCGCTCTCCCAGCCTGGCGCCGTCCGAGCTCGACGGCGCGGTGGAGCTAGCACGCGACATCGGTCTGAACCACCGCGTAATCGAGACGGCGGAGGTCGAACGCGCCGACTACCGGGCGAACGATCCGAACCGCTGCTTCTTCTGCAAGGAGGAGTTGTACACCCGGCTGTCCAGCCTTGCGGAAGCCGAAGGGTACGCCGAGATCGTCAACGGCCACAATGTCGACGACGGCGGCGACTTTCGCCCCGGCATGAACTCCGCCCGAAATAGGGGAGTCCGGAGCCCGCTGATCGAGGCAGGACTTTCCAAAGACGAGGTCCGAGCTCTATCGAAAGAGATTGGACTGCCGACGTGGGACAAGGTGGCTCAGGCCTGCCTTTCGTCCAGAGTCCCATATGGGACTCTCATATCGGTCGAGATTCTCACCCGCATCGCGAGCGCGGAGGCGTTCCTGCACGGGCTCGGGATCGAGCAGGTGCGCGTCCGCCACCATGACGAGGTCGCGCGGATCGAGGTCGACCCCACGGCGTTCTCGGCGCTGGTCGACGACGAGACCCGGCGCAAGGTCGCGGCCCACTTCAGGTCTATCGGCTACTCCTACGTGACGCTGGACCTGGAGGGCTTCCGGACGGGGAGCCTGAACGAGGGTCTGGCCGGCTTTCGCAGGAAGCGTGCCGCTGCCACCGGGAGCCGCCTGTGAATTTGCCAGTGGACGTAGGCGGAATCTGGAACCTCGTCATCGTCGAGCCGATGATCAACAGCCTGGTGCTGTTGTACGTCATCTGTCTCGGCAACTTCGGACTCAGCATCATCGCGTTCACCATTCTGGTGCGCGCGGCGATGATCCCGCTGACGCTGAAGCAGAGCAAGCAGATGCGGGCGATGTCGGCGCTCATGCCCAAGATGCGGGAGATCCAGGAGCGCCACGCAGGCGATAGGGGCAGGACGTCCCAGGAGACGATGAAGCTCTACAAGGAGCAGGGCGTCAACCCTCTGGGGTGCCTGGGGCCGATGGTCCTGCAGATGCCCATTTTCTTCGGACTGTTCTGGGCGCTCAGGGGCACCCTGCCTTCGACCCCCGAAAGGCTTGCCGATCTGTCCGACAGGCTGTACCCCTGGCTCCCGTGGGTCCATCGCGCCGTTCCGCTGGACAGCGGCTTCATCACGATGGACCTGTCCCTATACGCCAGCGACAACCCCGTGCCGTTCAACATTCTGCTGCCCGTGCTGGTGGGCGGCTCGATGTGGGCGATGCAGAAGATGACCCCGACCGCCTCCACGAGCGCACAGCAGGAGCAAACCCAGCGGCTGCTGCTGTGGATGCTGCCGATCATGTTCGGCTTCCTGACGCTCAGCTTCGAGGCCGGGCTGGCCCTGTACTGGATAGTATCGAGCGTTGTGGGTATAGTGATCCAGGGGTTCGTCACCGGTTGGGGACCGCTCGCGAATCTGGTCCCGTTCGGACGTACGACGGACGCCGTGGCCGCGCCATCACCGGCCTCCACGGCGGAGGAGATTGGGCCTCATGAAGATGATCGAGACGACGGCGAAGACGGCGGACGAAGCAATCGAAATCGCACTCAGGGAGCTCGACGCCGAACGCGGAGACGTCGAAATAGACGTCGTTAGCAAGGGCAAGTCCGGGATCTTCGGCATGGGCGCCGAGCCCGCCAAGGTCCGCGTCACGGTAGTAGAGTCCCAGACCGACGTCGTGAAGGTGACCTCCGAGATCCTCGAGAACCTGCTGAGCAGGATGGGCGTCGACGCGGTCGTCAACCTCAAGAGCGCTCACCAGGAGGACGTCGGCGGCCCGGTGTACGATATCGACGGCGACGACTCGGGTCTGCTCATCGGCAGGCGCGGCGAGACGCTTCGGTCGCTCCAGTTCCTCGTGGGCTTTCTGGCCAGCCGCCGGCTCGAAGACCGGGTCAACCTGTTCATAGACGTCGCGGGCTACCAGGACCGGCGCAACCGGTCGCTAACCAACCTGGCGCAGAGGGTCGCCCAGCGCGTGGCTTCCTCGGGCCAGCCCATCACCCTGGAGCCGATGCCCCCGAACGAGAGGCGCGTGGTGCACATGGCGCTGGCCGACTTCCCGGGAGTCGACACCTTCAGCACCGGAGACGGCGACGGTCGTCAGATAGTCGTGGAGCCGGCCTAGCGTCCGTACCTACGTCATGGCCGCGCCCGACTTCCTGGCAATCGGCCACGTATCCACGGACGTCACGCCGGAGGGCCACACCCTGGGCGGCGCGGTCGTCTTCGGCGCCGTCACCGCCGCTCGCATGGGTCTCAGCTCCGCGATAGTTACCAGCGCCGGGCCCGACTTCGACCTCGGCGCCGCGCTCGCCGGAATCCCAGTTCACGTGGTCCCCGCCGACGCGACCACCGCCTTCGAGAACATCGACGCGGACGGCGCCAGGACGCAGTACCTCCACGCCGTCGCCGGCCCCATAGGCCCCTCGGACATCCCAGCCGGGTGGGCTTGCGCGCCGATGGTGTTCCTCGCCCCCCTCGCCCGCGAGCTGGACGGCCACGCGTTTCGCTTTCCTGGCGCCACGGTCGTGGCGTCGCTTCAGGGCTGGCTCCGCCGGTGGGACGACTCGGGGCTCGTCGGCCCGCGTCACTGGGACGGTGCGGAGCTTCTGCCTCACGTCGACGCCGCCGTCGTATCGGAGCACGACTTCGACTGTCCTGACGTCGCGTCGGGCTGGGCCGCCCTGACGCCTGCGCTCGTCGTGACCCGCGGCAGGAAGGGCGCCACCCTGTATCGCCGCGACGCCGTGAGCGAAATCCCGCCGGTCGCCGCGCGGGAGGTCGATCCCACAGGCGCGGGGGATGTATTCGCCGCGACGTACCTGATCGCCTATCACGAGAGCCGCGATCCGGTCTACGCCGCGACGTACGCGAGCTGCGCCGCCAGCTTCGCCGTCGAGTCGCCCGGCATCGAGGGCATCCAGTCCCGCGTCCAGGTCGCGTCGCGCCTCGCAGCGCGCTCCTGACCGCCCTCTGTAACCGTGAGCCGAGGACCCTACAGCCCGTTCATCCCGAGTAGCGCAGATGCCTCACCGGCGCGTATCGAGGGGTGCGCGCCGGGTCTTCAAAGCAACAGTTCCCGCCGCCCTAGATTCCCCACCTGATTGGGCCGGCCGGCGTGACGGACTGCTTTCGGGGTCATAGTGGCGCACCCTGTCAGGGATGGATTCCCGCGTTCGCGGGAATGACGGAAGTGGGTGACTTGGGCCGCCTGACGACGTTTGACGTTGAATCGGGCCGCGCGTAGCATCTGCCGGACAGTTTCGGAAAGCTATGTGATCGACTCACGGCACATGGGCGGTCGGCGGTAGACTATGGCGATCGAATACAGACTCGGCGTCGAACAGGACGACGTGCCCACCTACCACGTGTTCGCCGAGGCAAACCGCGAGCTCTTGAACCGACGCGGGTTCCCGGAAACCTTCGGGGACACCCCACCCGCGCGGATGATGGCCTTCAGGGGCTATGCCCGACGGTACCACGGCGACGGCTACTGGGTGGCGTACGATGGCGACCGCATGGTCGGCTTCGGGATCGGCGTCCGGCACCCCGGCGTCTGGTACCTGGCCGCGCTGCAGATACTGCCGGAGTACCAGGGCAGGGGGGTCGGTCAACGGCTGCTGGAGCTGACCCTCGGCACGGCCGAAGAGTCGGACACGGTCTGCGCGATCTCCGCCGGCATGCAGCCCGTCTCCAACGCGATCTACGTCCGATCCGGCATGTTGCCCTGGGTGCCGATCTTCGATTGGGAGACGGCCGAAGGGGCCGCCGTTCCCGCACTCGACGCGGACCCGTCGTTCGACTTCCGGCCCACGTGCGACGTGTCCGACATCGCCGGAATCGACCGCCGCGTGGTGGGCATCGACCGTGGGAGCCAGCTCGACTTCTGGCTGGAGCAGCCGGACCTGGGGTGTTTCTTGTTATCGCGGGAAGGTGAGCCGGGGGGCTACGCCTTCGTGTCGAGCAGCGGCGTGATAGGCCCGGCCGCCGTGCTCGAACAGTCCTACGGCGGCGCGATGCTCGCCGCCGCGGTGGGACGGCTGCGCGCCAACGGTGTGGAGCGGGTCTCGTTCGAGGTTGCCGGCCTCTGTCCCGAGGCCTACGACGTGGTAACGCGTCTCGGTCTCAGGATCGCCGGGACCGCCCTCATCGTGGTCACGTCCCGTCCCCTTTGGACCCCGGGGCACTACTTCCCGTCGCCGTCCGACGCGCTTTACTAGCTGAAGGCGGGCCCAGCGTAGCCGTCATTTCAGCGCAGGCCGGCCCTTGCACAACAGTCATTCCCGCGACGGCGGGAATCCACGGCCGGGGGGATCGAGGATAGGTTCCCGTCTCCACGGGAACGACGAGTTGGCGCTCGCGGGCGGCGATTGACGAGAGCGGAGCGCCGTAGTACGGTATTCGCATGGCAAATTCGAGCGCGGTACGAGAGTCCCTTAGCCTCCTGGTGCCCACGGAGGGCATTCCTCAGGAGATCCTGAGCAAGGTGGAGAACGCCCGCCGCAACGAGGTCATCAGCGACTCCTACCCCTATACCACCAAGCTGTCGCGGCGCAAGTACGAGCGCCAGAAGGCCGAGCTGCAGGTCGAGCTGCTGAAGATGCAGAGGTGGGTACAGGAGACCGGGGAGCGTGTCGTCCTGCTGTTCGAGGGGCGGGACGCCGCCGGCAAGGGCGGCACGATAAAGCGCTTCATGGAGCACCTCAACCCGCGCGGCACGACGCTGGTCGCGCTGCCGGCCCCGTCCGAGAGAGAGCGCGGGCAGTGGTACTTCCAGCGCTACGTGCAGCACCTGCCGGCCATGGGGGAGATCGTCTTCTTCGACCGCTCCTGGTACAACAGGGCGGTGGTAGAGCCTGTGATGGGCTTCTGCACGCCGGCCGAGACGGTGCGCTTCCTTCGCGACACCGTCTTGTTCGAGGAGATGCTGATCAACGAAGGGGTGCGGCTGTTCAAGTTCTGGTTCTCGGTGAGCCGGGAGGAACAGCTCAGGCGGGTCATGTCCCGCGCCCGCGACGGTCTCAAGCAGTGGAAAGTGAGTGGCGTCGACGTCCGGTCGCTGCCTCTGTGGGACGAGTACACAGAGGCGAAGAAGGTGATGTTCGCGGCCACCGATACGAAGGGCTCGCCCTGGGTCGTCGTGAAGTCGGACGACAAGAGACGCGCCCGCATAAACTGCATGCGCTACGTGCTGCGCAGTCTGGAGTACGACGCCGCGGTCGCGGAGCGTGTTTCCAAGCCCAACGCTAAGCTGATCGGGCCCGCGAAGAGCGTCTACGCCAAGGGCGAGGTCTGGTAGCAGCCGCCGGGGCGGCCGAACGTTCTGACTAGCGCCGGTAGTGGTCGGCCACCTTGCGGATGGCCTGGATGATGTCGCCGCCGTCCTCCTCGGTGAAGGACGCCTTCATGGCGATGCCCACCCCGCGGCCCATCAGCTCCTCCCCGTAGGGGCACTCGACGAGCCGGTAGTCCACCGGTCTGTCGCGGCCGTAGTCGAGGGGGTACCGGCTTGCGCCGAACATCCGGGCCTCGGCGTAGACGGGGTTGCGGTAGAGCGGGCCGTCCCGGCCGGTGCCCATGTACGGTCCGCTCATGGGCACGCCTTCGGCGCTGACCGCGGCGGAGAACTCGTAGGCGTCGCAGCCGAGCCGGTCGGTATCCAGGGTGAAGCCCAGCACCCAGTAGGTGTGCCGGTCGCCGGGCCGCACCCGCTGGGGCGTGATCTCCTCGACGTCCGACAGGCCCTCGATGATGTTTTTGGCGTTGCGTATCTTGTTCTCCAGGTAGCCGTCGATCTTCCGAAGCTGAACGCGCATCACGGCGGCGGTCAGATCGTTCATCTTGAAGTTCTGGGCCAGGAACTGGTGAGCGTAGGGCCGCGCCTCGAAGGGTCCGGCAGGGCGATTGAGCGCCTGGTCGGCGAAGGGGTGCGCCCGGTCCCAAAGCGAGCGGTTGTTGGTCAGGACCGCGCCGCCCCCGCCGCCGGAGATGTGCTTGCCGCTGAAGCTGTAGCCGGCGATGTCTCCGATCGTCCCGACGATCCTGCCCTAGTACTCGGAGAAGTGGGCCTGGCTGCAGTCCTCGATCAGGTAGAGCCCGTGCCGCTTGCACATGTCGACGTATGCGTCCATGTCGCAGGGGTTGCCGAACATGTGGACGGCGACTATCGCCCTGGTGCGGGGCGTGATCTTGGCCTCGACGTCGGCCGGGTCGATGTTGTAGCCGTCGTCAATGTCGGCGAACACGGGGACGCAGCCCTGGAAGAGGGCTCCGGCGACGCTGCCGCCGGAGGTCCACGGAGTGCAGATCACCTCGTCGCCGGGGTCCGGGTTGATGGCGCCGAAGATCGTGTGGAAGGCGGAGGTGCCTGAGTTCACGAAGATGGCGAACCTGGCGTCGTGGCGGTCGGCGAACTCGCGCTCGAACATGGCCTGCTCGGGGCCACGCGAGATGCTGCCGGTCTCGTTGCCCCTGCGCAGCACCGCCGTCACGGCGGCCACGTCATCGTCGCCGTAGTCGTAGGCCGCGGGAAACGGCCTCGTGCGGGCGGGCGTTCCGCCATGGATCGCCAATCGTTCGCTCATGGGGTAACTCTTTTGGGCCGGGGAAGCGGGAAGTCTGGGACGGCGGACTACGGCGGTCCGCCGGTGAGCTACGCCGACATCGAGCAGGCGCAGCCGCCGCCACCACCGCCGCAGCAGCCACCGCCGCCGCCCGCGACGGCGCTCGTCTCACCATCGGCGTTGGTCGAGAACGACGCGAATACGGAGAGCTTCCGCTGGGAGCTGCCGTTGCACTGCGGGCAGAGCGCCTCGTCGTCCATACGGCTGATGGGCCGCAGCAGGTCGAAAGTGCTGCTGCACGTCTGGCAGTAGTACTCGTACAGTGGCATGGGGGTAAATCTCCGTTCGGTGGGTGTCGTCGCGCTCAATTGTATTGGGCGCAGGTTGCACGGTCAAACAGCGGGATGTCCGGCCAGGGCCGTTCGGTTGTTGGCCGCGGTGCGAGCGGAGCAGCGCCTATCGGCTTGGCCCCGAACTTCCTCGCCGAGTGCGGCCGCAGCCGATTTCGGGGGAAATGTGCCATTTTGTGCCATTCTGGGCCACGCCCTATCTGAGCGGTGTCCCCCCGTGGCACAAAATGTCATACCGGTGTGTCACGGCATCCTGTGGATAGTGGGGGAATCGGCCCCGCGACGCGGTTCGACGCGCGCGGGCTAGATCTATCTGCTGGCGAGTGCTTGTCACGAGGACAGAGTAGCACGGATGTACTGCCCGGTTCAATGGCCTCTACGAATAGTCGAAAGGCCCTGGATGTCTGGCGTGTGACCGGTCGGAGCTCGCTTTCAGCACAGCCCGACCGCCTCGAGGTAGCGCCGCTCTTCCAGCGGTGCGCATCAAGGGGCGTACGCCGCTTCGCTCCTCCCCCGTGACGGCAGAGGGCTCAGGGCGCCGGGAATGGCGATTTCCTCCGGGATGCTACTGCGCAGACGAACCGCAGTATTCGAGCCCCAGCCCCTCGAGGTCGTTGTCGGCAACGTCTCGCAGTCCCGACGGGATGCAGCCGGTGAAGCTGTTGCCGCTGCTGAGATACAGGTACGTCAGATTGGGCAGCTCTCCCCACTCAGCCGGTATCGTCCCCGTCAACCCGTTGTTTCTCAGGTACACGACCTCAAGGCGCGTCAGGTCTCCCAGCTGCGAGGGTATCTCACCCCCCAGAGGGTTGCGTTCGATCACGAGATACCTCAGCTTGCTCAGCTTCCCCAGCTCGGCGGGTATGCCGCCCGTCAGCATGTTTTCGCTCAGGTACAGGGACCACAGGTTCGACAGCGCTCCCAGCTCGGCAGGGATGCCGCCCGTCAGGGAATTTTGTTCGATTAACAACTCCCTGAGGTTACTCAGCTTCCCCAACTCGGCGGGTATGCCGCCCGTCAGCATGTTGTCGCTCAGGTTGAGGGTCTGCAGGTTCGACAGCGCTCCCAGCTCTGCTGGGATGGCGCCCGTCAGCCGATTGATGTGCAGGTACATCAGCACCATATCGGACAGGCTGCCCAGCTCGCGCGGTATCTGGCCCGTCAGCATGTTGTCGTCGAGATCGAGCCTGCGCAGGTCCGCGATGCCGCCGATCTCCGGCGGTATGCGCCCCGTCAGGCCCATGCCGGTCAGAAGCAGCACGCGGACGTAGGGGGAATCTCCACGCTCCACCCTCAGCCCCTGCCAGTCGTTGATGCGAGTGTCGGCGCTCCAGTCCAGGCTGGCGTCGCCGGCGAGCGCATCCCTTGCGGCCAGCAGCATGGAGCAGTCGCGCACCAGCCTGGGGTTGCTGCGCGGCCGCGGCACCACAGTGCCGTTGGAGCACTCGTTCAGCAGCACCGCGACGCCGACCGCGGCGGTGGACGTCCCGGCGACGCCGTCGCCCGCCGCCACCGTCAGCGCGTAGAACGCGACCACGTCGGGATCGACGGTCCCCGTCAACGTGATCGCCCCTGTGCTCGTGGCGATGGCGAACTTGCCGTCGTCGTTCCCGGCGGTGATCGAGTATGTGACCGTGTCGCCGTCGGGATCGGTTGCCGATATGGTGCCGACCGAAGTGCTCGTTCCCGCGTTCTCCGGTATGGTGAGCGTGTGGGACGACGGCCGGAACGTCGGCACACGGTTGCAGACTTCGGTCGTGTACGACTCCGGTTGCGACGGCTCGCCCCAGTCTGCAACGTAGGTCGCCCCGTCGCCGTAGGCGCGCACCCTGAACTCGTACGTCGTGCCGCACTCGGCACCGCCGACCGGACTGTATGTCGCCGACAGACCCGTCGTAGTCGCAACCAGCGCCCAGCCGTGGCCCGACCCCGACACCTGCTGCTGAACCTCGTAGAACGCAGCGCCAACAACGGCGCTCCACGTCACACCGAACGTGTCATCCGTCAGTGACACGCCCGGACCGCCCGGAGCGGGAGGCGTGTCCTCGGGTACGTCCGTCACGGTGATCTGCACTGTAGTCGTCGCAACACCGTCCCTGTTGTCCCTCACCTCCACCGTGAGCGTGTATGACGGCACCGTCTCGTGGTCCAGGGCTCCAGCGACCGTGATGGTACCCGCGTTCGTCCCCACGTCGAACTTGCCGGCCGCGTTGCCTGCGGTGATGGCGTACGACAGGGGGTCTGAGTCGGGGTCTGTCGCCGACACGGTACCCACCGGGTCCGTCGTCGTGGCGTCCTCGGCAACCATGAACGAATACGTCGACGTGGTGAACTCCGGCGGACGGTTGCACGCCTCCGTGGTGTACGGCTCGGGCTCGGACGGCGCGCCCCAGGCGGCAACGTACGTCGTGCCGTCACCGTACGAACGAACCCGGAACTCGTACGTCGTGCCGCACTCGGTACCGCCGACCGGACTGTATGTCGCCGACAAACCCGTCGTCGTAGCGACCAGCGCCCAGCCGTCGGCCGACCCCGACACCTGCTGCTGGACCTCGTAGAACGCAGCGCCAACAACGGCGCTCCACGTCACGCCGAACGCCTCGCCCGCCAGGGACACGCCCAGCCCGCCGGGAGCCGGCGCGGACGCGAGGGCCGTCGTCACGTTCACGTAGTTAGACTGCTGTCCCGCTCCCGCCGCGTTGATCGCCTTCACGCGATACACGTAGGCCGTCCCCGGGTCCACCCCGGTGTCGACGTAGGTCGTCTCGATGTTACCCGTGTCCTCCACGTATACCAGCAGCGTGTCCTCGCCCGCCGCGGGGCGCCGACGCAGCACCTGGTACCCCGTCACGCTCGGATCGTCAGGTGCGTCCCACTCAAGCGTCACCGCCGCCGCCGTGCTCGCAGCCCTGAGGTTTCCCGGCGCCGGAGGCGGCTCCAGAACTTCCGTCACGACCGACGTCGTGGCGGCGGGTCCTATGCGCAGCATAAACAGGTCGCCATCGGCCCACGGCTTGTCCGGCACGCTCCAGACCAGGGTAGTGGTCCCGGCGCTTTCCAACGACAGGCTGAGGGTGGTAGTGCCGGTGACGTCTATGAAGTCGATGATATTGCCCGAAAGGGACGCGGCCGGGCTCAGACCCATCGTCACGGCACCGTTCTCCCACTTCAAGCTCGTGATAGTCGTCGTCGACCCGTCCAGAGCAAAGGCGGCAGACTCGAGGACACCGTTGGACCCATCGGAGCCGACAGCATCGCCGATGGCCACAGGGTCGAAGAACGCCTCGTGTACCGTTCCCGCAGGGGCCGTCACGGTCAGCCGGTGGTGAACATGGGTCCGCTCCTCTTCCGGATACAGGTTGCAGTCGACCTCCCACGGAGACATCCCATTGGAGTAGTACTCGTAGCTGCCCGCGGGCAACGGCCTGGACGTCACGATATCCTGGGTAAACCAGACGCCATCATCATCGGGGGTGAAGTCCGTCGATGAGAACTTCACGATGCCCGGGTCCGGGCCCTCGAACCAGTACCTGCCGAGGTTTTCTTCGGAACGCCCACGCAGGCCGGGGATCCTGTGGAGGACTATCCCACGAGGCTGGCCTGACTCGATGCCATAGATGTACCGAATAGGATATTCATGTATCCCGGAGTCGCGCTTGTAGCGGGCCAACCGGAGACGATAGTAGTAGTGCTCGACGCAGAGCCGGTACTCGGCTGTCCCGCCGAGGCTGGCCTGTGCCTCCAGGTCGGCCAGCTTCGTCTTCAGGGCGCTCAGGCTGATCGTCGGAGGCGGGTCGGCAGCTCTCCCGGCGACACCACTCGAGGAAGAGGTCGCCGGAGCGTCCAACAGGTATATGGGATCAGTCGACGAGGCTGCCGCCCCAACCCCATCGCTCGAATGAGCCGCTGGCAGCCACTGCTTGGCAATGTCGCTGGTTATCTGGTAATAGTTCGTGCCTCGGCCCCCAATGAAGTTCATGAAGGCATACGCGCCGTCGAGGTGGTCGTACGTCTTCAGGAACACAATTGCCTGACGGTCGTCCCATCGCGTGTCGTGGTACCCCACTACCTCTGCTACACCTGGCCCCTCAAACCATTCCTGAGTGCCGCATTGTCCTGCCACGGCAGTGATCTCGCCTGGCCCGGAGCCCTTCAGGTAGTCAATTGTCCGAAAACTGAAATTGAGGAATATGCACCAAGTCGTCCACTGAGCGCCGGTTGCCGGATGTGTGACCAGCTTCGTAGTCGTTGCGACTGTTGTAGTCACTAGCGCGACCCGTACGACATACTCCGCTTCAAGGTGTAGCTCCTCGATCGAGACGACGCCCGGCGGTCGAGGCGGCAGGCCCCCCCCCCCCCCGATTCTAGGGGCCGGTGTCGCTGTCCCAAGAATTGTGCCCGACACGTCCTTCGGAACAGCCGTCGGCGAGTCCGCGGTCGCAGTGAGAGCCTTTTCCGTCGTCATCACGGCCGTGGCCGCCTTAGGCACGGCGTCTGAGGCGTCAGGTGTGTTTTGGCCACAGGCAACCAAGAAGATGGTGACCGACAGAATGAGCAGCCAGCTTCGATTATCCATCCGCACTCTACCTCCGCTCACCAGCCTTCGTCCTTCGTGTGGATCTCGTACATCTCTTCCAGTCTATCGCGGTCACTTGACGTGATAGAGAAGCCGTAGGCCTTCATGATCCCCGTGCCGAAGTGTGGCAGACCGAAGGCGTGGCCGAACTCGTGAAGGAGCATCTTATCCAGATAGTAGTATTTTTGGGACGTGCCAGGAACCGGTTTGTTGTGGAGAGGCCCGTATCTCGTCCAGAGGTACTGCTGCTCCTCGATTTTGCCACTGAGATTGTCGTCCTCGTATGGCGTTCGAGGTACGTATATTGTCTGGTGCCCCAGGTGATACTCGATGTTACCGGAGGTGCTGAAGTATGCAATGCAACCAACCCTTCTCAGGTCGTCCCCCCTTTCCCTCGTCCAGCACTCATAATCCTCACGGTCAGCAGCACTGATCACGACGCTGGTCGTATAGCTGTCATCGCACGGTACCGCGCAGGAGTCGATATGTTCTTCCAGACGCCAGAAAGCTGCGGCAATGCGTGATGCCTGCGCCACATCTTTGCCAAAAGCGGTCGCCCCAAGTTGGCTGAGGTCGAAGGCTACGTTGTGGTCATGCTGATGTCCATTAGCGTCAGGCTGCTTGGATCTGGGCCCGATAGTCTCTATTGACACCGACGCGTTGTTGGCTGTGGTGGCCGTGAGCCTGAACTCGAGGCCGATCGGGTTGCCGTCCGAGTCAGCGCTCCAGGGTATTCCACGGATGTCCGCAAGGGTGTTCACGGGGTCTATCGTGGCCCGAGGCATGCCGGGCGTGCCCGACTCACTGAGGTCAGTCCATCCTGAGAACCCTATGGACCCAGCATCCCGCCATTCCAACCTGTAGGTGTCGAATATCCGTTCCGGGTCGGACCAGTCAAGACGTATCCAGCGGTAGGCCATGACTGTGTAGTCGTCCCACGACGGCGGCGTCAGTACCGGGACCGGGGCAGGCACCCACCGGGTCTGTGTCCTTCCGCAACTGGATGTACCGGACTGCTCCTTTTCGAGATTTGCGCCGCTGCCGCGGGTCCTGCCCGTGTCCGTCCAAGTATCTGGCGGCGTCTCATCTCCGTAAGCGTCAGGTACCAGGCGGGTCTGGGTGTTGCCGCGATTGGAGGTTCTCGACTGCTCTTTGTCCCGATCGGCGCAACTGCCTCGGGTGTTGCCCGTGTCCGTCCAGGGTCCCCATATCTCATGAGGCACCCACCGGGTCTGTGTCCTTCCGCAACTGGATGTACCGGACTGCTCCTTTTCGAGATTTGCGCCGCTGCCGCGGGTCCTGCCCGTGTCCGTCCAAGTATTTGGCGGCGTCTCATCTCCGTAAGCGTCAGGTACCAGGCGGGTCTGGGTGTTGCCGCGATTGGAGGTTCTCGACTGCTCTTTGTCCCGATCGGCGCAACTGCCTCGGGTGTTGCCCGTGTCCGTCCAGGGTCCCCATATCTCATGAGGCACCCACCGGGTCTGTGTCCTTCCGCAACTGGATGTACCGGACTGCTCCTTTTCGAGATTTGCGCCGCTGCCGCGGGTCCTGCCCGTGTCCGTCCAAGTATTTGGCGGCGTCTCATCTCCGTAAGCGTCAGGTACCAGGCGGGTCTGGGTGTTGCCGCGATTGGAGGTTCTCGACTGCTCCTTTCTCCGAGTGGCGCACGTGCCTTCGGCCTGGCCCGTGTCCTCCCACTGTCCCCAAACTTCCTCGGGTGTCGGAGTTGGAGTCCACGTCGGCGGCTCCGGCTCACAATCGAACGGTTGGATTGCGCAATGGTTGTCTCGGGGCGTAGCACCCTGCCCGCTGACCGTGACAAAGACCGCGAAGGAGGCGATCAGGACGATGATCGCGATGAGGAGCCGGTCACCGCTTTTATCCGACATGGGGCACCTCAGAGAGCCGCGTGTAAGCCAGGACGGCGGTCAACGCGTCCCGGGACCCGCTGGTTTCCTGTGATGCAATCAGGCACCAGCTATTTCGCGTCCAGCATAATCCATCGCGAGACATGGAGCAACTCTCTGTGAGCCACCATCGGGCCGGACGTAATTTTCGTCTAACCGCTACCGGGTACCGTCTGCAGGCAGTCGCGTCGAGCCATGCGGGACGAAGGGCAACGGGGGACTCGGAGCGCCGGGGAGCAGTCTATCAGGCAGCGGAGAGCCGATGCAGGGGTCTGGTGGGGGGGGTGGGGGACACCGTGCCCACCCTGCGCCCGACGTTGATGTCCTCTCTCACCGTGAAGGTGTAGGAGGAGGCGCCGAAAGTGGGAGTCCGACACGCGGACGTCGCCCCTGGGATGGCCTCGGACGGATCGCTCCACTCGGGCGCGTAGACCGTACCGCCGCCATGAGCGCTCACCCGGAAACGATGATTCGTGCCGCAGGCCAGATCGTCTACGGTATGGCTCGTGGAGGTGGCGTTGTCTATGTCGACCGTCCACTCCGTGGAGGTGGCGTTCCGATACTCCACCCGGTACCCGTCGGTGTCAGGCACCGAGCTCCAGCTCAGAGGGACGCTCGTCTCACCGGGCGTTCCGACGCTGATGTTCCCGGGCGCCGGCGGCCTGCAGTAGAGCAGGTTGAGGGAGCTCAGATCGTGCGTCGCCACGCTCATCAACGCCAAGGGCACGCAGCCGATCAGACTGTTCCCCGACAGTCTCAGCACCTCCAGGTTGGAGAGCTGGCCCAAGTCCATCGATATCTCGCCGGTCAACGAGTTCCCGCTCAGGTCCAGGTGGGTCAGCTCGGACAGTCGTCCCAACTCGGAAGGGATGCTTCCGTCCAGTCCCTCGTCGGCAAGTTCCAGCCGGACCACCCGGCCTGGAGTGCCGCCGGTCGTGACTCCGTCCCACGTCGTGATGGTCGACGTGGCGTTCCAGTTCAGAGTCGCCGTCCCCCGGAGCGTGTCCTTCAACTCCAACAGCGACTCGCAGTCGCCCACGAGGTTAGGGTTGGCGCTGGGATTTGGCACCGCACCCTGCGAGCAGTCCGGGGTTTCGCGTATACGCAGCATCAGCGTGTCGCCGCTCTGCCAAGGCTGAGACGCCACCGTCCAGCTCAGGGTGGCGTTCGGCGCATCGACCGTCGCGTCGGCGACTTTCAGCGACAAGGGCACCGAGCCGTCGAGGGCGATGAAGTCCACGGTATGGCCCGCAATACCGTTGTGGGGGCTGAGCTTCAGCTTCACGGTGCCGGACTCTCCGGTACCTGCTTCCCACGCGACCCGGTGGATGGTCACCGACGCCCCGTTGGTGTCGGTGAAGTCGGAGGGCTTCAACACGCCGTTCGTGTTGTCAGCGGCAATGGCCGTCCCAACGGTGACGGGGTCGAAGAAAGCCTCGTGCAGCGTGCCTTCGGGCGCGAGGACATTCGCCGTGATCGCAAACGTGGCAGTGTTCCCGCAATCGATGAATGCGCCGTAGTGGTGATTGAACTCATACATTCCCGCCGGAATGGGACGGACCGAAACGACAGAATACGCGAATCTCTTTTGGTTCTCCTCATAGCCCTTTGCAGAACGACGATTACCCTCTCTTATGGCGAACAGCCCGGCGTCTTGACCATCGAGCCAGAGCCTCGTTTTCTTTTCGGGCTCACCCGTTACAACAAGACCGCGGTCATAATCGTACAGTTCAGCCCCGGCCAACTGGCCGGATGCAAAGGTCCCGCTCCATCTCGGCTCAAAGGTTCGGTATTGTGCGCTGCCGCTTGATCCGCTCATTCGGACGCGCTCCATGCGCTCACTCTGATACTTATTCCTAACGCACTCCCTGTAGGCGTCTGAGCCGTCGCCTCCGTTCAATGCGGCGTTGACGGCCGTGATCCGACGCTTCAACTCTCCGAGGGTTATCGTCGGAGTGTCGAGACCCGGCTCAGGCACGGCAAGTAGGAACTCCTGGTTGTCCCCTGTCGCGGTCGTCCCGGCAGACGGAAGCCACAACTTCCTGTGTATGTTGTGCAGGCTGTACATGTCTTGATATGTGCCGCCGGCGGACAGATAGTAGTCGTTGATGCCCTGCAAAGCCGCAGCGAAGAACTTGCCGAGGTCCTCTTTTCTCAAGAAGAAGATCGCCTCGCGGTCGTCCCAGGTGGTATCCCTCCCGGTGGCGATACCCGGCGCTGCGTCCTCGGCTTCCGCCTGAGTGTCAAACGGCTTGCCTCGAACCCATAGCGCGGTGATGCTGCTTGCACCGCTTCCTTTCAGGTACTCGCTCACCGTCAGGTGGAACTTCAGCGCAGGATAGTACTTGTCGCTATACTCGCCCGATCCCGTTACCACGGTGTTCGTCGTGCGATCCAGCTCCACCTTGACGACGATATCGGCCCTTGCGATCCGCTCTTCGACCGATTCCTCGCCGAAGTAGGGGACCGCCGAAGTCGAACCAGTCGGAGGGCTGCCCGTCGACGGAGGCGGTGCTAGCGGCGCTTCTCCCGAAGACACTGTGCCCGTCGACGGAGGCGGTGCCAGCGGCGTTTCTCCCGACGACACTGCCTGCTCGTCTCGTTCTGGAGTCAAGGAGCAGGCCAATAGCGTGCAAGCCAACAGCAAGATCACTAAGTTTCGCGTTCGCATGGCTACTCTCTTACTCCAGGCATCTCACAGAGCGCTATCTGGCAGAGTGACTCGAATGAAGCAAGTAGATCGCGTCCAGCTGAGCGATGTCCGTGTCCTGGATACTCTTAGCTTCCCATTGAAGATTCATTATGGCCGTCTCGCTAGCAAGCCGAGGGTCATAGTTGGCTGCCGGATGGGGAGCCGGGACAAAGTAGAAGTCCGGCAGTCCCAGCGTATGTCCCAACTCATGGAGCGCCAGATGCTTCGCGTGAAGGTATAGATGAGTCGGATCTCCCGCCGTTACCTCCTCGTGACTCAATCTAGAAACGTCGGTCCATGTATACGTCACCTGATCGCCAACCTGACATGGGTCCATGTCATTGGCGCATGTATAGGGCGGGTCCTCGAATATCACGTCCATGTTCGTCATGTGATCGCCGACGCCGCCGGGCGCGCCTACGCCTCCGCTGGTCGGACTTACGCATGCCATGCTGCTCCCACATCCGGTGACGTTGTCGCTGGGCGAACTCGGGGCCACCGTCTTGATGGTGGCTATGAACCTGTCAGAGTTGCGGACGCGGCAGGCGCTGTCCGCGGTGTCGCAAATCATCAGGCCGAAGTTCATCCTGCCGTTCCATTCGGCGACCGCCACCGGTATAGCAGCCTGAAGAAGCGGATCGGTGGTAGTCGCCAGGGCGAGGACATAGCCGACCGTGTGGTCGGCCTGGTGCCCCCACCAGTGCGTGGGTGTCGGCCCACTGACAGTCAGTGCTGCTGTCCAGTCGGAGAACAGGTGGCCGCCATCGTGCGGCTTCCGTGAGCGGACCCTGAAGCTGTATGAGTCACCCGGGACCAGTCCGGTGAATCCGGTGGTCAAGCCAGGGGCAATGTCCAGGCTTGTGCCCCCCGTAGAGGACGCCTCCGCCTCATAGTCAGCCGCTCCCATGGCCGCTTTCCAACTGAGAGAGATCCCCCTGCCACCTATCGTCTGGGCCACCACAAAAACTGTTGGTGTTTCGGGTGACTCGTCATGTGCAGCTGCATCTTGGCCGACAGCCCAATCGCCTACAACCTTGTCTGAGCCCACACCCCGGACGGCTCGGACGCTATGTGTGTAGGTAAAGCTAGGGGTCAGGCCGCGAACTACAGCGCTAGTCGCCTGTAGATCGATGGTAACCTCGGAGTCGTCCAGCACTTCGTAATCATAGAGGTTGCCGGGCTGCAGTTGCCACTGCCCCACCTCGTAGCTGTCCGCTCCATCGACCGGATCCCAGTCGAGGGCTATTTCGCCGCGAACTGATCCGGGCGTTCCTTTGAGACCTGCCACCTTATCGGGAGCAGACCGTTCCACCGTTACCGTGAATCTATCCGCAACTGTCAATCTGTCGACGTGGGCGGGAGGCCTGTCCGCGGCTGTGACGGTGATGGTCGCCGATCCGGCGGATGACGCCGCGATCGTCAGCGTGCTGCCGCTCACACTCGCGGTTGCAACCCCGGTGTTCGACGACCGGGCGATGTAGATGAGCGTGTCCCCGTCCGGGTCGCTGAACGTGCCGGACAGGTCGATCGTCTCCGAAGAACCCGCCGCCAGCGTTCGATCGGTGATCTCCGAGTCCACGACCGGAGGTTCGTTGACATTGGTAACCGTGACGGTGACGTCCAGGTCGGCCGTGCCACCGTTCGGGTCGCTGGCCCTGACCGTGACCTTGTACACGTTGTCGCCGTTCGAGTCGTGCGGACTCTCATGGTTCGGCGAACTGTCGAAGCTGAGCTTCCCGCTAATTCTGTTGATGGAGAAGTCGCTTCCGTCGGTCTCGAAGGTCGTGTTCGGCAGCGACCAAGTTATGGTGTCGTCATCGGGATCAGAAGCCGTGTAGGTTGCCACTGGGCCCGTTCCATTCTCGGCGTAGCTCACCGAAGACGGTCCTGGGTCGATCGTTGGCTTGCGGTTCCGTCGCCTGACCGTCATCGATACCGAGGCGTTGGCGCTCAGGCTTCCGTCCGACACCGTGACCGTCAGCGCGTATGTCCGATCGGTCGATTGAGCGGCCGGGGCCGTCCACGTCGTGTCCAGAGAGATCGAGTTCGTGAACGATCCACCAGACCCCGACCAGGAATAGGTCAGGGGGTCGCCGTCCGGGTCGGACGCCGTCGCGTCCAGCGATACGGACGCCCCCCCCGTCGACGGTCTGGGGCCCAGTTTCTATCATCACGGTCGGCGTGCGGTTCCGTCGCCTGACCGTGATCGATACCGAGTCGGTGTCGTTCAGGCTCCCGTCCGACACCTCGACCATCAGCGTGTAGGTCTGATCGCTCGATTGAGCGGCCGGAGCCGACCACCTCGTGTCCAGGGAGGTCGAATCCCTGAACGATCCGGACCCCGACCAGGAATAGGTCAGGTCGTCGCCGTCCGGGTCGGACGCCGTCGCGTCGAGCGATACCGACGCCCCCCCGTCGACGGTCTGGTCCTGAGTTACTATCGTCACGGTCGGCCGGCGGTTGGGCGGAGGCACTCCCCTGACCGTGATCGATACCGAGTCGGTGTCGTTCAGGCTCCCGTCCGACACCTCGACCATCAGCGTGTAGTTCCGATCGCTCGATTGAGCGGCCGGAGCCGACCACCTCGTGTCCAGGGAGATCGAATCCCTGAACGATCCGGACCCCGACCAGGAATAGGTCAGGTCGTCGCCGTCCGGGTCGGACGCCGTCGCGTCGAGCGATACCGACGCCCCCCCGTCGACGGTCTGGTCCTGAGTTACTATCGTCACGGTCGGCCGGCGGTTGGGCGGAGGCACTCCCCTGACCGTGATCGATACCGAGTCGGTGTCGTTCAGGCTCCCGTCCGACACCTCGACCATCAGCGTGTAGGTCTGATCGCTCGATTGAGCGGCCGGAGCCGACCACCTCGTGTCCAGGGAGATCGAATCCCTGAACGATCCGGACCCCGACCAGGAATAGGTCAGGTCGTCGCCGTCCGGGTCGGACGCCGTCGCGTCGAGCGATACCGACGCCCCCCCGTCGACGGTCTGGTCCTGAGTTACTATCGTCACGGTCGGCCGGCGGTTGGGCGGAGGCGGTATTCTCGTGACTGTAATCGTGATGTCGGCCAGCGTGTCGGTAGCGCCGCGTATCTTCAGACTCACCTCGTGCGAGCCTGCCTTGCAGCCCCACACACGGAGCTGAGGTGGGGGGAACTGTCGCAGGCTCCTCGTATCCCGAGTCGGACACGAGGACATGCTCAGTCCCTCCCCCACCACCCACATCGTGTCCGCGTCCGCCGGCTCCACGTCCCCCGAGATCAACGTCGACTCGCCCACTTCAATCGTGGTTCGGGAGGCGCTCAGCGTGGCCGTGGGCCCGGAGGTGGGCGTGGGCGTGGGCGTCGGGTCGGGGCATATGACCTCGAACGTCACCGGGTCGAAGTAGCACTCTTCGTTCGACTGCGCCGCCCCAGAGTTCGAGCCGATCAGGGCGAAGACCGCCCAAATGCCGAACACGAAGACGATGACACCGATCAGCAGCCGGTCGCCATTCCGTCGTGGCATGCCCCCCCGAGCAAAGAGCAAACGAGTCTGTGCAAAACACTACACGCTCCCGGTCAACACGTCAACAATGCTGTTGCCGGCGTCGAGCCATGTGGGACGAAGGGGTGATGGAGACTCGGAGCGCCGGGGGGCAGTCTATCAGCGGAGAGCCGATACAGGGGTCTGGTGGGGGGAGCGGGGGATCACACTCTTCGCCTTCTAGGGCAGGCGGCTCAAGCCGGCCGGGGTTAGCTGATCTCGCCGGGGAGGTCGGCGGTCTCTTTGGCGAGCCGCTCGGCGAGCGGAGCGTTGCGCTCCGCCTCGAGCTCGGGGTCGGAGTCCAGGACTCTGACGGCCTCGGTACGGGCGACGGCGAGGATGTCCTGGTCCGTTATGCGCGCCACCTTCAGGCTCGGAAGCCCAGACTGCCGGGTGCCGAGGTAGTCGCCCGGCCCCCTGAGCCGCAGGTCCTCTTCGGCGAGCTCGAATCCGTCTCCGGAGCGCTCCACCAGCTTCAGACGCTCGCGCGCGTCCGGGCCGGGAGAGTCGGCCAGCAGTATGCAGTAGCTCTCGTGCATGCCGCGGCCGACCCGGCCGCGGAGCTGGTGTAGCTGGGCGAGGCCGAAGCGGTCGGCGCCGTCGACCAGCATGACGCTGGCGTTCGGGATGTCGATGCCGACCTCGACGACCGGCGTCGCGACCAGCACCTGCACCTCGCCGGCATTGAACCGCGCCATCACCTCCTCCTTCTCGCGGAGCGGCATGCGCCCGTGCAGCAGCCCCAGGCGCAGTTCGGGGAATACGTTGGCGGAAAGGCGCTCGTACTCCTCGGTGGCGGCGCGGGCCTGCACGACCTCGGAGTCCTCGATCAGCGGGCAGACGATGAAGGCCTGCCGGCCCAACTCGATCTGCTTGTCGATGAACGCGTAGGCGGTCGGCCGGAGGTCGGGCTCCAGCCAGCGGGTGCGGATGCGCCGCCGGCCGGCGGGCATCTCGTCGATCGTCGAGATGTCGAGCTCGCCGTACAGCGTCAGCGCCAGCGACCTGGGTATGGGCGTGGCCGACATGGCGAGCAGGTGGGGCCTGCCGCCCCTCTCCCGCACCGACGCGCGCTGCATCACGCCGAAGCGGTGCTGCTCGTCTACGACCGCGACGGCCAGCCGGGGGATGTCGACCGCTTCCTGGAGCAGCGCGTGGGTGCCGACGGCTATGTCCACGTCGCCGTCCCGGATCCTGGCGTGCATCTCGTTTTTGGCCTTCCTGGACATGCTGCCGACCAGCAGGCCGACCGTCACAGGCCTTCCCATGCCGTGGACCTCGAACGAGGCGGAGGTCGCGTGCTCGTCTCCGCCGTTTCCCCTGGATAGCAGATCGACCAGCGTCAGGAAGTGCTGCTCGGCGAGAATCTCCGTGGGCGCGACGAGCGCCCCCTGCCGACCGTTGACGACCGCCAGCAGCAGCGCCGCGGCCGCGACGACCGTCTTGCCGCTCCCGACGTCGCCCTGGAGCAGTCGGCTCATGGGCCGGCTCTGCGACAGGTCGGCCATGATCTCGTCCAGCACCCTCGACTGGGCGCCGGTCAGGTTGAACGGCAGCGCCTCGAGGAACCCGCCGACGGCCGACGCCCCGGCGTCCAGCGGTATGCCCTGGTCCTCCTGCTGCCACTCCTTCTTGCGCCGGACGACGGCGAGCTGCAGCAGGAACAGCTCGTCGAACGCCAGCCTGCGCCGCGCGCTCGCCCAATCGGCCTCGGCGTCCGGGTAGTGCGCCTGCGCTATGGCGTTGGGGAGGCTCATCAACCCGGCCCGGTGCTTCGTGTCCTCCGGCAGAAAGTCGACGACCTGCGACAGGCTCGTGTCGAGCGCCCGCTTGACGAAGCGCCTGAGCGTCCGCTGCGGCAGCCCGTCCACCGTCGGGTAGACGGGCACCAGCCGCCCGGTGTGGACCAGCTCCTCCTGGCCGCGCAGGATCTCGTACTCGGGCGATTGGAAGACCAGGCTGCCGCGAAAGACGTTCACCTTTCCGCTTATGACCAGGCTCGTGCCGGGCTTGAAAGTGGACGCCAGGTATGGCTGATTGAACCAGATGGCGCGGACGTTCCCGGTCTCGTCGCCAAGCACGGCCTGGGTCGAGCGCCGCTTCTGCCCCTGGCGCGTCTCGGACGCCTCCCACACCGAAACGACCACGGTCTGCTCCTCGCCCGGCTTCAGCTCGGAGACCTTGCTCATCGTGGCGAAGTCGTTGTGTCTGAGCGGGAAGTGGTATACGAGGTCTTCGACCTTCTGAAGTCCGAGGCGCTTCAGCTTGGGCAGCGTCTGCTTGGCGACGCCCTTGAGGTCGGATACGGCTGTGTCCAGCGGGACCGGCGGGACGCGCCTCGGGGCTCTCGGCCTGGCGCGTTTGGACGGCTTGGGCTCGTCCTCGCCGTCCGCGCGCAGCCTGGGCCCCACGGTACCCGCCCATTCCTCCCTCTGGAGGGGCGTCAATATGGAGTAGGACCCGGCGCCGCGTAGCACGGGCTCGAGCTCCTCGGCCCAGTGCTGCAGGAATCGGTCGAGGCCGCCGATGACCGTCGAGTCCGGGTAGCCGCTGGCCCGTTCCTGGGCCAGGATCTTCCTGAGGGAGTCGAGTCTGGGGTTGGCAGCCATCACACGGCGGCTAGGGCTGGACATTCGAGTCCGGACGAGTTGTCGATCTCATTCGACCGCCGTACTCCAGTGCCTGGCGGCGTCTTTCTCCAGAAACTTCTCGGCCACCGCCTGTTCCAGATCGACGTCATAGCGACTGGCCAGTGCCGTGAGGATCACGAAGACGTCGGCGATTTCTTCCTTGAGCCGGTCTCTGCTGAATTCGCGGTAGTTGCTCGACCAGGACCCCTTCATCTCAGAGGCGACCTCGCCGACCTCCTCTGTGAGCAGCGCCAGAAGCTTTAGAGGGTCCGTCGTAAAACCACGCTTGGCGCGAGTCTCTACTATCAGGGCCTGCAGGTCGGCAAGTGAGGACATCGTATGAGACCTCGGTGATTTGTACTCGACCGGAGGGTGACGCGGTCCCCCAGATCAGGCATCGCGATCATCGACATGATACTCCGAAGCCGCCGGGGCGGTTTCCGACCATGCCATTCCGCTGAGTCCGGGACTTAGCCTCGGCCAGGCAAACATGACCTGTAGAACGAGACAGATGCGCGCTGACCGCAAGGTCATGCGAGTCGCTGTCCGCTCGCCAAGACTCCCGCCAAACTCCCAGCCCCAGTGCCGCGCTACTCCCCGGCTTCGAGGATGCCTACGCCGACGGCGCCCGGGCCGGCGTAGGTGCCTATGACCGGCCCGAAGCGCGCTATCAGCGGCTCAGTCCCCTCGGGGAGCATGTCGCTCAGGTCGTCGGCGACCTGCTTCGCGACGTCCGGCGTCGTGCTGTACATGACGCACACCGCCTCGGCCGGGCCGAAGCCGCGCGCGATCTGCTTCAGCTTGGCCACGGCCTTCGCCGTGGTGCGGGCCTTGGCGAGCTCGTGAACCTGGCCTTCGCGGATCATGAGCATCGGCTTGATCTTGAGAATAGACCCCATCATGGCCCGGGCCTTCCCGATGCGGCCGCCTTTCTCGAGATATTCCAGCGTGTCGAACATCGCGATGCACCGAGCGCGCCCGATGGCGCCCATCGCGACCTCCTTGGCCTCCTCCAGCGTCGCCCCGTCCCGGGCCGCCCTCGCGGCCGTGACCGCCACGATGCCGAGCGCAATCGAGAACTGCGTGCTGTCTACCACCTCTATCGGGCAGGTCGCCGTGGTCTCGCCCGTCGCCTGGACGGCCGAGTTGTACGTTCCGCTCTCCCTGGCGGAGATGTGCACCGACAGGATGCCGTCGGCGTCCTTGCCCAGCTCGTCGTACACCTGCACGAAGTCGCCCGGCGACGGCTGCGAGGTCTTCGGAAGTACGTCGCCGGTCTGGAGCCGCTCGTAGAACTCATCGGCCGTAATGTCGATGTTGTCCCTGTACGTCTCGGTGCCGAACATCACGTTGAGAGGCACGATCGCGATGTCGAGCTCCTTCGCCAGCTCCGGCGGCAGGTCGGACGTGCTGTCTGTGACTACCTTGATTGCCATGTCGGGCGCCTCCTGTTCCCGCGTTCGGTCGGTTGTCGTTCCTATGATAGTGGACGGCCGGGGCCGCCGCGACTGTCTTCCCTCGTGCGTCCGGGCGGTACCGAGAAGCCCGAGGCGGCTACTCGATGGAGAGCAGGAAGTGGTAGTGCGGTTGCCCTCCCTCCACCAGCTCCAGCTCCACGCCGGGGAACGCCTCGGCGAGTAAGCCGACCACCGACGAGCCGTCGGCTTCGCTCACCGGCTCGCCGGCGTAGAGCGTGACCAGCTCGCCCTCGGAGACGTCTGCCTCGCGCAGTATCGCGGCCACCACGTCCGCGAGGCCTCCGCCCGCGCTCACGACCCTGTGCTCCAGCAGACCCATGAGCTGCCCCGATTCGACGCTCACGCCGTCCACCGACGCCGAGCGCACCGCCGTCGTGACCTCGCCGGTCCGCACGTCCTCCGCCGCCTCCGTCATCTCCTCGACGTTCTCCTCCGCCCCCGATTCTCCGCTGAACGCCAGCGCCGCCGCGATGCCCTGCGGCATCGACCTGGTCGGCACGACGTACACCGGCTTGCCGGCGCTCTCGGCGGCCTGTCTTGCGGCGGGGATGATGTTGCGGTTGTTGGGGAGCAGGACGACGGCCTCCGCCCTGGCGCTCTCCGCGGCGTCCTTCAACTCGCGGACGCTCGGGTTCATCGTGTCGCCGCCGGAGACGATGCCGATCACGCCGAGGTCTCGAAAGACCGCCTCCATCCCGTCGCCGAGCGCCACGGCGACCATCGCGACCTGGGCGACATCCTGCCGCTCGCGGGAGAACTCGGCGTGCTGCTCGTCCATGTTGGTGATGCTGACGTCGCTGAGCACGCCCTTGGACACCGCAAGGCTGATCACCGGCCCCGGGTCCTCGGCGTGCACGTGGATCTTGACGATGGTGTCGTCGCCGACCACGACCGGAGAGCCCGCCATAGCGGCCATCAGGCCGCGTATCTCGTCGACGTCCAGCCCCTCGCCCTCGACGAGGAGCTGCGTGCAGTAGCCGTAGCCGAGCTCCTCCGCCGACTCGAAAAAGCTCGTAGACACCGCGCCGGTCGCCCCCTCGATCCCGACGGGCTCGGGCGGCGCTATCTCGGCAGCCTCCGCGGCGTCGCCGGACACGAAGCCGCGCACGGCCGCCAGTATGATGGCGAGCCCCTGGCCGCCCGCGTCCACGACGCCGGCGTCCCGCAGAACCCGCAGCATCGTCGGCGTTCTCGCCACCGCGTCGACCGCGGCGTCGTGGGTTGCGCTGCCCAGCTCCTGGACGCCGCCTCCGGAGTCGACTACGCCCTGTGCGGCGTCCGCGACGCTGGACATGACGGTCAGCATCGTGCCTTCCACCGGCTCGGCGACCGACTTGTAGGCGAGGTCGCGAGCGCTGGCGTAGGCCGCGGCCAGCTCCTCCGGGCCGCAGTCGACGGCGCCGTCGAGCCCCGTCTCGATGCCCTTGAAGAGCTGCGAGAGGATGACGCCGCTGTTGCCTCTGGCGCCCATCAGCGCGGCGCGGGCCATCGCGGACGCGACATCTGAGGCGGGCGCGCCGTCCGGCGGCCCCGCCCCCTCGACGACGGCCTGGAGAGTCAGGAACATGTTCGTCCCGGTGTCGCCGTCGGGAACCGGGAACACGTTCAGCGCGTTCACGCTCTCCATGTTGCGCTCGAGAAGAGCGGCGGCGGAGGCGAACATGGCGCGGAGGTCGTCGCCGCTCAGGCGGCTGTCACGGTCGCCGGTCATCGGCGGGTATCCTGCGGCGTGGGCCGTGTTCCGACACGGGCGCCGCGAGTCGCGAGCGACAAAGAATCCATCACCTTCGTCATTCCCCGCTCCCCCACCTCGGTCATTCCAGCTCCCCCACCTTCGTCGTTCCCGCGAAGGCGGGAATCCATCCCCGGCATGGTGCGCCATCACGACCCCGGAAGCAGTCCGCCACGCCGACCATTCCAATCAGGCGGCGGCTCCGGCGCGGCCCCGCCGCTTTGCCGAACGCGCCGCCGTATGGTATATTTCTGGGGCTATCCACGTTTATCGAAACGCCAACGCTTTGCGGCCGATTGTCTATCTCGCCCAGATACGCCTGCGGAGCTTCCCGATTCTACTCAAAGGTCTAACCCCAGTCAAAGGTCAGCCATGGCAAGATGCGAGATATGCCTGAAGTCCCCGCAGGCGGGCAACAGCGTTAGCTTTTCGAACCGCCACGTGAAGCGCCGCTGGGCCCCCAACGTCCAGCGCGCCACGATACTGGTCGACGGTGATCCGAAACGCGTGAAGATCTGTACCCGGTGTCTCAGGAGCCGGTACAAGACCGCGGCCCGGACCTAGCCAGCCCTCGTTTCGGGCCGACAGCGCCCTCTCGTTCCGCCGGGAGCCAGCCCGGACTCAGGCTTCCTCTCCCTCGACGGGAGAGGACTGAGGTGAGGGTGAAGATGATGGTCTCCGAACGGCTCCACCCCTCATCCTAACCTTCTCCCGCCGGGGGAGAATGGACTTCACAAACACCGCCTAAGGCCCGTAGATGCACATTCTGCTGACAGGGCTGGACCACAAGACCGCGTCGCTGGAACTGCGTGAGCGGGTCGCCTTCACCGCGTACCAGCTCTCGGACGCACTGCCGCGTCTGGGCGGCATTGTCGGCGAGGCGGTCGTAGTCTCGACCTGCAACCGTACCGAGGTCTACACGACCGCGGACGAGCCGAACGCGGCGGCGTCCCTGGTCCGGAGGTTCGTCGCCGACTACCACGGCCTCGACGGCGCCTCGCCGGCCGAAGGCTTCCGCGACCTTGTGGACGCCGACGCCGTGCGCCACCTGTTCCGGGTCGCGGGCGGGCTCGACTCGATGATCGTAGGCGAGTCGCAGATACTTGGCCAGGTGCGGTCGGCCCTCGCCGCCGCGTCCGCCGCCGGGACTCTGTCGGCGCCGCTGTCCCGCCTCTTCCACAGGGCGATCCGGGCCGGACGCCGCGTCCGCGAGGAGACCGGCGTCGGCCGCAACGCGCTCTCCGTGAGCTTCGCCGCGGTCCGGCTCGCGCAGACGGTGCTCGGCGACCTGTCCGGCTCGCGCGTGCTGCTGATCGGCGCCGGCGAGGCGGGCAAGCTGGTCGCCGAGGCGCTGCGGAAGACCGGCGTGGGCGAGCTGGCGGTGACCAACCGCACGGCGCGCCGCGCCTCGGCGCTGGCCGACGAGCTCGGCGGCCGGGCTGTCCCGTTCGACCGGCTGGACGTCGCGGTGGCGGACGCCGACATCGTGGTCGCGGCCACCGAGGCGCCGGGCCACCTCCTGTCAGCGGAGACGGTGCGCGCGGCCAACCGGGACCGAGACCGCGGGACGTTCATGTTCGACCTCGCGGTCCCGAGGAACATCGATCCGCAGGCTGCGTCCATACACGGCGTGAGCCTCTACAACATCGACGACCTGGCCGCCGTCGCGCAGGACAATCTCCGGGAGCGGCGGAAGGCCGCGGCCGCGGCCGAAGCGGTGGTCGAGGACGAGGTCGCACAGTTCGTCCAGTGGTGGAGCACGCTCGACGCTCTGCCGCTCGTCATGGAGCTGCGGGAGCGGGCCGAGGAGATGCGCCGCCGCGAGATGGGCCGCGCCCTGGAGCGGCTGGACGGCGTCTCCGAAGCGGACGCCTCGGTGATCGACGACCTGACCCGGGCCATCGTCAACAAGCTGCTGCACGCCCCAACGGTCTCGCTGAAGCAGCGCGCCGACGAGGAGACGCTAAGAGCCGCCCGCGAGCTATTCGGCCTCCGCGGCGATGCTGAGTGACCGGGTCGTCCGCCCCGAGATCCGTGCACTTGCCGGCCGCAAGTCGCGGCCGCGGCCGTTCGTCCCTCATCCGATACCCTCACAGTGAGCACCTTCCTTCGGTACACCCCACCAGTGCGTCGGGGACTCAGGTCGGCCAGCACCGGTCTGGGCCGCTCGGCGCGGTTTGACCATCCCCGAGGTCGGGCCTATAATCGGGCTGCCGTCGAGGCAGGGCGTCGCCGGATTCGGATCGAGGAGGTGAGGGTGCGATGAGAACAGCGATCGTATTCGTGGCTATCGCCGCGTTGGCCCTCGCGGCCTGCTCGTCTTCCTCCGACGAGGCGCCCAAGACCGACGCGGCCGCGCCTTCGGACGGCTCCGGCGCGACGGACACGTCTCCGACGCAGGCGTCGGCGCCGGAGGCGGCGCCGACGCGGGCGCAGAGGACAGACAGCGCGGTCGCGAACCAGCAGAGCAGGGTCACCTGCGAGTGGCTCACCGAGCTGATAAACGACGTGAACGCCGGGCTGATAAGCGGAGTGCAGGGGGACGTAGTCTCGGTCGGCGAGACCCGGTACAGGATCAAGAACATGTACGGGCTGTCGATCGGCTCGGACGAGCCCATACATCCCACGGTCAAGGCGCTCATGGGGGCGACGCAGCTCGAGTTCAATTTCGAGGACGTCAGGCCCGAGGTCGACGCCCTGCGCGAGGCCTGCGAGCAGAACGGCTACCCGATCCCGGAGTTGACCGCCTCAGAGCAGTAACGCAGAGGCCGGCACCGGGTAGGACAGCCGGCCGGACTTCGCGAAGCCGCACCTCGGAGACGGCGCAGCCGGCCGGGCAGTCGGCCTCGAACAGGAGCAGATCGTTGCACTTAGCGGGCATGCGCCTCGTCAGGCGTGAGCGGCTGCGGGTGAGTGCCGCGCCCTCGCTGATGGTGAAGGTGCTAGCGGCGCTGGTCATGGGCGCGCTCGCCGTGCCGACGGTTGCGATCGTGATCGCGCTTCTGCCGCTGTTCATCGTCGGCGCGATAGTTGCCGCCTTTCTGGGAGCGTTGGTTGGTATCTTCCTGCGCACGGCCCGGTCGTTCTGACGCCCTGTCGGCCGGCGCGCGCTCAGGTGTGAGGTGTAATCGGTTGCCATGAGCCCATCGACCGCGGAACTGACCGGCAGGGTGCTCACGGTGCGGGGCCCCGTCTCGCCCGACAGCCTCGGCATGACCCTGATGCACGAGCACCTGTTCGTCGACCTGCGCAAGGCGCACTGGCCTCACCTGAAGCTTGTCGAGATCGAGGGCCGCTCCGAACCCATCTACACGACCGAAGACTTCCCGGCGACCGAGATTCCGGTGTGGGAGGCCAAGGTAAGTCTGGACAACCTGCACCGGGCCATCGAGCTGGAGCCGATCCTCGACAACTACGTGCTGGCCGACGAGGCGCTGGCCGTCGAGGAGGTCATGGAATTCAAGAGCCGCGGCGGCGGCACGGTCGTCGAGGTGACCAGCATCGGCCTGAAGCGGGACCCGCTGGCCATGCGCCGTGTCTCCGAGGCCACGGGGTTGCACGTCGTCATGGGCACCGGCTTCTACCAGAAGGTGTTCCACCCGGAGGACATGGACTACCGCACGGTCGAGGAGCTGACGGACGAGATCGTCCGGGACGTGACGGAGGGCGTCGGCGGCACGGACGTCAGGGCCGGGGTCATCGGGGAGATCGGCGTCAACGGCGATCCGATCACGGCGAACGAGACCAGGAGCATCAGGGCGGCGGCGCGCGCGTCGGTCGCAACCGGCGGGCCCATCTCGTTCCACCGCGGCGGCAGGCTGGGGGAGCGCCACCAGTCGTTGGATATCGTGGCCGAGGAGGGCGGCGACCTGGACCGGACAATCCTGGGCCACTCCGACGAGATGGCGTACGAGATTCCGCTGATGCTGGAGCTGCTGGAGCGAGGCGTCTACATCCAGTTCGACCTGATCGGCCGCACCGCGCCCCTGACGCCGTCCGTGCTGAAGGGCCAGTACGGCAACGAGCCGGGCGTCAGCATCACGTTAGCGGTCGCGCGGGCCATCGTCGAGCTGATCGCGCACGGCTACGAGGACCGGCTGCTGCTCTCCCACGACGTGTGCTGGAAGGTGCACCTGAAGCGGTTCGGCGGCTTCGGTTACTCCTACATCCTGGAGAAGTTTCTCCCGTATCTCCGCGACCGCGGCGTCACCGAGCCTCAGATCGACAAGATGATGGTGCGGAACCCGGCGACGGTGCTGCCTTTCGCGGCCCCCAACGGCTAACGCGCCCGCTGTCCCGGAGCCGTCGTCGCGTGCGCATCCGGCTGAGGAGAAGCCATGACCTACACGATCGCCGCGCACTGCCCGCGCACCGGACAACTCGGAATCGGGATCGCCACCTTCTCGCTGGCCGTCGGCGGGTACTGTCCGCTGGTCAAGTCCCACGTCGGGGCCGTCTCGTCCCAGGCCTCCGCCGACCCGCGCCTCCGCCGCACGGCGGTCCGGCTCCTCGAGCTCGGGTACTCCCCGGCCGGGATACTCGCCGAGCTGCGCGCCAACGACCCACACTTCGAGTACCGCCAGATCGGAATCGTCGACAAGGACGGACGCGTCGCGGCCCACACCGGGGCGCACACGAGGCCGTGGACCGGGCACGCGGTGGGGGAGGGCTACGCCGTCTTCGGCAACCACTTGGACGGCGAGCACGTGCTGCGGGCGATGTCGGAGGCGTTCGAGCGCACCGAAGGCGGAGACCTCGACGACAGGCTGCTGACGTCGTTGGAGGCGGGCCGCGACATCGGGGGCCAGCAGGCGGCGTTTCCCGATTGGCCCAACCAGGACCGGTCGGCGGCCCTGATCGTCTACGAGCACGAGGACTACGCCGTCATGGACCTGCGAGTGGACTCGCACGAGACCGGCATAGCGGAGCTGCGGCGTCTGTGGGCCGAGTACAGGCCGTACATTCCGTGGTACTACCAGCTCCGCGTCAATGACCCGGAGAACGCGCCGTCCCACCACGAGTTTTTCGAGCAGCAGCGAGCGCTGGCGTCGGAGTCGGAGGCGGCGGGATGAGCAATGTCTATGACCGGCTGCTAGAGGCGTTTGGTGAGCCACACGAGGTGCAGGGTACTGGCGCTTCGAGCTACGTCCCCGAGTGTCAATCTACGTACCTGTTGGCTCGGGCGGGCGCCCGAAAGAGCAGGCTAATCTCTTGGCCAGCGTCCTTGAGGCTGGGCGTCATCCGAATGCCGCCGGGGTGCAACGGTACTTGGACCAACACTTGGGCGACGATGTGGTCCTGTATGAAGTCCGCGCAGGCCGGTGGGAGTACCGGATAGGCCCTCGGCGGATACGCCGGTGATCGAGCTGCTGCGTAGATCCTAAGGATGCGCCACGCACTCAGCCGCTTGTCGGCTGCGGCCTTTGGCGGCTTTGGCGAAGGGGCACGCAACCTTCTCACCATATAGCCGTCGGCCTCACCCAGGACTAGTTGCGCTGGCCTTCGATAGGGAATTATAGGAGCGTGATGGCGAAGAAAGCACCGGGCCGGGCGGAGCGCAGGGGCATCACCCTGCTAGAGATCACGGAGCGCTTCAGCACCGACGAGAAGGCTGAGGCGTGGTTCATCGGGCAGCGCTGGCCGGACTGCGTAGCCTGTCCCGCACGACTGCGGTAGTCTCAACGTCGCAACGGTCAAGAGCCGCAAGCCACAGCCCTTCCGCTGCCGCTACTGCCCGCAACCCTGAAGCGCGGATACGACGGGGTGTACCATCAGATGTCAGCCAAGCACCTGCACGGCTACGGGGCCGAGTTTGAGGACAGGCATAACCAGCGTCCGATGGACACCGCTGACCAGATGGCGACGATGGCTAAGGGCGAAGACGGTAAGCGGCTGCGGTACGGGGACCTGATCGCCTAGTCCCTGCTCGCCTGAATCCGCTTGATTTCTTTGATGATCTCGTCCACGGTGTCGAGGTCAACCCCGTTGGACTTCCTCATCTCACGGATGCGGTCTTCCGCCCTTTTGAGTCCTTCCTGCCGTCCTTCATAGTAACGCCTACGCAGATACTTTTCGGCCAGCATTGAGCTTGCCTCCACGGTGACATAGGTTGTGGCCCCTACGACCACGACCGCCGCTTCCATATCCTGCCCTATACCCAGAATGGTGTCTAGCAGGTTATTGTATTCGTCGTCCCGAACTTCGCGTTGGATGAGCCCCGTAAACCAGACGCCTGACAGGACTGAGAATATCAGGAGATACCATCCTTCTCTGCGCAAATCGGAGACAGACACCGATGGCCCTCCTTCCTTGAGTATAAAGGTACTGACACTCCCCGTGCAACGGGCATACCCTGTCGGGCCTAAGCTCTCCACCACGAGCACCACGAAAAGCTGAGGCTGGAACGACCGAGGCGACTGGTCGATAATGGAATCACTACAGTTCACCACATGGAGGCGCACCGTGGACAAGACCGAACCCTCCCGCGCACCCGAGGCGGTGGGGGATGAGACAGCGCCGCCGCGCAAGCCTCTGGGCCACTGTCTCTTGGAGAACATGCCGCAGGGCGTCGAGTTCGAGCTACCAGACCGTAGCTCGAACCGTCCCATACCCTTCGTCGACGAAGAAGAGGGCGAATGAGCGGCTGATCTCCAGAGGGCGCCCTCCAAAGGGGGGCCGATCAGCCGGAGGCTTTGACGGCGGCGGCGAAGGCTCGGATTCTGGCGGGGTCCTTGACGCCGTCGGTCTCGACGCCGCTGGAGACGTCGACGCACCAGGGCGATACGGCGTCGATGGCGCTGCGCACGTTGTCGGGGTCGAGGCCGCCCGCCAGCATGATGTCGTGCCGCTCCGCGACCCTGGCCGCCACGCGCCAGTCGAAGGTGCGGCCTGTGCCGCCCTTCGCGCCCGCCTCGTACTTGTCGAGCTGCACCCTGTGCCCGTCGGCGGCGAGCTCGTCCGCGTCACGGATCGTTCGGGATGTGGCCTCCTCAAGGCCGTCCTCGTCGCGTACCTTGACCATCTTGACCACCGGCGTCGGGATGAGGCGCATGTAGTCCCTCGACTCCCGCCCGCAGAGCTGGACCAGGTCGAGGCCGCAGGCGGCGACGGTGCTGTTCACCTCGTCCGCTGGCTGGTCCGCGAACAGGCCTACAAGACGGGGGGGAGTCCCGTCGCAGCGGCGGCGGAGCTCGTCGATCACCGCGCGGGCGTCGTCCAGCAGGAGCTGCCTGCGCACGCCCGGAACGAAGCAGAAGCCGAGAAAGTCCGCCCCCGAGTCCGCGGCGACGAGCGCGTTGTCCGCGTCGCGGAGGCCGCAGATCTTGAATTTCGTCATGCCAGCTCCTTCATCTTGGCGCCCGGGTCGGCCGAGGAGACCAGCGCCTCGCCGACCAGTATCGCGTGGGCGCCGGCGCGGCCCGCGCGGTCGACGTCGGCCCGCGTCGAGATGCCGCTCTCGCTGACGACGACATGGCCGTACGGCACCAGCGGCGCCATGCGCTCGGTCACCTCGAGGCTGGTCTGGAACGTGCGGAGGTTGCGGTTGTTGATGCCTACTATCTCCGCCCCGGCGCTCACGGCCGTCTCGAGCTCCGCCTCGTCGTGCACCTCGACCAGGCACTGCATCCAGAGCGTCCGGGACAGGGCGATCAGCTCCGCTAGCAGCGCGGGCGAGAGGATGGACACGATCAGCAGCATGGCGTCGGCGCCGTACGCGCGCGATTCGTACACCTGGTACGGGTCGAACACGAAGTCCTTGCGCAGCACGGGGATGCCCCGGCCGTACATACGCTCTCGGACCGCAACCATGTCGGCGATGCTGCCGCCGAAGTGCTCGACGTTGGTGAGCACCGAGATGGCGGCGGCGCCGTTGTCGGCGTAGGCCGTCGCCAGCGAGACGGGGTCGAAGTCCTCTCTCAGCACGCCCTTGACCGGCGACGACCGCTTCGCCTCGCCGATCACGCGGACGCGGTCGCCCATCAGGGCGCCTGCCAGGTTGAGCGCGGGCGTCTGTGTCTCGATGCGGCGCTCGAGGTCGGCCCGCGGCGTCTCGACCTTCAGCCGCTCCACCTCGCGGCGCTTGACGTCGACGATCTGATCGAGTATTCCGGGCATCGGCGGTCCTACTCCAGGCCTCGGCTCAGGTCGACGAAGGCGTCGAGCTTGGCCCTGGCGGCCCCGCTGTCGACCGCATCGGCCGCGAGCGTCGCGCCCTCCTTCAGGGTGCCGGCCATGTCGGCGGCTACCAGCGCTCCGGCGGCGTTCGCCAGCACGACGTCGCGCGCCGGGCCCGGAGCGCCGTCCAGCACCGAGCGCAGCTTCGCGGCGCTTGCCGCGGCGTCATCGACCCGCAGCGCCTCGTTGTCGATCCCGCCGAGCCCGAAGTCGTCCGCGGTGACGGTGTAGGTGGAGACGCTGCCGTCCTTCAGCTCCCACACGTCGGTCGGCGCGGCGAGGCTGATCTCGTCGAGGCCGTCCCGGCCGTGGACGATCAGCGCGTGCCCGGCGCCCTGCATCGCGAGGAACTGCGCGACGATGGGCGCGAGTCCCGGGTCGGCCATGCCGAAGACCTTGGCCGTCGTTCCCGCCGGATTCATGAGCGGACCGAGGGTGTTGAAAATCGTCCTGATGCCGATCTCGCGCCGCGGCGCCGCCGCGAACCTCATCGCCGGGTGGAAGGTCTGGGCGAACATGAAGCCGAACCCGACCTCCTCTATGCACCGCTTCACCCCGTCCGGGCCCAGGCGGATGTTCGCGCCGAGCTCCTCGAGCACGTCGGCGCTGCCGGTCGCGCCCGACGCCGCGCGGTTGCCGTGCTTGGCGACCCGCGCGCCCGCGCCGGCGGCCACGAACCCCACGGTCGTCGAGATGTTGAACGTGCCGGACGAGTCGCCGCCGGTGCCGCAGGTGTCGACCAGCGGGCCGTCGACCTCCACGCGGAGCGACTTCTCGCGCATCACGCGGGCCATCCCCACGATCTCGTCCAGCGTCTCGACCTTGACCCGGAGCGCCGTGACGAAGGCGCCGATCTGGGCGGGAGTCGCCTCACCGTCCATGATCTCGCTCATGGCCCCGCCCGCCTCGTCCGCGGTCAGGGACCGGCCCTCCACGAGCGCCCCTATAGCTTCCCTTATCATCGTCGCCTCCGTATCAGTATGAAAATAGACTGCAACTCCCCATTCCGTCTTTCCCGCGAACCTGGCGGTAACCCTCAAACCTGGATTCCCGCCTGCGCGGGAATGACGGTTGTGCAAAGGTCTCCGAACGCGGGATTCCATGTCCCCGGCCCCTGGATTCCGGCTCAGGGCCTGAATGACGAGGGGACGGGCCGTGGGCACCTTTATTCCCCTGATGTGCCGGTGGCACCCGGCATCCGTGACTAATCGTACAGTCCGCCGGTCAGTCGCCGATCCGGACCCGCAGCGGCGTGATCTCCACGATCACCTTGGGCTGGGCCAGGCTGCGCGCGATCTCGATGAGCCTTTCGGCCTCCCTGTCCCCGCGCTTCCTTCCCTCGTAGCGGCGCGCCATCGTGTACGTGAAGTCGTCTCCGCCCGTCTCGACCACCTCGGCCGTGCCGCTCGCCGCCAGCGGGTCGCCGTTCGCCGCGGTGTCGATCACGACCAACGAGACCCTGGGGTCGCGGCGTATGTTGCGGACCTTCACCCGGTCGCCCCGGCTCGTGACCTTGAAGCGTCCCTGATCGTACATATACCAGACCGGCGTCGACTGAGGCGAGCCGTCCCGGTTGACGGTCGACAGGATGGCCAGCAGGGGTTGCTCCGCGAACCGAGCTACTTCGAGAGGGTCCCAGTCGTTCATGGCTGCATCTCCAGGAAGTTGCGGAGGATGTCCTTGCCGACGCGGGTCATGATCGATTCCGGATGGAACTGGATCCCCTCGACCGGGTGGGTCCTGTGTTTCACGCCCATGACGATGCCGTTGGCGGTCCAGGCCGTGACCTCCAGCTCCTCCGGCAGGTCGTCGGGGCTGATCGCCAGCGAGTGGTACCGGATGGCCTCGAACGGGCTGGGGATGTCTTTCAGCACGCCCTTGCCGTTGTGGTGGATGAGGGACATCTTGCCGTGCATGATCTCGCCCGCCGGGCCGACGGTGCCGCCGTAGCTGTAGCCGACGCACTGGTGGCCGAGACAGACGCCCAGCGTGGGCACGCGGCTGCCGAGCCGCTGGACGATCTCGTTGGAGACGCCCGCCTTCTCCGGCGTGGACGGGCCCGGGGACACGACGATCTTCTCGGGCGCCATGTCGGCGATCTCATCCACCGTCGCCTCGTCGTTGCGAACGACCCGGACGTCGGCGCCCAGTTCGCACAGGTACTGGTAGATGTTATATGTGAAGCTGTCGTAGTTGTCTATGAGCAGGATCATTCGTCTTCTCCGTCGCCGTCCGTCCGCTACCGAATCTGCTCCGCGTTCTCGATGGCGCGCATCAGCGCCCTCGCCTTGTGGACGGTCTCCTGGTACTCGGGCTCGGCCTCGCTGTCGGCCACGATGCCGCCGCCCGCCTGCACGTGTGCGACGCCGTCCTTGACCGACATGGTCCGCAGCAGGATCGCGGTGTCCATGTTGCCCGAGAAGGTGAAGTAACCGGTCGCTCCCCCGTACGGGCCGCGCTTGTCCGGCTCCAGCTCGGCGATGATCTCCATCGCCCTTATCTTCGGCGCGCCGGACAGCGTGCCGGCCGGAAAGCAGGACCTGATGGCGTCGTAGGTGCTCATGTCCGGCCTCAGCCGCCCGGTCACGTGCGACACCAGGTGCATGACGTGCGAGTAGTGCTCGACCTGCATCAGCTCCGTGACCTCGACCGTGCCGGGCACGCTGACCCGGCCGACGTCGTTGCGTCCCAGGTCTACCAGCATGATGTGCTCCGCGCGCTCCTTCTCGCTGCTCGTGAGCTCCTCCTCCATCGCCTTGTCCTCCTCGGCGGTGGCGCCCCGGGGCCGGGTACCCGCGATGGGGTGGTAGTCGAGATTCCCGTCGACGCAGCGGACGAGCATCTCGGGAGAGGCGCCGACAAGCTGGAACTCGTCCAGGTCGAGGTAGAACATGTACGGCGAGGGGTTGATGCCGCGGAGCGACCGGTACAGGTTGAAGGGATGCGCGTCCGTCTTGCGGCTGAACCGCTGCGAGTAGACGACCTGGATGCAGTCGCCCGCGTATATGTAGTCGATGATTCGCCTGATGGCGTCGTCGTAGCGGTCCCGCGGGACGTTGGAGACGATCTCTTTGTCGTCGTCGCTCGCCGGCGTCGCGGGGGGCGTCGGAACGAGCGGCTGCGCCAGCCGCTCGGCGAGCTCGTCGATCTTCTCGACGGCCGCCGCGTACGCCGCCTCGACATCGCCGTCCAGCTCCGCGTGGCTGACGATGCGGATCGTGTGGCTCACGTGGTCGAAGATGAGGAACGTCTTGGTGAGCATGAATACCGATTCGGGCAGCCCGAGCGAGTCCTTCTCCGGCGACGGCAGTCTCTCGAAGTAGTTGACCGACTCATAGGCGAGGAAGCCGACCGCGCCGCCGTTGAAGCGGCCCACCTCCGGCACGTCGACGACCTGGTAGCGCGCGAGCGCCTCCTCGACCGGCTTCAGCGGGTCGACCGCGCCATAGGGACGTCCCGGTCCGGTGGTGATGACGTCGCAGGGCTCGGTGCCGATGAAGCTGTAGCGCGCGAGACGCTCGCCGCCTTCCACGCTCTCCAGCAGGAACGAGTACGGGCGCCGCGCCACCTTCAGGTAGGCCGACACCGGCGTGTCGAGGTCGGTGCTGATCTCGCGGTAGATGGGCAGCAGGTTGCCCTTGCCTGTCAGCTTCTTGGCTTCTTCCAGTGTTGGCCTATACATTTTGCGTTCCCGCCGAGCTGGCTCCCGGCAGCAGCAGGCCCATGCGCCGCTTCACCTCTTCGAGCTTCGGGCCGCTGACGGCGCGGGCCTGGTCGGCACCGCGCGCGAGCAGCCTGTCGAGCTCGGCTATGTCGTCCATCAACCCGTAGTAGCGCTCGCGTATGGGCCTAAGCTCCTCGATGACCACCTCGGCGACGCGCGTCTTCAGGTCGCCGTAGCCGCGGGCGTCCGTGAAGTCTGCCTCGACCTCGCCGGTCGACTTGCCGGTTACCACCTTGTAGATGCCGAGCAGGTTGTTCACCCCGGCCTTCTCGGGGTCCTCCGAGAAGCGTATCTCGTTGCCGGAGTCGGTGACGGCGCGCCTGAAGGCGCGCTCGATCTCGACCGGCTCGTCGAGCATGCGCACGAGGTGGCCGCGTACGTGCGAGTAGGTCTTGGCCATCTTGACGGCCGGGTTGTCGAGCCCCATCACCCTGGCGCCGATTTGCGGGATGTCCGCCTCGGGTACGACGAAGGTGTCCCCGTACAGGTGGTTGAACCGCTGGGCAATGTCCCGCGCCAGCTCGACGTGCTGCCTCTGGTCGTCGCCGACCGGCACCTCGTGGGCGTCGTACAGGATGATGTCCGCGGCCATCAGCACGGGGTAGTCGAGCAGGCCCGTGACCACGACCTGGCTCTGGGACGTCTTGTCCTTGTACTGCGTCATGCGCTCGAGCCAGCCGACCGGCGTGATGCAGTTCAGTATCCAGCAGCCCTCGGCGTGCTCGGTGACGTGGCTCTGGACGAAGAGAGTGCACTGGTCCGGGTCCAGGCCGGCAGCCAGGTAGAGCGCGGCGACGTCCCGCGTCCTGCGGATGAGCTGTTCCGGGTCCTGGGGCACGGTGATGGCGTGCAGGTCGACGATGCAGAAGAAGTTCACCTTCTCCGCCTGCCGCTCGACCCATCCCTTGAGGGCGCCCAGGTAGTTGCCCAGATGCAGGTCTCCGGACGGCTGGATCCCGCTGAATACCCGGCGCCGCGTCGGGACGTCGGCCGACTCCACCTGCGGGGCCTGCTGCGTCGTCGTGCTCATCGGTTCACTCTCCTCGCTTGCTGTCGTATGTCTCGTCGCGGCCCTTTCGTCCGCGGAGTTGTCGGACACAAAAAAGACCCGTCCTCGAAGGGACGGGTCTTTCCGTGGTGCCACCCTGGTTTGCCGGCAGTATCCCGTACCGGGACACCGCTGCGACGTCTCTTGTCGGGCGCGGAGGACTCGGTACGTCCTCAATGCCCTGGGCTCTGCTAACGGTGCCCTCTCCGGCCGAGCCTACGGCCGCGTTCGCGGCGGTCGGTCGACGGCTCCCAGGTCCATTCGGTCTCCGCGCTGACGCCGGTTCTCAGCTAACCCGGCTCTCTGAGTCCCGCTGGGAGGCCTACTAGTCCTGTTCGTAGCCTTTTCGTATTTTCCGTCCCAGCGAGTATAGGGTTTCGTCGTCCCGGCTGTCAAACGGGGGCAGTGGATAGTGGGTAGTGGATAGTTGGGGCGTGGGAGTTTGGTTGTCACGTGGGGAGGATAGCACAGGCGTGCTACGCTGTTCAAGGGGACGGTTTCGAGGTAACTGTTCAGACTCGGTGAGGGAATACCCCACCCCTGGGTTCCCGCCTGCGCGGGAACGACGGTTATGCAAGGGTCTCCCTTCGCGGGTATGACGGAGAGATGCGGCGGCTCTTGGAGAGATCCCCTCAAGACTGAACAGTTACGTTTCGAGGTACAGGGCAATCGCATCTATTCGGCATTAGCTATGGACAGGCGCTCTGCATACCGGACTCTGATCGGTTTGGAGTGCCTGAACAACGACAATCATTTCTGCCGGTGACGACAGCCATTCTTGCCGGTCCGTAGATGGGATGATCTGGTACCCAGGAGGTGCCAGATTGATCACGGATCAACAGGTAGTTCTACTGAGGCAGAAGCTAATGGAAGGAAAGACACAGCAGGGAGCGGCGGCATCAGCCGCCATGAGCGAGAGATCGGCAAGGAAGTGGCAGGGTGGAGCGCTGCCGTCGGAGAGGAAGAAGGCCAGGCGAAGATGGAGAAGCAGACCGGACCCGTTCGCGGACGTGTGGGAGAGTGAGGTCGTGCCGCTGCTGCGTTCCGATCCAGAGGGTGAACTCTCTGCGACAACCATTCTTGAGTGGCTCGACGAGAGACACCCCGGCAGGTTCGGCAACTCCCAACTGAGGACGTTGCAGCGCCGGATCCGCGACTACAGGGCACTTCACGGGCCCGACAGGGAGGTGTACTTCCAGCAGGAACATCCGCCCGGTCGGGAGGCACAGGTGGACTTCACACACTGCTCGGGGCTTGGGGTGACCATATGCGGGGAGCCCTTCCGTCACCTGCTGTTCCATCTCGCGTTGAGCCACTCAGGATGGAGTTATGCCGAGGTGTGCTTCGGAGAGACGTTCGTGGCGTTGGTGAAGGGACTGCAGGGAGCGCTATGGGAGCTGGGAGGCGTGCCGAGGGTGGTGCGCACGGACAACTTGTCCGCTGCCACACACGAGTTGAGGGACAGCAGGGGCCGTGCCGTGAACGCCAGTTACGAGGCGGTACTGGCTCACTACGGAGTGGAGGCCACCAGGACCAACCCGAGATCGTCGCATGAGAACGGCGTGGTCGAGCAGAGACACCGCCGTCTCAAGAACGCCGTTGACCAGGCCCTGATACTCAGGGGAAGCCGTGACTTCGAGTCCGAGGAAGAGTACAGGGAGTTCGTCAGAGGAGTCGTCGACCGGCGCAACAGGCTGGTGAGCTCCAAGCTCAAGACAGAGCGTCGCCATCTGCGGCCGCTTCCACCAGCGCCGGTCCCCGAGTACGCCAACTACCGTGTCAGAGTGCGCAGGTGGAGCACGATCAGGGTGTCGAACCGGACGTATTCGGTGCCATCGAGACTGATAGGTATGGTAGTTGACGTCAGGCTGTACGCCGATCACGTCGAGGTGTACTACAAGGGGCATCTCGCCGAGAGCATGGAGCGGGTACACGGCACAGGTGAAGCGCGGATCGACTACCGCCACATTATCGGATCACTGGTGCGCAAGCCAGGTGCGTTCGCCCGCTATCGCTTCAGGGAGCAAATGTTCCCGACTCACACGTTCAGGCTTGCCTATGACGCTTTGCGTGGCTGGAGAGGAGAGCGTGCCGACGTGGAGTACGTGAGGATCCTGCACCTGGCTGCGACAACCATGGAGTCCAAGGTGGACAGGGCGCTGAAGCGACTGCTTGAGTCGGGCCTGAGCTTCGACTACGCGATGGTGCGCAGGCTGTCTGCGCCTGCTCCGCCTCCGGTGCCGGACCTGAAGCTGTCAGGGACAGTGGATCTCGGTGTGTACGACCGGCTGCTGGTGGGAGGTGCACGATGATGGTAGACACTCACACACCGAGCGCGGTAGCAGAACGTGTCAGGGAGCTGTGCAGGCAGTTCAAGCTGCCCACCCTGGCGGCCGAGACCGTAGGCAGGTTCAGTCAGGCCGGTCATGCCGACGCTCTCGTGACCCTGGTGGAGGTGATGGAGCAGGAGGCAGAGGACAGGCGGCTCAGACGGGTGGACCGTCTGAGGAGGGCATCGAAGCTGCCTGCCGGCAAGACCTGGGACACCTTCGAGCACGACAGGACCCCGGTGCAGCTCAGACAGCAGATCAAGAGACTCGGTGAGGGGGACTTCGTCGACCGTGGCGTCAACGTGCTGGCGTTCGGGATGCCCGGCACGGGCAAGACCCATGCCATGTGCGCCATAGGGCACAGGCTGGTTGAGTCCGGCCGCTCGGTCCTGTTCATCCCAGCTTACCGTCTGGTGCAGGACATGCTGGCAGCCAAGCGGGACCTGGAACTGCCCAGGATGCTCAGGAAGCTCGATAACTTCGACCTGCTGGTGATCGACGACCTGGGTTACCTGCCGCAGGGAGCCGACGAGTCCGAGGTGCTGTTCACCCTGATAGCAGAGCGCTACGAGCGCAGGTCTCTGGGCATCACCTCCAACCTTGTGTTCAGCGAGTGGGAGAAGGTGTTTGCAAACCCGATGGCGACCGCGGCGGCGATAGACAGGATCGTCCACCACTCTGTGATCCTGGAGTTCGACCTGCCGAGCTATAGGACCAACGCGGCCCAGAATCGTCAGACAGACAAGGCGTCAGACCGGCAAAAATGATTGTCGCGCAACCGGCAAGAATGGTTGACGTCGTTCAAACGGTCAACACCGACAAAATCAGTGTGCTCAGCTTGCTGTCAATCACTGCAATGCCCACCTACCGGATTGAGTGCTTCTCAGGGAGACACCACCAAGGGGGCGCCTACAGCCCGCCAATTGCGACGGCGTTGCTGGATGTGACCTCTATGGTTCTGCGGTCCCGGGTGGGGTTGCTACTTGAGATGATGAGGTTCCCGGACGCGTTACGGGGACCGCTGGCTCCGTCGTAGTAGGTGATGGAGACCTTCAGAAATTTGCCTTGGTCCGCTGCCGCGGGAGCATAGCACCCCGGGGATGAACATCTGCTGTTGTTGCCGCCAATCAACGTGAAAGGGCCAGTTGCGGTATCGGCTTTGTGCCACCGTACCCAGATGATCCGCAGCTCACCATCCGGGTCCGTCAAGACGGCATTGAGCACACTGCCCACCACCGGCGTCGGTGGAATCAGGGTGATGGTTCCCGCCTCGTCGATGTTCTTGACGCGAATCGTGACGGAGACTGAATCGTCGGTCAGGGCCGGGCTTTCCGCGTTGCCGGAGGCGTCCTCGCCATCGGTCACGTTGACCGTGATGGAGTAAGAACGCTTTACCTCGTAGTTCGGGGATGCGCCGGACTTCACGGTTATCTCGCCGGTGCTCGCGTTCATGGAGAAGACCTCGTTGAATCCAGCGGCGTCTGCTCCGGAGACCGAGTGGGTTAGGGAGTCGTCGTCCGGGTCCGCGGCCGCCGCTTGGCCTACGACGGCGCCGGCGGCGGAGTTCTCGTTCACCTCCATGGTCAAGGGAGCCGCAGTGTCGATACAGGGAAAGACCGGTTGTGTTATGGACGGCGTATCTCCACTGGCATAGACGGCAATCCTCATCCTGTACCCGTTGGGCCTTCTGGCGGAGACGAAAGCAGGGCGCCACCCGGCGTTGCCTCGGTAGAACATCTTGTCACCCATGGACCACCCTGCCGCGGAGAATTCATGCCTTGACTCCGTGACGCCGAATACCAAGGAGTTCTGTACGGATAAGACCAACCAGTAGCGGGCATTGGCTTCGAGCGTAACGCCGCTGCTCGTGAAGTCCTCATTGGTTGAAATGTCACCGTCAAGGGTCGTGGGGTTGGAGAGAGTGTCAACCGTCTGACCCGGCGCACCCGACCGGTCAGCGCGTATGGTCACCGATGGCGCCGGATTCGGACCGCTGGTGCTTCTCGTGGCCAAGCGCACCTTGGTGAGAGCAACAGCGAAGGGGCCGGTGCAGAATGACTGTGCGTATTGCTGGCCCGCGCCCAGTGAGATTTGGCTGGTTTCCGCCTCTTCCAGGTTGCTTACCCTGACCGTTTCGGTCGACTGCGCTCCCGCGGGGGTGACGCCTGCCACCGCGAACACGACCGCCATGACGATGGTCGGCGCCCAGAGCCTATGCAGTCGAAGCCGGGCGCCCTGTTTGCCATCTTCATCCGTCATCTCAGAACTCCTCTCGTGCTCCTCGATTTGCTATCCCTCTGCTCTCACCAGTCCGTCGATCAACAGGAGCCATGCGCCAAGCCCTCAACCCAATCGTTACTCCGACCGCCCGATCCGCTGTCCCTTCCGAGCTCAATAGCGTCCAATGCTTGTGGGCCTATTGCCCCACTTGTAAGTTTCGGACCGCTCCATAGGCTAAACAAGGTTCGTTTGCAACACTTCCCAGTAGGCTTTTGGACGCAACGTTTTCACAAACTAAAGGGAGCGTTTCTGCGTGCATTCGGTGATGTGTATGCGCCCTTTTTTGGAGGTGATTTAGATAGTCATTGAGGTGTGGTGTTGCATAAGGTGTATGGCATTTCTTACGTAGGTACTAATGCCTACACACCTTTGGGTGCATTTCAGTCTCGACAACGCCGCACCGTCGCGGTACGTTTGGGGGTGCGGCATGCAACGGCGCTCAGACTGCACGTGAGAGGGGGCCACCTATATTGATGCCAGAGGACGGTTTGGGCGGAGCGCGTCCCATCCCCGCAGCATCGCGACGCGGGTTGCGCTGGGGGGCTAGCGGCCCGGCCAGGCTCCGCGCCGAACTGCGCAGGCGGGTCCTCCGGGCCGTCCGCGCCGACCCGGACGTGATGCTGTACGCCGTGCGGGTCTCGGTCTGGGCGCGCTGGCTCGTCTGGCTCGTCGGCGTGTTCGAATTGGCCTATCGACCGGGGCTCTGGTACGCCACCGACAAGGAGTACCTGTTCCTGGGCGTGCCGCTGCTGGCGTTCAACGGATTCGTCCACTACCGGCTCCGGAGGGACCGGGCGGTGACGTGGCGCTGGCTCCTCTTCCTCAGCGGCATGGATATCGCGCTTATCACCGCCGCAGTCATCATCGGCGGCGACTTCCACCTCTTCAGCTACGTGACCTACTATCCCGCCCTGGCGCTGTGAGCTGTCGTCTTCGCGTCCCTGTGGCTCAGTCTCGCCTGGGCAACGATAGCCGGGGCCATCTATGCCGTCGTCAGCCTGGCGGTGGGCCCCGGTCTCGACTTCGATTTGGGTCAGGAGAAGGCCCTGCTCTTCAGGGTGGTGGCCATGTATGCGGTCGTCGCATCCGTCAGCCTCACCGCCCGGTTCGAACGGGTGAGGCGGCAGGAGTCCGCGGAGCGGGAGAGGGAGCTGCTCCGGGAGCGCATAGAGCTCTCCCAGGCCATCCACGACACGGCCGCCCAGACCGCGTACATGATCGGCCTGGGGGTACGCAAGGCCATGAGGCTGGCCGACGGATTGAACGAGGAGCTGACCGCCACGCTTGCCGCGACCGCATCGCTGTCGAAGACGGCCATCTGGGAGCTGCGGCGTCCCATCGACGAGGGCCACCTCTTCGAAGGGAGGGAGCTGGGCCGGGTGCTCTGGTCGCACATCGAGACATTCGAGAGGGTCGCTTCGGTCCCCGCCGAGATGCTGCAGTCCGGGACCGAGCCCCCGCTTGCCGTGGAGACCCGGGCCCGCCTCTTCTCCATCGCCCACAACGCGCTCACCAACGCATTCCTGCACGCCGGGGCCACCAGGGTCGAGGTCCGGCTGGACTTCGGGGCCGATTGCATCCGGCTGTCCGTCTCGGACGACGGGGCCGGCCTGCCCGAGGACTACGCCGAGCGCGGCCGGGGTTTCAGGGGCATGCGGGCCGACGCCGAGCGGCTGGGAGGCAGGCTCATCGTGGAGACGGGCGGAGGCAAGGGGGGAACGACCGTGACCTGCGAGACGCCATATGCATAGGGTATAGGGGGAGGACGAGATGTCTTCAACGGAACATATCAAGGTAATGGTGGCGGACGACCATCCCATCATGAGGGACGGCCTGCGGGACGCCCTGGAGGGCGAGGGGGACTTCGAGGTCGTCGGACTGGCGGTCGACGGGGTGGAGGCGGTGAGGATGGCGCAGAGCGTTGCGCCCCAGGTCATCGTGATGGACGTGATGATGCCGAACAAGGACGGCGTCGACGCCTGCCGGGAGATCATGGAACTGCTGCCGGACACGCGGGTGCTGATGCTGACGGCCTCGACCACAGAGGACGCGGTCGTGGAGGCGATCGCCGCCGGCGCGACGGGCTATCTGCAGAAGGACTCGGGGCCTGAGGAGCTGGCGGGGGCGATTCGGGAGGTGGCCCAGGGCCGTCTGCGCATACCGGACAAGGCCATACGGCGGGTCTTCGCGTTGATCCGCGGCCAGCGGAGGCTCACCGCCAGCCGGGCCCTGAAAGCGCTGACCGGCAGGGAGCGGGAGGTCCTGCAGATGTTTGCCAGCGGCAGGTCCTACGCAGAGATCGCCGAGGCCAAGGGCACCAAGGTCGTGACCGTCAGGAACTCTATCTACCGCATTCAGGACAAGCTGGGAGTCGAAACGAAACAGGAGATGGTGGTCTGGGCTGTGAAGAACGGCCTGCTGGACGACGTGGAGCCGGGTGGGTGACGCCGCGCAAGGCTGCGCCGCCAACAAGGGCACACGCGACGTCACCGGGGTGGATGGAGGGTCACCACCGTGGGGTCAAGGGCAAGTGAGTGGATGGTGGCGTATCTGAGTCCACCCGGAGGCATCATATAATCCTGGCGATGACCTCCAGTAGGCTTACAGACCCCCCAGCCACATCTCGAAGATGGTTCTGTCTATCGTCAAGATAGGCCCACCATGACGTACCGATTTGCGAACTCCGTCATTGAGAGCGATCTCAGCGGAGTCCGCTCCCCCTAACGGGCTGTCATCAGGAGTAGGCATCGAGTAGATGATGGCGGCTCTTCCAGGTTTGACCTGGACCTCCTTGACGAACGAGTGGACGAAGGCTTTGGTCTCAGTCAGTTCGCTGGTCGTGAGGAACTCGCTCATCTCCTCGGCGAAGGTGGCGATGGTGTCGGCGCTGTCCAGGTACTGCCGCCGCTCCGCCAGCACCGCCCTTGCCTCGTCTGCGGCGCTCTCCAGATTCTCCTTGCGCTCCCGCAGTTCCACGATGTGATCCGAGGCCGCGGCCACGTCGATGCTGTCGCTCTTGGATATGAAGTGCCAGACTCGGCCCAGTTGCTTCTTCACCTCCTCAAGCTCCGCCTCGATGCTCTCCAGCTTCTGACGGTGCTCCCGGGCCGCTCCGTCCATCTCCTCGTCCAAGTGCTTCACCAGGTCTCTGATGTTGGACTCTGTGAGGATGTTGGTGCGAAGCTCATCGACGATGGTGTTCTCGATTTTTTTGGCGTTGAGCCTGGGGGTCTTGCACGTGCCGCTGCCCCTCTTCATCAGGGACTGACAGACGTAGTAGGTGTACTTGCCGCTCTTGGCCTCGGAGGCGGACATGGCCCTGCCACAAGTCTCGCACTTGAGGATGCCGCTGAGCAGGTAGGGGCTGGACGCCCGCCTGGGGTTCGCCTGCTTCGGGGCGCGGGAGCCGAGCAGCTTCTTCACCTTTCGGAACTCTCGCTTGGATATGATGGCGGGGTGCGCGTCCTCCACCCGCACGGGCGGCTGGCCGTCCTTTGCGGTGGTTCCCCAGACAACGGCTCCCGTGTAGGCTTCGTTGTTCAGCATGGTGTGGACGGTGGTCTTGAGCCACTTCTTGCCGTTGACCGTGGGGATGCCCTCGGCGTTGAGGGTCTTGGTGATGTCGAGGATGCTCCTGCCCTGTAGGGCCATGTCGAAGATGCGGCGGAGCATTGCGTCGGCGGGCGGGTCAAGCTCCAGCCTGGGGCGCTTCTTCGGCCCGTCCTGAACGTGGACCCGCTTGTAGCCGTAGGGGGCGTAGGCCGACATCCAGTAGCCACGGGAAGCGGACTCCCGCATCCCCCGGACGACCTCCTGGGCAAGATTTTCGCTGTAAAATTCGTCCACGCTCTCGATGATGGCCTCAAGGAGCCTGCCGGTGGCGGTGTCGTCGGCCTGCTCGGTGATGGAGACGACGCGGATTCCCCTGCGCCTCAGCATGGACTTGAAGGCGACGGCGTGCTCGCGCTTCCGGGTGAATCTGGAGAACTTCCAGACGAGGATTTCCTTGAAGGGAGCCTCCGGCTTGCCGGCCTCGTCCAGCATCCTCTGGAACTGGGGCCGGTCGGCGATGCGTCCGCTCTCCGCCTCGTCCACGTACTCGCGGGCGACGAGGTACCCGTTCTTCTCGGCGTAGTCCCTGAGCGCCCTTAGCTGGGCGGCAACGGACAGGTCAACGTCCTGGCGGTCGCTGGAGACTCTGGCGTAGAGGGCCGCCGGTATCATATCGAGTCGGTCGTTCATCAGTCTCTCCTCCCTGAATCATCCTGTTCGGTAGTCGTGCGGGAGCGCAGCCGTTCCAGCCGCTCCCGTCTTCGCCACTCCCGCTCCTCCATGAACAGGCGAATCCCCTGCCGGAGCAGCTCGCTCACGGAGAGGTCGTCCTCCTTCATCACCTGCCGCACCTGCGCCTCCATCTCCGGGGGCAGGGAGAAGGTGATGGTCTTGGATCGCCTGGGAGTGGTCATGCTCTCTCTTTTGCCTCCTGATGTAGTGCTATGTCTTACTATACACTATCAGGGCACGGGACTCAACCGCTACCAGGGGCCAGCCGTCACCGGCCTGCGCCTGCGCCCAGGCATGTCCGAGGCGACCATCTGGGGTCCCAGGACGGCGGAGTGTTCTTCGAGCACGGCGATTACCACCACCCTCGCCAGCTTGCCATTCCTGATGACGGGCCGGGCGATGGCGGCTATGCCTCCATCGTGGGCGTACCGGGCGGTGCCGTAGCGGGCGGCCTGCTCCGCCAGGGAGCCGGGGGGTATGGGCCTGCCCCAACGGGGAACGCCGCCCCGCTCTCCGCAAATGGGGAAGTCGCTCGGCGTCCCGAATCCCCGCGTCCGCCGGGCGACCTTTACCCGGAGGTCAGGCGAATCGGCCCGGTCTTTGGAGTCTCTCCCGTCCTCCCTGGCGTACAGGACCACCATGAGAGGCGGGTCCCGCAGCACCTCGGCCAGCCGGATGGACACGGCGGCGTAGGAGCAGCGGAAAGCCCGCTGCAACTTCAGGACGTCCAGTCCCCACTCCAGGGCCAGCGGCTCGAAGGCCCTCGGCTGCATCAGGACCGCCGCAGCGAAGCGTTCGGCCTGCGTGCACACCTTCCGGTCCGGCGGAGAGCCGGACTCCATGTCGCAGAGGGTCTCGTAGATGATCTCATAGGTCTCGTGGATCACCGAGTAGTCCTGCGTTCCCTCCCACAGGTCCTCCCGGTAGTGGATGTCGTAGCCGCCCCCCGGCGCGCTGTAGTGGATGCCCTTCGCGTCCATCTGCCTACTGCCCGACACCTCGCCGAACCCGGCCCGTTTCAGCAGGGCCTTGATCTGCTCCATCGTGGGACGGGCGGGCACATCGAAGTAGCGCACGAAGCGGGCGGCGAGGGTCTCCGGGTCCAGGGCCTTTTGGGAGTGGTCGTCCAGAAGTATGCGGCAGAAGTCCTCTCTCGTCCTGTTCATGCTCACTCCAGCAGCCTCTTGTTGGCGAATCGCTCGTACATCTCGACGATGAACCGCTTGGTCCTCAGGGTGATGGGGCCGTCGGGCCGGGTGCCCACGCGGAACACGGGGTCGGCCAGCACGTACTGGTAGGCCCGCTCCACCTCCATCGCCTCGTCGCTGTAGGGGTCGATGTGGCTATCCCGCCCGGCCCGCTTCATCAGCTCCTCGGCGTCCACGTTGTAGAGGTCGGCCAGCTTGCGAACCACGTTGGAGCCGGGCTTTCGGTCGCCCCGCTCTATCTGGGAGAGGTAGGAGCTTGAGACGCCGATGCGACCGGTCACGTCCCGCAGGCTGAGGTCTCCCCGCAGCCGTCTGAGGAGAGGGCCTATCGCGTCGTCGCCCTCGATCTCCCGGCGCTCGTCCATGTCCCGGTCGACTTCAGGCTCGTCCATGTCGTCTCCCCCTTTGAGTCCGTAGCTGCGGACAGTTCCGCGCACGGTGTGTCTGCAACATCTCAGCTAAACTCCTGCTAAACAATTGTTACATCAGAGCGAGCAATTGTCAATGAACCCTTCTTAGAAGCCCGGATTACGCCTTTCGGCCATTGCCTCCGTCCGTTCTGTATTGCTACACTTATGCGCACAGAACGCCTTTTCTAATTCTTGGCTCAGTATACATCACCGGCGCTCCCAAAGGCCACACCGTCGTGGCAGCGCCGGAAACCCGCGAGAGAGTAGCAACGAGTGAATAGCAAGCGAAAGCGAAGGCTTACGGCCAAGCAGGAGCGGCGGCGGATGGAGGGCCTGCGGATTCTGGCCCGCATCATTGCGCGCCACTACCTGGCCAACCCCCACCTGTATCGCAACGGCGCAACCCCGGCCAACGGTCAGCCGACCGACGCTGGGGAGGCCGTCCGGGAGGAGGGTGGGGCGTGAAGCGCAGACAGCCCGCATCGCGGGTCAAGCTCGATCCCCACAAGGTGTGGGCGCTGCTCAACCGGCTCAACATGACCCAGAACGAGCTGGCGCGGCTGGTCGGCACCTCGTCCAGCTACCTGTCCCAGCTCATGTCCGGGACGCGCTGCCCCTCGGCGGCCTTCCGCAAGCGGCTCATGGACGCCCTGGGCGTCACGCGCTTCGATGACCTCTTCTACCTGGAGGACGTCGAGTGAGAATCGGCCTCCTCCCGTCCCACCTCATCGTCGACGACGGCCTCATAGGGCCGGATTTCGGCACGCGAATAGAAGCCTTCAAGGAGGCCACCGGCCTCTCCTGGGACATCCTTGCCGCGTGCCTGGGCGTGGACCCTCGCCAGCTTCAGCGGTGGAGGGAAGGCACCAAGCCCAGCGGGAACGGGGTGAACGCCCTGGTGAAGCTGTCGTCCCGCATCCCCGGAGGCATGCACATCCTCTTCGGGGTGCACGTCCTCCCGCCTGTGGGGGTCTACCAGCCGCCCCTGGCCGTCGATTTCGCCCTGTGCGGGGACCACGGAGAGGAGTAAGGCATGGGAGTGCAGAAGCGGGTATACAGGCCGGTCGAGTACGACTTTCCCCCTGACTTCGCGGAGCGGCTTGAGCTGTTCAAGCAGAAGAGCGGGCTGAGCTGGAAGGAGATTGCCCGTCTGCTCGACGTCAGCCTCCACCGGCTCAGGCAGTGGCGGAACAAGGGAGCGGCCCCCAGCCACACCCATCTCTTCATGTTGCTGACCATCGCCGGAGCGATGGGACTGCGGGACGGGATTCTGATGCAGCCCGAACGTGACCTGCCCGAAGGGGTGGACCTGGAGGGTCTGCGAGCAATGAGACGGAACGTATAGGCGATCTTCAAGCAAAGGAGGAGGGACTATGACGACCGAGGAACGGAAGCGGACGTTGAACAACCGGCCCCCGCCCTTTCCCGAGGACTTCGGGGAGCGGCTGGAGCGGTTGAAGGAGTTGACCGGGCTGTCGTGGGGCGAGTTCGCCGAGCGTCTCAGCGTGACGCAGCGCGGCCTGGCGAAGTGGCGCAGCGGAGGGCCTCCTTCGGGGGCCTATCTCTGGGCCATCATCGAGCTGGCCCGCGAGATTCCGGGCGGCTACGACCTGATCATGTACGGCGACGACGAAGCGCCGGAATAGAGATAAGGAGGTAGGCGTATGGCTTGCGACGACCAGCGGTTTATCAGCAGGGGCTCTCCGGCCCCGCCCCTTCCCGAGGATTTTCCCGTGCGGCTGGGGCGGCTGGAGGACCGTTCCGGGCTTCCCCTGGAGGAGTTCGCCCGCCGGTGGCTGCTGCCCGAAGACCGGGCGACGGATTGGCGATGTGGAGAGCCGCCCACCACCCACGAGCTGCGGGCCATGATGGAGTGGGCCTGTTCGGTGGACGGCGGGGTTGCGGTGATACTCATGGACCATACCCAGCCCTGGCCCTACCGGGGGCCTGACCGACTCAACGGGCCGTGACCTGAGGGGGCCTGCACCAAGGTTCCCTGCCAGCGAAAGCAAAGCCGGGCGGTTAGTTCCGCCCGGCCTTCTTCGTTGCTTCGAGCCCCCGCTCCGTGTTGGATGGGAGGCGTCCGGTCGTAACTGTTCAGACTTCGGGGGATCTGCTTGACCAGCGGCACCGCCGACAGGGCAATTTATCTTTGAGCAAGGCTGTATCCCCGCCCTCTGCGGGCATTCGTCCCCTCAAGTCTGAACAGTTACGTCCGGTCGTGTATCGTTAGGTTTGGAGCAGTCGGCGGCAACGGCGAGGCGCCGTGGGATCTGACCGCCTTGTAGCCATTCCCCTAAGAGAAGCAAACAATGTAGCCGTCAGATCGTTGACAAGCCGACCAAGGAGGTGGTAACTGTACAGAGTGAGGGATCTCTCGGAAGATCCGTCCAACGAAAGCAGTCTTTCATAGCTGGATTGGCACTTCCGACGCATGGGACTCCGATCAGATCCCACGGAAGTCTGAACAGTTACAGGAGGTGATCCATATGCCTTACACGGCGGATATCAGCCGAAACAACCCTGCCTGCTTCCTCTTCCTGATCGACCAGTCGGCTTCGATGGAGGGGGCGCTGGGCGGCCAACCGGAGCTGCGGAAGATGGACGGGGCGGCCGATGCCGTAAACCGCATCCTCGACGCCATCTCCCAACGCTGCTCACAGGGCATGGACGTTCGCGACTACTTCCACGTCGGCATAATCACATACACCACGGACGCTCGGGGAAGTCCGGACGTGCAGACCGCCCTTCCAGGGACCTCTCCGAAGGAACCCTTCCTCACCATCAGCCAAGTTGTCGACGCCGCCACCGTGGAGGACAGGCAGGTGAAGGAGTCGGACGGCGCGGGCGGCTTGGTGGAAATAACCAGAAAGTTCCCGGTGTGGCTCCAGCCCACGGCCAGCTGGGGGACCCCCATGTGCGCGGCGTTGTCCACGGCTTCCCAGGCGCTCCACGACTGGATAGTCGATCACCCAAGCTCCTATCCCCCTATGGTGATCAGCGTCACCGACGGCGCCGCTGGGGACGGGAACCCGGTGCCCCTAGCCGAAGAGATCATGGCCCTGGGGACCAATGACGGCAACGTGCTGATCTACAACGCCCATCTTTCGGAAATGTCCGCGACACCGGTCCAGTACCCGTCCGACGAGGGCGAAGTGCCTCCCGACGAGTACGCGGTGCAGATGTTCCGAATGTCCTCGGAGTTTCCCGACACGGTGGTGGACCTCGCCGCCGGCATGGGCCTGCCGGTGACCAAGGGTTCTCGCGGTTACGTCTACAATGCCGACATGGTGGCCCTGGTGCAGTTCCTGGACATCGGTACGCGCGCCGCTTCGGACCTGCGCTGATCGGTTGGAGGATGAGGTGGCCCTTCGACCTACCACAGAGCTCTGGCTGCCCAAGGCGGGCAACGACCCGGAGGAGTACGAGGACGCTTTCCGCGTCGCATACCCCCAGCGAGTCGGAGAGTCCGGCAGTGGTGCTGCGCGGATAGCCGTCTCCGACGGCGCCAGCGAGTCCGCCTTTGCCCGGGAGTGGGCGAATGCCCTGACCGATGAGTTTGTGACCCGGCCCCCGGAGCTATGCGGCCTGACCGAGGACTCGCTGAACGCCTGGCTGTTGCCGGCACAGGATGCATGGCACTCGGAAGTGCCCTGGGACCGAATTCCCTGGCACGGAGAGGCTAAGGCGCGGGCAGGAGCGTTTGCCACCCTGTTGGGGCTGACCATCGTGGCTGCGCCGGACAGTTCCGGGCGGCTCTCCTGGGAGGCGGTGGCGGTGGGGGATAGCTGCCTCTTCGTCGTTCGTGACGACCGGCTGCGGTTGTCCTTCCCCCTGGAAGACGCCGCCGAGTTCGACAACACCCCCGCCCTGGTCTGCAGCAACCCTGATACCACCGTGGATATGTGGGAAGGGGTACGCCTGCACAGCGACGAGTGCGCGGCGGGCGACCTTATCATTCTCGCTACCGACGCCCTGGCCTGCTGGTTCCTCACCCAGGACGCCGCCGGGGAGAAGCCATGGGAAACCCTGCTGGCGTTGGACGCGGCGGAATGGGACGCTTGGATCGAAGAGCAACGCCGCGAGGGGCTGATGCGGAACGACGATACCACGGTCGTAATCATCGAGGTCGTCCAGGACAGCGAAGTGAAACGAGAGCCATGCCCTGGCCAGGAATAACCGACTTTAGCGAAGCTGTCCAGAACCCTCCGCTGTGCTTCAAGGGCACCGAACTCGAAGCCGGGGTAGTGACGGTCAACCAACGCGGGATGCCCCTGGTGTTCTCAGGCGCCTTCGCCTGCGTCTATCCGGTATCGGTTGGAGGGCAGACGTTCGCGGTGCGCTGCTTCACCCGCGAGGTGAAGGACCAGGAGACCCGTTACAACCAGCTGAGCGAATATCTCATCAACGTCCTCCCCCCGTCCTTCGTGCACTTCGAGTTTCTGGAGCACGGGATCAGCCTGAAGGGCGTCTGGTATCCGGTCGTCAGGATGGAGTGGGTGGAAGGCGAGTCGTTGAGCAGCTTCGTAGGCTCCCATGTCAACGACCCGGACGCCCTGCGACGAGTCGCGGCCCAGTGGCGCGGGGGGCCGGCCGCCAGTCTGCGCGGGCTGGGCATCGCCCACAACGACTTGCAGCACGGCAACGTGATGGTGCAGGCGGACGGCAGAATCCGCCTGGTGGACTACGACGGCATGTTCCTGCCCAGATTTCGCGGGGAGCGAAGCCCGGAGCTGGGACACAAGAACTTCCAACACCCACTCAGGTCGGCGGAAGATTACGACGCCTACGTGGACAACTTCCCTTCGCTGGTCGTCTACCTCAGCCTGCTCGCTATAGCCTCCGACCCCGGCCTGTGGGCCTTCTTCAACGACGACAACCTGATACTTACCAGGAACGACTACGCGGACCCTCGCAGTTCTGAACTCTTCAACCGACTGAAGAGCTCCCCCGACCTCACCGTTGCCAAACTGACGGAGCGTCTCGAGGAGTGCTGCGCTCTTCCGGTGGAGAAGGTGCCTGACCTGGAAACCATCCTGCACGATATTCCCCCCAGTACGGCTCCCTCGCCCTCAGCGACGCCGCCGGCAGCAACTTCTTCGCCCTCAGCAGCGGCGGCAGCTCCTTCACCCTCAGCAGCGCCGAGCACCGCCGTACGGGGATACCGGCAGACGCTCCAGGCGCAGCAAACCGCGTCGGCGCGGCCTGGTCCAGCGGCGACGCGATCTCATCCTCCGGCACCTAAAGCCGCCAGTCCTGTACCGGCAGCGCAACCCGTACCGGCGACGATGACCCAAGCCGCCGCCAGTCCCGCCCCAGGGGTCTCACGCAGGGCCGCTCCCTCAGAGATCAAGAAGGTGCTGCTGGGAGTGACGGTCACAGTCATCGCGGTAACGGCCGCTTTCACGGCGGCGTTGGCCTGGGCAATTTCGGTGCAAGGATGGTAGGCGTCTAGGGCCTTCCGGCCATGTAGAGCTGCGGAACGATTCCCAGGACCAGGACGGCGACGCCTGTGCTGGCGAATGCGCGTGCCACGCCGTCGAATGGCAGAAAGGGGATCATGGTGATCGTCCCGCCCACGACCAGCGCCACCGAGAGCCTGTTGATCCAGCCCCAGCGTATCCTCCCCCATCCCACCGCGTCGGTCCAACGCCCATAACGCCCATTGAGAAAGAGAGTGATGGGAGAACAAATCAGGAGGAGACCGCCCGCCTGCCAGATTGCGTTCACTATCGACAGGTCACCGGGAGTGTAGTTGAGGAAGAACAGAGCAAAGATGGTCTCGGGAAACAATGCGGCGGCGATGACTACCAGCCCGGCCGCCGCCGTGCCCAACGCCAGCTTTCCCGGCGGCCTCATCCGGCGGGTCAGTTTCGGCTCTCCGGCCAGTCCCAGCAACTCGAGTACGAGGCGTACGCAGAAGATGCAGATGCCGGCGGCAAGAATGTAGAAGCCCAATATCGCCAACAGCTCCGTGCCCGTTTGAGGTTCGCTCGCGGGAAAAAACTGCCTGTCTTCAGGCACGCCCAGGAGCGTGAAGAGCTGCATGAGCCCTCTATGGAAGACCCCTCCGACTAACAGACCACACACGATCATGAAGACGCCGAACGCGATATCGCCCAGCGCCACCTTGTAGGCCACACCCCAGTCTGCGAAAGTCGTGCGCACCCTGGGCAAGCTGGTTTGCGGCACGTTCTGGTAGGACATGTCCGCGCCTCCTGTCTCCCCCGGATTTCGCCCCCGGAAGGCCGGGGCTCAGCTCGACCGTTCCACGGCGGTCATCGCCGGTCGCCGCGATCTCCACCCCGTCATTTTCTCCGTGAAGACGACGAATGCGACCGCGCGTCCCGGCGGTGGAACCTCCCGTATACCAGAAGAGCTACGCCGACCCAGAAGACCACGATGCCCGGCGTTATGACTATGGCTCCGAAAACGGACCCAAAGATAATCTGCAGGACAAGGGCGGGAGCAAGCAGGACTAGCCCAACCGCCACCCCGGCCAGCCCCAGCCTGTTTGGCCAGCGCCAATTGGCGGTCGCAGCAACGTACCTGACGCCGATGCGCCGCGCCGCGCCAATAACCGCAGCCCGGCGGCGGGATTCCCCAAACAGGACCGCCCCGAGCCCACCCAGCAGCAGCACTCCGCCCATCGTCCTGATCGTTGCGCCGACGGCCACGCCGCTATCCTGCAGGAAGATCCCGGACGCAACCAGGATGATCCCGATCGCCGCCGCGGCCGCTCCCAGCGTGTCGCTCGGACTCTGCTCCCGGAGCGCCGCGAGCAGCTTATCCGTCATCTTCTGCAATAGGGACATAGCTGCTATCCTTCAACCATCGGACGGACTCCCAGTGACATCCAAAAGGGTAACATACACTTCGCTCCACTGGGCTTCAATCCCATGAGTCCGCGCACGGGAGGTTGGAGATGATTCCTGATTCTGTACAGGGGTCCGGGCTTGGCGAATTTCTCACCGTCATAGGCGTGGCCGGGTCCACATTAATCGCGGCCGGAATCGCTCACTTCGTCTTCTCCCTGCTGATCAGGTACAGCCGGCGAGACGGCCGGGACGTGCTCGGCACCAGGATGCTGAGGGCGTTCAGGGGCCCGGTCGTCCTGCTCCTCGTCTCGCTGGGAATATTCCTGGCCTACCTGCTGATGACCCAGTTCGAGCACCCAACGTTGCACTTCTTCGACAGGCACGACCTGTGGGCGATCAGAGTGTGGCTGGTGTTCGTGATAGCGGTGGCCAGCTATCTCGGCTCTCACGTCATCCAGGAGCTCGTCCGATGGTACATAGGACGGATACCCCAGCGGACCGCGAGCAGCCTGAGTTCCAGGCTGCTTTCACAGGCGCGCTGGATCATCCCCATAATCATCTACACCATCGGCGCGTTGACGGCCCTGGACGTAGTCGGGATCGCCGTCACCCCCCTCATGGCTGGACTCGGTATTGGCGGCATTGCGGCCGCGCTCGCGCTGCAGCCCGCCCTCAGCAACGTGTTCTCAGGGGTGTTCATGTCGACCGAGGGCGAATTGAACCCGGGAGACTTCATCGAGCTCGAGGGTGGCCCGTCCGGGTTCGTGGTCGAGTTGAGCTGGCGCAGCACGAAGATAAGGGACAGGTTCAACAACCTCATAATGATACCCAACTCCAGGATGATGGAGAGCGTCATGACCAACTACTACAGCGAGTCGCAGGCCGTGACGGTCATCGTGCAGTGTGGGGTCAGCTACGATTCGGACCTTGAGAAAGTCGAGAAAGTGGCGATGGAAGTGGCAATCTGTGTGCGAGACGAAGTCGACGCCGCCATCGACGAATACGAACCTTTAGTCTGGTTCACCGCGTTCGGAGAGTCAAACATAGACTTCGAAGTCAGGATCCAAGCCGAAGACAGGCCAGGCACGCGCATCGTAAGGCACGAGCTGATAAAACGATTGCGCACCAGGTTGGACCGCGAGGGCATCGAGATAAACTACCCAGTCCGCAAGCTGCTTCTCCCGCAGTCCGAAAGCCCGGAAGGGTTGGAGCGTGTTCACACTTCGTAGCGCACACTCGAAGACGGTCCATAGGAGACCGCTACGCCGCAGCGGTTGTGCTGAACAGCGGAGTTCCTCATACCCAATACTTCTGTAAAAGGAGGCTGCTGTCCTCGTAGCTACGCCACCAGCTTATTACCCTGAAGTGGTCTCGGGATAGTTGAAGCCCAAGTTGAAGCGGTAGTACGTAGCGTGGTATTTGGGGATGCCAGTCACTAATGTGGAGCGCAGGCTGCTATTGGCCTCACCGCCTCACCACGCCTTGGGGGTCTCGCTTGGACGCCCTGCGGTTGAGGGCGCGGTCGAGGATCCCGAAGGCCCGGTCGACGCCAAGACGTTCGACCCTGGGCGACGGCTCCTCCTCCTGCTTGAGGAGGGCGTGGGCGATGAGGTCGGCCATCTGTAGCATGTGGTCGGAGTGGGAGCTTCGGAAGGCGGGGCCGCCGATGACCCTCTCTATGGGGATGTCCCTGGTGCGCTCGCCGTCCTCCCACGCCTCGTATCTGCTGGGCACGGGGTTGCGGCTCCTGAGCCTGCGGTAGAGGCGGGCCACCATCTCCTCCCGTCCCTCGTCGAAGATGAGGAAGGCGTGGCGGTTGGCGGATGCGACGGAGGAGTTGATGCGGTTGAGCAGCCGGTCGAGGCTGGCCCGCTCGTAGCCCCTCACGTCGGGCTTGCGGAGGCAGACGTTGACGATCTCGACGCCGCCGATGGTGCGGGCGGCGTCCTCGATGACGCGCAGCCCTGCGATGAAGATTTCGGCCCCGTGCCTGGGGGAGAGCCTGCGGTCCGCGCCGTCGATCCGGGCCAGCTTCCCCCGTCCAGCCAGCAGGTCGCAGGCGTGAAGCTCCCTGTCGGCTGGCACGGCGTAGCGGTCCCGCAGCTCGAGCCGCCAGTCGCGGACGCGGGCGTGCAGGTCATTCCATCGCTCTGCGTCCACGCCCAGGGCGGTTCGGACGTAGTAGCGGGGACCCTCGGACTCGTCGATGTAGTAGAGCCTCATGGCCTTGGTTCTCCGGTCTGGTTGTCGTTGAAGGGGCGCACCGGCTCGAAGCCTTCGCCGGGGGCGAGCCATGCCCGTCCCAGCGGCCCCACCCGCTCCAGCAGGCTCCGGTGGGAGACCAGCAGGGGAAGGGGAGTCCTCGTCCGCACCATCTCCTCAAGCGCCACTCGCAGGAAGTGGGTGGCAGCCAGGTCTTCGTGGAAGACCACGAGGACGGCGGGCCGTGCGCCGTGGTCGTCGGTGGGCCGGTGTGAGGAGTAGTAGCGCAGGTAGGGGGCCAGCCGCTCCGCCATCGTGACGGGTCGCACGGCGCGGCGCTCCCACTCCAGGAAGAAGGGCCAGGCGGCGTCGCCCTGCCGCAGGACGCCGAAGGCGTCGGGCTGCACTGAGCGCCTGCCGCCGAAGTGCCGGAAGTAGCGGGACGCCCTGATGGGCGGGTCGAGCTGGTCGATCTCCCAGTCCAGGTCGCGGGCCTGGGTCGCGAGGGCCGCAATGAAGTCGTGGACGGCGGCGGTGTGCTCGATGTCGCGGAGAAGCTGGCGGCTACGCCTGCCGGAGACGTTGCGCCAGTCCCCGGCGTCCGTGGGCGTGACGCTCCACCGCTTTCTGGCCCCGCCCACGGCCACGCGGTCCCTGCGGGCCAGCATCGCCAGCCCCAGGTCGGTCAGGGCCAGCCTGCGTCCCGAGACGGGGGCGCGGACGACCAGCCCGAAGCCCTCCAGGGCGGCGGTGAGCTGGGACACTCGCGGGCGGGAGACCCCCAACAGTCCGGCAAGGTCGGTGCGGGCGAGCCAGGGCCAGTCGTAGAGCAGGTCCAGGGCGCGCTTCTCGGCGGGCCTCAGCAGTGCGGGCAGCAGATAGTCGGGGACATCCCCTCCCGGAGAGTGCTCGTCGATGTCGGGGGGAAGGGAGGCCCCGCGCGTCAGGGGCCGCTCGGTGGGCAGAGCGCCCCTGCGGTCCATGCGGTCGATGGCGGCCCGCAGGCTGACGGCGGCGCTGACGGAGCGCAGCCGCCACACGGGGGCGTCGGGGGACGCTGCGGCCGCCTCCCGCTCCAGGGCGAAGAGCGCCTCGGCGGGGGTCTGGGAGAGCCGCCTGCGGGAGTGGCGCAGCCTCACCTCGTCGGGGGCGAGCAACAGGATGCAGCCGGGCTGCGGCCCCTGGGTGAGCCGCCAGAGACGCTTGGAGAAGCCCGTCCTATCGGTGGTCGGCCCCTGCCGGACGATGGCTATGTTGCCCCCTCCGGGGAGGATCACGGCGGCGTCCATCGGCATGGCTCGATACCACTGGAAGCGGATGGGATAGGCCGTGTTCGATATGGCGGCGGCGATGCGGTAGACGACGGCCACGGCGTCGAGGCGTTCCAGGAGGACGCGCCGCCAGCGGGCCGAGACGGGCAGGTCTCGTAACAGGCCCTCCAGAGCTTGACCCGTACCTGATTCAGGGGCCGCGTTCTCCGCGTGGGCCAGCCGGCGAAGCCCGGCGGCGGTGAGGTGGAACCTGCGGGTCGGGGGGATAAGCTCGGTCCCGTGGGGGACGGAGGCGATCAGCCCCGCGTCCTCCAGCCTGCCGACCGCCCGGTAGACGCCGCCCCCCGACCAGCCGGAGACGGCGGCCATCTCCATCCGGTCGAGGAGGGGCATGTGGGAAAGGAGCCTGAGCAGGTCGTCGTCCAGGGGACTCATTCCTCACGCTCCTCGTCCTCCGCCTGCGGCTCGGCGGCCCCGGGATTCTGGTCGCGCTTGGTGCGCTGCTTGCGCCGCGCCTGCTCCTGGGACTCGCCGCCCTCAGCCGCCTGGCGGTTCCTGAGCTTCTCGATCTCCTCGCGGTACTTGTTCACCAGGGCTTGCAGCCCCGCGTCCCTCTCGGCCATGTCCTTGGCCGCCGTGAGGTAGCTCTCGGCCTCGGCGACGATGCGGTCGGCGGTGTCCGCGTCTCCCTCCTCCGGCCTGGCGACCTTCATGGAGAAGGCATCCATCCGCTCCGTTCCCACGGTGGCGCGGACGTAGCATTGGTGGACCGGCAGGGACGTGATGTCGTCCTCGGTCACCCGCTCCTTGCCCAGCTCCCACACGAGGTGGCGGGCGTCGTTGCCCGCCACCTGGAAGACGGCGAGGCAGCCCACGTTGGCGAGGAGAGTGTCCCGCATGGTGCGGGAGAGGTCGTCCAGCTTGGCGAGGCTCTGGGTTGCCAGGATGAAGGAGGCCCCGAACTTCCCAAGCTCGCTGAGCATGGACTCGTAGTCCACGCCGGGCATGGACTGCATCTCGTCCACCACGACCAGCGCGCCGCGCCTCTGCTCGAAGGGCAGGCTTCCCTGCTCCCGAATCACGGCGTCCACCAGGTTCAGGAGGGACGCGCCCACCAGGGCGGCCACGTCCTTGCCAGCCGTGCCCTGGGCGGTGGATACCAGCAGGATGCCGCCGTCGTGGATGACACGCCGCATGTCTATGGTGGAGCGGGACTGTCCCAGGATGGCCCTTGCCCGCTTGGAGGATGCGTAGTAGGAGAGGCGGGTCTGGACCGGGGCCAGGGCGTCGGCGCGGGTCTCCCGCCTCCAGCCGAAGAAGTCCCTGCCCCACCACTCCACCAGGTAGGGGTCTTTGACCTGCGCCAGCACGTCGGCTCGGAAGTCGTCGTCGGCCAGGATGCGCAGCGCGTCGAGGATGGTGTACTGCTCGCCCGCGTCCCTGCTCTCGTTGGCCTCGTGAAGCGTCTTCACCGTCTGTTCGAGGATGGACTGCATCCTCGGCCCCCACTGGTCCCACAGGCCCTTGGCGATGCGCACGACGGAATCGGCGGTGCGGTCGCGGTCGGAGAAGATGCGGGTGTCCAGGAGGTTGACGCCGGGCGCTCCCCGCTCGTCGGCCAGGTCGATGAGGCGCACCTGCTCAATGAGGGACTCCGGCACGTGCTTCAGCAGGCCGCCCACCAGGTCGGCGTGGGGATCGACGACGACGATGGCGTCTCCGTCCCTGCCCGCAGCCTTCTCCTTGAGCTTGTGGCGGACGATGTGCTGCATGAGTGTGGACTTGCCCATGCGGGTGCGGGCGACGTAGAGGTGGTGTCGTCTCAGCAGGTCGTCGGGGAAGTGAATCTTCCTGGGCGCTCCGGTGGTGGTGTCGCCGACGTGGGCGCCGCCGCTGACGCTGCGGGCGGTGGGCAGCAGCATCTTCGCTCCGGCGCGGGCCACCAGGGGAGTCTCGTCACGCGCTCCGGGCGGGTGCCACAGGCAAGCCGCCTCGCGGACGCCCATGACGCTGCGCTTGCCGAAGAGGCCGGGGCCTGACGGGTGGAGCATGGAGGGGTCGGGCACGGCGGGCCGCACGCGGCTCGCCTTCAGGTGCGCCCCTGCGGGGTTGTCGTAGTGGCGGTAGGCGGCGGCCACCGGCTCCAGAAGCTCCTTCGTCCGGTTGGGCCTGGTGTCCTGGGGCAGGATGGCCGTCACCTGAATCTCGGCGTCGAAGGCGATGCGGGAGACCTTCTCCTTGATGAGCAGGGGATCGAAGACGCGCTTCCCGGCCCTCTTTATGCGGTGCCAGAGCCAGCCGCCTGCGGCCAGGGCTGCGGCGACGCCGACGCCCATGACCACGGCCTTCCAGGTCTCTCCCGCCTGCACCCACAGGTAGCCCTTCAGGGCGACCAACGCCGCCACCCCCAGCACGGCCATCGTCACGCCGTCCATCTGGAGGGGCCGGGTCTGGTAGGTGTAGGACGGGTCACGCCGGTCCTCCACGGGCCGCTTGTGGGCCTTCTCCAGGTGCGCCTGCGACCAATCGGGTCCCAGGGAGCGCAGCATCAGCCGCGCCACGACGCGCTCCCCCTCGTTCAGGTTGGAGAGAGCGCCCATGAGGGCGATGAGGGGGTCGGAGCCGGGGTCGAGGAGGTCGTCGTCCCGGAAGACCCTGAGCGGGACGTACTCGGGGCCGTCTGCCCTGAGCGTCATGCTCCACGCCTGCTCTCCCTCGGCCAGGCGCAGGGGGTCGTCCTCGGCGGGTATCTCCTGTATCTGCGCCTGGGGGTAGCGGGCGGCGATCTGGGAGCGCACCACCTGGTCGTCCAGGCAGCGGGCCAGGAGGGTCACGCCGTCCGCGTCCCCGGCCAGCTCCAGGGAGAAGGGTTCGGGGACGGCGATGGAGCCGAGCATGTTCTCGACTCCCAGCAACGTGCGCTCCCCGGTCCTGGGGGGCGTCACCGCCAGCAGCACCGGGGGTTTTCTATCCTTGTCGTTCAGCAGCCACTTCACGGGGTTGAGTTTCACTTGGGTTGCTCCTTTCGCTACAGGTTCGGATAGCTGGGTGAGTGGGCCGGGCCTAGTGCCTGCCCGGTGTCCACTCGATTACTGCCGTCTCCTCCGGGGTGGCCTCGATGCGGACGGGGAAGCGGTACCCCTTCGACAGGAGCAGGCCGTCTCCCCTGGGGCAGGACAGCAGCCAGCGTTGAAGGTCTTCGGGCAGGTCGAAGGCGTCGCCCACGGTGCCGATGGCGGCGGCGTCCTGCTGCAAGAGCAGCTTGAAGGCGGCGTTCTGTAGAAGGGCGCGCCCGGAGTGTCCGGTGATGGTTCTCGAAGAGTCCTCGGACAGAAGGTCCTGGACGTCCTGGGTTATGAACTGGAGTCCCAGCCGGTGCTTGCGCGCCCGCTTCGCCATCGACACCATGAAGGCCGCGCCTTCGGGGTGCTGCATGATGCTCCACACCTCGTCCACCACCAGCAGCCTCGGCTTGGGGTCCTGGGCGGCGGCGGCCCACACCGTCTCGGTGCAGACCATCGCGGCGGCGGGGCGAAGCTCCGGCTCCAGGAGGCGCAGGTCGAAGACGGTGATCAGGGCCTCGTTGGAGAGCAGGTCGTCGCCCTCGTCGGAGAGCAGGTTGCGCAGGCTGCCGGTGGCGAAGGGCCGCAGCAGCCGTGAGAGGTCGTTCGCCTCCCCTTCGAGGTAGGCGTAGAAGTCCTTGAAGCCGGTGCGCTCCCTGGGCTGGGCGTAGTAGCCCGCCAGGGCGTGGTCGAGGGAGGCGCGGCGGTCGGCGGAGAGCCGCTCGCCCACCATGACTTCGATCAGACGGCGCAGGCTGCCGATGCGCTGGAGCAGCTCCTCGGAGTCCCCCTTGTCGATGACGAAGGGGTTCATGCCCTGGCCGGGAATGCCGGGAGAGAGGACGCGCCCGCCTGCCGCCCTCGCCATGTCCGCGTACTCGCCTTCGGGGTCGATGACGTAGGCGGTGATTCCCCTGGTAAGGCCCCGCAGCATTCCCAGCTTCGTTGCGAAGCTCTTGCCGCTGCCCGACCTTGCGAGGACGGCGGTGTTGGCGTTCAGGTGCGTCCCGTCCCAGGGGTCGTAGACCACCGGGGCGCAGGCCCGCATGTCGATGCCGTAGAGGGTTCCCCTCCGGGTGTCCAGGTCGGGCGGCGAGAAGGGGAAGAGACGGGCTATGCTGGACGTGTCCAACGTCCTCCACTCCGCCACGGCGTTGAGGGCCAGAGGCAGGGTGGACAGGATGCCCTCACGCTGGCGGAAGGCCAGGGGATCGAGCTTGCCCAGCGTGGCGGCGAAGTGGGCCTTGGCCCGCTGGGTCATCTCCTTGAGGGACGCCTCGTCCTTGGCGTGAAGGGTGATGGAGAGCGACGCGTGGAAGAGCCGCTCGCGGCCCCGCTGCACCTCGTCTCTGAGCCGGGTCACGTCCTCCAGGGCGATCTCCGCCTCCGGGGACATGGTTCTGCCCCGCTTGAACGACAGGCTCTGGGCCGACTCGAATCTGACCTTCTGCCACTCCAGGGTCCTGGCCGCCTGCTCGGCGGGGATCGGTCCCAGGTGAATGGACAGGTCCATTGGCGCTCCCGCCGCCATGAGGCTCTGGAGGAATCCTGGGGCCAGGGAGCGGGGCCACTTGCCCAGGTGGAGGGAGCGGACCAGGCGGTCTCCCACTCGCACCTCGCGTCGGCGCATCTCCACCTCCACCGGCGTCTCCTCGTCAAAGTCTCCAGGCGTGCCGCCGAGGGCAGCGGATGCAAGAAACATCCTCAGACGCCTTCCGCTCAGGGCGTGGACGGACAGCCCGGCCCTTGCCAGCAGGCCGCGCAGTTCGTCGAACCGGGCGAACTCGGTGACGGCGTAGAAGCGCCGGTCGAGGATGCCGTCGCGGGCCTCCAGCTCCGTCAAGAGCCTCCTGAGTGACTCCGACGCCGCCTCGGTCTGCGACGGGAGGTCCTGCGGCTGGGCCTGCTGGAGCTTCTCCCGCAGCCCGCCAAGGCGCGGCGGATGCTGGCGGATGAGGAGTTGCACGGGAAAGTCACAGGCGTTGAGCGCACCGGCGAAGGCCCCCAGCTTCGGCTCGTCTATTTCGAGTCCCATCACCTCGCACACGCCGAGCTTCACTCCGTCCAGGCGCACCGGCCCGTCCTCGTCAAGATGCGAGACCATGAAGAACAGGGGCAGCTCGGGGGGTGGCTTGGGGGTGGGGATCGGAGGATTCTCGGCTTGCGGGTTGGCGTCTGTCCCCGCAAGGTCCTGCGGAGCGGCCGCGCCGTCCGGCGGCCCCTCCGCTTCATCTTTCTTGAATCGTTCAAACAGCTTCTTCAACTCGTTCTCTCCTTTGGGCTAGGGGGTCGGGAACGGGACGAGGCCGCTTCTGAGGAGGGCGGCGACCGCCTTGGCGAGAAGCACCAGCACCAGGCCAACGACGGCCATCACCACGGCGGTCTTGGCCCTGCCGCCGCCCCGCTCCTCGGCGCCCTCGGCCATCAGGACGAACCCGGCCCAGACGATGGCGAAGACGGCGAGACCGGCGGCGGCGTAGGACATGGCGGTCAACACCCGGTCGAAAGCTTCGAGCATCGCCCGCTCCTCCGGTGGGGCCGCGCCGGTGGTAGCCAGCGCAGCCCCGGTCAGAAGGGTTGCCGTCAACAGACGCCTCACCACGGCCACTCCCATCCCAGCCGGTTGAACCAGTCGATCAGGCCGCCGTCTGCGGGCGTCTGCTCGGCGGACGGCTCTTCCGGCTCAGACTCCGGCAGGACCAATGCCTCGAAGGGGTCGTCGGCCCCGACTGCGGCCGCAAGGCTCAACTGTTCCTCGCGGGTGCGGGTTACGGGCTCTCGCTCCACCGTCTCGGCCTTGACGTGCTCCTTGTGCAGGACGTCCACCGTCACCTCCCTGGCGATGGTGGCGCTGGGGACGTAGGCGTACGCCGTCGCGGTGGCGGTCGCCGTGGAGCCGTCCTCGCAGGTGGCCGTCGCCGTCTCGCTGTCGGAGTCGCTGTCCCCCGGGCGATGGAGGTGCACGGTCCTGGTGACCTGCTCCACCCACTCCGGGTGGTGGGTGAGTTGCGTCAGCGGGGGCATGGCGATGTTCAGGCTGGCCTCTAGGCTCACGTCCACGCTCACGGCGTGAATCGCCTCGCCGGTGGGCACGTGCAGCCTGAAAGTGGTCTCGCCATTGGGCACGAACGGGACGCTGGCGCGGGACGCACCGGTGGCGGCGGAGACCGTTCCCGTGATGGCCGTCACCTCGGCGTCCATGAGCGCCGTCTCGGTGACGCTCTCGTGTCCGGCGACAGTCTGAAGCTCGACCGGCTCCTCGGTGCGGGTGACGCACTCCGACTCGACCACGCCCGTGACGACTCCCGTCGTCCAGCCCAATGAGGTCAGGCGCAGGTCGCACAGCTCGCCCTCGACTTCGGGGAGCGGGTACGGGATGTTGTCGCTTTCGACGGTGAGCGCCCCTGCCTGTCCCAGCGTGTCCTCCCACGAGAAGGTGAAGGACGGAACCGGTCCGTGCAGGGGAAGGGAGTGGTCGATGCTCTCCCCCTCGTCCAGGCTGGCCGAACCCCAGAAGCGCAGCCACGTGCCAGTCGGGCCGCCGAAGGCCCGAACCCGGATGTCCAGGGGGGTGGCGGCCCGCAGGGTGACGGCGGCCCGGTCGCCGGTGACGGTGAGCCCCTCGACGAACATCCGCCGTCCTTCCACCGGCTCCTCGACCTCGAAGTCGATCTCGTCCCGCCAAGGCTCGTGGTCGTCGGCTAGGGCCGACTGGGGGACGATGGTGACCGTCGCCGCGAGAGCCACGGCGGCCGCGACTGCCAGGAAGCTCTTCGGGAGCTTGCCTCGCCTGGACTTCCGGCTCCCGTCCCCTTTGCCGTTTCCGTTGATGTTGTCCTTCTCCGTTCTCCTCGGCTTGCCGAACCAGCGATGTGGACGGAAGGGCATCCGTCCTCCCTTCCGCTCCCGGCCCTTGCGCTCCCGGCGAAGGCGACGCAGGGTCTTTCCCGCCCGCCTCGCCATCATCCGCAGGGGGCCGGGGCCGCTCTTCACCGGCTGGGCCGGCGCGGGCGGCTCGCTCCGCACCAGCTCGGACGGCGGCCCCGCGTAGAGCCTCGCCCCAAGCCGGTACTTCAACAGGTCGGCGGCCACCAGGGGCAGCCGCCGACCGCCTATCTTCCCGACGACCGCGGCGATCCCCGCAAGGCCGAACAGGACGGCAATCGCCATCCTCACTTCGGACGGCCCCACGGGGGCGTAGCGGTATGCGCCGTAGGACAGGGCGCATACCGCCGTCAACGCCACGATCTGTGGGAAGGTGAACCACAGCAGCACCCTGTCCTCGGCCTGCACGTGGGTCGGAACCTCGTGTTCTCTCATGCTCTCTCTCCTTCCGTTCGTTCGCCTATCCGCTGTCGGGGGGCGGCGGGGGAGTCGGGGCGGTCGGGTCGGGCACGTTGGGGTCAACCGGCGATCCTACGACCGCGTTCATCACCAGCTCGACGACGCCGTAGGCCACCATCGCCAGGACGATGCCCGCCAGGGCGGTCATCATGGCGCTCTTGCCGCGCTCCATCTGGTTGGGCGCGCCGCTGGCCGTGAGGTACATGTAGGCCCCGTAGATGAAGAAGCCCACGCCGACTGCTCCCACGACGCCCAGCAGGATGCCCACCAGGTTCGATATGGTCTGAGTCAGTTCTTCCATTCGTTTTCTCCTCTCGGTCTCCGTTTCGGAGTCTCTTGCTCGTCTCTATCGGTTCCGTTGCCTCTGCTCGCCTACCTGCACATCGCTCCACCTCCTTCGTCTTGTTGTCGATGGGCGCGGGCTGCGCCCGCGCTCCGTTGGGGTCGTAATTACTCGTCTGCGCTCCTCGGAGCCTCCCCGCCGCCGTCTCCGCCTGCCGATGGGGTGGCCATCGAAGCCGCCGAACTGAGGCCGCTGGAGGCCGCCGACAGGCCCGCGCTGGCCGCCACCGCGCCAACGGCCATGCCTCCCGGCCCTCCCGCCGCGCCGCCCGCGAGCAGCCCGATGGTCTTTGCCGACCGCACCATCGAGGCGGGCAGGTTCATGCCGAAGTAGAGCATCGAGAGCCAGGAGTCGAAGGTCCCGCCGTTGCCAAGCATCGACGGCACCCTGGTCGCCATGTAGACGAAGGCCAGGGACATGAGCAGCTTCCAGATCAGGTCCTGCACCGGCTCGAAGGCCGCTATCGCGGCGAACTCGCGCAGAAACCCGAAGCCCAATGCCAGGGCGATGAGCTGGATGGCCTGCTGGAACACCGTCGTCATGAACAGGCGCAGCCATTGGCGTCCCCAGCCCGCCGTGTGGGGCAGAATCCACAGCCCCAACGCGATGGGGGCGAGGGCCAGCAGGATGTCGATGAGGGCCAGTCGCAGCACCATCTGCACGATCACGTAGAGGACGAAGAAGCCGTAGACGAGATAGAGCAGGGCCAGGAGCTGAGCCATGCCCACGCTCCCCGCCTGGACGGCGGTGAGAAAGGTGTCGAGGGGAGCCCTGAGCAGGTCTCCGGGGGTGACGTTCAGGGACACCGCTATGAAGCCTGACACGGCGTCGGCCACGTCGAGGACCAGGGCGCACCACCAGAGGGACGATGCGGCGGCGACGAGGCCGAGCACGAGCCGAGGGACCATCTCCCGCCATCCGGCCTGGGACCTGCCCAGGTGCTCGGAGATGACGAGCGTAAGGCCCATCCAGCCGAGGATGACCACCAGGGCGGCGGAGGTGACGGCCCAGACGACCATCCACGCCTGCTGCACGAGCCAGTGGCCGTATGTGAGGTGCTCAGGGGTTCCTGTGAGGATGTCCGTCATCAGCCGGATTGCCTCCGGCAGTTGTCGGCGTCCTCTCCGCTCGCCCTTTCAACGACGCCGCAGAGCGTTCCGTGGACTCCCTCGATCACCCAACCGGCGAAGGCCCTCGCCCATCTTGCGGGGTTGAGAGCGGACAGTATCTTGTCCCAGATGCGGCCCGGCTCATGGACGGGGACGACGGCGTAGAAGTCGCCTCGCTTGCCGTCCTCAGCTTCCGCCAGCATGACCAGCAGGTAGGCCCGATCGGGGTCGAGCTCGGGTTGCTCGTCGAGGGCCGGGTACTCGAAGGAATACTCCCAGCCGTCGCTGCGCTTCTTCTCCCCGCCCTTCACCCGGTACATGGTGCTTATCCAGTCGCCGGTGTCGGCGTCCCGGACGGCGTAGAAGAGGGACGCTATCTCACGGTCGAAGACGGGTCGGGCGACGAACTCGCCCTTCTTCTTGCGCTCCACGAAGTCCCGGTCGGCGTTGACCAGGACGATCTGGTCGGGTGGGGCCTGGGCCAGGGCGACGTTGCTTGCGGGGACCGTCACCAGCGCCGCCAGGAGCAGCGCGGCGGCCAGGGGCATCAGCTGTTTGGCTCTTCCAAGGGTCCGTCGGACGGTCGATTGCGCTCCCACGTCTTCGCCTCCTCGTCGATGGGGTCGTCTGTTCTCCCATCGAGTCTGAGGAGTCGGGGGGCGAAATATCATGGTGCGTGAGGGGGGCACGGGCGCGTGCCCCCCTCACGGGGCCTCCACTTTGAGAGGCCGGATGTGGTGTCATACCCGTGTACAAGGATTTGCTTCAGTTCCCGAAAGGGAAGTCGGAGGCGGTTTCCAACGTGAAATAGGCGGAAATCCGGGGTGGTGGAGCCGTTGTTGCGAGCACTTCGAGGTAAGGGTTGGTTCAACGTTTGGGGGCGTAAATGCCCAAAAGGGAAGTGCGGGAATCGGGGCGGTGGAGCGGAATCCTGCTAAATCGGAGCGAGCAATTGGGGGAGCGGGGCCTTATCGGGGGTTGAGATACCCCTTTACAGGACTGTCCCCTACAGGACATGAGAGCGAGGAGGTTCGACCATGAACGAGGCGCAGGTGAACGGGACACAGGCGGACGAGACGTTGGCTGGCGGCCCGCTGGACGACGAGACGACGGCGGACGAGGTGCAGGACGACGGGAACGGGGCTGGTGTCCCGGACGTGGAGAAGCTGAGGAGAATCAGGCTGAGCGGGTTCCTGCGGGAACTGGTGCGGGAGGAGGGGAAGATGGAGGCGGCCGAGCTGCTGGGGGTCAACTACAAGACGCTGGCGCGGGCCGAGGAGACGGGGAAGATCACCGGGCGCATGGGCGATGCGCTGGAGCGGCTCCTGGGGACGGGCGACGACCCCGAAGTGGCCAAGCTGCGGGAGCGTGTGAAGGCGTTGGAGGGCGGCGTGGAGGCGTTGGCGAAGGAGCTGCGGGACGGCCTCGGCGAGATTCGGGCTGCGGTTGCTGGCAGCGCCGAGTCTCAGGGACAGGACCAGGCGCAGGACGGGGAGCACGACGACGGGGCGGGCCGGTCGGAGACCGGGGCCGCCCCTCCGGTGGCGGGGTTGCGTCCTCGCCAGCCCTTCACCGAGCGGCGTCTGGACCCCGAGATCGTGACCGAAGAACCCGCAGAGGATGACCAGGAGGTCTACGGCGATGCGTGGCCCCTGGTCGAGGAGTGGCGCAGGCTGCGGGCCGACCATCCCCATCGAGGGAAGAGCCTGTCGTGGCTCACGACGGAGGAGCGGCTGTTGGTGCTGGAGCTGGCGATGCTGGAGGAGCACGGGTTGACGCTGCCGCCTGAGAAGCAGCCGCTCAGGGGCTTCGGGCGCAAGGGCCAGACTACCCACCGTTGGAAGGCGCTGGCCGACACGCGGGTGGCGTTGCGGAAGCGAAAGCTGCTGCGCTGGGTGCGCAAGGTCCTCACCCTGTGGCTGTGGTGGAAGTAGGCCCCGGAGACGGCTCCGGGGCCGGTTTTCGGCGGGTGCTAAGTCCCAGCGAAAAGGGCGCTAAATCGGTGCGAGCAATCCACGTTGGGTTGGCCCGAAACCCCCTCCGAAGCCTTCCATTCGCTCGGTTGTTCGGGCGATAATTGACGCAGTTTCTGGCTTTTCCAGCGTTTCGTGCCTAGAAACCTGGAGGATTCCCGTCCCCCGAATCCGGGACCGGCTGCATAGGATCGAGCCTCGCTCTCCGAACAGCCGCCCAGGGGATCGGACCGGAAGGATTGAGCCTCGCTCTCCCGATGGTCTGCTCCAGAGGGACAAGCGCCTTCCCGCTGCGTGAGCCGGTCGAAGGGTCGAGCCGTTGCTCCCCCGATGCCGGTTCGTAAGACGGAACACATAGGTCGGAGTGCGCCCTGCGCCCGGCCATTCCTCATGCCTGCGGCACAACCGTCACGCGGTTGGGTCGCAGCTCTCACGCACGCCAGCCTGCGACGACCTCGCACGGCTGCGTCGCTCTCTCACCGCGCCGTCCTGTGGTCGATCTGAGAGGCCGGTCGCACACCCCATTTCACAGCATCTCCCCTGAGTCGATTCCCCCTGAATTGACCCTGGGCCGAGCTGCGTCTTCTTCACCCCGGCGTCTCTCCCGTTCGGCTCATGGTCAGACAGCGGGCGACGTTGGAACGGCAACACGGATTCTCGGAGTCAACGGCAACACACTCAGTAAGGAGGTACATCGGCATGGACGAATCACGGACACAGACAGGAGAAGGAGGACGGGACATGACGGAACGGTACACGGGACCGAGCGCGGCGCAGATAGCGAACCTCATACCGCATCGGGTCAGCTTCGAGCGGGGCTGGTTCTGGACGACGACGGCCATCTGCCACGGCGGTCGCTCGGACGGGCTGGCGTTCAGGCAGAGGCCGGACGGCGAGGGCATCGAGGTGCGCTGCCACACCGGGAACTGCGGCACGGGCGTGGTGATAACCGAGCTGGAGGCGCTGGTCGGGCTGCCCATCTGGACGGCCTTCGAGCCGGTGATGGAGGCGACTGTCAAGGCCCCGGAGAAGCGTCCCTGGTGGAAGCGCAAGCGGGTCGTCGTGGCCGGGATTGTGGCGCTGGTGATTGCGGCGCCGCTCATCACCGGCGACGGCGAGCTGGTCTTCCTCAACCTGGTCGGCCTGGGCATCGGCTGGCTGCTGCTCAGGCGGTTCATGCGGCCCACGGTGCGAAGGCCCAGACGCTGACAAGAGGGGGCCTCCGGCCCTCTCATACCCCATCCCAACACGCAAGGGTCGTCTCCATCCGGGGACGGCCCTTCTTCTTTGCCCGCAAACGGGCGCAATCGGCAAGGCAACAAAGGCAACACAACACAGAAGGAGGTCGTGATGACGACGGCAACATTGGCAGCAGGCAATCGGACGATGGACAACGTAGTGCGGCCCAGGCGCAGCCTGGAGGAGCTGGTCGACCGGCTCATGGCGGCGATGTTCCCAGAGCAGCCGCAGACGGCACCGGCGACGGAGACACCGAGCGTGACCAAGAGCGTCCACGAGGCTCGGCGGATGCGGCAGGCGGGGGACTTCGACACGGCGCTGGCGGTCCTCGCCGGCATGGACGTGGCGAAGGCGGAGAGGCACGAGGCCCGGTGGGCCTACGCCGAGTGGACGGACCTGGTTCGGCGGCGGTTTGGAGACCGGGACGTGATGGTCTACAGCCAGGGCACGGGCAGGGCCGCCGCCCTGGTGCCCACGGACGACGGCGGGACGCTTGAGGTCGCGGCGGTCCTGGGGATGCGGTGGCGGCCCGGCAAGGTCGTCTCGGGGCGCAGCCTCCGGGGGCTCCGGCCCTTGGCGAAGGCTTGCCCTCGGCCCTGACCGGAGAGTGGCCCGGCGCTGGCGTAGCGCAAGCAACGGTTGACGACTCGTGAGGCAAACGGGGCGCTTCAGTGCCTTGCTTGGACCCCGGGGCGTCGCCTTCTTGCGACTGCTTGCACCCGCGCTCCGTTCCATCAGGCAGCGCCCCGCACGGGGGGCGTTGCCTCCTCCGCCCGCTCCCCTGCGGGCTTCCACCCCTCTTCCCCCAATCCCACACGCGTCGCACAGGTCTTCTCCTCGACTCCGGTTGGGGGTGGGACCTGTGCCCTATGCACGACGGAGCCTGCCCCGGACTTGATTCCGGGGGCTTGCCCCGCACACGGCCTTGCACAGAGGCCGCCCCGGACTTGATTCCGGGATGCCGCACCGGCCATTCGCCACGGCAACAACGCCACCCAAGGAGACAGTCCCGACCATCGGGACACGGATTCGAGCGGGACTGTCTCCGACAAGGGGGCGGTCCCGCTTCTTCATTACAGGAGGAAGCGACATGACGACTACGAGCATTGACAGAGCCTGCCCCGCACCTGATGCGGGGACCGAGAGCGAGCTCAGGGCTGCGGCGAGGCGGCGCGGGATCACCATGAAGGAGCTTGCGGCGCTGATGGACGTGTCCGTTGGCTACCTTTCGCAGATTGCGAACGGGAAAAGGCCGTGGACTCCGAAGATGCGGGAGAAGGCCATGGCGGTCTTGGGAGAGGTCCCCGGACAGGGGATCGTCTACCGCCAGGGCGGCGTGGTGACCGGCGAGAGCAGCTTCATCAGGGAGCGCGCCCGCACCCTGGGCATGACCATGCATGACCTGGCCGACCGCGTTGGCGTGTCCTACAGCTACATGACGCAGGTTGCCCGTGGCCGCCAGAGCATGGGCGTCAAGGTCCAGGCCAGGGTCGAGTCGACGTTGCACGGTCCGGCGAAGGTCGCGCCCGCCAAGTGCGCCAACCGCCAGGGCGTCGTCGTGGCCGGAGAGAGCAGCTACATCCGGGAGCGGGCCAGGGAGCTGGGCATGAGCCTGCGGGACCTGGCCGACCGCGTGGGCGTCTCCTACGGCTACATGTCAATGGTGGCGCGGGGTCATAGCAACATGGGCGTGAAGCTCCAGGCCAAGATGGAGTCGGCGCTGGAGGCTCCGGCGAAGGTCGCTCCCGCGCAGCCAGCCTGCATCGACCGGGAGGCCGTGTGGGAGCGGATGAACGCCCACGGCTTCAGCCAGAACGAGGTCGCACGGCGCGCCGGCATCAGCTCCGCCAACCTCTCCCAGATCATGAACGGCAGGAACAACCCGTCGCCGGTCGTTCTCAGGAAGCTGCACGGTGTCCTGTTCCAGCCGACGAAGGCGGAGCGGGTCATGCCCGCCGAGGTGAAGGTGCTGGGCTGGCGCAAGGGCGAGCGGAGCGGGATGGTCGTTCGCGGCGCCGGTGGCCCCGGGCGCGGCGCCAAGTCCGGCGGCGGCACCGTCAGAGTCGGCGGCCGGGTGCCCTGGGGCGCGAAGGCGGAGTTCGCCTACCGCGCGGGGTACGACGGCATGGGCCGGGTCTCGGTGACGCACGTCGTCGAGCGGGGCTACTCCGCCATGCTGAAGCAGCCGGAGACGGCGGCTGCGTAGGGCTCCATGACGCACCGCATGATGGGCGGCTGCCTCGGAGCAGCCTGGGACGGCCCGCACCGGGCCGCATACGCGAGTCCCGCCGTGGGCGGGCCTTCGCACGTTCAAGCATTCGCCTGGGGGCGTTGCCGGAACCCGACCGCCCCCGCTGGGGCGGCGCAGTCCGTCTCCCGTCGCTCTCCGCCTTGCGGCGGCGACTGATGGAGACGTGCGCCCGGGTTCCAGCGTCGTCCTCTAACTACCACGAAAAGGAGGACGACTCAAATGAACCTCGGAGGTTTCATAGACACGTTCAAGGACGCAATAGCCAGGAGGGTGGTCGAGTCCTACCCGCCCCTCTACCGCCCCTCAGAGAACGGCGGGACGCTCCCAAGGCTGCTCCGCAAGCCCCTGGGAGCGCAGGCCGACGCCATCAGGGGCGCGGCCCTCTCCCTCAAGGCCCACCGGGGCACCACCGTCGTCGGCGAGATGGGCACCGGCAAGACCTTCATCGGCGCGGCGGCGGCGTACATGGCGGGATTCGAGCGCACCCTCGTCATCTGCCCGCCCCACCTGGTGCCCAAGTGGAAGCGGGAGGTGGAGATGACGGTGCCCGGCGTCCGCGCCGCCATCGTCGAGTCCATCACCGACCTGGAGCGGCTGCGCCTCTCCGTCGGGTCCGGCCCGCTGTTCGCGGTGATGAGCCGTGAGAAGGCAAAGCTGTCCTACCGCTGGATGCCCGCCGTCATCGAGCGGTGGGCGGTATCCAAGGGAAGGTTGCTGCGGGACGAGGAGACGGGGGAGCCCTTCCGGGTCCCCTGCTGCCCCGACTGCACGGCGCAGATCGTCGACAAGGACGGGGTGCCGCTGACGTTCGCGGACCTGAACCGCCGCAAGCACACCTGCGCCGGCTGCGACGCCCCGCTGTGGCAGGCCGACAGGTCCGGCCCGGCCCGCTATCCGTTGGCCGACTACATCAAGCACAGGATGAAGGGCTTCTTCGACCTGCTGATAGGCGACGAAGTTCACGAATTCAAGGGGCGCGGCTCGGCCCAGGGCATCGCCGCGGGCATCCTCGCCGACGTGTGCGGCAAGTCCCTCAGCCTCACCGGGACGCTCTTGGGAGGCTACTCCTCGACCATCTTCCACCTCCTCTACAGGTTCTCGCCGGAGATAAGGACGGAGTTCGGACGGTCGGACGAACACCGCTGGATACAGCGGTACGGCTTCGAGGAGGTCACCGTCGGCAAGCCCGACGACGATGCCGTGGAGGACGGGCGCAACAGCCGCCGCCGCAAGTACCGCAAGGTCACCAGGGAGCGGCCGGGGCTGGTGCCCAGCGCTCTGTTCCACATCATCGGGAACACGGTGTTCCTGCGCCTCGCGGACGTTGCCTCCGGCCTGCCGGACTACGAGGAGAAGATCCTCGTGTCCTCGATGGACTCGGAGGAGGACGCCACCGGCTACTCCCAGCGCAGCGCCTACAACACCGTGTTCGAGGAGCTGAAGAAAGAGCTGGCTGCCGCGCTCAAGAGCGGCTCCAAGCGGCTGCTGGCGACCTACCTGCAAACCCTGCTCGCCTACCCCGACGGCTGCACCAGGGGGGAGACGGTCTTCGACCCCCGAACGGGCGACGTCATCGTCGCGGTGCCTCCCCTATCCGAAGACAAGCTCTACCCGAAGGAGAAGGCGCTCATCGACCTGGTGGCCGCCGAGCGGCTGGAGGGAAGGCGGGTGCTGGTCTACGTCACCCACACGGGGACCAGGGACATCACCGGGCGGATGGACGACATCCTCACCCGGCACGGCTTCCGGGTGGAGGTGATGAAGGCCGACGCCGTGGCCCCGAACCGGAGGGAGAAGTGGGTCGCCGACAAGGTGAAGGAGGGCATCGACGTCCTCATCTGCCACCCCCGCCTGGTGCAGACCGGACTCGACCTCATCGACTTCCCGACAATCGTCTGGGACGAAACGGATTACAGCGTTTATGTCGTCCGGCAGGCGTCGCGGCGGTCGTGGCGCATCGGGCAGACCAGGCCGGTGAAGGTGGTGTTCATGAGCTACCGGAACACCCTCCAGGCCGACGCGCTGAAGCTGGTGGCGAAGAAGATGCAGAGCTCCCTGGCCGTCGAGGGGGAGTTGCCGGAGGACGGGCTGGCCGCATACGGGGACGACGGCGACGACATGATGATGGCCCTGGCCCGCAGGATCGTCAGCGGCGGGGAGGAGGAGGACGAGGCCGAGACGATGGAGGAGGTGTTCGCCCAGGCACGGAACGCCGAGAGCGAGGCCGAAGAGCTGCTGGTGGACGACGGCTGGAAGGTCGTCGAGGTCGAGCCGGAGACGGTCTCGGTGAACGGCAACGGACACCACGCCAACGGTGGCGACGCCCTCGGCATCGGGCCGACGGTGGAGCTTGTCCCGGCCAACGGCCACGCCAACGGCAACGGGAACGGCCACGCGCCCGCACCGGTCAACGGCAACGGCCACCACGAGGACGAGGCCCCGGAGCCGCAGCAGTCGCTGTTCTCCTGGGCGGAGTTCATGGCCGAGGAGCCGGTCAAGCCCAGGGGCCGCAAGACCCAGGCCCCGTCACTGTCCCTGTTCGCGTGGGCGGTGGAACAGGAGCGGGAGGAAGAGCCGGTCGGCGCGGGCCGCTAGGCCGCTCATAAAAGGGGGAGGTCGTCGCTCCATTGGCGATGTCCTCCCCCTGGCTGTCCATGTATGCGGCCCTTTTTGCGTTTTCGGCGTTTCGGACTTTCGTGTGTGCGGCCCTTTTTTTGTTGCCCGAAACCTACGCTCCTCTCTCAGGGTTTCCGAATCGCTGTAGATTGACGGCAGATACTCGTAAACCTATACTTTCATGGTAAGTTGTAGGCTTTCATTGTAAGGAGTTAGCGGGACATGGCGTCTGAAGAAGGATGGGTCGGTATTGCAGACGTGGCTGCCCACCTGAGCGTGGGAAAGGACTCCATATACCGCTGGGTTGACTCAAAAGACTTCCCAGCGCACAAAGTGGGGCGGCTCCTACGCTTTCAGCTTTCGGAAGTAGACGAGTGGGTGAGGGCCGGGGGTGGCAATAGGCAGAAGGCTCATCAAGGTCGCAGGATAACACTGGCTCAAAGTCCGGATAACGGGTAAACGTTCATGCCGCGCATCTTTGACAACCTTGCGTCTGACACCAGTCTCCTGCCCGCGTTGCGGGAGACCTTGGACCTGTCGTCACGGGCGGACTTCTGCGTCGGCTACTTCAACCTGCGGGGCTGGGGCGGACTCGCACCACACGTGGACAGTTGGCAGCCGGGTGACGGACCTTGCCGCGTACTCATCGGGATGCAGCGCCTTCCTCACGATGACCTCAGGGATGCCTTGAGTCTCGTCGATAGGCCCTCTAGCATCGATAACCAGACGGCGCACCGCCTGAGAGTCCAGTTGGCCGAACAGCTTCGCCAGCAGCTCACTGTCGGCGCTCCCACCAACGCCGACGAGAGGACCTTGCGGCAGTTGGCCGCGCAGCTTCGCGCCAAGAAGGTCGTCGTCAAGCTCTTTCTGCGCCACCCGCTGCACGCGAAGCTCTACCTCCTGTTTCGCAACGATCCCATAAACCCCATCGTCGGCTACCTGGGAAGCAGCAACCTGACCTTCGCCGGTCTGTCGGCACAGGGCGAGTTGAACGTGGACGTTCTCGACCACGACGCTACGCTCAAGCTCACGAAATGGTTCGAGGACAGGTGGAACGACCGGCTCTGCGTCGACATCACGGACGAACTGCTCCAGATCATCGAAGAGAGCTGGGCGAGGGAGGCGCTGATACCTCCTTACCACGTCTACCTGAAAATGGCCTACCACCTCTCCCACGAAGCCCGCGCCGGGCTTGCCGAGTTCAGGATTCCCAAGGTGTTCGGCGACCGGCTCTTCGACTTCCAAGCTGCTGCGGTCAAGATAGCGGCTCATCACCTGAACAAGCGCAACGGTGTACTCATCGGGGACGTTGTGGGGCTTGGCAAGACACTCATGGCCACCGCCGTAGCTCGCATCTTCGAGGACGACTACGGATTGGAGACGCTAATCATCTGCCCGAAGAACCTCGTCCCGATGTGGGAAGACTACGTGTACCAGTACCAACTGCGGGCTAGAGTTCTGTCCCTGAGCAGGGTTCTCGGCGAGTTGCCCACACTGCGCCGCTACCGGCTTGTCGTCATCGACGAGAGCCATAACCTCCGCAATCGAGAGGGGCGCCGTTACCGGGCCATCCAGGAGTACGTCCGGGCCAACGAGAGCAAGTGCATCCTCCTATCGGCCACGCCCTACAACAAGACGTATCTGGACCTGTCCAGCCAACTGCGCATCTTCGTGGAGGAAGACCAAGACTTGGGCATCCGCCCCGAACGACTCCTGCGGCAGTTGGGCGAGATCGAGTTCAGCAGACGTCACCAAGCCGCGCCGCGCACCCTGGCGGCCTTTGATTTCAGCGAGTATGCCGACGACTGGCGCGACCTGATGCGCCTCTATCTCGTACGCCGCACCCGTAGCTTCATCCAGGACAACTACGCCGAGACGGAGCAGGAGACTGGCCGGAAGTTCCTCACTTATGAGGACGGGACCCGCTCTTTCTTCCCTACCCGCGTGCCAAAGACGGTCAAGTTCGCCATCGACGATTCCAACCCCAACGACCAGTACGCCAAGCTGTACTCGCCGAAGGTGGTCGACATAGTGAAGGACCTCCACTTGCCCAGGTACGGCCTCGGCAACTATCTGTTGGATAACCCAGCAACGCCACCAACTAAGGGAGAGGAGCGGCAGATCGACGACCTGTCCCGGGCTGGCAAGCGGCTCATCGGATTCTGCCGCACCAACCTGTTCAAGCGGCTGGAGAGCAGCGGTGCGGCGTTCCTGCAATCCGTAGAGAGGCACGTGCTCCGCAACTACGTCTTCCTCCATGCCATCAGGAATGGCCTGCATTTGCCCCTCGGCACGCAGGACGCCGAGATGCTGGACTCTCGATTCACCGACGAAGACGCAGACCAGGCGAAGGGCGCTCTCTTCGACCCTGACGACGATGACCAAGAGGAAGCAGTCGAAAAGACCGGCGGCGCTTGGACTGCCTCCGACTTCAAGGCGCGGGCAGCCCTGATATACACCGAGTACCAAGGCCGCTACAGTGGCCGCTTCAGGTGGCTCCGCGCCGACCTATTCAAGACTTCTCTTGAGAGCGAGCTTCTCTCTGACTCCAACGCTCTCCTGGACATACTCCAAGCCTACGGGGACTGGGACCCCGCCAAGGACGCCAAGCTCGACGCGCTCAACTCACTGCTGATGGAGACCTTCCCAGACCAGAAGGTGCTGGTGTTCTCTCAATTCGCCGACACGGTTGACTACCTGGAAGCGCAACTCAAGAAGAGAGGGGTGGCGGACATGGCCGGGGTCACCGGTAACTCCGCCGCCCCCACGGATTCGGCATGGCGATTCAGCCCGGATAGCAACCAGAGGCCGGGCCAGGGCAAACCGGAGCGGGAGCTTCGCGTCCTTGTCGCCACTGATGTGCTCAGCGAGGGTCAGAATCTTCAGGACTCCCACGTGGTCGTGAACTACGACCTACCCTGGGCCATCATCCGCCTCATCCAACGTGCGGGTCGCGTGGACCGCATCGGGCAGAAGGCAGAGGAGATACTCTGCCACTCCTTCCTTCCCGCCGAGGGCGTCGAGCGCATCATCGACCTGCGAGGGCGAGTACGGGAGCGGCTGAGGGAGAACGCTGAGGTGGTCGGTGCTGACGAGGCTTTCTTCGAGGACGAGGGCGAAGACCACGATCAGGCTATCGTCAATCTGTACCATGAGCGAGCCGGCATCCTGGACGGCGACCCGGAGGGTGACGTAGACCTAGCGTCTCACGCCTACCAGATATGGAAGAACGCCATTGGTGCGGACCCGTCATTAGAGAAGGCCGTGGCCAACTTGCCGGACGTCGTTTTCTCGTCGCGACAGCACGCGCCCATTGCCCAGCGGCCCGAGGGCGTGCTCGTGTTCATGCGCACTTCCGATGGAAACGACGCCCTAGCCTACGTGGACCGCAAGGGCCAAAGCATTACCGAGTCGCAGCTTGAAATCCTCTCCGCCGCCGAGTGCAGGCCCGACACCCCGGCACAGCCTCACCACGAGAGTCACCACGAGCTTGTTGCCGAGGGTGTCAAGCACGTCGTCAGGGAGGAGAAGCGAGTCGGCGGCCAGCTCGGGCGACCCTCCGGAGCCCGCTTCCGCACCTACACACGACTGAAGGCCTATGCTGACTCCATCAAGGGCCAGCTCTTCGACGTGGACGCTCTCCACAAGGCAATCGACGACATCTACCGCTATCCTCTGCGCCCCTCGGCAGTGGACACCCTGAACCGGCAACTCCGCAGCGGCGTCTCGGACGACCAGTTGTCCGAGATCGTCATGTCGCTGCGTGAGGAGGATAGGCTCTGCCTGACGGGTGACGCAGCCGCCGAGGCCCAGGAGCCACAGATCATCTGCTCCCTGGGGCTGTTCGATACGGAGGGCGACTCCTGATGCCAGTCTCAATTGAAGAGCTACGGCCCCACCTACAGGCTTTCGATTTTCCGCGTCTCTTCGTCGAGGGCCTGGGTTGGGACCACTACGTCACGGAGCCGTTCGTCGTGCGCATCAATGAGCGGGACTATGCGCTCAATCCTATTGCGGAGAAGGCGGGGTTCGCCGTTTACGAGTGCGACTCCAGCGTCGACAACAACATCCCCCAGTACCCGATCCGACGCAAGATTGAGAGCGAGGTTGCCAAGCGCACCTTCGAGCACCTCATCATCTTCACCGACCCGGGCCGTAAGGCGCAGGTCTGGCAGTGGGTCAGGCGGGAGAGCGGAAAGCCGGCCGCCTGCCGCGAGTACGCCGTTACTACAGGCGCAAGCGGAGACCACCTGCTCCAGCGCATCCAACCGCTATTCGTCTCCCTGGATGAAGAGCCGTCGCTGAACATCGCTCTCGTCGCCTCACGGGTCCGGGCCGCGTTGGACGTCGAGAAGATTACTAAGCGCTTCTACGAACGGTTCCAGAAAGAGCTGGAGGACTTCGGTGAGTTCATAGAAGGCATTACGGCTCAGGGCGACCGCGACTGGTATGCCTCCCTCATGCTCAATCGCATGATGTTCGTCTACTTCGTCCAGAAGCAGGGCTTCCTCGACGAGGACTACGACTACCTACGCAACCGCTTGAAGATGGTGCAGGAGCAGAGTGGTGGCGGGCGCTTCCAGCAATTCTACCGCCTCTTCCTACTTCGGCTTTTTCACGAAGGGTTGGGACAGCCCGATGCTCAGCGTGCGCCCGATCTGGCTGCCCTCCTTGGCAGGGTGCCCTTCCTCAACGGGGGCCTCTTCGACGTACATGATCTGGAGCGAGACAACCCCGACATCTCCATCCCGGACGCCGCATTCGAGCGGGTCTTCGACTTCTTCGACGGCTACCGCTGGCACCTGGACGAGCGGCCCCACCGGGAGGACAACGAGATCAACCCCGACGTGCTCGGCTACATTTTTGAGAAGTACGTCAACCAGAAGCAGATGGGGGCCTACTACACCAAGGAGGACATCACCGGCTACATCTCACGCAACACAGTGATCCCATTCCTGTTCGACGCCGCCAGGAAGGAGTGCCCCGTGGCCTTCGGGCCGGACGGCGGCGTATGGCGGCTGCTGCGAGACGACCCCGACCGCTACATCTACCCTGCTGTCGGTCATGGCATCGCGTGGAACGCCCGGCAACCGGAAGCCCCCGAACGCCTTGAAGCGCCCTTCGACCTGCCCGAAGACATCGCCGTAGGCATAAACGACATGTCCAAGCGCGGTCGCTGGAACGCTCCTGCGCCGGAGGACTACGCATTGCCCACCGAGACTTGGCGCGAGGTCGTCGCCCGCCGCACCCGCTACGAAGAGGTCAGGGCAAAGCTCGCCTACGGCGAAGTGCAGGAGATCAACGACCTCATCACGCTGAACCTCGACGTCGAGCGGTTCGCCAGGGACGTCATCGCCCAGAGCGAGGGACCAGAGCTCCTGCGCGCCTTCTGGCACGCCCTCTACGGCAACCAGGAACGTAGCGACACCGGAATCTCAGTGTTGGATCCCACCTGCGGTTCGGGCGCGTTCCTCTTCGCCGCCCTCAACATTTTGGAACCTCTCTACACCGCCTGCCTCGAGGGGATGCGCGGCTTCCTGGACGACGCCGAGAGGTCCGAGCGTAAGCGCAGTCCTGAGCACTTGGCGGACTTTCGCCGCATCCTGGGGCAAGTGGACAAGCACTCTAGAGAGGAACAAGGAGACGAACACCGCAATCAGCGCTACTTCATCCTCAAGTCCATCGTGCTCAACAACCTCTACGGCGTGGACATCATGGAAGAGGCTGTCGAGATTTGCAAGCTGCGCCTATTCCTGAAGCTGGTGGCACAGCTTGAAAGCTACGACCAGATAGAGCCGTTGCCTGACATAGACTTCAACGTCCGTGCGGGAAACACGCTGGTCGGCTTCACATCACTGGACGCCGTGCAGCAGGCCATGACAGTTATGCCCAATGGCCAGCACCGGCAAGTGTTCCCCGAGGACCAAGCAGCATTAGACCGCATCAATGAGGAAGCGGAGATTGCCAGCGCGGCCTTTAACCAGTTCCGCTGGCAGCAGACCATGTACGGTGGACAGGTGACCTCCGCCGACAAGCAGGCCCTCCGCGACCTCCTCCGCAAACTCGACGACGAGCTAGACCATCTCCTTGCTGCCGAGTACGGCGTCAATCTCAAGAGGGCCACTGCGTTCAATTCCTGGCGCACCAGCCATCAGCCCTTCCACTGGTTCGTCGAGTTCTACGGGATCATGGGCAAGGACGGCTTTGACGTTGTGATTGGGAATCCGCCGTACGTGGAATACAACAAGGTCAAGAACGAATACACCGTGAAAGCCTACAAGACCGAGCCGTGTGGGAACCTCTACGCCTTTGTAGTTGAGAGAAACAAAAGACTGTGCTCTAAGAGTGGGCACACCAGCATGATCGTTCCTCACTCAGCGATTTGCACTGACCGGATGGCCGAGGTTCAGACTGTTCTCTTCGGCGATAGCGTAACGTGGTCATCCACCTATGACATCCGCCCGTCGAAGCTCTTCGAGGGAGTCGATCAAAGGCTCTGCATCTACGTGACTCGGAGGGCTAAAGGTAACGCATCTTCGTTCACTTCCCGGTACCACCGGTGGCATGAAGGTAAACGGCCAACACTATTTCAACACCTAGAGTACGTAGACTCAACATCGTTTGGCTTCACAAACTCGGTTCCCAAAATGGACTCCATGTTGGACAGCAACGTACTTGCAAAACTGAAGCGTCTGGCACCCCTTGGCTTGTCTCTTGGCGGAAAGCGCGGGCATGCTATCTACTACCATAATGCGCCTCGGTATTGGGTTCGCGCGACGGATTTTGCCCCGTACTTCTGGAACGAGCGCAATGGTGAGCAGATTTCAACCCAGGTGAAGTCCCTGAGCGTAATTGATTAGCGGATGGAAGGGAAGGGTGTTCAGAGTGAAGGGGAGTAGATGGGAGTGCCGCTGAACACAGCGCAGAGCCGGTCCACGACAGGCTGGTCGCCTCCATTGCGCTCCAACGTCCTGATTACGCTGGTGAAGGCTGAGAACGCATCGGCCCCCTCCACCGTCTTGGAGCAGTGCGATACCTTCCGCGCGATCACTGCCGGGCGGAGCGCTCGTTCAGCACGGTTGTTGGTCGGCTCAATGCCCGGATCGTCCAGGAAGCGCAGCAGGTTGCCCCGGTCGTCGTGCCAGCCCAACTCGTTCTGCAGCCTCAAGTTGTCCGCATCAGCCATCGGGCGGTCGCGGAGATGATAGCTCAGCTGTTGCTTCAACCGTTCGGCCTGGACCGCAAAGTTCTCAGCCTCTCCTCGGTGATATGCCCTCCACAGGTCCATCGCTTCTCGCAAAAGCGCACTCAGACTCTTGCCGAAGCTGCGTCCCCTCCCTGTCTTGGTCTGGACCACCTCGCTGACCGAGCGCAACACGTGCGCCAGACACTTCTGCTGCCTCACCTCGGACAGCGCCTGGGCGTCGTAGCTGCGGCCCCGATCAGTCACCATCACCCCTCCATAGTCCGAGGGGACCACCTCCCGCACCTCTTCGTTCCGGTGACGAGCACGGACTTGATACACCGCAGCCTCATCCGTCTCGAACGCCATCAGAAACGCTCGCTCGCCTCCCACTCGCCAGCCCGTGTCGTCGGTGTGGACGAACGGACTCGCCCGCACCGATGTCCGCAACTTGCGGTAGGCATCACCCACCGCACCCTTGGCACGACGCAGCGCGTCCTGGCTGATCGCTCCCTGGCTCACTCTCACACCAGTCAGCGCTCTGAGAACGGCAGGAACCTTCCGTACCGGAACGCCCACCCCATAGTGGAGCACGTGGGCCGCCGCCATCAGCCGCTTCCCCACTCGGTGGGCGCTGGCCCCGTACTGGTCAGGCGCTATGTCCGGATGACGCCCTCGCACAGCCTTGCCGCACGACCGGCACCGGCATACCTGCACACGATACGCCGTTACCTGGGGACGTGGGACCGGTGGAAGGTCGGTCACGTAGGCAAGCCGCACTCCCTCATGTTCGAGGACGCCTCCACATCCGGGGCAGGTGTCCCCCAACACTGGCACTGCTACAACCGGCTCGGTCACCTCATCGGCAGACGGCGGCTTGCGGTAGATGAACTGCCCCGTACCCGGCTTGCGGCCAGGACGCTTGGGCTTGCTGCTGCGCCTGCCCTTGGAGAACGGCGCAGCCTGTCGCTTTCCCGCTCGCTTGGCCTCGGCGAGTTCCTTATGCAACTCTTCGTTGGCTGCCGTCAACCGCGCGTTCTGCTCTTGAAGCCGCGTCACCAACGCGATAAACTGATCCCGTTCAGAGGGGGACAAGCTTGGGGAACTGCACATAGCCAAAGTCTAAACCAGCACCCAGCGCTCGCCGCAACCCCTCTACGGGCCACTAAACCGCTAATCAATTACCCCTGAGCTTTGCTACCGAGGGGGACGCCAACGCTGTCGTCGCAGCGTTGAACAGTTCCCTGTTCTACTGGTGGTTCCTCCTACTGTCTGACAGCAGACATCTGAATCTCAGGGAGATCGAGAGCTTCCCCATCGGTCTGCAAACGATGGGGAAGTCCGCGAAGCAGCGGTTGGCTCGTAATTGATTAGCGGTTTAGTGGCCCGTAGAGGGGTTGCGGCGAGCGCTGGGTGCTGGTTTAGACTTTGGCTATGTGCAGTTCCCCAAGCTTGTCCCCCTCTGAACGGGATCAGTTTATCGCGTTGGTGACGCGGCTTCAAGAGCAGAACGCGCGGTTGACGGCAGCCAACGAAGAGTTGCATAAGGAACTCGCCGAGGCCAAGCGAGCGGGAAAGCGACAGGCTGCGCCGTTCTCCAAGGGCAGGCGCAGCAGCAAGCCCAAGCGTCCTGGCCGCAAGCCGGGTACGGGGCAGTTCATCTACCGCAAGCCGCCGTCTGCCGATGAGGTGACCGAGCCGGTTGTAGCAGTGCCAGTGTTGGGGGACACCTGCCCCGGATGTGGAGGCGTCCTCGAACATGAGGGAGTGCGGCTTGCCTACGTGACCGACCTTCCACCGGTCCCACGTCCCCAGGTAACGGCGTATCGTGTGCAGGTATGCCGGTGCCGGTCGTGCGGCAAGGCTGTGCGAGGGCGTCATCCGGACATAGCGCCTGACCAGTACGGGGCCAGCGCCCACCGAGTGGGGAAGCGGCTGATGGCGGCGGCCCACGTGCTCCACTATGGGGTGGGCGTTCCGGTACGGAAGGTTCCTGCCGTTCTCAGAGCGCTGACTGGTGTGAGAGTGAGCCAGGGAGCGATCAGCCAGGACGCGCTGCGTCGTGCCAAGGGTGCGGTGGGTGATGCCTACCGCAAGTTGCGGACATCGGTGCGGGCGAGTCCGTTCGTCCACACCGACGACACGGGCTGGCGAGTGGGAGGCGAGCGAGCGTTTCTGATGGCGTTCGAGACGGATGAGGCTGCGGTGTATCAAGTCCGTGCTCGTCACCGGAACGAAGAGGTGCGGGAGGTGGTCCCCTCGGACTATGGAGGGGTGATGGTGACTGATCGGGGCCGCAGCTACGACGCCCAGGCGCTGTCCGAGGTGAGGCAGCAGAAGTGTCTGGCGCACGTGTTGCGCTCGGTCAGCGAGGTGGTCCAGACCAAGACAGGGAGGGGACGCAGCTTCGGCAAGAGTCTGAGTGCGCTTTTGCGAGAAGCGATGGACCTGTGGAGGGCATATCACCGAGGAGAGGCTGAGAACTTTGCGGTCCAGGCCGAACGGTTGAAGCAACAGCTGAGCTATCATCTCCGCGACCGCCCGATGGCTGATGCGGACAACTTGAGGCTGCAGAACGAGTTGGGCTGGCACGACGACCGGGGCAACCTGCTGCGCTTCCTGGACGATCCGGGCATTGAGCCGACCAACAACCGTGCTGAACGAGCGCTCCGCCCGGCAGTGATCGCGCGGAAGGTATCGCACTGCTCCAAGACGGTGGAGGGGGCCGATGCGTTCTCAGCCTTCACCAGCGTAATCAGGACGTTGGAGCGCAATGGAGGCGACCAGCCTGTCGTGGACCGGCTCTGCGCTGTGTTCAGCGGCACTCCCATCTACTCCCCTTCACTCTGAACACCCTTCCCTTCCATCCGCTAATCAATTACGTTGGCTCAACTGACCGATGAGCTTATGGAGAGCTTCAAGCGTCACAGCCAGCGTAAGGAGACCCGTTACCAGGCCACCGGCAAGGTGATCTACGACGAGTTCCACCAGAAGCCGTCCAAGCCCATCGTGGACAGAATCGACCGCGTGCTGGCGGAGCACTACGGCTTCACGGAGAAGGAGCTGGACTTCATCATCAACTACGACATCAAGTACCGCATGGGGCGAGGTGGGTGAGATGAGAAGTCGCATCGTGCCACCGCATATTCCCGATCGCTTGAAGAGTGAGGTCAAGAGGAGTGTCGATCCCGTCAAGAAAGAGGAACGGGCTAAGGGTGTCTGCCTTTACGTAACCGGCGAGAATGGAGAGCGTTGCGGGAACCCCGTGGGCAACAATTGCCACGTCATTCCTGAATCTGAGGTTTTGGACGACTTAAAAGACGAGAAGTCCAAAAAGGTGCTTGAACTGCGGTGGGGCACGGCTCGATGGGAACATTACTACGTAACGAGCAGCGCGACTAATCCAATCAAACCGAGTAATCCGGATGGGCTCGAACCACAACTCGTGGTGCCCAAGCACGCTTGTGTCGGTCGATTCGCGTGTAAGTGTACACAGCCGGACCATGATGACCAGTTCAGCCCCATAGATGTCAAGGAGCTTGATTTCAACGACCCAAGAGTACCCATCTTGTCAATGTATCGGGCATGTCTCTACGAGGCTGACCTATGCCGCCTGGGCAAGCGATTGTCGGAGCAACACAAACAAGAGGCCTTGCGGCACCCCCGAAAAGAGGTTCAAATCTGGTGGAATAGGCTTTGGGCCTCTTTGCAGAGCAGGACGCAGTGGTCGGAAGCTACGTCGGAGCGGCTTGGCAAGATCTGGCATCGCTGGAAGACCTACGGGAAACTAGACGTCGATGCCGTTTCTGTGCGACCACTGGAGTTTCGGTCAAGCCTGAAGTTTGCGGCCTGCGTGTTCAATTACGAAAAGTGCATCATCGTAACTGTGTTCCCCCTTGGCGGAGACCGGCACAAGATGGGGATACTACATCTGTCCGATGACACAAAGGTCGCAACTGAAGCCACTGAGCGGTTGAGCCGACTGGGACGTGACTCTGTAAACTCCACCAACCCCGGGGTGGACATGCTCAAAGATTTGATGGCAAATGGGGCAGGCAGCGTAGCCGCTTCGCCTGAGTCCTACCACGAACTGCCAGTCGAAGAGCACCGAACAGTTAATCAAATCGTGGCCGATGCTTCCGGCGCCGGGATACTCGCGTACTCGTCTGGTTCTCAACGGCCTGTGCCTAAAGGTGCAGTACGAACCTATCAGCGGGGTAAGCGCAGGCGTTGAACACCGGATGGGCCGGGACGGGTAGAGCAGACACATCATGACCATGCAAGACGCATCCTTCAACAACGAAATACTAGAGTCTCTCCTGGTTATGGATGAGGGGCCTACACTGGACTTCAAGCGAGGGCAGTATCCCTTCGAAAAGGAGACCGCCGAGGTCAAGAGCGAGTTCCTGAAGGACATCCTTGCCATGGTCAACACACACCGTTACCGGACCGCATACATTCTGGTTGGCGTGGAAGAGGTCAGAGGTGGCAGGAGCAATGTGGTGGGCGTTGACCGACACTGGGAGGACGCCTCATTGCACCAATTTGTGAATTGGAAAACAAACCGGCCCGCAGCCTTCTCCTATTTCCCCTTTAACTCTGATGGTAAAAGCATAGGAGTCTTCAGCATTCCGATTCAACGGCGACCAGTGTACTTGCTAGCCAAGTGTGGAAAGCTGAATCCCAAAACAGTCTATGTCAGAGACGGCAGTTCTACGAGAGAGGCTACACCTGACGAAATCGCCGACATGGGACGCACCAATCCACCAAGGCTTGTTGAATGGTCAATTGACCGTCTCCGAAACATGGCAAGAGGAGCCGTTGAGACCACTGCCGAGCAGTGGCTGGGACATCCAGGGCGTAAGCATGAGTATGATTTGATCCCAGATCATCTGGGTTACACTGAGGCACGTGCTTGCATCCTCCTGATAGTGGGCAAACGACACTTAGACGAAGCTGAGTTTCCGACAGGAATGGATTCCTACGGTTCTTTGCACTGGGTCTTTAGAAGTTTTGAGAGATTGTCTGAATACTGCACTCAGACAATCAGAACTATCGGACCCTCTCTCATCGAGTCTGGCGCACTAATGCGGGCAATCGTTGAAATTGAAAGCTCCATCAACTTTGAGAAAAGGGTCTGGGATGAGTTCTGGCTCAGGAAAGGAGACGAACTCACTCCCTTGCCGGGGCAAGCTAACTACAACTTGCTGTCCTTAGCAGTCAAGGCTGTACGCTTTGTTGATGTGCTGGAAGACGAAGACCATTACGGCGACCCTGATTATGATTCGTGGAACCGATTCCCGCAGATAACCTTTTGGCGTTCCCCTGAATGGGGTGAATGGCGACGATGACTACTCCAACGACAGACGAGGAGGAACCAATCATGCAAAAGGCGCTACACATCAGAACGACGGTACAACCAGGGGGCAAGGTGGAGATTGCCAGCCCAGAGCTGGAGGCGGGGCAGTCGGTCGACGTGGTGGTGACGCGGTCCTCGTCTACCGAACGGCGATCCGTAGTCGACATCCTGGCTGAGGCGCCGGGGCATCGCCTCTTCAAGACTGGGAAGGAAGTCGACGACTATATCAAGGAAGAGAGAGCATCGTGGGATCGCTGACCCTACCTACGCACGGTCCTGTTTACCTCGACGCCAATGGCTTTATCTACAGCGTGGAGCGTGTCGAGCCGTACCGCACGTTGCTCGAACCCATGTGGCGGCAGGCCCGGGCCGGTGAGTTCGATGTTGCGAGCAGCGACATCACGGTATTGGAAACGCTCGTCAAGCCGCTACGGGAGGGCGACGAGGTTGTCGAGATGCTGCTCAGGTCGATGTTCGATGCGCATGAGGTTAGTCTAATCCCAGCCACGCGCGAACTGTGGGAGGACGCGGCACGCATCCGCGCCGATACGGGGTTGAAGACTCCCGACGCGCTTCACGCGGCAACGGCTCTCAGCATCGGCTGCACGCTCTTCATCACTAACGACACCGATTTTCGCCGCGTCGAGGGCCTGCCCATCGTTGTCCTCGACGATCTGATCGAGGCGGAAGCGGAGGCATGACCTATGCCAGACGATAGGTTCAATGAGCACTGCGAGGCATTTCTCGCACAGTACACCCGCAGGAACACTCAGACTGTCACCCAGCGCCTTGAAAGCCTGTGCGGGTTCCTCAGACAGAAAGGCAACGTGTTGCAGACCATGTTCGGCGGTTCCGTGCGGAAGGGCACTTACGTGACCGGCCTCAGCGATGTCGACGCCCTTCTCATAGTGAACCAGTCTTCGCTTGTGAACCAAACTCCGGCATTGGTCATCGAATACGTGCGGGACACCATCCAGAATCGGCTTCGCCAGAATACCGTAAGCGAGGGCAACTTGGCGGTGACGGTCAGCTACTCCGACGGGACCGAGATACAAATACTGCCCGCCATACGAACGAACAGCGGTGGTGTTCGGATTGCCGACCCGGGGAGCACTCAGTGGAGCAACGTAGCTCGACCTGATGATTTTGCCGAGAAGCTAGCCGAGGTCAACACGGCCAGGAACGGCAGAGTCGTACCGATAATCAAGCTTGCCAAGGCTATGGCGGACTGCTTCATTACCCGTCCCGGTAGGAAGATGAGCGGATACCACATTGAGTCCCTGGCGATAGATGCGTTCAAAGACTACCAAGGCCCCCTCGACCCGAAGACCATGCTCGTTCACCTATTGGAGCACTCGATGGAGGCAGTGAAGAATCCCATCGTTGACTCCACAGGGCAGTCGAGACATGTAGATGAGTACCTTGGGCAGGCAGATTCCAACCTACGCAAGGGGGCTTCGACTCAGTTCGGACAGATGCGCGCCGAGGTCAGACGTTGCAAGACCAAGGCAGAGTTCAACAAGCTCTTCTGCGAAGGGAACTGAGACACAGCAATGGAGCACACGGCAAGGTTGACCCCAGCGAAGGAAGCCCAGGGCGTCCGCGTAAACGGCCGGGCCACGGTCGCGCTGCCACCGGAGACGGCCCACTTGGGCAACCTTCGGCTGCTCGACGAGCCGCTAACGGCCCTGTTCTGCTCTAATCGCTGTCCTGGCGACCTCATCTTGAAGACCTACGACATTGCCAGGGCCATGCGCGATGCTGGTGTCCCAGTCATCGGCGGCTTTCAAACACCGATGGAGAGGGAGTGTCTGCGCCTCCTGCTGCGGGGCGAGCAACCCGTGGTCGTCTGCCCAGCCCGCGGCATTAACAACATGCGCATCCCAGGCGACTGGCACCCCGCCCTGGACGACGGCCACCTGCTGGTTCTGTCGCCCTTTCCAGCCAAGGTGAGACGGCCGACGGCTGAGCTCGCGGCCCAGCGCAACGACCTAGTGGCGTCGCTGGCGACCGGGGTTTTCATCGCCCATGCGGCGCCTGGCAGCAAGACCGAAGCCTTCGCCTCCAAGCTCGCTGACTCGGGCAAGCCTCTGCTCACGCTGGACAGCCCTAGCAACGCGTGCCTGGTGGAGATGGGAGCGAGGACAGTTCAATTGGTTGAAGAATGTGCGGATCGCTTCGACCAGTACGTCCGCACGCACCAGTCTGCTGGGGCGAAGGGAGATTGATTGAAGGGCTATGTCGATACAGCTTGGGTCAATAGGGCAAATTGCGAAGGTCACAGCTGTGTCCGAGGACGGCTGCCGAGTGTACTTCGATCTACGAAACGGCCTGTCGGGATGGTTGAACCAGGAAGGTGGGGAATATGACATTGTTGAATACGATGTTGGGGATGTACTCCTGCTCGTGACCGAGGACGGACATCAGAGAGCCGAAAAGCTGCCCAGCAGTGCTTGGCCCGACCAATTGTGGATCGGCGTCGTGAGGATCAAATCGGAAGATATCACCATCATCACATCAGGAAGCCAGAATCGCAAAGTTCCGACCAAGGATGAGGTGGAGTACGAGGTTGGCAATACTGTCGAAGCCGGCGATGTTCAAGGTGTCGTCCGAGTTCTGTCCAAAACACCAATTAGCCTTATCGACCTGCCATCTCTTGATGACAGTGTTACAGATGAGTTCCTCTGGAAGCCCCCAGAAGGAACCGATCTCGGGTTTGATGACTTCGGAGGACTCAAGGGGGTCGTCGCGAGGGCACGTGAACTCATCGAAGTGCCGCTCCAGCACCGCGAGGCGTTGTCTGAGATTAGAGCTCGTCCCATCAAAGGAGTGCTATTCACCGGAAGGCCGGGAACGGGGAAGACGATGCTTGCCCAGATTATCGCCCATCAGTCTGGAGCTGACTTCTACAGGATCTCTGGCCCCGAGATATTCAGCAAGTGGGTAGGGCAGAGCGAGGAGTTGCTGAGGAGGTTGTTTGACAAGGCTGCGGACAGTGACAAGGCGATCATCTTCTTCGACGAGATCGACAGCGTCGCTGCACAGCGTGATGACGAATCGCATGAATCGTCAACAAGGGTGGTTGCACAGATGCTCACTCTCATGGACGGATTCTCATCGAAGGCCAACGTGGTGGTTATAGCTGCCACCAATCGTCGGCAGGACCTTGATGTCGCTCTATTGCGGCCTGGGCGGTTCGACTGGGAGATACATTTCCCTTATCCCAACGAATCCGATCGAGAGGACATCCTCGTCAAAACCGCCCGTCGGTTGCAAACTCGAGAAACGCTTCCTCACGGGGACATAGCAGCAAGAACCGAAGGCTGGTCCGCAGCCGAACTTGCAGCAATCTTGACAGAGGCGGCCCTCCTGGCGGTTGAGGATGGTCGGCGTGAGATCGACGAAGAGGATTACATCGGAGGTTTCCAACGAAGGTCGCGTTATAGAGAACTCTCCGCAGAGATTGGAAGTAGCGGAGGCGGCCGATGAGTATTGCGTCGCGACTGTCAAATTGGTTCCGTCACCGAAAAGACCGCGGACTGATTGAGGACGCCTATCGTGGGCGGAGGGAGTTTGTGTACCTTGATGAGGTCTCTGTTCTGAGCATTCTGGCCTCGCGGACGGGGCGTATCGCCACAGAATCTACCGAGAGCCAGACATCCTCGCGGAGTAGTGAGGTCAAAGGTTCACTTGGTGTTGGATTAGGCGGGACCAAGGCTAACCTCGGCACCAAGGAGCAATCTAGCCAGAGTGAGGCATCTCAGGTGTCGCGGAAAGCTATCATTCAGAGTAGCTTCAAGGATCTCTACGACATTGAACACTCGGCTCTGGCTCTGCGTCCGGCGAGCATGGATCATTTGCCGAATGTTGACTCCATCCTTGACGTCGAAAGGCTGCTCGGTTCGACTGAGGCGACTGGCCTGTTGGTCGACCCGAGCACGCTTCATAGAGGCGAGCTTCTGGAAGTTGAGGTAGACCTGGAAGCTGATCCGATCTTCCGCATGGCTACGATCATCACCACCTTTGTCGGACTGATGGAGGACAACGAGGGACTCTTTAGGGATGCCGTCCCCGCACAGCTTCCTGAAATACGCTCAGTCGCACGCCTTCTCGACAACCTACTCGCCGGTCTTGTCCCCATCCGAGGGCTACTGGTGGACTACAAATGGATTCGGCTTTGCGGTCGCGACGTATTGATACATCAGGCACTTCTCCGTCAAATGCCTGCCGAAGTTCGATGCCATGCCTATCCCGCATTCCTAGTAGGTGTTGCGCAGAGTGACCTCTTTTGGAAAGACATTAGGCGTGTTCTGTTCTCCCAAGCTCGGTACACTGTCTTCTGTCGCCTTGCGACGGACGGACTAGCAGACCGTTGGAGTCCAATAAAAATGGCGGACGTCTTCTCAGGCATTACCTCGAACTTCGATGAGATGATTCGGGGATTGGGGGATGAACTCATGTCCGGATTCAAAATGGGTGTGCGTTCGGCTACCATCGGTTCTTCAGCCGATGCCCCATCAACAATGCTAAAGCGCGACGCACAAGATGGAGAGCTGTTACTCAGGAAATACGCGGCATCTCTCGCCCGGTACCACAAGCGAGACATTGAGCCCTCTGTCATTGAGGCTCTGGCTAGCGGGCGTTCGCGCGCTGAGGATTGGCTGGGCAGCGTCGACAGCTACCGACCAGTGTTTGCGGAAGTGACAGAAGGAGTGGATGCTTCGCTTGGGGTCGAGACGCCCCCGAAAGTGGCGCACGACCTGCGGGTTCAGGTTCTTCGGCGGTCAAGTCTCGATGAAACTCCAGACCCTGACGGTTCGGCAGTTAGTGGTAGTCAACTTGGACCCCGGTGTGAACGGTTCCTAGACTCTGAAATCATCGCGATCTATTGGTAGTGCCTTACTGAGGATGGGACAGGGTGGGTATCCTACAGTCGATGCGCACCGCCGCAAGGTACCTGCGGCGCAAGCTAAGAGAGGACGCTGCCTGCCCATAGTACGATTCGCCAAGCCTCGATTCGGCTACCGGATGCCGAAACCCAAGACGCCGGAGCAGGCGATGGCATGACTTTCAATGAGGATGGTAACCGTCGAGTCTGGCCAGATGGACTTGCTAGAGAACGTCAGCCGCGATCACAGCCAGTCTTGCATTGGCGGGACGAAGCGGGTGACAATTGTGGCTACACTGTGTAGATGTGCGGCGGTCGAGAAACTAGAGAAGCCTCCAACCTTGCGGGTTGGAGGCTTCGGCAGGCTATGCGGTACCGGCTGCCCGCCCCTTCATATGAGAACCTCCCAGCGAAAAGTTCGCAAATCGGTACGCCTTGGCCCACCAAGCTGGACTCGAACCGCGCCCTGAACCCCACGGGCACGGGATCAGGGTATCCAATTTCACCCATCCACCAATCACCCAGCCGCAGATCGACTCCACCCTTCGGATTCAGCCCGCTTAGGCTTGCAAAGCCCCGCAGCTGCTCGGCATTTGCTTCCCTAATCTAGGGGAACATTATAGGGAAAAACCCTGACGGACACGACGGTTTCCTATCTGATAAGCCAAATAATCGTGCAGATGCTTCACCGGCGCGTATCGAAGGGCGCACGCAACTTTGCCGCCAATCGTGGTGTCGACCCCACCGACCTGAGTCGGCCGGGGCGAATGGCAATCGCGTGATATAATCCGCGACCGCGTAGCACCGATTCGGACGGATCAGGGGGCGCTGAAAATGGACCTTCGCGACAGGGTGGCGCTGGTCACTGGCGGCGGACGAGGCATCGGACGGGGCATAGCCGCGGCGCTTGCGCGCTGCGGCGCCGACGTGGCCGCGGTCGACATCAACCAGGGCGAGGCAGAGGAGACGGCGGCCGCGATAGCGGGCCCGGGTCGCAGGTCGCTCGGCGTGCGTGTCGACGTGACCAGCCAGGAGTCGGTCGACGCGGCCGTCGACTCGGTCATCGCGGACTTCGGGCGCATCGACATCCTCGTCAACAACGCGGGGATAATCGGCGCACGCGGCTGGGAGGAGCGGGACGAGTTCACCTGGGACGACTGGGACCAGATCTTCGAGGTGAACGTCAAGGGCATAGTGCGCGTCACGAACGCCGTGATCGTACACATGAAACCGCGGCGGCACGGCAGGATCGTCAACATAGCGTCGGTGGCGGGGAGGATCGCGACCGGGACCAGCGCGCCCTATAGCGTGTCCAAGTCGGGGGTAATCATCCTCACGCAGGACCAGGCGCTGGCGCTGGCGCCCTTCGACATCACCGTGAACTCGATCTGCCCGAGCCTGCTCTGGACGCCGATGTGGGAGCGTATCTCGACGCGTTGGACGCGCAACGCGAAGTACGAGGGCCTGACGCCGAGGGAGATATTCGACAGCGTGGTGCGGGATCGCATCCCGCTGGGCCGCGAGCAGACGCCCGAGGACATCGGCAACCTGGCCGCGTTCCTCGCCAGCGACCTCGCGAAGAACATCACCGGCCAGGCGATCAACGTCAGCGGCGGCTCCCACATGAACTGACGCCCCTGACGCCCCGAAGGGCTCCGCACAACTCTTCTCGCTGGTACGACGGTGCTGTGGTGATCGAAGTCCGGGTTTGGGGTGGGGCCGCCGCCACACGACCCGTTCGCCCTGAGTGCCCCGACGCTTCGTCGGGGTGTATCGAAGGGCCCGCAGAGCTCAGTCTTTGGGTGGGGCCGAGCCCAGCATTGGCGGCAAAGTTGCGTGCGCCCTTCGATACGCGCCGGTGAAGCACCGGCCCTACTCAGGGTGAGAGGGTTGTGTGTGTGGCCCCTCAGTCTGAACAGGTACCGTGCGTTTCTGTGCAGGCGGGAGCCGGCGCCCCCTATGCTACACTTCCGGATGGACTTAACGACGCGGTTATGAGGTGCCCATGGAGCTCGGAATGATCGGCCTGGGCCGAATGGGCGGCAACATGACGCGCCGCCTTCTCCGGGGAGGCCACCGCGTCGTCGTCTTCGACCCCGACCCCGAGGCCGCCTCCGCCCTCGCGTCCGATGGCGCCGTCCCCGCCGACTCGATCGACGACATGGTCGGCGGGCTGTCTACACCCCGCGCGGTCTGGACGATGGTCCCGGCGGGCGAGCCGACGGAGGCAACGCTCGACCTGGCCGCCGAGTTGCTCTCCCCCGGCGACGTCGTCATCGACGGCGGCAACTCCAACTACAAGGACAGCGCACGCCGCGCCGCCGCTCTCGAACGCTGCGGAATCCACCTGCTCGACGTCGGCACCAGCGGCGGAGTCTGGGGCCTGACGGAGGGCTACTGCATGATGATCGGCGGGGACCGGGAGCAGTTCGAGCGGCTCCTGCCCCTCTTTCGCACGCTGGCGCCGGCCGACGACCGCGGCTACGTCCACACGGGGCCGTCCGGCTCCGGCCACTTCGTCAAGATGGTCCACAACGGCATAGAGTACGGGCTGATGCAGGCCTACGCAGAGGGCTTCGAGCTGATGCGGGCCAAGTCAGAATTCGACCTCGACCTGGCCCAGATCGCCGAGACCTGGCGCTCGGGCAGCGTCGTCCGGTCGTGGCTCCTCGACCTGACGGCGGAAGCGCTCCGGCAGGACCCCGCCCTCGAGGGCATTCAGGCTTACGTCGAGGACTCGGGCGAGGGACGCTGGGCCGTCGAGGAGTCGGTGGAGCTGGCCGTGCCCGTCCCGGTCATCACGATGGCGCTCCAGGCGCGCTTCCGCTCCCGGCAGGACCAGCCGTTCGGCGCACGTCTGCTCGCGGCGATGCGAAACCGGTTCGGCGGCCACGCGGTCAGATCCGCGGGCTAGGCAGGCAGCAAGGCATGGCCTCAGACGGACACGGCGCGGAGCCTCGGCGGCTATGCCGCCCGCATCGTCATTCCCGCGACGGGAGACCTTTGCGTAACTTCACGTTGCGGGAGACAAATGTAGTGAAGATGCGTAGATTTCCCAGCTGGGGAGCCCCACGCCTGGGTTCCCGCCTGCGCGGGAATGACGGGTGTGCACTGGGTTCCCGCCTGCGCGGGAATGACGGTTGTCCACTGGGTTCCCGCCTGCGCGGGAATGACCGTTGTGCACTGGGTTCCCGCCTGCGCGGGAATGACGGTTGTCCACTGGATTCCCGCCTGCGCGGGAATGACGGTTTTGCAAGGGTCTCCGATGGCGGGAATCCAGTGCGGAGCGGCCGGCGATGGGTTCCCGTCTGCACGGGAACGACGGTCGGCTGCGGCGCATCTGCATCGTCGGGATCGCGTCAGGCCGGCGACGGCCCGCACGGCCTGGCGTAACGCAGACGATGGGCACCGCGCAGCGCATCGTACTCGTCTCGAACCGACTGCCTCCAACGGAGGACTTGAGCGGCGACAGCGACGCCGCCACACGCCAGGTGAGCGGTCTGGTAAGCGCCATCCGTCCCGTTCTCGGTCATAGAGAGTCGATGTGGTTCGGCTGGAGCGGCGGGACGACCGCGGGCGGCGACGTCTCCGTTTCGGACTTCGGCCCGCGGCGCATGGTCGCACTCGACCTGCCGAGGCGCGAGGCCAGCCTGTACTACAACGTCTTTTCCAACCGCACGCTGTGGCCGCTGCTGCACAACTACCCGGACAGGATTGACGTACGAAGCGACTCGTACTCCGCCTACCGGCGGGTCAACCGCCGGTTCGCCGAGAGCCTGTCGCCCCATCTGCGGCCCGACGACACCCTGTGGGTCCACGACTTCCACCTCTTCCCGCTCGCCGCCGCACTTCGAGAGCTCGGTTGGCCGGGAAAGATCGGCTTCTTCCTGCACGTCCCGTTTCCGTCCGTCGACACCTTCTCGATCCTGCCGTGGGCACGGGAGCTGCTCGAGGACCTCCTCGTCTACGACCTGGTGGGCCTGCAGACTCGCAGCCACGCCCGCAACCTGATGCACACGCTGATCGAGGAGCTTCGCGGCGCGCAGATCGGCGACTCGTTCGTCTACGGCTCGCAGCGGTGCCGCGTAGGCGTCTACCCGGTCGGCACCGATCCGGACACGTTCCGACGACTCGGAGCGGCTCCGCGCCAGACGAGAGCGGTCGCGGGGCTGAGGCGGCTGTTCCCCGACCAGAAGCTGGTCCTCGGCGTGGACAGGCTCGACTACACGAAAGGGGTGCCGGAGCGCCTCGCCACCTTCGAACGCCTGCTGGAACGGCGCCCGTCGATCAGAGGCAAAATCAGCCTAGTCCAGATCTCCGTGCCCTCGCGGGAGCGCGTTCCGGAATACGCGAGCGAGAAGCGGCGCACCGACGAGATCGTCGGACGGATCAACGGACGGTTCTCCCGGGACCAGTGGATCCCGGTCAACTTCCTCTACCGGTCGTTCAGCCAGCGGGAGCTCGCCGGGTTCTACAACGAGGCCGACGTCTGCCTCGTCACGCCTTTCAGGGACGGCATGAACCTGGTCGCCAAGGAGTACGTCGCGAGCCGCGATGACAGGCCCGGCGTCCTGGTGCTATCCAAGTTCTGCGGGTCCGCCGAGACCATGACCGACGCGCTGATCGTCAACCCGTACGACATCAAGGGCACGGCGGACGCCATCCACCGCGGGATAGCCATGGGACACCGCGAACGCGAGCGCCGGTGGACCCCGCTGCTGGACGAGGTGCGGACGAACACCGCCGCCGCATGGGCCGACTCGTTCCTCAGCGACCTCGCCGATTCATAGCCGCACGGCTACCGCAGCCCGCCGTCATACCCGCGAAGGCGGGTATCCAGGGGCCTGGAGGGATATTCGTCCCATCACCTCTGACCGGCTACCGCAGCCCGCCGTCATACCCGCGAAGGCGGGTATCCAGGGGCCTGGAGGGATATTCGTCCCATCACCTCTGACCGGCTACCACAGCCCGCCGTCATACCCGCGAAGGCGGGTATCCAGGGGTCTGGAGGGCTGATCGTCCCATCACCTCTGAACGGCTACCGCAGCCCGCCGTCATACCCGCGAAGGCGGGTATCCAGGGGCCTGGAGGGATATTCGTCCCATCACCTCTGAACGGCTACCGCAGCCCACCGTCATACCCGCGAAGGCGGGTATCCAGGGGCCTGGAGGGATGTTCGTCCCATCACCTCCGAACAGCTACCACAGCCCGCCGTCATACCCGCGAAGGCGGGTATCCAGGGGCCTGGAGGGATATTCGTCCCATCACCTCTGACCGGCTACCGCAGCCCGCCGTCATACCCGCGAAGGCGGGTATCCAGGGGTCTGAGGGGTGTTCGTCCTATCACCTCTGAACAGTTACCGCGCTACAAACGACTTGACGGTCTCCGAGTTCACGGTGACGGTGTATTCGAAGTCCGTACCCAGGGGGACGAACGTCTCCACGGCGGGATAGTCGGCCGTGCAGATGACCATCTGGTCGGCGACCTCATGATGGGTCACGATCACTTCTATCCTGTCCGCCTCTTTGCGCCGGATCTCGTAGCCGTTGGACCAGGAGCAGCTACTGCCCTTGGGCAAGCCGGAGACGATCCGCAGCCCGTACTCCGGGGGCGTGCTTTCCGATATCACGACCTCGGCGCTGTCGACGGGCGACTCGGCGATGAACGTGTGCCGAAGGTCGGTCGGCAGGGTGAACGTGGTGGTCTCCCTATCGTTCACTATGACCCGGTAGGTCTGCCCGGGCTCGAGAGCCGCTCCGATCGGCTCCACCGTGTCGAGCTCCACCACCTGCTCGTGGCACGGAATCGCCCACGGGGTGGGCGGCGGCTGCATCAGCGTGATCCGGACCACGATGTCGTTGCCGTCCACATTCAGGCTCTGGTTGCCGGGGCGGACGCAGCCCTCTATCGTCGACTGGTAGTAGGCGACCCGCAGCAGGTGTTCCCGCTCGTTCGGTATCAGGTTGGCCCAGACTACCGGGACGGGCGTCTCCACCCATGTCCGCCAGTCCGAGCCTCCTTCGTCTCCTCCGCCCGACGCGTCCGGCGGAGGCTGCACCAGCACGAGGACCATGTCCACCTTGTTCGGCCTGCCGCGGGTGATCACCTCGTGCGCAGTATCGTTCGTGAAAGCGAGGCGGCCGTCGGACTCGAGGATCCTGACGCTTACCGAGTAGACGTTCCGGGACTCGATGTCGTCGCGGTTGTATCCCACCTCGTACTTGATCGGGACTTGGCCGGGGCTTGAGATGGTCTGCCGGGCGATGAGCGGAGCGGCGCCGTCCGCGTACGACACGTCCCGCAGATCGACCACGAGGGTCGCGCCCGGCGTGAGGGCCAACCGCTCCCGGTACGTCACGGTTCCGCGGACCGACGCGTTCGGGCTCTTGCCCGACGTCACTTCCAACGTCCCCTTGGCCGGCCCGAACCCGCCGTCGCATGCGCCGGCCGCCATCAGCACGACTGCGACGCCTATGACGGCAAGCAGGGCTGTCTTGACTTCGGTCTTCATCTGAGCGACCTCAGTGGCCTGTTTCGGATCGAGCTACATCCGGGGCTCACAACTATATCGACGCCGAACACGTCCGATTTGTTCCCCGATCCGCAGCGCCCGCCGCGTTCCACGCGGCCGCACTCCCCGCGCACAAAGAGATCGCTGCCACGCCTCGGTTACGCCGGGCACAAAAAAATGCGGGCGCGGCCTTCGCCGCGCCCGCATTCGAAACACTTCCGTCTGACTTGGCTAGCTTGCGGTAACCGTCTCCCGTGCCGGGGCGGGCGCCTGAGCCGCGCCGGACGCCGGCGCCAACTCCTTGACAGCCCCGCAGACGAGCTCCGCCGCCGTATCCAACGCCACTCTGTCAACGTTCAGCCGGAGGTCGTACGCCTCCATGTCCAGCACGTCGGCGTCGAACAGGTTGTCGAAGGTGTTACGCTGGTCCCGGTCCTCGTTCTCCAGCCATTTCGCCGCTTCCGCAACGTCGGAGTGCCTCGCCGTCGCCATTCGCTCCGCTCGGCGCTCCGCCGATGCCGAGACGAAGACGTTCAAGGAGGCCTCTCCGCTCGGCGCGAACAGGTGACTCGCGTGGCCGTGGAACACCACGCCGCCCTCGGCTGCGAGAGCCTTGATCACGCCGGCGACCGCCTCGACGTACTGCTTTTTCGTGATGTGCTCGCCGTACAGGTCGTAGTCGGCGTCGGGGCTCACTGCGAGGTGGTAGTAGCCCGCGTCGTAGGCCGAAGACCAGTCCATCGGCACCATCAGCGAGTTGAGCAGCCGGTGCCAGAACGAGCGGTGGCGGGTCTGGAGCCACTCAATCTCGCCGCTGCTGCAGCCGAGACGCTCGCGGACCAGCTCGTTCATCTCTTCTTCGTCGACCATCCTGCTTCCCAAGCTGCGGGCCACCTGGGCAGCCACCGCGCCCGAGCCGCTTCCCGGCAATCCGGTCACGGTGATGAGCGGGTACGTCTTGGCTTCGCTCTCGTTTTTCGCCGAGGTGTCGTAGCGGCTGGCGTTCGTCCCCATCACGCTGACCCTCAAGGTCGTACCGCCGGAGTTCGTCCTTATCTCTCGGACACGCTCCTGGCGGAACCCGAGTTTTTCGAAAAGGCCTACCGCCGGCTCGTTTTCCGACGGCACGCCCACCCATACGCGACGCAGCCGCAGATCCCTGAAGGCCTTCTCCAAGAGCAGGATCACGGCCGAGGTGCCGTACCCGAGGTGCCACCGGTCCTTGCGTCCAATCAGCAGGGAGAGCTCCCCGCTGCCCTGCCCGTCGAAAAGAATCTGGCTCTCGCCGATGTGGTCGCCGTCTTCGCCGTAAATAGAGAAAATCAGCCGGGTGGAGTCGTTGAATACGTTATCCCACTCCAGCTCAGACGCCTCGAGCATATGCCCGGGGTCGTATCCCCGGTGCACAGGGTCTCCGAGGGCGTAGTGGCCGAACCACTTCCCCGAGACATCGTCGTCCTGAAGCCACCAGCCGATACGGTCTACGTCGTCCCTGGATACGTTTCTGAGTGTGACTACTGGAAGCATCTTCAACCTCCTCTGTCTCCAGCCCAAGCCCGCCTGCGCTCCGGTGTGGTCGCGCTGTGTCTCAAACGGCTACTTCGGTGGTGAACCTAAGAATACTCCCACGCCACGGATTTGTCAAACTGCACGCAAAACGCACAGTGTTTTTCGTCGCCAATGAAAAATCTTGCGCGTTTTTCTATTCATGTATAAAGACACATGAAATATAATTCGCTAGTTATGATTCACTAATTGTGCGACACTCCAGGCCGCCTTGGGTGCCCTCCCGGATTGCCGGCCGTCTCCCATTTCGGTACCATCGGCTTCCGCCGGCCCCCCGGCGCCCATACCGTCAGGAGATGGAGCGACACAATGCCTGTAGTAGACGCCCACACCCACATCGGCCCCTGCCGGGTCTTCGACCTGGACGACAGCGAGCAGGGCCTGCTCGACAGCATGAACGCCAACCGGATCGACGTCAGCTTGGTGCAGCCCTACCCCGGGGCTCCTTCCGCCGCGGAGGTGCACGACCGGATCGCCGCGATGGCGAAGGCGAACCCCGGCAGGATCTTCGGAATCGCGAGCATCAATCCCCACCAGGACCGCGGCGCCTACTTCGGCGAGCTGAGCCGGTGCGTGAACGATCTCGGATTCGTTGCCGTCAAGCTGCACACTATCGGTCACGCGATGAACCCCGCCGGAGCGGACGGCACGATGGTGTTCGAGTCCGCCCGGGAGCTCGGGATACCGGTCATGGTCCACACGGGCCCGGGCATCCCGTTCGCCGCGCCGTCGTCGGTCGCGCCGCAGCTCGAAGCCTTCCCGGACGTCCCGGTAGTCCTGGCCCACGCCGGCCACGGCATCTTCAGCGGTGAGGCCATCGTGCTCGCGCAGACGTACCCGCAGGTCTCCATGGAGCCGTCCTGGTGCACCTTCTATCACGTCGGGATGATGGTCGAAGCGCTGGGTGCCGACCGGGTGATGCTCGGCAGCGACCTGCCGGGAAACGTCTCCGTGATGACGGAAACCGTCCGCGCGCTGGGCCTCTCCGACGAAGACCAGGCGATGGTGATGGGCGGGTCGGCCGCCAGGATATTCAAGCTGGACCTGTAGGAGGCAACTCCGATGATCTCACTGCACGTATACCTTACCCCGGCCGCCGGCAAGGAGGCCGAGCTGGACTCCGCCATAAGCGACGCCTGGATGACAGCCATGGCGGAGCAGCCCGGCTTCATCAGCGCCGCCGTCCTGAAGCCGTTCTCCGATGACGCCCTCGCCGCGCTGCAGGCGTCCGTTCCAGAGCACGCCATAGAGGTCGTCGCGTTCTGGACGTCCGAGGAGGAGCGGCTGGCCTGGGTCGCCCGCCCCATCCACGACGAGGTGTTCGAGAAAGTCCTCGCCGCGGCCGAGGGCGTCTCCCACACGCTGCAGACCGCCCCGGATAGCTGGAACCTATAGCCTCCGCAACGCCCATCGTGTAGCCAGGTCGTTTTCGTGGGCGTAGCGCAGGTGGAGTGACAAGATGACTACGCGGACCGACATACCACCGGAAGAGATTGAAGGCCTAGGGGACGACCCGGACGCTTCTTGGGGTGACTATCCCATTGACGAACTGTTGATCCGTAACGAGAGCCAAGCCGTAGAGCAAGTCTTGGGCCGAATAGAGCAAGGTCGATACGTCATGGACCCTGACTTCCAGCGCGACTTCATCTGGGACGAGGCCAAGCAGAGCAAGCTAATTGAGTCCGTCCTGATGCGGATACCGCTCCCGGTCTTCTATCTTGCGGAAGACCAGCAGGGACGCCGGGTGGTAGTAGACGGTTTGCAGCGACTGTCGACATTCCACCGATTTGCGAACAACGAACTGAGACTCAATCTCGCCGACCGTCCCGATCTACACCGTAAGCGATTCCAAGACTTGGACCCCAAGCTCCAGAATCGTTTCGGAGACTGTAACCTCACCCTATATGTCATCGATGCAAGAGCACCTGACCAGACCCGTTTGGACATCTTCGAGCGTGTCAACAGCGGTGTGCCATTGACCCGGCAGCAGATGCGCAACTGCCTGTACATGGGCGATGCCACACGATTCGTGCGGCAGGAATCGAGGACCGATCTCTTCCTAGAAGCAACCGGCAGAAGTCTAAGGACTGCCATAATGAGGGATCGAGAATTCGTGAACCGGTTCTGCGCCTTCCAGTTACTCGACCTTGAAGACTACAGAGACATGGATGACTTTCTCGCGAGTTGCTTGAAGAAGATGAATGCCGAACCCGAGTTGCTGCCATCCCTATCTGAGCAACTAGAGATCACGCTTGGCAACAACCTTCATCTGTTCGGCAGACATGCCTTCCGTAAACATGAGCCAGATCAGGACTATCGCAACGTAATCAACGCATCACTGTGGGACGTTATGTCCACTGGGCTCTCACGATATCCCAGCGAACTCGTTGAGGGCCGATCTGCCGCGGCAAGAGAGGAATTCTATAGGCTGATGGAGGACGAAGACTTCACTCACGCGATTACATACGGCACCAATGGGGTGCGGCAGGCGAAAAATCGTTTCCGCATGGCTCAGGCGCTCTCTCGTTCGAAACATCGACTGACTACTCCGTTGATGCGATTACATTGCGGCAGGCGAAAAATCGTTTCCGCATGGCTCAGGCGATGTTCGAGGGTGTGTTCGGTGCTTACACGGCTTGAACTTCGCTCCTTCAAGTGCTTTGAGCTTCTGAGGCTGCCCATCGCGCCGCTGACGCTGCTGACCGGACTGAACGCCTCGGGCAAGTCTTCGGTCCTACAGGCGATGGTGCTCCTACACCAAACGATGCGCGAGCACGAATGGTCGACACGGCTCGTACTCAATGGCGCAGGTGTCCGTTTGGGTGCAGCATCGGACGTGGCTGGCAGAGCCGGTTTCGAGATCGCCTTGGAGGCCGACGAGAATGTCTACCGCTGGGTCTTCGGTGGCGACCGCCGAGATATGTCAATGGAAGCCCAGCTTGTCGCCGTAAACGGCAGAACGTTCAAGCTGCCCCAAGAGTTACGATATCTGCTGCCGCCAGGCGAGGCTGAAGCCGCCTCGCCGTTTACTCGTCCTCTGCGGAATCTGACCTACATCACGGCGGAACGGATAGCCCCTCAAGAGGCATATCCGCTCGAAGACCCTCGTCTCGTTAGCCTCGTCGGTTCCCGAGGCGAACACGCCGTGAGCGTTCTGCACTGGGGTCGGGACGAGCCTGTCATTGACGGACTCGTACTGCGGGATGTGCCCCCCCTCCGGTTTCATCAGGTACAGAGGCGCATGAGCACGCTCTTCCCTGGCTGCGAGATAGAACTGCAGCAGGCACCTCGGGCAAACGCCGTGACCCTAGGACTGCGCACGTCTAACGCCACGGATTTCCATAGCCCCGTTCACACAGGGTTCGGCCTCACTCAGATTCTGCCTATCATGGTGGCGGCTCTGTCCGCGACCAAGGGCGACATCATTCTCATTGAGAACCCGGAGGTGCATCTACACCCCGCCGGCCAAGCGCTGATGGGGCAGTTCTTCGCCGACATGGCACGCGCAGGAATTCAGGTAGTCGTGGAAACGCACAGCGACCACGTGCTCAACGGAGTTCGCCGCGCAGTCAAGGCTTGCCGGATTGAATCGGAAAAGGTCGCCATCCATTTCTTCAGGCCCCCATCGGATGAAGAGACTCAGGTCCTGAGTCCCACGCTGGATGATTCGGGCAACATCGACGACTGGCCTGAAGGATTCTTCGATCAGTTCGACAAGGACGCAAACTACTTCGCGGGATGGGCAGAGCACTGAAGTGGAGCTGATCCTCAACGATTGCTCCATCCACGGACAGTTTCCGAGTGTGGGGGCCTTTCGAGACGCCGTTGAGCGCCTGATGGCCATAAGGCAAACAGCGCGACGGTTCGGAAGGGACCTGCAGTGTCATCGAAACGTCGCCAACGCCCGGGTGACACGAGACTTGAACATGCGAGAGGCCGCTCCACGAGCCTTGGACAGGAACAAGCTCGCGGCGTTTATGGGATGGCTAGACCGCTATGGCCCCTTCTGGGAAGACGCCAGACAGCACGGCCCCGACGACTATTTGGAATGCAACGGAGAAATCGTCACCGACACCGCAGTGGGAGAAGCTGCCTACTGTCTCATTCGCGGAATCGACCGGGGTCTCGTGAGCCTGAAGCCTTCGTCATGGCTGTTGTCGCCGTTGACCATCAACTGGCACGTCAACGGGCACGTGAGAAGCGTCGAAGCCTGCAATTATTGGGAGCCGAAACAGGTGGAGGACGCCCTTGAGGCCGCTCCCGTGCCGCTCGGTTCTTGGAAGGACCTGGAAGAGGTCGCCCGGACCAGATGTCCGGATCTAACGTTCGCGGATGACAGTTTCGACCCGCTCAGGGGACACCCCTTCGCCAAAGGCGCCGCCGAGCGTCTTCTATTGCGCCTCAATGTTCTGGATACCCTGAAGAATTGCTTCAACGAGCGAGGGGAATGGACTTCCAAAGGTCACGCGTTGTACCAACAACACTTTACTGGCGACAACGCCTGGTTCTCCGACTCCTCCGATACGGAGAAAGTGGAGTTCAAGTCGAGTCTCACCTTTGCGCATCCCGCAAACGCGGCCGAGCAGCTCTTCTGCACCTGGCACGGCAAGGTGAAGACGCAGCAACTGCGAGTTCACTTCTCATGGCCGATTCGGGCGAACGAGCCGCTGTATATCGTATACGTGGGGCCGAAGATTACGAAGCGATAGGTGCCGGTCGGCGGGCTGCCTCCGAATCATCCGGCGCGCGCTAACGCGCTCCATGAGCTCGTGCTCGTTGACACCCGAAGACCGCCGCTGATAGTCTGCCGTCTGCCAAGCCCACATCTAAGGCTGACGGAGCGCATCGAATGGCAGGCTTCACCACACGACCGGTAATCATGGGTACCCGAGGCGTCGTCACCTCGGGCCACTATCTGGCCACCGCGGCCGGCTTCCGAATGATGGAGCAGGGCGGCAACGCCATCGACGCGGCCGCGGCGATGTGCATCTGCCTGAACCTGCTCGAGCCACAGAGCAACGGCATCGGCGGCGAGGTGCCCACCCTGGTCTACTCGGCCAAGGAGGGAAAGGCGTTCGCGATCAGCGGCATGGGCTGGTCGCCCGCCTCGTTCACCGTCGACTGGTGCCGGGACAACGGGATCGACCTCATCCCGGGCGACGGCTACCTGCCCGCCTGCGTGCCTGCCGTCGTCGACACCTGGGCCGTCGCGCTCACGAGATTCGGCACGATGAGCTACTCCCAGGTGCTCCAACCGGCCATCGAGCTGGCGGAGAACGGCTTTCCGATGTACGCCGGGCTGCACAACGCCCTGCTCGGTCACTACTCCAGGTTCACCGAGCTCTATCCCTCCACCGGAGAGGTCTACTACGACGACGGCCGCGTCCCGGAGGTAGGCGAGGTGTTCCGGAACCCCGAATTCGCCGAGTCGCTCCGGACGATGTGCCGGGCGGAGGACGGCGCGAAGGCACGGGGCCGCGCGGCCGGCATCGAGGCGGCGCGCGACGTCTTCTACAAGGGACCGATCGCCGAGCGCATCGCCCGCTTCATAGCCGACAACCCCGTCATGGACGCGAGCGGCAGGGCGCACGCCGGGATGCTGACCTACGACGACATCGCCGAGTGGCGCGCGACTGTCGAGGAGACGGCCAGCTACGACTACAAGGGACTGACCGTGCACAAGTGCCCCCCGTGGACCCAGGGGCCGACCTTCCTGCAGCAGCTCGCGATCCTGGATCGCCTCGACGTGCAGGCCATGGGCCACAACTCAGCCGAATACCTCCACACCTGGATCGAGTCCGCCAAGCTCGCCTTCGCCGACCGCGAGGCCTACTACGGCGACCCGCTGTTCGACGACACGCCGTTCGACACTCTGCTGTCCCGCGACTACAACGACGGCCGGCGCGGCCTCATCGGCGCGACCGCGTCGCTCGAGCAGCGGCCGGGAGACGTTGGCAACGGCGTCCCGGCGTACGCCATCGCCGACGTGGGCGAGGACAACCGGGCGGCGCTCGGCATCGCCGCCTCGGTCACTGGCGAGCAGGACCTGCGCGACGTCCACGACGGCGACACGACGCATCTCGACGCCGTCGACCACGAGGGCAACATGGTCTCCGCCACGCCGAGCGGCGGCTGGCTGCCGTCTTCCCCGGTCGTCCGGGGACTGGGCTTCCCTATCGGGACGAGGGGCCAGATGTTCTATCTCAACTCCGCGCGGCCCAACGCGCTGCAGCCCCACAAGCGCCCCAGGGCGACGCTCACGCCGTCGCTGGTCACGCGCGACGGGGAGCCGTACATGGTCTTCGGCACGCCCGGAGGCGACAGCCAGGAGCAGATCACGCTCCAGTTCTTCCTGAACTACGTCGAGTTCGGGATGAACGTCCAGGAGGCGCTCGACGCGCCGACGGTACGGTCGAGCCACTTCCCGTCGTCCTTCTATCCCAAGAAGGCCAACCCCGGCCACATGGTCGCGGAGGGCCGCATACCGAAGTCGGTCACGTCCGACCTGGAATCCCGAGGCCACGTCGTCGGACGAACCGGGGACTGGGACGGCGGCAAGGTGCTGGCCATCAGGTACGACGCCGAGCGCGGCGTCATCCTGGGCGGCGCCTCCCCCAAGGGCGACATCGGCTACGCCTTCGGCTGGTAGCGCCCGCCGGCGGGGGGCGTTACTCCAGCCAGAAGGCGAAGAGCTTGCAGTCGCGGAGGGTGAAGCGGAGGCGGACGCGGCGCGCGCCAGGGGGGCCGCCCTTCCAGGCGACGGGGGCCGCGAGGTGGTCGCCGGTGATGGGGGCGCTCTCGGAAGCCGTATAGCCCGTAATGGGCTCCATCGTGTCGGCCTCGATCAGGGCCGCCCTCAGCTCGCCCCGGGCGTCGACGTTGACGCTCACCGTCTCGCCGTTCCAGTCGAACGGCTCAGTTACGACGTGTCCCTCGACGGCGGCGTCCAGCGAGACGAACCCGTCCAGACGGAGCTTGGCGAGGTGGAGGGCGCTGTGGTCATCGAAGAGCTCGGGGTCGACGTGGCCGTACCTGTCCTGCTCCCAGTAGAGCTCTCTGTTGTCGCGGATCCTCAACGCGTTGTAGTAGACCCATATCTCGTCGTCTCGGACGATGGGCCTGCCGCACAGCAGGTTCTGGGCCGTGCCGTAGCGGACGCCGTCCCACGGCTCGATGCCGATGAATAGCTCCCGGTCGGCGACCCGCTCCCAGTTGTACAGGTCGCGCGACACGGTCATCTCGACCTGGTTCAGCCCGGTGTCGTTGCCCAGACCGTCCGGCCCGGCCGGGTTGTAGATCACGGGAAAGCCGACGTAGAGGCCCTCGTATGGCATCACGGCCATCTGGTAGCACTGGGCGACCGAGTACTCAGGCGGGGCTATGACCGGCGGCGTCAGGCGGTCCGGGTCGTCGTCGGCGCGTTGAATGCGCTCCATCCGGTTGCGGTCGTCGATCTCGTCCGTGTTGAAGACCAGCCGCGGGAACGAGAAGCGCTCGAAGTCGGTGCTCGTGGAGAGGTAGACGGAGCGCCCCCACTCGGTGGCCTGCTTGACGAAGGCGAGGAACTGCTCGGTGTACTCGTCGTAGATGAAGTGGGACTCGTCCTGGCTGGGTATGGGCGACACATCGAGCATCGTCCAGTCGAACCCGTCCGGGGAAACGCCCAGCCACCGGTCGTGGCTGTCGAACAGGCCCTTGTACCGCCGCGCGGGGTCCTCCTCGCGCTCGTCCCTGAGGATGTGGTACAGCCGCCGTACGTTGGGGTCGCCGGCGACGTTGTTGTCGCGGGAGCCGTTCACCTCGAAGAGGCCCAGGGACGGCGCTTCCCATTCGACGCCGTCCCGAGAGGTAGCGTAGCAGGACAGCTTGCTGCTCCGGCCGATGAACGAGTAGACGCCGTTGTGCCACCACTCCCAGAGACCCTTCTCCGGGTTCCACTGGGGCGAGCTGCGACTCTGGAGCCCAATCTGGCCCCACGACCTGTCCGGCCTCAGCACCGGGCCGAGTTTCTCGAGCCGGCCCAAACGGCGGCTCACTCCGGACATCGAGTGTATGGCGTGGTCGTCGATAAAGAGCTGTTTGTGCTCCGCCGGCTTTAGAAGCGTCTCACCCACTCGCTGTCCTCCTCTAGTCGCCGCGGCCTAGCTCCCGCAGCGCCTGCTCCGCGCCCTCGGTTACCCAGCCGCCGTCCTCGCCGATCGTGACGAACAGGCATCCCGCGTCGATCCACTTGCGCGCTATCGTGGCGTTGGGTGTCGATATTCCGGGTATCTTGCCCGTGCGCCCGCAGGCCTCGATCACCTCGACGATGGCGGCGTCGTGCTCCGGGCTTCTCATCACCAGTCCCATTGACCGCGACAGGTCGTTCGGGCCTATCCAGCAGCCGTCGATGCCCTCCACCGACATGATCTCCTCGGCGTTCCTGTGTCCCTCCGCGGTCTCGATCTGCACCCCGACGAAGAGCTCGTCGCCGATCCATGCGTCGTAGTCGGGTCCCAGGTGGCCGGTGCCGAAGGGGCCGAAGGAACGCCCGCCCAGCGGCGGAAAGTGCGCGGCCGCGACGACCATCCGGGCCTCGTCGGCGTTGTTGACCATCGGGGCGACCACGCCCATCGCGCCACTGTCCAGCAGCCGCCCGATCAGGCCAAAGTCGTTGCGGCGCACCCGGGCGATCGGCACCGCCGACCCCAGGCTGATGCTCTTGAAGGCGTACATGGTCGAAGCGTCGTCCCAGCTCCCGTGCTGCGTGTCGACCATGACGAAGTCGAACGCCAGTCCGGACATGAGCTCCGCCGACAGCGGCGAGCCGAGTCCGGCCTCGCCTCCGAGCGCCGGCTTGCCTTCGAGCATCCTCTTCTTGGCGAGGTTCCTCGTCATGCGGTCTCCTTCCCCGAACGAATCGCTTTCTCCGTATCAGTCCACCGGTATCCGATACGACGAGATGGGTATGTTCTCGTGGTCGGAGCGTGCGGCCCGCCTGATCGTGTGCTCGGAGAGCGGCAGGTAGTCGTAGGTCTGGGCCGACTGTGAGATGAATCCCTCGGCATAGGCGACTCCTCCCGCGTTGCCGAAGGCGCCGTCGACGGTCTCGATCCGCTTCCTGGCGTAGGCTCCGCCGTACCCCTGGCTCACCAGGACGTCCAGCGCCGCCAGCTTCTTGTCGACGACGTCGGTGATGTCTATGAAGACGTCGTTGTAGTAGCCGCCCTCGGAGCCCCACACGGAGTTGGGGACGTTTGCCGCGCCGGTGCCGAAGAAGAAGGTCCTGGTCGTCCTGTGCGGCCGGTTCGTGTCGCCCGGGTCCACGCCGCCGGCGAGGCCCGTCGCGTATACGGCGATCTGGCCCGCCACGGCGTGGGCATTCGTTGTGCCGTCGCCCTCCTTCGGGAAATGGGTCAGCAGGATGTCGGGCCGAATCCGGCGGATCAGCCGGGCGACCTTGCGCACCACGGTGTCGGTGAGCAGCAGCACGGCGTCGTCCTCGCCGAGGAAGTAGATGTCCTCGAAGCCGAGGATGCGTCCGGCCGCCCGGACCTCCTCGGTCTTCACGTCCGAGCGCTCGGCCATCAGCTTCACGAGCTCGTCGGCGTCCGGGATCGTATCGCGGTGGCTCATCTCCTCGCTGATCACGGCGTCGTGGACCCTGGCGCCGTGGGTGACGACTATGCAGGCGACGTAGTCGCCGCGCATGGAGTGATGGGCCATGGTGCCGCCGGACTGGTCGAAGACGTCGGCCGGGTGGGCCCCGATGGACAGCAGTCGAAGAGGTTTATCCATGGATGGAACGCTCCTTTAGTCCTTCATATGAGTGTTCGCGTGTCGCCGGGGGCTCCCGCGTTTCATCGGCCGCGTCCGACGCTGTTTCCCCGAGCACTTCGCCCGACGCGTCCGACCCGAATGGCGCAGGCCACTCATCGGCCATGCCAAAGCCGATTAGCGCGAGCAGGGCCAATTCTTCATCGGCTCGTATCGAGCCGCGGTCTCTATCCCGCAAATTCAGCACCCCGAACTCGAACGTCACTTTCGCCGCGCCGGAGTTGACGCGCCTTCTACCGCAAACGTACCATCGTCCCGACTTCGAACCGTCGAGCCGAGGCTCTCGGCTGGGGCTCCGGGGCGAGGCGGGGCTCAGACTAACACGAATCACCGGGCCGCGGTAGTAGACGCCTGGCGAACGAAGAGGAGACGATATTGAAGGAGTTGAAGGGAATCCTGCCGGCGACCGTTTCGCCGAACAGACCGGACGGCTCGTTCGACACGGAGGCGATGCGCAAGATCGTCCGCCATCAGATCGACGCAGGGTCGGACGGGGTATACGTCTGCGGCGGTACCGGCGAGGGGCTGCTGATGAGCAGAGAGGACCGTGAGCTGGCCCTCGAGACGACGTTGGAGGAGCTGAACGGCGAGGCAACGGTCATCGCCCACGTCGGCGCGTTCCAGACGGCCGAGACGGTTGCGCTGGCCCGGCACGCCAGCCGCGCCGGGGCCGACGCCATCGCCGCCCTGCCGCCGGCCTACTTCTACGTCCCCGACGACGACGGCATGATCGAGTACTACAAGACCGTGGCCGGCGCCTCCGACGTGCCGCTGCTGATCTACAACATCCCGCAGCGCACCCGCATTGTGATGACTGAGGGTCTGTTCACCCGGCTGCTCGACATACCCAACGTCGTCGGAATGAAGGACTCCAGCGGCGACATCTTCGCGCTCGGCAACATGGTTGCTAAAACCGGTGACCCTGTAATCTTCGAGGGCGAGGACGCGACGGTGCTGTGGGCGCTCATGGCCGGGGCGAAGGGTGGCATCGGGTCGACCTACAACGTGATGCCGCACCTGTACGTCAGGATGTGGCGGGCCTTCCAGGACGGCCGCATCGACGACGCGGCGGCGACGCAGCTTCGCATTAACGAGTTCATCGCGGTCCTGATCAGGGTGAGCGTCATCTCGGCCGTGATGCATACGATGGAGTTTATCGGTCTCCCGTGCGGCCGGCCGCGCAGCCCCAACCGGGCGCTGTCCGAGGCCGAAGCCGCCGATCTGCGGGCCGGACTCGACGCCGTCGGGTTCTTCGACGAGCATTAGCCTACCATTGCATCACCGTCGTTCCCGCGCAGAGCCTGCCCTCGTGAAGACGGGGGCGGGAACCCATCCCGAGTGCACTTACGGAGGCAGCCATGCCGCCCGGACTCGATCTGCAAGACAGAGTAGCCATCGTCACCGGCGCGGGCCGGGGGATCGGCCGGGCCATGTCGCTCAGCCTGGCGGAGGCCGGCGCGGACGTCGTGGCCACCGCGCGCACGAGAGACGAAATAGACGAGACTGCCGCGCTCGTCGAGAAGACCGGTAGGCGGGCTCTCGCTATCGCCGCAGACGTGTCCCGCTCGGACGACGTGGACCGGATGGTCCAACGCGCCATCGAACGCTTCGGCAAAGTCGACATCCTCGTGAACAACGCGGGCAAGCTGTTCAAGGCGCCCGTCGCACCTTTCCCGGACGTCACTCTCAAGCCGCCCCGGGTCACGCGGGCGTCCACCGTCCGCCACAGCGACGAGGAGTGGCAGTCGGTCATCGACATCAACCTGACCGGCGTCTTCTACTGCTGCCGGGCGGTCGCGCCTCACATGATGGAGCAGGGCTACGGGAAGATCATCAACCTAAGCTCGAACAACGGGACGATGGCGTTTCCGCTCGTGGCGGCGTACAACGCCTCCAAGGCGGCGGTCAACATGCTCACCAGAGTGCTGGCGCTCGAGTGGGCGCCGTACAGCATCTGCGTTAACGCGATCGGGCCCGGCGACTACCACACGACCATGACCGACGCGTCCTGGTCGGACCCGGAGGGGCGTCAACGCCACCTCGACGGCATCCCAATGCACCGCGAGGGCGACCTCGAGGAGCTGGGCACCCTGGCCGTGTACCTCGCCAGCCCTGCCTCCGACTACATGACCGGCCAGATCATCTACATGGACGGCGGCCTGACGGCCAAGTAGCGTAGCCTCCTCTCCCTTGACGGGAGAGGACTGAGGTGAGGGTGAAGATCACGGTGTCGGAACGGCGTCCCCCTCATCCCTGACCTTCTCCCGCCAGGGGAGAAGGGAATTCACAATCACCCGCTAACGAAAGTATCCGACGCTTCCGAGGTGTACCCGTGGAAAATCCCGACGTGGACGCTCTGCTCGCGTTGCTGAAGGGGCGCTACGGCGGCCGGCTGACCGACGAGCAGCTCGAGGAGCTGAGGAAATCGGTCGAGGCGGCCTCGGGCCGCGCCGTCCAGATGAGATCCGTGCCTCTGGACAACGACGACGAGCCCGCGTTCGTGTTCAGGCCGTTCAGGGCGGAGGACTGACGCTCTCGGCCGTCAGACCGCCTGCCGCTTGCCCGTCTCGGAGGCCCGCACGATCGCGTCGAGAAGGCGATGCCGGTCGACCGCGTGGTCGAAGTCCGGCTCTGGACGCCGGTCCTCCCGGATCGCGGCCGCGAAGTGCCTCCACATCTGGCCGATGAAGTAGGCGTCGTTCCGCGTCTCCCACTCAGGCACCAGCGACAGCCGTTCGGGTATGGGCGCCTCTTCGAGCTCGCCGCCGGACGCGCCGACCATCAGACGCTGCGCCCCGAGGACGTCGTTCTCGGAAGTGGAGATGATGGCGGTGGCCTTTCGGCCGTAGATCTCCAGTTGGAACCCGGTGCCGTGCCAGGGCACCGCGAGCGACACCCCGGATACCGCGGCGCCGCTGCTGGTCGTCCCGCACATCATCACAGTGTCCGGGGCGGTCACATCTACCAGCTCGCCGGTGTCGGACTCGACCCACTGGGGGACCTGCGGACGCGATATGGCCGACACCTCGGTAAAGTCGCCCAGCGCCAGGCAGACCGGGTCCACGGTGTGGCCGAATCCGATGGTCAGCGTATTCGCGCCGGAGGCGTCGTCGGCCCGCCATCTCTGGTCCGACGATCTGTCGAGGATGCCGGATCCGGACCACACGACCATGCAGGACAGCAGCTCGCCGAAGTAACCCTCGTCGACGAGCTCCTTGAGCCTCAGGTATAGCGGCGCCCGCCGCTCCTGGAGCCCGACCATGGTCTTGACGCCCTTTGCGCGGGCAAACGACGCCATCTCCTTCGCCTCGTCCAGGTTCGCGCCCAGCGGCCACTCGGTGTAGACGTGCTTGCCCGCCTCTATCGCCGCCATCGTCGGCTCGTAGTGGCGCGGCACCCGGACCGACACCGCCACGGCGTCGATGTCGTCGCGGTCCAGCATTTTCCGGTAGTCATCGAAGGCCAGCCGCGCTCCGAAGCGCTCGGCCGATTCCCGGGCCGACTCCTCACGGGTGGTGCATACCGCCGCCAGCTCGAAGTCGGGCAGCTTCTGCAGCGCCGGCAGATGGGAGTTCGCGGCCCAGCTCCTGTCCGCGTTGGCGCCTATGACCCCGACTCTCAGTCTATCGTCAGCCACTGTTCCCTCCTGTCGTCACAGCGCCCGGGGGCGTGTGACCTCAGTCGCCGCTAGTCGCCGCTTGCCTGCGAAAAGGCTCGCCGGTCCTCGTCCGTCAGGTAGCTCTCGAAGCGGGTGACGAGCTCCTGCAGGGCCTGCCCCAGCGTCATATCCGTGGTGTCGATCTTGAACTTGCGCTCGATCGTCGAGGCCTCGTACTCCTCGTCGAACCGGGCGAGAACGGCCTCCACGTCCTCCTCCTTGACGACTCCATACGGGTGTCGGTCAGAGGACATCCGCTGCCTGATCGCGTCCGGGCTGGCGGTGAGCACCGCCATGATCGTCTCCGGGCCGAACTCCATCACCTCGCTATCGATCCGCCGGGCGAACTGCCTACGGTCCAGCAGCTCGCCTTCCAGTCCGTAGCCGTAGTACTTCTGCGCGTATATCGCCTCGGCCAGGTGGAAGCCGACGAGCACCATGATCCCACTCGACAGCTGGCTGGCGCTCTGCAGCGTCGGCGTGTGGTGCAGGACGTTGTAGCGCTGAAACGCCTCCGTCAGCTTTGGCGCCAAGGCGACCATGCTGTCGCGCTCGGAGTCGTCCAGCTCTGCGTGGATCAGGTCCGGAATCTCGAAGTGGTCGTGGACGCTGAACCGGGGCGGAAACTCGCCGCGACCGCCGTACTTGTCGTAGAGCCAGTCGCAGAAGTCCCGCGCCAAGGTCGAGGCCCCCGTGTACTCGCAGCCAGTGATGATTACCTTCATGTGGCGCACCTCGTGTACAGCTCCACGCGCGGGCAGTGGATCGCGGCCCTCACGTCTTCCCCCGCGTCGCGGTCATTCTGAGCAGGTCGATCTCGGACAGATGCGGCCCGATCTCGTCGACGAACTGCGCCAGCGTCTCCACGACCGAGGCCTCGGTCGTGTCGAGGCCGATCCTGCGCATCATGAGGGAGCTATCGTACTCCTGCTCAAACCGGTCGAGCACGCGCTCGACGTCCGACTCCTTCAGGAGCATCCTGGCACGCGGAGCCGCTCTCATGCGCTCTCTGATCACGTCGGCCGAGGCCTTGACGAGCACAATTACGGTGTCGGGCGCCATCCCGAGCATCTCGGCGTCCCAATGGCGGGCGCGCCGCGTCCGGTCCGCGAACGAGCCGGGCTCGCCGAAGCCGTAGTAGAGCGGGGCGTATATGGCGTCGGCGTAGTAGAAGTTGATCGAGAGGTAGTCGTGCTGGTCGCGCACCAGGCTGTGGTGGAGGTGCCGCCAGATCATGTGGCGCTGGAACTGCTCCAGCAGCTTCGGGCTCAGCCCGAGCACCTCATGCTGCAGCTCGGCGTCGCGCTCGTCTTCCTCGTCCGCCTCCCGGATGACGTGGGCGCCGTACGGCGTATCGGGCGCATCGGCGCCGGGCCGCATTATCGTGAGATGACCGCCCTCGGACGTGGATGACGAGGCAGACCGCGGGACGACGTAGTGGTCGTGCCAGACGACCATGTTCAGACCCATCGACTCGATCATCCACCTGGCGATGCCGAGCGCGAGGGTAGTCTTCCCGGCGTACTCGCAGCCGATCACGATCAGGTTCAAGACGCCTCCGGCAACGGTGGTTACAAGATGGGGCGCGGCGGCCCCTGCGCCTGCCAAGCGAGACGGATCATATCACACGGCCCGGGCTCCTCCCGCGGGGATTTCTGTGGAGAATAGACAGTGCTGCCGTGTCGTGTCGTAAGGGCGGGTTTGAAACCCGCCGCTACCCCTTGTCATGAAACGCAGCCGTCATCGTCATGCCACTATGTGGCCTTCGCAAAGCCACGGCGATTCCCGCGTGTCGCCGCCTCACGCCGTCGATTGTCTGTTGACATCGAATTGCTCATGCGCTACGGTTGCTGTTGCAACAAGTTGCAGTAACGAGATGAGCTGCCAGGACCACTCCATACAGACGCTCCGCGATTCCGGACACCGGCTGACGCCTCAGCGGGTGCTCATCCTCTCCACGCTCCGCGGCGCGGACGGGCACGTGACGGCGTCCGAGGTGCTTGAGCGCGTCAGAGAGTCGTACCCCTACATCGACGCGTCCACAGTCTACCGGACGCTGGGGGTGCTCAAGAACCTGCGCCTGATAGCGGAGACCAACATCAGCGGCGGCGAGTCGGTCTACGAGTGGCTGCACCTGAACCGGCACCACCACCTGATCTGCCGGACCTGCTCGAGCCTGACACAGGTCGACCACAGCTACCTGGCCAGCCTGGGCACCGACATTCTCGAGGACTACGGCTTCAAGGCCGACATAGACCACTTCGCCATATTCGGCCTGTGCCACGACTGCCAGCAGGGCCAGGTCGGGAGTGAGAGCGATGGCGCCGCTTAGCACAGTCGTCCAGATACTCGCCCTGCCCGATTCCCCTCCGCCCCTGCACGCGCCGGACGGTTTCTTCTCAGTGCCGGTCGCCCTCGGCGGATACGTCGTTGCCGCCCTGGTAGTCGGATTCGCCGTCTACAGGGTCAACCGAAAGCTGAACGAGCGCATGGTACCGATGATGGGTGTCATGGCGGCGTTCATCTTCGCCGCGCAGATGCTCAACTTCCCGGTCATAGGCGGGACGTCCGGACACCTGGTCGGCGGCGCTCTCGCCGCGATCATCCTCGGGCCTTGGGCCGCGGTGCTGGTGATGACGTCGGTGGTCGGCCTACAGGCCCTGTTGTTCCAGGACGGAGGCCTGCTCGCCCTCGGCCTGAACATCGTCAACATAGCCGTCCTGAGCTGCCTGACGGGGTACGCCTTCTACTGGGTGGGACGGCGATTTGGCGACTCGTTCGCGGTCATGGCCGCCGCCGCGTTCGCGGCCGCGTGGATATCCGTCGAGGTCGGCGCCGTCGGAGTCGTCCTGCAGCTCGCCGTGTCGGGCACGACCGAGCTCTCCGTCGCGCTTACGGCAATGGTCGCGGCCCACGCGCTGATCGGCATCGGCGAGGGCCTGATAACCGTCGGCGCCCTTTCGTTGATTCGCACGGCGCGGAAGGACCTGCTCCAGCTCCGGGCCGAAGCCGCCTAGGGACCGCCCCGATGAAGCTGCGCTGGTGGATCGTCGGATACCTCATCGCCCTGGCCGCGGCCGCTCTCTCGCCCTTCGCGTCCGGAGCGCCCGACGGCCTCGAGCGGGTGGCGCAAGACAAGGGGTTCGACGAGGCCGCGAGCGGCCCCATATACGAGACCATCCCCGGCTACCTTCTGCCCGGCGTGGAGGACGAGCGGCTGGCGACGGTGCTCGCGGGATGGATCGGCGTCACGGCGCTGTTCCTGGTCGTCGGCGGGCTGGCCTATCTGGTGAGCCGCCGCAGGCCGCACGACTCCCCGTCCAGCGGTAGCAGAGCGTGAGCGCCGCCACGCTTCTCGACCGGTACCTGCCCGGCGATAGCATCGTCCACCGGGCCGACCCGCGGCTCAAGCTGGCTCTGACTCTGGCCTTCATCCTGGCCACTGCGACGCTGCCGCCGGGCGCGTGGCTCGCCTTCGCTCCGATGATTGGCATCGTCTGGGGCGCCGTGCTGCTGTCGCGACTCAGCGTCCCGCGCGTGGCGTTCCGATCGACGATCGCTCTGCCGTTCGCCATGGTCGCCCTGCCCACGATCTTCAACCGCCCCGGCGACATCCTGTTCGAGATAGACATCGGCCTGACGGTGCTTGAGGCGACCCCGGCCGGCCTCACGTTCTTCGCCACCGTGCTGCTCAAGTCGTGGACGTCCGTGACGGCCGCCGTCCTGCTGACCGCCACGACGCCCCAGATCGAGCTGCTGCGGGCGCTCCGAGCCTTCAGGGTGCCGTCGATCATCATCATGATCGTGTCGATGACCTATCGCTATCTGTTCGTCCTGACCGACGAGGCCCAGCGGATGCTCCGTGCCCGTCAGGCCCGCAGCGCGTCCGCGGGCGCGCGGTCGGGCGGCTCGGTCGCGTGGCGCGCCCGCGTGACGGGCAATATGGCCGGGTCGCTGTTCTTACGCAGCCTGGACCGCAGCGAGCGCATCTACCAGGCGATGTTGGCCAGGGGCTACGACGGCACCATGCGGCGAATCGGCGACGCCCCCAGGGCCGGCAGGCTCTCCCTCGCCGCCGGGGGCTTCGGCTTCGTGCTGCTCGCGGCCATAGCGGCAGCCGCCCGGATGCCGTACTGACACGATGGAACCGCCCGAGAATACCGCCGTTGTCGAGGCCCGCGGCCTCACGTACGCCTACCCGGACGGCAGGGAGGCGCTCAGCGGCGTCGATCTGACGGTGTACAGGGGCGAGAAGGTCGCCATCATCGGCCCCAACGGCGCCGGCAAGTCGACCTTCCTGCTGCACCTCAACGGCATCCTCCGAGGCGAGGGGCATCTCTCGGTGATGAGCCACCGCGTGGACGGAAGCAACGGCAGATCGGTCAAGGAGCTTCGCGCGATGGTCGGCCTCGTCTTCCAGGACCCGGACGACCAGCTCTTCTCCCCCACGATCTACGAGGACGTGGCGTTCGGGCCTCTGTACATGGGCCTGCCGCCAGACGACATCGACCGCCGGGTCATGCTCGCCCTGGAGAGCGTGGGGCTGAGCGGCTACGAGGAGCGGCTGCCCTTCAACCTGAGCGGCGGCGAGAAGAAGCGCGCCGCCATCGCGACCGTGCTCTCCATGAGCCCGGAGATCCTCGTTCTGGACGAGCCGTCCGCCGGCCTCGACCCCCGCTCGCGCCGGGGCCTGATCCGGCTGCTGGACGGCCTGGACAAGACCGTGCTCATAACCACGCACGACATGCACATGGTCAAAGAGGTCTTCCCGCGCCTGTTCATCATGGACGGCGGGAGAGTCGTCGCAAGCGGCCCCACGGCGGACATCCTGGCCGACGGCGAGCTACTGGAGCGGCACGGCCTGGAGTTGCCGTAGGCGGTCCCCTGACGGGCCGCGCACGGCTTGCGGGTTCAGGGCGAAGACCGCCGCCAACCAGCGGGATGGCAGGCGTCTAGCGAAAGAACACCTCGGAGGCCGTGCGCCCCATAACCCACTCGCGGTCCTCGTCGGTTCGAAAGGCTGGGTGCTCCGCTATTCCACGAAGAGCGTTGCGGTAGCCCTCCCGGCCGCTCACGGGCGGATAGTCGCTTCCCCACATCATGCGCCGCGGGCCGAAGGCGTCGTAGGCCATCTCGACGAGCGGCGGGACGTTCTCGAACCAGGGCTCGTTTCGGAGCGTCGCAGGACGTTCGGCGAACTCGCCCAGGCCGCCGACCTTGATGTAGGTGTTCGGCGCGTTTGCGAGCGCCATCGCACTCTCGAACGCCGTGTACGGCGGCTCGTCACCCGGAGTCGCCCCCGCCAGGTGCTCGATGACGATCGGCAGGTCCGGCAGCGCCGACACGAGCGCCGAAAACTCCTCGGAGGCGAACTCGTCCAGGGCGCCGAGGCTGCTGACGGTCAGCCCGAGCTCGGCGGCCTCGCGCCATATCGCCAGCGGGTCCGGCCCGGGCGAACGGGCGGTGGGAGCCAGGCGAACACCCACGGCGCCGCGGCTCGCCCACTCCTCCAGCACCGCGGGCGCGTCGGGCGCGGTCGTGTCGACGATCGCGACGACCGAGAATCTGCCGGGAAAGCGCTCCGCCGACTCCAGCAGGTAGTCGTTGTCGTACATGCCCCGATGCTGGATCAGCACGCCCCTGTCGACGTCGTTCGAGTCCATCTGGGAGACGAGCAGCTCGATCGGCTCGAACCAGCTCGTCCCCGCGTGGCAGTGGCTGTCTACGATCATCATCTTGATGCGCCTCCCGAGGGTTCTCCGCCGCTGGCGGTCGCAGTGGGCCCTCTGTCTACGGCAATGGCAGGACCCTGAGTATGCCAAGCTGGTCGGGCGGCCAGAGGGAGAGCCACGCCCGCCCAACGATGTTTTCGCGAGGCACGACGCCGAAGCTACGGGAGTCGTTGCTGGCCTGCCGGTTGTCACCAAGGACGAAGTAGGCGCCGGCCGGCACGGAGAGCGGCGGCATGTCCCACCGGTCCCGCCCTATGACGTATGGTTCGTCCAGCTCCACGCCGTCTACGAAGACGACCCCTCGCTGTATTTCGACCGTCTCTCCCGGCACCGCGATGACGCGCTTCACCAAGTCGCGGTCGTCTTCGTAGAGGGACCGGAAGACGACGACGTCGCCTCTCTCCGGCTGTTCGAACGCATACAGCCGCTCCTCGTCCCCGGCGTCCACAAAGGGCAGCCGGCCGACAGGGCCGTCCGAGCTGAAGCTCAGGTAGCTGAGCTTGTTGACCATGACGCGTTGTCCGTGCACGAGCGTCGGGTTCATGCTGGGGCCGTCGACACGCCGATTTCCGATGCTCACGTGGAGCAGCAAAAATATCAGCAGCGCCAGCAGTGTTGTCTCGAACAGCTCGCGGATGAGGGCTCTCATCGGATCGACGACTGCCTCCGGTCGCTCGTGCGCACACTACCAATTATAGAACGATACGCCGCCGGCCGACCCCCGTACGGGACCGGTGCGGTGTTGTAGACTAGCCGCCGGTACGGAGATTCCGCCATCGAGATGGAAATAGACGACGCCACGCTGGTCGAGCGCAGCAGGAACGGCGACCTGGAAGCGTTCAACCAGATCGTACGGCGCTACCAGCTCCGCGTATACAACCTCGCGGCGCGCATCCTGGGCGACAGGACAGCGGCCGAGGACGTCGCGCAGGACACGTTCGTGTCCGCGTACAAGGCGTTGGCCCGATTCAGGGGAGGCAGCCTGCGTGCATGGCTGCTCCGCATCGCCTCCAACCAGTGCTACGACCGGCTCCGCTCGGCAAAGAGACGGCCGGAACAGTCTCTCGACGAGGCGATGGAGAGCCCGGGCTTTCACGTCCCGTCCCGGGACCCGTCGCCCGAGCAGCAGGCGATAAGCCGCGAGCTCCACGACCACGTCCAGCGGGCGATTCTCGGACTGCCGTTCGATCAGCGGAACACAATCATGCTGGTCGACGTCCAGGGTCTCAGCTACGAGGCGGCCGCCGAGGCGATGGACGTCTCGATGGGGACCGTGAAGTCGCGGTTGAGCCGCGCCAGGGCCGCGGTGCGGGACGCCCTGATGGCGCACAGGGAACTATTGCCCGACAAATTCCGTCAAGGAAGACAAGAGTGACGGTCTAATGGAATTTCCCTTTCGCATAGGACATTCGAGGATCAGGGCGCTTCTCTCGTCCTACGTCGACGGCGAGGTGAGCGCCGCCGAGGCGAGGCGAGTGGAGGAGCACGCCGCGGCGTGCTCGGCGTGCCGAGACGAGCTCGACTCGCTCACCGCGACCGTCGAGCTGGTCCGCGCGCTCCCCGAGTTCGAGCTTCCGCGATCGTTCGAGCTGACCAGCCTGCCGGAAGAGGAGGCGCGGGTCGGCTTCGGCGTCTGGGCGCCGCGGCTCGCGACGTCCGTCGCGGGCCTGCTTCTCGTCATCCTGCTCGCCGGCGAATTCACGGGCACGCTGGTCCAATACGGCGGATCGGACGAGGAGGCCACGGAAGCGCAGGCCGACGCCTCAGGGGCCATGGACGTCGAGGCGTCCGCCCCGGCAGCCGCGCCGCCCCAGGCATCGCGAATCAGGATGGCCGACGCAGCGGCCGCGACCCCAACTCCAGTGGTCGCCGCGAAAGCCGCGAAAGCCGCGGCGGCGCAACTCGACGGCTCCGATGAAGAGGCCGCGACTCCGGAGCCTCCGTCCGCTCCTGCCGCCGCCGCCAAGTCGGGGCCGGCCGGGATGCCGGGCCCAGCGTCGGCGACTCCGGCTGCGGCGGACGCGCCCGCCGGGGCCATGAAGGCCAGCGTCCCGGCAGCCGCTCAGCCGTCGCCCGAGCCCGCCACTGCGCCCTCTGTCGCACAAGCCCCGGACCAAACGGAAGCGCCGATACCGACGTGGGACGCCAGCGTCGGCGACGACGCCGATGGCGGAATCGGCGTCCCGCTCCTGGAGCTCCAGATCGTGGCGGCGGTCTGCTTGCTCGCGCTGGGTGCGGCCACGGTGTGGCGCGCTCGCCGCCGGCGCAGACGAGTCTAGCCGGAGGGACCGTCCCTCAGCCTGATCACTCATGGGAAGTCTATCGCAACCACTCGGATACGAATTGGAGGCAATGAAATGAACAGCGTAGGCAGGATTCTTCTATTGGCGCTCGCCTTGACCGCGGCCGCGACCCTCGCCTGCCGCGACTCGGACGACGCAGCGCCCGCGCCATCGCCCACCACGGCGGTAGTCGACTCCACGAGCCCGGCTACGGACACCCCCAGCCCAGCGGCGCCGGCCGCGCAGTCCGCGGCTTCCCCGACCGGGATCTGGGTCTCGGGCGAGGGGACCATCGACCTCGAACCCGACCTGGCCCTGCTGAACGTCGGCGTGGAAGTCCAGGCGAAGACGGTGTCCGAGGCGCGCAGCGAGGCCGCCGCCGCCATGGACGCGGTGATAGCGGCCGTCAAGGCCCGTGGCCTCACGGACGCCGACATCCAGACCTCCTCGTTCAACATCTGGCCGCGGTACGACTACGTCGAGGGCGTTCAGACCCTGGCCGGCTACCGGGTCTCCAACACGGCGACGATCAAGATGCGTGACCTGGACAGCGTCGGCGACATCATCGACGACGTCGCGGAAGCCGGCGGGGACGCGACGCGGATCGACGGGATCAGCTTCACGGTGGAGGACCCGACGCCGTTCATGGCGGACCTGCGCGAGGCGGCCGTCAAGAACGCGACGGACAAGGCCCAACACTACGCCGACCTCATCGGCGCGAGCCTCGGCGACCTGTTCTACCTGACCGAGACCGGCGGCGCGTCCCCGCCCACCCCGGTGGCCCGCGCCGAGCTCGCGTTCGCCGATTCATCGGCGCGAGCCGCGACCTCGGTCAGCGGCGGCGAGCTCACGCTGCGGATGACCGTGCAGGCGGCGTTCGCCATCGAATAGCTCGCCGCGCCCGGTCGGGAGCAGGTCGACGGCCGCTCCCGGTCGGGCTGTGGAACACGGCGGATTCACGCTCCGGGATAGATTTCGCAACTCCAGAATGACCAGATACCACGAGCTCGACGCGCTCCGCGCCGTCGCGATGCTGCTGGGGATCGTCCTCCACGCATTCCTGTTCCTTATCCCCATCGGCTGGATCGGGCAGGACCCGTGGGCGAAATCCGTGCCGATCGAGCAGAACCCCTACGTCTACCTGTTCGCGCTGATCCACGGCTTCCGCATGCCCGTATTCTTCCTGCTGAGCGGGTTCTTCACAGCGATGCTGTGGCAGCGGCGCGGACTGAGCGAGCTGGCCGCGCACCGGCTGAAGCGGATCGGGCTGCCGCTGCTCATCGGCGCGTTCACGATAGTCCCGCTGAACGCCCTGATCTTTACCAGCGACAAGCGGATCTGGTCCGGGGAAGAGTTCCAGCCGATCTGGTGGCTGTTCGCGTGGCTGGGAGGGTTCAGCCATCTGTGGTTCCTGTGGATGCTGCTGTGGTTGGCGGCGGCGTTCATCGGAGCGGCGAAGCTCGGCGTGAAGTTCGGCCACCCCGTAGTCTGGTGGCTGGCCGTCCCGCTCACCCTACTGCCGCAGCTCCTCATGCATGAGCCGACCTTCGGACCGGACACGTCCGACGAGCTGATACCTCACCCGGTGGTGCTGTTCTACTACGCGCTCTTCTTCGTGGTCGGGGCGATGCTGTACCAGCGGGGCGTCAGGATGCGACGGGAGTGGGCATTCGCCCTGATTCCGGCGCTGCTGGTGGCGTTCCCCGTGGGGATAGTGACCCTGGGCGAGGACCTGCCGGACGCCGCGCGGGCCGTGTCGCACGTGATGCAGACCGCGTACGCGTGGCTGATGTGCTTCGGCATGATCGGGCTGTTCAAACTGGTCGCCTCCAGGGAGCGCTACTGGGTGCGGTACATGTCCGACGCGTCATACTGGCTGTACCTGTGGCACCTGCCGCTCGTGGCCGCGTCCCAGCTCCTTGTCCGCGGATGGCCGATCAGCGTCCACCTGAAGTTTCTGCTCATCTTCGCCGCGGCCGTCGCGATACTCCTGGTCGTCTACCAGCTCGGCGTGCGCTACACATGGGTCGGAACGATGCTGAACGGCCCCCGCTCCCGGCGCGGCGCGGCGTCTGCGTAGGTCTGACGGCCCGTACGTCTTACACGCTCACGCTTGTGGGACCTTGGCCGCGCCCCTCGATACGCGCCGATGAAGCATCGTCGCTACTCGGTGTGAACGGATTGAGCGAACGTCAACCCTGAACAGCCGTCGAGGTGGAGGCAGGGCCTTTCGATCATTCGTAGAGGCCATTGAGCTCGGCAGTACATCCGTGCTACTCTGTCCTCGTGACAAGCACTCGCCAGCAGATAGATCGAGCCCGCGCGTCGAACCGCGCCGCAGGATGCCGTGGCACACCGGTATGACATTTTGTGCCACGGTGGGGACACCGCTCAGATAGGGCGTGGCGCAGAATGGCACAAATTGGCACACTTTTCCCGAAATCGGCCGCGGCCGCACTCGGCGAGGAAGTTCGGGACCAAGCCGATAGGCGCTGCTCCGCTCGCACCGCGTCCAACAACCGAAAGGCCCTGGAGGTGGAGGGGGTTTCGTTGCGCGCGAAAACGGGCCGCTGCTACAATCCGGCCATGTTCGCAGGGCAGCCAGTCCGCTATCGAGAGCGTCGCGTATGGTCCTGAGCGACCGCAGCATCAGAGAATCGCTGGACTCGGGCCACATCGTTGTCGACCCTCTGGGCGAGGGATGCATACAGCCGGCGAGCGTCGACATCCGCCTCGACCACCAGATCAGGGTCTTCCTCCCTCCGGAAAAGTACTCCGTGATCGATATCCGCGCCAACTTGGATGGCATAACCAACCTCAAAGAGATCCCCGACCCTCTCCCTTACGTCTTGGAGCCGGGGGAGTTCATCCTTGCCAACACCATCGAGAACGTGGAGCTGCCGGCCGACGTGGTCGCCCGGCTCGAAGGCAAGAGCTCGCTGGCACGACTGGGACTGATGGTCCACGCGACGGCGGGGTACGTCGACCCCGGCTTCAAGGGCCAGCTTACGTTGGAGATAAGCAATGTGGCGGGGGCCAAGATATCCATCTTCTATGGGATGAAGATCAGCCAGATCTCCTTTCTTCGGATGAGCACCCCCGCGGAGAACCCGTACGGAAGCGAAGGCTTGGGGAGCAAGTACCAGGGACAGCTAGGGCCTACCCCAAGCCGGATTCATCTTGAGCAGAGGCCTGAGGATCGTCGGATCCGGCCCTCCTACGCCACCGAGACTACCCTGCTCCGCAGATGGCTGGATGAGAGCGAATACGAGGGCAGCGTCGTTAGGCTCGCGCGCGTCCTCAATGTGGAGCAAAAGACGGTCGAAGACTGGGTGTACGGCAGGTACGAGCCCAAAGCAGCCAACAAGGTTAAGTTGTACGACATAACCGGGCTGTCCAAGTACGCGCCGGCGCCGGGGGTCGAGCAGCCGAGGCTGTTCCCGGACGGACGGTCCCCGGCCGGGCCTGCCCTGCTGCCCCCGGAAGACTAGACGCCATGTCCTCAATGCGCCGCGCGCTGTCCCTTGCCAGGCGCTCCCTGGGCGGCGTGAGTCCGAACCCCGCGGTCGGCGCCGTGGTGGTGATCGGCGGGATGGTCGTCGGCGAGGGCCGCAACGAGCCTCCCGGAGGGCGGCACGCCGAGGTAGTCGCGTTGGACCAGGCGGGCGACGCGGCCAGGGGCGGCGTCATGTACGTGTCACTCGAGCCGTGCAACCACCACGGCCGCACGCCGCCGTGCGTGGGCGCCATCCTGGACGCGGGCTTAGCGGAGGTCCACGCCGCCATCGCCGACCCGAATCCGTCCGTCGCCGGGGGCGGCGCCGCCGCGCTCCGGGAAGCGGGCGTGAGGGTGGTCGTCGGGGAGCGCGCCGCCGAGGCTTCGACGCTCCTCGAGGCGTACCTGAAGTGGGTAACGACCGGGCGGCCCTTCGTCACGGCCAAGTTCGCGATGAGCCTCGACGGCAAGACCGCGACCCGGTCGGGACACTCGCAGTGGATCACCGGCGAGCGCGCCAGGCTGCACGTCCACGAGCTCAGGGCCGCGTCCGACGCCGTGATGGTCGGCGTCGGCACCGTCCTGGCGGACGACCCGCTGTTGACGGCCCGCGACAGGCGGGGCGCACCGATGGCGCGTCAGCCCCTCCGCGTCGTCGTCGACAGCAGTGCGCGGACGCCCCCGGGCGCCAGGCTGTTCAGCCATCCGGGGCCGGTCATCATCGCCGCGACGGAGAGCCGCACGGTCGCCGGCGCCGAAACGGTCGCCCTGGCCGCGTCCGACGGCGCGGTCGACCTCGAGAGGCTGCTCGACTACCTGGGCGCGGAACGGGACGTCGCTAGTGTACTGGTGGAGGGGGGCGGGACGCTGCTCGGGTCGCTGTTCGACCTCGGCCTGGTCGACAAGGTGGTGGCGTTCGTCGCGCCGACGATAGTCGGCGGAGACGAGGCCGCTACGGCCGTCGGCGGACGCGGGGCCGAGACTATGTCCGACGCGCTCAGGCTGGAGCGGACGAAGGTGCGTCGCTTCGGCCGCGACACGGCCATCATCGGCTACTGCTAGACTGAGGCCAATGTTCACGGGCATCGTCGAAGAGGTCGGAGCGGTGAGGGCCGCGGGCGGCGGCCGGCTGACGGTCGCCGCGTCCACCGTCACCGAGGACATGAAGGTCGGCGGCAGCATCAGCGTGAACGGCGCCTGCCTCACGGTGACGTCGCTCGACGAAACGAGCTTCTCGGTCGACGTCGTCCCGGAGACGCTTCGACGCACGAACCTCGGCGACCTTCGCGCCGACGACCGCGTCAACCTGGAGCGGCCCGTGCCCGCGGGCGGCCGCCTCGACGGCCACGTGGTGCAGGGCCACGTCGACAGCACCGGCATAGTCGAGTCCGTCGAGCCCGAAGGGCCCGCCCTGCTGGTGCGCTTCGCGGCGCCGCCGGAGGTGATGCGCTACGTCGTGCCCAAGGGGTTCGTGGCTGTGGACGGTACGAGTCTCACGGTTGTAGACTGTGACGACTCCGGTTTCACGGTCACCGTCATACCGTTCACGAGGGACAACACCGTGCTCGGCGCCCGCGCGGTCGGGGACGCCGTGAACCTGGAGGTCGACGTGCTGGCCAAGTACGTCGAGCGATTGACCGTCCCCCGCGTCTAGCCGAAACGAGCCAGAGGATAGCCGACATGCCTATCGGATCGGTCGAGCAGGCCATAGACGACTTCAAGGCCGGGAAGATCGTCATCATCGTCGACGATGAGGACCGCGAGAACGAGGGCGACCTCGCCATGGCCGCGGAGAAGGTCACGCCCGCCGCGATCAACTTCATGGCCACCCACGGCCGCGGCCTGATCTGCATGCCCATGATGGCCCGGAGGCTGATGGAGCTGAGACTGCCCATCATGGTGCAGGACAACACCGCGCCGCACGGCACGGCCTTCACCGTTTCGGTCGACGCCCTGAAGGACACGACGACGGGGATATCCGCGCAGGACAGGACAAAGACGGTCAGGGCGCTCATCGATCCGGCGACCAAGCCGGAAGACTTGGGCCGTCCCGGCCACCTGTTTCCCCTGAAGTACACCGACGGCGGCGTGCTGGTGAGGGCCGGGCAGACCGAGGCCGTCGTCGACCTCGCCCGGATGGCCGGCCTTTACCCGGCCGGCGTCATCTGCGAGGTCATGGACGACGACGGCACGATGGCACGGATGCCGGAGCTGCAGCACTTCTCCGAGCAGCACGGCGTCAACGTCGTCACCGTCGCCGACATCATCGCCTACCGCCGCGGCCACGAGAAGATGATCGAGCGTGTGGCCGAGGCGCAGATGCCGACCGCTCACGGCGAGTTCACCGCCGTCTCGTACCGGAGCATCGTCGACAAGGACGACCACGTTGCGCTGGTCATGGGCGAGGTGAGCCCGGACTCCCCCACTCTCGTCCGGGTCCACAGCGAGTGTCTGACCGGCGACGTGTTCGATAGCCTCAGATGCGATTGTGGAGAGCAGACCGACCTTGCTCTGCGGGCGATCGCCGCAGAGGGAAAAGGCGTCTTCCTGTACATGCGGCAGGAGGGGCGCGGCATCGGCATCCACAACAAGATCAAGACCTACTACCTGCAGGACCACGGGTTCGACACGGTCGACGCGAACGTCCATCTCGGCTTCGCCCCGGACATCCGCTACTTCGGCATCGGCGCGCAGATACTGGAAGACCTCGGTGTCGGCAAGATGCGCGTGCTGACCAACAATCCGCGCAAGCTGGCCGGGCTGAGCGGCTTCGGCAGCCTCGAGATCGTCGAGAGAGTGCCCATCATCGGGCACCCGAACAAGGAGAACAGCCGCTACCTGGAGACGAAGCGCACCAGGATGGGACATCTCCTGAGCGCCGCCGATACCGGGGCCGCAGAGTGACCGAGCCGATCGAGGGCGCGCTCGACGGAGACGGTCTGCGGGTAGGCGCGGTCGTCGCCCGCTTCAATCACTTCGTCACGTCCCGGCTGCTGGCCGGCGCCAAAGCGGCGCTGGCCGAGTGCGGCGTGCACGACTCGGACGTTACGGTGGCCTGGGTTCCCGGGTCCTTCGAGCTGCCGCTCGTCGCCAAGAGCATGGCGGCGTCTGGGCGGTTCGACGCGGTGGTCTGCCTGGGCGCGGTCATACGCGGGGATACCGACCACTACCAGCACATATCGGAGGCTGCGGCCCGGGGCGTCGCCAGGGCGGCGCTCGACACCGGTGTGCCGGTGCTCTTCGGCGTACTCACCACCGACACGGCGGAGCAGGCCATAGCGCGGTCCGGCGGCGAGGCCGGAGAGGGCGTCGCGGCCACCAGGCCCGAGGCCAAGGGCCTGCCCGGGTCGGACAGCGCGGCCGGCGACACCGGCAACGCTGGCTACGACGCCGGCAACGCCGCCGTCGAGATGGTCAACCTGCTACGCCGCCTCGACGGGTGAGCCCCCAGCAGCGCGTACGGCAGGGGGTTCCCATCAGAGCGGCCACGTACAACGTCCTCGAGGGGACCTCCAGCAGCCGGATAGGCCGAGTCGTATCCTTCATCCTGGCTTCCGTCATAGTTCTGAACGTCGGCGCCCTGACGGTCGAGACCGTCGATCGGATTTACCAGGTTTCGCCCCGGGCGTTTTGGACGGTTGAGGTCGTATCCGTTGCCATATTCACGATAGAGTACGTACTGCGGGTGTGGTCTTGCACGGCCGACCCAAGATACTCTCACCCTGTATATGGCCGGGCGCGGTTCGCCATTACGCCAATCGCACTGCTCGACCTGTTGGCCATCCTCCCGTTCTATGGACAATTGCTCGGGCTGCGCGGCCTGGACTTACGAGTGTTGCGAACCGTCCGGTTGGTTGCCAGAATCGCCAGGTTGACACGTCTGTCGTCGGGCTTCAATACGCTGGTGCGAGTAGTAACGGCGAAGCGCAGCGAACTGTCCACGGTCATAGTCGTGCTGCTAGTGCTGCTGCTGTTGACATCGTCCCTGATGTACTTCGCCGAGCATGAAGCTCAGCCGGATGTCTTCTCTTCCATCCCCGAAACGATGTGGTGGTCCATCATCACTCTGACTACTGTGGGATACGGCGATATGACCCCGGTCACCTTCGCGGGACGCATACTGGCCGGACTGATGGCTGTCCTGGGAATAGGGCTGTTCGCGCTGCCGGCGGGCATCCTGGGGTCAGGGTTCGTCGACGAGTTGAGTCGCAACCGAGCGTGCCCTCACTGCGGTCAGCGACTGGCTAAGGATTGACCGGCGCGACCCGGCGCAGGCGTAGGCGGTGCCCGGCGACCGGCTTTGCGGCACCTACGGGCGGGCTCGTTGGACGGCCTCGGCTGTAGGTGCTAACCTTCGGGCTCAGCCACTCGTACGGAGGCAGCAGATGGGCAATCGAGCCGGGCGCGTGGGAGTCGCGATCGTAGGCTGCGGGTTCGCGGCCGACTTTCACGCCGACGCGTACAGGCGGGTGCACGGGATCGACGTCGAGGTCGTTGGGGTGTACGGCCGCCGACCCGAAGCCGCGAGAGACTTCGCCGACAGACACGGCATCGACGAGACCTACCCGGACCTCGACGCGCTGTTGGCCGATCCCCGGGTCGACCTCGTCGACGCCTGCGTGCCCAACCGGTTCCACGAGGAATTCGCGGTCTCGGTGCTCGGGGCCGGCAAGCACGTCGTCATCGAAAAGCCTTTCACCGGCTCGTTCAGGCCGGGAAAGAGCGCCGACGAGTGGCGCGTGACGCTCGACGACGCTATGGCGAGCGCCGACCGCATGATCGCCGCCGAGAAGCGCTCCGGCCGCCGTATCATGTACGCCGAGAACCTCGTCTACGCGCCGGGCATCCAGAAGGCGAAGGCGCTGCTCGACGCCGCCGACACGCCGATACTGCGGATCGTCGGCGAGGAGTCCCACAGCGGCACCCACTCGCCATACGCGATGAGCTGGGAGACGAGCGGAGGCGGCAGCCTGGTCAACAAGGGCTGCCACTCGCTAGGCGCCGCCCTCTACCTGAAGTACGAGGAAGGGCTGCGACGCCGGGGCGGCCGCATCCGGCCCTCCTGGGTCACGGCGACCGTGGCCAACCTCACCCACGGCGAGGCTTTCCAAAGCGAGCGCGACCACGTCATCCGCACCGGGTGGACCGACTGCGAGGACTGGGGGACGATGGTCGTCGGCTTCGACGACGGCAGCGTCGCGCAGATCAGCGCCGCCGACACGGTCGTGGGCGGCATCCAGAACCTGCTCACCGTCTACGCCGGCAAGGCGACCCTGCACATCAACATCAACCCCAACGACGCCGTGCTCGCCTACGGGGCGGACGCCTCCGTGTTCGGGGGCGAGTACATACGCGAGAAGGTCGAAACGAAGGCTGGCTGGCAGTTCACCAACCCGGACGAGGACTGGATGAACGGCTTCCCCAACGAGGCGCAGGACTTCTGCGAGGCCGTCGCCGAGAACCGGGCGCCGGTCTCCGACAGCTTTCTTGGACGCGATGTCGTAGCGGTCAGCTACGCCGCCTATCTGTCAGCCGCCACAGGCGCCCGCGTACAGGTGCCGACATAGACAACGGGGGGAGGGACCGATGCGAACTACCACAGGCTTTGCTGATTCGATGAAATCGACCATCGTGGCTGTGATCGCGCTGCTCGTCCTGGCGAGCGCCGCCTGCTCGGGGGACGGCGAAGCCGACACTGACGCCCCCGGCGGCAGCGGCTCCACTCCGACGCCGTGGCCCACCCGGGTCGAGCGGGAGAACGTGGTCTCGTACAGGGGCGGGGACAAGGGCTGCGAGGCCTTCCATGAGCTCGAGGAGGGCATTGCGGCCGGAGCCTTCGCGGACGCCGGCGCCCACTCCCGCATCAGGCTGATGATCATTCAGATGTCGCTGTTCGTAAACAACGCCGAGCCGCCCATCACCGAGACCGTGGACTCCCTGCTGAGGGCTACCGAGCAGCCGGCTACGCTGGAGGAGCTGGCGCCGCCCCTCGCCGACCTGGCCAAGGCCTGCGCCGACGCAGGCTACTAGGTCGACGATGACCGGTTGACGGCGGTCGCCGGTGACGAGGTAGTCGGCTGAGCCTCAAGTCCCTGAAGGATTGCTGGTCGGCGACTGAGGCCCTGTATTGGCTGACATTCGAATGAGGTCTGGAGCCAACTCGCCCGGCGGAGTCGTACCGGCGTGAGAGACGCCGCTGGTCAAGCCGAATCCGGCGCCTAAAGGAGCCGCGACTCGGGCAGCGAAGCCATTCTTCGATCCAGCGTCAACGTCTCCAATCCGGCTCGGGAATAGTCTTCGGCGATCAGTCTGTCGAACAGGCCGGGCCCGCCGGAGGCGCCAAGGGCCTCGATTACGGGCCGGCCGTTCAGGGGAGCAACCAGACCGCTGGTAAGGGCGTCAAACAGAGCGCTCCGAGCATCCGCGCCGGACACGCCGTAGTGGTGCCGCACGGCAATGTAGGCCTCCCCGACCACCTGGTTCGACGCGAAAATCTCGCTATCGTGCTCTTCGACCAGGGCGCGAAGCTCGCCAACACAGCGGTCGAACTCGCTCTCGGGGTGCTTCGTAATCAACCTGACCAGGACGAAGGTATCAATCCCGTAGCGCCGGATCATATCCCTCGGCCCGAAAATCTCGAATCTCGAACGGCGGATGGCCGGCCGGAATCTTGTCGCGCAACGCTCCCAGCCGCGATTCGTCGATGCGGCGTGGGCGCAGGACGAATCCGTCAGGCCCCTCTTGCAGCTCGATTCGGTCGCCGGGGCCCACGCCCAGCGCCTCCAACACGCGTGCAGGGAAAGTCACCTGGCGTTTCGACGTGATCTTGACGAACATCTCGGGCACCTTACCCAAATGCTATTTTGTTAAGGCTGCTGTCGTCAAGAGCATATTCGGGATCAGGTCACTTCCCCCAATCCGGATAGGAACCTGGGGGCGTTGACGATTGTCGCGCCGCCATGTTCACCCAGGGGCAAGAGATGACGCCGGTCGCCGGTGACGAGGTAATCGGCTGACGCCTCGGCGGCGCACTCCAGGATACGATTGCCCGCATGGCCGCCCTCGATGACTTCCGGCATTCTACGGGGCTCAACGAGCGTGGCGGCATCCCGCAGAATGCGGACTGCCTCCGCCGACCGTTCCTCGTCCCAACCGAACTTGCGCGTCAGGACGTCAAAGGCCTCCTGCAGGATGAAGTCGGACAAGTACAACTCGAACCGACCCCTCCGAGCGAGATCGAGAACGAGGCGCTCGTTTCCGGGAAAGTTCAGTCCGGAGACGAAGACGTTCGTATCGAGGACTACCCTCACGCGCCGGCTGGGCCGACCTCAGCCCGGTACTCCTCGACGAGCGGGGCCACGTCCTCCGCGCCAATGCCCTGCTTCCTGGCGGTCCGCTCCCCGTACTGGAGCATCTCTTGCCACTCGCACTCTTCGAGGTAGCGCACCGTCGCCTCACGGATGAGACTGCTCCTCGACTGCCCGCGCTTCTCAGTCATTTCGTCCATCCTGTCCGCCAATTCTGGCGGCAAGGAGAACGTCACCGTCCTCGTGGTTCGCGGCATCACCGCCTCCTTGTTACCGAGTGTTACCAGATACGATAACCCATCGCGCCCCGGTTTTCAACCGTGGTTCTGCCGCGAGAGAAGTGCAACACTCCCACCGCACAAGTCTGCCTGAGCTTGCTAGACTGTCCGAATACGATGGGAGGACATGGGAGTGGCTGAAAACAATTGGCTCGTCTACGAGAATGCCTGGATGGTCGCGAAGACCGGGAAGCCCATTGCGACCTTCAACCTGTTCCGGGAGGATGCGGAAGCTGTGTCCAAACAGGCGAAAGAAACAGCCGACGAACTCGGAATCCGCATGCTGGTGGTAGTGTCCGACGATGAAGCAGCCGATGTTGAATTCCCTGGGACACAGTTTATCTTCTATCGTGAGCAGCTCATTCTCGATACCTACCTGTACTTGGAAAGCGCCTCCGCCGCCATTCCACGAGATGTACTGGATTGCATGTACGGCTTACTCTACGGCTACAGATCGGATGCGATTCAACAGTATGTGGACTGGCAGAGGTCGCGTCGGGAAGATCGACCCGCCCAGGGAGCTTGATACTACGCCTCTGAAAGTGATCGACTGGATCTGATCGCCGACGTGCTGTTCGCGCCCCTGGCGATATTGGCTGGCGCAGGGTACATTCAGCGCCGACAACGCAGGCGAGAGCAGGACCCCGGCGACGGTGTTGAGGCGGATGAAAACGGCCGACCGCTATTCTGCACTTCCTCTTCTGTCGAATCACCTCAGTCCGGGAATCGGGAGTGGTTCGGCGTAGACACCGATGCCATTTCGCGTTACTCGAGCGTCGTTCAGCAACAACCGGCGGACCTTCGCGGAGACCGCCTCGGCCCGACCGGATACGTCACGGCGGCCGGCAGCAGCTTCAGGCCGCGGCATTCTTCTCCTGGATGGCCTTCAGGACCGAGGCGGGCGTCATGGGCAGACGGCGCATGCGGACGCCGACGGCGTCGTGGACGGCGTTGGCTATCGCCGCGAGCGGCGGGATGATGCTCGCCTCGCCGACGCCCCGTAGGCCGAACGGGTGGCCCTCGTTGCGCACCTCGAGGACCACGGCGTCTATGGCAGGGAGATCGAGCGCGGTGGGCATCCGGTAGTCGAGCAGGCTGGTGTTGAGCATCACGCCGGAGTCGCTCATGAAGTACTCTTCGTTGAGCGCCCAGCCGACGCCCTGCACCGCCCCACCCTGGATTTGGCCCTCGACGTAGCTTGGGTGAATCGCGACGCCGGCGTCCTGAAACGCCGTGAAACGCGTTATGCCCACCCTCCCCGTCTCCGGGTCGACCTCGACGTCGACGATGTTGGCCGAGATCCCCGGCGCCTGCCCCCGGGCCGTAACGTTGGCCCGTCCCACGACCGGGCCTCCGGTGTCCGAGAGCATCGCCGCGACTTCTTTGAACGTCAGTCGCTGCTCCGTCCAGCCACGGCGGCTCAGTGCGCCGTCCTTGTACTCCACCTCGTCCGCCGGCGCATCCCAGATGCGCGCAGCGCGTTCCACGAGCTGCCGCCGCACGTCGAGTCCGGCCTCGTAGGCCGCGACGCCCGACTTGAAGGCAGTGCTGCTGCCGCTGGTCGATGACGTGTAGCCGATCGCGTCGGTGTCGCCTATATGCGGGTTGACGTCCTCGACCGGGATGCCGAGCGTGTCGGCGAGCTGCTGGGCCGTCACCGTCCTCAGCCCGCCGATGTCGACAGCGCCTATCAGCAGGTGGACCGTCCCGTCGGCTACCACGCTGGCGACGGCCGCGGCCGGTCCCGCGCCGTTGCCCCAGAAGCCGATGGCCACTCCCCTGCCCGCGTTCTCACCGGCCATCGGCGCCCAGTAGTGTGGGTGCGCTCGGACCGCCTCCAGCGTCTCCCGCAGCCCCATGTGCCCGTAGGGAGTGCCGTTGGTCTTGCGGCTGCCCGCCGAGGCGGCGTTGATCAGCCGGAGCTCGACCGGGTCGATCCGCAGCTCGCGGCCGATCTCGTCGATCACCGTCTCGGCCGCGAGCGAGATCATCGGCGCGCCCGGCGCCCGGTACGCCTCGGTGGTGGGCTTGTTGTCGACGACGTCGAAGCCTTCGCCGAGCTGGTTCGGGATGTCGTAGGGCGTGAACACGACCCCGGACTGGGCGGCCCCTTCGCGGGTGGGGTACGCGCCCGACTCGTATACCAGGTGCGCCTGCGCCGCGGTCAGCCGTCCGTCGACCGTCGCGCCCATCTTGACGCGGACGTACGACCCGCACGTGGGCCCGGTGGCCTGGAACACCTCAGCGCGTGTCATCGTCAGCTTCACCGGCCTGCCCGCCTTGCGCGCCAGCAGCGCGGCGATCGGCTCGACGTACGCCCGCAGCTTGCCGCCGAAGCCGCCGCCGATCTCCATCGGCACAACCGTGACGCGGGACACGGGCAGGGCGAGCACCCGGGCGACCTCGTCGCGCATGCGGAAATGACCCTGGCTGCTGCACCACACCGTGAGCCGGCCGTCGCCGCTCCACGCCGCCGTTGCCGTCTGAGGCTCGACGTAGCCCTGGTGGACGGTCGACGTCCGGAACTCCCGCTCGACTATCAGGTCCGCCTCCGCGAACCCGGCCTCCACGTCGCCGAGACTGTGGACGTCGTGGGCGCAGAGGTTCGGACCCGGAGCCACGTCGACGCCGAGTCCTTCGTGGAGGGCGGGCGCGTCGGGGCTCATGGCGTCTTCGACGTTCGTGACCGCCGGCAGCACGTCGTACTCCACGTCTATGAGGCGGAGCGCCTCCTCCGCGGCGTGGGGAGTCGCCGCCGCCACGGCCGCGATGCCGTGGCCGGCGAACAGCACCTTGTCCCGCGCCAAGACCGTATCGCGCATGTGGCCTAGCTGAACGTCGGCCGCCGCGTCGGCGTCCAGCGCCGGCAGGTCGGCCGCCGCAACCACCGCTCTCACGTCGGGATGGGCCTCGGCACGGCTCGTGTCGACGGACAGCAACCGCGCGTGGGCGTGTGGGCTTCGCAGCACCTTGGCGTGCAGCATCCCGGGCAGCCTGATGTCCGCCCCATACAGTGCGTGGCCGGTCACCTTCTCCACCCCGTCGTGCCGGACGGGCCGGCGGCCAACCTGCTTGCGGTGCTTCGGCGATACGGTGGTCGGGTTCATATCATCTCCTTGGTGGCTAGGGCACGAGATGGCGCGGTTGCAGGTACGCGATTCGGCCGCTGCTGTCGGGGTAACGCGAGTAGAAACCCACCCTCAAATGAGGCGCCCGCGACGACGATGGGTTATATGCGCCCCTCGGCCCATCCGACGACGGCTTCAGCGGTCTCCACCGCGGCCAGGTACTCCGGCGTAGTAACGGCCCTAGAAACTCGGACGGAAACCCCGATTCTCCCAACGACGTCGTTTTCTTGACAACGCTACTCGACGTAATAGTAGGTTATTGAACCGTATCACATAACATATTATGCCAGTTAAACCTGTAATACGTCTGCTTGGCGTAGCGCGAAACCCGGCCAATGGCTTTCCGGCCAGACCTCTAGCCGGTCCGGGATAGCGTGTAATCAGGGCGTATGGTGTAAGCTCCTCGGCCTTGCGCACTACGCACGGAACGGACTCCCCGGCATCTTCGAGCATTGACAGTAACCGAGCCGGATCATGCACGTACGGATATTCGATATCGCGCGAGATCAGCACAGCCTTGACAGCTTTCTCGGCTGCCTGCTGAGCCTCGAAACACAGGTCTTCCAGATATGCGCCGGGAACGCGATTTTCGCTAGCCAAATTGCTCCTCGCACGGTGCATCCATTGGATCGTCCGGAGCGAAGCGTTCAGGGGGACTCATACACCACCTTGCCCTCCTGTAGGGCGGGCTTGATTACCAGAGCATGGCTATCTTTGAAGCGATTCACGTCTTCGGGAGAAACGACGATTGCATCGACCGCGGCGCCGACGCCGTGCAGCCTCCTGTAGACCCGGGCCATAAGGTCGAGCGAGTCGGCTCCCTCCTTGATGATCAGCAGATCGACGTCGCTGTGGCGGTCCATGCATCCGCGGGCGGCGGACCCGAAAAGGATGATTTTCTCCGGCTTTGCGACATCCACGATGCGCACGATGATGCTATCCAGGGTGCTCTGATCGAGCATGTTTCAAGCCCCCGTATGCGAAGTGGGCGAACAACCTCAGCGGTGTCCGGCCATGCTGCGATGCGCATCCCCGGTCCCGTGTGTCCCACCTCGGAAGTCCCACGGAGTATACTTGAGGGCGGTCCGAATTGGCACCACAAACTGCACCCGACAACACGCCAGAACAGGAGTTACTCATGCCCAGCCGTAACATTCGCCTTCTACTCGTCGCCACCCACCCCGCCGACAGCTTCGACCAGGCCGGCGGCACCCTCGCGCACCACGTCGCCCGCGGCGACTCGGTGACGGCGGTGATCGCCACCACGGGAGTGCGGTCGCACCACTGGAAGCTGGCCGACCAGAAGCGGGAGGCCGGCGCCGACGTCGACGTGGAGGAGTTGGTCCAGCAGGCGGTCGAGGAGAAGCTGGAGGAGGTCCGCAAGGCCTGCCGAATCCTGGGATTCGAGGACCTGCGGGACTTGGGGTTCGAGGACGACGACGTACTCGTGACGCAGGACAAGATCGAGGCCATCGCGGACGTGATACGCGAGGTAAAGCCGGACATCCTCATCTCGCACCACCCTTACGAGACGGGCGGGCTGAAGATGCACGCGACGATCGGTCAGTGCACCGTCTTCGCGTCGCAGGTCGCCGGCGGGTCCGGGCGCGGGCGCCAGGAGCGGCACAGCGTTCCGGTGATCTACTTCATGAACCCGCAGTCCTACATGGGCAACAACAGCCTCGAGTACGCCGGCACGGGCCGCACCGACCTCTACGTCGACATCACGGACGTCATAGACAAGAAGGTCGAGGCGCTCGACGAGATCTCGACGCAGTTCTACGGCGGCCCCTACGCCCGCAAGCGCGCCGAGACGTCGGACGGGAGCTGGGGGCAGAAGGCGTCGACCGCGTATGCCGAGCAGTTCCAGCGGTACCAGCCCATGGTGCTGTACACACTGCCGATCACCGACGCCGAGCTCGACCACGTGACGATGGCGTCGGCGGACATGATGACCAGGCGCGGCGAGGTGGTCGGCGGCCTCATGCCACTGCCCGAGGGCATGGCGTACTCGGCGGCGCAGCGCGTCCCGCCCGAAAAGTACCAGATCTAGCGGCGGCGGGCACGAAACGGGGCCGGCGGGCGTCGTGGGCCGGGCCTCCGGGCCTCCCACCCTGCCCGCCGCGGTCAACAGAGCAGAACCTGAACGGCTTGTCAGCGCAGGGAGAAAGCATGACGCGACACGACCCGATTCACCCGGAGCGGCACAAGCAGCTCTTTCTCGACGACCACGCGGTGGAGAGCGCGGCCGGGGTGACGCGAACGCTTCACCAGCCCGAGAAGCAGGGAGCCGTGCTGCGCGGTGACGTCTCCGCGGGGCAGACCGGCGTGCAGAGCCGCAGCTCCCCGCAGTGGAACTCCGACAGGCAGGTCTGGGAGTGGTGGTACTGGGCCTTCTACGACGCGCCCAACGCGACGGGCGACAGGCTGGACTACTACGCCGTTTCCAAAGACGGGATAGAGTGGGAGAAGCCGTCCCTCGGGCTGTACGAAGGCCGGGGCCCCGGAGACCGCAACGTCGCCTGGGACCCCACGGCGAGAAGCATCTACCACGTCATCCGGGACGAGGGCGCCGCCGACCCGCGACGCCGCTACAAGGGCCTCTTCGACCTGCTGGACCGCCGGATCGGCTTCTCGCCCGACGGCTTCGACTGGACGCTGCCGGACATCTCCCCGGTGCCGAGCCAGGACGAGTCGCACTGCGTCTACGACGAGTCGACCGGGCGGTACCTGGCGACCGTGAAGCAGGCCACCGACTGGGGCCGGTCGGTCTTTCTGTCCACCAGCGAGAACTTCACCGACTGGAGCTTCCCCACGCTGGTCTTCAACACCGACGAGCAGGACAACGAGAACCGGAAGCGGCGCATCAGGGAGGCCACGGAAGACCCGGACTACCTGACCCCGCCGGTTATCGGCGAGCCGCCCGAGGACTACATCGCCCAGTGCTACCAGATGGCGGTGATGCCATACGAGGGACTGTACGTCGGCTTCCCGGCGTTGTACAACCCGGCGGGGCCGGACGGCGCCGGGAACAACACGGGCCTCAATCAGATCGAGCTAACCGTGTCGCGAGACATGCATACGTGGGACCGCGTAGCGGACCGTGAGCTGTTCATCGGCATCGACCCGTGGGACGGGGTCAACTACGGGACTGCGCAGAACCTGATGAGCGGCTGCCCGCACGTTCGCGGCGACGAGATCTGGGTCTACTACAACGCCCTGCGGTTCAGAGCGTACAGCGACCAGCATCCGGAGCTGGACCCGGCGTTCTTCAAGGACGGCAGCGCCCTCTGCCTGGCCAAGCTGCGGCTGGACGGTTTCGTTTCCCTGGACGCGGCCGGAGGGGGCTCAGTCGTCACGAAGCCGTTTCTCTTCACCGGGGCGGGCCTCTCGGTCAACGTCGAGGCCCGCGGCGAGCTTCGCGCCGAGCTGCTCGACCCGCGGACGGGGGAGCCGATGCCCGGTTTCACCGCCGGCGACTGCAGCCCGCTGGCTGGCGACCTTCTCAGCGGCCCGATTCGCTGGGGTGAGCGCGCCAGGCCCGAGACCGACGCACAGGTGCAGGTCCGATTCCATCTCAGAGACGCAAGCCTGTACGCGTTCTGGACGCCCTGAGAGGAGCCCTTTGCCAGCGTTCCTAAGGGGTGCGAACGCCGGGGGTGGATGGAGAATCCACTACGCGCAGCGGTTGGCTGCTGTGTCGATCACGAGTCTTCCACGTCTGAGAGCGCTCGGAGGCTATCCAGGTTCTCGCGGAAGTCCTCAGCAGAACAACGGAGGTATAGGGCAACCGTATCTTCGGATATGAGTCCCCTATCGTGGCAGGCAGTCGCCAGACCCGAGAATCGGCCCCGACGCTGATCCGGCGTGTCGGCAAGAGGAAAGAAGTCGACCGTGAAGTTCTCGGCGGCCGTCTGCTCATCCGAAGGTTCTGAGTCGATTGCCTTGGACGGGACGGGGTATTGGCGGTAGTGGGTGTTGTAGATATGGTACCGCGCAGCCGTGTGGCTTATCCCGAACGTGTGCATCACGTCGGAAACGGACTCTTCCGAGACGGGTGTCGGCGCGAGTTTGCCAACGGCATCGATCGGGGCGAGGAACGCAATGGCGAACGCGTTGGCCCTCTGCTCGACAAAGTCCGATTCGTATGTCTGAGGGTCCTTTCGGCTGCCGATGTACGAGTCGACGCATACGTTCTGCAGCCGTGAGTCCGGATCGTACAGCAGATGCCCAAGCTCGTGGGCCAACGTAGCCCGGCGGATCCACACGTTTTCGTTGCCGCCAACCGTATTCAAGACTACGCCCCGCGCCTCGCTGCCGTCTTCGTTCTTCGTCGTGACCGTGGCCCCCGCGATCTCGCGGGGAAGCCGCGCCTGAATTACAGGGATGCCCATTCGCTTCTCTACCAACTCGCGCATAGACCAGACCGGCGCTCGACCCAGACCCAGAGTTTCTCTGGCATCCTCCGCAAGACCGTACCCGATATTCCAGGCCGGATTCATCGGCGACCCATAGTCGCCATGCGGCTCGAATACGTAGCTCTCCATCGGAAGCCTGAGCCACTTCTGTAGCCTCGTTTGCGCTCTGATGATCGACGCCGCCTCAGCGAAGAGAAGCGCCGTCCCGGCCGAGATACGCTGCGACGAAGTAGTCTTGTCCTGTACCAGCGTCCTCAGACGGTACGCCAGCCCAGAGTCGCCGCCGGAATCGAGTTGGAACGCAAGCAGCCGCTCGTCCAGCCCGAGCGTGAAGGCGATGCGCTCTAGGTCAGCGACAGGAACGCTGGACGGGCACGACTCCGCCTTCCCCACCACCGCTTCGGGTACACGGGCCGCTCCGCCCACGGATTTTCGAGTCACCCCGAGAGCCGTTCTACGGTTCTTCAGGGCGGCCTGTGTCGAGCTACGCGTTCGTCTCAGAATCGCGGAGCCGTATTCCACAGCCTCTTCCAACACGTCCAGACCGAAGCTCTCGAAGGCCTCCCAAGCCGTCAGTACGTGTCCCGTCGGATTCCGTGACGCCTCGTATACGCCCAACTCCCCTTCGCTGCGAACGAAGCTCTTCGTGGACAGCATTGCGGCATCGTCGGCCGAACATCCTTCGACACCCGGGCCGAATATGAAGGTCACCCTATCCATCACGCAGTATCCAGCACACGCTTCGCTCGCCCGGTAACATCGTTCCAACCCAGTGAAGACACTTCATAGCCGAACGCCTGGAATACCCGAATCGCCTCTGCGAGTTGTCGGCGATCCGTCGGAGGGTACCGTCCCGAGCCGCCTGATACATAGAGGTCGGCGCCGGAGATGAACCACATCTCGCCGCCCAAGTATGCCTTCCCACCTCCGGTCAAGTTGGTATGCTTCGGCAACGCGTGACCGATGATCGATACAGGCGCCTCAATGATATACGGAATTCCCCGGATGTCTATGACCCATAGGTACCGGTTGATCTTGACTGTCTCATCGGACGACGAGGGCGGTATTCCAATGAGAACGTCCATGGCGGGGGCAGGTCCAAGTAGGCGAAGACCGTCTCTCGGGTCGAGCAGTACCGTCTCGCACGCATCGCCTATGACCTTTGTCGCTTGGAGGTCATAGTGGTCGCGAAACGCGTCCATCTCTTTCGTAGGCCCGTCCATTAGATTCGTAGGCCCGTCCATTAGAGCAGAGTAAGGGTGATTTTAGCACGACACACGCCTTCAGTGACCACTCACCTCAGCGCGCGTCTGTTGTCGTTACCCCAGAGCTCCGCTCGACGCTACTGCATCTGCTAGCCGTAGCGCTCGCGTAGCATTCGCGCCCCGGCGCACAGCGCCTTCAGCTTCAGATAGGCCTCGTCGATGTCGGTCGGGTTCAGGCTGGAGGGCGAGAAACCGCAGTCCGGGTTGAGCGTCAGCCGCTCGGCCGGCACGTGCTCCATGGCCCGCGAAGCCCGCTCGACGATCTCCTCCGGCGTCTCGACGTGACGGTCCGTGTGGTCGACGACGCCCAGGCCCAGCGTCTTGTCCGACGGGAACCGCCGCAGCGAGTCGATGCCGCCCGCGTCGGGCGTGGCAAACTCCATCGCGAACCGGTCGACGTCCATCTCGCCCAGGGCCTCCATTATCAGGTCGTAGGGGCCGGTGGTCGTGTGTCGCCGATCGAAGTGCGAGTGGCAGAAGTGGACGCTTACCAGGGTATCGCCCGCGTCGGCCGCAGCCCCGTTGACGCAGCGCAGCGACAGCTCGATCTCGCGGTCGACGTCGGTGATGCCCATCCGCTCCCGGTACGACGGGTCGACCAGCATCGCCATGTCGGGGTCGTCGATCTGGACCGCGTCGACGCCCATCTCGGACAGCTCCCGGACCTCTTCGCGGATGATCTCGGTGCAGGCCGCCATGAACTCCTCGCGCGTCGGGTAGGCCGGGGTCGAGTGCTCCGCGCTCCACATACGCCATCCGATGATGTACGGTGAGGGCAGCGCGACTATGATCTTCGATTCGGTCTGCCCGCGCAGGAACGAGACCTCGCCCGCGGCGAGCGACCGCCTGCGCCGCAGCTCGGAAACGACGGCCGGGTACGCCATGTCCGGCGGCGCGGGGTCGCCCACCGGGATCAGGTCGTTCCGGAAGCCATTGACCGCCTCCGACATCACTCTCGTGTAGCTCTCGCGGCGCCACTCGCCGTCGGACAGGTAGTCGAGGCCGGCGCGCTCCTGCAGACGGACGGCTGTCGGAATTGCGGCGTCGAGCAGCCGGTCGGCGGCCGCCTCGTCGATGCGGCCGGCTTTGCGGTCCAGGATCAGCTCCCGCACCCAGACCGGCCTGGGCAGGCTCCCCACCACGAAGGTGGAGAACGGCTCTATTCTCTTTGACTCAATCATGTTCCACCGAAGCTCTAGCTCGCGCGGGGGAGAGGCTCTTCCAGCACGTCGAGGATGGCTCGTGCGCAATATACCCGATTGCGCCGCGCCTCCCCAACGAGTGCGACGAAGCCCTCCTCCTCCAGGCGGCCGATGGCGCGCTGAGCCGTGGTGAACGCCATGCCCAGCCGGTTCGCAAGACCGCGCACCGTGCAGAAGGGGTTCTCGGCAAGCAGGTCGAGCGCCCTTTCGGGCGCCCTCGACTGGCCGGTGGACAGCCGCAGCCTCCAGTCGGAGAGCAGATTGTCCATGCGCTGTATCCTGTCCACGGCGTCCTGGGCCTGCAGGGCGACGCCCCTCAGGAAGTAGGCTAGCCACTCCTCCCATTCCCCTCGATCCGTCACGGCGAGGAGGCGCGCGTAGTACTCCTGGCGCGTGGCTTCGAAATAGGAGCTGAGATAGAGCAGCGGCGAGGGGATGATGTCCCGCTGGACCAGCAGCAGCGTGATGAGCAGGCGTCCAATTCTGCCGTTGCCATCAAGGAACGGATGAATCGCCTCGAACTGGGCATGGGTGACCGCGGCGTGTATCAGCGGCGGCAGGGTCCCGTCATGCAGGAACCGCTCCCAGGCGTCGAGACAGCCCATGAGCTCCGCGGGCGGCGGCGGGACGTAAGTGGCCTGGCTCAACGTCGACCCGGGGGATCCGATCCAGTTCTGACTGCGCCGGAACTCCCCGGGGGCGGCCATGTCTCCCCGAACGCCCCGCATCAGGAGGTCGTGCATTTCCCGCACCAGGCGCAGCGACACGGGCAGCGACTCCAGGCGTGCAAGCCCGTGCTCCAGTGCGACAACGTAGTTGCCCACCTCCCTCAGGTCGGAGGGGCTTCGCTCGACGGCGGCCCCGGCTTCGTCGGCCAGCAGCTCTCCAAGGGTCGCCTGCGTGCCCTCGATCCGGCTGGACTGCACCGCCTCCTTGCGTACGAAGGGCCGGATCAGCAGGTGGGGATTGGGCAAACGCCGTCCTTCGCCCGCAAGCCTCCCGATGGCACGGTCGGCGGACGAAAGCTCAAAGGTGAGGCTAGCGTTCCACGTCATCGGCGGCGGGAGCGGCGCCGGAACATAGGCCCGGTAGCCGCCGAGGCAGTCCACCATTCGACCGTGATGCTGGCGTGTTCGTTCAGACGCGGAAACCATGTTGTCTCTCATTAGCGGCGATGAGAATAGCCCAGACCGTTATTATCGTTGAAGCCCCTTCACGAAAACAAGCGCGGCCCGTACCAGCCCATATTCGCGGAGGTGAAAATAGCCCAGATCGTTATTATCGTTTCCGCCCATTATCGCCAACAAGCGCAGCCCGTAGCAGCCCTTGTTCGCGGAGGTGAAAATAGCCCAGGTCGTTATTAGCGTTTCCGCCCATTATCGCAAACAAGTGCGGCCCACAACAGGCCTTATTCGCGGAGCCGATAACAACTCAGGTCGCTATTAGCGATTTTGCCCGTTCACGAAAACACCCCCAGGGTTCACTGGTTGTCCAGTTCGCAGAGGACCACGTCCAGCAGGTCCGTAGTGGCTCGCAGGCGGGGAAACGGAGGCTCTCGCCCAGGCATCCGCCGCGTGCCGGGCCGCCACCGGTCCAGGAACCACGTGGCCCAGAACGGCCTCAGGCCGACGCGCATGGCGCCGTCCAGCTCGTCCATCGCCTCGTGCCCGGAGTCTCCAACAAAGACCGCCTCCGCGGCAGTCACCCCCAACGCCTCCAAACAGCACTCGTAGATGCGGCGGTCGGGCTTGAGCATCCCGACACGGTAGGAGGCGATGAACGCATCGAATCGCGGCGCCAGCCGGCATCGGGGCCATGGCTCCACGTCGCCGCTCGCGGCGTTCGTCACGACGCCGAGCCTCAAGCCGCGTGACCGAAGGGCGTCGACCAGCTCGACGATCGGAGGCTCGACGTTCTCGAACGGGGGCAGCCTGCTCTCGTAGCGTTCCCGGGCAAGCTCGGCGATCGCCCGTCGGTCCGGCGCACGGCCGGCGGCCCTGCATACCGCCTCCAGCACCTCCTCGTACCGGTCGGGCCGGCCCTTACGCCAATTGGTGGCCAGCGGTCCCCAGTGGCGCAGGAAGGCCTCCTCCTCGATGTCCAGCCGGTCCGCCAGGGACATCTTCGGCGGCTTCCAGTTGGGGTCGAACTGGGTTATCAGGGTCTCGTAGAGGTCGAAGATGACTGCTTTCAGCACAGCGCCCGTAGTGTACCAACTTAGCTGTCCGTCAGCCCTTCGCCAGGCCGTGATCACATCGGCGCCCGCCGGTTGACGCCCTACGGGGCCGCAAATATACTGGCCCCACTCTCGACACCTCCGACCCTCGACGCTCAGGGAGGAACCCGATGGGCACCTTCGACGGCAAGACAGTGATCATAACCGGCGGCGCGCTAGGCATCGGCTCGGCCACGGCCGCGGAGTTCGCCCTCGAGGGCGCCCGGGTCGTCATAGCCGACGTCAACGAGGAGGCCGGCCAGGCGGCCGTATCGCGGATCGAGGCGGACGGAGGACAGTGCATCCTGGTCGAGGCGGACGTCGGCCGCGCGACCGAGTGTAAGCGCGTCGTCGCCGAGACGGTCGCGGCCTACGGCGGCGTCGACATCCTGTTCAACAACGTCGGCATCCAGAGCCCGAGCTCGTACCACAACATCGAGAACACGTCCGAGGAGCTGTGGGACCGCATCCTCGACGTCAACCTCAAGAGCGCGTTTCTGATGTCCAAGTACGCGATCCCGGAGATCAGAAAGAAGGGCGGCGGCGTGATCGTCAACACCGCCAGCGTCCAGGGGCTGCAGTCGATGAAGCTGGTGCCCGCCTACGCGGCCAGCAAGGGCGGCATCCTGTCTCTGACCCGGCAGATGGCCCTGGACTACGCAGAGGAGAACATCCGCGTGCTCGCCGTATGCCCCGGCACCATCGACACCAACATGGTGCGCACCGCCGCAGCCGCGGAGGGCGGGGATATCGATGCGACTGTCCAGGAGTGGGGTCGATCGCACCCCATCGGGCGGGTCGGCACCGGCCAGGATATCGCCAACGTCGTGCTGTTTCTCGCCAGCGACAAGGCCTCGTTCATGACAGGCGAGTACATCTGCGTCGACGGCGGCTACATGGCCGTTGGCGCCTGGGCAAGCGGGGCCGGCGCCGAGCACTGACGCAAGCGCGGGGAGGGCCACCGATGCACTATCAGAACGAACGCAACCACGGCTGCCGCGTCTCGGACGCGTGGACCTACCGCGGGCTGAAGACCGTGGTGATGGAGAACGAGCTGCTGCGCGTCGTAGTGCTCGCCGACAAGGGCGCCGACATCCTCGAGCTGGTCCACAAGCCGACCGACGTCGACTTTCTCTGGCGCTCGCCCTGGGGTGTGCGCGACCCTTCGAAGTTCGTCCCCACGACCGGCTCGCCGCTGGGCCTGTGGATGGACTTCTACGAGGGCGGATGGCAGACGGTATTCCCCGCCGGCGGCTTTCCGTCCGCCTACGGCGGCGCCGACCTTGGCCTGCACGCCGAGGCCAGCATGGCGCCGTGGGACTGCCTGATCGTCGACGATGCCCCGAACAAGGTGAGCATCCGCTGCTCGATCCGCACCGTCCGTCTTCCCTTCTACTTCGAGAAGACGCTGACTCTGAAGTCCGGCTCGCCGATGTTAGAGGTGGACGAGTTTCTCGTGAACGAGGGCCGCGAGACCATTCCGTGCGTCTGGGGCGAGCACATCGCCATCGGCGCCCCGACTCTCAGCGGCGACAGCGTCATCGACCTGCCCGGCGGCACGCTGCTCAACCACCCGGACATTGGGGACGCCAACGCGCGCCTGAAGCCAGACTTCCGTGGCACCTGGCCGTGGACGGAGGACAAGGACGGCAACCGGATCGACCTGAGCAAGGTGCCGCCGCCCAGCATAGAGGCCTACGACATGTCCTACATAACCGACATGCCGGAGGGCTGGTACGGTCTGACCAACCTGAGCACCGGGGTCGGTCTCGGGGTCGTCTTCCCGAAGGACGTGTTCAAGTTTCTCTGGTACTGGCAGTCGCTCGGCGGCGGGTATGGGTACCCGTGGTACGGGCGGACCTACAACGTGGGTCTGGAGCCCTTCACCAGCTTCGCCAACGAAGGGCTGGGCAGCGCTATCGATAACGGTACCGCGCTGTACGTCGCGCCCGGACAGCGCATCGACGCCACGGTCAAGGTCATCGCGTACACCGACGCCCACCGTGGCGTCGAGAGCATCGCCCCCGACGGCGCAGTCGCGAAGCGGAGCTAGCCCGCTTCGGCGGCTTGCAGCCGGCGCTTGGCCTCCGCGTATGTGTCAGGAGGCAGCGGGCCGTGTTCGGCGGCCTCCAGGTTCTCCCGCAGGTGGTCCACGTTCTGCGTTCCTACGATCGTCGTGTGCAGGCCGGGATGTGCCAGCGTGTAGCGCAGCATGAACGCCGTGCGACTCTCGCCCGACCCTCTGAGTTCGTCCAGCCCGGCCGCCTCGAACGACGTCCACCGCTCGGGACGCCCCTGGCTGCTGAAACCGGGCTCGCCCTGCTGCACACCGCCGCGAATGACCGTCCCCGCGCCAGACCGCGCGGCGTCGCCGATGACTTCCTCGTGGGCGCTTTCCAGCGCCGAGTACGGTATCTGGTACTCGTCGAACGCCCCCCGCTCGACGAAGGTCGTGATGCTGGGCAGCACGGCCGACGCGCCTATCCACCGCACTTTACCCTGCTCGCGCATCTCCTGCAGAGCGTCGACCAGGCCGCCCTGGTCGACGTCCTCCAGATTGGCGTTGTGGAGCTGCATTATGTCCACGTAGTCCGTCTTCAGGCGTTCCAGGCTCTCGTGCAGCCCGCGGAACAGGTTCTCCCGCGTCCACACGTGATCGCCTCCGGCCGGAGGGCAGCCGCACTTGGTGGCGAGGTAGTACTCGGAGCGCCGGCCGGAGACGTACTTGCCGATCATCTCCTCGCTGTGCCCGTAGTCGTTGGACGTATCTATGAAGGTGATGCCGGCGTCCAGCACGGCGTTGAGCACGCGCTCGGAGACGTCGTCCGACGACTCCCGCAGCGCCATGGCGCCGTAGCCCAGCCTCGTCACCTTCAGCCCGGTGCGCCCAAGTACATTCGTCGTCATCCCGTTGGTCATGTGATTTCCTCTCCTCATTTCGGTTTATCGAACCGCCCTCACCTCAAGTTGAACGCCCTCGTGCCGCTGCATGTGGCTGATGACTTCGAACAGGTTGCGGGCGTGAGGGTTGCCCGACGGTCCGAACATACGCATCAGACTCTTGGGCGGCTTGTTGGTGCGGGAGCCCAGCTCGTCGAACCCGATCGTGGCGTTGATGTAGTCGCGCAGTACAATTTTACCTGTATCGATGTCCCCGGCAAGCAGGCACTCGACGCCTTCCTTCAGCAAACCCTCTCGAAAGGCCGGGTCGCGCTGAGCCCGGGCCTGTACCGTCTCCCTGAAGTCGCGGGTGAGCGCCATATCTTACGCCTCCTCCTGCTTGCGCCAAGTCCAGCGCCCCCAACAGCCACGTTACCATATGTGGACTGTGGATTGAGGACAATGCACGTATACTACCGGTGCCCAGATGTTCCTACCTTCCCTCGGCAGGGGCGGTAAAGCGGTCTCGAGCAATCAATCGAGAGGTGCATGAGCCATGACGCGGACCGTCGTTGAGCAGACCACGGAGCTGCGGGTCGCCCGTGAGGTCGCCGCAGCCTTCAAGGAAGCCGGCATACCGTACCTGTTCGGCATCCCCGGAGGCGGCAGCTCCATCGACCTGATCGAGGCGTGCCGGGACGAGGGCATCCCGTTCGTGCTGACCCAGCACGAGGCCACCGCGGCGCTGATGGCCGTCGTGAGCGGCGAGCTCACCGGCTCGTGCGGCGCCAGTATCTCGATCATGGCGCCCGGCGCGGCCAATCTCACCGCCGGCGCCGCGTACGCCTTCCTCGAGCGGCACCCGCTGCTGTGCATCACCGAGTGCTACGGCGCCGATACGGCCCCGCAAATGGGCATGCAGAAGATCGACCACCCCTCGACGTTCGCCTCCACCTGCAAGGCGTCCGTCACCGTCGGCTCGAACGACGCGCGGGGGCAGATGGCCGCCGCTATCCGAATAGCCTCTACCGAGCGGCCGGGGCCGGTACACGTCGACTTCCCCCTGGAGGTCTCGTCGACGCCGGCCGTCGACGAGCAGTCCGATGGCTCCGGCGCCGTCTCAGGGGACCTGGAGGCCGTGGCCGACGCCGTCGACCGCGCCGCAAAGCCGATCCTCATCGCCGGCCCGGTGGTCCTGCGCCAGGGCGCTCAGGACAGGCTGTTGGAGTTGGCGGAGAAGCTGCAGGTCGCCGTGATGGCAACGTCCAAGGCGCGCGGCGTCATTCCGGAGGAGCACCCCCTGTACGCCGGCGTCATGTCCGGCGTGTACCGCGAGGACACGCTGGAGGGCGATCTGATGTCGCGCGGCGACCTGGTGCTGGCCGTCGGCCTCGACCGCGCCGAGCTTCTGTCGCCCTGGCGCTACGCGCACGAGATCGTCGCCGTCGACGCCATGCCCGTTCCCGAGGAGGAGCGCGTCGGCAGTCCTACGTCGTCCGCATCGGGCCCGCTGCCCGACCTTCTGGGCCGGCTGACGGAGCTCGTCTCCCCGCGCACGGCCTGGGACACGGAGGAGTTGCGCGAGTACTGGCACGGCGCCCTGGGAGCCCTCGGGGCCTACGACTCCGACCTCAACGCGGCCTCGGCGCTCGTCCGAGCCCGCAAGCTGGCGCCCAGAGACACCATCGTCTCCAGCGAGGCCGGCGTCTATGGCAGGGTCAACCTGTACGCGTGGCAGGTCCACGCGCCCGGAACGTACTTCGACTCCAGCGGGGCGAACACGATGGGCTTCTCCATTCCGGCGGCGATGGCCGCATCGTTGGTCAGGCCCCGGCAGAAGGCGGTGTCTCTCGTCGGCGACGGCGGCTTCCTGATGCGGGCCGGCGATCTGGAGACCGCCGCCCGCCTCGGGCTATCGCCGATCATCGTAATCTTCGACGACGGCACGCTGGGCATGATCCGCGTCAAGCAGCGCTCCAAGGGCTACGCGCGAGAGGGTGTGGACATGACGCAGACCGACTTCGTACGCCTCGCCGAGAGCTTCGGGGCCGTCGGCTACGAGGTGCAGGGACTGGACCAGTTCGAGTCCGCGTTCAAGACCGCGCTCGAGTCGGACAGGATGAGCGTCATCGACGTGCGGGTAGACCCCGACAGATACCTCGGCCACGTAAAGCCTATCCGAGGGCTGTAGCCCGGACTGGAAGGCTCACCGGCCCGACAGGAAGTTGAGGACCTCGCGCGTCGTCTCTTCCGGCGCCTCCTCGGGCAGGAAGTGGCCGCAGTCGATTTTGCGGCCGCGGACGTCGACGGCGCGTTCGCGCCACGTGTCGAGCATGTTGAGCTTCGCGCCGGTCTGCCATCCGGGGCGCCTGGGCATGTTCCCGGCCCACAGCAACAGCATCGGACACTCTATCTTGCGGCCGCGGTCCGCTTCGTCGTGAACCAGGTCGACCTCTATGGCCCGGTAGTCCATACACGAGCCGCGGATCGTTTCGGGGTCGCTGTAGCACCGCAGATACTCTGCGTAGGCCTCCTCCGTGATCGCGCCGTCGACCGCGGTCCACTGCTCGAGCAGGAAGTCCAGGAAGAACTTCACGCTGTTGCCGATCACCGTCTCCGGAAACGGCGACGGCTGCCTCATCAGGTGCCAGTGGAACCACGAAAACGCGAGGTCGCGGTCCATGTTGTCGAAGGCCGCCTGCGAGGCCATCACGTCGAGCGACGTGAAGGTTCGCACCCGGCCCGGATGATCGAGCGCCATCCGATGGCCCACGCGCGCGCCGCGGTCGTGGCCGACGACGTGGTACGAGTCGAAGCCGAGCTCGGCCATCACCTCCACCTGGTCCCGGGCCGTGGTGCGCTTGCAGTAGTCCTCCAGGTCGTCGCTGGCCGGCTTGCCGCTGTCACCGTAGCCGCGAAGGTCAGGCGCGACGACCGTGTACCGCTCGGCCAGCCGGGGCGCCACCTTGTGCCACATCACGTGCGTCTGCGGGTAGCCGTGGAGCAGCAGCACCGGCGGCCCGTCGCCGCCGTGGACCAGGTTGATCGTCGTGCCGGACGTCGCTACCTCGGCTCTCGTGAATCCGTCGAACATTGGGGTACCTCCGAATCGTGACCCTGTTCGCACTCCGCCCGTACTGCCGCGCCCAGCGGCGGCCCTAGTGGAGCTCGATGACGTCGCCGTCGGCGAGCTCGTGCGCTCTGCCGACGCGCTGCCCTTCGAACTTCCCGGACCTGCCCCACAGCACGGCGAACTTCAGAGTGCGGGCCAGATCACGGTGGACCTGCTCCGCGGCCTCCGCGACGGTGCATCCCACGGAAAGCACGAGCGGGTCCGTCCGCTCGAACTCCTCAATCTTCTCGCGGCGGGACTTCGTGTAGACGCGGATTACGTTGAGCGCCGTGAATATCTCCTCGCCCAGATCGTCCAGGCCTACGACCTCGTCTGCGCTGGTCAGCACGACCGGGTAGTCCTCGCCGTACGCCTGCTCGAGCTCTTGCAGCTCGTCCAGCGCGCCGGGAATGTCCGCCTTGTTGCCGACCACGATGGTCGGCTTGTCGAGCGACTGGTCGTGCGCGATCAGCGTCTGCCCGCGCGTCAGCAGTCGAAAGCCCCATTCGCCGAGGGCCTCGAACACCTCAGCCGTCTGGGCGACGGGATCCATCGTCAGGTCGACGACGATCACGAAGATCTCGCTGTTGCGCAGCAACCCGTACAGGCGGCTCTGCGTTCCAGGATTGGAGATCGGAGGCGTGTCGACGAGCTGGATCTGGATGTCCTTATGAGGAAGCATCCCACGCACCGGCTCCTGAGTGCTGAGCGCATACGCGCCGACACGCGTCTGCGCCCCGGTGGCCTTTGCCAGTAACAGCGACTTCCCGACGTTCGTGGGTCCTACGAGCGTCGCCCGGCCGCCGCCCTCCTTGGGCAGCGAGAACGGCTCCGTTCGGCCTCCTGACGGCCCCTTGGAGGGCCCTTCCAGCTCGGCCGTGAGCTGTGACAGCCGAGAGCGGAGCCGCGCCTTGAGGTGGTCGGTGCCCTTGTGCTTGGGCATGATCGACAGCATCTCTTGCAGCGCAACGATCTTGGCCTGAGTGGTCTCCGCCGCGCGGAAACGCTCTTCAGCCTCGCGGTACTGGGGAGTTACGTTGGTGGGCATGACGGGCTCCTGCCTGGATAATACCGTCCCCGTTCCCGCCGATTCAACCGCGGTGGCGCACCTCGCCGCTACGGAACGGCCGGCCGATCAGGCGTCTTCCCCGCGAGCGGGCAGGATCAGCACGGGGACCCCGCTGCCCCGCACGGTCGACTCCGCGACGCTGCCGATAGCCCATCGCATCACTCCGGACCGGCCGTGCGAAGCCATCACTACCATGGTTCCCGGGTTCTCGCTGGCGATGTCCATGATCGAGCCCGCGACGTGCCCTACCGGCGTTGCCGCGTCGACCTCGAGCCCGGCGCGGCGCAATGTGCCTGCCACGCGGTCCAGGTACTCTGCCGCCTCCGCCTCCGCCGCCGCCTGGACTTCGGCCACCCCCGCGGGAAGCTGATCGAGCCACTGTATCTGCATGGCGTTCACGACTCGGACCAGCAGCACCTTCGCGGACATGCCGCGCGCGAGAAGCTCGGCGTGGGGCAGCGCCCGCTCCGCCAGCTCGGAGCCGTCCAGCGGAACGAGGACCCGGGAGATGGGCCCTCGGCCCTGCTCCCCGGCGCCGGGGCTGATGGTCAACACGGGCAGCGGCGACGAGTGCACCACCCTGTCCGTGGTGGGACCCAGAATGCCTCGCCCGAGCGCCGTACGCCCGTGGGTGGTCATCGCGATCAGGTCGCATCCCTGTTGCGCGGCAACACCGACTATCTGCTCCGACGGCTCGCCGGTGGAGATCCATGCCTTGGCCGTCACGCCCTGCTCCGACAATCGAGCGATGTGATGCCGTAGATACTGGCGGGCGCGGCCGTCCGCGTCGACCGCATACTTCGAAAAGTCGGCCTGCGAGACGCCCGACTCGTTCGGGTCCAGTACGTTGAGGAGCAGAAGCTTCGCGCCCAGGCGTTGGGCGATCTGAGTTACGTACGGCAGGATTCTCGCCGACTCGTCGGACCCGTCCAAGGGGACCAGCGCGTTCTTGAACACTCCCACTCTCCATCGGCCGAACTCCATGGCCGGCCTCTCGTTGTCGAACCGGTCGACAACCCAGACATGATGGCCTGCAGCGGCCATCCGTTCAAGTATGCCTGACGATGCCTTCCGAACGATAGACAACAGTAGATGACGCCTACTTGTCAAGGCCGGAGTTCACGCAAGCCGATCACGTTTAGCAGTGCGCGGAACGGGCCCCGGGGCGCCCGGACCAGGTCGTCCTCATCAGGGCTGATCGGTTACCCGGACGGCTTGACTTGGACGGGCCCGGAGACCTAGTCTTGAAGTGAGCGGGAGTAACTCAGCGGTAGAGTTCCTGCCTTCCAAGCAGGGTGTCGCCGGTTCGAATCCGGTCTCCCGCTCCACAACACGACCTGCACATGGATACGAAGGCGACGAGACCGTCCCGGCGGACGCTCCCTCTCGTTGTCAGACCGGCAGCCCTACACCCTGCCTACGGAAAGCTCCTCACCTGCTGGGATTTCCCTGACACCTTGTCCGCCAGGTCGACCGGCCTGAGCGCTTCGATGTCTTCGGCGACCCGATACCGCTCCTCACCGGGGTAAACGACAAATTTTGCCTCCGGCTCCACGTCCCGGCAGGCGCTGTGGAATCCTTTGCTCGGTCGTGGGTTGAGACTGCGCTTGACCTCGACAGCCCATGGCCTTCGGCCCGGCAACGTCAGGATCAGATCGATCTCAGCCCCGCCGGACGCGCGGTAGAAGCTCGCCTCGGTGCGATCGGGGGCGATAGACAGGATACTCTCGATCACAAACCCCTCCCAGCTCAGGCCGACGATAGGGTGGCCCAGAATCTGCTCCTTGGCGCCGAGACCGAGCAGGGCGTGCACAATCCCGCTGTCACGAACGTAGACCTTCGGTGACCTGACCAACCGCTTGCCGACGTTCCTGTGCCACGGCATGAGGCGGCGTGCCAGCAATAGATCGACCATGAGGTCCAGATACCTGCCGATCGTCTTGCTATCGACGCCGAGACCCCGTGCCAGGGCAGCGGCGTTGAACAGCCCTCCCTGCGTGTGGGCCAGCATGACCCAGAATCGCCGGAGAGTCTCGGCGGGAATGCGGGGGCCGAACTGTGGGACGTCCCGCTCCAGGTATGTTCGTATGAAGTTCTCCCGCCAGGTCAGGCTCCGGCCGTCGTCACCGGCAAGGAAGCTGTCCGGGAAGCCGCCTCTTACCCATAAACCATCGTAGTCACTCGGGTCGACTTCCAAGACGTCGAACGGGTTAAGCTCCAGGTAAGCGATGCGGCCCGCAAGGGTCTCGCCGGACTGTCGCAGCAGGTCCATAGAGGCGGAGCCCAGCAGAAGGAACCGTCCCGCTCGTCTTCCCGTTCGTCTTCCACGATCGATCAGGCCGCGGAGGCTCTGAAAGAGGTCAGGCACACGGTGCACCTCGTCGAGGATGACCAGGCGCTCCTCGTGATCTGCCAGGTAGAGCTCGGGGTCGGAAAGTCTGGCGCGGTCCGCGGGTGATTCCAGGTCGAGGTAGACCGCATCCACCGTCTCCGCGATCTCGAGGGCGAGCGTCGTCTTGCCGACCTGGCGCGGACCGAGCAGAGCAACAGCGGGGTACTCGGCAAGCAGACTCTGAAGCTGTACTTTTGAGCGTCGGGGGGTTCTCATCCTTGCAATTATGGCACGCTGTGCCAGATTTGCAAGGTTAACCTGCCTTTCAAGCAGGATGTCGCCGGTTCGCATCCGGTCTCCCGCTCCACAAGACGCCTTGCCGACCCAGTGCGGGCTGAGGAGTGCGACAACGGGGTACTCGACACGCAGGCTCTGAAGCCGCGCCTTCGAGCGTCGGACTATTCTCATCCTTGCAAATCTGTCCTGCTGTGCCAGATTTGCAAGGTTATCGTTAGTCCAGCTCCTTCATCAGCCACGGGTTGCCCATCTCGAGATCGACGGCCACCGCGTCGAATCGCCGTTCGAGAACCCCCCGAATCGACTCCGGGACGACCACCTCCGCGGAGCTCGCGCGGCGGAGCGACAGGCGGTCCCCGCGCCATTCAAGGCTGCCGATGGTCCGCGTCACGCGTCACGCCTCGGGCGGCACGACGCGTACCGTTATGACCTCGGTGTCGTGGTACTGCTGATGCTGTACGGAAGAGGCGTAGTGCCCTAGAAGCTGGAGCGAGATCTCACGCTCCGCCGGAGTCTCCGAGTCGTGCTGCTGGAGCTGCCGGATCCGGTCCTCCAGGTTCTCTTCGTTCCCGCCGCCGATGAACTCCAGCTCCGCCTCCAGACCGTCTTTGGACGCGAGAACGACCAGTCCCCGCTCGCTCTGGCCGTTCTCCTCCGCTTCCAGGTCCAGGTCCAGCGGCGCCAGAGTCAGGAGCGTCTCCTCCGCGACCGCGTTCAGCCGGTCCACCATGGCGGCGTCCCATCCGCTGCGGGCCGCGAACTTCGCGATGAACGCGTTCAGGTCCGGCAGGGCGTCGATGTCGAGCTGCGAGCGAAAGCGCATGCGGCGCTGGCCCGTGAGCTCCAGGAACACGACCATCGCCACGATGGCGAGTCCCCCGGTCGTCACGCCACTCGACAGCAGCGCGTCCAGTACGGGGCCAGCGTTCGGCAAGGTGAACAGGTCGAACTGGAAGGCGGCGCCGAGCCAGAAGGCGACTCCGGCCGCGGTGAGCTTCTGCCTGTCCTGTTCGGTCTGGATGACCGTCCGCGCGCCTTCGACGAACAGCGTCCCGGTCACCATGATGAGGTAGCCCGTCATGACGGGCCCCGGTATGGTGCTGAGCAGCCCCGACACCTTGGGCAGGAAAGCGACCACGATGAACGTCGCGCCGATGCAGTAGCCGACCGTTCGGGAGGCGACGCCGGTGATCTGCGTGAACGATACGATGCCCGCGTTGATGATGGTCGGCACCGCACCCGTCATGCCGGCGAGCAGATTGGCCACCCCGCCACCGGAGAGCGATCCCTGGACCTCCCTGAAGTCGACGGCCCTGTCGTCGCGCCATGAGACGCGCTGCTTTGTGATCGACTCCCCGTTCACCTGTATGGAGATGATCACGCCCAGGAACAGGAACGCTGGGATGAGCGTCCAGAACGCGACGCCGAAGTCGAGTCCGAGATCCGGCAGTTCAGTTGGAGGCCCCACCCAGCGGGCCTGCAACAGTGCGTCCGGCTCGTAGATGCCCAACGCCGCCGCCGTGACGCAGCCGACGACGATGCCGATCACGGGCGCCCAGAGACGCACCACGGCCGAACCCCGAAGCAGCAGCACCGCGACCACGACCAGCGTCACGAATGCGGTCAAGGGCGCGGCGACCGGCTCGACCTCCGCCGCGTCGTCCAGCAGTCCGAAGACGACGGAGGACAGCGTGACCGAGAGTATCATCATCACCGTGCCGCCCACGGTCGGCGTGACGACCCGCCTCAGGATGAACAGCCACTTCGAGATCGCCAGCTGGATTGCCGCCGTGACGAGGGTCAGGGCCATCAGCGTCGACGGCCCGCCGTCCGTCACCGCCGTGATGCAGAACGGGATCGCGAACGGGGCCGTGGCCATCGGAAGGACGGACCCGGCGCCGACGGGCCCCACCCGTCGGACCTGCACTAGCGTTGCCACCCCGACGACGAGCAGCGAGGCGAAGACCATCCAGACGAGGTACGCGTCGCCCTCTCCGGACGCCTTGGCCACGATGACCGGCGTTATCAGCAGAGTCGCGGAGGCGATGAAGCTGAACTGCAGGCCGAGACCGAGGGTGGCCAGGAGGGGCGGTCTTTCGTGCGCCTCGTATCGGGGGTTCTGAGAAGCTGGTGCCGACGCCAAGAAATGGCCTCCCAGGGTCGATTGCTCCGCTGGCCCATGCGGACGACACACTCTACCACGATTTATTCCGCGAGCGCCCGCACCGGGGAATGCGCGGATACGCGGTCTTGAACCGCCATTCGACAGGAATCGGAATGGGCGGGCGTCGGCATCTGATACAATCGGCCGATCTGAGGAGGGAACGCATCGTATGCCGCTCGAAAGCCTGCTGGAGCTAGTCCAGAAGCTACAAAAGCGTATCGACACGCACGGCGAAGCGCTCAGACAGAGCGAGTGGCAGACCCGTGACGCGTTGATCGACCCTCTGTTGCGAGAGCTGGGATGGGACACATCTAACCCCGGCCTGGTGGTGCCCGAGTACCGGTCCCACCGACCCGGCGGCGGGTCGGCAGACTACGCCCTCCTCCACAACGACGGCCGGCCCGCGATGATGGTGGAGGCGAAGAGGCTCGGCACGGCGCTGCAGAACGCCGTACCTCAGGGTATCCAATACTGCATGGCGGACGGCACCAAGCACTTTGCGGTGACCGACGGTCAGAGCTGGGAGGTCTATGAGACGCACAAGCCCGTACCCATCGACGAGAAGCGAATCGTCTCGTTCGACCTGAAGCGCCAGCCGCCCGCGAAGGTGTGTCTAAAGGCGCTGGCGCTGTGGCGGCCGACCGTCGAGGCGGGCCACGTCGCCGCCGCCGAATCTCCGGTCATACTGTCGGACCACGAGACCGATTCGCAGGCCGGAACCACACCCGATCCCAAGTCGATGCAGCCAGCTCCACACTCATCTGAATGGCGGTCGTTGTCGGACTGGAATCCGAAACAAGGGGATGACCTACCCGTGGAGATAATGTTCCCCGACGGCTCGAAGACAGCGATAAGGTACGCGTACAACGTTGCTGTTGAATCAACGGCCTGGTTGGTCAAAAGAAACCACCTGACTCGCGACCATTGCCCGATCAAGAAAGACAATAGAGGCAAGCGGAATCTGGTCACCGACAATCTCAATCTCCTGCAATATCGGGGTACAAATAACTACAAGCAAGTCGGTGAACTCTACATTGACGTAAAATACAATGGCTTTGTCCACGCGAGGAATGCCCGCACCATCATCGCACACGTAGGACAGGACTCGGCGCAGTTCAAGATCCGGTTCCCGTGATGCCTGAGCGTTGGCGCCTACTCTTTGCCGCATGCATCGCCGTGGCGCTGCTGGCCGCCGGCTGCCCCAGCGACGATGGGGGCGTGCCCGCGGCGGAGACTGGCGGTGGCTCGGACCCGACCGCCGAGGACTACGCGCTGACGCAGCAGGTCGACCTGACCATCGCGGTGACGAGCACGCAGTTCGACGAGACCCGGCGCATTCCTCGAAAGTACAGCTGCACACACGAGGGCGTGTCGGTCCCGATAAGTTGGGGGGACGTGCCCCAAGGGACGGTCAGCCTGGCGCTGCTGGTCGAGAGCAACCAGGCGCCGGGCCCGTTGTGGGTGCACTGGCTCCTGTGGGGCATGCCCCCCGATCTCAGATCTCTTCCGGAAGCCGTGCCCAACGGGCCGGACGCCCCGGACGTCGGGCCGAACGCCGCCCAGGGCACCAACACCGACAACGAGCTCGGCTGGTCGGGACCCTGCCCTCCGGCGGTCGTGGTGGACGCGGGGGTGATGAAGGGGCGGTCCGCCTATCTGCCGTCGGCGGTCCACGACCACTCCGTCAGCCAGTACTACTTCAGGCTGTACGCGTTGGACATCGATCTGCAGCTCGACTCGGGGGCGACCAAGGAGGCCTTCCTGAAGGCCATAGACGGCCACGTCCTGGCCGGCGGAGAGCTGGTCGGCGAGCAGATCGCCTCGCCCACCAAGATGTGGTAGCCGCGCCCTAAGGCGCGACGTCCGGCGGGCGCCGCAGGTGCCAGTCGGTGAGCGTCTGGTAGGCTCGCGCGACCGCCATAACGGCGTTCTCGCCGTACGCCCGGCCGACGAACTGGATGCCGGTAGGCAGTCCCTCTCGCGAGAAGCCGCTGGGCACGACGACGGCCGGCAGTCCGCATGCGTTTCCGATTGCCCCCAGGACATCCGGCGGCCGGTCTTCGTCCGGGTCGAACTCGGGGTCCCGCGCGATCGTCGCCGCCACCGACCGCGTCGCTGGGGCCACAAAGGCGTCATAGCCCACCAGCAGCGCATCGACTCGGCGGCCGATCTCCGCGCGCAGCCGCACGGCGCGGAGGTAGTCCACGGCCAGTATCGCGGTCCGCGCATACGGCTTGTATCGGCCCTGCGGCGCGGTCAGCCCGGAGAGCCCGCCGCTCTCGATAAGCTCGTCGAACGAGCTGCCCATCTCGGCGCTCGAAATCGTCCAGGCCACGGCCTCGTACGGGAGATCGGGAAGCACGACCTCCTCGACGTCGGCCACGTCGCTCAGATCGGTCAGCGCGCGCTGGAAGTTGGCCTGCACGTCGTCGTCCGCGTCGGCCTGATCCGCTATCAGGCCGAGCCTGAGCCGCCGACCGACAGGGCCCGGATCGTACCCGTATTCGCGCTCGGAGGTGGAGGGGTCGTTCGGGTCCGGTCCGGCGATGGCATCCAGCACCAGGCCGCAGTCGTCCGCGTTCAGGCACAGCGGGCCCAGCTTGTCGAACGTCCACGACAGCGCCATAGCCCCGTACCGGCTGACGCGGCCGTATGTCGGGCGCAGCCCCGCGACGCCGCAGTAGGACGCCGGGCCCACTATGGACCCCCAAGTCTCCGACCCGATGGCGAACGGGACGAGGCCCGCGCACACCGCCGAGCCGGAGCCGCTTGACGAGCCGCCCGCCCACCGGTCCGGACTCCACGGATTGATTCCGGGGCCGTTGAAGGCCGACTCGGCCGCCTCGTAGCCCATGCCGCCCGCAAGCTCCACCAGCGACAGCTTCGCCGCCAGCACGGCGCCCGCCTCCTCCAGACGTCGGACGACGGTCGCGTCGTAGTCGAAGAGCTGATCGCGGAACGGCTCCGCACCCCACGTCGTGGGGATGCCGCCCGAGGTGGCCAGCAGGTCCTTCGCCCCGTAGGGTATGCCGTGCAGCGGGCCCCGGTAGCTCCCCGCCGCGATCTCCGTGTCGGCGCGGCGGGCCTGCTCCAGAGCGCGGTCGCGGGTCACCGTGACGACGGCGTTGTACCGGGGTCCTATCGTCTCCAGGCGGTCGAGAAAAGTCTCAGCGAGCTCCACGGCGGAGACCTGCCGGCCGCGGACCATCTCCCCAAGCTCCCTGACGGAGGCGAAGACCACGCTGTCTGCGGGAGTGGGCCTCGGCGCACTCAATTGGGGACCTCAGGCGAGACGCCTCCACCGGGCGGGATCGACGGGTGCTGCAAGTACTGGGCTCTCATCGGGGCTCGTGCGCGGCCAAGGCGACCTTGAGGGTTCGCTCGCCGATCAGTCGCTCAGGGACGACACGAACGACCCTATTGTATCAGTTGCGACCCTTCGGTTGATGATATAGCATTCCGCCGCACTGCGAACATCACTGCGATTAGGATAGATGTGGGTACGAGCAGCATATTCTGTCCAGCCTGCGGCAAAGAAGCTGAAGAGGATGCGAACTTCTGCCGGAACTGCGGCAAACCCGTGTCGAACGCGGGGAAGCCTCAAGCAGAGAATCCCGACATACCTAGACTTGCCGATCGTCCTTCGCTGGGCCGTAGTGATGGAATCGGAGGCGACGAAGGACTTGATCGAGCCGAACGAGAATTGCAACGCCAGATTGATGAACAGCAAGAGAAGGTGCGAGACGTAAGGCGTCTCATGGCGCAAGAAAGACGAATCCGCAATTCGCAACGAGAGATAAGGAGGCTAGAAGAAGAGGAACTTAGGGAACTGGAACGGCTCGAACACCTAAGGCTATCGCTGACAGAAGAAGCTTGGGCCGAGGAGTATTGGGATGGGGGATTTCTGAGCCTACAACCAAAGAAGAGCAAAGTGGTCGCGGGAGTCTTTGCGCTCTTGCTCGGGGGATTGGGGGTTCACAAGTTCTACTTGGGTTACACAAGCCAAGGACTCATTCTGCTCGCGGCTTCGATTGTCAGCCTGTTGTTGTGGATAGTCATAATCGGCCTGTTTGGGACAATTGCCATCGGAGTGATCTGCCTGATTGAGGGCATCACTTACCTGACGAAGGCGGACGAGGAATTCCACGAAACCTACGTGGTAAACCGCAAGCCCTGGTTCTAGACGCCGCCGGGAATGTCCGCGCCAGATATCCTCAGGTAGTCCGGCTTTGGCTCCTCCCCGGTGTAGGTGTAGCCGGCCGACATGTACGACATCGTGATCGCCCGTCGGGCCGACTCGGACCGGTTCTCCGAGGTCTCGTGCAGCAGGAGACTGTGGAACAGCAGCCCGTCGCCGGGCTCCATCGGGACCGACACGACCGCGCGTGCGTCGTAGTGCTCCCGCGGCACCACGTAGTCGTCGGTGACCGAGACGTGGGAAAGCGGCCCGAGCTTGTGGCTGGCCGGGATGGCCGTCATGCACCCGTTCTCCTCCGTCGCCGGATCGAAGGGCATCCAGCACGACCACAGCGCCATCGGCTCGATGGGCCAATAGGGCGAGTCCTGGTGCATCCCCTTGGCCGATCCAACCAGCGGCGGCTTCATCAGCACGTCGCCCCTGAAGAGCTTCAGGTCGGGGCCCATGAGCTGCTGCATCGCGCCGACGATGGTCGGATCGGTCGCCAGACCGCGAAACAGCGCGTCGTGGTGGCAGATTCGCGTGATCTTCCTCAGGTCGGCGCCGCTGGTGGTCAACTCTCCTCTAGCGACTCTCGGCTCCCTCTGGACCTGCATGTCCGGCGGCGGCACGACTGCGCCTTCGGCGTACATCTGTATGCGCTGGATGTACGCCTCGCACTGCTCAGGCGTCTGTATCCCGCGCACCAGCACGTAGCCGTTACGCTCGGCCGCCTCGATCTGCTCGCTGCTCAGTACCGACATCAGAGCGAATATCTCCCCCGCCCTACTACCCGGGCGTCGCCGGCAGGGCGCGGCCGCGCGACCGGCCGTCGGTCCTGGCGCGGAACCGAGTCCACATCGCCGCCGGCGCCAGCAGTACGAAGCCTGCCATCACCAGCAGAGCGCCCTCGAAGCCGACGTAGTGCACCAGCACGCCCGCGGCGACGGGCCCGGTTATCTTCGCGGCGTTCTTGAACGTGCCGATCATTCCCATACCCGCGCCGAGGTGACGCTCGTCGGCCTCCGTCGACACGAGCGCCATCGTCGACGGGAACACGAGCGCCTGCGCGACTCCCATGAGCACGGCCGGGACGAGCATGGCCGGACCGCTCTCGGCCAGCGCCATCAGGACCAGAGCGGCCGCCATCCCCAGCATGCCGGCCGGCACCGACTTCATGTACCCGACGCGGTCGCCGATACGGCCTCCCAGCGGGCTCAAGGCCATGCTCGCGGCCTCCTGGGCGGCGAGCACCACGCCGACCATGGCCGGGCTGACGCCGAGCGACAGCGCCTGCAGCGGCAGGAAGGTCTTCACCGCGTACTTGGCGACCAGGAACTGGGCATCGAGGCTGCCGGCGAGCCAGACGGAGGGCGTCCTCAGTGCCGAGGCGACCGCCAGGCGGGCCTGGGCAAGCATCGGCGTCCGCCTCGCTGCCGGCACTCGCGCGCCCTCGGGCAACATGAGCACCGGCAGGAACGCGAGCGCGCTGACGAAGCCGACCACGGTGAAGATCGTCACCGGGTCCATGAACAACAGCATTGCGCCGCCGGCAAGCGGTCCGACGATGTACCCGGCGTTGCGGGCCAGCGAGAACCAGCCGATGCGCTCGGCCCTGCCGCCGGACGTCATCTCCGCGACGTAGGCGATCGTCACCGGGCCGTAGATCGCAGTCGCCGTACCATGCAGCAGGCGCACGGCCAGCAGATGCTCCGGCGACTCGACCAGGTGGTAGGCGAAAGGCATCCCGGTGAACAGCCCGGTGCCCGCCAGCAGCCATACGCGGCGGCCCCACCGGTCCGACAGGACACCGAAGAGCGGCTTCAGCAGCATTCCGGTCAAGGTGGACACCGAGACGATCAGCCCCAGAAAGACCTCGCCCGCGCCAAGGGCCGCGGCGAACAGGGGCAGCACGGGCGCCTTGCCGACCTGGTACGCGCAGCGCACCACGAAGTCGGCGCCGGTGATCAGCCCGAGCTGGCGGCCGCGGAACATCAGGGAGTCTCGACGTGGATAGCCGGTATCTCGAGCTCCTGGACCAGACCGGCGAACTCCGCCACGTCGCTGTCCTCGATCGCCGCGAGGGCTTCGATCTGCTCGTCGACCCCGGCGGCCACCATGTCGAAGACCTCGTAGGTCTGCTTCGTAGGACCGTAGTCGGAGAACGAAGCGATGTCCCCGACTGCCGACGTCTTGACGCCGAGTCGGACCGGCTTGCTCAGACGATTCAGCCCCTCCGCCGTCGAAGGATCGAAGAGGGCATCCTCGACCGCGGTCAGCTTGTCGCGGACCTTGGCGGCCATAGGCTCCAGCACGGCGTCCGCACCGGGCTTCGCGGCGGCCCGCGAGACCCACTCGTCCACCTGCCTCCGGATGCGGCGGCAGCGATTGACGGCCTCGTGCGTCGCGGACACCTTGTCGCGGACGCGAATGAGCAGATCGAACTGCGCCCGCAGGTCCTCCTGGGTAGCCGGCGTCCGAGGGTCGGCCAGCAGATCGAACGCCTTGGTCTGAGAGCTGCCGCCGACGGAGAGCGCGACCTGATATCGGCCCGGCGGCGCGACCGGCCCCGCGCTCGGCTCTTTCGGCGCCCCCTCGCCCTCCACGGACGTCGCTCCCGGATACCGTGCGTCCCATACGAACCGGTTCATCCCGGCTGCCTTCGGCGTCACCGGCTCCTTGCTCCCCTCCTCGGTGCTGCTGGAGAAGGTGCGGATCACCTCGCCGGCCGAGTCGAGGAAGGTCAGCGTGACCTCTTCTTCCGTATCGCCCTCGATCCAGTAGTGGACCACCACGCCGTCGGTGGGGTTGGCCCCAGCGTCCAGCATCCTGCGCTCGCGCTCGCCGCTGGGGAGCTTGGTCTCGTAGTAGGTCAATCCCGCGAGGAAGTTCTTGCCGGGCTTCGGGTCGCCCGTCGCGGGGTTAGTACGGACCGTCGGCGAGGGGCCGAACAGGCGGGCGCCGCCGGCGCCGGAGTCCTCGGCGAGCTCGCGGAGCAGGGACAGGTCGCCGGTGATCCAGAACGACCGTCCGTTGGTCGCGGCCACCAGCTCCTCTTCCTTGACGGCCAGATCGGTCACCGGGACAACTGGCATGTTGGCCCGCAGCGACGTCCACGACGCGCCGTCGTCCAGAGAAACGTAGATCCCGAGCTCGGTGCCCGCGTACAGCAGGCCGCGCCGGACCACGTCCTCGCGTATCACGCGGGTGAAGTCGTCGTCCGGTATGCCGTCCGTGATCTCGGTCCAGCTGGCCCCGTAGTCGTTGGTCCTGTAGAGGAACGGGCGGTTGTCGTCCAGCTTGTACCGTGTCGCCGCCAGGTACGCGGTCGCGGGATCGTGAGGGGACGCCTCGATCACGTCGACCCGCGTCCACTCCGGCAGGCCGGGCGGCGTAACGTCGTCCCAGCTCGCCCCGCCGTCCCGCGATATGTGCACCAGGCCGTCGTCCGATCCGGCCCAGAACACGCCCTGCTCGTGGGGCGACTCGGTGAAGGCGAAGATGGTCGCGTAGTGCTCGACGTAGGTCGTGTCCAGGGTGATCGGCCCGCCCGAAGGTCCGAGCTTCGTCTCATCGTTGCGGGTCAGGTCCGGGCTGATCTCCTCCCAGCTCTCGCCGTCGTTGGTCGACTTGAACAGCACGTTGCCCGCGACGTAGAGCACGTCCGGGTCGTGCGGCGATATCACTATGGGATAGGTCCACTGGAACCGGTACCTGTGGTCCTTGGGGCCGAGGCCGCTGACCAGCTCGGGCCATACGGAGACGATCCGCGACTGGCGCAGCCGATGGTCGTAGCGCATCAGCGAGTCGCCGCCGCCGGGCGAGCTGCCGATTGCCCCGGAGTAGACTATGTTCGGGTCGTCCGGCCTGACGGCGACGTGCCCGCTCTCGGAGAAGCCGACCGTGTAGCAGTCCACCCACGGGATGCCCACCTTGTCGGGCTGCCGGCTCGGAACGCTGATCGCGCTGTTGTCCTGCTGGGTGCCGTACACGCGGTACGGCCACTGGTCGTCCGTAGTGGCGTGGTAGAACTGGGAGGTCGGCTGGTTGTATATCGTCGTCCACGACCCCCCGGCGTTGAAGGACACGCAGGCGCCGCCGTCGTTGCCCTCTATCATGCGCGTCGGGTCGTTCGGGTCGATCCACAGGTCGTGATGGTCGCCGTGGGGGAAGCCGATCTGCTCGAAGTTGCGGCCGCCGTCGACCGACTTCCAGACGCTCAGATTGAGCACCCATACGGTCTCGGCGTCCTGAGGATCCGCGAAGACGTGGCCGTAGTACCACGGCCGCTGGACCACGTTTCGGTCGTCGCTGATGCGCTCCCACGTGTCGCCGCCGTCGTCGGACCGGTACAGGCCTGCCTCGTCTGCCTCCACGACGGCCCAGACGCGACCGTCCTTCGCGGGCGAGACGGCCACGCCGATGCGCCCCTTCAGGCCGCCCGGCAGGCCCTCGTTCTCCGTGATATCGGTCCAGGTGTCGCCGCCGTCGGTCGACCGGTGCAGTCCGCTGTCGGGACCGCCGCTGGTGAACGCCCACGGCTCGCGCCGCGCCTGCCAGATGCTGGCAAACAGCACGCGGGGGTTATTTGGGTCCATCGACAGATCGACGGCGCCGGCGTTTTCGCTCTTGAAGAGCACCCGCTCCCAGGAGCCGCCGCCGTCCCTGGACCTGAAGACGCCGCGCTCCTCGTTGGGACCGAAGGCGTGGCCCAAAGCCGCCACGTAGACCAGGTCCGGGTCGTCCGGGTGCACTCGGACGCGCCCGATGTGGCGAGTGTCCGCGAGCCCGCGGTGACTCCACGTCTTGCCGCCGTCGGTCGAGCGGTACACGCCGTCGCCGTGCGACAGGTTGCCGCGGATGCAGGCCTCGCCCGTGCCGACGTAGAGAACGTTGGGGTCGGAGTCGGCTATCGCGATGGCGCCCACCGACGCGGTGTTGAAGAAGCCGTCCGACACATTCTCCCAGTACGTGCCGCCATCGTCCGTCTTCCACACGCCTCCGACGCACGCCCCGAAATAGAAGACCGCCCGCTCCGTCGGGTGTCCCGCGACCGCGATGGACCTCCCGCCGCGGTACGGCCCGATACATCTCCACGTGACTGAGGACAACCGGCCGGCCATTTCCGAGGTGTTCGTCATATCCGGACACTCCAGTGCGAGGGTTTCGAACCGGCGCTATTCTCTCACGGGCACATGCCATCTTCAACAGTCCAGGCGAGCGGCCACGCACTCGTCGGCGCGACCGAAGATTGGCAAATGATTAGGCTTTGTTTAGTAACTGTCCGAAAAACACCTTAGAACACCTTCCGGGCTTCCGCCGCGAGGCGCTAATGTAATGGCTGTCTCAGGTAACCGCTAGCGGCAGGCCATGAGGCGATCTTTGGAGGAGGGGTAGATGGCGGTTTCCAAGGGACACGCGACGGTGCGGAAAGGACGGGGGTCGCGCCTCGCCCATCTGACCACCCACCTTCAACCCATCAAGCCGGGACAGACGACCTCCTCGCATCCGCGCAGCCCCGTCGCCGGCCGGATCGCCCTCCTCGTCGCCTGGGTCACTCGGGAGCTTCGCGTCTACTGGACGATCTCAAAGGACGCGCGCACGCCAACTCGCTCCAAAGTCTTCCTCTGGGCCGCCGTAGGATACGCCGTCTGGCCGCTGGGCCTGGTTCCAGACTTCATCCCGGTCATAGGCTACGTAGACGACCTGATAATCGTCCCGACCCTCATATTCATCGCCGTGCGCGGGGTCCCTCCGCAGGTAGCCAAGGAAGCGCGCGAGGGCACTCAGTAGTCTCCTACGGCCGGGCCGGCCGCCCGGCAACGCCTGCCCTTCGCCCTACACTTCTCAGCACCCCGCGGTCGTTGCGACCGCGTCGCCGAGGTCATCGCGCGGGATGGCCCCAGGAATCGCTGTGATATGATATGGCCGCTTTTTGCGGGGATACCTTTGGCCATCGCGCAACACTCTCACATCGTGGTCGCCGGGCTCGGTCACGTCTATTCCGCGGGCTCCCAGCGGCTGACGGCGCTGGCCGATCTGGACTTGCGGATCGAACGCGGCTCTTTCGTATCGATCATCGGACCGAGCGGGGCGGGCAAGACCACCCTCCTCAAGATCATCGGAGGGCTCATTGACCCGACGGAAGGCAGCGTCCAGGTGGACCGGATGAGTCCGGCGGCCGCCCAGAAGTCCAAGACCTTTGGCTACGTCTTCCAGGACCCGTCGTTGCTTCCCTGGAGGACCGTCGCTCAGAACGTGTCGCTGCCGCTGCAGCTCAACCGGGCCGCCGGTCAGCGCGTGGCCGAGCTGGTCGACAGGACCGTCAAAGCCGTCGGCCTGGCCGATTTCGGAGGCTACTACCCTCATCAGCTCTCGGGCGGCATGCGTCAGCGCGTCGCGCTTGCGCGGGCCATCGTCATGGACCCGGACATCCTGCTCCTGGACGAGCCGCTCGGCTCCCTGGACGAGATGACGCGGACCGAGATGCGCTACGAGATCCTCCGCCTGTGGGAGGGCTCCAACAAGACTGCCGTGCTCGTAACGCACAGCATACCCGAGGCGGTGATGACCTCGGACGTGGTGGCGGTCATGTCTCCGGCGCCGGGCCGCATCGTCGAGTGGATCCCGATCGACCTGCCCCGTCCACGCGACGCGATGCTCGAACGCTCCAACCGATTCCTGCGATACGTCGGCGACCTCAGAGACGCCCTCTCGGCCGGTGCTGCACGTGGCCATACACCTCTTCTGGCGACGGCCTGAGCGGCCGGGCCCGCTCGACGCTGCCCGGGGGGCCCGCTCCCCGACCGTCTCCCGACTTGGGGAGTGGCCGGTCTACCTCTGGCCGCCCGCACTCGCGCTGGCGGTACTGGCGGCTGTATGGGAGGCTTGGACCCGTCTCGCGGACGTCCCCTCATACGTAGTTCCAGCTCCGACGCAAGTGCTCGATAGGCTCTTCGGAGACCCCGGATTCTTCCTGGGGCACGCGTCGACCACGCTCCAGACAGCCGCCGTCGGCTTCGCGCTTGGAGCGACGGTCGCCATCGCGATCGCGACCCTGATGGCCCACTCCCGCCTGATGGAGCGAGCCATCCTGCCGATCGCGGTCTTCGTCCGGGTCATCCCGCTCATCGTATGGGCCCTGATGTTCGTGGTGTGGTTCGGATTCGGCCTGATGCCCAAGGTGCTCATCGTCGTGCTGATAACCTTCTTCCCCATCATGGTCAACGCGCTGACCGGGCTCCGATCGGTGAACCCCGGCGCGCTCGACTTCTTTCGCTCCGTGAGGGCGTCCAGGACCGATATCCTGCTCAAGCTGAGGCTGCCCGGCTCGTTACCCTACCTGTTCGCGGCGTTTCGCACCGCGGTGCCGCTGTCCGTCATCGGCGCCTTCGTGGGCGAGCTGTTCCTAGGGAGCCGGGGCTTGGGGAACGTGATCGCCGTCGCCCATAGCAATCTGGACATGCCGACGACCTTCTCGGCGATCCTGGTGCTCGCACTGATCGGTATCGCCCTGATGGTACTCACAAATCTACTGGAAAGACGTGTGCTCTTTTGGCACGAGTCATATGTAGCGACATGAGACCCGTTGGACGCTTCGGCCTCGCCGCGCTGGCCGCGGGCGCGATCTGCGCCGTGGCGCTGCTGTCCGCGGCCGCCTGCCGAGACGAGCCGGACAAGGTCGTCTTCATGGCAGGATTCAAGCCCCAGGCGAACCTGCCCTTCGTGGCCGCCTACGTGGCGCAGGAGAAGGGCTACTTCGCCGAGCAGGGACTAGACGTCGAGATCAGGCACGCGCCGCGCGGCGGGCACCTGCAGCTGCTGCTGAGCGGCGACGTCGACTTCACGACCGCAGCCGCCGCGTCCGTGCTCAAGCGGCGGGCCGAGCCGGACGTCCCGATCGTCGCCTTCGCACTGTTCGGTCAGCGCGGCCAGCAGTCGTACATAGCCCTGAAGGACTCCGGGATCGACACGCTCCAGGACTGGGAGGGCAAGACCTTCGGATACAAGATCGCGGTACCTCCCGACTATCTGGCGATGCTGAAGGCCAACGGCGTCGACAGGTCCAATATCACCGAGGTCAACGCGGGATTCGATCCGCGGGTCCTGACCGAGGGCAAGGTCGACGTCCTCGCGGTATTCAGGGCCAACGAGCCGAACATCATCCGCAACCTTCCGGGTGGCGGCTTCGAAGTCACGATGTGGAACCCGGAGGACCACGGGGTACCCAGCCTGGGCCTGACCTACATCACCCAGCAGAAGACCGCCGACGCGCGGCCCGAGGTCGTGGCAAAGTTCCTCAAGGCCACGCTCAAGGGCGTCGCGTTCGCGCTTGACGGCGCCAACCTCGAGGAGACGCTCGACATCGTGCTGAAGTTCGCGCCCGAGGAAGACCGGGAGCACCAGCGCTTCATGCTCGGGGTAGAGCTGCAGGACGCCGTGGGCCCTGCGACGGTGCGTAACGGCGTCGGCTGGATGACCGACGAGCAGTGGCAGGCGCTGTACGACCACCTGCTCGAGTTCGAAGCGCTGCCGGCCCCCTACGACTTCAGGACGGCGTTCACCGACCGGTTCCTTCGGGAGGTCTACGACAACGCCCAGCTCCGCTGGCCCTAGATCTCTCACGCTGAGAGCGACGGTCGACGTCGGCATCGGGTTCCCAACTACGCGCAAGAGGCATGTCCTGTGACAGTCCCGTCGAATCTCCGGTGTATACTTGCTAGGAATGTTCCAAACGCATGTCTATCGGTAGTTTCGTGACAGCGGGACTGCTTACAACGCGAATGGAACAGCACACATTGTGGAAGTAGGACACCATGGATAACGTCTTCGTCTATTGGGACAATTCGAACATCTTCATCAGCGCCCAACAAGTTGCCGCCGAGCGAGAAGGTGATTCAGCCCGGTACCGTGTCAGCCTGCAATTCCGGCAGCTCCTGGAGTTGGCGCGGGCCGGGCGGGAGATCGAGCACGCCATTGCCGTCGGCTCCATTCCTCCTGAGTTGCGGCACGTGTGGAACCGTCTAGAGAACGAAGGGGTCACGGTCCATTTGCTGGAGCGTGGGGCGCTTCAAGGCCGGGAACAGGGCGTAGATCAGTGGCTACAGACGGCGATGTTGCGGGATGCGTTCGACTACAACGGGAACCCCGGTATTGCCGTGCTGCTCACCGGTGACGGCAGCGGCTTTGCCGATGGCGTCGGTTTTCACGCCGACATGCAGCGCATGCGCAGCAGGGGATGGCGAGTCGAGGTGATATCGTGGCGCCATAGCTGCAATCGTCGGATGCGCGAATGGGCAGAGGAAGAGGGCGTCTTCATTGCGCTCGACGACTTTTACGACAGCGTCACGTTCCTAGAGCCCCCGGCGCCAGGACAGCCAATCGCTTCACCGCGCTTCGAGAAACCTTTGGACTTCTCGAAGCGTCCGGTACCAGAGTAACCTCGGCCCACGACTCGGCGTCGGCCGGTCACTCGACGTATGGGATCGTCTGCGGCCCCTCGGGGAGCACGCAGACCTCCGCCTCCGGGCCGTAGCTCGCCAGGCAGTCCGCGGCCGCCTTCTCCACGTCGTCCACCGGCTCCAGGTGCGCGGCCCGGACCTGATCGTCCGTCAGGTAGCCGGACTTCAGCAGCACGCGCGCCCGAAGCTGTATCTGCGCCTGGAGCTGTATCTGCCACTGGTCGTGGCGGCTGAAACCCGGCTCGTTAACCATCTCCAGCAGCTCCCGCGGGCTCTCGCGCATAGTTAGCAGACGCTTGTACTCTCCGTGCTCCGGAACGCCGTCGCTGCACTCTGCCGCGCAGATTATCGCGCCGCCGTCCCTGACCACCTGGGCGCCGGCCGCCATCCCCTTGACCGACTGGTAGAGGTTCAGATCGAGCGGGTACCCGCTGTTCGTAGTCAGCACCACGTCGAACCGCCTGTCGACCCGCCGCATCGCGGTCCGCTTAGCGGCCTGGCACGCGGCGCGATGGACGACGAACAGCTCGCCCGCGTACGCCGTGGTGATGCCGCGGTTGCGGTTGATCGTCACGTCCACGCTGAAATCGGCCTTGGCCATCCGGGCGCACTCGCGGATCGCGTCGTGCACCGGGTTGCCCTCGGTTACGCCCCAGACGGCCCTCGGGTGGCCGACCATCTCCGCGTTGTGCAGCTCCATCACGGTGTCGATGCCCGCGAGCCCGGGGGCGATCATCTTGGGCCCACCGCTGAATCCCGCGAAGAAGTGCGGCTCGACAAACCCGGTCGTGATCCTCACATCGCTGTCGGTCCAGATTCGGTTCAGGGCGACCGGTATACCGTTCGACGTGTGGCCCACGTCGGCCAGACCGGCCCGGTCGAACGCGTCGTGGTTTATGACCCGGTAGTCGCGAACGACGTCGCGGCCCAGCATCGCCTCGAGCTCCTCTTTGGAGTTGCCCCGGTGCGTCCCCGTCGCGACCAGCACGGTCACCTGGTCCCTCGGCACGTGAGCGAGCTCGCCGAGCACCACCGGCAGCACGGTGGCGGACGGCATCGGGCGGGTGATGTCGCATACCGATATGGCGACCGACTGGTCTCGCTTGACGAGTCGGCGCAGGGGCGGCGTGTCGATCGGGTTCCGCAGGGCGGCGATCAGCGCGCCCCTCGGATCGGCCAGCGACGGAAGGTACGTCGGCTCGATGACCGTCGTCCGGTCGTCCGGCAGGTCTACCGCGAGCCCGGTCTTGCCGTAGGCGAGTTCGACCCGCATCCGGCTAGCCCGACACCCTGACGAGCTTCTCGCACAGGTGGGCCGCGTCCATCAGCTCCGGGATGCTCACGTATTCGCGTACGGTGTGGAAGTTGTAGTCCGCCATCCCCACCGCGACGGCGCTGATGCCCTTGGTGCGGAAGACGTTTCCGTCGGTGCCGCCGCCCGACGCCTTCGCGGTCGGCTCCATGCCGAGGTCGACCAGCGCCGCCTTGATCCTCCTGGTCGCCGGGTCGTCCTCGTCCAGGGTATACGTCTCGAAGCTGGTCTCGACGTGCGCCTGCAGGTCGGCCTCGGGGAACCCGTTCCTGACCTCGTCGAGCGCTTCAGAAAGTTTCACGCCCACCTCGTCGAGGGTCTCGAGGTTCGTGCTGCGAAACTCGCCCCTCAGCGACGCGTTCTCCGGGACGGAGTTCCTCACGTTGCCGCCCTCGATCGTCCCTATGTTGAAGGTAGTGTCCGAGTCGAGCCTTCCCTGCGGCAGACGGGAGATCAGGTCGGCCGCCACCCGGATGGCGGACAGCCCTCTTTCGGGGTCTATGCCCGCGTGGGCGGCCCGGCCCGTGATATGCACGTCGAATCCTATGTAGGTAGGGCTCGACCAGGTTATCTGGTTCGGCGGGCCCTCGCCGTCGAAGACGATCGCCTCCTTCGACCGTATCGCGGAGAAGTCGAGGTTCCGGGCGCCGACCAGCCCGGTCTCCTCCTCGCGCGTGCACACGACCTCAATGGGTATGTGTCCCGCGCCGTCCTCGCGTATCGAGTCCAGCGCCTCCAGGATCGCGGTCAGGCCGGCCTTGCAGTCCCCGCCCAGTATTGTGGTGCCGTCCGAGGAGATGCGGTCGTCCGCGACAATCGGCTTGATCCCGCGGCCGGGCTCCACCGTGTCCATGTGGGCGGACAGCATGAAGGGATTGTCACGTCCGTCGCTGGCGATCACGTTGCCGTAGTCGTCCCGCATGACCTGCAGTCCGAGCGAGCCGAGCCGGGCGACGAGGTACTCCGCGACGGCGGCCTCTTCCCCGGACGGACTGTCGATCGTAACCAGCTCGCAGAAGGTCTGCACCATTCGGTCGCGGTTGATCATGCGCTTCTCCAGACGGCAAATAAGTGGCGTGGCCCGGATATTCTTATTTGCCCGCACCTACGTGTCAAGCTGCCGGCAGCGCGTTGACGGCCTGGGGTGTGCGGTATAGACTCGGCATCGCCCCAAATTGGACGGCTCCCGGAGGAGAGGTCATGTCGCCGACTATCGAAAAAGTCTTCCGCTCGCCTTACGCGGCCCCGAACGGCCTGCAGGTTACCGACGAGGGCCTGTGGATAGTCGACCAGCTAACCGACCGCGTCGCTCTCGTGGAGACTGCCAACCCGCACGACTACGGCGCGACCAGGATCCTGCGGCACATGCCCACGGAGTCGTCGACGACCAGCGGGATAACCTACGGCGGCGGCGCGCTGTGGCTGGCCGCGAACGGGCCGGGGGAGCGGTGGAGAACCCCGCGGCCGACCGACGCCGTCTCTGGCGAGATAGTGAAGGCCGACCCGGCCACCGGCGCGACGCTGGGCCGATTCCCGCTGCCGGGCGGCGGCGGCACTCACGGCATCGAGTACGACCGGTTCGAGGACGGCAAGCTGTGGCTGACGACGATACACAGCGACACGATCAGCCAGGTGGCAGCCGACGACTGGTCGGTCGTACGGTCGTTCCCGATCACGCTGGGCGGCGGCACGCACGGCATCGTCCGGGTGGACGACGGAATGTGGGTGGCCCACCGCTCGACCAGGCGCATCCTCAAGCTGGACATCGACACCGGCAGGGAGCTCGACGTAATCCAGATACCCGACGCAATGCCCGAGCCCCACGGCCTGTCGATCTTCGGCGACGACCTGCTCTACTGCGACGCGACGACTGGCTGGGTCGTCAAGATCACACTGGGCTAAGTAGCTGCTCGGACCTGCCGAGAGGAACACCACCCGCTCTATGTGGATTCCCGCTCTCGGCATGACGGTGCTGTGGTTATCGACATCCTGGTAGGGGTGGGACCGTCCCACCACGGCCCGTCCGTCCTGAGGGCCCCGCCGCTTTGGGCGGAGTGTATCGAGGGCCCCGCACAACTCAGTCTTGCGAACCTGCCCGCCTCCGCGCGCGTCACTAATTGGAGTGGTCGTAGGGACCCAGATCGGGGTCGACGAAGCCCCTGGAGGAGCTCCGCCCCATCAGGTATTTGACCTCCAGCTCGACGTCCCGCAGCACGCATGAGTCGCCGAGAACGTCCGGGTCGCGTTCTTTGAGCGTAACGCGGATGACGTTCTCGCCGGTCGCCGGCCAGTGGTCGGGATCGAGCCTGAACACGTACCAGTAGCCTCCCATCACCCGGTATCTCGGCCCGCTCATCTTGTAGACCTCGCTGATCTTCCGCAGCAAGCGGTCCGGCAGCGGGCGGCCGTTGAGCCGGAACTCCAGCCGGTCCAGCTCGGTGCTCTCGACCACCCTTACTCTCAGCAGCACCTCGTGTACCCGCCCCATCGCGTGCCACCGGGGCAGATCGTCCGCGACGCGCAACGCGACGTCGACCGGCTCGCCGGTCTTCAAGCGCCTCGGCAGTGGCGTGCCAGGCCTTCGGGGAACCGCGCCCTCCGTCGGCACCAGGTAGAACTTGTCCTTCGCGGCCATTATCTCCGGATACGGGAGCTCGCGCAGCTTCTCGTATACGCTCGCCTCGTACGGCCACAGGTTGAACCACTCCGACAGGTACAGCCCATGGACGCCCTGCGCCCAGTGATTGCACGCGATCGCCCGCATCATCGACACCGGCGCGTCGGCCAATCGATCGGATGACACCTCGCTGTTGATCGTCCCGTGGACACGGCAGCTCCTTCCCTTGACGAGGCTCAGGAACTCGCCGTAGTCGGCCATCGGCTTGACCTGGTAGTTCTCGCCCATGGCCTCTGGAACTATGACGTCGACTATTCCTCGCCTGACCCACTCTTCGGGATCGAGACCGCGGGCAACGCAATCCTCGAGTCGGTCGGGGACGCGCACCACCAGCTCTTTGTCGACGCCGCCGCGTTTGACCGTCTCGTGGACACGGCCCACCCAATCGGTCATGATCCGGCGGCCCGCCTCGACGTCGTCTGAGTGAAAGTAGTACGGCATCGCGTTGAAGTGCAGCTCGAAGCCGTCGACCGGGTAGTCGCCCATCACCTCGTCGACGATCGCGAATCGCTCTTCGCGGCTCTCCTCGTGTGCGAAGTCGAGGAGATCTACCGCCGGGTGGTCGGGGCCGAGGCGGCCGCCGGCGCCGATCTCGAGATGCGGGTTGTCCCGTCGGAAGTCCGAGCATCGCGTCCCGGCGTGATTCACCCCGCCGCGCTGTAGAATCAAGGTGGCGTACAGGGCCATGCCGAGGTCATGGGCGCGGTCGCACAAGATGCGCAGCGGGTCGTGTCCGCGGTCGATCAGGCCCCGCGCGTTGCGATGCGCGCGCTGGAACACGAGGTTGCCGATGTCCTTCGGGTCCCACTTGTCGACGTTGTGACCCCACAGCTCGCCGGCGCGGGTGTCGTGAAGCATCGTTCTGCCCTCGCCCAGGCATAGCATGATGGCGTCGACCGGCGTGCCCGCCAGCTCGTCGACCATCGCCGTGTACTCCTCCGGGGCCATAGGCGGCTCATAGCGGTAGATGTGGCTGTGCCGTCCGTCGTGGTAGAACATCATCCTCGGCTTGCCCATAGGTCGGCGCGCTCCTCTGATATGATCCGGGGCGATTGACTGCCTGCCCAGACTACATGGAGGCGAAGGCGATGACCAGACCGCCCGGCTACGGGATCATCTACAACTGGGACGGCTCGCCCTACGGCTACTCCGAAGTGCCGCAGTCGATAGGCCAGCTCCTGGAGAAGGTATACGCCCCGCTTCGTGACACGCAGGTTGGGGCCCTGTTCTGGTGTACGGGCACTCACGCCGCGACCTGGCGGAGCGACGTCCTCGAGCTCGTCGGCGACTTCCACGGCCGCAGATACCGCACGGCAGGCGAGTACGCCGCCGCGGAGAACCTGCGGTCGATGCTGGAACGCGGCGAAGACCCGATCCAGGCGATCGTCGAACGCGGCCACGAGCTGGGCCTGCACGTCTACGCGTCGGTGCGGATGAACGACAACCACTTCGACGGCATGCAGCCGGACGAGATGGCGTCGTCCGATCACGGGGAGCTGACCCGGATGCGCGTCGAGCATCCCGATTGGCTCCTCGGCGAACGGACCTCGGAGTGGTTCGCCCTGTCGTGGAACTTCGCCGTACCGGAGGTCCGAGAGCACAGACTGGCCCACGTCAAGGAGCTGTGCGAGCGTTACGACTGGGATGGCGTGGAGCTCGACTGGCAGCGGCACGCGTTCCACCTTCCGCGGGACGAGGCGTACCGTCTCAGGTACGTCCTGACCGACGTACAGCGCGCCGTGAGCGAAACGGCCCGCCGGATCGGCGGGCGGCGGCGCAGGCCGTTCTACGTGGCGGCGCGCGTCGCCCCAACGCTGGAGGTCTCGCGCGGCATCGGCTACGACGTGCCGGCGTGGGTGGACGAGGGCCTGGTCGACCTGATCGTGCCGTCCGGCGGCTACGGCATGGACCCTTCCATAGACGCCGCGGCATATCTGGCGTTGTGCGAAAGCAATGACACGGCGATATATCCCGGCCTGGACGTCGGCATAGACGTGTTCAGCTCCGGCGAGCACGGCAGAGAGGCGTTCGTCGGTCCAGAGGACCGGAAGACGAAGGACTACGGGCGGACCAGGGCCGCCGCCGCTCGGTACCATCAGACGGGCGCCGACGGCGTTTACCTGTTCAACTGGCACGCCGACGGCGACTCGCGGCGCGAGCTCCTCACGCGGATCGGAGCGGCCGAGACGCTGCGGCGCTCCGACAAGATCTACGCGGCCACTCACCGGCATCTCCGTGATGCGGGGCCGTGGCGCGGCGCGCTCCGCAACGACCGCGTATGGGGCGAGGTGCCGGTACCGCTCAAGGCGACGTCGACCGCCGACGGGCCGACCGTGGCGCTGGAAGTCGCCGACGATTTCGCCCGAGACGAGCCGGCGCGGATCGAGCTGCGAGTGCGCCTGTCAGAGTGGGTAAAGGGAGACGTGGTGCGGCTGCTGTGGGACGGGGCGCGCCGTGACGACGCCGAGGTCGCGTATCAGACCGACCTCGACGACGGGTCGGCGTCGAATCCCTTTGGCGCAGACCTGTACGACGTGTCGTCAGCCGTCTGGCTCAGGTGTTCGCTCGACCCGCTCGAAGTGCCCAAGGGACGCCACGAAGTCAAGGTCGTGCTGGAAGAGCGCAACCCCCGGATGGCGTCCGACCTGATATTGACCGACGTCGAGCTGGCGGTCACCTATGGAGGCGAAGGCTAGCGGACGACACGCCAGTGGCTAGTCGGCGACCAGCGGCATCACCTCGGTCGCGAAGCTCTCCATCATCTCGAGCTGCCCCGCGAGGCTGTCGGCCGACGCGCCGGCGCTCATGTTGGTGACGCCAAGCTTCGCCTGCCCGCGGATGTCCTCGGCGACCTGCTCGGCTGTACCGGTAAACGGCTTGCGGTCCGTTCCCGTTCCGGCGTTCGGGTTGCCGCCGTCCCAGGAAAGGCCTCCCCAACGCAGACCGAAGCCAGACATATCCCGGCCCGCGGCCTCTCCGCGGCGCTTGATCGAGTCCAGGGCGCTAACGAGCTTTTCGTCGGTCTCGATCGGATGCGCCTGGTTGTTGCCCGCCGGGGCCCAGCCGTCCCCCAGCAACGCCGCCCGCCGAAGCGCCGGGGGGCTTTCGCCGCCGATCCAGTACGGGATGTGGGGTTGCTGCACGGTCTTCGGGGCGAAGTCGACCTCGGAGATGTCCAGGTACTCGCCGTGGAAAGTCGGGTTCTCCTTGGACCACAGCTCCGTAAAGGCCTGGAGGTACTCGTTGGTCACCGCGCCGCGCTTCTCCCACGGCGTGGGCATCAGCATGGCGGCGGCCTCCTCGCGGTTCCAGCCCGGCCCGATCAGGATGTTCATCCGGCCGTTGGACAGGACGTCGATGGTCGCGAGCATCTTGGCGGCCAGGATCGGATTGCGATATGGCACGACGAAGAAGGGCATCAGCCGAATCTGCTTCGTCTGGCCGGCGATGAAACTCATCGTCGACTGGGCTTCCAGCATATTCTGGCCGGAACCCACGCCGGGTATCTCACCCGTTCCGCGCGGGTACTTGGAGTGGATCACCCTCGGCATGATGAGGCGCTCCGCTCCGCCTATGTAGTGGTAGCCGACCTCGTCGGCCTTGCGCGCTAACGCGCTGATGGCCTCAGGATCGTATTTCGGGGCACTCATCGGAACGCCTGTGTGGAATTTCATTTCAAATTGCCTCCTGCCCTGAGAGCTTACGTCTTCCGTGTCGAAAAGTCGATGCCGGGTCCCCCCGGCGCAGCCGCTCGAACTGGGACCGCTACAGCCCGCCAACCTCGAGTAGCGACGCTGCTTCAGCGGCGCGTATCGAGGGGCGCACGCAAGATCCCGAACGGATGCCTTCGGCTTACTAGCTGAATCGGCCCGTTATGTAGGCCTCGGTGCGCTCGTCCTTCGGGTCGGTGAATATGCGCTTGGTGACGTCGTGCTCTACGATGTATCCGGTCCCGTCGTCGGCGGCCATCAGGAACGCCGTCTCGTCCGACACTCGCGCCGCCTGCTGCATGTTGTGGGTGACTATGACGATGGTCACGTCGCTGGACAGCTCGCGAATCAGCTGTTCGATCGCCAGGGTCGCGATCGGGTCCAGGGCCGACGCAGGCTCGTCCATCAGTATCACCTCCGGCTCCACGGCCAGCGCCCGCGCGATGCACAGCCTCTGCTGCTGTCCGCCGGACAGGGTGAGCGCGCTCTTTTTGAGCCGGTCCTTGACCTCGTCCCACAGAGCGGCGCGGCGCAGGGACCGCTCGACGGCTTCCGCGATGCTGCCGCTGTAGCCGTTGATCCTCAGTCCGAACGTGACGTTGTCGTAGATGGACTTGGGAAAGGGGTTCGGCTTCTGGAACACCATCCCAATGCGCGACCGCATCTCCGTCGGGTCGACGTCGTCCCTGTAGATGTCCCGCTGGTTGAACAGGATACTCCCCTCGATCGCCGCGCCCGGTATCAGGTCGTTCATCCGGTTCATGCACCGCAGCAGCGTGCTCTTGCCGCAACCCGACGGCCCGATGAGCGCCGTGACGCTGCCGCGGCGGACCTCGAGGTTGATGTCCTTCAGTGCGTGGAACGAGCCGTACCAGGCGTTGAGGTCCTGAACGGCGAGAACCGTGTCTTCGGAAGCCAAGCTAATCCCCCGATCTCATCCCTATTCCCGTTGAAACCCTGCACCAAAGCGGCCGCTCTGTCGGAGCACGGCTAGGACGCTCTCGGCAGGGTGAAGCTGAACGTCGTGCCTACGCCCTCTTCACTCTCTACGTCGACTTCGCCGCCGTGAGCCTGCACGATGTGCTTCACGATTGCCAAACCGAGACCGGTGCCGCTGTCGCTGCGGGACCGGTCGATCTTGTAGAACCGCTCGAAGACGTGAGGAAGGTGATCCCGGCCGATGCCCGCGCCGGTGTCCCTCACGCTGATCACCACCGATCTCTCTTCGGCCGACGCCGTCACCGTGACCGAACCCCGGTCCGACGTAGCCTTGACGGCGTTCTCCAGCAGATTCGTCAGCACGCGCCAGACCATGTGCCCCTCGCCCAGCACGGGCGGAAGGTCGCCGTTCATACGTGCGCTGACGTCGACGGCCGTGCGGCGGCCGACGGTCTGCACGGCGTCGTCGATGATCGGTCGTATATCTACCGGCACGAGATTGATCTGGGTGTAGCCACTCTCCAGCCGGGACAGCTCCAGCAGATCGTTGACCAGCAGCGTCATCCGATCGACGTCGCGGCCGATGCGCGCCAGGAACTCCACCGCCAGCTCTCGCTCTTCGAGAGCGCCGGACTCGAGGGTCTCCACTATCGCCTTGATGGACGCGAGCGGACTGCGAAGCTCGTGCGACACGTTGGTCACGAACTCTCGGCGCGTCGTGTGGACTCGCCGGATCTGTGTGAGGTCGTGCAGGGTGACGAGCACATTGCCGCCGCTCGACCTGCCGATGGGGATGGCCATCGCCCGCACGAGTCTGCGCTGGCGCAGCAGATCCGTCTCCGCCTGCTGCGGAGCCTGCAACTCGACGCTCAGGGCCACGATCCTCAGCAGCTCGTCATCGCGGACGAGGTCCGCGAACCGGCCGCCGAGCGACTGCCCCCGGGCCAGGCCCAGGAGCTCCTCGGCCGCACTGTTGACCAGGACGGCTCGACGTTCGCCGTCCAGGACCACCACGCCGTCGACCATCGTGTTCAGCACCGCGGACAGCAGGTCTCGCTCCTCCGACAGGTCGCCTATCGACGATCGGAGAGTCGACGCCATCGCGTTCAACGCCTCCGCCAACTCCTCGGTCTCGTCATGCGACAACGCCTCGACTCTGTGGTCCAGGTCGCCTTGTGTGAGTCGCCGGGCTCCGTGCGTGACCGATCGCACGGAGCGCGAGGTCCGGCCGGCGAGGACGTACGCCAGCCCGAACGAGAGCAGGGCGATCATCGCGACGCTGAGAGCCACGGTAGCGATTGTCGAGCGGACGCTGGAGGCGATCTCGGAAGTCGGCAGGGCCACGCGGGCAACGCCGACCGTCACGCCGTCCGATCTGATCGGCACCGCCGTGTACAGCATCTCGCCGTCCACCGTCGCTCCGTGGCGGGTGCTGCGCCCCAGCCCCTCGGCCAGCGCGTCTCGGACCTCCGGCCGCGTCGACTGGTCCTGAAGCGTTACAGGGTCCTGCCAGGAGTCGGCGAGGACCGCTCCGTCTTTGGAGATCAGGGTCACCCTCGCCTCGACCACGCCGCCGAGCCGGTCGGCCGCCGCGCGAAGCTCCGCCGGGTCGACTTCGCCGTCGAACAGCCCCGCCGTAGACTCGGCGACAAGCCCGGCCTCGTGCGCGAGCCGTTCCTCGACATCGTCCATGTGCTTATCGCGGACCAGCAGGACAAGGAGAAAGCCGAGAACGCTCAGGGAGCCGAAGACGAGCACCGCATAGGCGATGGCGAAGCGCCAGCGCAAACTGTTGGGCAGCCTCATGCCTCGAACCGATAGCCAAGTCCGCGGACCGTGACGATCCGCCTCGGGGTCCCCGGAGCGGACTCGATCTTCTTGCGCAGCCAGCGAACGTGTACGTCCACCGTCCGGCTGTCGCCCACGTAGTCACGGCCCCACAGGCTGTCGAGTATCTGGTCCCGGGAGAGCGCCCGGCCGCGATTCGTCAGGAAGAGCGCCAGCAGGTCGAACTCCCGGGGAGTCAGCTCGACGGTCTCACCAGCCAGCGTGGCGATGTGACGAGAGACGTCGACTTCCAGATCGCCCGATCTCAGCCGCCCTGCCGACGTAGAGTCCCCCGGCGTGCTCGAAGCGCCGGCGCGTCTCAGCAGTGCCCCGACACGGGCCATCAGCTCGCGCATGCTGAACGGCTTGCTCACGTAGTCGTCGGCGCCGAGCTCGAGCCCGACCACTTTGTCGGTCTCTTCGGTCTTGGCGGTCAGCATGAGGATCGGAACGTCGCTCCCTCTCCGGATGATCCTGCAGGCGTCCATCCCGTCCAGGCCGGGCAGCATCAGGTCGAGAATGATCAGATCGGGCCGGTCTCGCCGGGCCATCTCCACGCCCGTCTCGCCGTCCGCCGCGGTGAGCACGCTGTAGCCGTCGCGCTGCAGGTTGTAGCGCAGCGCCTCCAGCAGGTTTTCCTCGTCCTCGACGACGAGGACCGATCTCGACGTCGGCGCGCCTCCCAGCGTGGCTGTCATGTCGGTAATATAGCCTCTTTCGCACACGCAGGTCGAGACTGCCGGGGTCGGCGTAGGAAGTCCGTCGCCCATTGTATCGCCGGCCGGATGGCGCCAGCTTCCTAAGACTCAGGATCTGGACGATTCCGCCATTCGCGCATATCATACGAGCGGCACGAGGCGGGGAAGCGGGTCAAGCATCCCGCCTCAAAACTGGCGATCCGGGCAATCCTACACAGAAGGGAGATCGCGATTATGACAGAAGGAAACGTGGCACAGCAGGGATTCCTCGGGCGATATTTCGGGCCGCTCTCTGACGAGTTCTATCTGCTCTTCAGGATCATCTTTGCAGTCTTGGTTGGGCTGCATGGCGCACAGAAGGCGTTCTTGCTGTGGGACTTTCCCGCGGGGGCGAATCCGAACGGGCTGGGCACGCTGGTAGACATTGCGGGCTGGGTGGAGCTCATTTCGGCACTCCTGATAGGGCTTGGCGTTCTGACCAGATTGGGGGCGGGGGCGCTCGTTGTGACGATGATCGTCGCGTACTTTGGAGTACACGCTGCTCTCAGCTCTGTATGGCCCTGGCCGCATCTGTATCCCAATCCTCCAGACGGAGGCAACGCGTTCGTACAACACGGCGGCGAGGTTACGATTCTGTTTTTCATCTGCGCAGGGATCATCGGTGTTCTCGGCAGTCGCAAGTGGGGTATCGAGCGGTACCTGTTCGGCAAGGAGCTGCTGTAAGGATCAGCCTGCGATTGCCGGGCAGTACGGAGGGGACCGATCGAGGGTCAAGTCCGGGGTAACTACGACGCGCTCGTCGTCGGCGCGGGACCCAATGGCCTGTCGGCGGGAATAGCCATCGCGCAAACGGGGCGTTCCGTGCTGGTCGTGGAGGGGCGAGACACGGTCGGAGGGGGCGCCCGTTCAGCCGCCCTGACGCTGCCCGGGTTCCTCCACGACGTGTGCTCGGCGGTCCATCCCATGGCAGCGGGCTCGCCCTTCTTTTCCACACTTCCGCTGTCCGAACACGGCCTGGACTGGGTCCACCCTCCCGCGCCGCTGGCGCACCCACTCGACGACGGCACGGCCGTAATGATGGAGCGCTCAGTCGAGGCGACGGCCGACGGCTTGGGGCCCGACGCCGCGTCGTACAGCGAGCTATTTGCCCCTCTTGTGAGCGACTGGGACAAGCTCACCGTAGACATCCTGGGCCCTCTGCGATTCCCGCGCCACCCGCTGGTGACCGCCCGCTTCGGACTCACCGGCCTGCGATCGGCGCGGTCCGTGGCCCAAGCCCGCTTCAGGGGAGAACGGGCGCGGGCGCTGTTCGCCGGCCTGGCCGCACATTCGATCCTGCCTCTCGAACGACCTCTGAGCGCCGCATTCGGCCTCGTTCTGGGCGCCGCCGGTCACGCCGTAGGTTGGCCGATGCCGCGGGGCGGGGCACAGCGAATATCAGGGGCACTGGCCTCCCACCTGACCTCCCTCGGCGGTCGGATCGAGACCGGCGTGCCGGTGGAACGGCTGGAGGACGTGCCCGCCGCGGTCGTCACTCTCCTCGACATGACGCCCAGACAGGTCGTCAAGATCGCCGGACGAAGCCTGCCCGGCCGCTTCCGACGCAGCCTCGATGCGTACCGCTACGGACCCGCTGCCTTCAAGGTCGACTGGGCACTGAGCGGTCCGGTTCCCTGGAGGGCCCCCGAGTGCGCGCGAGCCGGCACGGTGCATCTGGGCGGCTCGATGGACGAGATCGCCAATGCAGAGCGCGATGTCTGGCTCGGGCGCCACCCGGACAGGCCGTTCGTGCTGCTCTCCCAACCGAGCCTCTTCGATCCGTCCAGGGCCCCCGAGGGACAGCACACTGTATGGGCCTACTGCCACGTGCCCAACGGGTCCCGCTTCGACATGACCGACAGGATCGAGGCCCAGGTGGAGCGTTTCGCTCCGGGGTTCCGGGAGCGCATCCTGAAGAGAAGCGTACGGCCTCCGGCCGCGTTGGAGGAATACAATCCGAATTGCGTCGGCGGAGACATCAACGGCGGAGTCCAGGACCTCGGCCAGCTATTCTCGCGTCCCGCCCGGATGCTCAACCCCTACTCCATACCGTCGACAGACATCTACATCTGCTCCTCGTCGACGCCGCCCGGCGGCGGGGTGCACGGCATGTGCGGCTACTTCGCCGCCCGGGCCGCGCTCCGCCGCCTCGACCGCTGACCTCGACGCATTCGTCCCAACGGGCCGCCGCCCTGATGCTCAGCGAGGATCGATCTGGCCGGCGACGCGGTTCCCGAATGGCTGTCCTTCGCCAACATAGGCTCTCTGGCACACGCAGGTCGAGACTGGAACCGCGATCGGGATCGGGCCGACAAAGTCTGCCCGATCAGCCTTGCGGGGGCCTCGCGAGCGGTGTCGTTGGTAGTGAGCGGGCAATGCGGCGCCGCTGGCCATCTCCCCCGGCAGCAGCCGCTCTCGACGCACCGGCTCCGGCCTCTAGCCGACTCCGTCGCCCGGAGACCCCTTCGATGCGAGCCTTCTCCCGCGGAAAAGGATCGCGACGATCCCCAGTAGTAGCCGCAGCGCGAACTCGACGACTACGAGAAACAACAGGTAGTAGAGGATGGTCTCACGAGCTTCGTTGGCGTCCTGCAAGACGTCCAATGACTCGCGTATATTGAAAAAGGACGCGTCGATCACAAAGAGAGCCAGGACCGCGAAGGGGAGTATCTTGGCGAGGTCCCGCGACAGGTCCTCGTTGTAGTACGCGGTCACGCGAATCGTGGTGACGGTCGCCAGGGCTATCAGCAGGATGTCGGTAATCGGCCGGTCCCTCGACAGGAACGTGAGGATCAGCGTGAGGACCGCGAACCAGAAGAAGGCGAACGCAGGAAACAGGACAAGGTACTTCGTCAGGTACATGACGACGTGCAGAACGCGCCTCAGCCATCTGTAGCGTGACTCTTCGTATCTGGACAGGTTCAACGCGAACATGTCCCGCGCGGCCACGAAGCGGTAGAACCTGAAGACGAACACCGCGTACAGGGCCATGCCGAGGACATAGCTGCCCACAGGCCACAGCAGCTCAACCGCGTCGTTCAGATACAGCCCGTTGGGGAATACGGCTTCGATATCCACGTGCACAGGCCTCTAGGGGGATACCGTCGGATGGCCCGGCGCCAGCAGGGCCTGGACCGCCCCGGACATTCACGTTGTCGATTCGACCAACTCGGGCCGATGCTCGTCAAAAGCGGTCATCTCTATCTCGTCGGGCGTTGCGATACCCCCCGACAGGACCATGGCCATCGCCTCCTGAACGCTCAGCACAGTGTCGAAGACCTCATCGATCGGCAGCAGGACGACCCACCCGGAGTTGGGCGTGGGCGCAGTCGGGACGTACACCACGCCCAAGCGGACACCATCGTTGCGAGTGGTGATCGACGTCAGGAATCCCAGCATCCAGGTTCCCGCCCGCGGGTACTCGATGACTACCACTCGCTTGAACCCGGACGCCCCCGACCCGGAAAACGACTGGATCAGCTGACGCGCCGGGGAATAGACGACCCGGACTATCGGCAGCGACGTCAGGACCTGTTGAGCCGACGTTAGAATGCGCTTGCCCAGGTCTATTTCCCATACCAGGCCAACGAGGTAAACCAGCACCAGCAGTGCGACCACGCCCAGCCCCGGAAAGCCGACGCCGGTGGATGTCTCGATGGCTGGGCTGAGCACACCATCAACGAAATCCCAGACCCACCTCAGCACCACGAAGGTGACCACGATGGGCACGAGCAGCAGTACCCCCTCGATCATGGTCCTTCTGACGTGAAGCTTGACTCTGATCCTGGCGAAATACAGGCGCCACTTCAGGCGGCTTCGCAGTTGTTTCATCCCCCGACCCTCATTTCGGCCCGTCAGGCCTCGCGCACCAGGTGCGGCTGCAACGCCGGCGGCACGATGAGAACGGGACTTCCGGTCCTCTTGATCAACTCCTCGGGAACGCTCCCGGCGATCCAACGCTTCAGGCCTGATTTGCCGCTACGGGTGACCGCGATCATGCTGCGAAGCGATTCCTCGAAGACCCCCACCAACCGTTCCTTGGCGGTGCCCTCGAGCAGGATCCATCTGGCATCTATGCCCTTATCTGTCAGATCTGCCACAAGCCGTGTGAAGTAGTCGATCGACGGGTCTGCCACAACCTCGGGGATGGAGACGAAAGTCGCGTCGCCCGTCACTACCACGGCAGGCTCTGCCAGCGGTGTCGATGGCTTGGCAATTTCGTTCGTAGCCTGCAGCAGGACAACCTCAAGACCAAGCTTAGTCGCCAGAAACTCGACCTGTGGGATCACAGCCTCGGCCTCCGGAGTCCCATCCAGCGCGACATATACCGTCGAGATGTCGACCGCTTCCGCGATCTGGTCGTCCGATCTACTCGGATTGATCACCAGCACCGGGACCTGCGCACTGCCCATAACCTCCGTTGTCACGCTGCCGGCGAGGGCCTGCGCCAGGAGACCTCCCCCGTGCGTCGACATCGCTATGAGGTCGCACCCCAACCGACTGCATGTATCGACGATCGTCTCCGCGGGTGACCCAAATTCGACCAGCTTCTCCGACTCGAGTACCTGACCTCCTATGGACCGGACCAGCTCGTCAAGCAGCAAGGCCACGTCACTCTCCGCCCGATCAAATATCTGAGCGGTCTCGGGCCCGTCCTCGGTTCGACTGACCGGGATCACGGCGAGAAACACGACCTCCGAAGCGAGCCTGTCGACGAGCCACCTCACATGGGGCACGATGGCGCTGGCTATCTCTCGATCATCGGGGTTGATGGGGACCAACACCTTGGCAAACACGTTGCCTCCTCCAGACCGGACGGGACTGTGCAACACTTATGACACAACTGGTTCACGAGCCGCTAGACATTTTGAGTCCACGTCATCGATGCTGAGCCGGAACATGGGCAGTCCGTTCTTTCCTGCGGCTAGCCGCCGGGGCGGATTGGGCTCCCTGGCGTGTCGAACCGATTGCCTGGCTTTGGACCATCAATCACGGAATTATCGTCCGGCGATCCAAGGGGAACAGAGCGCCCGCAGCCTGGCTTGGATCAGAGCTGTCGGCCAGAAACAACGGAGGCAACGGCCGGGAGGGCCTCGATGAAGGCGCCTCCCGGCCGCGCCGGAGTGCGGGTCAGGCCAACCTCGCCGAGAGGGGCTTAGCTGCTACTGGCTTTCCCCGCAGGCTCCTCCATCTCTACGTCCCCCTTGTCGTTCTTGCCGATCAAGGGGACCCATCCGACAGCCTTGTCGGTAGCGGGTGCGATCACGTCCCCCGCCTTCGAAGCGGCTTTCCTGGCAGCCGCTTGGACCGGCTCGGTGCGTTCGACGATAGCCTTTCGTGTTTCCGATCCCTTGCGGGGCGCAAAGAGAATGCCAACCACCACTCCGACAGCACCGGCAACTCCAACCCATACCTTACCCTTACCCATTAGTTAACCTCCATTTGGTTCGATTCGTTGATCCACGAACGTTTCCAGACCCGTCCTGGCCACCTGTTGACTCTCGCACCAGCTTGAAGTCCGGCTCTCCAGTCTCCCGAACTCCGACGACCAGCTCCGCCTCGCCGCCCAGGCGGTCCATCAGCTGGCGGCTCACCGCCAGCAGCGTAGAGCCATCGGACGCCCGGAGGACCAGGTCGTCGTCCTCCGGCTCGTCTATCGTCAACGCGACCGCCTGAAGCTCCTTGAATCGCAGCACGCCCGGACCTTCGTGCGCGGCGGCGAGTCCGCGAAGTGTATCCCGCGCTTCGTCAGAGGGACGATGTTCTCAGGACACGCGGGAAGCGGAGCCGGCCAGCCTCATCTGGGGCTATCGGTTAGCTCACTCCTGGTCTGAAGCGCGTAAGCCGTTAGCTCCTGCCGGTTCCGAAGATTCAGCTTCCCGTAGATGTTCCTGAGGTGTACCTTCACGGTATTCTCGGCGATGACGAGCGTGTCCGCGATCTCCTTGTTGGTATCGCCGCGCGCCACCAGGTTCACGACCTCGATCTCTCGGTCGGACAACCCATCGTTGGAGCCCCCGGTCATGCCCGCCAGGTCCGAGAGAGCATTAGCCGCAGACCCCGAAGCGATCACGTGGCCGCCGGCGATCAGCTTCAGTTTTTGGATCAGCTCGTCGGCGTCTCCCTCCATCGACAGGTATGCCTGAGCTCCCGCCTCGACCGCTCCCCTCAGGTATCTGCCGTCACTGGAGTCGGTGAGTACCGCGACCCCCGTCTCCGGGGATATCCCGGCCACCTGGTCGATGAGGGCATCCAGATCCAAGTTGGGCAGGGCGGGGTCGACCAGCAAGAGTCGAGGTCTGGAGTCCGCCACTGCTCCCATGATCTGGTCTGCGTCGGTCAGCTCGGCAGCCACGTCGAACTCTTCCTTCTGTCCCAGGAGCAGCGCCAGCGCCTGCGCAACCGCGGCGTTTCTGTTGGCGATCATGATCCTCGTAGTCATCGGCTCCCCAAGCTGCCGTATACCTGGAATACCCCGTTTGAACTATCCCAGACTAATGATAGTAGCTTAGTACCATTGTGGGAGTATAATATGGCCCAAGGCGACTTAATCGGATACTACTATCGTCGTAGCTCCCATGTCAAGAGGAAGTATGTGCCCAGATCGCCCACCTCGAACTGTTCGGGTGTCAATTCGACGTGACGCATGGTTGCGTCGGCGGAGACGTCAACGGCCGGCCGTTGCGCCATACCGGGAGCATGGACGAACCGCAAGCCGCCCGACTATATCTCGGGCCGATATTCCGATGCGGTTTGCGGTAGGATTGCAGCATGCCTGCTGCGGAGGCGTCCTGAGGACGCTGGTCCATCGGTGGGTAGCGCGGGGACTGGCGCGCCCGGAGGGATTCGAACCCACGACCCTCGGTTCCGAAGACCGATGCTCTATCCGCTGAGCTACGGGCGCGACATGGAGGAGCCAACGTGATCTGCAAGGTGATTGTAGCACGCGGCAGAACGGCGCTCATCCTGCTCTGTCTGGCTGTGCTCGCCGGCGGCGGATGCTCCGAAGACGCGGCGCCGGCACCCCCGCAGGCGACCGCTCCCGCGTCCGGCAACCTTCTCACTCCCGTGCCGGTGCTCCCGAACGCGACCCCTGAGCCCTCGGAGGAGGACGATGCGACGCGTCAGCGCCGTCAGCAAATGGTGGACGAGGACATCGCCGCCCGGGGAGTGCTCGACTCCGCGGTGCTCCTCGCGATGGCGACGGTGCCGAGGCACCGCCTCGTCCTGGACCAGCACCGCGCCAAGGCCTACGACGACAATCCTCTGCCCATCGGCCACGGGCAGACGATCTCGCAGCCGTACACCGTCGCCCTCATGACCGCCCTGCTGGACCTCGGGCCCGGCGACAAGGTGCTGGAGGTCGGCACCGGATCCGGCTACCAGGCCGCCGTGCTGGCCGAGATGGGCGTCGAGGTGCATACGATCGAGATCGTCCCGGAGCTCGCCCAGCGGGCCGCGAACGATCTGCTCGCGCTGGGCTACGGCGACGTGAATGTGTACCTCGGCGACGGCTACTTCGGACTCCCCGACCAGAGCCCCTTCGACGCCATAATCGTCACCGCGGCGCCCGACCACGTGCCCGCGCCCCTGATCGACCAGCTCGAGCCCGACGGCCGCATGATCGTGCCGGTCGGCCCACCCGGCAGCATCCAGACGCTGTGGCTCATCGTGACCCGAGACGGCAACCGGGTCGCCCTCAACCAGGGCGCCGTCAGGTTCGTTCCGCTCTTGAGGGAGTGACACCGAGCAGCGCCGGCGCGTAGGCGGCCGCGGCGACGAAGTAGGCGGCGCCCCCGGCGGCTATCACCCACGAGAAGCCCCAGCTCAGCGCCAACAGCGTCGCCATGATCGACCCGACGACCGACGCGTAGCCGTTCGCGCCCCACGCCCACGGTATCAGGTCGGGCCGCGTCCGGCGCAGCGCCTCGACGCCGACCGGAAACGGCATCCCCATCAGGAGCCCGAGCGGCGCGAGCAAAAGCGCCGCCAGGAAGACACGCGCCGCGAACGGGAGCTGCAGTATCGCCTCCACCGCCGATCCGATCCCAACCGCGTACGCTATCGCGGCGCAGCCCAACGCCGGCGCCGTCCAGGCCCGAAACCGGCCCAGCCTCGGCGACAACAGGCTCCCAACGCCGGAGAAGACGAGCAGCGTGAACAGCACCAGCCCGAAGGAGTAGGTCGGGTGATCGAGCACCAGGATAAACCGCTGCATCAACGGCAGCTCGATCCACAGGAACGCGAGCCCGAGACCGACGAAGTAGACCAGCGGCCGCCATGCCGGGACCGCCCCCACCCCACCGCCCGACGCGTCGGGACGCCGCATCAGCAGCGGGCCGAGAATCAGCAGCGTCGAGGACGCCACGGCTACCGCCAGAAACGCCACGACGACCAGGTACCCCGCGCCGCCGAACGGCTGCCACTCCGAGCCCAGCCGGGCCACGACGTCGGGCGTCTGTCGCCACCGGAACAGGTGGAAGAAGAACGGCCTGTCGTCAGACGTCGGACGGACGTCAAACTGCCGGGAGTCGTAGTAGTCACCGCGCCGCTCCTTGTCCAACAGCCTCGTGAGCCCGTCCAGGTAGGATGCATCCTCCAGCACGAAGAACCTGTTCGCCTCTTCGTCGCGGAGGTCCGGCAGATACGCCAGGTCCATGCGCCGCGACTCGGCGAATTCCCTGATCCGTTGCAGCTCGCCGGCCGACAAGACGCCGTTCTTCGCCACGACCGTCAGCGTCTGCAACGTCCTGATCGCCGCGAGGCTGCCGTCGGCATCCGTCCGGCGTCCGTCCTCGATCGCCTCGATCAGGCCCGCCGCCGCGCGCATCTCCTCGCTCGGCGGAAGCTGCGCCCAGCGGGTCACGACCAGGACACCGTTCGGGACGAGATGCTCGACGTAGTCCCGGAACGCCTCGGTCGTGTAGAGATAGTTCTCGCTCAGGCTGTACGCCCCGGCGGTGATCGGCCGAAACGCGTCGCGCAGCGACACCACTACCACGTCGAAGCGGTCGTCGTGCCGGGCGAGATACGTCCGCGGGTTGGTCTGCACGACCTTGACCTGCGGCGATTCGAACACGCGCCCCGCGGCCTCGGCCCCCCGGCCGCGCAGCAGCTCGGCCTCCAACGGGTTGCCCACGACCGCCACCACCTCTCTCGCGCCGTGGTGCAGCGCCGTCAGAACGTCCAGTCCGCCCCCGGGCTCGATCACGAGCACCCTGGGCAACTCGACGAGGCGATAGGCGACGGCGCCCGGCAGGAACGCCGTAAACTCCGCATCGGCCGGCGAGGACGCGGTCAGGCTCGTGAGGTTGTCCCCATCGGTCGTCATGGCCGACTGACGGGGCAGAGCGCCGGAGAACGCGAAGCTGAGGCCCGGCGCCTGGTGCAGCGCATCGGCCGAGACGAAGTCGACGCGAGAAAAGGCGTTCCATCCCGTCCACTCGAGGGTGGAGCCCACCTGGTCGAGCACTCTCGGCAACGTCTTGTACTGCGACATCTCGACCTCGACGACCTGCGGCAGCACGAGCCCCGCCGCCGCAAGCGCCATCGACGCGGCTGCCGCGACCACCATGCGTGTGACGCCCGCTCCCACGCTCAAGGCGAGCAGCGCGGCGGCCCCGAGCAACGACACCGCGGCCAGCGCGTCGCCCGGCCCGTTCGCGGCGGGACCGCCCAGCGCGAGCAGCGCGCCGATTCCGGAGCCGGTGAGGCTCGCGCCGTACAGCCGCGCGGCCCTTCCGGGGTCCACGCTCAACGCCCCGCCGAGAGCGAGACCCGCGAACAGAAACGGTACCGCGGGCACGAGATAGAAGAGCGCCAGGTAGGCGAACATGGACGGATCGACGACCAGCAGGTAGGCATCGAACGGGATCACGTCGAGCGCCCAGTAGCTGCCGACCGCCGTCAGGGAGAAGAGGCCGGCCGACGACGCGAGCAGGAAACGCCCGCCGCCGCGCCACAGCCGCGGGGCCAGGAACAGCAGCGTGCCGCTCGTGCCGAAGCCCAGCAGGCCGAGGCTGACCGCGAGAAAGGCGAAGTGGTACCCCTGGGTGACGGAGTAGATCCGGGTCAGCGTCAACTCCAGGAGCAGGACTCCCGCCGACAGCAAGGCAACGCCCACGTATCTCATCGAAAAGGAATCCGCCCGCCCAAAAATGCCGTCAGGGAATTGTGGATGTCATACGGGCCCGTTGGGGCGTACAGGCGGAGTCGAACGGGCAACCGACATGAAGCTATCACACTGAGGAGCGACCCCGAGACCAGCTAATGCCGCGGTCGGAGATGGACTCGAGTATCGGAGACTGTCGTCCAGACCAGTGGATGCCAAGGTAGTGTTTGGCTCTGGTAGTTGCCAGATACAGCAGTCTCTTGTTGAAGACCGTGTCGTCGAACGAGTCGTTGACGCCTATCAAGAGAACCGCGTCGTATTCCAGCCCCTTGACGTCGGGAATGCGCGCCAAGACCGTACGTGCATCGCTGTGGTGCTCCTGTCCAACCAGGACGGCATCGCTGAGGCCGAGATTCTCGCAATACCTCCGGAACTGATTCAGATTCCGTTGGTCTCTCACCAGAATCGCAACGACTGCGTTCTCCAAGCCATCAAGGGATCTGACGCGCTCTACGTCGTCGACGATGCCCTGGTACATAGCGGCCGTGTCCCGATGTCGGTTGTACTCGACCCGGTGGCCCTCACGCTCGAACGGGATCGGCGCCGCGATGTTCTTGTCGTAGGTCCTCAGAATCCTGTTGTTGAACTCGGTTATCTGCCTGGTCGATCTGTACGACCTGCGGGCGCGCTGGATCTCGATTTCAGACCGTCCAAAGACCCGCTCCACGTGCCGCCATGACCTGATCCCCCGGTAAGGCGTGAGCCTCTGGGCTGTGTCACCGAGTACAGTAAACCAGTTGTTGGTGGAACTGGCCGCCAGCAGCTTGAACTCAATCGGAGAAATGTCCTGGGCCTCGTCTACCACAACATGCCGGTAGCTCCGATCGATCGTCCCGTTCAGCAGATTGTCCAGATAGGCCAGCGCCCCTATGTCCGAATCGTCGAATCCCTGACCGAATCCTTGATTCCTAATCCTGTCTGCTGACTCCGCAAGCTCGGCGGCGACATCCTGGGACAAACTGGGGCCGGCCAGGCGGATCATCCGCTCGGCGTCCGACAGGAGGGCCACGTATCCCTCCTTGAAGTCCAGGTGCCTCCATGCCCGGTCGCACCATCGCGATACGGCACTCCGCGTCTCGGCCCGCCTTCGATCCAATTCTCCACGGTCGGCCTGGCGTCGGCTCTCAGGGGCGAACAAAGAAGTTTGCACTCCCCGACCCGTCGACAACACCGCCCGCACGATTCGGCCGATGAAGTCCTCGCGGCGACGATTCAGCCGCCACTCTCTCGACGACGACGGGAGAACTTCCTTCACGATCGACCTGATCTCGGCTCCGGACAGGCGGGGCGCAGTGCCGAGTCCGGGGATGTTGCCCGACAGCCGTAGGCATCTCCGTCTGACGGAGGCCACGGTCTCTGCAACATACCTGTCAATCGCGTCTGCCATGGCGAGTGACCCCTTAAACGTCTCGGCGTCCTTGTCAAAGCGCGTCATCTCTCCCTTGTCCAGCAGATTGTTCCAGATTCTGGGACGCGCCGGCGTAGGAGCGGACAAGAGGCCGGCAATCCAGTCGCTGAACCTGACTTGCTCGACCTCCGCCGTTACTCCCAGGCTTGGCAGGACGTCTGCCGCGTACTCTAGGAAGGCTTTCGACGGTCCTACGAAGAGCGTAGTGCTCGGCGTGGGACGCTCGTGTTCCGCGATCTCGTTGTGCGGCGACAGCAGATAGGCGATTCGGTGCAGCCCGATATCGCTCTTGCCGCTGCCCGCCGCGCCCTGGACGATCAAGACTTTGTCGCTGACGTTGGCGATGTTCTCATACTGGTCGGGCTCGATCGTCTCTACGATGATCTCGCGGCGTCCATCTTCACTGCCGACCCCGCTGAGAGCCTCTGTCAGGACCTTCTGAGCGCCGTCGGGCGGCGCCGGCAGTCGACGGCGGAATATGTCGTTCAGGCCCTCCAGCCGCCGGTCGCGAATCCTGAGGTAGCGCTTCAGGTCGACCCTGGCAGGCACGTGGCCCCTCGGCGCGGTGTACCCGTCGTCCTGGCTCGGGTTGTACCAGAGCTTGCCAACAGGGCTGGTCCAGCTATAGATACCTTTGCCCGGGACAAAGACAATTCCCAGATATATGGTCTGGAATTGCGGCGGAGTGTCTTCGGACTCGTCGTCCTCGGCAACAGCGACCACGGGGCCTCTCCCGCGCGGCGGGGCGCCGGCCGCGCCGGCAGCGGGCTCCTTCTCGTCCTCGACTACGTAGTCGAGCCGCCCGAAGTACGGCTGGTCCAGGGCCCGGTACAAGGAGTCCGCATTCGCCTCAAGAATCTTCTGGATCTCGTTCGCGGTCTCCTGATGCGCGGCCGTCGCCGGCATCTGGCCCTCCAATCGAAGCCGCTGCTCGTCGATGTACCGAACAACGTCGGCGAGCTTCGCGGCTTCTTCTTGATGTGCGGTATGTTCGTGCTCGGAGGGACCTTCGCCTTGGATCACCACGCGACATCCTCCATGTCGTCCGAGTCGTCTTCGCCATGCGCATCACCACGGTCTTCGGAAGCCGCCTTTGCTTCCTCCATGATGTAGTCGATCGCTCCAGCCACCTCCTGTCGCCGTGCGAAGAGGGTGTTGCCGTCCGGGGTGACCAGTCCGGCATCCGCCAAGAGCCCGCGTCCACTCCCGTGATCTATCGCGGCGCCGCGGATGAAATCAGCCAATGGCTTCCAGGAGTCATGCTCTCTCAACCATTCGCTGTAACATTGGGCGAGGATGCGGACGAACGTGACGTTGAACGCGAATGTCACGGTACGGTAGTAAGGGATCTCAGAGTTCTCAATGTACCCGGTCAACAATCCCTCGTACTCCTCCCTAGCGGCTGGCATGAACTCGTCTGACCAGACACGGCAGCGTTCGTACAGGCCATCGAGTTCGTGCATATACTTCTCATTGAGGTCCCGGCTGACACGTCTGCCGTAGCCGACCTCCTGGCCCTTCAAGGTTGCCGCTAGCTGATTGATCGCTAGGAGATTCTGGCTAGATGCGGCCACAGAGGAACGCTCCATCTCCACTCGTCCTTCGAAAAGCCGACTTTTGTCGGCAATCCAGACCGCCGCAAGATTGAACGCGTCCCGGCGATCAAATCTCGTAACGGTGTGTTGTTCGATCCGCTTGTTCTGCGCCGCGTCCGCGAACATCTGCCGCAGCGTTCGGATGTCATCTTCTACGTAGAGGGCTATCGTCATCGAGGCTTTTCGCAGTGAAGCGAGTTTGTCCGCACGCCGATAATCACTCGCATTCGACAGATCAGCAAGAAGGTCATGTATCGCGCGGCGGCGGTGCTGACCATCGAATATCCTCATCGTGTCCTTGCGGTTCGCCAGGATGCTTAAGCGACCGAAGTTCGGTTGTGGCTCGCCCTCTTCGTTCTGAAATGGCTCAAACTCGACTGCCGCGCGCGCGATTCCCAGCATCAAGGCACCTAGCAGCCAGTCTTCCTTTTCGTCCAGATATCTTTGGATGTTCGTAGCGTGGCTTGGGGTGAGACGGCGATTGGCCTTCTTGATCACATTGTCATCTACGCGTTCGGGCAATAGGCCGTTGAGTGTCTCTAGATCGAGTGCAAAGTAGAACACATCACGGCCACCTTGGCGAAATCGATGAGCCGGAATGCTGCGCAAGCTGTATTGGTTGTCTGTTGCGGGTACGATCAGAGCCATTCCAAGCCTCCCTAGTCACACGCTTCTCTTGCAAGGCGTACTATGTAGTCAATCGTCTCTGTCACCAGCGATAGTTGTCCGGCCGGTGAAATACCCCCAGGAGCGACCGCGCCTGCATCCACTAACAGGGAACCTCCAATAACCCCTGGCTTCAGGGATGCACATCGGAGGAATCCAGCCAAAGGTTTCCAACCGTCGCCATCTCTTATCCATTCGTGGTAGCAGCCCGCGAGAATCCGGATGACCGTGGCGTTGTATGCCATGGTCTCGCCGCGCTTCTCTGGGATTTCGGAGTTGTCAATCTCGCCATTCATGAGGCCGTTGTACTCGTCTCTCGCAGTCGGCATGAAATCGTCGGACCACGTCAAACAACGCTCATACAGGGAGTCGAGGTCCAGCATGTAGCTGTCGTTACGATCCTTGCTGACCCGGCCGCTGTAGCCTACTTCCAGAGTCTTCAGTGTCATCGCCAACTGGTTGATGGCGATGATGTTGTGGCTGCTTCTGGAGACTGATGCCCGCTCCATCTCAACGCGCCCGCGGAACAGGTCGCTGATTCCCTCAATCTCCAAGGCAGCCAAGTTGAAAGCGTCCCTCTGGTCGAACCGAGTTACCGTGTTTCGCTCTATGGTCTTAGTCTGTGCCGCGTCCGCAAACATCTGTCTAAGGGCATCGTCGCTGGCCTCGACATACAGCATGATGGGCAGTGAGTCCGATTGCAGCGAGGAGAGCTTCCGTGGGTTGGTCGGAGTATGGGAGAGTTCTTCCAGCACGTCCTTGATGGCGCGTCGCCGGTGCTGACCGTCGAACATCTTCATGCTGGCAGCGCCGTCGGCATATATGGTGAGTTCTCCGACCGAGGTTTCGGAAGCAGCTCCGGGCGTGTACGACTGAAAGTTGACCGCCTCCGGGGAGATCCCGAGCAACAGAGTTCCCAGCAGCCAATCGTCCCTGTCTTGCAGGTATTTCTGGATTCGCCTCGCGTGGATTGGCGTCAGGGGTCGATTGGCGTCCTTGACAACTCTGTCATCGACTCGGTCGGGCAGCAGTTTGTCGAGGGTCTCGATGTCTAGGGCGAAGGCGTAGACATCCCGCCCTCCCTGCTGAAATCTGTGGGCCGGTGTCTTAACCCGAATCCACCGAAGGAGGGCCTTGGGGACAGCCCTTGAAGAAGCGAGAGGGTGCCCCATGAATCTGGGATAATGGTTTTGTAACAGCAAACCGACCCCAGAACAAGGAGCACCCAATAGATGCTACCACGCAACCACCCCGACCGCATCCGTGTCTCTTTCGACGACCACCGCCTGGTGGGCAATGCCGGGCTGCTCCTTCCGGCCACCCTCGCCGAGCACCTGGGCCTGCGGGAACTCGTCGACCATCACCTCGATCTGGGCGTGGCGCCGGGGCGGGCCAACACGGGGGACAAGATACTGACGCTGGTCGCTTCCGCGCTGGCTGGCGGCGACTGCATCGACGACGCCGATGCGCTGCGCGCCGGTGGGACGGCCCGCATCCTGGGCGGCACGATCAAGGCGCCATCCACCCTGGGCACCTTCCTGCGCAGTTTTCGCTGGGGCCACGTCCGTCAACTGGACCGGGTGAGCCGGGAGTTGCTGGCACGCGCTTGGCAGTCCAGCGCCGGACCCGGCGACTCGCCCCTGACCATCGACCTGGACTCAACCATCTGCGAGACCTACGGACTGGCCAAGGAAGGGGCACGCCACCACGGCTATACCGGCAAGCGGGGCTATCACCCGCTGCTGGCTGTCGCCGCCGGAACCGGCGACGTGCTGATGTGCCGGCTGCGCGAGGGCCGGGCCAACACCGCTCGTGGCGCCGCCCACTTCCTGCGTGAAACGGTGGGGCGGGTGCGCTACGGAGGGGCCAGCGGGCAACTCACGGTGCGGGCCGACAGCGGCTTTTACACCCATAGCGTGGTATCCGTCTGCTGCAAGCTGGACGTGCGCTTCTCCATCACCATCCGCCAGCACAAAAGCCTGCGGAACCTGATCGAGGCCATACCCGAGGCGGACTGGACGCCCATCCCATACTGGATGGACGGCGCCGCCGATGTGGCCGAGACCACCTACACCCCCTTCCAGAGTGAGCCCGACGCCGCACCGGTGCGGCTCATTGTCCGGCGGGTGAAGCCCACTCCCAGTTCCCAACTGGCCCTCTTCGCCACCTACAGCTATCACGGCTTCATCACCGACCGGGACGGGGAAACCCTGGAGCTGGAGGCCGACCACCGCCGCCATGCCGAGGTCGAGAACGCCATTCGAGACCTGAAGTACGGCGTGGGGCTGAACCACATGCCGTCGGGCCGTTTCGCCGCCAACGCCGCTTGGCTGGCGATACAGGTGATGGCGCATAACCTGGCCCGTTGGACAGCGCGGACCGGTCTGGGTGAGCAGGTGGTGACCACCAAGACCCTCCGGCGGCGGTTCTTCTCCCTCGCCGGACGAATCACCCGCTCGGCCCGCCGCCTCACTTTGCATCTGCCACAGGGCTGGCCTTGGGAGACCCAGTTCACTCGCGCCCTGGCTCGATTGCGAGCCCTGCCATTGCCTGCCTGACGGCGCCGTCGGCGACCGAGCTACCCACCGCACAACCGAAGGTCCCCGCAAACTCGCGCCACCCTGGCCCGCGAGAGTTCCCTGCTGTGTATTCTCTCACCATCCCGCGCATCGCAGTCCCCGCAGACGGCCATAGGGACCCTGTGCGGCAACTGAAGACCGTCCGCCGCCCTCCCATCTACCCCAATGGAGCCCAGGCCATCTCGCCCGCAGCTCCCTCACCCCCCTTCCGCTGTCCTCACGCCGTCCATCGGTGGATTTGGGCTTAAACGGCATAAGAGCATGGCGGATATTCTCTACAGCTTGGCTCTGTTCAGGCTCGTTCACCTCTGCGAGCATTCGGCCGATGTCGTTCAGTCTTTCCACGGCGTACTTCGCATCAATATCCTGATTGTCGGGGTGCGACACTCTGTTACGTGCATCGACGATCGCGTTCATCGCAGCCGACGGGTGGCTGCCGGATCTGAAGGCTTCGCGGAACACGTCTGGCCAATAGCGCCTAACGAGCTGCGGGAAGTCGCCGATGTCTAGGGACTCTTCGACGCTTCGGCCATCTCGGATGTTCTGCTCGAACTGGTTGTGCTGTCCGTCTTGAAGTGCTGCCTTTATGTGATCTTCGACCCTTTTGCCGGGCACACGCTTCAGACATCGGACCATGAAGGGCCTCATCGCATCACGGTATATATCCAGCCCGTCGATCAGGGCCTTCTTATTGGGACGCTCAGTCATCATGGACCTCCGCAGTCGTCGTCGCGGGCCACCGCCACAACGTGCAATATAGCGCCTAAACTACCATCTTATATTACGACTTGTCAAAGGGCTAATGTAACGCGTACTCGGCCAGCTGAGTTCCTACGGCGGGCGGAGGTTTGATCCTGCGGGAAGGAGAAGGGGGTGGGGTGAGCGAAGGGATTCGAACCCTCGATCTCCAGGGCCACAACCTGGCGCCTTAACCACTTGGCCACGCTCACCACGCCACTCATCGAGTCTAGCATCGGCGCGAAGCGTGGGTCAAACAACCCGGCGCCGCCAAATCCCCCACCTCCGCCATCCCCGCAAGAGGAGACTCTTTCATAGCCGTCGTTCCCGCGCAGGCGGGAACCCAAGGGCCTGCCCTAACACGTGGCAAGAAAGAAAGAAATCTGCGTTGCCCCTCGCAGCACATACGTGCTATTCTATGCTCGTGACAAGCACTCGCCCGCAGATGATTCGAGTCCCCTCACGCGCCCATGTCCCTGACAAGGCGGGACACCAGCGTACCATCCTGTCACGCGGTGTCCCGCCTCGGATAGGACGAGTGGCACACCCGGTGTGCCATTTCTGTGCCATTTCTCGGCTGGGTGTGCCACCGCACAGATAGGGATGGCACACAATGGCCCAAAATGGCGCACTTTCGTCGAACCGAGGCCGTTACGCGCCGGCCGGGGATGAAATAACGCGGTCGATAACGCATAATTGGGCTATCCACCCGCCGGAGCCGGAAGCCTGACATGCTCCCTACCCGCCCCAAGACCAAGATAGTCTGCACCCTCGGGCCCGCTTGCGCGTCCCAGGAGACCGTCGAGGCCATGGTGCTCGGCGGGATGAGCGTCGCCCGGATGAACATGTCCCACGGGACGGAGGAGGAGCACGCGCGGGCGATCGAGCACGTCCGGAGAGCCTCCGACCGTCTCGGCGTGCCGGTCGGCATCATGGTCGACGCACCTGGCGCCAAGTACCGGACCGGGCCGATCGGAGTCGGCGCGCTGAACCTCGAAAACGGCGACCCGCTGACTCTCACCAGCCGCGACATTGTCGGGTCCCGCACGGCCGTGACGGTAACTCCGCCGGGGATACATCGCGACGCGGCCGTCGACAGGCCCGTTCTCCTGGACGACGGGCGCATCGAGCTTCGCGTCGACAGCGTCGTCGGGACCGAGGTTGCCTGCACGGTCATCCGCGGAGGCAGGCTGACCGAGCGGCGGGGCGTGGCTACGCCCGGCAAGGCGCCCACGCAGCACTTTCCCGACGCCGCCGCGACGAGGGCCATCGAGTTCGCGGCCGAGCAGCGGGTGGACATGCTGGCGCTGTCGACCATCGTCTCCCCGGAGGACGTGAGGGCGGCGCGGGAGATCGTCGACCGAGGCGGTCACGAGCTCGAGATCATCTCGAAGATCGAGCGCAAGGAGGCGATAGACCGCTTCGACGAGATACTCGCCGTCAGCGACGCGGTCATGGTAGCCAGAGGCGACATGGGCGTCGAGGTGGCGCTGGCGAGAGTCCCGGTGATCCAGAAGGACCTGATCGCCCGAAGCAACGGACGTGGCAAGCCCGTCATCACGGCGACGCAGATGCTGGAGTCGATGGTCGAATCGCCGGTGCCGACCCGGGCGGAGGTCACCGACGTCGCGAACGCGGTCTACGACGGCACGGACGCGATAATGCTCTCCGGCGAGACGTCGGTGGGCCGGCACCCCGTCGAGGCGGTAAAGGTGATGGCCGAGGTCGCCGTCGAGGCGGAAGCCGACCTGCCCTACGAGCGGATCATACGGGAGAAGCGCCGCCACCTCGTCCCGCAGACCGACGACGCGATCAGCTACAGCGCCTGCCAGACGGCGCAGCAGATCGGTGCAGGCCTGATAGTCGCTTTCACCGAGTCCGGCAGCACCGCGGGACGGGTCTCCCGCTACCGCCCGATGGCCCCGATACTCGCCCTCACGCCCGGCGACGCCGTCCTTCGCCGCCTGACGCTGAGATGGGGCGTCACGCCGATAACCATCCCGCGGATCCAGAATGTGGAAGACTTCTTTGCCATCGGCGAGCGGATGGCGAAGCAGGAGGCCGGACTCGAGCCCGGTAGCCTCGTGGTTCTCGTCGCCGGCCTGCCGATCGGGGTGAAGGGCGGCACCAACCTCCTTCGCGTGCTCACCGTCACGTAGCTGCCATGAAGCTCTATGACTCCTTGACAAGGCAGTTGAAGCTCGTCGAGCCGGCCGAGCCCGGAGTCGTCAAGATGTACACCTGCGGCCCCACCGTGTACCGCGACGCCCACATCGGCAACCTGCGGTCGTACCTGATGGCCGACTGGATCCGCCGCACGATGGAGTTTCAGGGCGTCCGCGTCCTGCACGTGAAGAACATCACCGACGTCGGCCACATGCGCCAGGAGGCGCTGGAGCAGGGCGAGGACAAGGTGATCGCCGCGGCGTTGGCGGCGGGAAAGACGCCAGGGGAGATCGCCGAGACGTACACCGAGCGATTCCTGAGCGACGAACGGAAGCTGAACATCATCCCTGCGGACCATTTCCCCAGGGCCACGGCCCACGTCGGCGAGATGCTGGAGATCGTCGAGGACCTCGTGACGAAGGGCCTCGCCTACGAGGTCGAAGGCAACGTCTACTACAGCGTTTCGGCGTCGCCGAGCTACGGCGCGCTGTCGGGCAACATACAGGAGGAAGCGCTGCTCGAGGCCGTCCGAATAGAGGCCGACCCGCTCAAACGAGACGTGCGCGACTTCACGCTGTGGAAGAGGGCTGAGCCGGGACGCGAGCTGAAGTGGCCCAGCCGCTGGGGCGACGGCTTCCCCGGCTGGCACATCGAATGCTCGGCCATGTCGATCAAGTACCTGGGCCCGCGGTTCGACATCCACACCGGCGGGGTCGACAACATCTTCCCTCACCACGAAGGCGAAATCGCCCAGAGCGACGGCTTCACCGGGGGGGCGGTCGTCGGCACCTGGGTGCACGGTCAACACCTGCTCGCCGACGGCGTGAAGATGGCCAAGTCGACGGGCAACTCGTTCATTCTGTCCGACATCGAGAGCCGCGGCATCGACCCGCTCGCCTTCCGCTACCTGTGCCTCACGACGAACTACAAGACCAGGCTGAACTTCACGTTCACGTCGCTGCGGGCGGCGCAGCGCGCCCTCCACCGCCTGCGCAACCGCGTCTGGGAGTGGGAGTCACACCCGGACGCCGGCGCACCGACCGACGGCGCGGTCGCCGAGTGGCGTGGGCGGCTGCTGGAGCGGGCCAACGACAATCTAGACATGCCGGGCGCTCTGGCGCTGACGTGGGAGGCCGCGCACTCCGACCTGCCCTCAGCCAACAAGCTGGCCGTCATTCGCGACTTCGACAGGCTGCTCGGCCTCGATCTCGCCGACGTGCGAGACCGCTACCGGGTGCCCGACGAGACCATCGCCGCGGTTGCCCGCAGGGCCGGTCTCCGCGAGGAGCGCCGCTTCGACGAGGCCGACGAGGAGCGAAACGGCCTCGTCGAAGCGGGCTTCGTCGTCGAGGACGGTCGAACGGCGACGCGGGTGCGTCCCAAGACCGACTGGGAGAAGCGGCAGGAGGCCTGGCAGACGGTCTCGTCCGCCGCCGAGGTGCGGTCCCTGCACGAACAGGTCGACGCCGCCGACTTCACCTTCGCGGTCGTCGCCCACAACTACGTCGACGACGTCCGCCGCTGCATCGAGTCGGCGGTGCGCTGGTCGGAGGACCGCGACGTCGAGGTCGTTGCTGTCGACAACGGCTCGACAGACGGGACCGAGGAGTGGCTGGAGCGGTCGGCCTCCGAGGACGCCAGGATAAGGGTGATACACACCGACCACGCCCTCGGGGAGGGCGCGGCGCGCAACGTTGCGCTCAAGCAGTGCCGCGGACGCACCATAGTGATGCTCGATACGAGCGTCGAGGTCACCGGCGACCTGCTCGGCCCGCTCGAGCGCATCCTCGACGACGATAGCGTGGGAGTCGCGGGACCCTTCGGGCTCCGCACCAGCGACCTGCACCACTTCCACGAGGGCGAGGGCGAGGCCGGCGACATGGATGCAATGCAGGCCTACTGCTTCGCGTTCCGCCGCCGCCGGCTGCGCGACGTCGGCTTCATGCGCGAGACCTACAGGTTCTATCGCAACCTGGACCTCGACTACAGCTTCCACTTCAAGGACCGGGGCTATCGCATCGTCGCCGATCCGACGCTGCCCGTCCGGCTGCACGAACACAGGGTCTGGAGCGAGCTGGCCGAGGGCGAGCGGGACGAGCTGAGCCGCAAGAACTACCGGCGGTTCCTCGACAAGTGGGGCGACCGCGCCGACCTGCTGGTCAGCAACCGGCGCAACGATCGATAGCCTTCGTTTCACATGAATATTGCGCGGCGGGCGTGTATAATCTCGCCGCGCGTCAAATCGCGACAAGATCCCCACTCTACCCGCCAATTGGCACGACTCATACGTCACAGAGCAGGTCCCGCTCCGCCCGTCATTGTCCTCGCATGGGGCGGTACAAGACGGCGCGTCGACCTCACGTTCGAAGGTGCCTCCCTATGACCACCGCGTATTCGGAGTTGCCGTGTCGCCGCTAGAAGCCATCCGCCACCGGTCGCTGCTGTGGCTGTGGGTATTCGCGCTGTTCGCGGTCCCGGGGTTCCTCGTACGGTTCACCGGCGTCCATCTCGAACCCCCGGTCCTCGCCCTGATATTCGGGATCGGCATCGTAGGCGGGGCCTTCCTGCTCTCCTGGGCCGCCGAGGTGGCGCAGATGGACATCTCCGCGTCGCTGGCCATTGCCGTGCTGGCATTGATCGCGATTCTGCCCGAGTACTCCATCGAGGCGGTGTTGGCCTGGAAGGCCGGCGCGAGCTTCGACCTGGTGACCCGCGAAGTCACGGAACGCATGGAGCTGGTCGCCGCCAACGTCACGGGCGCCAACCGGCTGCTCGTCGGCCTGGGTTGGCCTGTGGTCATCCTGATCTTCTGGCTGAAGAGCCGTAGCCCGCTCGACCTGCGAGGCGAGATCTCGCTCGAGCTGATCGTACTGTTGCTGGCCACGCTGGTAACCTTCTCGATCTTCTTCATGGGGCAGGTACACTTGGTGGTGGCGGGGGTGCTGATCTGCATGTACCTCGTCTACCTGTGGATCAGCTCGACCCACGACACCGAGGAGCCTGAGCTGGCAGGCCCGGCGGTGACGATAGGCTCGCTGCCCACGTCCGCTAGACGTATCGCCGTCCTAACGATGTTAGTCTACTCGGCCGTGGTAATAGTCATGGCCGCCGAGCCGTTCGTCGAGGCGCTCGTGGAGACCGGCGAGGCGCTGAACATCGACGAGTTCATCCTGATCCAGTGGATCGCTCCGCTGGCGTCGGAGTCCCCGGAGATCATCGTCGCCGCGCTCTTCAGCCTGAGGGCCAATCCCCAGGCCGGACTGACCACGCTGATCTCGGCCGAGGTCAACCAGATGACCCTGCTCATCGGCAGCATGGTCCTGATATTCAGCCTGTCCGCGGGACAGGCGCTGAACTTCCCCCTGACTCCAGGGGAGTGGCAGCCGATCGGATTTCTGCTGGGTCAGGATACGGGGTCGCGGCAGCCGGTCGAATTCCTCCTGACCTCCGCCGTGTCGGGATTCGCGCTGGCGCTCATGCTGCCCCGGATGGTCGGCTGGAAGACCGGGGCCGTGCTGCTCGGCCTGTTCGTCGTCCACCTGCCGTTCGTGGACCCCGAGCAGCGGCGTCTGTTCGCCTACCTGTATCTGACACTGACCGTCGTAGTCACAGCCTGGAATTGGCGGATCCTGCGCGACATGGTCGGCCGGCTCCGGACCCGTTCGGCGTAACGGCGTCAGCCTCTCCCGTGTGCGGCTTCCCCGGACCCGCGCGAGCCCCCTTCGTCCACCCCATTTCAGGCCTTGCTATACTGTGCCGGTGAGTCGGTCCAAAGTCCCGCCGGCCAAGCCAGAAGGAGTGACATGGGAACGTTCAGTGTCACGATAGAGATCGGCGACATCGGCGCGGGGAAATCGGAGGAGATGGAGGCGCTGGCAGACACCGGCGCGACCACGACCGTGATTCCGGGTTCCGCGCTGAGGCGGCTCGGCATCTCCCCGACCAAGCGTGAGACGTTCGAGTACGCCGGCGGCGAGCGCGTCGAGTTGGACATGGCCGAGGCGAGGGCTCGAGTTGCCGGACGCGAAACGACGACATGGGTCATCTTCGGCGAGGAAGGAACGTCCGCGCTGCTGGGGGCGTACACGCTGGAAGGCGTGTTCCTGGCCGTCGACCCTTATGGCCAGAAGCTCATCCCCGTGCGTGGACTCTTGAAGGCGACCGCCATCTTAATCGCCTGGGTTAGCCTCGAGCTAGCCGCCTAGCCGGTCCCCGCGGTCTTCTAGCTGCGGCGCTCCAGCACGTAGCCGACGAGCATCTCCAACGACTCGGCGTGGGCGTTGCGGTCGAGGCCTGCCAGGCGTTCTACGGCTTGAGCGCCGTAGTCTCGGGCGTGCGAGTAGGCCTCTTCGATGACCGAGCTGTCGCTTGCGGCCGCTACCGCTGCCGCGAGGGTGCGCTGGTCCTCAGGGTCGTTGAGGTAGTCCAGGATCGGGCTCGCGCCGTTGCCGCGCTCCATAGCTATCAGCGCCGGCAGCGTCAGGATGCCGTGCGCGAGGTCCTGGCCGACGGGCTTGCCGAACTCCTCGGGGTCTCCCTCGAAGTCGAGGATGTCGTCGACGATCTGGTAGGCCATGCCGACGTTGTAGCCGTATCCCCGAAGCTTGACCACAATGTCTTCCTCGGCGCCGCTGAGAATCGCGCCCGACTCCGCCGCTGTCGTGAACAGAGACGCGGTCTTGTTGTAGATGCGGTCGAGGTAGGAGCCCATGTCCTTCGCGGCGTCGTACACGCCGGCGCTCTCCTCCAGCTCACCCCGGGAGAGCTCCATGATCGTCTCGGCGAACCGCTTGATAACGCGGATGTTCTCCGTGTCGCAAACGAGCGTTGCGGACGCCGCGAAGATGTAGTCGCCGACCAGCACTGCCGCGGTCGTGCCCCACCTGCTGCTCACGGTAGGCCTGCCCCGGCGGGTGTCCGCCTCGTCCACGGTATCGTCGTGCACCAGCGTCGCGACGTGGAGAAGCTCCACCGCAGTCGCCATGATCTCGGCCGTGCGCCCGTCGGTCGGGTGAAAGCCGGTCGCCAGCAGCGTGATCGTCGGACGCAGCCTCTTGCCCGTGCGCTGCAGCACGTGGTCCAGCAGCTCGACAAGCAGCGGCTCCTTTTTGGCGGCCAGGCTGCGGAGACGGTCGGCAGAGCGTTCGAGCCCCTCCCGCACCGGCTCGCAAACGCGGTCGAGCGAGGTAGGCGTCGTGATGCTAGCGGCCAATGCGATGACTCTCTTCTTCGATAATCGACTCGTCGAGCTTGACGAACAGCGGCTCCGGGTTCTGAAGTCGAGAGGAGCCCACGAGCGCCTCGGGGTCCCAGGACCAGCCCTGGTCCTCGACACCGCCGTCCAGGCCCAGCATGGCGTGCAGTCTCGCCGAGCTGAACGGCAGGACGGGATAGAGCGCGGTCTTCAGACAGTTGATCACGGCCAACGACACCCAAAGCGTGGTGGCCGCCGACCGCCTGTCTTCCCTTACCGCCTTCCACGGCTCCTTACGGTCGAGGTATCGATTGACGGCTTGGGCCAACGACATCGCCGCACTCAGGCCTGCGCGGAATCGGCACGCGGCGATGTTTTCCCCCGTCTCGTCGAAGCGCCGCCGCGCGGTCGCCAGCAACTCCTTCGCATCGTCGTCCAGCTCTCCTCGATTCGGCACGGCGCCGCCGAAGTTCCGGTAGGACATCGTCAGGACGCGATGCACCAGGTTGCCGTACGTGGCAACCAGCTCGTCGTTGTTGGCGCGCACGTATTCCCGCCACGTGAAATCGGAGTCGCTCGTCTCCGGCATGTTGGACGCGAGCACGTACCTGAGCGGATCGGGCTCGTACCGGTCCAGGTAATCGGGCAGCCAGATGGCCCAGTTGCGGCTGGTCGATATCTTCTGCTCCTCCAGGTTGAGGTACTCGTTTGCCGGGACGTCGTAGGGCAGGTTCAGGTTGCCGTATCCGAGGAGCATGGCCGGCCAGATGATCGTGTGAAACGGGATGTTGTCCTTGCCCATGAAGTAGTAGGACCGGCAGTCCTTCTGCCAGAAGTCACGCCATCGGTCCGGCTCTCCGGCGCGGGCCGCCCACTCGATCGACGCCGAGAGATAGCCGATGACCGCCTCGAACCAGACGTAGATGCGCTTGCCCTCGTAGCCGGCCAGGGGGACGGGCACGCCCCAGTCGATGTCCCGGGTGATCGCCCGGTCCTGGAGCCCACCTCCGAGGAATCCGACGGAGAAGTTCCGCACGTTCGGCCGCCAGTGCCCGCGCTCGCTGACCCACTCGAGCAGCTGGTCTTCGAAGGCGGTCAGCTTCAGGAAGAAGTGCTCGGTGTCCCTGATCTCCGGGGTGTCGCCGCAGAGCAGGCACACCATGTTGACCAGCTCTTCCGGGTCCAGAGTGCGGCCGCAGCTATCGCACTGGTCGCCCCGCGCGCTCTCGAAGTCGCAGTGTGGGCAGACGCCTCCCACGTAGCGGTCGGCCAGGAAGCGGCCGTCCGTGACGCAGTACGGCTGCGTCATCGTGTCCTTGTAGATGTAGCCGTTCTCGTGCAGCCGCAGGAACATGTCCTGTGCCACGCGTTCATGGTTGTCCGTGTGAGTTGAGGTGAACAGATCGAAGCCGATGCCCAGTCGACGCCAGTTGTCGAGGAACTCGTCGTGGTACCGGCTGAACACCTGCTCAGGCGAGACGCCGCGCTTCTCGGCCTCGAGGGTGACCGGCGTCCCGTGGGAGTCGCTGCCCGACACCATCAGCACTTCGTTGCCCTTGAGCCTGTGGTAGCGGGCGAAGATGTCCGCCGGCAGATAGCAACCGGCGGTCTGGCCAAGGTGGATCGAACCGTTCGCGTAAGGCCAGGCGACTGCTACGAGAATGCGCTCTGACATTTTCCCAAATCGGACCCCGCTTTCGTTGGTTGTTCATGCTATCACAATCAAGCGGGCGCCAAGGGCCTCCGGCAGCGGCCGTCAGCCGTATGCATCGATCCAGAGCCGGTAGACCTCGCCGCGCGGCAGTCCTGCCTGTTCGGCGACCAGATCGACAGCCGCGCGGGCGCGCATTCCACCGTCTTTGAGACGTGCCAGCAGCTTCACGGCCTCCTCGCGGTTATGGGGCTCGGGCGACCGGGGAGAGGCGCCCTCGATCACAAGCGTGACCTCGCCTCGTGGCTCTTCAAATCGGTCTATGGCCTCGGACAGCGAGCCGCGGAAAATCTCTTCGTGGAGCTTCGTAAGCTCCCGGGCCACGACGACGCGGCGGTCCCCGAGAGCGGTAAGCAGGTCGACAAGGGCGGCCTTCAGTCTGTGAGGCGTCTCGAACGCCAGCAGCGGCCTCGTTCCCGCCGCCTCCGACTCGAGCAGCGATAGCCGGTCCCTACGCCGCCTCGGCAGGAATCCCAGGAAGACGAACCCGTCCATCGCCATTCCCGCGACGGAGACGGCGGCCGTCGGCGCGGATGCGCCCGGGACTGCGACAACCTCGAAGCCCGCCGCGGCGGCCGCAGTGACGAGTTGGGCGCCCGGGTCGTTGACGGCCGGCGTGCCCGCGTCGGACACCAGGGCGATATTATGACCCGCGGCAAGCATCTCCAGCAGCTCCGGCGACTTCTTCGCGGCGTTCTGCTCGCGGTAGCTGGTGAGCGGCGTGTCGATCTCGTAGCGCGCCAGGAGCTTCCGGGTGACCCTCGTGTCCTCGGCCGCGACAAGGTCTACCTCGCGGAGCACGCGAAGCGCCCTCACGGTGATGTCTTCGAGGTTGCCGATAGGCGTGGCCACGACGTAGAGTGTGGACATAGTGCACGCGGAGGGGGAGTTGGCGTATTCTATCAGAGTGACTCTATCGCGGTTGACGCGCCAGCGCCGCGCGTCAACGCGGAAGCCGAGGCATAGAACATGACCGACGAAAACCTGCAACCGTCCGATCTTGAGGCCCGTCCCGGGGCGACGTCGGCAATCGCGGGCCTTGCGGCCGGGCTCGCCATGGTCGCGTACACGCTCGCCGTGCGCGTCGCGTTCGGCGCGTTGACGATCACCGAGCTGGCAGCCGACTGGTTCACCTCCGTGCTGCCGCCGGAGATGATCGACTATCTGCTCGAGAGCCTCTCATACTCCGCAAAGCCGCTGATGTTCGCCGGCATGCTGGTCGCGCAGGTGCTGGTGGGCGGCCTGGTCGCGCTCGCGTTCGTCGCCATCCCAAAGTCGTGGCCGACGATGGGCCTGCCGGGATGGACGCGGGCGCCTCTCTTCGCCACCGCGTTGTGGCTCGTCAGCATGTTGACTCTGGTGCCGGCGTTCGACGGCGGATTGTTCGGAACGTCTGCGCCCGGAGGCGCCGGCGGATTCGCGCTGGCAAGCCTGGGCGCGTACTTCGTCTATGGCGTCTCGCTCGCCTACCTGCTGGCGTGGATCGCGAGGCAGTCCCGGGAGGGTCCGACCCACCCTACGAGAAGGCTGGTCATCAGGCGCATCGCGACGTGGGCCATCATCGGCGTCGTGCTCGGTGCGGGAACCAAGGTCTTGCTCGACCGCCTCGGCTCGAGGATAAGCACCAGCGGCGCGTTCCGGTCCCACGGGGCCCTGTCCACGCTGGTCACGCCGAACGAGGAGTTCTACATCGTCTCCAAGAACATCTTCGACCCAGAAGTCGACGCGGCGGGCTGGGTGCTGGAGATAGACGGCCTGGTCGAGGAGCCGATGTCCCTGACGTACGACGACCTCCTGGCCCTGCAGTCCTTCGAGGAGTTCGTCACGCTCGAGTGCATCAGCAACGAGGTGGGCGGAGACCTCATAGGCAACGCGAATTGGAAAGGCGTGGCGCTCAGGGAGATACTCCAACGAGCCCGTCTGCGGCCCGGCGTCGTCGACATATCGTTCGCGGCCTCGGACGGCTACGCGGAGAGCATATCGGTCGACCGGGCTCTCAACACCGACGTAATGGTCGCGTACGAGATGAACGGCGAGCCGCTCTCCAGCAGGCACGGGGCCCCTGCCCGCCTCATCGTGCCGGGCTTCTTCGGCCTCAAGAGCGTCAAGTGGCTGACGAAGATATCGCCGGTCGACCACGACTTCCAGGGCTACTGGCAGCAGCGCGGCTGGACCGACAACCCGATAGTGAAGACGATGTCCCGCATCGACGTCCCGGCGGCCAACTCCAGCGGCGTGGTGGGCGCGGTCGACGTCGGCGGAGTCGCGTTCGCCGGAACACGCGGCATATCCTCGGTGGAGTTCAGCCTGGACGAAGGGCAGACGTGGACCGAGGCCGAGCTGACCGGGCCGCTGTCGCCCTACACGTGGGTCATATGGACGGCATCGGCGTCCGTGGAGCGCGCCGGCGAGATACGGGCGGTGGTCCGGGCGACCGACGGCGACGGGAACGTTCAGACGGAAGCCCGACAGGGCACCCTGCCCAACGGCGCGACAGGCCACCACACGATCCGCGTCCGCTATCGCGAGGCCTAGGGCGACAGGGTGTCCGCGGCTCTGCCTCTGTACCTCGACCACGTCCTCATCGGCGTTCGTGACCTGGGGTCGTCAGCGAGCGTTTTCGCGAGCCGGCTCGGATTTACGCTGACGCCGGAAGGAGTCCACCCCGGCAGGGGTACGCACAACCGGCTGGCCGTCTTCGCAAACGAATACCTCGAGCTGATCGCCGTTCGGGACTTCGCAGAAGGCGTATTCCGACCGTCCTTGAACACCTTCCTCGAGGCGAGCGAGGGTCTGTACATGTTCGCCGCCGGCACCCACGACCTCGACGGCACGGTGTCAGAGCTGCGCAGGCGAGGCGTCGACGTCTCCGACCCGACGCCGGGGGCGCGAAGCGCCGGCGACGGCGGCCCCGGCTACACATGGCGGTCGGCGACGATCGCAACGGACGCCACGCCGGGCAGCGAGACTTTCCTGATTCAACACGACGTTGCAATTGGCGAGAGGTACACCGTACCGGCGAACCCAACCAGGCACGCCAACAGGGCGACGAGGGTCCACAGACTCGTTCTGGCCGTTCACGACGCCGACAGCGCGAGCGCGGCCTGGGCCAAGCTGGGTCTGGAAAGGGCCGCGCCGACCCCGAACGGGGCGGCCGGGCGCGTGCGGATGGCGCTGGCCAACAGCTACCTGGACTTGGCGGCGCCAACGGGGCCCGGCCCGCTGGCGGACTTCCTGCAGGAGCACGGGGAAGCGCCGTACGAGCTCGTCTTGGAGGTAGCGGACGCAGCGGCTACCGTGGAGTTGCTGAGGACTTCCGGAGTAACACTCACGGAGTCGACGAGTGGGGACGGAACAGCCGAACTCAGGCCGGAGCCGGCGCAGGCCTGCGGAGTACGGCTGGCGTTCCGACAGCGTACGGTCGGCAGAGCGGCCGCGGTCAGCGGCGGATGATCTTGCCGCCGTCCCGCTTCCAGCGCGTGCTGAGGAATTCGCTCGCGCGGAGCAGGCGCTCCAACGTCTTGTAGGTCGAGTCCTTGAGCTTGCCCACTCCCAACGCCGTGGCCGCGGCCGACGCCGCCGTATTGCCATAGACCGATTGGCCCGTGTTCGGCGCTCTTCTCGCCCAAGCCGCGTCGACTTCCGGGCCCCACCTCTCAGGGTCCACTCCCTCGCCGCCCTCGCCGTTCGACTCGAGCAGCCTGACCGACACGTCTCCCTTTCCGCGGGGCCGGGTCACGCTGACGGCCGGCGACGCCTCCAGGTACTTCGTGAACGTCGAGTGCCCCAACGTCCTGAAGTCGAAGCTCGGATCGAGGCGCTGCATGGCCTGATGGAGCCGGCTGCCGGTGGCAACGCCGTCGTCGTCCATCGACGCCCGGACGCCGCGGGCCAGGAGCCCGACATCTTGCACCTCGTCCGGCGCCGCCACAGTCGCGGAGGCGGCTTTCGGATCCAGGTAGAAGTATCGGTCGCACGATCCGACCAGCGTACGCGAGGCCACCGCGCTCGGCCCGGCGCCGATGACCGTCTTGCCCGCGGCGCGCAGCTTGCCAACCAACGGGACGAAGTCGCTGTCCGACGACACGACGACGAAGGTGTCCACCGGCGACTGGAACGACAACTCGATGGCGTCGATCGCCAATCGGATGTCGGCGGAGTTCTTGCCGGTGGCGGAGTGGAATACGTGAATCGGCTCGATGCCGAGCGCCTGCAGGCGGTCTCGGTCTCTGGTCCTCGTGCCCGACCAGTCCCCGTATGCACGCTTGACGATGATCCGCCCGACGTTGGCGAGCTGGTCGAACAACTCCTGTACGGGACTCAGTCCGACGTTCTCGACGTCTATCAGTACTGCTATTTGCCCCTCGGCCATATGGTATCTCTCCGCTGTCGGTCCGCCATCGTTGGACGTAGAACCGCTCAGGCGAGGCCTGAGCCGCGCTCGACCGGGACCGACCTGTTCAATAGTACCCGATTTCCCAGCTCCCGTTTATCGCGCAGCGAACGATCCGCGACGAGGCGGGCTATCCCATGCGGCCGAGGCGTTCGCCGCCGAGAACGTGCAGGTGGAGATGGGCTACCTGCTGCCCGGAGTCGTTACCCTGGTTGATGACCAAACGGTAGCCGGTGTCCTCGATGTCCGTGAGCTTCGCCGCATCGGTGGCCGCCTCGAACATGCTGCCGAGCATCGTGTGGTCGAAGATGGTCATGTCGGTAAGGTAGGTGAAGTGCTTCCTCGGTATGACGAGCAGATGGACCGGCGCGGCCGGAGCGATGTCCCGGATCACGAAGCACACGTCGTCCTGGTACAGGACTTCCGCGTCCAGTACCCCGGACTCCACCCTGCAGAAGATGCAGTTCTCGTCGGACAGGCGCTGCGTCATGCGTGCTGCAGCAGCTCGACGCGGACTCCGCCCGGCGCCTCGATGAACGCGATCAGCATACCGCCCCCGGCTGCGATCGGCCCCTCCAGGAGCTTTGCGCCAAGCTTGGACAGACGCTCTATCTCGGCCTCCATGTCGGTGACCTTGATGCCGATATGCTCGATGCCGAAGTGAGCGCCCGCGTCCGAGGGGCCCATCTTTTCGTTTGTCCGGGCGCCGGAGATGTTGACGATGGCGCCGTCGGTCGTCTGGCACCGGACGAACCGGTCGCCCCAGGGCCTGACGGCGTCCGAGATTATCTCGAAGCCGAACGCGCGGACGTACCAGTCCGCGGTCGCGGCCGGGTCCTGCGCCTTGATGTGAACGTGGTCGAATTCGTAAGCCATGTGGTGATCTCCCTTGGTGGACGGTGGGTTGATTCTCGCTGAGAGGCTAGGCCATGAGCCGAAGGACTGTCAAGGGATTCTGCAGGCTCGTCGTTCGGCGAACAACCCGAGCGTAGACGTGCGACTGTTCAACGAATATGTCCGTCCTCCAACGGGCCGGCGGCGGTGCGTTACCGGCCGGCCGCAAGGTCCTCGGCCAGGCGGACGAGCGTGCGCACAGGAACGCCGGTGGCGCCCTTGGGGTTGTAGCCCTTCAGCTTGTCCGTCTTCGAGGTGCCGGCGATGTCCAGGTGCACCCACGCGGCGCCCGTCGCGAACTCGCCGATCAGCTGAGCGCCCGTGATCGAGCCCGCGGCCCTGCCTCCGGTGTTCTTGAAGTCGGCCACGTCGCTCTTGTACTGCCCGCGGTAGTCGTCGTAGGTCGGAAACTGCCAGATACGCTCCCCAACGGCATTCCCGGCCTCGAGAACGGCGTCGATCAGCGGCTGATCGCTGCCGAAGGCCCCGGTTGCGACGTCGCCCAGAGCCGTAATAATCGCGCCTGTCAGGGTGGCCACGTCAACGATCCGCTCGATGCCCATCGTCCGGGCGTACGACACGGCGTCGGCAAGGACCAGACGCCCTTCGGCGTCCGTGTTGTCGATCTCGATTGTCTTGCCGTTCATGACGGTCACGATGTCTCCGGGACGCTGGGCGCGCCCGCCCGGCATGTTCTCAGTAGCCGCGACGATCGCGGTCACGTTGATCTTCGGGCCCAGCCTGCTGATCGCCTTGATCGCCGCGATCACCGAGGCGCCGCCCGCCATGTCGCCCTTCATCGCGCCCATGTTGGCGGCCGGCTTGATCGAGATGCCGCCGCTGTCGAACGTGATCCCCTTGCCGATCAGCCCCAGATTGTTCGCCGCGTTCTCGGGGTCGCCGCGATAGTCGAGCACGATGAGCTTCGGAGGCTCCACGCTTCCCTGGGCGACGCCGAGCATGGCCCCCATGCCCAGCTCCCGCATGCGGTCCGCGTCGAGCACGTCTATCTCCAAGCCGCACTCGGACGCGACGTCCCGCGCGATCTCGGACATGCGGGTAGGGTTCATCTGGTTGGCGGGCTCGTTGACCATGTCACGGCACAGGTTTGCCGACTCCGCCAACAGGACCCCTTTCTGCACGCCGGACCGGATATCGCCCACCTTGTCCCCGTCGAGCTCCACGATGACGAGCTCGTCGAGCGCGGGCCCGCCGTCGTCCAGGGACTTGTACTTGTCGAACCGGTAGAGGCCGAGAAGGGCGCCCTCCGCTACGGCTTGTCCCGCGGCGGAGGCATCCATACCGCCGACGCCAGCCCCGTGGACTATCGTGGCGGCGGTCGAGACGCCCACCTCGCGCAGACGCCGGCACGCTTGGGCCGTCACGTCGCGTACGGTTTCCTGTGAGAAGTCGGACTTCTTGCCGAGCCCCGCGACGAGCACGCGGGCCGGGGCGATCTTGCCCAGGGTGTGAATCAGCGTCGTCTCGCCGCGCTTCCCGCGTATCTCGCCGTCGGCGATGAGCTGGGAGATGGCGCCGTCCAGGGCCGAGTCCACCGCACCCGTCGCGCCGCCCGGCGCCGTCACGCCCTGGAACAGATTGACGACAACGGCCGGTAGCGATTGCCGCGCTATATCGCCGTCCACCACTCTGATGTCCATTCCTTACCTCGCACCGGCCGCGTCCCGCAGCCGCGGGCTCATTATAGGCCACGACGCGGAGCGCTGTCCGCCGATCATGGACTGCTATAATCGACGCCGATCTGAAGAAACGAGCGGCCGCGCACGCCGCAACGGAGGTACCCGTGGGACGTAGAACGGCTGGGCACGGCGAGCGCGAACTTCACGCGAGGGCGGCGAGAGTCCTGCCGGGGGGGAGCCTGGGCAACCTCTCCTTCGGTCCGATCATTCGCCGCGGGCTCGGGTCACGGGTGTGGGACATCAGCGGCAATGAGTATGTCGACTACGTGTTGGGATCGGGCCCGATGCTGATCGGCCACTCGCACCCCGATGTCGTCGCGGCGGTCGTCGATCAGGCACAGCTCGGCACGACCTTCTTCGCCCTGAACGAGCACGCGATCGCCCTGGCCGAGGCGGTCGTCGACGCCGTCCCGTGCGCGGAAGAGGTCCGGTTCGTCAGCACGGGGTCGGAGGCCACCCTGTACGCCATGCGGGTGGCGCGGGCGTTCAGAGGCCGCGACAAGGTGTTGAAGTTCGAGGGCGGCTTCCACGGGATGAACGACTACGCCCTCGTCGCGGTCATGCCCGGCGAGCCGACCCAGTTCCCGCACGGCAAGCCGAGCTCGGCCGGCGTGCCCGCGTCCGTCGCGTCCGAGATGCTCGTGGCGCCGTTCAACGATCTGGAAACCACGACGGCGATCATCGAAAGGCACCACGACGAGATCGCCGGCGTCATCGTCGAGCCGTTCCAGCGGGTGATCCCGCCGGCGCCGGGATTCCTGGAGGGGCTGCGGGAGGCCACCCTGCACTACCGCATCCCGCTGATCTTCGACGAGATCGTCACGGGCTTCCGGTTCGCCTACGGCGGGGCCCAGGAGTACTACGGCGTTACGCCGGACTTGTGCACTCTGGGCAAAGCGGTCGCCGGCGGATTTCCGCTGGCCGCCGTCGCCGGCAAGTCGGAGATAATGGAGCACTTCGACCTCGGCCGCGTGTCCAAAGAGGAGCACCTGATGCAGGTCGGGACCCTGAGCGGCAACCCGGTCGCCGCCGCCGCCGGACTGGCGACGCTCAAAGTGCTCAGAGAAGAGGGCACCTACGAGCGGCTGTTCGCCACGGGGCGTCGGATCAGGGAGGCGCTGCAGCAGCAGATCGACAGGGCGGAGATACCGGCCCAGATCGTGGGCGAGGACCCGCTGTTCGACGTCTACTTCACCGACCGGGAGATCGTCGACTACCAGTCGACCCTGAGCGGCGACAGGGACAAGTCGTTCAGGCTGACGAGGCTCCTGCGCGAGCGTGGCGTGTTCAAAGGCGAAACCAAGTACTACGTATCGACCGCACACGACGACGAGGACGCGGAGTTGACCGCCAACGCGTTCGCTTCGGCGATAGAGGAGCTGTAGGCCCGCGGCCCGACGCACTCCTTGACAAAAGCCCGCGTTGCGAATAACGTTCGGGGTAGGGGGAGTTCGAAAACAGAGCTAGCTGGACCTGTCCCTCGCGGATGGTCCGGCGACCTGACTGTCAGGCGCATAGCACCGCTAGAGGCCGTCGGTTCGTCGGCTGTAGCGGCCCGCCACAATCCGCCCTCGGGCGCCGCGTTGTGGGACCGGCCGTGAGTAGCCTGCCCTTCGCCTCCTGTAGAGGACCGGCGTACGCTTGCGCCCGCCAATCGGCCCATAGGTTGAGAGTCTGCCGCGTCTCGGCAAACTCATTCTTCCGAAATCCGCGCTCCGAAACACGCGGCTCTACAAATCGGTACCCGGTTGCCCGCGATGGGAGGGGGGAAGGCTAAAGTGAAACTAGGCGCGATCTCCGTCGACATCGTCAGCGACGGCAGCTTCCTGTTGGATGGCGGGGCGCTGTTCGGTCAGGTGCCAAGGACTTTTTGGGAACTCCAGATGAAGCCCGACCGCAAGAACCGCGTCCGCATGGGGCTGAACTGCCTTCTGGTCCAGACCCCGGCCGCGAATATTCTGGTCGATACCGGAGCGGGGTCCAAGAGGTCGGAGCGACTGAAGGACGCCTACGGCCTGAACGGCAACAAGCTCGTCAGCGGACTCAGAAGACACGGCCTGACCGCTCGTGACATCGACAAGGTGGTGTTGACGCATCTCCACTTCGACCACGTCGGCGGGTGCACGAAGCTGGACCGCTCCGGCGCCGCGATACCGGCCTTCTCCAAGGCCGAGTACGTGGTCCAGCAGGCCGCGTGGGACGAAGCGAACGCGCCCAACGAGCGCGGCCAGCAATCGTTCCACCCCGGAGACTTTGTCACCCTGCAGGAGAACGGCGTCCTGACGTTAGTCGACGGCGACGCCGAGCTGGCTCCAGGCGTCAGCGTGAGGGTGACAGGCGGCCACTCCGACGGTCACCAGATCGTTCTGATCGAGGCGGGCAGCGAGCGAATAGCATACCTGGGAGACCTGGTACCGACTCCGTTCCATCTGCCGCTGCCGAACATCGCAGCATTCGACCAGTCGCCCAACGACACTTTGAGCCAGAAGCGCGATCTGCTCGGCATGGCCCAGGACGGCGGCTGGCTGCTGGTGTTCGGGCACGCCAGCGAGCAGCAGTCGGGCTACCTCGACCAGCGGAGCGGCCAGATTCAGTTCACGCCTCGGGAGCTCTAGCGCCCCGGTTTCTGGGCCGGTGCGCCGTCGGTGCCCGCGACCGCCGCTCTTATCGCGGTGTCGTCGAGCCGCAGCAGCACGGCGTCCGTGATCCTGTTCGTGAGGTCGTCGACGCTCTCGGCGGTCACTCTCAGGTAGTTGTCTGTCAGGCCCGTCCACGCGCCGTCTTCGGCGTCCCCTGCTCTGCCCTCCCAGAGGACCGGCCGCGTGGCGCCCAGAAAGCGCCTGCGGAAGGTCGCCGCGCCGTCTATGGCTATCGACGTCAGCTCCCTGAGACGCCCGGCCTTCGTGGACGGATCGACCGCGTCCTCGAAGTGAGCCGCAGTCGTGCCCGGCCTGGTCGAGTACGGGAAGACGTGAATGGCAGCGAATCCGACCTCCTCGCAGAGCGAGGCCGTCGCCCGGAAGTCGTCCTCCGTCTCTCCCGGAAACCCCACGATGACGTCGGCCGTGACCGCGACGTCCGGGACCGCCGTCCTCACCCTGTCGACCGCGTCGAGGTACTGCTCCGGGGTGTATCGCCGCCGCATTCTCCGGAGCACCGGCCCGCTACCGCTCTGCAGCGGTATGTGGAAGTGCGGGCACAGCCGTTCGTCGGCCCACAGCGCGAGCAGGTCGGGGCCGATCTCCTGAGGCTGCAGCGACGAGACTCGCAGGCGGGCGACCTCCGTCTCCTCCAGCACGCGCCGAATCAGGTCGACCAGCCCGAAGGCCGGCAGCTCATGGCCGTACGTCCCCAGCTGCGTACCGGTCAGGACGACCTCCCGGCGGCCCTCGGCGACGCGTTCGACGACCATGCGCACGAGCTCTCCGGGCGGGACACTGCGCTCGCGTCCCCTGACCTTCGGGACGATGCAGTAGGCGCAGACCTGGTCGCAGCCCTCCTGGATCTTGACCATCGCCCGGGTCCTGCCGTCCCGGGCAGCGAGCGCCCGCGGCTCCTCGCCCTCGGCGCACGGCGTCAGCGAGTCTCCGCGCGCGTCGACCACGCGGCGCACCAAGTCGGCTTTCTCCTTGTTGCCCAAGACCAGGTCGATCTCGCGGATCGCGGCGAGCGCATCCGGGTCGCGCTCCGCGTAGCAGCCGGTGGCGACGATGGTCGCCCGCGGGTGCCTCCGCCGGGCGGCCCGTAACGCCTGACGCGCCTTCCGGTCGGCAATGTGGGTCACGGTGCAGGTGTTCACGACGTACACGTCAACGTCGTCGCCGTCCGACGCAAGGGCGAATCCGGCGCGGAGGAAGTCCGACGCCAGCACCGAGGTGTCGGCTTGGTTGAGCTTGCAGCCGTGGGTCTCGATGGCGACCGTCGGGCCGCGGGATGCGGTAGTCTGTGTGGTCATAATCGTCGAACTGGAGTCCTGGGCCCGCGAATTATAGCCTTTCCGAAACCGGTGCACGCCAGTATGGCAGGTGTTACACTCTGGATATGATGCGCTGGCTTAGCCGACTCCTGATCGTCGTCGGGCTGGGCGGCGCCATGATATCGCAAGCGGCCGCCGCATTCGCTCAGCCTCAGACGCCTCACGCGGCGCTGATCGAGATCGACGGCCTCGTCAATCCCATCTCGGCGCGCTTCCTGAAGCGGGCGCTCGACACCGCGGCCGAGGATGGCGCCACGCTCGTCGTCGTCACACTGGACACCCCCGGCGGCTTGTGGGACTCCACCCGGGAGATGGTGGGCGCGATCCAGGACTCGCCAGCGCCCGTCGTCGTCTACGTCTCCCCTTCGGGCGCCAGGGCGGCTTCGGCCGGAACCTTCATCGCCGCGTCCGCGCACGTCGCGGCAATGGCGCCCGTGACCAACATCGGAGCCGCCTCCCCGGTCGCCGGAGGAGGCGAGGACCTGCCCGACACGCTCGAGGCCAAGGCCACACAGGACGCCGCGGCCTTCATGCGTCAGATAGCCGAGACCCGCGGCCGAAACGCCGAGGCCCTCGCCGACACGATTCTCAAGGCGACGGCCTACTCGGCCACGGAGGCCGTCGAAAAAAACGTGGTCGACCTGATCGCCCAGGACCTCGACGACCTGCTCCGCCAGATAGACGGCCGGACCGTGGATGTCCGCGGGGATGACGTGGTCCTCGACACGGCCGATCTCGACATACGCTCAATCAATAGAACGCCGGTAGAGCGGTTCCTCGGCTTCATCGCCAACCCGAACATCGCCTTCCTGCTGTTCGTCGTCGGGACCATCGGTCTCGCGGTCGAGATCTTCGCGCCCGGACTGATCGGGCCGGGCGTCGTGGGACTTCTCTGCCTCGCACTCGCCGCGCTCGCCTTCGGGTATCTGCCGGTGAACTGGGTGGGCGTCGCGCTGCTGGTCTTCGCCGCCATACTGATCTTCTTCGAGTTCCAGGTGCCGGGAGTCGGTATCTTCGGCATCGTGGGGGTGATCAGCTTCCTGATCGGGGCGTTCTTCCTGTTCGGCGGATTCTCGCCGCCGCCGATCCCCACTCCGAGCTTCAGGGTGAGCATCTGGCTGGTGGCCGGTGTCGGGGCGGCGCTGGCCGCCATGACGATCGTGTCCATCCGTTTCCTGGCCGCGAACAGAAGGACGGTCTACGTGTCGCCGTCCGAGGACATCGTGGGACGGACCGCCACGGTGCTGACGGCTTTGGACCCGAAGGGCACGGTGCAAGTGATCGGCGAACAGTGGACCGCCGTGACGCAGTCGGGCCGGCCCGTCGAAGCGGGCAAAGAGGTTGTGGTACTGGAAGTCGACGGGCTCACGTTGAAGGTATCCGAGGCCGACGGCTCGGGCGGTTAGGGCGAGCAAGAGAAAGGCGCGGAGCAACGTGGAGACCTCGCTGGGGCTGGGCCTCATAGCGCTCGGGCTGGCCCTATACTTCGTGGACCTGGACTTCGACCTGGACATCCCCTACGGGGACGTTCCGGGGATCGCCGGCGGCATATGCGTGGTCGTCGGCGCGTTCCTGCTGTTCGACGACTGGAGGATCGGCGCGGGAGTCCTGGTCGCGGCAATTGCGCTGGTGGCGGCCAGGGTCGCGGTCAAGTCCAGGGTCGTTAACTACCCCACGCAGACACAGCAGCTCGTGAGCCAGACCGGTTATACTACGACGGCGCTGGAGCCGCGGGGCAGCGTCCAGATGCCCAGCGGAATGTGGAGCGCCGTCTCCGACTCGGGCGAGTTGATCGAGGAGGGGGCCGAGGTGATCGTGATGGAGATCGACGGGCTGACGCTGAAGGTGTTCAAGGCCGACACGACCGGCGAGTAAGGAGAGTCAAGGATGATACCGTATATAAAAATCGTCACACAGTATGAACGTCTCGCGATCTTCAACCTCGGGAGATACGGGGGGCTGAAGTCCCCGGGGCTCAAGCTCCTCTTCTGGCCCTTTCAGAAGGGGCTGAAGATAGACCTGCGGGAGGACGTGTTCGACATTCCGAGCCAGACCGTGATCACGGCGGACAACGCGCCAATCGCCATCGACTTCCTCGTCTACCTCAGGGTGATGGAGCACGAGGCCGGAAAGTCGGTGCTCGAGGTGGTCAACTACCGCAGCGCGGTCGTTGGGATAGCCACGACGACCCTGCGTGCGGTAATCGGCAAGATAACGCTGGACGAGGTGCTGTCGCAGCGCGACCGCATCAACGAAGAGCTCCGGTCCGAGTTGGACCAGGTCACCGAGCGCTGGGGCATCAAGGTGACACAGGTCGAGATCAGGGAAGTGGAGCCCACCCGGGACATTCAGGAGGCCATGAACCGGCAGATGTCGGCCGAGCGCCTCCGACGCGCCGTGGTAACCGAGTCGGAAGGCACGCGCCAGGCCGCGATCACCGTGGCCGATGGCGAGAAGCAGTCGGCGGTACTGAAAGCCGAGGGCGCCAGGCAGGCCGAGATACTGAAGGCTGAGGGCGACCAGCAGGCGGCTATCCTGCGAGCCCAAGGCTTCGCGGACGCCCTGGAGCGCATCTACGGCGTCGCTCAGAATATCGATGCGAACACGATGAGTCTGCAGTACTTCGAGACGCTCAAGGAGTTGGGCAGCGGCGCGTCGACGAAGTTCATCTTCCCGTTGGAGTTCACCAATCTGCTGGGCCCGTTCTTGAAGGCGGTCGGTCGCACGGGAGACGGCGCCGACGGCTAGGGCATCGGGACGCCGCCCTCTCCGGCAGCGCGGATGACCGAGGTGTCTGGCCATGGCCGACAAGGAGTGTCCCAACTGCGGGCGGAAGACACGCCAGGAGGCGTCGTTCTGCCTAGGATGCGGCCAGTCGTTCGGCGGCGGCGCCGCACGCCGGCCTGCCGTCGAACGCCGGCCCGCCCCTGAGCGTCAGCCGGCCCCCGAGCGTCGGCCGGCCCCCGAGCGCGAGCCGGTCCCCGAGGGCGAGCCGCCGAGCCGTTACGAGCCGCAACGGCGGCAAGAGCCGCCCGCCTTCGTTCCCCGCCCGCCGGCGTCCGGCAAGCGGCTCACGACCGAACAGCGCCGCGATCTGGCCAGACAGCGAGTCAAGGCCGACGACCGCGCAAGGGCCGAGAGGCCGCGGCGACGGTTCCGGCCCCAGCGCATAGAGCTCGTCATGGCGGCCGCTCTCCTGCCCGTAACGGTGTTCCTCGCGTTGATGGTGGGCATCTTCATCAGCAACGTCGTGGACTGGCTGAAACAGGACGAGGGCGCCGACTCCGCCGAGTTCGTCGTCGCCGAGGACTTCGACGCGGGGCGGCTGCTGACGGTCGGCATGACACAGGCCGCGATCGACTCCACCACCTTCGAAGGGGTCGCGGGCTGGAGGGTCATATACCTCGAGGAAGCGTCCGCCGCGGACGCGACCGTGTCGGCCGGGGACGTACACCTGACGACGCACGATTCCAATCCGGTCCGCAGCCCGTACTACATGATGGTTGCGTTTCCCAAATCGGGGACGGGCGCCGTGCCCGTCGCGGCGTTCCTGAAGAGAGAAGACAAGACGGTGTTCCACGTGATGGGCATAAGCTGCGAGAACGCCCTCGCGGCGATCGAGAACACCAACAGACGCGGACCGCCGCCGGGGTCGATCTGCTGACCGCGAGCCACATATCGCCGGGCGGCAGCCGCGCGCCCTACCCGACCGGCGACCGCGCTATAGGTACTCCTTGAGCCGCCTGGCGACAGTCGCTGTCATCCCGGGCACTGCCGCCAGGTCCTCGACCGAGGCTTCCTTGACGCCCTTGACGGAGCCGAACCGCCGGAGCAGCATCTTGCGGCGCTTCGGCCCGATGCCTTCGACCTCGTCCATCACCGACGCGACGCTCTTCTTGGACCTGCGCTGGCGATGGTACGTGACCGCGAACCGGTGGGCCTCGTCTCGCGCGCGCTGCACGAGGAACAGCGCCTGGGACGAACGCGGCAACACGATCGGCTCCTGCACCTGCGGGACGAACAGCTCCTCGTTCTCCTTCGCCAGGCTGGCCAGCGGTATGTGCTCGATCCCAAGCTCGAGGAAGACCTGCAGCGCCGCCGATAGGTGGCCCTTCCCGCCGTCGATCAGCACCAGGTCCGGGACCGTCTGCCACGCCCCGTCCTCCGCCCCGCCGCCGTTGGCGGACGACGCCTTCGCGGCCAACCGGCTGAATCGCCGCGTCAGCACCTCGCGCATCATCGAGTAGTCGTCCGGACCGTCGCTCGTCTTGATCCTGAACCGCCGGTAGTGGGCGTTCTTGGGACGCCCGTCCTCGAACACCACCATGCTGCCCACGGCGTTGGTGCCCTGGGTGTTCGATATGTCGTAGCACTCCATGCGCTGCGGCAAGTTCGGGAGGCTCAGGGCTTCCTGGAGCTCCTCCATCGCCGCGTCGACGTCGCCGCGCTCCGCCTCCCTGAGCTTGAGCTGCTCGATGCCCTCCGCCGCGTTCTCGGCGACCATCTCCATGAGCCGGCGCTTCTCACCTCTCTGGGGGACTCGCAGCGCCACCCGTCCGCCGCGCTTCTGCGCCAGCCACGCCGCCACCGATTCGGAGCCGTCGACGGGATGCTGGGTGAGTATGATCGGCGGCACGTACGGGTTGGCGTTGTAGAACTGCTCGACGAACGCCGCGAGAACACGAGGCGGCTCGTCGTCCTTTGTGCCCGCCATGATGAAGTGGTCCCGGCCTATGAGTTTGCCGCGGCGTACGAAGAAGACCTCCACCCACGTCTCGCCCATGAACGGGGCCAAGGCGATCACGTCCAGGTTCTCGGAGCCGAAGTGGAGGACCTTCTGGCCCTCGCCGACGCGCTCGATGGCGCGAAGCTGGTCCCGGAGCACGGCTGCCCTCTCGAACTCCAGGGCCTCGGCCGCCTCGTTCATGCGCCGCGCGATCGTCTTCGACACACGGTCGGTCCTGCCCTCCAGGAAGAGCACGACCTGATCGATCACCTCGGCGTACTGGTCCCTGTCGACGGCGCCTATGCACGGACCCACGCAGCGGTTGATGTGGTAGTCGAGACACGGCCGGGAGTCCGTGCCGGTGATCGGCTTCGTGCACGACCGGTAGGGAAACAGCTTCTTCAGCAGGGCCAGGGTCTTGCGGACGCTGTGGGCGCTGGCGAAGGGTCCGAAGTAACGGGCTCCGTCCCTGGTAGGGTTCCGCGTGATGTAGACGAGCGGAAAGTCCTCGGTCGTATCTATCTTGATGAACGGGTAGCTCTTGTCATCCTTCAGCCGCGCGTTGTAGACGGGCTTGTGATGCTTGATCAGGTTGCACTCGAGGATCACCGCTTCCTGGTCCGACTCGGTCAGGATGAAGTCGAAGTCCTCGACGCGACGGACCAGGTTCCTGATCTTGGGCGCGAGGCCCGCCTCGCTTGCGAAATACGACCGCAGCCGGTGCTTGAGACTGGCGGCCTTGCCTACGTAGAGTACGTCGCCGCCGACGTCGCGCATGATGTAGACGCCTGGCTTGGTGGGCACGGCGCGCAGCCGTTCGGAGAACCGCTCGCGGCGCTCTGTCTCGGCCTTGGAAGTCATGCAGCCCTCGGGGAGGGCCCGGCTAGCCCAGGACCACCGCCGCGACGGCCAGGAACACGAGGATCACGCCCGTGACCATGCCTATCCGCAGCAACTCCTTCGTCATGTACGGCTGCTGGGCCGCGGCGGCCGCGGCAGCCGACTGCGCCGCCTTCGACGCGCGGCTCGTCACTCCGAGGGCCCTCACCGGGGGGACAACCGGACGCGTGGGTGCGGGCGCGGCATCCGCCGAGTCCTGCTCCTCGGCGGCGCGGGAAGAAACCGTCGGCCCCGTCTCGAAGTCATGCTGCCCGCCCTTGCGGCGCTTGCGGCGGCTCTTCAGGTTCGCCTGTCTCGACGCGGCCTTGCTTCCTTTACTCGGCATCGGTCCCTCCCGTGCGATACGGCTACGGCTATCCGGCCCTTGGATGCGCTTTCGCGTACTCTGTCCTGACGTGCTCGCTGGTCAGGTGCGTGTAGACCTGCGTCGTCGTGATGCTCGCGTGCCCCAGCAGCTCCTGTACGTGCCTCAGCGGCGCTCCCCCACGCAGCAGATGCGTCGCGAAGCTGTGACGCAGCGTATGGGGCGTGACGCGCTTACGGATGCCCGATTGCTCGGCCCACCTCTTCAGCACAAGCCAGAAGCCCTGCCGGCTCAGTCTCTTCCCGCGGCTGTTGAGAAACAGGGCGGCGCCGGACTGCGCCTTCGCCAACGCCGGCCTGCCGCGTCCCAGATAGGCTCGGAGCAGATCCGCCGCGCGGTCGTGTATCGGCACCATCCGCTCCTTCGAGCCCTTGCCGAAGCATCTGATCGCGCCTTGGTCCAGGCTGATGTCGTCCAGGTTCAGCGACACCAGCTCCCCGACGCGAATCCCGCTGGCGTAGAGCAGCTCCAGCATCGCCCTGTCCCGATCGGCCGCGGGGCTGTCCCCGGTCGGCGCGCTCAGCAGCGCGTCTACCTCGTCGACGGTCAGGGTATCGGGCAGCGACCGGCCCAGCTTCGGTGAGCTGACGTTGTCCATCGGATCGGTATCTACGACGCCCTCTTCGATCAGGAACGCGAACAGCGACTTGGCCGACGCCACCTTGCGGGCGCGCGTCGTATCCGAGTATCCGCGGCTGTGAAGCTCGAGCAGATACGAGGCGATCATGTGGGCGTCGACCGCGCTCCAACCCCTCGTCTCCGAGTCCGGCGCGCGCTCGCCGACGAACTCTGCGAGCTGGCCAAGGTCGTTGCGGTAGGCCGCGACGGTGTTCGGGGACACGCCTCGCTCCACCGTCATGTAGCTCAGGAAACGGTCGATGCTCTCGCGCATAGTAGTCGTAGGGGCTCCTGTCCGTACGCCATTCTAGCACAGGGGTTTCCCGGCTCCGGCGAGCGAGTGGCCCCGTCCGCCGCTTGAGCGAGTCGGCCGACGGGGCCGCCGCTAGATGATGTGCTTGGCGCGGCGCAGTCGGGGGAAGATCTGGCCCCGGATGACGATCCTGTAGATCAGGTAGGTGGCGACGATCATGATGCCGCTGACCACGGCGTCCATGATGTAGTGGTTGCCGGTCACGATGATCGACGCGAGGGTCGCCGTGGGGTAGACGACGCCGAGTACCTTCAGCACCGCGCCGCCGTGGCGGAACAGCAGCACTCCCAGGAGCGTAGACCAGGCGAAGTGCAGGCTCGGCATTGCGGCGAAGATGTTGTAGTACGACAGCTCGTCGCGAACGTCGAACCACGCGGGGCCGTAGTCCTTGATCGAGTCGACGAAGCCGTCCATCATCCGCGGCGGCGCGAGGGGAAACAGGCTGAACACCACGAGCGCCACCGCAAGGCTGAGCATGACGATGCTCCGGTAGTAGAAGTACCGGTCGCGGTCGCGTATGTAGAAGCCGAGGGCTATGGCCAGGATCGCAGGAACGAAGGTGATGATGTAGAGCCAGTTGAACAGCGCCATCAGCCACTGGCCGCTCTGGATGGCCCAGTCCTGGATCTGAGGCTCCCAGAAGAAGCCGCGGGATGTTTCGAAGGCGATCAGCGTGCCGGCGTTCTCGATGGCGGCGTCTTCAATGTCCGTCACGAGCACCTTCCGCACGCTCATGAACAGGAGGTAGCCGCCCAGGACGATGAAGACCTCTCGGACGTGCGCAAGAGCGCCGCCCCGGTCCATCAGCCTTCTGAACAGATCTGTCAGCTTAGCCGACTGTGTGATGTGCGCCCACATTGCGGTCGAACCCGCCGGACTACTGAGACGGCCCGGCGGTGCATCCTCCCAACGGCCATATCACGAAATTATAGGATGGCGGGCTTGAACCGGTCAACAACGCGTACGTCCAATAAGAAACCGATCGGTTGTGAGGTGCCGTGGACAAATTGACACCCGGCATGGGCCCTACTACGCTGGGCTCACAAGCTCGCCAGCCGCATCGGAGACGCGCGATTGAGGCGGACCGCAAGTAGATCAGCCATGACCGTGGGGGCTTGGGCCCTGGTCGTCTCGCTCGCACTCGCCGGATGCGATTCGAGGGCCGACGAGCCTCTTGCCACACCCGTGGCGGATCGAACACCGGTCAGCGCCAATACCGACGCGATAGAGATTCGGGACGGCGATTGCATCAATTCGACCATGGCCGAAGGCGTCAGCACCGAGTCGGCGCTGGTCGTGCCGTGCGGCGAGGCATGGCAGTACCGCGTCCTCAACTCGTTCGATGTCGCCGACTACGACTTCTACCCGGGAGGGTACGTCTTCCAGCAACGAGCGTACGAAAGCTGCGACCGGCGATACAGTCAGATTCTATTCCCCAACGACGAGTCCTGGTACCTCGGCTATCGGACGGTGAATTGTCTACAGGACAGCTTCGGGCTGACAAGTGGCGACCCCGGTAAGTTGGACCGCCTGGTTGACTTCACTTTGCTGAGTTTCGGAGAGTGCTTTAACGAAGCGCCCGAAACCGGTGATCTGATGGTCGAGCTGGTAGACTGCTCCGGCGACTGGGAGCTCCGGGTGCTCAACTCGTTCGACTTCGCCGAGTCCTACCGCTACCCCGGCGAGTACGTCTTCGAGGAACTGGCGCACGAGAACTGCGACCGGCAGTATGGCGTCTTCCGCTACCCAGATAGAGAGTCCTGGGAATCAGGGGGCCGGACGATTACCTGTCTTCAGAAGAACTAGAGGCCGTGGGCCGCGACGGTCCGCTTGACACATCTGGCGGCGATTCCTTTAGAATCGACGAGTGCGCCGACCCATAGGTTGGCGGCGAGGACCGGAACAGAGAATATGGTCGAGATAGGCATTCACCCCAACCTCTTCTCCGCTGACTTCCTGCAGGGGCTGACGATGAGTTGGCACGGCTTCTACAGTTTTGTGGCCGTGGCGACCGCCGTGCTGCTCGTGGGCCGGCTGGCGCCGCTCCGCGGGATCGACCCGGACGCCGTATACTCGATCGCGATCTGGGCCATCGTTGGCGGCTTCTTCGGGGCGCGGCTCGCTTTCATCGTCGACAACTGGGACATCTACCAGCACAGGCCGGAGGAGTTCCTATACGTGTGGCAGGGCGGCCTCGCGGTATGGGGCGGTCTGATTGGCGGCTTCGTGGGCGGAGTGGTGGCGACGCTGGTCTCCAAGCAGCCCGTCGGACGCATCGCCGACCTGGCCGCGCCCGCGCTGCTTCTCGGCCTTACAATCGGCCGGGTGGGCGACATCGTGAACGGCGAGCACTGCGCCAGGGCCACTGAGCTCATCGGGTTCGTCTGGACCAACGACGCCTCGCCAGCGCGGTACATCCCCTGCCAGTCGGGCTGGGGCGTTGGGAACGCCGCGCACGGTGTGATCGTCTACGAGATGCTGTGGAACGCCGCGGCTGTGGCCGTCGTCTGGTGGCTATGGGGCCGCCTGAAGCCCGACGGCATGGTGTTCGCGGCGGCGACGGGGCTCTACGCCATCGGCCGCTTCTGGACGATGTTCTTCCGGGACGAGAACCAGTACGTCCTTGACCTGGTGCAGGCCCAGCTTATCTCCGTACTGATACTCGTCGTCGTGGTGCCGCTGCTGCTGGCTCGGGCCAGGCTCGCCGAAGCCGCCGCGGAGCCGGCCGGGCCGGCCGTTCGGGTGCCCCGCGCCCAACGACGACGCAGGCGGTAGCCGCCGCAGTCAGCTCCGCACGACCCGACGCCGGCCGGCCTCGGCGAAGTCGACAACCTCCAGCTCCAGCGACGGCGTCGATCCCCAGTCGTTCATCGTCGCCCTGTACACCACGTCGATGTCGTCGCCGGACGCCGCCGGCCGGTCGCCCTGCTTGAACGCGATTGCGCCCCAGGCACGGCCGCCGTGGCCGACCCGCATCTTGAGGTGGTCGGAGCCCTGCCCCACCCGCCTGGCCTCCAGAATCCTGGCCCTTCTCGTCAGGAACACCGGCTGCGGGTTGCCCGCGCCGAAGGGCCGCATCCGCTGGATGAAGCCGAGGTTGCGCTGGTTCAAAACGGCCGGCGATATCTCGCAGTCCACGTCGAGCGACGGCTCCGCCCTGGCGAATACGGCGTCCTCGGCTACGGCCTCGAGACCCGCCTTCAGTCGCGGGAGATCGGCCGTGTCCATCGCGAACCCCGCCGCCTGCGGATGGCCGCCGAACCGGTGCAGCAGACCGCTGTTCCTTTCGAGCGCCTCGACAATATTGAACCCCGGAACGCTCCGCGCGCTGGCCCTGCAGGACCGGTCCTCGACCGTGACCGCCACGGCCGGCCGGCCGTAGCGCTCCGCGAGACTGTTGGCGACCAGTCCCAGGATGCCGGGCAGCCAGACGTCGCTCTCGACCACCAGCACCGGGGGAGTCGCGTCCGAGAACGACCCGACCTGCGCCACGGCCTCGTCGATGGCCTCGCGGGACAGCACCTTCCTCTCGTCGTTCATGCGCTCCAGCTCGGCCGCCAGAGGAGCGGCCTCCTGCGGGCTGGAGGCCGTGAGCAGCCGCAGGCTCAACGACGCGTCCCCCAGGCGTCCCGCGGCGTTCAGCCTCGGAATTATCTTGAACGACAGCGACTCCTCGTCCAGGCCGCCGGGCGTCAGGCCGGACCTCGCGATGATCGCCTTCAGACCGGGATGGTCGGTGCGGTTCATGCACTCGAGCCCGGTCCTCACGATATACCGGTTCTCGCCCGTCAGCGGCGCGACATCCGCCACCGTGCCGAGCGACGCCAGCTCGAACAGCCGGCCGGGCACGGGCAGGCCCTGGTTGCTGTACATCGCCTGGGCCAGCTTGAGCGCGATGCCGACGCCGGTCAGGGAGGCATGCGGGTAGAAGGAGTCGGCGCGACCCGGGTTCACCACGGCGGCGGCCGGAGGCAAGCGCTCTCCGACTGTGTGGTGGTCCGTAATCACCGTGTCGATCCCCAGCGTCGACGCCAGCGACACCTGGTCGTCGGAGTCCGCACCGCAATCGACGGTCACCAATACCGACGCTCCTGCGTCGCGTAGTCGCCTCACGGCCCCGTCGTTGAGTCCGTGCCCCTCGACGACCCGGTCCGGTATGTAGGGGACCGACTTCAGGCCGAGCCCGCTGAAGGCCTCGACCAGCAGCGCGGTCCCGGTGAGGCCGTCGACGTCGAAGTCTCCGAACACGGCGACGACTTCGCCGTCTCTCTTCGCCCGACGCAGCCTGTCGAGCGCGCGGCCCATGTCTGGCAGCAGCATCGGGTCGTGGAACAGCCTGGCGTCGGGCGTCAGGTATCGGGCGAGGCCGCTGCGGTCACGAATCCCGCGGCCATGGACCAGATGGGCCAGAAACGGCGGCAGTCCGAGCGCCTCGGAGTACCCAGCCGGAGGAGGCGGCCCCAACCGCCACACCTTGTCTCCCTGCTCTGTCACGCCATCTCCCACTCAGCCGGCGCGGTCGAGAGTCCGAGTGGCGCGCTGCCCGGCTGTTGCACGGTATTGGGCAGCTTAAGGAACTGTTTGGCTGCCACAGATGCTCAGGATTGTATTCACAAGGGCTTTCAGCTCGGAGCACTGCTCGACTGAGACTCGTAAGTCTTGGCCCTTTAAGATCCGCCCGACATCCCGTGCCTTGACGTAGTCATCGCGCCCTTGCCCGCGACGAAAAACATCTCTGATACGCTGTGACGGAGGGTTGTTGCGGTTGACCCTTTCTGGATCTCCGCTCGGTGCAGACTGTTTGTGCTTGGCCAATTGTAGGATTCGAGGCCAATATGGGAGAAGCCAGGCTTCGAAATCGTATTGCGCCGCATGAGGATGAAATCTTGGCTCCGGGCCAACCCAGCTTCTCATCTTCCGTTTGGCATCCGATGCGCCGGAGAAATCGTGTCGATTAGGGCCGGTGTAGACGTCAGTGAGAGCGATTACGTGGTCAGAGGGATTGGAACCATTCAAGAGCTGGACCACTCTCTTCTTTAATTCGTCGCGGGTGATGAGACCGTCAAAGGTGTTGGGAGCGAGGGTCGGCATACTGCCGGCGAGACGCTGCTCCAAGAATGCTCTAAGATGGCTTAAGAACACCTTCTCGGTCTTCCCTTCCGCTATGATGGCGATCTTCACGCCCTGCCACCCATAGCGCCCATCTGCCAGACCTCATCCAGACTGTACTCAGCGAGCCACCCATCCAGGTCCAGTGCGTCGCCCCAGGTCATCGATGCCACGCCGTCCTCGCCGATGTCCATAACCGCCACTTCACCAGGTTCGAGGAAGCGGATCAGCCGGTCCGAGTGAGTCGCAACCACTATCTGAGTGCGTCCGGAAGCCTCACGCATCAGATCCGCCAAGAGGGCAAGAAGCTCAGGGTGCAGGCTCACTTCCGGTTCGTCGATCATGGTAACGGCGGACAAGCCCGGACTTTGCAACAGGGAAACAAGCCACAGAAATCGTAGAGTGCCTTCCGAGAGCTGGTGCATATAGATTGGATTCCTAAACGCTGTCTCTTTCCAGGTCATCGAGACCATCCCAGCCGCGACAATCGGAAAACTGAGTGATTCAAAGCCGGGAAACGCCGCTCTTAGCGAGTCCTCTACGGCCTCATATTTTCCGTCACCGGACTCGCGCAAGTTGTAGAGGAACGGCGCCAGGTCCTCGCCATTCTTCCCGGGGAGCGTCGCCGGCCTCAACTGCTGCGGCATCTTTACCGGAGCGCGCGGGCCCACGTCCAAGACGTGATATTGGGTGAGCGAACTCAGAGTCCGCCTCAAGTCCTCGGGCTGCCGAAACATTCTGGGTACTTGGGAGAGCGCGGATTCAGTGGGGTCGTGCTCCCAACTTGGTCTGACGAGCCCACGTTTTTCGGGGTCATAGAAACGAATGTCGCCATACAACGACTCGATGTGCTTGAATGGCGCCTCGTATCCTTCCCTGGCTTGGTGCAGGGTCTCCGTCGGGACCGCATATCCTTGGGGTTGGGGCGCCACGCTGAGACGGTATTCGAGCGGCTCATAGTCCGGAACGTCCATCTCCGCGCACAGAACGATGTCCTTCCGACTATCACGGGTGACCACCTCCGAAGCGCCGCCCATTTCGTTCAGCCGACCATTCATGCCCCCCCTTGCGGAAGCTGCCAGCAATGACAGTGCGTCCATGAAGGAAGTCTTCCCGACCCCGTTGGCGCCAATCAGGGCCATCATTGGGCGCATTTCAATGTCAACGTCGTTCAGACGTCGAAAACCCTCTATCCCAATACGTCTGATTCTGGGCATGTCCTCGGCTCCTGTCACCATCGAAGCCCGCGTTGCGCGTGCCTAGGCGGGGGCGGTCCTACTATGATCCGAATCAGCCTTGGCGCAGCCTACCATCCTGTCAACGGTCGGGCGGATCAGCTCGACTTGGTCCAGAACTCGTGCAGGTCCTGAGTGGGCCGCCAGCCGAGGAGACGCTTCACCTTCTCGTTGTCGAACTTGTTGTGCGGAAGGTCCGCGAAGACGAAGAACGATTCCCAACGCGAGGGCAGCGTATCGAGGTCCACCGACAGGGCCGACGCGAAAGCCCGGCCCGTGTCCTCCCACGTCACCGAGTAGGGCGTCAGGTCCTGGCCAACCTGTGATTCTTCGGGGCGGAAATTGTAGAAGAACAGGCCGATCACGTACACGTCGTGGTTCCGCGTGAAGACTCGGCAGATCTCGTGGCCCAACGACTTCGTCAGCGCGTACAGGTTCGTGCCGGGCTGCGCCGGAATGTCGGGCCCGACGTCGTAGTCGAAGCGCTCGTAGGTCGCGCCAGCCAGCGTGAAGTGGGGACCGGTGTTGACGACCCTCCGGACGCCGTGCGTCACCGCGGCGGTCATCACGTTGTAGCAGCCCCGCGCGTTGACGTCGAACGCGATCTTCCGGTCGTCCCGGAGAACCGACAGGTTGATGATCGCATCCATCCCCTCGGCCGCGTCGACGACGGCGTCCAGGTCCGCTGCGTCGATCTTCCGGTACTCGTGCGGGCTTCCCTCCAGGTCGTTGACGTCGCTCAGGCGGAGCTCGTGCTCCCCCTCGAGCGCCCTGATGACGTGGGGACCCATCGCCCCGTTCGCCCCGTAGATGGCGACCTTCATGACGCCGCCTCCAGTACGGACCGGAAACCCATCCGGGTACGCGCGTTGGAGGTCGCGAATCGGGTGCCGGGAACGTCGGACTGAATGTGGTAGAGCTGCCACTCGAACGGGTCGGGCATCAGTGTCCAACGGAAGTCGTCGTTGACCTTCGAGGTCAGGGCGAGCTCGACCGCCCGCACAGCGTCCTCAACCAGCAGCGCAGACGACGACGTTGGCTTGCCGTCCCAGACAATGTCCCCGAGCCGAAGGCAGACGACGCCCAGCCGCTGCTCGCGGGCGAACTCCCGGCACACGTACTCGCCCAGGTGATAGGACAGGTCGTCCAGGCTCGTGGTCGGCTCCGGCCGCCACCGCTCGGTGACGGTGTACTCCTCGGGGTAGGCGTGCATCAGGCCCAGGGAGCTGAGGTAGACCACGCGCGAAACGCCGGCGTTGGACGCCGCCCGGAGGAGGTTGTACGTGCAATAGGCGGCCTCGTCCAGCCGGTCCGAGGCGCAGGCCTCCGGGTCCGTACCGCCCCAGTGGACGATGACGTCCACGCCGCGGACCAGGTCTTCGGTGGCGGAGTCGTGTCCCAGACCGCACACGACCAGCCCGGGCGCCCGCGGGTCGGCTCTGCGGTCGGTCGTGACGACTTCGTGGGACGCGGCGAGGTCCCGCGCCAGCCGCGCCGGCAAGCCATCGGCCGCCGATGTGACCAGCAGCTTCACTCCTGGAACTCCTTGAACACCAGGCTCGTGTTGTGTCCCCCGAAGCCGAAGGAGTTGCTCATCGCCGTCCTCACCCTGCCGCGTTTGGGCATGTGGGGCGTGTAGTCGAGGTCGCAGTCCGCGTCGGGGAACTCCAGGTTGATCGTCGGCGGGATGGCCCCCCTGTCGATCGCCATGACGGTGACGGCCGCCTCCAACGCGCCGCCGGCGCCCAGGAGGTGGCCGGTCATAGACTTGGTGGAGCTGATCGGGATCCTGTATATCTCCTCGTCGAAGACCGACTTCATCGCCTGCGTCTCCGCGCGGTCGTTCAGCGGGGTCGACGTGCCGTGGGCGTTTATGTAGTCGACCTCCTCCGGCCTGACGCCGCCGTCCTGGAGGGCCAGCTTCATCGCTCTTGCACCGCCTTCGCCGGCCGGGGCTGGCTGCGTGATGTGATGGGCGTCCGCGGTAGCGCCATAGCCGACCATCTCCGCGATCGGAGTGCCGCCCCGGTCCATGACGCTGTCGAGAGACTCGAGCACCAGTACGCCCGCTCCCTCGCCGAGGACAAACCCGTCGCGCTCGGCGTCGAACGGCCTCGACGCCCGTTGGGGCTCGCCGTTGCGCTTCGACAGGGCCTTGCAGGCGTTGAACCCGGCGACGCCTATGGGCGAGATAGCGGCCTCGGCGCCTCCGGCGACCGCGACGTCCGCCGCGCCCCGGCGAACCATGTCGAAGGCGACCCCGAGGGCGTCCGCGCCGCTGGAGCAGGCTGAAACGGTCGCGAAGTTCGCCCCCTTCGCCCCGAGCAGCATCGACACCTGCCCGGACGCCATGTCCGGCAGCATCATCGGCACCAGGAACGGGCTGATCCGCGACGCGCCCCGCTCGTTCAATACGCCGATCTGCTGCTCCAGCGTGATGATGCCGCCGATGCCGCTGGATACGATCACCGACACTCGCTCCCGGTTGCCGGCGTCCACCCTCAGGCCGGACTGCGCGACCGCCTCCAGCGCCGCCGCGGCGGCGAACTGGACGAAGCGGTCCATGCGCCTCGCCTGCTTCCGGTCGACATAATCGGTCGGGTCGAACTCCGTGACCTCACCGGCGATCCTGGTCTCCAGACCGCTGGGGTCGAACGACGAGATTACGTCGACGCCAGACTTACCAGCCAGCAGGTTCTTCCAGGTCTCGTCGCGGGTGAGCCCCACCGGGCTGACCATTCCCATCCCGGTGACGACTACCCGTCCAGGAAACTGCTGCCGTCCGCTGTTGTGGTTCGTGGTGCTCATCTTGTGAGTCTATGGGGCCGCGATGGTTGCCGCCCATTATAAGCCATGTTGGGCCGTCGACGCAGCGAGGCCGATGCTGCGCGCTACAGCCACGTCAGGCCGACTGTGCCGACGACCTTTTCGACGTCCTCGCGCGATGGCTGGCTCACCACCGCGCCCCGGGCCCCCACCTTGAGGCCCGCGCTTGCCGCGCCCCACCGCGCGCCCTCGAACGGCCCCCATCGACGGACGATACCGAGCATCACGCCGGCAGCGAAGGCGTCGCCGGCGCCGGTCGTGTCCGACACGCCCGCCGGCGCGATCGCGTCTACTCTGGCGACACGGTCGGGCGTCGCCACCCATGACCCGTCGGCCCCGCACTTCACGGCGGCGACACCGACGCCGCGGTCGAGAAGCAGCTCGAGCGCGGCCAGCTCCGAGTCGACCCCGAGCAGACTACCGGTCTCCGAAGGATGGCTCACGAAGACGACGTCGACGTGCGGCAGGATGTCCTCCAGCGCCGCGCGGGCGTCCTCCGCGGACCACAGGTTCAGCCTCAGGTTGGTGTCGTAGGAGACGGTGACGCCCAGCCGCCGCGCCATCTTCGCCGCCTCGAGCACCGTGCTTCGAGCCGAGGGCGACGTAGCCTGCAGGATCGCGCTCACGTGCAGGACGCTGGCCGCGCCGATGTACGCGGCGTCCAGGTCGTCGGGCGTCATCGTGCTGGCCGCGCTGCCGCTGCGGTAGTAGACGAACTCGCGGTCGCCGTCGGGCAGCAGCGAGATGAAGTGGACGCCGTTGAACCCGTCGACACGCTTCACTCGGCTCGTGTCCACGCCGGCCTTCCGAAGCTCAGTGAGGAGGTAGTCGGCGAACGGATCGTCGCCCATGCGCGTGACGTACCCGCAGGACACGCCCAGGCGGCTGGCCATCAGGACGGCGTTGCACGTGTCGCCCGCGTAGGACCTGTGAAACTGGGACGCGGCACCGATCGGCTCGTCGCTGTAGAGCTCGACCAGGCACTCGCCGATCGCCACGATATCAGGCACGCCAACTCTCCTCCACGCGGGGCTCCCGCGTCTTGCCCCCTCTCCCTCGACGGCAGAGGGCCGGGGTGAGGGTGACTGCCTTTCCCCCCCTCCCTCGACGGGAGAGGGCTGGGGTGAGGGTGACTTCCGGCCTCGATGTCTCCCCTGCACCTCGGCCATAGGGTAACAGGTGTTAGTACCGTCCGATCCGCGGGGCGGCTGCAGTCTAACGAATGAGCCGCCGGAGGTACATGCTGACGAGGTCGACCGCGACGACGAGCAGTATGTACCACACAAGCAGCAGCGCGACGTCGGTGTAGCGGAACAGGCTCATGTCCAGCCGGAACTCCCTGCCCAGCCCGCCCGCGCCCACGAACCCCACCACGATGGTCGTCCTGATGACCACCTCCCACCTGTACAGCAGGTACGTCAGGAGCTGAGGTAGCGCCTGCGGAATGATGCCGTAGAAGAGCACTTGGAACGAACTCGCGCCGGCGGCTTGCAGTGCGCGTGCGGGCCGAGGGTCCAGGTTCTCCACGACCTCGGCGGCCAGCTTGCCCACGATCCCGTAGTTGTGCAGTCCCAGCGCTATCGCGCCGGGCACTATGCCCGGTGAGAAGACAAAGATGACGATCATCGCCATCAACAGCTCAGGTGTGCCGCGCGTGACGATGAAGACGGCACGGACGACATAGTAGAGAACGCGCCGCAGCGGATGCCCGGTCGTCGACGCGTCGTCCGAGCCGAGCCGCCGGGCCGCCGGCAGGAAGGTCAGCATGACGCCGGCTCCGGCGGCTACGATGGCAAGAACGCTCATCGCCAGCGTCCTGTAGGCGAGCGCCGCGGCTTCGACCCACTCGCTCCACCTCAGGAACGCGGGCGTGCCTGAGGAGCTTCGTCCGGCCAGATCGCCGACGAATCCCGCGGCGGCGCTCCAGCCCTTCGCCGACACCAGATCGCCGATGCCGCTGTCGCCTGAGAGAATATAGGCCCACGACGCAGCGGCCAATACGACGAACGCCGCCGCGGACAGCGCCATCGGGCTGGTCCTCGTTCGTGCACCGCGCCCGGGCGCCAAGGTTGGGCTGCTCACGCGGCCACTGACCTCCGTACCCACGAGCTCCAGGCGTCCACCAACGCGACTAGGCCGATGATGGCGTAGAGCAGCGTCCAGACCTCCCGGTAGAGCAGGTCGTCCAGGGAAAGCTGCACCTGCAGGCCGAGCCCGCCGACGCCAACGAATCCCATGATCGCCACGGCCCGGATGGCGCACTCCAGGCGGTAGAAGCCGTACCCGAGCATGTCCGGCAGCGCCATCGGCAGGCGGCCGTAGACGAGCACCTTCAGCTCGGACGCTCCCGACGTTCTGAGCGCCTCGAGCGGCTCGTCCGGCACGTCGTTCAGTATGTCGGCGTATATCCTCCCCAGGATGCCGCCGTAGGGGATCGCCAGCGCCAACACGGCGGCCATCGGCGAGAGCCCCAACGCTGCGACAAACAGCCAGGCCCACACCAGCTCGTGGATGGCCCGCATAAAGCCGAGCAAGAGTCTCAGTCCCGTAACGACGGGCACCGCCACGTGAGCCGACCGGAACAGCACTCCCGAGGCCGCCGTACCGAGTATCAGGCCCAGCGGCGCAGCAAGACAGATGCCCGCGACCGCGTAGGCCACCGTCGTCCACGCCGACTCCAGTGTCAGCTTCAGGAAGGACGGCGAGAGCTCCGGGGTGACAGCGGCGCCGAGAATCTCGGCCAGCGAGCCGAGTCCGCCCGGATGCAGGAGGGACTCTCCCCAGTGAACGGCCGTCAGGCTCCAGAGGAACCCGGCCGCCATCAGGGCCGTCAGCAGTCCCTTGCCGCCGAGGAGACCCGGGTTGAGACCGAGCGGCCGCCTATTCGAGGTCGTAGAGTGCGCGGAGCGTTCCATCCTCGAGCCCATCCATATCAACGTCGAACTGCAGCCGGCCGTCTCGCAGCCCGATCGCCCTCGTGAAGTAACGTCTTGCCAGCTCCACCGAGTGCAGACTGGCGATCAGAGTGTTCCCGGACTCGTCTACGATGGCGGTGAGCAGCCGAACGATGTCGTCCGCCCGCGTGGGGTCCAGCGAGGCGACGGGCTCGTCCGCGAGGACTATGCCGGGGCGCTGGACGAGCAGCCGGGCGAGCGCGACGCGCTGCTGCTCGCCGCCGGAGAGCCGAGAGGTGCGCTCGTGCAGCTTGTCCCCGATCCCCACGCGCTCGACCGCCGCGACGGCCATACCGCGGTCCCGTGCCGACACGAGCGACAGCAGCGAGCGCCACAAGCTCCATTCGCCGAGTCGACCGGCCAGCACGTTGTGGATCACGGGGAGGTGCGGTACCAGATCGAGCTGCTGGTGGACTACGCCTACCAGCGCCGACAACTCCCTGCCGGGCCGCATCCCGGCAAGCTCGCGCCCCGACAGCGTCACGACGCCCGCGTCGGGCCGGACCACGCCGCCGATGACGTTCAGCAGCGTCGTCTTGCCGCTGCCGCTCGGGCCGAGCAGGGCGACACGCTCGCCCCGGCCCACCTCGATCGAGGTCGGGGCAAGCGCGACCGTGTCCGCGTACGACTTGCCAACCGCATACAGGGAGACCGCCGCCGCGGACGACGCGCCGTCGGACGTGCTCACTCGATCATCCCCAGTCTCCGGGCCACGTCCTCTATGACCGAGTAGTTCTCGTTGGCGGTGGCGATGAACGAGTCGGTCTGGAACGCCTCCAGCAGCGCGCGCCCGTCGGCATCTTCCGCCATCGTCAGCAGAGCGTTCCGCAGCCTCTCGATGAACCCGCTCCCGAACGTCTCGTCAAGGTCGGGCCGCACGGTCCAGTTGTAGTCGTAGTAGGGATCGGTCGTCCAGAGGACTCTTACCTTCCCGAGGTCGACCCTGCCGCTGTCGGCGGCTTTCGACCACACCGCCTCGTTCAGCGCTCCGGCCTGGTACGCGCCGCTTTCGACCAGCTTCCACGTCTTGTCGTGCGAGCCGGAGAAGTTGGGCAGCCCGCGGAAGTCCGCGTCTGGATCGACTCCGGCCCGCAGCAGGAAATGGCGCGGCATGAGGTGTCCGGACGTGGAGCTTTCGCTACCGAATGTGAACGTCAGCCCGTCGAGGTCCGCCAGACTATCAGCGTCCACGCCGGAGCCGACAATGAAGACCGACAGGAACCGCTCGTCCCTCGGTCGTTGCGCGATGGCCCTGGCGCCCGGGACCGCGTTGCGGGCCTGGACTCCGGTGAGACCGCCGTACCAGGCCAGATGTACGTCTCCGTTCCTGAAGCCGGTGACGACGGCCGCGTAGTCGACGCTCGGCACGTATTCGACTTCGACGCCGAGGCGCGCGGTCAGGTACTCCGCCAGGCTGTCGAACCGCCGAACGAGTAGCGACGTGTCCTGGTCCGGGATCCCGCCGATGTACAGCGTTTCGGCCTTCGCGTCGTCCAAGCCGCAAGCGGACGCGAACCACGCCACAAGGAGCGCTAGTAGTAGACAGCAGACAACGGCTATTCTTCGAATCTCAGGAGCCTCCGTGAAGATCGCGAGGGGCGACAAGAACGACGGAGGGCGTAAGTGGATCGAAGCAAAGCCCACGGCGGCTGAGACGAGTTACGAAAAACTCGGCAGCCGCTACCGGCTACGGTCGGTCAGGGGGAGGGAAAGCTGCAGAACGCACCACGCCCGCGCGTCAATCACGCTCAGGTGAATCCGTCGGGCGTTCGTGCGGCCTGCCGTACCATATCGCGGCAAATGCTAGTCCAACGCCGCGTCTCAGTCAAGGAGCCGTACCCACCCCGGATCCCCCACCACCGTCACGGCGGGGGCCCGCGATGGGTTCCCGTCTGCACCGGAACGACGGAAGGCGGCGGCGCACCCACATCGTCATTCCCGCGACGGGAGACCTTTGCACAACCGTCATTCCCGCGCAGGCGGGAATCCAGGTTTGGGTTCCCCGCTAGGAATGCTAGCCATCTCCGCCACGCTGTCTCCCACAGGGGGAGTTACGCAAAGGTCTCCGGACGCGGGAATCTATCCCCGACAGGGTGCACCAACACGACTCTGGACGCAGTCCATCACTCTGGCGGTACCAATCACGTCGCGAATCTGGGCTCGCGGCGTCCGGTTTGACGGTCAACCAGTCACGGAGCGTCACCGGGCAGGTGAGACTTGCGGCGCTTTTCCGGTAGAATCCGGAGACAACAATCTCAGGCCGAGGTATGACGCTATGGAGTGGAAGTGCGAGAAGTGCGGTAACATCAATCCGCCGACGAGGAGCGTCTTCTGCGGAAAATGCGGCAAGAGGCGCGACGAGGGCTAGCTCCCCCAGCTTGCCGGGACGGCGGACGGGCGTCCGAGGAGCGCTATTCGGCAGGGCCTTTCGGTGGATTCTCGATCTTGTAGTAGAGCTTCGGCTCGGTGCCTTGGATCACGCCCTTGATCCTGGGGGCGTGGCGTATGAAGACGATGGCGGCCAGGACGACGACCGCCGCGGCCGCGACCACGGCATCGTCGGCGTCGTCGCGGAAAACGCGCAGGAACAGGTCGGCGTCGTCGCGGAAGAAGCCGAAGAACAGGACCGCCGCGATGCCCGTCACCACGGTACCTATTATCTGGCCGAGCACCAGCAGACGAGTCGCGCCGACGGTCAGGAAGAACGTGGCGATCCAGACGGGCACCAGCCACGGCTCGAGATAGCACAAAACGGGAAGGCTGGTCGCGATACCCTTGCCGCCCTGGAACTTCAGGAAGGGCGTGTAGTTGTGCCCGACGACGGACGCGATGCCTCCCGCGGCTCCGCCGATAAACCCGCTCCCGCCCGTGGCGTCCACGAGCAGGTACCCGACCACGATCGCGAGTACCCCTTTGCCGACGTCGCCGAGCAGATTCGCAGCGGTCATCACCTTGGATCTGGTCGCGCGTAGCACGTTCAGCGTACCGACGTTCGCCGAACCCACCTCCAGGATGTTCCTGCCCGTGGAGTACTTGACGATCAGGTACGCCGTCGGGAACGAGCCGAACAGGTAGCCCAGCAGAACGACCAGTACCAGGACCGCAGCGTCTTGCACCGTTCTCGCGTCACCTTCCCGTCGCCGACCGAGGACCGGCAATGCGACATTGAGTGACCAAGTATATTTGTCGCCCTAACCCAATGCAAACGCGGAGCCGTACGACGACAGCGGGAGCTCTCAGTCGCGCCAGTTGTGGATCGGCCAGCCGCGGCTCTTGGCGATCTTCTTCAGGCGGCGGTCCGGGTTGACCGCCACCGGGTGGCCGACGCTTTCCAGGAGCTCCTTGTCGGCGTAGGAGTCGCCGTAGGCGTAGCTGTGTTCGAGGTCGATGCCCAGGGAGTCGCTGAGATGACGCATGGCCACCGCCTTGCGATCTCCGTTGAGCGGCCCGTGGACAAGGCGGCCGGTGAAGTAGGAGCCGTCTACCTCGGGTTCGGTCGCGATGAGCGCATCGGTCCCGAGAGCGTCTGCGAGAGGCTTGAGGACGGGCTCGAGGCTGCCGCTGACAATGACCACCGTGTGCCCCCGCTCGCGGTGCTCCTCCAGCTTCCGAAGCGCCGCAGGGTACAGCCTGTCGTTCCAGTACCGGGCGACGTCACGTTTCGCCCACGCCTCGAGCTCGGCGCGGTCCACGCCGGCGTACTTCCGGTAGAAGACTGTGCAGAAGAGGTTGCGGCTCAGCCGATCCAGCAGCTTGTAGTAGGGCAGCTTGGGCAGTATCGAGGCGACGCGCAGCCAGCGCTCCATCGCCGACGCACCTTCGTTGCGGAACGCCAAATACGTCAGGACGATGTTGGTAGAGCCCAGCGTGCCGTCCACGTCGAAGAAGCCCGCAATCCGGTGGGCGGACCCCGGCCCAGTCCCGCTCACTCCCGTGGTGTCGCTCAGCGAAGCGCCTCCACGGCCTTCTGGGCGTCCTCGGCGATCTTGCGGGCCACGTCCTGGGTGGGACCGTCCCCGGAATCGCGAAGGTACGGCTCCACCGGTATCGGCTCGCCGAACCGCACGCTGATGGCGTGACGTCTTGGAAACGTCATCCCTTTCGCCAACGCCTGATAGCTGCCTGAGATACTGGCCGGTACAATCGGCGCCCCAGACTCCAACGCCAACACTCCGAGGGCCGCCTTGAAGGTCTTCATCTCGCCGGTGACGCTGCGGCCCCCCTCGGGAAAGTAGAGCAGAGCGTGCTTGTTCCTCAGCATGGCGGCTGCCAGGCGCAGGCTCTCGGTGAAGTTAGCATGCCTGTCGAATGGTATCGAACCTACGAAGATCCTCGATATCCAGCTCAACAGCCTGTTGCGGAACCAGTAGTCCTTCGCCGCAACCGGGTGGAGGCACTCCGTCCTGCCTCCGAGGAGTACGAGCAGAGCGCCCGTATCCAGATGGCTGGTGTGATTGGCCACGACGATGAACGGTCCCCGCTTGGGCACGAGCTCTACACCCTCGTAGTTGAAGCCCATATAGTAGCGGTAGCCGAGACCCAACAGCCAGCGAGGCAGCTTTCTCAGAGACCTTCCAAGCCCGTGGAGGCCGGTCCACCGCCGGAGCTCCGCCGGGGGTATGTCGGATATGTGCAGCTGCCTGCGAGCGCGCGCCTGCCGCACGGGCGGCGTCTTGCCGGCCGCGTCCTTCGGGGCGATCCCGAGCAGGAAGCGCTTGATTCCCGGTATATGGATGTCGGCCACGTAGCGGCGCCAATCGATACGCTTGACGTCGAAGTCGAACGTTGCCCGTTCGTCCACGTCCAGCCCGTCCAGCACCGATCGCATTTTGTGGGACTCGTAGCGGCACAGCACGTTGCTGTACGGCGAGTAGATCTTCGCGTAGTAGGCGAGCCTCTGAACGGACGCGCGCTTCCCCTGCAACGACCGGCGCAGCCGTCGGCCCCGGGGCGTTGGAGACGCAATCCAGGCGAGCATCTCCAGCACCGTGAGGGGCAACATGTAGCGGAGGCGCAGCCGCCTCATGAAGCGGCCGAGAGGCGGAAGGCCGATTCGCGGCAGCTCCGGACCGTTGCCGCCCCGTTGCCTGAGCGGAGTTTCGATGAAATGGTCCCGCACGAGGTCGCAGAACGTACGCAGGGCCAACGGGTTGTCGCTGCTCGTGGCGAGCTGGTACACGTTGACGCCTTGCGAGGCGTGGGCGGCCGGGACCGCCGCCAACAGAGAGTTGACGACCATGTCGACCGGCACCATGTCGAGGAGCGCGTCGGGGCTGCCCGGAAAGTCGGGGAGCTGGCCCTTGCCGTAGGCGACTATGAGCGGATCGACCATCCTGTAGCCGTCGAGCCAGCCGGGCTCGGGAGCCTCGAAGGCGCTCTCGATGATCGACGGGCGGTAGATGAGCGTTGGCACGCCGCCGTGGTGCCGGGACACCATCTGCTCGCCCATCGCCTTCGTAAAGGTGTAGGTGTCGTTCCAGCCGCGCCGTCTAGCCCACCGCATCCCCTCGACTTCCATGCGCCCGTCTACCCACGCCCGCCGGAGGCTCTCGACTGTCGTGGGCCCGTTCTGGCCGCCGTCTTCCGCCCGGCGGCTGGCCTTGTCGAACTGCCTCTGACGCGCGTGGCTGAACGACTCGGCTTCGACCGCCTCGATCAGCCTGACGATCGCCTTCGCCTCCTCGTCGACGTCGTAGGGACCGCCTCCCTCTGTCATGTCGCTGTTCGGGTCCATCGGCTCCTCGGGCACGACGCCCTGCCTGGGGCCGTTGACGTAGCAGGTCGAGACGTGAGCGAAGACGGCGCCCTCGCAGCCGCGGGCGAACTCCAACACTCTCCGAGGCCCCATTGTGTTGGTCTGGTAGGCAGTCTGGAGCGGGGCGTCGAATGAGACCACCCCGGCCGAGTTGACGATGACCCGGACGGTCGACTGCAGACGCCGCAGAACGTCCGGGGAGAGCCCGAGGTCCTTGGCGGACAGGTCGCCCTCGACGGCGACCAGCTTCGCCCGGACCATGACGTCGAATCCGTCGCCGCAGGCCTCTCGCAGCTTGTCGAAGACGGTGGAGCCCAGCACCTCCCGGTGCAGCCGCTGGTCGGCCGACTCGGTCTTGCCGAAGCGGTCGGTGCCCGGCCGGATCAGAACGTGGATGCGACCTATCTCGGGAAGGTCGCGAAGAACCTTTTCGATCAGTACGCGGGCGACGAAGCCGGTCGCGCCCGTCACGAGCATCTCCTTGCCCGTGAAGTACCCGCGCACGCTGCCCGGCGACGCCGGACTCTTCCCTGGCCGCTCAGCCGTCATCTGGGCACCATCACCCGGAGCGCCTCTGGCACGACCTCTATCGTGGCGGGCGTCTTGCCCATCCTCTCGCCGTCCGCCCAGACCCAAAGCGGCCTTTCGGACTCTATCTCGAGCCGGCGAGTGCGCTCTATACTGACCGCGGGGTGGCCGACGTGGCCGCCCCCGAACGTCTTGGGCATCGTGCGAAGTATCTCCAGCTTGGACGTGATACTGACCATGCACACGTCCAGAGCGCCGTCGTCGGGCCGCGCCTCCGGCGTGATCCGGATGCGCCCTCCGTACCGATCCGTGTTTCCCGTGGCCGCAAGGAAGAGCGGGCCGCTGAACTCCCCGAAGTCGCCCCTGAGGGTCACCTCCGGATGGCTGTACCGGTACAGCTTCACGACCGCCGCGTACAGATAGGCCGCGGAGCCGCGGAGAAATGACGGATGCCGACCCAAGTCCACGTACTCGCTGACCTCGCTGTCGAAACCGAGTGTCGCAATGGTCGAGAAGTATCGGTCGCCGACCCGCCCAAGGTCGATCAAGCGCACTCTGCTCTCGAGAAGCCCGCGGACCGCGGCTGCCGGCCTGCCGGGAAGACCGAGAGCGTAGCACAGATCGTTGCAGCGGCCGGCCGCGAGAACGCCCATCGAGACGCCCGACGCCTTTTCGCCCGACGCCATGATCCCGTTGACTATTTCGTGGACCGTGCCGTCGCCGCCGCATGCGACGATCTTGTTGGCTCCGGCATCCACGGCCGCCGTCGCGAGGCTCTCGGCGTTGCCGGGGCCGCCCGTCACGGAGAGGGCCGCCTCCGCGCCGCGCTCCTCCAGGGCCGACGTCAGCAGCGCCGCGCCCCTGGCCGCCTTGCCGCGTCCGGCCACGGGATTGGCTATCACCGCCCAGGAGTCTTTCGGCATCGTCTACGTCACGTCACACAGGAAGATCGGCGGCAGATGAAACGCGGTCACCTCGGGACTCGGCCCGACCGTGTCTTTCGCCATTTCGAGCGCCGCTTCGAGACTCGGCGCGGTCTCGTAGCCGAGCCTGTCCGTGACGCTCCTGTCCCTGGCGCCGACCACGATGATGCGGCCCAGGTAGCTCTGGCCGTAGCATGCCCAATACCACATGTAGAACGGGTGCACGCCGTGGTAGGCGTTCCCGTGGCGGTACAGATCGATGTAGCGCGGGTTGGTTGCGAACTCCTCCTCGTACTTGCTCTCGATCTCGACCGGGTCCCGCGTCTCCGGCAGCACCTGGTTGTAAAAGTCGATGTACGACGGGTGCTGCGTCCTGCTGAACCTGTTCTCCACCGGGTGCATGACGATCAGCGCCCCGCCGCGACGGACCAGCGGCTTGCCCCTGTACAGGTTGAACAGATATCCCACCGCGTTGCAGTGGACCAGGATCGGGTTCAGCGGGGCCCCGACGTTGTAGGCGCTCAGATACGGCAGGCCGTAGACCAGGACGTCGGCCTGCCCTTCCACCGGCACGGTCTGTTGCTCGTGCAGGTTGGCCAGCGTGTGCTCGTGCACCGGATCGGTCGCGCCCGCGGCGATTCCCGTCACGCCGTACGGCGCCCGCAGGCCCTGGAATATCTTGTGCCTCACCGCAAACGGCATGACCTTCAGACCGCGGTAGTTGGCCTCGAAGACGGCCCTCTCCCACACGCTCCACAGGTGCTCCGGCTTCTGAAGGTGGCTGAGTATCGCGGGGAACGTAGCCGTGTTCAACGTGGTCTCGATCTTGAAGACCTTGATCTGTTCCTCCACGACGGCGCCCATCCGGGCGCAGGAGTCGTGCAGCGCGGAGTTCGGCGGGTCCATGTACGACTTCGAGCGCATGAGCGTGTGGACATTGTGGTGGTGCCGGAGAGCACGGTACGTCATCAGCCCGGTGCTGATCGACTTGTGGCCGCCGTCCATCGCAACCAGATTGACGTTGACGTAGATGAGCAGATCGGAGTCCACGATCCGCTTGGGCAGCTCGACGACCTCCCCGTGGGGCGTTTCCCCCAACATGACGATGTTGTCCTTGTCCTCGGCGTCATGGTTGTAGAGCCGGTCCGGGTGGAACTGCTTGAACACCCTGCGGCCGACCGCTCTCCGAAGCTCGCCCGGGGTCATGCGGCGGTGCAGGCCGAGCGCGGCCACGAGATGGATGTCGTCTATCCCGTTCTCCGCCAGCTTCGCGACGACCTTCTCTATGACGAGCTGCCGCACGTCGGGCCGGGCCATGGGCGGCAGCGGCAACGAGATATCGTCGAAGGCGATAGTCACCTTCATTCCGGGCTTCAGCTGCGCCGACAGCGGATCGGCGCACATCGGGTTCTCGAGCGCCTCCTCTATCGCGCCGTCCATGTCCTCGATGGCCGGCTTGGGGGGCGGCGGATATATGACCCGCGTGCCCAACGGCAGCCGCTCGAACCTGAAACTCTCGCCCTGATGAAAGACGTATCGGGAATCGTCGTCCACGTACTGGACGAGCTCAGCCTTGTCGAAATTGTTTGAGTCCACGCGGTAGTTCCTTACTCTTCTGTCCGGCTCAGGCCGCGTCGGCCAGGTCGAACACCGTCTTGATGGCACCATGCTTGCCGGGTCGCATCGCCGTCGCGATGGCCTGTCCGCGCCGGTCCAACGGGAAACGGTGGGTGACCAACGCGCCGATCTTCTCGGCCCATCCGTCTTCGTCGAGCATTTCCAGGGCGATATCGAAAGTCTTGCGGCGAGCGCCGTTCCGGACCTCGGCCCCGTAGGCGTACGCCCCGATGAGCCGGAGCTCCTGGTACCACACGGGCGTCAAGTCGAGCTTGTTGGGGTCGGGCATGCCGGACAGCACGAGCTTGCCCCGCGCCCGCGTCCACCTCACGGCGTCCTCGATCCCGCCGCCCGACCCTGTGCACTCGAAGGTGACGTCGAACCCTCCGATGACCGCGGGCTTGCCGATCTCGAGAGGCAGCAGCGAAGCTCCCGAGAGCTCCGCCAGCGCGGCCGGGAGACCCTGCCCTGCTACCACCACCCTGTCGGCGCCAAGCGCCGCCCCAAGGCCGCGTTGGTGCTCGTACCGGGCCGCCATGGTCACTCTGGCCGTCGGCGCCAGCCTGCCCAGCGCGGCGACGGTGAGCAGCCCGATCGTTCCGCCGCCGACGACCAGTACCTCGGAATCCTCCGGCACGTCGGCCTCCAGAACGCCGTGGATGGCGCAGCTCAGCGGCTCGGCCAGCACGGCTGCCTCGTCGGAGACGCTCTCCGGCACCGCGTACAACTGGTTCTTGTGTGCGACGAAGTTTTCTCCCCATCCGCCGCCGGTGTCGCGGCAGTACCCCGTCTGCACGCCGGACGAGATATCTCCTTCCGTCACGCGCTCGCAGTTGGCGTAGTGCCCGGAAGCACACGGTCCGCACAGCTCGCTGAGTCCCCGCACCGCGCATCCCAGCGCCGGCTCCAACACGACGCGGTCGCCGACGTCGAATCCGGACACGGCGCCGCCCGTCTTGAGGACCCGCCCGACCACCTCATGTCCCGGCACGAACGGAAAGGACGTGAAGGCGGACAGGTAGATGCTGCCCTTTGCCGAAAGCGTCGCGACGTCCGAGCCGCAAATCCCGCTGAGGACAGGCCGCACTCGGACCCACTCGGCCGTCGGAAGACGGGGTTCGGGCATCTCGGTCATCCTGAGAAACGCTCCCGGCGCGGTCAGCATTCTGGGGAATCGTCCTCCGAGAAGTTTAACCCAGACGTACCGAGCGACGCTCTTTCTGTACTGTAACGCTAGCATATACCACCCCGCGGACCGCTCGGCATAGCTGGCGACCGTCGGTCAGGGGGCATCCCTTCACGCCTTCGTCCAGCGAATGCCGCGAGCCTTGTCGGCCGAACGCAAGAATCGCTATAGCCCACCGCCGGGCGTTGGCAATCTTGAGATCACCCAGTCGCCGTCATCAGTCTGGTCGATCTTTAGGCCGTGAACCCGAGCAACCGCCTCGAACATGGGAGAAATCTTCATGGGCGGGGTCTTGATGGTGACGCTCGGCTCTCTATCGTGCAGGACGAGCCGCGCTTCGTCTACGATAGACATTAGCTCGTCAAGAAACGATGGCGTTAGGCCGTTGACTCCGCTGAAGTCGAGCTCGGCGTTTCCCTGACCGTCTCGCATGGCAGACGAAAGGGGTTCCTGAATGGACCTCGCCGAGCTGCGGGTGACCAGGACGCGTCTCTGAATGAGCCCGTAGGCATCGATAGTCACGTTTCACCAACCTATGAGGGGATTGAAGCGTAGGCCAAGGTGCCGGGGAAGAGCTTCGTCCTACGTGCTTCGCTTTGCAGGTCCTCAGTGATATGGAGGAATCCTATACCCGAATGCAGAATGAGTTGGCGGTCCGTCATGCGTATTTGTTCGGCTACGCCGAATAGACCCATCCCTCTAGTGGGCTCCAAAGTTCCGCTCACGCGTTCCCTCAAGGCGAGCTCCAACGCGTCCCAGTCGTAGTAAACCCTTCTTCCGTGTTCAGGGTTTTTCTCCAACGAATTCCTCACTCCGATCCCGCCGTCAGCGACACCGCAAACGAACCTACGCCCCCTTGGAGAATCGTAGAATTGTATGAAGCCGTAGGCTCCCAAAGGCGATTCAGCGTGCTGGACCGCGTTGAGCGCGAACTCGGCGAACGTGTTGGTAACGACCTCGTGGAGATTTACCGGGCCCCCGAAACGTCGTAGGGCTTCATCCGCGTCGTTGGTCACGTTCTCCACATCGAACTCAGTATCGAATCTTGTCATCGGAACCACGAGTTGAGGGTCTTCGCTGTGATCTACGCCCCTGTCGTCCACTTCGACCTCGTTTTCCTTCAGGAGTTGGAAGAGGCGACAACCCTCACTGCAAAGCTCCGCAGATTCGCCGGTCTCTATTGGGCACCCGCACCCCTTCTCCCTCTAGTCTACCCTGCCCGGATGCGCTGTCAAGACAACTGGCATCTACCCAATCCAGTGCGCTTCCGATAAGGAAACAGTGCGCTGCGCCAATTCGGAAGGCCGTCAGCCACGCCGTCCGCTCGGATTTGGGCGGAGGCATCTGGCACAAAGGCCCGTAGCGGCCGCTAGGGGGCCGTGGACGTGGGCGCGGGACGAGGCTTGAGAGACGTCAGGAACCAGTCTCTCGGCTGCAGTATCACCGCAGTCGACGTCGTGGAGATCAGGTAGCTCCAGTCGGTGGCCGCGTCTTTGACGTGGTAGTACTCGTCGCCTCGGCGGACGAACAGTATTGTGATGTCCCGCCTGATGCCGGTGTCCTGCTCCTCGATCACCAGCGACACGATCGCGTCCGCCCGCGTGAAGTCGACTCCGGCCGCTTCCGTCTCGTCGGGGTACGCCTCGGCGGCGAGCAATCGGAACCGCTCGATCACGTCCACAGTCTTCGTCAGATTCGCTTCCTGCTCGCCATCGTCGAGACGCCACTCGATCCCGGTCACCTTGTTCAGCCGGTAGCTCGAATCGGGATATTGGACCGTCACCGACTCGATGTCCTGGGGAATGACCTGCACTATGATCGGGTCGGCCCACCAGGTCGGTACCGGTAAGAAGCGGTTCGGCTCTTCGCAGAAAACGCCGTAGACCTCGTTCTCCTCGGGCCGCCTGAGGAAGCACGTGCTCGCGGCCGGCGTCCACGGGGCTATGATCTCCGCCCCGGGAGCCGCGCGGGCGAACTCCCGGTCGCCGACAATGAACTCCTCGACCAGCGTGCCAGCGCTCCAGAATTGGACGAGCGAACCGGTCGCCGGCGTCACGCCCATCAGGTGGTGATTGTCCGGGTTCGTGGCTATCAGGTCGGCGCCCTCGATCTGACCGGCCACGTTCCACAGCGCCTCCAGCAGCCACGCCACGACCGGGTAAGAGCCAACCATCCACCTCCCGTCTTCCTTGAGGAGGGTGGCCTCGATGGTCTCGTCCTTGAGCAGCACCTGGTCCAGGCTGTCACTGGTCAGCTCGCTGACGCCCTTCAGCTCGCGCTCGCTCGCGCTCGAGCTCAAGACCGCCGCCAGTACAGCGACCACTACGAGCAGGATCAGGGCCGCGCCGACGATTCCTAGCTGTCTTCTACTCACTTCGAGTAAACCTTCCGGGTGGTCCGACGCCGCAGCAGGTAGCGGGCCAGACCGATAATCATGATTAGGAACGGAACGCCGGCGATGTTACTGTACTGCACCAGGTTACGGTGTTGGATCGAGTCGAATATCAACGGTCGGACCGTCGCCCGTTTCGATCGGATGGTGGCCAGTGCGTCGTCCTGGGTCAGCCAGTCGATCCAGTTGACCGCCAACGGCAGATGCTCTTGATATTGGCGTGCCATACCGTCGTCGGCCCAGGTGGCGTCGGAGACCACGATGATCCTGAAGACCTTGCTGGGGTCTTTCTCGCACCCGGGCTCCGCAAGCGGGCACCGCGTGCCGGTGATCGCCGCCGCCATGACCCTGGTGTCGAGCTCGGCGTCCTGGACGTCGACCAGCCTTGGGGACTCCAGGGACAAGTTCTGGTACTCGGTGTCCAGGCCCGCGAACCGGGTCGTCTCGAGGAGCTGCGTGATCTCGACCTCGATGGAGGGGTCGGCCGGTGCGACCTGCTCGAGCGAGCTGCCCCACGGCATTACGATAGACGGTACTCCGCCCGAGATCTTGTTCTCCGAAGTGTCCACCCTCGGGAAGTACGGGAACCGCCTGGGCACCGTTCCGAAGTTACTCGGCACGGCCAGCACCTGGTTCTGCCTCAGGTCGAAGACGACGTCGCGGTTGACCTTCACACCGTACTTCTCGACGAAGTCCGCGACGCTGAAGACGTTGGGGTACCCGACCATCTGGTTCGGATCGGGGATGATTATCGGGTCCAGCAGGAATATGGCGTCGCCGCCCTCCGCGAGGAAGCTGTCGATCTGCTCGAGGGCGCTTCTCGGTATGAACTTGGTCGGATCGGGCAGCACGAGCACGTCTATGTCGGTCAGGTCGATCAGCCCGTCCTCGTTCAGCTCGACGGCGGTGGTCCTGTGGTCCTGGAGTAGCTGTATTCGGAGAGTGTTGAGCTGCGGGCCCGGCGTTTCCTCGTCGTGGTTGAGGAAGAACCCGATCGTCTTGGGCTCTTTCAGCGCCATCCGGTAGATCCGGCTCATCACCGTGTACTCGAGCCCGCTGAGGCTGGCGACGACCGGGACGGAGTACTGCCGGTTCGCGTACCGTACCGCGAAGCCGAGATACTCGGTCGACACGTTGAGCTCACCCTCGCTCTGGTCCGTCACCTCCACGGCCCGAACGTACGACTGCTGCGCCTCGACCGCGGCGTCTTCGTCCACGTCCGGATGCCGATGAAGGACCCGCACCTTGCCGTCCGAGGCGCCCGCGACGTCCTCCATGAAGTCGTTCAGGTCTCGGGTTATCGGGGCCGCGCGTACTCCCGGCTCCTTCGAGGAGAACAGCTTGATCGTCACGAGATCGTCCAGGTCGGACATCACCTCCCTGGAGGCGTCGCTGAGAGTGAACAGGCCCTGCTCGGTCAGGTCCCACCGGATGCTCAGCCTGCCGCCGAACCAGCCTACGAGAATGCTGATTACCACCAGCCCGGCAACGCCCGCCTGCAGGTTGCGATAGAGGGGCGATCTGTGGCTGACGCTCTTCCCACGCACCACCAGGAAGGTGGCGCTGAGGAACAGCGACATCAGCGTAAGGAAGTAAAGTACGTCCCGGAGGTTGAGAACGCCCCGGGTGAGATCGGAGAAGTGGGTCGTGGGGCTGAGGTTCTGGAACAGAATGGCGATCTCCCGCGGGAGCGCCAGCGTGACGAACTCGAGCCCGATCATGAGCAGGACCACGAACACGGTGAACGACAGGATGAACGCGACAATCTGGTTGCGCGTGAGACTCGACGTGAACATCCCGATGGAGACGAGGGCGCCGACGAGCAGGAAGGTGCCGACGTACTGCGCCAGCGCCGCCCCGCTGTCGATATCTCCGGCCGTGGCTATGGTCAGCGGAATTCCCACCGTCAGGAGGACTCCGACGCCGACAAAGGCCACGCCCGAGATGAACTTCGCCGCTACGACGCTGAGCACCCTGATCGGGTGCGTGACCAGGAGCTCGATCGTGCCGTCGCGCTGCTCCTCCGCGAACAGTCTCATCGTGGACGCGGCGACGAAGACCCCCAATAGCATCAGGTGCAGGAAGTCTCCGAGCGGCCTGAGAGACGCCTCTTCGGCGGTTATCGCCGATCGGAAGAACAGGTACGAGTTGACCCCAACGAAGATGACGAGGAGGATGTATCCCGTGGGCTGGTCTAAGTACGCCTTGATCTCCTTGCGGAGCAGGGCGAAGAACTGCTGCATCACTCCCCCGTTTCCTCGTCCGATTTCATCGCGCCCTCGGCGTACCAGGGCCTGGCCTCCTCCGCGCTCACGGTCAGCTCATGGAACAGGTCCTCGAGGCGCCCGCTCTCCTGGTGCATGTCCCAGATCACCCAGTTACGTCTCTTCGCGAGCTGGAATATGTCCGGCCTTACGTCCTTGTCCGCGCCCACCGATATCGAGTACCGCTCCCGGCCGTCCACCCTGGGTAGCGAGTGCACGCTGGCGACGCCCCTCACGCTGCGCAGGTGTTTCTCGATGTCGTCGCCTTCGATCTCGACCTGTACGGTGAGGCCGGTCAGGGCCCGATTGCGCAGCGCCTCGACCGTCCCCTGCTCTACGATTCGCCCGCGGCTGATTATCAACAGCCGGTCGCAGGTGAACTGCACCTCCTGCAACACGTGTGTGCTCAGCAGGACTGTCCTTTCGACTCCGACGGCCCGGATCAGCTCGCGGATTGGCAACCGCTGGTTCGGGTCGAGCCCCTCGGTGGGCTCGTCCATGATCAGGATGTCCGGGCGGTGCAGGATCGCCCCGGCGAGCCCGACGCGCTGGTGGTAGCCTTTGGAAAGCTGGTGGATCGGGCGGTAGAACACCTCGTGCAGTCCGGTCTCCTCCACGGCCTGCTCGATGTTCGACCGTCGGGACTTCGCCGTCAGGCCCCTGAGGTCGGAGACGAACTCGAGGTACTCGGTAACCAGCATGTCCTCGTACAGAGGGTTGTTCTCCGGGAGATACCCTATCGCGGCCCGGGTCGTCCGGTCGTGCTGCTGGTTGTCGAAGCCCTCGATCTGGATCGTCCCGCTGTCCGGCGTGTAGAACGACGTGATCAGACGCATCGTGGTCGTCTTGCCAGAGCCGTTGGGCCCGAGGAATCCGACCACCTCGCCCTTGCGCACCTGGAAGCTCACGTCGTTTACGGCGACGTTACTCCCGAAGCGCTTGGTCACGCCGCGGACGTCAATCGTCGGCTGCGACTGTTCCTCGGTCTGAGCTTGGGTCTCGACCATCTACTCCGTGCTCCCCCCTACATACATGATACGACCATTCCTCGAAATCGGATTGCACCCGCCATCGTTCAGACGAGCGACTTTCAGGAAACTACGGACCGGGTATCTAGATTATAGATACGGCGTACCGGCGCGGTCAACTTTTGGGACGACCGGATTCCGGCAACAGAGGGTCTTGACACCGTTCCCGAGGGCGTCAGGCGGCATTGGCAGACACATTCCCCTAAGGATGCGCGGGCGAGTCTAGTGGTTCGTGTATGACCCGTCCCTCCGATGCAGGTGCGGAGCTTCCCAGAACTCGAAGGGGCGGCCGGCCTTGGTCTCGTCGAACTCGACCCCGAGGCCCGGCCCGGATGGCACGGGGTACCGGACGCCGTCCAGCTCCGGCTGCACCGGGAACATCTCGGAGTCGAAACGCAGGTCCCGGGTCCGCTCCTCCAGCCACGCGTAGTTAGGCACGGCGGCCGCTAGGTGCAGGTTGGCTGCCGTGCTGATCGGGCCCAGCGGGTTGTGCGGCATGAGGTCGATGTAGTGGGCCTCGCACCAGCCCGCCACCTTCATCGCCTCCGTGAACCCCCCGACGTTGCACACGTCTATCCGGGCGTAGTTCGTCAGCCCCTGCTCGACGTACGGAAGGAAGGCCCACTTGCTGGAGAACTCCTCGCCGATGGCGAACGGAACGTCGGTCATCGAGCGCAGCGCCGCGTACGCGGCCGGCGTCTCGGCGCGAATGGGCTCTTCCAGGAAGTCGATCGTGCCGGGAGGCAGCATCTGGCAGAACGAGGCAGCCTCGGCCACGCTCAGCCGGTGGTGGTACTCGATGCCCAGCACCGGCCCCCTCCCGACCTCTTCGCGTATTCGGGTTATCCACTCGGCGGTGACCGGCAGCGACTCCCGGGGCTCGAACAGCAGCTCGTCGCCGTCCGTCTCGTGGGCGCCCCAGCCGAAGCGTATGGCCGGCCAGCCCACGTCGACCAGACGCCGAGCGTCGCGCACCGCTTCGGGGCCCATCGGCGCGCCGGACGTCGTGAAGCACGGCACGAAGTCGCGGTGCGCCCCGCCCAGGAGCTGGTAGACGGGCACGCCGAGACTCCTCGCGACCAGGTCGTGGAGGGCGACGTCGATGGCGGAGATGGCCCCTGTCAGGATGCGGCCGCCCTCGAAGTACTGGCCGCGGTACATCTCCTGCCAAAGCGCGCCGATTCGCCGCGGGTCCTTGCCGATGAGGAACTCGCGGAAGTGCCGCACCGCACCCTCGACGGCCAGCTCGCGGCCGACAACGCCCGACTCGCCCCAACCGTAGTGGCCGTCGTCCGACTCGACCTTGACGATGAGCAGGTTTCTCAGCCCCGCCCGAACAGGGAAGGCCTTGACGTCGGCTATCTTCATATACACGTCCCCAACGCGGGCGCCCCGGCCATCGCACGCTCCCGTACATCCACACAAGATCGGACCGGCGGACAACGTATCACCAGCCGATCTCGTTCGGCAAGCCGGCCGTCGATGCCGGAGCTGTTTCAGATTTGAGGGCCCCACCCGCAACTGGATCTCGACAAGCACAGCAGCCGTCATGCCGACGAAACCAGAGAGTCCACCGGGGTGGGCCGCGTCCCTCTCAGCAAGTCCGAACAGCTACGCGGTGCCGGAGCCCCGCTCCGAGACGCGCTCCAACAATCCGCCGACAGTCCACGCAAGGTCTATTCCAGCACGGCGGCTGCCTCTACCGCCGGCAGGAATACCGCCTCCCTGTAGAAGCTCCGAAGGCTGGCCTCGCTGCGCAGCACGACCGCGACTACCAAGCCGTCGTGGTCCGCGACGGCGATGTCGAACGACTGCCTCTGCGCCTCCACGGCGTACAGCGACCAGGACGCGGCATCCGTGTCCATCGCGCCGGTCGGCTCCGGCGGTTCGTCAAGGCCCAGCTCCCTGGACAGCGCGGCTAGGACGCCTTCCTCGGTGGCCCCGCCGTCGGCCACCTGCTGGTACAGCGCGACGTCGTCCGACGCCGCCCTCTTGTATCCCCCGTCAACGAACTCGACCCATCCCGCCGGCACGACGCCCCGAATCCCGAAGTCTTCATTGGTGTACGGCACCATGATGATCTCCGACGGCGCGGCCGCTCGCGCGACGGTCTCCGGCGCGGCGCCCCTCCTGACGGCCGTCCGGTCGGTCTGGGCCTGGTGCAGGATCAGACCTGAGATGCCGCCATCGGCGTCCTCGACGAATGTGATCCTGGCGTCGGCCACGCGATAGTAGAACCCGTGCCGCCCTCGCGGATACAGCGTCGCCTCCGGCTCGCTCTCGAAGGCCGCCGTGAGATGGCCGTGCTTCAGCCGGACCTCCAACGTGCCGTCCGAACCGAACTCGTAGCTGCCCACGTAGCGCTCCAGCGCCGTCGGGTCGATCTGCGCGGGCGCGGGCAGCGTCTCCATCGGGACGTCGGGCGCGAGCAGGTGCACGCCGACGTCGTTGACGCCTTCGAAGGTGTTGGACAGCACGACGACCCCCACGCCGCCGTCCCTGAGAAAACCGGCGTAGCTGCTGTAGCCGCCGGTACCGCCGTCGTGCCAGACGATCTGCCTGTCGCCCACGAGCTTGACGTGCCAGCCCAGGGCGATCTGCACGCCCCGCTCGCCGGTCGGCAGCCTCGGCTCGTGAGTCCGCCGCATCGCGTCCCGCAAGGCCGTCTCCGTGAGGCCCATGTTCGCGGACAGGAACGTCACCACGTCTCGGGCAGTGGACAGCAGGCGGCCGGCGCCGGCCAGCGTCGTGTTCTCCCAGCGCGGGGTCTCCACGACGCCGCTGTGCCCCTGCGCGATCCTGGCGCGCATGTCCGCCGTGGGCTCGATGCCGGTGTCGCTCATGCCGAGATCGCCGGTGACCAGGCTGGCCACCAGATCGCCGTAGCTCTGCCCGGACTGTCGCTCGAGGATGTGGCCCAGCAGGCCGTACCCCAGGTTGGAGTAGGAGTAGCGCGGGGCGGACGGCGGCGGCCTGAACCGGGACATGTACCTGTACAGGTCGGCGACGGTGTATCCGGCGTAGGGCCTGTCACGATCGGAGAGATGTAGATTGTCGGGAAGCCTCGGCAGCCCGGCCGTGTGCGTCGCCAGCTCCGTCAGGCTGATGGACTCGCCGCCGTCCCGCGGCAGCGCCGCGGGGGGCAGATGGTCTCCGATGGTGTCCTCCAGGGAGATTTCGCCGCGCGCCGCCAGCTCGACCAGCATCAGCGTCGTGAACGCCTTGGTGATCGAGCCGATCTCGAATACGGTGTCCTCGGTCGGCACGATGCCGCTTCCGGCAGAGGTCGTCCCATAGGAGTAGTACGTGGCGCCGCCGGCGTTGACGATGCCCACGACGATGCTCATGTTGTACCCGCTGTCGACGCGAAACCGGATCTCGGCCCTGACGTCCTCGGGGACCTCCGGCGGCGGTACCGGAGTCGCGACGTCGACGACGGGCTGCGGGGTCTCGGTGGCGGCGTCTTCCCCGCAGGCCGCGCCGGCAAGCACGGCGGACGACGAGACCCACGCCGCGGCGAGGGCCCACGAGCTCACACTTACTACCAGTCGCGACAGCGAAGTCTTCTCGCGGAGCATGTGAAGGGCGGACTCGATATGGGTTCTGTCTTCAGGCGGCCCCATGGTATCACCGCCTACGTAGGGCGGTTTTCGATTGACCGGCGCAGCGGCCCTGACCTAGAATCGCGCGATGATCGATCACGACTACGACGGTCAGGCCTTCGAGAAGACCACGCTCGACAACGGCCTCCGCGTCGTCACCAGCTCGATGCCGCACACCCGCTCGGTCACCGCCTGCGTATTCGTCGGCGTCGGCTCCCGGTACGAGGACGACGACCGCGCCGGGCTCTCCCACTTCATCGAGCACCTCGTCTTCAAGGGCACGCACAGCAGGCCCGACCCCAAGGACATCAGCGGCACCGTCGAGGCCGTCGGCGGGGAGATCAACGCCGCCACCGAGCACGAGCTCACGACCTACTGGAGCAAGGTGCCGGAGCCGCACGCGGAGGAGACCATCGATCTGCTAGTCGACATGCTGCGCCACTCCCTGCACCGGGCGGAGGACGTCGAGAAGGAGCGCATGGTCATCTACGAGGAGCAGCGCATGGTCGAGGACGACCCCGGCCACCGCGCCGATGTCCTGACCGACGAGCTCCTGTGGCCCGACCATCCCCTGGGACGCGAGATAGCCGGCACCCGCGAGTCGGTCGCGCGGACGACGAGGGACGATGTCCTGGCGCACGTGGAGCGCTACTACACGCCGTCGAACATCGTCGTCAGCGCCGCCGGCAAGCTCACCCACAACGCCGTCGTCGGCCAGATCGCGGAGCTGTGCGGCGACTGGAAGCCGGGCGAATCGACCGCGTGGGAGAGGTTCGCAGGCGAGCAGACGGAGCCTCGGCTCGTCGTCGAGTACAGCAGTACCGAGCAGGCCCACATCTCCATCGCCGTGCCGGCCCCGTCGATAACCGCGCCGGACCGCCACGCGCTCGACCTGCTCAGCGTGATCCTGGGCGAGGGCATGAGCAGCAGGCTCTTCCTCGAGGTCCGCGAGCGGCTCGGCCTCGCCTACGACGTCCACAGCTCGGTAGTCTACTTCCGCGACTGCGGCGCGCTCGTCGTGAGCTCGGGCGCCGACCCGTCGAAGGCCCACACCGCGGTCGCGGCGATCCTGGCCGAGATGGGCCGCATGAGGGAGGGCATCCCCGCGGACGAGGTCGAGCGCGCCAAGCGCCTCGTCGCCGGCAGGCTGATGCTGCGCATGGAGGACAGCAGGGCCGTCGCGGCGTGGATGGGCGCCCAGGAGTCCCTCGTCGGCCGGATGTTCGACGTCCGCCACATCATCGAGCGTATCGAAGCGGTCACCGCCGAGCAGGTGACCGAGACGGCGGCCCGCCTGCTTACCCCGGAAAACCTCAACATGGCCATCGTCGGCCCCCTCAGAGGCCGCAAACGCCTCGAAAAGGTCCTGACCACCGCCCTGTCCTGACCGCCACCGCCCCCCACGACCCACCAAACACAACCGTCATTCCCGCGAAGGGAGACCCCTGCACAACCGTCATTCCCGCGAAGGCGGGAATCTACGGCGGGGAGGAGGGATGGGTTACCGTCTCCACGGGAACGACGGACGGCGGCGCACCCATCTTTAACGCAAGAAGGGTCACCCAAGGATCTCCGAAGGCGGGGAATCCAGGGGGTAACCTCCCCACCCAACCCCAAAACTGAACTGCCGCGGCCGGAGATGATAGAGTGTGCGCCGGCGCGTCGCGCGGACGCGCTCGACCGCGATGGACGAAAGGGAGGCGACTCATGGCCCTGATGGTCCGGGAGAAGCTGGACGCGAAGAAGCACGTATTCGTCGACTGGAGCCTGGTCGAGCCAGGCTACGCCGTGTCGTGGGCCGACGCCCTCGGCACCGAGTGGGAGACGCCGAGGGGCGTCCGGCTCGAGGTCGGGAAGCCCCGCGTCGAGGCCGAGCCGATGGTCGAGATGGAGCACCCCTGGGAGACGTGCTTCACGCTGCACACTACGATCATCGACGACGATGGCCGCTACCGCCTCTACTACACCTGCCACAACCAGATGGCGGGCGACGCCAAGTCGGAGGGCGAGCAGAACCCCTACAGCTACTACCTCTGCTACGCCGAGTCCGAAGACGGCGTCGAGTGGACGAAGCCGACCATCGGGACGGTCGACTGGCGGGGCACGACCGAGAACAACATCGTCTACGGCACCAACCGCGCCCTTGGCCGGCCGGTGCCGACGGCGACGGTCTTCAAGGACCCGAGCGCGCCGCCCGCCGAGCGGTACAAGATCATCCACCGCGGCAAGCGGTCCGACGGCGCCCGGTGCGTCTACGGCGCGACCTCGCCGGACGGCATCGACTGGCATGCGATCGAGGAGCCGGTCATTACCGAGTACTTCAGCGACACGCAGATCGTGGCGCGTTACGACGAGGACCGGGGGGTCTACTGCGGCTACTTCCGGGGCTGGACGACGCACTCCTCGGGCAGGGCCCACGGACGCCGCACCATCGCCTACGCCGAGACGGAGGACTTCAGGCGCTGGCCGATCCCGGAGACTATCGTCACGACCGATGTCCACGACCACCCCGGCGCCGACATCTACACGAACGGCTACGCCCTGTGGCCCGACGCCGACGCGCACCTGATGTTCCCCGCCTTCTTCCAGCGCGAGATCGACATCACCCAGATCCAGCTCATGACGAGCCGCGACGGCGTCCGGTGGGAGCGGCACACGCGGGAGCCCCTCCTGGGCGGCGGAGACCCGGGCACCAGCGGCGCCCCGCGTCGGGACTGGACGGCCGGCTTCTTCGCCGGCGCGGGGGTCATCAGCGTCAGGCCGGACGAGTCGTCGATCGCCGTCATCCCCTGCGTCCGCACCCACAACAACGAGTACTCGCGCCCCGAGAACCTGCAGCAGGCGCTCTACCCGAGCCCGACCAGCCCGTTCCCCGGCTACGCTGGCCAGATCGCGCTGGCGACCTGGCGCAAGGACGGCTTCGTCTGCCTCGAAGCCGCCGAGGACGGCTACTTCGCCACGACCCCGTTCGTCTTCGAGGGAGGACGCCTGAAGATCAACGGCTGGACCAGGTACGGCGGCGGCATATCGGTCGAGCTCGCCGACTCGACCGGCGAGTCCCACTCGTTCGCGGAGACCGTCACCGGCAGGAGCTTCGCCGACTGCGACGAGATCACGATAGGCGGCGTCGACCGCACGGTGACATGGAACGGCGAGTCCGACCTGTCACCGTGGGAGGGCAGGATGGTGCGCCTGCGGTTCAAGCTCAGGCGCGCCCGGCTCTACGCCATCTGGTTCGAGTAGCGGTCAACGAAGGCGGTGCGCCAGCGCGCCATCCGTGGCAGCCTGGGCAGCGACGACGGTCGGCCCCCGACGTTCGGCATCCTGGGTCCGGGACGCTGGCAGGCTGCGGAAGAACTGTCGTCCTGAGCAACGCGAAGGACCTGGGGTGGAGTCGTACCGACTTGGATCACGCGTCGAACTGGCTCCACCCCAGACCCCTCACTCCGTTCGGGGCGACATTTGGAAGGCCGCGCCGCCTTTCCCAGCAGCCTCTAGTGCCTCTCGACGTACGCCGTCATCAGCGTGTTGAAGTCCTGGTTGAAGCTGCTCTCGAACCCCCCGAGCCACGGCTGCACGACCCACCTGACCGGGTCGACTTCCCGGATCGGGATCATGTATGCCTTGTCGAAGTACTCCTCTTCCAACGCCTGAAACACCGTGCATCGGTCCGGGTGGTCAAGCGGCACCGACCGCGCTAGGTCAGCCAGCGCGTCCAAGTAATCCGAGCCCGTGCGCCTCTGCAGGGGGAGGCCGGGAAGGGTCTCAACGAAATACCCACGGGCAAGGTTACTCACGATCTGGGTAGAGTCGGGGACCCTCGAATCCATCCTGTGCCGGTAGAGCTGTGAGGTCTCACGCCTCGGCAGGCCGCTCTCGCGCTTGAGGATGTCAAGCTCGGCGCCGAGATTGTTTTTCCAGTATTGCCTCATGGCAGCGCCCATCGAGATTGTATCGGGACGGTGGAGATCGACCATGAGCGACGGCAGCCTGGCTACGTGGCTGTACGTCGACCCGAACAGGATCTGTCGCGCAAGGTCAGGATCGTATGGCTGATAGTTGGCGGCAGGGTCGTGGCACGGCAGCAGGCTCGATATCAGGCCCTTCGCATGGGTCGCCGCAGAGCCCCAGATGGCGCCGACGATCTTCTCCATGTCCTGACCGTGGGCCAGAGCCCTGCGGATCATGAGGTCATGAACCGGAGCCTTGTCGATCTACAGCAGGATGAACGACAGGCCGCCCGAGGGAGACGCGTACAGGAGGGGATTGAACGGGTGGCCCGGGTCGAGCGCCGCGTAGGTCTCCCTGCCGACACGCATCAGGTCGAGCTCGCCGCTCTCGAACATGATCAGCCTCGCCTGTTCGTCGGGGATATTCGGCAGCACCAGCTTGTCGATGATAGCGGCGCCCGCAAAGCCAGAAGCGTCGTAAGCGTCATCCGTGTTTTGTCTGACCACGAGGTCGCCGTTTTTGACCACGAGGTAGACGTTGACCAACTCGGTGAGACCGCTGTCCGGGTCGTAGGTAAGTCTGAAGGGTCCTGCTCCTATTGGCGCGTTGCCCCAGCTCTCGTCTGCTAGTATCTGCTCGAGCTTGGAGATGCCGATGTGCCATGTCGCCATGTACAGAGGCCACGCGGCATTAGGGTTCTCAATCTCGATCTTCAGGGTGTGGTCGTCGACTACCCTGAGGCCGACGGCCTCGGCGGCCTCGCCGGCCCTCAGCGGTCCCCAGCCCTTGATTTCGCCGAGCGTGAGGCTCGCGCCCCCCCAGGCGACGGCGTTCTCCGGCTTTCCGCCGTGCTCCCAGTAAGCCTTGAAGTCCGCAGCGGTGATCGGCGTCCCGTCCTGGAACACGGCGTGCTCGCGCAGCTTCATCGTCCAGACGGTCAAGTCCTCGTTGGAGGTGATGGCCGTCGCGATCCAGGGCAGTACCTCACCCTTCTCGTTGAGCATGAACGGCGTGCCGAAGACGTGCGTGGAGAACAGCCTGTTGCCTCCACCGTCGCGCCAGGGGGCCATCGTGTCCCGCATCTGCCCCGGCGCCGTCACCACCTGCGAGTCGTGGAGGACGGGGAACTGATCGCCCCAGTGCCCGATCGTGATGACCCGATCGGGAGTGGGCGTGGCCGTCGGGGTCGGCGGCTTGGAGGCTGCCCGCGGAGGAAGCGGAGTGTTCGCCGGCCTGGGGGTCTTGGGCGCTTGCGGCTCAGCGGCCGTCCCCGTTGGCGCCGCCGGGTCCACTGGAGTCGCCGGTGCTTTCGGCGTCGGCGGGTCCGCCGGCTCGTCGCGGGCGCAGCCGATGGCGGCAACGACGACGATTGCCGCTGCCAGGAACGGAGCCAGGGCCAGTCTCCACGTCATGCTCGTCGTCCTTTCTCGCCCAGGCAATGTGCGCCGGTCCGACATTCCCATCGTCGCAGGTTGGGGATTCTTGTCAATACCTAGTGATCCGAGGTACGAGGGCGGCTCCATGCGAGCACGGGAAGCGGACTGCGGACGGAGACATCCACAACCGTCATTCCCGCGACGGCGGGAATCCAGGGAGGGGCGAGGGATGGGTTCCCGTCTCCACGGGAACGACGGTTGTGCAAAGCGCGCTCTCGGGAACGACGGGAGGCGGTGCCTGCCTCTGGTCCCGTGCGGCTACCTGAGCCAGGGACGGTAGACGCGGCCCCGGAGTATGGTGCGGACGTGGGACAGCCTCCGCGGCGCCTCGAACCGGACGCCCGGCTCCCACCGCGTCGATCCCAGCTTCGTCATCGGGCTGATCCGGTCGACCAACTCGAACCGTCCCTCCTCCAGGCGTAGGACAGCGGCGTCGCCCTCCGCGCCCACCTTCAGCGTCCCGACCCTGTCGCCCAGGCCGAGCGCGCGGGCCGGCGTCTCGGTGGAGCGGCGCACGACCTCCTCCAGCGACAACCCGACGTACAGCATCTTGGTCATCGTGGTGAGCAGGTCGTAGACCGGCCCCTCGATGCTGACGGTGTGCACGTCGCTGGAGATCGTGTCGGGCAGCAGGCCGGACGCGACGGCCTTCTCGGCGGCCTTCAGCGAGAAGCCGCCCCCGCCGTGGCCGAGGTCTACGACCACGCCGCGGCCCTGCGCCTCCGCCAGACCCTCCAGCACGGCGCCGGAGTCCTCCAGTACGCCGTCCTCGAAGCCGTGGAAGCAGTGCGTCACGACGTCGCCCTTCCTGAGCATGTCCAGCAGCGTGGGCAGCGGCGACGGCGTGTTGCCGACGTGGACCATGACGAAGCCGCCTATGCGCTCCGCCGCCTCCAGCGCCCTACCGAGCATCTCGACGTCGTCCGAATCGCCGACGAGGTGACGCCCCAGCCGCGCCTTGACGCCTTTGACGTATTCTCGGTTGGCGAGTCCCGCCTCGACCGCGAGCTCGACGTCGGCCCAGCGGGAGTCCTCGAGCTCGCCTATCGTCGGCGAGATCATGCCCATCGCGGAGATGTTCAGCAGCGCGAAGAGCCTCGTGTCGGCGCGCGTGAGGGTATGCCTGCGGAACGCGCCGAACGTGAGCGCGCCCGCGGAGCCGGCGTCGAGCGCGGTGGTGACGCCCTTGGCTGCGTTGCTGATGTCGGGGTCGACGCCGTAGGTCGACGCGCCCCAGTAGGCGTGGACGTGAAGGTCGACCAGTCCCGGCGTTACGATCAGCCCCTGGGCGTCCAGTACCTCCGCGGCCTCGCCGGCGACGATCGACGGCTCGACCGCGGCGACCTTCCCCTGCGCCATCGCGACGTCCCGCCTCGCGGCAAGACCCTGCGACGGGTCCACGACCGTTCCGCCCTTGATCAGCAGATCGTATTTCACGCGTCTCCCCTTCCCGACTAGCTGTAGCTGTTCAGAGTTGATGCTCCCACAACCCGTTCACCCCGAGTAGCGCCCTTCGATACACCCCGCCGAAGCGTCGGGGCACTCAGGGCAGTCGGATAGTCGGCGCGTCGAGGGCACGCGCAGGGTTTCACAAAACGTGCACGGTGATCGTCCACTCTGCGCGGCGTGAGCGGCAACGGCCCATCGTTCATCAAGCCCGGTTGCCCGATAGATACGCCAACCGGTCCCCAACTCTTCATCCGGGCGTTACCAGAAACCGCTGGATGTGGCGGGCGATCTCGTGTTCCTCTTCCAGGCTGACCAACACGTCGCGGTCGGGCTTCGTCGGGGTCTTGCCCTCCAGCACCGCGACGTGGGGAGGGCCGTTTCCCCAGTCGCTGCCGACCTTGCGGCGCGGCACGACATGCATGTGAAAGTGCGGAGCGCTCTGGCCGGCCACCACGCCGTTGTTCTGGATCAGGTTCAGCCCGTCCGGGTCGTACGCCCTCAGCAGCGCGTCGGCGATCCTGCGGACGGTGTGGACCACCGCGACGGCCTCCTCGTCCGTGAGGTCGAGCAGGGTCGGGGCGTGCCGCCTGGGGATCACGTAGACCTGCCCGAGCTCGTACTGCATCCAGTTCACGAGCGTGAGCGTCAACTCCGTCTCCTCGACGATGGCCTTCTCCGAACGGCCGGCGATGACCTCGCAGAAGTAGCAAGGGTCGCCCGGAACGGCGGTCTTGCCCCGGTCCGCGCCTCCGGGTCCGAGCGGGAGTTCTATCGGCATGGTGGCCCTCCGGACGTGCAGACACGGCCCGACGACGGACCTTCAGGCCGGACGCGCGAAAGGCCTCCCGAGACGTATTCCAGGGCGCGCGGCAGACGGCTCAGCTTATCGTGGCGTGGGCGTTGCGGGCCGCCAGCTCCTCTATGACAGTGTCGCGGTCCGTGTCCGAGGACCACGGCGTCGGCAACTCGTTCGTGCCGAACATCTTGATGACGTGCCGATCAGGCTCGCCGTCGACGAAGTGGGTCGTCATCCACGCGCCGTCCTTGAGGACGACCTTGATCTCCTTGTCGCCGCCCGAGCTGCGGCCAAAGCTGACGTAGCTCATTGTCTCCTCCCATGCTGGCTGGCAGACATTCTAGGAGCGGCCGCGGCGCTGGTCAACACGCGGTGGGGCCGTGACCGGATCGCGAAGGGCCGGCGCGGCCACCGTTCGTTCCCGTCTCCATTCGTCGTTCCCGCGCAGGCGTCGTCGTTCCCGCGCAGGCGGGAACCCATCCCCTTCCCCACCGTGGATTCCCGCCGTCGCGGGAATGACGGGTATGCTGTAGCATTGCGCCAATCGAGGCCATAGTCCTCCCGGAGCGCTCCATGACCCAACTGCAAGACGTCAACACCAGGGACATACGCGACGCCATCGAGCTGGGATGCCGCGCGATGTCGAACGCGTTCAACGCCGACGATGGCGACATCCCGTACGGAGGCGCGAGCGTCCGCCCCGTGGCCGCTCTCGGGGGCAGCTCCGAGGCGCACTCGCCGGGGCGGCACCTCAACGCGATGCTCAACGGCGAGGACGCCGCGGGAATACGGCTTGACGAGGACGCGGTGGACAAGCAGGCCCGCGCGGCCTTCTTCTCCTACAGCGTCGCCCCGCTACCGCTTCACCGCGCCGAGCCGAGCGGCCGCCCCATAGTCCTGATGGACCACAACGTACGCGAGGGCTTCCACGCCCTCTACGCGCTGGCGAAGTACCGCGGCTCGCAGAAGGCCCGGAGGCTCGCGGAGTCCAGCATAGCGGCGATCTTCGAGTACTGGGTCCCGGACGGCGAATGGGACGGCGCCCGCCTGACCAGCGACTTCGGGCTCAGCCCGCTCGCGCCGGGCTATTCCTCGTTCGTCAGTCGGATTGCCCGCTCCATCGGGCCGCTGGTGAAGCACTACCGGGCGACCGGGTACGGGCCCGCCCTGGAGCTGGCGCTCCTACTCAAGGACAGGGCCCTCGACGAAGCGTTCCGCGCCGACGGCGCCTACGACGAGGCGCGCTTCGGCGGCCACTGCCATTCGACGACCTGCGTCATGTCGTCGCTGGCGCAGCTCGCCGACCTGACGGGCGACGCGTCGTTGATGGCGCGGGTCAAAGTCTTCTACGACAACGGGCTCTGGGAGATACGAGACGAGATCGGGTGGAGCATCGAGGGCAGCCGCGTCGAGGAGGACTCCGGCCGCGGCGAGGCCAACAACACCGGCGACATCCTGGAGACCGCATTGATTCTCGGCCAGTGGGGCCACACCGAGTACTTCCACGACGCCGAGAGGATACTGCGCTGCCACCTGCTGCCGTCGCAGCTCCGCGACGTCTCTTTCATCGTGGAGCCGCCGAACCCGGACGGCGTCGACGGCAGGCGTAACGTGGCCGACCGGCTGCGAGGCGGCTACGGATTTCCCTCGCCGTACGGCCACGAGCCGCTCGGCATCATGGAGTCCGCCAAGCCGAGGGTCGGCTTCAACCTGGACATAGTCGGCGGCGCCATCGGGTCGCTCTGCGAGGCCTACAGGGACGTGACGCGAACGGACGAGGCCGGGCACTGGGTCAACATGCTCTTCGACCACGAGACCGACTCGGTCAGGGTGGAGTCGCCCTACACGCACTCCGCGCTGCGGGTAACCGTGAAGCGCCCCGCGCCGCTGTTCGTCCGCGTGCCGCCGTGGGTCGACCCCGCCTCCGTGACGGTCGACCGAGTCCGAGGCGCGGCCAGAGTCACGAACGGCTACTTCTTCGTCCCGCAGCCCCCGGTCAACCGGCCGGTCTCCTTCGAGTTTCCCCTGGCGGAGTCTGAGATCACCTTGAAGAACTTCACAGGCGACGTTCGCGCGCGGCTTCGGGGCGACGAGGTGACGGCGATGGACAACCTCGGCGCCGACCTCACCTTCTTCGACCCGATCGACTGAGCCCCCGGCTGGCGCCAGCGCAAGCGATGAGGCGCGGGCCTATGGTAAGGTGGCACGCGACCGACCTCAAAGGGAACGACGCATGGAACACCGCAAGCGGGCCCTGCTGGTCGCGGGTCTGTTGGTCGGTACCATTGCCTGCTCTGAGGGGCTGGCGCCTACGCCCACCGCGATTTCGACCGCTGCGGCAACGCCCACGCCCACCGCTGCCATCAATGTCCGCGCCCAAGCTGGCGAGCATCTGGCTCCGACCGCCACGGCAACGCCCACACCGACTCCGACAGCCACTCCGACAGCCACGGCAACACTCACGCCGGCTCCGGAAGCCACCCCGACAGTCACGGCAACACTCACACCGACTCCGACAGCCAGTCCGACAGCCACGGCAACACCCACGCCGACACCGACTGCCACTCCGACAGCCACGGCAACACCCACGCCGACACCGACTGCCACTCCGACAGCCACGGCAACGCCCACCGCCACTCCTACTGCCACGCCTATCCCGAGGGCGGCGTCACCACCTCCAATGTGGATATTCGCGGGGGCTATCCCGGAGGAGCATCAGACCATTCTGCGCGAGGAGATGGAGCACGCCCGCGCGGTCTTCAGCGCCTGGTTCGGCATCGAGGCCACGGGGTTCACCGTGGTGGCCGGCGAAAACTATGACGCGATGGCCCCGGCGTACCGGGATGTCACTGGCTTCGACCTCTCGCACGCCTCCAACCCGGATGCGGTCCGGACGCATGCCTGGGTCACATATTCCGCGGCGGGCGGCGCGGTGGTCGGTCTGATGTACGGGGGCGTTTCCGTCTACAGTCTCGAAGCTCTCGAACTTTCCATAGCCCACGAGTACTTTCACGTTCTGCAGGGGCAGCTTGCTTCGGGATTCACGCAGTTGCCAAATGGCGAGACGGCCTGGGGGTTCCCGAATGATCGAGGCCCCACTTGGCTGGTGGAAGGGCTCGCCGTGCACGCCGACTCCGCATACATATCAACCAGACCCGGGCGCAGGCAATTTGTGGGCGATTACTCGTTCTATCTCGAGCTTGCGTGGCAACGTGCACAGGATTCGGACGTCCAGGACGAGCTGGCGGCCGAGCTGGCGAGGATAGCGGACAGGGACGCCTTCCACGGGTGTTCTACAGCGTGGCACGCCTACGCTTTGAGCTTCATCGCATCCTCTTTCCTGATCGAGCAGGTGGCGGAGGATAAAGAATCGTTCGTAAGTTACTGGAACCTCCTTGGCGAACGGCAGACATGGCAGCAGGCTTTCGAAGAGGCTTTCGGCATCTCGGTCGACGACTTCTACAAAGCCTTCGATGAGTGGATTTCCTCGAAACCGTTACCGGTGCCCACTATGGTGCGGCTCAAGATCCAATTACGGTGGCCTGACCAATCGACTTACGTCCCTGGAGCTCCACGGTTCGAAATCGAGGACGAGGCCACCTGGCAAGGCACTCCCATCAGTTACGTCCTCAGTTCGTCAGAACGGGATGGCACACTCTACGTCATATATCCTGAAGGCGCCGTTGGCTCAGGCATCCTGGCCCTCTGGTGGATTGACGGCTGTAATCAGTACCTCCTCGGGTGGTACAAGGATGGCGAGCTGACGAGTGTCCGCGAGGAAGCCACTGTGGTCGAGTTCGCCGGCATTTCGGCCGACCTCGCCTGGAGACTCTCCGGACACCCGATCACGCTGCCGCGCCTGGACTGCTCCGGCTGCGACTGCTCCGGGTTCCAGAGGCAAGAGTAGCGGCGACCATGCCCAGAGTCGCCAGCGGCTACTTCTTCGTCCCGCAGCCCCCGGTCAACCGGCCGGTCTCCTTCGAGTTTCCCCTGGCGGAGTCTGAGATCACGTTGAAGAACTTCACAGGCGACGTTCGCGCGCGGCTTCGGGGCGACGAGGTGACGGCGATGGACAACCTGGGCGCCGACCTGACCTTCTTCGACCCGATCGACTGAGCCCGCGGCTGCCCTCCGTCCAAGCGCCGGCACGCGGCGCTATGGTAAGGTGGCACGCGACCGACCTCGAAGGAAGGCGAACGACGCATGGAAGGCCTACGCCCGCTGGCCGAGACGGCCGGCGCGCTGCTCAAGGACAGGAGACAGACCGTCGCCGTCGCCGAGTCGTCGGCCGGAGGACTGGTATCCGCCGCGCTGCTGGCGGTGCCGGGCGCCTCCGCGTACTTCATCGGCGGCGCCGTCGTCTACACCCGGGCGGCCCAACGGGGGCTGCTGCGCGTGCCCGACGACGCCATGGAGGGCATGCGGGCGAGTACGGAAGAGTACGCGCTGCTGAACGCGCGCACCGCTCGGGACCTGCTCGGCGCGACGTGGGGACTGGCCGAGACGGGCGCCAGCGGGCCGACGGGGAACCGGTACGGCGACAGCGCCGGACACGCCTGCATCGCGGTCGCGGGGCCCGTCGAGGCGGCGATCACCGTGGAGACCGGCGACGCCGACCGCGAGCGCAACATGTGGACGTTCGCCAGGGCGGCGCTCGACCTCCTGCAGCGGTGCGTGACGGACGCCGGCCAGGCCTGAAGCCAAGACAATCGTATGACCAGGAGATGCGACTGATGAGCTCGAACGGACGCGTGGCTATCATTACCGGAGGCGGAACGGGGATCGGCAAGCATTCGGCACTGGCGCTGCTGCGAGACGGCTACTCGGTCGTCATCGCGGGCCGGCGCATGGAGCCGCTCGACGAGACGGTGCGGGAGGCCGGCGCGGACGCAGCCATCCTCGCCGTCCAGACGGACGTCGGCGACCCCGAGTCGGTCCGCGCGCTGTTCGCCAGGACGACCGAGGCGTTCGGCCGGCTGGACGTGCTGTTCAACAACGCGGGCCACGGCGCCCCGCGGGTGCCGTTGGAAGACCTGACGTACGAGGACTGGCAGCGGGTCGTCGACACCAATCTCACGGGGACGTTCCTCTGCACCCAGGAAGCGATCAAGATCATGAAGGCGCAGGAACCCATGGGCGGCCGGATCATCAACAACGGCTCGATCTCCGCTCACGTGCCGCGCCCCGACTCGGCCCCGTACACGTCCACCAAACACGGCATCACCGGCCTGACCAAGTCCACCTCGCTCGACGGCCGCAAGTACAACATCGCGTGCGGCCAGATAGACATCGGCAACGCGGCGACCCCGATGACCGCGAAGTCGGCGCAGGGCACCCACCAGCCCGACGGCTCGATCAAGGTGGAGCCGACGTTTGACGTCGAGCACGTCGCCGACACGATCGTCTCCATGTCGAACCTGCCGCTGGACACCAACGTGCAGTTCATCACGATCATGGCGACCGACATGCCGTACATCGGCCGGGGGTAGCCCTCCCCTGCCCCACACCACTCCAGGAGGCCTTCGATGACGCGGACCGACGAGCCTACGATCCAGGAGCTGTTCGACCTGACCGGGAAGGCAGCGTTGATAACCGGCGGCAGTGGGTGGCTAGGCGGTTCGTTCGCCCGGGCGCTGGCCGAGGCGGGAGCTTCGGTCGTCGTGTCGAGCCGGGACAAGGCGCGGGCCGATGAGACCGCGGCCGCCCTGCCGAGCCCCGGCGGCGCCGCGCACTTCGGCGTCCAGCTCGACCACATGGACGCAGACTCCATCGAGGCGGGCTTCCGCGACGCCGTGGCGGCCGCGGGCAAGCTCGACGTCCTCGTCAACAACGGCCTCGAAGCGAACTCCAAGAGCATCGCCGACGTGACGTTCGAGGAGTTCGCCCGCCACCAGGCTAACAACGCGGGCTACTTCGCGCTGGCGCGGCTCATGCGCGACCACGCGGTCGAGCGCGGCGCGCCGGCAAGCATCGTCATGATCGGGTCGATGTACGGAATGGTCGGCTCGTACCCCGACGCCTACGAGGGGCTCGACTTCCGAAGCCCGGCCGCGTACCACGCCCTCAAGGGCGGGACGATACACCTGACCCGCCACCTGGCCGTCTACTGGGCGCAGGACGACGTGCGCGTGAACTGCATCAGCCCGGGCGCGTTCCCCAAGGACGTGGTGATGGAAGAGGTGATCGGCCGGCTGTCGGCCAAGAGCCCGATGAAGCGTCTCGGCAGGCGCCACGAGCTGAAGGGCGCGCTGCTGCTGCTCGTCTCCGACGCCGGCTCATACATGACCGGCGCCAACATCCCCGTGGAGGGCGGCTGGACCGCGTGGTAACGCTGCGGGCCCTCGATTGCGCCCGCATGACCGCTCGTGCAGGTGACGCCGCGACCGGCAGACGGCCGCTGACCGCGACGTGATATCCTGTGGCGGCTCCGAGGGAGCCCCGAATCGCCCGCCTTTCGCGGACGCCCCGGCGCCGAGGTGAACATGGCCCGCGCCGACGATGCTCTGGCCGCTGAGTTACGTCAGCTTGCCGAACAGAACGCCGTGCTGGCTGCGATCGGCCGCATCATCACGTCGTCGCCCGACATCACCGAGATCTACCCGCTGTTCGGCGAGCAGGTCCGCAAGCTCATCCCGTTCGACCGCATCGACATAGTCACTGCGGACCTCGAACGTGGCACGCTCCGCGTGGAGTACATACATGGCATCGATCTCGAGCAGGAGCGGTCGAAGGCCGGATTCACACGACCTTTGCAAGGCTCAATGGTCGAGGTGATAGTCCAACGCAACTCCCCCGTTACGTTCACCGGTCGGACTCGGGAGGAGATGGGCTCCGAATTCCCGCTCGCGGTCGACTCCTACGACGTAGGATTTCGCTCGGAGATTCTGGTACCGCTGACGGCGGCCGGCAGCCCGATGGGCATGATCAGCCTGATGTCGACCGAGCCGTACGCGTACGATCAGGCGCACGTCGATCTTGCCCAGAGAGTCAGCAACCAGATTTCGGGCGCGATCGCGATCGCGCAACTGTACGCGCGCAGGATGGAGATCGAAGAAGAGCTTCGCCGCTCGAACGCAGACCTCGAGCAATTCGCTTACGTGGCCTCCCACGACCTCCAAGAGCCGCTGCGCATGGTCGCGTCGTACATGCAGCTCCTGAACCGCCGCTACGGAGACAAACTCGGACAGGACGCCCAAGACTTCATCGGCTTTGCCGTGGACGGCGCTCAGAGGATGCAGCGGCTGATCGACGACCTGCTGGCGTACTCCAGGATCGGGATCAGGGGCGTTCCGTTCGAGCCGACAGACTCCGAAGTCGCGTTTAATCGCGCCATGGGCAACCTCGAGGTGAGCATAGAAGAAACAGGCGCCGACGTGACCCACGAACCTCTACCCACCGTGATCGGCGACTCTGGACAGCTGGTCCAGCTCTTCCAGAACCTGATCGGCAACGGCATCAAGTTCTCAGGATCAGACGTGCCGGAAGTCCGCGTCGACGCCGTCCCTGTCGAAGCCGGCTGGCAGTTCTCGGTGAGTGACAATGGCATCGGAATCGACTCCCAGTACAGCGAGCGGATCTTCGAGCTGTTCCGGCGACTCCACGGCCGTGACGAGTATCCCGGTACGGGAATCGGTCTCGCGATCTGCAAAAAGATCGTCCAGCGTCACGGCGGTACTATATCGGTTGCGTCCGAGCCAGGTATGGGCTCCACCTTCTACTTCACCCTCCAGTCCGTAGACCAGAAAGCAGGCATATGACCATCACGAGAAACTCAAGGCCGATCGAAATCCTCCTGGTCGAAGACAGCCCGGGCGACGTGCGTCTCACTCAAGAGGCACTCAAGGAGGCTAAGGTCCGCAACAATCTCACGGTCGCCCGCGACGGCGAAGAGGCGATGAAGCTGCTCAAGAGCAACGGGGCCGCCGATTCCATCCCGCGGCCCGACCTGGTCCTGCTCGACCTCAACCTGCCCAGGAAGACCGGCCGTGAGGTGCTCGAAGAGGTCAAGGGCGACCCGGCGTTGAGGCGGATACCGGTCGTGATCCTGACGACGTCCAATGAGGACAGAGACGTGTCGGGGTCATACGACCTCCACGCCAACGCCTATATTACGAAGCCCGTCGACCTCGACCAGTTCATCGCAGTGGTGGTCTCGATCCAGGACTTCTGGCTGGAGATCGTTACCCTGCCTCCAGTGTGACGGGGGATTCCGGCGACCGCGGACCGAGCCCGGTCAACTCAGGCGACGCCCCCTAACCGCCAAAGGGCCACCACCACCTCTTCTTCGACGCGGCCTCCATCTCGGCAGAAACGCCCCCGAAGACAGTGGGGTCCAGCGCGATGAGCCGGCCCTGTTCGTCAACAGAGAACTCCCTTACCAGGTCTTGGACCAAGGACATGTGAGCGTCGGCCCGGTCCCCCGAGAGCTTGGCGGCGATCGATTCGTAACTCGCGGCGACCCGTTTCGCTGCCTCCGGCTCAAGTCTCAGCCAGACCTTCAGCCGGGACAGCGCAAAGTCGCGCCGCAGCGTTGCGGGCAGATCGAGTACCGCATCCGCCAATGCCTGCATCCTGCCTGTACGGTCCTCCTCAGACAGTCCTGCCAACTCCGTGTACTCGAGGACCATGCTCTCTTCCCGTTCCACAGCCTCACTACGGGCCATGGCCTTCCAGGCCTCGGCGCCTTCGATCCGGCTGGCAAGCCGAGGCACGAGTCCCTTGGCCATCATGTCGAACCGACTCGTCTCCAGCGGCTTTCGGATGTAGCTCCTCACCGCGAGCCCGTAGGAAATGAGCATGTCTTCCTGCGCCTGCGACGACGTGAGGATCATCACCGGGATGTGCCGCAAATGAGGCTGCTCCTTGATCTCTCGCATGACCTGAAATCCGTCCTTCTTCGGCAGGTTCAGGTCGAGGAAGATCAGGTCCGGCAGGGGGGCGTCGCCGAACTCTCCCTGCCTCAACAGCCGCGCCATGGCGCTTTCACCATCCTCGGCTACGTCCAACTCGTTGGGATACGCGGACTCTGAGAGCGCCTCCTGGGTGAGCCGAACATCGCCGGCATTGTCTTCCACCAGTAACGATCGAATGGCTGTTTCCTGGGCTTCGGATGTCATGTACTACCTCCTCACCGCTTATATAGAATGCCTGAACGACGGGGCTGAGTCAGATCGTCTTGAGCTTGCGCGATGTCACCCGCGGCGCGATCTGGTCTGCGCTCAGCGGGATCGCCTGCTTTTCGTATATCTGCACACGGAAGCCGTGGAACTCCGCGACGTACATACGCTTCCGGTCGTCGACGACCACCGACCGGGGCATCCGGAAGCGCTTCTGCGGCTCCAGCCGCGATAGCTCCCTGAGCATCAGCGGCGTCGCCTGGGGAATCATGTAGGCGATCATCGACTTCGACAGCGATGCGTCGCCTATGAACTTCTCTACGTATCGCCCCTCTTCGCTGAAGAGCTGCACCCGGTTGTTGCCCGTGTCCGCGACGTAGATGTCGCCGTCCGAGTCGACCGCGACTCCGGCCGGGCGGTTGAGCTCGCCGTCCCCGTCGCCGGAGCTGCCGAGGGAGAAGATGAACCGGCCTTCGGCGGTGAACTTCTGGATTCTGTCGTTGCGCCAGTCGACGACGTAGACGTCGCCAAGCTCGTCGACGGTGACCCCCCAGGGCATGTCGAGCTGCCCGTCGCCGTCGCCGTACGAGCCCCAATTCAGTATGAACTTACCGTCCTTGCTGAACTTCTGGACCCGGTGGTTCATCGTGTCGACCACGTAGAGGTTCTCGTTGGCGTCGAAGGCGAGACCCGCGGGGCGGTCGAGCTGGCCGTCGCCGCTGCCGTGCTCTCCCCATTTGCCGAGAAAAGTCCCGTCGGGCCGCATGAATGTGATCCGGTGCAGCGCCGAGTCTGAAATCACCAGGGTCTCCTCGCTGTCGACGACGATGGAGATCGGCCAGATGAACTTGCCGTCCTCGGTACCCACACCGCCGATGTGCCCCAGGAAGTCGTCGTCAAACGTGATCGTGGCGACGCCCGTGTTGGGCGATATCTCCATCGAGCAGAGGCAGTAGATGCGCCCCTCCTTGCCGAGCGCGATGTCGACCGGATGGTTGACGTTGCGCCGCATTCCGACCGTCTTGAGGTAGGGAAACCCCGCCCTCAGCAACGCGTATGGTCTCGGCATCTTGCGCTCCTCCGTGAGACGGCCGGCCTAGGCGAACTGGTACTCGCGCGTCGACACCGCGAGCTGCAGCGCGCGGGCGATGAGCGCCTCGCTGCGCTCGCGGTCCGTCGCGGTCTCGAAGGTCAGGTCCCCGCCCGACCGGAAGTGGCCCAGCAGGCTGTTCCGGGTGACGCCGCTGACCACCACCGGGCCGACCAGGTCCAGGGTCCGGTCCACGAGCTCCTCCGGGGAGATCGCCGAGCCGTCGCCGCTGAGCCGCCCGATCATGTCCCTGACGCCCGGCTTCGTCACGTCGCCCAGCTCGTCGGCCGCGAAGTTGACCCGCTCGGTTAGCGCGCCGCCGTCGATCCACTCGCGCCCCGTGTGCCAGCCCTCGACGGTGGGCGGGTTGGTGAGGTGCTGCCCCATGTACTCCGGAGCTTCGCCCAGCCGCACCAGTCCGGGATCCGGGAACCGGTGGGTGCCGGCCAGTTTGATCGTACCGGCCACCAGCTCGGCAGGGCTCTTCACCCGGGCGTAGCGCGCCTCCTTGAAAAAGTCGGAGTTGAACAGCAGCCGAAGCACCGGCCGCAGGCTGCCGCCCGTGTCGATGAACTCCCGGGATAGGGCGTCGATGGCCTCCGGATCTCTCGGCGGCTCGACCGACCACGCCGGGACCTGCGGCTCGTCCGCCACGAAGAAGCTGTACAGGTGCCGGGTCACGAACTCGGCCGTCGCCGGCTGACGGACAATTATGTCGATGATATCCTCGCCGTTGAAGTTGCCGGCGTGTCCCAGGAAGGTCTTCGGCCCTTCGTCGTGGTCCTCGGCCAGGAACTCGAACTCCGGAGCGAAGTGGCCGCAGGGATAGAGCGGGATGGGCTGCGCGAACGTCCAACCGGTGAACGCGCGGGCGCACTCCTTGACGTCGTCCTCCGTGTAGCTTCCTATGCCCATCGAGAACAGCTCCAGCACTTCCCGGCCGTAGTTCTCGTTGGGCTCGTCCTTGTGGTTCTCCGAGTTGTCCAGCCAGGAGATCATCAACGGGTCTTTGGACACCTCGACGAGGATCGTCCTCCAGTCGCTCAGCGCTACGCGGCGGAACAGATCGAGTTGAACGAGATGGGAATAGGGCGCGCTGTCCTTGGAGTAGGCGGTGGCGAACACCTGATGGAGGAAGAGCACCATCTTCTCCTCCAACGGACGCCTCGTGTTGACCATGCGGTAGAGCCACGTCCCAGGGTTGTTGTGGATCGTGATCTCGCCGTAGTAGCGATCGAGCACGTCCTCTTCTATCTGAGCAAACCGCTCGGGGTCGATCAGGTCATCGACGAGGGACTCGTAGCTGCGGGCGGAAAGCTCCTCCAACTCCTCTCGGGTCGCGCCGAACCCGGCGCGCCTCATGAGGTGGGCGGTCAGAGCCAGATCGTTGTCGGACATGGGCGTCCTCCCGGTATCGGTGCTTGCGGCGTCGGCCGGGTTACGCGGCGAAGGCCTCGATCTGCTCGAAGGTCCCGTTCACGATCGGCACGGCGTCGAGCCCCATCCACTGCTCGAGGACCGTCGAGTACAGCCCGCGGAAGTCGACGGTGTGCTTCATGTCCTCGCCGCCCTCCCAGTCCCGGCGTTCCAGCGACGGGTACTCGGCGTAGAGCCCTCCGGCGACTCCGTCCCCGACGATGAAGGCGCCCCCGCCGGCGCCGTGATCCGTGCCGCTGCCGTTGTCCAGCATCCTGCGGCCGAACTCCGTGAAGATAAGCATCGCGACCTCCTCCGACGCGTCGTGGTCTCGGAGGTCCTGGAAGAAGTCGGCGATCGCGGCCGAGAGGTCCGCCAGCAGCACCGGATGGTCCTTGAGCTGATTGGCGTGCGTGTCGTAACCGCCGTGGCTGGTGTAGAAGATGCGAGTGCCGAGCCCGGCCAGGTGGACCCTGGCCACGTCCCTGAGGTTGCGCGCGATCGACGTGTCCGCGTACTCGACCTCGGAGGCGTATTTGACGGGCGCGGTCTTGAGGATGTCCGCGCCTCTGAGCACGTCCTGTCCCGTCTGCGACAGGTAGTCCATCACCGGGCCCGTGCCGATGGCGGGCGCGTACATTCCCTTGAACGTCTCGAGGGCCTGCGCGCGCTGGGCAGTGTCGGTTACGCCGGTCAGGATGCCGTAGTTGTCGAGGTCGCCGACCGAGCTGACAGGCACGCCGGGCGCCACCATCGCCCTGGGCAGGCCCCGGCCGATGTTGACTCCCGTCAGCACGTTCTCCTTGCCAGGGTCGATCTCCCTGATCGCCCTGCCGAGCCACCCCTCGGAGCCGATTTGGACCGGTTCGCAGGTATGCCACACGTCCATAGCGCGGAAGTGTGACCTGCTGGCGCCGACGTGGCCGACGCCCTGCACGACGGCGACGTCGCCCTGGTCGTACATCTCCTTCAGCGGCGCGGCGCTGGGATGGAACCCGAGGCCGCCGTCGATGGACAGCACCTCGTCTTCGGGTACGGTGATCTTCTGGCGGGCGTCGTAGTAGCGGGGGCTCGTGTAGGGGACGACGGTGTTCATGAAGTCGTTCCCGCCGGTGAGCTGTACCACGACCAAGACCGGCTGACGTCCGTTCCGCGTCATGCTGACCCCCCTCCAGGACGCCCCGTGTGTGCGGCCCCTGAGGAGACGTCCGGTCCCAGGGTGCGCGCGAGGCTACTTTAAGAGCGCCTTCGGGCGGTACTCGGCAACGACCTCGCCGCCGGCGACTATGTGGCCGTCCATAGCCTCGAGTAGCTCGTCCTTCGTCGCGCCGGCCGGCAGGTCGAACTCCTTGCTGAGGGCGTAGACCTTGATCGCGTAGCCGTGGGGCAACACCGGAATGCCCGTGTAGATGTGGGACATCGGGTCGTACGTGCCGCCGCTCTGGGATATGGACAGGGTGGACAGAGTCGGGCATGGCCCCGTGTAGCCGGTATTACCGTAGTCGTTCGTTCCCTGCCGGACGTTGGGGCCGAGCATCGCGAGCTCAGTCGTCGTCGCCAGCTGCACTGGAAGCTCGGTCGTGTCCGGAGGCAGGTTCCACAGCACCCAGTGGACCTTGGCCTGAAGGATATCGGCCTCCGGCTCGATCACGTCGGGGTCGTCCATTATCAAGGCGAGGCTGACGGCGCCTTCGGGCACGCCCGAGAACATCATCGGAGGAGACTTGTCCAGGCCGACTTCCCACTCGCCCTGCTGGTTCAGGTTGCGCTGCTTGGGGCACGTGTAGTCGATCTTGAGGCGGCGTATCCGGCTGAAGGCGTCACTGGTGATCTCTATTGTGGACGTTTCGAACGTCTGCGTAAGCTTGTACCCGGCGCCCGTGTCGGTAGCCGCCTCAGTCCCTCCCTCGCCGGAGGAGTCGCTCACGGCCGCGGCCTGCTGACCGTCGCCGTCTGCGACATCGCCATCGCTCGAAGAGCACGCCGCCGTCAAGGACAGCGATAGGACGAGCGCGGCCAGCGTCAGCAACACCGAGACGATACGCCGATTACTCATGTGGTGGCCTCCGTAGACGGACTTCGACACGCTGGGACGGTAGTATACCGTTCTAGCTTAGAAATGTCTCTACCTTGGCCGGATGAGCCACCTGCTGAAGCTCGCGGAAGAAAGCCGGCCAATCGAACCCCCGGCTTCGCCGGTACTGGTAGTGCAGACTGACCCGGTCGTCGAGGGTCGAGGCCGACACCAGCTTCAGGCCGGGCACCCGCTGCTCCAGGAACGCGGCAAGCCGCGGCTCGGCTCCTTCGAACGAGTCGCGGTCCACGGAGATCATGAGGTTGCCCCAGCCGGTCAACGTGAACCGCTCCCGCAACAGCCTTTGGACCCCGAGCGCGGCGAACACGAAGACGAACAGCACCACCGTCACGACATAGTTGCCGGTCGACGCGCCGATGGAAGACGCGATCAGAAGCAGAAGAAAGCCGATCTCGGCCGGGTCTTTCACCGGAGTCCGGAACCGGACGAACGACAGCGCCCCCAGCAGCCCGAGCGACAGCGGTATGGACGTCTGGATGCCCAGGAACAGCGCCGTTATCGCGGGACCTCCGATGATGAAGGCCCGCTGCACTCCCGCGCCAACCTGCCGCGATCCGTAGAACAGATGGTACATCAGGTAGACCACGACCGACGCGGCCAGCGAAAAGCCGATCGCCGCAACGGCGTCGGCCAGGTCTACCGGCGAGCTCACAAGATCATCGAGCAATATCTATACCCTGCCTATGTTCCCGGCCACACTCCAGACGGCCAGTGCCCGCCGACCGCCTCCGTTTCGAACAGGTGCGCCCCGAGGCACTGACAATACTTCGAGAACCTGCTCCAGCCGGTATCGAGCAGGCTGATGCGGCGCAACGACGCCGGCAGCTCCATGTCCGGACCCTTGACCTCTATCACGCCGCCTGGCAGCCTGACGTCGAATGCGCCCGCGCCGATCTCCTTCGCTACAAGCGTCGACGTGATCTCGCTGTCTATGGAGACGCGGACGCCGGCGAGCATGTCGATCAGCCGTCGACGGCGGTAGGAAACAGCCACTATCGGCCGCAGCGGCGCACTTGCATGATGGCCCATTTCCGCCAGCGTATCAACAAGCGTCCGCCGGTCGATCACTCCCTCGCATAGCCTGTCCGGCAGCAGGCGTTCTGCCGGCACGCTGAACGTCGTTCGCCGTTTCGTCGTGGACAACCCCCGTCTGGTCTTGAGCTCGAGGAACAGCGTAGCCGCTGCCGCTTCGTCGACCTCGCCGTACCAGCGCAGCCGGACCTTGTGCCGCTCCCAGTCGCCAGACGCGGATGCGTGGTAGCTGTCCAAGTCATCGGTATCGAAGTACAGGCTCGTCACCCGCCCTCCTGGGTAGCCGGGGTCGTTGCGACACACCTGCCTTAGGACGGCGTAGGCGAGCTCTGCCCTGCCTGGCGGCAGATAGAACTTGCGCTCGACGCGCGGCGACGCGGCCGTGTTCTGGGCGATGTCCACGCTGCCTACACCCCTACCCCGCACGCGGGGTCCGCGGCGCCGTTTCCGGCGCCCCGCCCGGAGGAGCTCGGCAGAACCCCGGCGAGCTGTCGCCGCACCGATTCCGAGCGTGCGGCTACGAAGCTCTTCAGCTCCGCGACCGCGGCCGGGGCGTCGAGCGTGGAGGCCGGCAGATCGTAGTCGAGCTCGGATAGACGCCGCCGCTCGGCCGACTGCACGTCTTCGAGCAGCGGACCCAGCATGGCGGCGAGACGGTCGATTCTCGCCTCGGCGGCTCCGGCAGCCAGCGGGCCATCCAGCAGCTCCCGCACGTAGCCGCGATAGGCATCCAGGTAGCGCGGATGCAGCAGCAGCCGGGCGGCCAACGGCCGGCCGGCAAGCGGCGCGGCCGTCGGCTCGTCGACGTAGAGGTCGATCAGTCGGCTGCGCTCGATGCCGCAGTGGAACGTCCCGAACGCCTCGTTCATGTCCCACGGGACCATGGTGAACCTGCCGTCCGTCTCGTAGAGGTAGTAGTTCCGGGCCGAGCCGAGATAGCTGTCCAGGTGGACCGTCACGGCCGACACCGCGAGGAAACGCAGCGCGGCGTCGACGTCGAGCACCCGCTCTATGGCGCGGGGGAAGCTGGTGTCCGGCTCGTCGTTCAACACTTCGAGGAACCGCAACAGCGCGACGTGATCGGACCGGTTCTCGTTCGTCTTCAGTCCCGCTGCGGCAATCAGGTCGCCGGGACCGCCGCCCGGCCCAGCCACGCCGCGTCCGCCTTGGCCGACGGCCTCGAACAGGTCGCCAAGGCTGCCGCCGCCAAGGTTTACGGCCATCGGCTCGGGGCCCTTGCGGTCCGAGCCTGCCAGGTCGGCTTCGGTCCAGTCCAACCGGCCCGCGGCGCCTGAGGGTTTGTACAGATTGCCGTCGCCGGAGTCGAAGTGGCCGCGCAGGAACGTCCGGTCGACGTGTTCGACCAGGGCGTATACGCCGAGACGGTCTCCGTTCACCCACACCTCGGCGAAGGCGGTCCGAGGCGCCGGAACGCCCATCTCGGCGAAAAGCTCCGACTCCAGCCGGGCGCGAAGAAGCAGATGGTACTTGAAGCCCGTGTTCAGGTCGATCTTCCGAAGGCCGCGGAAGTTGCGCGCGACGTTGAGCAGGTTGAAGTCGACGGTCAGTCCGAATTGGGGAATGCCAAGGTCGGCGACGGTCTGAAGAGACGAGCTGCCCTTGGGTCGGACCGCGACGTTGCGCAGCTCCTCGCCGTCGAGCGAGAAGTCGGCAACCGCGTAGCGCTTGGCGAGCGGGTCGCTCCTCATGCGAGCCCAGTCGTCGTCGGACATGATAATCCGGACCTCGCCCACGCGATCGGCCGGGAAGAGGGCATCGTCCGCGGGCGCCCCACGCGCCTCGTCGGCCCTGCAGCCGACCGAGACGCCGGCAACAGCGGCGACGACGAGCATCAGTGTTACGGCCCCGGCGGAGTATCTCATTTCATGCGCTCCGACTCCTCGGCCGCTTTCAGGGCACCGGTGTTCGACGCTCTATCGCGGCCGTACACCGTGCTCTCCTCTGCCATCCTACCGCCGACTTGGGCGGTGTCAAGTGATCCATGCGTGCGGGCACGGGCGCGCCCATCCTGACAGCTACGGCCGCCCACGACCAGCGGCAGGTGTTCAGACTCTCTCTGGAAATAACCCCTGGCCGACCTGGCGTAGAGGCGGGTTTGAAACCCGCCGATGCCGGTGCTGCCCTCCCTCTGAGGCGGCCAGGCCAGGTGTCCCACGCGCCAGATAGAAACGGGACAGAATGGGACAGTTTGGAGCGGATGGGGCGACCGACGGCCTCACTGCTCGGGTAACTGTTCAGTCTTGAGGGGATCTCTCGAACAGCCGCCGTATCTCTCCGTCATACCCGCGAAGGCGGGTATCCAGGGGCGGGATATTCCCCTCACCGAGTCTGAACACTTACCGTCCCTGCTCGGCCCCGTCGTTGTATGGGTTCGTATCTGCGTGCTATAATCCCGCCAGCAATTTCCGAGAGGGATCCCTTGGTCGCAGAACGCACGCGCCAGTATGAGTTGGTGATGATTCTAAGCCCGGAGTCGACAGAAGAAGAGGTCTCGGGGACGGTCGAGAACGTCCACGGGTATATCGCCGACGGCGGCGGGACGGTCGCCGAGCATCAAAGCTGGGGGCTGCGCCGGCTGGCGTACCCGCTGCGCAAGTTCCGCGAGGGCAACTACGCGCTCACCTACTTCGAGTCCTCGCCGGCATCCATTCAGGAGTTGGAAGACAACCTCAAGGCATCGCAGGACATCATGAGATTCCTGGTGACCCGGAAGTAGCCGAGACCGACCCATGACGCTGAACAAGGTGCTGGTCATCGGCAACGTCGGCAACGACCCCGAGATGCGGTACACCCCAAGCGGAGCGGCGGTCACGTCGTTCAACGTGGCCACCAATCGCCGGTACACGACCTCGGCCGGCGAGCAGCGCGAGGAGACGGAGTGGTTTCGCGTGAGCGCTTGGAGCCGTCTCGCCGAGACGTGCAATCAGTACGTCACCAAGGGCATGAAAGTGTACGTCGAGGGAAGGCTCAACAGCAGGCCATGGATCGACCGCGACGGGCAGGCCCGCGCGGGCAACGAGATCTCGGCGACCGAGGTCACGTTCCTGGACAGCAGGGCCTCTACAGATGCGGAGGGCGGCCGTCCGGCCGACGGGCCCGCTCAGGACGACGCCGAAGACCTGCCCTGGTAGACCTCTAGTTCTTTGGAGAGAGAGTTGACCGTATGACCACCCGCGCCCCTTCGGGCAGACCAATGGTACGACGCGGCAGGCCCCGGTACTTCGCCAGACGCAAGGTTTGCGCCTTCTGCGTCGGCCACGTCACGTACATCGACTACAAGGATGTCAGGACCCTCGAGCGGTTCGTCTCCGACCAGTTCAAGATCGAATCGCGAAGGAAGAGCGGCGTCTGCTCCAGCCACCAGCGCGGCCTCTCAGCCGCAATCAAGCGGGCGAGGCATCTGGCGATGCTGCCGATGAGCAGGTCCCACCGCGGGGTTGCCGGTGGCCGTCGCTGAGACGGCTCCCCGCCGCCTTTGGAGCCGCCCGCGCGCCTGGCGGACGGCAACCAGACTGCTGATCCGGCTTCCGGGACCGTCATTCCCCTTCTTGATCGCAAAGAGGAAGCCATCGTCAAGCCAGAGAGACTCGGTCACGTCGTAATCAGGGTCAGAGACCTGGCCCGGTCCCAGCAGTTCTACACGGACGTGCTGGGCCTGCGCGTCACCTCCCGGCTCGACGACAGGATGGTCTTCCTGAGCGCCGCCGGCGATTCGTCCCACGAGCTGGCCCTGACCGCCGTGGGCGAGGACGCGCCGGGACCAGACGCAGACCGGGTCGGCCTGTACCACTTCGCCTGGGAGATGGGGTCGTTCGACGACCTACTAAGGATCTACCGCAAGCTGGGCGAGAAGAACGTCGCGATCGCCGGCCTGGGCGACCACGGCATCTCGATGGGAGTCTACTTCCTCGATCCGGACGGCAACGAGATCGAGGTGTTCTACGAGTTGCCTCGGGACCAGTGGCCGGAGACAGACATCTTCCTTGGCAGCTTCCCGATGAGCCTCGAAGAGGAGCCCGCTCCCGAGGCCGTCTGAGGCCTGCGGGGAACGAACAGACGGAGGTACCCCGGTGGCGCAGGTCGACTACTACTACTACAGACGCTGAAGCACGTGCACCCAGGTGAGAGCGTGGCTCTCACAGGCGGACGTCGAGCTGCGGTCCAGGGACTTCTTCGAGGACCGCTTCTCCGAGGATGAGCTGCGCCGACTGTTCGGCAACAGGCCCGTCTCAGATTTCTTCTCTTGGAACAGCCCCTCGTTCCGCAAGATGGGCCGGAGCCGGGACTCGCTGACCGAAGACGAGCTCGTCGCCCTGATGCTGGACGAACCCAGGCTGATCCGTCGGCCGCTGGTCGCGGTGGACGGTGAAGTAGTCGGCCCGCTGTCGGGCACAAGCCGGATCACGGCCGCCGTATCCGAGCGGCTCGGCTGACCCGACTTCGCGCCCGAATGCGAACCGGCACCCCCGGGGCATGGCCCCGAGGGTGCCCACGACCAAGGGGGAATTGTCCGATCTATCCGGCTGCGACAGCCTCGGCGGCGGGCGTCGCGCCGTTGGTGGACGCGTGCAGCCCGAGTACGTCGATGCCCCTGCGGACCTCACCGAGCTGGTTGGCCAGGCGCTCTTCGAGGTCGAACAGTATCTCCCGCGCATAGCGGTCGGCGCCCTCGCGGCCAGCCGAGGCGACCGCCTCGGTCTCCTCCAGGATGCGGTAGGCTTTGCGCTGGGCTTCCTGCACGATCTGCTGGGCCTCGTGATGACCCTGCTGGACGATCTTGTCCGACCGCTCATCCGCGGCCTTGACGATCTCGTGCTCGGCGATGCGGGCCTGCCGCTCGTCTTCGGCGGCGCCCACCACCGAGGTGGCCTCGTTGCCGGCCGTCTCCTTCGTGCGCCGGGCTTCCAGAAGAGCCTGGTTGACGATGCTCTCCCTCTGCCTGATGATCTCCTGGGCCTCCTGGATGTCGGCCGGGACCGCCGAGGCCAGTCCCCCGACCAGGCTCTGCAGGCGGTCCGGGTCGACCATGACCTTCTTCCTGAAACCGGGTACCTTGGTAGCCGTGTCCGATATCGCTTCAAGCTCTTCGACGATGCTTATGATGTTAATGGCACTCCTCCTTTGCCGTGCTTTGTTGCCTAACTGCCGTCCAACTTCGCTGCCAGCCGGTCCGCCACGTGTGCGGGTACCAAGCCCCCGACCTGGGCGCCGAGCCGGGCCACCTCTTTGATGCGGCTCGAATATACGAACTGGTACTCGAGGGCGCTCATCATGCAGACGATGTCGATACCTGGGTCGAGATGGCGCCACATCAAAGCCATCTCGAACTCCGACTCGAAGTCGAACCCGGCCCTGAGCCCGCGGACCACGTACTTGGCGCCGACCTCTCGCGCCAGATCGGTCACGAGCCCGCTGAACGGCGCCACCTCCACATTGTCGAGATGCGCTATCGAGCTGTCGAACAGCTCCACCCGCTCTTCAGTTGAGAACAGGACATCCTTCGGCGGGGTCTCGTAGACGCCGATCAAAAGATGATCGAACAGCGCGGCGGCCCGCTTCACGACATCCATGTGGCCGTTGTGCAACGGATCGAAACTGCCCGGGTAGACTGCGTCAACCATTGTTGCTCTCGAACTCGTAGATCGATATCACCGTGTCTCCGTGCCGTCGAGCGCGCGACCGGACGATCCGACCGTAGGACTCCGCAAGCTCCAGTCGACGGTGATGCTCCAGTACGATCAGGGCCCGGTCAACGAGCAATTCAATGCCCTCCAGTTTCTCCATCAGCTCCGCCCACGGGTCATCTTCGTAAGGCGCGTCCGCGAAGACGACGTCGTATTTCGCGTTCAACTCCCCCAGTGCCGCTTCGACCCTCCTGCGGTGGACCCGCCCCCTGTCGGCCAACCCCATCTCGTCGAGGTTCTGCCGGATGCTGCGGCATAGCCGAGAGTTTTCCTCCACGAAGTCCACCCAGTTCGCGCCCCGGCTGAGCGCCTCGATGCCCAGCGCGCCGCTCCCCGCGTATAGGTCCAGTACCCGGCCCCCCGCGACCGTTGCTTGGCCGATCATGGAGAAGATCGCGGCGCGTACCTTCTCCGTCGTCGGTCTCATACGCGGTACCCGCGCCGCCCGGAGCTTTCGGCCCCTATGCTCGCCGCCGGTGATCCGCGTTGTCATCGGTAAGTGGCCTCATCCTGTTCCAGTCGGTCAAGACCACGACTCTGATGAGAGGGCAAATGCTAGCACCGGGTTTCGGTATCGGAAAGCGGATTTGCGTCCTATTTTGTACAAGTATTAGACTCCTTCTAGCCTGGGGCGGCTTTTGCAAAGAGGGTCGCTGCGCGATATAATCGGATACAGGCTGAGCCGTGAGCCGCACGCAGGTGCGGCCCCTCAGTCTTTTTTGTGTATTGGGGGGTATGGACATGGTGCGCAGGGCAATCTTCCTAACCGAAGAGGGTCGCCAGGGCCTCGCAGAGGAGTTGGACCGCTTCGTGTCGGTCCGACGAGGTGAGGTCGCCGCCCGGATCCACAAGGCAAGCGAGACCGACGGCACGGTCGACAACGCCGAGTACGACGAGGCAAGGAACGAACAGGCCTTTCTGGAGGGACGCATCTCGGACCTGGATAACATCCTGTCCAACGCGGTGGTAGCTCCCCCCGAGAAAGGCGGAGGCGTCCAGCTCGGCCCCACCGTCACGGTGACGGCCGGGAACGGCTCGAAACGGGACAACCGGGTGGTCGGTTCGGCCGAAGCCGCCCCGCTCGAAGGCAAGATATCCCTCGAGTCCCCGGTCGGCATGGCCCTGATGGACCATAACGTCGGCGACTACGTCGAGGCCAAGACGCCCGCCGGCACCGTCAACCTGAAGATCACGAGAATCCGATAGCCGGTGCCCTCGAAGGACTTCCCTCCGTGACTCAACCGGGAGACCAGCTCCACAGGGTACGCCGCGAAAAGCTCGACCGTCTGCGCGGTCGCGGCGTAGACCCCTACCCTCACAAGTACGACCGCACGCACACGTCGGCCGAGGCGGTCGCTTACCTCGAGTCCGAGGAACAGGAGGGCGCCGGCGGCGATGCTCGGACGGACCACGTGTCGATCGCCGGCCGCGTCGTCGGGATGCGTCGCATGGGTCGCGCTGCGTTCCTCGACCTGCAGGACGCCGACGGCCGGATTCAGGTGATGCTGCGCAAGAACGTGGCGCCGGAGGCGTACGAGCTGCTCGACGATCTGGACGTCGGCGACTGGCTCGGTGCGCGGGGGCCGCTGATGCGCACCAGGACCGGCGAGGCGACGGTGGAGGCCCACGACTGCACGCTGCTTTCCAAGTCGCTGCGTTCCCTCCCGGAGAAATGGCACGGTCTCGCCGACGTCGAGACGCGCTATCGGCAGCGGTACCTCGACCTGATCTCCAGCGACGAGGCGCGGCGTATCGCGCTGATCCGCAGCCAGACCATCAGCGCCCTGAGACGCCATATGGATGAACGCGGCTTCATCGAGGTCGAGACCCCGGTGCTGGTCCCGGTGGCCGCAGGCGGCACGGCGACCCCGTTCACGACCCACTACAGGTCGCTGGGCCGCGATCTGTACCTGCGCATAGCCACCGAGCTCTACCTGAAGCAGCTCGTCGTCGGCGGCCTCGAGAGAGTCTACGAGATCGGCAAGGTGTTCCGCAACGAGGGCGTCGACTCGACCCACAACCCCGAGTTCACGACGATGGAGAGCTACGAGGCCCTGGCCGACTACAACGACGTAATGTCCATGGTCGAGGAGCTAGTGCACGCGTTGGCCGTCGAGGTGTTGGGCACGTCGGCCGTCGTGTTCGAGGGCGCCGAGATCGACCTGACTCCTCCGTGGCCGCGACTCGACCTGCGAGAGCAGATACGCCTTCACAGCGGCATAGACTTCCTGGAGGCCGGCGACATCGAGCAGCTCAGGGCCGCGATGAGGGCGATCGGCCTGGACGTCGGCAAGCAGATGAGCTGGGGCGGGCTGCTGGACAAGCTGCTGTCCGATACCGTCGAGCCGAAGCTGGTCGAGCCCTGCTTTCTGGTCGACTACCCCATCGAGATGTCGCCGCTGGCGAAGAAAAAGCGCAGCGACCCCCGCGTGGTCGAGCGGTTCGAGGGCTTCGTCTCCGGAATGGAGATATGCAACTCCTTCACCGAGCTGAACGACCCCGTGGACCAACGCGAGCGTCTGGAGCAACAGGAGGCCCTGCACGAGCAGTTCCAGGACGAGGACATGGACCGCCTCGACGAGGACTTCCTGTTGGCCATCGAGCACGGTATGCCGCCCACCGGCGGCCTGGGCCTGGGCATCGACCGCCTCGTCATGCTATTGACCGGCCATCGATCCATCCGCGAGGTCGTGCTCTTCCCCCAGCTCCGCTCCCGGTAAGTCTCTAAAGGACATCGGCCGACCGAGCTTCCGGGCCGCGCCGCCCAACTGTCTGCCGGCTACGTGGGTACCTGTGCCGAGTGGATGGCCACCGTGCCCAACGCCAATTTGCGCACCTCGATGTTGACGAGGCCGGCGTTCTCCATGAGGGCCGTGACCTCCTCGACGGTGAGAAATCCCTGCACCGACTCGGGCAGATAGGTGTACGCCTCTCTGTTGCGGGCCAGTACCGCGCCGAGCCACGGCGTCACGTGTCTGAAGCACAGCGGGAACAGCCGGCCGAACGGCCCGCGTCCCGTCTTCACTATCTCCAGCGTGACTATCCGGCCGCCGGGCCCGACGACGCGGGCCACCTCGGACAGCGCCCGTGGAAGATCGACGAAGTTGCGGACGCCGAAGCCGATCGTGGCGCAGACGAAGCTGTCGTCGGCGAACGGCAGAGCGTGGGCGTCAGCGGAGATGAAGTCTATGCAGTCAGCTGAGCCGCGTTGTTCCGCCTTTTCACCCGCCGCCTCCAGCATCTCCCGGCTGAAGTCGACCGCGACGACCTTCGTGACGCCATGCCGCCCCACCAGCTCCAGGGCGAAGTCCCCGGTGCCGGTGGCGAGGTCGAGAGCGGGCCCCGCCGTCCCCGCGACCGCCATGTCCACGGCCAGCGCCCGCCACGCGTGGTGCCGGCCCGCGGACATGATCGTGTTCATCCGGTCGTAGCTGGACGTGACGCGGGAAAACATCCGCGCAATGTATCGCGCGCGCTCGTTACCCCGCAGCTGAGCCAAAGCGTCCTCCCGTCGACTCCTGGTCCTACGAGCCGGGCCAGGGACCGGGAAGCCTGTGCGGACCCCGGCGCCCCATGTTCTTGACGTTCCTGATCGCCTTCGGTAGCGCCGGGAGCAGATCGCCGGCCAGCAGACCGGCGTCCCCCAGGTCTTCGGAGACGAGCTCCGCGGCGGCGCCGTGCAGGTAGACTCCGAGGGCCGCCGCGATCCGGAGGTCGAGGCCCTGCGCCAGCAGCCCCGTGACCGCGCCCGCCAGCACATCTCCCGTGCCGGCGCTGGCGAGGGCGGGGTTGGCGAACGGACTCAGCATCGCCGATCCGTCCGCCGACGCGACGACGGTGTACGCTCCCTTTAGCACGACCGTCTTGCCCCAACGGCGCGCAGCATCCGTGGCGCTGCCGACGCGGTCTCGCTGGAGCTCCCCGACGGCGTTCCCCGAAAGCCGCCCCATCTCGCCTGGGTGCGGCGTCAGGACGGCGTCGTAGTCCATCCTCTCCCACCAGTCCGGCGGTTGGAACCGGGCCAGAAAGTTGAGGCCGTCGGCGTCCACTACGGCCGGCGGCAGCGCGGCGCCGCCATAGAGAAGCTGCCCGAGTAGCCGGGCCGCCCCGTCGGACTGACCGAGGCCGCATCCTACGAGCAGTACGTCGTAGTCGGGCAGCGCCTCCAGGACGAGCTCTGCCGCGTCGTCGGCCGGCTCCCCGTACGTCGACTCTGGCAGCGGTATATAGGTCGGCTCGGGAGCGGCCGCCGCCACGGCCATCTGCAGACTGCGCGGTACGGCCACGGTGACCAGTCCGGCGCCGACCCGTCCGGCGGCCGAGGCGGCCAGCGCGGCAGCCCCGACGTAGCGGGCCGAGCCCGCCACCACGAGCGCGCGGCCGAACGTACCCTTGTGGGATGCCGACGGCCGGGGCGGGAGAGCGGCCGCGGCCCACTCGGCTGTCATGAGCTCCAGGTCGACGTCGCCATCCAGGCCCGCGGGCACTCCGATGTCTACCGTCTCGACGGTCCCGGCGGCCTCCGCGCCCGGGTATGCGAACAGGCCGCGTTTGGGATAGCCAAGCGTCACCGTCAGGTCGGCCCGCACAAGGGCCGCGTCGGTCTCTCCCGTGTCGGAGTCGAGCCCCGTCGGCAGGTCAAGGGCGACGATCGCCATGCTCTCGCGGGCCGCCTTCGCCTCCGAAAGCGCGGCGAGCACTCCCAGGAGTACGCCGGCTATCGGCCGGGAGCGCCCGGTGCCCAGGATCGAGTCGACGGCCGCGTCCGCGGTCCGAAGCGCCTCACGCAGCCGGTCGTATCCGGGGTCGTTCGTCGCCTTGATCACCGGCATCCCCAATCGGCCGACGGCCGCGAGATTGCCGTCGCGTTCAGGGCGACGCCCGCACAGGTAGACGGTAACCGCAGCGCCCCACTCGTGCAGATGACGCGCCGCGACGAGCCCGTCGCCGCCGTTGTTCCCAGGGCCAACCAGCACGACGACCTTGGAGCCTGCGGCGCCGCCCATATGCCGCCGGACGCAGTCCGCGAATCGAAGTCCGGCTGTCTCCATCAGGGTAGCCGCGGAAACGCCGGCCTCGCCGGCCCTCGACTCGATGTCGTGCATCTGCCGCGCGGTGACCACCTTCATGTCTCGCGCTCGTCTCTACGAATCCGCTCGCAGAGGCGCGGACGTCGGGCGACGGTCACAGGTCGGCCCGGTGGCGGAGGCTGCCCCACGGCGCCAGATTGCCCGCCGCGCTCTCGGCGACTACGACCGCGGCCGCGTGGCCTTTGGAGTGCGTGAGCGAGACCGCCATGTGGTCGATGCCCAGCATCCTGGCCCTGTCCAGCGCGGACCCGTGCAGCTCGATCACCGGCGCGCGGCCAGGGTCTCTTAACACCTCGATGTCGCGCCACCGCACTCCCCGCACTCCGGTGCCAAGTGCCTTCATGACCGCCTCTTTGGCCGCGAACCGGCTGGCGAGCTGAGGAGCGCGCCCGCGGCAGTAGTCGAGCTCACGCTGCGTGTAGATGCGCCGGAAGAACCGCTGGCCGTACCTGGCGGCCACGTCTCCGATCCTGGAGATTTCGATGATGTCCACGCCGGTTACGAGCATATCGCCGCGGGGGACGGCTAGCCGCGGGAGAGGCCCGCAGCGTCGAGTATCCCCGGGACCTCCGACTCCCATCCTATAGCCATGACGTGAACGCCGCGGCACATCGTGGACAGCTCGCGGGCGAGACCGGCCGATATCTCGGCGCTCTTCTTTCGCCGGTCCTTCGCGCCGTCCAGGTCGGCGACGATCGCGTCGGGTACGTGGACCCCGGGGAGATTGGCGTTGAGATACCGCGCCATTCTGGCGGACTTGAGGACGATGATCCCGGCCAGGACCGGGACTCCGAACCGGTCGGCCGCCTTCATGAACGTCTCGAACGAGGCGGGGTCGTACACCCCTTGGGTCTGGAAGAATGCCGCGCCCGCCTCGAGTTTGTCCTCCATGCGGCGCAGCTCCTTGTCCAGGTCATCCGCGCCGGGGTTGGCGACCGCGCCAGGGTTCAGATCGGGCTTGCCGGACAGCTCGGCGCCCGACATGTCCGCGCCGCTCGTAAGGGAGGAGATGGCCTTGACGATCGCTATCGCGTCTATGTCGAAGACGGCCTTCGCGTCCGGATGGTCGCCGGCGCCGGGCGGGTCGCCGCTCATGCACAGGACGTTGCGCACGCCGAGCGCGGCGGCGGCGAGCAGCTCGGACTGTACAGCTATCCGGTTGCGGTCTCTCCCGGTAATCTGCAATATGGGCTCGATGCCCCGGTCGATGAGCAGATGTGCCGCCGCGATCGGCGCCATCGTCATCGTGGACCCGGCCGAATCGGTGACGTTGAACGCGTCGACTCGGGAATCGAGCAACGAAGCCTTTTCGTACAGGGCGTCGAGATCGGTACCCTTGGGAGGGTTCAGCTCGCAGGTCACGACTGGCCGGTCTGAGGCGAGCGCGCTCTGGAATCTGTTCATGACGCTCCTCCAACGTGGACGGGGCCTCTTCGTGTTCGCGCCGACATTATAGATTCACCGAAGTTCGAATGAAAGCGGCGCGAGATAGGGTAACCTGCTCTCGCCCAGTCATACACGGTGGGGTGATTGGCCGTATAATCGCCCCCGGAGGTGCAGGGACATGACCGCCGAGCTGATAGACGGCAAGCGCATCGCCGCAGAGGTCCGCGCCGAAGTCGCCGAAGAAGTCTCGGAGTTTCGCCGGTCTCACGGGATCACGCCCGGCCTCGCAGTCGTCCTGGTAGGAGACGACCCGGCCTCCGCCGTATACGTGCGCAGCAAGCGGACCGCGGCTGCGGAGGTGGGCATGGAGGCCGAGGACTTCTCGATGCCCGCCGACGCCTCGCAGGAAGACCTGCTGCACCGGATACGAAACCTGAACGAGGACCCGGGCGTCCACGGCATCCTCGTACAGCTTCCGATCCCCTCGCACATCGATCGGGACACCGTCGTCGAAGCCATCAATCCCTACAAGGACGTCGACGGGCTCCACCCGTTCAACGCGGGCCTGCTGGTGCAGGGCAAACCTCGCTTCGTCCCCGCGACTCCGGCCGGAATTCAACAGCTCCTGCTGCGTACCGGGCGAGACCCGTCCGGCCGGCACGTCGTGGTCTGCGGCCGCAGCGACATCGTGGGTAGGCCGGTGGCGGTCCTTCTGGCCCAGCGCGGCAGCGGCGCCGACGCCACAGTGACCGTGTGCCACACGCGGACGCGGGACCTGGCGTCCATCACCCAGCAGGCGGACGTGCTGATCGCCGCAATGGGCCAGCCGCGAATGATCACAGCCGACATGGTGAAAGAGGGCGTGGTGGTCATAGACGTAGGGGTCAACCGCGTTGAGGCCCCCGAGCGCAAGCGCGGCTACAGGCTCGTCGGCGACGTCGACTTCGAGCCGGTCGCGGAGAAGGCGGATGCCATCACGCCGGTGCCGGGAGGAGTCGGCCCGATGACCATTGCCATGCTGCTCGACAACACGCTGAAGGCCGCGCGGCTGGCCGCCGGCGGCTCCGGGAGCGCGTAGTGCCCGGCGATAACCCTCGCGTGGCGGCGAGAAAACGCGCCTGCGGCTACAGCCCGACCATCCGTCCGGTGGCGTCTTGAGCATCCTGGGCGCGGTCACGCCGCTGCTGTCGACCCCGCGGCAGCGAAACGTCTTGATGGCGCTGACCGGCGCGTCGTTGCTCGTCCAGCTTTCGAGCCTGCCGGTCGCGCTGTCGATTCCGACACTGTCCGAATACTTCGACACGGGCATCGACGAAACGGCCTGGATGGTGATCTCGTATCTGGCGGTGCTCGGCAGCTTCGTTCTCCTGGCTGCGCGGCTCGGAGACCGGTTCGGCCACGGACGAGTCTTCTTCATCGGCATCCTGACGTCGACACTCGCCACCGGACTGATCTCCTTGTCGCAGGAGCTCTGGCACGTCATTGGGTGGCGGGCCGTCACCGGGCTCGGTTCCGCGCTGATGTTGGGCAACGCGAACGCCATACTGGCCGCCGCCTTTCCGCCCAGCGAGCGCGGACGCGCGTACGCCCTGCCGATCATCGGCGCCCGCGTCGGCACCCTCAGCGGGCTGGCGGTGTTCGGTTTGGCCCTGCAGTTCCTGAGCTGGCGGGTAGTCTTCGCCGCCTTCATCCCGATCGGGCTGATCGCAGTGCTTGCGGCCCTGCCGTTGCTTCGAGACCGCGACCAGCCGCAAACGGCCGACTCGACCGGCCCCGTCGACTGGCTTGGAGCAGTCCTCCTGGCGGCGGCGGCCATCGCGCTGATACTGTCCGGCACGCACCTCCACGGCGGCGAGGAGTCCTTCGTCTCCCCCGACGGCCTGCGGTACCACCTCCCCATGCACGCCGTGTTCATAGTGATGCTGGCTTCGTTCCTCGTAACGGAGCGGCTGGTCTCCAACCCGATCGTCGACCTGCGGCACTTCCGGGTCAGGCCGTTCTCACTGTCGCTGGGCTGCAACGTGATGTTCCACTCGTCCATGCTGGCGACCTTCACCCTGGTGCCGATCCTGGTGGAGCAGGGCTACGCCAAGGAGCCCATCTTCGTGACATACGTGCTCCTCCCAAGTCAGGCGTTGGGGCTGTTCATGCCGCTGGTCGCGGGATGGATCTACGACAAGTACCACCCCGAGTATCTGCGGACGGCCACACTTGCCGCGATAGCCGCCGGGTTCGTGCTTCTCAGCCTGTCGGCTCCACACGTTTCCTTCTGGTGGCTGCCGGTGATCATGCTGCCCATCGCCGTCGGCACCAACATGTTCAATCCGGTCAACAACGCGGCGGTGATGAACTCTCTGCCGCTGGAGCACCGCGGCGTCGCCTCGGGCATGTTGGAGACGTCGCGCGAGCTTGGCCACGCGCTCGGCGCCACCGCGGCGGCCAGCGCGCTGGCGCTGGCGCTTCCCGCGGGCTTCGAGTTGCTGTCCGCCGAGGCCGCGGAGCACTTCGTGATCGGCGGCTTCCAGGTCTCGACCTCGGTGGTCGTTTTCGTGCTGCTGGTCGGCGCTCTGCTCGCCTTTCTCCAGACCAGGTCCGCCGGACCTCTCAGAGAGGCAACCGCGGGCGCATCCGTAGAGACCTCCGGCGACCGCAAGCGCTAGTGGACCGCATGCCGCACCCAGCGCCGGTCTATCGCGCCGCGCCGCGTGGGACGGCATGACGACCGGCGACTTCGACTACGAGCTTCCGCCGGAGTTCATCGCGCAGACGCCGGCCGAGCCCCGCGACTCGTCGAGGCTGATGGTGGTCGACCGGGCCGCGGGCTCCATCGATCATCGGCGCTTCCGCGACTTGCCCGACTTCCTGCGCGAGGGCGACGTCGCGGTCTTCAACGACAGCCATGTCTTCCCGGCCCGGCTGTACGGCAGAAGCGCGTCGGGCGGCAAGGTGGAGCTGCTGTTACTGCGCCGGACGGAGCCGGGCGTATGGCGGGCGCTGGTCCGACCCGGAAGGCGGATGCGGGCGGGCGCCGTATTCGTCGTCGCGTCGGGCCGCGGCGAGGTCGACGGGGAGGTCCTGGACGTGCTCGAGGACGGCTCGAGGACCGTAAGGCTGGCCGACGACGGCCGGCTCGACGAGATCGGCGTCGTCCCGCTGCCGCCGTACATCCGCGAGCCGTTGGCGGACCCGGAGCGTTACCAGACCGTCTACTCCAGGGTCGCCGGCAGCGTCGCGGCGCCGACCGCCGGGCTCCACTTCACGCCGGCGCTGCTCGACGCGCTACGCGACAGAGGCGTCGAGCTGGTTTTCGTCACCCTGCACGTGGGCTGGGACTCGTTCCGGCCGGTGAGCGTCGAAGACGTGGCCGACCACCGCATGCACGCCGAGCAGTGGGAGCTCGGCGCCCGGGCCGCGGCGGCCGTCAGCGCGGCCAAGCGGGAGGGACGCCGCGTCGTCTGCGTCGGCACGACTGCAGTGCGCCTTCTGGAGCAGGCCGCCGCCGTGACCGCCACGGGCGACGACGCGGTCGCACCGGGCGACGGCTGGGCCAGCCTGTTCATCTACCCGGGGTACCGGTTCAGGGTGATCGACACGCTGGTGACCAACTTCCACCTGCCGCGGTCCACCCTGCTGATGCTCACCAGCGCCTTCGCTGGCCGCGAGCTGCTGCTGCGGGCCTACGCGGAGGCAGTGCGGGAGCGATACCGCTTCTACAGCTTCGGCGACGCGATGCTGATAACGTAGCTGTGGGAGCAAAGACCGTGGGCAGCGCGACTAACCGTTTACGTTTGGTGAGGCCCCGTATCGCGCCCCCCGAGAACGGGTTGTGTGGACCCCAACTGTGAACAGCCACCGACTCAAGCCCGTCCGTGCCTTTTCTCAGGCGAGCCGCTAGAATTGGCCCACCCTTCTCCCATGAACACCGGCCCCCTCCCCCAAATACCGCTCCTGCCGCGGCAGGCTTCGCCCATCGAGGACACGTGGGTCGCGCTCGACCTGGAGACGACGGGGCTGTCCCCGGACGGCGACGAGATCATCGAGGTCGGCGCCGTCAAGTTCCAGGGCGACGAGGAGCTGGACTCCTATACCACCCTGGTCAACCCGTTTCGCAGCCTGGACAGCTTCATCCGCCGCTACACCGGCATCAGCCAGAAGGACGTGGACGGTGCGCCGCCGTTCTCCGAGGTCGCGCCCCGGCTGGCGGCCTTCATAGGCTCGGCGCCGGTCGTCGGACACAACATCGCCTTCGACCTCGACTTCCTGAGGAGCGGCGGGCTTCCGCTCCCCAATCCGCGGGCGGATACCTGGGACATGGCGTTCGTCCTGCTGCCGCTGCTGCGGGACTACTCTCTCCACAAGCTTTCCCGCGCCCTGGGCATTGAACACCCTCGCCCGCATCGAGCCATGGAAGACGCTTCCGTAACGCGCGACGTCTTTCTGAGGCTGTTCGACATGGCGGCCGAAATGGACGTGTTCGCTCTTGCGGAAATGGAGCGTCTGGCCTCCCGGTCGTCCTGGGTACTCGCCTACCTGTTCCGGCGGCTCAACCAGTACCGGCTCTCTCAAGGCCCTTCGGCCTCCTCCGGCGCCGGCGTGACCGGCATCGACGTCCGGGCGCTGAGAGGCAGGCTGCACGGCGGCCGGTCTCTTCGCCCGCACCGGACAGTCGCCACCGTCGACCCGGACGACGTCGCGGCGGTGCTGAGCGCTGACGGTCCCATGTCCAGGGCCGTAAGCGACTTCGAGGAGCGGCCGGAGCAGATCGAGATGGCGCGGTCCGTCGCACGGGCCATAGGCGAAGGCCGGCGGCTGATGGTCGAGGCCGGCACCGGCGTCGGCAAGTCGCTCGCCTACCTGGTCCCCGCGGCGCTGTACGCCCTGAAGAACAACGTCCGGGTCGTCGTGTCGACCAACACCATCAATCTTCAGGAGCAGCTCCTGACCAAAGACATCCCGGACGTCGTCAAGGCGCTGGAGGAGGTCGAAGGGACGTCGTCTGAAGACCTCCACGCGACGCTACTGAAGGGTCGGGCGAACTACCTGTGCCTGCAGCGATGGGGGCACGTGCGCTCCGGCGAGGGCCTGTCCGAGGACGACGCCCGGATGCTGGCCAAGGCCCTGACGTGGCTGGGCGAGACGTCCACGGGCGACCGCTCGGAGCTGAACCTGGGGCGCGGCGGCGCGGCGGCGTGGGACAGGCTGTCCGCGCAGGGCGCCTCGGACTGCCAGGGCATGAACGGCGTCTGCTTCCTGCGGGCCGCGCGAGAGCGGGCGGCCGCGGCGCATATCGTCGTCGTCAACCACGCGCTGCTGATAGCGGACCTCGTCGCCGGCCGGGCCCTGATACCCGACTACGACGTGCTGATCGTCGACGAGGCCCACCACCTCGAGGAGGTCGCGACCAAGCAGCTCGGCTTCGAGATCAGCCAGGCTGTCATCGACGAGAGGCTGCAGCTCCTTGGAGGCGACCGCGGCCTCGTCGGCGCCGCCGTAACGGCGCTGCGGGGCTCGTTGGCAGCCCAGACCCGGCGCGAGACGATCGAGGAGGTGGCAGCCAAGATCGCGGGCAGCCTCCCCGGCATCCGCGACAGCGTCGCCGCACTGTTCAGCGCGCTGGCAAGGGTCGTGGGCGGCCAGTCCGGGGACGGCCGCGAGATGCGCGTAACGGCGGCCACCAGGGCGCAGCCGGGCTGGTCCGAGCTGGAGGTCCGCTGGGAGGACGCGAACGCGCTGATGGGGGAGCTGGAGCGCGACCTGCTGGCCCTCGACTCCGCCCTGGATGGCCTCGAGGAGGCCGCGGTCGAGTACTACGAAGGGCTCGTCTCGGAGACGCGGAACGCCATCCAGGAGCAGATGGAGCTGAGGACGCACCTCGCCGAGTTCATCCCGAAGCCGCAGGACGACGGCATCTACTGGGTCAGCACTCATCGCCGCACCGGTGACCTGAGCCTCAACTCGGCGCCCATACACGTCGGCGAGCAGCTCGACAAGCTGCTGTTCAGCCAGAAGGAGGCGGTGGTCCTCACGGGGGCGACGTTGAGCGCCAACGGGACGTTCGATCACATGCGCGACCGCACCGGCTTCGCGGACAACGACGAGCTGCTTCTGGGCTCGCCGTTCGACTATCCCCGGGCGGCCCTGGTGTACGTGCCGACAGACATGCCGGAGCCGAGCAGCTGGGCGTACCAGGGAGCCGTAGAGCACGCCGTAGTCGACGCCGCCACCGCCGCGAACGGCCGCACCATGGCGCTGTTCACGTCCCACGCCGCCCTGCAGGAGACCGCACGGGCCGTGCGCGGCGGGCTGCAGTCCCACGACATCCAGGTGCTGGCGCAGGGACTGGACGGGCCGCCGCACCGGCTGGTCGAGGAGTTCCTCGACAACCCGAGGTCGGTGCTGCTCGGCACGTCGAGCTTCTGGGAGGGAGTCGACCTCGCGGGCGACGCCCTCAGCGTGCTGATCATCGCGCGGCTGCCGTTCGCCGTACCCACGGAGCCGGTGTTCGCGGCGCGCTCGGAGCTGTTCGACAACCCGTTCGAGGAGTACGCGGTGCCCCACGCGATCATCCGGACACGCCAGGGGTTCGGCCGCCTGATCCGGACCAGCGGCGACAGGGGGGTCGCCGTGTTCCTCGACCGCCGGGTCGTATCCCGGAGATACGGCGAGGCGTTCCTCAACTCCCTGCCTCCGGCCACCCGCCGGCCGGGAAGGCTGCGCGACCTTTCGGAGCACATCGGGACCTGGCTCAAGACGACCGATTAGAGGCCAGAATCTGAGATTCGCCAATGAGACCGTCGTGCAGCGAGTCCCCTCTCCCTCGACGGGAGACGGCTAGGGTGAGCGTGAGCGTGACGGCTGCCCACATGCCCATCTTCCTCATACGACATACGACGAACTTCAGAGTCCAAGGATCTCCCACCTCCGTCGTTCCCGCGCAGGCGGGAACCCATCGCTGGCAAGATGCGCCGGAAACAGTCGATCACGCTGCCCGCCCCCCATCCCCATTAGGTGGGTAACCTAGGAAGTCGGGACAATAGAGTTGCTCGTTTCGATCGAACAGCCTTTCGACCTGGACAGCACGCTGCAAAGCGGCCAGGCGTTCCGCTGGCGCCGGGACGGCGGCAGGCACCGCGGCGTCGTGTTCGACAACGTGGTCGAGCTGCGGCAGACCGGGGACGGGCTGGAGCTGGTCGCCGACCCCGACGACGAGGCCGCGCTGTGGCCACTGCTGCGGGACTACCTGGGACTGGACTTCGACCTCGACCGAGTGTACGCGGCGTTCGAGGCGGACGACAGGCTGCGGGACTCGGCCGCCCGATATCGCGGCATGCGCGTGCTCAGGCAGGACCCGTGGGAGTGCCTCGTGTCCTTCATCTGCTCGTCGGCTTCCAACATCCCGCGCATTACCAAGAACGTCGAGTCGCTGTGCGAGGCGTACGGCCGGCCCGTGGGGACCGGACCCGGCAGGCGCAACGCATTCCCGACGCCGCGGGAGCTGTCCCGGGCCGGCGAGGCGCCTCTCCGGGCCCTCGGCCTCGGCTACCGCGCCGCCTACGTCGCGGAGACCGCCGCGGCCGTAGCGGACGGCGCCGTCGACCTGATGTCGCTGCGCGAGGAGCCGTACGAGCGGGCGTTGGAGGCGCTGACCGTCCTGCCCGGCGTCGGCGACAAGGTCGCCAACTGCGTGCTGCTCTTCGCCCTCGACAAACCCGAGGCGTTCCCCGTGGACGTCTGGATCGACCGCGCGCTCAGGGAGTGGTACCTCGGCGACGACGACGCCTCCATCTCACGCCCCAAGATGCGCCCGTGGGCCCAGCGGCGCTTCGGGCCATACGCCGGCTACGCCAACCACTACCTCTTCCACGACAGGCGCCTGCAGGGAAAGCGCTAGCCGGGCGGTGATCCGTGACGAGGCGTCGGCGGCCTGAGGGCAATCGTTCTCGAAGCGTAACCTCACTCGTCCTGATCATCCCGCGTGAGGCCGCCGCTGATTCTGGGAGATGTGTCCCATTCCGTCTCATTCCGTACCATCCCTATCTGAGCGATGAGACACTCGGCCGGAAAATAGGACACCCGGTGTCTCGCTCGCCGTATCTGAGGCCGGACACTGCGGGAGAGAATGAGACACCAGTGTCTCACCGCATCCGTCGTATGTGCGCCGTGAGCGAGCTCGATCTATCTGCTTAGGAGTGGTTGTCATGGGCACAGAGTAGCACTGATGTGCTGCTACATGCAAGGGCAGTCGAGTGAGCAACCTGTCCCAGACGGTGCTCCACCCTACCCCTTGGATTCCTGGCTATGCAAAGGCCTCCCTATGCGGGTCTCTGTCATGGGAAGGCGAACGGTCGCTTGTTATGACGTTAATTGACATATACTGACATATCCGGCATAATCCCATGAGAGGAGCGAGATTGGCAGGCAGCGAAGAAGGTAGCACGACACCGGCGCTCATGTCCCTGCCCGAGTTGGCTCGGTACCTCGGCATGGCGGAGCGCACCATATACGACTGGGCGCAGACGGGCAGGCTCCCGGCGTTCAAGCTCGGCGCGACCTGGCGGTTCAGACGCTCCGAGATCGACGCGTGGCTGGAAACCCAACGATCCGGCCCCGTCGTACCTACTACCAGGCCACCCATCGTGGAGCCGGTTGACGTCCCCCCGACCTCCTGGCAGACGCGCCAGGCGTGCAGGGAGGAGATCGAGGCGACGATGCGCGACGACCCGGACCGCACCGTCTTCGCCATCGACCAGTTCGGCGACCAGTTCGGCGTCGACGTGGTCGAAGAGGTCGTGGAGCAGCTCCGCAGGGAGAAGCGAATCGCCGTGGCCGAGGTGAAAGGACGAGACGGACAGAAGACCAGAGTGATCAGACGAAGGAGTTGACCAAAATGGGCATACTGGGATTCGGCAGAGCGAAGAAGCTTGAGGACCTGAAGATCGGCGACCTGCGCAAGGAGAAGATCAAGTTGGAGGTCGAGCAGGACAAGCGGCTGACGACCATCAGGCGCGCCCAGGGCGAGTACGACCGGCGCCGCGACATGGCCTCCGAGCCGGGCGTGAGCGGAGCGGAGAAGAGCGTGGCGGCCTACCGCATGAGCCAGGCGTCCAAGCGCAAGAGCAGGGCCGAGTCAGACCTGCAGCGGGTCATCACCCGCATGAGCGTGCTGGACTCGACGATCGAGGTCATCCGCATGAAGGGCGACCTGCGCAAGCGCGGCGTCTGGAAGCGCATCAACGACATGGACGAGGACGCCCTCGAAGCCCAGCTCGACGCCATCGCCGTCAATACCAAGGAGTCGGACAACAAGCTGGAGACCATCGTCGGTATGCTCGAGAAGGACCCCGTCGAGGTGGCCTTCGACCGGGGCGCCGAGTTCGACCGCGCCATGGACGACATCGCGCAGGCCGCCAGCGAGAAGGTCGGCCCGGCTTAGGGCGTGTACAACTTGCAGCGGAGGTCGACTTGAGTGACGAAACGCCCGGCGCGTACGTGCTGACGCCCGGCCGGCCGAGGCGGCGCTTTCCGTGGCTGCGGCGCCGCCTCACCCTCCAGCCGTACCAGGTCGGCATCGTCATACGCGACGGCCGGGTCGAGGAGGTCTTCTCCGAGGGCGCCCGCAGGCTGCCCCGGGGCGAAGTCCAGACCTACGTCGCGTCGACCGCGCCCTTCAACCTCGTCTTCTGGCTCAAGGACCCCGGCGACCCCTCCGAGCCGGAAGAGGGCATCGCTCTCGACCAGCCGGTCCTGACGTCCGACTCGCAGCTCGTTACGGGCCGCATCGACCTCACCCTGTCGGTCGTCCCCGACAACGCCGAGCGCCTCCTCCAGCTTCCCCGACCGAGCGGCGTCATCACGCCGGCCGACGTCGGCGACGCGATCAAGGCCGAGCTCCTCGCCAAGGTGCTGGCCCTGGACATCCACAGGCACACCGCGGGCGAGCTGCGGGGCAACCGAGACCTCTTCAGGGGCATCGGCGATTCCCTGGAAACTGAGCTCGCCTCAACCATTGCCCGCTACGGCCTGAATCTCGACAACTTCTACCCCAGTTGGGGCCTGACGCACGAAGAGCGTGAGCGGATCGAGGAGCAGCGGCACCAGAGCGCGATCAGGGAAATCCAGCGCAAGAAAGAGTTGGACGAGGCGAGGAGTCCAAGCGAAGTCGCCACGCCTGATTCCGGGCCGCGTCCGGCGGAAACCCCGCCTCCGCCGCGGCCCGAGCCGGTGCCTACGCCGAGAACCGGGCGTCCGACTCGGCGCGAGTGGGTATCGCTGTCGGACCTGGACCCGCGGCCCGGCGACGCCCCTCCAGTCGAAATCTCGTTCCCCAACGGCGAACGGACCGCGCTCGCGGCGTGGACCAGCATCCAACGAGAGACTCTACGATGGCTCATAAGCAAAGGGATGCTGGACGCGCGGGTACCGGGCGGACAGCCCGGCAAGCTCTTGGTGAACAACGCGCCGGTCCATTACGACGGCAGCCCGTTCCCAGAAGCCGCCGAGGTGAACGGCTGGTACACACCTTTGGGCATGGACGGACGCGACGTCGTCCAAAGGACCGTCCGCATCGTCGAGCACGTCGGCCAGTACCCGGCGCGGTTCCAGGTCCGATTCGCCACGACCGACAGACCGGCGCAGCCCGCCGACCCCGGGGAACGGGACGCCCTGACGTCAGCGCCGCTACCTGCGGCCCGGCGCAGCCGCACGGCGAGTACGACGACATCGACTCGTGGGAGAGGCGAGTCAGCGCAGCAACCTACCGCCAGGCGCAGCCGCACGGCGCCGAGGGTCGTAGCGGCCGTCATCCTCGTCGCCGCCCTTCTCACCGCCGCCTACGTCATGCGCCCCAAGCTGGCGGAGATGTTCGAACCGCCGAACACCCCTGCCGCAAAGCCCGCAGCGGCTGTCCAGCCGACCAACACGCCTGTGACCGGACCTGTTGCCGCGTCGAACATCCCATTCCCAACTCGGACCCCGCACCCTGCGGCGACTGTCGCGGCTATCCCGACGCCGACCCCAACTACTCGGGCGCGGGCGACGGTCCAGCCGAGCAAACCGGCGATAGTCAGGGCGACGCGAACACCTATGCCTACCCCCGACGCCTATGCGACTGCCATAGCGAAGATACTCCGGCCCACACGAACGCCGACGGCCGTTTCGATAGTAACCGTGAGTCCGGTGTCGAGAACGCCACCGGTCTTCCCGGTGGACCCGAGGACGGTCGTGCCGACCGGCGCTAGACTGCACGATCCCCAGGAGATCAGGGTCCCGAACGGTCATGGCGGGGTTGCTCCGTGGCGTGACGGCGGCGGCCAGCGGATCTTCTCGATGTGGGTCTACGGCACGATTTACCAGATCGACAAGTTCGGCGTGATCCGTCCGTACATCGGCATCAGCCACACGGTCAACAGGGACAAGACCGTCTGGACCGTCAAGCTGCGTGAGAACGCCGTCTTCCAGGATGGCACTCCGATCACGGCGTCCGACTTCAAGGCGTACTGGGAGCACGGCGCCAAGCCGGAGAACATCGTTGCGTGGGGCGGCGCGAGCCTGTCCCTCGGCGACATAGCGGGCTGGGAGGAGTTGCGAGCCGGAGACGTAACGCAGGCCGAGGGATTGCGGGCCATTGACGACCACACTCTGGAGGTCACCACGGCCATTCCGTTCCCGACGTGGCCTCTGGCGATGGCTGCGTGGCACACCGGCATCTCAAAGTTCGACCAGATGCTGTGGGACCAAGAGTGGTTCACTCGCCCGATCGGCGCTGGCCCGTACAAGTGGACGACCGACCCGAACACGCAGCAGTACACGGCGACGGCCGACGTAGCCGTGTTCTGGGGCCCGTCGTCTAACATCAAGAAGCTCCACGGGCTGAACGTCTCGGACCGTCAGGTCCAGGTGATCATGTTCGAGAACGGCGAGCTTGACCTGATGTCGATCGATAGCGCGACCTACGAGGCGGCGCTCAATCCGAGCCACCCGTTCCACCGGCTCCTGAAGGTCACCCCGTACGGTGGCCTGTGGTTCATCAAGAACAAGATCGACATGGCCCCGCTGGAGGACCTGCTGGTGCGCAAGGCGCTCGCGCACGGCGCGGACATGCGCTCGATTGTCAGGGCGGTGTGGGGACCTACTGAGACCTTCGCGACGGGTCTGATTTCACCGTTGATTCCGTGCCACAACCCCGATGCCAGGGGGCACTACTACGACCCCGAGTTGGCCCGCCAGGCGTTGGCCACGTCGTCGTACGGTAGCGCGGACAACCTGCCGCCGCTGTTGATCGACTTGGCCAGACCGCTGATGATCAACATGGGTGTCGGGATTAGGGAGTACTGGAGAGACAACCTCGGCATAGACCTGGACATCCTGAAGCGCGAGAGCGGCATGCCTCGACGTGAGGCGTCGCAGTTCTACCGCATCAGCCTGGGTTCGTGGATTCCCGACCCGATCCAGATCGTCAGCAACTTGACGCGCAGGGACTCGATCGAGGGTCTGAGCAACATTCCGGGCGGCTACCCGGTGCTGGACGCTCTGGTAGAGTTCGCACGGTCGCTGCCCCTGGACCATCCGGACCGCTGCGCGGCGTGGCAGGCGGTGGAGGAGGAGTACATGGACAAGGTGTACATGTTGCCCATCCGGTGGGTCGGCGGCGTGAAGTGGCTCGTACAGCCGTGGGTGGTCGGCTTCGAGGGCTCCAGCAACCTCGACATCAACACGCTGCCCTGGATGTACGTCCTCCAGCACTAGGCCGTACGCCATAGCCGGCGGCGGCTTGATGGTCTCCCGCAACCGGGTGTCCGTCCATGCTATTCTGCTGACAGCGCTATCGTGACGGAGCTACCAAAATGAGCAATCTGGACGGGATAGATTCCGTTCGCATCAAGAGCTTCCGGTCTCTTGCCGACGTCGAGATCGAGCGTATGCCCAACTTGGCCGTGCTGATCGGGGCCAACGGCTCCGGCAAGTCCAACTTCATCCGATTCTTCGAGATGATGAGCTGGATGCTCCGATCTCGCAAGCTGGGCGAGTTCGTCCAGCGGCACGGCGGGGCCGACGACCAACTGTTTGGCGGCCGCAACGCCAGCCCGAGCATGGAGGCTACGATCACCATGCGAACCGATCAGGGTCGGAACGACTACCGGTTCGCGCTTGCCTACGCGCATCCTGACCGTCTCGTGTTCACGGAGGAGGCGTTCCGTTTCAGCCGCGAAGGCTTTAGGACCGAAGCAGACTGGCAATACCTCGGAAGCCTTCACACTGAGGCGAACCTCGTCGAAGCGGCGCAGTCTCCCGAGTATGTCGAAGTCAATCCGACTACCGCTTGGGTGATGTTCAACCTGCTGCGGAGCTGCTCGGTGTATCAGTTCCACGACACGTCGGACGGCTCGAATTTCAAGACAAGGTGGGACGCGGAAGACAACCACTATCTTCGCTCCGACGGCGGAAACCTTGCTTCCATCCTGCTCCGACTGGAACGCCAGCACATACGCCGATTCGAGACGATATGCCGCCACGTCGGCCGGGTGCTCCCGGTCTTCGACCGCTTTCAGATCGAAGAAAGCTATGGCAAGGCCTCGTTGAGGTGGAGGGCGAAGTGGACGGATAAGACATTCGGCGCGCACCTCACTTCCGACGGCTCGCTTCGTCTGTTCGCGCTCGTCACACTGCTGAACCTCCCGCCCGAGATGCTGCCGGACGTTCTTTTGCTGGACGAGCCGGAGCTGGGCCTGCATCCGGCGGGTGTCGCGCTGATCGGTGACATGATCAGGGCGCTATCGAACGACAGACAGGTCATCGTGGCGACGCAGTCGCCCCTGCTCGTCGACGCGTTCAGTCTCGACGAGATCGTCGTTCTGGAGCTCCGCGACGGGCGGACAGAGGTCCGCCAGCTCGACAAGAGCGAGTATGAGAGCTGGCTGGAGGAGTATACGACGGGCGAGCTCTGGCAGAAAAACCTTCTCGGCGGCCGGCCGTGATCCGTCTCGCCATATCGGTGGAGGGCCGGACCGAAGAGGAGTTCGTGCAGTCCGTTCTCGCGGGCTATCTGCGGCCGCTGTGTGTGGAGCCGACCGCGGTCCTGATAGGCCGCGCCCGCAGTGGCAGTGGCGGCGGCAACATCAACGTCGACAGACTCGCGTCGGATATGGTCAATCTATACCGGAATTTCGACTTCGTGACTTCACTGGTCGACTTTTACGGGTTTCGCGGGAAGAATGACAGGACAGTGCTCGAGCTGGAGGAACACGTTAGCCAGGAAGTCCGAACGAGGATCGATCGCCTCTGGGACCAGCGTAAGGTCATCCCCTACGTTCAAATGCACGAGTTCGAGGGTATCTTGTTCTCGGACGTAGCGGCGTTCGGGACGGCGATCGACGCGCCGACCGATAGTGTCAGACGGCTCGAGGAAGTTCGTTCTCAATTCCCGACGCCCGAAGACATCAACGACGACCCGAACACGGCGCCGAGCAAGCGAATCGCCGACGCGATACCGGGCTACCACAAGCGCCTTCACGGTCCCCTGGTGGCAATGGACATAGGCTTGAATGCGATCCGCGGCGAATGCCGGCGATTCAACGAGTGGCTGACGCGCCTGGAGTCGTTGGGAGGCCCGGAATGCCTGCAGCCATAGAGATGTACATCCTCCAGCACTAGACCCGGCGCCTCGGTGCCCGCGCGCGCTCGCGGACGGCCGTGCGACGGGTTGCGGCAACAGCACGTTTGTGCTATTCTGGCCGCGTGGAAGAGGTCTCCGTTCTCATCCCCCATCCCCTTTTTGGGCAGGCCCGGCTCGGAACACGGCCCGTGATTTCGCGCCACGGTGTCCCCAACCAGATAGGGCGACCTGGAACAGAGTGTCTCATCTACGGGCCAGGTGTTCCACCCGCCAGATACAAACGGAGCAGAATGGCACAGTTTTCAGCGAAAAAAACGGCCGGCGGCCTCGACGTACCCTTGTGGCCATGGGCCTCACCAAGTCCGAACAGTTGCGCCCGGAGGCCCGTAGGTAGGGCTTTTCGTCGCTCGGCAAATGATGTATACTCCAAAGAATCCACTTGTGAAATCCCCCACGAACGCGGTCCACAAGCCTTTGTGGCGCGGCAGCGGGCGGCTCGGCTGACTACAGACGCCGCCACGAGAGTGTGGGTTTCCAGGTAATTCGATCGTGGCCGGAGAGATCCGATCAGCCTGCGGTCGTCGTAACGGCATCGGCGCGGTGGACGTGTGCGTATTCTTTAGGAGGTCGCCATGTTTGTTTTCGTATTTCGACGAATTCTGCTGTTCTTTCCGGTCTTGTTCGGCGTACTGATGGGCACGTTCGCCTTCGTTCATTACGGTCCGGGCGACCCTCTGTCGATCATGTTCGGTGAGGAAGATTGGAATAACGATCCGGCTATACTGGCCCGCCTTCAGAAAATCTACGGACTCGACCGCTCCTTCCTGGTGCAGTTCGGAGACTACGTGTGCGGCGGGCTGTGCGTGCCGGACGCCAGAAACGATGGCATCATCAGGGGTGACTGGGGCAAGTCGCTGCGCTCGCAGCGGGAGATCGCGGACATCATTCAGGCCTCCCTCCCCATATCGGCGCAGCTTGGGCTGGCGTCGTTCATCATCCTGTACACCGTCGGCGTCCCCTTAGGCATCCTGGCGGCGGTGAAGCAGAACACCTGGGTCGACTATTGGATTGTCGCCGGGTCAATCGCCGTGAATTCGGTACCTATCTTCGTGTTGGGCCCGATGGTGATGATCGTGGTGGTGCTCAAACTGAAGATCATGGATACGCCCGTCGGGTGGGAGGGGCTGTTCACGACGAACTCGATTCTGCCGGTGGCCTTGATGTCGCTGGGCGGGATGCTGGGTGTCGTGCGCATGACCCGCGCCGGAATCCTCGAAATCGTCAGGCAGGGCTACGTCCGCACGGCGAGGGCCAAGGGCCTGCGAGAGCGGATGGTGATCAGCCGCCACGTCATGCGGAATGCCATGACACCGGTGCTGACGGGCTTCGGCCCGACACTGGCGGGCTTCCTGACGGGACAGTTCCTTGTGGAGCTCGTCTTTGGGATACCGGGCTTCTCCAATGCGTTCATCTCCGCGTTCCAGGGTCGGGACTTCCCGATGATCCTGGCCGGGACGATGCTGGGCACCGCGATGTGGATCGTGTCGAACCTCGTGGTCGACCTGATGTACGGAGCGCTGGACCCGCGGGTCAGATACGAGTAGCGAAGGGGGCAACGGGCCGCCGCGGGGGTTCATATCACGCCTGCGGCGGCCGGCTATCCCGTCCGGTCCTCGCGGTAGGCCCAGGGATCGACTGTCGCCACGCCGGTGGGCGCGAAGTCGGAGACGTTTCGCGTAACGACCGTCATGTCGTGAACGAGCGCCGTTGCCGCGATGAGCGCGTCGCGGTCCGCGCGCGGGTTGGGGACGTGGAGCCGCGCGCAGCGCCTCGCAACCTCCGTATCGACGGGAAGGACGCGGCCCGCAAACGTCGCCAGCACGTTCAGGTCGAGCCAGGAGCGAAGCGCGGCCCCTTGTACGGGATCTCGCCGTTCGGCCAGCAGCACGCCGGTCTCTATCTCGAGCACCGAGATGGCCGACAGGAACATGCCCGACGCCGGGACTCCTTCGGCCCACGCGATGACGTTGCCGTCGGCTCTGCGGGTCTTGCCCTTCCTCAGCTCGGCAACTACGTTGGTGTCGAGCAGGTAGCTCACGACAAATCCGGCTTCCGATACAGCTCGACCCGAAGCCGTGGAGGCTCGAAGTCAAAGTCGGAGCCATCCGGCATGGCCAGCATGTCAACTATGCTCCGATCTTCCCCGGTGTTATCAACATGGGGGCGGACCAACGACTCGATGAACTTGCTGATCTTGCGTCTACCGACTACCCGGTAGAGACCAGCGTACACGTCTTCGTCGATGGTGATCGTAAGCTTTTTCTGCATAGGGACTCCGGTACACGTGCAGTATACACATATAGTAGCACTCGGCCCTACGCTGGAACAAGCCGGTGGCTGGCAGAATGCGGAGCGGTAGCGTGACCGGGGCTGGGAGAACCATCACCGTGTCTGCCGAAACAACTAAGCGAGTCTTTGCCGCGAGCGTGTGGCGGGAAGGCGACTGGTACGTAGCTCAGGCGCTCGACGCCGACGTGGCCAGCCAGGGAAAGTCTGAGAACGATGCGCTTGACAACCTGCGCGAGGCGTTGGAGCTTCACTTCGAACCGCCCGTTCCATCCGCGACCCCCCAACGTCGCCTCATTGACGTGGAGGTTGCTGCACTCCGCGGCCATTCGTCGCCTAACTCTGACCAGTAGCGAAGCCGGCAGGGCGGGCCGGCTTGCGATACCAGTACATCTGTGCTAGTCTGCCCGCGTGGAAACAGTCTCCGTGTCCATCCCCCGTCCCCTTGTAGCAGGCCCGGCTCGGAACACGGCGTCTTATTTTGCGCCGCGGTGTCCCCACTCAGATAGCGCGAGCGCTACGCCGGGTGTCCCATCTGCCGGCCAAGTGTTCCACCCACCAGATAGAAACGGAACAAATGGGACAGTTTCGGGGGACAAAACGACCGGCGGCCCCAAAGCACTCTCGTGGCCGTTGGCCTCATCGAGTCTGAGCGATTGCAGCCGTAGACAGGGCTTTTTCGGAACTCAGGAGTTGGAAGAAATGCAATCAGAGCCAATCTGTACACCACCCCTATTCCGGCAAGCTTAACTCGATTTGCGTATACCAGGAGCGGCGAGATGAGCTTTAGGGTGCTGTGGCTGGTCGGATCTGTGGGCTGGCTACTGGTCGGCTGCGCGGAGCCGCCCCGGCCGGCGCCGACGCCGGACATAGACGCGACGGTTCAGGCGGCTGTCGCCAGGGCGATGCCGACGGAGCCGCCGTCCCCCACGCCGGATGTCCAGGCGACCGTACGGGCCGGCGTGCAGGCGACTATGGAGGCGATTCCCACGCCGACACCGACCCTCACGCCTACGCCCACGCCGACAGATACGCCTACCCCAACCGCGACACCCAGTCCGAGGCCGACTCAGACGCCCACGGCCACGCCTACTCCGACGGCGACTCCTACGCCGACGGCAACCGCTACGCCCACTCCAACACCCACGAATACGCCGACACCCGCGCCAACCGCCACCGCGACGCCGACGCCAACCGCGACTGCCACTCCAACACCATCGCCGACTCCTGGCGCGATGACGGTTCAGGAGGTCGTGCGAGCTTCGCGAGCGTCGATTGTTCAGGTGCGCACCCAGGAAGGCTTAGGTACGGGCTTCGTGTTTAACGTAGTCGGTACGGAGGGCCACGTTGTCACTAACGCCCACGTCGTCGGCGAGCACTCGACCGTGGTGATCCAGATGCACGACGGCACGGAGTATTCGGGGAATGTGCTGGGCGCGGATTCGGTTCGGGACATTGCCGTCGTTCGCATTTGTTGCGACGAGTTCCAGGCCTTGTCGTTCGCTGACACTCGCGCCCCCGAAGGGTCAGAGGTGATCGCGATCGGCTACGCCCTTGGGCTTCAGGGTCGACCGACCGTCACCCGCGGGATCATTTCGGCGTACAGATATTCGCGGGAATTGACAGTCAGTTTGATACAAACAGACGCGTCCCTTAATCCGGGCAACAGCGGTGGTCCATTGCTTGGGGTAGACGGCGAAGTCGTAGGTATGAACACGTTGGGGTTTTCGGCCTGGGTTGCTGAGAATGTCGCCTTTGCCATTGACCATCGCTTCGTGTTGCCGCGCGCGATGTCGCTCATAGAGACGGAGACCTTGTGGGCCGCGGGCCGCCAGTGGACTCGTGTATCGGGGCCCTTTGGAGGTCGAGGGCAAGTTGATCAGTTTCTTCCTACTGGCGTGTCGGCTCGCGTTTTCATCGTAGACGTGCCTGACTTTGCTTGTCCGACATGCGCGGTGAAGTGGCGTGCGATTGACTGGATTCTCCGAGGAGAGCACGAGCGCGTTTGGGTGAAAGAGGACGAGCGCGGCCAAACACGTACCTACGGCGTCGATAGAAGAAGTCCGGCTGGCGTTTGGACAACTGTGCATGAAGGCTCGCTCGGCGATGCGTCTGGGGGCCTGAGAGCTATCGTTTTGGGGGATGAAGCAACAATTTACGTCGGCGGAGAGAAGACGTACACCTTCCAACGCGACCTCCCGGAGGAGGCTTGGATTTGGGTGTACACCGTGCCGGAGATGACTGGCGTGCGTGTATGGCTGCCGGTAGATTGACGAGTAAGGAGTCAAGGAAATAAACACCCTGGAATACTTGGACACCGCTTCTGAGAAGCTCAATCAAATTACGCGGGTGGCCGAGCGTAGATACCCTGAGACAGGGGCCATTGGGCCGAACCAGGCGGCGGCGAATCCCTTGAGAAACTCCTGATGGAACTGACTGTAATTCAAGGCCAGATCAACAGCAAGCTGCTCGACGATATTGAGCGATCGCGCAGGGGTCTTGCGTAGGAGCAAGAATGATAAACGTCAGCGAGGCCCAGGACTACGAGCTGGCCAGAGGGACCAGCCCAGCAGCGGCTAGCGCAGGTGGTCCAGCATCGCGAGCGGGCCGGCGGCCAGCAGGCCGGCGTCGACCGGAAGCGCCGCACCGGTGATCCAGCGGGCCTCGTCGCTGGCCAGGAACACGGCGGCCCAGGCCACGTCCCAGGCGGTCCCCTCGGTGCCCAGAGGAGCGGCGCGGCGTCTGAGGTCCCGCTGCTCCTCGGTCAGCGCTCCCGCGACCATCGGCGTGTATAGATAGCCGGGAACGATGGCGTTGACCCGCACGTTGTCTCGCCCGTGCTCCACCGCCATCGTCGTGGTCAGCGACAGTATGCCGCCCTTCGACACCGAGTACGGTACGCTCTCGAAGGCGCTGCCCGACCTCAACCCCAGGAAGGACGACATGTTGATGATCGAGCCGCCTCCGCCCTCGATCATCCTGGGCACGGCGTGCTTCGACGTCAACACCATGCTCTTGAGGTTGACGTCTATGACCCGCTGCCAGTCCTCTTCGTCGACGGTCACGACGTTGCCCGAAACGGTGATACCCACGTTGTTGACCAGGACGCTCAGCCCGCCGTAGCGGTCGACGGCGGCCCGCACCATCGCCAGGCAGCCGGCGGAGCTGGTAACGTCTCCCGCGAACACCGACGCGCGGCCGCCCTCGGCCTCGATCTCCTCCAACGTCGTCTCCGCGCGGGTCCTCTCGTTGTCCACGAGCAGGACGGAGCAGCCCTCCCGGGCGAACAGGATGGAGATGGCCTTGCCGGTGCCGACGCCCGGGCCGCTGGAGCCGGCGCCCGTGACTATCGCGACCTTGCCCTCCAGCCTCGGGGTCCTATCGGTCATCGTGCGCTCCCATGCTACGGAACGGTCAGAACGAGCTTTCCGAAGAACGACCGGGCCTCCATCTCCTCGTGGGCCATCGCCGTATCGCTCAGCGGGTACGTCTTGTGTATGACGCCCCTGATCACGCCACGCTCCGCCATACGCACGATGTGTCTCAGCTCGCCGCGGCGGCCCATGAACACCCCGAAGACCGTCTGCTGCTTCAGGAACAGCATGCCCATCTGCAGCTCGGCGCGGTATCCGGAGGTGACTCCGCAGATGCCGTACCGGCCGCCCGGGGCCAGCGCCGCCATGGCCGCCGGCCACGCGTCCGAGCCGACGTGGTCCAGCACCACGTCCGCGCCCCGTCCTCCGGTAAACTCCTTGACGCGGGCGGTCACGTCCTCGACCGTGTAGTCGATCGCCGCGTCGGCGCCGAGCGCGGCCGCCATGCGTGCCTTCTCCTGGCTGCTCGTCGTCGCGATGACCGTCGCGCCCACGACGTTCTTGGCGACCTGGATTGCGGCGGTGCCTACCCCGCTGGACGCGGACAGCACGAGCGCCGTCTCCCACGGCTTCAGCTCGGCCTTGCGGACCAGCAACGACCACGACGGCAGGAATACCGTCGGCATCGACGCGCCCTGCTCGTAGCTGACCGCGTCCGGCAGCGGCACGACGTTGACCGCCGGGACGCTGACGTATTCGGCATAGCTGCCGTTCGCGGTCGATCCGATGCGCCCGGGCGACGCGCACAGGTCGTCCGCGCCCACGACGCACTGCGAGCAGACGCCGCAGGTGAGACGCGGATTGACGACCACGCGGTCTCCCGCAGTGATTCCGGTCACCTCGCCGCCGGTCTCGACGACGTCCCCGGCCGTGTCGCCGCCGAGAATGTGCGGGCCGGACAGCCGGATACGGGTGCCCCGGACTCCAGCGCGCGTGAACAGGTCGAGACGGTTGATCGACGTAGCCCGCACCCGGACCTTGACGTCGTTGGGTCCGACCTCCGGCTCGGGCAGGTCGCCGTACCTGAGGGCCTCGATACCGCCATGCTCTTCGATGTAAACGGCCTTCATGTCATCCTCATTCGCCGCAGCCGGACCGATGTCGATTCGACCCGGCCGCGCATTCGTTCATCACCGCTATGCAAGGATACTATCTGCCGGACCGATTTGCCGCCGCGTCCCGGAAAGCCCATGATCGCCCGCCTCGCTCGGACGCTCACTGCGGTGGCCCGGCCGCGTCCCTCAGGAAGGCGGCTATCGCCTCGTAGTACGCGTCCCCCCCGACGACGTCGACGTCGTCGTGGTCGGCTCCCGCGATCGCGAAAAATCGCTTGGGCTCGACCGCGGCCTCGTAGATCTCGCGCCCCATCCGGATAGGTATGGTGCCGTCGCGGTCTCCGTGGATCACCATGAGCGGCGCCCCCAGGTCCTCGATCTTGGAGAGCGAGTCGTACTTCGTCCGCAGTATCCTGCCGATGCCGGGGACGAACGGGTAGTTGTGTCCTGCCATGGCCCTTATGGAGGTGAACGGCGCCTCGAGCAGTACCGCGTAGACTTCGCGCCGGACCGCCGTCTCGACGGCGACGGCCGTGCCCAAAGAGTGGCCGAAAAGAACGATCCGGTCAGGGTCCACGTCGCCGCGCGAGCCCAGGTAGTCGAGCACCGCCTCGGCGTCGAGGTAGGTCCCCTTCTCGGAGGGGCGCCCCTCGCTCAGGCCATAGCCCCGATAGTCGAAGATGAGCACGTTCATCCCCAGCCGTCGGTGCAGCTCGGCGAGGCGACTGAGGCGGCCTGAGATGTTGCCGGCGTTGCCGTGGAGCAGCACCAGCGTGGCGCCGTTGCCGCCGGGCACGAACCACCCGTGCAGCGTAACGCCGTCCGCGGCCGTGAAACGCACGTCCTCGAATTCCAGGCCCATCGCGCCGGGGTCGGCGGACAGGTCCTCGTCGGGGCGGAAGATGAAATATCGGTCGATCAAGTTCGAATACTCGGAGGCGAAAAGAACGAGCACCAGTACCAGGACCGCGATGCGCACAGTCCGCAGAAAGCCCGGCGCGCACCGTCGCACGGCCGGGGCCGGGCCATTGCCGGTCATTTCGGGCGTCTCATCCATCTCGCCATGAGTGAGCGCATGGGTTGTCGCGGGCCCAAGCCATCGTAGAACAAGGATAGCGCACGGAGGCGGGGCCGGCATCGGGATACTCGCATCGACCATCCAGGAGCCGCCGGTGGAACACGGCCGAGGACTGTTCGCCAAGCCGGAACCGAGGAGTAGTAGTCCGCTACCTGAGCTTCCCTCGGTAGATCTCCTGGCCCTGCCGAAACAGGTCGACGACCTCGTTGCGCTGGGCGTCGGTGTAGAACTTCCCCTTCCGGGACACCAGCTCCAACGAATCGTCGATCTCCACTACGAACTGCCGGGCGGCCTCGGTCCTGTGAGGCCCCGCGCCACCCGCGTTCACGTAGACCGGGCTGGTGTGGGCGAACACGGGCTGGAAGTAGCTGTCCCGCGTGCTGCTCGAAACGCGGGCCGCGACCCAGGCGTCCGTGTCCGCGGCTACGTTCGCTTCCAACAGCCCGGCCGTCGATCCTTCGGGGAACGACCTCGACGCCGCGACCGATCCGTTCGACACGATCTCGACCCGGTGTACGGGATAGTGGGACTTCCAGCCTACCTCAACTGACAGCGGCCGTCCCGCCGCCGCCTCGACCTCCGCGCCGGGCGCTTGTCCGTCGACCGATAGGGTCAGCGCGGGGCCGTTGGTGATGAACGTCCGGCCCGCAGTCAGCGCCTCCACCCACGATTCGTAGTCGAACGGCCCGCCGCTGTGAGCGTAGACCCGGTTGCCCGAGCACAGGAACCAGTCGGAGCCGGTGGACGCCGGCAGCCTGATGCCCGCGTTCAACATGCGGTAATAGATGTCGTACTCGGCGTCCGCCCAGTAGGGGTCGAACAGGTTGAACGCGTCGACCTTCCCCATCGCGGCCGCCACCGGGGCCTCCAGGCCGCGGCCGTTGTGACACCAGATCACGATGCCGCCCTGACGTCTCGTGTCGTCGCAGGCGTAGGAAAGCGGTGGGTAGTCGGGGTCGAAGGCGTCGACCAGCATCCCGCGGCTGACAGGCTCGACCACGTTGCGGATGCTGAGCAGCATGATGTGGCCGTAGCCCATGTCGCCCGGCTCTTCGTCCCACCTCGCGCCGTGCCGGTTCTCCTCGCCGCACTGGACGTAGTGGTGGGCCGTCGAGAAGTCGGTGAGCATCCCGGGCGCGTACTTGTTGCTGGCGTAGTCGAAGTCCCACCGCCTGAGGACGCTGATGGCCGTCATCCTCAGGTCCTCGACCCGGGGGTCGAACCACAGACGCTCGTCCGGCCGTTCCTCCTTCTCGTCGTAGTGGATGTGCGTGTTGCCGGGATGCCATCCCTGGTCGCCCAGCTCCGACCAGCGCTCGAGCTCCACGTCGACCGTGACGACGCCGCGAGCGGGCATCTCCACGTCGAGCACCGCGGGCGCGTACTCCATGCCGCGTTCGACCACGACCCGTGTGGCCCCGCGGGGGACCTTGACCTCGAATCCGCCGTCGGCGTAAAAGAACGGGTCGCCGGAACCCACCTTCAGAATGGCGCCGTCGGGGTGTACGAAGCCGCCCGCAGAGGTCGTGACGCTGACCTTTGCCGAAATACGCTCGCCGTCCGCCTTGTCTCGGATCGAGCCGGCCAAGGTTGCGCCTCCGGGCGCAAAGGCCAGCCGGCCGTGGGTTCTGACCATAGTGGTGGTGCCTCCATAGTGCTCTCTTGGGCGCAAGGTAGCACCTATCGCCTGATGTGTGTAGTAGCTCTCTACGAACCTGTCAGACGTAGCCGCACGGCAGCTCCGGCTACGGCGTCACGCGGGCTCGATGTCCGCAAGCGCGACGCTTCCGCTATCGCCTCGTCGTAACGCTACGAACCGCTTTCCCCAAAGGGTAGGTCATGACCGCCAACGTATGGACGATCACTGTGAGCCTTACCGGGGCCTTTTGCCATCGGTGACACCTCTAGGGATGCTCTGAACAATCGGCTTCAGGCTGAGCCGAGTTGACCGAAGTGGTTTTGGGGGCGTTGAATTGCCTCATGGCGCCGTGGTGGGGGTTATTCTCGGCCTACAAACGGCCCTGACAGGGCGTTTCGCCGCCGTTAGGCCTGATTTTGGGCGCACTTATACAAGGCTTCACGCCGCCAGGTACTGTTCGGCCCTCATCAAGTTGGCAAACCCAAACAGCGTCATCAGCCGCTGCGTGTTCTTGGACAGACCCCTGTAGCGGACCTTGGAGTAGCCGAAGTGCCGTTTGATGTACAGGAACGGATGCTCCACCTTAGCTCTGACCGACGCTTTGCGCTTCTCTGACACCGCCTCAGGACTCTCAGGCTCCAGCTTCCGACGCTGGCCGGGCCTCATCGCCACCTGCCACTCCACATCCAAGCCCTGGTTGCCCGGCCTCTTGTCAACTCCCTGATACCCAGCATCTCCCCACACCTGAGACTCCCCACCGTGCAGCAACCGGGGCAACTCAGTCAGGTCATGCACGTTCGCAGATGTCGTGGTCATGCTGTGCACCACTCCCGTCTGCGAGTCTACACCGATGTGGACCTTCATCCCGAAGTGCCACTCGTTACCCTTCTTCGTCTGGTGCATCTCGGGGTCGCGCTCTTTAGCCCGATTCTTCGTCGATGAGGGCGCCGCTATGATGCTCGCGTCCACTATCGTCCCCTCCTGAAGACGGAGACCCTTGGACTCCAGATAGCGGTTGATCTCCTCGAACAGACCCGCGCCCAACTCATGCTCTTCCAGCAGGTGGCGGAAGTTCAGAATCGTCGTCTCGTCCGGCAGCGGCCCAGACAGTCTCAGCCCTACGAACCGCCTCACCGATTCGACCTCGTAGAGCATGTCCTCCATCCCAGGGTCGCTCAGGTTGTAGAACAACTGCACGCAGTGTATCCGTAGCATCGCCGACAACTCGTAGGGACGCCGTCCTCGGCCAGCATTGGGATAGAACGGTCGGATGCGCTCTTCCAACTCTTCCCACGGGATCAGTCCATCCATGCGCTCAAGGAACTTCTCCCGCCGAGTCTTTCGCTTCTTGCTCTCGTAGTCCAAGTCCGCAAACGTCGGCTGGTTCATTGCCTCGCCTCCCCCGTCTTCAGGCCTTGGCCCTATGTTACTATCCCGCAAACCACCGGGACTTATTCAGAGCATCCCTAGAATATTATTCCCTTCGAATATCCCAAGTGGCCCCGGCCGGCCCTTGTATCTGGCAGCACACCCGTGCTATTCTGTGCCCGACGAGAACCCCCCAGCAGATAGGACGAACGGCCCAACGGTGTGCCATTTCCCGGCCAGGTCTCCCAACATTCAGATAGGGATGGCCCAGAATGGCCCAAAATGGCACACTTTCCGCAAATCGGCCCCGGCCGCACTCGGCGAAAGGCCCGGAGTTCGAGAAACCACACAACCAGGTCACCCTGAGTGGCGTCGGGGGCTTTGGCCAGCGCGTATCGAAGAGGTCGACTCCGCTTTCGCTCGCACCGTGTCCAACAGTCGAATCCCTTGCTACCCGGGCCGGCTTCGTTGACACGCGGGGGCGTCGATTCTAGACTCCGTGCGTCGCGGGCGTTCGTCTGCGGCGGAAGGAAGGTGTACGGCATGCATCTACTGGAAGTCATGGACCCCGTCGCGCGGCAACGGGCGATGGAGAACGTCGCGGCCATCAACCCCCGGCTCGACCGGCTCGACGGCAAGACGATCGGCCTGGTGTGGAGCGGGACCCACGGCGGCGACGTCGCGCTCAACCGCGTGGGCGAGATGCTCGAGGAGCGTTTCGGCGAGATCGAGACGAGGTTCTACACGGGCGGCAACTACCCGAACCCGCCGCACATCCTCAGGCAAGCGGCGGACGAGTGCGACGCCGTCATCGGAGCCACCGGCGACTGAGGGACGTGCGCGTCGTGGATGGTCCACGACATGATCGAGGTCGAGCGTATGGGCAGGCCCGCTGTGCCCATCATCTCCGGCCGGTTCGAGGGCGACGCCATCGCCAGCAGCCGCGCGTTCGGCATGCCCGCGCTCCGCTTCGTCATCGTGCCCCGCATCTACCGCAACCTCTCCCCGGCCGAGTCGATCAGCAACACCGAGCCCGCGTTCGACGACCTGGTCGGCACGCTGACCGTCGACGGCGACGGAGCGTTCGACGATAGCCCGACGCAGGACGCGCACCGCTTCGAGGCCGAGGACCGGTTCGACGCGGTCCAGCGCATGAACGACGATTTCCTGAGGCGCGACTGGGGCGACGGCTTTCCGCTGTTGCCGCCCACCAGCGGCGCGGTCGACGAGTTGACGGCAGGCGTCGGGCTGCCCGCCGACCACATCGTGTGCGACATGCCGCCCGGCTTCGGGATCGCCACCGTGGAGAAGATCGCCGTCAACGCGGCCGCGGCGGGCGCGAGGCCGGAGCACATGCCCGTGATCGTCGCCGCGGTCAAGGCGCTGTCCCGGATGGGCCCCGAGGGCGGCAAGTCGCTGCTGATGTCCACCAGCCCGCAGGCCCCCCTGTTGGTCGTGAACGGCCCCATCGCGGAGGAGCTGGGCCTCAACTCCCGGTCCGCGCTCGGCCCCGGGTTCGACAACAGGGTGAACATCGTGATCGGGCGCGCCTTCTCCATGTGCATGAGGAACATCGGGCACTGGTACCCGAACAAGATGGACATGGACACGATCGGCACGACGCGGAAGTTCGTGCTGTGCATAGCCGAGAACGAGAAGATGAGCCCGTGGCAGCCCTACCACGTGGACAAGGGGTTCGAGGCGACCGAGAGCGCGGTCAGCGTCTTCGTCACCAACGGCGAGCTCGACGTGCAGGACCAGGGCAACGTCACGGCGGAGGGGCTCCTCAAGACGGTCGCCTACGGCGCGACGTTCGGGACACGCGGCCTGTGGGAGCGGCACAGCGAAGAGCGGCTGATCCTGCTGCCGCCGGACGTGGCCCGGCCGGTCGGCGCGCAGGGCTTCACGAAGAACGGCGCCAAGGAGTTCATCCACATGCACGCCAACGCCAGCCTGGGCAAGATGACGCAGTACGTCCCACTCGAGGGCGAGGCGCGGGTGGCGGCGCACTGGAAGTGGATGAAGAGTCTGACCGAGCGGGAGCGCCTCGACATCACGATGCCCGTCCTCGAGAGCGCCGAGCGGTACGACATCCTCGTGGTCGGAGCGGACCGCGCCAAGACGCTGGTGATGCCCAGCGGGCCCAGCGCGGTGACGGTCGGCGTCGACCAGTTCCGCCCGTAGCCGCTACCCGGCGGGCTCCAGCACGACGGACGAGACGTGCGGCGCCTGTACTCGGCACATGCGCTCGACCATATCCCTGAACGAGCTCGGCGGCATGACGCACTCCGGGCAGTCCTCGTTCGCGCCCTCGTAGTACCTGATCCGCAGCACCCCGTCCTCGAAGTCGAGGAGCTCGATCACGACGCCGTCGTTGTCCCGTGTCAGCATCCTGACGGTGTCGAGCACCATGTCGACCTTTTCGTCCATCGCAGTCCCCTAGCCTGCCCCGTCCACCGGGGCGCTCATCGCGCTCGACCTGGGCCCGTAGGCGGTCATGGGGTGATCACCAGCGACCGGTCGATCTCGTCGAGGCTGTTGCAGCCGGCGAACGCCATGACGGCGTCCATCTCGGTACGCAGGATCTCGAACATCCGCCGCACGCCGGCCTCGCCGTCGACCGCGAGGCCCCAGAAGAGCGGCCGGCCCACGAGCACGGCGCGCGCCCCAAGGGCCAACGCCTTGAACACGTCGGTGCCGCGCCGAACGCCTGAGTCGAGGTATATCTCCACCTGTCCGCCGACCGCCTCGACGATGGCCGGGAGCGCCTCGATGCTCGCCTGAGTCGTGTCCATCGACCGGGCGCCGTGGTTCGAGACCACGATGGCGTCGGCGCCGTAGTCGACGCACCGCTTCGCGTCGTCCGGCGTCAGCACCTCCTTGACGACGAGGGGCAGGCCGGTCAGCCCTTTGAGCCACTCAAGCCGCGACCACGTCAGCGCCGGGAACCGAGCGTAGTCGACGGCCGCCAGCTTGTCCAGTAGTCGCGGATTGTCGCGGAGGTTCGCCAGACCGACGAACCGCGGCTTGGCGCCGATCTGGGCCGCGGCGCTGTTCATCATGTGCCGGCCCTGACGCGCGGCGGTCACGCAGACCGCGTCGAAACCGGCCTTTGCCGCGGCAGTGACGACGTACTCGGTCACCTCGTCGTCCCGGTGGTAGAACTGGCACCACAGCGGCCCGGACGAGGCGGCGGCTAGCTCGGCGTAGGTGTAGTCGCCTCCCATCGCCACAGCCATCGCTGTGCCGACCGAGCTCGCCGCCCTCGCCACGGCCAGCTCGCCGTCGGGATGTCCGCGAGTCTGTCCCCCCGTCGGGGCGGCCATGACCGGGAAGCTGATTGGCCTGCCCAGCACGGTCGTCGTCTGATCGCGGACGCTCACGTCCCTGAAGATGCGGTTGCGGAGCAGGATGGCGTCGAAGGCCTCGCGGTTGCGGCGGAGGCTCAACTCGTCCGCCGCGCCGCCCGCGATCGGCGCCCATGTGTCGGGCCCCAGGCGCTCTCTGGCGAGCGCCTCCATCTCGAACAGATTTACCGGCTCCACGATGCGGCTGCTCTCAGGCGCTTTACACCTGACCGACCGACTGGTTTATCTCGTCCAGCCAGATGACCATCTCGGCCGTCAGGTTGATGCTGGGCTTCCTGTCCGGCGAGCCGCCCGACCAGGAGCCGTCTTCACCCTGGTGCGACAGCAGGCTGTCGCCTATGCGGATGGCCAGGTCCCGGTACTTCTCCTCGCCCGTGAGGGTGTAGAGCACAGAGGCTCCCCAGCCGGTCTTGCCCTGACGGAGACCGGGCAGCGTGATCAGGTGGTCTGAGGCGATCTCGGCGAAATACATGTACCGCTTCGAGAGCTCGAGCCATTCTGTCTCGCCGGTGGCCTGGTAGAGGCGGGCGAGGAACCCGCCGGCGATGCCCGGGTTGAAGAATTGCTGGTCCTCCGTCGAGTCCTGCGACATGACGAAGTGCATCGAGTCTTCGGCGTCGTCCTCTATCACGAGGCCGCCCCCGCGCGTGTACACAGAGTACAGCCGCTGAGGGTAGTCCGGCTGCGCGTCGAGGACGGTGCGCAGGAAGCGCGCGACGCCGCGTGCCACGTCGAGCCTGTGGGTGTAGACGGCCGCGCGGCCGCAACCGCTGGTGACGTATATCTCCATCTCCGTGTCTTCGCCGCGCTCGTCGTAGCTGGAGTAGAAGCCGCCGGTCTCCGGATCCCAGAAGGGCGTGATGAAGTCCATGCCGCGCTGGGAGAGATCGAACTGCCCCAGCCTGTGGGCGCCCTCGATCAGCCACGCGTTCTGGTAGGCGTAGGACCCCATCTGCTTCTTGTCCGGCGAGGTCCCGAAATCTCCGTCGGGCGTGAAGACGTTTTCTCGGATCCAGCTCAGGAAGCGGCTCGCGGCGGCGGAGTGGCCGCCGACCGTCAGCGCGATGGGCACGCCCCAGTACCGCCAGACAGTGCTGCCCGAGTCCTCGACGGTGCCGTCGGGCCGCACGTGCCCGAGGATGTAGTCGGCGCCCCTGTTTCGTCCCCTCGCGAACCGGTCCAAAGCTTTGGCTGCGATCGTTGCAGTGGCCATTCAGAGCCTCCATCCCGCTAGCTGACATCTGATGCTGCCTCGCGGCGGCCCCGCCCAAGCATCGTGACGCTCGGGTGGGACCGAGCGGGCGCCTGTTGGGAGCATCCTACTACTGCCGGCCGACGTTGTGAAGCCGCCTCCGTGTTGACGCCCTCGTCCGAGGCTGGTACAAAACGACCCGCACCACGCCGGCGAAGTACCTTGACACCCAGGAGAGAGCAGCATGGCGAGACCGTACACGTTCATTTCCGACGAGCAGACCGCGCTGATCGAGGCCTCACCACTGTTCTTCGTGAGCACGGTGGACCCCGAGATGACGTCCACGGCCAACGGCCTGGGGCCGATCAACCTGTCGCCAAAGGGCGGCTCGCCTCTGCGCGTCCTGGGGCCGAACCGCGTCGCCTATCTCGACTACAAGGGCAGCGGCGACGAGACGGCCAGGCACAGCAACGCCGGCGGGCCGATCACCGTGATGGTCTGCTCGTTCGAAGAGGGCGACTGCGCCATCGTACGGCTCTATGGCAGCGCGACGATTGTACCCCTGGAGGAGCACCCCCAGGCTTCCCTTCTCCGGGAACAGCCCGCGGCGGAGCTGAAGCTGCCGGAGCGTCAGGTCGTCGAGATTGAGGTCGAGACGGCAGCCACGAGTTGCGGCTACGGCCTCCCGGTGATGTCCTTCGTGCGCGAGCGGACCGTCGGCGACCGCGGCCGCAAGTTCAAGGAGATACGCTGAACCCGCCCGTCGCCATCGTCAGGAGACCTTTGCGTAACGCCCCTTGCGGGAAACAAACGTCGTGGAGATGCGTAGATTTCCCAGCTGGAGACCCCACCCCTGGATTCCCGCTTTCGCGGGAATGACGGTCGTGCAAAGGTCTCCGTTCGCGGGAATGACGGTTATGCAAAGTCTCTCGTCATATGCAAGGTCTCTCGTCACCGGAAGACGAGCAGAACGGCCGCCGCGGAGGCGAGCCACAGCAGGATCGACGCTATCAGCGGTCGGTCGGTGATCAGCATCTCCTCGGGGACTTCTCCCAGGCCCGTGCTGTGCACGATATAGACGTACCTGAATAGACCGTAGACCACAAACGGTATCGTCAGCATCATCGCGTGATTCTCCGGCACGTTGGGCGACGTGAACGTGTACAGCGTGTAAGCCACCAACGTAGACGGCGCGACCACGGCGATGAGCTGGTCGAGGATGGGGACCGTGTACAGCCCCAGTGTGCCCCGCTGGCGGCCGGCCCCGTCGCCCGCCTGGACAAGCTCGCTGCGCCGCTTGCCCAGGGCTATCAGGAGCGCGCCGAGGCCCGTGCAGATGTACAGCCACGGAGAGATGGGCACGTGCAGCGCGGCGGCTCCCGCGACCGCCCGCACGACGAACCCGGCGCTGATGGAGAAGACGTCGAGCAGGACCACGTGCTTGAGAAGGGCTGAGTAGGCGAGCATCAAGGCCAGATAGCCGACGGCCGCCCCGCCGAACAGCGGCTCGAGCAAGAACGACAGCGCTAACGAGCCCGCCGTGAGCAGGACCGCGGCCGCCCACGCGACCCAGACCGGCAGTGCGCCCGAAGCGACCGGCCGGCGCCGCTTTGTCGGGTGGGCCCGGTCGCGTTCGACGTCGAACAGGTCGTTCACCAGGTACACGACGCCGGTGACGGCGCAGAACAGCACGAAGGCGGCGGTCGACTTGCTGACGTGAGCGAGGATCGCGTCCAGGTCGGCTAGACTCCACTGCTCGCCCGCGGTGAAGAAGAGAGCGAAGAAGACGAGCAGGTTCTTAGTCCACTGCCTCGGCCGCAGGGCCAGGACCAACGCCCAGGCCGCGCCCGCCGGTGTGGGAGTCGCGCTCCCGTCATCGGTCGTATTCATCGACCGATGATAGCGCCGGCTTTTCTCGAACGTCAACGCGATGCCGCGTGTCGGCGGGCGGGCGTGGAAATTCGGCCCAGATCGCCGGGTCCGTGCCTTGCTTCCGTCCATCGTGACCGCTGATAATGGCGACGGCCCAGGTCGGGCCCAGCGCCCGATTGTCCTCGCCGACAGCCGCTGTACAGCGGCTCCACAAGCCACCGGAGCCGCGTGCCCATGCGGCCCCCGCGCCCCGGGGCTTCCGGGATCGCGAGGTCTTGGGACTGTCGCCGAGCGGGCCCGTCGTACGCTGCTTTAGTGACCGGAGGACGCTTGTTCAATCACCTGCACGTCCACACCGAATATAGCCTCCTCGACGGCCTGTGCGGCATAGAGCCCCTGGTTGCCAGGGCGTCCGAGCTGGGGATGGACGCCCTTGCGATAACCGACCACGGGGTGATGCACGGGGCGATCGACTTCTATCAGGCGTGCACCGCCGCCGGCATCAAGCCCATCATCGGCTGCGAGATGTACGTGGCCCGCGAAGACCACAAGGGCCGCAGCCCGTCCGAAAAGAGCCCCTACCACCTGACCGTGCTGGCCCGGAACATCGAGGGATACCGAAACCTGCTCAAGCTGGTCACCACGGCCCATCTGGACGGCTTCTACTACAAACCCCGCGTCGACCGCGGCCTGCTGGAGCGCTACCACGAGGGGCTCATAGTGCTGTCGGGCTGTCCGAGCGGCGAGGTGCCGGGCCTGCTGGCGCAAGGGCGTATGGACGAGGCGAAGGCGTCCGCCGCCTGGCACCGCGAGGTGTTCGGCGACTACTACCTGGAGCTGATGGAGCACGGCGGCATCGACGAGTTGCCCGCGATCAACGAGGGACTGCTGCGGCTGCACGGCGACACCGGAATCCCCTTGGTCGCGACGAACGACGCCCACTACGTGCGCAAAGAGGAGGCGCGGCTTCAGGACGTGCTCGTGTGCATTCACACGAACACGAACGTCAACGACCCGAAGCGCCTGAAGATGGACGAGGACTCCTACTACCTGCGGACCGCGGAGGAGATGTCGGCGCTCTACCCGGAGCTCCCGGAGGCGATCGAAAACACCCGGGTCATCGCGGGCAAGTGCGACCTGACGCTCGACTTCGCGCAGCTGAGGCTGCCCAGATTCGCGGTCCCGGACGGCTCCGGCGCCCATGAGTACCTGGGCCGCACCTGCAACGAGGGGCTGGCCCGGCGCATTCCGAACGCGGGACAGGCCGAGGGGGAGCGCCTGGCGTACGAGCTGGAGGTCATCCGGGAGATCGGCCTGGCGGACTACTTCCTGGTGGTCTGGGACATCATGCGGTTCACGAGAGAGAGCGGCATCTACTGCGCGGTCCGGGGCAGCGCCGCCGGAAGCCTGGCGCTCTACTGCCTCGGCGTAACGGACGTGAATCCGCTGCAGTACGACATCGTCTTCGAGCGGTTCCTGAACATCGAGCGCAGGGAGCTCCCCGACATCGACATGGACTTTCAGGATGACCGGCGTGGGGAGGTCATCAACTACATCGTCGCCCGCTACGGGCGCGAGCACGTGGCCCAGATCATCACCTTCGGCACGCTGGGCGCAAAGGCGTCGATCCGGGACGTGGGGCGGGCGTTGGCGATGCCGTACGCGGAGGTCGACAGGATCGCCCGGCTCGTGCCCTCCAGGCTCAACATGACGCTGGACAAGGCGTTGGAGGAGAGCGACGAGCTCAAGGAGGTGTACGGCGCCGACGAGAGCATCAAGACCCTTGTCGACACGGCGAGGGGACTGGAGGGCACGACCCGGCACTCCAGCACTCATGCGGCGGGCCTCGTCATCTCGGACGAGCCGCTGAGCGAACACGTGCCGCTGCAGAGACCGACCAAGGGCGACGAACAGGGCACTCCGGTTACACAGTACGCCATGGACCCCGTCGCCGAGCTTGGCTTGCTCAAGTTCGACATACTTGGGCTCTCCAACCTGTCCATCCTGGCGAACGCACTGGAGCTGATCGCGCGGACGCACGGAGTCCGGCTCAAGCCGGCGGAGATCCCGTTGGACAACGGCGCGTCGTTCGAGCTGTTGTCCCGCGGCGACACCGTGGGCGTGTTCCAGATGGAAGGCTCGGGCATGACGCGAAGCATCAAGGACCTGAAGCCCAGCTCCCTGGGCGACGTGGCCGCGATGATCGCGCTGTACAGGCCCGGGCCCATGGAGCACATCGACACGTTTATAAACGCCAAGTACGGCCGCATCGCGGTGACCTATCCGCACCCGTCCTTGGAGGAGATCCTCAAGGAGACGTACGGCGTAGTCGTCTACCAGGACCAGGTCTTCCACATCGCCCAGGCGTTTGCCGGCTACACGATGGGCGAGGCCGACATCCTGCGTAAGGCGATGGGCAAGAAGGTCCCGGAGATCATGGCCCAGGAGCGCGGCAAGTTCATATCGGGCGCGATCGGCAAGGGCCACACTCAGACCGAGGCCGAGCAGGTGTTCTCTCTCGTCGAACCGTTCGCGGGCTACGGGTTCCCAAAGGCGCACGCGGTCAGCTACGCCCTGATCTCCTACTGGACGGCCTACCTGAAGGCGAACTACCCGGCCGAGTTCATGGTATGTCTGCTCAACGCCTACTCGGACAACACCGACAAGGTCGCCGTCACGGTCGTGGAATGCAGGAGGATGCAGATCGCGGTGCTCGGCCCGAGCGTCAACCGCAGCGGCGTAGAGTGCGCCATCGAGACGGCCCGGGACGGCTCGCAGCGCATTCGGTTCGGCCTGTCGTCGATCAAGAACGTCGGGACGGGCGCGACCGAGCTGCTCGTCCAGTCCAGGGGCGACGGGACCTTCGAATCGGTGGAGCGCATGTGCCGCGAGGCGGACATGAGCGGCATGAACACCAAGACGCTGGAGAGCCTGATCAAGGCGGGCGCCCTGGACGACTTCGGTCCGCGCGGCGGGCTGCTCGAATCTGTCGGCCGCATCCTCAGCCTCGCCCAGAGCGAGGCGAGCCTGAAAGAGTCGAACCAGGGCTCGATGTTCGACCTGTTCGGCGACTCGGTGCCCGTGCCCCTGTCGCACATCGAGGTGCCTGAGATCGAAACGCCGGCGGCGGAGAAGCGGACATGGGAGATGGAGCTTCTCGGAGTCGACCTGACCGCCAACGGATCGCTGCGGACCGCCCTACCCGCCGCCGGCTCGGACGCCATCGTGTCAACGGCGCAGGTCGGGCCCGACATGGACAAGCGCAAAATCGTACTGGTAGGCCAGCTCGCGTCCATCACGGAGCGCCTGACGAAAAACGATAGGCCTTACACGATCGCGCGGCTGCAGCTACAGCAGGGCGAGATCGACGTGTTCGTGTGGGAGAACGTGTTGTCCGAGACGCGCGGGCTGTGGACTGAAGGCGCCCTGGTCACGGTGGCCGGGACAGTCCGCGCCAGAGGCGACCGGACCAGCATCTCATGCGACAGCGCAAGCCGGTACGAAATCCCGGGCACCGCCGAGGCCGAGGAAGACCAGGACCTGGCCCCCGCGCCGACGCCTACGCCGACGCCCGTGCCGACGCCGCCACCTGCACCGGCGCCTGCGCCTGCACCTGCGCCCATCGTACCGCCCGCTCCGACGGCGCCAACCCCGCCGCCCCCAACCGCGGCGGCAAACGTCGGCGCGTCCGGAAACGGCGGCGCCGGCGAACCGACCACTCCGCGCCACCTGGCGGTCCGGCTACAGGAGAGTGACGAGCCCGCGGACGACGCGCGCCTGCTGGACGACATCGTCAGGCTGCTGCTCGAATACCGGGGCGACGACTCAGTCGTCATGGAAGTCGCCACCGACGGGCGGATCGTCACGCTGGAGTGGCCGCTGGTCAAGGTGAGAATATGCCCGGACCTGGAAGCGGAGCTGACCTCCCTGATGGGCGGCTCCGGCCGCTTCCGGGTCAAGAAAGGAGTCGACGCCTAGGTGTCCGAAATGAAGTGGGTCTACCTGACAACCGCGCCGAACCAGCTGGAGGCCGAGATGTGGCGCGACCTTCTGGCGAGCGAGGGATTCGCCGTGACCGTCCGCGGCGGCGACACGATCTCGTACCTCGGCATGTCCAACTACCCTTCGACCATCCTGGTCGACGAGGAGCAGCACGACGCCGCCAGGAAGATGCTTGACGAGAACGTCAGCCGCGCGGCCGAGTAGCTTCGCAGTGCGCCCGGCGCGCGCCGACCGGGGTTAGCTGGCCCAGTTATCGGCTGGTCAATACCGCTGCCGCCGTGACAGGTCGTCGAGGATGAGCAACTCTGGCTCGCGAACGAACATCCTTGTCGCCGTGGAGCGCCCACAGTTCCATATTGCCCATATAGAAGTTCTAGCCGCTGGTACCCTCTCGTGGCAGTTGCTCTATGCGAACGGACTTGAGCAACATTCTTGAACTCCTCACGTCCCCCGCGGCCGTGTCTATCTCCAACTCGTAATCGACTGACCCACGGTAGGACATCGTGGGCCGCGAGACGACATCGGGCATCTTGTCAAGAGAGCCCCCGGACTCGATCGGAGCGATCTCAAAGGACACCGACGCCGTCGCAATGACCACGTAGCGATCGGGCTCCTTCCTGCTCGGCGGCCCGAATTTCCACTCGATGGTATCTCGAATTTCGCGCGCGTCCGTCCCCCACCGGAGAATGCCCTCATACGACGTGACGGCACGGCCCGCAGACGATGGGCCATGGAAGACCCGTTCCAATGTTCGGACGGCTCCGCCGCGCTGTCGGTTTACTTCGGACGCTATCTCTTCGGAGATGCTGTCCGCCTCATTCGTCGTCCATTCCAGCGCCACGGTTTCTGCGGTTCGCTCATGGTCTTCGGCGCCGCAGGCGACGGACGCGCTCAGTATCAGCACGGACGCCGCAATCGCAACGATAGCCGTTGCTAGACCCCTCATATCTACCCCCTGGCTGCCATGTCGGTCCAGAAACCAACTCCACGGGTTCCCTACGTCACGAGTCCTCAAGCTTATCACGTCATCCTGAAGGGGTCATGCGTATGGTCTCGATGTAAGTGTTCAGACTCGGTGAGGGGAATACCCCACCCCTGGATACCCGCCTTCGCGGGTATGACGGAGAGATGTGGCGGCTCTTCGAGAGATCCCCTCAAGACTGAACAGTTACGTCTCGATTAGCCCAACGTCTCCAGGTCTATGAGCCGCTGCTTCAGGTCCAGCTGGGAAGCGCCGCGTCCGAAGCCACGCAGGCTGCCGTCACTGGCGACGACACGATGGCACGGCACAACGATCGGCAGCCGGTTCCTGGCCATCGACTGGCCGGCGGCGCGAGGCGCCCGCGGCCTGCCTGCCTGCTCCGCCAGCCACTTGTAGGTGCGGGTCTCTCCGTAGGGAATGGTGAGGCACGCCTCCCACGCCGCTCTTAGAAAGGGCGGCGCGTCGCCGACGTCGACATCTTCGTCTTCGAAACCTATACGCTCGCCCTCGAAGTAAGCCTCGATGCGCTCCCTCAGCGAGGCCACCTCGCCGGGAGACTCGATCGAGTCCTCAACCTCGCGGCCCATGATCGACATGCAGTCGGCCGGGGAGTCCTGCGGAAGGGTCGTTCGCCGAACGCCTTTGGCCGACGACACGACGCCGACCCAGCCCAACCGGGTCCGGAACACGTCGTGGAACCTGTCCATTTGCGAACCCCCCACCGGGACCGATAGCGCCTCGCCGTATCCCCTAGGCGGCGCCGACGGGGACGAGTCTTCGAAGCGCCCGTAGGAACAGCCTCATCCTCACGCTCTTCCACGCCGCGTCGATTCGTTCGTCTTCGACGGCCTGCCGACCGTAGCGTCCCAGCGCGAACGCCCAGCCGAGCGTCTGCGCGCCGGCCGCGGTCTTGGGCAGGGCAAGTCCGACGCTTCGGGCGTACTCCAACGGGGTCTGGTGCGGCCTTCTGCGCAGGCCCGCCAGGGTGCCGAGCCTGCTCATCTTGGCATAGGCCCGCTCACCGGGCAGATCGCCCAGGCCGCTCCTCCACGCGAACACGCCGACGAGCAACGCGGTCGCAAGCGCACCGCCGGCTATCCCGACCGCGACAAGCACCTCGGCCCACAGCGAATCGCCCGGGAGAAACGACAGCGGGCCCTCATCGGGGAACAGAAACTCGTCGCACGGGTCGAGCTCCTGAGCGAATCCGACGGGCTGAGTCTGGCCGCCGGTTCCATTCGGCTGGTATGAGATCAGCATGGCCAGACCTTCGATCAGCTCCTCCGGCCTGGTGCAGTCGAACGGCGTCGTCTGGAAGTCGCCGGTTTCCACCGAACGGGACGAGGCGGCCTGCGAAGATTCGCCTCCGAATAGCTCGGACTCGGGCCAGTTCGGAGTGGGCTCGAAGTCTATCCAACCGAAGCTCGGGAAGTAGACCTGGGACCAGCCGTGACTGTCGGAGTCCTTAACGGCCCGCAGGGTCGCGCCCTCTTGCAGTTCATCACCCGCGGCATAGCCCGCCGCCAGCCGAGCCGGCACGCCGACGGAACGCATCAGCACCGTCATGGCGGAGGCGAAATAGTCGCTGTAGCCCTCCTTCGTTTCGAACAGGAAGTTGTCCACCCCGTCCGATCCGCGCGGCGGCTTGTCGATCTCCTGCGAGTAGGTGAAGTTGCCGTCGGCGCGCAGGTAGTCCCTGATCGCCAGGGCCTTCTCTATGGGCGTCTCGGCATCCCGCGTCAGATCGGCGGCAAGGTCGCTAACACGCTGCGGAAGAGTGTCCGGGAGCTGCAGGTAGTGATCCTTGACGAATCCTTCGTAGTCCGTCCCTGCCAACTCCAGGTCTTCCATGCTGGCCTGCGAGACAAACGAGTTCATCTCGTAGGCTTCGTTGGCTTGGAGACGCTCCGCAAACCTCCAGGAGATGACGTCGGTGAACGCCGGCTCCGACCGGGCAAGGTGGACAGAGCGCACGTAGGTGTTGTTCTCATCGTCCTGAGTGTACGCCACCCGGACGAGAATCAGGTCCTCGGGCAGCAGACTCGATATAGTCGATTCTACGAAGGTGCTTACCGGTAAGCTGAATGTCTCGCGCAGCTCTTGGGCCAGCTCCCGTATCTCCGTTGGGAGGCCGACGTCCCGCCGGTCGCTTCGCATGTCGATCTGGAATCGGAGCGGCGCGAGCGTTTCGACAATGGCCTCGCGGCTGATCCAGTCGACGTTGCCGCCGGCCAGCAGCCGGGTCGTATCGAACGAGAACTGGACGCTCTGGGCGGTGAGCTGGCGCTTTTCCGACTCCTGCGGCGGCGGCTGGCTCGATTCGGGTCCGATGCGCCGTTTCTGCGTCGCGCCCGCGAACCATCCCTGCGACGTGTACTCGCTGTACGTTCGCGACAGCCAGTAGTTGGACTCCTCGGACTCCGTTTGAAAGACCACTTCGCCCTCGAAGCTGATCTTGCCTACGAACGGAAGCGAGCTGCCGAAGAAGCGCCCCGTCCGGTCCTCACGGGACGGAATCGCGGCCATCAGGCGGCTGAAGTCCTCCTCCACCAACGTGATCGGCGTCCGTCCGAGGTCCCAGAGAAACACGGCGGCGTCCGTCCTCAATAGCTTCAGCGGAAATACCGCGGCCGCGAACAATACCACGGCGGCAAAGACTACCGTCGCCCGGACGACAAGCCACCGGCTGATCGCCAGGGTGGCTACCCGATCGACTCGCCACTGCTCCCTGCGTTGGATCATGGTGACCCTCGCCACGAGCATCATGGCCGAGAAGGTGAATGCGAGGAAGTGGACCAGATACCGGTTCGGCAAGAAGCTCAGGACGGTCAACATCACCATCCCGCCAAAGAAGAGCCCGACCCAGACGTTCGTCCGACGGAACAGGAACCACGCGCCCGCGTATGCCAACAGCCACGTCCCGACCAGCACGCCGAGTGTGAACGGCAGAAGATCGGTGCTGATGCCGCCGGTGGTGGCCGCCTCGTAGAAGATATCGAGCCGCGTCCAAGCCTCGCGCAGGCGGTCGGGCAAACTGTCCCCCTCCGCCAACGTAGAGCCCTGCCACGCAGCGAGAACGGCGCCCAATACGACGGCCCCGACGTGCAGCAGCGGCGCCGGCGCCTTGAGCTTGGCAAAGCCAAGGCCGACCAGCGTCGCAACGACGACCAGCACCAAGATGCCGGGCGTATCGACCCAGTTGGCGTCCCTGACCGTCCAGGCGACCGTGGCGAGAATCAGCAGGAACAGCAGATAGGTGTCCCAGCCCTGGGCCGGCGAGTAGCGCGTAAGCCAATCGGGAACCCGGTAGTCCCGGTCAGCCGCGCTGTCCGGCCTGTTCGGATCGAAGACCGCCGTAATGTCCCGTGTTGTCATGCGGGCACGCCGACCTCTTGCACTGGCTGTCTGGACGCGGCTTCCAGCCCACCGCTGCGACGGCCCAGGGCGACGGCCAGATCGTCGCTCTTGCGTATCTCGTATACGGGGACTCCCAGTCTGCCAAGGCGTTCCAGATTGTCCGACGTGTCGTAGATGCCGCCGAAGGACTGGGCGTTCATCAGCGCGACGCCCACACGGACTCCGCGGCTCGCCAGCTCCCTGAGCGCGATCGTCCACTCCTGTCGTGGGGACGGCGTGACGACTATCAGCGCGCTGCGGTTGTCCCACAGCGGCTCTTCGGTCGCGAGGACATTCTCGAGCGCCGTGCCGCCCTCGGTCTTGCTCATCGCAAGATATTCCAGGATCCTGTTGAACTGGCCCGCGCCGGTCTCGGCCTCCAGGAAGTAGCGCTTGTCGCCGTGGGCTATGAGGCCAACCGGGACGTTGGCCTCTTCGAGGTACATCTTGGCCAGCGAAGCGCCTATAGTCACGCCGTATTCGTCGGTGCTCTCGTCGAGCTCGCCGGCCTGCACCCCGTGTTCCATGTCGATCAGTACCCACAGCTCGCCCGACCGGCCCAGGTCGAACTCCTTGGACATCAGCTTGCCCATGCGAGCCGTGCTGTTCCAGTGGATCCTGCTGAGGCTGTCGCCGAACGCATAGTCGCGCACGGCCGCCGCGTTCGGCGTGACGTTGTGCGTCCGCCTGCGGAGGCGGCCGTCGCCGGAGAACTCCGACGCGAGTATGTCGAATCCGGAGAGGTCGACGATCCGGGGATAGACGGTGACAGTACCCTCCTCGCCGAAGGTCTCCGTGCGGCGGAACAGTCCGAACGGGTCCGTATTGGAGACCTGCACCGGCCCCAGGCGGTACAGGCCGCGCTTGCGCGCGGGTGTGCGCATCGTCCATGCATAGTTGGAGCGGGCGTAGCCGGACAGGTTGCCGCTGAGGCCGACCACGGCTCCGCCGGAGTACCCCGGCAGATCGGTCACGTCCCGGACCTCCAACGACAGCTTGGGCAGCCGGCTCAGGCTCTTGATGCTGAGCTCCTCTTCGATGGGGTCGCCCACCCTGGCCTGGGTGGTCTTGCGCCCGACCCGGAGATCGATCGACCCAACGGACAACCGGTTCCACAGGTACGCGAACGCGAGGGTGATGGCAAGGACGTAGAAGAGCCGGTACGACAGCGGGTCCCGGGTCGCGAGCCCGGACAGCAGTGCGAAGGCCATCAGCCCGACGACGAGGTAGAACCTGCGCTGGAGCTGTACCTCGAGCCGCGGCAGTCTCATCTCGCGAACCACCCCGCGGTTTCGGCGCCCGGCACCGGAATCCGGTCGACGATCTCTCCGATCACTTCGGCTCCTCCGACGCCGCGCATACGGGCGGCCGCCGAAACGATGATGCGGTGACTCAGCATGGGCACCGCTAACTCCTTGACGTCATCCGGGAGGACGAAGTCGCGACCTCGGATGAGCGATATCGCCTGCGCGCCTCGGAACAGCACCAGTGAGCCCCGGGGCGAGCTTCCCAGCGAGAGGTCGGCGTGGCCGCGAGTCGCCTGGGTGATGGACACGATGTACTGCCGTATCAGGTCGTCCACGAACACGGACCTGACCGCGTCCTGCAGCGCCACGATTTCATCCGCCGACGCGACCGGATCGAGCGATTCGATGGGATGGGCCGTCTCCTGACCCTTCATGATCTCCAGCTCCTGCTCCGGGGTCGGGTAGCCGAGCGTTATCCGCAGGAGAAACCGGTCGAGCTGAGCCTCGGGCAGCGGGAAGGTGCCCTCGTACTCGATCGGGTTCTGGGTCGCCATCACGGTGAACGGCCGGGGCAGCTGGTGAGTGACGCCCTCGACGGTTACCTGCCGCTCTTCCATCGCCTCCAGCAGCGCCGACTGCGTCTTTGGCGTCGCCCGGTTGATCTCGTCGGCCAGCACGAGCTGGGAGATGATGGGTCCGCCTTTGAACTCGAAGTCCTGCGTCTTCTGGTTGTAGATGGAGACGCCGGTGATGTCGCTCGGTAGAAGATCGGGCGTGAACTGGATGCGCCGGAACATGCAGCCGGTGGACCTTGCCAGGCTTCGCGCCAGCATCGTCTTGCCCACTCCCGGCACGTCCTCGACGAGCATATGGCCCTGGCATATGAGGGCGACGACAGCCAGCTCAACGGCGTCGTCCTTGCCGATGATGACCGTCTTGATGTTGTCTACGATCTTGCGAGCAGCGTCTCGAGCCTTGTCCAGATCGGCCAATGGCGGTCTCCTTTGGTCCGCCGGCTCGCGGGCTGTACGCCCTCCGGCGGCCACGGTTGGATTGTGGTCGGCTAGGAGCGAGATGTCGTCGTTGCTGAACTCGGGTTCAGTAGCCGCGTCATAATGTTAACAGGAGTTGGGAATTCGTGGCGGTTGCCCGCCATCGAAGCAGAGGGCCTCCAATGTCGCCGCGACAGATACGATTGCCGTGGGCGCGGTCTGGCGTTTGCGGGGGCGGCCGAATGCGCTTCGATTTCGTTGACGCCCCATCGGCCCTGTGATAGGCTTGTGACGCTTTGCACAAACGACGGGCGACGGGTTCCAGGTGCCTCTCGTGAGTCAGCGGCCAGCCGGGCAATCGCGGCGCGTTGGCCGGGGGTTCTTGATCGTCGCCTCCCTGGCCTTGGTGGCCGCGATCGGTCAAGTCACCCTGGGCGGCGTGGTCCGGATAACGGACTCAGGCCTCGGCTGTCCCGACTGGCCGCTGTGCCACGGCAGGCTGATACCGCCGGCCGAGTTCCACACCCTGATCGAGTATTCCCACAGGCTCTCCGCGTCGCTGCTCGGCGTGCTGGTGCTCGCCGCGGCTGTCCTGGCGTGGAAGTCCCACCGCGACGACAGGCGGCTGACCGCGTCGACGACGCTGGGACTCACGCTGGTGCTGATAGCCGCCGCGCTCGGCGGCCTGACCGTCCTGACGGAGCTCGACGCCTGGGCGGTGCTCGTACACCTGAGCATCGCCGAGCTGCTGATCGCGTGCATCGTCGTGGCGCTGACGGTCGCGTGGGTCGGATACCGTCGTGTAGACCCGGCCTCCGGCGGAGACCGCTTCGACGCACTGGTGGCCGCCGCGGTCGCCGGCACCTTCCTGATCGTTCTGTCGGGCTCCTACATGGTCGGGCAAGGCTACGGCTCGAGTTGCGGCACGTGGCCCCTGTGCCGGGGAAGCTGGCTGCCGACTGATGTCCCGTACTTCATCCACATGGGCCACAGGCTCGTCGCGGCAGTGGTGGGAGCGATTATCGTGGCCGTGTTCGCGGTCGCCTGGACCCGCGGGGCCGCGCGACCGTACGTCAGACCGATGTCGTTGATTGCCGCGGCGCTTCTGGCAGCTCAGACCGGCCTTGGCGCCGTGACGGTGTGGTCGAGCTTTCCGCTCGCGCTCAGGGCGGTCCATCTGAGCGGGGCGACGCTGGTCTGGGCCGCCGTCGTATCGGTGGCCGCATTCCACTACGTCCCGGTCGTGCGGGGCCATAGCCGAGTAGACACGGAGGGCGCGGCGATGCAGCGAGCCGCGGGAGTCGCCACTTGATAGGCAGTGCGGTCGTCTCGCGCAACGTCCTTATGGACTACGTGGCTCTCACCAAGCCGCGGATCGTGTCGGCGCTGCTGATAACCGCCATGGGAGGGATGGTGGCGGCGGCCGGCGGGATGCCGGATGCCGCCATAGCGACCGCCGTGCTCGTCGGGGGTGCTCTCGCGGCGGGCGGAGCCCACGCGCTCAACCACTACTTCGATCGAGACATCGACGCCGTGATGAGCCGCACATCGGGGCGTCCGGTGGCCGCGGGCCGGGTGACGCCGCAGCGGGCGTTCGTCTTCGGCGTGCTGCTCAACGCGGCGGCTTTCGTCATGCTGAGCTCGATGACCAACACGCTGAGCGCCGTACTGACCCTGAGCGCGACGCTGTTCTATGTGCTCGTCTACACGATGGCTCTGAAGAGGACTACGCCGCACAACATCGTCATTGGCGGCGCGGCCGGGGCCATCCCGCCGATGGTGGGATGGACGGCTGTCACGGGCGAAGTCGGGATCGAGGCGCTGTACATGTTCTCCATCGTATTCTTCTGGACCCCGCCTCACTTCTGGGCGCTGGCGCTGCTCATCAAGGACGACTACGCCCGAGCCGGGATCCCGATGCTGCCCGTCGTCGCGGGCGTGGCCGAGACGAAGCTGCAGATATTCCTGTACACCCTGATGCTGGTCGCGCTAAGCATACTCTTCTTCGCGACCGGAACGGTGGGCTGGCTGTACCTGGGCTCGGCCATCGCACTGGGCGTACCATTCATCTACTACTCGTGGCGACTGCTACGGCGGCCGGAGTCCGAAGGCGCCAGGGGCCTGTTTCACTACTCCCTGGCCTACTTGGCGCTTCTTTTTGCAGCCATCGCGGCAGACGGGGTACTGTCGACGTGAGTACGACCGCTTCCAAACTCTTGACTGGCCATGAGGGCTTTGCTAGATTCTGTGTCGGCCGCCGCCTCATGTGCGCGGTCAGTCTTTTGGCAGGAGTAGCGATGCCAGGCATGCGCCTGATTGGACGCCGACCGGGCATCTTTGTCGCCGCCGCGCTCGCTGTTTTCCTCCTCGCGGCGCTTGCGGGCTGTACCCCTGATCACAACCAGTCGACCTTCGACACTACGGGCCCGATAGCGGAGTCTCAGCTACGGCTCTTCTACTGGATATTCTGGGCCGCCGTCTTCGTCTTCGTCGTCGTGGAGGGAGTACTGCTGTACGCGGTCATCCGGTACCGCAGGAAGCCCGGCGACCCGGACCCCAAACAGACCCACGGGCATACGCCGATCGAGATAGCGTGGACGCTCGCTCCCGCCCTCGTGCTCGCGGTCGTCGCAGTGCCGACGGTCGCCACTATCTTCGACAACGACACCTCGCCCCACCCGCCCGAACAAGGCGGAATGCTGGTCGAAGTCGTCGGCCACCAGTGGTGGTGGGAGTTCAACTACGCTCACCCCGACGACCCGGAGAAGAAGCTGGTCACGTCGAACGAGCTGCACATACCCGTCGACGCCGTGGTGAACCTCACCCTCGATTCCGAGGACGTTCTCCACAGCTTCTGGATACCGAAGATAGCGGGCAAGGTGGACCTGGTGCCCAACTCGCTGAACCGGATGTGGATCAAGGGCGAGGAGACGGGCCACTTCTTCGGCCAGTGCGCCGAGTTCTGCGGAGTCTCGCACGCCAACATGCGGTTCGACGTGATCGTCGAGACCCAGGAGGAGTTCGACGCGTGGCTGCGCCGCGAGGCGGGCCCGGGCTTCGTGTCGACCGAACCGCTGGCCGCGCAAGGCAGGGAGCTGTTCGAGGGGAGCGCAGGCTGTTTCGCCTGCCACTCCATCACGGGCTCGTCGCGCTCGCGGGGCACCCGCGGGCCCAACCTGACGCACGTCGCCAGCCGTGGACGGCTCGGGGCTGGAATCATGGACAACACGCAGGCGAACGTGCGGGCGTGGCTGGAGGACCCGAACGAAGTCAAGCCGGGGAACATCATGGCCACGGAAGCGCCGGTGTTCATCGACCCGACGAAGAAGCTGACAGAGCCGGAGATCTCGGCGCTGGTCGCCTACATCAGGAGTCTGAAGTGATCATGCCGGCGCTGGCGTATAATCCGAGTATGGCGCCGGAGCGCCGCAGGACGTCGACCACTCTCGGAGGCGGACGATGACGACACTCGCGCGGGTGTTCCCAAGCAGGCCGGTACACCCGACCGGCGTATGGTCGTGGATCACGACGATAGACCACAAGCGCATCGGCATCCTCTACGGGGTGACCGCCTTCATCATGTTCCTCACCGGCGGGCTCGAGGCGCTGTACATCCGCCTGCAGCTTGCCAGGCCCGGCCAGGAGTTCGTCACTGCCGAGACGTTCAACCAGCTCTTCACGATGCACGGGACGACGATGATCTTCCTGGCCATCATGCCGATGGGCGCGGCCTTCTTCAACTTCATCATCCCGCTGCAGATCGGAGCGCGCGACGTGGCGTTCCCGCGGCTCAACGCCTTCAGCTACTGGACGTTCCTGGCCGGCGCGCTCATGCTCAAGCTGAGCTGGTTCCTGGGCGGCGCGCCCAACGCCGGTTGGTTTGGCTACGCGCCGATCACGGGCGCGGCCTACAGCCCGGGCCAGGGCATCGACTTCTGGATCCTCAGCCTTCAGATACTCGGGATCGCCTCTCTGGCGGCGGCGTTCAACTTCATCGTCACCATAGTCAACATGCGGGCTCCGGGTCTCTCGTTGATGCGTCTTCCACTCTTCACGTGGATGACCCTCGTGACGTCGATCCTGCTCGTCCTGGCGTTCCCGGTCATCACGGTCGCGTTGATCGAGCTGATGTTCGACCGCTTCTTCGGTACCAACTTCTTCGTTCCCACGGCCGGGGCGAACCCACTGCTCTGGCAGCACCTGTTCTGGATCTTCGGCCACCCGGAGGTGTACATCCTGATACTGCCGGCGATGGGCATCGTCTCAGAGATCGTGCCCACGTTCTCCAAGAAGCCGCTGTTCGGCTACCCGGTAGTAGTGCTGTCGGGGGTCATCATCGGGTTCATGGGCTGGATGGTGTGGAGCCACCACATGTTCACGGTCGGCCTGGGGCCCATCGCGAACTCCGTCTTCGCGCTGACGACGATGGCGATCGCGGTGCCGACGGGCGTCAAGATATTCAACTGGATAGGGACCATCTGGGGCGGCTCGGTGGAGATGAAGACGCCGATGCTGTTCTCGATAGGCTTCGTCGCACTCTTCATAGTGGGCGGCCTCAGCGGAGTGATGCACTCTTCGGCCGCCTCCGACGCTCAGCAGCAGGATACCTACTTCATCATCGCCCACATCCACTACGTGCTGTTCGGCGGAAGCATCGTAGCCCTGCTGGGCGGCGTCTACTACTGGTACCCCAAGGTCACCGGCCGGTTGATGGACGAGACTGTCGGGAAGATCAACTTCTGGCTCATGTTCATCGGGATGAACATCGCGTTCTTCCCGATGCACTTCCTGGGGCTGGACGGCATGCCTCGCAGGATCTACACCTACGACCCGGACATGGGCTGGAACCTGTGGAACATGGTCTCGTCGATCGGCGCGCTGCTGGTGGCGTTGTCGGTCCTCGTCTTCATGGTCAACGCGATCCGCAGCTACAAGAAGGGCGAGGTCGCGGGCGCCGACCCCTGGGACGCGCGGACTCTGGAGTGGTCGATCCCGTCGCCTCCGCCCGAGTACAACTTCGCGCAGATTCCCACGGTCCACGACCGCGACGCCTTCTGGGCGCAGAAGCGGGCGGGCGTCCGCGCCGTGCCGGTGGCGGGCGGCTCAGAGGAGCACGAGGTGCACCTCCCGCAGCCGTCGTACTGGCCGTTCGTCGTCTCCGTCGGGCTGCTGATAGCTGGCTACGGGCTCGTATATCTGGGCAGCTACAATCCGGTTTCGATCGCGGTGGCGGTCGTCGGCACCTTCATCGCTATGTTCGCCGTATACGCATGGTCCTTCGAGCCGGTCAACGACCCGGACGAGGGCTCGGGACACTAGGGGGCCAGCGACTTGGCACAAGCGACCGCCGCGGCGCACGAGGGAGAGCACGAGGACACGACCACCGGTCTGAACCATCGGAAGCTGCTCATGTGGGCCTTCCTGGGTTCGGACTGCATGTTCTTCGGCTCTTTGCTCGCGACCTACCTCGTCTACCAGGGCAAGAGCAAGGTCGGGCCCTTCCCGGAGGATGTCTTCAGCATCCCCACCACGTCGGTGAGCACCTTCGTGCTGCTCATGAGCAGCATGAGCATGGTGCTGGCCTACTCCGCCCTGACCAAGGGCCAGACCAAGTCGTTCCGGATCTGGCTGCTGTCCACCGCGATCATGGGCATGACGTTCCTCGCCTTCCAGGTGTTCGAGTTCCGGGACTTCGCCAACCACGAGCTGGAATTCCACTGCAGCGAAGTGGACCTGTCCGGGCCCATCGAAAAGGACAACCACACGCTGACCACCTTCCAGCGGAACCAGCTCAAGGAGCAGTGCGAGGCCGGGCACGAAGTGGTGGAGGTCGACCACGGCCTCACGCCGAGGACGAACCTGTTCGGCACCACGTTCTTCACGCTCACCGGCTTCCACGGCGCGCACGTGACCCTGGGCGTGGTGTGGCTGCTGTCGCTGTTCTTCTACTCGTTCAAGCGGGGCGGCGCCTCGCCAAAGCGGGAGCTCGACATAGACCTCGCCGCGCTGTACTGGCACTTCGTGGACGTGGTCTGGATCGTCATCTTCACGGTCGTCTACCTGTTCGGGGTGTTCCCCGGACTCTAGTCCCGCGGGCAAATCGACGACGCAGAATCGAGGAAGGGCAAATGGCGGAGGACTCAGCGACACACGCGGAGACATCGCACGGCGAGGCGCACACCGGCCATCCGACGCCGCTGACATACTTCAAGGTCGCGATGGCGCTGAGCGCCATAACGGCCACTGAGGTAGGGATCTTCTACGTCGAGGACCTGGGCAAGGGCATCATCCCGATCCTCGCGGTGCTTTCCATCGCGAAGTTCGCGATGGTCGCGATGTTCTACATGCACCTGAAGTACGACTCTCGGCTGTTCACCAGCTTCTTCGTTACGGGCCTCATGCTGGCATTCGTGGTGGTCATCGCCGTTCTCGCGCTGTTCCGGTTCTTCGCGTGACGGCCGCCGGAAGCCAAGGCTGACGTCCGGGGGGAGCCGAACAAGTGGACTCGCTGTGGACTCACTGGCACGGACACCCTGACGTGCTGATCGGCTTGGGCGCCCTGCAAGCAGCGTACCTGCTGGGCGTCGGTCCGATCAGAGGGCGCTACCAGTTGGCCGAGCGCGCCGATCCGCGCCAGATCGCCACGTTCACGACCGGCGTGATGGTGATCTTCCTTGCGCTGCTGTCGCCGCTGCACATCCTGAGCGACGGCTACCTGTTCAGCGCCCACATGCTGCAGCACGTGCTGCTGACCCTGGTCGCGCCTCCGCTGCTGATCCTTGGCACGCCCGACTGGCTGCTCAGGCGGCTGATGCGGCCGGACATCGTGTTCATACTGGTGCGAAGGGCGACGCATCCGGTCGTCGCCTTTGTGGCCTTCAACGCCGTGTTTTCGATCTGGCACATGCCAGCGCTGTACAACGTGTCGATGACCAACCACGGGGTCCACATAGGCGAACATCTGCTGTTCATCGGCGCCGCGGTCCTGCTCTGGTGGCCTCTCGTAAGCACCATGCCCGAGCTGCCGCGGCTGACGTACCCGTTGCAGATGGGCTACCTGTTCATGCTGTCCATCGCGCAGATCATCGTGTTCGCGCCCATTACGTTCGCGCGCAACCCGATATACGAGTGGTATGTCCAGGCGCCTGAGATCTGGTCGATGGACGCGGTGACAGACCAGCAGATCGGGGCCATAATAATGAAGGTCGGCGGCGGCATCCTGTTCATGACTCTGATCATCGCCGCTTTCTTCAGGTGGTTTAACGACGACAGGAACGAGCAGCTCGCGACCCGCTCCTCGGCGTCGGCAACGCCGTCGACCGAGCCGCCGCGGGCGCTGGAGCGCCCGTAAGGGCGCGAAAGGGACGCATCACATGGACAAGAACTACTTGGGTATGTCGGCGCTGTTCCCGCTGCTGGCTGTGGCGACCATCATCGCCTATGGCGGCGGGCTGGGCGTCATCTTCATACTCGTGAACGAGTCGCCTCTTGGCGAGTGGGGCGTGATCGCCATCGGCGTCGCGCTGGTCGTCCTTGTCCCAACCATCGCCGCCCTCGCACAGAGGGCGGTAGAGCGGGATTAACGGCCCACACCGGACGACGATCCGAGCTCGGCTGTGAGGGGCGGCGTGGTACGGGCGGCGCTGATCGTCGCCGCGGCGCTAACGCTCGTGGGGTGCTCCGGCGGCGAGGGGCTGCGCGGCACCGTGCTCGATCCCATCAGGCCGGCGCCCGGCTTCGAGCTCACCAACCAGCACGGCGAGACGGTCGATCTGTCCGGCCGCCTGGGCTCCGTCGTAGCAATCACCTTCCTCTACACGAGCTGCCCCGATATCTGCCCCGTGATCGCCTCTCACCTGCGCGAGGTCCGGCGACTGTTGGGCGAAGACGCCGACGAGGTCGAGATCGTCGCGATCAGCGTGGACCCGGGACGAGACTCGGTCGAAACGGCCAACGAATACTCCCGGCGATGGGACATGCTGCACGGCTGGGATTTTCTAGTAGGGGACGAAGGGGAGTTGAGGCCGGTGTGGCAGGCATACTACGTGGCTCCCAGCGTCGACCCAAGCCCAGGCGAGGGGACCGAAACGACGGGGCAGAAGCACACGAGCGGCACGGACGCGCTGGCCCGCGACATTGCGACCGCGTACACGGTGTCGCACGCCGGGCCGGTCTATCTCATAGACCGCGCGGGAAGGATGAGGTCGCTGTTCACGCTGCCGTTCGGCCCGGAGAACCTGGTCCACGACATGCGCGTACTGATGGCGGAGTCACGGTAGGGCCTTCCGGCAAGGACGGGCCCGGTAACGCCAATCTCGCAGGCTAGGCGACCGCCTCTTCGAGCTGTGCCCTGGCCTGCGCCGCGATCTTCGCGAAGCCGTCCGGATCGTCGACTGCCAACTCGGCGAGCATCTTGCGGTTGACGGCAACGCCAGCGAGCTTGAGCCCGTGAATGAGCCGGCTGTACGAGATCCCGTTGGCGCGCGCGGCGGCGTTTATGCGGAGGTTCCACAGCCGCCGCATGTCGCCCTTACGCTCCCGGCGGTGCGCGTACGAGTACTGCAGCGCGTGGATGAGCGACTCGTGGGCCCGGCGGTACAGGCGATGCCGGACTCCCTTGTGGCCCTTGGTCTGCTTCAGAAGCTTCTTGTGGCGGCGCTTCTTGACGACGCCTCGTTTGATTCTGGTCATTTCGCTAACTCGCCAGCATCCGGCGCACGCGCTTGGCATCGCCGCGGCTCACCGGGAGCTTGCGGGAGTAGAGCCTGCGCACGCTGGCCGGCTTTGTCTGTCGGTGGGTGTTCCGCCGCCCCTTCATCCTGACCAGTTTGCCTCCCCCGGTGACCTTGAACCGTGAGGCTGCGCTCTTTCGGGTCTTAAGCTTGGGCAACCTTGACAGCCTCTTTCTCAGGGGCCGCTTGCCCCTGCTTCATGGCGCGAGCCTTTGCGGACGCGACCGGCGGAGAGAGGATCATCGACAGGAACCGTCCCTCGAACGACGGCCTCTTTTCCATCAACGCGTCGTCGGCCAGGTCCTCAGCTACCAACTTCAGCACCGCCATGCCTACCTCGGGGTGCGTGATCTCCCTGCCGCGGAACATCACGCTGACCTTTACCTTCGCTCCCGTGTCGAGCAGCCGCCTGACCAGACGCGTCTTGGCCGCCCGATCGTGCTCGCCGATCCGGGTCTTGAACCGGACTTCGCGGAGCTCGTTGATCGACTTGGCCTTGTTGTCCCGTCGCGCCTCTCGCTCTTTTCTCGTGGCCTCGTACCGGAACTTGCCGTAGTCCATCAACCGGCACACCGGAGGAGAGGCCGCGGGGGCGACCTCCACCAGATCAAGCCCGCGTTCTTCGGCCAGCTCCAAGGCCTGACGCGTCGGCATCACGCCGAGTTGTTTGCCTTCTTCGTCTACCAGCCGGACTTCCGCTATTCGTATCCGCCGGTTAGTCCGATAATCTTTAGGTATACCGGCTACTCCCTATGCTGTCTCGCGTCCGAGTCGTGGCGTCGAATATAGCATAGTGCCTTGACGCCGGCAATATGAAATGCTCCGACGTTAACTGCTCATACTCCAGGGGACGAGTGTCCGTCCGGGCCCCTGGATACCCGCTTCGCGGCATGAACGCTGTCTGTGACCGCGCCCCGACCGTGGTCACGTCTTCGCTTCCGCTTCCTCGACGATCCTGGCGGCGACGTCGGCGACGGGCATCGCGCCGAGGTTCTCGCCGGAGCGCAGCCTCACGGCCGCCGCGCCCGCGTTCGCCTCGCGGTCGCCGACGACGAGCATGTAGGGCACCTTCTGCACCTGCGCGTCCCTGATCTTGGCGTTCATGCGCTCGTTGCGCGTGTCGGTATGCACCCTGACGCCGGCCGCCGCGAGCTGTTGGGTGACCTGTGCCGCGTACTCGTTGTGGCGCTCGGCGATGGGGATGACCTCCGCCTGCACCGGCGCGAGCCACGTCGGGAACGCGCCGCCGTAGTGCTCGATCAGCAGGCCCATGAAGCGCTCGACCGCGCCGAGCAGCACCCGATGGACCATGAATGGCCGGTGCTCCTTGCCGTCGTCGCCGATGAAGCTGAGATCGAAGCGTTGCGGCAGGTTGAAGTCGAACTGCACGGTCGTGCACTGCCACGGACGGCCCAGGGCGTCGCGGATGTGGATGTCGATCTTCGGCCCGTAGAATGCGCCGCCGCCATCGTCGATATCGTAGGGCATGCCGCGGCCCTCGAGGGTCCGGCGGAGCGAGTCGGTGGCGAGCTCCCACTGCTCCGGATCGCCGACGGCCTTCTCAGGCCGCGTCGACAGCATCACGTCGTATTCGGTGAGGCCGAAACTGCCCAGCATCTCGAACGTGAAGTCGAGCACGCCGTTGATCTCGTCGGCGACCTGGTCCGGGCGGCAGAAGATGTGGGCGTCGTCCTGCGTCAGCCCCCGCACCCGCGTCAGGCCGTGCAGCACCCCGCCGCGCTCGTACCGGTACACCGTGCCCAGCTCCCCGACGCGCATCGGCAGGTCCCGGTAGCTGCGAATGGCGGTCTTGTAGTACATGATGTGGAACGGGCAGTTCATCGGCTTGAGATAGTAGTCCTTGTCGTCCATCTCCATCGCCGCGTACATGTTCTCTTTGAAGAAGTCGAGGTGGCCGCTCGTCTCCCACAGCGTGGAGCGTCCGATATGCGGCGTGTGGACGAGGTCGTATCCCCAGCGGTAATGTTCCTTCCGCCAGTGGTCCTCGACTATGTTCCTGACCCGCGAGCCCTTCGGGTGCCAGACGACGAGCCCCGGCCCGGTCTCGTCGTGTATCGAGAACAGGTCCAGCTCGCGGCCTAGGGTGCGATGGTCGCGGCGCTTGGCTTCTTCCAAGCGGTGGAGATGCTCCTCCAGCGCCTCGCCCGACTCGAAGGCGGTGCCGTAGATGCGCTGCAGCCGGTCCCGGTTCTCGTCGCCCCGCCAGTAGGAGCCCGCCACGCTGAGCAGCTTGAACGCCGGTATCCGGCCCGTCGACTCGACGTGGGGGCCGCCGCACAGGTCCTCGAAGTCGCCGTGGCTGTAGGTGGTGATCGCCTCCTCCTCGGGGATGCCGTCGATGATCTCCAGCTTGAGGTGGTTGTCGGCGTTCATGGCCCTGGCGTCGCTTCGCGAGTACTCGCGGTGCTCGAAGGTCAGGTCGCGCGCGATGACCTCGGCCATGTGCCGCTCGATCTCCCCCAGATCGTCATCGGTGAACGGACGCGGCGTCAGGAAGTCGTAGTAGAAGCCGTCGCCGGTGGGCGGGCCGAGGGCGAGCTTCACGTCGGGGAACATTCTCGTCGCCACGTCGGCCATCACGTGGGCCGTGGAGTGGCGGATTCTCTGTCGCAACTCTATCAGGTCTGAGTCTGGCGCCGAAGACATGGTCTGGGTTTCCTTTCGCTCAGGTGAGGTCGCAGCCAAAAGGCGCGAACATTCGCGCAGCAAAAAAGCCCCCCGCGTTCCTATATGGGACACGGGAGGCTACGTAGTGAGCCGGGCTATGTCCAGGACGACTACCTTGCCGTTCCCAAGCGTCTGAGTCCTTCGTCAGGGTTGCCGAAATTATAGCGGCGCCCACCAAACACGGTCAAGCGAAGCGCCGGCCCCGGAATCCGCAGCACAATCACGGGCCGGCGGTGTGAGCGCGGGAAGCGTCTGCGCGCAGTCTAGGGATGGTCTGAATAAGTCCGTGGACTGCAGCTCCACACATAGGAAATTAAGCTGTGCTGATGGGTTATTCAGAGTATCCCTAGCTATTGCGCGAATGCACCTCGACAAGCTTGACGACACTTCTGCGGCCAAGCTGGGCCGCCAACGGCCTCGTTTGTCCATTCGAACAAACTCTGTCATGCGAGACGTGTAGGCTGGGCCTACGGTTGCACCACTTCCCGGACGCGGCACCATGTCCTCTCGGATCGCTCTCCAGCGGGAGTTCCGAGCGAGGTCTACGAGCGTACGCTTGGGATGGTCGAGGTCGTCCACTGTACTCGGAACCATGCGCATCGGGACACCAAGGAACGTCGCGATTCCCGCCCGGTCGGCGAGCAGCCAACTCTCTATCTCGCGAACCGCGACGCGAAGATGCATGTGCTCGGCCGGGGCCGGGAGCCAATCGGCGCGAAGCGATGGCGCACATTCGAAGTCGTGGTCCAGGTCTACCAGAACAATCCAGGGCGAGAACATCGCGGCCCGATTGTATCCGGCGATCCTGTTCTTCAGGTGAGGCTTGCCGCTCCCGCCAAAAACGACGCCCACGTGGATGCCCGCATCTGCGGCAAGCCTGCGCAAGACCGCCTCGTCAAGTGTGCCCTTGGCGGCTCCGGACGCAGCTACGCTGGATTCGCCGGAGGTCAAAGATCTGGGAACATCGGCAACCGCTCCAGATTCTCAGGACTCGTGTAGGGAATCGCCGCCTCGGCCATACTCAGGCCAGCTTCAAGCAGTTGCCGGATCTCGAACTTCGACCCTGCGGACTGCACCTCGGTGCCCTCATTGGTCGGGATCAACAGTAGTGCTTCGTCCATACCAATGCCCCGGTCTTGCAGCAGGTCCGCCGAGTGCGTGCTCATGATGATCTGACGGCCGCCTCCTCGCTGCGCACGCGCGATTAGCTGCGGCAGGTGCCGCACGACCTCGGGATGCAGCGACAGCTCAGGCTCCTCGAGCAGCAGAGGGCTGCTGCCGTCGATTACCGACCAAAGGAAGCCGAGCAATCGAAGCGTGCCATCGGACAAGTCCCGCTCGTCTTGCCAGGCTCCTTGCTGCCGCCAGTGTTCGTATCTCCCCCGCATGTGAGGGGTGCCCCGGTCGTCGCGGTGAAGCTCGAGATCCTGAAGCTGTGGAACCGCGACTTGGAGAGCCTCTGTAATACGGCGAAGACGGGAACGCAGGGTCCTGGTCTGGGTACGTGCGAGCTGTTCCAGAAAATCGCCGCCAAACGGATCGTTCTCCCTGCCGACCGACCTATCCGGGTCGCGCACGAGTTGGGGGACGATGTGCCTGTACCGCACCGAGCCGAGGAAATCGACCAACTCCCGGAACTCTCTGTTGACATTGACCTGCTCCAGATGCGTCTGTGATTTTCTTTCGGGGTCGCGCTCGTCATCTGCACTCGGCCTTTCGACAAGAGTTTCTCCGTTGTGAATAACGGTTTCCGCTCTGATAAACGGGCGACGAATGTTGTCTTGGGTGAACCGTACCCGATATTCCCAGCGGGCCAGGTTCTCGTCATCACCGACCGTCACACGAACTCCGATGTCCGTATAACGGCGGGCAGCGAGAGCCCGGATGCGGGACACCCCGCCACGCCCCCTCACGGCTTCCTGGAAACCGCCTCCGACGGCTGCGATGTCGTAGAGGAAGCGAAGCGCGTCGAGAAGGTTGGATTTGCCAGACGCGTTCGGGCCGATGAGGAACGCTCGTCGCTGCAGCTCCACGTCGACGTCCACAAAGTTGCGCCAGTTCTCCAGCGCCAGACGCGTGAACCTATACGTGCTGCGATTGTCCTGTCTCTTGCGATTGGCCATCGGAGTCTTTCTAACGTCAGCCGCGCTCTTCGAGGAACCTCTTCAACGCGCCAGGCACGTAGACGCCGCCTTCGAACGGGACCCTGGGCTCGCGAGGTCCGACGAGAACTCCTCGCCGCTCCAGCTCCTCGGTCCTATCCTCTATCGTCGCCGGTCGTTCCTGGATGGGACGGATCTCAGCCACCGGCTCCCCACGGTACGACACCGTGACCGTCCGACCGTCACGGACGTGGCGAATAATCTCCGAGAACCGTGCCTTGGCGTCGGACGTCGAATACGTGATGTCCATGTCCAGCATTATATCTATCCAGACCGGTCACTTCACCCGGACCGAGCACGCTAACCGGCTACCCGGCCGGCTGCGCCCGGCGTCTCTGGTCTTCGGCGGCGGCGACTTGGGCGCCGGCAGGTACGTCGACGGCGCGCAGCGCGATCGTGCCCGCGACGATGATGACGGCGATGGAGGCCACCGCGACCCGGGTGTCGAACGCGGCGGTGACGACCACGTACAGCGTCGGGCCGAACACGGCCGACGCGCGTGTCACGAAACCGAAGAACGAGAAGAACTCGCCGCTGCGCGCCTCGGGCGTGATCTGCGCGAAGAGGCTCCTTGCGAGCGCCTGGCTGCCTCCGAGCACCAGGCCGACCGACGCCCCCAGCGCCAGCCACTGGTAGCCGACGCTCAGTCCCAAGGGCTCCCAGAGCCTGTCCCGGACGAACCGGGGCCACCAGTCGATCGGACCGTCCCCAAGGATCGACGGGTGCCGGGCGCCGACCCCGGTCTCGCCATCCAGGGCGCCGCCCTCGATCGAGATCGCGTACGCGGAGTGTGCCGACTGCCGCACGCCGTCCATAAGCCTCTCGGCCTGCGCGGGCCGAAGGAGATCACCGCTTTCGACCGCGTGGCCCTCCTGGCGCCACAGCACTTCAGCACGCGAGTCCTCCACCTCCGGCGCGGAGTCGACGAAGTAGGCCGCCTCGTCGGGCCGGTAAGTCAGCCGGTAGTCGAAGCCAGACCCCTCGGTGGGAACGAGCGGGGCGACCGCGACGCCGGCGAACACGACAATGATCCAGCCGACGAGCGCGACCGTGAGCGCCCCCTTCGTCGTGATACGGCCGGAGAGCCAAGCGAAGACCATGGCGCCGCCCGCGGCGACGAACTGGATCAGCAGGATCGTCAACATGTTGAAGGCGAGAGGGATGCCCAGCGTGTCCGCGGCGAAGGCTCCCGCGATGGCTATGACCGTCTGGATGCCGTCGTTGAAGAGCAGGAACGCGCCCAGATAGACCAGGACGACCCTGAACCTGCCGATCTCCCTGAACGTCTTGACGAGCTCGGCGACGCTCATCGAGACGGCCTTACGGACGGTCAGCCGGGCGGCGACGTCTACGCCAGACGGCTCGGGCACCACCTTCAGCGTCCAGACGGCCCACCCGAACCACCAGAAGCCGATGGAGGCTATCGACCCCCGCGTCACGAGGTCGGAGGCGGCGGTGTCCCTGGCCGCGACGTTCAACGCAAGGTGGACCAGGAGAAGCAGCCCGCCGCCGACGTAGCCGTAGGCGTACCCCCTGCTGCTCACGTCGTCGAGCAGGCCGCGCGGCGCGACGTGCGGGAGCAGGGAGTTGTAGAAGACGAGGCTTCCCGCAAAGCCTACGTTCGCCACGATGAAGGTGCCCAGAAGCCACGCCCACGGGTGAGACGTGTAGGCGGAAAAGAACGCGAGCACCACGAAGAGCGACCCAGCGGCCGCGTACACCGCCATGAGTGTCTTCTTCAAGGCGGCGCGGTCGGCGACGATGCCAAGGACCGGGCTGCTCAGGGCGACGATCGCGGTGGAGACCGCAATGCCCAGGCTCCAGGTCGAGCTGCCGGTCAGCTCCAGTCCGAGGAAGGACGCGTCCTCGCCGAGCGCGTCCTTGAAGAGAAAGACGAAGTAGATGGGTAAGATCGCGGCCACGCCGCTGGTGACGAACGCCGAGTTCGCCCAGTCGTACATGCACCAGCCGCGGATGATCCTCCGCTCACGCGCCGGCAGATCCTGGATTCTGGTACTCAACGTAGGCGTCCCTCCGACGCGTCTATCTCTGTGGAAGCAAGAGAGCAAACCCGGTAGGTCCCGGACCCGCGGCCTCCAAAGCAGGCACCGGCTATGTCCGGACTTGACCCAACGGCGAACTAGGACCGAACCACACAAGACTTCCTAACGAAGGCTGGCGCGTCTCTGGATTCAATTCTGAATCGTGCTGAGCCCCAAGATTTCAGAGCAAACGTAGGACTTGAAATCGTCGGCCGACGTAAATGACCTGAATCCGGATTGGTTGGCCATTCTTTCGACTTCCGAGCCTTCGTCGATCAGCAAGGCAACCGGTAGGCTGTATCCTTCCTGAACACCCTCAGGCCAAGCGAGATCAAGAGTCGCCCGTAGCTCGCCGGTGTTTTCGTCCACCAGTTCATAGCCCAACTCGCCTCCCGGCAAACCCCGTGCAGTCACCCATATATTCGTATCTAGAAGCACCTGCTCCTCCTCCGAGGAGACAATGCCGCCAACAGCTTCAGGCCGTTCCATCGCGCCTATGCTCGCCGGGTGCTCAGGAACAGTCCCCGAGATCAGGGAGTCCAGAAAGCGATTGGCCGCCGCTGCCAAGAGCTTCCTCCGTTCATCCAGAAAATCAGGGTATTTGTCTAGCTTCCAGAGCTCAGGATCCATCGGTATCCAGTGCGACTCCAGTACCTCTGGCTGTTTGCTCGCGTATCCCTCAAGGTAGATTGCCGGATCTTGATTCGAGACCTTCAGATTGGTTTCCTGAGTCAGGAATGTGAAGTTCGCAATCTGGTTAACTTCCTGCATGGAGTAAGCGGGGTCATGACTATAGAGTCTTGATTTTGGGAAGATGTGATGAAGCTGGAGGCTGGAACTGCGTCCCAGCATGTGTCTCGATAGCTCAGAGCCTATCTCCCAATCTAGGGAACCTTGGACTCGCGTGAGCATATAGAGCAAGGGGTAGAAACGGGTGCCTATGCTCCATCCCATGAAGTCGGAAGGGTTGAGATTGAGGTCTCCACGATTTCGACGGAGTAGATCGATCAAGTCGCTCAAACCGCTATCAACGTCATCTATGGCTTCTAGATCCTGATTCAGTATTGTCTCGGTCGACCCGGAGTAGCGTCCCCACAGCAGCGTGTGAACATACCAGAAGAGAAGCCTATCGCGTTCTCGGTAGTCCTCTATGTGGCCTCCGCGCTGATCCAGGTACCTGACCATGAGCGGAAATGCGTATTTGCTGCCCAGAACTCGGTCATGGTCCAGCCCTAAGCGAGAAGATATCAAGTTTAGAAGGCGGTCAATAGATTCCTCAGCCCTCTGAAGTCCTTCTCTAATTCCAGAAGGTGGTACATCTGCCAGAGCGTCAAAGAGCGCTTCTCCCGTAGTAATGGTGTTGACGCAGCGCAACAACCAATCCAGCTTGAAATGGAATGCGGCCCCGCGCCACTTCTTGAGCCTCTTGTTCATTTCCGATCTGGCCTCAGGCCACTCAGCACATACTTTGGCAAGCGCCAGGTCACCCTTTGACAGTCGTGTCCCTCTGCTATTGACCTTGTTGAAGATGTCCACTACGACGTCGATATCTTTGTCTGCGCCGGTTACTTCATCGATGTGGAGGTCTATATCAGGGATGTTTGCAACAGCGTTCATTCGATTGATGTATTTGTTGATCTCGGGGGCCAAATCAGGGTTCTGGCTTAGCGTGATTATGAACGGCGCAATTCCTTTCTTGACCAACTCGGTAACACTGATCCAGCGAGGGTCATCTCGCATTCTGACCGGCCCATAGAATTCGAAGGCCTCGGTGTCAATGTTGATTTCCTCGTAACAAGGGGCTTTCGGGTTGGTACTGGGGAGTGAGGACGGTTAGGTGTGGAGGGGTTGGATGTTCCGGTTGGGGGTTGTGTAGTGGCCGATGAGGTCGTTGTGGTGCGACCTACGCCGTCCGGGTAGGGATTACCGGGTTGGCAGCGTCACCCGCAAGGTCATGCAGCGGCGGGGACAGTGGCCAGGGCAGCCGGCCGGGCCAACGTCTCGTCCATCTCGATCAGTCGTGCCCCGACCATCCGCTTGACGTTGCATGCCAGGGCCTTGAGGTAGACGGCGAGCCGGACCCTCTCGCCGCCACGTACCCGTAAGCGGCCAAGACCATGGCGCCGTTTCATTTCCGAGTTCGTCCCCTCTATCCCCGCACGCAGCCCGTACCGTTTGCGCCACTGTCCGTCTGACTCTGCCGCACGCCTCCGTGCGATGTTCATCCTCGCCAGGTCCGCACTCAGCACGTACGCTCCACCCCGTGACCACTCTCCCCCAAGCTCAGGGCGACTGCGCCACCTCACAGGGCACCGGGCACGCAGCGCGCAGGGCTCACACACCGCCCGGGCGAAGTGTATCTCCACCCGCTCAGGCGCATCCTCATCCTCGTACTCCGCCACCGCCCCATGTCCCGCGGGACACACCGCACTCCTCGTCGCCATAACGTCGATGTCAAAGTCAGCAGCAGTCAGTCTGACCGGCTCATCACCACCTCCGTCGGGTTCCTTGTGCGACCGGCCACCGACCGGGCTCACCAGCTCCGTACCCCTGCGCTCCGCCTCCCATCCATTCCGGCCAGAACCATATGACGTGTCCGCCCACAGCTCCGAAGGACCTATCCCCCGTTCACTCAACTCGTCGATCACCCGCGTCGTCACCACAGAGTCGCTGCCGCTCGATGGCGTGACCTCCACGTGCGTGATCATCTGAACGGCGTTGTCGCTCTCACACGTCTCGGCCACCTGCACCTCGTATCCCTTCCCCTTGTGTCCGCTGTAGGTCACCGCAGGGTCGTGCGGTGTCTGCAGCGAGTCCGACCGCACCTCCCTCGGCTCCCTCAGCGCTATCGGCACCTTCCCCTCTGCCGCATCGTCGTCATCCGCTCCGGGACGACCGTCCCTGTGACCACCCACGTGGCACTGCTCGCGCAACAGTCGCTCCAACAGCCCGTACTCGTCCATCTGCGCCACCGCCGTCCCGCGGAACCGATCGACCAGCCGGTACACGTCGCGCGCGCACACCGACAGCCGGCGACGCCCCTCTTCCGAACGCGCGTCCTCGTATCGGGATGCTTCTGCGGTCTCCTTCAGGTACCGCTGGGCCAGACCATACCCAATCCCTTCTCCCAAGCCAGGGTGCTCACGGCTCACCGCCAGCAGAAACACCCGGATCGTCTCGCAGAACAGCCCCAACCGCGTCAACACCGCGATGTTGCTCATGATGTGCGTAGAGTCAACGCGCTGCTTGCCTGTACGAAGACCCAGAGCCTCGATCATCCGGTCCGTCGTCTCGCAGAACGCCAACCGCCCCCCGTCGTGCTCCATCAACCGCACGCGAAAGTTGTGCAGCGTCTTTTGCGCAAGGTGTGCCTCCTCCATCTCCAACCCCAGCGCGTGATGCCACAGCAGGTTGAACTCCAACTCCTCCAGGGCCTCGATGTCCGTCAGATCGAACATCTCCTTGAGCACCAGCACCCCGAGCACCGTCTGCACCGCGCGGTTGGGCCTGCCCATGTCCGCGCTGTACATCTCAGCGAACCGCTCCTCGTCTATCAGCGGCAGAGCCTCCTTCCGAAACACCTGCGCCCAACTCCTCCGCATCAGCCTAGCCTTCCTCGGCGTGATCAGAAACTCCGACTGCCATAAGCTCTCTTGAGGCTCTCTCGTTCGAAACATCGACTGACTACTCCTGCTCCTGAGTCTTCTCTCCTCCACCTTCTCCAGGCCCTATTATCTTCAATCCCACAACCCTTAACAACGACTTTTTACGACAGAATCAAGTATGGCTTCAACGAGTTGAGGATCAACGCAGCAGCGGTAATGACATCCGCTCTCCCGTTGATCGTACTCTGGATACTGGTTCGACGAAAGAGTATCTTGGCAGTTGGCATGGTGCCGGTAGCGATCCTGTTGATGGCGTACTTGATTCTGCCGGAGCTTGCGGATGGGTCGGAGTCGCATTACTCTTTGTTCACGCTGTCTGCTGTTTCAGTCATCCTTACCCCGTGGAGCTTCTTGGCATGGTTGCTATTCGAGGCTGTTGACAGGTGGCCGGAGCCAGAGCACGAGAGGCTCGGTCCGCTCATGGAGAGCCTTGCAATGCTGTTCTGTTCCTGTTCGCTCCACTGATGGTGCTTGCCATATGGGTCCCTAGGGCCTTCCCTGGTGGTGAGGACTGGTCCGTGGTGCTTGCCACAATGGTCGGCGTCGTGTTTGGCGGCCTGATCTCAGAGCCGCTGACACGTTTCTTGCGGCGTCACGGGAACCTCCCATCGGCTAGTGCAGGCGATGGCTAGGCCAGGCGGCTGCCCGTAACCGTTCAGAGTCGAGGTGCCCACACAACCCGCTCTCCCTGACTCTTCCTGACGCCGCACCCGCACAACCCGTTCTCCCTGAGTAGCGCCGCTGCTTCAGCGGCGCGTATCGAAGGGCGCACGCAACCTTGTCGCCAATGCTGATGTCGACCCCACCCAAGGACTGCGTCGTGCGGGCCCTTCGATACACCCCGACCGAAGCGTCGGGGCACTCAGCAACTGTCTTGGAAGTCAAGCGATTTGGGAGGCGTGGTGCCGGGTCGGGTCCCACCGAGCCTGGTCGCGGATCATGATATTGATGATCGTCAGCAGCTTCCTCATCGCTGCGGTCAGCGCTACCTTCTTCGCCTTGCCCGCCGCGCACAGCCTGTCGTAGAACTCCTTGATGACCGGATTGCGACGTATGGCCACTAACGTGGCCATGTACAGGACGCTGCGCACCGACTTTCTGCCGCCCCACGTCGTACGTCTGCCTCTGAACTGTCCGCTGTCCCTGTTGAAGGGCGCCACTCCGACCAGGGCAGCGATCTCCCTGCGGTTCAGACGCCCCAGCTCGGGCAGCTCAGCCATGATCACGCTCGACACCACGTCTCCGATTCCGGGAACGCTGGTGAGCAGATCGTCTTTGGCTCTCCACACAGGGCTGGAACGGATGAACTCCTTGATCTGACGGTCGATCTCTCCTCTACCTTCGATCAGCCAGGCGATGTGCGCCTCGATGTGGGGCCGAAGTACGGGGGGCGCCTGCCCGAGCCGGTTGCGCTCTGAGGTGATCATCTCCACTACCTGGCGCCTTCTGCGAATCAGCGCCCGCAACTCCCGCTCCTGCTCGTCGGGCAGAGGTCGGACCTGCGGCTTGACCGCCTCGGCAAAGCGGGCCAGTACCGCAGCGTCGATCTCATCGGTCTTGGCGTTCCTTCCTATGGAACGGCCAAAGTCGCGTACCTGCCGTGGGTTTACCACCGCTACGGCATGTCCCGCCACAGTCAACTCTGCTGCCGCCTGGTACTCGTACCCACCGCTGGACTCCATGACCACGAGTCTGGGCGCTACGCGGCCCAGACTCTCAAGCAGCGACGCGATACCTTCTGGGTTGTTGGCCGTTCTCCAGACCCGGGACTCCGACGATACGCTCACGTCGAGGTGGGCCTTGGACACGTCGATACCTACGTACACCTCCTCATTGCTCATCGCTCTCCTCCTGTCTATACTGAGGCTGGTCTCCCACTCTGTCCCATCCTTGCAGATACGGACTCGATGTCCGGGCAACTGTTCGGGCTCTGGGGAGACCGGGGCGTGACGATCCAGCTGAGTAGCGGTCTTCAATGACCCGGGTGGCATCGATCTGTCACGCCCCTGTACCCTCATTCACCCTACCCGATTCAAGATACAAGGGCGAACGGTTTCTCAGCCGACGGCCCCACCCCTGGGAGCGACCGGCGGCCTCGACGCACTCTCGTGACCCTTCGCCTCCTCGAGTCTGAACAGTTACCCTCGAAAGTAAGTGTTCAGACTTCTCCGACATGACCTCTGGCTGGCCTGGCGTAGAGGCGGGTTTGCAACCCGCCCTCCCGGTGCAGCCTCATTTTCATCGTTGGTGAGAGTCCCCCGCCGAGTCCATCTCCTCGAGTCTGAACAGTTACCTCGAAACAGGGCAATCGCGTCTAAGTCTTATCCCGAATCCACCGAAGGAGGGCCTTGGGGACAGCCCTTGAAGAAGCGAGAGGGTGCCCCATGAATCTGGGATAATGGTTTTGTAACAGCAAACCGACCCCAGAACAAGGAGCACCCAATAGATGCTACCACGCAACCACCCCGACCGCATCCGTGTCTCTTTCGACGACCACCGCCTGGTGGGCAATGCCGGGCTGCTCCTTCCGGCCACCCTCGCCCATCACCTGGGCCTGCGGGAACTCGTCGACCATCACCTCGATCTGGGCGTCGCGCCGGGGCGGGCCAACACGGGGGACAAGATACTGACGCTGGTCGCTTCCGCGCTGGCGGGCGGCGACTGCATCGACGACGCCGATGCGCTGCGCGCCGGTGGGACGGCTCGCATCCTGGGCGGCACGATCAAGGCGCCATCCACCCTGGGCACCTTCCTGCGCAGTTTTCGCTGGGGCCACGTCCGTCAACTGGACCGGGTGAGCCGGGAGTTGCTGGCACGCGCTTGGCAGTCCAGCGCCGGACCCGGCGACTCGCCCCTGACCATCGACCTGGACTCAACCATCTGCGAGACCTACGGACTGGCCAAGGAAGGGGCACGCCACCACGGCTATACCGGCAAGCGGGGCTATCACCCGCTGCTGGCTGTCGCCGCCGGAACCGGCGACGTGCTGATGTGCCGGCTGCGCGAGGGCCGGGCCAACACCGCTCGTGGCGCCGCCCACTTCCTGCGTGAAACGGTGGGGCGGGTGCGCTACGGAGGGGCCAGCGGGCAACTCACGGTGCGGGCCGACAGCGGCTTTTACACCCATAGCGTGGTATCCGTCTGCTGCAAGCTGGACGTGCGCTTCTCCATCACCATCCGCCAGCACAAAAGCCTGCGGAACCTGATCGAGGCCATACCCGAGGCGGACTGGACGCCCATCCCATACTGGATGGACGGCGCCGCCGATGTGGCCGAGACCACCTACACCCCCTTCCAGAGTGAGCCCGACGCCGCACCGGTGCGGCTCATTGTCCGGCGGGTGAAGCCCACTCCCAGTTCCCAACTGGCCCTCTTCGCCACCTACAGCTATCACGGCTTCATCACCGACCGGGACGGGGAAACCCTGGAGCTGGAGGCCGACCACCGCCGCCATGCCGAGGTCGAGAACGCCATTCGAGACCTGAAGTACGGCGTGGGGCTGAACCACATGCCGTCGGGCCGTTTCGCCGCCAACGCCGCTTGGCTGGCGATACAGGTGATGGCGCATAACCTGGCCCGTTGGACAGCGCGGACCGGTCTGGGTGAGCAGGTGGTGACCACCAAGACCCTCCGGCGGCGGTTCTTCTCCCTCGCCGGACGAATCACCCGCTCGGCCCGCCGCCTCACTTTGCATCTGCCACAGGGCTGGCCTTGGGAGACCCAGTTCACTCGCGCCCTGGCTCGATTGCGAGCCCTGCCATTGCCTGCCTGACGGCGCCGTCGGCGACCGAGCTACCCACCGCACAACCGAAGGTCCCCGCAAACTCGCGCCACCCTGGCCCGCGAGAGTTCCCTGCTGTGTATTCTCTCACCATCCCGCGCATCGCAGTCCCCGCAGACGGCCATAGGGACCCTGTGCGGCAACTGAAGACCGTCCGCCGCCCTCCCATCTACCCCAATGGAGCCCAGGCCATCTCGCCCGCAGCTCCCTCACCCCCCTTCCGCTGTCCTCACGCCCTCCTTCGGTGGATTCGGGCTTATGCGCCGGGTCCAAAGCTGAATTCCAACGCGAAGGCACTCCAAACCGATCAGAGTCCGATATGCAGAGCGCCTGTCCATAGCCAATGCCAAATGAGATGCGATTGCCCTGCCCACCTCCGTCATCCTCGCGAAGAGCCTGCCCTCGTGAAGATCAGGCGGTAGGTCCTGGGTAACTGTTCAGGGTTTCTCTGAGAATAGCCCTTGGCTGGCCTGGCGTAGAGGCGAGTTTGCAACACGCCCTCCCGGTGCAGCCTCATTTTCATCGTTGGTGAGAGTCCCCCGCCGAGTCCATCTCCTCGAGTCTGAACAGTTACGCCCAAATCCCCCACCTCCGTCATTCCCGCGTCCGCGGGAATCCATCCCCAACAGGGTGCGCCACTATCACACCGGAAGCAGTCAGTCACGACCCCCGGCCCAATCAGGTGGGGAATCCAGTTACGGGCGAGCCCTTGTTCTCGGCAGCACATCCGTGCTAGTCTGTGCCTGTGAAAAGCACTCGCCCGCAGATGGTTCGACTCCCCTCACCCGCCCATGTCCCGGACGAGGCGGGACACCGGCGTACCATCCTGTCACGCGGTGTCCCGCCTCAGATAGGACGAGTGGCACACCCGGTGTGCCATTTCTGTGCCATTTCTCGGCTAGGTGTGCCACCGCACAGATAGGGATGGCCCAGAATGGCCCAAAATGGCGCACTTTCGTCGAACCGAGGCCGCACTCGGTCAGAGGGCCAGGGCAATCGCATCCAAATCTTATGCGCCAGGTCCAAAGGCGGCGGCACTGAACGACGTCAACCATTCTTGCCGGTTGCGCGACAATCATTTTTGCCGGTCTGACGCCTTGTCTGTCTGACGATTCTGGGCCGCGTTGGTCCTATAGCTCGGCAGGTCGAACTCCAGGATCACAGAGTGGTGGACGATCCTGTCTATCGCCGCCGCGGTCGCCATCGGGTTTGCAAACACCTTCTCCCACTCGCTGAACACAAGGTTGGAGGTGATGCCCAGAGACCTGCGCTCGTAGCGCTCTGCTATCAGGGTGAACAGCACCTCGGACTCGTCGGCTCCCTGCGGCAGGTAACCCAGGTCGTCGATCACCAGCAGGTCGAAGTTATCGAGCTTCCTGAGCATCCTGGGCAGTTCCAGGTCCCGCTTGGCTGCCAGCATGTCCTGCACCAGACGGTAAGCTGGGATGAACAGGACCGAGCGGCCGGACTCAACCAGCCTGTGCCCTATGGCGCACATGGCATGGGTCTTGCCCGTGCCGGGCATCCCGAACGCCAGCACGTTGACGCCACGGTCGACGAAGTCCCCCTCACCGAGTCTCTTGATCTGCTGTCTGAGCTGCACCGGGGTCCTGTCGTGCTCGAAGGTGTCCCAGGTCTTGCCGGCAGGCAGCTTCGATGCCCTCCTCAGACGGTCCACCCGTCTGAGCCGCCTGTCCTCTGCCTCCTGCTCCATCACCTCCACCAGGGTCACGAGAGCGTCGGCATGACCGGCCTGACTGAACCTGCCTACGGTCTCGGCCGCCAGGGTGGGCAGCTTGAACTGCCTGCACAGCTCCCTGACACGTTCTGCTACCGCGCTCGGTGTGTGAGTGTCTACCATCATCGTGCACCTCCCACCAGCAGCCGGTCGTACACACCGAGATCCACTGTCCCTGACAGCTTCAGGTCCGGCACCGGAGGCGGAGCAGGCGCAGACAGCCTGCGCACCATCGCGTAGTCGAAGCTCAGGCCCGACTCAAGCAGTCGCTTCAGCGCCCTGTCCACCTTGGACTCCATGGTTGTCGCAGCCAGGTGCAGGATCCTCACGTACTCCACGTCGGCACGCTCTCCTCTCCAGCCACGCAAAGCGTCATAGGCAAGCCTGAACGTGTGAGTCGGGAACATTTGCTCCCTGAAGCGATAGCGGGCGAACGCACCTGGCTTGCGCACCAGTGATCCGATAATGTGGCGGTAGTCGATCCGCGCTTCACCTGTGCCGTGTACCCGCTCCATGCTCTCGGCGAGATGCCCCTTGTAGTACACCTCGACGTGATCGGCGTACAGCCTGACGTCAACTACCATACCTATCAGTCTCGATGGCACCGAATACGTCCGGTTCGACACCCTGATCGTGCTCCACCTGCGCACTCTGACACGGTAGTTGGCGTACTCGGGGACCGGCGCTGGTGGAAGCGGCCGCAGATGGCGACGCTCTGTCTTGAGCTTGGAGCTCACCAGCCTGTTGCGCCGGTCGACGACTCCTCTGACGAACTCCCTGTACTCTTCCTCGGACTCGAAGTCACGGCTTCCCCTGAGTATCAGGGCCTGGTCAACGGCGTTCTTGAGACGGCGGTGTCTCTGCTCGACCACGCCGTTCTCATGCGACGATCTCGGGTTGGTCCTGGTGGCCTCCACTCCGTAGTGAGCCAGTACCGCCTCGTAACTGGCGTTCACGGCACGGCCCCTGCTGTCCCTCAACTCGTGTGTGGCAGCGGACAAGTTGTCCGTGCGCACCACCCTCGGCACGCCTCCCAGCTCCCATAGCGCTCCCTGCAGTCCCTTCACCAACGCCACGAACGTCTCTCCGAAGCACACCTCGGCATAACTCCATCCTGAGTGGCTCAACGCGAGATGGAACAGCAGGTGACGGAAGGGCTCCCCGCATATGGTCACCCCAAGCCCCGAGCAGTGTGTGAAGTCCACCTGTGCCTCCCGACCGGGCGGATGTTCCTGCTGGAAGTACACCTCCCTGTCGGGCCCGTGAAGTGCCCTGTAGTCGCGGATCCGGCGCTGCAACGTCCTCAGTTGGGAGTTGCCGAACCTGCCGGGGTGTCTCTCGTCGAGCCACTCAAGAATGGTTGTCGCAGAGAGTTCACCCTCTGGATCGGAACGCAGCAGCGGCACGACCTCACTCTCCCACACGTCCGCGAACGGGTCCGGTCTGCTTCTCCATCTTCGCCTGGCCTTCTTCCTCTCCGACGGCAGCGCTCCACCCTGCCACTTCCTTGCCGATCTCTCGCTCATGGCGGCTGATGCCGCCGCTCCCTGCTGTGTCTTTCCTTCCATTAGCTTCTGCCTCAGTAGAACTACCTGTTGATCCGTGATCAATCTGGCACCTCCTGGGTACCAGATCATCCCATCTACGGACCGGCAAGAATGGCTGTCGTCACCGGCAGAAATGATTGTCGTTGTTCACCACTGCTGATGGCGACGAACCGGTCGCCGTTCACCGACGAGAAGGGAGCTGGGGTCGGTTCGGGAGTCGCCGTGACAATGAGAGTCGGAGTAGCCGCAGGTACGGGAGGCGGCGTGGGTGCGGGAGAGTAGGCCGCGGTCGGTACGCGCGTCGGAGCCGACGGGGATGCGGCCTCTTTAGCAGGTGTCGGAGTCTCGGGCGAGTCAGATTGACCGCACGCTACCAGTACAACGGCCGCCGCGCAGTACACTGCCAGACGGGCAAGGCGGCGCCGGCCTATCCCCAGCATACGGAGAAGACCGGCAGTGAGGGGCGTTTCCGGTGCACAGTTGCGCGTAGTCCGGTGAGTTGCAAGTTCTGCTTGATCCGGCTGCCTGTATTCGCCTTCATCCTGTTCGTTCAGGAGACCTCGGCCATCGCAGCCTTCGCCTTTGCGTATGGCTTCACCTTCCTGATAACGGCTCCGCTCACGGCGGTCTTTGCCGGAAACCTGTTCGGCCCGTCCCGGCTGGGCGCATTCGTCGGAGCAGTAGTCTTCGACCGGTGGGAGAGCTACGACGGGGCCTTCGCGCTGATGGCGGCGCTTGCTGTGGTCGCCAAGGTTGCCACGCTGTCGCTTCAGCGCGGGAAGCTCAGGCCAACGTGACCGACCTTGACCACTGCCTTTTGGCGCATGTAGGCTGACTCGACTGCCTGGATGAGGATCGGGGGCTCTACTCTCCATTGAAGATGGGACTGACAGAAGAGACGTCTCCGGACATCGAGGCCGGTATGGTCCCCGCTCGCTCCGGCTTCAGCCCACTCTCCCGCCTCCGGGGCCTCCCCATCGCCAAAACCCTTGCGTACCGGGACTTCCGCTGGGTCTTCCTAGGCTCGTTCGTCTCCTTCATGGCCATGAACATGCAGATGGTCACCCAGTCCTGGCTGGTGGTCGAGCTGATGAACGACTCGCCTCTCGCCCTGAGCCTGTCGATAGTGTCGTTCACGGCGCCGATCACCGTGGTATCTCTGTTCGGAGGGGTGATGGCCGACCGCATCCCGCGGCGGCACCTGGTGATCTTCAGCCAGATCGGGAACGCCGTGATGACGTTCCTGCTGGCCACCCTGGACGCAACCGGCCTCATCGTTTTCTGGCAGGTGATGGCCATCGGCCTCATCAACGGGTCGATGATGGCATTCAACATGCCCAGCCGCCAGGCGATCATCTCGGACATCGTGCCGGAGTCCCGGCTGATGAACGCCGTATCGGTGAACAACTCCAGCATGAACCTGACCCGCGTTGTAGGCCCCGCCACGGCGGGATTCCTGATTCTCCTCGTCGACACGTGGGCGGTCTTCTACCTCGTCTCGGTCGTGTACGTCTTCTCCGCCCTGTCGATGGCGATGGTGCGCGCCGGGTCCGAGGCGGTTGCCCGCTCGGGCAAGGGGATGCGGGAGGACATCGGGGCCGGCCTGTCATACGTGGCCCAGGACCCGACCCGGCGGGGTCTCATCATCATGTCCTTCATTCCAGCGCTCTTCGGGTACTCCTACTACGCGCTTCTGCCGGCGTGGGGTCGCGAGGCCCTCGACATAGGCTCCGAAGACCTGGGTCTGCTGATGATGCTCATGGGCGTCGGCGCGCTGGTCGGAACGCTGATACTGGCCTCCATGCAAAACTTCAACCGGCGGGGGGCCTTTCTGCTGCTGTTCTGCCTCCTGTGGGGTGCCGCCCTGGCCACGTTCGCCCAGACGTCGAGCTACCTCCATGCCATACCCCTGTTGATGCTGGTAGGGCTGCTGAACTCCGTGTTCATGTCTCTGAACATGACGCTCCTTCAGACCAGCTCTTCACGGGAGATGCGCGGGCGGGTGATGAGCATCGCGATGATGAGCTTCGGGGTAATGCCCCTGAGCGGGGTGCCGTTCGGAATCCTGGCGGAGTTCACGGACACCCCCTTTGCGCTGACGCTCAGTGGGCTGCTGCTCGTCGCCTTCACACTGGTCTTCGCCGCCGTCTATCCGAGCTACCGCCGGATCGCATGAGGGCACCCGCGTCATCGATCCAGTCTGGCCTAAGCAGGCCGGCACATCCGATCCGTGGGCACAGGGCCTTGTGATACGATTCCGGTACCGGTGCCGGAATACGGGCATAGACGCGTCGACATCGATAGTGCGAGCGCACGCAGAGCGCAGGGGCAAACAAGTGCTAAGGACTCCAGCGGCGGTGATGATCGGCCCAAACGAGCCGATGGCTATCGACGAGATGGAGGTGCCGTACCCCGGCCAGCACCAGGTGATAGTCAAGCACACGGCGACCGGCGTCTGCCTTTCCCAGGTCCACGAGCTCCAAACGGTCCCACAGGACCAGTGCCCGCATCTGCTTGGCCATGAGGGCGTCGGCGTAGTGACCCACATCGGGCGCGACGTGACCCACCTCAAGGAGGGTGATCACGCGATAACGACCTGGGTGCCGCGGGCCGGCTACCCAGGGCGGAACTTCATCGAGAGCCTGAGCCCCATAGGGGTAAGGTTCCGCGGGGAGCTGGTGCACGGTCCGGTCGGTACTTTCGCCGAGGACTGCCTGGTCAGCGACCAATTGGCCGTGAAGATTCCGGCAGAGCAGGCCACGCCAGAGAGCAGCATCGTGGGATGCGCGGTGCTCACCGGCGCCGGAGCCGTCTTTCACACGGCGAAGGTCCGGGCCCAGGACTCGGTGGTCGTCATCGGAGCCGGCGGCGTGGGCCTGTCCGCCATCAAGATGGCGTTGTTGATGCAGGCCTACCCGGTTATCGCCGTGGACATCGCCGACGACAAGCTCGATTTCGCAAGGGACTGGGGAGCCACTCATACGATTAGCTCCACGGAGGTCGATCCGGTGAAGGCGGTGTGGGAGATCACCGGCAACGGCGCCGACTTCGCGTTCGACGCGGTGGGCACCGTGGCCACGCACGAGTCCATCCTTCCAATGGTGCGCGGCGGCGGACCGGGCGCCAACAACCTGGGCGGGATGGCAGTGGTGATCGGCTGGCCGCAGCCTGAGTTCAAGCTTAACGCCAGGCACTTTGTCTCTTACCAACGTCAGTACCGGGGCAGCCACGGCTCGGCGATCCCGGACCGAGACTTCCCTATGTACCTGCGGTTGTCCGCCGAAGGGAAGTTCCCGCTGGACAAGCTGGTCACCCGCAGCTACCCGCTCGAGCAGGCAAACGAGGCTATGGACGACCTGAAGCACGGCCGCATCGCCGGGCGCGCTTTACTGAAGTTCTGACCGGGTGGCAGTTCGGGATAGTGCCAGAATCCCCACGAGCGAGACCTTCATCCGTCAGACACATCAGCATCCCCTCCTGAGGGTAGCGCTCCCGCCGACTGTGCCGCCGAGACGCTCTGCGAGGTCGCGGACTCCGCAAGCCCCCTGTGCCACTATGGGCCACGGCTCTTCGCTGCGAAACATCCTGGCGGACGCGCTCCGCTTTTCCGCGCAGCTTTCCGGGACAGGACATGACGCGGTGCGATATAATGGATGGGTCAGCCGGGATAGCGATACGAAATCCGTAAAGCGCGGGGAAAGACACGGGAGATGTCCAATGGCCAACGATAGGCGAGAGAAATCGGTGGTGGTGCTTCAGCTATCGGGCGGAAACGATCCTCTGAACACAATCGTGCCCTACACAGACGGCCACTACTACGACCACCGGCCCAAGGTGAACGTGGCGCCCGGGGACGTGCTGCCGATCGACGACCGGTACGGCTTCCATCCGAGCATGGGGGCGATCAAGGATCTGTGGGACTCCGGGAACGTGGCGATGGTCCACGGTCTGGGTCACGGCATCTCGGAGCGGTCCCACTTCAGGTCGATGGACATCTGGCACACCGCGGAGTCGGACGCGATAGGCACCGAGGGCTGGCTTGGCCGTACGATGAAGCAGATGGACCCCAAAGGCGAGAACGTGATTCTGGGGGTCAACTTCGGCAAGGGCCTGCCCAGGGCGATGTCGAGCGTGGGCGTACCCGTGGCGTCGGTCAGCAACTTGGAGACGTACGGGCTGTTCCCCGACCTCGAGGACGAGCGCCTGAAGGAGTACGCCCTGGCCGCGTTCGCGAAGATGTACGGCCGCCACATGGTCGACAGCGGGGTCCTCGGGTACCTGGGCCAGACCGGGATGAACGCGCTGAAGGGGGCCGACATACTGCGCGCGACGCCTGAGAGGTACAGCTCGAGCGTCGAGTACGCGGCCAACCCGATCGCCCAGGACATGAAGGGTATCGCCCAGGTGCTGCTGGCGGACGTGGGCAGCCAGATCTTCTACTGCCAGCATGGCAGCTTCGACACGCACTCGCAGCAGGGGCCGACGCACGCGAAGCTGTGGGAGGAGGTGTCGGGCGCGGTCGGAGACTTCTTCGACGACATGCGAGAGCATGGCCGCGAGGACGACGTGGTTGTCTTGATGTTCAGCGAGTTCGGCCGCCGTGTGGCGGACAACGGCTCGTTTGGCACCGACCACGGTGCGGGCGGCACTGCGTGGGTGATAGGCGGCTCCGTGGATGGAGGCGTGTACGGCGAGTACCCGTCGCGCGAGGAGAAGGACCTGTTCGACGGCGACTTGAAGTACACGAGCGACTTCAGGTCGACCTACTCGACGGTGCTGGAACAGTGGCTCGGAGTCGATCCTGAGCCGGTGGTGAACGGGCGGTTCGAGCAGTTCGGAATGTTCAAGAACTAGCAGTCCGCCGCGAAGTTCCGAAGTCTCGTCCAGGAGAGAGGCCATGAGCGACAACGACATCTGGCTTATAGCGCACCTGATGCGCCGTGCGGGCTTCGGGGCGACGTACGCTGAGCTGGAGGAGCGGGCCGCTCGGGGCTACGAGGAGACGGTCGAGGACCTGCTGCACCCCGAGGGGGCCCCACTCGCCGAACAAGACCTGTTCGACCGCTACGAGGCCCCATCCGACGCCGTAGGCTTTCGGAAGGCCAGCCTCCCTCAGTGGTTCTACACCATGGTCCGCACGGGCCGGCCTCTGGAAGAGAAGATGGCCCTGTTCTGGCACGGGCTCTTCGCTACGGCGGCCGTCAAGGTCGAGGCGAACGAGCTGTTGACCGGCCAGCTCGAGACCTTCCGCACGCACAGCCTGGGCAACTTCCGGACCATTCTGGTCGAGCTCTCCAAGGACCCGGCGATGTCGTTCTGGCTGGATAACTGCCAGAGCCACAAGGAAGAGCCCAACGAGAACTACGGCCGCGAGCTTCTCGAGCTCTTCGCGATGGGTGTGGGCAACTACACCGAGGACGACGTCAAGGCCGCGGCCCGCGCGTTTACCGGCTGGACTTTCCGCCAGATCGCGGTTGGCCCCTACAGGTCAGTATTTCCAACGTTCGAGTACATATCCGAGGACCACGACGACGGGGAGAAGGAATTCCTGGGCGAGCGGGGCCGGTTCAACGGCGAGGACATCATTGACATCATCGTTCGTCAGCCCGCCACCGCCCGGTTCGTCGCCGCGAAGCTGCACAACTTCTTCGTGTCGGACGAGCCCGACGAGGATGCTATTCAGACCCTGGCCCGCGTCTACTTCGAGTCCGGCTACGACATCAGGTCGGTGATGCGCACCCTGCTGCTGTCCGACTTCTTCAAGGAGGCGAGGTTCGCGAAGGTCAAAAGCCCGGTGGAGATGATCGTGGGAATAAGCCGTCTCGCCGGCGACCTCGATCTGGCTGGCAACACGTATCTGGCCGACGTGATCCCCCTGGACCTGATCGATGAGGCCGTCGTGCGGTCGGCGAACATGGGGCAGGAGCCCCTCAATCCGCCCACCGTGGAGGGCTGGCACACGGGCAAAGAGTGGGTCGACAGCGGAACGCTGATCGAACGGATAAACTACGCGTCGACCCGGGTGGGTGACCCCGTCAAGCCCGGCGTGCGGTCTATCAGGGAGAGGCTGGCAGCGGGCCGGGCCGGCCTTACACCCGACGAGCTGGTCGACGGCTGCCTGGAGCTCATCGGATGCTATGCGGTGTCCGACATCACCCGCGAGGGCCTGGTCGAGTACGCCGGCCAGATAGACGGCCACAAGCTCGACACGGAAAAAGGACGCGAGGCCTTCGGTCAGACCGTGGCCAGCATGCTGACTTTCATAGTCTCGACACCCGATTTCCAACTGGTGTAGGCGTGGGCGCCAGGCTGGCCGGTTTCCACCCCGGAGGAGCCACTCCGACCGCGCTATGGGAAGGCACCCGCGGGGAGTCTCTACCCAAGACAGCCTACCCAATACCTTAGGAGGTGGCCGCATGGCCAAGCAGAAGGTCTTGTTACGCGCAGGGTGGAGGTACACAAAGACCATCGGCGGAGCTGACGACGGCAAATACCACAATCCGTGGGACCTGACTCTCCGCGACGATGGGATGATGGCCGTGCTGTGCCGCCAGCAGTTGGACCACGCCAAAATCGTCCTCAATACCTTCGACGACGAAGAGTACCTGGGTGAGTTCGGGGAAGTCGGCACCGACGTGGGCCAGCTTGCCCGGCCCACCTGCCTGGCCTTCGGCCGCGACGGGCTGCTGTACATCGCGGACGAGCTGACCAACCGCGTCAATGCCTTCACCATCGACCCGAAGGAGGTCGCCTCCAACGGCGGTCCGCAGGTCATCATCCGCAGGGGCCAGCTGGTGGAACAGTCGGGGAAGTTCGTCTCGCACTGGGGAACGACCGGGAGAGGCGACGGCGAGCTGAACGGCCCCAGCAGCATGGTCTTCGACCCAGACGACAATCTCTACGTGGTCGACCACCGCAACAGCCGGGTGCAGAAGTTCACCAGGGACGGCCGGTTTGTTGCCAAATGGGGCAGACACGGCGACGGCGAGGGGGAGTTCGACCTCCCCTGGGGGATCACCCTGGACCACGATGGGAACGTCTACGTGGCCGACTGGCGCAACGACCGGGTGCAGAAGTTCACCGCCGATGGCGAGTTTCTCGCCGTCTTCGGCTCGTCGGGCTCCGAGGTCGGCCAGTTCAACCGGCCGACCAGCGTGGCCGTAGACAGGGACGGCGACATCTACGTGGCCGACTGGCAGAACGACCGGGTGCAGGTGCTCGCACACGACGGTCGCTTCGTGGATGTCTTCTACGGCGACTCGACGATCTCCAAGTGGATACTCGAGCTCAGCGCGGCCGATCCGGCGCAACAGGGGCAGCTGAAGAAGAAGTTCATGTCCGAGGATGCCTACAGGGAAAAGTACTTCAGGCGCCCCGTATCGATCAAGCTGACCGACGAGGGTCACGTCTTGGTGGCGGACAACCAGAGGTTCAGGGTCCAGGTCTACCTGAAGGAGGCCTATCCCTCCCTCGTTCTCATGGAGGTAGACCTGGAGGAAGAGCCGATCGCCATCTAGCCCTGAGCCGCGGACCGCACCCCAACCGACCACGGCGCCGCCGCGACCGTGCCCGATAGCGGATCGCAAGAGGGCCAGGTAGGTGCTGCTCTCCCTCTCACCGCGTTCGACCGGTCAACCGCCGACCGGCTTTGCGGTCGTCCCCGCATGGCGTCGGGCCTCTACGAGGTTCTTCTTGGCGACGAACTCGCCCTTGATCTCCCCGGCGGCGAGTATGTGGCCGTCGATGGCTCTGAGCAGATCGGCCCTGGTCGTCTCAGGCCCGAGGTCCAGCTCAACGCCCAGTGCATACACATGGAAGAAGTAGCTGAATACGACCTTCGGCGTGCCGTAGTAGCCCGAGCGCTCCACGGTGACGGGCAGCGGGCACGGCCCGGAGTAGCCCACGTCGTTGCCGTCGTTGACGCCCTGCATCGTCTTGGGACCTATCGCCAGGACCTGCGTCGTGGTCGGCACCGCCTCGGGCAGGCCGGCTGCGTCCGCGGGTATATTCCAGATCACCCAGTGGGACCAGGCGTTGTCCGGGGCGTCCTCTGCGGCAGCGCCGGCATCGAGGGTGCGGGCCTCGGTTATCTGATCGCTGGCCATCACCAGCGCGATGCTCACGGTGCCTTCGGGGACGCCGGCCCACTCCAGCGGGGGCGAAGAGTTCGCGTACGTTATGTCCCGGCCGTCGCTCTGCTCGTAGGTACGGCCAGCCTTTGTCGCGGTAGGCGGGCACGTGTGAGTCTTGGGAATGCGCCGGATGCGGTTGAAGACGGGGCTGGTGACCTCGATACTCATATCGAAGGTCTGCGTGAGCTTGTACGGCCCCGTAGCTTCGCCAACACCGCCGCTATCGGTGTCCGCGGCCGCGGCGGGAGCGTCTGCGGGCGCGTCGCCATCCCCATCGGTGCTGGAGCATCCGGCGATGAACGCGGCTAGCACGATCGCTGTCAGGAGGAGTTGCAACCGTTTACCGAAGGACATCTCAGCCTCCTCATGTCAGATACGCCGGTGTACGTGGGTCACCCAGGCCCGGACTCCGGCCCCAATCCGCGCCATCCTGTCCACGCGTCAACATCGAGGGCTGTTGCCCGATACTCCGGATCCCATGTGTCGAGCCCTACTTGATGACGTGCTTGTTGACGAACTCGCCCTTCAGCTCTCCGGCCGCTATGACGTGGCCGTCGATCGCGCGCAGCAGGTCGTCCTTGGATGAGCCTGCGGGCAGATCGATTTCGGCGTCCAGCGCGTAGATCCTGAACATGTAACCGTGGGGTTGGTACGGCGCCCTGGTGGAGACTCCCACGGAGCTCTGGTAGTAGTCGCGTCGCTTGAATATCGAGGTTATGTTGGCCGGTGGACAGGGACCGCTGTAGCCGGTCACGCCGTCCTCATTCGTCCCCTGGCGGACGTTTGGGCCTACCGACGGCAGCTCGATGGTCTTCGGCAGGTCCTCGGGTAGCTCGATGGCGGCGGCGGGGATGCCCCAGACCACCCAGTGGATCCACGGTTCCGGGTGATCGGCGAACTCTAGCACTATGTCGGGGTCGTCCATGATCAGGGCGATGCTGACGGTGCCGTCAGGTGCCCCGGTCCATGCCAGCGGTGGCGACTTCTCCTCGCCGTATAGAGTCTCGCCGGTCCTGTCTTCGTATTTCTCGTTTTTCTCACATGTGTATTGGATCGGAATGCGGCGGATTCGGTTAAACACGGTGCTGGTGAGCTCGATGCTCAGATCCAGCTCCTGTGTCAGCTTGTAGCCCCCCGCAGCTTCTTCGCCGCCACTGGCGCTGGCCGCGGCCGCAGCGGAACCTTCCCCGGAGGTGTCACTATCCTCGCCGCTACTGGAGCACCCGGCGATGATCAGTGCAAGAAGGAGCGCTATGGCCAGTTGCAGCCAGAGAGTGTTGAATCTGAACATCGGTCTACCTCTTCTTCCAAGACTCTTGCCCATATCGGGCTGCCGGATCGAGTCGTGTGTCACCCAGATCGAGGTATTGGCGATGGCCTGAACTGGGGAATCGCCTCCTGTAGTAGGCATGTCTCGGCAACTCGAAAGACGCCCGTCGTTCGGCGCAGCGGTCCCAGATTGCCGGGAACAGTGTGCAACCACCACCTCCGCCGGTCGAAACTGCCCATGCCGACCTGCCTGAGCCCGGGCACCACACCATCCTCTACGAAAGCCATCGTAGTTTCCTTCGCGGGTGGTGTCAAACGCCGGATCAAGGTCACGAAACGATCTCCCGGCGGCGTGTTGGGCGCCTCGGGCGGCGCCGGTACCCTTGGCCGCATTCGCAGTCGCTGACCGGAGAACATCGGCGACGTATCGTGCGCGTCGGTCCCCCGAGGGCGCGGGGGACATGGCGGAGTCGAGGGCAACCGGCGTCCGTGCGAGCGCTTGGCGTAGGGCTTTGGGCCTAGGACGCGTCAGGCCGAGGTCGGCCCAGGAGATTCAAGAACCGATCGCTCCCATTTCGCAGCATCTCCGTATTCACCGGTTCGGCGGTGTACTGGTTGAAACCATGGCCGACCCTATACGTCCTCTTGCTCGCGTAGATCAACTGAAGGAGGTAGCGCGTGCGGTCCGAGGTGTTGGGGGCGCCGCGATGCCAGGTCATCGGGTCTTGAAGATAGATGTCGCCCGCCTTGCACAACATCGAGACGTGTCCTCTCCCCTCGAACTCCGGCTCTTCGTCCGCATCGAACGTCACCGTATCGCTGCTACTCCTGGGATGGCCCGACGGACGAACCCGATCGACCGTTCGGCCCGAGTAGTGGCTGCCCGGAACGTACTGTGTAGGGCCGTGCTCTACCATCTCTATGTCCGTCAACGGCACCTGCACGGTGAACCACAGGACGGGCATGCGGAGCCTGGGATCGTGCCGCGCGATGCTGTCCGGGAGTGGGAACCAGACATCCCCGTCGGTGTGCCAAAAATCGATCGTCAGTCCGGGCACGTTCCGATAGACGTTCTGGCCGATATACTTGCTGTCCTTGCCCAAGATCGTTTCGACCAGGCTGAAGATCGGCTCACGCAGCAGTACGTCACGGTACATCTGGTCGAGGTCGATGCAGTTCCTGAGCGCGAAGGGGAGGATTTCCCCCGACGTTGCGTGGGCCTGGTCCTCGTGATATCTGCCACCGCCCCAGTGGGCGGTGCCGGGCGGGTTCGGATTGAACCGCGCCAGTATCTCCGGATCGTCCAGCAGCTCGTCCGCCCTCTCGCGAAGCGCCGTGACCTCCCCGTCGGTGAGCACACCAGGTATCTGGCAGTACCCGTCGCGGGCGAACCGGTCTACGATCTCCTGCGTCTCCTCCGCACTGAACGGCTCCCCGACCAATATCGGACTCTTGGACATCGTTGTTCTCCTCTATCCCGGCCCAGCTCGACCGCTCACCCCGTCTCGACATACATGTTCGGTCGTGAAGCCGGACCGTTCCGTAGCAGGTTATTTTGCCGTAAGGGTTGTTGGCTTAGTCTAGTCGGGTCGCGGGCGGCCCAACAGATTCAACAGCTTGTCGCTGGACGTTCGTAGAGCATCTTCGGGCACGGGGACCCGGTTGAAGAGGTTGAAGCGTACGTACGCCCAGTTGGCCGCGTACTGCGCCTGGAAGAGATAGCGCGTGCGGTCCGAGGTGTTGGGCGCACCCCGATGCCACGTCATCGGGTGTTGCAGGTATATGTCGCCCGCCTTGGACAGCATTGAGACGGGTCCGTTCCCGTCGAACTCCGGCTCCTCGGCCACGTCGAAGACCAAAGCGTCCTTGTTGCGCTTGGGATCCTCCGGAGGGCGAAACCGGTCGACCGGAGTAGTGGCTGGCCGGAACGTACTGGGTCGGGCCCTGCTCTACAGTCTCGATGTCGGTCAGCGCCACCTGCACCGTAAACCACAGCGCCGGCATACGCGCTTTCGGGTCGTGCCGCGCGATGCTGTCCGGCAGTGGGAACCAGACGTCCCCGTCGGAGTGCCAGAATTCGATGGCCAGCCCCGGCACGTTCCGAATGACGTTCTCTCCGCAGAACTTACTGTTCTTGCCGACTATGGCTTCGGCCAGACTGAAGATCGGCTCGCGCACCAGCATGTCACGGTACATCTGGTCGAGCTCGATGCAGTTTCTGAGGATGAATGGGAGCTCTTCGCCCGTGGTCGCATGGGCTCGCACCTCGATGTACCTGCTGTCCCCCAGATTCGGATCGAAGCGCGTCTGTATCTCCGGATCGTCCATCAGCTCGTCGGTCCTGTCGCGAAGCGCCGTGATCTCCCCCTCGGTGAGCACGCCGGGTATGTGACAGTACCCGTCGCGGGCGAACCGGTCTACGATCTCCTGCGTCTTCTCCGCGCTGAACGGCTCTCCGGCCAATATCGGACTCTTGCACATCCGTTGTTCTCCTCGACCCCGGCTCAGCTCGACCGTTCACCCATTCTCGACATACATGTCCGGTTGTGAAGCTGGACCGTTCCGTAGCAGGCAAACAAGCCCCAGGAGGAGGTCTCCTCCTGGGGCTTGTTGCCCAGCGGTTCTACGTTTCCCGTCGGATCCTAATGCGCGAGGACGTACATCCAGGGTACGCTGTGCCAGTCCTGGTTGATGTTGCTCGAGAACCCCTTGACCCAGGGCTGGACAGCCCAGGTCTGGACCAAGTCGAACCGGAGCGGAATCATGTACACCTGATCCAGGTACTCTTGCTCCGCAGCCTGGAAGGCGGCGCAGCGGTCAGGATGGTCAGCGGGCAACGACCTGGCGGTCTTGACCAGGGCGTTGATCACCGGATATCCGCCCGGCCTGGGGGTCAGCGCCTCGATGGAGTCCGTACGCGTCAGGTCGCTCATGATCTGGAGCGGGTCCGGTGCGTACGACGCCGTGCTGATCCGGTAGAACTGCGCCCCCTCTCGGCGCGGCATGCCACTCTCCCGCTTCAACAGGTCCAACTCGACCCCGAGATTGTCCTTCCAGTACTCCTTCATCGCCACGACTATGTTGATCATCGGCGGGTAGTGCATGTCGAAGATGAGCGTCGGCAGGTTGTCGGCGCTGCCGTACGTCGACTCGGCCAGCGACTGGCGCGCGAAGTCGGGATCGTAGCCAAGCCCGGCGTCGGGGGAGTCGTTGTGGCACGCGATGTTGGGCGATATCAGGCCGGTGGCCCACGCCGTGGAAGCCGTTCCGAAGAGCGCCGTGTTGATTGACTTCAAGTCTACCGCGTGGGCAAGGGCCCTGCGCACGAAGACGTCCTCAACCGGCGCGAGGTCGGTCTTCATCTTGACGTACCACAGGCTGGCGATGGGCGTGGTGAGCAGGAACGGGTTCAGGGGGTTGTCCGGCTTCAGTGCCTCGTTGTAGACGTCCGCGCCGATGCCCACGAAGGACACCTCGCCGTTCTCGAACATGATGATCTTGACCTGGGTGTCCGTAACGTTCAGCCCGGTCATCTTCGTGATGTTGGGCGCGGGGCCCCAGAACTCGGCGCCCTCGACCGTCGCCTCGAACTGGTTCGTGTCCGGGTCGATCGTAAGCTTGTAGGGCCCGGCTCCGATCGGATGGAACGACCACTCGGCATCACCCGACAGCACCTGTTCCAGCTTCGATATCCCAGAGTGGGAGAACGCCATCAACCACGGGAAGGCCGGGTTAGTGACCTCCAGAGTGATCTCGAGGGTGTGGTCGTCCAACGCGACCAGACCCTCCGACTCGGTGACCTCACCCGCTCTCAGCTCGTTCCAGCCCTTGATGTCCGCCAGCGCGATGCTGGCGCCGCCCCAAGCGACGATGTTCTCGGGCTTGGCGCCGTGCTCCCAGTACCCCTTGATATCCGCCGCCGTGATCGGTGTGCCGTCCTGGAAGACGAGGTCTTCGCGCAGCTTGATCGTGTACAGCGTGAGCTCATCGTTGACCGTGTGGCTCGCCGCCAGGTAGTGGAGGAGGTCCCCTTCGGCGTCAAAGTCGAAGACCTTCCCGTAGGTCCACAGGTTTATCCCCCCGCAACCGCCTTTCCAGCACGGAGTGCCGCGGAGGCCTCTGGCCGTGATGAGTTCCTGCTCGGCGGCCAGTGACTCCCCCTGCCCAACGGTCCTGGGGTCTACCTGGAAGACCGGGGGCCCCTTGGGCATCGCTACCACGGGGGGCTTAGTAGGCGCCGGCGCGGCCGGTGCCCGCGTAGGCACGACAGCGGCCGTTGTCGGCGCTACAGGTGCGGTTGTCGGCGCGGCCGGCGCCGACGTTGGCTGAACCGCCGCCGTCGTAGGCGCCGCATCCGGCTCTTCTGCTTCCTCTGTGCCGCACGCGACCGCCGCGACCAGCGCAATCGAGATCGCCAGTACTAGTGACAACAGCGTCTTCATGAGTGCCCTCCTCTGTGATCAAGGACTTCGAGACCTGTCGCGCTATTCTTAGTCATCAGCCGCAAGCTGTCAAGACCTAGGAAGCCGACATAGTTGACATCAGACGGTTTGCGCCAGGTTCTCTCGAAACACCTACGAATACCTCCGCCCCGGACGACCTCAACCGAAATGGCAAAGCTCGGCCTGAACGGAGTTGCGGCGAGAAGATGACCGCGGCATCTGGAACCTGGCCCAGACGTAGGTCCCCAATACCGGACGCTGCGGGCAACGATACCGTAACGAGAATGCGAATGGGACGAAACGTGAGTGGCGCTGCAAAATTTGCGACCTGGACGCCTTCGCGGTACGGGCCGACAGGCTGCTCGATCGGCTGCGACAGAAGAGCTAGCGGAGTCCTTCCTTGGACAGCGGGCTCCTTCCCCTCTCACCTTCGCTGCTGACGCCCGCTCGACAGAAGTTCATTCCTCACGGCGACGGTTCGCCGCCCAATCGTGAAAGTCGTTTGCCTTTGAGCATGATGGCTTCAGGCACTCGTATGCTGGAGCCAGAAATCGCTTCAGTCTCCGTCCATTCACTCCCCTGGCATGCGTACGGCATCGATCTGGGCAAGACCATCAGCCGGTCCGGGTGCGCAGGCGTCACTCCTTGCGGAACTGCAGGGAGTACAGATCGGCGTCCCTGATGACGAATCGGAGCCTCACCGGCTGGCCGGCAAGCTTCGACACGTCCTTCGTGCCGCCCCACTTTACCGTGCGAGCCAGGTCGTCGCCCCATACCTCGTGACAGTCGGAGAGGGCGAATCCCTCGATGACGTTGCCGCGGGCATCCTGGACCTCCACCCTCACGTCTCCGGCCGCGGACGACGAGAAGTTCAGCACGAGGGCATTGCCGTCGAAGACGAGCGGCCTGGTCAGGAGCTCGCCGCCTGAGAGGGCCGCGGTCGCGGACACGAAGCCGTCTATCCGGGTCGTGTACCGGCGCAGCCGCTCGGTGACCTGGTCGAGGTGGGAAGCCTCGCTGGCGTAGACCGATATCTCGTTGGCGGCCGCCTCTATGGTCGAGGGCGTCTCGACGATGCCCCAGTTCTGATAGTTGTCGCCATAGAACCAGTTCTCCTTCAGGCGCAGCCCGGGCCTGAGGAACGACTCCGGCCAGACGTCGCGAGAGCGGCGGAGGCTTCATGGGGCGGTGTGGTGGCGAAGTGCCTGGTTGGTGGTTTCCGCTTGGGCAGGACGCCGTCGAGGACTTCGCCCGCGGGATTGGCCTGCAGATATCCCTGGGCGACGACCCAAGAGCCGATCAGGCTGAGTCGCTGCCGGAGGCTTCTGGCGAGCTTGGGGTTCGTGTTCCAGCGAGGCTCAAGCACGCTCAGGACGTGAGCGCTGCCGAGCCGGTCGATCTGGACATTCATGATGCCACCGCAGTGATGTCGTAGGTCGGCATTGGCCTAGCGCAGCTGAAAGACCGGCGCTACTCAGGGTTAGCGGGTTGCGTGGGCCACTCAAGCCTGAACACTTACCCGTGGCCCGGACCGTCGGCCCACGGGCCGGCAATCCTGTATCCTTTTCCCATGCCCGCCTACCCTCACATAGAGCACTACTACGCGGCCAAACAGGAGCTGATCGAGTACGGCGGCTCCGACAGCGAGCTGAACATCCGGCCCGCGTTCCAGAACTGCCTGGACGCCTACTGCGGCGACCACAGGGAGAGGCTGAGGCTCGTTCCAGAGCTGCCGGTCCCCTCAGGCGTCGTGCCCGACGGCACCGTCAAGGACACGCTGCGCATGGCGCGAGGCTATTGGGAGGCCAAGGACTCCCACGACGACCTCGACGCCGAGATCACCCGCAAGTTCGACCGTGGCTACCCGCGCGACAACATCATCTTCGAGGACTCCCGGACCGCCGTCCTGATCCAGAACCGCGAAGAGGCCATGCGGGCCGACATGTCCCGCCCCGGCGACCTTCACCGGATCATCCGCCGCTTCCTGGACTACGAGCTGCCGCAGATCGAGGAGTTCAGGGAGGCGCAGCGGCAGTTCAAGGCCGACCTGCCCGCCGTCCTCGAGAACCTGCGCGAGGCCGTCGAGGAGGCCGAGGCCGAGAACGAGGACTACATGGCCGCCGCCGCCGGCTTCCTGGAGCTGTGCAGGCAGTCCATCAGCCCCGAGGTGTCCGACGCCGACGTGCGGGAGATGCTGCTCCAGCACATCCTGACGAAGGACATCTTCCTGCGCGTGTTCGCCGAGGACCAGTTCCACCGCGAGAACGACATCGCGCGGCGGCTCGACGGGCTGGAGCACACCTTCTTCACCGGCGACGTGCGGCGGCAGGCCATAGACCGGCTCCGGGCGTACTACGGCGCCATCGGCAGGGCCGCCGACGACATCGCCGACTACGCCGAGAAGCAGGGCTTCCTGAAGGCCGTCTACGAGGACTTCTACAAGGCCTACAACCCGGCCGCCGCCGACAGGCTCGGGGTCGTCTACACGCCCAACGAGGTCGTCGACTTCATAGTCCGGGGCGCGGACCACCTGTTGCAGAAGCACTTCGGCCGGCGCCTCGCCGACGACAACGTCCAGATACTCGACCCGGCGACGGGCACGGGCACCTTCGTCACCAGCCTGATCGACTACCTGCCGGAGGACAGACTGGAGTACAAGTACCTCAACGAAATACACGCCAACGAGGTGGCGATCCTGCCCTACTACATCGCCAACCTGAACATCGAGTATACCTACAGGGAGAGGACGGGCCGCTACCTCGAGTTCCCGAACCTCTGCTTCGTCGACACGCTCGACAACATGGACTGGCAGGGGGCGGGGGCGACGGGCGGCGCGGTGCAGCGGCAGAGCGCCTTCAACCTGGGCGGACTGTCCACCGAGAACTGGATGCGCGTCCAGCAGCAGAACGAGAAGACCATCAGCGTCATCATCGGCAACCCGCCCTACAACGCGAACCAGCAGAACGAGAACGACAACAACAAGAACCGCGAATACCCGGAGATAGACCGACGGATAAGCGAGACCTATATCGCCGAGAGCACGGCGCAGAAGACCAAGCAGTACGACATGTACAAGCGGTTCATACGCTGGGCGTCCGACCGGCTCGCCGACGACGGAATTATCGCGTTTGTCACCAACCGCAAGTATCTCGATGCCCGACAAGATGACGGCTTCAGGAAGATGGCCTCCAGGGAATTCACCGATATATACGTCCTCGACCTCGGTTCGGACGTGCGCCGTAACCCCAAGATTTCAGCTACTACCCACAACGTCTTTGGCATACAGACCGGCGTTGCCATCGGTTTCTTCGTGCGCGACAAGGCCGAGCTAGGGAAGTGCAACATCCACTATGCCCGCCGCGAGGACGCCGAGCTTGCGTTCGACAAACTGGCCTACCTGCGCGGCGCAAAGATGGATAGCATCGTCTTCGAGGACATTACTCCCGATGAGAAAGGCAACTGGCTCAACCAGTCCAACAGCGATTTCGAGAAGCTGATGCCTCTAGCGGACCGGCAGACAAAGCTAGCCAAGAGAATCGAAGATGAGCAGGCAGTCTTCGGCTTATACTCCCTTGGCGTTGTCACCAATCGAGATGACTGGATGTACGACTTTGACGAACCACGACTCAACGAAAAAGTTTCCCTCTTCTGCTCAATCTACAAAAAGGAAATGAAACGCCTTAACCTTGAGCCACCTGGTACAACGGCGATTGGGGACTGGGTGGACAGATCGATCAAGTGGACGTCGGAGCTTGAATTACATCTCGTGCGGGGGAACTCGATCAGCTTCGAGCAAGCGAGCGTCATCCCCAGCCTGTTCAGGCCTTACGTAGCCAAGAGATTCTACTATGCGCCCATCGTTACGCATCGCAGATACCAGATGCCGCAGATATTTCCACACCACAAGGCTAACGACAACAAAGTCATATGCTTCTGTGTTAACAGCAAGACCTTCTACGCTTTGGCTGCAGACCGGGTAGTTGACCTGCACTTCACCGGCGACACGCAATGCCTCCCTCTGTACCGCTACACACCCGAAGGTGAGCGCGTCAGCAACATCACCGAGTGGGGCATCCGACGCATCAACGACCACTACCGGAAGGAGTGGGGCAAGGACTTCGAGAAAACCTACCCCGACGGCATCGGCGCCGAAGACATCTTCGCCTACACCTACGCCGTGCTGCACGACCCGGTGTACCGCTACGACTATGCCACCGACCTGCTGCGCGAGTTCCCCCGACTGCCGCTCTACCACGAGTTCGACATCTGGGCCCGCATGGGCCGCGAGCTGCTCGACCTCCACCTCGGCTTCGAGTCCGCCGAGCCCTACCCTCTGGAGCGCGTCGACAAGTCCCCGCCGCCCAAGCCCTCATCCGTCAGGGAGACGACCGCCCCCGCCGGCTACGCCGCAACCGAACGCGGGCTGTCTTCCCCCTCTCCCTCGACGGGAGAGAGCCGGGGTGAGGGTGCTCCGCCTACCCCCTCTCCCTCGACGGGAGAGGGCTGGGGTGAGGGTGAACCGCCCAAAGCCAGGCTCCGCGCCGACAAAGAGCGCGGCATCATCGACCTCGACGACCAGACCAGCCTGGCCGGGGTCCCGCCCGACGCCTGGCGCTACCGTCTGGGGAACCGCTCCGCCCTCGAGTGGGTCCTCGACCAGTACAAAGAGAAGAAGCCCCGCGACCCCACCATCCGCGCCCGCTTCGACACCTACCGCTTCGCCGACCACAAAGAGCGCGTCATCGACCTGCTGAAGCGCGTTTGCACCGTCAGCGTCAAGACGATGCAGACCGTCGACGACATGGCCTACTGGGAAGACGGCAAGCTGATAGTGTTCGGCGACCGCGACAAGCACGAGTGGGGAACGATGGGCCTGTCACACTGGTTCAGCGAGCCCGAAGACGAGGAATGGCTGAAGCAATGGTTGGAGATGTAGTCCTTACGCCGTTCCCTTTCACCGACCTGTCCGAGATCAAGATTCGGCCCGCGGTGGTCCTCGCCGGCGTGGGAATGCGGGACTGGGTGCTATGCGAGATCACCAGCAGTTCGCAGGTGCGAGACCTCTACGTCGCCATCGGTCCCGGCGACATGACAACGGGGAAGCTGAAGCTGAGGAGTTGGGCGAGGCCGGACCGGCTCACCACCCTGAACGACGCGGTGTTCGAAAGGAGGCTGGGCCGCCTCTCGACCGCCAAGCACGCCGAGATCGCAGCCGCCGTCCGCAGCCTCTTCTGACTGAGAACTCGTCAACGCTCGACTCGGGTCGCAGACCCAACCCACCGTCATACCCGCGCAGAGCCTGCCCCCGCGTAGGCGGGGGCGGGCACCCAGGCGTCTTGAGGGGCGCACACACCCCGTTCACCGTGAGTAGCGCCGGTGCTTCACCGGCGCGTATCGAAGGGCGCACGCAACCCTCCCTCCCAATGCTGGTCTTGGCCCCTCCCACGGACTGCTACACCCTACACCGGAAGCAGGCGCAACCCACCGTCATACCCGCGCAGAGCCTGCCCCCGCGTAGGCGGGGGCGGGTATCCAGGGGTCTGGACGGACATCCGGCCCCTCAACTCTGAACAGTTACACCCCCCGCAGATACTATGGACATCCTAACCGCCGGTTGGCTATGATCGTAGCTGCCGGCCCCTCGTGCCGAGGTGGTGGAATTGGTAGACACGCAGCGTTGAGGGCGCTGTGGCCGTAAAGGCTGTAGGAGTTCGAGTCTCCTCCTCGGCACCACGTTCACGTCGTCGGGCGCAATACCCCACGACCGCGTTGAACCGCATCTCCACTCTCTGCTGGCTCTCAGACACGAACGCCTTCCTCCCACAGCCTGCAATCGAGCTCGCAATCGCTGGCCGTAACAGCACGAATGTGCTATAGTGCCGTCTCCGGCGAACGGCCGGGCAGGAGGAGCGTCACGTGGTCGTGCGGGCTGTCAGTCTCAAATACGTCGGAAGACCAGCCTCTCCTTGCGCCCCGTGCTGTTCCAGTTCGGATAGGGCGAGCGAGACACCCGGTGTGCCATTTTCCGGGCCAGGTGTGTCATCCCCCAGATACGGATGACCCGGAATGGCACAAAATGGCACACATTTCCCGAAGTCGGCCGCGGACACATGCCGATTGGTGGACCGCGGGCGAGGGCGTCCGGCGCCGGCAACCCTGGTACCGTTGTCCGACAACCCAAGGCCACCGTGTCCGAGCGCTTCGTACTTGCCGAACGCGGCGTCCTGCCGCTAGTATGTATGGACAGGGCGACGTAGCCAAGCGGTCTAAGGCGGAGGTCTGCAAAACCTCTATTCGGCGGTTCGAATCCGCCCGTCGCCTCCACACCCCGCCTCACCTCCAAAAATCCCCGATTCTCGCCGAGGCTCCTCCGTTCGTCCAATCGATCCGATGTCTGTCGTCTGCCGACGGTCGCCGGACGCGCCGACTCCGCCTGAGCAGGCCTGCAGCGCGCATCTTGAACTTCCCGTGTGCGTAGGGTACCGTCCGCTCGGGGTTGTCCGGGCCGGCGTACGCGTCTTCCCGGATGTCGCCAACTCTCGGAGACGGGCAGAGGCTGTGCATGGCTGAGACCGGCAGAAGATTGACCGTGATCGGCGGCCAGATGGTCGTCGTGGAGAGCTTCGACGTCCCCGAGCCGGGGCCCGGGCAGGTGCTGGTCAGGGTCAGCCGGAGCCAGGTCAGCGCGGGGAGCGAGCGCAGGCGCTTTCGGGGAGCGGTCGAACGCGATCCGAGCCTGCCGCTGGGTTACCTGGAGACGCCCCTCGGATACACGACGGTCGGACGCGTCGAAGCCGTCGGGAGTGGCGTGGCCGACTTCCATGAGGGCGACCGGGTCTTCGCGGTCGGCAGGCACACGTCGCATCACGCCGTGGACACCGTGCACGAGGGTGAGAACGGCCTCGTGCGGCCCGTCCAGCACGTCGATCCCGAGCTGACGGACGAGCAGGTCTGCTTCAGCAGGCTGGGCGACGTGGCGCTGCACGCCATCCGCCGCGCCGAGCTCCAGACCGGAGAGTCGGTAGCCGTATTCGGGATGGGTGTAGTAGGGCAGCTCATCGCGGCGTTCGCGCGGCGCGCCGGCGCCTACCCGGTGATCGCGCTCGATCCGGAGCCCGAGCGGCTCGGCTACGCGGAAATAAGCGGCGCGACTCACACCGTCGACCTGTCGTCCGACAACGCGGCAGACGCCATCATGGGAATCACCGGACGGGGGGCGCAGACCCTGTTCCACGCCAACTGGAACGCGCAGTCGCTCGCCGACTGCATAGACTCCGCCGCCTACGCCGGCAAGGTCGTCCTCGTGGGCGCCACCCGCGGCATCCTGGAGATGCGGCTGCGCAACCTGCTGGTGCGCGAGATCGACGTCAGGGGCTCGCATTTCGTCGACGACTACTCCCACAAGTACTACCCGTGGACCACGGGCGGCGACCGTGACACGATAATGCGGATGATCGCCTCGGGCGAGCTGAGCGTCGACCATCTGATCACGCACGTCGAGCAGCCCGAGGCGGCCGACGAAATATTCAAGATGATAGTCGCGTCGCCGAAGGGCTGGATGGCCGTCTTCTTCGATTGGAGAAATTGACCGCCGACAACGATACCGGACACGAGGAGAAGCCATGAACGCGAACGGAAAGCCACTAAAGGCCGTGCATATCGGACTCAGCGTCGGCCACGCCGGCAGCTTCGACGACTCGAAGCCCCGGCTGATCCATGACTTCCGCAGACTGGAGGGCGTGGACGTGGTCGCCTACTGCGAGCTGTACGATCCTTCGTACCTCGACGAGGCGAAGAAGCACCACCCGAATGCCAACGTCTACTCCGACGTGGACGACCTGATCGCCAAGGAGGACTTCGACCTGGCGTGCGTCGTGCTGTTGCCCCGGGACATCCCGGAGGTGCTGTTAAAGCTCGCCAACGCGGGCAAGCACTTCATGGTCGACAAGCAGTTCGCGCGCAAGTCGGAGGAGCTCCACGAGGTGGTGCGGGCGGTCCGCCGGAACGAGTTGACGACCTTCCTCGCGTACCCGGTGCGCTTCCACCCGGCGATGCAGGACCTGAGAGGGTTGATCGACGACGGCGTGATGGGCAAGCCGATGTTCGTCGAAGGGCGGTTCGTTACGGGGCAGGTGGGCGGCCCGCACGGGTCGGACCCCCGCGGCGTGCCGTACCGGATGGACACCGAGGGCGGCGGCAACCTGCACTACGTGGGCTGTCACCTGCTGGACGGCATGCGCTACCTGATGGGCTGCGAGGTCAAGTCCGTGCAGGCGATAAACGGCAGGCCGCTCGGCTACGCCGAAGAGGGGATAGAGGACCTGTCGGTGCTGGCGCTGGAGTACGAGAACGGCGGATACGGCAGCATGGTGTGCGGCTACATGTCGGCCCGCACGGCCCCCGAGTGGGACCGGGCGCTCGTGTTCCGGGGGACGGAGGGCCAGGCGAACTGGACTCCGATGCTCGCCCCGAAGCTGGAGGTCATCTCGGCGTCAGAGAAGTGGAGCGGCTCCCCCGAGAAGACAATCGACTACACGCTGCCGACGCTCCCGATCATCGTCTTCCACGTCTGGTTCCACAACTGGATCCGGCGGTTCGTGGACGACGTGCGGGCCGGCTCACCGGGCGTGCTGACGGTGGAGGACGCGCTGTACGTGCTCCAGAGCATCGACGCCGCCTACGAGTCGGCCAACACCGGACGCCGCGTCGAGGTCCAGTACGGCTTCTAGCCCGCCGACGGGTGTCGAAGGCGTCCGCTCGACGCGGGCGAGCCGGTCAATGTCCGGTGGGGAACAGCACCGACGGCGGGCAATCGAGTTGGAAGTCGGCGGTGATGGCGTCGTCGCCCGAGGCGAAGGCGCCGAAGGTGTACGCGAAAACGGTGAAGTCGTCCGAGTTGGAGCTGATCTTCAGCTCGTGGTCGCTGAACTCGGGTAGCTGCACGACCCGGTAGAGACGCGACTCCTCCACGGTGACGAAGCTGTTCCCCTCGTCGTCCCACTCGACGTCGGCGCCCGCCTCGGTCGAGTCCAGTGGCCTGTCGTCTATCGTCAACCTGACGCGGTAGGGCTCGCCGCTCGCGCTCTCCATGACCACGTTGACGCTTCGGGCGTAGAAGATCGTGGCGAGGTAGTCTTCGTAGTTCTCGGTCCGGCGCGCGTGCACCAGATTCTCGAAGCCGACCTTCCACGTCCCCTGGACGTAGAGGTACTGGTTCATGTGCCTGCCGGGGTCTTCGAAGTCGACGACGGCGTCGATGGGCCCGTATATGCCGGGCTGCAGGATGTACGACCCGCCCGGGGAGAAGAGCGCGGACCGGTTGCGGTCGTGGCCCGCGTACAGCTCTCGCGTCATGCTGCTGAGGCGGTGGCAGCTCACGGCGCGCTTGTCGAAGGTGGGATCGGGCGACATGTCCGGCTCGACTCCGGCGACGTCGCTGCCGAGCTCGGCGAGAAGGTCGCGTATCTGTTGCTCCGTCTCAGCGTACGCCCCTTCGCCGAAGTGGCGGTACCGTATCCGGCCCTCACCGTCTACCAGGTACTTGGCCGGCCAGTACGCGTTGCTGAAAGCGTCCCAGGTGACGTCGTCGTTGTCCTGCGCGATCGGATACTCGATCCCGTACTCGGCGACCGCTGCGAGGACGTTGTCCCGGTCCCTCTCGAACGCGAACTCGGGGGTGTGGACGCCGATGATCACCAGTCCGCGGTCGGCGTACTTAGCGTGCCACTCCTTGAGGTACGGGAGGGTCCTGATGCAGTTGACGCAGGAGTAGGTCCAGAAGTCGACGAGCACGACCTTGCCCCGCTGACCGGCGATGGTGAGCGGCTCGGAGTTGATCCAGGAGCTGATGCCCCCCAGCTCCGGGGCGGCGTCGAACTCCTCTTCCGCGGCGGCGCTCGGCGTCGGCTCAGGAGACGCCGGTGTGGCCTCGACGGTCGCCGCAGCGGCGGGCGTCGGGGTCGCCGATGCCCCGCCGGAGCAGCCTGTGGCTGCGAGGACGAGCGCGGCGGCGATGTATAGTAGGCGCATGGCTGGCATCCGGCGGCGGGGTGACGTCATGTTGTCGTTCATATTACATTAGGTGCTGGAATGTGCGAACGGATTCTGCAGCCGTTCGCGGCTGTCCTGTCCTGGATGGACGGAACGTAGCCTTGTTCCGAGTGATCGACTCGTGAAGATTGGGAGGTCGTCTTTTGGATAGAGTCAGGCTGGCCATCGTTGGATGCGGAAGCATCTCCTCCCTGAACGCGGCGGGATATCTCGAGCACGAGGCCTGTGACGTGGTCGCGCTGTGCGACCCCGACCTCGAGCGCTGCCGGCGCCGGGCGCGGGAGTGGGGCGTCGAGCCGAAGCTGTACCGGAGCTACGAGGAGGTGCTGGCCGACCCCGACGTCGACGCGGTCGAGCTGCTCACGCCGACCCACCTGCACGCCGCCCAGTCGGTCGCGGCCCTGGAGGCCGGCAAGCACGTCTCGTGTCAGAAGCCTATGGCCGCCACGGTCGCGGAGGCCGACGAGATCGCCGCCGCGGCGGCCCGGGCGGCGACGGTCTATCGGGTTACCGAGAACTTCCTCTACTACCCGCCGATCGTCAAGGCCAAGGAGCTGCTCGACCAGGGCGCTATCGGAGAGCCGTCGCTGCTGCGGATACGGACGGTCCGCGGCTTCCGGACGGTGGACGCCAGCGCGTTGCGGGTCGAGCCGGGCGCCGACGAGTGGAGGCGGGACGCCGAGGCGAACCCGGGCGGGTCGCTGTACGACGACGGGTGGCACAAGTTCGCCACCGCAATGTGGTGGCTCGGGGCTCCGGAGCTGGTCTCCGGGATGGTGACCAGGACGGACGACTATCTGATCGATGCTCCAGCGGTCGTCACCTGGAAGTTTCGGGAGAAAAACTGCCTGGGGGTCTTCGATTACGCCTACATGGCGGAGATGCCGATGAGGTCGAAGTACTATCCGCTGGACGAGTTCTTCGAGATTCAGGGCTCGCGGGGCTCGATCTGGGTGACGCGGTGCACGGGCGAGTGGCTCGACATGGCGCCCGTGGTGCTCGTGACAGAGGACGGGATGAGGAACATAGAATGCCCGTCCGACTGGATCGAGGGATTCAAGGGCGCGGCGCGCAGCTTTGTGGACTCGATCCTCGACGGCAGCCAGCCGGATATGGACGCCGACTTCGGGCGTAGGGTGCTGCAGGCGACGCTGGCCGCGTACAGAGCGTCGGAGACCGGCCGGGCCGTAGACCCACAGACCGTTACTCAAGAGAGTTAGAACAGGAGGGCCGCGTGAATGTATACGAGTGTCTGAAGACGAGGTTGACGGTACGCAGGTTCAAGCCGGACCCGGTCCCCGCCGACGTGGTGACCAGGATACTAGAGGCGGCGAGGTGGGCGCCGAGCTCCCGCAACCAGCAGCCGTGGCATCTGGTGGTGGTCACGGACCGCGGCGTTCTCGCCGAGATGGGGCGCATCGCCACCAGCGGACAGTTCCTGGCCGACGCGCCGCTGGCAATAGCGGTGCTGATGGACGGCGCCGATTCTCCCGAGCTGGACGCCGGGCGCGCCCTGCAGCAGATGGAGATATTGGCGTGGTCGGAAGGTCTGGGCACCTGCTTCGTCGGGGTGCCCTTCGAGGACCAGAACCGCCGGATCAAGGAGCTGCTCGGCGTCCCGGAGCGGCTGAAGCTGATCACCGTGCTCCCGTTCGGGTACCGGCCCGACGACATACGCGGAGCGCGCCGGCGGCGCAAGCCGCTCGAGGAGATGGTCCACTCCGAGCGCTTCGGCCGTCCGTACGCCGCCGGATAGCCGCCGCCGGCTCAGCCCTCCGAGGCTATGGGCTGCGCGATTATCCAGAGGCTGGTCGTGGTGTAGAAGACCATGAGGGCCAACATCGGGTACTGGCCCTTCAGGGCGAGAGACCTGTCGACCGTTCTGCGGGCGGCGATGACGTGGGCCACGTATACGGAGATGATGTGGCCGATGACGATGGCCGCCACGGACACGAACCACACGAGCTGCGGCCCGATGACGCCGGTGTCTATTCGGTAACTCAGCGTGCCGAACAGGTCCCATCCCACGCCGAACGGGTCGGACGCGAGGGGTATCAGGTTCTGCCCCTGTATGGCGAGCAGCGAGATGAAGTGCGCCAGGTTGTAAGCGAGGGCGATCGGCACGAGCGACAGGACGAACGTCTTTGCGACGTCCAGGTTGGAGCCGCGGTCGCGCGAAAGCAGCCTGACCCCCGTGACGACCAGCAGGTAGACGCCAACGAACAGCAGCGGCAGGAGGACCAGCCCGGCCGTGTTGATCACCTCCAGAGCGCTCGGTCCGAAGATGTCGGTGACGGCGCCGTAGCTCTCGGTCACGACGGTCGTCCATATCTCCGTGGCCGTCAGTCCGTCGAACGTCACGCTGGCCAGCGCGATGATGACGAACGCGCCGGCCGCGGTCGTCATACGCACGGGACTGGCGAGCCCGACCGCGTAGGGCCTGACGTTAAGCTCGCCCTGGCCGGCGTCGACCGCGCGCTCGAAGCACTGGTAACAGTCGACGCAGCCATCGCCCGCAGAGACGCAGTCCAAGGTACAGTCGCCGCACAAGGCGTCGTCGGTCACCCTGGCTTCCGTCGGGGAGAACCGCGAGAACAGGCCGAACAACACGGTGAAGGCCTCGCCTCGAGCGAGCCACCGGTGCTTGCCAAAGGCCACCATGCCGGCCCAGGTGACGATCGAGTAGAGCAGGACCAGCATACCCAGGTTCAAGGGAATCGAAGAGTCGGAGTAGACGTTCTCCAGCCACGCGAAGATCAGAAACAGGATCGCTGCCGGCCACAGCTCCCAGTCGGCCGGGTATCGGTCCGCATCGGCGTCCGGTCCGCCGTCCTCGACGCCGAGAAGCTTCTCCGCCCACTCGTAGACGATCTTCCAGGGGTTGATGAGGGCCCACAGGTTTCCGAGCAGGGCGACCGCGTAGCCTAGTCCGACCCACCAACCGATCCAGACGAAAGTCGGCGCGAGGTTTTCTATGGGCTTGTCGGTCCCGAAGAACGCGGCGGCGACGACAATCGCAAAGAGCGTGACCGACAGCGCTTTGAGCGGGGCGGTCACCACCTTCCCGGTAACGACGGCGGCGGCCACGGGCGGTGCGAGGAGCAGGGCCGCCGCGAACCCCGCCGTCAGAAGGCCGTCAGCCCGGTCGCCGTCTCCGACCAGGAGAGCGACTCCGAGCGACGCGCCGAGAACGGCGTGCACTGCGGCGACCGCGGCCCTGGCCGGCACGGGCAGCACCACGCCGGTCAGTATGCGTCGAGACCAGGAGGGCCCCAATAGGTTGAATCGAGGGTAGCGGTCGGCGGTCGGCTGCCGCTGCACGAACAGGCCGATAACGACGAACGACAGCGCGACCGCGGCGGCTGCGCCGATGAGGAAGTAGTCAAGGGGTACCGGAAGGTCGTAACGTTCGCCGAAGCCGTGCGCCAGCACGGTCGTCGGCGCCAGAACTACGGCGACCGCGAAGGCCGCCGCTGCAACCAGCCTATGCGACGGCATCCGCCGGGATCATCGGGCCGGGAACACGTCCAGTTTGGCGACCTCGGTCGGCGTTGCGTCGTCTGCGCCCTGCCAGGTCACGGAGAAGCTGCCGATCTGGACCGCGTTGAACTCCACCGGAGTGATCTTCGCGGGGTCCAACTGCGCTTCCATTTCGATGCCGGGTATCCGCAGAGTACCGGCTTCGTCCGTGGTCATATTGAGGAGAACGTCCCTGTGGTTCTCGACCCTGAGCACGGACGGGCTCAGGGTGAGGGCCCCGCGGAGAATCTGCAGATTGAATTCCTTGGCTCCGCTGTCGCAGGCGACCGATGCGACCAGGGGGACCGACACGAGGAGAGCCAGCAGGATCAGCTTGATTGAAAATAGTGCCCGCATTCAAAACTCCTAGGATGTGTGAGGCCGCTCGCCTTCGCGTCCCGGGAAGCCAAGGCGTAGTCATGCGGCATTGGTATCATAATCTCCCGCCGCCGAGAATACTAGGGCCGCGCGCGGAAGGCGACGCGGAGCGTCAGCGCCCTTTGGCCCCGGCTCGCCGCTCCCGCAGGTAGGCGCGCGCCGACAGGCCTATGATGACCAGAAACGCGGCCAGGGCGAGAAAGGTCACGACTCCGATCAGCGGGTTCGCCTGCCGGACGTCGACGGCGAAATCGGCGGAGGCCTCGCCCAGTTCGGCCGCGACGGCAATCGTGAAGACCCAGTTCCCTTCGCGGTCTACAGACGGGTTCGCCTCGTAGAACGCGGGGTCCCGTACGCTTGTAGTCGGGGTGATCGGGCCGATCTCGTTCGCCGGTCCGTCCGGTCCCACGCCGGTGATGCGGATCTCAGCGTCCAGGACGTAGGCTTTCGTGGAGGCGTCCGCAATGGTCATCGTCATGTGGAAGACGCCGATCTGAGGTGTCTTCGGGACGGTACCTACCGAGATCTCGTATGGCCCCGCCTGCAGGGTCTGGAGGCGGACCGCGCGCCCGTTCGCGTAGGCGGATTGGGGGGCCATCGCCGCCGCCGCCGCGAATAGCAGCAGGCAAACGGCCGGGACGTATGCCCGGCCTACCATGATGGAATCACGGGCGGGCAACCGCGGTGAGGCAGCCGACGCGTGGCCCCGTGAGGCCGGCGTACAGCCGTGGCGATCGCGCCCGACGGAATCGGCGTCCACGCGCGGCGGCGCGGCCCGGGCCCGGCGCCGACTGGGCTGCGCCGTGCTGGACTGCTGATGAGCGTTGTTCTGTGGTCAACGATGAGGTCCTGCCGGTGGTCCGCCGGATGCCGATCCGCGGTCCCCGATCACAGCTTTGTACCATTCGGTGGCCGCGTCCTGCAAGAAACTCCAGGCGGGCAAGGGCTGCGACATCTCTCCAGTGTAGAGAGAAGACCGCGAGAACGGTGTACCATAAAGGAGGTTGCGAGCCCGGTGTTTCCTGGCCCAGGTGGCGGAACGGTAGACGCGGCGGACTTAAAATCCGCTTCCCGGTAGGGAGTGGGGGTTCAAATCCCTTCCTGGGCACCAGCAATGCGGATGGCGTGCGTCAGGTCTCCGGAGTCCACAGTCCAAACTCCGGGCTTCGGGTCGACTTGTACGCGACCGCGGCCGGCGACATACGGGGAGAGCCGACGGAGTTCCCGAATGGCGAGAGAAGACGACATACAGGTGGTGCTGGACCACGTTACCAGCGTCGAGGCGTGCGGCGCCTGCGGTATGACGATCCGGTTCGGCGTCTACGAGTGCCCGCACTGCGGCGGCGACCTGGAAGACGTGCTCAGAGACTGGGCCAAGCGGCTGCTGTCCGCACTCGCCAGCAAGGGCGACTGAGCGGCGTATGGCATGAACGACCGGGCCGCTCCGGCGAATTCCGCTGTAGAGGAGGGCGCCCTTCTCTGGGAGCCCTCACCGGAGACCGTGGCGGGCGCGAACGTGACGCGGTTCATGGGGTGGCTCGCCGCCGAGAAGGGCCTGCGCTTCGACGACTATCACGCGCTGTGGCGGTGGTCGACCGACGACCTGGAGGGTTTCTGGGGCGCGGTCTGGGACTTCTTCGGCATCCGGTCCGAGACGGGATATGGCCGGGTGCTTGCCGATGACCGTATGCCGGGCGCGAAATGGTTTCCGGGCGCGGCGGTCAACTACGCGGAAAACGCCCTCGCGCACCAGGACGACCTAACGGCGGTGATATCACGGTCCGAGCTGCGGCCGCTGGAGGTCCTGACCTACGGGCGGCTGCGCGAGCGGGTAGCGGCAGCGGCGGCCGGACTCAGGGGCCTCGGCGTCGGGCCTGGCGACAGGGTCGCGGCGTACATGCCCAATATTCCCGAAACCCTGGTCGCTTTCCTGGCGACGTCCAGCATTGGCGCCGTGTGGTCTGTCTGCTCTCCGGAGTTCGGGACGCGCACAGTCGTGGACCGATTCGGTCAGATTGAGCCCAAGGTGCTGATCGCGGTGGACGGCTACGTGTACGGCGGCCGCCGCTTCGACCGCGTCTCCGCCGTCACTGCTATAAGGAATAGCCTGCCGTCGGTCGAACGTACCGTAATCGTGCCGTACCTGGAAGCGTCGCCTCAGATCGAAGGTGCGGGATCGGTGTTGTCGTGGAACGAGCTCGCGGTCGAGGGCCAGCCGCTCGTCTTCGAGCAGGTCGTCTTCGACCACCCGCTGTGGGTGCTGTACTCGTCGGGCACAACGGGGCTGCCCAAGCCCATAGTGCAGGGCCACGGCGGCATTTTGCTGGAGCACTTCAAGGTGCTGTCCCTACACATGGACCTGGGGCCGGACGACCGGTTCTTCTGGTTCACGACGACGGGCTGGATGATGTGGAACCTGCTGATCGGCGGCCTGCTCGTCGGCTCAGCGGTCGCCCTTTTCGACGGCGACCCGGTCCACCCGGACATGGGAACGCTTTGGGAGTACGCGCGCGACGCCGGGGTTACGTACTTCGGCGCGAGCGCCCCCTACATCCAGGCGTGCATGAACGCCGGGGCGCGTCCGGCCGGGGAGTATGGCCTCGAGCTGCTGAAGGGCATAGGCTCGACGGGTGCGCCGCTGAGTCCGGAGGGCTTTCGCTGGGTCTACGACAACGTGAGCGCGACGGCGGTGCTCGGATCGTTCAGCGGCGGCACCGACCTCTGCACCGGCTTCATAGGCCCGTGTCCGCTTCTGCCGGTGAGGGCGGGCGAGCTGCAATGCGCGTGCCTGGGAGCGCGCGTGGAGGCATACGACGAGTCGGGGAACGGGCTGGTCGGCGAGGTCGGAGAGCTCGTGCTTACCCGGCCGATGCCGTCGATGCCGTTGTACCTGTGGAACGACCCTGAGGGAGTCCGGTACCGGGAGAGCTACTTCGACATGTTTCCGGGCGTCTGGCGCCACGGCGATTGGATCAAAGTCACCGACCGCGGCTCCTGCGTGATCTACGGCCGGTCGGACTCGACGCTCAACCGGGGCGGCGTCCGGATGGGCACGAGCGAGTTCTACAGGGTGGTCGAAGAGATGGACGAGGTGGCGGACAGTCTGGTCGTCGACACCGGCGTGGGGGGGAGTGAGGGTCGGCTTCTGCTGTTCCTCGTACTGGGCGACGGGATCGTGCTCGAGGACTCGCTGAAGGTGAGCGTGGTGCGGCGTCTGCGGGCGCAGCTATCGCCGCGACACACGCCGGACGAGATCCTGTCGATACCGGAGGTGCCCAGGACCCTGAACGGCAAGAAGGTCGAGGTGCCGGTGCGGAGGATCCTGGCCGGCACCCCGGTGGCCGAGGCGATCAGCCTCGACGCGATGAGCAACCCCCGGTCTCTCGACGTGTTCGTAAAGCTGGCCGAGACTCGGGTAGCGTCGTAGGTAGACTACCCGTACAGGTTGGCCTCAGGCATCACGAGCAGGCCGGTGTCGCGGCGGCGCGCGCCGTTCACCCAGTAGTCGTAGTTGAAGGTCACCACGACGTTTCCCTGGACGAAAGACAGCCGCGGATAGTGGGACCGCGTGAAGTTGTCCGGCAGCGTTCCAAGGCCTCCCTTGGCTCGGACGTGGGCTACCGGCGGCAGCGCGACCTGGTCCACGTCGTCCAGGCCGTCGCTGAGCTCCAACGTGATCGGCGTGCCCCAAGTGGCGGCCTCGTCGGTCGATACCGCGATCGACAGCCGGCCCCTGGAGTATCCCCGTTCTATCTCCTCCTTGGAGGACTGGTTCCAGACGACGACGAGGTCGCCCGTGGTCCTGAGCCTGCCGAGCCAGCACGGTACGTCGCCCGACGCCAGCTCCGTGGCCTCGGGCAGCGTCCAGTTCTCGCCGCCGTCGGCGGAGAAGCTCTGGTAGAGACGCCCGACGTTGGTCCTTTGGAACATCAGCACTCGGCCGTCTTTCAGCTCCGCGAGGACGGGCTCCCAGCAGACGCCGAACCCGCCGATACCGCCTTCGGACGGCAGGGGCCAGACCATCATGGAGCCGGTGCAGATGCTCCATGTGCCGCCGCCGTCGTCCGAGTAGTAGTTGTAGCATCCGCCCATCGCCGCCTCGTACAGGTGGCCGTCCGCGACTCTCGTCTGGCGCACGCCCTGAATCGTCGCGGTCACCGGGTCGTCGCCCGCCGGGGGCATCCCCGGGTGTCGCCCGGCTATCTCCCAGTACGCCGGCACGATAATGCGGCCGGTGGTGAGCTGCAGCAGGTTGCCCCAGATGAACGTCACGAAGAAGCCCTTGTCGATGTCGTACATCGTGGGGATGTCGATCTGATCGCCCTTGGACCAGCTCCTGCCCTCGTCTTCTGAGGTGGTGAAGTACCATGTCCTGGTCTGGTAGCCGGCGGTCGGATGGTCCTCCTCTCTGCTGTATGCGGTCGCCAGCCGGCCGTCCTGGAGGCGCAGCACGTGGCCCTTGTTGATCGACGGCTCCATCGGCGCACCGTCCTGCGTCATCCGAAACGGCGACCCCCAGGTCCGCCCGCAGTCGGTCGACACGTGTCCGGTCATGTCCTCCGCGATCACTAACAGACGCTCGTCGTCAAGCTCCGACACCAGGCTGCTCGGCGCGACTCCTCGATGTTCGGCCAGCTCCGTCGTCTTGCCCAGAGGCTCCATTTGGCTCTCTCCTTTTCCTTTATAAGAGATCGGTGACAAGGTATCAGGCGTGCCGCGCGGCGGGTCTGCTCGCGCGGCGCTGTTGAGATGTACTGCCACTCGCCCGGAATGTCAAGCGCGTTGACACTCGGAAACGGGGGCGACTAGACTCCGCTTCGACTCTTCCCCAGAGATGGAGCTACGCGGATGGCCGGACCGGGGTCCGGGTGGATGTTCGAGCCGGGGAGCCTAGACTTCCCGCTTGTCATCGCGCACCGCGGTGCGCACTCGGCGTATCCCGAGAACACAATCGCCGCCTTTCAGGCCGCTCTCGCCCTGGGCGCCGACGGCGTCGAGCTGGACGTAAGGCTGACAGGCGACGGGCAGGTGGCGGTCATCCACGACCGCGCTATCGAAGTCGGGGTCGGGCGCAGGGCGGTCGTTGGCCGCATGGGATTGGCCGAGCTCAACGAGATGCGCGCCGGCGCGGGTCTGCCCACGCTGCCCACCCTGGAGGCGGTCTTCGCCGCGCTGCCTTCGTCCTTCCTGGTCGACGTCGAGCTGAAGGTGAGGAGCCCGAAGGTCGGCGCGCTGACGACGGGAGTGGTCGAGGCCATTCGTGCGAGCGGTAGGCTGGAGACGACGCTGGTGAAGAGCCACAATCCGCTGGCGGTGCGCCGTCTCCGGACGAGGTATCCCGACGTGACGCGCGGCTACGTCTGGGCCCGCGGGCACCCGTGGCCTATGCGCACGCGCCGGTTCAGAGCCGTGCCGGACGCGCATTGGATAGCGCCGTCGGAGGATAGCTACGACCGCGGTCTACTGGAGAGCTTCCACGCCCGTGGGCGGCGGGTGCTCGCGTGGGACGTGGCCGTGGCCGACCCTGCCGCCCTGACCGGAATCGACGCTGTGATGACGGACGATCCCGGTCGGCTCGTCCGGTTCAAGGCGGACCGCGCCGGCGCTTCGGGATAGCCGTTCGATACGCGGTGACGCTCCGTCGGGCGCGGCCCAGGGCGAAGGAACGCACGTATGCGCGTGGTATAATTCAGCGTTGGACAGACGGCGCCAGACCTACCAGGCCGGACGCCCCTGGCTCTTCGGATGAACGTTCGCGTGACTATGCGGATACCAAAGCCTATTCTCACCGCGGCAGCAGTGCTGGCGGCGCTGTGCGTCGCCGGATGCGGCGGCGGCGCCGACGCGGCTGAGCAGGTCAAAATTGGGGACGCGCCGGCGCTGTCCCTGCACACCGACCAGGACGACATCGAGAGCGGCAGGCTGGAGCTCGACGAGATCATCGACCGCGGCAAGGACCTCTTCGTCGTCTCCTTCAACACGCTCGACGGCGCCGGCCGACCCGGGACCACCGACGTGGGCGACAGCAACACGAGGTCGCCGCGGATGTTCCCGGACAACTTCAACCGCATCTCAGGCCCGGACGCGAACACGTGCGCCGTGTGCCACCATCTCCCCCGCCTGGGCGGCGGCGGGGATAACGCCGTCAACGTCTTCACCGACGCCGAGAGACTCCCCTTCGTCAACTTCGACGGCGGGGAGGGCGACGCCTTCCAAGCCCAGACGCTGCGGAGCGTTGGTAACGAGAGAAACACGGCCGGCATATTCGGGATCGGCTTCGTGGAGCTGTTGGCCCGGGAGATGACCGTCGAGCTCCAGGGCATCGTCGACCTGGCGACTGAGGAGTCGAAGTCCGCCGGCGTCCCGGTGACCAGGGACCTCGTCGCGAAGGGCGTGAGCTTCGGCAGGGTGACGGCGCGGCCGAACGGGACCGTCGACACGAGCGAGGTCGAGGGCGTCGACGACGACTTCATCATCAAGCCGATCCAGTCGAAGGGCCACATAGTGTCCCTGCGGGAGTTCGTCGTCAAGGCGATGAACTCGCACTTCGGGATACAGGCCATCGAGCGGTTCGGCGCCGACGCCGATGGGGACGGCGTCCTTAACGAGCTGACTCAGGGGGACGTAACGGCCTTGGTCGTCTTCATGGCCACGCTGCCGCCGCCGGGCAGGCTGATGCCGTCTCATCCCGAGGCCATCGCGGCGGTCGAGAGGGGAGAGACGCTCTTCGGCGAGATCGGCTGCGCGGTCTGCCATATCCCGGAGCTGCCGCTGGCGAGCCCGATCTTCACGGAGCCCAGCCCATTCAACCCGACGGGCAAGCTTCAGCTATCCGAGGTCACGCGGCCGTTCGAGGTAGACCTGACTGCCGAGGGCCCCGCGTCGCGTCTGCGCCGCTTGGAGAACGGCACGGTGATGGTGCCGGTCTTCACCGATCTGAAGCGCCACGACATGGGCGACATGCTGGACAACGAGACGCTGGTGATCGCGGGCGTGCCCACCGACATGTGGCTGACGCGGAAGCTGTGGAGCGTGGCCAGCGAGCCGCCGTTCCTGCATCACGGCCGCGCGACGTTGATGTCGGAGGCGATTCTGGCGCACGGCGGGGAGGGCCAGGCGGCCCGCGACGCCTTCGCGGAGCTGCCCGGAGACGACCGGGACGCCGTCGTCGAGTTCCTGAAGACGCTCCAGGTCCTTCCCGAAGACAGCACGGCGCTCGTGGTAACCGAAGGCGCGACCGGTGGAGACGGCAACCGGGCGGTTTGGATATTGGCCGGAGTAGGGGCAGCCGAGGTGGTGGCGGTCGTGGTCCTGGTCGCCGTAGCGATCAGGCGGCGTACCCGCAGGTCCGCGGCAGCCTGACCCGGGCGCCTCCGCGCCCCGTATTCGCCGGCTCCTGGTGGCTGATAGGCCTCGGGGTCCACACTCTCGCTCATTCGCATCGAACCCCATGGCCGCCGGGTGTCGGGCGAGGCTGAGGGGTTAAAAGAGCCAGCGGGCCGACGGGCGTCTGTGAGCTCCGATCGTTACGCTCGCGGGTATCCGCGGCCATTTCAGCCGCGCGTGGACGAAGATCGAACACGGCGCCGGCGCTCCAACTTCTCATCGACCCAGCGTGCGAGCAGATGGCGAACGGCGGCGACAGAACGGTCGGCGCGTGCGCGAATCGCTGCGTGGCATAGCAGCATATCGGAAGCCGATGCGTTGACAGTCCACCGAGTTGGGTCTATGATTCGAAATGTTCGACATTAGGACGCCCAGAAGCGCTTGTGACAGGGAGGTTGTGATGCTGTATCCAATCGTAAGGCCGAACATCCTGCTGCTGCTGGCGGTGTTGATTGCGCTTGTTGCTGCTATGGCCTGCACGTCGGATGAGCCGGAGGATACTCCGGTTCCAACAACGGCCGCGGTGCAGCCCACCAGCCCGCCAGCCCCGACCGCCGTGCCGGACACGCCGACGCCCGTGCCGGCCGTGCTGCCGCCGGTTTTCCCAGTGGACCCAGCCACCGTCGTGCCCGCCGGCACGCAGCTGCACGACGAACAGGTCATCCGGATACCCAACAGGATGTACGATGGCGGCAAGCCCCCGTGGCAGGATGGGGGCAGGCAGCGTCCGTTCTCGGTATGGCTGTACGGGACACTCTTCCAGATCAACGAAAACGTAGAGCTTCGACCCTACATAGCCGTAGGCGCCGAGCCCAACGACGACTTCACGGTCTGGACGTTCAAGCTGCGGGACGACGCCATCTACCACGACGGGACACCCATTACGGCCGCGGATTTCAAGGCCTATTGGGAGTACGGCGCGTTGCCGGAAAACGTCGCGTCGTGGGGAGGCACCAGCCTAACGATCGGGGTGATAAAGGGCTGGGAGGAGTTGAGGGCAGCTGATACCAGCCAGGCAGAGGGACTCCGCGCCATAGACGAGCAGACGCTGGAGGTCACCTTGAGCGAGCCGATCCCGGGGTTCGTGACCTACGTGGCAGCCTGGCACACCGGTATTTCGAAGCTCGAACAGGCCCTGGAGGACCCCAGGGCGTGGGACAAGCCCATAGGCGCGGGACCTTACCAGGTCACCATACACCCCGACACGGCGACCGCAGAAGCCGTGGCGTGGGACGATGCCGGAGTCCAGTTCTGGGGGCCCTCGCCCTCCATCAGGAAGCTGGAGGTGCTGGGTATTCAGGACGCCCAGGTCTCGATCATTATGTTCGAGAACGCTGAGCTGGACGCGATGACAGTGGACGCGGCGACTCTCGAGGCGGCGCAGGACCCGTCGCATTACATGTACGGGCTGCACTACCACGCCAACTACCCCGGCGTCCAGTACATCAAGAACAAGCTCGACATCGCGCCCATGGAAGACCTGCTGGTCCGGCAGGCCCTGGGCCATGGGATGGACATGGGCTCCATCGTCAAGGCGATCTTTGGCAACCTGGCACTCCCCGCCACGGGCATCATGGGAAAGGGGTTGCCGTGCCATAACCCGGACGCGAGGGGCATCTACTACGACCCCGATTTTGCTCGCCAATCGCTGGGGGGCTCGACCTACGGGTCCGGCGATTCCCTTCCGTCGATGTTCCTCGACGTGGCCAAGGGGGATCTGTCGAACATGGCCGTTTCGATCAAGGAGTACTGGAAGGACAACCTGGGTGTAGAGTTGGACGTTATCGCGCGTGAGAGCGGCCAGGAGCGCCGCGAGGGCTCGCAGTTCTACCGGATCAGCATAGGATCGTGGATACTAGACCCGGCCCAGGTAATCGGCAGCCTGACGCGCACGGACTCCATATCGTCGTTGACGCCTCGACCCGGCGGATACCCTGTTCTGGATGCCCTGGCCGCGTACGCTAAGTCGCTGCCTCTGGAGCATCCGGACCGCTGCGCGGCCTTCCAGGCAGTGGAGGAAGAGTACCTGGACAAGGGGTACATGTTCCCGATCCAATTCGGCGGAGGAGTGAACTGGATGGTGCAGCCGTGGGTCGTGGGGTTTGCCGGCACCGCCAACGTGGATATCAATACCCTGCCTTGGATCTACCTGACGAAGCACTAGGCCGAGTGTAGGTACTACAAAGGAGAGGAACCGCCGCCGTAACGCAGCGGGCGATGGCAACGCGCGGTCTGAGAGTGGCACTAGAGGGCCGGGGCTCCAGCAGATTCTGCCTGGAGGTTCGGCCCTCGTGCACTGGCGCTGGCCGATGTCTGCGGGGAAAGCGGCAAGGAGCTAGGGCAATGGCGAGACTCGATACGATCTGGCTACGGCTGGCAATGGCGGTCTCTCTTGCGCTGATCGTCGCGGCGTGCTCCAGTAGCACGGAGGATGGCGACGCAGGGACCGGCAGCGCCCCCGCCGCGGCGTCCGACACGAGTGGAAGCGACGAGGCGGGAGCGGGCGAGAGCGCGCTCACCCAGACCTTCGAAATGAGCATGGAGGTCACAAGCCCGGTCTTCAACGACATCAGGCGCATCCCCAAGGCGCATAGCTGCGGGGGGAAGCTTCCTGACTCTGGGACGTTCTACGAGCAGGGCTACACGGGGGTCCAGACGTACCCGGACACGTCGCCGCAGCTTGATTGGACCGGGGTGCCCGAGGGCGCCAAGAGCCTAGCGCTGATAATGGACAGCGACGAGTCCTTGGCGAAGGTGACGACGCACTGGATGATCTGGAACGTCCCCGCGGACGCGACGGGCCTTCCGGAGGCTGTGGCGACGACGACGGAGGTGCTGTCCATCGGGCCGCGGACCATGCAGGGCGCCAACGACGAGGGTACGGTGGGGTACGCGGGGCCATGTCCGGCGCCCGTGACGATGGTCTACCACCGTTTTGGCGACAAGGCAAAGCCCAAGGTGACCTTCACCTACGTGTTCCACGTCTACGCGCTGGACACCGAGCTCGACCTGGGCCCTGACGCGACCAAGGAGACCCTGCTGCAGGCGATGGAAGGCCACGTTGTCGGAGGCGGCGAGATCACGGGCCAGTTCGCGGCCAAGACGAAGAAGCTGGAGCACTGATCCCGTGCCCGGAGATCGGTAGAGAGCCGCGTATCGGCCGCCCGCACACTGTTGGGCGGCCCTATGCGTGGCCCTCGTAGGGAGGAGGTAGGGCGATGGTGGGGCTCGGCACCCTTAGATTGTACTTGGCGGCGGCGCTGTCCGTGGCGCTGATCGTCGCGGCGTGCTCCAGTAGCATGGAGGACGGCGAGGCAGGGACCGGCGGCGCCCCCGCCGCGGCGTCCGACACCAGTGGAAGCGACGAGGCGGGAGCGGGCGAGAGCGCGCTCACCCAGACCTTCGAAATGAGCATGGAGGTCACAAGCCCTGTCTTCAACGACATCAGGCGCATTCCCAAGGAGCACAGTTGCGGGGGTAAGCTCCCCGACGCGGGCACGTTCTACCAGCAGGGCTACACGGGGACTGAGACGTACCCAGACACGTCGCCCCGGTTGGAATGGTCGGGCGTGCCGAAGGGCGCCAGGAGCCTAGCGCTGATAATGGACAGCGACCAGTCGCTGGCGAAGGTGACGACGCACTGGATGATCTGGAACATTCCCGTGGACGCGGCGGGGCTTCCGGAGGCCGTCGCGACGACGACGGAGGTGCTGTCGATCGGGCCCAGCACCATGCAGGGTGTCAACGACGAGGGTACGGTGGGGTACGCGGGGCCGTGCCCGGCGCCCGTGACGATGATCTACCACCGTTTTGGCGACAAGGCAAAGCCCAAGGTGACCTTCAACTACGTGTTCCACGTCTACGCGCTGGACACCGAGCTCGATCTCGGTCCCGAGACGACCAAGGATGGCCTGCTGCAGGCTATGGAAGGCCACGTCATCGGCGGCGGAGAGATCACGGGCCAGTTCGCGGCCAGGACGAAGAAGATGACGCCCTAGATTGGTCAGTTGGCCGCGTGGTCCGGAGCCGTCGGCGATTCCCAGACAGTCTTCATCCGCCGGTGGAACAGCCGCCCAGGGCTACTCCTCCAGGAAGTCGATCTTCCGCCAGTCGTCCATGAGTATGGCAGCCTTGTCTCGATACTTCCTGATTCGGCCTGAAACGCAAATCTTCTTGCCGTCGAACCACCCGCCGGCCAAGTTGATGGACGGGTCCGCAATGTCCGGCCAGGCCGGGGCATAGCCGGCCTGGCGCTTGGTCTTACCCCAGAAGAAGACGAGGAAGTCTGGGTCCTCCGTCTCGAAATCGAGGAACGTAACCTGGGTTCTGTCGAAAGTAAGGAACGAGATTGTGGTGGCGGTCGGGTTCACGGAGTTTGGGTGCTCGAGCTCGGTCTCCGTTGCGACCACTGTGCCACAGACCTTGGCCTCTCGCCCGATGTAGTCGATGGGCTTCGGGTCGACAGGAATCTGGGGCTCAACGATATCGGTCTCGCCCCCGCCCCCGCAGGCCATCGCGGTCGCCGCCGCAGTCGTGATCGCGATGATCCAGCCGCGTTTCAGCAACCGCATAGAATCTCCAAGTCTCTCCCGCCGCATCGCTGCTCCTCCTCGATCACTTCGGTATAGCGGGGCTACCGGGTTTTCTTGATGTCTTCTATTTCCCGCTCGAGTTGGGCGACGTCGTGTCCGCGAGTCGCGGCCTCGCTGACGTCTTGCTCCGCCTCGGAGTCCATGCCCAGGCGAGTGCGCGCTAGAGCACGATTCGCGTAGGCGGGCGCGTAGCCGGAATCGATGCGGATCGCGGCGTCGAGTGCGGTTAGGGCTAGCTGATGCTGACCCAGCTTCGTGCGCGCCGTGCTGATCTGCACAAGCGCGTCGGCATGCATAGCCTTGATCTCTTTGGCCCGCGCGAAGTCCCCACTGCGTCGCCGATATCCGGCGTTGGTGAGGAGCCCGCTGGCCGCCGCCTCGAACTCGACGATGGCTTCGTCCCAGCGTCCTTGTTCCATGAGCGCCAGACCGGCCTCGTATTGGTCTGAGGCATCCTGTCCACCGCACGAAAAGAGGAGCAGAAGACATGTGAGCAACCACACCCCGACGAGTGACGACCGCTTGTTGGTGGTCATAGAGCCTCCGACGATCGGACGAGGTGGTGAATCTGTGTCCCGATCAGCCTAAGTGCGGCCCGTCCGCGTGTCAAGGGAAACGGCTGCCGTGCTGAGTCTGTTGCAGCGGTGGACAACGCAGTATGTGGGACGCCCCTTTCGGCCGGCCCAAGCCATGGGACGACCTACGAGGACGACCACGTAGATCTGGAAACGTGTGGGCCATACGCGATCCGCCGCCTGATCTTGACGAGCAGGGTACTGGACTGCTCGCCGGGTCGCGGCGAAGCGCCTTGTCGGTGAGAGACGTTGTCGTCTGGAAGGCTGGCCCGAGCGCCTCGTTGGCGCGGCCGGGAGTTGGATTCCCGTTGGCGCCACAACGGCGGATGTGGCGGACTTGGGCTATGCCCAAATCCCCCACCTGACATTGTTGAGAGCTGTTTCGTGTGCTTTCAGGGGTGTCCGGGTGTCGACTTGGGGTGACGCATGACATGATCAGGCATCGGAGAGGGTCTCGGGTGCCGTCTTTGAGGGTATCGGCAGCGGTTCGCTGCCAATTATGGTTGTTGTCAGGCCGAAGAAGGCATGGCCCGGCCTGGCAACTCGGCAGAGTCGCCTACAAACCGATGCTCCAGGCAGGGTCGCCTACGCCCGATACGGCTCGGCAGCCAGCGCCAATATCCTGTGCCGGACCCTGAGCAGCAACTCGTATGAGGGATGGCCACGGGCAAGACGGATGATCAACCTCTTGGCGTGACGCACCACACGGCCCGGTAGGGCGATCAGGGCGAAGCGCACCGCCTTGAGACGCTTGCCCACCCACTGTCCGCCCAACACCAGCCGCTTCATGGCAGAGTTCAGAGCCTGCCCCGTAGCCCCATACGGGGTTGAAGGCCAACACTGCTATCGCCCACCATGCTGCGTTGGCTCCGAACAGCCCCGACGGAAGCCTGCCCCCGGCAAGGTCACTCTTGAGGACGCCGTGGACCTCCTCGCCCTTACCGCACCTCTGTCTCGACCACCAGATCAACTCATCTCCCGCAATGCTCCGGTTGGTCACCACTCCGAAGACCTTGTACCAGCCTCTGTTGGACAGCTCCATCGCGGGGAACGGAAGCTCCATCTGCCCCTCCATTCCCGGCAGAGGCGGCCTGTCCAGACGCTCCCTGGTAGCTATGAACCGATACTCAGGGCTGTTCTTGGAGTGCCCTATCCATTTGGGTACGAAGTTCACATCAGCCCACTGCTGACCCGTGTCCACACGATGCTCCCCAACCTTGCGGTACAGCGTCTGCCAGTCTTGCTCGGCGACCTCTGACACCGCACGGCGGAACTCCGCCGTCACGTCGACCCCAACCGCAAACTCGATCACCCCGAACCGCTCGTCTCTACCCTCCGCGCAGTACCGCAGCAACTCCTGCTGGTACCCCGCCGTGTCAGACCTGAGCATCACGCTCTCCACACCGGCAGGCAGATGCTCCAGTGCTTCGGTCAACACTCGTAACTGCTGATGGCCCGCAGGTACGTTGCCGTCCCGAAACTCTGAATGCACAATCTGGTCGGCCTCTGCCCAGTAGGTGGTCAGCGGCTGGTAGGCCCTGTACCCCTTGTAGCTGTGGAGCGCCTCCTGCTTGCGCGTCTCCACCAGTGTGGCATCCATGTCCAGAGTGGCCTCGGTCTGAGGCGAACGGCTCTGCACGAAGCCCACCAGGTCGGCGTTGACCTTCCCCAGACCCTGTAGCGCTTCGTTGGGAGCCGCTATGAACGCCCTGTGAGCTTCCCGCTTCGACTCCTCGTCCATGTCGTGGAACCCCTCCAGATACCGGAACGCCGCAGACTCCGACGGCACGCTCCGAAGACGCTCGACTCGCCATCTCTTCTCCAACGCCCTGCGCTCGCTGAGACGCATACCACAGGTCTCGAACTCTCGAAGTATCCTGCACAACCCTCTGTCCTTCTCAAGGAGATCAAGGTCGGACACTGACTCGCCGCCTGCCAAGTTCAGCAGTATCAACGAGATGATCGTCTGGCTGTCCGTCCAGCCCTGACCTCTCTCCCGCAGTCTCACGTGGCGCTCTACCGATGACCTCAAACCCGCTGCGTCCATCAACTCCACGTACGTCAGCAGGCCGGACAGTCCCGTCATACCTGTCGAGCCCTTCTCCTGCTCGTACTGGAATGCCAGTAAGCCTTGCTTCATAATAGCTGCACCTCGTTGGTGATCGTTTCTCTTGGTCAAGAAACATCTTAGCCCCCTTCGTGGCGGGTGCCAACGAGGTCTTCCTCTTATCTAGGTGGGGAATCTGGGTATGCTAGACGCATTGACAAACCGTCGGGCCGTGATTAACCTTTAGAGCACCTCTGGAGGGGCTGATAAGGCGTGCCGTGGCCGTGGGTCTGGCGCGGTCCCACCGGCCCCCCACTACGTTTTTAGGAGTTTGGTTAAGATGCGACTTCGAAGCGTGGCCTGGATAGTCTTGCTGGCGGGATCGATCGCCGCAGCGATTGCGTGCGGCGGAGGCGACGGAGGCACGTCAGGTGGTGGTGGAGGAGCGCAGGTGACCGGCCGAGTACCGCCGCCCACCCCGACTATCCCACCCGCCGACGTCGAGGCGACTAAGGCAGCGGCGCCGCAGTACGGCGGCGGCTACGGCGGCGGCGGCCTCGACACGGGTGAGTTGACTGCGGCCGAGGCGGCGGACAACATCGGCAAGCAGAGCAAGGTGTGCGGGACCGTAATGGCGACCGTCTACGAGCCTGAGCACCAGTACAAGGTGACCTTCCTCAATATCGACAAGGCTGATTCCCCGGACTTCTTCGTCTACTTCTGGCACTCGGGAAAGCGTATCGGGGACTGGCCTGACATAGCTGACCCGTCGATAGACCTGACCGCCGGTTGGTTTGACGGCAAGACGGTATGCGCCGAGGGCCTCATCCAGAAATACAGAGACACGGCTGGAATCAACGCGGGCTTCTGGCACCAGTTGACAATTCGGGAACAGTAGGAAAAGCGCCGAGAGCCGAACAGCCCCCGAGCGGGCCGGTCGCCTGAGGACCGGCCCCGATGTCCAAATCCCGGAGGTCGTTGAGACATGCGATTCCCAAGGATGAGCGTAGTGACTGGTGCTGTTGCGCTCGCCGTCCTGGCCGCCGCCTGCGGCGGTGGCGACGAGGGCGGTGCTCCCTCCGGGTCATCCGGTGGCGGCGGGACCGGCGCTCAGTTCACTGGCAGGGCCCCGCAAGCGACTCCGACACTGGCTGCGGCCCAGGCCGAGGCGACGCAAGCCTCGGTAATACAGTACCAGGGCGGATACGGCGGGTCCTCGCAGACGGAGCCGCTCACCACCACGGAGGCGTCGGACGCGATAGGCAAGACGGGTACGGTCTGTGGGCTGGTGGTATCGAGCTTCCACGACCCGGACCACCCCTACCAGATCACCGTTCTGAGCTTCGAGAATACAGAGGACCCCGTCTTCTTCGTCTACTTCTGGAACGACCCGCTTCGCATCGGCACGTGGCCCGACAAAGCGGACCGGTCGATCGATCTGACGAGCTATTTCAACGACAGGAAGCTGTGCGTGGACGGCCGGATTGAGCTCTACAAGGGCAAGCCGGCGATCAACGCTAACTACTGGCACCAGTACGAGTTCCAGGAAGAGTAGCTTCCGGAAAACGAGAAAGGGGCCCAGATTTGAATGGACCGGGAATGAAGAAAGCCGTATTGACGTTCTTGCTGATCGCGGTGATGACCGCTCTTGCAGCGTTCGCCTGTGAAGGGATCGAAAGAGTGCCGCCGGATAGGCTCAATCCGCCGCCCATGCCGGAACAGCAGAGGAAAGAGACCCCGACCCCGGTCGGAGGGGCAAACTCTACGACGACCGCTCCGTCCGGCTAGCGGTCGGGCCACAAAGCGGTCTTAGGTCGCCGCGGAAATGATCGAACATGCGCGGGACGCGCTCGAAACCCCACTGGGGTTTTTTCTCATGAGGTGGTCCCTTGACGGGGTCTTCAGGCATTCGGGCGTAACTGTTCGGAGTTGATGAGGGAAACGCGCCCCACCGCCCGGGATACCTGCTTTCGCGGGCATGACGGCGCCGTGGTTATCGAGAGGTCCTCACGAGGTCTGAGCAGCGACTTTCGGGCATACGTGTTGACAAATCCGCGAGGTTGTGACTAATCTTACGCTGCCGTCGGTATGGTCAGGGGCGCGGACCACTTGGCGATGCGAGAGATGTGAAGCAGTTGTGGGATGACGCGGAGGTCGGTTGAAATGCGGTGTAGTCGCCTGTTCTGGGTCGTTGCATTGACGAGCTTGGCTGCGTTGGCGGCGGCGTGTGGAGGCGACGGATCCGATGCCGCCAGTGAAGGCGCTTCAGGCCAGCAGTTCGTGGGCAGGGTCCCTCTACCGACGCCGACTCTTGCGCCCGCTCTGGCCGAAGCTACGCAGGCGGCTTCGGTGCCCTACAGGGGGGCCATCAGCGGCGGCGTCGAAACGGGCGAGCTGACGGCCGAGCAGGCAGGGGACCATGTAGGCAAGCAAGGCAAGGTCTGCGGCACCGTGATGTCGTCCGTCCACGAGCCGGAACACCGGCTCAAAATAACCTTCTTGAACATTGACAAGGCGGAGGATCCCGACTTTTACGTCTTCTTTCCGTACATCGGCCAGCGTTTCGGGAACTGGCCGGACTTAAAAGACGCCTCGGTCGATATCACTACCTGGTTCAACGACAAGAAGATCTGCGTTCAGGGCCGCATAGCGCTGTACAGGGAGAAGCCCGCCATCTCGGCGGGCCAGTGGCACCAGATCGAGATACGGGAATAGCGACCGGGACCCCGTCCGGTTCGTCCTTGACGCGCTCTGGAAGCGTGGCTGGAAACGCTGTCCCATCCCTTCCCGCCCTGTCCCACAATTTCCGCGTCACTCCTTCTCGTGCCCCTTGTCCTCAATTTTGCAGCGGCCTGCAGGAAGATGAGGGGGGATAGCCGGCCTCAAATGCTCGCTGAACGCGTCACTCCTTACTGGGATCCTGCTTCGCCCTGGATATACGCCGACGGTATGTCGGGTGACTCAGGGTAATCGGGCCGACTGGAGAGAGAAATCCGGCAACACCCTCTGACGGACACTGAAAAGGGGCGGGGCTCTCCGCGCAACTCCTTGTTTTTTTCGGTGGCCTGCCAGGTCCCGGAACCTGGCTCATGAGCGCACACCGTTCCCGGAGCTCCTTGAGGTCCCGGCAGGCCAGTACCGCCACGTGTAGGGTTCCCTCGCGGACACCCGAGGGAGGATGGCATAGGTCGAAGATGTACCCGGTATGGCTGAACTGCGGAACGAACCCAGATTCCCCACCTGATTGGGCCGGCCGGCGTGACGGACTGCTTTCGGCGTCATAGTGGCGCACCCTGTCGGGGATAGATTCCCGCGTTCGCGGGAATGACGGAGGTGGGGGATTTGGGCGAACACGCTGACTTGACACGGAATGGTTGATGGCCAATAATGCCGGTTAGCGTTTGCGACTTTCGAAGAAAAGTGGGTGTGAGATTGGGAGGGAATCAAATGAAGCTTAGAGTAGTATGGCCCATGATAGTGTCGATTGCGCTTCTCGCGGCGTTCGCGTGCGGCACGGGCGAAGAGGCGGCGGCGCCCACCGCGGCGGCCGCGGAACCGACGACGGCGATGGCCGCCCCGACGACGGCGATGGCCGCCCCGACGACGGCGATGGCCGCCCCGACGCAGCCAGCGGCCGCCCCGACGCAGCCAGCGGCCGCCCCGACGCAGCCAGCAGCCGTGATGCCGCCGCCGCCGCCGGTCTTCCCGGTGGATCCGGCGACGGTCGTGCCGGCCGGGACGAACCTGCATGACTCTCAGGAGCTCAGAATACCGAACGGCCACGGCGGCGTCGCCCCCTGGCGTGACGGCGGCGGCCAACGAGTGTTCTCAATGTGGGTCTACGGCACCATATACCAGATCGACAAGTTCGGCGGTATTCGTCCGTACATCGGAGTGGGCCACACCGTCTCGGACAGCGATACGATCTGGACGTTCAAGCTGCGGGAGGACGCCGTCTTCCAAGATGGCACGCCGATCACCGCGGCCGACTTCAAAGCCTACTGGGAACACGGGGCCAAGCCCGAGAACATCGTCGCGTGGGGCGGCGGCAGCCTGACGCTGGGCGACATCAAGGGCTGGGAGGAGTTGAGGGCTGGCGACATAATCGAGGCGGAAGGCCTCACCGTGATCGACGACCACACGCTGCAAATCGAGACGGCCATATCGTTGCCCACGTGGCCGTTGAACATGGCTGCGTGGCATACGGGGATATCTAAGCTGGACCAGGTGCTGTCGGACGAAGAGTGGTTCACGCATCCGATCGCCTCCGGCCCGTACAAGTGGACGACGGATCCCGACACCAAGATATACGTGGCTGAGGCCGACGCGGCCGACTTCTGGGGACCGTCGCCCACCATCAAGAAGTTGCACGGCCTGAATGTCACGGACAGTCAGGTCCAGGTGATCATGTTCGAGAACGGTGAGTTGGACCTGATGACGATCGACCCCCCGACGTACGAGGCGGCGCTCAACCCGGAGCACCCGTTCAACCCGCTGCTGTACTTGGCGCCCGGCGGCGGCCTGTGGTTCATCAAAATGAAGTTGGACATGGAACCGCTTGAGGACCTGCTGGTGCGCAAGTCCTTGGCCCACGGGGCCGATATGAAGTCCATCGTCAAGGCGGTCTGGGGCCAGACGGAGGATCAGGCCACAGGGTTGATCTCTCCGCAGATCCCGTGTCACAACCCCGACTCCTCAGGCCTCATCTACGACCCAGACCTGGCGCGTCAGGCGCTGGCTACGTCTTCCTACGGTGCCGGGGACAACCTGCCGCCGATGCTGATCGACCTGGCCCGGCCGCTGATGGTCAACATGGGCGTGGCGGTGAAGGAGTACTGGAAGGACAATCTGGGCGTCGACCTGGACCTCCTGAAGCGTGAGAGCGGCATGCCTCGGCGCGAAGGTTCACAGTTCTACCGCATCAGCCTTGGCTCGTGGATTCCTGACCCGGTCCAGATCGTGAGCAACCTGACGCGGAAGGACTCGATCGAGGCGCTGAGCAACATCCCGGGCGGATATCCGGTGATGGACGCGCTGGTAGACCACGCCAGGTCGCTGCAGCTCGACGATCCCACCCGGTGCGCTGCGTGGAATGCCGTAGAAGAGGAGTACCTAGACAAGGTGTACATGATCCCCATCCGATGGGGAAGTGGCAGAAGGTGGGTCGTGCAACCGTGGGTAGTTGGGTTTGAGAGCTCCTTCAACGTGGACATCAACACCCAGCCCTGGATGTACGTGCTCGCGCACTAGGCCGATTCCATAGCTGACAGGCCGAGAGGCCCCGGGCGGGCGAAATCGCCGCCCGGGGCCTTTTGCTTGGACATGTTGCGCGGTCTTGGGCAGCCTCGGTGTCCTAGGTCTTGACAGGCTCAGACCTGTCGCTATAATGGCGCGTAGCGTTTCGCAACTCAAGGATCAAAGTGAAATGGGGGAATCAATGAAGTTCAAGCTGTTACTGGTGATGTTGGTGTCGATTGCGCTCGTGGCGGCGATTGCCTGTGGCTCGGACGAAGGGGCTACGCCGACGGCCGCGTCGGTCGCTCCGACGGCCGCGTCGGTCGCTCCGACGGCGATGGCCGCTCCGACGGCGATGGCCGCTCCGACGGCGATGGCCGCTCCGACGGCGATGGCTGCTCCGACGGCCATGGCTGCTCCGACGGCCATGGCTCCCACCGGCGGGCTGCCGGACGTCTACGCGGGTGACCCGAACCCGCCGGCGGGGACGGCGCTGCAGGATCCGCAGGAGATCAGGATCCCGAACGGTCATGGCGGAGTGGCCCCATGGCGTGACGGCGGCGGACAGCGGATATTCTCGATGTGGGTGTACGGGACGGTCTACCAGATCGATAAGTTCGGTGTTATCCGCCCCTACATCGGCATAAGCCACACGGTCAACGATGACAAGACTGTCTGGACCGTCAAGTTCCGTGATGACGCGGTGTTCCAGGACGGCACGCCCATCACCGCCGCAGACTTCAAGGCCTACTGGGAGCACGGCGCCAAGCCCGAGAACATTGTCGCGTGGGGCGGCGCGAGCCTGTCCATCGGCGACATATTGGGCTGGGAAGAGCTGCGAGCCGGTGACGTGACCGAGGCCGAGGGCCTGACGGTCATCGACGACCAGACCCTGGAAGTCACAACGGTCATTCCGTTCCCGACGTGGCCGCTTGCGATGGCGTCGTGGCACTCGGGCATCTCTAAGCTCGACCAGGTACAGGCGGATGAAGAGTGGTTCACGCATCCGATCGCTGCGGGACCCTACAAGTGGACGACGAATCCCGACACCGATATATACGTGGCGGAAGCCGACGCAGCCGAGTACTGGGGCCCCTCGCCCAACATTAAGAAGCTGCACGGTCTGGCCATCACGGACCGTCAGGTCCAGGTGATCGCGTTCGAGAACGGTGAGCTCGACCTGATGTCGATTGACAGCGCGACCTACGAGGCGGCGCTGGACCCGAGTCATCCGTTCAACCCGCTTCTGAAGGTCACCCCGTACGGCGGCCTGTGGTTCATCAAGAACAAGATCGACATGGCCCCGATGGAAGATCTGCTGGTACGCAAGGCGCTTGCGCACGGCGCGGACATGCGATCGATCGTCAAGGCAGTGTGGGGCGTTACCGAGGACTTCGCGACGGGTCTGATCTCGCCGCTGATTCCTTGCCACAACCCCGACTCAGTGGGCCACATCTACGACCCCGAGCTGGCCCGCCAGGAGTTGGCGACGTCTTCGTACGGCAGTGCGGACAATCTGCCGCCGCTGCTGGTCGACCTGGCCAGGCCGCTGATGGTCAACATGGGCGTGGCGGTGAAGGAGTACTGGAAGGACAATCTGGGCGTCGACCTGGACCTCCTGAAGCGCGAGAGCGGCATGCCTCGGCGTGAGTCCTCTCAGTTCTACCGCATCAGCCTGGGCTCATGGATTCCTGATCCGATTCAGATCGTAAGCAACCTGACGCGGAAGGACTCGATCGAGGGACTGAGCAACATACCTGGCGGTTACCCGATACTGGACGCACTCGTTGAGCACGCGCGGTCGCTGCCCTTGGACCATCCGGATCGCTGCGCGGCGTACCAGGCGGTGGAAGAGGAGTACATGGACAAGGTGTACTTCATGCCCATCCGGTGGGTCGGCGGCGTGAAGTGGGTCGTGCAGCCGTGGGCGGTTGGCTTCGAGAGCACAAGCAACCTCGACATCAACACGATGCCCTGGATGTACATTCTGAAGCACTAGACTCCACGGTATAGCTGACGGCAAGTCAAAGGGCCCCGGGGCGAATGTCCCGGGGCCCTTTTTGCGTTCCGTGCAGCGTCGGTTTGCCCTGGGCCGACATGGTTGCGGGTGGCTGGTCCCTCTTGTTGATGCCCGATCGAATGAGGGACGAGGTGGCAGTAGGGCTGCGGCGTGCCGGGCGTCCGTAGTCTCAGTGCGGCGCGCGTAAGGGGCGCCGTAGCCGATGGGCGGGACGCTGGGCGTGGACGGCGCGTCGAGGTACACGGCGGGGGTCGAGGATGGAAGCGGCGGGGAACGCCGGCGGTGTGGAAGTGACCCTTGGAGGTCTTGAGTGTGCGATTGGTGATAGGCTTTCCCGGGAGGTGAGGCTCACGAAGCCCGCAGTTCCCTGCCCAGGCGCCAGTCCTACAGGGGCGTGACGGGCGCTCGAGGGGAACCCGGCCCGGTCGATCTGGAAGGGCGACCGGGGGCGACTGGAAGGTTGGGCCTGAAGCCTCATCTCAGATAGCTGCCGACATACGGGTCCCGGCCATGGGCGAAACGCCTACCTCGGTGCACGGGGTCTTGACAGCAACCGGCTCGTCTCTATAATAGCGAGGTCGAATACGCCCTTTAGTGATTGGGAGAAAGAATGCTATCTACGATTTGGAGATCAAAGCTTTTGCTCTTGATGGTCGCCTCGATCATCTCGATGGTGGCGGTGGCCGCGTGCGCCGCGGAGGAAGCGGCCGATCCGGACCAGCCGCAGGCAGCTGCCGCGCCTGCCGATCCGGCAGCGCCTCAGGCCGCCGGAGGCGGACCGTCGGCACCGTCGGCGGCCATGGCGGCCGACACGCCGCTACCGGCCCAGGCGGCCGCGGATCCCGAAGCCCCGAAGGCTGCCGAGCAGACTACAGGCGGCCCTAGTGGTTCTACGGGGCAGAGGACGGCAGCGATGGCCGGCCCGGACCTCCACGAGTCGCAGGTCGCGACGTCGGTCGGGCGCATGCGGAGCACGATGGCCCCCTGGCGCGACGGTGGCGGGAACAGGATATTCTCGACGCAGGTGTTCGGTCCGCCGTTCATCATCAACCAGAAGGGCGATGTCCTGCCGTGGATCGCCACGGGAATCTCGTCGGACGCTTCTTTGAAGGTATGGACCCTGAAGCTGCGTGAAGACGCGGTCTTCCAGGACGGCACGCCTATAACGGCCCAGTCCTTCAAGGACTACTGGGAACACGGCGCCAAACCCGAGAACATTGTTGCCTGGGGTGGCGCGAGTCTGACCCTTGGGGACATCGCGGGCTGGGAAGAGTTGCGAGCCGGCGACGTTATCGAATCCGAGGGTTTGCGGGTCATCGACGACCAGACACTGGAAGTCACGACGGTGATCCCGTTGGCGACGTGGCCGCTGAACATGGCGGCATGGCACGTCGGTATCTCCAAGCTTGACCAGGTGAAGGCAGACGAGGACTGGGGCAATGCCCCGATCGCCGCGGGACCGTTCAGCATGACGTACAATCCAAACAACGGCCTTACTGAGCTGACTCGGGTCGATCTGGCGGGCCACCAGTGGAACGGACCGCACGGCACGCCGATAATGGCGGGGCTCTCGCTGCCGGTGGTTGCGGATGCCCAGGTCCAGGTGATCATGTTCGAGAACGGCGAGTTGGACGTGATGTCGATCGGCGGCGCGACATACGAGGCGGCGCTGAATCCGAATCATCCGTTCAACCCGCTCCTGTACGTGTCTCCGTACGGTGGCCTCGGCTTCACGAAGCTGAAGATCGACATGGCGCCACTGGAGGACCTTCTGGTCCGGAAGGCGCTGGCCCACGGCCAGGACATGGAGACGATAGTGAAGGCCGTTTGGGGCGCGACCGCCACACGTGCGAAGGGCCTGATATCGAGCCTGATACCGTGCCATAACCCGGAGTCCGATCCTCAGGCATACGATCCGGATCTGGCTCGCCAGGAGATATCCGAGTCGACGTACGGCAGCGGGGATAATCTGCCGTTGCTGCTGATCGACTTGGCGCATCCAACGACGATCGCGATGGGCGTGGCGATGAAGGAGTACTGGAAGGACAACCTGGATGTCGAGTTGGACATTCTCAGGCGGGAGAGCGGCATGCCTCGGCGTGAGTCCTCTCAGTTCTACCGCATCAGCCTGGGCTCGTGGATTCCTGACCCGATTCAGATCGTAAGCAACCTGACGCGGAAGGACTCGATCGAGGCGTTGAGCAACATCCCTGGCGGCTACCCGGTAATGGACGCGCTGGTTGAGTACGCGCGGTCGCTGCCTCTGGACCATCCCGACCGCTGCGCGGCGTTCCAGGCGGTGGAACAGGAGTACCTTGAGAAGGTCTACATGATCCCGTTCACCGAGGTACAGGGCGTCAAGTGGGTGGTGCAGCCGTGGCTCGTCGGATTCGAGAGCACGAGCAACCTGGACTTCAACACGCTGACGACGGCGTACATCGCGAAGCACTAGAAGTCGGACCACCCTGAGCGGAGGTCCCATGCCGGGCTAGGTCCGGCGTGAGGGAACGCAGAGACGACAAGGCTGGGGCCCCGGGAAGAGCACTCCCGGGGCCCCAGCCTTTCTACTGAGTGAGAGGCGTCGGAATGGGGCGGTTCGCAATCTGCTGCCACCTTTTCCACAGAGCGAGCCACTCACAACGTCGTTATGGACTGTGAAGGGGTGCGGCGACATCGGACAGGCACCTTGCGAGAGTGTGCAACGGGTAAGCCGGTGGCTTGCGAGACGACACGGTCTTGACAGGCAGGTCGGTGCCTCATTATGATGACCTGAGTGAAAAATGCCCTGAGTGACAGGAGAGAATCAATGGTGACTACGCTCTTGAGGTCGAAGATCCTGCTACTGATCTTCGCGTCTATCCTCGCAATGGTAGCGTTCGTGGCATGCGCTGCGGAGGAGGCGACGGAGCCGGTGCAGCCGGAAGCTGCGGCCGCGCCTGCCGATCCGGCGGCGCCGCAAGCCCCCGGAGGCGCACCGAGTGCGCCGCAGGCAGCCATGGCGGCCGACACGCCGCTACCGGCCCAGGCGGCCGCGGATCCCGAAGCCCCGAAGGCTGCCGAGCAGACTACAGGCGGCCCTAGTGGTTCTACGGGGCAGAGGACGGCAGCGATGGCCGGCCCGGACCTCCACGAGTCGCAGGTCGCGACGTCGGTCGGGCGCATGCGGAGCACGATGGCCCCCTGGCGCGACGGTGGCGGGAACAGGATATTCTCGACGCAGGTGTTCGGTCCGCCGTTCATCATCAACCAGAAGGGCGATGTCCTGCCGTGGATCGCCACGGGAATCTCGTCGGACGCTTCTTTGAAGGTATGGACCCTGAAGCTGCGTGAAGACGCGGTCTTCCAGGACGGCACGCCTATAACGGCCCAGTCCTTCAAGGACTACTGGGAACACGGCGCCAAACCCGAGAACATTGTTGCCTGGGGTGGCGCGAGTCTGACCCTTGGGGACATCGCGGGCTGGGAAGAGTTGCGAGCCGGCGACGTTATCGAATCCGAGGGTTTGCGGGTCATCGACGACCAGACACTGGAAGTCACGACGGTGATCCCGTTGGCGACGTGGCCGCTGAACATGGCGGCATGGCACGTCGGTATCTCCAAGCTTGACCAGGTGAAGGCAGACGAGGACTGGGGCAATGCCCCGATCGCCGCGGGACCGTTCAGCATGACGTACAATCCAAACAACGGCCTTACTGAGCTGACTCGGGTCGATCTGGCGGGCCACCAGTGGAACGGACCGCACGGCACGCCGATAATGGCGGGGCTCTCGCTGCCGGTGGTTGCGGATGCCCAGGTCCAGGTGATCATGTTCGAGAACGGCGAGTTGGACGTGATGTCGATCGGCGGCGCGACATACGAGGCGGCGCTGAATCCGAATCATCCGTTCAACCCGCTCCTGTACGTGTCTCCGTACGGTGGCCTCGGCTTCACGAAGCTGAAGATCGACATGGCGCCACTGGAGGACCTTCTGGTCCGGAAGGCGCTGGCCCACGGCCAGGACATGGAGACGATAGTGAAGGCCGTTTGGGGCGCGACCGCCACACGTGCGAAGGGCCTGATATCGAGCCTGATACCGTGCCATAACCCGGAGTCCGATCCTCAGGCATACGATCCGGATCTGGCTCGCCAGGAGATATCCGAGTCGACGTACGGCAGCGGGGATAATCTGCCGTTGCTGCTGATCGACTTGGCGCATCCAACGACGATCGCGATGGGCGTGGCGATGAAGGAGTACTGGAAGGACAACCTGGATGTCGAGTTGGACATTCTCAGGCGGGAGAGCGGCATGCCTCGGCGTGAGTCCTCTCAGTTCTACCGCATCAGCCTGGGCTCGTGGATTCCTGACCCGATTCAGATCGTAAGCAACCTGACGCGGAAGGACTCGATCGAGGCGTTGAGCAACATCCCTGGCGGCTACCCGGTAATGGACGCGCTGGTTGAGTACGCGCGGTCGCTGCCTCTGGACCATCCCGACCGCTGCGCGGCGTTCCAGGCGGTGGAACAGGAGTACCTTGAGAAGGTCTACATGATCCCGTTCACCGAGGTACAGGGCGTCAAGTGGGTGGTGCAGCCGTGGCTCGTCGGATTCGAGAGCACGAGCAACCTGGACTTCAACACGCTGACGACGGCGTACATCGCGAAGCACTAGGGGTCTAGACCCCCGGTAGGTAAGGGTCCCACGCCTGGCTGGTTCGGCGTGAAGACCGCAGAGACGACAAGACTGGGGCCCTGGGAAGATGAATCCCGGGGCCCCACTGCTATTGGAAGACTAGGGGCGCCGTAGGCGGTTCCTGCGGCCGCCCGCACACAAGGACTTCCCGCCGCTTGACAACTCATGTATAATGCGGACATCCGATTGTGAAACCCTGCACGAACAGGGTAGTCGCGTCAGGCGCCATAGAAGAGTAGTTGAGGCGTCGGGTAGGGCAGCACTGGGAGCGAGTTGACGGATCCGTGGCCATCGTTTCGGCGTCGGGATGGCACGGGCAGATCTGGAGGCAGTTATGTTTGTTTTTGTGGTCAGACGGGTACTGCTGTTCTTTCCGGTGTTGTTCGGCGTACTGATAGGCACGTTTGCCTTCATTCACTACGGTCCAGGCGATCCTCTGTCGATCATGTTCGGTGAGGACGACTACGAAAACGATCCCGAGATTCTGGCCCGACTTAGGAAGATCTATGGGCTCGACCGCGCCTTCCTGGTGCAGTTCGGAGACTACGTGTGCGGCGGAATGTGTGTGCCGGACGCCAGAAACGAAGGCATCATCAAGGGTGACTGGGGCAAATCGCTTCGGTCGCAGCGCGACATCGCGGACATCATTCAGGCCTCGCTGCCCATATCGGCGCAGCTCGGCCTCGCGTCGTTCATCATCCTGTACACCGTCGGCGTCCCCTTAGGCATCGTGGCAGCGGTGAAACAGAACACCTGGATCGACTATTGGATAGTCGCGGGGTCGATCGCCGTGAACTCGGTGCCGATCTTCGTGTTGGGCCCGATGGTGATGATCGTGGTGGTGCTCAAACTGAAGATCATGGATACGCCCGTCGGGTGGGAAGGTCTGTTCTCGACGAACTCGATCCTGCCGGTGGCCTTGATGTCGTTGGGCGGGATGTTGGGTATCGTGCGCATGACCCGTGCGGGTATCCTCGAGGTCGTCAGGCAGGGCTACGTGCGCACGGCGAGGGCCAAGGGTCTGCGAGAGCGGATGGTCATCAGCCGCCACATTCTGCGCAACGCCATGACGCCGGTGTTGACGGGCTTCGGTCCGACGCTGGCGGGCTTCCTGACGGGACAGTTCCTTGTGGAGCTCGTTTTCGGGATACCAGGCTTCTCCAATGCGTTCATCTCCGCGTTCCAGGGTCGAGACTTCCCGATGATCCTGGCCGGGACGATGCTGGGTACGGTGATGTGGATCGTGTCCAACCTGGCGGTCGATCTGCTGTACGGAGTGTTGGACCCCCGGGTGCGGTACGAGTAATCCCGGAACCAAAGCGGCTGACAATTCTGAAAGAGTAGTAGGGTGGTGCCATGGCTGACACTGTAGAAGAGTCTGGAGTCCAACCAGCAGCGGAAACGCCGTCGCTGGCGGCGCAGTTCGACGCGGTCAAGCAGCGCAGCCTGTGGATGGACGCGCTTGAACGGCTCGTACGCAACAAGGCCGCCGTGATCGGATCGATAATCGCCATCGTCATCATCCTGATGGCGGTGGTCGGGCCGTATATCGCGCCCTACGACTACCTCCGGAACGACTTCAGTCGGATCGCGGAGGCGCCCAGCTGGGACCACTGGATGGGCACCGACGTACTGGGCCGGGACTTCACGAGCCGGATCCTCAACGGTGCGAGAACAGCTGTTTTCGTGGCCGTGGTGGTAATGGTCATCAGCGTCACGATCGGCGTCACACTGGGCGCGACCGCGGGGTTCGTGGGGAGGTGGGTCGACGATGTCATCATCAGGATCGGCGAGTTGCTCTCGGCCTTCCCGAACATTCTGATGGCGGCCTTCCTCAGCGTGACGATGCGGGAGCCGGTGACCATCTTCCTTGCGGACATCTACTCCAAGACGGAGTGGGGGATCCTGAACCAACGGATCTACATCGACTACTTCATGATGTTCGGCGCTATCTCGGCCACTGAATGGGTGGGATTCGCGCGGTTGGTGCGAGGCCAGGTGCTGTCGCTCAAAGAGATGGGCTTTATCCGGGCGGAAAGGGCACTTGGGATACCTCAGCGGATGATAATCACCAAACACTTGGTGCCGAACGCGCTCTCCCCGATCGTCGTTGCGGTTTCGGCCGGTGTCGGCGGCGTCATGCTGACGGAATCGACGCTCAGCTTCCTCGGCTTGGGAATCCAGCCGCCGGCGGCGAGTTGGGGGAACATGGTGTCGGAAAACCTCACCCGGTGGCGGTACGATCCGCATCTGGTTGTGATGCCGGGGATGGTGCTGGCGATCGCGGTGTTCGGGTTCAACTTCCTGGGAGACGGGCTCAACGACGCCCTGAACCCGCGGGCCATACAACGATAGGGGTACGGTGAACAGGGCATGACCACGGAAAACGTTCTGACAGTAGAGGGCCTCGAAACCCACCTTGGCTCGCGCGAGGGCGTGATCAAGGCCGTGAACGGCAGCAACTTCACGGTCGACAAGGCGGAGACGCTCTGCATCGTTGGAGAGAGCGGCAGTGGCAAGACGATGACGGCGCTGTCGATCATGGGCTTGGTCCCGAGCCCGCCCCTGGAAGTGATGAGGGGCAGGGTTGTCCTGGACGGAGAGAACATTCTGGAGCTGTCCGACACTGAGATCAGGCAGCGTCGCAGCACGAAGATGGGAATGATCTTCCAGGACCCGGAGAACTCGCTGAATCCGACAGTCAAGATCGGCCCGCAGATAGCGGAGACGATGCAGGTGCACCTGGGCGTGGACGAGAAAACCGCACGCAGTCGCGCGGTCCGGCTGATGGACAGGGTAGGGGTGCCGTCAGCTGCGGCTCGTTACTACGACTACCCGTTCCAGTTCAGCGGTGGGATGCGGCAGCGCGTCATGATCGCGATCGCGCTGTGCTGCGACCCGCTTCTGTTGATAGCCGACGAGCCGACTACGGCGCTGGACGTGTCGGTCCAAGCGCAGCTTCTGGACCTGGTGCGGGAGTTGAAAGTGGAGCGCGGCATGGCGGTGATATGGATCACTCACGACCTCGGCGTCGTGGCGGAATTGGCGGACCGCGTTGCGGTGATGTACGCCGGGTACATCGTCGAGGAAGCCCCGGTCGACGACATCTTCTTCCGGCCCAAGCACCGGTACACGGCGGCACTCTTGGAGTCGCTGCCGAAAGTCGAGCGGAAAGGCACGGTTCTGACGGCGATTGGCGGCATGCCGCCGAGCTTGGCGAACCTGAATCCAGGGTGCCCATTTGCGCCGCGATGCGCGGCGCCGGTGGACCGCTGCTGGGATGAAAACCCCACTCTTATGGAGATGGGCGAAAACCATATCTCCGCGTGCTGGAACCCGCCGACGGCTGCGGAGACGGCGGCGGCGCTGGCCCGGGCGTAGCTAGAAAGACGCGGGGGGGCCTCAAATGCAAATGTCGAAAGGACAGACCTGATGGTGGCAACGAACGAGGCGCAGACCGAGGATCTGGTCGAAATCAAAGACCTCGAAACGTATTTCGAAGTCGGCACAAAGGGCATAGTCCTGGGAATGATGGCTGACCGGAAGACGGTGCGCGCCGTCGACGGGGTGAGCTTGACCATTCGGCAGGGCGAGACGGTGGGCCTGGTGGGGGAAAGCGGCTGCGGCAAGTCGACGCTTGGCTATAACCTGGTGCAGTTGGAGCGGCCGACCGGTGGGCAGATTCTGTTCGAAGGCAACGACATGGCGGGGGCGTCGCGAGGCGAGTTGCAGCAGATCCGGCGGCGGATGCAGATCATCTTCCAGGACCCTCAGTCGGCATTGGATGCTCGTATGACCATCGGCGATGCGATCGCGGAGCCGATCAGAGTGCACGAGATCGTGCCCGAAGATGAGATCGACGACAGGGTGGCAGACCTCTTGGCGACTGTGGGCCTGAACCCGTATATGCGGAACAGGTACCCCCATGAGTTCAGCGGCGGGCAACTACAGAGAATCGTGATCGCCCGGGCCCTGTCGCTGGAGCCGATATTCATCGTCTGCGACGAGCCGATCTCGGCGTTGGACGTCTCGATTCAGGCCCAGATCATCAATCTGCTGGAAGAGCTGCAGGACCGGTTCGGTCTTACGTACCTGTTCATCTCTCACGACCTGCGGGTCGTTCGACATATCAGCGACCGCGTGGCCGTGATGTATCTCGGCAAGCTGGTCGAGTCCTCGAAGACGGACGATCTCTACGAAAACCCGTTGCACCCGTACACACGTGCGTTGCTCTCCTCTGTCCCGGCGGGAGATCCGGCGGAGGCCAAGGAGAAGGTGCGGATAGCGTTGGAGGGCGACGTTCCCAGTCCGATCGATCCGCCAAGCGGCTGCCGGTTCCGTACGAGATGCCCGATCGCGATCCCGTCATGCGCCGACGAGGTGCCTCCGCTTCGGGAAGTGTCGGACGGTCACTGGGTCGCCTGCCAGCTAGTCTAGCTCGAGGGGTCCCGCTCTGCGAACGTTTTTGATCGTCGGCTATCGACTGGCGCTAGTCGTACTGCTGGTCACGTTCTTCGCCTTCGCGACCCTCGATCATCCGGTACTGAGGACTCTTTACGCGTCGTTCGAGGCGCTGCGCGACGCGGTCAAGAGCTACTTCGAGTTCCTGACCAGCGTCCACGAGCACACGGACACGATGGCGTTCGTGGGCGAGGCCTATCTGCGGACGATGCTTCTGCTGCTGACTTCGGTGGCGCTGGGGTCGTTTTTCGGGATAGGCCTCGGTCTGATCAGCGGGCTGAGGCCCGGCTCCAGAATAGCCGGAGCGGCGTCATACATCAGCTTCCTGGGCGTGCTGACTCCCAGCTTTCTACTGGGCATCTTCGTTCTGCTGGCATTCGTGCGGTACATAAGTCCCACGTTCGGCATTCGTTTCGTGCTTCTCGACCCGAGTGTCGAGATTCTCGACCCCCGCAGATTGATCGCGCCGGCCTTGGTGCTCTCCGTCCGCCCGATGGCCTACATGACGCAGGTGACGATCGGCGCCCTGCAGGAGGTCATCCATAGAGACTACGTACGTACGGCGTACGCGAAGGGCCTGCGGTACCGCAGCGTCCTCGGGTGGCACATTCTGCCGAACATAGCGCTCCCGGTGTTGACGGCGGTGAACTCTTCGTTCTTCTTCGCGCTGAGCAGCGTCTTCGTGATCGAGTGGCTGTTTAACTGGTCGGGCGTCGGCTACTACCTGTTGCAGGCGGTGCTTGGACGGGACAGCATGCAGGCGAGCTACCTGCTGGTTTCAATCGCCGTGACGCTGTTCCTGGTCAACATTCTGATAAGGTTCGCGATCCGCCAGATCGACAAACGTATGGTCACGTTGGAAGCGGCGGCTTCTTGAACTCGAGAGACAGGACCATGGCCAATTGATGCAGCTACGGGCCCCGACTCCTCCGCCGGTAAGCGTCTGGTGGATCAACCTCTCTTGGCTGCTGATAGGGGTGGTGATCGCCCTGGTGGTGCTCAGCCAGGTGCTCCGGCAGTGGCTTCCGCACGTCAAAGTCTCCGCCTGGATGCGACGCCGCGCCCTCCGCAACCGGAGGGAGATCAGGTTGGGGAGAAGTGTGACGGAGCGGGTCGTGACCGGCGGTGTGCGGTTTCTGTCGAACACGTCGCTGGTACTGGGGAGCCTGATAGTTCTCGTTCTGATCGTCGCGGCGGTCGCGCCGCAGACCCTGGCCCCGTACGAGAAGGACCTGGACATCGGCCGGTTCCTTCAGATGGTCGAAGGCGAGCTGAGGGCGCCGCCGATCCCCCCGAGCCCGCCTTACCCGCTCGGCACCGACCACCAGGGCCGCGACGTGCTCACGCAGATCATCTACGGTACGCGGCTGACCGTGGGACTGGCGCTGGCGGCGACCGCGCTCAGGCTTGCGATCGGCGTCGGGCTCGGAGGGATCTCCGGCTGGAAGCAGAGCGGGCTAAGCCAACAGATACTGACGCTCTCGGCCGTCTCGGCGTCGGTGCCGAGCCTGCTGTTCGCCTACCTCTTCATCGTCTCGATCGGGCCGCAGGAGGGCTTCGGTGTGTTCCTACTCGGCCTCGCGCTCACCGGCTGGGCCGAGCTGACGAACCTTGTCAACGGCGCCATCGCGTGGATCAAGGCACAGCCGTACATGGAGGGGGCGAGGACGCTCGGTTCGTCGCCCGGCCACCTGATCCGCCGGCACGTGTTCCCCAACCTCGCGCCACAGCTGCTTCCCGCCTTCGCGTTGGAGCTGAGCGCGGCGATGCTGATATTGGCCGAGCTGGGGTTCATCGGGATCGTGTTTGGAGAGAGGGCGCCCACCAGCATCCCTCAGTCGCTGAGAGTCGTCCAAGCGGCCGAGTGGGGCGGAATGCTGTCGGGCTCCCGGCTTCTCCTGTTCAACAAGCCGTGGCTTCCCCTCATGCCCGCCTTGGCGTTCCTGGTGGCGATCCTCGGATTCAACCTGTTCGGAATCGGCCTTCGGGGCTGGCTGGATCCGCACCGCTCGTCGTAGCGTCTTCCCGGTCGGCTCCGACGGAGCCCGCGGGCTGCCTTCTCGCCAATGGGACAGCGCCGCCGTAGGCGTGCTTGTAGGTGGTTCACGTTCGGCGCAACTCCACACGGGCCGAACGAGGCCCTCGCCTGAGAACAGGGTTACCCCTCAGCGCGGAGTCGCCCGGGGCGGCCCGCGGAGAGGGTCGGGGAGAGAGCGTTACGCGGACAGTCCGTTAGTCGTCGAGGAAGTCTCTGAGCTTCTTCGAGCGGCTGGGATGGCGTAGTTTACGCAGCGCCATCGCCTCGACCTGGCGGATCCTCTCCCGTGTGACGCCGAAGACGGAGCCGACCTCCTCCAGAGTGCGAATGCGGCCGTCTATCAGGCCGAACCGCAATTGGAGCACCTGCGCCTCACGCTCGCTGAGCGTGTGGAGCGTGTCCTCGATCTGCTCCTTGAGGAGCTGGTACGTGGCAGCGTCCGAGGGCCCAGGCGTGTTCTTGTCCTCGATGAAGTCGCCGAGATGGGTCTCGGTCTCGTCACCTATCGGTGTCTCGAGCGACGCGGGTATCTGGAAGTACTGGATGATCTCCCTGACGCGCTCCGGCGAGACTTCCATCCGGTCGCCGATCTCCTGCGTCGTGGGCTCGCGGCCGTACTCCTGCACGAGGCGGCGGGTGACCTGTTGGAGCTTGTTCATGATCTCGGTCATGTGGACCGGGATCCTGATCGTGCGAGACTGGTCCGCGATGGACCTGGTTACCGCCTGGCGGATCCACCAGTGCGCGTACGTGCTGAACTTGTAGCCCCTGCGGTAGTCGAACTTCTCGACGCCGCGCATGAGTCCGATGTTGCCCTCCTGGATCAGGTCGAGCAACCCCAGGCCACGGCCAAGGTACTTCTTCGCGACGCTGACGACCAGCCGCAGATTGGCTTCCGCGAGATGGCGCTGCGACGCGGCGCCTTCGTCTTTGGTCCGGGTGAAGAATCGGGTGAGCAGCGGCTCGTTGTCCTGCAGCCGCTCGGCAAGGTCGCCGGAGTTCCGCTGTCGGGCGAGCTCGCTCAGCGTCAGTCCACCGCCCAGAGCGCCGACGGCCTCAGGCGGAAGCAGGCGGCAGTCGAGTGACAGGCCCACCAGCTCGTCGCGTACCTCCTTGGGGTCGCGATTGACCGAGTCGGCGATGGCGTTGACCAACTCCTCAGGCAGGTCGCCGTCGAGCGCCTCTCTGATCTCGGGCCCATACACGAGCTCCATGATCGTCGGCGCGGTTCCCAGGCCGAGATGAGTGGATATGGCGTTTGCCAACTCCTCGACTGCCGAGAGGTGGTCTATCATGCGCTCGGCGACGCCTGCCCCGGTGGGGCCGGCGCCCTCGGCCGTGAGCTCGGCTTCGAAGGTCGAGATGTGCTTGGCGGCCTCGATCTGGCGCGCCAGCGTTCGCTCCTCCGGCTTTGTCAGGAGGGCGACCTTCCCGATGTCGCGGAGGTACATCCTGATGGTGTCATCGGTGCCGTCCGCGGCGGCTGGGTCGGGCTGCGGTCCGGGCGGTCGGTCGTTGTCGATTCCGGACCTGTACTCCAGCTCGCCGTCGCCTCGCTCGACGAAGTACCCCGCGGACTCTTCCTCCACCGACCCGTATGCGTCGGCATTCCGGGGCCGGTTGTGCCACAGCGTCTCCAACTGCTCCCGGGGGGAGGCCTCGTCTTCCAGAACGTCGCTGTCTGCCCTTTCGCCGGTAACCTGTGTTTCCATTAGCTCGATTCCAATCCTTTGCTGTATCAAAAAGGCGGCTGCCACACCGGTCGGGGCTCAGGCGTGGATAGAGGGCGATTCACGGAAGGAACCTGGAGAGGTCCATGAACTTGTACGTCGGAATCGACCTCGGCGACCAGAAGTGCATGGGCCTGGGGACAAAGCCCGACCGCATGGCGGTTCACGACTTGGGGCTCGCCGATTTCCACAATCCTAGCAGGAGCATACCACGAAATGCGGCGCTACGCAAATCGTCGCAAATCTCCGGAAGCCTCGCCCGGGCGGGGATTAGGTCTCGCGGGCCGGCCGTCGGTCGGTAGACGAGCGCGGCGGTAACGGACCCGGGAGGCATCCCCGAGTCGGGGATCGCCGATGAGGGCCAACCGATGTTGAAACAGAGGCCCGTGGGGACTAGCATTTGGCATGTAGACAAGGAATGGGTAGCATGGGGGCGGGATGCGCGCAAGGCGGACGATGTCCCGCGGCCTGATCGGTCGCCAGGAGGTATGCACGTGAGTTACGAGGGTTCTTATCAGGAATACGACGTGCTCTGCGAACAGCGGGTTATGGTGCCGATCCGCGATGGCGTCAAGCTGGCCACCGACATCTACTTTCCGGCGGTAGACGGGCGCCGCGCCGCGGGAAGGTTTCCGGTCCTTCTGGAGCGGACGCCGTACAACAAGAGATCGTCGGGTGCGGTCACGAACGGGAAGTACTTCGCCCGGCGCGGTTACGTGTGCGCGGTGCAGGATGTCAGAGGCAGGTTCGAGTCGGAGGGCGAGTGGTACGCCTTCGCCAAGGAAGCCCCGGACGGTTACGACACTGTCCAGTGGATCGCCGAGCAACCATGGAGCGACGGCCAGGTGGGGACATTCGGCAGCTCCTACTCCGGCAGCGACCAGTCGGCCCTGGCGACTCTGAATCCGCCCGCGCTCGCGACGATGGTCGTGGGCGTCGGCGCCTCGAACTACTACCACTGCTCGATGAGGCAGAACGGGGCGCTGGAGCAGCGGTTTCACGTCTACGTATTTCGCATGGCGTGCACGAGCAAAGAGGCGCAGGCGGATCCCGACCTGAGGGCGGCCTTGGAGAAGGCCTTCAACGAGGAGATGCCTCAGATAGTCGACCGCTATCCGCTGCGCGAGGGCGCGACGATCCTCAGTCGACTGCCGTCATACGAGCGGTGGGCCATCGACATACTCACCCGGGGCGACTATGACGACTACTGGAAGCAGCGCGGCTACGCCATCTCCGAGTACTACGAGGAACACGCCGACGTGCCGACGATGTACATAGGCGGCTGGTACGACTCATACGCCAGAGCTACCTGTGAGAACTTCGTCGCGCTGAGCGGGATGAAGGAGACCGATCAGCGGCTCGTCATGGGTCCGTGGACCCACGGCGGGTGGGAGGTTACCTACTCGGGAGACGCCGACTTCGGCACCGAGTCGCACATCCACCTGAACGACTTCAGGCTGCAGTGGTTCGACCACTACCTCAAGGGAATGCACACGTCCGTCGCCGGCTGGTCCCCGGTAACGATTTTCACGATGGACCCGGGCGGCCGGCAGGACAGGGGCAGCGCGGGCCGGCTGGTCCACGGCGGACGATGGCGGAGCGAGCCGGACTGGCCGCTGCCCGGCACCGGGTTTACGCCGTACTACATCCACGGCGGCGGGTCGCTGTCGCCCGAAAAGCCCGGGGCCGGCGCTGCCGGTCCGACGAGCTACACGTTCGACCCCAAGGACCCCGTGCCGACGATGGGAGGCGGCCTGTCGGCGGCGGACGTCATCATGCGGGCCGGTGCCTACGACCAGCGTGGGCGGCTCGACTTCCATGGCTTCTCGGACACACTGCCGCTCAACTCCAGGGCGGACGTGTTGTCCTTTCAGACGCCCGTGCTGGAGGAGGACGTGGAGGTGACCGGGCCAATCGAGATGCACCTCTGGGCCGCATCCTCGGCCGTGGACACGGACTTCACGGCCAAGCTGCTGGACGCCTACCCTTCCGGCGGGGACTACGCCGGAGGGCTGGCGATCAACGTTACGGACTCGATCATCCGGGCCAGGTACCGCAACGGTTGGGAGAAGCCGAAGATGATGACTCCCGGCGAGCCCTACGAGTTTGTCTTCGAGTTGTACCCGACGTCCTACGTGTTCAGGGCCGGCCACCGCATCCGATTGGACATCAGCAGCAGCAACTGGCCGCGGTTCGACGTCAATCCCAACACCGGCGGGCCGTTGGGCCTCGAACGCTCCTACCAGGAGGCCGTCCAGAGCGTATTTCACGACGCGGAACGGCCGTCGCATATGGTGCTGCCGCTACAGCGGGCGTAGAGCCGACAGCCGCGACCGAAGCTGCCCCAGTGCCGACGGACAGCACGGCTGCCCTGATATAATTCGGGCAACGCTTCCATGATATGCCGGCATGTCGCGTTCACCGGCAAAGTCACGCGTACCTCGAAAACCGTTGACGGAGATATGTCGTATAACTATGTATGAGCTAAGGGGCACAGTAGCTGAGATCGCATGCCGGATATCCCAGATCATGGTGCGTCTTTGACGTGGACTCCAAGGAAAAACAGATCGCGACCCTTGAGAAGGAAAGCTCCGATACAGCGTTCTGGAACGATTCCCATCGAGCACAGGAAACGATGCGAACGTTGGCCGGCCTGAGGACGGAGGTCGACGAATGGCGGTCTATGCAGGAGGAGATCAACTCCATCGGCGAGCTGATCGCCCTGGCCGCTGAGGAAGAGGACGAGTCGCTTGCGGACACGCTCGTCAAGGACGTCGCCAAGGTGACGACGCGGCTCGAAGGGCTCGAGTTCAAGCTGGTGCTTTCCGGGGAGCACGACCGCCGCGACGCGATCATGGCGCTTCACGCGGGCGCGGGCGGGATCGAGTCCCAGGACTGGGCGGAGATGCTCGCGCGCATGTATATCAGGTGGGCCGAGGCCAGGGGGTTTAAGGCCCGAACGCTGGACATCTCGCCCGGCGAGGAGGCCGGCTTCAAGAGCGCCGTCCTGCAGCTTTCGGGCGACTACGCCTACGGGTACCTGAAAGGGGAGAGGGGTGTGCATCGGCTCGTAAGGCTCTCCCCATTCGACGCCGACCACGCGAGGCACACGTCTTTCGCCCTCGTGGAGGTCCTGCCGGAGGCGGACGAGGAGGGTGACGTCGTGGTCGACCCGGCAGACCTGAGGATCGACGTATTTCGGGCCGGCGGGGCCGGGGGCCAGAGCGTGCAGAAGAACTCGACCGCGGTGCGAATCACGCATCTGCCGACCGGGATCAAGGTGAACTGCCAGAACGAGAGGTCACAGTACCAGAACAAGGCAATCGCCATGAAGATCCTGCTGGCGCGTCTCATGGAGGTCGAGATGAAGCAGAGGGCCGAGGACGTGGCCCTGCTGAAGGGAGCCCACGTCTCGGCGGAATGGGGCAATCAGATCCGCAGCTACGTGCTGCAGCCATATAAGATGGTGAAGGATCACAGGACCGACTTCGAGACATCCGACGCCGACGGCGTGCTCGACGGCGCGCTGGACGGCTTCGTAAAGGCCTATCTGACTCACACGATGGGCGGCGACAGCGAGAGCAGGGAACGGGCGGCGGCCGACCGTTAGAACCGATCGAGGTCGGATCGACGTCTAACTTGAAGAACCAACCACCCAGGAGGCCAAGATGTATAGGACGACGGTTATGATGAAGCTTCTGCCGATACTGGTCGTGTTCGCAGTGGCGGCGGCAGCCTGCGGAGGCGGCTCCGACCCGACGCCAGTCCCGACTCAGGCGGCCGCGCAGGAGGCTATGGGACAGGTCGAGACGCCTTCCGCTGGAGCAACCGGTGACGGTGAGTCCTCAGCGATGACGGAGGCGCCGGCTGGCGGTGTCTTCCGCCGGCTGTGGAGTGACCCGCCCACGATGGACCCGCATCTGACGTCCGACACGACGTCCGCGGGCATCGTCGTCGAGATATTCAGCGGACTTGTCACGCTGGACACGGACCTGAAGCTGGTGGCCGACATCGCGGAGAGCTGGACCATCGACAACGGCGTAGTCTACACCTTCAAGCTCAGAGAGGGAGTCACGTTCCACAACGGTAAGCTCGTTACGGCACACGACTTCAAGTGGTCCATGGAGAGGGCGGCCGATCCGGCGACGGCATCGCCCGTGGCCGATACGTATCTCAACGACCTCGTGGGATTCGATGACTACGCGGTGGGGCGCGCCTCCGAGATTATCGGAATCAAGGTGATCGACGACCTGACGCTCCAGCTCACCATCAAAGCGCCCGTCGCTTACTTCCTCGCGAAGATGACGTACCCGACGGCATTCGTGCTCGACCGTGAGACGGTCGAGGGCGGGGGCAGCGACTGGTGGGTGGACGATCCCGTTGGCACGGGTCCATTCAAGGTGCGTGAATATCGGATCGGAGACCGGTTGATCCTGGAGCGCAACGCAGACTTTTACCGGGAGCCGGCCAAGGTGGATGTGGTCCACATGAACCTTGCGGGCGGCCAGTCGATGGCGATGTACGACAACGACGAGATCGACATCACGGGAGTCGGTCTGTTCGACCTGGACGCGGTACTCGATCCGAACGATCCCCGGAACAAGGACCTGCGGGTCGCCCCGCCCGGCTTCGACGTCTCCTACATCGGATTCAACCCGACGAGGCCGCCGTTCGACGACGTGAAGGTCCGGCAGGCGCTCAACCATGCCGTGAACAAGGAGCTGATAGCCCGCGACGTGCTGTCCGACCTCGTGCATCCCGCGTACGGCATTCTGCCGCCGGAGTTCCCCGGCTACAACCCCGACCTCGTGGGTCTTCGATACGATCCGGACAAGGCACAGCGGCTCTTGGCGGAGTCCAAGTATGGGGCGTTCCTTTCGAACGTGGAGGAAGACAGCCCGCACTACGCCTCGGCTCAGCAGTACCTGACCGGCGTCTCCGGCAGCGCCGACGACCTGCCGCGGATCACCCTATCGGTCCCGGGCACCGGCGGCACCGTCGGGCTCGACGTCGAGGTAATCCTGCAGATGTGGAGGCAGGTGCTCGGGGTCGATGTCGACATCGAGCAGGTCGAGTGGGCGACGTTCCTGGAAGACCTGGACAGGCAGAAGTTCCAGGCGTATACGTCGGGCTGGGCGGCCGACTACCCGGACCCGCAGGACTTCCTGGACATACTCTTCCACTCGGACAGCAGCATCAACCATAGCGGCTACTCGAACCCGGCGGTCGACGCCGTGCTCGAGGAGGCCCGAACGGAGCAGGACCCGGCCAGGCGCATTCAGCTGTATCATCAGGCGGAGGAGATGATCGTAAACGACGCCGCCTGGCTGCCGCGGTGGTTCACCGGCGAGCAGTACGTGCTCATCAAGCCGCACGTCTTGGGGTACAAGCTGACGCCGATGATCGTTCCGAAGCTGAAGGAAGTCAGCCTCCAGTAGTTGCCGAACGAGGAGTAGACCGATTGGCCGCGGGCCGTCGACGCGTCACCGACGCGGCGGCTCGCGGCTTCGTACGAATAGTCCGAGGCATGGCGCCTCGAATGAGTGAGTAACTCCGTGACAGGATACATAGTACGTCGGCTGCTCTTCCTTCCTGTAGTTCTTTTCTTCGTCTCCTTCATAACCTTCACCCTGTTCCGGATAGTCCCGGGCGATCCGGTCGTGGTGATGCTCGGCCCCAAGTACCGCCCCGAAGTAGCCGAGCGGCTGCGAGAAGAGCTGGGACTGAAACGCCCCTTCCTGATCCAATACGCCGACTACATGTGGGGCTTCGTCCAGGGCGACTTTGGGACGAGCTTCAGCAAGAGGGGAGTGCCGGTCCGGGACCTGATCGTGCCGAAGATGTGGCTGTCGGCGCGATTGTCGGCCGCGGCCATGGCGATCAGCCTCACCATAGGGCTGCCCCTGGGGTTCTTCATCGCGCACAAGCAAGGCTCGTGGATAGACCCGGCGATCGTGACCATCACGCTCGTCGTCATGTCGATCCCCATCATGATTACCCTGCCGGTGCTGCTGCTGGGCTTCTGTACCAAGCTCCACTTGGTGCCGTGCGCCGGTTGGACCGGCGGCTTCGATACCAGAATATTCATCCCCGCCGTGGGCATGGGGGTGATCGGGATAGCGGGCCTGGCCCGCCTGATGCGCGCCAGCACGCTGGATGTCCTCGGGCAGGACTTCATCCGCACCGCCCACGCCAAGGGCCTTTCGCCCATACAGGTCGACAGGCGCCACGTCTTCAAGAACGCCATGATCCCCATCGTCACCATCCTGGCCTTCTCGCTGGCCGGGCTGATCGGCGGCTCGTTCATCGTCGAGCGGATAGTCGGCATACCGGGCATCGGCGGGTTCTTCCTCGACTCGATATTCCAGAGAGACTTTCCGGTCACGATGGCCATCACGCTGATCGGCGCTATCTTCTTCGTGCTGGCGAATCTGCTGGCAGACCTGACCTACGCCTACTTCGATCCTCGTATCAGGTACGGGTAGGGAGGTTGCGCCCGTGGCGGTATTAGTAGAAAGCGCGTTCGAGCCCCAGACCAGGCGGCGCAGAGGGCACTTCGCCCGGGCTGGCTACCGCCTCCTGCGGAAGAAGATCGCCGTCGCCTGTATCGTTACGCTGGTCATCGTCTACTCCGGCGGAGTCCTTGCCGGGGCGATAGCGCCCCACGACTACCAGTTTCAGGACTATACGGTCATCAACAAGGGCCCCAGCTTCGTGACGGACCAGGGGCTCAAGGCGTTCTGGACCGAGTCGCACCTGGCGGGCACCGACCGGTTCGGTCGCGACATGTTCACCCGCGTGCTCTGGGGCATCCAGAACACCGTCATCCTGACCGTGGTCGCTATGCTGACGGGCGGGCTCCTCATCGGCGTGACGCTGGGCCTGATCAGCGGCTACTACGGAGGCCGGACGGACGCCATCATCATGCGGGTCGGGGAGATATTCACCTCCTTCCCGGACATACTGCTGGCCATCATATTGGCCGCCACCCTTCGGCCGCGGGTCGTCGAGTGGGTCAGATGGGTCGAGGACCACTCCTTCTTCGACGGCCTGGTCAAGTCCGGGGTAGCCGACTACATCGTCATATCGCTGGCGCTGGTCAGCTTCGGGTGGATCGGCATGGCGCGGCTGGTGAGAGGGCAGATCCTCGCGCTCAGGGCGACCCAGCACGTCGAGGCGGCCACGGCGATAGGTGCCTCTACGCCGAGGATTCTGTTCCGCCACCTGCTGCCCAACGCGATCAGCCCCATCGTGGTATCGGTGTCGATGGGGATGGGCTCAATGGTCGGCGTCGAGATAATATTGAGCTGGCTCGGGATCGGTATTCAACCGCCCAGGCCGAGTCTTGGCCTGATGCTGTTCGAGGGCGGCGTGAATCTGAGCATTCTGCGCAACTGGCCCTGGATACTGCTCGCGCCCGGCGTCGCGTCATGGCTGATGGTGCTGTCGTGGAACCTGCTTGGCGACGCCCTGAACGACGTGCTGAACCCGCGTACCAGGTGAGCAAGGGCTTTCCGGCGCGAGCGCTCCGGGGCTGGTTCCGCCCGGACGGGAGTCGAGGCATCCAGAGCGGTTGGACCTCTTCAGCTGCGGGCCTGTCCGCGCAGCACCTTGCTTACCCCGACGTCGAGCTGCTTCTCCTGACCAGCAACACCCTTCTGATGATCGGGTCGATCTTCCTGTTCATCGTCGGCGTGGCGATATACCAGGGCCGGAGTGAGCTTGTCGGTGAGGACTCAGCGAGCTGGGATCGCTCGCTTGTCCGATTCACCTCCCCGCTGGCGCTTGGTCGTGGGCATCGAGTCCGCGATTGGTTGTCCCCCGGGTTGCGTGGGCCTCCAGCCCTGGTGCGCCGGAGGCCGCCGGACCCGACGGTGTTCCGGCGGTCCCCTGCGCTCTTCGAGTACCTGCATCTTTCGTCCTGCCGGGCGGCGCTATATCATTGCGTCTGATCGGGTGCGCCACGGCCCCGCCGTTGCGCCCGCCACAATCGGGGTGACAGGTCTTTGAATAGACAGGACGAAACGTGGACGCCCAAGCCCGCGGACAGGGTAGTCCGGCGTCCGCGCATGGCTGGGATTCTACCGATCCGCATGGTGCTTCCGGCGCCGCGGGTCAAGTCGCCGGCGGTCAGCCCGCCGCTGATCTTGGTGTACGCGTTCGGCCTGTTGATCGCGGTCGGGACGTCGCTCCTGATGCTCCCCATGGCCCATCACGGCGACGGTCTGGCGCCCATCGTAGACGCGCTGTTCACGGCGACATCCGCCGCCACGGTGACGGGGCTGATAACGGTCGACACGTCCAGCTATTGGACGGTGCCCGGTCAGGCGGTCATTGTCGTGTTGATGTTCGGCGGCGGACTCGGGATCATGACCTTGGCGAGCGCGCTGCTGGTGCTTGCCGGACAGCGGGCGTCGCTGACCCAGCGGATGGTCATGGGGGAGACGATCGGCACCGCGGACTTCGCCGACATCGCCAGATTGACTCTCCTGCTGGTCATTTGGGCGGTGGCGGTCCAGGTGGCTGGATTCCTGGTGCTCCTGATCGGGTTCGTGCCTATCTACCCGACGGCCGAAGCCGTATGGCACGCCCTCTTCCAGACCGTTTCCGGATTCAACAACGCGGGCTTCACCTCTCTGCCCGACAGCGCGAGTCTTTCGGGGTTTCAAACAGACTATCTGGTCGTTGGGACCATCGGCGTGCTGATACTGCTCGGCAGCACCGGATTCTGGGTGACGGCCGACTTCATCAGGCAGGGTCCTTTCCGCAGACTGTCGTTGAACTCAAAGCTGGTGCTGTTCTGCACGGGCGTACTGCTTGCCGCCGGGGCCCTTCTCTTCTTCGCCTTCGAGTCCGACAACGGGGCCACGATGGGCGGGATGTCCGCCGGAGACCAAGCCTTCACGTCCGTGTTCCAGTCCGTCAACCGTACGGCGGGATTCTCCACGGTCGACTTCGGGGCGACGAACGAGGAGACGAACTCCTTCTACATGATCCTGATGTTCATCGGCGGCGCCGCGGCATCCGTCGCGGGCGGCGTCAAGGTCAACACGGTTGCTATAGTAGTGATCGCCGTGGCAGCGTCGATCAGAGGCAGGACGGAGCCGTCTGCCTTCGGGAGGAGAATCTCGGAGCACCAGGTACAGTGGGCCTTCGCGCTAACGGCCCTTGGCCTTGTGGCGTCGTCGACCGTCGCGTTGGCGCTTGCGGCGGTCGAAGACGGCGTGCCGCTGAGCGATCTGCTGTTCGAGTCGGTGTCCGCATTGGGTACCGTTGGGTTCAGCGCGGGCATCACGCCCGACCTGTCAGCCGCCGGCAAGCTGCTGCTCGTAGCAGCGATGTTCATCGGGCGGATCGCGCCGCCCATGGTCATCCGCGCCGCGCTGTCGCGGCGGACCGAAGGACGCCCGTTCCGCTACCCCAGCGACAACGTTCTGATCGGCTAGCTGCCCCGAAAGGGGCGGCGTCGAAGCACGGAGTCGTCGACTAGCGTCGACTTCCCTTGAGGCGCAGTCCCACCAGGCCCAGGAGCAGCGCCGCCGCCGATACGTCCACGGGACCGCCTCGGAGCGGCGCTCCGCACCCGGACCCCGCCGCCGGCTCGTCAGCCGCCGTGTTGTCCTCGGCGAGCGGCGCGGGCGTCGGCGTGCCGCTGGGCTCGGATACGGTCCTCTCGGGCGCCGGCGTAGGTGTCTCGCTGGCGGGGGAGACCGGTTCGGTATTCGGCTGAGGAGTTAGACTGTAGAGCTCGATCTTGCGTCGGGGCACGGCCGTCGGTCTGGCCTGCGCGTCGACAGGCGGCACGTACAGGTCCGCCCCGATCTTGTCGCGCCACAGGTTCTCGAGCTCCACCTGTGTCATGCCGTACACGCGCTCGATCGCCCCCTCGATCCCGATGCCCTGCTTCATCGTGGCCATGAGCTCGGTCATCTTTTCGGCGCCGAACCGCTCGATCATGAACTCGACAATGCTCCGAGCCTGACCATAGAAGATGATCAGGTCGTCCGGATTGCCCGGGCTCGAGACCATGTTGAGGGTCGACTGGAGCACCCCGGTCGCGACGGCGAACTCCAGGGCGATCTCGTACTCGGGGCCCTCTTCGAGGTTACCGTACTCTGCCAGCCCCTCGTTCAGCCAGGACGGGATGAACTGCCCCGGGCTGTCGGCCGCGCGGTGCACCAGGATGTGCGTCACCTCGTGGGACGCAGTCCCCCTGGCGTCGCTGTTGCCCAGCACGAGCAGCACGCCCTCTTGCGAGAACGCCTGGCCCAGAGTCGTCGTATTTCGGGCGATCGCCGCACTCCTGGGCGGCTGGGCTCTGACCATCTCGAGGCGGTTGTTGTACATCGTCACCCGTATGGGCGACTCGGTCTCGGCCCCAAGCAGCGGGCCCATTATGGCGACGGTCTCGACCATCGAGTCGAGAACGAGCTGGGCCCTCGACTCCACGGGCCCGTGATAGGCGACGGTGATCGAGCCTTCGCTGATCTCGGACCACTCGTAATTCGGGTCCTCGTAGACGTACTCGTCCGGCTCCGTTTTGAGCGTGTTGCCCTCGACGTCCTCCACCTCGAAGCTCAGGGTGATGATCGTGCCGGGCGGTATGTAGGTGGATAGAGTGTTCGTGCGCCAGAACAGCTCGCCTTCCACCAGCTTGCCCGTGTCGAAATCGAGGTAGTCGTAGGAGCCGGCCGTCTGCTGTCCGATCCTGACTCGCGCGGCGATGTTGTCTATGTCGCTTGGGCCCCGGAACTGCGCCGTCACGCGGAAGCCTTCGGGGAACTCGGTCGTGAAGGTCGTCGACACCAGCTCTATCCCGCCCTCGGCGCGCAGGCTATCCGAGACTGTGAAGAGCGACGCTACGACTATCGCGGAAGCGACGGCCGCCGCTCTGATGATCTTTTTGTTCATTTGTGCGCCCAACTCCTTCGGGAGGGTTGCCTTACTTGACGGCAGTCGCTTGGTCAGACGCCCGCTCAGCCTGCTCCTCGCCTGGCTCGGCGTCGCCGATGGCCTGGAGAACGCGCTCCACCATCACTTCCTCCGTGACTGTCCCTACGAACTGCACACGGTCGTTGATGACGGTCTTGGGTACGCTCATGACGTTGTAGGCGTGGGCCAGGTCGCGGAACTCCCCTACATCTATTACGTCAGCAGTGACCCGTTTGGATTCCAAGGCCATCAGATGGGCCAGCCCCGCCACCGCCGGGCAGTAGTGGCAGCCGGGCGTGACGAACACCTTGACGTGAACGTCTTCCCTGAGCCGCTTCAGCCGGCGGCGCGTCTCGAGCTGAAGCCGGCTTCTGTTGGTGGACGCCGCCGTGATCGTATCGAGAAGCGTCTGCATCTCGAAGCCGGACGGCATGCCGAAGTACCGAACGTTGTCCTTGCCCGGCCGGCCGATAAGCACCGCCGGGATTCTGTCGATTCCGAGAGCCAGCGCGCCCTCTGTGTCCCCGTAGAAGTCGATGATCTGAAGGTCGATGCGGTTCGAGAGGTCGGATACGTCCTCGAGAAGCTGCCTGGTCGGCTCGCAGCTTGCGCACTCTCGTCCGGGGACGTAGAGCAGGCTGTTCAGCCGCGTGTACATCCTGATCGACACGTCGCTCTTCAGCTCCGTCTCGAATCGCTGGCGGATGGCGTTCCTGGCTCGCTCGTGAAGTACCGGCATCGGCTTGCTCTGAGGTGCCGTCGGGTATCAAGCTCGGCGCGATCGACGGCTACTCCCATTCTAGCCGATATCCGCCCGCTGACGCACTGCAGGCTACCCGGCCGGTCCCGCTTCCCGCGCTTTCAGCGCCCGCCTCGCATGGAGGACGCGGTGTATGGAGGTCACCGCGGCCAGAGCCGAGACGACCGCGAGGACGATCCACACCGCGGGGAGCCACCACTGGCCGGCGATGAGACCGGCGCCCAGCAGCACGACGCGCTGCGGACGCTGCATGATCCCAACCTCGCAGCTCACTCCCAGACCCTCCGCCCGGGCGCGGACGTAGCTGACCATGTACGAGCTGGCGACAGTGGCCAGAACGAGGGCCGACTCCCATTGGGCTCCGCGGTCCGCGTAGAAGACGAGCAGACCGAGCAGTACGACCGACTCCGAGACCCTGTCGACGGTCGAGTCGAGCAGCGCGCCGAAGGCCGACACCCTTCCGGTAGCTCTCGCGACGGCGCCGTCGAACGTGTCGAACGCCGAGGCGCCAAGCATCACGGCCCCGCCGACCGCCAGGTACCCCAATCCTAGCAGCGCCGCGCTTGCCGAAGCGAAGACGATTCCCGACAGCGTGAGTGCGTTCGGCGAGAGGTGCAGCTTTATCAGCGTCGAGGCGACGGGCGCCTCGAGGTACGTCGAGAACAGTCTGCGCGCCGTGTCGGTCTTCAAAAGGCTCGCTTCATGGGCCTATCGAGCCCGGATCAGAGTTGCGCCTTTGGCTCGCGTAGCAGGGACAGGTAGAAGTCCTCCACTCGCCCGGCAACCGTGTCCCAGTTGAACTCCTGGGCCCTGGCGCTTCCGTTGTCGGCCAGCCGGCGGGCGAGACCGGGGTCCTTCAGCAGGATGGCAATTGCGTCGGCGAGACCCTCTTCGCTCTTGGGCGGGACCATCAGCGCCTCTTTGCCGTGCGTGATGACGCTGGAGTAGCCTTCGATTTCAGTGGCGACTATCGGCTTGCCGGCCGCCATCGCCTCGAGCAGCACGACACCGAAGCTCTCACGGCCCGTCGCCGGAGTGCAGAAGATGTCCGCCGTCTTGTAGTAGCGCACCTTTTCTTCCTCGGACACGGCGCCTGTGAACACAACGTCCTTTATGTTGCGCTCGCCGATCATCCGGGCGGAGTCCCCGTCCAGGCTCCCGGGACCGACCACCAGCAGTCTGAGGTTGGGCCAGGACCACTTCAGCTTCGCAAAGGCGCCCAGAAGGTATTTCAAGCCCTTGCGGCGTTCGAGCCTCCCGACGAACAGGATGTTGACCATCCCGTCGCGGAGATGTTCGTAAGGGAGAGCGCCGTTCGAGTACGTCCCCACCTGTATTCCGTTGGGGATGATCTCGTAGCCGCCCGGAAAATGGCTGCTTATGAAGTCTCGCGCCGGCTCGGATACGGCTATACATCCCTGGAGCCTGCGGAAGTAGCGGTTCGCCAGGGAGACCGTCGGGCGCGTCCACAGCCGCGTGCCGTGGTAGCTGTGGAACGTCGCGACGTTTGCCGTTTCCGACAGCTCGAGGACGGTGAGTGGGAGCACGCCGGAGAATGGCTCGTGCAGGTGGACTACGTCGAACGCCTCGTCGCGCAGCAGAGACTTTGTCTTCGGCGCGAGCCAGACCGACAGGGAGACCCGCGCGACCGAGCCGCCGCTGGGGATTGGCACGGGCCTTCCCATGGGTATGAACCGCTCGTCGGACACGCGGACAGCGTCGGAGCACGGAGCGATGACTCGTACGTCGTGGCCGCGTTCGCCGAGCTGCGCTGCCAGGTGACGGACATGGTCGGCGACGGCGCCCGGAAACGCGTAGTCGTACGGTGACACCAGGGCGATCTTCATAGAGGTCGTCCCCAAGATGGTGCTATCTGGCCGGCCCTCGTTCCATGGAGTAGGGCTGCCAGCGCTTCAACTCCGAGCGCTCCAGCACGGACGGGTTCACGCACGCTCGAGGCCATCGTCCGGTCAGCACGAGTGCCACCTCTCGTCCGACCCTGGTCAGACGCTGGATGTCGAACCGGGCCGACGCCGACGCCGCGTGAGGCGTCAGGATCACGTTTTCCATGTGCAACAGCGGGTTCTCCGGATCCGGCGGCTCCTTCGCGAACACGTCCAGTCCCGCCGCGGCGATCCATCCCTCTTCGAGCGCTCTGATCAACGCCGCCTCGTCGACGGTCGAGCCGCGTCCGTTGTTGATGAACAGCGCGGTCGGCTTCATACGCCTGAACTGCTCCTCGCCGAGCATCTTCTCGGTGTCGGGCATGCCGGGGGCGTGCATGGACACGATGTCCGACATGCTCAGCAGCTCGTCGAGCTCGACGGGCTCGACGCCGTAGCCAGAGATCGTCAGCTCTTCGATGTAAGGGTCGTAGGCCATAATGCGGAACCCGAAGGGCGCCGCTCTCTCGGAGACGGCCCGCGCCACGTGCCCGAACGATATGAGGCCGAGCGTCTGTCCCCTGAGGCGCGGAAACTGGTACAGATGGGGGCGGCCCTCTCTCCACCTGCCATCGCGGACCATGTCGTCCATCAGCGTCAGGCGCCTGAAGGTGCCGAGGATCAGCGCCATGGTGTGATCCGCCACCTCGTCTATGAAGGTGTCGGGTACGTTGGTGACCGGTATGCCGCGCTCGGTCGCGGCGTCGACGTCAACCTGGTCGGTGCCGACGCTCCCGAGGGCGATCACCTTGCACTTCTCAAGGCCCTCGATGATGGTGCGGCTCATCGGGATGCCGCCGCCGATGACGGCGTCGGCGTCGCGGGCCGCCTCGAGGAATTCCTCGGCGGTCGTGGCCGAAACCTCTACGATCTCGGCGCCGATGGGTCTCAGCGCCCCCATTTCGTACTCGAAGGTCGTCGGCTTCCCCGTGCTCGGGGTGACTACCTTGAACTCAGGCACTGGATCCTCCGTTCCGACTATCGCCAAGCTAGCATAACCCACGGTCAATCCGAGTGTCCAGACTTCCCAAATCTCTCACCTCCGCACTCCCGCCTCCCTCACCTCCGTCATTCCCGCGAACGCAGACCTTTGAACAACCGTCATTCCCGCGAAGGCGGGAATCCATCCCCGACGAGGCGCACCACCATGACACTGAAGGGAGTCCATCACGCCGGCCCACTCAATTGGGTGGTGAAGCTGGGACCACCGGCCGAACGCCAGGCCCGGCCGGTTGACACCGCTTCGGGAACGCTCGTACACTCCGCCTTGCCGTGGCCGGGTACCCGAGGCGGTCTTCGCCGATTCAGGAGGGATGGGAATGGCAATCGTAGTGGGGCAGGGAGACTTTCGTTACGAGCCGATCGTCGATTGGGTGAAGCTGCCCGACGGCGTCAATCTTGTGGAGACCCCAGGCGTGGCGGTCAGCTCCCGCGACGAGGTCTTCGCGCTCACACGCAATGTCGATCATCCCGTGATGGTCTTCGACCGGGACGGAAACTTCCTGCGTTCCTTCGGGGCCGGCCTCTTCAGTCGGCGGACGCACGGCATCTTCATCGGGGCGGAAGACGCCGTGTACTGTACCGACGACGGCAGGCACGCGATAACGAAGTTCACGCCGGAGGGCGAGCTCCTCATGACGATCGGGACCCCCGACCAGTCGTCGGAGGCCTGGAGCGGCCAACCGTTCAACAAGCCGACGCACGCGGCGGCTTCCCCAAAGACCGGCAACATCTACATCTCGGACGGCTACGGCAACTCCCGCGTCCACAAGTACGACGGCGAGGGGCGCTACATTCTGTCCTGGGGCGAGCCGGGCATAGACGCCGGGCAGTTCATCCGCCCGCACAACATCGCCGTCGACTCCCGGGAGCGTGTGTACGTCGCCGACCGCGAGTGTCACAGGGTACAGGTCTTCGACGCGGACGGCGCCTTCATAACGATGTGGAACAACATCCACCGGCCGGACGGGATCAGCATCGGCCCGGACGGCAACCTCTACGTCGGTGAGCTCAACGGGATGCCGGGGGTAGACGACGCACCGGGCCTAGGTCACAGGATTGGCATATACAGTCTGGACGGGGAGATGCTTGCCCGCTTCGGCGACCCACAGGAGGGCGAGGGACCGGGACAGTTCATCGCGCCTCATGGCGTCGCGGTCGACTCTCACGGCGACATCTATGTCGGCGAGGTTTCCTTCGCGATACGGGGCATGCAGATGGACCCGCCGACCGAGTTGCGCAGCCTGACGAAACTGCGGAAGGTCTGACGGCCATAGCTATCGCCGGCCGCGGCTCCTGACCAGCGCGGAGAACACGACGGCGGCCGCGGCCAGGGCGACACCCGTCAACATCGTGTCGCTGAAGCCGCGTCCTATGGCCTCCGCGGCGGCGGACTCGCCCAGCTCCGCCAGATAGGCGCGCTCCCGCACCGCGAACACCGCGCCGGCCAGGGCCACGCCCGCCGCGAAAGCCACGTGGCGCCCCATCGCGACCGATGCCGAGGCGGTGCCCAGTCTGTCGGCGGGGACCGCGCCCATGATGACCGACGTGACCACGGGCTCGAAGAACGCCGAGCCGACCCCGGCCAACAGCAGCGCCCCCAGAATCGCAAGCTCGTTCGAGCCTGTCCACTCCCAACTGACCCATAGCAAGGCCAGGGCGAACAGCCCGTTGCCGAAGACCAGGAATCGGCGCGGCCCGAAGGCGTCGGACAGCCACCCCGCGGCGGGCGCCATGACCGTGCGCGCCGCGTAGAAGGCGGCGATGAATATCCCCATCTTCGTCGCCGAGAAGCCGAGCGAGTCGACGAAGAAGAAGGGCGCGACCAGTATGATCCCGCCGTGGGCCAGGTAGTGGCTGATCTGGACCAGCAGCGCGAACGTGTAGTCTCGGCTCTTGAACAGCGACGCCTGCAATATGGGCCGCGCCGAGCGCCTCTCCGTCCAGACCAGCACTGGCAGCAGGGCGGCCGCCGCGACGGCCAGCCCCAGCACGACCGGCGAGCCGAAGCCCAGCCGTCCTCCCTGGTTGATGATGAGCAGAAACGCCCCCAACGTTACGAAGAGCGTGCCGGAGCCGAGCAGGTCGATGCCGGCCCGTCCGCCCGTTTTGCTGTCGCCCGGCAGCACCCGCCACGCCAGGAGCGCTCCGAGCAGGCCAAGGGGCACTCGAGTGTAAAAGAGGGACTGCCACCCCAGAGTGTCGACCAGGAATCCCCCGATGAACGGGCCGCCAGACAGCCCGATGCCCACGACGGCGCCGGATATGCCCAGGGCCCGGCCGCGCTCGCTGGCCGGGAAGGCGGCGGCGATGACCGCGTTGAGGTTCGACAGCACCATGGCCGATCCGACGGCCTGCACGATCCGGACGGCGATCAGGACCCACACGTTGGGTGCCGCGGCCGCGGCCAGGATGCCGAACGCGAATACCAGCGAGCCCAGCGTGTAGACCCGCTTCCTGCCGTGGACGTCCCCGAGCCAGCCGAGCGTCGGCAGCAGGCCGAAGCTCGTGGCCCAGAAGGCTACGCTGACCCACAGGATGGTCGAGCTGCCGGCGTCGAACGCCTCGGACAGCGCCGGGAACGACACGCCCACCATGCCGCCGTCCAGGGTCGACATGAGCGTGCCGATCGACACGACGGCGAGGGTCGCCCACTTGCCGCGCGACGGAGACGCAACCTGACCGGCGGATACGTCAGCCACGCGGACGCCCGGTTTCGACACGCAGTCCGGGCCGGTGCTCGAGCACACGGGCGCTCGGGCTGACGACGGGGCAACTCATCGCCGATCGGATGGTGGTGACACTGGCATCAGATTCGGCTGCGCGGAGGCCGCGAATGTGCGTCGGGGCTGGGCTGCCAGGGATGTCACTGTGCAAGCCGTCGCCACGTGCCGCAGCCGATCGTCTCGAAGGCCGCGTCCGTGCCCTGGATCCACACGACCTCGGTGGGCGACTTGATACCAGCCGACCAGGCGCCGGCATCGGTCGCGGCGGTGGAGCGGGCGTTCAGTCTCGTGAGGTCGCTGGACTCGGCAACGCGGGCCCAGTAGCAGCCTGCGGACGGCGGCTCAGCGCGGTATGTGCCCGGAGGCATCTGGTCCCCGATCACCCACACGCCGTCGCCGAAAGTCGTCCGTATTCCGGTCGCCGGCGTCGGCGCCGGCGTAGGCAACGCTTCCGGCGGCGCGGTGGGGTACTTCCCGGCCTCCCGGATCTGGGCTTCGTTGCTCGCGAGCGCGCGGTCCACTTGGCCGGCCTGGCCTACAATCGGTATGGCAGCGACGAAGAGCACAAGGAAGGCGATGACCGCCAGCCAGATGAAGTCCGGCCTACGGCCCCGCCGGCGCCGGCGCTCGGCCTCCTTCTGCTTTTCCTCTTCGTATATCTGCCTGCGCTGCGATTCGGTCAGTTCGTCCATAAACGTGTCACCTCACGCGGGTCGATCACCGGACGTACGCCGGTTGGTTGATCGGGCATCGCAAGGGCATGGCGGCGCTGTTGGTCTCGCTGACGGATCGCGGGATCTGGCTCACGGTTGGGTTACAGCGACCATGAGAACAGCGTGGCCCGATACATAGTCACTCTGACGGCCAGCGTGTCGGAAAGGCCGGCGACGTTGGTGCGCTCACCCCACGTCACCACCCGGTCCAGATGGTCACCTGTGAGCGTATCACAGTCGTCGAAGCTGTAGCCACTTATCGGCGGTACCTGGGGATCGGTCATCGTGCCGACCACGGGAATCAGCTCCACCTTGATCCATCCCCCTGTCTCCGTGCGGTAGTTCAGCCTGAGCTGGCGGGGCGCCTCGTCGGGGTAGGATAGCGGCGGGAATACGCCGTGAGGCGGCGCCTCGATCGCGTCCGGGCAGTTCTCAGGCGGCCGTTCGCGCTCCTGTCTGAGGGTTAGCTGCCCATAGTCCCTGGCGCGTATCCCCGCCAGGCGGTCCCGCTGCCAGACCGCGTACCGGACCGTGCGGGATACCCGCTCTCCGGGCTCCGGCGGGTACCAGTCGACGTCGTTGTTGTGCAGCCTGCGATTCCCGACGTAAGCGAGGCCCCACCGGCCGTCTCCCAGGTCGGCTAGGCCGGGGCCGGCGTGGATCTGCCCGGAGTCGTCCGTCCCCGCCGGACCGTTGGCGACTATGGGCCGGCGGCGGTCAGGCCGGAACCAGTAGTCGCCGTCGTGGCTCACGGCGAGCTGCAGGTCTATGTTGTCCGTGTTGTGGTGGTACACCGACAGGAACATGAGATGGAGATCGTCCCTGCCGGGATACGGCGTGTAGGCGTGACCGTAGAAGGACGTGTCCGGCGGGTCCTGGGGATCGGGCTGCAGCACCACCTTCTCGGGATTGAACCGCCTGAAGTCGGTTGTCTCGGAACGGCCGACCGTCCTCCGGCCGCCGGTGTGGAACCGCAGGTAGGCGACGTACTTGCCGCTCTCGTCGTCATAGTGCGTTATGCTGTCGCCGTCGACGAATTCGGCAAGAAGGGGTTTCTCCATGGCGGCCCAGCGAAGGCCGTCCGGGGATACCGCGCCGGCGAGAAATCCCTTCATCTGGCCCCACTTGCCCGAATATCCCTCCCGGAGCTCTTCCTGTAGCTCGAAGTCCTGGGAGGCCGTCGGACCCAGCTCTACAGGCAGGCCGTCGGCATCGAGCTCCGGCTCGTATATGCCGCCCCTCATCGTGGTCAGCTTGAACCGCTCCTCGGCAGGCCCGGACGGGTCTTCGAAAACATACCCTGTCAGGCCGCGCCCACGGGCTACGATGTTGTTGCGCTTGGAGCCGTCGAACTCCACGATTCCAAGCTCGGGCTTCGTCCAGGTCGCGCCGTCTTCGCTCACCGCCAGGCACTGGCAGCCGCCGTCCGTCGAGTAGTACATCTCGTACCGGTCATTGCGCCGGACGATCCCCTTCACCGACGCGATACCTCCCTCCTCCCACGGTCTATCGGGCACCAGGATCGGGTCCGACTTTTGCGCCTGCTGCACGTCGATCTCGATGCCTCTGGGCGAGTCCCATTGCTCGGCAATTCCGCTGCGGAACGTGACGTATCCGGCGCTGACGTAGAACCAGTCCAGCAGCGGTCCCGTCGTCTTTCGGCTGACTCCCGATCGAGATGCCATGTCCGTCCTCCCAGTCGCGTTGTTGACGTCTCGGCCAATGTACCACCCAGACCGTCGTCAAGCCATCTGCCGCGGACGATCCGTAATCACCCACCTCGGACGACTTGGGCTCCGCCACCTCGGACGACCCGTAATCCCCCACCTCGGACGACTTGGACTCTGCCACCTCGGACGACTTGGAATACCTCACCTCCGTCGACCGGTAACCTCCCACCTCCGTCATTCCCGCGAAGGCGGGAATCTATCCCCGGCCTGGTGCGCCATCACGGCCCCGCAAGCAGTCCGTCACGCCTGCCTCCTTGACTAGGTGGTGAATCTGCGACGACGAGAAACGTTCTGGGTCTTTCGGTCGGAATCTGTCGTGAGTCTCTTCCAATCGCCGGGCCCGTACTTGCTAGAATGTGGACGACAACGAGCGGCGTCTTTCTGCGCCGTCGCTGCCGTCATGGAGGGTTTGGTTGAAGGTCGCCGTACCCAAAGAAATCGCCGCCGGTGAGCTACGCGTGGCGCTCGTCCCCGACGCGGTGGCGAGGCTCCGCGAGGCCGGGATGGACGTCGTCGTCGAGTCGGGCGCTGGACACGGCGCTCTGGCATCCGACTCCGCCTACGTCGACGCGGGCGCCACCGTTGAGCAGGACCCGGTCGCGCTCTACGAATCGGCGGACGCGGTGCTCAAGGTGGACCGCCCCATCATGAACGAGGCCGTCGGCCGGCACGAGGCTGACATGATGAAGCAGGGCGCGCTGCTCGTCGGATTCCTCCGGCCCTCGAGCGACGCCGAGATGGTCAGGAAGCTGGCCGACAACCGGATCACCGGCTTCAGCATGGACGCCGTTCCCAGGACCGCGCGCGCCCAGAGCATGGACGCGCTGACGTCGATGGCGTCGCTCGCCGGGTACAAGGGCGCGCTGATCGCCGCCAACGCCCTCAACCGGTTCATGCCCATGATGATCACCGCCGCCGGCACGCTCGCCCCGGCGAAGGGGCTGGTGATCGGCGCGGGAGTCGCTGGACTCCAGGCCATCGCGACGGCGCGCCGCATGGGCGCCGTGATGTTCGGCTACGACGTCCGTCCCGCGGTGGGCGAGCAGGTGCGCAGCCTGGGCGCGAGCTTCGTCGCGCCGCAGGTCGTCGTCGCCGAGGCGGAGCACGCCAGCGGCTACGCGAAGCAGCTATCGGCGGAGACGCAGCAGCGGGAGCGGGACACACTGGGAGAGCACGTAGCCGCTGTGGACTTCGTGATAACCACCGCGGCCGTGCCCGGCCGGCCGGCTCCCAAGATCGTCACGGAGGCGATGGTCGCCGGCATGCGCCCGGGCGCCGTGATCGTGGACATCGCCGCCGAGACCGGCGGCAACTGCGTGCTGACCAGGCCCGGCGAAACGGTGCTCGTGCATGGCGTGGCGATCCATGGGCCGCTGGGACTGCCCAGCTCGATACCGGTCCACGCGAGCCAGATGTACGCCCGGAATATCGGGAACTTCCTGCTGCACGTGGTGGGCAACGACGGGGCCGGGCCTGACTTCGACGACGACATCACCATGGCAAGCTGCATCACGCACGACGGCCAGATAGTCGGCGTGCCCGCGGACGGGCAGGCCAGGGACCCCCGCAGCGCGGCCGTCGAGACCAACGCCGGAAAGGACGCTGTTCAGACTTGAGTGGCCGACACAACCCGATCACCCTGAGTAGCGCCGGTGCTTCACCGGCGCGTATCGAAGGGCGCACGCAGCCTTCCCGCCAATGGTGGCCTTGGCCCCATCCAGAGACTGAGTTGTGCGACCCCTTCGATACACCCCGACGAAGCGTCGTGGCACTCAGGGCGAACGGGTCGCGTGGCGACGGCCCCACCCATACCCGGATTTCGGTAACCACGGCACAGTCATACCCGCGAAAGGAATCCACAGGGGTGGGCCGCGTTCGGCTCAGCAACTCTGGACGGTTACCCGGAAAGGACGCCGCATCGTGATAGACAGCGCGCTTCTCATAGAGCTGTACATCTTCGTGCTCGCTGCGTTCGCCGGCTTCGAGGTGATCACCAAGGTGCCGCCGACGCTGCACACGCCGCTGATGTCGGGCGCGAACGCGATATCGGGAATCGCGGTCATCGGCGCGCTGCTCGTGGCCGGGCAGGACGGAGGCGCCGCCAGCGTGGCGCTCGGAGTGCTCGCCGTGGCGTTGGCGACGGTCAACGTTGTCGGCGGCTTCCTGGTCACCGACCGCATGCTGCGCATGTTCAAGCGAGACTCCGGGGACGGGGACCGATGATCGGCTTCGACGTGCAGACGCTGATCGGCGCGGTCTACCTCGTCTCGGCCGCTCTTTTCTTCCTCGGCCTGAAGCGCCTCAGCTCGCCCGCCACGGCGCGCTCGGGCAACGTCCTCTCCTCGGCGGGGATGCTGACTGCCGTCGTCGTCACGCTGCTGGACCGGTCGATCGTCAGCTACGAGTTGATCGTCCTGGGGATACTGATCGGCGCGATCGTCGGCGGCGTGATGGCGCGGACGATCAGGATGACGGCGATGCCGCAGATGGTGGCAGTGTTCAACGGTCTCGGCGGCGGGGCGTCGGCGCTCATCGCGGCCTCCGAGTTCGTCAGGCTGCGCGGAACGGCCGACGGCATACCCAACGACGTGGCCGTGAGCATAATGCTGGGCACCCTGATCGGGCTGGTCACCTTCTCGGGCAGTCTCATCGCCTTCGGGAAGCTGCAGGATGTCATGACGACGAGGCCCATCACGTTCCCGCTGCAGAACGTCGTCAGCGCGCTGATGTTCCTCGGCGTGCTCGCGATGATCGGCTACTCGATAGCCGACCCCCAAATCGGCGTATTCGTCGGGCTCGCCGCGGCCTGCCTGCTGCTGGGCGTGCTGCTGGTGATCCCGATCGGCGGCGGCGACATGCCGGTCGTGATCTCGCTGCTGAACTCCTACTCCGGGCTTGCCGCTGCGAGCGCCGGGTTCGTGCTCGGCAATCCCATCCTGATCGTGGCCGGGGCGCTCGTCGGCGCGGCGGGAATGATCCTGACGCTCATCATGACGAAGGCGATGAACCGATCGATAGTCAACGTGATGTTCGGGGCGTTCGGCGCGTCCCCGGCCGGGGCGACGGGCGTATCGGGCGGCCCCCGCGCCGTCCGCGAGGTGACCGCTTCCGACGCGGCGATATCCCTCGCCTACGCTCGGAAGGCGATCTTCGTCCCGGGCTACGGCCTCGCCGTCTCGCGGGCGCAGCACCAGCTCAAGGAGCTGGGCGACCTGATGGCCGACAAGGGCGTCGAGGTCAAGTACGCCATCCACCCTGTGGCGGGTCGGATGCCCGGCCACATGAACGTCCTGCTGGCTGAGGCCGAGGTCCCGTACGACAAGCTGTACGACCTCGACCAGGTCAACGACGAGTTCGACTCCACAGAGATAGTCCTGGTCGTCGGGGCCAACGACGTCGTCAACCCCGCGGCGAGAGACAACTCGGGCAGTCCGATCTACGGCATGCCCATCCTCAACGTCGACCGCGCCGGACACGTGCTCGTGCTCAAGCGTAGCCTCAACCCCGGCTTCGCCGGCCTGGACAACGAGCTGTTCTACAAAGAGAACACGCTCATGCTCTTCGCCGACGCCCGGCAGTCCCTCACCGACCTCGTCAGCGAGGTGAAGAGCCTCTAACAGGCCGCGGAAGAAAAGTCGTCCTGAGCCGACGCGAAGGACCTGGGGCGGGGTCGCCTCAACCTCGATCGCGTGTCGACCTCACCGCTGCCCCAGACCCCTCACTCCGTTCGGGGCGACATTCAGCAGGCCGGGCCGCCTTTTCGGCTGCCTGTCAAGACGCGTGGCGCACCGCCGATGCCTCTGGGCGCCCATTCCATAACATCGTTGACGCGGCTACAGGCTCGTGGCGTGCCGCTCTATGGCGCGGACGCGCTGCAGCAGGGGCGGGTGGGTGTCGTTGAGGAACGTGTGCAGCGGATGCGGCGCCAGGTTCGCCAGGCTGTCCGCCGACAGCCGCTTCAGCCCGACCGCAAGAGCCTGCGGGTCGCCCGTGGTATCGACAGACCAGCGGTCGGCTTCGTACTCGTGGTGTCGCGACAGCACCCTCGTCGCCGTCGACAGCACGAGCTGAACCGGCGCGTAGAGCAGGCCGAAGAAGACTAACCCCGCGTAGGTCGACTGCCGCTCCATGAAGAAAGCCTCGTAGAGGCCGCCGGCCTCGAGCACGAGCGAGAGAATGAAGAACAGCAGGCCGGTGGTCGCGATTCCGAGGACAATCCCCTGGGGTACGTGCCGGCGCTTGTAGTGGCCGATCTCGTGCGCGACGACGGCGGTCAGCTCGGCCGTCGTGTGCTTCTCGATCAGGGTGTCGAAGAGCGCGATGCGCTTGTTGCGTCCGAAGCCGGTGAAGAACGCGTTGGCCTTGCTGGAGCGCTTGGAGCCGTCCATCACGAGAATGTTCGAGACGGTGAAGTCGACCGAGCGCGCGTAGCCGAGGATCGCGTCCCGCAGCTCGCCCGGCCCCAGCGGGGTGAACTTGCTGAAGAGAGGCATGATCCAGGTCGGGGCTACGAACGCCATGACGAGGCTGAACAGGGTGACGGCCGCCCAGCCGTAGACCCACGCGAGCCCGCCGGCGTACTCGAAGAATGCCAGCACCGCGGCCAGCAGCGGGCTCCCCAGGACGACGAGGAGGCCCAGCGCCTTGAGCCTGTCGAGCACGAAGGTGCGTACCGTCGTCTTGTTGAACCCGAACCGCTCCTCGATCCCGAACGTGGCGTACACGCCGAACGGGAGCGTCAAGAGCGAGTGCCCCAGGCCCAGCGCGCCGATGTAGACCAGCCCCGCCCCGACGGGGTGGTCCCATACGTTCACGGCGATCTTGTCCAGCGCATCGAAGCCGTGGGCGAACCAGAACAGGAGCAGCAGGACGAGGTCGAACGCCGCCGTCGCGAGTCCGAGGTAGGTCCTGGCCCGCGTGTACTCCTGTGACCGGCGGTACTCCCCGGGGTCGTAGATGTCCGACAGCTCGGCCGGCATCTCCGGGTCGAGCGCCCGCAGGTTCAGCCAGTCCGAGACGATGCCCAGTCCGAGCTCCAGTGCCAACGCCGCCAGGATGATCGCCGTGAACTCGTTCAAGCAGCCTCCCGCCTCCCGACCCGGCCTATCCTACACAATCACGCCAGAACGGCGCGGCCACGAGAGGGCCGCCGCAACTGTCTCATTCCGTCCCAAATTGTCCCATCCCTATCTGGGCGATGGGACACTTTGCCGAAAAATGGGACAGGTGGTGTCCCACGGTCCGTATCTGGCGTGGGACACGGCCGGACAAAATGGGACAAGAATAGGACAGGGGTAGTGGATAGTGAAGAGTGGGTAGTTGGGGCATGGGGCGTATTTGTCGCGGGGACAGAATAGCACTAATGTACTGTTGGCGCAACCCGGGGAATTCGCCCAGATTCCCCACCTAGATAAGAGGAAGACCTCGTTGGCACCCGCCACGAAGGGGGCTAAGATGTTTCTTGACCAAGAGAAACGATCACCAACGAGGTGCAGCTATTATGAAGCAAGGCCTGCTGGCATTCCAGTACGAGCAGGAGAAGGGCTCGACAGGTATGACGGGACTGTCGGGCCTGATGACGTACGTGGAGTTGATGGCCGCAGCGGGTTTGAGGTCATCGGTAGAGCGCCACGTGAGACTGCGGGAGAGAGGTCAGGGCTGGACGGACAGCCAGATGATCATCTCGCTGATGCTGCTGAACTTGGCAGGCGGCGAGTCGGTGTCCGACCTTGATCTCCTTGAGAAGGACAGAGGGTTGTGCAGGATACTTCGAGAGTTCGAGTCCTGTGGTATGCGTCTCAGCGAGCGCAGGGCGTTGGAGAAGAGATGGCGAGTCGAGCGTCGTCGGAGTGTGCCGTCGGAGTCTGCGGCGTTCCGGTATCTGGAGGGGTTCCACGACATGGACGAGGAGTCGAAGCGGGAAGCTCACAGGGCGTTCATAGCGGCTCCCAACGAAGCGCTACAGGGTCTGGGGAAGGTCAACGCCGACCTGGTGGGCTTCGTGCAGAGCCGTTCGCCTCAGACCGAGGCCACACTGGACATGGATGCCACACTGGTGGAGACGCGCAAGCAGGAGGCGCTCCACAGCTACAAGGGGTACAGGGCGTACCAGCCGCTGACCACCTACTGGGCAGAGGCCGACCAGATTGTGCATTCAGAGTTTCGGGACGGCAACGTACCTGCGGGCCATCAGCAGTTACGAGTGTTGACCGAAGCACTGGAGCATCTGCCTGCCGGTGTGGAGAGCGTGATGCTCAGGTCTGACACGGCGGGGTACCAGCAGGAGTTGCTGCGGTACTGCGCGGAGGGCAGAGACGAGCGGTTCGGGGTGATCGAGTTCGCGGTTGGGGTTGACGTGACGGCAGAGTTCCGCCGAGCGGTGTCCGAGGTCGCCGAGCAAGACTGGCAGACGCTGTACCGCAAGGTTGGGGAGCATCGTGTGGACACGGGTCAGCAGTGGGCTGATGTGAACTTCGTACCCAAATGGATAGGGCACTCCAAGAACAGCCCTGAGTATCGGTTCATAGCTACCAGGGAGCGTCTGGACAGGCCGCCTCTGCCGGGAATGGAGGGGCAGATGGAGCTTCCGTTCCCCGCGATGGAGCTGTCCAACAGAGGCTGGTACAAGGTCTTCGGAGTGGTGACCAACCGGAGCATTGCGGGAGATGAGTTGATCTGGTGGTCGAGACAGAGGTGCGGTAAGGGCGAGGAGGTCCACGGCGTCCTCAAGAGTGACCTTGCCGGGGGCAGGCTTCCGTCGGGGCTGTTCGGAGCCAACGCAGCATGGTGGGCGATAGCAGTGTTGGCCTTCAACTTGAACTCTGCCATGAAGCGGCTGGTGTTGGGCGGACAGTGGGTGGGCAAGCGTCTCAAGGCGGTGCGCTTCGCCCTGATCGCCCTACCGGGCCGTGTGGTGCGTCACGCCAGGAGGTTGATCATCCGTCTTGCCCGTGGCCATCCCTCATACGAGTTGCTGCTCAGGGCGCGGCAGAGGATATTGGCGCTGGCTGCCGAGCCGTATCGAGCATAGGCGACCCTGCCTGGAGCATCGGTTTGTAGGCGACTCTGCCGAGTTGCCAGGCCGGGCCATGCCTTCTTCGGCCTGACAACAGCCATAATTGGCAGCGAACCGCTGCCGATACCCTCAAAGACGGCACCCGAGACCCTCTCCGATGCCGATCATGTCATGCCTCACCCCAAGTCGACATCCCGACACCCCTGAAAGCACACGAAACAGCTCTCAACAATGTCAGGTGGGGGATTTGGGTTCGGGGGGGGGGGAGAGACAAGTGCAAAAGTGCCGGCGGTAGTCTGCACAGGCGCGGAGAGGCCGCCGTCAGAATTGGCGGGCAATTGGTCGGGCGACGGCCCAGGATCTGCGGGCGCCGAGGGATTAGCCGCTGCTCAGGTTGAGAGATAGCCCAGCCCTCGACACTCGGGGCACGGCTTCAATTCTCTCCAGTGTGGCTCGGCGCACCCGCAGCCGTCGTACCAAGAGCGTCCTACAGGGTGGGAGTCAGGCGCGGGGATGAACTCCATCCCCCTTCTGGCTAGAAACTCGACGGGGCCGCCGGGGCCCCAGTCCTGATACGAATGCCAGCGACTGGGCTGATGGGCAAGGGCTGTGAGGCAGGCGTTCAGGTATTCGATCTGCCTGGATGTTCGCTTGTCGGGCGGGACGCTCGTGATGCTCTTTATGCCCTAGACACCGCTCATGTTCAGCTTGCCTGAATCGTTGGTGGTCACGGTTATCTTCTCCACAAAACGACGATGCCCACTCAGGGTCGCCGCTGCATCCTACCGGGAGCCCGGGAAACCCGTCGACGGCAGGGAAATTGGCGCGGCGCGGGTTCCCCGGGGATCGATCCCTGGCGTCCACCGCCCTCTCCGCCCCGCCGCAGACCGCTGGGGGGACTCTTGCACTACTCTCTTCGGGAAAGGAGGTAACCCGCTGCGTCAGTCCCAGGCGAAGAAGACGCCCATCCAGCCCTCCGGGCCCGCGACTATGCGCTGGTAGGCCTCGTGCCCTTCCTCCGGCCTGACGACGTGGCTGATCAGGTGGTCGACGCTCAAGGATCCCTGGGCGACCATCCGCATGATCGCGTTTCGGTCCCGCGAGGTCGTCCACTTCCAGTAGCGCTGCTCGACGTCGCTGACCATGTGGGAGCCTCGGATGCTTATCTCGCGTCTCAGGAGATTGCCGAGGTACATGCTGACCGGTCCGTAGGTCGCGCCGACGAAGACTACCTTGCCTCCGAACCCAGCCGCATCGACGCAGTCGGCGAGCACCTGGGCCTCACGGTTGGCGTGGAAGACGGACTCGGCGCCGCCTCCGGTGATCGCCTCCACGGCCTCGACGGCGTTCTCCTTCGAGGCGTTGACGGTGTGTGTCGCGCCGCTGATCTTCGACAAATCGAGCCTGTCGTCGTCCAGGTCGACCGCGACGATCGGGTATGCGCCGGAGATGCGCGCGAAGGCCGCGATGAGTTGTCCGACGACCCCCTGGCCGAAGATGGCTACGGACTCGTCTGGCTGGAGCTCGGCGCGCCTGATGCTGTGCAGCGCGACGTCCCCCAGGCGCGAGAAGCAGGCCTGCTCGTCGGTGACGTCGAACTCGATGCGCTGCACCCTCTTTCGCATCCCGCCGTCGTCCTCGTCATCGAGTTGGGAGAGCAGATGCGACGCATGCCTGCCCGACGCGAACACCCTGTCGCCGAGTTCGAAGCCCTCCACGCCGGGCCCGATGGCCTGCACGCGCCCCGCGGCGGTGTAGCCGGGCGGGATCTCCCAGTACCCGAGTGGGATCTTGGGATCCGGCGGTGAGGCGCCGCGAAACCGGCCCTTCTCGCTGCCCGCGCTGACCTGGGTCCGGTTGACCCTGACCAGCACCTCGCCCGGCCCCGGCTCCGGCACCTCGAACGTCTCGACGACGACCCGCTCTCCGTCGACGACCGACAACATCCTGCCCATCTCGGCCATGTCTGAGACTCCTCGCTCGCGTGTGACGGCTCGATTCTCAATCTCGTTCGACGGGGATGCCGGTCGCAGGCTAGACTAGTATGCCTCAGAGGACAAGGGAATCCGAGGGATGCGTGAATTTGCGGCCCACGTCGGTGTGAGTGATGGAGGCGGCGGACCTACCCGGTGGGTCGACGCACTGGTCGATACCGGCGCGACTTACACCGTGCTCCCGGACGCCGTCCTGCGCCAGCAGGTGGGCGTCGAGCCCAGGGAACACCTCGAGTTCACCCTTGCCGACGGGAGACCGGTGGTGCTGCCGGTCGGAGAGGCGCGCTTGACCGTCGAGGGCAGGGAAGCCACGAACCGCGTCGTCTTCGGTGAAGCGGGCCAATACCTGGTCGGGGCCACAACGCTCCAGGTTCTCGGGCTGATCGCCGACACCACCAATCACAAGCTGATCCCCGCGCCGAAGCTGCCGATTTAGATTCTCGATGGTGGGCTCCCTGTCTGTCCGGGTCTCTGGTGTTGACCTGCGGCTGTACGTGCTCGGGTCGGAGGGGGCCGTCGACGGCGCTGCGGTTCGATGTCGAAGCTGGCAAGGAGTGGGAGCTTGACGGTCGTCACTCAAGTCGTGGGCAAGATCCGTCTGCCGCACTTCTATGTGCTGACCGTCTTGGGTTGCCTAGCGGCGTACATGTGGATACTTGCGCCAACTTGGGACGATGGCGTGTTGGGGTTTACGACTTGGAACACGGCTGTGTCGGACCGAGCCTTTTACAATGATGTGCACGGCGAGGTCTTTCCATTTCACAAGATCTCTGTCGTGATATTCACCGCGTTCTTCAAGATCGGCATACCATTTTCCTTCAGAACACCTGCGGTGATCGGGGGAGTCCTACTCACGGCGTCTGCAGCGTTGACCTATGTGTTGGCGAGGAAGTATGCCAGCCCACGTACGTCTTTCTTGGCTGCATCACTAATATTCTACTACCTGTTCACGGAACGGTGGGTGAGTAGCCCCGCGAGATTCGAGCTTTGGCTCTTGCCGGTCGTGTTACTGGTCTTGCTCTTGGTCCACAGGTTCATCCGGGAGCAGGCTGCCGGGTATCTGGTTCTTGCCTCCGTTGTGACCGGTGTCGTGGCGCTGCCCATCCACACCAATGCCTCGATTCTCTACATCTATCTGGTGCTAGTAGTCTGGTTTTACAGACACCTGCTGTCGTACCGACGGCTACTGTTGGCGGTCGGAACGCTAGGCGTGTCAACGGCTATCGGCGTTGGGATAGTTCTTTTCCCGGAGCCGCATAGCGCGCTTAGGTTCATGCGGGATCTGTCGTCTGAGGGACATCGTTTGACGTTCATCCTCGGCGAGGTTGAGCGAGTACTCAGAGGGGCGGCGAACAACGTCCATGCGTATCCGACGTTGTTTTTTGTAGGGGTCACCCTCGCCCTTGTGGTACTCCGGTGGAAGAGCGCCGCAGACGATACTAGACGCCTTGTGGTAGACAACTTGCCGCTGGCTCTGTACGCAATCGCTGTCTTCGCGGCGCTGGCATTACTTCCTTCAGCGCCTTGGGACATGTACCTGGCGTACTATCTTCCGGCGGCGGTAGTCTTCGTTGCCGCCCTATACCTGAAAGAGAAGGAGGCCCCGGGCGGGCGGATCGAGTACATCTTTCCATTGGCCATGACCGTGGCCTTTGCCGCGGGCGCCGCGTTGACCGGCATCTTCCATCCCCGTGGATTCGACGCAGTATGGCTATTGTCGTTACCGTTCTTGGTCGCGCCCTATGTCGCGCTTAGCGTACTTTGGGTACGAGAGAAAAAGGACTGGATATATCCGGTCCTTGTGATGGGCCTTTTGTTCCGTCTGGTGTTCATCGTGTTTGAGGGCAGAGCATATGCGGCGGTTGAGGATTATGCGGTGCGCCAGGATAGCCGGCAGATCGTCACGAGCGTCCACTTCACGTGGCTTGGCGATGAGACCGTCACACCCACCCGTCCTGGCCTTGAGCTGGGTCAACGGGGCTTCGCTGCAATAGGGGCGGACCAATGGCCGAGTATCGAAAGACTGCTCGACAACTCTGGCTGCTCTTACCGGCAGACGGGCCGTATCCTAGAGACGTTCGACAACTCTCTGATTGGCAACCATTACCGCGATATCTCGACTTATGACTTTGCCTGCAACGAGTGAGGCGCTGGGTCAATTGAGTGATTGACCACCCGGTAGTCGCGCGAATCGTAAGAGGAGTCCACGACGGTGAAGCGTCAGTCCCAGGCGAAGAAGACGCCCATCCACCCCTCCGGGCCTGCGACTATGCGCTGGTAGGCTTCGTCCCCCTCCTCCGGCCTGACGACGTGACTGATCAGGTGGTCTACGCTGAGGGTCCCCTGGGCGATCATCCGCATGATCGCGTTTCGGTCGCGCGAGGTCGTCCACTTCCAGTAGCGCTGCCGGACGTCGCTGACCATGTGAGAACCGCGAATGTCGATCTCGCGCACCAGCAGCTTGTTCAAGTACATGTTGACAGGCCCGCGCGTCGCGCCGACGAGCACGACCTTGCCGCCGTACCCGGCCGCGTCGACGCAGTCGGCGAGCACCTGCGCCTCCCTGTTGGCGTGGAAGACGCACTCAGCGCCGCCGCCCGTGATCGACTCGACCGCCTCGACCGCGTTCTCCTTCGATGCGTTGACGGTGTGTGTCGCGCCGCTGATCTTCGACAGCTCGAGCCTGTCGTCGTCCAGGTCGACCGCGATGATGGGGTACGCGCCCGAGATGCGCGCGAAGGCGGCGATGAGCTGGCCGACGACGCCCTGGCCGAATATGGCGACCGCCTCGTCGGGCTGCAGCTCAGCTCTCCTGACACTGTGCAGCGCTACGTCTCCGAGCCGGGAGAAGCAGGCCTGCTCGTCTGTGACGTCGAACTCGATGCGCTGCACGTTCTTTCGCACTCCGGCGTCGTGATAGCGGTCGATCCGCGTAAGCAGGTGAGACTGGTGCCTGCCGAAGGCGAAGACCCTGTCGCCGATCGCGAACCCCTCCACGCCGGGCCCGACGGCCTGGACGCGCCCCGCGGCGGTGTATCCGGGCGGCTCCGGGTAGTAGCCGAGGGGCGTCCTCGGGTCGGGCGCGGAGGCGCCGCGGAACCGGCCCTTCTCGCTGCCCGCGCTGACCTGGGTGCGGTTGACCCTGACCAGCACCTCGCCCGGCCCCGGCTCCGGCACCTCGTACGTCTCTACGACGACGCGCTCGCCGTCGACAACCGACAGCATCCTGCCCATCTCGGCCATGTTGGAGCCCCCTCGATCCGGCATGACTGAGTCAGTCCCAGGCGAAAAACACGCCCATCCAGCCCTGAGGGCCCGCGACTATGCGCTGGTAGGCCTCGTCGGCCTCCTCCGGCCTGACGACGTGGCTGATCAGGTGGTCGACGCTGATGGTCCCTTGGGCGATCATGCGCACTATGGCGTTGCGGTCGCGCGAGGTGGTCCACTTCCAGTAGCGCTGCTCGACGTCGCTGACCATGTGCGAGCCGCGAATGTCTATCTCGCGCACCAGCAGCTTGTTCAGGTACATGCTGACAGGCCCGCGCGTTGCGCCTATGAGAATCACCTTGCCGCCGTACCCGGCCGCGTCGACGCAGTCGGCGAGCACCTGCGCCTCCCTGTTAGCGTGGAAGACGCACTCAGCGCCGCCGCCCGTGATCGACTCGATGACCTCGACGGCGTTCTCCCTGGAGGCGTTGACCGTGTGCGTCACGCCGCTGACTTTCGACAGTTCCAGCCTGCTGTCGTCCAGGTCGACCGCGATGATGGGGTGCGCGCCTGAGATACGGGCAAACGCTGCGATGAGCTGGCCGACGACACCCTGGCCGAATATGGCGACCGCCTCGTCGGGCTGCAGCTCAGCTCTCCTGACACTGTGCAGCGCTACGTCTCCGAGCCGGGAGAAGCAGGCCTGCTCGTCTGTGACGTCGAACTCGATGCGCTGCACGTTCTTTCGGATCCCGGCGTCGTCGCCGTAGTGCTCGACCTGTGAAAGCAGGTGGGACTGGTGCCTGCCGTAGGCGAACACCCTGTCGCCGATCTCGAATCCCTCCACGCCGGGCCCGACCGCCTGCACGCGCCCGGCGGCCGTGTACCCCGGCGGTCTATCGGAGTAGCCCAGCGGCGTCCTCGGGTCCGGCGGTGAGGCGCCGCGAAACCGACCCTTCTCGCTGCCCGCGCTGACCTGGGTCCGGTTGACCCTGACCAACACCTCGCCCGGCCCGGGCTCCCCGACCTCGAACGTCTCGACGACAACCCGCTCGCCCTCGACCACCGACAGCATCCTGCCCATCTCGGCCATGTTGGATACTCCTTCGTCTTGGTGTCTACGCGTCCTGACCGGTGACCCGCTGGCGCCGCCTGAGCGCTCGTGGGCCTGGCCCGCCGACGGGCGGGCTCAGGGACCCTGCAATCCGTTCACCCTGAGTAGCACCGGGGCTTTGACCGGCGCGTATCGAAGGGCGCATTCACTATTCCGTCAAACGTCGAAGGCACCGTGACGCCCCAAATCCCCCACCTCCGTCGTTCCTGCGACGGCGGGAACCCATCCCCGATAGGGTGCGTCACTATGACACCGGAAGCAGTCCGTCACGCCGGCCGGCCCAATCAGGCGGGGAATCCAGGACGCCTCAGGCGCTTGGCAGCGGCGCTCCGGCAAGATATCCTCTCCGTCGAAGGGTGCCGGGGTAGCCGGCCCGCGTCGGCGCGACCGTACTCTATCACACATCGCAGGGGGTGCCGCGTGGCTGAAATTAGAGTCGGGCAGGTCGGATACAGGGGCCGCGGGCGCCAGCTGGCGTCGTACTGGCCGGACGTCGAAGGGGCTACTCTCGTGGCGATGGCCGACATGGTGCCGGAACACCTGGAGGACGCCCGCACCGAGTTCCCGGACATCGCCGTCTACACCAAGCACGACGAGATGCTCGACGCCGAGGAGCTCGACGTCGTCGTCATCGCGACCGCCGCGGGGTTCAGGCCGCCCATCGTACGCGACGTGGCCGCCAGCGGCGTGCGCGGCATCTACATGGAGAAGCCCATCGCCAACTCGCTCGTCGAGGCCGACGCGATGATCGAGCAGTGCAGGGCCGGAAACACCAGGCTCGCCATCGGGCACCAGCGGCGCTGGACTCCCAGGTTCATCGCCATCAAGGACGCCATCGCGGACGGCGCCATCGGCCGGCCGACGCACGGTCTCTCGTACTGGACGGCGGGGCGCATCGGCTCGAACGGCACACACTTCTTCGACATGATCGGCTTCGTGATCGACAGCCCGCCGGTGGAGGTGACAGGGTCCGTCCACTACGGCACCGACCGGGAGAACACCGCGTTCAACGAGTCGCTGGAGCAATGGATGGGCAGGGACCCGGGCGCCGTCGGGCACGTGAGGTACGCCAATGGCTACCGGCACATGATCTACTGCATGCCCGACGTGCTGCTCGCGCACACGCACATGTTCTGCGGGTCGCGCGGCCGGATCGACCTGTTCGAGATCGACGAGGACGACGTCCTCTACCGTGCGCGCGACGAGGATGCCGATGACATGCGCAGCTCCGCCCCGGTGATCACCCGCACCCTCGACACGCCGCCGCTCGTCATAGGAGACGCCGAGAAGAACGGCTACCTTGAGCTGATGGAGTGCATCGAGAGCGGCGGGACGCCGACGTCGTCGGGCGAGGACGGGATGAAGGCGTTGGAGATCGTGGTAGGCTTCCACCTGTCGTCGCAGGCGGGCGGCAGCCCCGTCGCCCTCCCGATCCCGGACGCCGACCGCGGCTTCAAGCTGGACCTGCACTGACGCCAGACCCTTCGGGCCCCCTCACCCTGGCCCTCTCCCGCGTGGGGGAGAGGGGACTGTCTTGCCTCCTCTCCCTCGACGGGAGAGGACTGAGGTGAGGGTGATTCTTCCTATGAAGCGAGCCCTTAGACCGGCGGAGGCAACAGGCACATGAGATACCTGATAATCGGCGGAACGCGGTACATGGGCCGCATCGTCGTAGAACGCCTCCTCGAGCGCGGCGACGACGTGACCGTCTACAGCAGGGGCAACAACAGGCCCCACTGGTGGGACCGTGTAGACCACGTCATCGGCGACCGGACCGACGCGGCCGACCTGCGTACCAGGCTGCGGGGCAAGAGCTTCGACGCCGTGCTCGACACGCAGGCCTACCGGAGGGAGGACGTCGAGGCGACCGTCCGCACTCTGGACGGTAACGTCGGGCGCTACCTCTTCGTGAGCACCGGCTCGGTCTACATGGCCGGCATGCTCGACTTCTGGAATCACGTCCCGTTCAGCGAGAGCGACGTCGACTGGTCGACGATAGGCTACGACTATCCGGAAGGCGAGGACCCCTACGGCGTGGGCAAGCGCCACTGCGAGAAGTGGCTGAACGAGAACAGCAGGGTGCCGTACACGATAGTCCGCATACCCGCGACGATGGGATGGGACGACGACACCCTTCGCATGTGGTGGTGGGTGCAACGCGCGCTCGACGGCCGGCCCATCGTGGTGCCGGCCGAGGAGCACTCCGTCTTTCGCACGCTCTACTCCGAGGACGCGGCCGACAACTGGCTCCGGGCCATTGCGAGCCCGGCGGCCGTCAACCAGACATACCACATCGCCATGCAGGAGATCATGACCGTGCGGCGGTGGGCGGATACTGTCTGGAAGGCGGCGGGGACGAGCGGCTCCATCGCCTACGTGCCTCGCGCCGCGATCGAGAAGGACGAGGCGCTCAGGGGATATCTTCCGCCGCTGTGCCGCGCCCAACCGTACGTACACGACCTGTCGAAGGCGGAGCGCGACTTCGGCTACGCGACGACGCCGGTCGACACGTGGATGAGCAAGACGGTGGAGTGGTACAGGCGCTCGTACGAAGGAGGCGACTCTGCCGGGTACGAGCACCGCGACAGGGAGACCGCGCTGGCCGAGAGATGGGCGGCCGCCATCGGCAGAACGATAGCGGAGTTCCAGGCGGCTGAGTAGCCGCCGAGGAGGCAGCATGGATAAGATCGGTACCGGCGTCGTTGGGCTCGGACGAAACGGGCAGCGTCACGCCCACCTGTACGACGCCATGGACGAGACAGAGCTGATCGGCGTCTGCGACATGATCCCCGAGGTCGCGGAGGAGGTTGCCAAGAGGCACGGCGTCAAGGCATTCAGCCGGGTCGAGGACATGCTGGCCGACGACGCCATCCAGGCCGTGAACGTCGTGACGTCGGCGTCGCACTGCGAGCCGGCCGTCGCGGCGGCCGAGGCGGGCAAGCATGTGCTCGTGGAGGTGCCGTTCGCGGTGACCCTGGACGAGTGCGATCGGATGATAGCCGCGGCGGACAAGTCGGGAGTCAACCTGATGTACGCCCAGACGCACCGCTTCTCGCCGGAGAACATGAGGGTCAAGGAACTCATAGACGAAGGGGCGATCGGCGACGTCATCTGGATCACCTGGACTCGAACGGGGCCCGGCTATCCGGGCTCCGAGCGTTGGAGTCGCCGGACCGAGACCGGCGGCGGCTTCCTGACCTACGAGGGCCCGCACATCATCGACCAGTTCCGCTGGCTCGCCGGCAGCGACTTGGACGCGGCCGTGACGATCGGCATGGGCCGCTTCGCGTCCGGCGGTGACGGCGAGGACGCCATCCTGGGCGGTTTCCGTCTCAAGAGCGGCGGCTTCGTCGCCATGATCGAGGGCAGATCGAACCCGGGCCCGCGGCACAGCGATTGGCGTATAGTCGGGACGGAGGGGATGATCGAGATCGCCGACCACGGAGTACGCCTCGGCAAAGACGAGTGGTCCACGGTGGCCATCCCCGACCCCTACGATTCGCCTCCCCCGGATATCGACCGCCTGCGCGAGGTCCGCGGCTTCCCGGGCTTCCACGTCGAGTTCAAAGAGTTCGTCGACAGCATCAGGGAAGGGCGGCGGCCGTCATGCACCGGCGAGGACGGCAAGGCCGCGCTGGAGGGCGGTCTCGCCCTCCGCAGGTCGGGCAGAACCGGCCAGACCGTCCCGCTGCCGCTCGACTGAAGGAGTCGCCATGATCGTAGACGTACATACCCACCTGCCGTCGCACGTCGAGGCCGTGCCCGACGACGAGGCGCAGTACAACGACGTCATTCGGCCCGACCGGGCCGTGCGCATCCACCACGGGTTCGACGACTACATTCGCGCGATGGCGCCGGTAGACAAGGCCATCGCGTTCGGGATTGCGCCCCGGCCGGGCCCGGAGGCGGACGAGCTTGCCAGGCTCGGCCCCGGCTTCGGGGAAGACCTGAACGACATGGCGTCCGCCCTGGCCGCGCGGTATCCGGACAAGGTCATCGGGTTCATGTCCGTGCATCCCGACGACGAGAACGTCATGGACGAGATGGAGCGGTGCGTCCACGACCTGGGGCTGAGGGGCATGAAGCTGGCGCCGAACTACCAGACCTTCGAGCCGCTGGGCAAGCCGGCAAGGCGGGTCTACGAGTACGCGCAGCGCAACGGCCTGCCGATCGTCTTCCACCAGGGGACGTCGCCGATGGTCAGCGCCCCGCTGAGCTACGCGCATCCGCTGGTCATGGACGAGATCGCCATGGCGTTCCCAGACCTGGTCGCGGTCATGGCGCACCTCGCACACCCCTGGCACGCCGACTGCATCGCCGTCATTCGCAAGCACCCGAACGTCTACGCGGACCTGTCAGGCCAGCTCTACCGGCCCTGGTCGATGTACAACGGGATACGGCTCGCTTGGGAGTGGTCCGTCTTCGACAAGCTGCTGTACGCGTCCGACTGGCCCGTCACCGACCCCGACGAGGCCCTGGCCAGCCTGCGAGGCTTCAACCGCTTCGCCACGAAGCACCATCTCCCGAGGGTGCCCGAAGAGGCGCTCGAGGCCATCATCCAGCGGGACTCCCTGGGGCTCCTCGGCCTGACGTGAGGTACGCTACCGGCGCGGCGTCAATAGTCTTTGGGACTCCCGCGCACCTCCTGCCTACCATCGTGGGACGGGAGCGGGTCGGGCCGACAGAGGCGCCGGGTCTTCGGAAATCCTGTATCTTGGCCGGAAACGGCTCGGCTGACCCTCACGAGGCCGGCCGCAGCTAGGAGAACGACACATGCCGACCATCACAGCCGACGACCTCCACGGCCTGACGACGCGCGTCCTGCTGGCCGCGGGTGCCGACGAGCGCAACGCCGTCCGAGTGGCCGACGCGCTGGTGCTGTCGAACCTGAGCGGCGTCGACACCCACGGCGTTTTCCATCTGCCGCGGTACGTCACCGAGATCCGGGACGGCACGGTCGTCCCCACCGCGTGGCCGGAGATCGTCTCCGAGACACCCACCTCCGCGCTCGTCTCCGGCAACTGGACCTTCGGCCACGTCGTCGCCAAGTTCGCCATGGACACCGCCATTGCCAAGGCGCGCGACCAGAATATGGCGACGGTCAGCCTGGTGCGGGCGACCCACATCGGCCGGGTCGGGGAGTACGCCGAAATGGCCGTGGCGGAGGGCATGGTCGCCCTCGTGTGGGCGTCCGGCTACGGTGCCGAGGAGCCCGTAGCGGTCCCGTACGGGGGGCGCAAGCCGCTCCTCCACACCAACCCCATCTCCATAGGCGTCCCGGCCGGCGACGAGACGCCCATGGTCATGGACTTCGCGACCACCACCATAGCGGGCTCCAAAGCCCGGGTCGCGGCGCTGAAGGGCGAGCAGGTGCCGCCCGGCTCCCTCGTCGATGAGGAAGGCCGGCCCACGACCGATCCGTCCGGGTATCCGAAGCGCGGCGGGATGGTGGCGTTCGGAGGCCACAAGGGCTACGCCTTCATGCTCGCCAACGAGTTCCTCGGCCGCGTGCTATCCGGCGCCGACGACTACGTCGAGGGCGAGCGTGGCGGGCCGCTGATGCGACACCAGGGCGTCACCATGATCGTGCTCAGGGCCGACCTGTTCCAGCCGATGGCCGAATTCACCCGCCGCTCCGACGAGCTCAAGCGCCAGGTCAACGCCGCCCCGCCGGCCGTGGGCGTTGACGAAGTGCTCGTCCCCGGCGACCTCGAGGCCCGCTCCCGCGAAAAGCGCTCCCGTGACGGCATCCCCATCCCCGACGAGGTGTGGAAGTCCCTCGTCGACGTGGCCGCGGAGCTCGGCGTCCCGACGCCGGAGGTGGCGTAGGGCGGGGAACTCGATCGCAGCTGCCTCTGGTCGCTTCGGGCGGTGAGAACGGCTCTGACGCGACAGCGCGGCTGTCCGACGTGGCGAACATATCACCCCGTGGGAGCTGGCCAGCCGCTTCGTTGACCATGAGTTTTCAGCCGACGGCGGACGCGTCCCACATCGGGTGTTCGCAGAAGGTGACGCGCGGGTTCAGCGCCGATCACCGGTACTGCCGCTGTCGTGGGATGCGGACCGGGTGGCTGCACTCCAGAGATCGCTGGCCGTGTACCGCATGGTCGTTGGACAGCCACGCCAGGACGAGCTGCTGGAATTCGTCCTGCGCGACGTTCCCGACGATCAGAGGGACGATCTTCCGGCCGCCGTGACCATCGACCTGAGTCCACTCATGAGCCCGCTTGGACGGCATGCCGTCCAAGCGGGTTCAATGGTACTGCGTACCGTCCAACACAGCCTACCAAACTTGACGATAGACAGAACTGTTTCGAGATGTGGCTGATCCTGGCAGACTCGCCAAAGTCTGTCACGGCGACATCACTATTGGCAACGAGTCAGATTGGCACACGTTGAGACCCCTGAGCTAGCTCCCTGGATGGCGTAGAGTTACTTCAGCCATGGAGCAGAGATGTCCCAGACAGAAACAGCAAAAGCGTTGCCGTGAGATACGAACTGCCAGCACATCCGCGGCATGTCGCGCAGGTTTAGTCGGAGTCAGTGTGGAGGCCTTTTCTCATCTGCATGATGGACTCTTGCACGTCTTTGGATACTTCATCAAGTTCCCGAGACACCAGTGGGTCTTGGCCAAGTTCTCTTCGCAACGCCACCACGATCGGTTGCAGGGGGTCAATCGCACCGGCGCGTTCGATCAGGGCCAATGCCTCGGCCGGTTCAATCGTCGCAAAGTACTGGAGCAGGACATGTACACTCTGGGTGGGGAGCATGGTAAGACGTTGCTCTGCTATATCTGAGAGCAAGTTCTCGGCATCCGCTTTCCCGATAGTACGCCCCAGTGTGGCCACCAGTAGTCCCTTCATAACGATCGCTATGCCGCGCACTTGGCGGTCATTATCGTCAGTGGCGTCCTCGAGACGCCGCAAGGCAGACTCGGTCTCGGAGATGGCCGCCTCGACCTTTCCGAACGTGAGCAATGTGAAGGCCCGGAAAACTATTCCAACAGGATGCGCTGCAACGTGATCGATGTTCAGGTGCATCCTGACTATTGCGTCCGCCATGTCAACGTCCACGCGTTGGTCGCGGGCGAGATAGTTGACAGCAACTGTTCCAATAGCTTCATCGTTCCGGTTCAGCTTCGTCAGCAGGCCGATCTTGCTCAACACCGCTGCGCCCTTGGCGACGGCCAAGTCGTCGCCTCCGACGTCACTCGCTACACGGAGAGCCTCTTCGCAATAGCCGAGCGCTTCCTCCCAACGTTGCTCGGTTTCCATGGTTCTTGCTTTCGCCAGCAGTGCGTAAGCCATGGGTTCAGCAAGCTTGGGCGTTTGGGTAGAGCCAAATGCACCGATAACCGCATCCTGCGTCAACACATCGACGAGCAGGTCGCCCAGCTCCGGTAGCGCGAGCAGGTGTAGAAAAGCCGTGGACTGGATGTCCATCTGCCGCGGATCATCCCGGTCAAGGCCCTCGGCCATCCCAATGCCGATATGCACCAGTTCGTCAGGAGAGTAATAGAGCGCCATAAAGCGCACCAGGGCGTCCACCACATGGCTTTCAGCGCCAGGACGCCTCAGCAAGTAGTAGATGTTGTACATCCTTTCGGCCACGTAGTACGTTCGTCGCCGTGTGGCTCCGTCTTCAATCAGCACCGCGCCGCGATCCACCAACCGCCCCAGTTGGGCGCTGCACTTGTTGACGTTCACGCGAGCCTGGGAAGCGACCTCCTTGGCCGTCGCCGGTTTCCACAATCTCGCCAGGGCCAGGTAGACGCGTCTCTCTTGCGGAGGGAGCGCTTCGATATGGCTCCGAAAATACTCGGTATGTTCATCAACCAGATCAAAGATATTGGACATTAGATCATTGAAAGAGTACGTCTTGTCGAATCCGGCCACCACCGCGATGAGGCGCGGGTTCCCTCCGGTAAGAATTTGGAGCGGCCTTATCGGTTGGCTTCCTCTGGGTTGTCCTGACAGCGCTGACCAGAGCGTGTCGCATTCCTCGGTGTCCAATGCCTGCAGCGTCATTACCCTGAAGAGGTCATAGAGCGCGTGATCAGGATTGTCAATCTCGTCAAACCGGCTGGTGGCGCTCCCAAGCAGGACTATCCGGGGCTCCGTCTGCAGCGTGTGGCGCAAGCGCCATCCGGCGTCGGGGTCCGCAATGTCCGCGAAGAGCATGTTCAGGTTCTCTACCATCAGCAGCAACCGCTTCGCATGTCGATCTGCAAAATCCAGAATGGTCCCGAGGCAACGCCCCGCCAGATCGCGGTCATCGACCGTGGTCCGCAAGTCGTTGTAGGACAGCCGTAGACCGGCGCGCTCACCCTCCGGGGCCTGCTCAGCCAGATGATTCAGGCACTCGAGCCAGAACTCCCCCACCGTCGCGACCTCGTAGCTCTCCTCGGCGAATACGATCGGGTAGAACTCCGACAGCCGGTCATCGCGGCGTACCTCTGCGGCCACCCGCAACAACAGGTGGGTCTTCCCACTGCCCCGGGGACCGATGACGAGAGAGTGCACATTGGCGTTGCCATCACTGGCGTGCAGGGATTCGAGGAGAGATTCGAATTCGGCGTTCCTGACGCAGAACGACGCCACGATCTCACTGTCGCTGAGGAAACCGGGATTGTACTTCTTTGTGCCGGCGACCATGCCGAGTCTCCCACCCCGACCTACCGATCGGTTATTGACGTGAAACTCTGGTCATGCCTGGCGCGCCACCAGTCCTCAAGCAGACCGGATACGAACTCGTATCCGCCTGAGCTCTCTTCGAGATACCCGTCGTGCTGCAGGACGTACAACACGTTCGCCGCGCTGTCCCCGTCGCCCGCGCCGGCCGGCTCACTACGATAGAGTTCGATCACCCCCCGGGTCAGCAGTCCACCGTTCGCCACGGCCTCGGACAGCAGACTCAAGGCCTCGGTGTACCCATCGTCGCCCAGCACCATCCGCAGCCGCTCCTCGTAGTGCACCAGGCCGGCCTGGCCCCGCACGCTGAGCAGGTCCCGTCGATACACACGTTCTACGTCGTCCAGCGTGGCCTCGTTCCGCTGGTCTCTGACCAGGTGCTCGTAGAGGAGGTGGAAGAACAACTGCACGTGATGTGGCACGCAGCAGCGTAGCCGGCGGCACATCTCCCGCCGTATCTCATCGGGAAGACGTATTCCGTATCCCCGGGCAAGCGCCGCTAGGCATTCCACGGCTACGTCGTGGGACCAGGGCCTCAGGTCGAGGGTGGTATAGACATTTGCATGGGCGCTCAGTCCGGCCTGACTGAGGACCGGTTCCAGCCCAACGCTGCCCGATATGATCAGACAGACCCTGCCCCGGTGGGTCTGGCAGCACCTCCTCAACCAGCCCATGAATGCGTCCGTCGCCGCCAGGCGTTCAGGCGTGACGCGGTACTCGTGACCCTTAAGCAGGCGGTTGACCAGTATGGGCAATTCGTCGATGGCCAGCACGACCGGCCGGTCGTTGGCCTCAAGGGCCTCGAATACCTGATCGCCGATTCGTTGCCAGCTACCGGCGTCCAAACCCGCGCGCAACCTCACGCGAAGCTCGGAGACGCCCAGCTCCTCAATATTGTCGCGGACGTCCCGAGCACTATTTCTCAACCACGACGTCATCCGTCTGCGGACGCCCTGCAGCGGCCGCGCCTGGGTGGCCATTTCGGCGACTGCGTCCGCTTGGTCCATGGCCCCCTCCCAGTCCACGAACACCGTGGCGAACTCCCCTTCCTCATCCAATCGACGCAGCAGCTCTCGCACCAGGCTCGTCTTACCCATCCGGCGCTGCGCCGTCAGCAACGTATGCGTACCGTTCTCCACCCTCTCCCGCAGCAACCGTAGTTCCACCTCGCGGTCGAAGAACCGCTCTCCATCGACCCAGTTGCTGCTCATCCGTAGTGTCGTCATCTCACTTCCAGCTCCGGCGTTTCGCGACTATAACCGCAAGCATACCATGCCAACATATATGTTGGCAACGAATGCGTTGGCTGATGTAGAGGGCATTGAGGAGTTGAAAGTGAAATGCTTGGTCCACCGGACCCGGTAGAACCCTATAGGGGAGCTCACGAATGAGCGCCCTTAGCCGCACCAGGCTGGACTCGAACCGCACCGCGAACGTCACTGGCAAGGATCGGGTATACGTCCTTCACCCATCCACCAACCAACCACCCGCAGACCGACCCCACCCCTCCGCTTCGGCGCGCCTGCGCTTGCAGAGCCCCCCAGCTGTCCGGCCCTTCGATAGGGAATTATATACAGAAGTACCAAAGTCGGCCCCCAACCGCTTGACTGCCGATGCCCTGTTTGGTACACTACGGCCATAACTTAGATAGGAATGACAGCAATGGCAAGCGCACCAGGAAAGAGCTACCGGAGAGGCATCAGCCTCGTGGCCGCCATGAAGCAGTTCGGCGACGACGAGCAGGCCGAGGCGTGGCTGGTCGAGACCCGCTGGCCCGACGGCATCCGCTGCGTCCACTGCGACAGCGACCGCATCAGCGACCGGAATGGTAAGCGGCAGACGCCTCAGTACCACTGCCTCGACTGCACCAAGAATTTCACCGTGAAGACCGGAACCGTGATGCACAACAGCAGACTCCCGCTCCACAAGTGGGCGCTGGCCTTCTACCTGTTCAACACGAGCCTCAAAGGTGTCAGCAGCATGAAGCTGCACCGCGACCTCGAGATCACGCAGAAGACGGCGTGGTACTTGGCGCACCGCATCCGCGAGACGTGGAACGCCGACACCGAAGAGATGGCGGAGCGGTTCGAGGGCCCGGTCGAGGCCGACGAGACCTACATCGGCGGCAAAGAGAAGAACAAGCACGCGGACAAGAAACTCAGGATGGGACGCGGGCCGGTCGGCAAGACGCCGGTGGCAGGACTGAAGGACCGTGAGACCAACAGGGTGAAGGCCAAGGTGGTAGCGATTCCCGACGGCCCGACGATCAAAGGCTTCGTCCATGAGCACACCGAGCCGACCGCGACGGTCTACACCGACGAGGCGGGAGTCTACGTCGGGCTCAGGCGGGCGCATGAGACGGTCAGGCACGGCGTTGGCGAGTACGTGCGGGAACAGGCCAGCACGAACGGCATGGAGAGCTTCTGGGCCGGGTTGAAGCGCGGGCACGACGGGGTGTACCACCACTTCAGCGCCAAGCACCTTGACCGCTACGTCAACGAGTTCGAGGGCCGTCACAACGTCCGCCCATTTGACACAGCCGAGCAGATGTCGACAATGGCGGCGAACAGCGTCGGCAAGCACCTGCCCTACGCCGACCTGATAGGGCCGGACCACACCCGCCAATCGGCGATGATCTAAGGGGGAAAGCAACAATGGTGACTGCTCAACAAGGCCAGCTAATCGCCGACGGTGCGACCGCTGCCCCACTTGTGCTTGATGAGTACCGACCTATCAGCAGCGTATGGGCGGGCCCCGACAGCGAACTCCTTGAAGCGATGCTGAGGTTCTACTCAGTCATTGACCCTGAGCCCATTCTTGACGCGACGTACAACACAGGCCGGATGTGGGGCGCATCGACACGAACCGTCGTTTCTATGGACATTGACCCCAGCTACAACACCGATATAGTTGCCGATAACAGAGATATGCCGGTACCCGACGAGTCATTTGCGGTGGTCGTCTACGACCCGCCCCATGTAGGCCCACAAGGACGCGACAAGAGCCGTAAGCGATTCGATGTGGACTTTGGCGCGACGGTAGCGTGTGGGAAGGAGCACGACTGGAATCTGAGTTACCTCTATCCGCCGTTCTTGGACGAGGCTATGCGGGTATTGAAACCAGACGGGCTGCTCTTGGCGAAGATCACTGACATGGTGAACTGCCACCGGTCCAAATGGCCGCACTGCGATTTCATGCAGATGGCCGACGATGCGGGATTCACCGTATGCGATCTGATTGTGAAGGTCCGAGAAGGCCCCATGATTTCAACAAAGTGGAAGCGTGCTCACCATGCCCGCAAACGTCACTGCTTCTGGATAGTATGTCGCAAGAGCAGTAGCTGTGAGCGTTAGCCGTGCGAGCCTATGACCCGCTCACGGTCGATGAGCTTGGCAGGAATGCAGCAAGAGCTTTGATGGGCTATCCCGCCGTGCCATTACCGCCCGACCCCGAGGAAGTCGTTGGTCGGGGCATCTATACGCTTCACTACCGTGGGCAATTCCAAGCATACGCCGGCCTTGCCGACACCCCGATCTATGTGGGCCAAGCACGCAACCTACGCTCGCGTCTTGGCGAGCATACCCGGTCCATCGAGCAGGCTGAGAATCTGGACATAGACGACTTTGACTGCCGCTGGCTGGTGCTCGCGCCGGTTTGGATCAACCTGACCGAGCAGATTTTGATCGACGAGTACAACCCCGTGTGGAACGCCATTAGAGGATTTGGGAATCACGACCAAGGGACTACGCGCCGTGCTCAAATGCGATCTCAATGGGACACGCTGCATTCGGGCCGCCCGTGGGCAAGCAGTTATCAAGACCTTGAGGGCGGCGTGGAAGGCGTACTTGAAGCGATCCGCCGACACCGAGAAGACAAGGGAGCATGATGATGCCGAGACGAAAGAAGGAACGTGGGCGCCCGTTGAAGCGGCCGTATCCGCCGAGGATAGACGCGTCGCCGGAGACCATCGCCCATGTCGTGCTGAACGCCAAGCGGCCCGCACGGTTCAGGGATGAGCCCAAGCGCACCGAGTACCTGTGCGCGGACTGTGGGCGGGGAGTCTACTACCCCGCGACGCTGTACGAGGACGGGCGCTGCGAGGACTGCGTTAGCGGGGGACCGGAGGAGGGGCAGGCGTGAGCGCAGAGACTCGCCGCCATGCTTGAACCCCTTGAACCCCTGTGGCAAAAACAATTGGGAGCCGCTCTAGGATGTGTCCTGTTGCTGGGTGCGGCGAGTGGGGCTCTTGAAGGCCTGAGGCGCGCTAACACCACCGTGCAGGCCCTCCTGTGGCTCGTCCTCGCCGTCGTTTGGCTAGCAAGCGGAGCAACTCTGGGTGTTCGCGCGCTGTGGCTATTGTTCTTTTGAGCAGGTAGCCGGCGTAAACCAGCCCGACAAGACTGGCGATGCCTCCTGCGATTGCATCGAAACTCATTTTCCATCTCCGTGTTCTACGGCTGTTCTTAGGGGTGACCGTCGCTATTTGCCGTGGAGCTACTGTGCCCGCGTCGACTGACTAAGGAGTGCTTTTGGTACTTCTGTATATAATTCCCCTTCGATACACCCCGACGAAGCGGCGGGGCGCTCAGGGCGAGAGGGCAGTGCGGCGGCGGCCCCACCCTCACCTAGATTCGACGACCAGCCCTGCCTACGAACGCGGCACCCCGTCGAGCGCGTGGTACTCGTGCTCGATGCGGTCCTCGTACACCCTGACCGTCCGAAACCCGGACGGGTCGTCGCCGAGGGGGTAGCCGACGGCGCCCGTGGTCACCATCCGGAGTCCGCGATACGACCCGTAGCTGTTCTTGTGGTAGTGGCCCGAGAACACCGCGGCGGCCCCGTATGAGGTCAGCAGGTCGAGCAGGACGCGCCTTCGCACCTGCGGCACCACGAAGATGCTGTCGGCCTCGTCGGGCTCCCTGAGGAACAGCGGATGGTGCGTGAAGACTACGACGTGGTCGCTGGCCCGCCGCCGCCCTTCCCTCAGGGCGTCGCGCAGGAAGTCGACCTGCCGCTCCCACTCCTCCGGGACGTGACGCGGGTCGTACGCGACGTTGCTGTTCAGCACGACGAACCTGCTGCCGCCGTGATCGAAGAAAAAGTTGTCCTCGCCGAACCGACGCCGGTACGTCGCCAGCGATTCGGGCGTCAGCTCGTTGCCGACGTCGTGGTTGCCGGCCACCCAGTGCATGGGGATGTCGTCGTCGAGCAGGTCGGTGATGCGCCACAGCTCGTCGAGCTGCGCTTGGTCGTCGGAGTCGTTGACCATGTCGCCGCACATGACGACGAAGTCCGGGCGCAGGCGGTTGGCCTCGTCGATCGCTTTCCCGTACAGGCGGGTCTCATCCGCGAAGCCGGCGATCTTGGGCGCCGGCCGCACGAGAATGCCCCTCCGGTGCAGGGCCTCGATCTCCGGGGCGCTCAGGCCGCTCACGTGGGCGAACAGCCCGAACTGCGGGTCGGCCATCTGTATAAAGAAGAAGCTCATGCGCCAAGCCTGGGGGACGTTGGAAGGACAGGCGCCATTCTAACACCAACCCTGCGCGACACAGAGGACAGCGGACCGAAGACAACCGCAACTGTTCAGTCTTGAGGGGATCTCTCGAAAAGCCGCCGCATCTCTTCGTCATACCCGCGAAGAGCCTGCCCTCGCGTAGGCGGGGGCGGGTATCCAGGGGTGGGGTATTCCCCTCACCGAGTCTGAACAGTTACAGACAACCACGCGCGTTGCAACGACAGCACATCTGTGCTATTCTTCGCGCGTGGAAACAGACCTGCTACTCATCCCGCCCCTTTCTGGGCGTCCCTGCTCGAACTACACGGCGCGCGAGACACCCCTGTCCGATTTTGCGCTGCGGTGTTCGGACTCAGATAGGGCGAGCGCTACACCGGGTGTGCCATTTCCAGGCCGAGTGTCCCACCGGCCAGATAGAAACGGCACAGAATGGAACAGTTTGACACAGTTGGGGCGAAAAAGCCGGCCGGCGGCCCTTAAAGCATCAGAAAACCCAGGTTGTCGCGCTCCCACTTCAGTCGTTCAGCACTTGGAGTCGCCCCTGTTGACCGGCGCGGCGGGCCGGTGCTACTCTCGCGGCCACGTTGCCAGGGGTTGGAGGCGAGACAATGGCTGAGGTAGGCCGCAGGCTGGTGCAGGTTGGCGGAAACAGGGTCGAAATCGAGGAGTTCGACGTCCCCGAACCCGGCCCTGGAGAGGTGCTCGTCAGGGTCACCCGCTCGCAGATCAGCGCCGGCAGCGAGCGCTCCGGGTTCCGCGACGACGCCCCCGCGGACGCGCGCCGTCACCTGGGCTACACGACCGTCGGCCGCGTGCAGGCCGTCGGCGAAGGCGTCGACGAGTTCGCGGTCGGCGACCGGGTGTTGGCCTGGGGGCCGCACGGCTCGCACTGGCTCGCCAGCCGCGGCCCGGACCACGACGGCGCCATGCCCGTGCATCACGTCGAGTACGACCTGACCGACGAGCAGGCGGCTTTCGCCAGGCTCGGCGACGTCGCTCTCCACGGCGTACGCAGGGCCGAGCTGCAGCTGGACGAGACGGTGGCAGTGTTCGGCGAGGGCGTCGTCGGGCAGCTCGTGACCGCCCTGTGCCGCATATCGGGGGCCTACCCGGTCATCGCCGTCGATCTCGATGACGCCAGGCTGGACATGGCGAGGACCATCGGCGCGACGCACACAGTCAACGCCGCCAGGGAGAACTCGGTCGAGGCCGTCCGTGCCGTAGCCGGGGGAGTCCACAGTGCTTTCCACGTCGCGAGAGACCCTCGGATCCTGATCGACTGCATGCAGGCCGCTGCGATCCACGGCAAGGTCATTCTCGTGGGCAGTCCGCCGGGCACGGTCGAGATCGGTCTGCAGGTCGATCTGCTGCGCCGGGAGCTGGACATACGCGGCACGTACACGTCGCAGCTCACCGAGCCGCACAAGTACTGGCCGTGGACGATCCAGGGCGACCGCCGCGCGATCATGCGGCTCATCGCGTCCGGAGAGCTAAAGGTCGACCACCTGATCAGCCACGTCGTTCCGCCCGAAGAGGCTGACGACGTCTACCGGATGATCGCCGCCGGGCCGACCGGCTGGATGAGCGTCTTCTTCGACTGGGAGTAGGGCCTAGCCGCCCGTCAGGTGGCGCTCGAACCAGTCGACCATCAGCTCGAAGTACTCGGCCCGGTACAGGTGTCTGCCTGCCGGCTGGTGCACCCGGAACCCCTCCGGGTGTCCGGCGGCCTCGTACACGGGCGCCACGGCCTCTTTCAGCAGGTCCACGCCCTCCCACGGCGTGTCCTCGTCCTCCGTGGGCGCCACCATCATGAAGGGCCGCGGCGCGATGCAGGCGGCCACAATGTCCGGGTGGTCGAAGTACCGCAGCATGTGGGGGATGTAGAAGTAGGCGCTGTGACGCAGCGGGTCGCCCAGCTTGCTGACGACGTCCAGGCTCGAGGGTGAGCCGCAAATCGGGACGCCCGCCGCGATCGACGGGTCGCACGCCATCGAGTACCACGTCGCGTTGCCGCCGAGCGACATCCCGGTCAGCCCGATGCGGTCAGCGTCGACGCCGTCGCACGAAGCCAGGATTCTGGCGGCGCTGAGCACCTCCTCCACGACGATGCCCATCTGCGCCCGGCCGTACGGCGCCAGCAGCTTGCCCTCGATGTTCCAGCCGTCGGCCGTGCCGGACGGCCAGCGGGCCTCCGTGCCCTTGACGGTCACCGCGAGCGTGACGAAGCCGCGCCGGGCCAGCTCCCGACTCCAGCCCAGCACCGGCTCGTTCGGCTCGTCCGGCCGGTTGAACAGCGCGCGGGTGATGCTCTCCGCGGAGCCGCCGGTGCCCGGAACGCATACGACGCCGGGGAGCGGCCCGTCGGCTTCCACCGGAGCGCACAGCACGGCCGGCGCCGTTTCGCCCATCGAGTTCGAGAAACGCAGCCTCCGCAGGCGCACGCCGTCCTCGATCTCGGACGGCTCTGCGGTAAAGTCGGTGTCCGTCGGGACCGATTCCAGCCCGAGAAGCTCCATCAGCTTCGGACGCACCCCGGCACCGGCCACGGGCGAGGCGAACGAGGGCGTCAAGTCTCTCGGTATGGCGGTCATATTCTCTGCTCCACCACGGCTCAGGAGCCCTACATTTCGAGCCGGTCCAGCAGGTCGTTCGTGATTGCGTCGTCGGGCGTTTCGTCGAAGGTGGCCTCGACTTCGCGGTGTAGTTTCTCGGGATCGAGGACCTCGCCCCTACGCGCCACCATCGCTACCGCGTTGACGTCCCGGATGTCGTCGAGCGGATTGCCCCGCACGGCGACCAGGTCCGCGTCGAGGCCGGGCGCGATCCGGCCTGCTCGCGCCTCGATAGCCAGGACTCTCGCGTTGACCGAAGTGGCCGAGCGCAGGACGTCCACCGGAGCGATGCCGGCATCGGCATACAGGCCCATCTCGTCGTGCAGGCTGAAGCCGGGCGTCAGCCTGGGGAAGGGGGTGTCGGTGCCTATCGCCACTATGACGCCGCGCTCGTGCGCCCGCTTCAGGAAGCGCTTGACGTGCGTGTTCGTCCGATGGCGTTCGAGCTGCGCCTCGGCGTCGTCAATCTGGGGCGGGCCGCTCTCCCAGTAGCGCCGGTGCGCCGGATGGACCCATCTGAGGGACTCGTCTCTGCGGAACACCAAGTCCAGCTTCCGTACGCCCCGGTCAAAGATGACAAGCGTCGGGTCGATGGCGGTCTCGTGCTTCAGCAGCAGGTCGATGAGCTCGTCGTCCTCCTCGGGCGCGGCGGCGCGCCAGGCGACGTCGCACCTGGCCAGATGCTCGATGCAGTCCAGCCCGGCGGCGACGGCGTCCTCGACGTCGCACGTTCCCAGGTGCGCCGTAACCGGCTTGCCGAGCCGGTGTGTCTCGTCGATCCCGGCGGCCGTCATCTCCGCGTCGAGACCGGGGTATAGCTTGATGGCGTCCGCGCCGGCCTCTATGTGCTCGCGGATGGACCTTCTTACCGCGTCGGCGTCGGCATTGGCCGTGCCCATGCGCGGCCAGTACTTCTCGGGGCCGTCCTGCAGGTGGCCGCAGCAGACTATCGTGGGCCCGCGGTCGCTCCGTTTCTCGTTCAGCTCTCGTTGCTGAAGTATCCAGCCCAGATCGTTCCCGGTATCCCGTACCGTCGTCACGCCGGCTGCGAGAAACGTGGGCCCCATCACGGTGCTGTAGTGGACGTGCGCGTCGATGAAGCCGGGCAGAAGGGTGGCGCCCCGCAGGTCGACCCGCGGCAGGTCTTCCGGAAGCTCGGCGGCGGGCGCAACAGATTCGATGCGGCTGCCGCGCACCACGACGGCTTGGCCGTCGGCTCGGGAGTCGGCTACTCCGTCCCATACGCCGTCCGGGACGAATGCGTAACACTCTGGCGGCTGAGGTCCGGTCGTTGTCTCGTTGGTCATGGCTGCCTCTGCTCCGTCCGTGATCGTGGTGAGCGCCTCGTCACGCGCCCAGTATACGACTGGACTCGGAGGACGTGTCAATGCGGGTCCCGGTCGCGCGCCGTAGATGGCGCGATTTGTGGTAGCCTCTCATGCCGTACCGATAGACTTCCAACGCGCGGCCGCGCCTTCGGACGCGGCAAGGAGGGTTGGCCAAAGATGACGACCGACATCTATCGGGTGGGGATCGTTGGCTGCGGGTTGATAGCCGACAAGCTCGACGACGTGCCGCGGCTCGCCACCGGCCGGATCGCGCTGCCATGGACCCACGCCCCGGCCTACGCGATGGTGCCCGAAACGAAGATCGTCGCCGCGGCCGACGTCAACGAGTCGGTCGTGAAGCAGTTCGCCCAACGCTGGGGCGTGCCCGCGGTGTACACCGACTACCGTGAGATGCTACGTCGGGAGAACCTCGACGTGGTCAGCGTGCTCGTGCCGAACTTCCTTCACTGCGACGTGACGCTCGAGGCCGCGGCGGCGGGGGTCAAGGTGGTGGTCTGCGAGGTGCCGATGACCGCCAGCGTCGACGAGGCCGACCGCATGATCCGGGCCTGCGAGGACGCGGGCACGGAGCTCGTTGTCGATATCGGCAGCGGCCGCGTATGGGCACAGGAGTACCTCAACGCCCGGGAGATCATCGAGACGGGCGAGATCGGGGACCTGGTGACCATGACCGCGACCGTTACGGGCGGCCTGCTGCTCAACGGAACGAGCCTCATAGACATGCTGCGCTTTTTCGCGGGCTCCGAGGTCACCGAGGTGCTGGGCTGGCTCTACGACCCACCGTCCGCCGACAGCGAGTACGTTGACCGCGGGGCGTCGGGCTTCATGCGGTTCGAGAACGGGGTCGAGGCGATCTTCAGCGGCCGGGACGAGAAGCCCTTCGTGGAGTGGGACATCATGGGCAGCCAGGGCCGCATTCGCATAGGCAACAACGTACTGGAGCTCCTCAAGAGGAGCGAGGGCGGGCGTCCCGAGATGGCTTCCTTCCTATTCCCGCAACGCTACACGGCCAGGTCCCCCCGCGTCGCGATGGTCGAGGAGGTGGTTGCGTATCTTCGCGGGGAACGAGACCGCATCTCCAACGGCGCCGACGGCAGGGCGGCCATGGAGATAGCGATGGCGTTCTACGAATCCAACGAGACCGGCGGATGGGTGAAGCTGCCGTTGGCCGACACGAGCCGTAGGGTCGAAGTCCTTCACGGGCCGCGGCCATGGCAGTAGGGCGCACGGTGGGCTTCAACCTGGCGAGATCGGCCGCGGCGCTCATGCTGGCCGCGGTGTTAGCCGGAGCCGCGTGCTCCGGGGACGCGAGCTCTCCAGAGGCGGAGGTCGTGACCACGCCGGACGTGGCTGAGGCTGATGCTGAGGCTGAGGTCTCCTCTCTGACGCAGGATATCGAGATGAGCATCGAGCTGTCGAGCACGGCCTTCAACCGCATCCGGCGCATACCCATCGAGCACGCCTGTCCGTCCAACAAGACCAATCCCAATCTGGGCGACATCAGGGACGGCGGAAATCTGTCGCCGCCGCTTGCCTGGACCGGCGCACCCGAAGGGACGGTAAGCCTGGTGCTGGTCATGGAGGGCATAGAGCCCCGCGCCGACGAGCCCAACGTACACTGGCTGGTGTGGAACATCCCGGCTGAGGTGACCGAGCTGCCTGCCGGGACGCCGACGACGACCCTTCTCGCGTCGATCGGCCCTCGGGCGACACAGGGCACAAACAGCTTCGGGAGGATCGGCTACGACGGGCCCTGCCCCCAGCCGATCAACCTCGAGGGACAGGATAGGACAGGAGGAAGGGACGCGGTCAGCCGTTACCATTTCCGGGTCTACGCGCTGGACACTGAGCTGGACCTGGCCCCCGGCGCTACCCTGGAAGAGTTGATTCGAGCTATCGACGGACACGTTCTGGCTGGTGGCGAGATCGTGGGAGAGCGGGTCGGCGAGTACTTCCGACGGATCATAGGCAGCTAGCGCGGTTCGGCGTGTCCGTAGCCGTCACCCTCGCCCTGGCGCTCTACCGTCAATGGAGAGAGGGGACCCCCTGCTCGGCGGACCTGACAGGCGAATCCTGGATTCGTGACACGAGGTCCGCCGCCCGCCGGCCGGCGACGCGAGACTGTGCCGCAACCATCCCGGTAAGTCCCTGAAGCCATCGCAACTGGGCCACGTCGGGAAACTTCACACTTTCTTGACGATCCTGTGATACGTTTGAAGGGGCGTCCTGTCGATCCAATGGATGGGGCTGCACCCCGAACGGGTACGTCGGGCGTCTAGCCAGTAGCCAGGAGGCAGCTCTCGCGCGCCGGAACGATGCTACCGAACAGCCCCGACCCGGAACCCCAGGCCTCCGAGGCGGTTACCAGGCCGCCAGCGTGGGAGAGGCTTTGGCGGGCCCTGCGTGAGCGGCCCGCTCTGCTGGCGCTTGTCGGCGTAGTCGCGCTGTCGCTCGCCCTGGTACTCTGGACGACTTCTCGTACAGACGTCCAGCAGCTTGCGCCAGTGGACGTGGAGGCGGCCGTTGCGGAGGTCCTGGCCTCCCAGACACCCTCCCCGGCCATCTCTGCGCTGGTCTACCAAGCGATACTGCCGTCCCTGGTCATAGTACAGACGGACAAACGCGGTCAAGGGAGCGGCTTCGGCATTGGAAGCGGCGTAGTCATCAACGGCGAGGCCCACGTGCTGACCGCGTTGCACATCATCGAGGGCTCGACTCAGATTCAACTCGCCTTCGCGGACGGCACCAGGACGTTTGCGACCGTCGCCAGCGTGGACACGGCGAAAGACATTGCCGTCTTGACGCCGGCAGAGCTGCCCGACCTTGTCGTGCCGGCGACCATTGGCACCGCCTCGTCGTTGCGCGTCGGCGACGAGGTGTTTGCGGTCGGTAACCCGCTCGGCCTGGTGGGCTCGTTGAGCGCCGGCGTAGTGTCCGGACTCGACCGCGAATCCAGGGCATCGGGTCGGGACACACCGCTTCGGGGGCTGATCCAGTTCGACGCGGCGGTGAATCCGGGTAACTCGGGGGGTCCGCTGCTGAACCGGGGCGGCCAGGTCGTCGGCATCGTCACCGGGCTGACCAACCCGACCGAGCACGATGTCTTCATTGGTATAGGATTCGCGGTGCCCATAGACGTGGCCGTCAGTGCCGCCGGAGGGCCGGCGCAGTAGTCGACCGAGGGGTGTATATCAACGATGACCAATAGCGGAAGCAGCCAGCCGATGGAACGGGTGCTGTACGAGGTCAAGAAGGTCATAGTGGGCCAGGACCACCTGCTCGAGCGTATGGTGGTGGCGCTGCTGTCGAGGGGGCACATCCTTGTGGAGGGCGTCCCCGGTCTGGCCAAGACCATGGCGGTAAAGACGCTGGCGCAGGCCATAAGCGGCGAGTTTCAGCGTATCCAGTTCACACCCGATCTCATGCCCGCCGATCTCATAGGCACACGCATCTACAACCAGAAGACGGGCGAGTTCAACACGTCGCTGGGGCCCGTCTTTACCAACCTGCTGCTGGCAGATGAGATCAACCGCGCCCCCGCCAAGGTGCAGAGCGCTCTGCTCGAGGTCATGCAGGAGCGGCAGGTCACCATCGGACGCGAGACCTTCCCGGTGCCGAAACCATTCCTTGTGATGGCTACCCAGAACCCCATCGAGTCGGAGGGCACCTACCCGCTGCCCGAGGCGCAGGTGGACCGCTTCATGCTCAAGGTGCTTGTCGGATATCCCAGCGCGACCGAGGAGTTCGTAATCGTGGAGCGCATGACGGGCGCGCTGCAGGACGTGCAACCCGTCTTCGATACCGAAGAGCTCATTGCCCTGCAACGTCAGGCAGACGCCGTCTACGTGGACCCGGCCCTCATCGAGTATTCGGTCAAACTGGTCACGGCCACGCGCCAACCGGAGGTGTGCGGCCTCGCCGACCTGAAGCGCTACATACTGTTCGGCGCCAGCCCCCGCGCGTCCATCAACATGATCATCGCGGGCCGGGCCCTGGCCTTCGTGCGCGGGCGCGAATACGTGCTGCCGCAGGACGTTCGTGATGTGGCGCTCGACGTTATGAGGCACCGGCTCGTGCTCTCCTACGAAGCTCTCTCCGACAATGTCCAGAGCGACGACATTCTGGACAGGCTGATGGAGGCGGTCCCGATGCCAGAGGTACCCTTACGTGAGTACGCAGGCACCCGTCCGATCCACTGATCAGGAGACGCCCGAGCGGGTGCTGCATCGCATTGATTGGCAGCTGTTGCGCCGGCTCGACGGAATACTCCACGGGGACTATCGCAGCCTCTTCATGGGCGGCGGTATCGACTTCGCCGAGCTCCGCGAGTACCAGCCGCCGGACGACATCCGCCACATCGACTGGAACGTCACGGCGCGGATGGACGCGCCGTACGTGCGCCGGTACATGGAAGACCGAGAAGTGACGGCATGGTTCCTGCTCGACCTGAGCCCTTCGATGGCCTTCGGCGCGCTGGAGCGGCGCAAAGAGTCTGTCATGGTCGATTTGGTAGGCTTGCTGGCGCGTCTGCTCACGCGCAACGGGAACCGCGTTGGCGCCATCCTGTACGACAACAACGTCGAGTTGGTGATTCCTCCCCGCGGCGGCCGCCCGCAGGTACTCCGGCTGATCAACGACATCCAGAGGCAGCAGTCGTCGCCCGACGGGGCGATGACGGACCTGGCAAAGCTGCTGGAGTCCGCCCACAACAGCATCAAGCGGCGTTCGCTCATCTTGCTGGTCTCCGACTTCATCTGCCTGCCGGGGTGGGATAGGGCCATGGACAGCCTGAACAGGAAGCACGACGTGATGGCCGTGCGACTGTCGGATCCCCGTGAGGCTGACCTTCCCGACGTGGGCGTCGTACTCGTCGAGGACTCGGAGACGGGCGCTCAGATGAGCGTGGACACGAGCGACAGGGGATTCCGGCGCAGGTTCCACGAAGCGGCGCGCCGCCGCGAAGCGGAGCTGGCACAGACCTTCAAGCGCGCGGGCGTGGACGAGCTGCCGCTGTCTACGCAGGAGGACCTCGTGCTGGCCATCCTTCGGTTCGCCTCGCTGCGCGGCAGGGCGCGGCACAAGCGGCAGGGGGAATAGCACAGGTGTCCTTCATCTGGCCATGGGTCCTCGTCTCGCTGCTTGCGCTGCCCGTGTGCGTTTTCTTGTACCTGCGCCTTCAGCAGAAGCGGAGCAGGGACGCAGCCAGTCTGGGTACCATGGGCTCAATGCGGGAAGGAGCTCCCGCGCTGGCAGGACGGCGGCGCCATGTCCCGCCCATCATCTTCCTGATTGCCGTTACCGTCTTGGCGCTGGCTTCGGCCCGACCGGAGCTGACGCTGCCGTTGCCCCGCATGGAGGGCACGGTAGTGCTGGCCTTGGACGTATCGGCCAGTATGGCTGCCGATGACGTCGAGCCCACGAGGATGGAAGCTGCCAAGCTGGCCGCGAAGACCCTCGTCGAGCGGCGGCCCGGTAGCGCCAGGATCGGCGTCGTAGCCTTCGGAGAGGGCGGCCTGGTTGTGCAGCCGCCGACCGACGATAGCGGGGCGTTGGACGCCACAATCGACCGCCTGGAGCCGCAGAGCGCGACGTCGCTCGGCAGAGGGGTGATGACGGCGCTGAACCTCGTCGCGCCGGAGTCCGGCCCGGGGCAGCCGGCCCCGGCGGACGGGACTGCGCCTCGGGGCGCTTTCACCCCCGCGGTGATCGTGCTGCTGACGGACGGAGAGAACACGGAACCCCCGGACCCGTTGGAGGTCGCGCAGATGGCCGCCGACCGAGGAGTGCGCGTCCATACCGTGGGGCTCGGGACCGAGGCTGGCACGACGATCGAGCTCGAAGGATTCAACCTGCATACGCAGCTGAACGAGTCCGTCTTGCAGGAGATCGCGCTGCTGACGGAAGGGTCCTACTTCAGGGTAGAAGACATCGACGGCATGTCGTCGGTGTACGAGGAGTTGGAAACCGAGTTCGTGGTCGAATCGCGCAAGGTCGAGGTCTCGTCCGCCTTCGGGGGCGTCGGCGCGCTGCTGCTCCTCGTCGGCGGCGCTCTCTCGTTATTCTGGTTCGGACGGATGCCTTAGCTGGAGGTCATTCTCATGGGGCTGCTCTGGCCGATCTACCTTCTGCTTCTGACGGCGATACCGCTCGTCGTGTTGGCGTACGTCCTGGCGCTGAGGCGGAGGAGGCGGTTCGCCGTCCACTACTCCAGCCTGTCCCTCATACGTCAGGCGATGCCCGGGAGCTTTCGATGGAGGCGGCACCTGCCGTTCGCCCTGATGGTGCTTGCCATCGCCCTGCTCATCCTGGCCCTTTCGCGCCCGTTCGCGAACGTGACCGTGGCCTCCACCAGGACCACCGTCATGCTGGCGCTCGACGTGTCGCTGAGCATGTGCGCCGACGACGTCGACCCCAACCGGCTTACGGTCGCCGCGCAAGCCACCGAGAGATTCATCGAGGGTCAGGCGCCAGGGACCCGGGTCGGAATAGTGGCCTTCGCGGGGATCGCCGAGCTTATCGTGCCTCCCACCACCGATAGGGACAAGCTGCTGGACGCGGTAGCCAATCTGACCACGGCGCGGGCCACGGCTGTGGGAAGCGCGATCGCCCGGTCCCTGGACGCGCTGGCCGAGGTGAACCCGGACATTGCGCCTGTCAGAGTGTACGTGAGTCCTCGCGAAGAGTTGGCGGACCAGGGTGTCGAACTGGACCTCGAGCCGGACGTCATTGTTCTGCTGACCGACGGGGCGAGCAATAGGGGAGTGCGCCCGCTGGCAGCCGCCTTCGCCGCCCGCGACCGGGGCGTCCGGGTGTACACGATCGGCTTCGGCACAAATGGCCCGACGATGCTCAGGTGCACGGCGAGCCAGCTCGGGGGAGACGAGTTGTACAACCTGATCAGGCAGCGCGGCTTCGGGAGGTTCGGGCGCGCGTTTGGGCGCGGGAATTTCACGAGACTGGACGAGCAGACCCTCAGCCGCGTCGCCGAGATTACGGACGCCGAGTACTACCTGGCCGAGAGCGCGGACGAGCTTCTCGAGGTCTTCTCCACGATACCCGTGGAGATCGAAAAGAAGAAGGTGCGCATGGAGGTGTCGGCCGTGCTGACGGCCGTAAGCGCCCTCCTCGCGCTCTCCGCCGTCGCACTGGGTCTCCGCTGGAGCCCGCTGCCCTGAGCCGCCTTTGCGGCCGGACAAGAAAGACCACAGGAGCGGGGCCGCACTCCTCCCAGCAACTCCAAATGGTTGCGACCGGCCCAAATTCCCCACCTGATTGGGCCGGGGGGCGTAACGGACTGCTTCCGGTGTCATCGTGGCGCACCCAGTCGGGGATGGATTCCCGCCTGCGCGGGAATGACGGAGGTGGGAGATTTGGGCCGGCAGGCCGGGTTGCGAGGACAGTACATCTGTGCTATTCTGCCCACGTGGAAACAGTCTCCGTATTCATCCCTCACCCCCTTTCTAGGCAGGCCCGGCTCGGAACACGGGATGTAAATCCGCACTACGGTGTCCCCACCTCAGATAGCGCGAGCGCTACAGCGACTGTCCCATTCTGTGCCTTGATGTTTCACCCGCCAGATACGAACGGAACAGAATGGCACAGATTTGAGCGAAAAAACGGCCGGCGGCCTCGACGCAGCCTCGTGTCCGCTCGCCTCGACAACGCTGAACAGGGATAGGGTAGGGAGGACCATGGACTTCGATGTGGAAAGCCATCTGGGCGCGGTAAGGCGGTCCGTATCGTCGCTGGAGCGCGATGGACAACCCGCACGTGCGGTCATTCTTTCTCGCGCCTACGCGGCGACGGTCGAGGACTTGTGGGACGCGGTGACCAACGGCGAGCGTATTCCGCGCTGGTTTCTGCCGGTCGGCGGCGAGCTCAAACCCGGCGGCCGCTATCAGTTGGAAGGCAACGCGGGCGGCGTGATCACGGCCTGCGAACGGCCGTCACATTTCGCGCTCACGTGGGAGTACGGCGAGGACGTCAGTTGGGTGGAGGTACGTCTCGCGGCCGGTGAAGCCGCTCGAGCGCGGCTCACACTCACTCACACCGCGCGCCTTTCTGAACACTGGGACGAGTACGGCCCGGGCGCGACCGGCGTAGGCTGGGAGCTGGGTCTCCTGGGCCTCGCGGTCCATCTCACGCAGCCGACCGAGCCAAAGCCGGACGAAGCGACCTTTGCCGCTTCACCGGACGGCAAGGCGTTCATCGCTGGGAGCAGCCAGGGTTGGGCCCAAGCGGCGGTCGCAGCCGGAACGGAGCCCGACGTCGCGCGTGCGGCGGCACGCCGCACCACCGCCTTCTACGCCGGTGAATCGCCCGAGCCTGCCTGATCGGGCTTGGTGCCCTCTAGCCGGTAGACCGATGCTGCCCGCAGTCCGCGTTCGATCACTAGGCGGACGTGTCCGGCTGACGTCGCGAACTGTCATGTCCTCATAGCTCAGCGGGACGCGTTGCCGCCGAAGCCGATATCGGGCGTTGTGTACGCTGAAAGTTTGGTGTCTCCCCGGGAGTAGGTGTCCTGTTGCCTCGATCCGAAGGCCTGAGAGTTGCCCGCCTCATGATGGTCCTCAGCGCCATGGCGCCGCTGTTCGTGCTATGGGCAATTCAAGGCAATCATCTCGTGCCCGATATCTGGTTCATCGGCGGATGCGCGGCCATGGTCGTAGTCCCCAATGTGGTTCTTGGCACAAGGATACTGATAGCGAGACGCCAGAAGGACGAATTGCCGGTAACGATCGGGACGTCTGAGGACCATCGTGTGCACCTGATAGCCTACCTCTTTTCGATGCTTCTGCCGTTCTATCGTCAGGAGCTCGATGGGTGGAGAGAGTTGGCAGCGATCGCTCTGGCCCTGAGCTTCATCGTATTTCTCTTCTGGCACCTCAATCTGCACTATCTGAATCTCTTTTTCGCTGTTCGCGGCTACCGGGTCTATACGGTGTATCCGCCGCCGGACGACAACCCTTTCTCCAGCAAGCGGAGCTTCGTCCTCATCACACGGCGCACTCACTTGAGTCACGGCGAGAGAATAGTCGCACTTCGCCTCAGTCAACTGGTCTACCTCGAGGAGCAGTCATGAAACTGGACTTCGACATGGACAACATCAGACATACGCAGTTTGGTGTTGGCCGCGATTTCTCCGGCGGACAGGGCTTCAACACTGTGGCCGTAGACCAGAGCATACAGACCGCGCTTCGTGACATGGCCAACGCAACTGTAGAGAGCCTGGAGCGAATTGCGGACGGACCGACGAAATACGAGCCCTCCGAACGATATGGCAGCACGGCACACCTATACCTGCCTATCGAAGACGACATGGTCGAGACGTTCCGTCAATTGCACGAAGCGACAAACCCAGTGCATGATGGGGGTGCCCTGCGAGACACGACGCGCATATTCTGCTATTTCGCGCGCTTCATCGATGCGGCCGACCGTAACCTGACCGCGGTTCGGCGCTCCTCACAGTTCAAGAGTCTCGGGAAGAGCAAACTGATGCAGCTATTGCCGAGCGACGCACTGACGATCGTCGAGAACCCAATGTTCAAGCTCGACAACGAATTCGATCTACTTGTCGATTCAGAGCGAGTCCATATCCTTCGGCCGAGCGGGTTCGAATTCACGGGGAGACTGCAGGATGCGGTACTGGAAGCCGTGCCCGGCAACGTGGCTGCGATCAGTCCAGGCCTGCCGTTTGTCGATTTCGGGCCCATTGAGAAATACGCGTCCAGGCGGCCCCGCGCTGCCAGGTATCTGGCGTCGATTCGTACTCAGGGTTGGGCAAAGGGCATCGACAAGATGGCGCTCGAGCAGCTGTGCAACGCTACCGGCGTAGATTTCTCTGAAGCCGATGGCCAACTCAGCATTTCCGATGACCACGTCTTGGGCTTTCTGGAGGTCCTGGACCGTCGCCGGTACGAGATTGAGTTGGTACCGGCCGCTCCAGAACATTTCAGAGCACCAAGCCGGCAGAAGCTTGGGCAATGAGCGACATTGGGATCTTCCTTCAGTACGGCATCGACTGCCTGACCTGGTTCCGGCCGGCTGCGTGGCCCGCTGGCCGGACAGCGTCGACGCAGTTCCATCTATCCCAGCCTCGTGGTAGGCGGGGAGGACTTCGTCGTTGTTGCGGACGGGTAGCGCCTCGACCCGTCAGGACTGAACAGGCGGATGGGGCAGCCGCTTCACAGGCGGGAAAGAGGCCCTTCGTGGATCCGTTGAATCCGACTTGCATGGCGCCGTCTCCGCGCCTAGCGGGGGATGACCGGCAGCACGATGTGCGACGGATGGTCTTTCGAATGCAAAATGGTCTGGCGGGCGATCTGCATCCTGGTTCCCGTCGCGACGTCCTCGCCGGTGTTCAGGTTACGGCTGAATCGCGGGAAGTTGGAGCTGGAGATGTCAACACGGATGCGGTGCCCCTTCAGGAACACGTTGCTGGTCGGGTACATCTGAATGTCGTACCGTTCGATGGTGCCCGGTTCCAGGAGCTGGGTCCTGTCGAACCCGTGCCTGTATCGGGCTCGGATGATCCCCTCCGCCATTACGATGGCCTGGTGGTTGGGATGAACGTCGACGAGCCTGACAGTGAAGTCCGTATCCTGTGCGGACGACGCCGCGTACAGCACGACCTCCAGCGGACCGGTGACCTCGACGTCCTCCTCCAGCAGGTCGCTCGTATACACCAGCACGTCGTCCCTGCGCTCGATGACGCGTTGGTCGACGGGCCCGGCTATGATCGGCTCGTCGCCGGCCTCGCTCCAGGGCCACGACGCAGTGGACAGGTTGCCGCCGATGCTGGGCACCGGCCGGTCCGGGTCGTAGTCGAATATATCGGGATGTTCGTCCTCCGGAACATGGCGTGACAGCGTCCCGTCGCCGAAGACCGAGTTGGCCCTGCCGCCGCTGTGCAGGTAGAACGGGGTGAACTGCGTCCGGGCCAGCGGCCACTCGTTCTCGTACCGCCATTCGTTCGTGCCCATGACGAATATCTTGAGCGGCGGCTCGTCCATCACCCCGTTGTCGATGCCCTTGAGCCAGTAGTCGAACCAGCGCTTCTCCTCCTCGATGATCTTGATGTACGAGTGCGCCCCGAAGTCCAGGTCGCCGAGACGGGTGTCCTCCGGCTCGCCGTGGGTCCATGGCCCCATCAGCACCTTCTGGCCCTTGCGCGCCCGCTCCGTCTTGCCGTGCTTGGTCATGCCGTTCCACAGTCTGAACGTGCCGTCGGGGTAGGCGTCGAACCAGCCGCATCGGATGAAGGCCGGCGCGTCGATCTTACTGTACTTGTCGGAGGTGTCGATCTCGTTCCAGTAGTCGTCGTAAGTCTGATGCGCCAGCCAGTCCCGGTACCACGGGACCTCCTTGCCGATGGCCGCGACGTCCATGTCGATCAACGGCAGGTGCCGGAATATGCGGCCGTTGTCGAAGATCGGTCCGAAGCTCGGCACCGCCAGGTTGGTCATGAAGGTGACCGACGACAGCAACGATAGGCCCAGCTGGAACGCGCCGCCGATGTAGTGGATGTCGCCGAAGTAGTCGTCGGCGATCACGTGCGGCGCCATCGCAGTCAGATGCGGGCTCCCCAGAGGCGCGAGCTGCCACTGGAACAGCCCGCCGTAGGACCCGCCCGCGGTGCCGATCTTGCCGTTGCACCAGGGCTGGGCGGCGATCCACTCCAGCGTGTCGTGGCCGTCCGGTCCGTCCGGGTGATAGGGGTAGAACTCCCCCTCAGACTCATACCGCCCGCGGCAATCGGCCGGTACGTAGGCATAGCCGCGCTCGGCCCACCAGACGCCTCGGTCCAACAACCTATGGCTGTTGCTCTCGTACGGCGTCCTGATCGTGATCGTCGGGAACGGCCCGTCGCCCGCGGGAAGGATGACGTCGACCGAGAGATGCACGCCGTCGCGCATCGGCACCCGTTGGTCCATCAGGAACCGCAGTCTATTGTTGGTCACGTCCAGGTTCTCCTCTTGCTTTAGCACCTCGGTCTCAAATCGGCCCATATTGTTGGTGCTGTTCGCCTGCGTCCTTCATCGGTTCCACGCCACTCGACGAGAGCCATCCTAGTATCGCTCATGAAACGCCGTCAACCATCCCATCGCGTGTATAAGACCATCTCCCGGCCTCGTGAACCGGCGGTCGAGGGATTCCTGCCGTAACCGGGAGAGTCGACGGAGGTCCGAACGTCTGCCATAATCCCCGGCGCAGACGCGATCGGCACCGGAAAGAAGGCGGACACGTCGGCGGCAAGCCATCGTCGCTGACGGTTGGGCGTCGCGGCTGGATCAGAGGATTCTGAACTCTACATAAGTACTATTCGGAGGCGTCGCCATGGAGAGCCAAAACACAGACGTCGCCCAGGCGTTGTCGGTCTACGGGCTCAGCACCTGGCCTCAGGTCGAGGTCCCGGACAGCGTACATTCCAGTTTAGCCGGCCCCTTGGAGCAGACGCGAGTGGTGATCTCCGCCGACGGGCTCGCCGACGTCGACTGGGACGTCGCTCCTGCACCTCAGGCCTGGATACTGACCTTTCCCGAGCTGATTTACTGCAGTGGCGAGAAGTGGGGGTACCAGCTCGGGATGGAGTGGACCAGAGAGGGGGGCTCGTGGTCGTATCGAGACTCCCCGGTCAGGGACCTGCTGGACGGCTGGAGGTTCGACGACGACGTTCCCCGTCTCGATCCCGACTTCGCAAGAAGAGCGCCGGTACTCGGCAGACTCGCCGGCTCCATCGCGCCGAGCGAGGTCGGCGTGCGCTACACGCTGGAGCTGACCAATTCATCCCGGAGGCGCTGGACGGACGTATTCTGGTGGCTATGCCTGAACCACTACCAGTCGCGCGTCACCGGCTACCGGCCGCACTTCAGGGTCGGGTCGTCGTGGGTGCCCGCGCAGGAGATGAGGGGAGGGAGTGAACACACCTACTTCCCGGCGCCAGGCATGGTGGACCAGTACCGCACGTCGCCCAACGACCGCTTTCACGCCCCTGAGACCGAGCTGTCGTATCCCGGCGTCGTCTCCTGGAACCAGACCCTTCAGGGCCCGCTCCTGGTAGCCCACCTATCCACAGACGCGGTCGCCTTCGGCTCGAACCAGGCGTGGCCGTGCACCGATCTTCAACTCTGGTTCGGCGACATGATCCCAGGCGAGACGAAGTCGGCCACCGGACACGTCGTGGTCGCTCGTTGCGACCTCAACGCCTTCGCGCAACAGGCCGACAGGCTGATCGATCGGCTGCGTACGGCATCTATCTGAGCGAGACCATCAGCCGGTCCGGGTACGCAGGCGTCACTCCTTGCGGAACTGTAGGGAGTACAGATCGGCGTCCCTGATGACGAATCGGAGCCTCACCGGCTGGCCGGCAAGCTTCGACACATCCGTAGTGCCGCCCCACTTTACCGTGCGCGCCAGGTCGTCGCCCCATACCTCGTGGCAGTCGGAGAGGGCGAATCCCTCTATGACGTTGCCGCGGGCATCCTGGACCTCCACTCTCACGTCTCCGGCCGCGGATGACGAGAAGTTCAGCACGAGGGCATTGCCGTCGAAGACGAGCGGCTTGGTCAGGAGCTCGCCGCCTGAGAGGGCCGCGGTCGCGGACACGAAGCCGTCTATCCGGGTCGTGTACCGGCGCAGCCGCTCGGTGCCCTGGTCGAGGTGGGAAGCCTCGCTGGCGTAGACCGATATCTCGTTGGCCGCCGCCTCTATGGTCGAGGGCGTCTCGACGATGCCCCAGTTCTGATAGTTGTCGCCATAGAACCAGTTCTCCTTCAGGCGAAGCCCGGGCCTGAGGAACGACTCCGGCCAGACGTTGAAGTGCTCCCCGTCCCGGCTGGACATGAACATGCCGTCCGTGACTGCCGTGCCCTCCCGCGGCGACCGGCTTCCCCTGATCCGCCTGTATTCGAGCTGGGGCAGGTGGTCGGTCGACTCGGTCCAGCCGCGGTCGACGTATCGGGTCGGGAAGCCGAGGAAGATGTGCGGGGCCCGGTAGTACGGGAGTACGCCGTTGGTGTAGAGCTCGCTTACCCTGCCGGGAGAGTAGCTGATCCATTCCGGGTCCGGCCAGCTCATGAAGTCTCCCGACACCGCGGTCTTGATGTCGCGCCCACTGACGAAGTCCCTGTGGTATTCGCGGTACTCGCCGCGGACCTCGTCCCAGAAGATGAGGTTCTGGGAGTCGAAGTACCCGTCCGTGATGATGCCTTGGTTCGCCATCTTGGTCCATCGGATGCCGTCGGGCGACTTGTAGGCTATTAGGCCTTCCTTGCCGCCTCCGACGCCCTTGTAGGCCTCGTCGGGTTCGCAGTCGGGGTTGGCGTCCTTGAAGGGCGTGAAGTTGTGGGTGGCGGGCTCCTCGTCGAGGATGATGTTGTTGTCCATCGAGCCGTCGAACTCGATCAGCCCCAGCGAGGGCTTGTGCCACTCGATCCCATCCCTGCTCTCGGCATAGCAGTAGACCTGCCGGTGGTGCCCGGATTCGGCATCACCGTACGTGTAGCCGCTGCCCCGGTAGTACATGCGATAGATGTCGCCGTCCTGGAAGACCGTGACGTAGCCGCACGTGTTCCCCTCCCAGGGCGCGTCGTAGCGTATGGCGACGTTCTGCGGCTCCGGCCGGTGCAGGCGAAGCTCGGCCCCGCTCAGCCGCTCGATGAGATGGTCGTCGACGAACAGCTCCAGCCTGGAACCTATATCGATGCTGGTGTCGGACATGGTCGATTCCTCCATATTGGTCTGTGTGACGGGCACGTCTCTTGCCGCGCTGCGGCCCTTGTCCGCGAGACACCCGACGAAACGCGGTGACAGGAGTCTACTACGTCCTCAAGCGACTGTCATGTGGGTGTATTCGCCCGGCACATCCCGTTGGGCTCCATGTCATCCAGCAGGCCAGTCCGCACAGCCCAGACCACGATTTCCTGTTTCGAGCCGACAACTTGTCTTGAATGCGGTAAACGGCGTTCCGAACGGTTACCAGACTATTGCCCTGGAGCAGCAGCAGGCGCGGTGTGACTTTTGACAGGGCAGGGGGTTGGCCATAGACTGACCGGCATCCAGCATTGGGGTTGATACGACATGAGGCTCACGCCGAAGCAGGAGACGCAGTTCAAGGCCTTTGGGTTCGTGGTGCTCGAGGACTTCTTCGACGCCGATGAGCTGGAGCTCGTCCGGAGGGACTTCGATTTCGCGGCGACGCGGGCGTCAAAATTCGAGCCCTTCAACGGCACCAGGATGCAGTACTTCAACATGCAGGGTGAGGAGACGCCCTTCTACGCGACCCTGCCCGAGATGCCGCGGTTCTACCAGATAGCCGAGCAGCTCTTCGGGGAGAGAACCTTCGCCTTCGAGAGCAACGCCTACCGCTACGTGGGCGACACGCGGTGGCACTACAACGACGGCTCCAGCAATATCAACGGCTATGGCATCAAGTTCCAGTTCGCCCTGCAGCCCGTGGACGGGAGCAGCGGCGCGCTGAGGTTCATTCCCGGCTCGCACCTGGGGTCATACCAAGACGTGCTGACATCGGTACCGCCGCTGGGCCGGCAGTGGTACGACACGGACGAGGCGCGGGAGGCCATCGACAAGATCCCGTGCCACGTGTGCGAGTACGGCCCCGGCGACGCGGTGGCCTTCGACCTGAGGATGCTTCACGCCACGTGGGGCGGCGGCAACGACCGGCAGATGAGCTGCGTCAGCTTCTTCCACTATCCCGAGACGCCGGAAGAGGTCGAGACGATGCGCGAGATCGCGCCGAAGTACTGGAAGCCGCAGCCGAGCCCGTCGATGCCCTGGAACGACGGCGTCAGGGCAGAGTGGCTGTCCAATCCGCACGGCAGCGCCAAGCGTCAGAGCTGGATCGACGCGGTTGAGGAGTTGAGCAACATCCCGTCGGACCATACCGGACTTCGGCTCGAATTCGACCAGTACGGGATGAGCACGGTCGTGCCGGCCTGAAAGCGGCCTGTCACAGGCGCCGCGCGACCTCCATGGGGAGGCTGTGAACGACCCGGGCGCCCCTGTCGGAAAGCATGAGCGACGCCCCTCCGATACCGCTCCCGGCGCCCGTACGATGCTGACACAACCCTTCACGCTTGAGACCTCCTTGCCATTGGGCAAGTATAATATCGCCCGCTTGAAAGGCGGCTTTCAGAGGCTGCTCGCGGATGCGCAGGAGGACTGCATGGCAATCAGTGACGGACAGAAGCGGCATTTCAACACCCGCAGCGGCTCCTGATGAGGGCCCTTTACACCACCGCGCCGGGTGAGTACGGGCTTGCCGACCGCCCCGACCCCCGCCCCGCGCCCGACGAGGTGGTGCTCAGGGTCCAGAGCGCGGGGTTCTGCTACAACGACCTTCGGATCCGCAGCGGCGTCCTGACCGAGATGGGATTCCCGTTCGTACCGGGGCACCAGTTCGCCGGCGTGGTCCAGGAGTGTGGACCCGGCGTCAAGTACACCCGGCTAGGAGCCCGCGTCGCCGTCCATTCATACGTGCTGTGCGGGATGTGCGCGTCCTGCCGCACAGGGGGAACCCACGACTGCGAGCGCTTCGAGGCCCTCGGCTTCACACTGGACGGGGGGCTGGCCCAGTACGCGGCGGCCCCTGAGAGATGTCTGTTCGAGCTGCCCGACCACGTGGACATGGAGCAGGGCGCTCTGCTGGAGAACCTGGCCAACGCCACCGCGGCCATACGCAGGTTGCGGCTCGGCCTGGGCGAGCGCGTCCTTGTCATCGGTGCAACCCCCATAGGACTCTTGGCCGTACAGGTTGCGCGCCTCCACTCGCCTCGCGCCCTCGTGGTTGCCGGAGCTGGCGAGGGGAGGCTGGCAGTCGGCGCCGCGCTCGGCGCCATGGGCACCGTGGAAGTGCGCAGCGCCGACGTTGTGGAACAGGTGCGCGGCGCGCTCGGGGGAGACGCGGACGCGGTGCTCCTCTGTGGCTACGCCAGGCGGGACTTCGAGCTCGCGATGGAGGCCGTCGGGTCGACCGGCCGCGTCCTCGTCGAGGGCCACTACGACCCACTCGTGACGGTTACGTTCGCGCCGCGGGACCTCGTGGCCAAGAACGCCACGATGGTGCCCAACACCGGCTGGAGCACCCCCGACTACCAGCAGGCCCTGGACCTGGTCTCCCGCGGCATGGTCGACGTGAAGGCGGTCATTACCCACCGGTACCCGCTCGAACGTTGGGAGGCGGCGTTCGACCTGTTCGCAGACGTGGACGGCGGCGCCCTGCACGTCTGCATCGAGCCGAACGGCGCATCCTAGGCGGGCCGGGCAGCCAGCCCCCGGGACCGAGGAGACGATGCTATGCAGCTCATTCTGACGGGGTGCGGCTATTCGGGGAAGACGACGCTGGCCGTCGAGATCTCCCGCTGGATGATCAGGGAGATGGGCGTGCCGTTCGTCAGGTGGCACAACCACTTCGTCGTCCCGCGGCTCGACCAGCACCTGATCGTGGAGGCCGATCCGAGGTCGGGAGACCTGCCGGGCAAGCAGGCGGAAGACCTCAACGTGACGAAGGACGAAGAGCAGATCATGGCGCTTCGGCCGTCCGTGCTCGAGCAGTTGCAGCGGCACAACGTCTGGAGGCATATGCACCCGGACACGTTCGGCCCGCACGAGGACACCCTGACAATCGACTTCTACTACGCGGACGCGGTGTACGCCCCGCTCTACTACGGCTATGGGGAGCCGGGCTCCTTCTCCGACCGCCGCCGCCGTGCAAGGGAGTGGGACCACCACCTGCTCGTCCAGGCCCCCGACGCCGTCCTGGTTCTGGTGGAGGCGTCGCCGTCCGCCATTCGCGAGCGGATGGCCGCTGTTCAGCGTCCTCGGGAGATACTGAAGCCCAAGGACGTGGAGACGGTGCTGAAGGGCTTCCGCGGGGAGTACGACGACTCCCTGCTCCGCCGCCGCTTCGTCCTCGACACGACGGGCCCCAGCCCAAGGGAGACGATGGACGAATTCCTGCGCCTCATGCGCCCCCACCTGACCGAGTGGGACCTTCTGCGAATGGCCGCCCCGAAGGGCTGAAGGGCCAGACCAATACAGCGGTGACTTCGAGACGTCCGCGATCTGAGAGATGTGCGGCGAATCTTCTCAAACGGACCACTGACGCCTTGCCCGCGGACCGGTCGACTACTCAGTCCAGTAGGAGTACAGCCGGGCGTCCCGGAGCCTGAACCGCAGGCTCACGGTGCGGCCGATGAGGCCCGCGATGTCGCCCCGCTCCCAACGCACCGGCGTGTTCGGACGATCGCCGGTTACCGCCACCGACTTTGCGACCACGCGGCCGTCTTCCCGCAGCACTTCGGCGTGCAGCACGCCTCGTGCCGCATCGACGTTCACTGAGAGCCGGGCGCCCATCGACGTGAACGGTTCAGTCGTCACCGTACCCCATCCATTGTCGGCGTCCAACGACACGAACCCGTCTCGACGCAGGACGGCCAGGCAGCCTGCGCCCTGGTCCCTTAGCTCTTCGTTGATGATCGCGTACGATTTCTGGCCCAGGTAGTAGAACCAGAGCTCGTCTCCGTGGACGGCCGGCTGGCCGGGGGCGCTGACCGTCAGGGTGTCGTACGCGCCGCTGTCCAGCCGGGACGGAGCCAGGAAGGGCCTGCGGTCTGCCAGCCGCTCCCATGTCTTGAGGTCGCGGCTGCACGCGAGCTGGACGACGTGGACTCCGGTCCAGTCCCCATTCCGGCTGAGACGCTGCCGGATGAACGGAGACAGGGCCATAGATCGGAAGCCTTCCCAGTCCGGGGGCACCTGGGCGCTACGGTAGAAGAACATCGGCATACCGATGTAGAGACTCTCGTATCTGAAGACCTTCATCACGTAGACCTGAGCGTTGTATGTCTCCGGGACGCTGAACTCGGGCGACTGCAGCGTCGGGTCTTCGTTGTGACGCTCGATCGTCTCCCGCGCCATCCGCTGGTCGATCTCGTCCGCGCGGAAGATTAGCTCCGGCTCCGTCCAGTGCTCGAAGTCGGTGCTGGTGCTCAGCGTGACCCGCCTGTCCGCGAGCTTGCCCTCGCGCATGGCCAGGATGAACAGTCCCTCCCGGTCGTCCAGCGTGAATGTGTAGGAGTCCTCGTTCCGGACGCGTATGGGCAGGCCGGTCCAGTCGATCCCGTCGGGCGAGACGCCGAATCCGTGCGGCGGCAGCGCGCACTTGTAGCGCCTGGCAGGGTCCGGATCGTTGGGGTCGTAGACGACATTGCCCGGGGCGAACCGGCCGGTGTCCTTGCCGAGGTCTATCCCGACGAAGTTGTTGTCCCTGGAGCCGCGGTATTCCACCTGGCCTACTATCGGCTTGCGCCAATGCAGGCCGTCATCGCTCTCCCAGTATGCGACCACAGACGGGATATCCTCGGGAGGAGCGCACCAGGTCTTCCATACTCGCCGCTCAGGGTCCCAGATAACCGGCCCCGCCGACGTCCGCTGTTGGTCCGGGCTGCGGATCACGGCGCCCTTCTTCTCGGGCCGATGCATCGTCCGGACGAGGTTCTCGACGCGTGCGAGCCCATGGCCGTCGAGGAAGAGCTGGCGCTGTCCCAGAGGTACGGTGAACTGCGAGTTCGAGCTCAATTGACACTCCTTCCCACAAACCGCGCCGCCCGGGACCTTGACGGCCCAGGATACCGAAGAGCCAGCCCTAATGCTTGCAGAGGGGTGACGGCATCTGCAAGACGGGTCCGCTGCCCACTGTCGGCAGTCTGTGCGCCGTCTGGTAAGCTACGGCCGTACTCAACGTACTCACACACAGGGCCGTGGAGGAGGGACGCAATGCCGCGCACAGGGGTCGTAACTTCGTTCGCCATCACGATCGGACTCGTCGCCGCGATGGTTGCATGCTCCAGCGCCGGTGATGATGGCAGCGGGTCCCCGGGCCCGGCCAACGTCGACGCCGATCAGGCGCCGCCGGCAGCAGCGGGAACCCGGCAGGAGTTCGAGAACAGCGTCGTGTTCACGAGTCCCTCCTTCAACGAAAAGAAGCGTATCCCCAAGAAGCACACGTGCACCAAGATATCCGCCAACGAGCCCAACATCTCGCCGCCGGTCGCCTGGGACAATGTGCCCGACGGCGTCGTGACCTTCGCGCTCATCATGGACAGCCTGGAGGACATCAAGGACGGAGCGCGTTCACTGGGTGATGTGGAACATCCCGGCGGACATGAGGGAGCTGACCGAGGGAGTCGAGCACTTTGGTACCCTGGAGAATGGGGCCGTACAGGGCGCCAGTGATGGCGGAGAGATCGGCTATCTCGGACCGTGCCCGCCCGTCATCGTCATCGGACAGGAGGGCGACATATCGGCCGGCGTCTTCAAGAAGCAGCAGATCGAGCAGTACACCTTCCGCATATACGCGCTCGACGCGGCGCTCGACCTGCCGGCCGGCGCCACCAGGACAGAGCTGCTGGCCGCGATGGAGGGCCACATTCTGGCCGGCGGAGTCCTTGTCGGAGAGCGTCAGGGGCCGACCGCCTTCGAAAAGACGAAGTTCTGATTCCTATCGTCACGACGGGAACGACAGGAGCGGTCGAGCTCGGGGCTACCTGGCGGCTGCTCTCGACGGGAAGGGCAGGCGCATGTCCTTGATACAACAGGGGCTTTTGGCGGTAGGCGCCAACGTGCTCGTTACATACACCATAGTCGCCTTTCTAAATGGCTCCTCCATTATGATCGCCACAGTGGTGGCGCTTTGGATCGCTGTGGTGTTCGCCACACTGGTGTGGTTCGAGAGGCGAGCGGACGAACGCGAGCGGTTCGAGCGAGAATGGAGACGCGAGTAGCTGCACCGTGGATGACCGGCAGGTTGCGCCGAGGGGTATGGGGCTGACCAAGTGATGGCTGTTGCGCGGCTCGCATTCCGCGACTTTGGCAGGTGCGTCAGGGGTAGAGCCAACGGTCAGGATCGAATCGACGGCCTGCCGTTTTACGAAACAGCTACTCTACCACTGAGCTACGTTGGCTTGAACCGGAACAACGCCGATCATCAGGGCCTTTCGATTATTCGTAGAGGCCATTGAACCGGGCAGCACATCCGTGCTACTCTGTCCTCGTGATAAGCACTCGCCAGCAGATAGATCGAGCCCGCGCGCGTCGAACCGCGTCGCGGGGCCGATCCCCCCATGAACAACGACAATCATTTCTGCCGGTGACGACAGCCATTCTTGCCGGTCCGTAGATGGGATGATCTGGTACCCAGGAGGTGCCAGATTGATCACGGATCAACAGGTAGTTCTACTGAGGCAGAAGCTAATGGAAGGAAAGACACAGCAGGGAGCGGCGGCATCAGCCGCCATGAGCGAGAGATCGGCAAGGAAGTGGCAGGGTGGAGCGCTGCCGTCGGAGAGGAAGAAGGCCAGGCGAAGATGGAGAAGCAGACCGGACCCGTTCGCGGACGTGTGGGAGAGTGAGGTCGTGCCGCTGCTGCGTTCCGATCCAGAGGGTGAACTCTCTGCGACAACCATTCTTGAGTGGCTCGACGAGAGACACCCCGGCAGGTTCGGCAACTCCCAACTGAGGACGTTGCAGCGCCGGATCCGCGACTACAGGGCACTTCACGGGCCCGACAGGGAGGTGTACTTCCAGCAGGAACATCCGCCCGGTCGGGAGGCACAGGTGGACTTCACACACTGCTCGGGGCTTGGGGTGACCATATGCGGGGAGCCCTTCCGTCACCTGCTGTTCCATCTCGCGTTGAGCCACTCAGGATGGAGTTATGCCGAGGTGTGCTTCGGAGAGACGTTCGTGGCGTTGGTGAAGGGACTGCAGGGAGCGCTATGGGAGCTGGGAGGCGTGCCGAGGGTGGTGCGCACGGACAACTTGTCCGCTGCCACACACGAGTTGAGGGACAGCAGGGGCCGTGCCGTGAACGCCAGTTACGAGGCGGTACTGGCTCACTACGGAGTGGAGGCCACCAGGACCAACCCGAGATCGTCGCATGAGAACGGCGTGGTCGAGCAGAGACACCGCCGTCTCAAGAACGCCGTTGACCAGGCCCTGATACTCAGGGGAAGCCGTGACTTCGAGTCCGAGGAAGAGTACAGGGAGTTCGTCAGAGGAGTCGTCGACCGGCGCAACAGGCTGGTGAGCTCCAAGCTCAAGACAGAGCGTCGCCATCTGCGGCCGCTTCCACCAGCGCCGGTCCCCGAGTACGCCAACTACCGTGTCAGAGTGCGCAGGTGGAGCACGATCAGGGTGTCGAACCGGACGTATTCGGTGCCATCGAGACTGATAGGTATGGTAGTTGACGTCAGGCTGTACGCCGATCACGTCGAGGTGTACTACAAGGGGCATCTCGCCGAGAGCATGGAGCGGGTACACGGCACAGGTGAAGCGCGGATCGACTACCGCCACATTATCGGATCACTGGTGCGCAAGCCAGGTGCGTTCGCCCGCTATCGCTTCAGGGAGCAAATGTTCCCGACTCACACGTTCAGGCTTGCCTATGACGCTTTGCGTGGCTGGAGAGGAGAGCGTGCCGACGTGGAGTACGTGAGGATCCTGCACCTGGCTGCGACAACCATGGAGTCCAAGGTGGACAGGGCGCTGAAGCGACTGCTTGAGTCGGGCCTGAGCTTCGACTACGCGATGGTGCGCAGGCTGTCTGCGCCTGCTCCGCCTCCGGTGCCGGACCTGAAGCTGTCAGGGACAGTGGATCTCGGTGTGTACGACCGGCTGCTGGTGGGAGGTGCACGATGATGGTAGACACTCACACACCGAGCGCGGTAGCAGAACGTGTCAGGGAGCTGTGCAGGCAGTTCAAGCTGCCCACCCTGGCGGCCGAGACCGTAGGCAGGTTCAGTCAGGCCGGTCATGCCGACGCTCTCGTGACCCTGGTGGAGGTGATGGAGCAGGAGGCAGAGGACAGGCGGCTCAGACGGGTGGACCGTCTGAGGAGGGCATCGAAGCTGCCTGCCGGCAAGACCTGGGACACCTTCGAGCACGACAGGACCCCGGTGCAGCTCAGACAGCAGATCAAGAGACTCGGTGAGGGGGACTTCGTCGACCGTGGCGTCAACGTGCTGGCGTTCGGGATGCCCGGCACGGGCAAGACCCATGCCATGTGCGCCATAGGGCACAGGCTGGTTGAGTCCGGCCGCTCGGTCCTGTTCATCCCAGCTTACCGTCTGGTGCAGGACATGCTGGCAGCCAAGCGGGACCTGGAACTGCCCAGGATGCTCAGGAAGCTCGATAACTTCGACCTGCTGGTGATCGACGACCTGGGTTACCTGCCGCAGGGAGCCGACGAGTCCGAGGTGCTGTTCACCCTGATAGCAGAGCGCTACGAGCGCAGGTCTCTGGGCATCACCTCCAACCTTGTGTTCAGCGAGTGGGAGAAGGTGTTTGCAAACCCGATGGCGACCGCGGCGGCGATAGACAGGATCGTCCACCACTCTGTGATCCTGGAGTTCGACCTGCCGAGCTATAGGACCAACGCGGCCCAGAATCGTCAGACAGACAAGGCGTCAGACCGGCAAAAATGATTGTCGCGCAACCGGCAAGAATGGTTGACGTCGTTCACCCCCACTATCCACAGGATGCCGTGACACACCGGTATGACATTTTGTGCCACGGTGGGGACACCGCTCAGATAGGGCGTGGCGCAGAATGGCACAAATCGGCGCATTTTCCCCGAAATCGGCCGCGGCCGCACTCGGCGAGGAAGTTCGGGACCAAGCCGATAGGCGCTGCTCCGCTCGCACCGCGGCCAACAACCGAAAGGCCCTGGGCCGATCATGTCAAAGGCACGATCCGGTCCCGTAGGCCGTGAGGTTGAGGGGGTATGGGCCCCGGGTTACACAAGTCGACGTGGGAGAGGACTTCGGCCGCCCGCATCAGGCGTTGAACAAGGGTCTTCGAGCGCCGTCTTTGCGTCACCAATTCCAGCTTGGTGGCCTATGGAATGACGGCATTGCCCTCGTCGAGGTAAGCCGACCCTGCCACTGTGGTGACGGTGACCTCCTGCCGGTAGTCGCCCAGCTCGGCGGCGTGTGTTTCCGAACGGCGTTCGATATCTGCCGAATCATCGCCGCCAGCGAGCGCTTCATGCAGGACGCGTCCGTCCATTTTTCCCCCGCCGGGCAGGCCCAGGAGGTGGAGAATCGTGGGGGCGACGTCGATGTTGCCCGTTGGAGTGTCAACGACGGTTGATCGAAGGAAGCCGGGTCCGCGCGCTATCAGCGTGTTCCGCAGCTCGTGGCGGCTCATGCCACCGTGCGTGCCGGCGCCGACTGAGCCTCCCCAGGATGCCGAGCGCCCGGGAAAACCGGCGTCGTTGGGAGCGGAGCTCCAGGCGAAGGACATCGCGAGGTCCGGACTCCTGGGACCGTCGAGGTTGCCTACGCTCGCGGGGAGCGTGCCGGGCACAGGGCCGACGCGTTCCGACGTCAGCATCGCACCGCACCACGGCTGCCGCGCGAGCCACGTTGCCAGCCGCATCACGGTCGCCGGATCGGCATCGTGCGCGTAGAACAGAGATGCTCCGCCGTTCGGCGCGGCCAACACGCCGCCAGGTTGGCCGCCGCGGGGAAAGCCGGCCGCCCGCAACTCGGCCTCTATGTCCACGACGTCCTCGATAGTCGCGTATCCGTGGTCCGAGACCACTATCACGTCGGTCTCTTCCAAGGTGCCGTTGCGTTCCATCCATCCGATGATCCGCCCGAACTGCTCGTCTGCAGAGGCGAGGGCGCTGTTGGAGAGGGCGGACCCCACTCCCGCCTTGTGATTGGAGCTGTCCGGCTCGGAGAACCAGATCAGCGCGACCGCCGGGTGGCGTTCCGCAAGCACGTACTCGGTCAGCACCCGCGCCCCGTGCTCCATCTGCGGAACATTCGGAGATACTGTGGCTGGCCACGGGCCGAAGCGCTCGACAAGCTGGTCATGCAGGCCGCTGGGCAGGCAGAACTCCGGGTGGATCGTGGCCCCGCCCAGGGCCTCGGCGCGCGGGTTTTGAACGTACGCGTTGCCCGAAGTGCCGACGCCCACGGCCACGTATTCTTCCCCGTGGCCGTGCAGGATGTCCGCCAGCGTCGGCGCCAGCAGAACATGTCCCGTCTTCTCGGCCACCCGGGCAAGCTGCGGCTCCAGGGCTTTCACGGTGTCGTTCGGGTCGTAGTCGCGGATAACAAGCGTGTTGCCGGCGAGTCCGTGCGAGCCGGGGTGGCGGCCCGTGACAAGGCTGGCGACGTTGATCCGGGTTACGGTGGGAAACACCGGATGGTTTCTGGCAAAGGTGACGCCCCCGGCGGCGAAGGTGGAGAGGTTTGGCGCGAGGTCGGCCCGCACCTGTGAAGGCTGGAGTCCGTCGAAGGCAACTATGAGGACGCGGGCCACTGGCGAAGTGTCCTATCTGCTGAACGAGTCTGACCGAAAAGATAGCTTCCGGTGCGGCTCAGGGCAAGGGGGCGTTTCTTCAGGGACGCTGGCCATACGCCGTTGACCTTCTCCCACGGCGAAGACCCTTGTCTAACTCGCTATTTTCCGGCGGTGATCTTCATGGCTTGTGGCTGTGCCCCGCCACCGCTTCTTCTACTGCGGCCTGTATGGAACTTCCTATCCCAATTGTCGGTCTGTTGGCCCTGGCAACCTTGAGTCCGATGTGCAGTGCGGACCGGGCGCATATAGCCACCGGAGTTTCCGTGAGGACACTCTGCCGCCCCCGACGGTTGCCGCAGCGTGGGCGAAATAGTCGTCCAACGCCGCCGTGACATCGAGCTTCACCAGGTCACCGTCTCGAATCGTCCTCGTCTCTCGAGCACCGCCGTGAACAGCCTTAGCTCTGGTGGACAGAAAGCCACCGTCTCCGTAGAGGCAGTCAGGTGACCTCGTTCAGTTTCCCCGTCGCGCAGTCGTATACGAAGCCACGCACATCGTCCTTATTGGGAATGAAGGGGCTTGCCTGGATTCGGGCCACCGACTGTCGGACGTCCCCCTCAAGATCGCCGAACGCCTCCAGCGCGAAGGCCGGCCGTAGGCCCGTTTCGGCCATAATCGCGTCCTTTACGTCGTCGTCGCGGAAGGTCAGCATTCCGCAGTCCGTGTGGTGGATGAGGATGATCGACGTCGTGCCCAGCAGGCGTTGCGAGATCGTCAGTGAGCGGATCGCATCGTCGGTCACCACGCCACCGGCGTTCCGGATGACGTGGGCATCGCCTTCCCCGATCCCCAGCAACCTGTGCGTGTCGAGGCGGGCGTCCATGCACGCCACGACCGCCAGGCGGAGCCCCGGAGGCAGGGGCAAGTCGCCCTTGTCGAATCTCTCCGCATAGCGAGTATTGTTCCCGAGCAGGTCATCGATAACGGTCATCAAAATCCTCCTTGCGTTGTTTGTCCGGGTTCATCCTTCATCATGTGTCAAGTCTGGTGGGCCAGCCTGGACTCGAACCAGGGACCTCAGTCTTATCAGGACTGCGCTCTAACCGGCTGAGCTACTGGCCCTTCGCGCCTGAAAGCAGTCTAGGGGTGACTGCCAGACACGATGAGTATAGCCGTGGCCGGCCAAGGGTTCAAGGGCAGGTGCGCATCCCGTAGGTCCCGTCCACACTACCTCCTTCCCGGTGACTGCATTGTGCGGTGCATCACCAGGTCGCGGGGGCGGATCGGGCAGGCGGGCGGGCTGGCTGGTGTTGAGGCGGCGGTGCCCTTTCACGGAGGGGTTGCCTCAACTGTCCGGCTCAGCTACTCGTTGACGGCCTGTCGAAATATCTGAATCCTGTGGCGGTTGCTCTCCGTCACGAGCAGCCGGCCGGACGGGTGGAGCTTGACCGACATGGGGGACCAAAACAGCTTTTCTACTTGAGAAGACTCCTCATGCGGGTCGTCCGGGTCGAACAGGTCGATCTCCGGCTCCAGGTTCGCACGGGAGCGGGCATCGGCCTCCTCCGAATTTACCCTCAAGAAATTCTCGGCCCATTTCGACAACGTCGCCTCGCCCCGAGTCTTCATGACGAACTCGCCTTCGGGACTCAATACCTGTACGCGCTCGTTTCCCCAGTCGGCGACGTACATATACCCGTCGTCGTCCACGGCCACGCTCGCCGGCCTCTGCAGCTCTCCGTCGCCTCGGCCGGGGCTGCCGTACGAGCCGACCAGCTCGCCCGAGGGCGCAAAGCGGGCGATGCGGTCGTTACCCCAATCCGCCACGTATACGTCTCCCGACGGCGCCACGGTCAGCCCCCATGGCAGGTCGAGCTCTCCGCGTCCGAATGCGAGCACGTGGCGCCCGTCGGACGTGAACTTCTGTACGCGTCCGTTGTGCGTATCGGAGACATAGACGGAGTCCTCGCGGTCTATCGCTATGCCCGACACCCCATCCAGCTCTCCGTCTGCCGTCCCGCTCTCGCCCCACTTGTGCAGGAAATTGCCTTCCGGGTCGAAGACCGAGACGCGGTCCAGGTGCTCGTCAGTGATGTAGACGCGGCCCTCGCTGTCGACGGCGGCGCAGCTTGCCCAAACGAACTGCCCGTCGCCTTCACCATAGGCGCCAAAGATGCCGTAGAACTCGCTGTTGATGTCGCACATGGTGACGCGGACGCCCCGGTCAATGCTCTCCAGCGAGCGGTTGACCACGTAGAACCGGCCATCCCTGCCGATTGCCGTGTCGCTCGGGTAGTAGAATCCGCGCCCCTCCATAGCCGATAGTCCGACCGTAAGGTCGTATTCGATCATCCCTGTTTTCGGACTCTCGATCTGGACCATGGTTACAACCTCTGCCGGCTCCTTAGGCGTGGGGGCCGCCTACGATCGTTGGAAATTGTCGGCCGAGGCCGACAGCCTGAGCATGCCCGCGATTGCCTCGGCAGAGCGGTCCGACTGCTCGGCAAAGTCGACCAGGATATCCCGCGACGCGTCTGAGACCTGGACGTCGCCCATCTGCTCCAGGCAAAGGTCGACGAGGCGCTGAGGAGAGAGCGCATCGCCGTTGTTGGAAGCGATGCTCTCGACCATGGCCCTGACGCCCGGCTTGTTCAGGTCTCCGAATTGCTCGGAGGCGAAGTTGATGCGCTCGACCAGCGTCCCGGTGTCGAGCCACTCGACACCCTGGTGCCAGCCTTCGACGCTCGGCGGGTTGTTCAGGTGCTGGCCCATGTATACCATCTGCTTGGCCCGGTCCATGATCTCCCGGCGGGGCCTGTCGAACTCGCCCGTGAGCCGCAGGACCCCGGCGACGAACTCCGCCGGACTCTTGACCTTCTCATACCTGATGTCCTCGGCCTTGAAGAAGTCCGACGTGAAGAGCGTCCGGAGCATCGACTTGATGTCGTGCCCGCTGTCGAAATAGGCCTCCACCAGCGAGTCGACGGCCGCGGGGTCCCGGGGAGGAGTGTAGGGCCACGATGGGACGGGCGGCTCGTCCGCGACGAAGAAGTGGTACATGTGCCGCGAAATGAACCGTGCGGTCGACTCCTCCTCGCAGATGATGTCGACTATGTCGTCGCCACTGAATCTGCCCTTCCTTCCGAGGAACTCCTTCTCGCCCCCGTCGTGGTCGTTCTCCTTGTATTCGAAGTGCCACGATATCCGTCCGTAGGGCCAGTCCGAGTCCCGCTCCGAGCGCATTACCATGTACTCGGTGTTGCCGATGGTCCAGCCGGTGAATGCGCGCGAGCATTCCTTGATGTCCTGCTCCGAGTAGTTGCCGACGCCCATCGAGAAGAGCTCCAGCAGCTCGCGGCCGAAGTTCTCGTTGATGGCGTCTCCATGGTTGTCGTAGTTGTCGAGCCAGACGATCATCGCGGGGTCTTTGGCCAGCTCGGCAAGGAGCGTCCTGAAGCTGCCAAGACCGTAGCGGCGGAACATCCTTATCTGGTCCGACAGCATCTTGCCGTGGATCACCTTCGGGTACCCGGTGGCTAAGATGCCGTGCCAGAAGAGCGCCGTCTTTTCGACGAGGGGGGCGGTCGTCGTGATCATCCTGTAGAGCCAGTTGTCGCCGCTGCCCCACGGCCCCATCATGCCCGACTGCTCGTGGTGGAACCGCCTGGCCATGAAGTCGCCCATCCAGCGTGGATCAGGCGGGTCGAGCAGCTCCTCGACCGTCGCGTCGTACCCCTTTGCGGCGTAGGCCTCGATCTCGCCGCGGGTCGCGCCGAAGCCTGCTCGGCGCATCAGATGGGCTATCAGCCTGGTGTCCTCGTTCATGATGTCCTCCGGTGTGACCTCTTCCTTTTGTACTCCCCAATTCTACGGCGGATGACGGCGCGAGGAAAGCCGCCGCACTCACCAGTTCCTGGAATCGCGACAGCAGGGCAATCGCATCTTACTCGGCATTAGCTATGGACAGGCGCTCTGCATACCGGACTCTGATCGGTTTGGAGTGCCGGCGCGTTGGGATTCAGCTTTGGACCCGGCGCATAAGATTTGGATGCGATTGCCCTGGCCCTCTCACCGAGTGCGGCCTCGGTTCGACGGAAGTGTGCCATTTTGGGCCATTCTGGGCCATCCCTATCTGTGCGGTGGCACACCTAGCCGAGAAATGGCACAGAAATGGCACACCGGGTGTGCCACTCGTCCTATCGGAGGCGGGACACGCCGGTGTACCGCCTCGTCCGGGACATGGGCGGGTGAGGGGACTCGGATCATCTGCGGGCGAGTGCTTGTCACAAGCACAGACTAGCACGGATGTGCTGCCAAGGACAAGGGCTCGCCCGTAACTGTTCAGACTCGAGGAGATGGACTCGGCGGGGGACTTTCACCAACGATGAAAATGAGGCTGCACCGGGAGGGCGGGTTTCAAACCCGCCTCTACGCCAGGTCGGCCAAGGGTTATTCTCAGAGAAACTCTGACGCATCTCATTTGGCATTGGCTATGGACAGGCGCTCTGCATGCCGGACTCTGATTGGTTTGGAGTGCCTGCGCGTTGGAACTCAGCTTTGGACCCGGCGCATAGGATTTAGATGCGATTGCCCTGATCGCGACAGGCGGCACAAGCTCGGGGTGTGGCCGGTCTGCTACCATCGCGAGATGTACCGCACCGGGAGACGGGACAGATGATTGCCAATCTGAAGCTGGCGATAACCATTGTCGGCATCACGCTGATTTCCGCGGCGTTGGTTGCCTGCGGTCCCGAACCGTCGCCTACTCCGGGTCCGGAACCCACTACCACCGCAACCTCGGAGCCGACGGCCACCGCCGCGCCGGTGGCACTGGCCCCCACGGTAACACCTGCGCCCACGGCCACCGCCGCGCCGGTCACGGCCACGCCCACAGCAACCCCTACACCCACCCCGACAGCAACTCGCACGCCCACGGCCACCGCGACGGCAACAGCCGTGCCCACCGCGACTCCGACTCCCACGGCGACTCCGGAGCCCACGGCCACCGCGACGGCGACAGCCAGTCCGACGCCGGAGCCCGCGACCACAGCCGTGCCGACGCTGAACCCCGATGGGAGCCTGGTCTTCGATCCCTCGGTTGTCCGCGGCACGCTGGCCAACGGCCTCGCCTACTACATCAGGCACAACTAGGAGCCGCGCGACCGGGCCCAGCTATCGCTGGTGTTGAGGGCAGGCTCCGTCCTCGAGGAAGAGGACCAGCGCGGGCTGGCGCACTTCGTAGAGCACATGGCGTTCAACGGCACCGAGCGCTTCGCAAAGCAGCAGATCATTGACTACCTCGAGTCGATCGGCAGCACCTTCGGCCCGGACCTGAATGCCCGGACAGGGTTCGACGACACCTTGTACTTCCTGGAGATTCCGACCGACGATCCCGAGATTCTCGAGACCGCGTTCCAGATCCTCAGCGACTGGGCCTACGCGATCAGCTTCGACCCGGACGAGGTGGAGTTGGAACGCGACGTCATCCTGGAGGAGTGGCGGCTGAGCCAGGGGTTCACCTCGCGCATCTGGGAGGCCCTGGTCCCGGCGATGTTCGGCTCCTCGCGCTACACCGACCGCGACCCGATAGGCCTGACCCAGGTGATCGAAACGGCCCCGGTGCAGCGTCTCAGGGACTACTACGAGCGCTGGTACAGGCCCAACCTGATGGCGGTCGTCGCAGTGGGCGATTTCGATGCCGAGTTGATCGAGTCCAAGGTCAAACAGCACTTCGCGCCGCCTCCCGAGGGTGAGGCGCTCCAAGAGCGCGCTGCCGCCGGGCCTTCAACCGAGCGGCCGCGCTTCGATATCCCCGATCACGACGCGCCGCGCGTCGTGGTGTTCACCGATCCCGAGGCGCCCGGCACCCAGGTGAACCTGTACCTCAAGCGCGCTCGGGATACCGGGCAGGACCTGCCGGCCTTCCGACGCATGGTGGCGGAGCGGCTTGCCTTCATGATGATCAACGCCCGCCTGACCGAGCGGGCCCAGGCAGCCGATCCCCCCTATATCGTGGCTCAGGCGGATCGCTCGTCATGGATTGAGCCGCTGGACGTCACGACGTTCCTGGCATGGGTGCAGCAGGGCGGTGTAGAGCGCGGGTTTACGGCTCTGCTGGAGGAGATGCAGCGCGCCGCTCAGCATGGCTTTACCGACGGCGAGCTATCCCGGGAGAAGGACAACCTGCTGAGCGCGGTCGAGAGCGCGTACAAGCAGCGGGACCAGCGGATGTCCACACGTCTGGCCCAGGAGTACGCGGACCACTTCCTGGACGGGACGCCCGTTCCCGGCATTGAGGCCGAGTGGGCGCTGTACCAGGACGTGTTGCCCCAGGTCTCGTTGGCGGAACTCGCCGAGGTGGCCGCTTCCTGGAACCAGGCCGCGAACACGGTCCTCCTGGTCATGCGGCCCGAAGGGGCCGACGCCAGTACGGACGATGAATTGGCCGCGGCGGTGCAGACACAGCTCGAGTCGGCCGACACGCTGGAGGTAGATCCCTACGTCGACAGCTTCGACGACGTCCCGCTGCTGGCTACAATCCCGACTCCGGGGAGCATCACCGCGGAAGAGCGGATCGAGTCGATAGATGCCGTGAAGTGGACGCTGTCCAACGGCGTTACCGTAGTCGCCAAGCAGACCGACTTCCGCAACGACGAAGTGGTATTCGCCGCCTACAGCTCGGGTGGGCACTCGCTGGTCGATGACGCGGATCACGTGTCCGCCTTGTACGCTGCGGTGCTGGTTGGCGGCAGTGGCGCCGGTCCGCACGACAACGTGGCCCTGGACAAGCTGCTGGCGGGCAAGCAGGTCTCGGTGTCCCCGTACATCGGTGAGCTGTTCGAAGGCTTCAGGGGGAGCGCGTCCCCGGAGGACCTGGAGACCCTGTTCCAGCTTGTAACCCTATACGCGACCGAGCCGCGGCTGGACCCGGTCTTCTTCGAGAGATATCAGTCTGCGCTTCGGAGCAACGCTGAAACTCGCAGCACCCAGCCGGACGCGGTCTTTGCCGACACCTTCAACACCGTGTTGAGCCAGGGCCACTTCCGCAGTCGGCCTCTCACTCTCGAGTGGCTGGAGGAGCTCAGCTCCGAGCGCGCGGAAGCGGTGTACGCCGACCGCTTTGCCGACCTGGGCGACGCCACCTTCGTCTTCGTGGGCGCGTTCGACTGGGACAACCTGCGCTCGTTGGCCGCCACGTATCTGGCCAGCTTGCCGACCACCGGACGCGTCGAGCAGTGGCGCGACATCGGCATCGACCCGCCGACCGAGCAGGTGGACCAGGTGGTCCGCAGCGGAATTGAACCGCGCAGCAGGACGGTGCTGGCCTTCGCCGGAGACATGGAGTGGAGCCGCCAGGAAGCGCTCACGCTCACCGTGGCAGGCGAGATGCTCCAGACCCGTCTGCGCGAGAGAATCCGAGAAGAGCTCGGCGGCACGTACAGCATCGGCGTCATCGCGAATTCGATGTCTCTCCCGGACCCCGAGTACCTGGTCTACATCGTCTTCGGCAGCGACCCGTCCCGTGCCGAAGAGCTTCTGGACGAGGTGATGACCGAGCTGGAATGGCTGCGCGACGGAGGCGAGCAGAGTTACCTGGACACGGCCAAGGAGCTTCTGCGTACTCCGAGACAGGAGCAGCTCCGGGACAACGGCTTCTGGCTGAACCAGATCCAGACCGTGACGCAGCGGGGTGAGTCGTTCGACGAGATCAACCGCTTCGACGAATTGTTGGACGCGATCACCCTGGAGCAAGTCGCGGCCGCGGCCCGGCGCTACTTCACCGAGGACCGCTACGTGCGGGTGGTGCTCCTCCCGGAAGAGGGTTAGTCCAAAGGCGCCGGGGATGGGGCTCCAGGAACGCGGAGCCCTTGGGCGGGCCGGCGGGAACTTCCGATACGGACAGCATTCCGGCGTCGGGTAAGACAGACACGTCGAAGCTGAGCCATTCGAACCGGTCGACGTCGAGCATGACTTGTCCCGGTTGGAGGTGGCGGTCGGACCCATTACGAGGGTGACGCCACCACCAGGACGCTGCTGCCGCGTCGGCGCTTGCGGTCTTCGACAGTCCCCACTCGCTCTCGCTTGCACAGGTTGCTCAACCGCGTGATCGTGGCGGAGTTTGCGGCTACGATCATTCGGCCGCTCGGGCTGAGTTGAGCGGCGGCTTGCCGAAACTGCGCCGCGATGACGTCTGGGCCTTCGGCGTCCCTCATTTCCGCCACGATCAGATCATATCTGGGCTCGCCGTCATCCAACCCCAGTTGGTGCTTGGTGGAGATTCTGGAGGCGTCATATCCGTCGAGGAGGAAGTTCCTCTCCGAACAGCGTAGGGCGAGCAGGTCTCTATCGAACATCACGATGGAGGTGGGAGCCAGGGCCCTCGACAGGATGACCGGGAAGTGCCCCTGTCCGGGGTTCAGCACGAGGACTCTGTCTGGTCGTCGGTCCAGGCTCTGCAGGACGTTGGACAGCAGCCTCGTCTGATAGCTCAGCGAGTCGAACTGGGGTAGTCCGAAAACCGTCCTCAGGTCGTACTGCATCCGCCCATGCGAAAACGTGGCTTGGGCGCGGTCATAGTCGCCCCGGTCGAACGACGTCGGCGGAGAGGGTAGGGGATCGCGAACCCGACGGACCGAGCATACGAAGGCAGTATGCCCGGCTCTACGTTGGCGAACGACGATATCGACTCCGTCCATCCCTTCGATGGTCTTGCCGACGAAGGACTCCAGGGCGGAAACGATCACGACCGCGATCTGCCCGTTGTGGCGAAGAAAGAGCGGCGCGTCTCTCAGCCAGGACGAGATCACCCCTCTGCTCGCTTTCCCAGGGATGTTGGCAGCGATCAGGTCGAAGTCCGTTCCTTCGACGTCGTCGAAGCCGAGGGTGGCGTACGTCGCGTCGTCGTCGATTCCGTTCAGCAGGGCGTTCTGGCTCGCGTACTCGACCGCCAACGCATCCCGGTCAACCATGTGCAGGGTTGCAGTCGGGTTCAGGCCCTTCAGGACGACGCCGATCGGACCGTACCCGCAGCCAAGGTCCAGCACCTTTTCGAACCCGACGCCCTCACGGTGAAGGGTCCTCAACAGAAGCTCGGTGCCGACATCCACTGAGTGACTGCTGAAGAGCGTCTGCGACACGCGGAACGAGAAACGGCGGTCGCCAATGTCGCAAGAGACGGTCTTTTTGTAGTAAGGATCGTCGAGAGTCGTCACGGTGTTTGTCCCAAGGGCATTATAGGCCGGCGGTTGGCCGGTCTCCTGAAGACAGAGGACGGGTAGGGAGGTCCTGTACGGTGGTCCGAGGCGCCACCGCCGTCGGCCGTAACGGGCCTATGCTGCCGCGGTGCCGCGGTCGAAGCGCTCCGTCACCTCAGCCGAGGGCGGAGAGGTGAGCAGTGTGACGACGATGGCCGCGGCCGTCGCCGCGATGAAGCCGGGCGCAGTTGCGATCTCCATGTCGAACATTCCCCAGGGGCCCTCCGAGCTGAGCTGCCAGACGCTGACCGTCACGGCGCCCACGATGATGGACGCGAGCGCGCCCCAGAAGTTGAACCTGCGCCAGTAGAGCGCAAGGATGGTGACCGGCCCGAATGCCGCCCCCATGCCGCCCCAGGCGTAGGCTACGACGCTGGCTATCGAGTCCGGCGATGAACGATAGCGGAGACCCCCGCGGCCCCGCCGATCGCCAGCAGCAGGGATCGGCCCAGCCACACCCTGCCCGATGCTGCCAGCACGTAGGTGTGCTCCAGCCGCCGCGCGGCGCGTTTCATCAGCGGGACGTCGTGCGTGGCGATGGCGGAGCCCAGCAGCAGCTGCGAGTCCGCTGTGCTCATGATCGCCGCGACCACTCCCGTGAGCAGCAGACCGGTAAAGATGGGCAGGAAAAAGGCCTCCGAGGCCACGAAGTACACACGCTCCGGGTCGAAGAGGCCCTCGTTGCTCGTCAGCTCTCCCATGAGGCCCATCTCCACGAGGGCGGGGCGCGCCACCAGACCCAAGAGAAATCCGAACGAGAAGATGAACACGATCCACGTGACACCGATGTTGCGGCTGGTGGTCATCTTTTCTTCGCTCTCTATCGCCATGAAGCGCTGAAGTATGCGCTGGGAACCGAAGGCGCCCAGTCCCCAGCCGGCGGTCGAGAGGACGAATACGAACGTGATAGGGTCGCCGGCCGCGTCGGTCAGCGGGTTGAGGAAGCCCAGGGGCTGCCCGGTCCCCGTGAACGGCTCCGCTGTGGCGAAGATCAGCGTCAGCGGCAGGATGATGAAGCTCACCAGCATGACCATCGCCTGGAATACGTCCGTCCGGGACACGGCCATAAAGCCGCCGATGAACGTGTAGGACGCGACGGCAACAAGGGTGATCAGCACGCCCGGATTGTGCTCCAGGCCGAAGATCGTCTCCAGCAGCTTCGCTCCGCCTATCAACCCTGAGTTGACGTAGAACATGATGAAGAAGATCGTCAGCGCCCCGGAGACGGTCCGCAGGGATTCCCGTTCTGTCCGCAAAGCGCTTCTCGAAGAAGTCCGGCAGCGTCAGCGACTCTTCCAATATCGTGTTCAGCCGTTTTCCCAGGATCGTCCAGGTGAACCACGCGCCAGGACGAGGCTAGCCGTCGTCCACAGGTGCACGGCCCCCTCTGAGAACGCCAGCGCCGGAAACACCAGCATCGTCCAGCCGCTGGTGGTGGACGAGCTGGCGCTCAGGGCCGACGTGAAGCTGCTCATCCGCCTGCCGGCGAGCACGTAGTCCGACATCTCCCGCATCCTGCGCGGAAGTCGGCGATGGCTATCAGCGTCAGGAAGTACGCCGCGAAGACCGCTGCGATGATCGGCTGGAAGTCCGGGCGTTCTGACAGGTGCGTTCGCGCAGGGATTCTATCCGCGCACCGGAGGCAAGGCGCCTGCGAGGCTTGCGATTGCTCAGATTCGATGAGGCGAACGGCCACGAGAGTCCGTCGAGGTCGCCGGCCGTTTTTTTCGCCCGAAACTGTGCCATTCTGTGCCGTTCGTATCTGGCGGGTGGCACACTTGGCCGGTAGATGACACACCCTGTTGCGGGTTCGCCCTATCTGAGTCGGCACACAAAGGCGCGAAACCACGGCCGTGTTCCCGGGCGTTCTGAGAGGGGATGGGGGATGTGCACGGAGACTGTTTCCACGCGGCCAGAATAGTACAGATGTACTGCTAAAGCAACTCGGCCTGTCAGGCGCAACCGTGTCTGTTTCCAACGAGATAATCCACTGGTAGGATGAGCGGGCTGAGAAGAGGGAGAGATGCAAGACAGACTGTTAGACGGAAAAGTCGCGATCGTAACCGGCGCCGGCAGCCCGATGGGCATGGGCCGCGCCATGACGCTCGGCCTCGTGCGGGCCGGTGCCCGGGTCGCCATGCTGGACGTCAACGAAGACTGGCTCGAGCAGACTGCCGACGAAGTCCGCGCGGTCGGTGGGGATAACTGCGTTCTGGCCCTGGTCTGCGATGTGTCGGACTCCGATGGCGCGGAGGAAGCGGTCCGCAAGACGATAGCCGCGCTCGGAGGTCTCCATATCCTGATCAACAACGCAGGGGTAATCCATACCTCCGGGACCGATACCGGCAACCGGAGCAACTTCTGGGACGTCACGCCCGAGACGTGGGCCAGAATAGTTGAGGTCAACTGCAGCGGGGCGTTCTACATGGCCCGGGCCTGCGTGGGCCACATGCTGGCTCAAGGGTGGGGCCGCATCATAGGCGTCACGACCAGCGTCGACTCCATGTACCGGGAGGGGATGTGTCCATACGGACCGTCGAAGGCCGCTCACGAGGCACTCGTCGCGCTCATGGCGCGAGAGCTGGAGGGCACCGGAGTCACGGCCAACGTCCTGATCCCGGGCGGAACGACCGACACCAACCTGTTTTCCGCGGACAGTGGGTACGACCGGACGGCCCTGATCCGACCGGAGGTGATGCAGGCGCCAGCGGTCTGGCTCGCATCCGAAGAGTCGGCGGGAACCAACGGCATGCGCTTCATCGCGTACCTCTGGGATGAGAGCCTGCCCGTCGAGCAGCGGCTGGAGAAGGCTGGCGCACCCGCCGCCTGGCCCCAACTGGGCAATCAGGCCGTTCTTCCACCGCAGTGATGGGGGCTGCCGCCGGGAACATGCCCAGTCCATCGGCGCCGATGACCTGGGCACGGCACATGGTGCCACCTGAGACGACGAGCCCCAAATCCCCCACGTCCGTCATTCTCGCGAACGGAGACCTTTGCGTAACTCCCGTTGCGGGAGGCAGCGTGGCGGAGATGCCTGGTATTCTTAGCAGGGAACCCCCAGCCCTGGATTCCCGCCTTCGCGGGAATGACGGTTGTGCAAGGGTCTCCCTTCGCGGGAATGACGGTTGTTCAAAGGTCTCCGAACGCGGGAATCCATCCCCGACAGGGTGCGCCACTATGACACTGGGAGCAGTCCGTTACGCGGGCCGGCCCAATCAGGTGGGGAATCTAGAGAGCGCTGTAGACTTGACGGCATTCAGGGCCTATGCTTCTCGCGGTGGCCGGCTCCGACCGATATGGCCGATTGACGCGCTTGCGTCGCGGCGAACAGACAGGGAGACCAGACTAATGGCAACAAAGACCGAGCGCAAAGTTCCCCGGGTGGTGCACGGCACTCGCCCGCCGAGCGATACGGCCCAGACGCCGGGGATGGAGCGTCGTCCCGCGATCGACGCTGCCGCGGTCGGCGCCAGCAAGATATGGTTCGGCACCGTCACGTCGGCCCCGAATCACAAGGGCCCACCCCACCAGCACGGGGAGGCCGAGACGGCCGCGTACGTGATATCGGGCCACGTCCGGGTCCACTACGGCGAGGACTTCAAGGAGTGGATAGAGGCCGGACCGGGTGACTTTCTCTTCGTGCCGGCCCACATGTGGCACATCGAGGAGAACCCCTACGACGAGCCTTCGGAACAGTTCCTCGCCCGAGGCCCGGACAACATCGTCATCAATATGGAGCAGTAGGGACTCCGCCCGATGGGGTGAAGCCGCGCGCGGCGGTGTCCAACGGGCCGATGACCGAGTTGACGGTCGCCACGGTTACGCTTCCCAGGTGGGTTGGGCCGTCAGCATGCCGCCGTCGACGACGTAGGTCGCCCCGGTCACGGCCGATGCCCTGGGGCTCGCCAGGAACAGTATGACCTCGGCGACTTCCGCGGGCGTCTGCAGACGCCCGATCGGCATGCGGTTGTTCCACTTGTCGATCGTGCCCTGCTCGTCCCCGGTCGCCTCCGCGAACCCGCGCAGCAGGGGCGTATCGATGTAGCCAGGCGCGACCGCGTTGACCCGAACGCCCCGGCGCGCGAAGTCCAACGCCATGGCCCGCGTCAGCGACACGACGCCGCCCTTCGCAGCCGCGTACGCCGAGGACCCGGGCATGTTGAAGTAGCTCTGGACCGAGGCGACGTTGACTATCGACCCGCCGCCGGCCTCGAGCATGTGCGGGATGCAGTACTTCGAGCACAGGTAGATGCTGGTGAGGTTGGTGTCCACGACGCGGTGCCACTCCTCCTCGGGCAGCTCGACCGCGTCGGCCACCATGCCCTGTATCCCCGCGACGTTGACGAGCACGTCGATCCGGCCGAGCGCGTCGGCGACCTGCTCGGCCATCCGCCGCACGTCGCCGGAGTCGGATACGTCGGCTTGGAAGAATCGCGCGCTGCCCCCGCCACGCCGAATGTCATCGGCGACCGCGGCGCCGGTCGCCGCGTTCACGTCCACGGCCGCGACTGACGCGCCCTCGGCGGCGAACAGCCTCGCCGTGGCTTCCCCGATGCCCTGGCCCGCTCCGGTCACGATGGCCACTCGGCCCTCTATCTGCATGGCTATCAGTTGCCTCCGTCGGCTGGCTCCGGACCCCGCCTCGTCCCGTGGCCCACGCGCCCGCTACATCATGCCCTGGTACTTCGTGGTCAAAGTATTGGCGACGTGGTGCTGCCAGTCCGATGACGCGGGCAGGTCCTCGGCTTCGATATCGAGCGCCCTGAGCATCCGTTCGAGGCCCGTCTCCCGCGCCCCCAGGGCGTCGAAGCGTTCCCGATCGGCCTCGGTCCGGGCGCGCAGCTCCAGCAGCGGGTCCACCATCGCCCTGATGTTGGGGTTGTCGCTGTCGAGGAACGCCGGCTGGGGCTCGTAGATGCTGCCCCTGTCGTCGTAGCGCATGAACGACGCGATCTGCTCGTCCGTCTCCGGCTTGCCGACGAAGCGAAGCTTCAGGTAGCGCCGGTCCGGCAGCATCCCGAACACGCCGTGGTAGATCCTCTGGTCGAAGAAGACGATGTCGCCCGGGTCGCAGTCTACGACGTGTCCCGGGATGTCCGTCCAATCGAGCCCGTAGACGTCGAGTGTAGTCTCGTCGCCCTGCTCGGACAGTGGGAGAAGCGTGTCGTACAGGGGCGACTTGTGCGAACCCGCTATGAGTCGGAACGCCCCCGTCTCGGCCCTGAGCGTGCTCAGGTAGACGTTGCAGCTGAACGTGGTGGAGTCGGGTTCGACGGGCCTGTCCGAGTGCCAGTGGGTCTCGGTAGTCGTGAATTGGAGGCTGCCTCCGGAGCCGTTCCAGACGAACCCCGGCCCCAGCAGCCCCTCGACCGCGCCGAACAGGCGGTCGTCCGCGACCATCCGCGTCAGCACCTCTCCAATCTCCACGATGTCCGAGATGCCCTGGTTCTGGCCTGTGGGAGGCCCGCCGCCGCGGTCCTGCTCCCACAGACCGTCGCACTCCCGGTAGATGGCGTCGACCTCCTCGGGGGAGAACGTGTTTCGGAGAACGAGGAACCCGAAATCGTCGAAGTGCGCCTTCTGCTGTGACGTAATCATGCTGCGTCTCCTCTGATCGACGTGCCAACACCGAGCGGGTCTACGATATCACAGACTGGCGATGGTCCGGTTCGGCGTCGCCTACTCGGCTCTTACGGGGTTGGCCCACAACAGCCCGACGTCTGCCCATGCACTACCCTAGGAGTTCTTGGCCAAGCCCGAGACGGACGGAGGCGAATGCCTCCATAGGGTGCACAGGTATATAATTCCCCAAACCAACCACCAGGAAGAACCGCATGCTGATTATCGACGGCGACTACCCGATGGCCACCGGCGCCCTCTGTTGGGACAGGGACCTGTCCTGGGAGTTGAGCCGCATTCGCACCGCCGAGCGGGGTATCGTGAAGAATGGAGGCTGGCCCGACGCCTACGCCATGGCCAGCCTTCCGGAGATGCGCAAGGCGCAGATAGCCGCCGCCCTCGTCAAGGTTGTCTCGTGTGTCAAGCGGCCGGGCCATTCCCACGGCGAGTACCGCACCCAGAACCTCGCCTATGCCGCCTCCATGGGCCAGCTTGCGTACTATCGCCTGCTGGCGTCCCAGGCAGAAGCAGCCATCCTGGATACCCGCGAGGCGTTCGCCTCCCACGTGGACGCCTGGTCGAATGCCACCGACTACTCCGAGTTGCCGGTCGGCTTCGTGGTCGGCATGGAGGGCGCGGACGCGATCGTCTGGCCCGAGCAGGTCCACGAGTGGTGGGACAACGGCCTGCGCGTCGTCAGTCTTTCTCACTACGGTTTCAGCGCGTACTCGCACGGCACGGCCACGGGCACCGACGGCGGCCTCTTCCCACCCGCAAGGCCGCTGCTCGAAGAGATGGACAAGCTCGGAATGATCCTGGACGTATCCCACACGTCGGACGCGTCGGTACGCGAAGAGCTCGAGATATTCGGCGGACCGCTGCTCGCCAGCCATCAGAACTGCCGCGCCGTCACCCCGGGCGAGCGCCAGCAGCCAGACGACATTCTGAAGGCGGTCATCGACCGTGGCGGGGTCATCGGGGCATCGATGGACACCTGGATGATATACAAGGGCGGCCTCGACTGGAGCGAGCGCATCCCCAGCCCGTGGGAGGTCTTTCCGCGCGAGTCCGTGACGCTGGAGGACTACGTCGACCACATCGACCACGTGTGTCAGCTAGCCGGCAGCTCGGAACACGCGGCGATAGGCGGCGATACCGACGGGCAGGGGGGTGTGCCCGAGGCCCCGTTCGAGATAGACACGGTTGTCGACTATCAGAAGATCGCCGAAGTACTGTCGGCCCGCGGGTACAGGGACGACGACGTCGAGAATGTCATGTACCGCAACTGGCAGCGCTTCTTCGAGAAGTGGCTGCCGTCCGAGAAGGACCGCCCGTAGGCCTGCCGCGCAAGTCGGGTAAGCCGCGGCGGTCTCGACGCGACCGTGCCATCGAACGTCTGGCTGTCCGGAATCGTCTTGCCGAGACGGACATGCGCTGATGATGGGTGCAATCTACGGTAAACTCGTGGAAGGCTGGAGTTACTCATGACCGGTTCTCAGATCGAACCTGCACGCTTCCCGCTGGGCATCCAGTACCACCGCCCACCCACTCCACCCCCGGAGGAATGGGAGTCCGATCTTGCCCACGTGGCCAGGCTGGGCCTCGACCACATCTACATCTGGGTCACGTGGCCTTACGTGGAGCGCAGCCAGGGGTCGTACGCCTGGGACGAGCTGGAGAGGCTGGTCGACCTGTCGGCGCAGTACGGTCTGGACGTTGCCCTCGACCTGGAGCTGTGGGCCGTTCCCACTTGGGCCGAGAGGGACGAGTTCCGACAAGTGGGGCTGGACGGGCAGCCGCGCCCGTTTGCCAGCAGCCCGATTCACAACCTCTATAGCTGGCGACCCTGCCTCGACAACCTCGAGCTGCGCAAGCTCGTGGAGCCCTTCCTACGCGCCGCCGTGGACAAGTTCGAGGACAAGCCCAACCTGCTCTGCTGGAAGGTATGGAACGAGCCGGACGTGGACAACTGTGCCTGTCCGGACACCAACGCCAAGTTCCGGAAGTGGCTGGAGGGGCGTTTCGGGTCCCTGGAACGAGTCTCCGCATTTCTGGGACGGCAGTACAACGCGTGGCAGGACATCAGGCCGCCCGTCGCGCGCGGCGATACGCCGGCCAAACTTCTCTACACCGAGTTCCGGTTCTGGTCAGCCACCGAGATAGCGTCCTGGGCCGTCGAGACGGTCAGGGAAGCGGACCCGGGACATCCCATTCTCACCGATACGCGGAGCATTGGCACGGCCCGGCTCGACCTGCTCGGCGAAAGGATATGGGACGACTGGAGCATGGCGAAAGTGCCGGACATCTTCGGAGGGCATCTCCACACGGCGGTCGGGGCGCCCCACGCCTCGCCGGTGGAGTTCGCCGGGCCAGTCATCGACCTGGAGTGCAAGCGGTCGGCGACGCGGGGGGACCCACGGGGATTCTGGGTGACCGAGGTCCCCGGGGGAACGGCCTGGATCGGGGACTCCTACGATCACGTCAGGCCCGGCGAGATGCGCTACAACCTCTGGAGCACGATCGCGCACGGCGCCACTTCCGTGTCGCCCTGGCAGTTCAAGCCCGAACGGGTCGGTCCAGAGGTCGGCACCTTCGGCGTCGTCGAGATGGACGGCGCCTCCACCTACCGCACTCACGAGCTCGAGGACTTCGTGCAGGCCATCCGCCGAAACGAGCAGCTGTTCCTGGCTGCCCGGCCGCCGGCCGCCGACTACGCGGTGCTCTACAGCCCCGAATCCAGTGTCGCCGTGTCTTCCGTGAGGCCGCTGTCTTACACCGACGCCATCCACGGGATTGTGGCTGCCCTGTGGCGGGAGAGCGTTCACTTCGACCTGGTCCGCACGACGGACGACCTCGGCCGGTACAAGGTCGTCTACCTCCCGATGCCGTGGTTGGTCCCGAGCGCCGATCTGCAGAACCTGCTCCAATTCGTCGACGACGGTGGCACGGTGTGCGCCGAGGCGGGCTTTGCCTGCCTGGAGGACAACGGCTGGTATGCGCCCAAGGTCCCGCGCATGGGGCTATCCGGCAAGCTGGGGTACCAGGAGCGCGAGGTCGTCTACGATACGACGGGTGAAATCCAGACCGCCTACGGCGTGCTGAGAAGCGCCGGCGAGCCGAGGCAAGTCGACGTCGAAGGGGCAGAAGTGATCGGCACGAACTCCGACGGCTCGCCCGCCGTGGTCCAGTCGGCATTCGGCAGGGGACGCTTTGTCTACTTCTCGAGCTACCCGTCGCTGCACCAGCGGACCGGCTACGACGGAACCAGCGCCGCTACGTTGATGCGGATGTGCGGCCTGAACCCGATTGCGCGGGTCGAATCCGAGTCGCCGGTTACCTGCCGCGTGCTGGAGCACGATGAGGGCCGGATACTGCTCGTGTTCAACCACGGCGACGACGGGGCTGAAGCTCGAGTGTCGCCGTGCGTCGACTACCGCGATTGGACGGCGCTGTACAGTAGTGGGGAGTCGAAGACGGAAGACCTCAGCAGCGGCGGTCTCGCCCTGAGCCTGGAAGGCAAGGGGGTCGTGGCCTTGAATCTGGAGAACGCCCGCTAGCGGACAGCGTCCACCGGGATGTTTCGTAGCGAAGAGCCGCGGCCTATATTGGCAACCTACGTTGGCGGGAGCGCGGCCGGATTTCGCTCCGGCCTTGACAGGCGCCGACGCCGATCCCCACAGTAGTGGGCCTCAACTCCACTGGGGATGGTCCGAGAGCCATCTCCCCTGAGGTTCCAGCGATGCCGTATCAGTACAGGTGGGAAGTCGAAAGCCAGATGCTGATAGCCAGGGAGAGGCCCGTCAAGCGCTACATGATGACGACGCTCGGCGGCTATTTTCCGGTGCTCCAGAGGCTGGCAGACGGGTCGATCGGCGCGGTCATCCGGTCCGGGGACATCCACCTCGGCGAACGGGGGCGCATGGAGCTCGTGCGGTCGCTCGACGGAGGAGAGTGCTGGTCCGCCGCTCGTCCGATCGAAATCGACGGCCCGGACCCCCGGAACCAGTGTTTCGTCAGCCTGTCGGACGGGACTCTGCTGCTCGCGTACGTCCACGCGGGCTACACGAACGGTCAGTTCGACAGCGCCAAGGGGTACGATCGCGTATACGTCATCCGATCAGCCGACTACGGCGCGACCTGGAGCTGCCCGATCGTCGTCGACCTCGGCCATGCCCCGATCGAAGACCCGCTGTACTCTCCGTACGGCAAGATGACCGAGATCCCGGACGGCGCCATCCTCATGCCCACGCACGCGGCATCGAGGACGGAGCGCCGGCGTTCCGATTCGCTGGTCCTGAGGTCGAGGGACGGAGGGCGCACTTGGGGTGACGGCTCCCTCGTGGCGGAGGGCTTCGACGAGACAGCCCTGCTGCATCTCGCCTCCGGCAGGCTGATAGCCATGATGAGGTCCGCAGACGGGGATCTCTGGCAGACCGAGTCCGACGACCTCGGCTATACGTGGAGCGAGCCGCGCCGGATAACGCAGCCGACCCAGCACCCGGCCGACCTGCTCATGCTGCAAAGCGGCAGGGTGCTGCTGACGTTCGGCCATCGTTCGCCGCCGTATGGCGTGCGGGCCCTGATCAGCAACGACGAATGCGAGACGTGGGAGCACGACAGCGAGATGGTGCTGACCGCCGACAGCTCCAACCGCGACTGCGGCTATCCCAGCGCCGTTCAGCTCGACGATGGCAAGGTGTTCGTCGCGTACTACGCCCACGAGAGCCCGGGGCCCTTCCGCTACGAGCGATTCGCGATGATCGGGCCTCACGCCGCGGGCGTAAAGCTGGACGAGTCCGACCTCCCGTGACGGGGCTTCCCACAAGCCGTCGGCCTTCCTACAGCACGAGTCGACACATCAGGTGAGGGGGCGTGTGGCCGAGGGGCGCGGCTCGCACGTCGCGACGTCGCTGGTGCAGGGAGCCTCCGGCAGCGTCGGAGCCGTAGTGGCGGACTCCTCCGCCGGGCCCGCCGAGAAGAACTCCCGGCTGCTGGGCGGCAGTGCCTGGAAAGACTCGGAGGCGGCTACTGGGGTGGCCGGGGGGAGAGAGGGGACATCCTCGGAGACGGGCGAAGATGCGCTGGCGCTGGCCGCCGATTCGGCTGACACCACGGCGTCGACGTGCTCGTCTCCACCGCAGGCAATGACGGCGACGAGGAGCAAAGCCAACCCACCCAGAGCCGGTAGCAGTCTACCCATCATGGTGCCCATGCTCATGAGCCGTCCTCGCCTTCCGGTTCGCAACGCTTCACGATCCTTTTCCCTTCATCCTGAAAGACCTCCCAAAGCGGCAGAGAGGGCGGTATGCAACCGGTAAGGTAGTTATCGTGCAGGCGCAGACTCCTCAACGCCGTCAGCTTGCCCAACTCGGGGGGAATCGGCCCGGTAAGGTCGTTGTTGAAGAGGTGCAGAAGCTCCAGCATCGCCAGATTACCCAACTCCGGGGGAATCGGCCCGGTAAGGTCGTTGTCGTTGAGGTACAGGTACTTCAGCATCGTCAGATTGCCCAGCTCGGGCGGGATGGGCCCGGTGAGGTTGTTGCTGCCAAGGACCAACCCTTCCAGCATCGTCAGGTCGCCCAGTTCGGGCGGGATCGGACCGGTGAGTTTGTTGTGTTGGAGGGACAGTGTCTGCAGCCTGCTCAGATCGCCCAACTCGGGGGGAATCGGGCCGGTAAGGCCATTATTGGAGAGGAACAGGTACTTCAGCATCGTCAGATTGCCCAGCTCGGGCGGAATCGGCCCGGTCAGACCGTAGCGGTCAAGAGTCAGATCCTCGAGCATGGTCAGATCGCCCAGTACAGGTGGGATGGCCGTCAGCATGTCTCGCGGCAACGTCAGCTCCCTGACCCGGGGCGGATCGCCGTAGACGTCGACGCCCGACCACTCCGCCATCGGCTTGTCGGCGTGCCAGTCCCAGCCCGGGACCCTCGTCGGCGCGACTGCGTGATCCAACACCCGAACGAGAACCCTGCAGTCTTCGACCAGCCCGGGGTTTGCCTCAGGCTCAGGAACGACCACGCCCGCCGAGCACATCGCAGAGTCGGGCGGAAAGAGCGGGCGCGTCCCCTTGGCCAGGAAGCGCACGTCGGTCCCGTCCCGGTTCATGGTGAATACGAGGCTCTCGCCATCGAGTTTGTGGCGTGCCGCGATCGTCGATCCATCGGACGACCATATGGCGCTCTTCACCCCCAGGTTCGACGGGCCCAGTTTCCGAAGGCCGCTGCCGTCCGTCCGAACGAGGTGCACCCCGCTGTCCGACGCGAGGAGAAGCTCCGTGCCGTCGGGCGACCACGACACCTGGTTCGCCCGCAAGTCGTCCACGACCAGGCGCCGGTCGGTGCCGTCGAGCCGGACCGTGTAGACCTCGTCTTCCAATCCGAACGCGAGGCGTTCGCCGTCCGGAGACCAGGTCGGCAGGGTCGTGGCCTCTCCCAGTCTGCTGGCGTCCGTACCATCGAGACCGATGTGGAACAGGATGTGCTTGTATGGGCTCTTTGGTCGATAGCGGTCCTCCTCTCCCTCCATTGGTCGGTTCCCGAGGGCCGCCAGGCGGTCGCCGTCAGGCGACCACACCGGTGGGTACAGCCCTACTCCGAAGGTACGGTCAATGGCTTTCGTCCCTCTCGCGGACAGGACGACGATCTGCGACTCGAACGGACCGTACGTTCGAGGATCCATTGCATCAGGAGGTCGCAGCACAGTCCTGATGAAGGCGATTCGGCTTCCGTCGGGTGACCACGACGGATAGGCCACGAAATGCCCGTCCACCGTTAGCCGTTGCAGGCCGTTGCCGTCGACATTCACGATGGCGAGCTCCTGGCCACGTGGATAGCCGTAGCCATCATACGGAAAGGGGAACTCGCAGGTGACGTAGACGATCCTGGAGCCATCGGGCGATACGTCCGCGTGGTGACCGTCCAGCCCCCTAGCCGTCGGGTTCGCATCTGCGACTATTCGCACGTCGGTGCCGGACGTGTTCACCGTCGCGATCCTGACGCCGACGTCGAACACCAATAGCGACCCGTCGTCGGCCCAATCCAGGAATCCAGCGGTGTGGCTCCCTATCAAGGACCAATCTCTGTAGCCGAAATCGTAGAGAGTTGTGCAACTGGGGAGGTGGGCGAGTCTCTGAACCCATAGTGGCGGGGTGGGCAGTGGATGGGGGGTAGGGAAGGCCACGACTGTGGGCGACGGGGTAGGCGTGGCCGTAGCTAGGACGGTGGGTGACGAGGCAGCCGCGACCGCCTCCTCAGTAGCGTGAGGTGTCGGCTCAGCCGGCTGCGAGCAGCCGGCCGTCCACGCAGCCGCAGCTAGCAGCAGGATTACAATGATGGAGGTTCGAAACGTCCGAATCAATTGCGGTCACCCCCTGCCGTCCTGGGCGCGAGATCCAAGCCTGTCCCTCAATATATACGACGAAAACCCGGGATCGGATTTCACCCGTGATCGCCCGCGGGTTCGGGGGACCGACCGGGACCTGCCAGCCGGCCCGTCTCTGGTCTCTTCGGCGTGGAGGGGACGGGAAGTCAGTGCTCAAGAAAGCGTTGGGACCCCCAAGCGGGGTCACTGAGGGTAGAGAGCCCCCAGTCAGCCGACCGCCGCGTCGCCTCAGCCGTTGCCGGGCTTCATCCTCAGCGGCAGGCCGGCGGCCATGAAGTAGACGTCGTCGGCCTCGGCGGCTACGAGCTGGTTCACGCGGCCGAGCTCGTCGGCGTAGGTGCGGCCCAACTCGGTCGGCGGCACTACACCCAGCCCCACCTCGTTGCTGACGACGATCCACGACGCGTTGCCGCCCCGGTACAGCTCCAGCAGCTTGCGGGTTGCCGGAAGAACGTCCCCCCGCGTGGCATGCGGGTCGGGGCCTATCAGCAGCAGGTTGCTGACCCAGAGCGTCAGGCAGTCGAGCAGTACCGCGTCGTAGCGGTCAACGATTGGAGACAGCGCGGCCGCCAGGTCGACTGGCTCCTCGAGGGTGTCCCAGTCGGCAGGGCCGATTCGTCCGACCACGTCGTCGAGGGTCACCCTAGAACTCGATTCCCTGCTGGGCCTTGATGCCCTTCTCCTCGTAGGGGTGCTTGATCATCTTCATCTCGGTGACGAGGTCGGCGCAGTCGATCAGCTCCTGGGGGGCGTATCGGCCGGTGATGATGACGTGCAGCGTGTCGCGCCGCCGCTTCAGGGTGTCGACGACGTCTTCCACCGGGACCCAGCCGTAGTGCATGGCGTAGGTGAACTCGTCCAGGACGATGATGTCCTCGTCGCCGTTCAGGATCGCTTCCTTGCAGCGCTTCCACTGCTCCACCGCGAGAGCGCTCGTACGGTCCATGTCCTTCGAGAGCCACGTGAAGCCGTCGCCCAGAGCCTCGATGGGGATGTCCAGCTTCTTCGCCGCCCGCTGTTCCCCGAACCGGGCGCCCGTATTCTTGATGAACTGGAACATCCGGATGCGAAAGTCCCGCCCCCAGGCGCGGAAGATGACGCCCAGCGCGGCGGTCGTCTTGCCCTTGCCCTCGCCGGTGTTGACGATGACCAGTCCATGTCGGACACGGCGGCGTTTGGTCGACCGCGCGGGCTGCTGCGTGGCATCCGGTTCGTTCATGAGTCACCTCCCGGCTGTGCCAGCCGTTTCGCCCCTTCCGGGACCGGACATCATTCCGCAGACGGCATCGGAGTGGGGCATCTGTCGGCTGAGGTAGGGTCGTCCGCCGGGCCGATCAGGCCTATCGCCAGCGCGCCGGTGACCGGCTCCCGGTATACGGCGGCCTTCACGCCGAAGGCGGACTCTATCGTCTCCGGCGACAGGACCTCCTCGGGCGATCCCTCCGCGAGCACCCGTCCGCCGGTCAGCAGCACCAGCCGGTCGCAATAGCGCGCGGCCATATTCAGGTCGTGAATGGCCGCGATGGCCGTCAGGCCGTCGTCGACCAGCTTTCTGACCAGGTCGAACACCTTGAGCTGGTGAAGGACATCGAGGTTCGACGTCGGCTCGTCCAGCAGGAGGACACGGGGCTGCTGCGCCAGGGCGCGTGACACGAACACGCGCTGGCGCTCGCCGCCGGACAGCGTGTCCAGCGTCCTGTCGGCGAACTGCTCGATCTCGGTCAGCCGCATCGCGTCCCTGGCGATGCGGTCGTCTTCCTTGCCCTCGATCTGGAAGCGCCCCAAGTGTGGATACCTGCCCATGAGCACCAGCTCGATGCACGTAAAGCCGTGGGTGTAGGGCGCAATCTGCGGGATGAGCGCGAGGCCCGCGGCGATATCCTTGGGCGACAGGGACTTGATGTCCGCTCCGTCCAACCGGACCGCGCCGTCCCGATAGCCGAGTATCCCCGATATGGCCCTGAGCAGCGTCGACTTCCCGGCGCCGTTGGGCCCTATCAGGCCGACGAGCTGACCTCGATCGGCGTGCAAGGTTACGCCGTCCAGCAGCGTTTCCGCCTGTACCTCGTAGAAGAGGTCCTGCGCGCTGACCGCCTCTGGTCTGTCGCCGTTCATGTTCCGTTACCTGGCCAGGCTGAATGGAACGGTCGACGGCTCCGGGAAGATATCCGGCCAAAGGATCCGGGCGAGGTCCTCCGCCCCGCGGATGTTCCAGTAGGAGAGTGTGGTGAAGTGTTTGCCTTCGACGATATGGACCCGGTTGTTCTTGATTGCCGGTACCTCGGCCAGCGCCTCGTTCGCGAACAGGCTCTGCCGGAAGTCCTCGGCGCCGAACTCTGCCGGTTGGGCGATGATGATGACCTCCGGGCGCATCGCGATGACCCCTTCGAGGCTGGTGGTCTGGTTGCTATCGACGCCAGCCTCTTCGGCCGCGTTGATTCCGCCCGCGGCCGCGATGACGCCGCCCTCGGTCGAGTTGCCCCCCGCAACCCACAGCTTGTCCGAGTACTGTGTCAGCGCGAGGACCCGTGGACGAGGCTCCGCCTTGCCGGTCACGGCAACGAGCGACTCGTACCGATCGTGCACCTCCGCCGCGAACTCGAGGGCGCGTTCCTCCTCGCCGAAGATGTAGCCCATGAACAGGATGCTGTTGACCCGCGCCTCAGGGTCGTGCTTCAACTCCGTCTGGACTACCGGTATCCCGATCTTCGAGAGAGCTTCGATCGCCTCGGCCGGGAAGAAGGGACTGGTGACGATAACGTCCGGCGATTGGGCGATGATCGTCTCCGGATCGCGCGATATTTCGGCGATGCCCTGAACCAGCGATGCGACGTTGGAGTAGGTCGAGTTCTTAGTAACGCTCCCAACGCCTACGAGCCGGTCTCGGGGCACCAGCGCCAGGGTTATCTCGTCGTGCCCTATGGAAGCGGTGATGATGCGCTGCGGCTTGGACGGGATGCTCACGACTCCGTTCAGCCCCTCGACCTCGCGCGGCCAGCCGAAGTTGGCAGGGTCCACGATTCCGCGGACGTTCTCGAACGCCTTCAGCGCCGGTTCAGGGGTCGCCGTGGGCGCGGGCGCTGCCGTGGGCGCCACGGTCGGCGCCGCGACAGGAGCAACGGTGGGTACCGCGGTCGGAGTCGGCGTGCCTGACGAGCATGCCGCCAACGCTATGGCGAGGAGGACGATCAGAGGGACGGTGAGGGTGCGAATCTGCCTGACTGACACTGAGACTCCTCTCAAAGCTGCTCCCTACAACGAGTAGGTCTGACGGTTGTTCTTGATCAACAGCAGAACGAAGAACGGCGCACCGACGAACGCGGTGAGGACGCCGACGCGGAACTCGGCCGGCTGGATGATGGTCCTGGCCACGGTGTCGGCGACGATGACAAATACGGCGCCTCCGGCCGCGCTCATCGGGATCAGCACGCGATGGTCCGGCCCGAGCATCAGCCGGAGGACGTGCGGCGTCACGAGGCCGACGAAGGCGATGGTCCCGCTGACCGCGACGGCGGCGCCGGTCGCGAGCGCCGACGCTGCCAGCAGCGCCACACGCGCAAAGCCCACCCGGACTCCCATCGAGCGAGCCTCGTCGTCGCCCAGCATCAGCAGATTCAGGTCGCGGGCCATCAGCATGATCACGACGGTGCCGCCAACAATCGGCGGGGCGGAAATCCGGACGTGCTCCCAGGAGCGGGAGTCGAGTCCTCCCACCAGCCAGAACAGGATCTCTCGTAGCGCTCCGTTGTCGGGCAACAGGATGATGATTGCGGAGACTATGGCGCCAAGGAAGGCGTTGACCGCGACCCCCGCAAGCAGGAGCGTCGCCATCGAAAAGCGTCCGCCCACTGCTGCTATGCCATAGACGAGGAACGTGGCCGCCATGGCGCCGGCGAACGCGAAGGCCGGCAGCGCCAGAAAGAAGAGGCCGGCCATGCCCGTGGCGATGGCCACGACCGCGCCCACGGCGCCCCCGGCCGATACGCCGATGATCCCGGGGTCGGCCATCGGGTTACGGAACAGCCCCTGCATCGTCGCGCCGGCGACCCCAAGGGCCATGCCGACCGAGGCGCCAACGACGATCCGGGGAAGCCTGATCTGCTCGATGACGAGCTGCTCGGTGCGGCCGAAGTCGACGAAGTCGAGTCCGACGAACGACAGCACGATCGAGGCGACGTGGCTCGTCGGGATGCTGACGGGCCCAAGGCTCAGTGAGACGAGCGCGGTCGCGAGGATCAGCAGGCCCAGGATAGAAGAACCTATTGCCAATCGGGAGTTGACTCCCGATCGGCGGTATCCCTCGAGTCCGGCGAATCCGACCGCTCTCAACAAGAAAGACCTCCAAGCGGCTCTCCGCTGGAGGTCATCTGTCGCTCTGCCCGGGATTGTACCCGGCGACCGAGGGACCCTCTCTGTTGCGGAGAGCGGTCACCTTCCGTTCAGGCAGGTCTCCTGGCTCGCGGGTGGCTTCGTCCGCCGGGCCCTTCCCATCGTATGTCTACGACAGTGAGCTCCGGCTCCAAATCCCGCTTACAGTGGCGCTACCGCGGCGGACTTTCACCGCCTTCCCTATTCTCCCTGGGTGGGCACCCAAACGGACTGTGGCTGTATTTGTGTGTTGGAGGGGATAGTATGGCCGCGATGGCTGCCTGTCAAGGGCTGCGGCAGGTCTACTCGTCGCCTGAGTAGCCTCGGGTTCCCTGGAGCCGTTCCAGGTATCCCCTGACCATCATGGCGGCGGTCGTACCTTCGCCGACCGCCGAGGCGAGCTGCTTGGTGCTGCCCGCGCGGACGTCGCCTGCGGCGAATACCCCGGGTAGAGACGACTGGAAGGTCATGTCGGTGACGATGAACCCCCATCGGTCGGTATCGAGATTGCCGCGTACGAAATCTGTGTTGGGGTCGAGTCCGATGAACACGAACACGCCGGACGGGTGAAGCTCCTCGGTCTTGCCGTTCGTTGAGTCGGCTACGACCACCGATTCGACCTTCGAGCTCCCGCGGAACTCCCGTACCGACGTATTGGTCCTGACTTCCAACTTGGGACTGCTCTCGACTCGGTCCTGGAGAATGCGGCTCGCCCGCAGGCCCTCTCCTCTGACGAGCAGGGTCACCTTGGAGGCGAACCGGGTCAGGAACAGGCCCTCCTCCACCGCGCTGTTGCCGCCGCCTATGACCACCACCTCTTCGTCCCTGTAGAAGGGACCGTCGCACGTCGCGCAGAAGTGAATGCCCGCGCCGATGAGGTCGTCCTCGCCCGGCACGTCGAGGCGCCTGTACCGGCTGCCGGTGGCGACGATGAGTGCGCCGGCCGAATACTCGTCGCCCGCCTCCGTGGATACCACCTTGAAGTTGTCCGTCGCCCGGACGCCGGCTACTGACTGCGCCTGGAGGATCTCGACGCCGAAGCGCTCGGCCTGTAGGCGCATCTGGTCGGCAAGCCGCGCGCCCTCTATTCCGTCGGGAAAGCCCGGGTAGTTCTCGATACGCTCGGTCACGCCCGCCTGTCCGCCGACCGCGCTCTGCTCGACTATCAGGGTATCGATCCCCTCGCGGGCGGCGTACAGCGCGGCCGTCAGGCCCGCGGGCCCTCCTCCGACGACGATGAGGTCGTAGAAGGTGCGCGACGCGCTGAGGCCGATGTCCAGCTTCAGAGCGAGCTCCGAGTTCGTGGGTTCGACCAGAATCGACCCGTCTTCGAATACGATGGTCGGGATGATCTGCTTGCCGTCGTTGACGCGCTGGACATAGGCGAGGCCCGCCTCGTCCAGGTCGATGTCGACCCAGTCGTAGGGCACCCGTTGCTCTCCAAGGAACTGCTTCGCCCTCTTGCAGTCGGGGCACCAGGGCGCGCCATAGACTGTCATCTTGGGTGTGGGTCTGTCGGTCATCGTGAGTCCTCCAGTAGGGCGGGGTGGTCGTATCCTATATCAGAGGATCGGTCTTTCGCAGCGTACGTCCACCCGAACTCTCGGCGAGATCGAGATTTCGCGCCGTGGTTGCGAGCCACTACGCCGCGGCGCGTTCCAGGGCATCGGTTGAAACGCCTTCCAGAGCGCCCGCCTGATATCCTGTCCGGGCCGCATGGACGGAGCCGCGGCGAGTCAGTACCGCGGGGAATGTTCCAGGGCGAGGAGTATCACATGACAGGGACGACGGAGTTCACGGTACGGCCGCACGAGCGACAGCTTTTCCTGGATGGTCACGGGGTCGCCGGCATAGACAATCTGACCGGGACGATGCACCAGCCGGAGAAGAAGGGCGCCGTCATTCGCAACTTCGATCAGCACGGCATCGCGGTGCAGACGGTGATCCGGGACCCGGACAGCGGGATATGGAAGGCATGGTGCTCCCCGCCGGTAGACGCCCCGTCGGCCGCCGCGTACTGGGAGAGCGATGACGGGCTGCACTGGCGCAAGCCGATCGTCGGGCGGGTCGAATACCGCGGCTCGAAAGAGAACAACCTCGTGGATATTGACCTGGGCAAAGACACGGGCAACTTCAGACCGGGCGCCGTGGTCTACGACCCGAACGATCCGGACCCGGACAGGCGCTACAAGTGCGCGCTGCCCCCTCACGGGTTCGGGGTCTCGCCCGACGGCGTCGACTGGACGGGCATTCCGATATACGTGAGGAACGAGGACTCGTGGACGTTTGCGCTCGACGAGCGGGACGGCCTGTTCATCCTCCTCATGCGCGAAGGGGGGAGCGAGGACCGGCGCGTGATCCTGAGCACCAGCACCGATTTCGAACACTGGACCGAGCCGGAGCTGGTATTCCGCGCCGACGATCTTGACCAGGAGGTCGGGCGTGAGACGGTCGAACGCCATCTCCAGGACCCGACTCTGCAGTCCCCGGAGTTCAGCATTCCGGCCACCTACAACGCCCAAGCCTACTGGATGAGGATGTTCCGCTACGAGAGCCTGTACGTAGCCCTACCGATGCTGTACTACAGGAGCGGCCAGGTGCCGGGGGACTGGGAAGGTTTCCAATCGCTGGACCTGTCCCCGCGGGTCCGCCGGCGCATCGCAAGGGGAGACTGGACCGGCGTCCACGTGATCCAGCTTGCCTGCAGCAGAGACCTGAAGAGCTGGGACCGGTTGGGCGACCGGACGCCGTTCATCGGGCCTTCGAAATTGGGAGGCGGCGCCTACGACACGCTGGGCACCTACCTTCTTCCCGAGCCGGTGGTCCACGGCAACGAGCTGTGGTTCTACTATACGGGCTCCAAGTCCTACGCGATTATCAGCGAGGACAAGCTGGACCAGACGGCGGTCTGCCTCGCCGTCCTGCGTCGAGACGGGTTCGTGTCGCTCGACGCCGACAACGGCGAGGGCGCCGTGACAACGCGACCGTTCGAGGTGCCGGACGGACGGCTGTCCGTCAACGTCGACGCCGCGGACGGCGAGCTGCGCGTGGAGGTGCTGGAACCTGGTGGCCGTGTGGCGGCGTCGGCTGCGCCGGTCGTCGGCGACCGGCCCGACGTGGCCGTTCGATGGGAGGAGGGCGACCTGTCTCAGTGGACCGGCGCGGAGGTGTCGCTGAGATTCCGCCTGAGAGACGCGCGGCTCTATTCCTACTGGCTGGGGTAGGCCAGGAGGTAGAGGATGGAGCGCGCGCTGCCCAGCCTACCGTTCGACGTCATGACTCCACGTCGGCGTGGATGCCGGTCTCGTCCGCCACGACCGGCACTGGGTCGGACACCGCGGTGCTACCCGAGTCGTCGCTGACGGTGCTCAGCAGGAACCAGTCTCCCTCAAAGTGCACGAGCTGGCTGGCGTACCGTGACGAGGACGGAGCCGTCGGCATGATCTCTCCCGTGCCGTGGATGCGGAACGGGCCGAACGGCGAATCACCGACCATCGAGTAGTCCGTGTTGCGAAACGTGTGTCCGGGGAAACGGGACTTGTAGGGCGGTGACAGCCACTGCTCCTTGGTGCAGAAGACCAGGTAGTACCGGCCGTCGATGGCGTAGACCTGCGGGACATCCATCTCCTCGGCGATCGGGTCGTGCTCCAACGGCGGCAGCGTCTCCCAGTTGTGCATGTCGCCCGAACGGGCCAGGCCGACCGTGCCCCGCGACGATATGTCGCCCTCGGTACGCCTGGCGCAGACGTACTGGACCACCTCGTCGCCCGTGTCCAGCAGGAACGGGTCGCGCCAGTGGGTGAGCGTGCGCTCACCGGTGGACACCAGCTCGTAGTGCGCGGGGTCCGCCTCGCTGGTCGGGTTCTCGGGCAGCTTCTCCCATCGCACCAGGTCGTCGGACACGGCCATGCCGACACGCTGGACGAACAGCGGCTCGTCGATCTTGTGGCCGGTGAAGGCCATCCAGTACCTGCCGTCGCGGAGGGCTCCGCTTCCCGTGGCGAGGCTCTTGTCGTCCCATGAACCCGGCGCTCCACGCGTCAGGGCCAGTCCGAGAAACTCCCAGTTGACCAGGTCGCGCGTCGTCGCATGCCCGATGTCCCAGCCGACCGCGCCGGCCTCGGGTCTGGTGAGGAAGTACATGTGGACGGCATCGCCGGCCTCGTAGTACCAAGCGTCCCCGATGCTGTGTCCGTCCAGTCTGAACATGTCTCCCGCCTTGGGGCTGGGCCTGGTCAGTCGGCCCAGGATGCGGCGCCCATGTTAATGCGGGCCTGGGCGGGCGATCAACCGCGAGAACCCACCGTTGCCGACGCACGCGTATTCGTCGGGCAGCCGGCGGGAGGTGTGATTGACTCATCGGCTACGATGTTATGGAGTAAAATGTCGACCGTTCGGTGTGCCCGGAGCACCGGACGACAGGTGCCGTTGATTACCGGCGCTCTGCGCCGAGGGGAGGATGAACATGGTCAGGCCAATCGTAGCAGCCGCAATACTGATCTCCATCTGCCTGTCGTGTATCGGAGGACAGGATGTCGTCAAGATGGGAACGGAGGGGGCCTATCCCCCCTACAACGTCATAAACGAGGACGGGGAAGTGGACGGGTTCGAGCGGGAGCTGGGCGACGAGCTGTGCCGGAGAGCCAACCTCGAATGCGTTTGGGTGACCAATGAATGGGACACCATCATCCCCAACCTGCTCGCCGGCGATTACGACACCATTATGGCGGGAATGAGCATCACCGACGAGCGTGACGAGGTGATCGACTTCACGCAGCCGTACTTCCCACCCGGGCCGTCCGTCTACATTGCCCTGGCGGGCGCGGGCGACGAGGCTGCCGAAGGCAAGGTGGCCGCCCAAGTGTCCACCGTCCAGGCCGACCACCTGTCCGAATCGGGCGCGGCGCTTCAGGAGTACGAGCTGGCCCCGGAGGTGGTATCGGCCGTCCTGAGCGGCGAGGTGGATGCCGCGCTGGTCGATCTGGAGTTCGCCCAGGAGAGCGTGGACAAGAGTGCGGGGAAGCTGACTATCGTCGGCCCCAGGGTGATGTTGGACTCCGGTATCGGCGTCGGCGTTCGGGAGTCCGATAGCGAGTTGAAGGACAAGCTGGACCGAGCCATCGCGGCCATGAAAGAGGATGGCTCGCTGAACGCCCTGATCGAGAAGTGGTTCGGCCATTCAGCCGAGACGTTTTGACCGCATCGGGTCGGTCTGATTGCGCGGGGGAGGGTATCGGATGTCGGTGCGAATAGCTGTAGGACTGTCCGTGGTCGCGGTTCTGGTGGCCTTGGCCGCAATGGCGCTTGCGGTCGTGGCGCTGACGGAGGACGCGCCGGCGTCGGCCGCGCCGACCAGGGACGAGCCGGGCGCCTACACCAAGTCCGTGGTGGAAGAGGCCATTCGGCGCTACCAGGGGGATGGACTGGAGGCTACGGTCGAGTACTACAGCAGCGCCGAGAGCGTCGACGGCGAGTGGTACGTGTTCATCGTCAACAGCGAAGGCTACACGATTGCCCACCACAACCCGAAGTTCAGGAACCGCGACCCCAGCCTCCGCGTGGACTCGAAAGGGCGGTTCTACGGCGACGAGTTGCTCGGCGCCACGGCCGACGGCCGGTGGGTCGACTATTTCCTTGAGAACCCCGAGACGGGCGAAGAGTCCCAGAAGCACACGTGGGTCGTCAAGCACGACGGTATGGTCTTCGCCTCAGGCTGGTACGAACGGTAGGCCGTCCCGACGATACCGCATACGCCCCTACGCGCCGCGGCTAAGGCTGGCTCCGCGGCAGGCCCTCAACGGCGGCCAGCGCCGAAGCAAGGTCTGGGTGTAAGGGGATGACCTGGTCGAACCCTATTGTCTCGAAGACCCGCTGTATGTAGGGTTTGAGACCACAGATGTAGAGGCCGCGACCGTCTTCCTTCAACTCTCTCCAGAGAAGCAGGAACGCACGCAGGCCGGCTGTGCTGAGATAGGTGACCTCCGAGGTGTCGATGATGACATCGTTGTCGCTGTCGGCGATGGCCTGCCGGGTGTGAGCCTCGAACCCTTCGGCCGTGAGAATGTTGATGCGACCCCGAGCTTGCAGGAGAAGCGCGGCCCCGTCGAGCTCGACAACGTCGATCATCATGATGTGCGTCCCCTGGCAGGCGTCCCGATCCTACCGGTTGCAGGTTATGTGAATGCGCTCGTCTACGCAACCGCCGGCGGCACCGAATTGGCCAGCTCCTCTCAACATGACTGAATAGTAGGGACGGGATTGCCGCGTTCAGGGGCGGAGGTGCTGAGATGCTAAAATACTGGATGTCCTGGAGTGCCCGCAGGCCCGAAAACGTGGAGGAGGCGACATGAGGAAACCGGCCTTCCGATTGGCGCTCGGCCTCGCTATCTGCCTGTTGTCGGTTGGAGCGGCGGTGTCGGCCGGTTGCAGGTCAGCCCTCCCGGACTCCGACACTCCGACTGCCCCGTCCGTCCCGGCCGCTGCCTCCACCGCGGAGGACTCGGGCCCTGCCGTCGACTCCAACCCAACGCCGGCGAAGGTGACATCCGAGTCCGATTCCGCGTCCGAAGACGGCGCCCAACCCGCTGCGGCCGCGAGTACGGGCCAACAGCCGGCCCCGGTCCAGTCCCCGCCGGTCGCGAAGGTAGACGCACCGTCCTCCCAGCCCCGGCAGGAGGCCCCCGCCCAGATCGTCCCGGCCACGGACTCGAAGCCGAAGGACGACCCCGTCGACGGCAATTCAGTCGAGGGTAGTACCTACACGTGGCAGGACGGCGACAGGACGTTGAAGGTCCGGCTTCAGACCGATCTGGCCGTACAAAAGGGTGCGACCGGCTCGGGAGGGGACATCGTCGCGAAGAACGCAGGCGGTGGGAGCATCGTGAAGATAGGGACCAAGGCGCGGAGCGAGAGTGACGAGCTACCGGTCTTTCGCTCAGTGTCGGGCGCTTTGATGACGCTGCCCGGCGGCGTGCTGCTGATTCTCGATCCGGAGTGGAGCCGGTCGCAGACGGACGCGTTCTTCTCGGTCAACGCCATCGAGCTGGATCGGGTGTCCGAGCTGGGCTTCGTTCCCAACGGCTTCTTCGTGGAGACGGAGCCCGGGTTTCCGTCCCTGAATCTTGCGAACGCGCTGGCGGAGCAGGACGGGGTGGAGGTGTCCAGCCCCAACTGGTGGACGGAGACCGTGGCGAAGTAGTGGCTGCTCCGCCCGTGAAGGCTCAACCGGATCCCGGTTCGTCGAGCGGCTGACGGCATGACCAGAGTGTTGTTCCGAGCAAGGCTGCTGCCGCTGGCGGCGGTCTGCGTTCTCGTCTTCCTGCTGCTGGCCCTGGGCTACGCGAGGGCTCAGTCGCCCGTGCCCGCAGCCCCAACGATCGATTCGGTGAGCGCGGGCGACGGCTCGCTCAACGTCGCCTGGATCGCCAGCACCGGCACGGTCCCCACGGCGTACGACCTGCGCTACATCCGCACCGACGCCGGGGATAAGGCCGACGCCAACTGGACCGTGGAGGAGGGCGTCTGGACCTCCGGCGCCGGGAGCCTGGAACACACGGTCCTCAGGCTGGAGAACGGAGTCCAGTACGACGTCCAGGTGCGCACCGTCGACTCTCGCGGCGACGGCACATGGTCCGCGACGTCCACCGGCACGCCCGTCGACCACGGCGATACGCGCGGCTCGGCGACCGCGATAGACCTGAACGCCTCGGTAGTCGGCACCATAGGCTCGGCGAGCGACGACGACTACTTCCGGATAACTCTGGCCGAGGCGTCCGGCGTCTTCATATACACCACCAGCTATATCACGGGATTCCTGCAGACCACGGGGGACCTTTGGAACAGCGGCGGTACGGTGATCAAGAACGACGACCAGGACACCGCGTTCAGACAGTACGGCTCTCAGCTTTTCCTGTGGCACACGCTCGACGCGGGGACCTACTACGTCAGGGTAGGCGCCTCTGAGACGGGGTCGTACACGCTGCACAGCCAGACTGTGAAGGACACCACCGGCACGGCGGACGCGGCCGACCTGGCGCTCAACGGCTTCGCCAGCGGCATATTGGACCCGACGGCGGACGACGAGGACTACTTCAGGATAGAGCTGTCTCAGGCGACCGACCTGATGATCCGCGTGACGCGCGCCAACGAAGGAATCGATACCGAGGGCGCACTGCTGGACGCCGAGGGCGAGGAGATAACCGTCCACGACGACAGCTTCCTCGGCGGCGACCTGAACAGGCACTTTCTCATTCGCAAGAAGCTCGAAGCCGGAGTGTACTACCTCCGGGTCAGAAGCGACCCGCTGGACGGCGGGTATGAGATCTGCCGCGGGTATACCCCAGCGTTCTACGTTGGGGATTGGGACCTCTGCCCCACCGTCGTGGCGCAAAAGGACACCGCGAGGGCATCCGGGCCGTACACGGCGAGTGCCGTCGAGGTGACGGCCCCGGGCGGCAGCACCGGGTCGGCCCGCCCGCTGACGCTCGGCGAGGACGCCCTGGCCGGTGGAAGGATAGACCGGGCAGGCGACGCGGACTACTTCAGCATAACGGTCGCCGAACCGACGCACGTACTCGTGCGTGTGGTGAGCGACGCGGTGGACACGGACGGAGAGCTGCTGGACACGAGACGCAGGCGGGTCGAGACCCATCTGTCCGAGGGGGACTTTGTCCCCGGCGGGCTGGGCTTCGTGCTCCGCGGCAGCCTGGCCGCGGGGACGAGCTACGTCAAAGTGACCGCCGGCAATGCCAATGAGACCGGGCCCTACACCATAGTGGCGTCCGAAGACACCGAGTACGCCTCGTTTATCGACGGCTGTTCCGCCATATCGACCGACTACGACGACCCTCTGTACGGCTGCCAGTGGCACTTGAACAATACCGGACGGAACGGAGGAACGGTCGGCGAGGACATAAACGTCGAGGAGGTGTGGGCCGAAGGCAACCTGGGCGCCGGGATCAACGTTGCCGTGGTCGACAATGGCCTGTATTACAAGCATGAGGACCTGAAGGACAACGTCAACCGAAGCCGCAACCGCGACTATACGTTCAGAGGCAGCGTGTTCGAGCGGTACTTCGACCACGGCACGCGGGTGGCCGGCGTTATCGCGGCCCGCGACAACGGCCTGGGAGGGCGCGGCGTGGCTCCCAGGGCGACGGTCTACGGATACAACTTCCGCCGCTATCCGACCTTTGCCAACCTGGTGGACGCGATGACCCGCAATCAGTCCGACACGGCCGTCTCGAACAATAGCTGGGGACACCGACAGGGGGCCGGGTTCGACCGGGCACCGACGTTGTGGGAGCTCGCAATTGACGTCGGTGTTTCCACCGGATTCGGCGGCAAGGGTATCTTCTACGCCTTCGCGGGCGGCGGCGGGGCGGCGGCAGGTGACAACTCCAATCTCAGCGAGTACTCCAACTACTATGGTGTGACCGCGGTCTGCGCGGTCAACGATCTGGGCCGGCGATCGGCATACTCGGAGCAGGGAGCCAACCTGTGGCTGTGCGCCCCGTCGAGCGACTCGTCTCGAAGTCGGCAAGGCGTTGCCACCACCGACAACTACGATCGATATTCCGAAGACTTCGGCGGCACATCCGCGGCCACCGCCATAGTTTCAGGAGTCGCTGCTTTGGTACGCAGCGCCAATGGGGCCCTCACCTGGCGAGACGTCAAACTGATCCTGGCAGCCTCGGCCCGCAAGAACGATCCGAGCAGCTCGGGATGGGATACCGGGGCTCTGCATTATGGCTCCACAACGACGCGGTACTCCTTCAACCACGAGTACGGCTTCGGCGTCGTGGACGCCAAGGCCGCGGTGGACCTCGCCGAAAACTGGACCAACCTGCCGCCGATGCTGAAGGCGACCGCCGGAACGGCCGCTGACCTCGATCTCAGCATAGGCGGCGGTACGGGGGTCAGCAGGACCGTGACCGTGGGCTCCGGGATCGACTTCGTCGAGTTCGTGGAAGTCAACGCCGTCTTCAACCACCCGTCGTTCCGGGATCTCGAGGTGGAGCTGGTGTCACCGTCCGGCGCGGTCTCGACGCTGTCGGTACCCTACGATTCGACTCAGAAGTACCCGTTGGCGGGCGGCTTCCGTTTCGGCTCGGCCCGGCATCTGGGGGAGAGCGCCGCGGGCACGTGGACGCTGTGGGTCAGCGACAACGTGACGGGCAACGATGGGCAGCTCGATTCGTGGGGCATCACCGTATACGGACACAGCGTGGGTGTGGGCGCCCCAGCCATCGCGTCGGTGACCCCCGACAGCGGCACCCTCGTTGTCGCCTGGATGGCCCCAGCCGGCGTCTCAGGCGTCACGGCCTACGACCTGCGACACATCGAAACCAGCGCCGACGAGATGGTGGACGCCGACTGGACCTTGACCGACAACGCCTGGACCTCCGGCGAGCTTTGGTACAAGCTCGAAGGCCTCACCGACGGCACGCAGTACGACGTGCAGGTGAGGGCGGTGGCGTCCGGCGTAGACGGGGCCTGGTCGGCCACCGAGACCGGCACGCCCGGTGCCTCGTCTTCGACGGCGCCGGCACTTAACTCGGTGAGGGCGGACGACGGCGCGCTCGTCGTGACCTGGGCGGCTCCCGCGGACACCGGTGGGGCGACCTCCACGGTCTATGACGTGCGCTACATCCGCGGCGACGCCACCGACAAGACCGATTCCAACTGGAGCGTGGAGGACGACGCCTGGACGTCCGGCGCGCTGCGGTACGCCGTAACCGGACTCACCAACGGCGTCGGGTACGACGTGCAGGTGAGGGCGGTCAACGACGGCGTCGACGGCCCGTGGTCGGCCGCCGGCAGCGGCACGCCGGCCGACCACGGCGACACGCTCGCGGCCGCGACGACAGTGGCGCCGGATACGAGGGTGTCGGGGTTCATACAATCCGCCGGCGACGCGGACTACTTCAAGTTCGTGCTGTCCAGGCAGGTCGACGTCTGGATATACACGACCGGCGAGCTCGACACCGTCGGCGACCTTCTGGACAGCGAAGGCCTGTCGATCGACAGCAACGACGACGGCAGGGTATCGCCGAACCCGCAGAACTTCTTCCTGTGGCGCACCCTCGCGGCGGGGACCTACTACGTTAAGGTCGTCGGCTTCGAAGCGTCTCAGGCGCCCTACGTTCTGAGAATACGAACCTTCGTCGACACACGGAGCCGGAGCGACGCGGCTGAGCTCAAGCTGGGCGGTCTCGCCAGCGCCACGATAGACCCCCACGACGACGTTGACTATTTCAAGCTGGATCTGTCCGAAGCCGCCGACGTTGTCATCCGCAGCTCCGGGTTTCCGGACACCACCGGCGAGCTGTTGAACAGCGGCGGCCAGCTGATCGCGTTCAACGACGACGGCTATCTTCCTGGCGGTGTGCGAAACTTTCTTATCCACACACACCTGACCAGGGGAGTGTACTACCTGAAGGTCGAGGCCTTTGCCCGCACCGGGCCGTACACGGTCTATACCACCGCGGTCACGGAGCCGGGCAGCACCCTCGCCGACGCGCGTCCCCTGACCCTCGGCGTAGCGGCGGGCGGGAGCATAGACCCGGCGGGCGACGTCGACTACTTCAGCATCACCGTCTCCGAGGCAACGTACGTCGTGGTCCGAGCCGTGAGCGACGTGGTAACCACGACCGGCGCGTTGCTCGACGACAGCGGCGACCCGATCCAGGCCGATTCGGTTGAAGGCCGCGTCCGCACGGGATTCGGGCCTGACATTAGCTTTACGATCCGGGATCGCCTCGACCCGGGTACGTACTACGTGAACGTCGCGGCGGCAACGAGCACGGAAACGGGGCGCTACACGATCAGGGCTGTCGAGGAGACCGGGTATGCCGGGTTGGTGGACCGCTGCTCCGACATATCCAGGCCGTCCGGGATCAACGACGCCCTCTACGGCTGCCAGTGGCACCTGAGCAACGTCGGTCAGTTCAGCCGTGGCGCCAGGCAGGACATCAACGTCGAGGCGGCCTGGACGTCCGGGGCCCTCGGCGCCGGCGTCACCGTGGCGGTGGTCGACGACGGTATGCACCACGGACACGAGGACCTGAGCGTCAACGTCGACTCGACCCAGAACCACGACTACACGGGCCGAGGCGACATATACGACACGTATGAGGACCACGGAACGGCCGTGGCCGGGCTCGTCGCGGCGCGGGACAACGGCATTGGCATGCGCGGAGTGGCGCCCAGGGCCACGATATACGGCTACAACGTCCTGCTCGACAGCACCGAGATCAACGAAGCGGACGCCATGTATCGGAACTCGTCGACCACGGCGATTTCCAACAATAGCTGGGGTCCGCCCGACTTTGGGGCGGTGGAATTCACACACACCTTCTGGGAAACCGCGGTCCGGAACGGAGTCACCACCGGATTCGACGGGAAGGGCGTCTTCTATGCCTGGGCTGCCGGGAACGGAGGCGACGACGACTACTCCAACCTCGACGAGTTCGCCAACTACTACGCGGTGACGGCGGTGTGCGCGGTCAACCACGCCGACGTGAGGAGCAGCTACTCGGAACGGGGGTCCAATCTGTGGGTGTGCGGTCCGTCCAGCGACGGTCCCCGAGGCTTGCAAGGGATAGCGACGACTGACAACGGCAACCGCTACAGGGACGACTTCGGCGGCACGAGCGCGGCCACTCCCATCGTATCCGGCGTCGTCGCGCTGGTGCGCGGCGTCAACGGCACGCTGACGTGGCGAGACGTCAAGCTCATCCTGGCGGCATCCGCCCGCAAGAACGACGCTGACGACTCGGGCTGGCAGGAAGGCGCGTTGAAGTACGGCTCGAACACGGAGCGCTACTCGTTCAACCACGAGTACGGATTCGGCATGGTCGATGTGGGGGCCGCCGTCGACCTGGCCCGGAGCTGGACCAACGTGCCCGCATTCCGGGAGATAAGCGCCGAGACAGCCGATATCGAGCTGGCGATCCCCGACGCCGGGTCAACCGCCCCGGGCGCTAGCGTTTCGAGCAGCGTAACCGTAGATCCATATGTGGGCTTCGTCGAGTACATCCAGGTCGACGCCCACTTCGACCATCCGTCCTTCAGAGACCTGGAGGTGGAGCTGGTGTCTCCGTCCGGCGCCATTTCGGTGCTGGCGCCCAACACCGGCGCACTCGGAGGGCTATCTCTGGAGGCCGCCTTCCGCTTCGGCTCGGCCAAACACCTCGGCGAGGATGCCGCCGGGGTGTGGACGCTGCGGATCACGGACCACCACACGGGCGATCGGGGGATACTCAAGTCGTGGAAACTCACCGCGTACGGCCACGGGTTCTCGCCCGGCCCGCCGGAAATCGCCATGACGACGCCGTCGGGAGGCGGCGCCCTCTCCGTCGTCTGGACCGCGCCCACGGACATCGGCGGCTCGACCGTCACGTCCTACGACCTGCGCTACATCCGCGACGACGCCCCGGACCGCTCCGACGCCCACTGGAGTGTCCTGGATGACGTCTGGACGTCCGGCGATCTAACCGACACTCTCACGGGGTTGGAAGGCGACGTCACGTACGTCATCCAGGTGCGGGCGGTCAACGACGCCGGCAGCGGCCCTTGGTCGAAGGACGAGTCCGGGAAACCAGAGACCGTGTCGCCGCCGGCGCCGGCTATAGGCGCGGTCTCCGCCGGCGACCGCACCCTGTCCGTCGTCTGGACCGCGCCCATGGACACCGGCGGCGCCGCCGTGACCTCCTACGACCTGCGCCGCATCGAGACCAGCGCCGACGAGACGGTGAACGCCAACTGGACGGTGGTGGACCGCGTCTGGCGGTCCGGGCCCCTGTGGTACGCCGCTACCGGGCTGACCAACGGCACCGAGTACGATTTGCAGGTGCGCGCGGTCAACTCCGAAGGCGACGGCGCCTGGTCCGCCACCGTTACCGGTACGCCCAGACAGGCCGACGTGCCCGTTACCCTGAGCTGGGAGCAGGCGGTGTCCAGCGTGGGCGAGGGCGCCGGGACAGTCGCCCTGCGCGCCGTGGCCGTTACCACGGTGAACACGGCGCCTGCGGCCGACTTCACCTTCGACGCAACCGTGGTCACCGCCAACGGCAGCGCGGCGCAGCCCGCCGACTATGCCGAGCTGTCGACCTCGGTTACGTTCGTTGCGAGCGACTTCAGCCAGGCGGACGTCAATGGCGCGCAGCGCTACCGCGCCGTGAAGGAGTTCGTGTTGGCCATCGCGGACGACGCTCTCGACGAGCCCGACGAGAGCTTCACCGCGACGCTGGCCTACACGACCACGGGTCTGCCGCATCTGCGGGGAGGGCTGTCCACGGCGACGGTGACAATTACGGACGACGACCACGTGCCCGTAACGATCGCGTGGGAGCGGGCGGCGTCGACCGTGGCCGAAGGCGCGGGCACGGTGACCCTGAACGCCTTCGTCGTCACGACGAAGGACAAGGTCCCGGACAACGGCTTCTCGCTCGACGTGTCGGTCTCGACCGATCAGGGCGTCGCGGTCGAGACCGACGACTACGTAGGGCCGTCCCAGACGGTGACCTTCACCAGGAGCGCTTTCAGGCGGTCGACGGTCGACGGTCAGCGGCGCTACCGCGCGGTGGGGCAGATCAGGGTGACCATCGTCGACGACGTCCTCGACGAGCCTGACGAGAGCTTCAACATAACCTTGGCCTACGCAAACCCCGGTCTGCCGCATCTGCAGGGAGGGCCTTCCACCGCGTCGGTGACTATCACGGACAACGACCACGTGCCCGTAACCATCGCATTCGAGGAGACCGCGTTTACCGTGGACGAAGACGTTGGCGCCGTGACGCTGCGCGCGGTCGCCGTGACGACGAAAGACAAGATGCCGGAGAGCGGCTTCTCCTTCCGCGTGTCGGTCTCGACCGCGGAGGGCACAGCGGCGCAGACGGAAGACTACAGGCGGCTCAACGCGACGGAGTCGTTCAGACTAAGCGACTTCCAGCGCGCTACCGTCAACGGACAGCAGCGCTACCGGGCGGTCAGGGAGATCATCGTTCGTATAGTGGACGACACCGACGACGAGCCGGTCGAGGACTTCACGCTGGATCTGACGTACTCGAATCCGGCTCTCCCGTACCTCCAGGGAGGGCCGGCTGCCGCGACGATAAGCATCATCGACAACGACCACGTGCCCGTGGTTCTCGGCTGGGAGCAGACCACGTTCACCGCGGAGGAGGGCAACGACGTTACGCTGAGCGCGGTCGCAGTGACGACGAAAGACAAGATGCCCGAGAGCGGATTCTCTTTCGACGTCACCGCGTCAACCGCCAACGGCAGCGCCCGGCAGCCGGGAGACTACGCGCGGCTCTCCGAAACCGTGACCTTCGACCGGAGCGACTTCAGCCCGACGACTGTGAACGGACAGCCGCGCTACTGGGCGGTGAAGGTCTTCACCGTGTCCGTCGAGAGCGACAACGTTCGCGAAGCCAACGAGTACTTCACCGTGAACCTCGCATACTCGAATCCCGGACTGCCACATCTGTCGTTGGGCGACCGGACTGCTACCATAACCGTAACCGACGACCTATCCACGACGGTCGACTTGTCCCTGTAGGGATTCGCCTCACCGTTCCGCGTATCCCGCGGGGACGAGCTCATCTACGACTACACGCTCAGCAACTCAGGCCCGGCCACGTCCACGAACACGACCGTCGTCACCACGCTCGACCGGGGAGTGAGCTTCGTCGCGGCGACCTCCACCGCCGCGTGCACACATTCCGGCCGCACGGTCACGTGCCGGTTCGGGACCCTGGCGGCAGGCGAAACGGCGTCTGCCATGATCGCGGTGCAAGTCGCCTCGGCGGCATCCGGGGACATCGCCATCACGTCCGTCGCGAGCGCGAACGAGCTGGACCAGGCGCCTGCCAACAACACGGACACGGTGACCGCCGAGCTCGACGCCCCGCCGCAGCCGATTACCAACCTCAGGGCCACCGGCGCCGCCGCACATATCGACCTCTCATGGAGCAGGCCGGCGGACAACGGCAGTCCGATCGCGCGTTATGTCCTGGAGCGCAAGGACGGCGGGAATTACACAGTAGTCAGTCCCGCGCCCGGCGCATCGGCGACTACGTACCGGGACGATCAGGTGACCGTCGGAACGACCTACACCTACAGGCTGCTAGCCGTCAACGCGGACGGCGATGCCGAATGGTCCAACGAGCCGAGCGCGACGCTCGGGGTGGCGCCTCCTCCTCCCCCGCCGCCACCTCCGCCGCCGCCGGTCATCGACACCGGAGGCGGGGGTGGGGGAGGGGGCAGCGTTCAACGGGACACCCCTCCGCTGATAGTCTTCGCTCCGAAGACGCTCTCGTTCGAGGCCGTCGAGGGCGGGGACAACCCGCCGGCCCAGACGCTGCGGGTCTGGAACGCTGAGGACAGCGACATGGCCTTCGTGACGTCGGACGACGCCGAGTGGCTCAAGCAGTCTCCCACCGCGGGCTTCTCGGACGGCCCGGACGACGAAGTCGAGATTGCCGTGTCGGTGGACGTGTCCGGGTTGGAGGTGGGCTCGTACAGCGCCGCCATCGAGATCAGCGGCGGCGGCATCCAGAACTCGCCCCGCAGCGTGCCCGTAACCCTGACCGTGCGGTCGACCGGCTATGCCCGCCAGCCCGTGTCCCAGGACGAGCAGACCGAGATCGTTACGCCGGACTCTACGGTGACGCTGATCGTCCCCGAAAACGCGGTGTCCTCCGACGTGGAGATACGCGTCGAGAGGTTGGCGGTCGACTCGCAGCCTGAGCCGCCGGGCGAGTGGGAGCGCGTCGTGCTCGCGTTCGAGCTGGACACACTCACGCCCGGAGGAACGACGCGCCGGCCTATGACCTACGATCCCGGTGTCGAGCTGCGGCTGCTGCTGCAGAAGGACGATGCGGGGGCGTGCGCCGCCGGCCGCGTGGAGGTGTACCGCGTGGTCTCCGGTCAGTGGCGTTCCCTGGAGCACCGCTGCGAGACCGACGAGGACGGCCGCGTCTGGGCGGTATCGGTGCTGACGCGCTTCAGCACCTTCGCGTTGGTAATCGACGACGCCCCGCCCGCAGGTACCATCTGCTGGTCGGTCTCCAACATTCTCTCGTGGACGGTTTCGCAGACGTCCGGCAGCCAGGTCGGCGCCTCCAACACGCTGCTCGTGTGGCTGGAAGACGTGCTAAGGCTCTGGCTCGACCTGTCCTGCCGGTGAGAACGAGTGCGCTGATAGGATGAGAATACCCGAATGACGTTGTCCGCACGCCAGCGATTAGACTCGCGGCCCCTTCGTCAATCCTTGCGCTTTCTGTGATTGTGTCCGTGATAGCCGATGACAGCAAGAGCACTTCGTGCCTGTCGAATCAGCGTTAAGTCTCCTGTTCAAAAGCCAACGGATGTCTTCACCCAAAGGTGAGGTTCTGCCTTGACAAGGCTACTCGCAAACCGTACGGTGCCCGCTGGTACGTTGGCCTGACGGAGACTCGATTGCAGCCGCTGCAGGATCGAGGCAGTAGCCTCAGTCGTCGGCCAGCGCCTCGTCGGTGGAAGATTGAATCAGGACCACCTTTTCTCTCGACTGGTGCCCTTGGGGGTAGCGCTCTTCGTCCTTGTCGCCATCGCCGTCGGCGTCATGTCGATCCAGAGCGAGCGGGTCGTCGCACAAGCACCACCCATGCGCAATGCGACGGGGACTCCTGTGTTCATAGGCGCCCATCGGGTGGGTGAGGTCGTGCGAATGGACACCTCCTCGATCACGGACCCCGATGGCCTCACGAACCGCAGTTTCAACTTCACCTGGCTAGCCTCGGACGGCATGTCGTTCACAGCCTACATTCTTCTGCCACAAAGTCTCCCCTACGGCTACGAAATCCCACCACACAATGCTGGGGAAATGGTCGGTGTGTGGATCAACTTCCGTGACGATCTGGGCAACGACGAAGTCATATATTTGCGAGCGACAAGCACCGTTGCGGCTGCGGCGCCGGATGCGCCGGGGAACCTGAGTGCCTCATTGGGCGATCCCGGCGAGTTGGACCTGAGTTGGTCGGCGCCACAAGCCTGTGACCACACCTGTTGGATCGCCCGCGATCGCCCGGTGAGCGTTGGAGACGGAGGGGCGGACATTTTGGGCTACACGGTGCAGTGGAAGCTGTCGTCCGGGGACTGGAGCGTGGCGTCCGATGTTTCGGAAACGCAGGTGACTTCGACGTCGTCCACCATCACTGGGTTGAGTGCGACCAGCACGTACACTGTGCGCGTTCTCGCTCGAAACGTAGCGGGACCCGGCACTCCTTCGACCGAGGTGACAGTCAGCGGCACCGATCTCAACGTGGGGCCGGTCGTATCGGGTCGGGCGAGGCCGCATTTCTTTGAGACCAACCCCAGGGACGTGGCGACGTACACCGCGACCGACCCCGGCAATGCCACGACTACCTGGTCTCTCTCGGGAGCCGACTCAAGCTTTTTCAGCATCGCGAACGGGGTGCTGAATTTCGATACCGCCGGCGACTTTGAGGACCCCCAGGATGTTGGAGCGAACAACGCGTACAACGTGACCATCCATGCGTCCGATGGACAAAACACCGCCACCTTTCCCTTAACCGTAGTAATCCGGAACGTCAACGAGCCGCCGGCGATCACCGGAGACGACTCCCTGACATTCGCCGAGTACACTGCCACCACCACCGTTCTGCATGCATACGCCGCCAGCGATCCTGACGGTGTCGCCACGTCCCTCGCGTGGTCCCTCGCCGGGGCTGACAGCGGCGACTTCGACATCAGCAGCACAGGGGCGCTCAGGTTCAAGAACGTGCCCGACTACGATCGCCCCGCGGACTCCGGCGGCGACAACGAGTACAACGTCCAGGTTCGCGCCTACGACGGCAGTGAGACCGGGACGCTGGACGTGACCGTCACCGTAACCAACGTCAACGAGGCGCCTTCCACGCCCACCGGCAGGGACGCAATCGAAGTGGCGGAGAATACCACCGGCAACCTGGCCCGCTATAGCGCCACTGACCCTGACAAGGACGATACGGTGATGTGGGACGTATCGGGCACCGACGCCAGCGCCTTCCGCATCGACTCCTCGGGCAACCTGGCATTCGACGGCGCCCCCGACTACGAGAATCCCACCGACTCGGGCGGGAATAACGTTTACGAAATCAGCGTCGACGCCAAGGACGCCGAGTACACCTCATCCTTCAACGTCACCGTTACCGTCACGCCTGTTGACGAGCCGCCGGTGATCACCGGCGGCACCACCATCGACGACTATGACGAGAACGGCACCGGCGACGTGGCCACCTACACGGCCCGCGACCCTGAGAGCGCGACCTCGACGATCACCTGGTCCCTGGGGGGGACCGACCGCGGTGACTTCGACATCAACAACGGCGTGCTCACCTTCAAGAACGTCCCCGACTACGAGCACCCGGCCGACTCCGGCAGCAACAACCACTACGAGGTTACAGTCCAAGCCACCGACCCGAACAACAAGCGTGGGGAGTTGCAAGTAGACGTCATCGTCACGCCTGTTGACGAGCCGCCCGAGCTGAACGGCCCGGAAACCGTCGACGATTTCCCGGAGAACTCCGCAACCAGCAGGCAGGTGGGTCGCTACACCGCCAGCGACCCCGAGGGCGCGACCGTCACCATGAGCCTGGCGGTAGGCGGCGCTGATTTCTCTCTCGCCGGCAACGGCGCGCTCACATTCGGAGAGTCGCCGGACTACGAGGAACGGAGCAGCTACAGCGTCACCGTCAGGGCCGTTGTCGGGTCGCACACGGTGGACAAAGTGGTGACCGTCAACATCCAGAACGTCGAGGAGTCAGGCACTGTGACCCTGTCCACCGTGCAGCCCCAGGAGGGCACGTCGCTTACGGCCACCCTGGAAGACGACGACGAACCCACGGGGACCACATGGCAGTGGTACCGCACCTCCAGTCGGGGTAGCACCGGGGCCGCCATCACCAACGCCAATTCGCGGTCCTACACACCCGTTGAGGACGACGTGGGCAGCTACCTGAGGGCCGTTGCCTCCTACGACGACGGCCACGGCGATGACAAGTCGGCCGCCGCCGTCAGCGCCAACCGGGTGCAGGAAGCTCCGCCGACACCGGAGCCGCCCGTGTTCCCCGCGGACGGCGACTACGATCGCAGCATCCGCGAAAACCTGCGGGCTGGAAGGAACGTCGGTGCGCCCGTGACCGCCACCGACGGCAACAACGACAGGCTCACCTACACCATCTCCACCTCGGACGAATTCGAGATCGTCGAGTCCACCGGTCAGCTTCGCACCAAGGCCGAGCTGGACCACGAAGGCCGGGAGCAGCATTTCATAACGGTCACCGCCACCGACCCGGGGGGGCTGACGGACACCGTTACCGTCACCATCACCGTAGAGGACGTGGACGAAACGCCGGTGGTGAGCGGTCCAGGCAGCCTGGAGTTCGAGGAAGGTACGAACACCGGCACGACGTTGGCCACCTACACGTCCACCGACCCGGACCGCAAGGGCATAGACCTGATCCTGTCGGGCACCGACAGGGAGGACTTCACGCTCAGCAGCAGCGGCGTTCTCACGTTCAACGAAGTCCCAAACTTCGAGGAGCCATCCGACTCCAACCGAGACAACCGCTACCAGGTTACCGTGGAAGCCAGGGAGCAGGGCGACGGCACCAGCGTCGGACGCCTGAACGTCACGATTCGCGTCACCAACGTCGACGAGCCCGGCGTGGTGGAGACGAACGTGGAGGAGCCGCGCGTCGGGCAGACCGTGCGGCTTGACGTGGAGGACGAGGACGGTGGGGTAAACGTCACGGAATGGAAGTGGGAAAGGGGTGACCACAACGGGTCCTGCGGCACGGTCGACAGCCCGACGGTGACCACCTGGGAGACCATCAGCGGGGCCCGGAGCAGCAGCTACACCCCGACGTCGGCGGACCAGGGCCACTGCATCAGGGCCACGACGTTCTACAACGACCGGTCAGGGACAGGGCGGACTGAGCAGTTCCTGACCGCCGAATCCGTGGAAGTAGGCCCGTTCTTCGAATCCGACACCGGCACCGGCAGGGTTCAAGAGAACAGCCCCGAGAATACCAGCATCGGACGGTTCAGGGCCCGCCACTCCAACAGCGGCGAGATGTTGACCTACCGCCTGGCTGGAGTCGACGCCAGCCATTTCACTATTGACGACAATGGCCAACTAAAGACCAGCTCCATTGCGCTGGACTACGAGAGCGTGACAGACCATAAGGCGGAGGTCGAGATCACGGCCACAGCCCCCGACAATGAGACCGCCACCGTCACAGTGACAGTCACCGTAACGGACGAATGCCGGACAGCCGGCGAGCCGCCCTGCGCACCCGGCAGGCCCGGCGTATCGTCGGCGTCCGACACCAGCCTCCGCGTAACCTGGTCCACCCCCAGGACTCCCTCCGGCACTTCCATCACCGGCTACGACCTGCAATACCGGGAGTCGGATAGCAGCGGGAGTTGGATACCCCAGAGCGTGGCTGGGACGGGCCGCTCCCATACCATTGAGAATTTCATCAAGGGCACGACCTACGAGGTGCAGGTCCGGGCGATAAACGACAGCAGCGGATACGGCGAGTGGTCGCAGTCCGGCACTGGCAGGCCGGGCTATGTTCCCCCGCCACCACCTCCGCCCCCACCACCGCCTCCACCGGTCATCGACACCGGAGGTGGGGGTGGGGGAGGGGGCAGCGTTCAACGGGACACCCCTCCGCTGATAGTCTTCGCTCCGAGGACACTCTCGTTCGAGGCCGTCGAGGGCGGGGACAACCCGCCGTCCCAGACTCTGCGTGTCTGGAACGGCGAGGATAGCGATATGGCCTTCGGTACGTCGGACGACGCCGAATGGCTCCTGCGGTCGCCCGCGGCGGGTGTATCCGAAGGCCCGGACGACGAGGTCGAGATAGCCGTGTCGGTGGACGTCTCCGGGCTTGAGGTAGGCACGTACAACGGCGCCATCGAGATCAGCGGCGGCGGCATCCAGAACTCGCCCCGCAGCGTGCCCGTAACCCTGACCGTGCGGTCGACCGGCTATGCCCGCCAGCCAGTGTCCCAGGACGAGCAGACCGAGATCGTTACGCCGGACTCTACGGTGACGCTGATCGTCCCCGAAAACGCGGTGTCCTCCGACGTGGAGATACGCGTCGAGAGGTTGGCGGTCGACTCGCAGCCCGAGCCGCCGGGCGAGTGGGAGCGCGTCGTGCTCGCGGTCGAGCTGGACACCTTGACGCCCGGTGGAGCGACGCGCCGGCCTATGACCTACAATCCCGGTGTCGAGCTGAGGCTGCTGCTGCCGGAGGACGATGCGGGGGCGTGCGCCGCCGGCCACGTGGACGTGTACCGCGTGGTCTCCGGTCAGTGGCGTTCCCTGGAGCACCAATGCGAGACCGACGAGGACGGCCGCGTCTGGGCGGTATCGGTGCTGACGCGCTTCAGCACCTTCGCGTTGGTCATCGACGACGCCCCGCCCGCGGGTACGATTTGCTGGTCGGTCTCCAACATACTCTCGTGGACGGTATCGCAGACCTCCGGCAGCCAGGTCGGCGCCTCGAACACGCTGCTCGTATGGCTGGAAGACGTACTCAGGCTCTGGCTCGATCTGTCCTGCCGGTGAATGGGTGCTTCCGTGCTCATGGGCGCGTGGTAGTATGTTCGCGCGGCCCTTGACCGGTCGACGCCGGACGGTGACTTCCGTGGAGGCTACGGCTATCGTCGGACAATGCTCGCTCCTCCGCAGCGCCCTGCGGCTCGTCGCGTTCGCCGGACTGTCGTGTTTGGCGGCGTCGATGCTGCTGCTGGCGTGTCGCGACGATTCGGAACCCGCACCGCCCAGTCCACTGACGGCGCGTGTGGCCGAGACGCCGGCCCCGACGGTGGCGCCAACCCGGACACCTGTCCCCGCTGCCGACACCCCGACGCCCAGCCCCACGGCAATGGCCAGCGCGACACCCGCGCCGACCGCGACTCCGACGAGCACGCCGGCGCCCAGTCCGACACCCATCCCTTCTACACCCACGCCGACCGCAACGGCCACGGCGACACCCACGCCTACCCCAACTCCCGCTCCGACGAGCACGCCAACGCCGACACCGACGCCCATCCCGCCTACGCCCACGCCGACCGCCACCGCCACGGCGACACCTACACCTACACCTTCGCCTACACCTACACCTTCGAACACTCCCACGCCTACCAATACTCCGACGCCCACACCGGAGCCGCCTCCGGTCGGGGAGGTGCTGGACGCGGCTTCCGCCGCCATGCGGGCCGTCGAGTCGGGCTCCGTCGAGATCGACTACGTGGTGGAGACGGAGGGCGCGACGGCGCTGGGGTTGCGCATTGCCGGGGACTTCCAGGCCCCGGACCGCAGCCGCTTCACCTTGCGGATCAGCCAGGGCGGAATCAGCATCACGCTGGAGCAGATCGTCATTGGCAGCGACTCCTACGTGAGGAACCCGCTGACAGGGAAGTGGGAGGCCAGGCCCGAGTCAGCGACTCCGTTCGGCAACCTGCTGTCTTACGGCGCGTTCGCCGCCGACTTCGCCCCCGAGGCAGCGGCGGGGTTCACCCTGCGCGCGGCGCGGTTGAACAGCGAGCGCGTCTACCACGTCAGGGGCCCGGTGACCGACGAGACTCTTGTAGTCCTGCTAGACGATGCCCCGGTGAGGAGTCGCCAGGGCGAGGTCGAGTACTGGATCGGAGTCGATGACTCGTTAGTCAGACGGGCCGAGATCCGGGCCGAATCGCCCGCGGCCGACGGCGCGGCCGCCACCAAGACCCGGGTAGTCATGACGGTGTCCGACTACGGCAAGTCGGTGAACATCCAGGCCCCGGATTCGTAGGGCAGGTCCGCCCCCGGAGCGGATGCACGCCTGCCGTCGGAACAGGGCCTGGGGCAGTGTAGGGAAGCGGCCCCGCTCGGCGCGGGTTCCTAAGCCTCTGCGCGGAGTAGCGCGATGCCGATGGCGCCGGGACCGGTGTAGACTCCAAGGGCCGAGCCGAAGCGGGTGACGTGAGGCTCCGCGCCATCCGGCAGCAGGTCCTTGAGGTCCTCGGCGACGGCTTCGGCCGCCTCCGGGGCAGTGCTGTGCATCACCGCCAGCGACTCGAGGGGGGCGAAGTCGCGCGCGGTCTGCTTCATCTTGACGAGCGCCTTCTGGAACGTCCGGGCCTTGCCCAGCGGAGTCACCTCGCCGTCCCGCACGATGATCATCGGCTTGATCTTGAGCACGGAGCCGATCATCGCCTGGGCCTTGCCGATCCGCCCGCCCTTCTCCAGGTACTCCAGTGTCTCGAACAGGCAGAAGCACTGGGCCCGGCCAACGGCGTCCCGGGCAACCGCCGTGACCTCGTCATGGCCCGCTCCCCGGTTCGCGGCCTCGGCGGCCGCGGCGACCACGAGCCCGAGCCCCATCGAGGCCTGCGCGGAGTCCACCACCTCGATCGGGCAGGCCGCCGAGGTCAGGTCCGCGGCCTGGACGGCCGAGTTGTAGGTGCCGCTGATCTTGGCCGATACGTGGACCGATACGATCCCGTCGGCGTCCGCGCCGAGCTCGTCGTACACGTCCTTGAAATCACCGGGCGACGCCTGCGACGTCTTCGGCAGCTCCGTACTCCGGGCCAGCATCGAGTAGAAGTCGTCCGGGGTTATCGTGACGTTGTCCTTGAAGGTCTCGGTGCCGAAGTGGACGTTCTGAGCGACCACCGTGACGCCCAGGCTCTGAGCGGTGTCCTTCGGGAAGTCGGACGTGCTGTCGGTCACGATCCTGACGGTCATGGCGTCACCTTTTCCTTGGTCTTCCGGGGTATTCCCCACGGTTTTCGACGCTAATTGCGGTCTGAGATGTACCTTCGAATTGGCGGGGCCGATAGTACCACATCATGTCGCCGGCCCATACCACCCGACCGTCGCGGCACACAGGGCGCAAACGCTTCCCGTGCAACATCCCTCTCGACACTCCGTCCAGCCGATATTGTCCTCAATCTGAGACTAGCCGAGTAGCTCTGCGGAGCAGGAAATCCCCTCTCCCTCGACGGGTGTACAGACGGGAGAGCGCGAGGGTGAGGGTGGTGTCCCGCGGACCGTTGACGTGAACGGCTACGGCGTCGCGGCCATGCTAGAATATTCCCGGCCTGCTATCGGGCGCAGGAGCGTAGCTCAGTCTGGTCAGAGCATCGGTCTCCAAAACCGAGGGTCGCGGGTTCGAATCCTGCCGCTCCTGCCACATCGCCTTCCCGCCGCTCCCAACGCAGTCCTTCTCCGGTCATGTCGTCCAGATCCCGCGCACGTTCCGACATGGCTGCCGAATAAGGCGGCGAGAGTACTTCCGATGGCGGACGCCGGGACAGAGCGGCTGCGGGCTTCAGCTTACGACGGGGTAGTCGGGCGGCCCCCAGTCTATGTCGGGGCGCGACATCATCAGGTCGACGAACAGCGGCACGAGGAACGCGAGGATGCGCGCCCCGTCCCGGACCTGGTCTCGGTTCACCGAGCTCCGCCAGGTGGCGCCGCCGTGCATGAGCTGGATCCGCAGCACGTAGAGCCGGTCGAATACGGTGGTCAGGATGACCGGCGTGTCGAGCTGGGCCAGGGCGGCGCGGACCCTGCGCTTACTCCCTTCGAACGCGTATTCCCAGGCGTCGGAGCCGCGGCCCGAGTGGTGGTTCCAGAACGGCTGAAACACGAACTTGTTGTCGAGCAGCACCCTGATCGAGTTCGGGAACGTCTTCCAGATCGCGTCATAGATGGTGTTGTCGCGGTCGAGAGCCAGGATGGTCCCGAAGTAGTCGGCGAAGCGGTGCCGCTCGTTCGATTCGGCAACGTGCGGCCCGTCTCTGGCGTACGCGGCGTTGAAGGCTATCCAGTAGAAGATGAACGCCGCGTCGTCGTCGTCCTTCTCCGTCTCCGCGCGCTCCAGCCAGCTCAGGGCGCGGCGCATGCGGAGGCCGAGGTGCTCCGGCAGCGTGTCGCGGACGCGCTCCCACGTTGCCTGCAGGGTCTCGAGCGTAACGTCTTGGGAGCTGTTTGGGCTCATCTGGGTTGGGCGCGCCCGGCGCGCCGCCGCTCAGGGCCGTATCTCTTCCTTCATGAAGCGCAGGTAGGCCGCGGCGAATATCAACGCCAGCATGGCCAGCATCCCGGTGAGGTGCGGCCACACGAGCGAGATGCTCTGCTCCAGCGGCACCGGGTTGGGCAGCACGCCTTCCAGGTCCTCCAGCGTGATCAGGCCCAGGGTCCGGACCTGCGGATTGAGCAGCGTCTGCGTGGTCTCCCTGTACAGCGACGCCGGCGAGAGCCGGTCGATTCTGCGCTCCCACTTGACCTGCTCGCCCGCGACGATCTCCGGGTCGTCTCCCTCGGTCACGACTATGTCGGCTATGCTCGTGGAGAAGAAGGGCACGAAGAAGGTCAGCACCAGCCACAGCCCCAGGCCGGCCATCGCCGAGACCACCGCCCGCTCGAACGTCAGCGAGAACAGGATCGACAGAGCGAGCCAGACGGCGATGTACACGAGCGTCGCGACGAAGAAGAGCGCGATGCGGGCCATCTCGCTCGCGTCGGGCCCGAACCCCAAGGTGTAGAGTCCGACGCCGACGATCACCAGGATCAGGCACAGCGTCGTTATTCCAAGCACCGTTATGGCGGCGAAGAACTTGCCGGTGATCAGCGCGTCGCGGTGGATCGGCTGCGACAGCAGGCGCGCCAGCGTCCCCCGGGCCCTCTCGTCGTTGATGGCGTTGAACCCCAGCGACAGGCCCAGCAGCGGTCCGAATATGCCGAGGAAGAAGACGAACGTGATCGCGCTGTCGCCGCGGCTGGTCGTGAACAGCCTGAGAAAGACGAAGTCGGTAGGCGCCTGTCCGGCCTCGTCTAGGATCACCTGCGAGGCGTTGTAGGCGGCCCACACCCCGGCCAGCGCTATCAGCAGCAGCAGTACCGCGAAGCGGCGGGTCGCGAAGAAATCGGCCATCTCCTTCCAGTAGACCGCCCTCAAAGTGTCACCGCCTCCTCCTGGAAGTACCGGAGGTATATCTCCTCCAGGACCGTATCCGTGCTCCGCATCGACAGCAGCCCGTCCCCGTGCTCGGCCGCCACTGCCGCCAGCTCCGGGCGGACGTCCGCCGTGCACTCGACGGCGATGACGTTGCCCCGTACCGCCACGCTCTTGACGCCGGCCACGTGGGTCAGCTCCCGCTGCAGGTTGCCGTCGACCCTGTTCGTCTCGATCTCGATCACGATGCTGTCGCCGCCGGTCCGGCGGGCGAGCTCGTCTATCGTGCCGCTTGCCACCAGGCGGCCCTTGGACATTATCCCGACGCGGCTGCAGATGCGCTGCACGTAGTGGAGCTGGTGCGAGGAGACCATCACCGTGATGCCCTCCTCGCTGGTCATTCGTGTAATCAGGCTCAGCAGGCCCGGCACTGAGGCCGCGTCGATCCCCTGGGTCGGCTCGTCCATGATCACGACCTGGGGCCGCTTCATGAGCACGTCGGCAAACCCCAGACGCTGCCGCATGCCGTGGGACATCTGGTCGACGCGCTGCCCGGCCCGCTCGGCGAGCCCGACCTGCTCCAGGACCTGCTCGGCGCGCACCACGGCATCCTTCCTCTTCATACCGTTCAGGCTGCCGGTGTACAGCAGGTTCTCCCTGGCCGAGAGCTCACCGTAGAAGCCCAGGCTCTCCGGCAGATAGCCGGTGATGCTCTTCACGGCGATGGGGTCCCGCGTGCAGTCGTGTCCGCGGATCCGCGCAGAGCCCTCCGTAGGCACCGTCAGCCCCAGGAGCATCAGGATCGAGGTGGTCTTGCCCGCCCCGTTCGGGCCGAGGAAGCCGAATATCTCCCCCTCGGCGATCTCCAGGTTCAGGTCGTCTACGGCGACGAAATCGCCGTAGCGCTTCGTCAGGTTGGAAGCCTCGATAACCGTCGTCATCGTCTACCCAGCCTCACCATCAGAGCGCCCAGGCCCAAGACGACGAGGACGATCACGGCTATTCCCAGAAAGCCCAAGGCGGACGTGCGCTCGATGGTCACGCGGAAACGGAAATTCGCGGTGGACTCGGGCACCGTGCCCGCCACGTCGATGTTGTAGTCCCCGCCCTCGGCGTCGCTCGGCGGCTCGACCGTCATGCTCAGCTCGAGCGCCTCGTTGGGACCGATGCTTGCGACCGGATTGCTGTCGAAGGCTACGTTCCAGCCGGGAGGCGAGACCGTCGTCAGCTCGACGTTGGACGCCGGCCCGGTGCCGGAGTTGACCAGCAGCACCTTGACCTCGGTCGCCTCCCCGGCGGTCGCCTCGACCTCGTTGCTCTGGTCTATCGTGCTCAAATTCAGCGTCGGGCTGCCGGACAGCTCGGCCTGTACAGTGGTCCGGGCGGGCTCGAACCCCTCTGCGGCGGCCTGCATTGTCACCTCGTACAGCCCGGGAGGCGCGTTGCCCGGAGGCGTGACCCGCACGTCCATGTCCTGGTTGGCGCTCGGCCGGAGCGTGATCGCGCCGATCTGCTCCGACTGGAACGACGGCCTGAAGTTGACGCTCCACCCCAGCGGGCCTCCCGCGGCGAGCTGGAAGTCGAGCTCCTGGTCGGTGCGGTTCTTGAGGTTGACCCTGAACGTGAAGGTCGTGCCCACCGGCCCGGTCAGGTGGGTGTACTGCGGGTCGAGCCTGACGTCCTGTGGAAGCTCCACGCCGGGCGCTTGCGCCGGGGGTATGTCGATCACCACGCGGTAGTCGATGGAGCTGAGCATCCTGTCCGCCTCGTCGAACAGGCCGACCGTGAAGGTGTATGTCCCGTTCTCGGTCCCCTGCGGGATCTCGAAGTGGAACCGCAGGTCGCTGTTTTCCTCTCCGGGCGCGAGCTCGACCTTCTTTACGAATACCTCCTTGACCCTGTGGAGCAGTCCGGCCTTCCAATCTGTGGGTCCCGAGACTCTCGCTTCGGCGCTGACGACTCCTGTCCCCGGATTGGCTATCGTGATGTCGAGGTTGTAGCCCTGCGGCCTGGCCGTGGCCGACTCCACTTTGATCCCGGTAATGGGTGCGGTCAAACTCGCCCCGGCCGCCGGGTCCTGCGCCAGCACCGGCTGGGCGCCTAGGACTCCAACGACAACGGCGAGCAACAGGACACCGAATCTCGCTCTGGTCACTCTCATCGAGCTTTTCCTCACGCCGTCTCTCCTCGCGAAGCCCGCAGTCACGGCCTGCCGAGCCTGAAGAACAGGCCTCCCAGACCCAGGACCACGACTCCGATCAGTGCGATACCCAGGATTGCGAATACGTCTGAGCGGACAACCGTCACGCCTACGAGCAGCCCGGTGCTCTGGCCCTCTACCGAGGCTATGAGCTGGAACTGGTAGTCGCCCGGGACGGTCTTTTCGGGCGGCGTCACGCTGAGCGTAACGTCGAAGGCGCCGTTTGCTTCGATGCGCGGCACCGGGTTGTGATCGATCTTGACCCCCCAGCCGGGCGGCATGCCGGTGACGAACCGGACGTTGTCGGCCGCGGCGCCCGCGTTGACGACCTGCACCTTGACGTCGGTCGTCGCGCCGCCGGTCGCGTCAACCGTGAGCAGCCCGGAGGCGGTCGTCAGCCTCAGGTCCGGGACGCCCCTGAGCTCCACCTGCAGGGTTATCTCCTCGGGGGCTGCGCCGTCCGGTATCGCGCGGAGGACCACCGGATAGACGCCGGGAGCGGCCGTGGAGGGAGCCGTCACCACCGCGTCGACCGACGCCGACCTGCCGGACCTGATCGCGATGGCGCGAATGTCGGCATCCTGGAACGATGGCCTGAAGGCTACACGCCAGCCCAGCGGAGTGTCCGCCTCGAGGCCGAAGTTGAGGTCGCTGCGGTCACGGCTCCTGATGTTGACCCTGAAGTCTATGGGCTCCCCGACCGGCGTCGTCAACGACGAGAACCGCGTGTCGAACTCGAAGCCGCCGGCCAGTCGTATTGCCGGCGTATTCACATCTTCCTCCTCGACCTGCACTTCCGGTATTTCGACGACGACGACGAAGTCCGTCTCCCGGATCAGCGCGCCGTTGGGGCCCGTAAGGCTAAGCGAGAAGGTGTAGGTGCCGTTCTTCGCGTCCAGAGGCGTGACGAACCGGAACTCGAGATCCTGTGTCCTCCCGCCGGGGGTGAGCGAAAGACTGCTCACGGAGACGAGCTTGAACTTGTGGAACAGGCTCGCCTGCCAGCCGTCCGGCCCCTCGACCGATACGTCAGCCTCGATCAGCTCGTCGCCTGCGTTCGCGACGACCACGTCGAGCGTCGTGCCCTGCTGGGCTTCATCCGGTGTGCGGATCTCGATGGACTGGATCGGAATCTCGAGCACCAGGTCCTGTCCCTGCGCGTTCGCCGCGGCGCCGGCATGGGCGATGGCGAGCCCGCCTATGATCAGGCCCGCGGCTGCTATGGCTTGCAGTCTGTTCATGACGATGTCTACCGCCTGCCCGACCTGAAGAACAGTGCGGCGAGTCCCAGGATTACGGCGACGATCACCCCGATGCCTATGAAGCCGAAGGAGCTCGACCGGATCGCGGTGATCCGGAACTGCAGCTCGTCGGACTCGCCCCCGACGACCGTCAGCAGCCTGAGGTTGTAGTCTCCGGGGACGGTCTGCTCCGGCGCATCCACCGTTACGCCCAGCTCTACGCTGGCGCCGGCCTCGATGCGGGGTATGGGATTTTCACTCAGGGTGACCGTCCAGTCGGGCGGTGCGTCGGCGACGAACCGGACGTTGTCGGCGGCTTCGTCTCCGGAGTTGACCACCACTACCGTCAGCTCTGTGGATTCCCCCGTCGTGAGCTTGGCCGTAAGCCGTCCGGACTCGGTCGTCATGCTGACGTCCGCGACCCCTGCCAGGTCCACCTGGAGCGGCAGCTCGCCCGGGTCAAACCCCTCGGCGGTCGCCTTCAGTGTCACGATATGCATTCCGGGCCCGGCGTTTGCGGGCGGCACCACCTCGACGTCGAAGTTCTGCGTCCCGCCCCCTGTAAGGGTAAGCGCCCCGACACGGGTGTTTTGGAATGATGGCGTGTACGCGACCTGCCAGCCGGGGGGCGTATCCGCGCCGAGGGTGAAGTTGAGCGGCACGAAATCCCTGCTCCTGAGGCTCACGGAGAAGGTGAGCGTCTCGTTGACGCGGCCTTGCCGGTTGGTGAAACGGGCGTCGAACTCGAACCCGCCGGTAAGCACCCGCGCCGCCGCACCGCCGAGAGGAGAGGGCTCGGAGCCGGGCGGAACTGCAACGGTCACGTTGTATTCAACGTCGTCGAGCAGCCGGCCCCCATCGAAGAGACCGAGCCTGAAGACGTACTCCCTGTTCTCGGTGCCCGGGGGGACGATGAAGTGGAAGTTGAGACTCGTGTCCCGGCTGTTGGGCGGAAGGAGCACCCTCTCCACGATCAGCGCATCGACCCTCCTGAAGAGGCTGGCCTGCCAGCCGTCCGGTCCGGCGATCACCTTCGCGTCCGCTTCGACCGGGCGGTCTGTCGGGTTGACCAGGGTGATGTCGAGGTTGTAACCCTCGGGCGGAGGGTCGTACGTTTCGACTCGAACGTCGAACAACGGCGCGGTGACGAGGATCTGCTGCGGAGACTGCGCCGAAGTTACACCGGCCGAGAGTAGGACGGCGGCCACCGCCAACGCGCCGATCGCGGCGGCTCTTGCGGTTGTCCTGGCTAGCGCTGCAAGTATCATGTTTCTTGGATCGTTGTCCCCCGCCGCTCGATCACGCCACGGGGCTGATCGGGTGCGGCTTTTTGCTCTCTGCTCGTATAATTATACGAGCCAACCGCTAAAACGGTTTTCTCCCGCCCCGCCGGACGCACGAAACGGACGACCGGGCCTACCCCTGTCATGGTTGGCTCCTAGCCTCGCCTGAGGCTTCGTCACTCCCTCTGCCCCCTGTTTCAATCCCGGGCGCCTCCGGCCCCCCCCCCCGGAAATGCCAATCATGTTCAATGTCTCCCTGATTCTATCTTTGTCGAAGTCGAAGGCATCGAGTAGAGCGTCGGTTTGCCCTTCGGTGATTTCCTGCTCGTCCTGTTTCCAGAAAGCCAGACGCTGTCCCTGCTCGTCGGCCCTGAGAAATCCAAGGTACAGTACCACGTTGAGGGCCTCGGTGTACGAGACGTCCCGCTCCAGCGCGAGCAGCAACTTGGCTTGCAGCTCCCGTATCGCCCTGTCGAAGCCCTGCGACACCATAACGGTGCGTCGAGGCATAGCGGTTCTACATCTCCGGTGCATAGCAGCATAGCATCAGAGCTGCGGCGCGTCAATCTGGGACTCTACGGTGTAACTGTTCAGAGTTAGTGAGGCGAATGCCCGCGGAGCGCGGGGATAGGACCTTTCCCAAAGCGAAGTTTGCCTGTCGGTGACACTGCGGATCGACAAGATCCCCTGAAGTCTGAACAGTTACTATTGACAACGTGTCCCGGCGCGATATGATTTTAGGTACAAATGGGACAAGGAGGAGCAGCTTTGGATTCCGGCGAACATGCTGCCCAAGCGCGCCAGTTCCTTATCGACGCTGACCGAGAAGTCAGAATAGGCGACATGCTACAAGCGTCCGAGAAGTTCTGGGGCGCTGCCGTCCACGCGCTCAGGTCCGTGATGGATAGTCCGAAAGGGCGTACATACGACCTGCACGAAGCCGTTAGGAAACTGGCCGACGAGCGAAGCGATCCAGCTATTCGCAGCGGCTTTGGTGCTGCTGGCAAGCTCCATGCCAACTTCTACCACGGCTTCATGGAGGACTACGAAATCGAGGACACCAGGGGGTTCGTCCATGACTTCGTGGAACGCATTTTGACCGACAAGCCGCCTGGAGAGGTCGTTTTGGACGCGCCGCCGGGACTTGGGGAAACGCAGTCGTGAATATCAAGTGGGTCAAGCGCGAAGGTAACGTATTCTACGGCTTGGAAACGCTGGACCTTCAGATGGTGCGGGAGGGACTCGGCGTATACGTAATCTGGCATAGCCGCTCGGGCCGGGTAATCTATGTTGGGCAGGGCAGGATCGCAGAACGCCTCAGCGACCATCGGCAAGACTGGCGGATACTCTCCCATAGGGGCGAAGGCGTCCTGCTTGTCACGTGGGCGGGAATCGATAAGGAATCGGAAAGGTTGGGTGTTGAACGGTACCTTATCAACCTGTGGAAGCCTGAAGTTTCGCAAATCGGCGCGGACGTCATGCCTATACCAGTCGAGCTTCCGAAGTCCTAAGCCGCGTTCTCGTCCTTGATCAGGTCGACGTGCCGGGGCCGCCGGGCCGCTTCGGGCTCGCATCCGGGCGGACTGTGGGGCGGGCGGCTACTCCGTGGCCGTGTCTACCTCTACAAAGTAGACCCCGGTGGCCCGTGGCATGAGCGACGCCTCGTAGTTGAAGTGCGTCTGCACGCCGACCCGGTACCGCGTTTCTCCCAGTCGTTGCACCGCGAACGGCACGGGATTCCAGCCTACCATCCGCGCCAGCCTGCGCTGCGACTCGACTCGCGCGTCCAGCCCGGCGCCGCCGATCTGAAGTAGATTCGCGGTCATCGCAAAGTCGTAGTCGACCTCCTTGGCAGTCAGGAAGACCGAGACCCGCTCTCCCGCTCTCAGGTCCGCGGCTCCCAGGATGAACCAGCTCAGAGCGTGGTCCCACGGGACTATGTGCGCGAACGCGTCGGCGTCGGCGTGGAAGCCGTCGTCTTCCAGATCGACGATCCAGAGTCCGCCGCCCTCGTCTTCGAACCCGTACAGGTTGTTGATCAGGTACCGAGAGTCGTCGCTCATCCGGCCGGAGGTCCCGTATAGTCCCTTTGGCGCCCCCGGGTACCGCGAGATCGGATATTGCACGATTTCGTACGCGTCCGGGGAGGCGACGTCGGCGAGATAGACGGACTGGAACCTGGGGTCGCCGCTACCGCCGTCCGACTCCGACGGCCATCCCTCGGAGCTGAGTATCCAACGGTCCGGGTCGGAGGGCAGGGGAATGGCCAGCATGACGATCCCGGGCGGCGAGTGCAGAACGTTCGCACGGCCGTCGTCCGAGACGCGGACGATCTTGTACCGCTGCGTCTTGTCCGGCTCCAGGGGGCGGCGGCGGATCGCGTAGTAGCCCGCGTCGGTACCGGTGGCGTATACGGGCCTGATGCTGTACACCGCGTCGCACTCTCCCAGCCAGTCGGCCCCGAGGTCGGCCAGCCGGCCCGCCGACCACCGCGCCTCGAACCCGAAGTACGACACGCCGTTGCCCGATCCGCGGCGCAGGAGCCGCGTCGCCCTTGCTCCGAACCCCGCGTCGTCGTCGTTCGCCTCGATGTGTGACGGCGTGAACGCATACCCCGCCGAATCCAGCACCGCCGTGTACTCCGCCGCCGATCGGGCCTCTGAAAAGACGCCGCATTGCCGCCGGGCCACGTCGACGGGCGGGTACCGTTGGTCGTCGAAGGACAGCGCCAGAATCTCGTCCTCGTATTGCCGGGCCAGCGCGGAGCCGCCCGCCGAAAGCGCTCGCGGGTCCACGTGGAAGTGGCTGGGCGGCAGGATCGTGTCGTTCTCGGACTGCCACTCGCCCTGGGCTCCGAACGGTATGACCAGGAACGTGCCGTCCGGGAACAGCTCGGTGATGACGCCGCTGGCCTGCTGGTCGCGCAGATAGTCGAAAGTCAACGTCCGGAACAGACCGTCGTCGAAGTTGGAGGGACTCAGCCTCTTGGCCAGCCCGTCTTCCATGGCTATGCCCATGGCGTCGAGCCTGAAGACCTTGTGTACGGGGTGCTCCCCGAGCCGCTCCGACTCAAGCGCGAGCAGGTCAACGTATCTCCGGCCGCCGCCGGCCGACGCGAGGCGCACCTTGACGACGCCATCGCGCACGACGATCCTGTCGGGCTCTCCCTCGATCTCCGAACGCTTGCCCTCATCGTCCAGCGCGAAGAAGTGCGGCCTGACCAGCTCGCTCCACGGGCGCGAAGTATCGTATTCCGCGCGCCGCTCCAGGAGCTCGGACGGCAGACGGCTCGGCGTGTCCTCTCCTCCGCAGGAAAGCAGGAGCGCCTGCAGCAGGCAGGCGAGAAGCGTCGCGGAAAGCGTTTTGAGTGGAAGCGCGGGCATCGTATGCAGTACTGCCGATTATCGCATCTCGTCCCGCCGTGCGCAGCGGGACGTCGGCCATGGCTCCGCGCCGGGGTGGTAGGATGTAACCCTCTGACGGCGTGGATCGGGGGAGCAGCCGATGGGTGAGGACACGGCGCGGCACAGGGTCGAGATCGAGTACTGCACCCAGTGTCGGTGGATGCTGAGGGCGGCGTGGCTCGCCCAGGAGCTGCTGACGACGTTCGAAGACGACCTCGCCGAGGTCGCGCTCGTGCCGGGCAAGGGCGGCGTGTTCGAGGTCCGAGTCGACGCCGAGACCGTGTGGTCTCGCGAGACCGAGCGCGGCTTCCCACAGCCGAAGGAGCTGAAGCAGCGAGTACGAGACGTGATCGCCCCCGGGCGCTCCCTGGGGCATTCCGACAGGTGAGCTTGATATGGAAATAGGACTTGGCCTCGACGGTACCCTGGGGCTCTCTCTCGCCGATGAGGCGGAGCTGTCGGCCGAGGCGGCTCGGCTGGGCTACGCCAGCATCTGGACGCCCGAGGGCCCGGGTTACGACTCGTTCCAGATATGCGCGCACAGATGGGCCGCCAGCAGGGCTGTCGTGTCCGGAGGTCTGGGCACCGGTATCTCGGTGTCGCCCGTGGCGCTGCGCACCCCGATCAGCCTCGCGATGAGCGCCGGGACGATGACAGCGTTGACAAGAGGCCGTTTCGTTCTCGGCATCGGCTCGGGCGCGATCCACAGGCCCGGCGGCAGGCGCGCCTTCGGGATGGGACCCGGCTCGACCCTGGACGTCATGAGGGACTACGTCGGCACAGTCAGGAGACTCCTCGCCGGCGAGACGGTCACCCACGCCGGGCCGGCAGCGAGACTCGACGGCGTGTCGCTGGCAATCGATCCGCCGCCTCGTACCCCCGTGTACCTTGGCGCGCTCGGCCCGAAGATGCTCGAGCTCGGAGGGGAGCTCGCCGACGGCCTCGCCCTCAACTGGTGCACCCCCGAGCAGGTCGCGTGGAGTCGCGAGCGGATAGCCGCCGGCGCGGCGGCGGCGGGCCGCGACCCAGGCGCGGTGAAGGCTGCCGAGTACATCAGGGTCTGCGTCGACGACGACGTGGACGCGGCGCGGCGGGCGCTGGCCAGGGCGGCATTGGGCTACGCGCTGGGCCCGAGGGACTCGACCGCGCGCGACCGCCGGATGGGCTACCGGGCCCACTTCGAGCGCATGGGTTTCGCCGATACGCTCGCCAGGCTCGACGCCATGCGGGAGCGCGGCGCGTCGTCCGACGAGGTCGCCGACGCGATGCCCGCCGACGAGCTGCGACGTGTCGGCTACTTCGGCCCCGCTGACGGGGCCGCGACGGAGTTCCGCAGGCTGGCTCGCGGCCTCGACACCGCGATCGTGCGCGTCGTCGCCGCGAGGCCGGGCGTGAGCTCGGTTCTAACGACGATGCGCGCGTGCGCGCCGCCGGGTCAATCCGCTAGCTGATGGATCTGGACCTTCACCGAGCCGCTGGTCTTGTCGTAGGCGGTCTCGAAGGCTTCCCCGATCCGCTCCAACGGGAAGCGGTGGGTCACCATGGGATCGAGGAACACCCTGCCTGAAGCGAGCTGGTCGATGGCGATCTCGTAGTCGTGCTTGCCGTCCAGAAAGCTGTAGCACGACGAGAAGATGATCGACTGCTCCTTTTCCATGGGATCGAGTAGGTCGATGGTGACCGGCTCCATGAACCCGCCCAGGATCACGATGCGCCCCTGGATCCGCGTTAGCCGGATCGCCTGATCGAGTGTCGTGCCCGCGTAGCCGCCCACGCTCTCCAGCGTGAGATCCGCGCCCCTGCCGTCCGTGGCGGCCTCGACCCGCTCGGCGAGGTCGTCCGCCTCGGACGGCAGCGCCTCGTCCGCCCCCAGCCTCATGGCCATCTCCGCCTGATGCGGATGTCGGGCCGTGACCAGCACCTTGCCGGCCCCCATCGCGCGGGCCGCCGCCACCGCGGTCAGCCCGATGTTGCCCGCGCCCAGCACGAGCACCGTCTCGCCTCCGGCCATCTGCCCTCTGCGGACGCCGTGCACCGACACCGCCAGCGGCTCCACAAGTCCGGCGGCCTCCCAGGACATGCTGTCGGGGATCGGGTAGCAGCCGGCCGCGCGCCTTCCGATGAGCTCGGCGTAGCCGCCGCCGCGCGGCGGATCGAGGTCGGTGCACTGGACGAACTGGCCCGATCGGCAGAACCAGCAACGGCCGCACGCCCGGCCCTGGCCGATGTTCTCGATGGCCACCCGCTGGCCGATCAGGCTCAGGTCGACGCCCTCGCCGACCGCCAAAACCTCGCCTGCGACCTCGTGGCCGACGTGAATCTCATCGGGAGTCGTGTTCCGGGAGTAGAAGAGCAGGTCGGACCCGCAGACCCCCGTGCAACGGACCCGCGCGATTACGTCGCCCGGGCCGAGCCCCGGGCTGGGCACCTCCAACAGTCTCATCTTCTTGCCGTCGTACAGCCCAGCTTTCATCGTTTCCATAGTAGACACTCCTTGGCGCTCATTATAGGGAGCAGGCCGCCGTCCGGCGTGCTCCTCGGCGCCTAGCGTATGCGCAGCATGAGCTTGTCGCCGTCATCCCATGGCTGAGACGCCACCGTCCAGCTCAGCGTGTCGTTCGGCGCATCGACCGTCGCGTCGGCAACTTTCAGCGAGAGCGGCACGGAGCCGTCGAGAGCGATGAAGTGCAGGGTGTGGCCCGCAATGCCGTCGTGGGGGCTGAGCTTCAGCTTCACGGTGCCGGACTCTCCGGTACCCGCTTCCCACGCGATCCGATTGATGGTCGCCGACGCCCCGTTGGCGTCGGTGAACCCGGCCGGCTTCAGCACGCCGTTCGCGCTGTCGGCGGCAACGGCCGTCCCAACCGTCACCGGGTCGAAGAACGCCTCGTGCAGCGTGCCCTCGGGGGCGGTGACTGTAACTGTCCATTCGTAGCGGATAGTGTACCCGTCGCAGGGAACGAAAGCAGCCCAAACGTCGTTGAAGTGGAACCTGTATACCCCTGCGGGAAGCGGGCGCGCCGACACCACGCGACGAGCAAAATAGATGGAGTCGTTGACGCCATCTCCCGAAAAGTCGTAGGGAACCGCGTCGCCAGACTCGACACTGAACAGGACCGCGTCTCCCCCGTCTAACCAGGTTCTCCCTTTCTTGTCGGGAAGGTCACCGAAGACTGGTGATTCTTCATACACTACATTAGCGGCGGCCAAGCCTGAGTCCAACTCGTGGTCGGGGATTTTGCGGATAAAACCGTCGCCGCCGGTGTTGATGTCGTGGCTATCTCGGCGCTCGAAATAGTATGTTCGCTGTATGCATTCCAGGTATTCCCCGGAGCCGTCGCCAGCGTTGAGCTTGACGGCGACCGCGGCGATCCGGGTCTTCATCTCGCCAAGCGTTATCGTCGGGGCCGTCCCCGTGGCCGGAGGCCCGTCCAGCACGAAGGTCCCATCCGGCAAGGTCCCAAGGATCCGCCCATGGGGCGGCTTCATGCCCGGTGGCACGTCCATGAGGAACCGCTGCTGGTCGCCGCTGGGCTGAGACGGAGCACCCACGGCCGCCTCGGCGGGTAGCCACAGCTTGTTGTACCGGCTGGCTATGCTGTAGTTGTCGTCAAGATCGGATCCACGCTCCCATGACAGATAGTAGCGTCCCGTCTGCTGCGTGCTCGGGAGGTATGTCTGGGAGTTTTGCAGGAAGACGATAGCCTCCCGAGCGTCCCACTGGGTGTCCCGCGCCGCAACGATCGCCGGCAACGCGGCCTCGGCCTCCTGGCGCGTATCGAATACTGGATCGGCGTCCCATACGGCCACGATATCGTTGGCGCCGGTGCCCTTCAGATAGTCGAGAACGCTGAAGCTGAACTCCAGGATCACCATGTACTTGGTCGAGCCGTCGAAGATGGTGCCGGACTCTGCCGTCGAGGTAGCGGAGTCGAGCCGCACCCTGGCGATCACGGGCGACGCGAATATTCTCTCCTCGAGCGAGGTGGGACCGTCATAGGCGATCATCGACCCTGCCGGCGGTGCCACAGATGACCCCATCACCGACGCCTGCGACGATGCACCGGCCTCGCTGTCCTCTGACACCTGCTCCCTTTCGGCCGAGGTCGGACCATCATGGCTAGTCGATAGCGGCGTCACCATACCCGGAGGTGTGCCCGGCGTCACTGAAGTCGCCCCACCCTCGCTGTCCGCGGCCTTCTGTCCGCCATCGGCCAGGCCGCAGCTCAGCAGCATCGTTGTCATTCCGATCAACAGAATCGTGGTAGCTGTTCGCGTCGTTGTGGTACTTTCTGGATGCATCGGATCGGAGGCCTTGCCCGTGTCCCGGCTGTTTAGATGGCAGGCGCCTAGCGTATGCGCAGCATGAGCTTGTCGCCGTCATTCCACGGCTGAGACGCCACCGTCCAGCTCAGCGTGTCGTTCGCGCTGTCCACCGTCGCGTCGGCGACTTTCAGCGACAAGGGCACCGAGCCGTCGAGGGCGATGAATTGCAGGGTGTGGCCCGCAATACCGTTGTGGGGCGAGAGCTTCAGCTTCACCGTGCCGGACTCCTCGGTGCCCGCTTCCCACGCGATCCGGTGGATGGTCACCGACGCCCCGTTGGCGTCGGTGAAACCGGCGGGCTTCAACACGCCGTTCGTGTTGTCAGCCAGCACCGCGGTGCCCACCGTCACGGGATCGAAGAACGCCTCATGCAGCGTGCCCTCTGGAGCAGTGACGGTGACCGTCCACTCGTCTCGGATCGTATATCCATCGCACAGAACGAAATCAACCTCCCTGTTGTAGAAATTGAACCCGTACGCCCCTGCGGGGAGCGGGCGCGTCGACATCACGCGCTGAGCATATTGAATGGTGTCGTTCACGCCATTCCCTGAAAAGTCATAGGGAACCCCGTCGCCAAGCTCGGCACTAAACAGGGCTGCGTCTCCGCCGTCGAGCCAGACCCTCCCTTTCTTGTCTGGAAGGCCGCCGAAGACTGGTGATTCTTCATACACCACACTAGAGGCTGGCAAACCTGAGTCCAACTCGCGAACGAGGGTTCTAGAGAAATATCCGTCACCTCCCCCCTCGATGCTATAGCGGTCATACCCCTCGTACTGGTATGTGCGCCGTACGCAATTCCTGAACTCCTCGGAGCCGTCGCCAGCATCAAGTTTGGCTGCGACACCGGCGATTCGCGCCTGAATCTCGCCGAGCGTTATCGTCGGGGTCGTTCCCGAGGCCGGCGGCACGTCGATCAGGAAGCGCTGCTGGTCGCCGCTGGGCTGAGACGGCGCACCCACGGCCGCCGCAGCCGGCAGCCACAGCTTGTCATGCCTGCTGGCTATGCTGTATCCGTCGTCGTGAACGGTCCAGCTACCACCCCACGACAGGTAGTATCGGTCCGCCTGCTCCGTACTCGTGAGGAATGAGATGGAGTCCTGTAGGAACACGATAGCCTCGCGATCGTCCCACTGAGTGTCCCGGGCAGCAGCGATCGTCTGCAGCGCGGCTTCGGCCTCCTGGCGCGTGTCGAATAGGGGGGCCGCGGCCCAGACGGCCACGATGTCGTTGGCGCCACTGTCCTTCAAGTACTCGAGAACGCTGAATCTGAACTCCAGGATCGCCATGTACTTTGTGCCATAAACGGTCGTGGCGGCCTCTACTGTCGAGGTAGCCGAGTCGAGTCGCACCCTAGCGATCACGGGCGATACGAGGACCCTCTCTTCAAGAGATGTGGGTCCGAGATATGCGATTGCCGACTGTACAGCCGGTGCCACAGGTGATCCCACCAAAGTCTCCTGCGACGATGCACCGGCCTCGCTGTCCTCGGTCGCCCGTCCTCCGTCTAGGAGGCCGCAACCCATCAGCGTCGTTGTCATGCCGATGAGCAGCATGATGGTAGCTTTTCGGATCATTGCGGTGCTTCTTGCATGCATCGGATTTCGAGCCTTCCCCCCGGTCAATGGCTGGCCGAGTCGTGGATGGCGTAGATTGCCCGGAGTTGCGCCATCTCCTTGTCCCGTATCCATTGTCCTGTCCTGGGGAGAACTTGTCGAGCCGACTTGGGCCAACGCTTGGAGACCTTTGCGTACCCCCTTGGAATCCGCCTACACAGTAATGACGGTTATCCGAGGGCTTTTGTTCCAGGTGATGCCGGGGGTAGGGCACTCCGGAGTGGACGGAGTACCAGAACAGAGGTGCGTATTCCGCGCGGAGCGGCTATAATCGTGCCCGAACAGGAGTGCCGATGTCCCTGCCCTTCCATCCTCTGGTCCAACGCTGGTTCGACGAGCGGTTCGAGTCCCCCACGGACGCCCAGGAAGCCGGCTGGCCTGCCATAGCCGAGGGCCGGCACACGCTGATCGCGGCCCCGACCGGGTCGGGCAAGACGCTCGCCGCCTTCATGACCTGCATAGACCGACTCGTGCGCGCCGGCCTCGACGGTGGCCTGCCGGAGCGTACCGAGGTGGTCTACGTATCCCCGCTCAAGGCGCTGTCCAACGACATCCGCCGCAACCTCGCGGAGCCTCTGTCGGAGATCACCGCCTTGGCCGAGGCCGAGGGCACGCCGCTGGAGGAGATTCGCGTCGCGGTGCGGACCGGCGACACGCCGGCCAAGGAGCGGCAGGCGATGGCCAAGCGGCCACCGCACATACTGATCACGACCCCCGAATCTCTCTACATCCTGCTCACGTCCAAGAGCGGACGCGAGGCCCTCAGGGGCGCCCGGACTCTCATCCTAGACGAGCTGCACGCGGTCGCTGGAAACAAGCGCGGCTCCCATCTGAGCCTTTCGGTGGAGCGCCTGTGCGAGCTTGCGGACGACCCTGTCACGAGAATCGGGCTGTCCGCCACCCAGCGGCCCGTCGACGAGGTCGCGCGGTTCCTGGTCGGCTGCGACAACATCGACGCCGACGGCGACGCACAGTGCACGATAGTCGACACCGGCCACCGTCGGGCGATGGACCTGCAGCTTCGCCTCCCCGAAGACGAGCTGGGCCCCATAGCCACCCACGAGATGTGGGGCCAGACCCTCGACGACGTCGCTGAGCTCGTGAAGGCCCACGAGACGACGCTGGTCTTCGTCAACACACGCCGCCTCGTCGAGCGTGTGACGCGGCAGATGTCCGACCGCCTCGGCGAGGAGGCGGTCGTGCCCCACCACGGCAGCCTGTCCAGGGAGCGCCGCCACGACGCCGAGCAGAGGCTCAAGTCCGGCCAGGTCTCGCTCTGCGTCGCGACGTCTTCACTCGAGCTCGGCATCGACATCGGCTCGGTCGACCTCGTGTGTCAGATAGGCTCGCCGCGCTCCATCGGGCTGATGCTGCAGCGCGTCGGCCGCTCGGGCCACCAGGTCGGCGGCACCCCAAAGGGCCGCCTGTTCCCGCTGACCCGCGACGAGTTGATCGAGTGCATGGCGATGGTCCGCGGCTTCAGGCGAGGCAACCTGGACCGGCTCGTCATCCCCGACTGGCCGCTCGACGTGCTCGCACAGCAGATCGTCGCCGAGTGCGGCGCGCGCGAGTGGGGCGAGGACGCGCTCTACGCGCTGGTGCGAAGGGCGTACCCGTACCGCGACCTGCCGCTGGACAGGTACGAGCAGGTGCTGGAGACGCTCGCCCGCGGCGTCGCTCCGCGCCAGGGCCGGCGGTCAGCCTACGTACACCGCGACGCCGTGAACCGCCGGCTGCGCGGCCGCCGGGGCGCCCGGCTCGCCGCCATCACCAGCGGCGGCGCCATCCCGGACAACGCCGACTACGACGTCATAGCCGAGCCGGATAATACTTTCGTCGGTACCGTGAACGAGGACTTCGCGATTGAGAGCTCGCGCGGCGATGTCTTCCTGCTCGGCAACACCCCGTGGCGCATACGGAGGGTCGAGAGCGGCAGGGTCAGGGTCGAGGACGCCCAGGGCTCGTCGCCGACCGTCCCGTTCTGGCTCGGCGAGGCGCCCGGACGCACGACCGAGCTGTCGGACGAGGTGTCGGACCTGCGGGCCGGGATTCACAGCCGGGAGGACCCGGAAGAGGGCGCGAGATGGCTCGTCGAGCAGGGTTTTCCCCGGGAAGCCGCCGAACAGGCAGCCGCCTACGTGGAGGAGGGCGTTCGCATACTCGGCGCCGTTCCGACCAAGGAGCGCATAGTCGCGGAGCGGTTCTTCGACGACAGCGGCGGCATGCAGCTCGTCATCCACTCGCCCTTCGGCTCCCGGATCAACCGCGCCTGGGGAATGTCGCTGCGCAAGGAGATATGCCGCGCCTTCGACTTCGAGCTCCAGGCCGCGGCCACCGAGGACGGCATCAATCTGTCGCTCGGGCCGTCCCAGTCGTTCCCGCTGGGCGACGTCTTCAAATACATCCACCCCGACAAGGTCGAAAAGGTGCTGACGCAGGCGATCCTGCAGGCCCCGATCTTCGGGCTACGCTGGCGCTGGGACGCCTCCCGCGCGCTCGCCCTCCTCCGTTTCTCCGGCGGCAAGAAGGTCCCCGCGCCGCTCCAGAGGATGCGCTCCGAGGACCTGCTCGCGGCCGTCTTCCCGGAGCAGGTAGCCTGCCAGGACAACGCGATGCCCGGAGACATAGCGGTGCCCGACCACCCCATCGTCTTCGAGACGATGCGCGACTGCACCACCGAGGCGATGGACCTGTGGGGACTGAAGGCGCTGCTGGAGCGCATCCGCAGCGGCGACGTGGAGGTCTACGCCAGGGACACGACGCAGCCGTCGGTGTTCAGCCACCAGATACTCAACGCGATGCCCTACGCCTTCCTGGACGACGCCCCGCTGGAGGAGCGCAGGTCCCGCGCCGTCGCCCTCCGCAGGGCGCTGCCCGAGGACAGCCGTGATCTGGGCAAGCTCGACGAGGCCGCCATCCACGCCGCGGCCGCCGACGCCTGGCCGCTCGTGCGCGACGCGGACGAGCTCCACGACGCGCTGCTGACGCTGGGCCTCCTGCCGGATGCGGCCCTCGCCCGCGCCTCCGCCCCGCCCGGCGTCGACCAGGCGCGGGAGTGGTACGCGGCGCTCGCGGCGGACGGCCGCGCAGTGACCGCAACGTATGCCGGCGGACGCACGGCCTGGGTCGCCGCCGAATCGGTACCCACCGTGCTGGCAGCGTTCCCGGACGCCCGTTTCGAGCCGAACCCGCAGGGCAGGCTCGATCCGGCGCCCCCGCCCACCGAGGACGACGCCCCGTTCGAGATCGTACGCGGCTGGGTCGAGAGCATCGGCCCGTTTACCCCGGCCGCGCTGGCCGACGCGATCGGGATGCGACAGAGCGCGGTGGACATCGCCCTCGCCCGCATGGAGGCCGGCGGTGGAATCATCCGGGGCCACTTCACGCCAAATGTAAAGGAAGAGGAGGCCTGCGACCGACGCATTCTCGCCAGGATCCACCGGGCCACCGTCACCCGTCTGCGCAAGGCCGTCGAGCCGGTCTCCGCGGCGGTCTACGGGCGCTTCCTGTTCGGCTGGCAGCGTGTCTCGGGTCCCCGAAGGGGCGATGCCGCGCTGCTGGACGTCGTCGAGCAGATCCAGGGGTTCGAGTCCGCCGCCGGAGCGTGGGAGTCGGAGATTCTGCCGCTTCGCGTCGCCGACTACGACCCGACCTCACTGGACGTCGCCTGCCTCTCCGGAGACCTTGTCTGGGGCCGATTCAACGGCCGTCCCGTGAACGGAGAAGGGCAGGCCGGCAAGGCGATGCTGTCCCGGGCGATCCCCATCTCGCTCGGGCTGCGTGAGGCTCTCCCCTGGCTCGCTGGCGCCCACGGCGGCGACGCGCCACCGGGCGCGGCGTCCGACGTGCTCGACCACCTCGCCCGGCGCGGCGCGACCTTCCTGCCCGATATAGCCTCCGCCACCCGCCGCCTGCCGTCCGAGGTGGAGACTGGCCTGTGGCAGCTCGCCGCGGCGGGGCTCGTGACCTCCGACGGATTCGGCGCCGTGCGCGGCCTGGTCGACGGCGCGAGAAAACGGGCCCGGAGCTCGCACGGCCGCCGCAGCCGCGGCCGGCTCTGGAGGCCTGCCAGCCGGTGGGCGCTCCTGCGCCCCGACACCGTCTCGCCGGACGAGCCGGCGCCCGAGCCCGCCGAGGACCGCCCGCGTTCGTTGCCCGACGACGTCATGGAGGCCCGCGCCGCGCAGCTTCTGCGCCGCTACGGCGTCGTCTTCCCGGAGGTGCTCGCCAGGGACGCGCTGGCCCCTCGGTGGCGCGATCTGGTGCGGGTCTACCGACGGTCCGAGGCCCGTGGCGAGATACGAGGCGGCCGCTTCGTAACCGGCTACGTCGGCGAACAGTTCGCCATGCCGGAGGCCGTAGACCGGCTGCGCAACGTCCGCAAGGCGAAGCCGGACGGCAGGCTGGTCGTGGTCTCCGCCTGCGACCCGCTCAACCTGGCAGGCGTGCTGACTCCCGGGCCGCGGGTACCCGCCGTACTCGGCAACCGCGTCGTCTACCGCGACGGCCTGCCCGTCGCCTCGCTGGAGAGCGGCGAGCTCCGCTTCCACGCCGACCTGGACGACGCCGACCGCTCCCGCGTCGCAGCGCTGCTCGGCGCGCGCCCCGCTCTCCCAGCCGCGCCCCGGGAGGCCGCCGCCGTCCGGCTCTAGTCGACGCTCCCGTCGTCGCGGCGTAACGCCGCGTCCACGACGCCTACACCGCCTGCAGAAGAACCTCGGCCGTCACCGCCGTCCACCCCTCGCTCACCGTGATCCTGCGGCCCTCCACGAAAAAATCCTCGTCGATGCCCATGTCCGGGTACGTAACCGTGATCCGGTCGGAGAAGCTCCGCTGCAGCATCAGCAGCACGTTGCTCCTCGACCCGTTTGGCACGACCGCCCGCAGCACCGTCTTCGGCTCCTTCCTGCGGTCGCGGCGCCCCTCGACCGTCGCCAGCGCCGCGTCCGTCTCCCGGGTCCAGCGCGCCTCGATCGTCTTGGTGCGCTCGCCGTACGTCTGCCTGCTGTCCGCGTCCTCTGCCTTCACCAGCACGGCGTCCTCGTACCTGATGGCGTTCCGCGTGCGCAGCTTCAGCAGCGTGAGAAATCCCGCCGTGGGCCCGAACGTCACCCGGACCAGCGTCCCCCTGCCGTTGAACTCGCCTCTGGCCGGGTGCGTGACGCTCACCTCGCGGGAGATGTCCGTCCCCGTGCCGTCGCGCAGCGTGTTCGCGGCGTAGTCGGTGCCGCGCCGCGGGCGAATCTGCCCTCCGACGGTGTCGTAGGTCTTGCTCTCCGCCAGAAACTCCTTCGTCTCGTGGGCCGCGAACCGGGGCGTCTCGGTCAGACTCCACGCCGTCTGCTCACCCTGGTTCGTCGCGTCCCTGATGCGCATGAACACGACGTTCTCGACGTTGCCGGCGCCGTCGTCCCAGGCGATGTCCGAGAAGTAGGCCGCGCCGCCGTCTCCGTCGTCCCTGAGCGTTGCCAGCGGGGCCGTGTGCGGCCCGGCCGCGCGGTGGCCGCGCGCCTCCAGCCGCCAGTACCCGTGCCCATCGACGTACACCAGCCCGTCCTCCTCGTCCTGCAGCCGGTGGACCTCGTCGAGGGCGCGCACGTTCCAGATCGACGGGCTCCACGTGTCCGGGATGAGCGTCGCTCCAGCGTCCAGCCGCCGGCGGGTAGGGGACGCGTCGGCGTAGTCGAGCATGTCGCCCAGGATGTCGTCGGAGCTCTGGGGCAGCTGCGACGTCGCGTGCGTGTACAGCGTCACGCTGGTCAGCCGCTCCATCTCGTCCAGCGCCCGCAGGTAGCAATACTCCGCTCCCGGCCTGGGACGCGGCCGCAGCAGGTCTACGGCGCCGTGGAACAGCGACACCCACCCGCCGAAGTCGCTCCACGCGTGGTCGGCGCCGCCGTCGCAGTACAGCCCGTGACGGGACGCCGCCGCGTTGAAGGAGGACGTCGCCTCCAGCGCCTCCGCGTCGTCGACGAACACGCGCACCGAATCGCCGTGGAGCACGACCTGCAGCAGTCTCGAGACCCCGGACGGCCATGCGTACGCCGCCGAGGCGACCAGGCTGTCGCCGCCCGACTCGACCTTCCGCACCTCGATCGCGCCGCCCGTCACCCTGACGTACATGTAGCTCGCAGCGTCCGAGTACCGAAAGCACAGCCCGCCGTGGCTCGTTGCGTTCGCGCCCCGAACAAACCTGCACCCGAACGACGCGTCCGCCACTCCGAAGTCCATCGTCGCGACGCTGCCGCCGCTGCCGCCGCCAGTGGTCCGCGCGCCCGTCCCGGACGGCCCTATCCTGAAGCCCCGCGGGTGCTCGGTCCACGAGAACGACGGGTCGAGGTCCGGCGCGTGGCCCGACAGCCGCACGCCGGGCGCGTCCGCGAGAGCGTCGTACGGGTACGCCGCCCGCAGCCACACCTTCCGGCCCGGCTTGAGAAGCCCGCTGAGCGGCGACCGCGGGTTGGGCGGACTGTACCTGTGGTCGTCGTTCTTGAGCTCCAGCTCCAGACGCGCCGCCTCCACGTGCCCGCTCGCCAGGTCGCGGAAGTGCTCCAGCGTCAGACCCAGCGTGTCCCCCGTCACATCCTCGTCGACGCCCGAGAAGTCCCCGTCGTTGTCCCAGTCCACCCCCACAACCCACTTCGCAATAGCCACAACCACACTCCTTTCTCCATCACCCGCATCACCCGCGCAGGAGAGAGGGGACTCGTCTTACCTCCTCCCTCGACGGGAGAGGATTGAGGTGAGGGTGATCTCCGCCATCGGAGCGGGCAGCCCCCAATCCGTCATTCCCGCGAAGGCGGGAATCCATCCCCGTCCCGTTCCCCCTCACCCTGGCCATCACCCGCGCAGTGGAGCGGGGACACTTCTTTCTTCCTCTCCCTTGACGGGAGAGGACTGAGGTGAGGGTGCCCCCCCTAAACCCGGATCCCCCGCCTGCCGTCCTCCGAGATCAGCGCCTTGATCTCCTTCGCCAGCGCCCGCAGCCCGCGCTCGTCGTACTGCGCCGCTCCCTGCGCCCCCGCCGGCCTGCGAGCGGCCGCCTCCCCCGGCGCCGCGCCCACGGAACCGGCGCGCGCCCGCCCGCCGTCCCCGGCAGGCCGCGGCGGGACCATCGCCCGCCGCCTGCCCGCGTAGTCGCGCAGCGCCCGGCGCAGACGCTCCCGCGCCTCCGGGCCCCCGTTATCGCCCATCGCCGTTGCCCTCGACTTCCATCGCGCCGCCCGTCTCGTACGCCGCCCGCACCGACAGATACGTCGCCATCCGCTCCACCACGTCCGCCGGCGTCCGCAGCAGCTCGTCGTAGCTCCAGCCCGTCGACGCCATCAGGTGCACGTCCGCGAAGTCCTCCGGTATCCGGCCCGCGACCAGGCCCTCGAACAGGCCCTCCGCCAGCTCCTTGCTCGACCGCGCGTCCGCGAGCGGCGCGGCCAGCCGCTCCACCACGTCCATCGCCGCCGCAACGTCCGCCGCACTCCGTCTGGACAACGCATCGAAGCCGACCCTCTCTAAAAAGCTCCAGCCGAGCGTGAGCTGCGCCAGCACCCGCTCCGGCAGGCCGTCGTCCTCCGCGGCCCACTGCGCCCACTCCATCACCTGCGCCCACGTCGGCCGCGTCTCCACGACCCACCAGCCGCCCGTCGGCAGCGTCACCCGCACCGGCCGGCTCATCAGAACGCACCTCGACGCACGGCGCCGTCGACCTGCAGTGTGCACGCCCACTCGACCCGGTCTCCGACCCGGCTCCGCAGGTCGTACGACACCACCCAGCACGCCCCGTCGTACTTCACCGCGCCCGCGGAGCTACCCGCCGGCCCGTACTCGAAGCCCACCGCCGCGCCGTGCGTCCGCAGCGGGCCCAGCACGGCGTCTGGACCTGAGCCCGCACTGTCGTCGTAGATCCCGGACAGCGTCACCGTCGAGTCCTCCAGGCCGGCGATGAACTTCGCCCCGCCGTCGCCCAGAGCCGTCACCTCGTTCAGGTTCCGCACGCCAGGCAGCCCCCGGACCGACACGATGTAAGCCGACAGGTCCCGCACCACACCGCCCGCGTCCTCTATCCGAAACCTCGACACCTTCGAATCAAAAAAACCCATCCTCTCCTCCCTCCTCTCTCCTGTTCCACCGGCCCACTCGGCCCGTTCACCCCGAGTAGCGCCGCTGCTTTGAGCGGCGCGTATCGAGGGGCCCGCTATCCACTATCCACGATCCACTACTACCCACTATCCACTACTCACAAACACGAACACGAAGTCCGCCGCGACATAGGAACCGCCCCACAGCTTCCGCGCGCCCACGTTCTCCACCGACGTCAGCCGCCCGTCGTCCACCGCGCCGCCCCACGTGTTGTCGCCGTCGACCGCCGCCTCCACGCTCTGCGGCCCCGTCGGGTCGATGAACCGGTCCAGCGCCGCGTACGCCTCCCGCGTGCTCGCCGACGACACCAGCAGCGTCACCCTCATCCGGCCCTCGAACCCGCCGCCGCCCAGCGTCCGCGACGCGTCCCGGGAGTGCAGCGACACCACCGCCGCCGGCAGCTCGTGCACCGCCTCCGGAGGATGCTCCAGCACCCGCAGCCCCGGTATCGTCTCCAGCCTCGCCCGCAGGCCCGCCTTCGCGCCGCCGATCTCGTTCGCCATTACGCGCCCGTCCCCAGCGCCGGCCGGCGGTACGGGCTCAGAAGAGCCATCAGGTCCGCGTCGAACAGACCGCCGTTCCCGTGACCCCGGCCCCCCCGCAGACGCGCCGCCATGATGAGCGCCGCCTCCGCGACCGGCCCCGGGTACTCGTACACCTCGATGGCAGACCCCGCGCCGTGCGCCGCCGCGGCCGTCCCGTTCACCCCCCGGTCGACCGTCAGCGTGTTCCCGGCGTAGCTCCGCACGAAGAGCTGCTCGGAGTCGATCAGCACCGTGTGGCCGGCCTCCACGTCGGCCCGGTCCGACACGACGACCTCCGACGTGCTCGCCTCGACGGCGTTGGCCGTCTCCTTCGCCCGCCGCAGGTGCCGCCACCAACCCCACCGGCCGGAGATCGACACCCGCTGCCGTCCGGACGGCCACGATGTCCTGTCCCCCGCGTACGCAAAAGCCTCGATGCGGCCGTATGGCCGGGACTGCGGGTTCGACGCATTCTCAGGGTCCGCGTTCGACGGCAGCAGCAGAAAGTCCGACGCCCGCCACGTCGTCTCGTACTCCCGGTCGCCGTCCTCGTCCGTCCGCAGCCCCTCCGGGTCGACCGCGATCAGGTCCGGCACCAGCAGAGTCGGACCGTCCGGGCCGTCGAACTTCCGCGCCGCCGTCAAGACGTGGAAGTGCCGGTTGCAGTGCCGGTCGACGACCCTCGACGCATGCTCCAGCACCGACAGCAGCCGGCCATCCTCGTCCGACCCCACAATATTCAGCACCCCCGACCCCTTGAACACATCCAGCGAAACATAAGCATTCGCCATATTCCCCTCCTCCGTCATTCCCGCGACCGCGTCATCCGCACCCCAATCCGTCATTCCCGCGCAGGCGGGAACCCATCCCTCCGGGGCGTCGCAGGGAGGAATCACCCCGCCCCCCTCCGTCATTCCCGCGAAGGCGGGAACCCATCCCTCCCGGGCGTGGCAGGGAGGAATCACCCCGCCCCCCTCCGTCATTCCCGCGAAGGCGGGAACCCATCCCTCCGGGGTGTGGCAGGGGGGAATCGCCCTCGCCCCCATCCGTCATTCCCGCGAAGGCGGGAATCCATCCCTCCAGAGCGTGGCAGGGGGGAATCACCCCGCCCCCATCCGTCATTCCCGCGAAGGCGGGAACCCATCCCTCCCGGGCGTGGCATGGAGGAATCACCCTCGCCCCCCTCCGTCATTCCCGCGCAGGCGGGAATCCATCCCTCCGGGGCAGGGCAGGGAGGAATCACCCCGCCCCCCTCCGTCATTCCCGCGAAGGCGGGAACCCATCCCTCCCGGGCGTGGCAGGGAGGAATCACCCCGCCCCCCTCCGTCATTCCCGCGAAGGCGGGAACCCATCCCTCCGGGGTGTGGCAGGGGGGAATCGCCCTCGCCCCCATCCGTCATTCCCGCGAAGGCGGGAATCCATCCCTCCAGAGCGTGGCAGGGGGGAATCACCCCGCCCCCCTCCGTCATTCCCGCGAAGGCGGGAACCCATCCCTCCGGGGTGTGGCAGGGGGGAATCGCCCTCGCCCCAATCCGTCATTCCCGCGAAGGCGGGAACCCATCCCTCCGGGGTGTGGCAGGGGGGAATCGCCCCCGCCCCCCTCCGTCATTCCCGCGAAGGCGGGAACCCATCCCTCCGGGGTGTGGCAGGGGGGAATCACCCCGCCCCCATCCGTCATTCCCGCGAAGGCGGGAATCCATCCCTCCAGAGCGTGGCAGGGGGGAATCACCCCGCCCCCATCCGTCATTCCCGCGAAGGCGGGAATCCATCCCTCCCGGGCGTGGCAGGGGGAATCACCTCGCCCCCCTCCGTCATTCCCGCGCAGGCGGGAATCCATCCCTCCCGGGCGTGGCATGGAGGAATCACCCCCGCCCCCCTCCGTCATTCCCGCGCAGGCGGGAATCCATCCCTCCCGGGCGTAGCAGGGAGAATCACCCCGCCCCCATCCGTCATTCCCGCGCAGGCGGGAATCCATCCCTCCAGGGCGTGGCAAGGAGGAATCACCCCGCCCCCATCCGTCATTCCCGCGCAGGCGGGAATCCATCCCTCCCGGGCGTGGCAAGGAGGAATCACCCCGCCCCCATCCGTCATTCCCGCGAAGGCGGGAATCCATCCCTCCAGGGCGTGGCAAGGAGGAATCACCCCGCCCCCCTCCGTCATTCCCGCGAAGGCGGGAACCCATCCCTCCCGGGCGTGGCAGGGAGGAATCACCCCGCCCCCATCCGTCATTCCCGCGCAGGCGGGAATCCATCCCTCCAGGGCAGGGCAGGGGGGAATCACCCCGCCCCCCTCCGTTATTCCCGCGCAGGCGGGAACCCATCCCTCCGGGGCGTGGCAGGGAGGAATCACCCCGCACCCCCTCCGTCATTCCCGCGAAGGCGGGAACCCATCCCTCCGGGGTGTGGCAGGGGGGAATCGCCCTCGCCCCCATCCGTCATTCCCGCGAAGGCGGGAATCCATCCCTCCGGGGCGTGGCAGGGGGGAATCACCCCGCCCCCATCCGTCATTCCCGCGCAGGCGGGAATCCATCCCTCCAGGGCAGGGCAGAGAGGAATCACCCCCGCACCCCTCCGTCATTCCCGCGCAGGCGGGAATCCATCCCTCCGGGGCGTAGCAGGGCGGAATCACCCCGCCCCCCTCCGTCATTCCCGCGAAGGCGGGAATCCATCCCTCCAGGGCGTGGCAGGGGGAATCGCCCCGCCCACACAACCCGTTCACCCCGCGTATCGAGAGGCCCGCGCGCCCCCGCCGCTGTCCCCCTCACCCCAGCCCTCTCCCGCCAGGGGAGAGGGGGCTTCTTTCCTCCTCTCCCTCGACGGGAGAGGATTGAGGTGAGGGTGATCCCCCGGAGGCAGGGCAGGGGAGCCCGCCGGGGCAACCGGGTCGCGAAGCAGGCTCTTCATATCTCTTCCCGCACCCACCCGACCCCATCGCCCCGACCCGCCCCCGCTATCCACTATCCACTACCCACTACCCACTACCCCCGCCCCTACGCCACGCCCGTAATGTCGTACTGCAGCGCCGTGTGCGTCGCCTTCGACCTCGACCCGCTGCGCTCCGACAGCCCGTGGCGGAAGCTCACCGTCACCACCGTCTGCCGCTTCTGGGTGTCCCGGTACACGTCGACCGTGATGTCGCGCCGGAAACCCTGCGCCCACTGCGTCCGGTTGAACACCAGCAGCCGGCCCGTGTTGGACCCGTTGCCCGCGTCCGTCACCCTGCCGTCCGTGTCGGCCAACTTCATCTGCTCCGACACGATCACCGGGATTCCCTCGACCGCGCCCAGCATCCCCGTCACCAACGTCGCGTTCGGCCCCAGCTTGTCCATCGTCCTGAACTGGCTGATCCCCTGCGCGCGGATGAACGTGTTCACGTCCATAACCCACGCCAGCTCCGACGGCCGCGCTCCGTACTTGCCCAGCTTCGCCCGGATCTCGTTGAACATGTCGTCCGAGACCCCGGCCCCGTGGTCGTTCGCCTGCGACGCGTTGTCCTTCAGCGGCAGGTGCAGCAGACCGTCGTACCCGATCAGCCAGTGCCCCTTGCCCCCGTCGGACGCCGCGATCGTTGCCCCGTCCGCGTTGATGTTGTTCGTCGCCGTCCGGTCCGCGTTCAGTATCACGTCGTCCAGCGTCTCCGCCACGTTGCGCACCAGTCCGGCGCGAATCTCCGGCAGCATCGCGATCACCGCGTCCTCCTCCAGCGTGAAGGAGTACGGCACCTGGCCCACCAGCTCGTGCGCCGTCAGCGTCGTCTTCCCCGTCCCCAGCGCCGTCCCCGTCGCCGCCGCGTTCTCGGTCCCCGGGTAGAAGTTCACGTCCCCGAGCTGACGCGGCATCTCGAACGGGTTCGACGGCATCGAAATCGTCCGCACCAGAGGCGCCACCAGCGTCTGAAGGTTCACGTCCAGCCACAGCTCGCGCGCCTCCAGCGTCGCCACCAGCTCGTCGCCGGCCCCCGCCGTCGTGCTGTCCATCGCCGCACGCGTCATCGACTGCAGCATCGACCGCCCGAACGACTCGAACTGCCCCGTCCCCCGGTCCGCCACCGTGTACCAGTCGCTCAGACGCCGCGACGCCGCCTGGTGCGACTCCTCGATCGCCGCCGGCGTCGCGTTCCCGACCAGCGACCGCTTCGCCTGCTCTGCCCGCTCCATCCACGCCGGGCCCGACGCCTCCCGCGCCTGCGACCGCGCCAGCCGCCTCAGCAGCCCCAGGTCCAGCACGTCCATGCCCGCGTACGGGCCGTCCGTAACCAACGGCGACTCGTACGCGCCCGTCTCACGCGCCAGCGCCTCCCGGCGCGACGCCCGCTCCCGCTCCTGTATCCGCGCCAACTCGCCCCGCAGCCGTCCCGTCTCCTCGGTCAGGAGACTCACCTCCTGCGCCACCGGGTCTATCCGCTCGCTGACGAAGCTGTTGATCTCCGCCAGGTCCCTCTTGATCGCCTCAACATCCGTCTTAGACATATCCCTCAGACCTCCTTGAATGTCTGAACTGCTGTTCCTTCCGACCTCCGTCGTTCCCGCGAAGAGCCTGCCCCCGCGTAGGCGGGGGCGGGAACCCATCCCCTCCCTGCCGTGGATTCCCGCCCCTCCGCACCGTCGTTCCCGCGAAGAGCCTGCCCCCGCGTAGGCGGGGGCGGGAACCCATCCCCTCCCTGCCGTGGATACCCGCCCCTCCGCACCGTCGTTCCCGTGGAGACGGGAACCCATCCCCTCCCTGCCGTGGATACCCGCCCCTCCGCACCGTCGTTCCCGCGAAGAGCCTGCCCTCGCGAAGGCGGGGGGTCTTTCCGCCAGGGGAGAGGGGTTCTTGCCTCCTCTCCCTCGACGGGAGAGGACTGAGGTGAGGGTGATCCCCCTCCGCCATCCCGCTATCCACTATCCACTACCCACTATCCACTACCCCCCACAGGGGAGCCCGCCGAAGCAACCGGGTCGCGGAGTAGGCTTTGTCATATGTGTTGTCGCACCCACCCGACCCGATCGCCCCGACCTGCATCCCCCCACGACCCCCCCACCCAGCCCCCGCAGCGCGCTCCCCACCGCCGCCCCGATCTCCGCCAGCTCGCCGCCGGCCTCCCCGCGCGGCGCCTCCTCCTCCTCCTCCACACACGCCGCGATCAGCAGCCGCTGAGACTCCCGCAGCGCGTCCGGGTCCGCAGGCACCGCCACGATCGACCACTCCAGCAGCTCCGACCGCGTGTCCCGCAGCCGACCGCCCTCGACGGGCCTGCTCTCCAGCGGCAGCCAGCTTATCGACGCCGCCCGCAGGAAACCCTGGTCCCACGCGTTGCGGACGCGCTGCGCGAACGGGTCGCCCTCCAGAAACTCGAACTCCGCGACGATCCGCCCGCCCGGCCCCCGGTCCAGCTCCACCGTCCGGCCGATAGGCAGCCCGCCCGAAGGCGACCGGCCCACCGCGTCGTGAGCCCACATCACCACCGGGTTCCGCGAGTAGCCCTCCGTCGACAGCCCGCCCAGGTCCAGGTCCGGCTGCGTCCGCGCCGACTCGTTCGCCGCGATCGTCACCCGGTACCGGCCGTCCTCCACCGCCCTCCGCTCCACGATGTCCATATAAGCCGACCTCACCTCCGCAACCATCCGCCCCTCCTTACCCATCCGTCGTTCCCGACCCATCCCGTCATTCCCGCGAAGAGCCTGCCCCCGCGTAGGCGGGGGCGGGAACCCATCCCCGCACCCCTCCCGTCATTCCCGCGAACGCCGGAATCCGTCCCTATCATCGGCGCGTATCGAAGGGCCACAAAAAAACCCCCGGCCGGGCCCGCTTGCCGGGACCCGACGGGGGCGTCTCGCCCTCCTATGATGTGGCTCCGTCTCGGAGCGCCGTTTAATCGCGTCGCCGATAAGCCTAGTACATCTGTTCTGACCTGTCAACCCCCACCCACCGTTCCCGCGGAGACGGGACCCGACGGGGGCGGCTTCGCCATCCTCTAATCCCAAACATCCGTCACCCTCCCTCCCACTATCCACTACACCATCGCCGACCCCCAAAATCCCGCCCGCGGCGGGGACACCCCCAAATCTCGACCCATCATTGCTTGACTCTTGACTGCCGGGATGTATACTTACCCTGTACAGCTACGATGTTCATACGATGTTCAGGAGATTGCCTGAGATGAAATCACACTCGATCCCGAGCCTGTTGGGCATAGCCGCAGTTCTGATAGCCGCGCTGGTAGTCGCGATCGCCTTCGGCGTCGCCACAGACTCGCCAACCGCCCAGGCGCAGACTATGGTCGACTACGACACGGACGACGACGGGCTCATAGAAATCACGAAGAAGGAACAGCTCGCCGTCATTGACGTTAGTGGCACGGGACGCCAAGGGCATGGGGATGAGGACTTCGATGCCGCCTTCCCCAACGCGGCCGAGAGCATGGGCTGCGTTGACACCAACGAAAGTGGTCAGCCAAGCCCCTGCAAGGGCTACGAGCTCATGGGGGACCTGACTTTGTCGGGCGAATGGACCCCCATCGTACAATACGGTGGAATTTTCGACGGGAACGGCAACACCATCTCCGGCCTGAAAATCAATGGCACTGCTCAAGGGGAATTCGGACTGTTCGCAATCCTCTCCGGCTCCGGCGAAGTCAGGAATGTGGGCCTCGTCAATGTAAACATCACCGTTATGACTACGGAAGACGTTGGCCCGGTTCACGCAGGCGGCCTGGCAGGAGAGCACCGCGGGGCCGTATCGAACAGCTACGCCACGGGACAGATCAGCGTCACCCGCGGTGATGTTGGTATTAGCAACGCCGGCGGTTTGGTCGGTGAGAACGTTAGCGGAGGAACGATCACTGCTAGCTATGCCACCGTAGCCGTAACCGTCAGCATGGGCTCTCCCAACGCGGGCGGTCTGGTCGGCAACAACATCGGATCGCTCGTGGCCACGTACGCCACGGGTGACGTCTCAGCCACGGCTTCGGAAGGCCTAGACGCCAATGCGGGCGGACTGGCGGGCAGCTCGGGTGGGACCGTAATGGTCAGCTACGCCACGGGCAACGCCACGGCGAAGTCCTCAGGCACCGATGGCGACGCCAACGCGGGCGGTCTGGTCGGCGATGGCGATGGAGTCATAACCGCCAGCTACTCGACCGGAGTGCCCACTGCAAACGCAGATGCCGGCACCGCCAACGTGCGCGGCCTAGCCGCCGACGCCGCCACGACGACCAACAGCTACTGGGACACCGATGTCTCCAGAATCCCGGCCACGACTACACCCGCAATCGAAGGCATGGGCACCAGCACCGTCGCGTTGCAGGCCCCCACAGGCTACGGCACGACCACCGACATCTTCGGCATGTGGAAGGTGGTCATCGCACCCGCGACGTCGTCAGACCCGTGGCACTTCGGCGGCAACTGGCAGTACCCGGTGCTGCAGTACAGGAATCTGGATCCCGCGGACCAGCGCTCGCAGGTAACGCTGGTGCTGACGCAGGCGACGATTTCTGAGAAGGGCGGCAAGACCACAGTCACGGCCACCCAGGACAGAGAGGCGAACCTCAACACCGTGCTGACGGTCTCCGTCAACTCTGAATCCGTCACCCTGAGCGACAACACGACGTTGACCATCCCGGCGGGCTCCAAGGCGAGTACCGGAGAGGTTACGATCACCGCCGTCGACAACAACGACATCGCGGACAGCGCGACCAGCACTGTAGCCGTATCGGCTACAGTGGGCCAAGGCGGCAGTGGCGCTGACAACCCGGATGACGCGACGCTGACCATCACCGACGACGACTCCCTGATGCCCGTCCTGGTCAAGAATGTCCGCGTCAGAACCAAAGAGACCCTCGCGGTCGTAACCTGGGACGCCCTCGACGGCGCCGACGGCTACACCGTCGAGTGGACGTCGCGGGTTTCGCGCGGCGAGGCCAACTGGAGCCGCTCGAGCTCCCAGGAAGTGTCCGGCACATCGACCACCGTCCGGCGGCTGGTCCCCGGCGCCGACTACGGGTTCCGCGTCAGCGCGACGAACATGGAGAACAGCACTTCCGAGGACGTGGTAGCGTCCACCGAGGGCGAGGACGACGGAGCCTCGCCGTTCGCGACGATGACCCCGACTCCGACCGCGACGCCGTCGGCGCCGCCGGCGACCCCGATTCCGCCGACATCCATGATCTCGACCTCGAGGGCGACGACCCTGATGTCGTCCGACGGCACGGTGACTCTCGAGTTGCCGGCGGGCTCCCGGTCCGAGCCGTACCAGGTCAACTTCGAATCTGAAATCGGCTGCACGTACCCGGGTGCGAAGGCCGACGTGACTTTCGCCTGCGTCACGGCGCTGATATTCGACTCCGAGGACATGCTCGAGACCGACGTCGAGTTCGACGCTGCGCCGACCATCGCGTTCCGTCTGTCGGCCGAACAGGTCGAGGCCCTAGGCGGCGAGTTCCTGCTGACGAAGATCCACGAGATGGGCGGCCTCATGATATTGACCCGCGCCAGCGCGGGCGCCGGGTGGACCGCCCTCGCCGGGACGACGCTTACGTTTGACGACGAGTCGGGCGGAGCGGTGCTGGCGGGATGGCCCGCCAGAGTCACGAGCTTCACGGCCGCCGCCGACCAGGCGACGTACGACACGGTTCAGGAGATGTACGGTCACCTGCTGCCGCGGGACACGCTGACGCCGCCCACGGGCGGGCCGTCCGTACCGGGCATCGCGCTCCTCGCGCTCCTGCTCGGCTCGGTAGCCCTCCTGGCAACGGGCTGGGTCATGACCGCCCGCCGATCCGGCGCCTAACCGCGCCAACCAGGCGCCCAAGCGCGCCAAGTAGACTCTGACCGGCGTGGAGGCGGGCCCCAAAAACCCGCCTCCACAGGCCCACCCGGGGCGCCCCCCCAAAAAGGGGCGCCCCGACCTATTCCCCCCCTCCGTCATTCCCGCCCCCCCCCCCGTCGTTCCCGCGAAGGCGGGAACCCATCCCCCTCCGTCATTCCCGCCACTCCCCCCGTCATTCCCGCGAAGGCGGGAACCCATCCCCCCCTCCGTCGTTCCCGTGAAGACGGGAACCCATCCCCCTCCGTCATTCCCGCCACTCCCCCCGTCGTTCCCGTGAAGACGGGAACCCATCCCTCCACCCCGTCATTCCCGCCACTCCCCCCGTCGTTCCCGTGAAGACGGGAACCCATCCCCACCACCCCAAGCAACGCCGCCTCCGTCGTTCCCGTGAAGACGGGAACCCATCCCCACCCGTCGTTCCCGTGAAGACGGGAACCCATCCCCACCACCCCAAGCAGCACCGCCTCCGTCGTTCCCGCGAAGGCGGGAACCCATCCCCACCACCCCAAGCAACGCCGCCTCCGTCGTTCCCGCGAAGACGGGAACCCATCCCCACCACCCCAAGCAACGCCGCCTCCGTCGTTCCCGTGAAGACGGGAACCCATCCCCACCACCCCGAGCAGCACCCGCCCGCGAATCATCGGGGCCGAGCTGATCGAGCGGGCTGAAGCACAGGGCTCCCCCCGGAAATCCACTCCCTCAGATTGACACGCCCCCAACCCGGCCTTAGAATGCCGTAACCCTTCCCGAAAGGGCATCACTGAAACACATTCCCCGAGGAGGTGCGGCATGGCTACCAGGGCCTACATACTCATAGAGACCGCCGTCGGCAAGTCTCGGACCGTATCCAGCGAGCTCCGGGACCTCGATGGCGTGGAGACGGTCGACTCCGTCACCGGTCCGTACGACATCATCGCGGTCATCGGCGCCGAAGACCTGAACGCCGTCGGCGACCTCGTCACCAGTCGGATTCACACCATCCAAGGGATCCTACGCACCGTCACCTGCCTCTCCGTCGGCAGCGGCTAACGCCCCGAGCACGGAACCCCCTCTCCCTCGACGGGAGAGGGCTGGGGTGAGGGTGACCTACCCCCTCTCCCTCGACGGGAGAGGGCTGGGGTGAGGGTGACCTACCCCCTCTCCCTCGACGGGAGAGGGCTGGGGTGAGGGTGACCTACCCCCTCTCCCTCGACGGGAGAGGGCTGGGGTGAGGGTGACCTACCCCCTCTCCCTCGACGGGAGAGGGCTGGGGTGAGGGTGACCTACCCCCTCTCCCTCGACGGGAGAGGGCTGGGGTGAGGGTGACCTACCCCCTCTCCCTTGACGGGAGAGGGCTGGGGTGAGGGTGACCGCCCCGCCGGAGGCGAATTGAAGTACGAGACAGCCTTCTCGCTGGACACGTCCAGCATCAAGTTCGGCCCCGGCGTTACCCGTGAGGTCGGCTACGAGATGCGCCGGCTCCGCGCCGGACGCGTCATGGTCGTCACCGACCCCGGCCTGGCCGGCGGCGACGCCGTGCGCACGGTCCTCGACTCCCTGGCAGACGAGGGCGTCGACGCCGTGCTGTTCGACCAGGTCAGCGTCGAGCCGACCGACGTCTCGTTCCAGGAGGCCTCGGCCTTCGCGGCCGACGGCGGCTTCGACGGCTACGTCGCCGTCGGCGGCGGCTCCAGCATCGACACGGCCAAGGCGGCCAACCTCTACGCGACGTACCCCGCCGACCTCCTCGCCTACGTCAACGCGCCCATCGGCAGGGGAGAGCCCGTCCCCGGCCCGCTGAAGCCGCTCGTCGCCGTTCCCACCACCACCGGGACCGGCAGCGAGACCACGGGCGTCGCTATCTTCGACCTGCTCGAGATGAAGGCCAAGACTGGCATATCCGACCGCGCGCTGAGGCCTGTCATGGGGATCGTCGACCCCGACAACACGACGACGCTGCCCAGGATGGTCACCGCATGCTCCGGCCTCGACGTCCTCTGCCACGGCCTCGAGTCCTTCACCGCGATGCCGTTCAGCCGCAGGGAGGCGCCGGCCGATCCCGGACTGCGCCCCGGCTACCAGGGGGCGAACCCGATCAGCGACGTCTGGTCGACCAGGGCCATCGAGATGGTGTCCGCCAACATCGTGGACGCCGTCAACGACCCGGACGACCACCAGGCCCGCAGCGAGATGCTGCTGGCGGCGACGATGGCCGGAGTCGGCTTCGGGAACGCCGGCTGCCATCTGCCGCACGGCATGTCCTACACCGTGTCCGGCATGGTGCGGGACTATAGGCCGGAGGGCTATCCCGAAGGCGTGCCGATCATTCCCCACGGCATGTCGGTCGCCCTCAACGCGCCCGCCGCCTTCCGCTTCACCGGCCCCGCCAACCCGGAGAGACACCTCGCCGCCGCGAAGCTCATGGGCATAGACGTCGCCGACGCGGGTCCCGAGGACGCCGGCGACATCCTCGCCGACGCCGTGATCGCCGTCATGAAGCAGATAGGCGTGCCCAACGGCCTCGCCGCCGTAGGCTACACCCCCGACGACCTCGACGCCCTCGTCGCGGGCACCCTGCCGCAGCACCGCGTCACCAAGCTCTCCCCCCGCCCCGCCACCCGAGACGACCTCCACCAAATGTTCGCCCAGTCCCTGACCCTCTGGTAAGAGAACCCAACCATCACAACCGTCGTTCCCGCGCAGAGCCTGCCCTCGCGTAGGCGGGACCTTTGCACAACCGTCGTTCCCGCGCAGGCGGGACCTTTGCACAACCGTCGTTCCCGCGCAGGCGGGACCTTTGCACAACCGTCGTTCCCGCGCAGGCGGGACCTTTGCACAACCGTCGTTCCCGCGCAGGCGGGAACCCATCCCACCCCCCCCCCGTCGTTCCCGCGCAGAGCCTGCCCTCGCGTAGGCGGGGGCGGGAACCCATCCCACCCCCCCCCGTCGTTCCCGCGCAGAGCCTGCCCTCGCGTAGGCGGGGGCGGGAACCCATCCCCGCTCTCCCTCCGCCCCGCAACCCGCGACGACCTCCGCCAGATGTTCGCCCAGTCCCTAACCCTCTGGTAAGAGAACCCAACCATCCACGTCGTCGTTCCCGCGTAGGGAGCCCCTTGCACATTCGTCGTTCCCGCGCAGAGCCTGCCCTCGCGTAGGCGGGGGCGGGAACCCATCCCCCTTGGCGGGAGAGGGCCGAGGTGACGGGGCCACCCTCAGCGACCGCGACAGCCCACGCGCCTCACCCCCCACACAACCCGTTCACCCCGAGTAGCGCCGCCGCTTCGGCGGCGCGTATCGAGGGGCGCGCACAGGGTCCCAACAACGGGACTAACCGGCAAGGCGAAGGGTTCGCGGAACCAGAATCGCGGCGGCTCTGCAGGGAGCGTAGGATGGGAGCGACGATATGCGGGCTAGAAGGGCGGCCTGAACCCGTCTTTTCCCTGGCCTAGCTCCGGCAGCGCGCTGTCCAGAGCCCTGAGGCTCCTCTCGTAGTCCTTGATGTATCTCTCCCGGAACAATGCCTCGTCGCAACCCAGCTTCTGGACCATCATGTCAACGGCTGCCTTGCGCGTGCCTGCTACGAACTTGCCGCGCTGAAAGTGGAACGGCTGCACGATGAACTTCTCGACTTTCGTCTCCAGCAGACGGTCCGCGAAGGCGTAGGGCTCGTTCAGCCACAGCAGCGGCGTCATCGTGATGCAGGAGTCGACGCCCGCGGCCTGCACTTCGGCGATGGCGCGAAGCCGTACCGCGTTGGACGGGCAGAACGGCTCGAACGCGCGCCTCACGTCCTCGTCGTCGGTCGTCACCGTCATGTTCACCTGCACCCGCCCGCCACCCGCCTCGATCCTCTGGAACAGGTCGCAGTCACGGGTTACGTCCGGGCTGCGGGTCTGGACTACCAGCTTCGGCCTGTGCCTGTCCGCCAGCACCTCCAGAAGGCCCCGTGTCAGGTCCAACTGCCGCTCGATGGGCTGGTACGGATCGGTCACCGTGCTCATGTAGATCAGCTTCCCGTCGAGGGCGCCGCGCTTCCGCCGCTCCAGCAGCTCGGTCGCGTTTTCCTTGACCGTCACCCAGTAACCCCACCCATCGCGTTGCTCCTTGGTCTTGCTGAAGAACGCGGCGTAGCAGTAGGTGCAGCCGAACGAGCACCCGCTGTAGGGGTTCAACGTGAAGTCGTACTCTTCCATGAACCCCGTGGCCCGGGTCATGATCTCCCGGGTCACGCCGTAGCCGACGTCGACGTGGCCTATCCTCGAAGGCCGAGGCGTCACCGGACGCTCGGCGGGCTCAAAACCAGGCAGGGTCTGCTGCGCGGGATTAGTCAGCATCGGTTCGCCTGTACACGACGTAAAAGTTCCGTCTGGGCGGGTTGAATTCGACGACGCTGCGCAGATAGCCTAGATGGCGAGATACATCCGGTTGGCGTAAGCTGTCTATCGCGTTGATCTTGTTCGTTGGAGGTCCGAGCCTGAACGACTTTGTCGCCTCGAAGGAGGCGTTGGCTAGGTCAAGGGTCGTTAGGTAACCCTTGAGGGCTTCCACATACGGGAGGTCGTGCCCGACACGGTAAACCCATTGCTCGGCCTTTGGATGGCTCGACACTACGATGATGTCCGGCTTCTGATTCGCGACTCGATAGTTGAGACTCCTTGCAACTGGTACCGAATTCCCCTTGTAGGCCACATGAAGCGCGGTGAGCCACCGTGTCGCATCGAGGTTGGTCTGATCGACAAAGTCGATCGCAGGGCTCACGTGCCTCAGCGCGTCAAGCTCCGGGTATTTCCTTGCATCGTCGATCTCCTCAACGAAGCGGCACCACATCTGCCGTCCGATACGTGGCATCTCATCTCTGGAATCGGTCGATACGATCGCCATTCGGGGATATGAGCCCCGGTTCTCCAGCGTATCTGCTGCCATGAGCGCCAACCCGAATTGCATTGCCAGTGCGCCGCAGCCAAAATCAACAACCTGCAGGTTGCCCCGGCCCTCTAGGAGAGGATTCTGGTCCTTGGGTATCCTCCGGGCAACCGTATACGCCAGATTGATCTGTCGAGGCTGATACCACGTAAGGTAGAACAGCGCGTCCCACTCGCCGTAGTTTGGGATGCGTTGACCAGTCTGCAAGCGTCCGAGGGAATCGAGTGCATGGGTGGTTGCCGTTGCGATTTCCTGATCGCTCATACCGCGAGATATGCGGTGGAACTCTTTGGCCGCAACGTCGGCGATGCTCGCGTCGAGTGCCCTAGCTATGGCCTGCGTACCAGCATCCACTCCGATTCACTCCAGGATGTTGCCTCTTGGCATCATACCAGATATCCATGTTCTAGCCCTATCGTGCGGCTGAAATCGTATTGTCTCGACTTGGGGAACTCAGCCCGTTCACCGCGCGTATCGAGGGGCGCGCGCAAACCGCCCTTCCCTGGTCCCGCTATCCACTACCCACTAGCCACTACCCCCGCCATGTTAGACTTCCCCCGTCCCCATGAGAATCACCGCCATCCACGCCTTCCCCGTCTGGGCCGGCACCCGAAACCTGTTTGTACTCAAGGTCGAGACCGACGCCGGCCACCACGGCTGGGGCGAAAGCGGCGTGTCGGGACGCGAGCTCGCCGTGCAGGGCGCCGTCGCCCACTTCCGCGAGTTCCTCATCGGCAAGGACCCGCGGCGCATCGGCGCCCTCTGGCAGGAGATGTACCGCGGCCAGTACTTCGAGGGCGGACGCGTCCTGACCGGCGCCATCTCCGCCATTGATATCGCCCTCCACGACGTCGTTGCCAAAAGCCTCGGCGTCCCCGTCTACCAGCTCCTCGGCGGCGCCCAGCGGGACTCGGTCCCGTGCTTCGTCACGTCCGGCGCGCCGATGGGCCCGGAGGCCGTCGACGACGCGCTACGGTACGTCGAGCAGGGCTGGCCGGCCGTGCGCTTCATCCCAGGCCACCCGGAGACCGGCGAGGAGGGGCTCTTCGAGCCCAGGGAGTCGATCGCTCACACGGCCGAGTGGCTCGTCCGCGCCAGGGAGAAGGTCGGCCCGGCCCCGGTGCTCGGCATAGACTACCACCACCGCCTCAGCGTCGCGGAGGCCGCCTCCTTCTGCCAGATGCTGCCGCCCGGCACGCTCGACTTCCTGGAGGAGCCGATCAGAGACGAAACGCCGGACGCCTACCGGACCCTTCGCTCGATGACCGGCGTGCCGTTCGCCATCGGCGAGGAGCTCCCCAGCAAGTGGGCCTTCCTGCCGTACGTCGAGCAGGGCATCACCAACTTCGCCCGCGTCGACATATGCAACATCGGCGGCTTCACCGAGGCCATGAAGGTCGCCGGATGGTGCGAGGCCCACTACATCGACCTGATGCCGCACAACCCCCTGGGGCCGATCAGCACCGCGGCCAACGTCCATCTCGCCGCGGCCGTGCCCAACTACGCCTGGCTCGAGGACCGCTCCCCGGAGTTCACCTTCGACTCCGACATGTTCCCCGTGCAGCACAGGCTGGACGGCGTCAGCTACCCCCTGCCGACGGCCCCCGGCCTCGGCGTCGAGTTCAACGAGGAGATGGCGGGCGAGCCGTTCCGCTTCTGGGAAGCCCCCCGACTTCACCGCCGCGATGGCTCCTACACGAACTGGTAACCTCGTAGCTCCCCACGCGGGAGAAGGAGCCTCTTACCCCCTCTCCCCTGGCGAGAGAGGGCTGGGGTGAGGGGGGTGAACGTTCCCATCCAACCGTCATTCCCGCGAAGGCGGGAACCCATCCCCAGTCACCCCGTAGCCCCCTCTCCCCTGGCGGGAGAGGGCTGGGGTGAGGGGGGTGAACGTTCCCACCCTCCCGTCATTCCCGCGAAGGCGGGAACCCATCCCCAGTCACCCCGTAGCTCCCTCTCCCCTGGCGGGAGAGGGCTGGGGTGAGGGGGGTGAACGTTCCCACCCTCCCGTCATTCCCGCGAAGGCGGGAACCCATCCCCCGCCGCCCCGTAGCTCCCTCTCCCTTGGCGGGAGAGTGTCGGGGTGAGGGGGAACAGTGCCGCCACACACCCCCAACCGTCATTCCCGCGAAGGCGGGAATCCATCCCCTGTCACCCCCGGAGACGCCCGTGACCCACATTCCCACCAGCACGAGCGAAAAGAGTGCCGCCTCACACCCCCAAGCACGAGCGAAAAGAGCGCCGCCTCACACCCCCTCCCGTCATTCCCGCGAAGGCGGGAATCCATCCCCCGTCACCCCCGGAGACGCCCGTGACCCACATTCCCACCAGCACGAACGAAAAGAGCGCCGCCTCACACCCCCAACCGTCATTCCCGCGAAGGCGGGAACCCATCCCCTGTCACCCCCGGAGACGCCCGTGACCCACATTCCCACCAGCACGAACGAAAAGAGTGCCGCCTCACACCCCCTCCCGTCATTCCCGCGAAGGCGGGAATCCATCCCCAGTCGCCCCAGGAGACGCCCGTGACCCACATTCCCACCAGCACGAACGAAAAGAGTGCCGTCGAGATCGCCTGCGACGCGGCCTCGCTCGCCGGCGAGATACTCGTCCGCCGCTTCGACCAGGTCAAGCAGGTCGCCTTCAAGGGCCGAGGCAACGTCGTCACCGACGTCGATACCGAGGTCGAGGCCGAGGTCTCGGCGTTCCTGCGGGGCGAATACCCGGACATGGGCTTCCTCGGCGAGGAGACGGCCGGGTCCCGCGAAGACGACGGCTGGGTCTGGATCGTCGACCCGCTGGACGGCACCCGGAACTACGCGTCGGGAATACCGATCTACTCGGTCGTCGTGGCGCTCGCCGTCGACGGCGAGCCGGTGGTCGGGGTCAACTACGACCCCACGGGCGGCGAGATGTTCGTGGCCGAGAAGGGCAGGGGGGCCTTCCTGAACGGCGCGCGCCTCGAGGTGTCGGACCGCACGGCCCTGGAGGACTCGATCATCGGCATGGACCTCAGCTACTCCGAGTACGGAGGCGCCAACGGCCTGGACGTCCTGCGCGCTATCTGGCCCGACATGCAGACGGCGCGAATCATCGGCTCGGCGGCCCTGGGGCTGTCCTACGCCGCGGCCGGCCGGTCCGACCTATACTTTCACCACAGCCTCGAGCCGTGGGACCAGGTGGCGGGCCTCCTCCTGGTGCGCGAGGCCGGGGGCGTCGTCACCGACCGCAACGGCGCCCGGGCCGGGCTGCGCAGCGACGGACTGGTCGCCTCCAACACAGCGCTCCACGCCGAGTTCATGCGGCGAACCGAGGGGATGGCCTGGCGCCGGCCGACACGCTGAACCGTCCTGACCGCGCCTGATGCCTGCGGTGTAGAAAAACGCCGCAAACGAAACGGCCCCTGAACAGGGGCCGTTGAATTAAAGCTGAGGTTGCGGGCCGGTCTACCGGCGCTGGCGCTGGCGCCGCCGGATCCGGCGGAGACTCCTGGCCTTGTCGAGCCGCGTCTGCTCGCCCTTCGACCGGAAGAAACGCCGGTTACGCAGGTCGCGCAGGATGCCTGACCGCTGCATAGACGTCTGGAACCGCTTCAGCAGCTGCTCACCGTCTTCGCCTTCACGCATAGCCACAAACGACAAGATCGCACTCCCGCGGCCGCCCCGCGCGTCGGGAACCGCGCGACAGCCTACCATCAGATGTCCGCCTAGTATACCACGCCCCCCAACCCGCCTCAACGCCTGCGCCCGTCCCAAATCCCCCACCTCCGTCATTCCCGCGAACGCGGGAATCTATCCACGACAGGGTGCGCCACTATGACGCCGGAATCAGTCCGTCACGCCGGCCGGCCCAATCAGGTGGGGAATCTGGGCCGTCGCAGGCGAAGTCACTACACGAGACTCGCAGGCGTGCGGCGTCTATCTGAACGAGATAGACGGCCGCGCGGCTGCACAACTCCACCACCCCCGTCATTCCCGCGACCGGACAACTCCACTACCTTCGGTCATTCCCGCGAAGGGAGACCTTTACACAACCGACCTTCCCGCTGAACAACCGTCATTCCCGCGAAGGCGGGAATCCATCCCCGAGCAGACCGCGCCGTATTGCCCCATCACCCACACGACCCGCTCACCCCCAGTACCGCCGCTGCTTCAGCGGCGCGTATCGAGGGGCGCACGCAACCTCCCCACCGTCATTCCCGCGAAGGTGGGAATCCATCCCCGAGCAGACCGCGCCGTATTGCCCCATCACCCACACGACCCGCTCACCCCGAGTAGCGCCGCTTGCTTCAGCGGCGCGTATCGAGGGGCGCACGCAACCTCCCCACCGTCATTCCCGCGAAGGCGGGAATCCATCCCCGAGCAGATCGCGCCGCATTGCCCCATCACCCACACGACCCGCTCACCCCCAGTACCGCCGCTGCTTCAGCGGCGCGTATCGAGGGGCGCACGCAACCTCCCCACCGTCATTCCCGCGAAGGGGGGAATCCATCCCCGAGCAGACCGCGCCGTATTGCCCCATCACCCACACGACCCGCTCACCCCCAGTACCGCCGCTGCTTCAGCGGCGCGTATCGAGGGGCGCACGCAACCTCCCCACCGTCATTCCCGCGAAGGCGGGAATCCATCCCTGAGCAAACCGCGCCGTATTGCCCCATCACCCACACGACCCGCTTACCCCGAGTACCGCCGCTGCTTCAGCGGCGCGTATCGAGGGACAGGCACAGGGCAATCGCGCATCGCGTGCCCCCTGCTCGGCCCTCTGAAACAGGGCGGACACGATCCCCGCCGGCGATCGGAGCTCTGGACGAAGCCGCACGGATGTGCTACCGTGTCGTCCGGCGAAGGGGCTGGCGGGTGGCCGCGTCCCGCCTTGGGTCGAACGAGTTGGATCGGGGGTGTGCCATTCTCCGCCCAAAATGTGACACCGGCCAGATACCAACGGCACAGAACGGCACAAAATGACACAGTTTGAGCGGATGACTCGCAATCGACCACGCCGCTCCTCACTGGCAGGCTGGCCCGAGCCGCCCTGAGCCGCCCGTGCGGTGTTAGAATTAGGCCGATCTCACGCTCCGCCATCGCCTTTGGAGTTCGCCTGAATGCCGCTGGAGAATATCGTCGTACGGGGTGCCCGCGAGCACAACCTCAAGAACATAGACGTCTCGATCCCCCGCAACCAGTTCGTCGTGATCACCGGCGTCTCCGGCTCGGGCAAGAGCTCCCTCGCCTTCGACACCATCTACGCCGAGGGCCAGCGCCGCTACGTCGAGTCGCTGTCCGCCTACGCCCGCCAGTTCCTAGGCAGGATGGACAAGCCCGACGTCGACTACATAGAGGGCCTGTCGCCGGCCATCTCCATCGACCAGAAGGGCGTGTCCCACAATCCGCGCTCCACCGTCGGCACCGTCACCGAGGTCTACGACTACCTGCGCCTGCTCTTCGCCCGGGCCGGTCGGCCTCACTGCTACAACTGCGGGCGGCCCGTGCAGATGCAGACCGTGCAGCAGATCGTCGACGCCGTTCTCGCCCTGCCGGAAGACAGCAGGATACAGATCATGGCGCCGATGGTCAGCCGCCGCAAAGGCGAGCACAAGGAGGTCTTCGAAGAAGCGCGCGCCGCCGGGTACGTCCGCGTCCGTGTCAACGGCGAGGTGCGCGACCTCTCGGAGACGTTCGATCTGGACAAACGCAAGTGGCACACGATAGAGGTGGTGGTGGACCGCCTCGTCGTCGGCGACAGCGCCGAGCCCGGCAGGGTGGCCGACTCGGTGGAGAGCGCGCTCAAAATGGCCGGAGGCGTCGTCCTCGTCGCGGTACAGGAGGGCGAGGAGATGCTCTTCTCCGAGCACTTCGCCTGCGTCCACTGCCGCATCTCCATGGGAGAGTTGGAGCCGCGCACCTTCAGCTTCAATAACCCCAACGGCGCGTGCCCCACCTGCACCGGGCTCGGCTTCCGCCTCGAAGTCGACCCGGACCTCGTAGTCCCGGACATGGGGCTCTCGCTGGACGAGGGCGCGATACAGCCCTGGGCACGGGCGGGCACCTCGACGCCGTGGTTCGTCAGCCTCATCCAGTCGCTCGCGCGGACGTATCGCTTCTCCACCAATGTTCCCATCAAGAAGCTGAGCAAGAAGCACCTCGACATCATCCTGTACGGGGCACAGGGCAGGTCGGTCAGGATGAAGCACACCACCCAGAAGGGACGCGCCTTTGAGTGGGACACCCGCTTCGAGGGAGTGATCAACAATCTCGAACGGCGCCACAAGGAGACCGAGTCCTCCTACGTCCGCTCGGAGATCGAGCGCTACATGGCGTCCAATCCCTGCCACGACTGCGACGGCCAGCGCCTCAAGCCGCACGCGCTCGCCGTCAAGGTGGGCGAGCTCAACATCATCGACGTCACCAGCAAGTCCATAGCCGCGGCGCTCGAATGGACACGAGCGCTGGCCGTGCCTGGAGCCGGCTCCAACGGGGCCTCCGAATCGGGCGAGGGGCTGACCGAGCGGGAGCGGGCGATCGCCGACCGGATCCTCAAAGAGATCGAGGCCAGGCTGCGCTTCCTGGTCGACATCGGCCTCGACTACCTCACGCTGGCGCGCACCGCATCCACGCTTAGCGGGGGAGAGGCGCAGCGGATACGCCTCGCGACGCAGATCGGGTCCGGACTCATGGGCGTCCTGTACGTCTGCGACGAGCCGTCCGTTGGCCTCCACTCCGTCGACGACGCCCGGCTCATCGGCACGCTGCAGCGGCTGCGCGACATCGGCAACACCGTAATCATCGTCGAGCACGACGAGGCGATAATGAGGGCCGCCGACCACCTGATCGACCTCGGGCCCGGAGCCGGCGAACACGGCGGCAACGTCGTCGCCACCGGTACCCCGGCGAAGGTCAGCCGCGACGCCCGTTCGATCACCGGCCAGTACCTCAGCGGCCGCAGGGAGATCCCGCTTCCCATGGCGAGGCGTCCCGGCAGCGGATCGAGCATCGTCGTCAAGGGGCCCAGGGCAAACAATCTGAAGAACGAGGACGTGCGCCTGCCCCTGGGAATGCTCGTCTGCGTGACGGGCGTCTCCGGCTCGGGCAAGAGCACGCTCATCAACGAGGTCCTCTACAAGAAGCTGGCCCAGCAGTTCTACAAGGCCAAGGACCGCCCGGGGGAGAGCGACGGCATCGACGGCGTCGATGCGATAGACAAGGTGGTCAACATCGACCAGTCGCCCATCGGACGCACACCGCGCAGCAATCCCGCGACCTACACCGGCGCCTTCACGCCTATTCGGGAGCTGTTCGCGACCGTCCCCGAGGCCCGGATGCGCGGTTACAAGCCCGGCCGCTTTTCCTTCAACGTCAAGGGAGGGCGCTGCCAGGCCTGCTCCGGCGACGGCTACAACCAGATCGAGATGCAGTTCCTGCCCGACGTCACCGTGCCCTGCGAGGTGTGCAAGGGCAAGCGCTACAACAGGGAAGCCCTGGAGATCATGTTCAAGGGCAAGAGCATCGCCGACGTGCTCGACATGACCGTCTCCGAGGCGATGGAGCACTTTGCCAACATCCCCAGGGTCCGCAACAAGATGCAGACCATGTTCGACGTAGGTCTCGGCTACATCCGGCTCGGCCAGCCCGCCACGACGCTCTCCGGCGGCGAGGCACAGCGCGTCAAGCTCTCCACCGAGCTGTCGAAGCGCGCCACCGGCAACACGCTCTACATCCTGGACGAGCCCACCACCGGGCTCTCCTTCGAGGACTGCGCCCACCTGCTCAGAGTGCTCCACCGTCTCGTCGACGCCGGCAACAGCGTCGTGCTGATCGAGCACCACCTGGACCTGATCAAGAACGCCGACTGGATCGTCGACCTCGGCCCGGGCGCGGGCGACGCCGGCGGCTACGTCATCGCCGAGGGAACGCCCGAGGACATCGCCGCGATCGACCGCTCCCACACCGGCCGCTACCTCCGCGCCCACCTGGCCCGCGCCGAACCAGTAGCCGCCACGGCAGACTGACGTCCTCCGGCGGCTAGCCCCGGTCTCCTCTGATGAATCGCGCCGCCAGGACCCCGGCCGCCAGTCCGCACAGGTGTCCCTCCCACGACACGAACCCCCGTGTGGGCAGCACCCCGAACAGCAGTCCACCGGACAGCACCAGCACCGCCACCGCGATCAGGATCGGGACGAACCGCCTGTCGAACCAGCCCCTGGCAACCAGAAAGCCGAAGTAGCCGAACACGAGCCCGCTGGCCCCGACGTGAAAGTCGGTCCGGCCGATCAGCCACACCCCGGCCCCGCCGACGCACACGATCAACAGCGTCGTGACCCCGAACGCGTTCCTCGTCTGGAGCACCGTGAGGCTCCCCAGGGCCAGCAGCGGGATCGTGTTGCTGAGGACGTGGCCGATCCCGGCGTGCAGGAAGGGGCTCATCGGAATCCCGATCAGGCCGCCCGTCGTGCGGGGCAGTATCCCGTACTCGTTGAGGCTATGGCCCATGAAGCCGTTGAGCACCTCGACGGCCCACATCACAGCCACCAGCCCGACGAGCACCCGCATGTTCGACTTCATCTATGGCCGCCCTGCTATCCTTGAATGAGCCGTAACGGCCGCCGCGCCGTCAATGGACGAACGGGCCAGCCTTGGACTGGCGTGGCGGCGACGGAAAGCCCGGCGATCGCCTACGAACGACGATAGCATAGAGGTCGACGCGATGACGAAACCGCACACTCAGGTCCCGCTCGACGACATCCACGCCGCAGACCGGCGCATCCGCGGCGTGGCGCTCAGGACGCCGCTGGTACGGCTCAATGCCGACGCGCCGGGCGAGGTGTACCTCAAGCTGGAGAACCTGCAGCCGGTGGGGTCGTTCAAGTTGCGCGGCGCGGCGAACGCCGTCCGCCAGTGCTCTCCGGAACAGCTCGCCGACGGGGTCTGGACGGTCAGCGCGGGGAACATGGCGCAGGGGCTCGCATGGGCTGCGAGGGACGCCGGCGTCCCGTGCACGGCCGTGGTCCCGGAGACCGCCCCCGAGACGAAGCTCGCGAACATCCACCGCCTCGGCGCCGAGTACGTCAAGGTGCCGTTCGCCGAGTTCGAGGAGACGTTCGTCACGCGGCAGCGCGCCGGGATGAAGGGGCTTCTCGTGCACCCCTTCAGCGATCCGGCCGTCATGGCCGGCAACGGCACCATCGGCCTCGAGATCCTGGAGGACCTGCCGGACGTGGACGCAATCGTCGTCGCCTACGCGGGCGGAGGCCTCGCCTGCGGCATCGCGTCCGCCGTGCGGGCCCTCAGGCCCGAAGTCAGGATATACGCGGCGGAGGTGGAGACCGGCGCCCCGCTCGCGGCCTCCTTCGCGGCCGGCCGGCAGGTCACGGTCGACTACACGCCCAGCTTCGTCGACGGGATCAGCGAATCGCGGGTCGTCGACGAGATGTGGCCGCTCGCCCGCAGCCTCCTGAACGGCTCGCTCGTGGTCAGCCTCGACGAGGCCGCAGCCGCCGTCAGGCTCATAGCCGAGCGCAACCGCACCATCGCCGAGGGGGCCGGCGCCGTCTCGGTGGCCGCCGCGCTGGCCGGCAAAGCGGGCGGAGGCAAGATCGTCTGCATCGTATCCGGCGGCAACGTCGACCCGCAGAAGCTGGCTACGATCCTAACCGGCCGCACGCCCTCGTGACCTCTCCCTCGACGGGAGAGGTCAGGGTGAGGGTGACGTCTACCGTCCCTCCAGATGCGCCAGCTCCGGCCAGATGCTCCGCATCTGCCACGCGGTCATCGACGCGAGCCGCGCGTCCCCGCCGCGCGCGAACGTCGATACGCCGACGCTGTCTTCCCGCTTCGGATATACGCGGACGGTCAGGCACTGACGGTCGTTCGCGAACACCTCCACGATGCTGCGGTCGACGAACACCCGAAGCGTAAGGGCCTCGCCGTCCGCCAGGTCTATGGGCCCGATCTCGGGCGACCTCGCGAACACGTCGCCCCTGAGTGACGACGCCGAAACGTCGATCTGCAACGAGCTGATCCCGAAGCGCCGGTGGTCCTGTCGTAACAGCGAAATGCGCGTCTGCTCGGCCCCGTCGGGGGAACGCAGCACGGTCAGCCCGACCTCGCGGGCGTCGCCCGGCTCGATCACCGCCTCGATCTCCATCGACTTACCGGCAACCCGCGGTATCGTCGCCTCGGCGTTGGCCGGTATGTCCACGGGGCCGACGGAGACGCGGTCGGCCCTCAGCCCGTCGGCCTCGGACGCCGGGCGGATAAGCAGGGAGCCGTCGTCGGCCAGCGAGAGATGCCGGGGCAGCGTCATGACGTCGTTCCAACCCCGCGGCTCGATGCCTTCCTTCACGTTGAACAACGCTATGAAACGTCCCTGTTCGTCGATTGTCGCCGACGGGGCGTGCAGGCTGCCGACCGTGAAAGGGCCGTAGTTCATCCGGCCGTGGCGCTCGGGCTTCAGCCGGTGGGAGTCGGGGTCGTAGTCGCCGACGTAGTACTGGCCGGCCCGCTTATGGCTGAAGAACAACAGCATGTGCTTGTCCGGGCCGATGGGCAGAAAGTTGGGGACGGCGCCGTCCTCCCCGGGCTCCGTGTTGGGGGTGCCGTCGATCAGCGGCCCGAGGCGGTCCCAGGTGCTCAGGTCCTTCGATCGGAAAACGTAGTCGACCGCCCGGCAGTCCTGCCCGATCTCCCCGTCGCGGTACGTCCCGGAAAGCGAATAGTAGTAGCCGTCGTCCTGCTTCCAGATGCAGGGGTCGAAAACGCGGTACGGCCGGCCGTTCTCATCGATGGGCACGATGGGGATGACCGGATTGTCGGGGTGCTTCTCCCAGTTCAGCAGCAGCGGGTCCGAGGCTGTGGCGATGCTGTTGCCGGACTCGGTGCCGTGGTAGATGGCGACGACGCGCTCCGGCTCGACCAACGCCTGACCGCTGAAACAGTGGTGCTCCCTGTCAGGGTACAGCGCGGGCGGCAGGTCGCGCCACGCGACGAGGTCGTCGCTCACCGCGTGGCCCCAGTGCACGCGGTCGATACCCACGGGCTTGAACTGGTAGAAGAGGTGGTAGCGCCCCTGCCACTGGCACAGCCCGTTGGGGTCGTTCATGCTGTTCTCGGGCGGCGATAAATGGTACAGCGGCCGATACGGATCGGAGGCGAGGCTCTCCCTCGACTCGCGGAACCGCCTCAGCGTATCGTCCCGTTTCAGCGCCGCGACCTGCTCTTCCAGCGTCTCCGGATACGTCTCCCCCGAAAAATGTTCTAGATCAGCCGACAAGACTCACCTCCTGCGGTCTACACGACTTGGAACGTCGAACCCCCGGCCGTCTTCGTGACCTCTATGCGCGTGGGGAACGACTCCTTGATACCCTCCAGATGGGTGATCACGATGATCTTCTGGAAGTCCGACTGGATCGATTGGATGGCTTCCCTGAGCCGCTCCTGTCCGGCCATGTCCTGAGTCCCGAACCCCTCGTCTATGAACAGGATCGGCAACGGCGCCCCCGACCTCTGTGCGAGAAGCCGGGACAGCGCGATCCGCAGAGCGAAGTTTATGCGAAAGGCCTCGCCGCCGCTGAACATCTCGTACGCCCTGGTCCCCACCTCGTCGCCGATCCGGATGTCCAGCTCCTCCGAGGGCGTGCCCGTCAGCCGCTCCTTCCGCCCCTCCCGGAGCTGCAGCTTCAGCGTCATGCGGCCGTCCGTGAGCCGGCCGAGCAGCTCGTTGGCGTCGTTCTGCAGATCGGGGATCGCCGTCTCGATTATCAGCGCCTGGATGCCGTTTCTGCCGAACGCCACCGCGAGCTCGTCAAAGATGCCCTTCGACTGCTGCAGCTCGTGACGCTCCCGTTCGCGGGCCCGGAGCTCACGCTCGAGGGCGTTCAGCCGCTTGAGCTCCCCCTCGACGACGCCCCGGTTGACGAGCGCTTCCTGCAGCTCCCGCTCCAGGGCGGACAGGCCGGCCTGCGCCTCCGAGAGCCGCGTCTCCAACGCGGGCAGCGGCTTCAGAGCGATGGACAGATCGTTCCTGCGCCGTTCGTTGTCGGCCAGCTCGCTCCGTCTTCGGTCGCGCATGCCTAGCACCCGATCCAGCGATTCGCGCTCCCGCGGCAACGCCTCCGCGGCCTCGGCCAGCCTGCGGGCCAGGTCGACGTACGGGTCCAGCGCCGCCGTCTCCTCGCGCAGGCGCCCATGACGCTCGCCGTCGTAGTCGACCGCCGCGGCCTCGCGCTCGACCGCCTCCAGATGGCGCCGCTCGTCGTTTGCGAAGTCACCGTCGTCGATCCGCGCTCTAAGGCGGTCGCGGCGGGAACCCGTCTCTGCCAACGCCTCCACGGCGTTCTTTGAGTCCTTCAGGTCTCGCTCAGACGCGGCGATTCTTGTCTGTATTTCGCGGCGTCTTCGTTCGAGACCTGATGCCTCGGCCGATACCGCTGCCAGCTTGTGGGAATGCTCCCGTTCGAGCCGTTTGGCCTCATCCTTGTGCTGCTGGTACTCCACCCTCGCCTGCTGGCCCTGCGTGCGGTATTCCAGCGCGAGGTGCTCCTGCCCCTCGTCTCCCAGAGGCTGCTTGCACAGCGGGCATACCGGCTCGCCCTGGTCCAACATGTCGAACTTCTTGCGCGTCTCCTCCATCTCCGCGACCAGCTCGGTCGACCGCTGGTCCAGGTATTGCGCGCGGGCGCCAAGGGCCTGTGCCTCTTCCCGAAGTGCGGCGAGCGCCGCTTCGGGTCCGCTCAGCGCCTCCTGCTCGGTCCTGACCGCCCGTAGCGTCTCCTCCAGTCGGGGGAGCGCTTGCGCCTTCGGCTCCAGGTCGGCGGAGATCGCCTGCTCGATCTGCGATAGCTCGACGCTCAGGCGCTCCCGCCTGACGGCTATGGCGCCCTGAAGGCGCGTCCTCTCCTGGGCCAGCGCGTGCGCCCTGGAGGCCGCCTCGTCGAGGCGGGCAGTCTCCGCCCGCACCTCTTCGATCCGCGCGTACCGCTCGACGATCTCCGCTTGCCGCTTCTGGACGGCCTCGTGCCGCTCGATTCTAGTTTGGTGCTCCCCGATCTGTCTGCCGAGCTCGTCGACCTCGCCGCGGCCGGACTCCATCCGCTGCTCCAGCGCCTGGACGTCACTCCATCTGCGGCGCTGCTCTTCTATCTCGCTCCTCAGCAACTCGACCGCCGACCGCCGTTGCTCGACTTCCGGCAGCAGGCGCGCCAGCGTCGCCTCGATCTCGGTCAGGCGCTCCTCCGACGCGGGCCTGCCGTCTACCTGCGCCCGCATGTGAGCGATGGCCCCCTCGATCTCCCGAAGCCGGCCTGAGGCGTTTCGGCTGCGCTCTCTGGCTCGTTCCTCCAGCCGCCTGTAGTAGGCCAGGTCCAACACCTCGGCCAGACACTCCTTGCGCCGCGCCGGCGTGCTCCTGGTGAACTCGTCCGCGCGTCCCTGCAGCAGGAACGCGGTGTTCACGAAGGTATCGTAGTCCATGTTCAGGAGGTCCCGGATTCTCGCCTCCGTGTCGCGGACCGTATTGCCGGTGATCGGGCGTCCGCCATCGTCGGTCAGCACTTGGAGCTCCAGCAGGGTGCTCTGGGAGCCCCGGGCCGTGCGGGAGTATTTCCTGCTGACGCGGTACGTCTGCTCGCGCGCCTTGAAGTCCAGCTCGACCGCCATGTCGCTCCGGCCCTGGTGGATCAGCTCCTCCTGGGTGCGCGCGCGGGCCTCGCCCCACAGCGCCCACGTCATCGCGTCCAGCAACGCCGATTTCCCGTGGCCGTTGTCGCCGCAGAGGCACGCGACGTGGACGCCGTCCAGATCCAGAGGAGGGACGTCGTCGCGATAGCACATGAAGTTGCGGACGGTCAGCTTTAGCGGAATCATGTGGCGCTGCGGCTCACCCCCCTCACGACGCGTTTACAAGCGGTTACTCGCCGGGGATTATATAATGGTCGCGGGCCGGCCGGCGGCCGGATACAACATCACGGGAGGCGGGCAACGTGGCATACGATCTGAAGAAGCGAATCCACTCGGGCGACAGCATCCTCGGCGTCTCCGTGCCGATGACGCTGTCCAAAGACGAGCTCGAATCGGTCATGGAGCGCGGATCCTACGACTTCGTGTGGGTCGACGGGCAGCATTCTCCGTTCAACGAAGACCGGCTCGTCTCATTCTGCGCGGCCGCGGCGGAGCTCGGGGTCCACGTCCAGCTCCGACTTAAGCACACCAGGCAGGCCTATCTGATCGGGAACTATCTAGACCTCGGGCCGGTCGGGATCGAGGTGCCGCAGGTCGAGATGGAGTCGACCGTCGACGAGGCCGTGGCCAACTTCTACTACCCTCCGGCGGGGATCAGGAGCTGGGGCGGGGCGGGACGCGTCGGCATCGGCGACCACCCGGACCGTCTGGACTACGCCGAATGGTGGGCCGGGACCGGAGTCCTGTGGATGCAGGTCGAGTCGCTCGACGCCTTCACCAACGCCCGCCGGCTGGCCAGACCCGGAGTCGACTGCCTTTCGGTAGGGCCCTCCGACCTCGGCTTCAGCCTCGAGTCCAACCCCGTTCATCCGCTCAAGACGGTCGACGATTGCTATCGACACCTTCTCGACCAGCTCAGCGGCGGCGGCGCACGAGCATGCATCAGAGCGTACACCCGGGACGAGTTACAGAAGTACCGCGACATGGGCGCCTCGATGCTCATGGTCCCCATGACCCTTTAGACCTTGGGAGAGACGCGTAAGGAGGCGAACATGGTGCTGGCCGGCAGCGGACGCTACACGTATGAGATGTTGGGCGAAGACTGGGGCGTTCTCCCGGACGGGTGGAGCCTCAAAGAGGGGACGGCCGTCGCGGTCGACTCCTCCGACAACGTCTACGTCTTCAACCGCGGCGAACACCCCGTCATAGTGTTCGACTCCGACGGCAACTTCCTGCGCTCCTGGGGCGAAGGCCTGTTCACAATGCCGCACGGGGTCGCCGTCGGGCCCGATGACAGCGTCTACTGCGTCGATACGGGCGACCACACCGTCCGAAAGTTCACCCCGGAGGGCGCGCTGCTGATGGTCGTCGGAGAGCCGGGCCGGGCCGGGCCCAAGATGGCGGGCCAGCCGTTCAACCGGCCCACCCACCTCGCCGTCGACCCTCGAAACGGCGATCTGCTCATCTCCGACGGCTACGGCAACGCCCGCGTCCACAGGTATTCTTCCGACGGCAAACACCTCACGTCTTGGGGCGAGTCCGGGACCGACCCGGGCAAGTTCAACATCCCGCACAACATAGCCGTCGACCAGGACGGCCTCGTCTACGTTGCGGACCGCGAGAATCGACGCATCCAGTTGTTCGATCCCGACGGCTCCTTCCGTGAGCAGTGGGGCAACCTGTCCCGGGCGGCGGCCGTCTGCGTCGACGTTGCGGGCGAGGCGGTCTACGTAGGAGAGTACTTCGGCGGCATCGGGTCCAACGCGGAGGGGCGAAATCTCGGCCCCCGCGTCACGGTGTTGGACATGGCCGGAGCGGTGCTGGCAAGAGTAGGGGACCGGCCGCCCGGAGACGAGGCGGGTCGCTTCTACTCGCCCCACGCAATCGCCGTCGACTCGCGGGGCGACGTGTACGTAGCCGAGGTCGCCTGGACGGACTACGGTCAGGCGATGGACCCGCCGCGGGAGCTGCGCTCGCTCCAGAAGCTGGTGCGCACGGGCTGATCGACGTGACCGGCCAGCGTCGGGTTGACGTGCAGCGCGGCAGTCGTCGCTCCGCGTCTGGCCTCCTGCCGAAGTCCTGGTCGGCCGAGGCGGCGCGTAGCTCTGTTGCGCAACCTCGCGCGTCAGTCCGATTTAGGAGGAACCGTCGAGATGGATGCTGAAGGACGACAAGGCGACGCCTCCGACGCCCCCGGCGGCCAGGGCCGCTCCGAGTTGAAGAGCGGGGCCGCCATCGGGCTGGTCTCCGGTTTCGCCGCGATAACGTGCTGCGTGTCGCCGGTCGTGTTCGTGCTGATAGGCATTGCCACCGCGGCCGAGGCCGTGACCCTGGGCGACACTCTGTACTACACCTACGGCTGGTTCTTCAGGGCCTTCGGCGCGGTCGTCGCCGCCGCCGCCGTGATCGTCTACCTCCGCCGGCGTCGAAGCTGCAGCATCGACGGCGCCCGCCGCCACTGGCGCATGCTCGGATCCCTGGTCCTCGCCGGGGGCGCAACCTATGCCGGTCTGTTCTGGTTTACCAAGTACCTGAGCATCTGGTTCGCCTAGCGGTTGGGCCGTCGGACGGAGCGCCCGGGCCGTCGCGGCCAATAGGGGGCTGTGATATAATCCCGCAACTATCGGCCGTATCTGATCGACGACCGTAATTCCCCCGCGCAGGAGACCGAGATGCCAGCAGCCAGCCCCGACGAAAAGACCCTGCTTGACATGTACAAGACGATGGTCACGATCCGCTTCTTCGAAGAGCAGTGCCGTAGGGAGGCCGACGCCGGCAAGCTCAGGGGCATGCACTCGTCAGTGGGCCAGGAGGCCGTTCCCACCGGCATATGCGCGCATCTCAAACAGGGGGACTACGTTCTGGGGACCCATCGCAGCCATCACCACTGCATCGCCCAGGGCGTCGACCTGAGCGAGATGATGGCCGAGCTTCTGGGTAAGTCCACCGGGACCAACGGCGGCAAGGGCGGCACGATGCACATTGCCGACATCAACAGGGGAATGCTCGGCGCCAACGGCGTCGTGGGCTCCAATATCCCCGTGGCCACCGGCGCGGCGCTCAGTGCCAAGATCCGTGGCACCGACAACGTGAGCGTCGTCTTCTTCGGCGACGGCGCCGTAGGGCAGGGCACCCTACACGAATCGATGAACCTCGCATCAATCTGGAAGCTGCCGGTCATCTTCCTGTGCGAGAACAACCGCTACGCCGAGTCCACCCCGTTCGAGTACGCGATCGCCGGGGGCTCGGTCGCCGACCGCGCCGCCGGGTACGACATGCCCGGAATCACGGTCGACGGCCAGTCGGTCCTCGACATGTACGAGGTCGGCGGGCAGGCGGTGGAGCGAGCGAGGCGGGGCGACGGGCCGACGCTGATCGAGGCGCAGACCTACCGCTACTTCGGACACTTCGGCGCCGACAACCCGTTGGGCTACCGCTCCGAAGAGGAGGAGGCCCACTTCAAGGCCAGGGACTGCATCGCGCGTATCACGACCCACATCCTCGAGAACGGCGTAGCCTCCGAGGCGGACCTTCAGGCCTTGGACGAGAAGGCCGAAGCCGCAGTCGACGAAGCCGCGAGGTTCGCGAACGAGAGCCCGTTCCCGGAGCTGGCGGAGCTGTTCACCGACGTGTACATCTCATATCCGGACCAGAAGATCAACGCCGGCGCCGCCGCGGAGATGATAGGGACGAGTGTCGCCACACCAGGAGCGGGCGGGCGCAGCGGGTGACCCGATCCGGGATGACCGGCGGCCCGCCTAACAATCGGCGCCCGGACGGACGCTCCTAACTTCCTTCAGGGGGGAATTGAAATGGCCCAAGCTCAGCAGGCGGTCCGCGCACTCACCTACGTTCAAGCGATCAACGAGGCGCTTAGACAGGAGCTCGAGCGCGACCCGACGGTGTTCATCATGGGTGAAGACATCGCAGGCGGCGCCGGTCGGCCGGACAAGGAGGACGCCTGGGGCGGCCCGTTCAGACTGACCAAGGGCCTGATCGGGGACTTCGGCCCCGAGCGGATACGCGACACACCCATCTCCGAGGCCGGATTCGTCGGCGCCGGCGTTGGCGCGGCAGCGTCCGGCATGCGCCCCGTCGTGGAGTTGATGTTCGTCGGATTCTTCGGCGTGTGCGGCGACCAGATCGTCAACAACGCCGCCAAGATGCACTACATGTTCGGCGGTAAGGTCAAGATACCGCTGACGATCATGACCAGCACGGGCGCGGGCACCGCGTCCGCGGCGCAGCACTCGGAGACGCTCTACTCGGTGTTTGCCCACTTCCCCGGGCTCAAGTGCGTGACGCCGTCCGACCCGTACACGGCAAAGGGCCTGATGACCTCGGCGATCCGCGACGACGACCCCGTGATCGTCTTCAACCACAAGCTCCTCATGGGCAGGACGCCTACGCCGCAGATGAGCGACGGGGTTGGCTACGGGGCCCATGTGCCGGAGGAGCCCTACGAGATCCCGATCGGCAAGTCCATGATCGTACGCGAGGGCACGGACGTGACCCTGCTCGGCGCCGCTTACACGACCATCGTCTGCCAGGAGGCCGCCGACATGCTGGCGGCGGAGGGCTACTCCGCCGAGGTCATCGACCTCCTTTCGATCTCGCCGCTTGACGAGGAGACCATACTCGAATCGGTGAAGAAGACCAGGAAGATCGTCATCGTAGACGAGGACTACCCGCGCTGTAGCATAGCCAGCGACATTTCGGCACTCGTAGCCGAGGAGGCGTTCGACTATCTCGACGCCCCGCCGAGGAGAGTCGTGCCACCCCATACGTCGGTGCCATACAGCCTACCCCTGGAGATGGCGTACCTGCCGGCCAAGGAGCGGGTCTATGAGGCGGCCTTGAGCGTCCTCGAGTAAGCCCCGAAGGACCGGATCTCAGGAGGTTCCCTTGGCAGTACCCATCGTGATGCCCAAGCTAGGCATGGTCATGTCCGAAGGGACCGTGGCAAGGTGGGCGAAAGCCGCCGGAGAGGCCGTCAATCGCGGCGAGGTCATCGCCGAGATCGAAACCGAGAAGATCAACTACGAGCTCGAGGCTACCGAAGACGGCATCCTCCATCACGTCGTCGACGAAGGGACCAGCGTCCTGGTAGACGGGGTGGTGGCCTATCTGCTCGCCGAGGGTGAAGAGGCCCCCGCAGCCCCGCCCGAGCCGGTAGCCGCAGCGCCTGCTCACGCGCCGCCTCCCAGGCGTTCCCGGGCCGCTCGGCGGTCCGCCGCCGGGGGAGAGGTCCGCTCCACTCCGGGCGCCCGGAAACTGGCTTCCAATCTCGGCGTCGAGCTCAGCGCCGTCGCGCCTACGGGACCCGGCGGCAGGGTGGTGGAGGCCGATGTCCGCGCGCACTCGGAGAAGAAGGATGCAGCCGCGGCGGCGCCCCAAGTCTCTCCGGTGCCGCCTGGCTTGCCCGATGCCGCGAGGACCGTGCCTCTGGCGGGCATCCGCAAGTCCATCGCCGACCACATGCGCCGGAGCATCGCCGATACGGCCCAGCTCTCGTTCAGCCTCGAAGTCGACGTAACCGACGCCCAGGAGATGAGGAAGAGCGCCAGCGAGGGCGGCGTGACGATCTCAATCGCCCACGTTCTGATGAAGGCCTGCGCCGCCGCGATCAAACGGCAGCCGGAGCTCAACAGCGTGATGGGCGGCGGCAGCATCCTCTACTTCGACGAGGTGAACATAGGCGTGGCCGTGTCCCTCAAGGAGGGGCTGATCGTGCCGGTGGTGAACGACGTGGCCGGCAAGAGTCTTGCCGACCTTTCCCAGGAGACGACCGATCTGGCCGACAGGGCCCGCGACGGCAAGCTGATGCCCGACCAGACAACGGGAGGCACGTTCACGATCAGCGTGCTCGGCAGCGTCGACAGCTTCACGCCGATACTCAACGCGGGCCAGAGCGCGATTCTGGGTGTGGGCAGATCGGTCGAAAAGCCCGTGGTCAGAGGCGGAGAAGTGGTCGTCAGAGAGATAATGACGCTCAGTCTGACCGTCGACCACCAGGTCATCGACGGGGCCGTAGCCGCCGGGTTCCTGCGCCGTCTCCAACAGAACATCGAGCGCCCCGCCGCGCTCTTCAGGTAGCCCGGCCGCGTCCGACACGTCGATTCGCGCCGTATATGGGCGTCCCACCGGGACGCCGCTCGGGGAGGGCGTCTTTACCCGTCTACTGCAGGTCGACTGGTCTGTTTCCCGCGGTATCCGGACTGACCACGGGCCGCTCGCGGGAACGCGAGTGACCGCGAAATCGTGTGCGCGCGGAATTTTGGGTCTGGACACCGATACGTGCAATGTGGGAGAATCGCCCGCGGACACGGCACAGGTGTGTCGGCCGTAGGTACTAACTGGAAAAGGAGACGACATGGAAGGGTTGTTTTTCGTTCTAGTGGGAGCGGCGCTGGTAGTCCAGTCCTGGCAACTCCTGGGTCTATACTCCGATGGACGGACGATGGGTGTCGTGGTCGGGGGTCTGGGAGTCCTGATGCTGGGCACGTTCATGCTCGGCTCGGCGGTCGAGCCAATACTGTTTACCGAGGTGGGGAAGAAGGCCAGCACGGTCGCCGCGGGCGACGTCGCAGTGTCGACGGCTTTGCTCACCACCCTCGCAGCGGTGTGGGCTGTCTATGCTATCGGCGTGGGCGCGCACGGTCTGTGGGACCTAGATGATCGGGCGCTCGGCTTCCATAGCGCGGTTGTGGCGGTCGTTTCATTGGGCGCGCTTGCCTACTTCGCGGGCGAGCTCGATGCCAGGTACGGCGAGAATGTGATGCTCGCGATGTCGGCCGCGGCGCTCGTGCTCACCGCCCTCGCAACCATCTTGTTCTTCTACCTGGCGTTCGGATTCAACGTTCTGAAGTTGGTGTCCGGCTGGTTCCTGCTCATTGGCGGGGCCGTCGTCAGCCTTATCGGACTGGCCGTCATCGCCGGGGCCGTGGCGGTTACGGCATAGCCGGACTCGGCTTGCGCTATTTCCGGTCACGGAGGCTGCCTAACGTCTCCGTGACCGGCCAACTCCTACTAACGACGAGCCCGGCCGCTCCGGCGGCGGGGTTGAGTATCCCCATGCGGTGAGACGAATGACCGAAAAACCCTCGATAGACCACATCCTTGCGGAGAGCGACGGAGAGTTCGGTCGATTTGCCTGGGAGGGCACCTTTGCCGACTATCTCCAGCTCGTCGTAGAAGACCCCTCTCGCTCGCGGCTGGCTCACGACCTGGTACACGAGGCCGTCATCGCCAAAGGCGTTGAGACGACGCCAGACGGCGTATCTGTATACGGCCTCTTCAAAGACGACATCTTTGGCATGGAGCGGGCGCTCGATCGGATCGTCCGTTACCTGGACGGGTCGGCCAGAAGGCTGGAGATCCGGAAGCGGATACTCCTCCTACTCGGCCCGCCGGCCAGCGGCAAGTCCACCATCGTCGAGTTGATCAAGAGAGCGCTGGAGGAGTACACCCGCACCGACCAAGGCGCCGTCTACGCGATCGCTGGGTGTCCCATTCAGGAGGACCCGCTGCACCTCGTCCCGGAGAGGCTGCGTCCGGCCCTGCTCGATCACTATGGCGTCTACGTCGAGGGCGTCCCGTGCCCACGATGCCAGTACACTCTCAAATCCGAATACAACGGGAAGGCCTCCGAAATGGCCGTACGCCGGGTGGTCTTCTCCGAGAGATCGGCCCTCGGGATCGGCTACTTCATCGCGTCTAATCCGAGAGTCGACTCTTCCGTACTCGTCGGCAGCGTCGACCAGACGCTGCTGTCGGGCGAACGGGAGGAGGTGGCCAGCAAGGCCTTCCGGCTGGATGGCGAGCTGAACATCGCCAACCGCGGTCTCATGGAGTTCGTGGAGATCTTCAAGGCAGACAAGCAGCTCCTCACCACGCTGCTCGGTCTGGCGCAGGAACAGATCATCAAGAACGACAAGTTCGGCTCGGTCTACGCCAACGAGGTCTTGATAGGACACTCCAACGAGGGCGACTTCGACGAGTTTACCGCCGACAAGCATTCGGAGGCGCTCAAAGACCGGATAATCGCCATCGAGGTTCCGTACAACCTCCGGGTACGCGAAGAGATCAAGATCTGTGCCGGCATGCTGGCGTCCGGAATGGTGCAGGGCGTTCATCTCGCGCCCCTCACGCTTCGCATGGCCAGCGTGTTCGCGATCCTGTCTCGCCTCGACCTGCCGTCTCGCCAGGGGATGGGCCTCCTCGACAAGATGAGGCTCTATGACGGCCAGGTGGTCAAGCCGTATGACAGGGGCGACGTGGCGGAGATGCAGCGGCACAACTACCGTGAGGGAATGTCCGGCCTATCGCCCAGATACGTGATGAATCGGCTCGACAACATCGCAGGCTCGGCCGACGTTTCTTGCGTATTCCCGCTGGCGGCCGTCGACAGCTTGTGGCGAGGGCTCAGGGAGAATATCAGCCTCGAGGAGGAGGCGCGCGTGAACTACGTGGGCTTCTTGAACGACACGATCCGGGAGTACAACGATCTCGCCATCAACGAGGTGCAGCGGGCCTTCGACGAGAACTTCGAACAGGCCGCCGAGATACTCCTCGACGGGTATCTGAACACGATCGCTGACTTCTCCGAGACCGGCTTCCGGCCTACCGACGCCACGGACAGGACCATCAGCGACCGCGACGTGCGGGACATCGAGCGAGAGGTCGGGGTGGCCGAGCGCGAAAAGCCCGACTTCCGGCGGGAGATGCTCCTAATTGTAGAGGAATGGCGTAAACGAGGCCTGACCTTTGACTACACTTCTGAGCCGCGTCTGAAGGCGGCCATCGAAGAGCGGCTCCTGCCGACGCGCCGAAATCTTCTGGGGGCGCTCGCGCAGCCGCGGGGCGGCCGGCAGAGGGCCGAGTGGGAGCGGCTGCGGAACTCGATCCAGGGACGACTCATGAACAGGCAAGGCTACTGCGCGCACTGTTCCGGCGATCTGGTGAACTACGTGGTCACCGTGCTCGATGGTACGCCCGTGCACAAGGTGCAGAAGAACGAGGAAGTGGAGTGGCTGTGGCCTCTTAGCCACACCGCCGTTCCCGCCGAAGAGTCGGACGAGTAGCCGCGCAGCTCTATCTCTACGGCGTCCTCGACGCGTCCGCGCCCCAATGCCTGGGGAGCGTGAGACGGCTGACCGTCCAGTCCTGACGGGACTCGCACGAGCCGACCACCGCAACTGACGCCGAGGGAGCATAGGCGCGTATGGGGTTGCACGCTACTCCCCAGCCGCCGTGTCACAAGGCGTGAACAGCCACGGAGATCGGCCAGAAAGACGCGTTGAGCTCTCGCCGACGCCGCAGAAGGGACGTGAGAAACCGGCGACGACGCGAGCCGTCCTCGGGGTTGCGGTGGTGGGCCGTAGGCCTCATCGTCGGGCTCGGCCTGCTGGTCGCCGCTGCCAGGATTCTCGTATAGCCGTCCAGGCGGCTCTAGCCGGGCAAGTCAGTCCCTGCCGTTCCGGTCGACGGCAGCAGGTATACCGCACCGCGCTGGTACGCCGGGCGCCGTGGGGCATCCTCACCGGATACCGAAGAGCCTCCGGGGGCGGTGCCAGACGGCAGTCAGGGCTGCGGCCTCTACTCGGTTCCCTTCCTGACTGGAGTGCCCTGGTACCTAGCTTGCAGTAGCGCGGGGAGGGTCGCGCGCCCCCAACGGCGCCGGTGCTCCTCCTTCACACGAGCGAACATGTCGACGTAGGACTGGTCGCGAATGGGACCGGCTGTCATGATCAGGGCGTCCTCGCGATTGTCGACGTAGTAGCCCCTCCGGACTCCGCTCACGTCAAAGCGGTACTTGCCGTATAGGTTTCTGGCGACGAAGTTGGATGGCCGGACCTCCAGAGTGACGATGGAGGCGCCTCTTGCGTAGGCCTGCTCGATGGCGGCAATGAGCAGCAGCTCCCCAACGCCGCGGCTGCGGTACGTCCGGCGGACTCCGAATGTGATGACGTGCGCCTCGTCGGCCGCGTACAGGGCTCCCAGGAACCCGGCGATCGGCTCGCCGGCAGGCCCGCCCTTGCGCCGCAGACCGGCGGAGGCGTTGCGAATCGTGGCCGCCAGACGTGCAGGCCCGCTGCCGGCGGTTGCGCGTCTGTCCGTAGGCGGCCGGCCCGACAAGCCCGGCGGGGCGCTTGGAGCGCGGCAGGCTACGAGATGGGAGGCGGCCGAGTTCTGCAGCTCAAAGCGGAAAGACGTCGGCGGGAAGTGGCTCGGAAAGGCCTCTCGCTCGATAACCTGCACCTGCAGTACGTCAGCGGCCGTCAGCGGGCGCACCGCGAACGGCATGACGGAGGCTATCGGGCGTCTGCCGGAGATCGTCATCCTATGACCGCGTCGGCTTGGCGTTGGCCATTAGCTCGATTCTAGCACGACGCTGCGGCCCTACCCGGGCTGCCTCATCCAGCGGGCCGAACGGGCCGCGACGTCCGCGTCAGACATAAGCCAGGGCGATCTGGCGGCATCAGACCCATTCGCGTATGCTGAATCATATATCATGAAAAACAATTCAAGAGAAAGTCCTACAGAAACCTTGAACATTTTGTGCGAAGGCTTAGAATAGTTTGGGAAAAGGTGGGCCGACTCCCGTAGTCCTCCCGTAGTCGGCCCGTTTGACGATACGTGAAGAGGCGTCGAGCGCCCTTGGAGCCGCTGAATGCGGATACTTGCCCGGATAGTACGTCTGGCTTTGCAGCACAAGTGGATGCTGCTGGGCGCCTACCTGTTCATGGCCACGGCGACGGCCGCCTACATGATGCTCCCGACGCTGGTGGGCAGGGCCGTGGACGACATTGCGGGCTACGCGCGCGGCCAGCCGATCTCCGACGCGGCCATGCTGACCACGGGGCTGCTGATCCTTGGAATCGGCGCGCTCCGCGGCCTGCTGTCGTTCGGACAGACGTACATGGGAGAGGCCGTCGGCCTCCGGGTCGTGTACGAGCTCAGAAATCGCTTCTACGACCACGTCCAGAACCTCAGCTTCGCCTTCCACGACCGGCAGCACACCGGGAACCTGATGTCGCGCGCCATCTCGGACGTGGAGGCGATGCGCATGTTCGTGAGCGGCGGCCTGGTGCGGGGCCCCTACTTCCTGATTCTAGCCATCGCCGCCGCTTTCCTCATGTTGAGGCTCGACTGGCGGCTGGGACTGTTGGCCATGAGCTTCATGCCAGCGGTCGCGGTGATGTCCGTCTTCGTCCGGCTGCGCCTGCGGCGGATCTGGACCAAGATCCAGGAGGACATGGGAGACCTGAGCACGACGGTCCAGGAGAATCTGACCGGGGTCCGCGTGGTAAAGTCGTTTGCCGCCGACGAGTTCGAGATGGCCAAGTTCAGCGAGAGGAGCGGCGATGTTAGGGCAGATATGGTCGCGGCCGCGCGCCTCCAGGCGATCAACACCTCCTTCATCATGGGCATGTACATGCTCGCCATGGCGCTGATCCTGCTTTACGGCGGCAGCCGGATCATGAGCGGACACATCACCGTCGGCGAGATGGTCCAGTTCCTCATCTACCTTCAGATACTGAGCCAACCGGTCAGATTCACCGGGATGATGGTCAACAACTTCGCCCGCGCGATATCGGCCGGACACAGGCTCTTCGAGGTGTTGGACGCCCGGTCGCCGGTGCAGGAGTCCAGGACCGCGCTCGAGTTGTCGCGCGTCCGCGGTCACGTTCGCTTCGACAACGTCGGCTTCTCCTACTACGGGGGCACCGAGGTACTCAAGGGCATCGACATCGACGCGAGGTCGGGAGAGGTTGTGGCTCTGCTCGGCGCTCCGGGCAGCGGCAAGAGCACGACAACCAACCTGCTGCCCAGGTTCTACGACGTGACATGGGGGCGCGTCACGATCGACGGCATCGACGTCCGGGACGTAACGCTGCGGTCGCTGCGCCGCAACATAGGAATCGTCCAGCAGGACGTCTTCCTCTTCGGCGCCAGCCTGAAGGAGAACATCGCCTACGGCCGCGAGGACGCCACGATGGACGAGATCGTGCGAGCGGCGAAGGTGGCCCAGCTTCACGAGTACATAATGGGCCTGGATGACGGCTACGACACCGTGATCGGGGAACGTGGCGCGACGCTGTCCGGCGGGCAGCGGCAGCGAATGTCGATCGCCCGGGCGATTCTGCTGGACCCGCCCATCCTGATTCTGGACGACTCCACGTCGAGCGTAGACGCGGGAACCGAGGAGTTGATCCGAACGGCGATGGAGTCGGTAATGCGCGGCCGGACTACGTTCGTCATCGCTCACAGGCTCAGCACAGTTCACCGCGCGGACCAGATCCTCGTCCTGGACAACGGCGAGGTGGTCGAGCGGGGCACGCACTTCGAGCTGCTTGCGATCGGCGGGCTGTACCACAGGATCCACGAGCTCCAGCTACGACCTCAGGAGGAGGTCATGATGGAGATCGACGTCTCGGGATCGGCTGGCCGTTGGAGGGGAACGTAAATGTTCGGGTCCGGCGGTCGTATGGGTATGGCGGGAATGGGGGCGGGAATGGGGGGCGGCCGCATGCAGGCCGCTCTGGCTGGCGACGACGACGGCGGCACCGTATTCTCCTACAGGGTCGTCGCCCGGCTGGCGCCGTACGTAAGACCGTCCGCCCACTTGGTGGCGATCGCGACGGTCGCGATGATTGTCTTCGCGGCGTCCCTGGTTGCCGTACCATGGCTCATCAAGGTGGCCGTGGACGACTACATCGTTCCCGGCGACCTCGGCGGACTCGGCTTCATCGTGGCCCTGTTCGTCGGCAACGCACTGATGAGCGTTGCGGCCCACTTCACCCAGGAAATCGCGATGACCCGTGCGGGCCAGGGCGTCCTGTACAGGCTGCGCGAGGACATGTTCGCCCACCTTCAGAAGCTGTCGCTCAAGTTCTACGACAGGACCGAGGTCGGGCGTCTCATGTCGCGCGTGCTGGGGGACGTGTACCAGCTCCAGGAGTTCCTCTCCGTAGCGGTCATCACCATCGGAGACCTGCTGAGCCTGATCCTGATCGTAGTCGCGGTCGTGACGATGAGCCTGAAGCTGGGGCTCATCTCGATGGTATTCGTACCGGTACTTGTCTTGATCGTGATGGTCTGGCAGCCCTTCGCCAAGCGGGGCTTTGTAGAGGTCAGGCGGACCATCTCGATAGTCAACGGGGCGCTCAACGAGAACATATCCGGCGTACGCGTCGTCCAGAGCATGAACCGGCAGGAGCGGAACCTCGAGCAGTTCGACGAGAAGAACCGGGCCAGCCTGACCACTTCCCTGTCGGCGACCCGGCTGGCGACCGGGCTGCTGATGCCCGTGGACACGCTGACGCACCTCGGGATCGGGCTCGTGATCTATTTCGGCGCTCGGATGGTTACGGACGACGCCATCGAAGTCGGGACGATGGTCGCGTTCGTGCTGTACATCCAGCGCTTCTTCGAGCCGATCCGCAGCCTGACGATGCAGTACACGCAGCTTCAACGAGCTATGGCCTCGGGCGCGAGAATCTTTGAGTTGCTTGACGCCGAGCCCGATGTCGTCGACGCCCCGGGCGCCAGGGACCTTCCGCGGCTCGAGGGCGAGATCGAGGTCAGGGGCGTCAGCTACGGCTACGTCGAGGGCGAGGACGTGCTGAAGAACGTCAACATCCACGTCAAGCCCGGAACGACGGTAGCCATAGTCGGTCCGACCGGGGCCGGCAAGACGACCCTCGTGTCGCTGATCTCCCGCTTCTACGACGTGGAGCAGGGCAGGGGCGCCATCCTGGTGGACGGCAAGGACATCCGCGACGTGAAGCGCCAGTCTCTCGCCCGGCAGATGAGCATGGTGCTGCAGGAGCCGTTCCTCTTCTCGGCCACCGTTCGGGAGAACATCAAGTACAACCACCCGGACGTCACCGACGAGCAGATGATCGAGGCCACGAAGGCCGTCGGCGCCCACGACTTCATCACCCAGCTTGAGGACGGCTACGACACCGACCTGCACGAGCGCGGGGTGAACCTGAGTGTTGGGCAGCGCCAGCTCGTCAGCTTCGCCAGGGCCATCGTGGCCGACCCAAGGGTGTTGATACTCGACGAGGCCACCGCGAACATCGACAGCTACACCGAGATGCTGGTGCAGCGGGCCCTGAAACGGCTGCTGGAAGGCCGGACCGCGATCGTCATCGCGCACCGGCTTTCCACCATCCGGGGCGCCGACCAGATCGTCGTGCTGCACCTGGGCGAGGTCGTCGAGGTCGGCACCCACGACGAGCTGATGCAGAACGGCAACCTGTACGCGCACCTGTACCAGATGAACTTCGCATCCCTCAAGAGCGCTCTGGCCGACAGCCCGGACGACCCGCCCGGTTAGCATCACCCAGGCGTCCGCAACTACCGTTATGCCTGCGGAAGCGGGCATCCAGGGGTATGGAGGGGTATTCGTCCCATCAAGCCCAACTCTTGAACGGCGACCGTACGCCGTTCGCCTTGCCGTTGGTACGTCGCACGGCTACAATCTACTTCGTCGGGGTGTGGCGCAGTCGGTAGCGCGCGTCGTTCGGGACGACGAGGTCGCTGGTTCAAGTCCAGTCACCCCGACCACTACTCCCTCCCTCTTGCATGAGAAACCCGGCGGTCTCGCTTGGCCGGCGTGCGCCAGTTGTCCCGCAGTGCGCTGGAAGAGGCGTCGACCCGCGACCCGCTCGATTGGAGAAGTACCGCTACGCCGGCGCGGTAGTGCGGTCCAGGCGGCCTACCGGTCGCCGGTAGGTGAGACAAGCAGGCGGAAGATGTCCTTGGTCGGGGCCAGCATGCGCGGGTAGCCGATGTCGACGACTTCGTCCAGCCCGATGACGCCTGATACCAGCGACGCCGTCTTGACCGAGCCGTCGCCGAGCATGCGGACGGCGGCATCTACGTCCCGCCTCTCGTATCCGATGGAGCCGGCGACCTCGATCTCCTTTGTCAGGATGGTGTTGAAGTCGAACTCGGGCGTCGCGGTGTAGATCGCGACCAGCACCACGCGGCCGCCGCGCCGTACGAGGTCGATGGCCAGGTGCGGCGTCCTGGGCGCTCCGGCCGCGTCGATCACGATGTCGGCGCCGAGGCCGTCGGTCAGCTCGGCGAGCTTCTCGACCGCGCCCTCCTTACCGGAGTCGATCGTGGCGTCCGCGCCCAGCGCGGCCGCGCGCTCCAGGCTCATCGGCCGGACGTCGATCGCGCACACCCACGCTCCCATCGCCCTGGCGGCCTGCATCGCGAGCAGGCCGACGACGCCCGCGCCGAGCACGGCTACACGGTCGCCCGCGGTCACGTTGCCCTGGCGCACGGCGTGATGGGCCACGGCGGTGGGCTCGCTGAGGCCAGCCTCCTCGCTGCTGACGTTGTCCGGCAGGGCCACTGCCTGGGCCGCGGGCCACGCGACGTACTCGGCGAGGCCGCCGTCGGCCCCGAACCCGACCGTCGCGCTGCCAGGGCAGCGGTTCCCCCGGTCGTTCAGGCACCACCAGCACCGGCCACAGGTGAGCACTCCGTCGATCACCACGCGGTCTCCGACGGCCACGCCCGCGGCGCTCCGGCCCAGCTCGACCACCGTGCCGGTCAGCTCGTGGCCGATGACCAACGGCAGCATCTTGCCCGTCACCGGATTGGGCTCGTCGTGGATGAACTTGGGGCCGAACTGGTACTCCTCCAGGTCGGTCGCGCAGATGCCGCAGTAGTCGATCCTGATCAGCGCGTCGCCGTCGCCGGGAGTCGGGTCGTCGACTTCCTCGTAGCGAACGTCTCTGTTGCCGTGGTATACGAGCGCCTTCATGCCGTGCTGCTCTGCTGTCGCTCCCGGCGCAGCCGTGCCGGAACGTCGTCGCCGGCTATCTCGGAGGAGTCGATCTTCAGGCTGCGGTCTTCGATCGGGAGCGTAACCTTGACGCCTCCGCGGCGGTGCGACTCGCGCAGCGCGATGGCGATCTCCAGCGCGGCGCGTCCGTCCCGTCCCGAGCACCTGGGCTCGTGGCCGTTCTCGATGGTGGACACGAGGTCCGCGACCGCGTGCAGCCCCATGCCCTGCATCCGCGCCGGCCACGGGAACGGAATGCTGACCGCGTACGGCCGGCCACGCCGGCCCGTCGGGCCGTCGTCGAAGACCCGCCGGAGCTCCCAGTCGTCGCCGTTGTCCGTGGAGCGAATCCGGCCCTTCGTCCCGACCACGTCTATGTCCCACTGGACCGCGCCCGTGTCCGTGGAGCGGAGGTATCCCCTGGCGCCGTTGTCGAAGGCGAGGTAGCCGTTGCCGCGCGGGTCGTCGTCCCCCGCCGCGGCCTCGTCAGACTCCATCTCGCCGAATACCCACTCGACCTCGCCGCCCGCGAGGTATCGGAGGATGTCGATGGAGTGGCTGCCGTTGTGCGACAGTCCCACCCGCGCGAGCACGGCGACGTGGAGAACGTCGCCGATGTCGCCGTCTTCGATCATCTGCCTGGCCTTGTGGAAGAGTGGGTTCCAGCGCCGACTGCAGTAGACGGCGAGCCGCACGTCGTTCTCCTCGCAGACCCGCACCATGTCGTCGGCTTCACCGAGGCTGAGGGCGATGGGCTTCTCGGCCCAGATGGCGCCCACGTCGGACCTCGCCACGTCCCGCACGATCCTGGAGCGCACCCGCGCCGTGGTGCAGACGCTGACCAGATCGAGCTTCTCTTGCGCGAGCATCTCCCTGTAGTCGGCGTAGAGGTGGTCGGCGGACAGGCCCCAGCGTTGCCCGAAGATCTCCCGTTGGCCGTCGTGGAGGTCGGCCCCGGCGACGAGCTCGACGTTGGGAGCGGCGTTGTAGCTCGGCGCGTGACAGTAGGGCAGGAAGATCGATCCTCCCTGGTCGATCTCGTCGTCGAACGTGCTGCCCATGCGTCCCAGGCCTATGACCGCCGCTCGGTAGGGTGCCATGTTCGCATCACTCCGTATTCGTGGCCCACCGCACGGCCCGACGCCGTCCCGGACGATGTCGGCGAGCGCCCCGAAGGTTCAGGCGATTATAGGTTCGGCCTCGTGCGCCGGCAACCGCCTGTGTCCGCAGGCAACGGTCCAGGCTCGATGAGACGAGCGGCCACGAGAGTGCGTCGAGGCCGCCGGCCGTTTTTTCGCTCGGATCTGTGCCATTCTGTGCCACTCTGTGCCGTTTGTATCTGGCCGGTGGCACACCTGTGCCGTAGATGACACACCCGGTGTGCCGCTCGGGCTATCTGAGCCGGGCACCGTGGCTCGGAACGACACGCCGTGACCCGCGCCGGGCTTGATAGGAATGGGAATGGGGGATGAAGATGGAGATTGTTTCCACGCGGCCAGAATAGCACGTCTGTGCTGCTACCGCAACACGCCCCGGGCGTGTCACCGCTGGCCCTGGGGGCGAACGGGGGTCTACGTTGTGGGGTGGCCCACGCGAATACGGTCGACAGCGGCTTGGGCAGAATGCGGTACTGCCTGACGTCCTCGGCGAAACGCCCGGGGGCGCTTACCTTGGTCAGCGCCGACATCAGGAACACGGCGGCCAGGACTAGGCGAGCGAGCAGCGCCCGAGCAAGGCGCCTACAGGGCCGTCGGTGGTCCGGCCGCCTCGGTGAAATTGCGGCCCCTCGGCTGGGTCGCCGATCCGTCCGACGGGCGGACCTCGGGAAGCTCGACTTCATTGAACTTGCTGAACACGTAGGTGCTCCGGTCGGTCCCGTACGGCCCGCTGTACTCGCGAGTCATTTTCAGCGGGTACCCGGTGTCCGTATCGATCCACAGATCGAATTTCATTGGACCCTGCAGATTGTCCTGCTCCGCGCGATAGCGTTGCGCCGTGACCGTTTCGTCGAATCGCTCGTCGGGCAGTCGCGACACCCTGTCGAACCATCGCCCGAGGTCTGAGACCGCGCCGTACCCGTCCTTGAATATCTCCCAGACGTAATCGGGGTAAGCGAAGAATGCGAATATAGGGTCCCCGCGTTGCCATCGGTCCGGAGCCTTGCCCTTGTACCTCGTCCCGTCGACGTAGAGCATTTCGATCCTTCTCCTGTAAGCCGGATCACCTACATCGTGATCGAGGACGTTGCGCGCATTCGCGTAGAAGCCTCTGCCCAGAACGTAGTCCGATTCCGCATGCCAACCGCCCCCGGCCCGCTTTGACGTTCCGACCATCAGGCCGGTGGCCTTGTCAACCAGGTCGCACACGTGGAGACTCGGCGGCGTGAAGCGGCAATTTCCTTCCTCGACCCTCTCGGAAGTCGATTGCAAGGCGGCCATCGCCTCAGATTGAGTGTCCCACGGTCCCGGGCTGAGTCCGGCCGCCTCGAGCGGCCCGGGGTAGTAGGCCGTCTCGGCGAAGAGCACCGCCACGGTCGTGGACGCGCTGACGTGAAACGACCAGAGTGGACCACCGCCCCTGGTTACACGAGCCGCAGTCGGATCCGGACCGGGACTGAGAGCCGTGGCGGTCGCCAACACCGGAGCGGGACTGGGAGCCGTGGTTGTCGCAAGCTCGGTTGCCGGCTCCCGATCCGGCGTGGAACACCCGAGACCGACGGCCACGACGATCAGGGCCGGTACGATCGGCAGGCGGGAAACCAAGAGGTTCATGACTCCAAAGACACCCCGCTGGGGTGTTCATAGAATATCATGCTTGCACGCCAAACGCACCTATCTGGCCTATGGGAAACACATCACGATGGCTGGGACGAGTATTGAAGCGGTAGGCCGCCTGCTGGCCCACTAGTACGGCGAATCTCGTAACACCTGCTACTCAAGGGTGATCCGCTCTCCTCTCAGCAGGTCTGGACAGTCATCGCCGCCTCCCCGATCAGCTTGGAGGGCGCAAGCTCGTCCTGGCGGCTGTATAATTGCGGCGTGCAGAGACATGCGGGCCGACGTAACTAGTACCAAGTCGCCGTTGATCAGGCCATATATGCCTAGATCAGGGCTGCGTCCTACACCGACGGGGAAGGCGGGTTTCAAACCCGCCTCTACGGGTTGGCAATTGGCGGTGTAGTCAAAACGAATTGGTATGACCCACGGGACCCGCCCGTTTGCCCGATTCCGCGGACATGTGAAGTCGAAGACAATCCCCAGGAGGTGACTCTCGTGACTGGCCAACCCATCGACGTTGGAAGCGACCGTCAGCTTTTCGTCGACCGTTACCTGGTCGACTCGGCCAACGGTGTCGATCTCAAGCTGCACAGTCCCAGGTCGGCGGGCACGGCGATCGTAACCGACGCCCCGTGGGAGGGCAGCACCTGCGACTACCACACGGTGTTAAAGGACGGCGGAGTATACCGAATGTACTACCGCGGCACGAGCCACGACGGCTACCAGATCGAGTCGCTGATGGCGCCGGGAGAGACGAAGATTCCGCTGCACGTGGACCTCACGTCCTACGCCGAGAGCACGGACGGCATCACGTGGACGAAGCCGTCGCTGGGCATCTTCGAGTTCGAGGGCTCCAGGGACAACAGCATCGTCTGGATGGAGCCAGGGGTGGACCTGGTCCCGTTCGTGGACGGCAACCCCGAGGCGAAACCGGACGAGCGGTACAAGGCCATCGTGCGCGAGCCGGTCGACGGCAAGGAGACGCTGAAGGCGCTGGCGTCCGCCGACGGGGTCCACTGGCGGCGCATGCGGGACGAGCCGATCCTGGACGACCCGCCGTTCGACACCCAGAACCTCCCGTTCTGGGACCCCTGGCGCGGCGAGTACGTCATCTACGTGCGCGGCAAGCACGGCGCGGGCGGCTTCACCCACGGCCGCGCCTCCGAGGGAGCCGCACGTAAGTCGGTCCGGTGGATCAGGCGGGGCACGTCCAAGGACTTCCTCAACTGGTCGGCGCTAGAGCCGATCGACACCGGGGACGCGCCGATCGAGCACATGTACACGAACGGCACGACACCGTATCTGCGGGCTCCGGGCGTCTACCTGGCGTTCCCGAGGCGCTTCATGCCGGAGCAGACGCGCCACGCCGACGCCCACTGGCCCGGCGTCGCGGACCCGATCTTCATGAGCAGCCGCGACGGCGTACACTGGGACAGGACGTTCCTGGAGTCCTACATCCGCCCGGGGCCCGACCCGCGCAACTGGATGTCCCGCGCCAGCCTCGTCTCCAACGGCGTCGTGCAGACCGGCGAGAAGGAGCTGTCGCTGTACGTGCTGCGAAACCGCGATTTCCCGACCTGCCACTTCGAGCGCATGACGCTGCGGCTCGACGGCTTCGTGTCGGCCAGCGCCGGGTACGGCGGAGGCGAGCTCACCACGCCGCCGCTCGTGTTCGACGGCGACGAGCTGGAACTGAACTACTCCACCTCGGCCGCCGGCCACGTCAGCGTCGAGGTGCAGGACGCCGATGGCGCCGTCCAGGACGGCCTGAACCTGGCGGACTGCGGCGAGATGATCGGGGACGAGACCGAGGGCGTCGTGCGTTGGGGCGGAGGCGACGGACTCGGACGGCTGTCAGGAACGCCCGTCAGGCTGCGCTTCGCGCTCAAGGACGCGGACGTGTACGCGTTCCGCTTCCGCAGGGCAGGGGCGTAGGCGGGGACGGGTAGGGTAGGCGGACGGCGAGTTACTCCGAGCTGTAGGGGTACTCTTCCGTCGGACCCCTCCGAACCGGACGTAACGCTTTCGCGTCATCCGGCTCTCCAGCGTGTCTTACAAAGGGTAGTGCTTGGACTGTGCAGGCATTCCAAGAATCAGCAGACTTCCGGGTGCGAGTCACACTTCATAATCCAACGTCATGTCGTGCTCCTCGGCACGTCCAGCAGAGAACCCGCCAGTACCCGAAAGGCAGGCGAGCTCGTTGGTACCCGACCCTGGAACGACCTCGTACTCCGCCGTGGCCTCCTCTCCGTCGTAAGCCCCCGTGTGTAGCAACACGAAGCTGCCTGTCCGCCCGCCCAAGCTGCCCACAACCTTCTCGAAACCCATGAACAAGGCGCCCCCACTGGAGAGGTGCACCATCACGTACATGAGGTTGCCTGTCCCGGACAGATCACCGTGGAAAGACTTCGTCACGTGCGCCCGGGTCAGCTTCGGCCCGTCCTCCGGTTCATCAAACGGCTCCTCGTCCCAGCTTACGATTTTGAACGTGGCATTTGTGAGCATCTTCTTCTCCTGGACGGGAATGAGCGGCGCCAGTTCCCTTCACGCCTTATCTGCCTCTTCTCCCATCAAGGGAGAGGATCGAGGTGAGGGTGGATTGTCGGACCGCTGCTACAGCCCCAAGTCTTCCAGCAGCTTGCCGAACTCGGCGACGACGATGTCTACCGTCTCGGACACGGGCGGCGCCGAGATGTTGTAGGTCTTTACCGAGGCCTCGACGGCCATGCCGCCCTGCGCGACCGTCTCGGTGCTGGGCAGATAGCCGACGTTGCCGTTGCCGTACCCGGCGACCATCGTATGGGTCGCCTTCGAGCGCTCCTTGACCCCGAGCGCGATCTCGACGAACGGCTCCCCCGGGAGCGCGACGAGTACGAAGTCGTCGAGACGGTAGCCCACGATCTCGAAGGCCAGTTTGTCCTGCTTGACGCCGGCCCTCACCTTCTCCAGCACCCCCTTCGTCCAACGCTCCATGAGCAGAAGCGGGACCGTCTCGCGGACGGTCACGCCGCTTTGCACCGCCTCCGCCAGCTCGCGCTCGGCGTCGGCGGCCTGCGCCTCGGCCTCCGCCAGGGATGGCAGCGGTTGCAGAGGCACCGTGGCGGTCCGCGACGCGGCGTCCAACACCCGGTGCGTCGGGCCGTCGTGGAACCGCTTGCTGTACACGGCCAGGTTCGACATGGAGCCCCCGGCCTCCATCACGACCTCGTGCGGGCGCGTCTCGATCCCGATCGCGGTCTTGGCGGCCTCGCAGCCGATTATGCCGCCGATTCGCTCGACCTCGTCCCAGTCGTGCTGCAGGAACTCGATGGTCGCCTGGTTGCCCGCGCACCCGGTCAGGAACAGGGTTGTGCCGCCGACGGTCTGGTCGACGATGCGCCTGACTACGCCGGGGTAGTCGGGGCCCAGCAGGAAGCTGTCCATGCCCATCACCACCGGATGGGCCGCGAAGCAGCAGACGACCGCTATGGGCCGGCCCTCCAGGTCGTCGACCCTGAGCACGTCCACGCCGTGGTCGGTGACGCCGCCGGGGTTGCGCCCGACGAAGACGCGGCCATCGTCCATCATCTGCTCTCGGTTGATGTTGACTGCGGCCTCGCCCCGGCCTGCTCCGGCCCTGGCCGGCCGGCGGTTGGCATCGGCGGCCGAGGCGAGCCCGGCCAGCTTGTCGACCAGCTCCGCCACGTAGGCGTCCAGCGACTCGATCTCGCCGGGCCGCGGCGCGATGTCGTGGGGGCCGCCAAGGCTGGTGCGCACGGTGCTCGGGCTGTTGTGGGTGTGGGTGCACGCCACCGTTACGTGGCTCGGCTCCGTGCCTATGCGGTCGGCGACGGCGCCGCGTATCTCCGCCGCCAGCGGCAGGTCGAGGCCGATCAGATCGCAGTCGATTATCACAATCTTGTGGTTGTCGTCGGCCAGCACGAGAGCGGTCGCGTGCAGCGGCATGTGGACGCCGGTCGAGGGCTCTATGCGGCGCATTATCCCCTGCATTCTGAAGCCGATGGGCGGCGTGATGTCTACCCTGGAAACCCCGGCGGTCAGCGTGTTCTCACTCATGTTGGCTCTCCTCGGTGGGCCGTCTTCCCGGCATGGCCGCCCGCAAGCGGGCTCAGCGGGCCGTGTACCCGCCGTCGATGGGGATGACCGCGCCGTTGATCAGGGCCGCGTGGTCGCTGGCCAGGAAGGCCACGACGGACGCCACCTCCGTCGGCACGCCGAACCGTCCGAGCGGTATCTTCTCAAGCATCGGTTCGCGCCTTTCGGGCTCGTTCCAGAACGCCTCGCCCATGGGCGTGAGTATCACCGTGGGAGCGACTGCGTTGACGGTAACGCCGCGCGGGCCCCACTCGACGGCCAGCACCTTCGTCAGCATGTTCATCGCGCCCTTGCTCGCGCCGTAGGCCGCGTGCTGCTCCAGGGCGACGAGGCCCGCCTGCGACGAAACGTTGACGATGCGTCCCCAGCCGCTCTCGAGCATCGATCTGCCGAGTGCCTGCGACAGGAAGAACGCGCCCTTCGCGTTGACGTCGAGCGTCGTGTCCCACTGCTCCTCTGTGACCTCCGTCGCCGGGGCGTTCTCCGCGACGCCGGCGTTGTTGACCAGCACGTCCGGCGCGCCCAGAGCGGCCTCGGCCTGCGCGACGACGTACTCCGCCGTCTCCTTGCCCCGCAGGTCGACGACGCAGCAGCCGTAGCGGATCCCGGTCGGCCCAAGCTCCTCGCCGAGGCTGTCGAGGTCGGACCTCGTGCGGCTGACCGCGAACACGTCCGCGCCGGCGTTCGCGAGCTCCAGGCAGATCGAGCGGCCGATGCCCTTGCCGGCACCCGTGACCACGGCTCGACGGCCGGACAGGTCGATGGCTACCGGCATCAGACCGTCACCATGACCTTGATGGCGCCGCTCTGCCCGTCACGGGCGGTCTCGAACGCCGCGACCACGTCGGTCAGCGCGAAGTGGTGGGTCACGATCGGGCCGGTGTCGACGGTGCCCGACGCCACCATGTCCAGCGCCGCCGGATAGGTGTTCGCGTAGCGGAAGATGCCGCGTATGTCGATCTCACGCGTGGCGGCCCGGATGATAGGCAGGGTCATCTCGTTCGGGCCCAGCCCGACCAGCACGACCGCCCCGCCCGGCGAGGTCGCGTCTATGGCCGCCCGAACGGCGGCCTCCGCTCCCGAGCAGTCTATGGACACGTCTACCGCGCCGATGCTGTCCCGCACGTCGTGCTGCAGCGTCGGACTGTCGGCGCGGAGCGCTCTTCCGCCGAGCGCCTCGGCGACGTCGAGCCGATCCTGCCGTAGGTCCGCGACTCCCACGGCTGCCGCGCCGGCGGCCCGTGCGGCGAGCAGGCACGCCAGTCCGACGGGCCCGGCGCCCATCACCAGCACGCGGCTGCCCGGCCTCACGCCGCCGCGCCTGCACGCGTGGACGCCCACGGACAGCGGCTCCAGCATCGCGCCGCCGTCGAGCGAGACGTGGTCGGGAAGCCTGTAGCAGAAGTCTGCGGGATGTACGACGTACCGGGCCAGCGCGCCATCTATCGGCGGTGTTGCCATGAATCGCACGTCCCCGCACAGGTTGTAGCGCCCCGACTTGCAGCGGGCGCAGCGCCGGCAGGGGACGCCCGGCTCGATGGCGACCCGGTCTCCCGGCTTCAGGTCAGTCACGTCGGCCGCCACGTCCTCGACCACTCCCGCGGCCTCGTGCCCGAGGACCAGCGGAGACTCGACGACGAAGTCGCCGATGCGGCCATGCTCCCAGTAGTGGATGTCCGACCCGCATATCCCGACCGATCGGACGCCGATCACGACATCGCCCGGGCCGGGCCTTGGCGTCGGCCTGTCCTCGATCCGCAGATCGCCTACGGCGACGAGGACCGCCGATGGGTTTTTCATATCTGTTGTGGACATCGTTGGAGGTGGGCGCCCTCGGGTTCGTCCCGAAGGGCGGGGCAGATTATATCTGCGCCGCCGACGTTTGCCTAGGCGCGGCGTCGGTGGTAGGTTGGGCTGCGGGTGCTTCATCGGTATTGAGGGGTGCGCCGCAGGTCACCCACCGTGAAGAGCTAGTCGAAGCTCCTCTTGGTCGTCAGTTCCTACTCGGGGAACCGTGGTTCCTGTTCGTGAGGCTCTCGTGTTCCGACAATCTGCCGCTGATAGGCTCTTAGGGAACCGAGCAGCCAATGCCCATGCCAAAGCTAACGAGAGCACGTTGGCCGCGAAGTCAGTCAGTCAGCCAAAGAAATCGCCGGTCTTCAGCGGTGTATCCAGGCTGATGAATCAGCAACAGCTCGCCCTCAGTCACGGGAATCTCGAAGCAGACGTTGCCTTCGGTCTGACCGCCCGGAAAGATTTCGCCACGAAGTTTATCAGGTATGAGGCCACAACCCTCTCTGAAGGTATAGACCAGCCTTCTCTCTCCGATAAGCTCAAAGGCGTATGTATCGACGGCAACGGATTCAAGGGCATCTGAGGGATTAGCAACCGCCACTCGAATCATGAAGAAACGCATCCCCTGTTTAGGGGGGTCGTTGAATTGGTTCTCAGCGCGTATCTGTGGCCAAGCTTCGGGAGTTATGTCCAATACCCGAATCGTAATTGATTAGCGGATGGAAGGGAAGGGTGTTCAGAGTGAAGGGGAGTAGATGGGAGTGCCGCTGAACACAGCGCAGAGCCGGTCCACGACAGGCTGGTCGCCTCCATTGCGCTCCAACGTCCTGATTACGCTGGTGAAGGCTGAGAACGCATCGGCCCCCTCCACCGTCTTGGAGCAGTGCGATACCTTCCGCGCGATCACTGCCGGGCGGAGCGCTCGTTCAGCACGGTTGTTGGTCGGCTCAATGCCCGGATCGTCCAGGAAGCGCAGCAGGTTGCCCCGGTCGTCGTGCCAGCCCAACTCGTTCTGCAGCCTCAAGTTGTCCGCATCAGCCATCGGGCGGTCGCGGAGATGATAGCTCAGCTGTTGCTTCAACCGTTCGGCCTGGACCGCAAAGTTCTCAGCCTCTCCTCGGTGATATGCCCTCCACAGGTCCATCGCTTCTCGCAAAAGCGCACTCAGACTCTTGCCGAAGCTGCGTCCCCTCCCTGTCTTGGTCTGGACCACCTCGCTGACCGAGCGCAACACGTGCGCCAGACACTTCTGCTGCCTCACCTCGGACAGCGCCTGGGCGTCGTAGCTGCGGCCCCGATCAGTCACCATCACCCCTCCATAGTCCGAGGGGACCACCTCCCGCACCTCTTCGTTCCGGTGACGAGCACGGACTTGATACACCGCAGCCTCATCCGTCTCGAACGCCATCAGAAACGCTCGCTCGCCTCCCACTCGCCAGCCCGTGTCGTCGGTGTGGACGAACGGACTCGCCCGCACCGATGTCCGCAACTTGCGGTAGGCATCACCCACCGCACCCTTGGCACGACGCAGCGCGTCCTGGCTGATCGCTCCCTGGCTCACTCTCACACCAGTCAGCGCTCTGAGAACGGCAGGAACCTTCCGTACCGGAACGCCCACCCCATAGTGGAGCACGTGGGCCGCCGCCATCAGCCGCTTCCCCACTCGGTGGGCGCTGGCCCCGTACTGGTCAGGCGCTATGTCCGGATGACGCCCTCGCACAGCCTTGCCGCACGACCGGCACCGGCATACCTGCACACGATACGCCGTTACCTGGGGACGTGGGACCGGTGGAAGGTCGGTCACGTAGGCAAGCCGCACTCCCTCATGTTCGAGGACGCCTCCACATCCGGGGCAGGTGTCCCCCAACACTGGCACTGCTACAACCGGCTCGGTCACCTCATCGGCAGACGGCGGCTTGCGGTAGATGAACTGCCCCGTACCCGGCTTGCGGCCAGGACGCTTGGGCTTGCTGCTGCGCCTGCCCTTGGAGAACGGCGCAGCCTGTCGCTTTCCCGCTCGCTTGGCCTCGGCGAGTTCCTTATGCAACTCTTCGTTGGCTGCCGTCAACCGCGCGTTCTGCTCTTGAAGCCGCGTCACCAACGCGATAAACTGATCCCGTTCAGAGGGGGACAAGCTTGGGGAACTGCACATAGCCAAAGTCTAAACCAGCACCCAGCGCTCGCCGCAACCCCTCTACGGGCCACTAAACCGCTAATCAATTACCCCGAATCGTTGTCCCATCAGAGCCATCCATGGCCCCACGCTTAGGGAAGGCAGTATCTATCATCGACCCAGGCGATGGGACTCGATCTCCGAATTCGTAGCCGATGAACGTATCACCATCTCGGTCTATTTCGTAGTGGTAGATGACATATGCATCCCCGCCGGCACTCAGTTTCGCCTCAGTCTTACAGCGCAACAGCTTTGTTGTCCGCTCGACCTCTTCCACTTTCTCTGGATACAGCTTCAAGATACGAGGTGCAAACGGATTGTCTTGCTTTTCTGATAACTTCACGATCTCATCAATAAGCCGCTCGTTGTCGCAGTCAATTCGTCCTATTGAGGGCTCAGGAGTAGGTGCGGGAGTCGGTATCTGAGTCGCTGTAGGGCGGGGTGGCGCAACGACTGTTGGAGTGTGTCGCGGCGTAGATTCCGTCGCAAGCGCTGGCATGGGAGTCGTCAACGACGTTGATGTGTCCGCGCAGCCTATGGACATGAGCATGACGGCAAGCAGGGCCACCCCCGCCTGCGTGTACTTGTTTCTCATTCTACACTCCCTCGTTATACCCGCACATTTGGATCTCCGTTCTTGGCGGTTAAAGGTGAGGACGAGTTGCCTAACTCCAACACGTGCTGGCCGACTATTTCGGTCTTGACCACGCACCCAGAGAGATTTGTGACCCTTTCCCACGATTCAATCGCGTAGCCATTCCGTGAGACATGACGCACATTAACGTCCGCGATTGGACAGGCCGGGCCTCGGCGTCGGCCTGTCCTCGATCCGTAGATCGCCAACCGCGGCGAGGACTGCCGATGGGTTTTTCATATCTGCTGTGGGCATCATGGGAATCGGATAGCGTGTATATAGCCTTGAAGGCGGGGCCGATTATATCTGCGGCTCCGGCGTTTGCCTAGACGCGGTGTCGGTGGTACGTTGAGCCGCGGCGCGCGAACGCGGGAAGTGGCGGAGGGCGAGACTGAGCGAGACAGCCAGGGCCGTATTGGGAATCGATGTCGGCACCACCGGCGTCAAGGCGGTGGTCGTCGACGACGCGGGCGTCGTGTTGGCGGACGCCGACGCCGAACAGCCGCTGTCCGTACCGCGCCCCGGCTGGGCCGAGCAGGACCCGGAGCTGTGGTGGAAGTCGACCTGCCGGGCCGTCGCGGCGGTCATGATGGAGGTCCGGCGGCTGCCTCGAAGCGTGGAGATCGCCGCCGTCGGCCTGTCGGGCCAGATGCACAGCTCGGTCTTTCTGGACGAGTCGTGCGAAGTGATCCGGCCGGCGCTGCTCTGGGCCGACACCCGCACGACGGAGCAGTGCCGTGAGATCACGGAGACGCTGGGACTCTCCGGCCTCCGCCGCACGGTCGGCAACCGGGCCCTGGAGGGCTTCACCGCGCCCAAGGTGCTCTGGCTGCGTCAACACGAGCCCGACAGCTACGAGCGGCTGCGCCGGCTGCTCCTGCCCAAGGACTACATTCGCTATCGGCTGACCGGCGAGCTGGCGACCGAGCCCTCGGACGCGGCCGGGACGCTCCTGTACGACGTTCGGCAGCGTAGATGGTCCGCGGAAGCCCTGGACGCGCTCGACATCGACGGCGACATCCTTCCCGAGGTGGTCGGCTCAGCCGAGGTATCGGGACGCGTGTCCGTCGGCGCGGCCGAGACGCTCGGGCTGCAGGCCGGGCTTCCCGTGGTCGGCGGCGGGGCCGACAACGCGGCGGGCGCCGTCGGCAGCGGCGTCGTGGGGCCGGGGACGGTGCAGTCCAGCATCGGCACGTCGGGCACGATGCTGATGCCGGCATCGAGTCCGTTGGTCGACGTCGAAATGCGGCTGCACACCTTCTGCCACTGCGTGCCGGACCGATGGTACCTGATGGGCGTGATCCTCTCGGCGGGCAACGCGATGCGATGGCTGCGGGACGTCCTGCTGGAAGGCGGCTCCTACGAGACGCTGACGGCTGAAGCCGAGGAGGTCCCGCCGGGAAGCGACGGGCTGTTCTTCCTGCCGTATCTCACGGGCGAGCGCACACCGCACAACGACTCGGCCGCACGCGGCGTCTTCTTCGGGCTGCACCTGGGGCACACGAGAGCGCACATGGTGCGGGCCGTCATGGAGGGCGTCTGCTTCGCGCTCCGAGACTCGCTGGAGCTGATGCGTCCGTTTGCCGAGGAGGTCGGGCAGATCAGGGCAATTGGCGGCGGCGCGCGAAGCCGGCTATGGCGGCAGATGCAGGCGGACGTGTTCGGCGCGTCGGTAGCCGGCATGGGCGAAGGCGGCGGGCCCGCCTACGGCGCGGCAGCGTTGGCGGCGGTCGGCGGGGGGATGTTCGACTCCGTCGCCGAGACCATTGACGCCTGGGTCTCCACGAAGACAGTCTCGGACCCGGACCCGGCGCGTGCACGCGTGTACGACGAGTTCTACGAGGAGTGGCGCGAGCTCTATCCCAGCCTCAGGACCCGCTTCGCTGCCGCCGCAGCCCTGGCCGAGCGCTTGGGCTGACGGGCCCGGTCGGCGTCAGCAGGCGGACCCGTCCGGGACACCGGTGTGTTCGCCGGTTTCGAGGGCCAGAAGCGTCTCGTCGCAGCTCAGTCGACCTACGTGGATCACCTCTTCGCCATCGCGGGCGAAGTACACCAGGGTCGGGTCGGAGCCGCGGTCGCCGGCCGGGAAGAAGACGTACGCGTAGTACGGGCTGGCGTCCACCTGCGCCCCTTTGGAGGACAGCCGGAGCTCGCTCATGCCGCCCGTCGGCACGCCCACGTTCCATACGTCGCCGCCGTCCCATTTGTCGAGGTAGAGCACCGTCCACGGCGGGGTCGGCTTGTTCATCAGATCCAGCACCTCGCGCTCGGTCATGCCCACCTCGACGAGCTGCACGGCGCTGAGGTTGTCGCCGATCCCGTCCGTCAAGTACGGGTCCTCGCAGAACAGGGGGCTGACCGCGATCACGGTCATGAACAACAGGAAGGTCAGACAGCCCGCTGCGGCCTTCTTGACGCTGCGGCTGGTCTGGTCGTCCTTGGGGTCTTCCCGACGGCCTCGTAGAGACTCGCGCTGTCTGCTTGCCATTCCCGCTCCGATTGTGGGCGTCCTCAAAGTATATGCCGAGCGGGCGGGCCGAACAAATGCGGCGCCTCCGCCCGTCGTTCCCGTGGAGACGGGAATGCATCCCCGGCCCCGCCCTGGATTCCCGCCTGCGCGGGAATGACGGTTATGCGAAGGTCTCCGTTCGCGGGAATGACGGAGGTGGGGGATTTGGGGCCCGGGGCCGATTCGGGCGTACGCGGAGGGCGTGTTATGCTGCCTCCAGGACGATGGAGGAACACGCGAGTACAGAGGCGGGGATAGCTCAAGCGCTGGGTTGGCGGCGCAAGGCCGTGCTATGGGCGCTGCTGGCTGCAGCCGTCTTTCTGATGACAGGGGCCGACTCGGCCCGCCGAACGCCTGCCACCACCGTCGGAGCCTCGTACGCCTTCTCCATCTTCCGCTGGGAAGTCGCCAACGTCCCGGACAAGTGGACTAACCTACTGCGCGAGACCGTCTTTGGCGGGAGACCCCCGAGGGAGGAGCGGCGTGCCGATCTCGAGGAGTACCTCAAGGCCGCGCAGCTCGCCCGCAAGGAGGAGAGACGCCTCGACGGCAGGCTTGTGAGGACAGTCAGCCACGCCGGGAGCGTCGAAGAGCTGAAGCAGGCGCGCGAATACCTCAGGGAGCTCCTGGATACCAAGAACAGGCTACGGCCTTCGGCTGAGGAGGCCGTGGAGGCGGAGCTCGACCGCGTCGCTAAGGATGAGGGGCTCGCGTGGCCGGGCGGAATCACCTTCCCGCCGGTCGACTTCCGCTTCGAGCAGCCGCCGACTCTACTTGTGACGTCCAAGCGCGACCGGCTGCAGGTACTGGAGGCCGTGCTGCTGGAGCCCGACCTCGACGTACTGGTGCGCGACGAGCTCGAAAAGATACTGTTCGAGCAGTACGGCGTCGCAGCCCTCGTCGACAATCTCGCGGGGCTCGCCACGTACCCGTTGCTGGTCTCCGACCTGTACCCGCTGCGCGCTCTGCTGCGAGTTGCCGCCCACGAGTGGCTGCACGCATACTTCACGTTCCGCCCGCTGGGCCGTAACATCTACACGTCGGAGGCGATGTTCTCGCTCAACGAGACGATTGCGGACGTGGCCGGCCGGGAGCTGGGCGACACCGCGTTCGCGCGCATGGGCGGCGATCTGAACGATAACGCGAGCCGGTACCTGGCCCCGGAGCAGCGAGACCCGGTGTTCACCAGGGAGATGCGCAAAACGCGCGAGACCGTCGAGGAGCTTCTCGCCGAGGGCAAGGTGGAGGAGGCCGAGGAGTACCTGAAGCGGCGGTGGTGGGACTTCAGGCTCGGCGGATACAGGCTGCGCAAGCTGAACCAGGCCTTCTTCGCGTTCCGGGGCCGCTACGCCGAGGGCCCGGCGTCCGTAAGCCCGATCGGCCGCGAGGTGAACGAGATGCGCGGCTATCACGATACCGTGGGCTCGTTCATCAAGACCGTGGCAAAGCTGTCGAGCTACGAAGAATTTCTAGACGAGCTGGAGCGTTTCAGGGCTCTAGCAAAGGCAGGACGGGCCGGTTAGCACATAGCAGCGGAGGACTAAGCGATGATAACCAACCAAGTGCGGCGGCGCCTCGCCGCGGGAGAGCCGACCATAGGCGCGTTCCTGGGACTCGGCAGCCCCGGCGTCGCGGGCCTGATGGCGAATGCCGGGTTCGATTGGCTCGTGATCGAGACCGAGCACAACGGGCTCGATTCGGCTGAGATCGAGCACATGCTCATGGCGATGGCCGGCACCGACGTCACCCCGATAGTCCGAGTGCCGTCTTCCAACCGCGTGTATATCCAGCGGGCGCTGGATATGGGCGCGCTCGGCGTGCTCGTGCCGCTCGTGAGCTCGGCCGACGAGGCCAGGGTCGTGGTTGACGCTACCAGGTTCCCGCCAGAGGGCTCGCGCAGCTTCGGGCCGCTGCGCGCCAGCCGATACAGCTTCGACAACGACGACTATCTGGAGAGGGCCAACGACAACATGCTCGTGGCGCTGATAGTCGAGACGAAGGGCGCGCTGGACGAGCTGGAGGAGATCGCCGCGGTGCCCGGCGTCGACGCGCTGACGCTCGGCCCTTACGACATGTCGCTCGCGCTCGGGCTCGATCCGCGGAAGCTGCCGCTTCCGGAGATCGACGAGGTGACGAGGCGCATGATCGAGGCGGGCCGGCGCCACGGCGTCGCGATCGGCGCTTCACCTATCGCGTCGGGAGGAATACAAGAGCTGCTGGACGCCGGCATCACCTTCGTCAGTTGCGGCTCGGACTACAGCCTGCTCGCCGCCGCGTCGAAGGCGAGCCTGACCGAGTTCCACGGCGGCGCTTAGGCGCTTCCGAAAGCTCTAGCCGGTCGGCTTCGTTCGCCGCGGGGCGCGCCCTGGGCTCCGGGGGAGGCGCCGCTTGTTGCGGTAGTCCGGGGCGTCGACGGGCACCACCAGGGATATGTCGCCGTCCTGCACCCGCGACGTGATCGGGTCGAGGTCGTCCTTGAAGTCCATTCCGCTCGTGATGACGGTGGGCAGCCTCGCGTTGTGCCTGTGGACGACTATCTGGTACAGCTTCTCCACCGCCCACGGGCTGCCCCGCTCCCGGCCCAGGTCGTCGAGGATCAACAGCGGCGCGTTCTTGACCTCCTCGAAAACGCGGTCGTACGCGACGGGGCTCTCCGGGTTGAAGGTGTAGCGCAGGTAGTCCATCAGCTCGGGCACGAACCAGAACACCACGGGCCTGCCGGCCGCGATCTGCTCGCCCGCGATCGCCACGGCAAGGTGGGTCTTGCCCACGCCCGTCGCGCCGCTCAGCGTAAGCCACCCGTCGGGGTTGTCGGCGAAGGTCCTGGCCGAGGTGTAAGCGGCCTCGAGGCTCGTCCGATGGCTGGCCGTGGGGTTGTTGCCCCTGACGTCGAACTTCTCGAAGGTCATCAGCTCCAGCATCCGGGGCTCGACCCGTCCCTCCTTGATCGACGCCTCGGGCGCCCATCGCCTGACCTGCAGGACGCGCGAGAATCCCGGCGTCCGCAGCCGGCTCAGTATGTAGGGGTCGACGGTGTCGAGGCTCCCGGAGACCGTTACGATCGTCGGAAGCTCGGCGCTGAAGCGGCGGTTGACGAGCTGGCGCAGCTTCTCCTCCGCCCACGCCGTGCTGCTGTGGCTTCCGAGCCCGTCCAGCACCAGCAGGGGAGTGTTGCGCACCTGCTCGAACAGGTCGCTGTATGACAGCTCGCTGGTGGGCCCGAACGTAGACCGCAGATGGTCGAGCAGGTCCGGCACGTCGGCGAAAAAGACGACCTGGCCCTGCAGTATGCGATGCGTCGCTATCGCCGCCGCGAGATGTGTTTTGCCCGACCCGTGCGGACCGGTGAACACGAGCCAGCCGCTCGGGCTCTCCGCGTACTCTCGCGCCGCTCGCGCCGCGCCGCGAAACATGGCCTGGCTGTCCGGGTCGGCGCTGAGGCCGTCGGCCGCGAGTGCGTCGAAGCCGAAGCGCGCGAGCTGGCCCAGGTTGCTGTAGCGCAGCAGCCGCTCGGTCTGCTCCTGCTCGATCTCGCTCTCGCGGCAGTCGCACGTCACGACCCGGCCGAAGGCCGGATCGCCCACGGGCACGTCGAGCGTCAGCAACCCGCGCCCGCCGCAGCGCGGGCACGGCTCCGACTCCTCATCGGCGCCGTCGAAGTAGCCGCCCGGGTTACCTTCGGAAATACTCCTGGTACCCAGTCCTTTTAGGATGTCTCCCAGGTTCTCCATCGCTCCTGCCCTCTCGTTCCCACCGCTCCAGGATAGCGGAGACGTACCGCCAGCTCCGCCGGTTGGCGCGGACTGCCTCCCTGAAGGCGTCCTCGACCCAGCTCTGCGGGTACAGTTCCTCCGCTTCCTTCAGCTCCTCGGCGATCATCGGGCTGAGCATCCCGATGTTGTCCTCGTAGAGGCCGTAGATGTTGGGGCGCTCTCCGGGCCCCTCCCAAGCCGTCGTTCCGGCGTCGCCGTCCGCGCCGTCGGCCGGGTCCGAGGCCGAGGCCCGCCTGCCTTCCTCCGTGTTCAGCGTATACCGCTCCGATCCGGCGTCCGCATCCCTGCTCGCCAGGATGGTGCCGCGTCGAAGCGCCAGACCCAGCCCTCTGCGGACCTCCGCCTCGGCGTCGCCGCCGCCGGCGGACATCGCCCTCAGGAGCGCCCTGTCGTCCATCAGCTCCCTACGGGAGACCCAGCGCGGGCTGCCCTTCTTCTGGTGCAGCAGCCAGACCAGCCGCAGCGTGCAGCGCATCTCCGCCAGGTCGTCGATCTGCTCCAGCAGCTCGCCGAACACAGGGTTCGGTACCGGGGTCGACCGCACGCCGCGCGGAAAGCCGGAGAAGGCCACCTAAGCGTATTCCCTCGTCCTCGCCGACTGATCGAGGTTCTCGAACCGCACCACGTCCTTGCGAAAATAGAGCGAGACCCGCCCGGTAGGCCCGTTTCGGTGCTTGGAGACGTCGACCTCCGCTATGTTCTCCGGGTACGGCTCGCTCGGGTTCCGCTTTTCCCACTCTTCCCGAGTGGTGTAGGTGTCCTCGCGGTAGATGAACGATACGACGTCGGCGTCCTGCTCGATGCTGCCGCTCTCGCGCAGGTCCGAGAGAATCGGCCTGTGGGAGAGCCGCTGCTCCGGCGCTCTGCTGAGCTGCGAGCACGCCAGCAGCGCGACGTCGAGGTCGCGCGCCAATCCTTTCAGGGACCGGGAGAACTCGCCCATCTCCTGCACCCGGTTGTCGCTGCGCCGGCTGTCGCCCGAGGACATGAGCTGCAGGTAGTCGACCACGATCAGGTCGAGGCCGTGCTCGGCCTGAAGCCGCCTAGATTTGCCCCGCATCTCCACGACGCCCTGTATCGGCGTGTCGTCGATGTAGATCGGCAGCTCCGAGAGGGTGCCGATCGCGTCCAGCTCTCGGCGTTGCTCCGCCTCGCTGACGAGGCCGAGCCGCAGCCGCTGTCCGTCGACGTTCGCCTCGCTCGAAAGCAGGCGCAGCGCGATCTGCTCCGCGCTCATCTCCAGGCTGAATATGCCGACGCGCGCGCCCTGTCCCGCGGCGTGGCGAGCCGCGTTGAACGCCAGGGTGCTCTTTCCCAGGCTGGGACGCGCGGCCAGGATGATCAGGTCGGACCGCTGCAGGCCGTTGCCGAGCAGCCTGTCCAGGTCGGTGAACCCCGTGGGCACCGGCGCCTTCAGCCTGTCGCTCTCGACGTCGACCGTCGCCGTATCCTCCATGTGGATGTCGAGCACCTCGCGGAGCGCCTTGAAGTCGCGGGACTCCCTGCCGGACCGCACCCGGAAGAGCAGCTCTTCGGCCCTGCCCAGCGCCGAGTCGGTGTCGGCTGTGCCCGCGTAGCCGATGGAGGCGATCTCGCCGGCCGCCTGTATAAGCTGCCGCATAACCGAGGCCTGCTGTACGATGCGGCCGTAGTGCTCGACGTGGACGGAAGTCGGCACGGCGCGGACCAGGTGCCCGAGGTAGGCGGCGCCGCCCGAGTCCTCCAGCCGTTCGCGGAGGGACAACTCGTGGGCCACGCTCACCTGGTTGATCGGCTCGCCACGGTCCGCCAGCGACAGGCAGGCCTCGTAGCACCAACGGTTCTTGGCGAGATAGAAGTCGGATGCTTTGAGGAACGAGGTTATCTTGTTGAGGGACTCGCCGTCGATCAGGATGGAGCCGACGACCGATTCCTCGGCGTCGGCATCGTGGGGCAGCAGTCGGTCAGCGTACAAGTCCCGGTCCCTCGCGTGCGGATTCTCGGCGCCGCCGCGGTCGACCGGGGCCGTCCGGGCGGCGGGGCGGCGGATCGTCTCGTCTCATGCCGGGCCCGGTGGAGCCGTGGCGTGGGCCGACGCCGCGTTCGGCTTATTCGGCGGCCTGTCCCTCGGACTCGTCGTCGGCCGAGTCCGCTTCCGGCTCGTCGTCGGCGACGGCGTCGGCGACCTGTGCGGCCTCCTCGAGCTTCTGCACGAACTCCTCGGGGTCCGTGCCGGCCGGATACACCACCAACGCCAGGGTCGCCGTCACCTCGGAATGGACGCGTACGGAGGCCGAGTGCATGCCTACGTCGCGGATCGAGTCGGGGACCTCAATGGTCCTGCGGTCGATCTCCCTTGCGGTGATCTTCGATAGCTCCGCGGCCACGACCGCGTTGGTCACCGAGCCGTACAGCCTGCCGTTGGCCCCGGCGCGCATCTCGATGGCGACGCGGGTGCCGTCCAGCGCTTCGCCCAGGGCTTTCATGTTGGCCAGCGCCTTGATCCGCTTCTGCTCGGCGTCCCGCGACAGGCGCTCGACACGCTGCAGCGCGTCTTTCGTAGCCGGTACGGCCAGCTTCTTAGGGATCAGGTAGTTGCGGGCGAACCCGTTCTTGACTTCCTTGATCTCGCCACCAAGGGCCACTCCGCTAACGTCGTCCAGAAAAAGAACCTTCATCGTTTGTACGTCCTGACTGTGGGAGCCGCCCGCCGCTCGGAGCGGATGAACGAGGTTCCCGGTACTGTGATACTGGCCGCCAAAGAGCCTCGACTTCGGCACTGAGGTCGCGCCGCCGATGCCCTCAGGGGTGCAGGAGATTATACCACGAGGAGGCCGCCGTCGGGGGCCTTTGGCCGGGTCGGGCAGGCCGATCGCATCCAGGCATTCGAGACGCGCCGGAGAGTGCTGGTCCGGAGCGGAGCGGTCGATTTTCGTGTGAACTGTCCCATTGTGTTCCAAAGTGTCCCATTCCTATCTGGGCGATGGGACACTTTTCCGAAATATGGGACAGTGGGTGTCCCACGGTTCGTATCTGGCGTGGGACACCGGGGGAGAAAATGGGACAGGAATGGGACAGGGGTGTTCCATAGTGGATAGTTGGGGCGTCGGGCGCGGTTGTCATGCGGAGATAGTAGCACGAATGTGCTGTCGCGGCAACCCGGCCAACGTTCCCAGATTCCCCACCTAGATAAGAGAAGAACCTCGTTGGCGCCCGACGCGATGCGGGCTAAGATGGTTGTTGAGCAAACGAACCGATCACCAACGAGGTGCAGCTATTATGAAGCAAGGCTTACTGGCATTCCAGTACGAGCAGGAGAAGGGCTCGACAGGTATGACGGGGCTGTCCGGCCTGATGACGTACGTGGAGTTGATGGCCGCAGCGGGTTTGAGGTCATCGGTAGAGCGCCACGTGAGACTGCGGGAGAGAGGTCAGGGCTGGACGGACAGCCAGATGATCATCTCGCTGATGCTGCTGAACTTGGCAGGCGGCGAGTCGGTGTCCGACCTTGATCTCCTTGAGAAGGACAGAGGGTTGTGCAGGATACTTCGAGAGTTCGAGACCTGTGGTATGCGTCTCAGCGAGCGCAGGGCGTTGGAGAAGAGATGGCGAGTCGAGCGTCTTCGGAGCGTGCCGTCGGAGTCTGCGGCGTTCCGGTATCTGGAGGGGTTCCACGACATGGACGAGGAGTCGAAGCGGGAAGCTCACAGGGCGTTCATAGCGGCTCCCAACGAAGCGCTACAGGGTCTGGGGAAGGTCAACGCCGACCTGGTGGGCTTCGTGCAGAGCCGTTCGCCTCAGACCGAGGCCACACTGGACATGGATGCCACACTGGTGGAGACGCGCAAGCAGGAGGCGCTCCACAGCTACAAGGGGTACAGGGCGTACCAGCCTCTGACCACCTACTGGGCAGAGGCCGACCAGATTGTGCATTCAGAGTTTCGGGACGGCAACGTACCTGCGGGCCATCAGCAGTTACGAGTGTTGACCGAAGCACTGGAGCATCTGCCTGCCGGTGTGGAGAGCGTGATGCTGCGGTCTGACACGGCGGGGTACCAGCAGGAGTTGCTGCGGTACTGCGCGGAGGGCAGAGACGAGCGGTTCGGGGTGATCGAGTTCGCGGTTGGGGTTGACGTGACGGCAGAGTTCCGCCGAGCGGTGTCCGAGGTCGCCGAGCAAGACTGGCAGACGCTGTACCGCAAGGTTGGGGAGCATCGTGTGGACACGGGTCAGCAGTGGGCTGATGTGAACTTCGTACCCAAATGGATAGGGCACTCCAAGAACAGCCCTGAGTATCGGTTCATAGCTACCAGGGAGCGTCTGGACAGGCCGCCTCTGCCGGGAATGGAGGGGCAGATGGAGCTTCCGTTCCCCGCGATGGAGCTGTCCAACAGAGGCTGGTACAAGGTCTTCGGAGTGGTGACCAACCGGAGCATTGCGGGAGATGAGTTGATCTGGTGGTCGAGACAGAGGTGCGGTAAGGGCGAGGAGGTCCACGGCGTCCTCAAGAGTGACCTTGCCGGGGGCAGGCTTCCGTCGGGGCTGTTCGGAGCCAACGCAGCATGGTGGGCGATAGCAGTGTTGGCCTTCAACCCCGTATGGGGCTACGGGGCAGGCTCTGAACTCTGCCATGAAGCGGCTGGTGTTGGGCGGACAGTGGGTGGGCAAGCGTCTCAAGGCGGTGCGCTTCGCCCTGATCGCCCTACCGGGCCGTGTGGTGCGTCACGCCAAGAGGTTGATCATCCGTCTTGCCCGTGGCCATCCCTCATACGAGTTGCTGCTCAGGGTCCGGCACAGGATATTGGCGCTGGCTGCCGAGCCGTATCGAGCATAGGCGACCCTGCCTGGAGCATCGGTTTGTAGGCGACTCTGCCGAGTTGCCAGGCCGGGCCATGCCTTCTTCGGCCTGACAACAGCCATAATTGGCAGCGAACCGCTGCCGATACCCTCAAAGACGGCACCCGAGACCCTGTCCGATGCCTGATCATGTCATGCGTCACCCCAAGTCGACATCCCGACACCCCTGAAAGCACATGAAACAGCTCTCAACAATTCAGCTGGGGGATTTGGGCGTTGTATAACTGTTCAGAGTTGATGAGGTGAATGGCTCCACGCTCGTCGCTGCCGCGGAGGAGGACCGTTGCACAACCGTAGTTCCCGCGCAGGCGGGAACCCGGGGTGGGGTTCCCAGATACGAAACGTCGGCCAGCCATCGTTCATTCAACGGCAGCCCGCAGGGACGCCCTCCCGACATCCCTGGGTTGTCCTCCTCCAGACGGGTCGCACCGCACGAAAACCCAATGGTCCGGGACACTGTCGTACCGCCAGCCCGTCGCGGACGTGACGGTAGATACCGACGCGGCATGGAAGCCCAGGTTCTCAATGAGGTAGGTGTCGGTACCCAGGTACACCAAATAACGACCGTCGCACGCTTGCGGGTCGTTCCAACTGACCGCCAAGTCGAAGAACGTCAGGGCTCCCTGCGGCCGGGGGGTAATCGTCACGCTAACCGGCGGCAGGCGGCTCACCCGCAGCATGAGCAGGTCGCCAGCGGCCCAGGGCGCGTCCGGCACAGTCCAGGTGTTCGCGGTCGTGCTGGCGTTGTCGCTCGACAGGCTCAGGGTGGTCGTCCCGGTCACGTCGATGAAGTCGAGCTCGTAGCTAGCCAGCGTGGTTGTGGGTGTCAGGGCCAGTGTGACCTCGCCGTCTTCCCACTTCAGGCTCGTGATGGTTGTGGTGGTGCCGTCGAGCGAGAAGCTGGCGGGCTCGAGCACGCCGTTGGCGCCGTCGGCCCCGACCGCAGTGCCAATGTCGACGGGGTCGAAGAACGCCTCGTGCAGAGTGCGGTTGGGTGCCGTTACGGTCAGGCGATAGTCGTTGCCTTCACGGTAATACGTTGAGACCTTGGTACAGGCCGGTGGATTGGGTGCGTCTCGTATGAAGAAGAACTGGTACTCGCCAGCAGGCAGCGGCCTGGTCGTCTCGAAGCTCATGCTGAAGTAGATTTCCCAATAGTCGGCGTCCTGCTCGTCCCCTTGGTTGAAGTATGTTTCAAAGTCGTGCACTCGGTAGTCCACGATCGCCGGGTCCCTGCCCTCGAACACAGCTATCCACGGCAGCAGCAGCGATTCTTCCGTGATGGGGTCTGGGAGCTCGGCTAATCTGTCCGAGTGGAATTCTGGCTGTGTGATTATGAGTGTCCCTGCGGATTGCCCCGACTCGATGCTTGATTCGTACACGTCAGGTAGCCAGCCCTTCTTGGTCATGAACCGGCCCCATCGCTCCACCTCGTAGTAGAGTTCGACGCATCGCCGGTGCTGAGCGGTCCCCCCGGCGCTGGCTTCCGCTTCCAGAGTGGTCACCAGACTTCGCATGTCAGCTAGGCTGATCGTCGGAGCGGTGCCGGCCGAAGATCGAGTTGACCGGGTACTCGCTCCCGCCTGCGGAACGTCCAGCAGGAACAGGATGTTGTCGTTCGATGCGCGCTGTCCACGAGCGGCGCTGCTTGGCTCTGAGGCAGCAGGGAGCCATAGCTTTCGCCTGTAACTGCGTAACGAGTAGCGATCGTCGGGGTCGCTGTCAGCCCATATTGGCAAATCAAGATACCCCAGCCAGAGCCGGCCCGACGAGAACCCGTTTATGTCGTCTGTCTCCGCTGATAGGAGCAGTATTGCCTGCCGGTTATCCCAACGTGAGTCGTGGGCTGCCAGCAGCGCCGGTGCTAGGTCCTGAGCCTCGGCCTCAGAGTTGTACGTGAAGGACTCTGTCACTATCGCTGTGATCTTGTCTGGCCCGGTTCCTTTCAGGTACTCATGCACCTGGAACCGAAATTCCAAAACAGCCTTCCAGCCAGGCCAGTCGGGCTCGGTTGACGTGGCCGCGGTGGAAGTGGCGCTCAGAAGGCTGGCGCGCACTATGGTGTCCGACGCCAGTATCAGCTCCTCCTTGGATACTGTGCCGAGGAATGGGTCGGTGCCCGATTGGCGTGGCGTTGGCGTGTAGGACTTGGTCGCCTTACTCGCCTCACTGTTCACATGCGTGCGTATGGGTGTGCCAGAGGGGGGCACCTCTGTGACGAGCGTGATCACCGGAGCCTCTGGCGTCGGCTGCACAACCCCGGGCTCGTCGGTCTCCTGGCTGCAGGCGACGAGCGCGGCAGCGACCAAGCACAGCATCGGAAGCCATCTTCGTTTGTTCATACGGCTCTCCTTCACCAGCCTTGACCCGGGGCGTGACTCTCGTAGATTTTGCGCAGAAGGGCTTTGTCGCTGGTCGTGATGGACGTCTCTGACAGGTCCTAGCGCATGATTCCTCGATAGGTCGTGGGACTCCTGAAATCGGGGAGGCCAAGGGCGTGCCCCAGTTCATGGAGCATGACCACATCGACATGGAGATAATATCTGGCCGGAACAGAAAGCGGAACCATGGCTCTATGGAGCGAGCTCATGTCGGTCCATTTCCACAGTGCCGTGCTCGACGTTGGGTCCCTTTCGAAGCGGATAGAGGTGTCTCGAATATGGTGTTCTATGTTGGAGCCCACGCCAATGCAAGCGACACCCGTGGGCACTGCGCGCCTCGGCCTCGGCCACTGCCGTCGCAGTCTTGTTCACGGCCACCGTCGTAGCTGCTGCGTTCGCCGCTGCCGTCGCGGTCGCATCGGCCGCCGCTGTGGCCGCCGCGTTTGCTGCCGCCGTGGCCGTCTCGTTCGCCGCCGCCATCGTAGCCGCAGCATCAGCGGTATGTGTCGGCGTCGGGGTGTCTTCGCAGACCACCTCAAACGTCTCGAGGTCCCACTCACAGTTGTCGCCGTGGTGCCGTTCACCGGGCCCCTGAGCCGTGACGGCGATGCCCGCGACGGAGAACGTCACGAACACGACGAGGCTCAGCAGCAGCGCGAAATGCCGACGTAGGAAACCGTGCAAGGCGTACCCCATTCTCGGAGCGGCGGGCGCCCGCCGCTGTGTGCCCCGCGTTGCAGCGCGGGGCTCTTCTCACAAGCCCGTGCTACCGGGGACCCGTCAAAGTCACGCGATATGGGTAACTGTTCAGACTCGAGGAGATGGACTCGGCGGGGGACTTTCGCCAACGATGAAAATGAGGCTGCACCGGGAAGGCGGGTTGCAAACCCGCCCCTACGCCAGGTCGGCCAAGGGTTATTGTCAGAGAAACTCTGAACAGTTACCGACAGGGCAGGCATCTGGGCCGAAATTGCAGGAAAACCGTGGCCCTCGGGCCTGCCGGGGATCTTGCCGCCCCGTGGTAGCGTCGGGCAGGTTGGGAGGTGCAGGATGGGCGCGAACGCCGCATGGGCAATAAAGGCGTGGTACTGGAACCGGTTTCGCGTTGACACCGAAATGGGTCGGTAGATACAATCATAGTGGTGTTCCGGGCTCGACTCGGGCCCAGAGGAAGATAATGCTAAGGATTCGACTGAGACGGGTCGGCGCGAAGAAGCAGCCCGCATACCGGGTCGTCGTCGCCGACCAGCGCGCCGCCCGCGACGGCAGCTTCGTGGACCAGATCGGACACTACAATCCCCGCACCGAGCCCCCGACGGTCGTCATCGACGAGGAGAAGGCGCTCCGGTGGCTCCGGAACGGCGCCCAGCCGTCGGAGGCCGTCGAGCGTATGCTCAAGCGCCTCGGCATCCTCGATAGAGTGGCCGAGACCGAAAGCGTGGCCGAGGCATGAGGGACCTGGTCGAGTATATCGTCAAGGCGATCGCGTCCCGCCCCGATGACGTCAGGGTCACCGAAGAGGAGAACGACGGGCGGCTCGTTTTCCGCGTCGCCGTCGCGCCCGAGGACAAGGGCAAGGTGATCGGCAGGGGCGGACGCGTGGCGCAGTCCATCAGGGCGCTGCTCAGGGTCGCCGCAGTCAAAGAGGGCACCCGAGCCGTCCTCGAGATCGACTGACCTTCGGAGCCAAGTCCGTGAACGCTCCCGGCTCCGCGCATGCCGAGGATTCTCACGCCGACGATTGGGTCGTCGTCGGCCGTGTTCAGGGCCCGTGGGGCATACGGGGTGACGTACGAGTCGAACCCCACAGCGACTCTCGCGAGCGTTTCTCGCCGGGCAGCCGCGTCTATCTGAACGGCGCCGAAACGGCCGTAGTCAGCAGCCGCCCCCATAGGGGCGGACTCGTCCTCAGACTCGAGTCCGTGGCCGACCGCACCGCGGCCGAGGCACTCAAGGGCGCCACGCTGACCGTGCCGCTGGACGACGTCGACCCTCTGCCCGACGGCTCCTACTACTACTTCCAGATCATCGGACTCCGCGTCAGGACGGACGATGGCGAGGAGCTGGGCCGTGTCCATGAGATCCTGGCGACCGGAGGCACCGACGTGTACGTCGTCCGGGGCCCGGCCGGCGAGCGGCTCTTCCCGGCGCTCAGCGACGTCGTCCTGGACGTCGACCTCGACCAAGGTTTGATGACCGTCAGCCTGCCAGAAGGCCTCTGAGGCCGGCGGGCCGCGTCCGACTGGCCTTGGTGCCGCGACGCCTGGTCGGGGTGTATCGATGGGCGCTGCCCGGCGTGAACGGGCCGCGCGCGACCTCAGCGCCGGGCAGTTGCAGGCCGAGCCCGCTTTGACCCGTTTTTCGGCTGCGTGCTAGAATCCGGCTAGCTCCGGTACCTCTGCCGCGTACGAGGCTGGTCTATGTCGGGTCACTCGAAATGGTCGACGATCAAGCACGGCAAGGCGGTCACCGACGCCCGCCGCGGGAAGCTGTTCACCAAGCTCGCCAACGAGATTATCGTGGCGGCCCGGCAGGGCAGCCCCGACCCGGACATGAACGTCCGCCTTCGGATGGCCATGCAGAAGGCGAAGGACAGCAACATGCCCGCGAGCAACATCGAGCGCGCTGTCAAGCGCGCCTCTGGCGGGAGCTCCGGGCAGCGGCTCGACGAGGTTACGTACGAGGGATACGGGCCGGGCGGGACCGCCATTCTCCTGCAGACGCTCACCGACAACCGGAACCGCACCGTGTCGGCCATAAGGTCGACCTTCACCAAGACGGGCTGCAACCTGGCCTCCGCCGGTGCCGTTGCCTGGCAGTTCGAGCAGAAGGGCGTCGTCATGGCAGAGGCGGATTCGGAGGACGTCGACGGGATGGCCCTTGCCGCTATAGACGCCGGCGCCGACGATCTCGATACGGTAGATTCCACGATCCACGCCTACTCCGCGCCCGAGACGATGGAGGCGGTGCGGACCGCCCTCGAGGAGGCCGGAGCGACGGTCAGATCGTCCGAGCTGTCGATGGTGCCCACGAACACGATGATGCTGGACGACAGGCTGGGGATACGCACGCTCAAGCTGCTGGACAGCTTGGAAGAGCTCGACGACGTGCAGAAGGTGTTCTCGAACGCCGACTTCTCCGACAGGGTGCTCAGCGAGTACGGCGGCAGCGGCGGATAGCGGGCACAGGAGGCGGACTTTGCGCGTCCTCGGCATCGACCCGGGCACCCTGAACATGGGCGCGGGCGTCGTCGACTCCCACTCCATGGACGTTGACCACGTCTACTCCACCGTGATCAGCCCCGCACGAAGGGACAGCATGCCCGGCCGTCTCCACTTCCTGTTCGAGCAGGTCTCGGAGATCATCGAGTTGTGGCGGCCGACCGAGGTCGCCATCGAGCAGCCCTTCGCGGGCCGCAACATCCGCGCCGCGATGGCCATAGGCCACGCTCAGGCGGTCGCGATGGTGGCGGCAGCGGGGAAGGGCCTTCCCGTGGCGACCTATACGCCCCGGCAGGTGAAGCAGGCAGTAACCGACTATGGCGGCAGCTCGAAGGAACAGGTTGCCGACATGGTGCGGCTTCTGCTCGGCGGCGAACTGCCCGGGGCCGGCCAGGACGCAACCGACGCGCTGGCGGTCGCGATCTGCCACGTCAACGCCAGCCATGTACGAGAGCTGACGGTGATAGACTAGGTGGCCGCCCCGTGATCACCGGCATCGAGGGCACAGTCGCCGACTCCGGCCCCGAGTGGCTCGACGTGGCCGTTGGTGGCGTGACGGTGAGGGTCAACCTTCCCATGTCCACCGCCGAAAGACTTGGCGCCGTCGGCGCGCCGGTCAAGCTGCTCACGACGCTTCAGGTCAGGGACGACAGCCTGACGCTCTTCGGCTTTGCCGACCGCGAGGCGCGCGCGGCCTTCGAGATGCTGATCGGTGTAAACGGCGTTGGGCCCCGCGTCGCGCTGAGCGTGCTATCGGCCCTTGCGCCAGAGTCGCTGGCCCTGGCTGTCGAGTCGGGCGACGCCGACGCGTTCACGTCTGTGCCGGGAGTCGGAAAGCGGACCGCGAGCCGGATTCTCCTCGAGCTCCGAGGCAAGCTCGACTTCGATCTGACAGCCGCGGGCGTCGTCCATCGGGACGATGCCGACGTGGTCGACGCCCTGACGGCGTTGGGCTACACGGCCTTGGAGGCGCGCCGGGCGCTGGCATCCCTGCCGTCCGGCGAGGAGCTCCCGGTCGAAGAGAAGGTCCGGCTGTCGCTTGGGCAGCTGGCCGGCGAGTAGGCCCGTGGACCCCTACGATTCCTGGGCGCAAAACTACGACTCGATCTACTCCTATGTACGCGAAGACATCCCCTTCTATGTAGGCGAGGCCAGGAGATCCGGCGGCCCCGTCCTGGAGCTCGGTTGCGGGACGGGCAGGGTGACGGTCCCCATCGCGGAGGCGGGCGTGGAGATCGTCGGCCTCGACTCGTCCGAAGCGATGTTGGAGGTCGCCTCGCGGAAGCTGGAACGCCTGTCCCTCGAAAGCGCGGCCACCCTGACGAAAGGCGACATGGCCCGGCTCCCCGCCGAGTACGACGGCAGGTTCTCGCTCGTCATAGTCCCGTTTCGAGGCTTCCTGTCCCTGCTGACGGTGCCGGAGCAGGAGGAGACGCTCTACGGAGTCAGGCGGAGCCTGGCGCCCGGCGGCCGGCTCGTCTTCAACGTCTTCGTTCCAGAGCTGCGGATGCTCGTGGAGGACGGCGACACCGCGCGCCATCTTCGGGACGTAACCGATCCGGAGACCGGCAACCGCCTCGTCGTCTGGCATCAGAGCAGCTACGACAACTACAATCAGATGATCTTCGTTCGCCTGACCGTGGACAGGCTCGACGGTCGGGGCAGGGTGGTGGAGCGCGTGTACCTTGACTATGAGCTGCGGTACGTTCACCGCTGGGAGATGCACCATCTCCTGGTGCGGTGCGGCTTCGAAGTGCTGGACCTGTCCGGCGACTTTGACGGCTCCGAGTTCGACGAGATGAGCGGCGAGATGGTCTGGGTCGCCGGCCCGGCGTCGCCGCGGCAAGCGTAAGGAGGCACCCGAATGAAGACGCGGCTCAGGCGGAGGGCGGTTATCCTCTCGATAGTACTTGGCTTGGTCGCCGCCGTCGCGTCGGCCGCGTCGGCTCAGACGGTCGCTAACGAGCGAATCGTCTTAGGCATTGAGCCGTTGGTCGGCCTCAGCCTGCGCGGTCTCAATACCTCCGACCACGCCGGGCTGGATGTCGCCAGCGGGGACGTCAACGACGACGGCGTCGACGACCTGATAGTAGGAGCTCGTCTCGGTGACCCGCCCGGCTTGCTGAACGCCGGCGTGACCTATGTCTTCTACGGCCCGTTGGAGCCGGGCACGCTCGACCCCGCCGCAGCGGACGCGACCGTTCACGGCATCGACGCCAAGAGCCAGGCCGGCAAGGCACTGGCCGTCGTCGACGTGAACGACGACGGGATCGGCGACCTGGTCCTCGGCGCGGTGACGGCCAGCCCGGATGAGGAGAGGGCCTTCGCTGGAGAGACCTACGTAGTCTTCGGTCCCATAGGCCCCGGCGTCGTCGAGTTGTCTACCCAGGTGGACATTGTCCTGGAAGGCATAGAGGAGCGCGACCATCTGGGCAGCAGCCTGGACGGTGGAGACCTGAACGGCGACGGCGTTGCCGATCTGGTGATCGGCGCCGTGGGGGCGTCCCCTGACGCCAGGACCAGCGCTGGCGCCGCGTTCGTCGTCTTCGGGCCCGTAACCGCCGGCAACTACAGATTGGAGCAGATGGTCGACGTCACCGTCCAGGGCATCGACGTCGCAGACCAACTCGGATACGGGGTAGGCGTCGGCGACTTTAACGCCGACGGCATCCAGGACCTCGTGATGGGCGCGCAGGGGGCAAGCCCAACTCGGCGGATCGACGCAGGCATTACCTATGTCATATTCGGCCCGCTCGCTCCGGGGAAGCTGGAGCTGCTGCTCGAAGCCGACATCATCATAGAGGGCGCCGCCAAGGGCGACCTGTCGGGCGGCGACACCACTGCCGGCGACCTCAACAACGATGGAGTCGACGACATCGTCATCGGATCCCAGTGGAGCGACGGCGATTCTCCAAACACCGGTAAGGCCGTCGTTTTCTTGGGGCCTCTCGACGGCGACAAGTTCGACCTGTCCACGGCCGATATCACGTACAACGGCATCAACAGAGGGGACAGTACCGGCGGAGGTCTCGCACTGGGTGACCTCGACGACGACGGCCGCACCGATCTTATCGTAGGCGCGGGACTCGCAGACAACGGCGACAAGAAGGACGCGGGCGCCGTGTACGTGGTCTTCAGCTCGGCGCTGCCGTTTCCCCAGCCCGAGCCCGCCGTCGGCCTCTCGGCACTCCAGATCGCCGGCCTCTCGGTCCTCGTGTTCCTGATCGTCGCGCCGATAGCCTACTGGCTGCTCCGCCGGAAATCGGCGGACGAGAACCCCGGCCGTCCTCCCCTGTGATAGGCTACTGACCGTGAATAGGGCGCGATGGCCGACTTCAAGCTAGTCTCAGGGTTCGAGGCGACGGGCGATCAGCCCCAGGCGGTCGACAGGCTCGCCAGGGGCATCGACAACGATGTGCGCCACCAGACCCTGATGGGCGTCACCGGCAGCGGCAAGACGTTCACGATGGCCGGCGTCGTAGAGCGAGTCCAGCGTCCCACGCTCGTGATAGCCCACAACAAGACGCTGGCCGCTCAGCTCGCGACCGAGTTCAAGGAGTTCTTCCCCAACAACGCGGTCGAGTACTTCGTCAGCTATTACGACTACTACCAGCCCGAGGCCTACGTCGCTCGTACCGACACCTATATCGAGAAAGACGCGGACGTCAACGAGCAGCTCGACAAGCTCAGACACTCCGCCACCCGGGCGCTGCTGACGCGCCGAGACGTCCTGATCGTAGCCTCGGTCTCGTGCATCTTCGGGCTGGGCTCGCCGGAGGAGTACCAGAGCTTCGTCGCCTACGTGCGGCGCGGGGAGCGGCGAGGGCGCGACCGCCTCGTCCGCCAGCTCGTGGACATGCAGTACGAGCGCAACGACTTCGACATGTCGCGCGGCAAGTTTCGCATACGCGGCGACACGCTGGAGATCGTACCCGCCTACGAGGAGGAGATCGCGGTCCGGATCGAGTTCTGGGGCGACGAGGTAGAGCGGATCGTCCAGCTCGACCCGCTCACCGGGGAGGTGCTGGGCGAGCGTGAGGACGTGGAGATATACCCGGCCAAGCACTTCGTAACGTCACAGGACAAGCTGCTCGCGGCGGTCGAGGCCATTGAGCTGGAGCTGAAGGACCGTCTCGTGGAGCTGCGGGAGCAGGGCAAGCTGCTCGAGGCCCAGCGGCTCGAGTCGCGGACGCGTTACGACACCGAGATGCTGCGCGAGACCGGCATGTGCGCGGGCGTTGAGAACTACTCGCTGCACCTGTCGCAGCGCCTGACGGGCAGCGCCCCCTACACCCTGTTGGACTACCTACCCGACGACTATCTGCTGTTCATAGACGAGTCGCACATGACGCTGCCGCAGATTCGAGGGATGTACGGGGGCGACCGGTCGCGCAAAGAGGTGCTCGTCGACTACGGCTTTCGGCTGCCCTCCGCGATGGACAACCGGCCGCTCAACTTCGGCGAGTTCGAGGGGCGAGTCAACCAGGCGGTATACGTCTCCGCGACGCCGGGACCGTACGAGTACGAGCACAGCCAGCAGATCGTCGAGCAGGTGATCCGCCCCACAGGCCTGGTAGACCCGGCAGTCGACGTACGGCCCACCACGGGACAGATAGACGACCTGCTGCACGAGATTCGACTGCGCACCGAGCGGGGCCAACGCTGCCTGGTGACGACACTTACGAAGCGCATGGCCGAGGAGCTGGCCGACTTCCTCCGGGAGGCCGGCGTGAGGACGCACCACCTGCACTCCGAGATCGATACACTGGAGCGCAGCGAGGTGCTGCGGGACCTTCGTCTGGGCGTCTATGACGTCGTCGTGGGCATCAACCTGCTCCGGGAGGGACTCGATCTGCCGGAGGTCAGCCTCGTGGCGGTCCTGGACGCCGACAAGGAGGGATTTCTGCGCTCGCAGACCTCTCTCATACAGACGATCGGGCGGGCGGCCCGGCACGTCGACGGGCGGGTCATCATGTACGCCGACGTGATGACCGACTCGATGCGGAGGGCTATCGACGAGACCGACCGGCGCAGGGCCATGCAGGAGGAGCACAACCGCCGGCACGGCATCACCCCGCAGGGCATCCGCAAGACGGTGCACGATATCACGGAGCGCGTGAAGGAGATCGCGGAGACCAGGACGCCCTACGCCGTCGCCGACGCTCTTCCGAAGGACGACCTCCTGAGGCTGGTCAAGGACCTGGAGTCCCAGATGAAGACCGCGTCCCGAAACCTCGAGTTCGAAAAGGCGGCGCTGATCCGCGACCAGATAGTCGACCTGCGCAAGGTCATGGCCGAAGACCCCGTACGCTAGCGTCGTTCCGCCCGTCAAGAACGGGTCTGCTATCATGAAGACGGGAAAGCTCACGGCATACGAGCCGGGAAGTCGGCAGCCCGCCACTGACACGGTGTGGTCCGCCGAATAGGTCCACGAAGAAGGGACCAGTTAGCGTTGGTAGATCAGGAAGTACGGTTTCGCCCGATAGACGAGCACAGAGTTCATAGTCGACGGCTGCTCCGACACGCCGAGGAACAGCTAGATAAGGGGGATAGGCTACAGGCTTCGGAGAAGGCTTGGGGAGCCGTCGCCCATCGCTTCAAGGCCATTGCGGAGCAACGAGGCTGGCGGTATCGGACGCACAGGCAGATCTATGATGTTGCCGCGAACTTGGCTGCCGAGACACGCCGCCCCAGCATCGAGTCGAAGCTGGCTATTGCTACTCAGCTGCATCAGAACTTCTACGACGATCAGATGCCGGAGAGTACCATTCGAGCCAGTATCCATGAAGTGAAGGAGCTCTTGAAGGCCTTGGACGAAGCCGCCCCGGAGTAGGGTCGGGCAGCTAGGCGCCAACCGGCCACGTCGCCCTGAAAGGCCCCCTCGGGATCTTTGTCCACGATCAGACACTGTTTCGCCGGGCCACATAGAATCGAGATGACCCATTGGCTAAATAGCCGAAACACGAATGGAGACACCAAATGGCCGAAGCGACGTTGTTGAACAAGGATGCGGTGATGGATGCCCTGAAGGATGTCTACGACCCGGAGATACCGGTCAACGTGGTCGACCTCGGCCTCGTGTACGGCTGCGAGGTCGAGGACGGAGATGTCCGCGTTCAGATGACGCTGACCTTCCCCGGATGCGGCATGGGGCCGTATATCGCCCAGCAGGCGGAATGGCGCATCGCGGAGATCGAGGAAGTCGAGGACGTCGAAGTCGAAATGGTGTACGAGCCGCCGTGGAATCCCGAGATGATCTCGGAAGACGGCAAAGCCGCCCTAGGCCTCGACTAGCACCCGCGGTCCACGGCTTAATCACCGGCGTTGCGCACCGAGGGACGGGCCTCCGGCCCGCGCCTGAACGCTTGGCGCACCCCAATTAAAACATGACACAAAAACCACGGCCGAGCGAGCCCCAGGCCGCGCAGGCGAAGGCAAAGATCGAGCAGATGAAGCGCAGCTTCGAGCAGAAGCGCGCTATCTCCGACAGCTTGGGCCGTATCGGCGCCAAGATCGGCGTCTACAGCGGCAAGGGCGGCGTCGGCAAGACTACGGTCGCCGTGAATCTCGCGACGACGCTCGCCCAGCAGGGCAAGGCCGTCGGAATATTCGACGTCGACATCGACTGCCCCAACGTGGTCCGCGCCTTAAACGTCACGGAGCCGCCCATGGCCACGGACGAGAACCGGATCATCCCCCCGGAGCGGTTCGGCGTCAGGGTCATGTCGATGGGCTTCTTCCAGAAGAAGGAGGACGAGGCGATCATCTGGCGGGGGCCGATGATCCACAACGCCATCAACCAGCTCCTCCAATCGACCGAGTGGGGTGATCTGGACTATCTCGTCATCGATCTGCCGCCCGGCACTTCCGACTCTCCGCTAACCGTGATGCAGACCATACCGATGGACGGCTTCGTCGTAGTCACGACGCCTCAGGACCTGGCCAAGATAGACGCGAAGCGCTCGATCAACATGATCCGAACGCTACAGGTCGACGTGCTGGGAATCGTGGAGAACATGTCCGGCGAGGTGTTCGGCTCCGGTGCGGGGGAGGAGCTCGCGCGCGAGATGGACCTCGGCTTCCTGGGCCGGCTCGAGATGCGGACCGACTACCGCGACACGTCCAAGCCCGCCGTCCTCAACAGCGACGCCGTGTTGTCAGAGTACCAGCACGTCGCGGACGGGACCCTGGCGGCCCTGGCTAAGTTAACCGCAGCGGCAACGTAGCCGGCAGTCCTCGATCCGCCAGCAACAGGGACGCGGCACCCGCCCGGGGCGACGGCCGGCTCCGTCAGCCCGGCCTCTTCACCGTTAAGGGTTGACGCTCAAACAACCCGTTCACCCCGCGTATCGAGGGGGCCGCGCACCTCACCAAGCGTGAACGGATGCTCGCCCGGCCCCTACTGCTGGCCCACCGCTTGGTGCACCTCGTCCAGCCATACGACCAGCTCCGCGGTGGTATCGTTGTTCGGTCCGGGAGGCAGGCCTGGGATGCTGAACCAGGCCCCGGAGTCGTCCTGCACCGCGATCAGGTTGTCGCCGACGCGGATCGCCATGTCGCGGTATTTCGTCTTTCCCGTCAGGGTGTAGAGGACTGACGAGGCCCAGGCGACCTTCCCGGCCCGCAGCAGCCGGAACAGGAAGTCGCTGGCTATGTCGGTGAACGTCATGTACTCCTCGGCGAGGTCCAGCCACCGCCGCTCTCCCGTGGCTGTGTACAGCTGCGACAGGAACCCCGCGGCGATACCGGGGTTGAAGAAGGGCTCGTCCTTCTGCGCGTCGTGGTTGAGCAGGTACCGGAACTCGTCCTCGGGGTCGAGCTCGGTGATCACGCCGCGCGCGCGGCTGTAGACTCCGAATAGCTGCTTGGGGAAGTTCGGCTGGCCGCGAAGCAGCGTCTCCATCCAACGGCCGACGCCCCGGGCAACTTCCATCCTGCCGGTGTAGAGGGCCGCTCGGCCCGCGCCGCTGGTGATCCACAGGTCCTGCAGCGTATCGGCGGAGCGCTCGTCGGCGCTGGAGTAGAAGCCCCCGCTCTCCGCGTCCCAGAAGTCCAGCAGGAAGTCCATGCCCCGCTGCGAAACGTCGAACTGGCCGAGCCGGTGGGCTCCGATGATCGTCCACGAATTGAAGTAGACGTATGCGTAGCTGTGCGGGGAGTCCGGCCGCGGCACGTAGTCGCCCGCCGCCGTCATACCGTGGGTGCGGATCCACGAGCACAGCCTGCTCGCCGCGCTGTTTTCTCCGCAGACTACGAACGCCGCCGGCACCTTGTAGTAGTCCATGACGCCGAGCTCCGGGTCTCCGAAGCTGCCGTCGTCGTGAAGCTGCGTCAGCAGGTATGCGCCACCCCGGTCCCTTGCTTTGGCGAAACGGTCCATTTGGGAACCTCCCGTGCGGTCAGTCCGCTAGCAGATTGGTCGATCCTGAACGTCGGGACGCCCGCGCCGGAACTCAAACGCGCGCCCGGACGGGAACTCGGTCATGCGCCCAGATCGATCCGCCGGAAATTCGACGGGGACGCCTCGATCTCGCCGGCCTCCACACGCTTGGTGAGCTCGACGACCTGCTCGTTGATCGGCGTAGGCGCGCCGACGTCCTTGCCCTTGCGCACCACGAGCCCGTTGAGGAAGTCCACCTCGGTGCTCCGTCCCTTGATGACGTCCTGCGCGAGCGACGGGCGTCCCGCCCCGAGCGATCTGCCGTACGCCCGCATCTTGTCGACGATCTGCTGCCGGGCGTCCGGGTCCGTGCTCGCCTTCAGGAACAGGTCGGCTGGAATCCCGCCGATGGACTCTACGCTGACGCCGAGGGCCGTGGCAACGGCCATGAGCTCGGAACCGATACGTATGCTGATGGCGCGCGCCTCGTCGTTGTCCCTGAGCTCGGCCGACGCCATGCCGGAGCAGCCCGCCAACGCGTTGCTCATGCTGTTCGTGGCCAGCTTACCCCACCGGTGGCCCCACAGGTTCGTCGTCGTCTCCGTCGTGCCCACGTCGCCCAGGACTTCCGCCAGCTCGCTCAGCCGAGGCGTTATCAGCCCGCTCGGCTCGCCGACGGTAAAGGCCGTGCGGTCGTTGGCGCTGGTGCGCTCCGCGTGCCCCGGCTCGTACATGCCCGCGCCGAGGGTCACCACGCAGCCGACGACGCGCGTCCAGCCCGCGATCTCCGCGATGGCGTCCTCGTTGATGCCGTTCTGCGCCGACACGATGTAGCCGCCCGGCGCCAGATACGGCAGAAGGAAGGTGGTCGCCCACCGGGTATCGTACGATTTCATGGACAGGAAGGCGGCGTCGAAGCTGGGCCGCGCCGCGGAGACCTCGGACAGATGGAGGGCCCGAGCCTCCGCAGTGAACACACCCTCGATGGTGGTGACTTTGAGCCCGTCCGCCTTGATCCGATCGACGTTCGCGGGCCACATGTCGATCAGCGTGACGTCCCGGCCGGCGCGGGCGAGATACCCGCCAATGACGCCGCCGATGGCCCCAACGCCCAAAATCCCTATGCGCATGTCGACTCCCCCGTACCCGTCCCCGAGCTCGGCGGGGCTATTCTAGCACCGGGCGGGCGCTCCGGCGACGCCGTGGCCACTCGTCCACTCATGGCCGTTCGGTGCTGAACGGTGTCGACTATCGCTTGCCGCTATTGGCACAGTGCGTTACTTTGAAGTCAGGCGGCGGAGTCGCAGCAAGACAAGCAGACTAGATGACTATGAAAATGGAAAACGATATGACCGGCGCCGCGACCCCGATACACCCGGGGGAGCATCTGCAGGAGATCCTGGACGAGCTTGGTATTAGCCAGTATCGCCTGGCGAAGGCGGTAGGCGTTGCCCCGATACGAATCAACGAGATCGTACATGGTCGCCGGTCCATTACGGCGGACAGTGCGTTGAGGCTCGGTCGGGCCCTGGGAATGACCCCTGAATTCTGGCTCAACCTGCAGCGGATGTACGACCTCGACTTGGCCAGCGCCTCGTTCGACGGCGACGCCATCGAACCGCTCGTCGTATCGGCGGGGTAGAGTCGTACTGCCTGCTGCGAAAGGTTACCCCGCCGCCGTCCTTGGTTGAGGCCCGTGCAGCTGGCTCAGCGCGAGGGCGGCCACTACGAACATCGCTGCTATTCCGACGAACGCGAGGCCGTATCCGCCCGTGATGTCGGCCGACGCGCCGGCCAGCACGGGGCCGAGTACCATCGAGACCACCGAGGCCATCCCGGCCATGCCCGAAATGCTGCCGAAGTATCTGAGGCCGTATGCTTCCTGGACGATCAGCGTCGATAGCACTCCGAAGGACCCCATGAAGAGCCCGTACATCGAGACCGACACCCAGACGAGCGGGTGGGAAGGCTCGACCACCATGAGCAGCACGGCCAGGCACTGCCCGGTCAAGGTCAGCATCAGCGTGTGTCGGGCCGTGATGCGCTCGGCGACGTAGCCGAACAGCAGCTTGCCGGCCATTCCGCACGCCGCCAGCAGCGCGACTGCGGTCAGGACGACGGCGTCGGACAGGCCCTCGATCTCGAGATGCGCCCCGACGTGAGGAAGGACGGCGCTGTAGGTGAAGGTGGCGAGGGCCATCGACAGCGTCAATGCGTAGAAGCCGCGCGTGCGGAGCGCCTCGTGGACCGTCCAGCCGCGCAGCGCCGGATTCGCGTCCCTGGACCGGACGTCTCCGCTGCCTCTCGTTGGCGGCCGTTCGTGAATGACCGCGAGCGAGACGAGGGCAATGGCGACGGATATTGCCCCGATCACCACGAACGCGGCCTGCCAGGAAGCGCCGTCGCCGCCGCCGACTACCGGCCAGTCCGTCCCACTCGCCATCACCAGGCCGGCCAGCAGCGGCATGGTCAGGCCTCCGAAGTTGTTTCCCATGGTGGCGAGTCCCATCATGCGCCCGCGCGAGTCCGGGAACCATATCCCCACCAGCCTGCCCGCCGGCAGCACCGCCGTACCCGAGAAGGCGACGAACTGGACGAAACTCAGAACGTAGAGGTGCCACAGCTCCTGGATGAACGGCCGCAGCAGAAAGCTGCAGCCGAAGATGAGCAGACTGACGGTCATGACGGGCCTGGCACCGTACCTGTCCATCGCCCTGCCGATCATCGGCCCGGTCAGGCTGCCGACCGCCATGAACGACAGCGAGGCGCTGATGGCTGTGCGCGGCCAGGCGAAGGAGCGCTCGAGGGGCTCGACGAATAGCCCGAACGCGTAGTTGCTCGTGCCTATCGTAAGCCCGGCGGCCAGGAAGACGACCCCGAGGATTATCCAGCCGTCATACTCGGCCCGGGCTCTCACTACGAGGTTGCCTGCGCGCATCGGTCTATGGTAGCAGCCGGCGGATTCTGGCCGAAGCGAGTGTCGCTTGTTAGCCGCACGCGGAACGGGATGTTCAATCGCAGACCGCTTCCGGTAGAATGGGCCGATTCCAGCGTGACACTCACGGAGGAACGTTTTTCCTATGTCCAAACCGAGAGTATTCGTGTCCCGTGAGATATTCCCCGAGGCGTTGAGAGCGATTGAAGACGAGACCGACGCCGAGCTTTGGAGGGACGAGATGCCGCCCCCCAGGGATGTCTTACTGGACAAGGTGCGCGGCGTCGACGGGCTGCTGTGCCTTCTCACCGACGGGGTCGACGCCGAGCTCATGGACGCCGCCGGCCCGCAGCTCAAGGTGGTCAGCCAGATCGCCGTCGGCTTCGACAACATCGACATACCGGAGGCCACGCGCCGCGGCATCGCTGTCGGCAACACGCCGGACGTGCTCACCCAGACGACTGCCGACGCGGCGTTTACTCTGATGCTGGCGTCCGCCAGGAAGGTGGTCGAGGCGTGGCGCGCGGTTCAGGAAGGCCGGTGGCGGACATGGCATCCGCTCCACTTCCTCGGCCAGGACGTCTACGGCGCCACGCTGGGCATCGTCGGAATGGGCCGCATCGGCTTCGAGGTGGCCAGGCGCGGCCGCGGCTTCGACATGGAGGTCCTGTACTCGGACATCGTGCGGCGTGAGGACCTCGAAGCTCTGCTGCCGATGACCTACGTCGACATGGACTCGCTGCTGGAGCGGTCCGACTTCGTCAGTCTCCACACCGTCCTGGACGACTCCACGTACCATCTGATCGGCGAGGCCGAGCTGGCGAAGATGAAGTCCACGTCCGTCCTGGTGAACGCGGCGCGCGGTCCGATAGTCGACCCCCGCGCACTCTACGAGGCCCTGAGGGACGGCGGCATTGCGGCCGCGGGGCTGGACGTCACCGAGCCGGAGCCCATACCGGTAGACGACCCGCTGCTGACCCTGGACAACTGCCTCGTCGTTCCCCACATCGCCAGCGCGAGCGTGGGTACGCGGTCTGAGATGTCCCGCATCGCGGCGCAGAACCTCATCAACGGCGTCAAGGGCGAACGCCTGCTGACCTGCGTCAACCCCGAGGTCTACGACGGCCGGTAGGAGCAGTTCCGCGCGTTCTACAACAACCTGGAAAGATGATCGATTATGTCTACGAGGTCGAGTTGGACACGCCAACAACTGCTGGTTGCCTTCACCTTGTACTGTCGTCTGCCGTTTGGCAGGCTGCACTTCAGGAATCCCGAGGTTATCAGCGCAGCGGAAGCCATTGGTAGAACACCCTCGGCCCTGGCAATGAAGCTGACCAACATCGCCAGCCTCGACCCCGCAATAACCTCCTCCGGCCGCACGGGACTGAGAAAGGCATCTGCTAACGACCGCGCAATGTGGGATGAAATGCATAGTGATTGGGAACGCTTTGCCGTCGAATCACAGAGGGCTATGGAGGCGATCCAGCCACCGGCAATGAAGATCGACAAAGCAGTCCAAGAAGAACCTGACTATCCTGTCGGCCAGGACCGTGTGGTGCAGACCACGACCCGCATTGGACAGAGCTTCTTTCGGTCGATGATTTTGTCCGCCTATAACGAACGTTGTTGCATCACGGGCCTGTCGATTCCATCGCTGCTGGTGGCAAGCCACATCGTTCCCTGGAGCCACGACAAGCAAGATAGAGTCAATCCCAGGAACGGCCTACTTCTGTCGACTCTGCACGACAAAGCGTTCGACAACGGTATACTCACCCTCAACGACGATATGACCGTCCGGATATCTCCAAAGCACAGCGGGAGCGACGACCGGTATTTCTCGGAGTCGATAGAACGTTACGAAGGTCTACCGATCCGTCTTCCGCAAAAGTTTGCCCCGGACCAAGACCTTCTCTCATACCACAGGACCCACATCTTCCAACGCTAAGAAGCCGCGGACCCAATCATGAGCACAGGAGGCGTTTGACATGGCCGACTATGAGCCTCTCGACATCTCGGCGCATTACAACACGGACGCCGGCGTCCTCGGTGAGGACAGCGGGTTCGAGCCCGGGGCGCAGGACCTGCGCGGGCTGCCGTTCCTGGTGGGGGACGGCGATAGTCCCGCCGCCGATTGCCTGATCGCCTTCGACGGAGAGTCGGGCGGCGTCACGATTCCGATCGGCAAGCCGGCGCGTCGCGTCGTCGTAGCGCACCGGATGATGGAGTCGGTGCTGCACTCCGGAGGTCCGCTGGGCGCCGCCGTGGCCGACTACGTCTTCCGCCTCGCCGGCGGCATGGAGGTACGGATACCGCTTAGAGAAAGATTCGAGATCAGCCCGCTGCAGAACCTGCAGAGCGTCCCGGGCGTGCCCGGATCGCCGTTTCTCGCCGTGGCCGACTCCACCGCCGGACTGATGCCCCGCCGCGAGGGGGAGTGGGACCAGATGGGCCGGCGCCAGATGGAGGGCGTCCAGGAGTGGCCGAGATGGTTCTACCTCTGGGCCTGGACGAACCCCGAGCCGGGCGGCGTCGTAGAGTCGTTGGAGATCGTTCCCGCGGGCCCGAGCTTCGTCCTGGCGGGCATCACGCTCGGCCATCTCGACGAACACCCCTTTGCGAGGCAGGGCCGCCGTCCGGCCCGCATCGTGCTCAAGGACCCGGACGCCGCGGCCAAGCCGTTCGACGTCGACGTGAGCGTCGACCGCGGCGACGCCACGTACGTCTTCCCGCTGCCGCAGGCGCCCGACGAAGAGTTCCTGGAGGGCGCGCTGAAGGGCTGGGGCGAGGTCGAGAACTTCGACTCCAGCCCCAGCTACGTAGAGATCAGGGGCGTCCCGTCGGCGACGGTCGAGGTGAAACAGGGCGGCGAGACGGTGGGCGAGGCGAATTGGGGCGAGGTCGTGGACAAGGGCGCGGTCGAGACCCCGCGAATGCGGGTCGAGCTGGCCGAACCCGGCAAGAACTGGGTGCACGTGACCATCCTGGACGACGACACCGGCAAGCCCGTGCCCTGCCGGGTCCACTTCAGATCGCCGGAGGGCGTGCCGTACCAGCCCCACGGCCACCACAATCAGGTCAACTCCAACTTGGGCACCTGGCACGTCGACATAGGGGGCGACGCCCGCCTGGGGCAGATAACCTACGCCTACGTCGACGGCACCTGCCAGGGCTGGCTTCCGCGCGGCGAGGTGATAGTCGACGTTGCCCGCGGCTTCGAGTACGAGCCGCTGCGGACCAAGGTCAACATCGAGCCCGGCCAGCGAGATCTGACGCTGAGGCTGAAGCGCTGGACCGACATGAAGGCCCAGGGCTGGTACAGCGGAGACTCCCACGTCCACTTCCTCTCGACCCAGGGCGCCCATACCGAGTCCCAGGGCGAGGACCTGGACGTCGTCAATCTGCTCCAGTCGCAGTGGGGCAGCCTGTTCACGAACACGGAGGACTTCACCGGCCACCCCAGCGTGTCGCGGGACGGCGACAACATCGTGTACGTCTCCCAGGAGAACCGGCAGCACTTCATGGGCCATACGATCCTGTGGGGCCTGAAGCGGCCCGTCATGCCCTGGTGCAGCGACGGACTCGGCGAGGCGGAGCTCGGCGGCCCGATGGAGACGACGCTGAGCCACTGGGCGGACGAGGCGCACGCCCAGGGCGGATACGTCATCAACCCCCACTTCCCGTACCCCAACGGCGAGCCGGCGGCCATGATCGCCACGGGCCGGCTGGACGGCATCGAGATGCTGCGCCAGACCGAGTTCAACCATGCCGAGTACTATCGCTATCTGAACTGCGGCTATCGGATCCCGCTGGTCGGCGGCACCGACAAGATGTCTAGCGACGTGCCCGTCGGGATGTACCGGACCTACGCCAGACTCGCGGACGACGAGGAGTTCACCTACGACAGCTGGTGCCGCAGCGTGGCGGCCGGGCGTACGATCCTGAGCGGCGGCCCCATCGTCAACCTGACGGTAGACGGGAAACGGGTAGGGGACACGCTCAACATCTCCGGGCCCGGGACGGTCGAAGTCGAGGCGTGGGCTGAGAGCATCTTCCCGCTGCACCGGCTGGAGATAGTCAGCGCGGGCCGCGTGGTCGCCTCCACAGAGTCGTCGAAAGGCACGCGCCGGCTGGAGCTCCGCGAGCGGATCGCCGTCGACGGGCACACATGGCTCGCGGCCCGCTGCGGCGGCCCGGGGTATTTTTCCGAAGGCAACATCAGCAGCCTGAGCGGCGCCACGTACGGCCAGTTGGAAAGCGCCCACTTCGACGCCTGGCGCCGGGGTATCTTCGCGCACACCTCGCCGGTCTACGTAGCATGCGGTGGCGACTGGTGGATGTTCGACCCGGCGACGGCCCAGTACATGCTCACGCTCATCGAGGGCGACCTGGAATACATCCGCCACAGCTCGACGCAGGCGGACCACGGCTCCGTGACCCATCACCACGGCGAGGGAGACCATGTCGCGTACCTGGAGCGCCCATTCCACGAAGCCCGCACGGCGATCCACGAGCGGATGCACAAGCACGGCGTAAGCCTGTAGGCTGAAACGCTGGTCGTGCCTTCGCTTCGTTGCAGGTTGCTCCGGCCCGACGGCATGCCGTCGACGCCCTCCGCGGTTGTCGTTCATCGCCCAGTCGTGATAGCATGTAAGCATGACAGCATTGAGGATCTGAGCCATGAAGCGGACCCAGCTACAGTTGGACGAGGCAACCTATGAGGCGGTGCGCACGGCCGCCTTCGAGCGGGGCGTCTCGATGGCGTCCGTGATAAGAGAGTCGCTGCGGCAGTACCTCGCCGTCGACATGGCGCCGGCATGGAACTTGGACGACCTGACGTTTATAGGCTCTGGCCGGTCGTCCCGGTCCAGCCTTGATCCTGTCTCCGAGCGTCACGACGAGGCGCTGGCGGAGGACTTCGGCCGTTGATCCTCCTCGACACGTCGGCGATCTATGCTCTCGCCGACTCCCGCGACGCCAATCACGAGCGGGCGGTGGAGCTCGCCGGACGGGCGTCGGTCGAACGCGAGACGCTGGTCGTCCACAACTACGTGGTCGTCGAGGCCGCCGCGCTGCTTCAACGCAGGCTCGGTTTGGACGCGGCCACGCGCTTCCTGCGGGACGCCGGCCGGCTCAGGATGCACTGGGTGACCGAGGACGACCACGCGTCGGCCGTCGAGCTGCACTCCCGGGGGGGCCGCAGGCGTCTCAGCCTGGTCGACTGCGTGAGCTTCATAGTCATGCGCCGACTCGGTATAGTTTCCGCGCTGGCATTCGACGCCGACTTTCAGATGGAAGGCTTTGGGCAGTACCGATGACCGCAATGCGGGGCGCTATCGCGTCGGATGCACAGGCTCGTTTGGCGGGAGGAAACTGAATGAGTGACTACGGACTGGACGGCAGGGTCGTGTTGATCACCGGCGCGGCGGGAGGCTTCGGGCAGGCGATGGCCCGCGTTTTCTCCGAACGGGGGAGCCGGGTGGTGCTCAGCGACCTTCGGGATGAGGGCGCGGACGTCGCCCGCGAAGTCGGCGGCGCGTTCTTTCGGGCCGACATCTCCAACGGGGCGGAGGTGAAAGACCTGTGCCGCCGCATAGTCGAGAGCGAAGGCGGCGTGGACGTGCTCGTCAACAACGCTGGCTACCAGAACATCGATCCCGTCGACGAGTTCGACGAGGAAGTCTGGTCGAAGATGATCGAGGTCATGCTGACCGCGCCCTTCAGGCTGACGAAGCATCTGCTGCCTGGCATGAAGGAGCGCGGCTGGGGGAGAATCGTCAACATGTCGTCGATCCACGGGCTGGTGGCAAGCCCGTACAAGTCGGCCTATATCGCGGCGAAGCACGGGCTCATCGGGCTGACGAAGACGGTCGCGCTGGAGGCCGGTGAGTTCGGGATCACGGTGAACGCCATCTGCCCGGGTTACTCCCGGACGTCGCTTGTGGAGAACCAGATCGCCGACCAGGCCAGGACGCGGGGCATCCCGGCGGAGGAGGTCCTGAGCAATGTCATGCTGGGGCCCGCCGCCATCAAGCGGCTCGTCGAGCCGGAGGAGATAGCCCAGCTAGCCGCCTTCCTCGCGTCCGACCACGCCGGCTCCATCACCGGCGCCGCCTACACCATCGACGCAGGCTGGACAGCCCGCTAGCTCCCTCCCGGAGCGCGGCTGCCTCAGGCAATTCGCGGTGTCCTCTTCCGGCGGACACGCGTGGGTCGATACGCCACTTGCCGGTACCGCGACCCTATGTTAGATTCCGACCGTGGTCGACGGGTCCCTGGGGGCGCGTCCTGAATCATCGACAACCACCGTCGACTGCTCGTCCCGACAACCCTGCCGGTCGGCGTGGAGGAGGAGGCGGTGCTGGATGCCGTGGTGGCCAGGCTGGAGACCGTCGCTTCCATGATCTCCGAGAGTGAGCCGTAGCTATGGCGGGCCCCTATTCGATCAAGTTCGAGCCCAATCTCCCCCTGATGCTGAGGGACGGGACGTTCACTTACGTGGACGTCTTCAGGCCCGACGCCCCCGGCGCCTTTCCCGGCCTGCTGCAGCGCACGCCATATGACAAGAGCTCGGCGGGCAGCCGCGGAGGGTTGCTCGACGCCATCCACGCCGCCATGCGCGGCTACGCCGTCGTCATCCAGGACGTTCGAGGTCGTCACAGCTCCGGCGGCGAGTTCGTCCCGTTCGTCGACGAGGCGAGCGACGGGCACGACTCGGTCGAGTGGGTGGCGGGCCAGCCCTGGTGCAACGGCAGGGTCGGTATGTACGGCGGGTCCTACGTCGGCGCGACGCAGTGGCTCGCCGCCAGGGACGGCCCGGACTCGCTGGTCTGCATCGCGCCGGGGCTCACGGCTTCCGACTATCACCAAGGCTGGGTGTGGCGGGGCGGCGCGTTCCAGCTCGGGTTCAACCTGTCGTGGACGATGGGCCTGACGCTGGGCAACTGGGACCACCTTGCCAACAGGCTCTACCTGTCCCCTCAGCTCCTCGACTTGCTGATCGACGCCAACGACGACCTGGGCGACCTGTGTGGCTTTCTGCCGATGAACGAGCTGCAGGGCCTCGAGTACGGAGTAGCGCCGTACTACTTCGAGTGGCTGGAGCACCCTGAGTACGACGACTACTGGAGGCGAATCTCGATAGAGGAGTCGTACCCGTCGATCTCGGTGCCCGCGTACAACATCGGCGGCTGGTACGACATCTTTCTGGGCGGCACCACAAGGAACTTCACGGGCATGCGTAACGCCGGCAAGACGCCGGCCGCCCGCGACGGACAGCAGCTCGTCGTAGGCCCGTGGAGCCACTGGGGATTCTCGTCGGGGCTGAACGGCGACCGGACCTTTGGCACGAGGGCTTCGGGGGCGCACGTGGACCTGCAGGGCGGCATCCTGCGCTTCTTCGACCGCTGGCTCAAGGACGACGACCGCGCTACATCCCAGGACAGGCCGGTACGCATATTCGTGATGGGCAAGAACGCGTGGCGCGCCGAGGACGAATGGCCGCTCGAACGCGCAACGCCGCGGCAGTACTACCTGCACAGCAAGGGCAAAGCCAATACCGCGAACGGGGACGGTTGGCTGTCGGAGGAGCCGCCGGGCAGCGAGCCGTTCGACGTCTATCTATACAACCCCGTCGACCCGGTGCCTACGCGCGGCGGCGCCACCGCCGGCGGGCTGGACCTCCAGCCCGCGGGCGCCTTCGACCAGTCGCGGATCGAGGAGAGGCAGGACGTGCTCGTCTACACGACTCCGCCGCTGCGGGAGGACACGGAGGTCACGGGCCCGGTTTCGGTCACGCTCTTCGCGTCGAGCTCGGCGCAGGACACGGACTTCACGGCGAAGCTCGTCGACGTCAGCCCGTCCGGGTACGCCATGAACCTGACCGACGGGATCGTCCGAGCCAGGCACCGCGATCCGAAGCAGCCCCCGAGCCTGATCGAGGCGAACGAGGTGTACGAGTTCACTATCGACCTGTGGGCCACCAGCAACCTGTTCAAGGCCGGCCACAGGATTCGGGTCGAGGTCTCCAGCAGCAACTTCCCGCGCTTCGATCGGAACGCGAATACCGGAGCGCCCATCGGCTCGGACACGGAGTTCGTCGCCGCGCTGCAGACGGTCCATCACAGCGCCGACTACCCGTCCCACGTCCTGCTGCCGATCGTTCCCCCCGTATAGCCTGTAGCGCCAACGGCGGGACGGGGTCGCCGTGAGCCGGTACGGAACCTATCCGACGACGGGTTGGTGCGGCCGGTCTGCCATCCAGACGAAGCCGTCGGCGTCGACGGTCGCCCCCTGGCCGGTCAGGTACCACCCACGGCGGAATCTCGCCGTGTACGCGTCCGGGTCTCCCCAGTAGCCTCGGAACATCGATGGCCAGCCCGGCCGGATGGCGAGCTCTCCGTCCGAGCTCGGCGGAGCCGGCCGGCGGTCAGCGTTCAGTACGGAGACCTCCAGCCCATGCACGGCCCTGCCGGCGGAGCCCGGCCTGACTCCCAGACTTGCCGAGCTCGCTACGACGGCCGTCCCCGTCTCGGCCTGCAGCCAGCAGTCGTAGACCGGCGCGCCGAGCACGGCGGACGCGTGTCCCACCGTGTCGGCTCCGAGGACGCCGCCGTCGGTGACTACGTGACGCAGGCTGCTCAGATCGTGGTCGTCCGCGATGCCTTTCCCCGATGCCGACATGTTCTCCAGCGCGGAAGCGGGCGCGTGGAGCACCGAGATGCGATGCCGCGCCATTGCCGCGTAGCAGCCTGCCGCGTCGACGTCGTCCTCGTAGACGACCAGCTTCGCCCCCAGCGTCCACGGAGCGAGGACTCCCAGCGCCAGCCCGGCCGGCGTCGAGGGCTGCGCGAGCGACCAGACGGTGTCGCCGCCGTCCAGTCCCATCACCCACCTGCCGGTGACGAAGTGCTGGGCGGCGGACAGGTGCGCCTGCACCGCTCCGGGCCCGTCGCCCGCGTAGTGGATCGTCGCGTGGTCGTACTCGCCGGTCGGCGCGGTGGTGAAGCTGTCGGGCGCCTTGCCCATCTCCTCGTCGTAGTCGAGGTCGGCGGTCTCCGGAGGCAGCGGGTCGCGGCCGTTTTTGTTCACGACGACGATGTGCTGGAGGTCGAACATCTCGAAGACGGCTGTGTACAGCGAGCGTCGCGTCTCCGGGTCGGTCAGCAGCACCTTCGCCTTGGTGTCCAGCATCCGCCTCTTGATGGCGTCGGGCCCGGACCCCGCCGGCAGCGGCACGGCGACGGCCCCGGCCTTGAGCGTGCCCAGTAGCGCGACGTACAGCTCCGGCAGGCGGCCGAGAGACGTGCATATGCGGTCGCCCTTCTCGACGCCGAGGCTTCTGAGCAGGTTGCCGAATCGGGCCGTGAGCCGCGACAGACCCTCGAACGTGTGCTCCTCCCGCTCGCCGTGCCGTCCCAGCCACATCAGGGCTGTGTCGTCTCCGCGAGCCCCCCTAGCGTGCCGGTCTATGGCCTCGTGAGCGATGTTCAAGCCGCCGTCCGGCAGCCAGTCGAGCTGCTCGTACACCTCGGCCCAACTGAAACGGTCGCTGCTCTCGTACGCTGCTCGTGAGCTCATGGCCCCACGATTCTAGCCGAGTCGGAGGTGGCCCTTTCGTCTGGCGGGCGGTTAGGGAAGCGGCTGTGGGACTGGCGTGGCAACCAGCCCAAGATAGGGCTTCGCTGGTCAGGTTGCCCTGTCAATTGTGGGAGCCGTCCAGAAACCGGCCCGTAAAGCACGCCGCTGAGCGTCCGTAAGAGCGGCGCCTGTCGCTACGGATCCGCTGTTGAGTAATTCCCGGTCCACCTCTGGCGGGATCTTGGGTCTGCTCATCACCGCCTGTGAAACTCTGTCAGGACTTGATCTCGCCCAAGCTTCTCCGAATTGCCTGCCCTGAAGCTCCAGGTCTGGTGACGAGGTCGGCGTAGTGGGAGCAATGGTTCCCGGGACCGACTGGTCAGGCCTCAGCATGATCCACTGGCTTATTTGATCGCGGGTCAGCACCACCAGGTCGTCCGCTTCTTGCACCAGCGAACGGGCTTGATTGTGTTGCCCCGGCCGCGGAGTGATGCCGAGGAGCACAACCAACACGCCGCAGTCCTGCGCCTCAGCCACCCCCTCTCGGATGTCCTCGTCGCCGCTGAGCACGTAGGCCGTCGTGATCACTCTGTCCCGGGCTAGTACTATGAGGTCGCGGACGATCCGCGAGTCCACTCCCTTCTGTCTCCCCGAGCTCAGCCTGCCCAGTCGAAGCTTCACGCCCGGGATGGACGCTACTGCGATGTGACTGGGGGTTGGATTCGCGTCTGTGGCCGCGTCGTACCAATAGGTTCGGAGATAGTGAACGCCAGAATGGGTCCGTCCTATCTCGGCGAGAGCCGACACGGTCTCTTTGAAGTTCAGTTCAAGTCTGAGGCGGTCCGCCGTGCCGTGCGATATCTTGCCTCCCTCGGCATACAGGTAGCCCGCGTCGACGAAGATCGCAAACCGGTCCATTTTTGCCCCAAAAAAAGGGGCCCCGAAAGGGCCCTAAGGAATAAGGCTAGCCTGTTTCGGCCAGCCACTGTCATCCTACGGGAAACTTTCGTTCCGCGTCAAGAAGATGCAGCCCCTTAGGCCAGCGGTTTTCTTGACCGTCCGGTGGGCCACTCCTATAATTGGGCCGTCTGAGCGACCATATTGGGGGCGGATATTTGGGTTTCGAGAACATCATCGTCGAGCACGACGAGAGCGTGGCGATAGTCACACTCAATCGTCCGCGGGTACTCAATGCCCTGAGCAGCGCTCTTATGAACGAGTTGGACACCGCCGTCTCGGACTTGGAGCGCGATCCCGAAGTCAGCGTGATCGTCGTTACGGGGCAGAAGAGCCGGGCGTTCTCGGCAGGCGGCGACATTAAGGAAATGGCGCGGCTGGCGAAGATGGCCGAGCCGCCGCCTCCGGAGCCCCGACGCATGGAATACGGCTGGCATATCGCTTCCTGCGCCAAACCCACCATCGGGGCGATCAACGGCCTCGCCTACGGCGGTGGGGCGCTGATGGCGTCCAGCTTCGACATCCGCGTCGGCTGCGAAAACACCAGCTTCAGGTTTCTCGCCGCGACGTACGGCCGGGCCAACTCGACCTGGAACCTCCCGATGCAGATCGGATGGCCGGCCGCCAAGGAGCTGCTGTTCACGGGGCGGGTCGTCGAGGCCGAGGAGGCGTATCGTCTCGGGCTCCTGAACCACCTGGTGAGCGCAGACCAGCTGATGGACAAGGCGCTCGAGCTCGCAAAGCTCATCTCGGGCAACGACGACAGGATGGTCCAGGGCATCAAGGAGCTGATGATCGAGGATGTTGGCATGACGTGGCGCGGAATGTACGACAACGAGCTGGACGCCCTATCCGGCAAGCTGAAGGGCACGCCCGTGGAAGAGGGCTTCAAGGCCTTCCTCGACCGCAAGGGCGCAGGGAGATCGAGTTGACGTCAGGACCGACGGCGCTGCACGGCATCCGCATGCTCGACCTGGGCCGCTACCAGGCGGGCCCGCGGTGCGCGCTCATGTTCGCCAGGATGGGCGCCGAAGTGATAAAGGTCGAGTCTCTGCGCGGCGACGAGAGCCGCGGCAACGGGCCTATGGTGCGAGGGCAGAGCGCCTACTGGGTCCAGTACAACAGCGGCAAGAAGAGCCTCGCTATCAACCTGCGTACCGAGGAGGGCAAGGCCGTCCTTCGCGACCTGGTGAAGGTCTCCGACGTGTTCCTGCAGAACTTCAGGCCGGGTACCATCGACAAGATGGGTTTCGGCTACGACGTGCTTAGGGGTCTCAACCGCCGGATCGTCATGGTAAACGTGTCGGCGTACGGACAGGACGGGCCGTACCGCGACCGCATCGGGTTCGACCCCATAGGCCAGGCTCTCGGCGGGATGATGATGATGACGGGCGAGCAGGGCGGACCGCCGGTGCGCACGCACTTCCCGTTGATCGACAGGATAACGTCGCTACACGCCACTGCCGGCGCCCTTGCGGCGCTGCTGGAGCGCGAGCGCTCCGGCGAGGGCCAGACGATCGACGTATCTCTTGCCGACACGGGTTTCACGACGAACGAGATCCCGATCTCAGCCTATCTGGGCGAGGGCGTCGAGGAGCAGCGCGAGGGCAACGGAAGTGGACTGACCAACGCGTACCAGACTTCGGACGGATGGGTCTACCTTGCCGGCGGCAGCGACAACATATGGCCGCGCGTCTGCGAGGCGATGGACCATCCTGAGTGGCTGGAAGACGAAAAGTTCAGGACCCGGGCGGACCGGACGCGGAACGGCGATCAGATCGAGGACGAGGTCGCGGCATGGTTTGCCGAACGGACGACGGCAGGCGCGGTCGAGTTGCTCTCTTCTCATAGCGTGCCCGCCGCTCCGATCAACAACGTCGCGCAGGCTGCGGCGGAGCCGCACCTGCACGAGCGAGAGGTGCTCACCGAGGTGCCGGACCCGATAGCGGGGAAGATCCACGTCGCGGGGAAGATGGTGAAGTTTGGCCGAACCCCGATGGTGGTCGGCTCTACGCCACTGGTTGGCGAGCACACCGAGCAAATACTCAGCGACGTCCTCGGATATGACGATGCGCGAATTCGCGGTCTTGTCAAAGCGTCCGTCGTGGGCGTCGCCAGCCCGGCCTCGGAGGATTGAATCCGTAGTTGCGCGCGCTGCGTATATATAATATGGAGGCGGCGGCATAAGCGGTCGGTCACCGGTCGCCCACTCTCATGACAGGAAATTGACAGATATGCAACGCGGATCGATCATGAAGGCAATAGGGGCTCTTCTGGTGGTAACGCTTCTGGCCGCCGCATGCGGCGGCGGGGAAGCCGAACCCACGCCAACTCCGACGGCCCTGGCCGCGCTGCCGCCGCCCGAGTCGTTCGGTGCGGCGCCGGCTCCGGAGGGTGTTCAGATAATCCCAAGGACTACCGAGTTCCCCGAGCCTGCCGGCGAGGGCGCTCCCACCGACTTCTCGGTGGTCGGCCCGGACTACGCCGCTGCCCACGACCCGATTCTCGCCTGGGGGCAAGAGTTCGCGGCCCTGCTCGCGGCCGGCGACACTGCCGCCGTACGCGAGCGGTTCCACAGGACCCTCCGTGGCAGTATGACGGATGAACGCATTCTGGAGCGCCTGAACGCCATAACGACGAACAGGGTCAGCTTCGAGGCCAGGGCGCTTGGGGCGATGTTCGACGGCCACGTGGACGGCGAGACGATCTCCGGTGGATACGTGGACAACACCCTGACGGCCTCGTTCATGCTGGAGGCGGACGAGTTGAGCGGCACCGGCCCGCTCGAAGGCCGGTGGACCGGATCGATCTCCCTTGGAGAGAACCAGACGCTTGCGATCGAGGTGGTGTTCGAGAGCGATGGCGACGAGCTTGCGGGGACCCTGGCGTTCCCGGAGCAGGGACAGGACGGCATTCCGCTGAGCGAGATCGACTACGACGAGTCCAGGCCGGTCGGCGACGTGCTGGTTGATCTCGCCGTCCAGGGCCTGTACGGCGCGGACCATAGCTGGGGAGACCGCGTTCTCTCGATCTGGGTGACGTTCGACAGCTTGGGCAGCGTCATTGGGTTGGATACCGCACCGAGGCGACAGCTTGACGAACATCCGACGGCGGAGTACCAGTCGCCGACGAAGTGGCGGCTGCCGGTGGACGGCATCTGGTGGGTCAACTACGGCGGCCCGACCTACCTGCAGAACCGCCACGCGAGAATACCGGCCAGGCGCTACGCCTACGATCTGGCGATCTGGAAGGACGGCGGTTTCGCCAAGAGCAGCGGGTCGACGAACGAGGACTTCCACGCCTTCGGGCAGCCTATCATAGCGCCGGCCGACGGGACCGTAGTGGCCGTACTGGACGGCATCGAAGACAACCGCCCGGGGCAGGTCAACTCGCGCGCGCATCCCGCGGGGAACCATCTTGTTATAGGCACCGCGGCCGACGAGTTCATCGTCATCGCCCACCTACAGCGGGGCAGCATCCGCGTGCAGCAGGGCGACGAGGTCAGCGCCGGCGACCTGCTGGCGCTGGTCGGGAACTCGGGCCTGTCGGCCGTGCCGCACGTCCACTTCTTCGTGCAGGACCAGCCGGATGTCGCAAGCCCGATCGCGTTGGGCCTTCCGATATCCTATTCCAACTACCACGCCGACGGTGAGCTGGTCGCCAGTGGCGTGCCTGTTCAGGGCCAGCTCATCCAGCAGGCCGAACAGTAGGCGGGCGGGGGCGCCGTCCGGTGCTATAATCGGGTCGTCATCCCTGCGAGGCATCGGCGCCCTGAACGTCACCGTAAGACTCTTCGCCGGCTACCGTGACAGAATCGGAAAGGGCTCCCTGTCGTTGGACCTTCCCGCGGAGGCCACGGTGGGCGCCCTCGTAGGCGAAGTCGCGCGCCGCCATCCCGATCTGACGGACGAACCCGACGCACTGGTCGTGGCCGTCAACGACGAGTACCAGGACCACCTGTTCGTCCTTAGCGACGGCGACGAGGTTGCCCTGATCCCTCCGGTGAGCGGCGGCGCCGCCGGAACGCACCAAGAAGGGCCACGGTAGGATACCCACAATGATCCTCATCACGGACGAGCCGCTGGACCCGGAGGCGACGACCGCCCTGGTATGCAAACGCTCCAACGGGGCCGTAGTGACGTTCCTAGGCGTCACCCGCGATACGACCGCCGACCGCCGCGTGCTGCACCTGGTATACGAGGCCTACCGGCCGATGGCCGACAAGAAGCTGGCCGAGATCGCGCGCGAGGTGTCGGAAGAGTGGGCGGTAGAAGACGTGGCGATCGCTCACCGAGTCGGCCGCCTGGAGATCGGCGACGTCAGCCTGGTGGTCGCCGTGGCGTCTCCGCACAGAAAGATCGCCTTCGCGGCGAGTCAGCGCGTCGTGGACCGCATCAAGCAGACCGTGCCCATCTGGAAGAAGGAGTTTTTCGAAGGCGGCGAAGTATGGGTCGAAAGCCCTGAGGACGTCGCCCTACGAGAACGCCAGGCCGTCGCCTCGGAACGCCAGGTACCGGGTAGTGTCACAAAGGTGGATGGCGGGACTTGAAACCCACAGCGCAATTGCGCTGCGGTATGACTACGTATCAGCGACCGGAATTGCCGTCCATCCTGATTGCAGATATACTATTCTTGGTTGAGGCTCAATCCATGCTCCGGCTAGTAGAGGCCAAATGGCAGTAAGGGCAAGACGCAGGATATTGGTCAAGCGTAGTGTGCGCAGACCCTACTGGGACGGCATAGTACGCATCTTCGACTTCACAGGGTCGCTAGACACACCCACGAAGGTGCTTCCGCCCGACGTTGCTGATCGCCACGCGCTTTGGATGGACTGGAACGCCATCGGCGACGACCTCACTACGGTGATTGGTAGTCGGGTGTCGGGTAGGGCTTCGGCCCGTCGTCGAGAGGCCAGCCTGAAGGTTGGCTGACGACGAGCGCACACCGGACCTCCCCGATCACGCTGGTCAGTCACGGATCGAGCCTGGCGCTTCGGAAGGGTTCGCTGGCCCCACAGATGAGGAAGACGCAGTTCTCGTCGCGAGCCAGCAGACTTGGTCCGGGCCGTTGCCCCCACCCACCTTGCTTGTCGAGTACAACGACGCGGTAGCGAACGGAGCGGAACGGGTCCTCTCAATGGCGGAGGCGCAAGCGCGTCACCGCATGAAGATGGAGGAAAAGACGCTCGAGTCTGACCGCAGGCTTGCTCAGACGGGGCAGTGGATTGGGCTCGTAGTGGTGCTCGCTGTCCTGGCTCTTGGGGGATACATGGCGCACCTGGGCGCCACCACGGCGGCCGTTGCGACTATCGGGATTGACGTGGTCGGCCTCGCTGCCGTGTTTGTCTTCGGGAGTCTCCGCAAGCGAGTCATTCATGAAGTCCACGTCGAGGACGACGACCTGCTGGTGGGGTAGCCGGCCCTCACTCAAACTGGCCAGCCATAGACAGGGCGGAGTATCCCCTGCTAGCATCCTGGACGCCGCCTGCCGCGCGAGCCCTTGCGTTGTTTGGTAGCCGTCTATTGCCCCTCGCCGCCTGCGCCTCCGCCGCCGCCCCCAAGGCCTCGTCCTCCTCCTCCGAACGCGCCGCGGCCTCCGCCAAAGCCCCGAAAGCCGCCTTCGGGCAGCCCGATGACGTTCTCGGCGGTGAACGTGCCGTCTTCGGAGCGCTCGCCCGTCACCGCCACGGTCATCCCGTTCGACAGGTCGGCGATGACGCCTGTCTTGGTCACCTGTATGGTGGCCTCGGATGGGACGGTGACTCGTATGGTGCCCTGAAAGGTATTCAGCGTGATGACGTCCCCTTCTATCCCCTCGATGGTGCCCTGGAGTGCGCTTCCGGCCAGGAAGCCGCCGCCCGCATCTGCCCCACCCGCCGCGCCGCCGCCCGCCGCGCCGCCGCCGAACTGCTGCCGGAGCTGCGCGATCTGCTCCGGCGTCAGGTTGCCGGACTGGGCCTGCGCCGCGAGCTGTTGCCGCAGCAACTGCCCGCCGCCGCCCGCATCGCCTGCCGTCGTCGGAGCCGGGATCGATGGGCTTGTCGTCGCCGTCGTCTCGTCGTCGCCGCCGCCGACAATGGTGCCGGCCACAAAGGCGCCGCCCAGGCCCAAGCCGAAGACGAGCATTCCCGCCAGTAGTATCGCGAAACCCTTCATGTCGTACTCCTAAACCGCGTTCTTAGCCGACTATTCGTACCGCAGCGCCTCTATTGGATGCAGGTTGGCCGCCCTCGCCGCCGGGTATATCCCGAAGAAGAGGCCGATGATCACGGCCACACTGACGGCCAGCACGACAATGTTGCCGCTGACCGCCGTCAGGAACGTCTGACCGCCCAGGTCCCGGCCGTCCAGGGCCATGGAAAGCCCGACTCCGAGGGCGGCCCCGACGAGCCCGCCACCGAGGCTGAGCAACGTGGCCTCGGACACGAACTGCGACAGGATGTCGCGCCACTTGGCCCCCATAGCCTTGCGGATGCCTATCTCACGCGTCCTCTCGGTGACCGATACCAGCATTATGTTCATTATGCCGATGCCGCCGACCAGCAGGGATATGCCGGCGATCGCTCCAAGGAAGATCACGAACGTCTGCGTGGTGCCTTCGAGCGTCTCGATCGCCTCCCGCTGGCTGGTAATCGTGAAGTCGTCCTCGTTGGACAGGTGGTGGCGCAGCCGCAGGACGGTCGTTATCTGGCGGACCGCGTCGTCCATGACGCTGTCGTCGGCGACCTGGACGTTGATCGCGTTGACCGTGATGTCGCCGTGCACCGTTCTCTCCGAGCCCATCCTGTAGTAGACGGTGGTAATAGGCACGAGCACCTGGTTGTCGAAATTACCCAGGGCGGTGCCGCCCCGGCTCTCCAGAACGCCGACTACCGTGAACTGGCGCGGGTTCGAGGACTGGCCTCCGCTGATCCTGACGTTCTGCCCGACCGGGTCTCGGAAACCGTAGAGCGTCTCCGCTATGTTGGATCCCAGCACTGCGACGTCCGATATCGCGGTCACGTGCGCCGCCGAGACGAACTGGCCCGAGGCAACCGAGTAGCCGCGTACCTTCTCGTACTCAGGGGTGACCCCCACGATCTGCCCGAACGTGTTATCTCTGCCCACGACCAGCCTGCCTGAGGTGTTCAGCTCGGGGGCAGCCGCCGCGACCGCCGGTGCGAACGTTGGATCGACCAGGGCGAAGGCGTCCTGCAGCGTGAGAGAAGACGGCTCACCCAGGGCTGCCGCGCCCGGGCGTACGAAGAGCAGGTTGGTGCCCAGGGACTCGATTCGGCTCGTGATCGACTGCTGCGCGCCCTGGCCGACCGACATCGTCGCTATCACGGCGGCCACGCCGATCACGATGCCCAACAGGGCCAGTGTGGTCCTGAGCTTGTTCGACCCCAGGGACGATAATGCAGTGAAGACTATGGTGGTAGGGCTCATCAGTCCTGTCCTGCGCCGGACCTCGCGGTCCTTGGCGACTCGATTGTCTCGTCGGCCGTCACCCGGCCGTCCAGCATGTGCACCGCGCGCTCGGCGTGCGCGGCGACGTCGGCATCGTGGGTGACCAGCACGACCGTAACGCCGTTCTCACGATTCAGCCGTTGCAGTATGGCCATGATCTCTTCGCTCGACCCGCTGTCCAGGTTTCCCGTGGGCTCGTCCGCCAACAGTATCGCCGGGTCCTTGACCAGCGCACGCGCTATCCCGACCCGCTGCTGCTGGCCGCCGGACAGCTCGGTCGGCCGGTGGCCTACTCGGTCCGCCAGGCCCACCCATTCCAGCGCCTCCAGCGCCCTCCGCTTGCGGTTTCGTCCATTGCCGTACAGCAGGGGCATCTCGACGTTGGCCGCGGCGGTCAGGCGGGGCAGCAGGTTGTACGTCTGGAAGACGAAACCGATCTTCCGGTTGCGGATGTCGGCAAGCCGGTCCTGGCTCAGCTTTCCGACCTCTTGCCCCTCCAGCTCGTAGATTCCGGATGACGGCACGTCGAGGCAGCCGAGGACGTTCATCAGCGTCGATTTGCCGGAGCCGGACGGCCCCATGATGGCGACCATCTGCCCCTTGGGGATGGTCAGGTCCACGCCGTCGAGCGCCTGGACCGCGACCTCTCCGATCTGGTACGTCTTGGTGACGCCGCTCAGCGTTATCATCGGCGCGATCCCCCGCCGCCTCCGCCGAATCCGCCTCCCAGTTGGCGAAAGGCCCCGAATCCGCCGCCGAAGCCGAAGGTGGACGCGTCTCTCACCTCCAGGACCACCGACTCGTTTTCCGTGACACCCCCCGTCACCACGATCCAGAAGTCGTCGCTGTTGCCCAGGGTAACGGGGCGCTCGACGATTCCGTCAACGGTCTTGACGCGCAGCGTCGGCTGTTGGAAGGTGCCCTGCAGGGCATCGAGAGGCACAAGCAGCACGTTGCGGTCTTCGCGAATGATCACCGACGCGACGGCCGTGAGGCCCTCGGGAAGCTCGGTGCCGGCCGGTATCTCGACCCGAATGCTGAGCGGGTAGGTGACCACGCCCTGTTGGGACGTGGCAGTGGCCGCGATCTCCGATACCGTGCCGGTCAGCGCCTGACCCGGCAGAGCGTCCAGGGTGATGGACGCCGTGTCGCCGACCGTGACGAAGAGCACGTCTATTTCGTCGACGGAGCCCTGAACCTCGACGACTGTCGGGTCGAGAATCTCCAGTATCGGCGTGGTCAAGGTGACCTGCTGGCCGACCTCCGCCCTGATCTCGGATATGACGCCCGCCATCGGCGACCGCAAGGTGGCGGCGGCCAGATTCTCCAGTGCGTCCTCCAGGTCGCTCTGTGCGGCGGCGATCTCCGCCTCCCCGAGCGCGACCTCGAGCGGGTCGGGACCCGCGGCCACTGCGCTCAACTCTTCGGTTGCCTCGTCCAGGCTGGCCCGGGCCACGTTGACCTGCCGCTCCTTCGCGTCGAGGTCGACGGGGTTGGGCCCGGAGAGCAGCGCGGCGAGCGCCTCTTCGGCGTCGTCCAGGTCGGCCCGGGCCACGTTGACCTGCCGCTCCTTCGCGTCGAGGTCGATGGGGTTGGGCCCGGAGAGCAGCGCGGCGAGCGCCTCTTCGGCGTCTTCGACCTCTGCACTCGCGACGAGGATATCGCTTTGCTTGGCCGCGAGCGCCGTCGGATCGGGTCCGGCTGTGAGCGTCTGCAGTTCGTCCTGTGCGGACATGAGTGTGGCGATGGCCAGCGCCAACTTGCTCTCCTGGGCCTCGATGTCAAGCGGATCGGTCCCGGCCTGGACCTGCGCGAGATTCTCCTCGGCGGAGGCGAGCGCCTCGTCGGCCGTGGTGACCTTGCTTTGGGCGGCCGTGACCGCCCTATCGCTCTGCATCACGTTCGTCTCCAGGGAGTCGCGGGCATCGCCGTAGCCCTCGGAGGCGGTCTCGATCTCCTCTCTGACGCATGCTCCCCGTTCGGGAACCGTCCGGTTGTCACAGGTTGGCAGGAGCGTGCTTGGCCACAGGTTGAGCCACGCGTGCACGGTCGTCTCGTTCCACGCCGTCGCCGGATCGTCCGCGGGCGGCCCGACGTAAAAGTACAACGAGCTGGAATCCGTGACCCTACCGCGCAGAGCCGGATCGAAGATAGCCTCCAGGTCTATCCCGTGGCGCTCGAATAGATCGTCCAGGTCGGCGTCCAGGTCCTCGTCGGCCAGGTCCATGCCCAACCACTTGGTTATGACCGCGCGGTAGTCTTCCACGGCATCTTCCAGCGCCTCCTCGGCGTCGTCGATCTTGCGCGCCCATTCGGTTTGCGCGAGGTCCAGATCGGTCTGAGCTATTGCGAGATTCGCTTCGGCCGCTTCGACCTGCGACTGCGCTTTGGCCATGTCTTCCGGCGTGGGGCTCTCCCGGAGTGTGTCGAGCTTGGTCTGGGCGGCGTCGACGGCGACACGGGCGTCTGCGACCTTTGCCGCTGCGGCCTCGATCTCGAGGGGTGTCGGCGCCATGAAGTCTGAGACGGCGTCTGCGGCCTGCTGAAGCGAGAGCCGGGCCGCGGCAACGGCCGCTTCGGCCTTGGCGATGTCCGACGCGGTCGGCTTTCTTAGCGCCGCGACAGTCTCCAGGGCCTTTTCGAGGTCCAGCTCGGCGTTGGCAACGGCCGCCTTGGCCTTAGCGATGTCCGACGCGGTCGGCTCTCTCAACGTGTCGACATCCTCGACAGCCTCTGTGAGGCCTAGCATAGCGTTGGCGACTTTCAGCTCGGCGTTGGCGACCTCCAACGGCGTCGGCGGCTCCTTCAAAGCGTCCAACGCGTCCTGAGCGTCCTGCAGATCGACCTCGGCTTCTGCGACAGCCTTTTCGAGCGACCCAATCGAGGCGGCGTCGAGGGTCGCGAGGACTTCGTTCGCCGCGACGGTCTGCCCCTCTTCGACCTCGATCCGGCCCAGCGTGCCCTGGCTGCCGAACATCAGGATCTCTCTTTCGGAATAGGCCAGGCTGCCGCTGATCGACACGTCGTTGACGAGGTCTCCGCGCTGTACCGGGATGAGCTGCTGGTCCTCGGCCAGGTCATCGTCGGCGTCCCGGGTCGCCACCGTATAGGCGCCGTAGACCATGCCGGCCACGATGAACGGGGCTACGACGAGCACCAAGATCTGCCAGGGCCGAATGGCGCGCATGTTGTCCGCAAGGTTTGTCATCGGTGGGGGTTCCTTTCGGTGATTACTTGTCGGTAGGCTCGAAGGGCAGCTCGAAGGCGAAGGTGGAGCCTTCGCCCGGCTCGCTCCGCGCCGATATCGTGCCGCCGTGCGCCTCCACGAGCTGCTTGGCTATCGTCAGTCCGAGGCCGACGCCGCCGGTCGCGCGGGCCCTGGATGGGTCGGCCCTGTAGAACCGGTCGAACACGGTTGGCAGGTCGTCGGGCGGAATGCCCTCTCCTGTGTCGGCGACGGTGATCCGAACCATGCCGGGGCCGCCGCGTCCGGCGGTCAGAGTAACGGCTCCGCCCTCTGGAGTGTGCCGGATGGCGTTCTCCAGCAGATTGGCGACGACCTGAGAGATCCGGGTCCGGTCCATCGCGGCGTAGGGCAGGCCCGGCTTGACCGACGTGGAAAGCTCGATGTTCCGGGCTTGGGCGCGAGGTCTGAACGGCTCGACGGCCTCGCGGAGAACGTCGCCGACGGCATGGGCCTCGATACGGAGCCGCAGGTCTCCCGCCTCGGCCAGCGCCAATACCCTCAGGTCCTCGACGAGGTCCGCGAGGTGCAGGACCTGCCGGTGTATGGATTCCAGGGTCGCGGAGGTGGGCTCGATCAGTCCGTCCCGGATCGCCTCGACGTATCCCTGGATGTTGGACAGGGGCGTCCTGAGCTCGTGGGCGACGTCGCTCATCATGTTGCGCCGCTGACGCTCGGCCTGCTGGAGGCGTCCCACCATGGAGTTGAATGTGTGGCCCAGCTCGCCTATCTCATCGCGGCCCCCGGCCTGTACTCGCTGGGACAGGTCTCCCTGTCCGATTCTCCCGGCGGCGACGCTGAGAGTGCGTACCGGGGACAGGATGCGCCGTGAGAGCAGCCACATGAGCACTACGCCCACGGCGGCGGCGACGGCGCCACTCCAGAGCAGCGACTGGTTGAAGGCCGCGACCAGCACCGACGACCCGGGCTCGGGCGCTATGACCGGAAGCTCGTCTTTGCTCACCTGCGCCCATCCGAGGTCTTCGCCCTGCTTCTTTACGTTGAACCACCTGTAGCCGCGCACCTTGCCCGGGACCAGGCGGCCCGACAGGCCGTGAGAGTCCGCTACCAGACGCCCCTCCCGGTCTCGGAGCACGATGCGCCAGCCGTAGAGCTTGCCCGCGTCGTCGAGAGCGGTGTGTACGTCGATTGTGGGATTCTTGTCGGCCAACAGCCGGGATACGACGTTCTCCATTCTGGCCACACGGACGGCCTCCACCTCCGCTTGGAAGGCGTCGGATTCCCGCTTGGCGGCGTACCCGACAGACAGCCCTACGCCCGCGAGCGCCAGCGTCATCACCACCGTGAACCCCACAACCAATCTGAACTGCAGGCCGAACAGTAGTCTACTCATTGCCGAACCTGTATCCGACTCCGTATATGGTGTGTACGTATCGCTGCTTTCTTCCGCATCGCTCGATCTTCCGGCGCAGGCTGGAAACGTGGACATCGACGGTCCGGTCGAAGCCGTCAAAGTCGAATCCAAAAACCTGGTCGATGAGCTGAGCTCGCGTGAACGTCCGGCCGGGCTCGCGCATCATGGTCGTCAGCAGTCGGAACTCGGTGGGTGTCAGGGCTACCGGCGTCTCGCCGACGTGCGCCGAGTGGCGCCGAGGGTCGACCGCGACGTCGCCGTATTCGATCATACCGACGGCCTCCGATGCGTCCCGGCCGGTCCGTCGTAGGAGGGCTCGGACCCGCGCGGCAAGCTCCTTGGGGCTGAACGGCTTCGTGACGTAGTCGTCCGCGCCCAGATCCAGACCCGCAAGCCTGTCGTCTTCCTCGACCCGCGCCGTAAGCATGATGATCGGCGTGCTCGACTCCTCCCGCAGCGTCCGGCATATCTCCATGCCGTCCAGCCTGGGGAGCATCAGGTCGAGCACGATCACGTCCGGCTTCGCTTCGCGGGCGAGACGCAGGCCGGAAAGCCCGTCTCGGGCCGACAGCACCTTGTGGCCGTCCCGCCTCAGGTAGAGCCCGACGAGATTGACCGTGTCCGGATCGTCTTCGACTATCAGCACCGTGCTGGCCATAGCTCTCGCTCTCTCGTTCCGTTGCCTATCCCGCGCCGACACTCGGCCTTGAGCCCAGGACTACCCTGACCTCGGTCCGCTCGCCGCCTTGCCTGATCAGGTCGAGGACTATGTCGTCGCCGGGCCGCGTCTCGGTAACCAGGTACGTGACGAGGTCGTCGATGCCGGTTACGGGCACGCCGTCTATCGCCGTGACGACGTCGCCGCCGATCCAGAACGGCGTGCCGTCCACGTCCTGGCGCTCGCCGGCGACCAGTCCTGCTTCGTCCGCCGGACTATCGTCCACGATGTCGACCAGTAGCGCGCCCCTCGTGCTCATAGGTAGGGAGTTGGCCTCGGCGAGGTCGGCGTTGAGCGTTGCGGCGCTGATCCCCAGGTAGGAGTACTGGTACTCGCCATCCTGGATGAGCGAGGGCACCACGCGCTTCGCCGTGTTGATCGGCACGGCAAAGCCTACCCCGGAGTTGACGCCCGTGGGTGTCGATATCTGCGCGTTGATCCCGATGACCTCCCCGGAGCGGTTCAGGAGCGGGCCGCCGGAGTTGCCGGGGTTGAGCGGCGCGTCCGTCTGGACTATCTCGGGGTTCGAGTAGCTACTGCTTCCCGATCGGACCGTGCGGCCGATGGCGCTCACGATCCCGGTCGTCATGGTGAACCGGTGGCCGAACGGGGTACCCAGCGCCACAGCAGTCTGGCCGACTCGAAGACCGTCGCTGTCCGCGAGCGTCAGCGGGCGCAGCACGCGGTCTCCCGGCTCGATCTTCAGGACGGCGATGTCCGAAGCCTGGTCGCTGCCGAGCAGCTCGGCGGGGTACTCTGAGCCGTCGGAGAACGTCACGACGATCCTGTCTACGTTGTCTACGACGTGATGGTTCGTGACGATGTGCCCGTCTTCGCTCCAGACGAATCCGGAGCCCACGCCGGCGGAGTTCAGGCCCTGGGTCCGCTCGACTCGTATGGCCACCACCGACGGCACGGCGGAGTCGTAGATGTCGCCGAGGATTCCTTCGACGGCGGCCACGACCAAGCCTGCGTCAATCGACTCGAGGGAAGCCTCCGGCGTCTCGGAGTCACCGCAGGCCGCCGACAACGCCACGATCACGGTCGCCGCTAACAGGGCAAGCCAACGCTTCGCCGCTGCCGCTCGATGTGCCATCACAGGCTAACCTCCTGATACCGGCCTGTTCGGTCGCCCTCGGCCGTCACTGCGCCTCGGCGGGCTTCGCCGACAGTACTATCTCGACGCGAACCTCGTCCTCGAGGCTGACCACGCTCCTGGCCGTGGGCTTCGTGATGCTGAGCTGGTCCCAGGTAAACGTGGTGCGGCCCAGGATGAACAGCGCGTTGCCGTCGTCTCGGGCCTGTATCTCGAAGGTGATGGGCACCTGCACGTCCCGGATGTCGAGCGTGCCCGTAGCCTGCGTGGTTATCTCGCTTCCGGACGCGAAGCCGTCGGGCAGGGGATCGGGCGCCTCTACCGTGAACGTCGCGACCTCGTAGCCGCCGAACATGCGGCTCCGGACGTACCGGTCGCGGAACTCCGAGTCGCTGCTCATCGAGTGCAGGTCGAGCAGTATCGTCGAGGGACGTCCGTCGAGATACACCTCGCCGGACAGGCCGGTCGTGCGCATGACGGCCTCGATGGGCAGCGGCAGATTCGCGAGCTGCTCGGTTACTGTGAAGGTAGCCTCCGAGCCTTCCGACACGACGAAGGTCACGCCGTCGTAGTCGCCGACCTCCCGTTGCCCGCCGGACGCCTGCGCCGGGGGCGCCGTCGGCTCGGCAGTCGCCGACGCCGTCGCGGGCATCGAGGCCGCTGCCGCGGTCGGGCTTGTCGCGGCCCTTGCCGGGAGCTCCAGCCGCCCGCTCTCCGCGTCGCCCTGGCCCGACAGCGCGGCGCCGACCGCCAGCGCGGCCACTACGGCCACCGCCGGCGCCCAGATACGCCGCAGTGCCCCAACACGGTCGAGTCCGACGGTCAGTACCGCGGTCCCAACGAATGCGACGACGGCCAGCGGAAGCCCGAACGAGAAGCTGCGCTCCAGCTGCGTCTCCAACGCGACCAGCGCGACGGCGACGACGACCAGCGCGACGGCCATCGCGATCACGAAGTCTCGGAGGCGGCTGGCGCTCTCGCTCAGTCTGTCCCAAACGAGCCCCGCGAACGCGCCGGCGATCAGCGTGGCTATTGCCACGGTCGCGCTGTTGATCAACGTGTCGTGGGGCGAGCGCAGCGGCAGCGAGAGCAAGACGGCTGCGATTGCGGCTATTGAGGCGGCGATCAGTGCTGGGACCACTGGAGACTCCTTCTACCGGCCGTTGGGCCGGGTTCAACTAAGTTATACCCACCAATCGTAAAGGAATTGTGAAGACATCAACAACGACCGCGTCCGCAACTTGGCTGTCCGGCTGTGACTCAGTCCTTGGGGTGCGGGCCGATACTGGTATTGTGATATACGATAGATGTCTCGGCTGGAGGTCTACCTGTGGGCACGAAATCGCACGTTTGCCGGTGGGGCACAAGCCTTGCCGTTCGCATACCCAAATCCGTCGCCGAGCAGTGGGGAGTCAAGGAAGGCTCCGCCATAGAGATCGTTCCCCACGGCGATCAGGTCGTGCTGCGGAAGAACAACTACGATTTGGACGCCATGCTGGCCGAGGTGCGTCCCGACAATCTCCACGCCGAGGTGGATACGGGTGATCCCACGGGAGTCGAAGCCTGGTAGGCCCTCAGCAGGGGATAGACATAGACATCGCTGAGCGTGGCGGGATGGGCCTGGCCCGGTGTGGTACCCTTCACCGCGTTCCGACGAGCGACCCAAGGGCCTCTCTCGACATGTCAGACGTCACCATAGCCGTCACCGGCGCCGCCCACGACGTGGCCGCCGCGCCCGTCAGCGCGCGCGTCGAGTCGGCCTTCGATACGCCTCCCACGACGCTGCGGGACATCGACTCCGGGCGCGAGACGCCGTGCCAGTGGGCCCCGGACGGCGCCGGCGGCGTTCTGACCTGGATCGAACGCGGCCTGAGAGCCGGCGAGACCCGCGTCTACCGGACCGAGGGTGAGCCGCCGTCGACGAACGACCACAGCGGCGTGAGGCTGACCGAGTCGTCCGGCGGGCTCGACGTGCTGTTCGGTGACGGGCCGTTCACCAGCTACAACCTGGGCGGAGGCGGTGCCCGCCGCCCGTACCTCCATCCCGTCGTCGGTCCGGGCGGGGAGACGCTCACGCGAAACTTCCCGATGGTCGCCGGGGTGCCGGGAGAGACCGTTGACCACCCGCACCACAGGGGCATATGGCTGGCCCACGGCGACGTGAGCTCCGTCGACAACTGGAGCGAGGGCGACGTGACCGGCTTCACCCTTCACCGGGCCTTCCAGACGCTGGTCGACGGGCCGGTCTACGGCCGCGCCGTCGCCGAGGCCGACTGGGTCGAGCCCGACAGGAACGCCGTGCTGCTGCGCGAGACCCGCGACATGACCTTCTACGACCTCGGAGACGCGCGGGCCATCGACCTCCACGTCAGCCTCACTGCCGCCGAGCACGACGTCCAATTCGGCGACACCAAGGAGGCCGCGATGGTCGCGGTCAGGGTCGCGAGCACGATGGACGAGGTGCGCGGCGGCCGTGTCGAGAACGCCGACGGCGCAGTCGGCGAGGCCGAGGTCTTCGGCAGACGCTCGCCGTGGTGCGACTACTCGGGCCCGGTCGGAGGCCGGACGCTGGGAGTCGCGCTGTTCGACCACCCGGCCAACTTCCGACACCCGACCAACTGGCACGCCCGCGACTACGGGCTGCTCGGCGCAAACCCGTTCGGCCTATCCGTGTACGAGGGCCCCGACCGCAACGGAGCGTACCTGCTGCCGGCCGGCGAGACGCTCGAGTTTCGGCACCGGGTCTACGTCCACTACGGCAACGCGTCGGAGGCGCGGATAGCCGACCGGTACCGCGACTACGTCAGCCCGCCCACGGCGACGGTCGGTTAGCCGCCAACGACGGTACGGAGAAACAGAATGTACGACCTGCTCATCACCGGCGGCCTGGTACTGGACGGCAGCGTCAACCCCGGCATCTACGCGGCCGTCGCCGTCGAGGGCGACGAGATCAGCATCCTCCGAGGCGACGTCTCACGCGCCGAAGCCGTGCGAACCATCGACGCAGCCGGAAAAATCGTCTGCCCCGGATTCATCGACATCCACTCGCATTCGGGCCTGGTGCTGCTGGCCGACCCGGAGCACATGGCCAAGGTGCACCAGGGCGTCACCACCGAGGTCGTGGGGGTCGACGGCCTCTCCTACGCGCCGTTCGCCGACCCGGAGGACCTCCGGCGGCTGCTCAGGATGAACGCGGGCATCGAGGGCAACCCGCCGCTGCCGCGCACCTGGTCGACCGTCTCCGAGTACCTCGACCTGTTCGATGGCAACGCGGCCGTGAACGTCGCCTACGTCGTCGGCAACACGCCGCTTCGCGTCGGGGCGATAGGCTGGGACATGGTCCCGGCGAGCCGCGCGCAGATCGAGAACATGAAGGCGATGCTCAGGCAGAGCATGGACGAGGGCGCCTTCGGGCTCTCGACCGGGCTCGACTACCCGCCGGGGAGCTACGCCGACCACGACGAGATCGTAGAGCTGGCGGCCGAGGCGGGCAGGCTCGGCGGCTTCTACCACACCCACGCCCGCTACACGCTCGGCGACAAGTACCTCGACCCGTACCGCGACGCCATCGAGATCGCCCGCAAGGCCGACTGCCCGCTGCACGTCACGCACATGTTCCGCCGCAGGACGCACAAGGGCGGCGCCAGGCGGCTGCTGGAGCTGGTCGACGAGGCCGAGGCCTCGGGCATGGACATCTCTTTCGACTCCTTCCCGTACCCCAACGGCGGCAGCCGGATGACCGTCTACTTCCCCCAGTGGGCCCAGGAGGGCGGCCCCGACGGCCTGCTCGACACGCTGCGGACGCCCGCCCGGCGACAGCGGCTGCTGAGCGAGTGGGACCGCCGTGGCGGCAACTGGGACGCGATGTGGCTGACCTACTTCAAGACGGAGGAGAACCGCCGCTACGAGGGCTGGTCGGTCGCCAAGGTCGCCGAGGAGCGCGGCGTCGACCCGCTCGACGCCATCTGCGACCTGCTGATCGAGGAGGACCTGCAGCTATCGTTCACCGGCACCTTCATCGACTCGACGGCCATCGCCGACTTCCAGACCCACCGGCTGAACATGATCGCCAGCGACGCGATGCTCGTCGGCGACCACCTGTCGCCGATGGCGTACGGCACCTACCCGCACGTGCTCGGCGACATGGTCCGGGAGGAGCGCCGCATGTCGCTGCCGGAGGCCGTCCGGAAGATGACCTCGTACCCCGCCCAGCGCCTGGGCCTGTCCGACCGGGGGCTGCTGGTCGACGGCTCCAAGGCCGACGTCGTCGTGTTCGACCCCGACACGGTGCGCGCCAACGCCACCGACGCCGAGCCGCGCCAGCTCTCCACCGGCATCGACTACGTCATAGTCAACGGCCGCGTCGTTATCGACCAGGGCGCCCACACCGGCGCTCTCCCAGGCCGCGCCCTCCGCCACGGAGGCTGAGGAGCCGCCTGCGGCGGTCTGCCAAGGCGCGATCACCTCGTCTCGCCTAGGGCTCGCAACGCTCTAACCCACTCGCTTCGATCCATAGGTCCGGCAACTCCGGGGGTACGCAGCCACTGAGATTGCCACCTAGAGTCAGATGTTCAAGCATCGTCAGCTTGCCCAACTCCGGTGGGATCGCACCGGACATCTCGTTGCCGTGCAGATACAATGCCTCGAGCATTGCCAGCCTGCGAAATTCTCCCGGTATGCCTGTCAGTCCGCTCTGTTCGAGCATCAGCTCTCGGATTCGGAGCGGGTCCCCGCCGACGGTCACTCTCGACCATTCCGCGATGGGCGTATCCGCGTTCCAACCCAGTGCCTCCCACGCCGGCAACTCGACGAGCCTGCCCACGGCCCGTACCAGCGTCTCGCAGTCCTGCACCAGGCCGGGATTCGCCCCCGGCTCAGGGACGACAACGCCTGCCGAGCATGCCGCGGAGGGCAGAGGCGGCGTGTATTGCCGAATGAAGGGATCAGAGCCTTCGTCGGAGTCTCCCTCAGCCACTATCGTCACGTCGGTCCCATTCCTTGTCATGACTGATACCACATATGCCCAAAAGTCAGGGTAGTAGGGGCTAACGGATTGTTGTACCGCAATCCACGATCCATCCGGCGACCACGTGGCATCGACTATCAGCGCGAGGCCCAATTGGCTGAACGCTCGCAAGTCACTGCCGTCCGGCCGTACCGTGAAAAGCAGGTCAGAAGCGATCAGAAGCTCAGAGCCGTCCGGGGACCACGACACCTGCTGAACGGTGGAGTGCTCTGGAGACCAAGGCGCTTGGGGTACTCGCAAATCCATGACCTGACGCGCATCCGAACCGTCGAACCGAACGGTATGGACGCCAGGATCGAATTCACCGCCACCAAATGGCGGGCGGTTATACCCGAACGCGAGACGTTCGCTGTCCGCGGACCACGTAGGAAGGGTAGAAACCTCTCCTATCCTGCTCAGCTCGGACCCGTCTACGCGGATCGTGTACAAGATACGCTTTGGGGCGTTGTAGCCTAGCCGGAGCCTTCCATCGTACACGGTGAACGCCAGGCGCTCACCGTCAGGCGACCACACGGGCGGGTACAGGCCCACCCCTTCGGTGTTGGGAACGACCTTCACGTCGGTTCCGTCCGGGGCCATCGTGAATATCCGCGTTTCCGATGGTTCGTAGCGGCTACTCCCCGAATCGGGGTCACTCTCAGAATCGTAGTTCGCGATGAAGGCGATTCGGGTCCCGTCGGGAGACCAGACCGGGTAGTTCTCGAAGCTTGTGCTTCTCGTCAGACGCTCCCGACCCGTGCCGTCCGGGTTCGCCGTCGCGATCTCATACCTGCCGCTCGTTCCGGAGTAGTATGTGTACTCGCAGGTGGCGTACACGATTCGAGAGCCGTCGGGCGAGACGTCGGCGTGGTGTCCATACGCGAGGTCCCAGTCAGCGTCATTGGGCTGCGGGTTCAAGTCAGCAATCTTCCGCACCCATGCGCCTCCCGTGTCGATTCCCCAGATCGCCTCATCGACGCCGACGATCAACGTGGAAGTGCCGTTCGCCCAGTGAAGGAACCGGCGATGGGCGACGAGTCCTCTCGCATACTCGCACGGTGGGGTCCGTGAACCAACGTACCGGGGCGTGGCGGTGGGGACTGGGGTTCGCGACGGGGTCGGCGTGGAAGCAGGCACACTGGTAGACGATGGCGTAGGCGTGGCCGCAGAGGGAGTGGGCCGAGCGTTTTCCTCGGCCGCGCCGGGCTCAGCCTCCGCTGTCGCGGTCGTCGGTGCGGCCGCGGTCGGGTTCACGGCGCCCTCGCGCTGGCAGCCTGCCGTCCACGCGACGGCTAGGAGCAGCACGACCGTGACGACAGCGCTTCGAAGCGTCGAAAACGTCAGCAGCGATCCGACGTGCGACAGCATGCGTCACACCATCCGCCAAGGCGACGCGCGGTGTCAATACCTAGGCTTCCGAGGCAGCTCCGAATGAGACTACCCTGGGCGCGGCGCGGCACCGCTGCCGGCGCGCTCAGGGCGGTTGGGCCTATGGGCGTATGGACGGGCGCCGGCTCGCGTACGCCCGCCGCAGGTCGCGCTACAGTCTGCCCGCGAGCCACTGGATGCCGCGGACGACGACGGTGCGGAACTCCGGCGTGTTGTACGCAATGCGGCTGTGGCCGCCGGTGTACACCATCACCCGCGACCGGCCGTGCTTCCGCGTCCACCCCAGCGTCGTCATGCTGTGCGGGTCGTCGGTCGTCAGCAGCGGCTCGCAGTCTTCGCCGGGCTCGTTCATCATGTACGTCTCGTCGACCATCTCCCAAGGCTCCATGCCCTTCGTGATCGGGTGGTCCGGGTTGGCCGGCGTGATGGTGATCGGGTGCTCCCGCTCCGAGCTCGACGCCCGGTCCTCGATTCCGCAGATGTCCGACCACGGCTGCCATCCCTTGTACGCGAGCACGGCGTGGTGGAGCATCAGGATGCCCTGCGAAGTCTCGCCGAGCAGGTCGACGACCTCGATCTCCCGCTTCTGGAAGCGGTCCTCGGGGTCCGGCAGCCTGCGCTGCATGTTGTAGAAGACCAGCACGTCGTAGTCGAGATGGGGATGGCCCCAGTGCGTCTCCCGGTTGATGTGCCGGGCGCTCCCGATGTCGTTGACGAAGTCCTCCATGTGCTGCGGGTAGCAGTCGACCTCGTCGACGCTGCGGAAGAAGCCCTGGAGGTCCTGGACGACGAAGGGGTGCTGACCGGTGATGAGTGCGATCTTGATCTTGCCGCGCCAGTTCGCCATGTCATTCCTCCATCTGATAAACCTGTCATGCTGCAACGGAGTGTATGTTCGCCCCCATCCAGGTGTCAACGTCGGACCGCGCCCAAACATCAGCCCACAACGGTTCAGACTCGAGGTGGCCAACTCGCGCCCTGTTGGAGGTACAGCATCGATTGGAGTCTCTCTCCTGGAGTGGGCCGCGTCCGCGCAACCCGACTGCCTTGGGCGCCCCGACGCTCCGTCGCAGTGTATAGAAGGGCCGGCACGAAGAGCGGGCGAGCCTCAGCCGCCAATCATGGCCATCGCCAAAATCCTGCGAATCACGGTTCAGACGTTCCCCGGCCCCCTCGGGAACTCTGAACGCTACTACCCGTCCACGGGAATGGACACCGCAGTACATCTGTGCTACACTGGCCGCCGATAAACTCGATGCGACACGCCGCGTGCTCGCGTCGTACCTCCTGTCCCTCGAGGCGGAGAATCGAAGAGCAAGTGAGGCTCGCGCCAATCATCTCAATCACCAAATCACACGAATCACAGTTCAGACGTTCCCCGTCAACGCCTGATGGGACACCGGTGTCCCATTCTTGTCCCGCCCTGTCCCACGCCAGATACGAACCGTGGGACACCACCTGTCCCATTTTTCGGAAAAGTGTCCCATCTCCCAGATAGGGATGAGACACTTTGGGACGGAATGGGACACCTCACAGGAAAATCGCCCACTCCACGCCGCCCCAAGGCGCTCCCGCACGCCTGTCGCCGCGGAAATGACAGCCATGCGAGGCTCTGCCGCCCCGGAAAATGAGGGGAGGGGCGTCCCGCCGCCCGTCGTTCCCGTGAAGACGGGAACCCACCCCTCTCCCACCCCTGGATTCCGGCCTTCGCCGGAATGACGGTTCTGCAAGAGTCTCCCTGCGCGGGAACGACGGTTCTCCAACTATCCACCATCCACTATCCCACTACTCCCCCGCGTTGACACGCCGCCGCGCCGTCCGTATCGTAGTCCGCCGAGCCAAACAGACATGATCCGCAGCCTGAAAGACAAAACGCCGGCGGTCCACCCGTCGGCCTGGGTGAACGAGGCCGCCTACGTGGTCGGCGACGTCGAGATCGACGAGGGCGCGACCGTGTGGCCCTGCGCGGTGCTGCGCGGTGACGGCAAGATCAGGATCGGCCGCGACACCCACGTCCAGGACGGCACCGTCGTCCACAGCGGCACGCTGGCGGAGATCGGCAACAACGTCAATGTCGGCCACTCGGTGGTTATACACGACGTGAAGATCGGCGACGGGTCGCTGATCGGCAACAACGCGACCGTCCTGTCCCAGGTCGAGATCGGCGACCACTGCCTCGTCGCCGCGAATGCGATGGTGCGGCAGGGCACGAAGGCCCCGCCGTACTCGTTCGTCGTCGGCGTCCCGGCCGAGGTGCGGCCGCTCACCCAGGCCCAGCGCGAGCGGATCGACAACGGCGTGACGCGCGGCTTCGCCGACCTGGCCCGCGAGTACCGTGAGTCTGGACTGTAGCGCGGTCAGCTACCCCTGCGCAGCACTTTCCCGGGGCGCGCCCCGGTGTGGACGCCGTCCGAGACTACGGCCTCGCCGCCTACGAGAACGTGGGAGACTCCCTCGGCCAGGTTCTGCGGGTCTTCGAACGTCGCGCGGTCGATGACCGTTTCAGGATCGAAGACCACGATGTCGGCAGCCAGACCCTCCTCGATCCGGCCCCGGTCCCTGAGCCCGATCCGCGCCGCCGGGAAGCCGCTCATCTTGTAGATGGCCGACTCCAGCGAGATGACCGGCTCGTCGCGCACGTACCGCCCGAGGATGCGCGGGTAGGTGCCGTAGAACCTGGGATGCGGCTTGTCCGCGGCCCACGCGCCCGTCGGCGAAATGGCCTTTCCGTCGGAGCCGATCATCGACTGCGGGTGCGCCAGGAATACCCGCATGTCGGCCTCCGTGCGGTTGTGCGCCACTACGCCGACGTGGTTGTCCTCCTCGTCTATCAGGTCGAGCAGCGTGTCTGCCGGGTCCGCCCTGCGAACTTCGGCGACCTCCCCGAGCGACAGACCGACGAGGCCGCGGTTGGCGTCCGTCTCCACGTGCGACAGCACCAAGCTCTCCCAGACCCACGGCAGCCCCCGGAACCATCCGCCGTCCATCTCGCTCCGTATCCGGCCGCGCACGTCGGGCTGGCGCAACCGCCTGAGCAGGCCCTCGACGCCGCCCTCGCTGGCCCAGTCCGGGATCAGGGCGGACAGGCCCGTCCCGGCCGCCGTGTACGGGTAGACGTCCGCGGTCGCGTCGATCCCCTCCTCGCGCGCCCGGTCCAAAATGCCCATCAGCTCGTCCGCGCGACCGTGGTGGCGCGAGTCGATGATGGCCAAATGCGAGTAGTGGACGCCGATGCCGGTGCGACGGCCCACCTCGAGCAGCTCCTCCATCGCCTTGAAGTGCCAGCCGGCCCACACCCGGGTGTGGGAGGCGTGGAAGGCGCCGTCGTAACCCTTGATCGCGTCCGCGATGGCGGCGATCTCCCCGACCTCCGAGTAGCACGACGGCGAGTAGGTCAGGCCCGTCGTCATCCCGAACGCGCCCTGCTCGACGGCCTCCGCGGCGAGCCGCCTCATGCCCGCAAGCTCGTCCGGCCTCGGCGGCCGGTCGTCGACCGCGCCCACCGAAATCCTGAGGGCGTGGTGGCCCACGAGCGGCGCGATGTTGATGCTCACGCCGCTCGACTCGACGCGGTCCGCCCACTCGTCCAGCGTCGTCCAGTCCCACTCGACCGTCCCCCGCATGATCGAGCCCAGGGCGCGCTGGAGCACGTCCGGGCCCGCGTCGCCGCTCGGGAACGGCGAGTAGGCGCAGTTGCCGGTGACCTCCGTCGTCACCCCCTGGTGCACCTTGCTCTCCCCGCCGGGGTCTTCGAGCATGCACACGTCCGAGTGGCTGTGCGCGTCGATGAAACCAGGGCAGACCACGTCGCCCGAAGCGTCGATTCGCAGCGCCGCCTCCTGTCCGGCCAAATCGCCGATCGCCGCGATGCGTCCGCCGGCTACGCCCACGTCGGCGCGTCTGCGCGGCGCTCCCGTGCCGTCGACGACGGTGCCATTCACGATCAGGGTGTCGAATTCCATCGCTGCCTCCAGCAAGACGGCCTTCTGTTGGACAGACTCGCCGCTACCGTATATTCTCACACTCGGCAGCAGTGTCAAGCCAACCGCGGACCGCGTAACTCGGAGCTCGCGTCCCTGCGGACCGTTCACCCCGAGTAGCGCCGATGCTTCATCGGCGCGTATCGAGGGGCGCAGGCATGGTCTCACCGCGTTGCCGAAACTATAGCCATCGAGGTGGAAAGATGACCAAGCTACTCGACGCCGCCACGTACAAGCAGCTCTTTCTGGACGACCACGCCATTGAGTCGACCCAGGGGGTCGTGCGCCGGCTGCACCAGCCGGAACGCCAGGGGCCGGTGCTGAAGCCCGACCGGTCGCGTGATCAGACGCTCGTGCAGAGCGCCAGTGTGCCGCAGTGGAACCCCGAAAAGGACCTCTGGGAGTGGTGGTACCTGGGGTTCTATGACGCCGCGCCATACCAGGGCCCCGGCGCTCCCGTCTGGGGCGACATCCACTACGCCACGTCGGCCGACGGGGTGGAGTGGGAGCGCCCGAACCTGGGGCTGTACGAGTGGCGGGGCTCCCGGGACAACAACCTGGCCTACCACTCGAAGGTCGACTTCCTGCGCAGGCGCGGCATGCGAAACCCTGTCGACATCGGCGAGCGGCGGCTGCACCACATCTTCCGGGACGAGCGCGACCCCGACCCGAACCGCCGCTACAAGGCCTTCTTCGCCAACGGCGACAACGTCGACCGGTATCCCGGACTCTCGCCCGACGGGTTCCACTGGACGTTCCCGCATGTGGACGGCATCCGCAGCGACGACACGTCCCAGCTCATCTACGACGACTACAACGACCGCTTCGCCGCGACAGTCAAGCAGCGGACGGAGTGGGGCCGCTCCGTCTGGCTGACCCTCAGCGACGATTTCGTGGAGTGGTCGGAGCCCGTCCTCGTCCTTCACACCGACGAGACCGACCAGGCGAACCGTCGCGAGCGGATCCGCAGGGTCGTCGAGGACCCGGCGTACCTGTCGCCGCCCCACGTCGACGAGGAGACCGACTTCATTGCGCAGCTCTACAAGATGCCCTTCATGCCGTACGAGGGGCAGTACGTGGGTCTCCCGCTGCTGTTCAACCCGGCGGGGCTCGACGTGCCGCAGATGAACCACGTGGGCCTGAACCAGACGGAGCTGGCGGTGTCCCGCGACCTGCTGCACTGGGAGCGCGTCGCCGACCGGGAGATATTCCTCGGCGTCGAGCCGTGGGACGGCGTCAACTACGGCACCTGCCAGGTGGCCGTCTGCGGCCGGCCGATCGTGCGCGACAACGAGATATGGGTCTACTTCATGGCTGTGCGGTTCCGCGGGGTGCCCGAGAGCTATCCGCCGGAGTACACGGAGTACTTCAAGGACATGGGCGCCTTGGAGCTCGCGAAGCTCAGGCTCGACGGCTTCGTGTCGATGGACGCCGACGGCGAGGGCTCCATCGTCACTCAGCCGATGGAGGCTCGCGGCCAACGGCTCCACGTCAACACCGAGGCGGCGGGCAGCGTACGGGCGGCCGTCCTGGACGCCGAGACGATGGAGCCCCTGCCCGGCTACGGGTCCGAGGAGTGCGCCGCCGTCCACGGAGACCGGCTGTCGGCCGCGCTCACGTGGCCCAGCGGCCCGATCGACGCCGAGCGGCCCGTGCGCGTCCGCTTCGAGCTCACGAACGCCAAACTGTACGCCTTCTGGCTCGCGGAGTAGCGGTCTCTTGAGGCGTAGCTGTTCAGAGTTGATTGGACGAACGTACCTCCAGACCCTTGGATGCCCGCTTGCGGAGACCTTTACGTAACTCCCGTTGCGGGGAGACAGTGTGGCGGAGATGGCTAGCATTCCTAGCGGGGCCCCCCAATCCACGGGGGGGGCCGGCGATGGGTTCCCGTCTCCACGGGAACGACGGGGCGGCGGCGGGCGCACCCCACAATCGTCATTCCCACAACAGCGGGAATCCACGGCCCCACAATCGTCATTCCCACAACAGCGGGAATCCACGGCCCCACATCGTCATTCCCGCGACGGCGGGAATCCACGGGGGGGGGCGGCGATGGGTTCCCGTCTCCACGGGAACGACGGGCCGGCGGCGGGCGCACCCACAATCGTCATTCCCACAACAGCGGGAATCCACGGTCCCACATCGTCATTCCCGCGACGGCGGGAATCCACGGCGGGGGGCCGGCGATGGGTTCCCGTCTCCACGGGAACGACGGGCCGGCGGTGGGCGCACCCACAATCGTCATTCCCACAACAGCGGGAATCCACGGCAGCCACATCGTCATTCCCGCGACGGCGGGAATCCACGGGGGGGGCCGGCGATGGGTTCCCGTCTCCACGGGAACGACGAGCCGGCGGCGGCGCACCCCACAATCGTCATTCCCGCAACAGCGGGAATCCACGGCAGCCACATCGTCATTCCCGCGACGGCGGGAATCCACGGCGGGGGGCCGGCGATGGGTTCCCGTCTCCACGGGAACGACGGGCCGGCGGTGGGCGCACCCACAATCGTCATTCCCACAACAGCGGGAATCCACGGCAGCCACATCGTCATTCCCGCGACGGCGGGAATCCACGGGGGGGGGGGCCGGCGATGGGTTCCCGTCTCCACGGGAACGACGAGCCGGCGGCGGGCGCACCCACAATCGTCATTCCCGCAACAGCGGGAATCCACGGGGGGGGCCGGCGATGGGTTCCCGTCTCCACGGGAACGACGGGCCGGCGGCGGGCGCACCCCACAATCGTCATTCCCGCGACGGCGGGGTAGCCGTGACCCTGGAGCCCGTCCTCCACCCCCGTCTTTCACGGTAGGGAGCCTTGCCTCCCGAGTAGAGAGTACTCGTCATTCCGGCCCCCGAGCCGGAATCCAGGGGTGGGGAGGTCAAGCTCGATGGCGCGCTGCTGCTGCCGATGCCTGGTTGACCTCGGGACGCCTCCAAAGGCTGGCGCCGCCGACATGCCCCTGTCGCCTCTTTCACCGAGACCCAGCAGTTACCTCAATGCGTCCGTGTACGGCCGGCCTGTGGTAGAATCGGGCCGAGAATATATCTGGAGGTAGCGCTCGCATGGCATCCAACGTCGTCCTATCGACCAAAGAGTACAAGGTGGTCGGCACGCGGCCCATACGCCATGACGGCTACGACAAAGTCACCGGCAAGGCCCAGTACGGTGCCGACGTCAGCCTGCCCGGGATGCTGCACGGCAAGGTCCTGCGCAGCCCGCACGCCCACGCACGCATCGTTTCGATCGACACCAGCAGGGCGGAGGCCCATCCGGATGTCGAGGCGGTCGCGACAGCGGCCGACTTTCCGGACGCGGGCGGAGACCTGGCGAACCAGCAGGCCAGCGACAAGATACTGGCCAGCGCCAAGGCGCTCTACAAGGGCCACCCAATCGCGGCGGTCGCCGCCAGCAGCCCTCATGTCGCGGACGAGGCGCTGGCGCTCATCGACGTCGAGTACGAGGTGCTGCCGGCCGTCACCGACGTCCACCAGGCCATGGCTGAAGGCGCCGCGCTGCTGCACGACGAATACGAGGGCAACGTCGACAACCACGACGAGCTGTCGATCGGCGACATCAAGGCTGGCTTCGACCAGGCCGACGTCGTCATCGAGCGAGAGTTCACGACCAAGACGGTTCACCAGGGCTACATCGAGCCCCACTCCGCCACCGCGTGGTGGCTGCCGAACGGCCGGATCACGCTGTGGCAGAGCTCCCAGGGCCACTTCCAGATAGGGGAGGGCACCGCGGCCGTGCTGGGTATCCCGGCATCCAGCATCAAGGTGATCCCGCTGGAGATCGGCGGCGGGTTCGGAGGCAAGACGCTTACGTACCTTGAGCCGATAGCGTGCGTCCTGTCGCACAAGTCGGGTCGACCTGTGAAGCTGACGATGACGCGGACAGAGGTGATGGAAGCCACCGGCCCGACGTCCGGGACGTACCAGCAGGTCAAGATGGGCGTCACCAACGACGGGAAGATCGTCGCGGCCGAGGCGAAGCTGATGTACGAAGCCGGCGCCTTCGCGGGCTCTCCCGTCGGCGCCGCCGCACAGTGCATGTTCACGCCCTACGACATCGAGAACGTCTACGTCGACAGCTACTCCGTCGTCGACAACAAGCCGAGCACCGCCGCCTACCGCGCTCCCGGCGCGCCGTCCGGGGCGTTCAGCGTCGAGGCTATTATCGACGAGATCTGCGAGCGGCTCTCGATGGACGCATTGGAGTTCCGCCTGATCAACGCGGCCAAGGAGGGTACGCGGCGCGCCACCGGCCTGGTCAACCCGGTCATCGGGTGCGTCGAGACGACCGAGGCGACCAAGGCCCACGACCACTGGACGGCGCCTAAGCAGGAGGGCCCGAACATCGGCCGCGGCGTCGCGTCGGGCTTCTGGATCAACGGCGCCGGCCCGGCCTGCGCCACCGCGAACGTGAACTCGGACGGCACTGTCAGCCTGACCATCGGATCCATGGACATCGGCGGCATCCGGCCCGTCGCGGCCCAGCAGTGCGCCGAGGTGCTCGGCATCCCGGCCGAGGACGTCAATCCTCAGGTCGGCGACACCGACTCGATCGGCTACACGTCTATGACCGGGGGCAGCGGCGCAGCCTTCAAGACGGGGTGGGCCAGCTACGAAGCCGGTCAGGACGTGAAGCGCCAGATGATCGAGCGGGCCGCGCTTCTCTGGGACGCGTCGGCCGACGACATCGAGCTGGAGGACGGCGTGTTCCAGCACAAGTCGGATCCGGAGCTGAAGATCAGCTTCAAGGAGCTGGCCTCACAGGTGCAGGACCTCGGCGGGCCCGTCGTGGGGCGCGCCAACCTGAACCCGAGCGGTGCGGGAAGCGCGTTCGCGACCAACATCGTCGATCTGCAGGTGGATCCCGAGACCGGCAAGGTCGACATCCTGCGGTACACGGCCGTCCAGGACGCCGGCAAGGCCATCCATCCGAGCTACGTTGAGGGCCAGATGCAGGGCGGGGCGGTGCAGGGCATCGGCTGGGCGCTGAACGAGGAGTACTACATGAGCGACGCCGGGGCGATGCAGAACACCAGTCTGCTGGATTACCGCATGCCCACCGCGCTCGATCTGCCGATGATCGACACCGTGATCGTCGAGGTCGCGAACCCGCAGCACCCCTACGGCGTGCGCGGCGTGGCCGAGGTGCCGCTGGTACCGCCGCTCGCGGCGGTCGCAAACGCCATCTACGACGCAATCGGCGTGCGGATGTACGACCTCCCGATGAACCCGGCCTCCATAGTCAAGGCCATCCAGAGCAAGAACGGCGGGTAGGACGCAGGGCCGCGCCGCCAACGGCGCGGCCCACCCCGACCCCTAGCCGGTCGGCGGCTCCAGGTGCGGGACTACCTCCTCGGCTAGCCACTCCAGATGCTCCATGTGGTCGAACACGTGGTTGAGCATGAGCATCTGAGCGCCGGTGTCCAGCACCCTCTGCAGTCCCTCGACGCACTGCGCGGCGCTGCCCCAGACCGACACCTGCGCGCCGAGCTGCGGCCGCGGCGCGTACCGGACGCCGAACCAGTCCCGCAGCCGCCGCTCCGCGCGGGCCCTGTCGTCGTCCACCGCCACGTAGACGCGCTTGGAGATCGGGAACGTCGCGGGATCACGTCCCGTCTCGTCCATCCTGCGCTGTAGGATCCGCACGTGCTCGGAGAACTGGGCCGTCGTCGTCGAGCCGGCGCCCATCCACCCGTCGCCGTGGTCGGCCGCGCGGCGCAGCGCGTCGGGGTGGCGGCCGCCGAACCAGACGGGCAGGGGCTGCTGCACCGGGCGCGGCGCAATCCACGCCGACTCGAGCCGCCAGAAGCGGCCCTCGAAGTCTACCCTCTCCTGGCTCCACAACGCCCTCATCAGCCGAAGACTTTCGAGGAAGTGTCCCACTCTGTGGGAGGACGGGCCGTCCAGCGTCCCATAGTCCCCCGGTCGGCCGCCCAACGCGAGCCCGGCGATGAGTCGCCCCCCGCTCATGGCGTCCACGGTGGCGATCTGCTTGGCGAGCAGTATCGGATTGCGGGTCGTCGTGATGATGACGGCCGTCCCCATCCGGATGTCAGACGTCACCGCGGCAACGTAGCTCAGCAGCGCCAGCGGCTCCAGGACGGGCGCCTGGCCTATGATCTGCTCCTGCACCCAGATGCTGTCGTAGCCCAGAAGCTCGGCGCGCGCCACGAACTCGCGGACCAGCGCCATGTCGACCGGCTGGCCGCCGGTGAAGACCTGCGGTATTGCGACTCCGCATGGGACCGTGCTGTTGGCGATCATGGGCGATACCTCCTGTGTTTGGTGAGACCGCTAGGGCCGCGCGGATTATAGCAACGCGGCCGGCAGGCTCTGGTACACTACCGCACTCTCGACTTGATGGGGAAGGAAGCGCCGGTATGAAGCACTCCATAGTCTTCAAGGAAAAGGGCGTCTACGGGGCGTTTCCCGTCCTGAATCACCTTCCGGACGGGCGCCTGACGATCGGCTTCAGCCGGTCGACCTTTCACGACCACCACGCTGTCGGCGACTGGACCGTTCTCGTCTCCGCCGACGAGGGCGATACCTGGGCGGAGACCGACGATCCGACGCTCCCCGCGGCATGGCCTGGCTCCAGCACGAGAGAGCGCAGCGATCGTTTCGCCGGGGTCATGGACGACGGCTCGTACGTGTGCGCCGGCAAGATTGGCGCCGAGGTGTGGCCTGGTTCCCGAGAGGAAGAGGCCAACAGGCGAGGCTTATGGGCCCGAGCGCACCCGCAGGGCGATGGGCGAATAGTGGTCAACCTGCCGACGCTGTTCCTGCAGCGGTCCGAGGACGAGGGCCGGACCTGGCGCCGCAGAGAGTGGGACGTCCCCGGGCTTCGTGGAAACGGGTTCTCCCGCCCCACGGTTCTGCGCGACGGCGCCATCCTCGCGCCGGTCTACGGGACCGCGGCGGACGGAGCTCCTCGGGTCTACGTCTGGAGAGGCGTCGAGGGCGGCCGCACCTGGAGGCTCTACCGAGTGGGCTCTCCCGGAGGCGAGTCTGCGTTCCTCGAGGTGGAGCCCGGCCGCGTGCTGTGTCTGTCACGGACGGACTACGGAGAGTCGGGCGGATACCTGGTGCAGATGTGGTCCGAGGACGGCGGGATAACCTGGTCCGAGACGCTGACCACCGAGGTCTGGACGCCCAGGTCGCCGCCGCACCTGATTATGCTCCGAGACGGCCGCGTTCTGCTCACCCACGGCTACCGCGCCGCGCCCATGGGCATCCGGGCCGTGTTCAGCAGTGACGGCGGTCGGTCGTGGGACGTCGACGACACCGTCGTGCTGCGTGACGACGGTGGATATGCTGGCGAGCTGCCGCCGCGGGGGAGCGCGGAGAGCGACGTTGGCTATCCGCACTCCACGCAGCTATCCGATGGCAGCGTGCTGACCGTCTACTACATCACCCTCGAAGACGGCATAACCCACGTAGCCTCGACCCGGTGGGACCCGTAGCAGTGGACTGCACAAATTGAAAGTGTCACTTTCAATTTGTGCAACCGGCACCCGAACGTCGAGTGATTCGGCGGCGGGTCGTACGGATTGCAGGCGGGCGGGGCTAGCGGCGGGTGACCCGGCCTCGGAGGGCCCACAGGGCGAGTGAGAGGCTGACCGCGCCGACGCCTGCGACTGACGCCAGCCCCCGGGCCAGGGCGGGCCAGTCCCAGCCCTCGATCACCAGGGACCGTAGAGCCTCCAGCAGGTACGTGACGGGGTTGTACGTCGCTATCGTCGCCATCCAGTCCGTCATCGCGTCGATCGGTATGAAGATCGGCGTCAGGAAGATGAACGGGAAGAACAGGACGAAGCTCGTGTTCACGGTGGCTGGGTTGCCCGTCTTGAGCGCGATCGCGTAGGGAAACCCCGCGTAGACGAGGCTCCACAGCGCGGCGATTGCGACGAACGCGGCTATGCCGGGTATCCCGCTCTCGAAGCGGACGCCGACTGCGAATCCCATGATCAGCACCGGGACAGACAGAGCGACGACCAGGGCGACGTCCGAGACCATCAGGCCGAGCAGTAGCGCCGATCGGCGGACCGGCGTCATCGCCAGCCGGTCGAAGTAGCCGCTCTGAATGTCGAGCACCAGCGTGACCGCCCGCGACACGCCGGTCACGGCGAAGATTATGGCGACCGGAAGCTGGAACGCCTTGAAGTCGATATTGCTGCCCTGCTCGACGATATCCTCCAGGGCGCCGATGTTCACGGCGAAGAAGAAGACCGGGACGATCAGGGCCGGGATGACCGTCTCGGGGTCGCGGCTGACGGAGCGCAGGGCGCGCGTCGCCACGGAAACGACGTCGCCGAGGAAACCCGCTTCTCGGGCCTGAACGGGGCTGGCAGCGGTCATGCTGCCTCCTCACCACGGCGAGCGTCTTCGTTGGCTCCGAGCCGGGCGCCCGTATAGTGCAGGAACACGTCGTCCAGGGTAGGGGTTCTCAGGATCAGCTCCTGCACGTTGGCGCCGTACTCGTTGAGGGCGATGGCGACCGGGCCGATCAGTTTGGCGCCGTCTGCCACGCTCAAGGTGAGCTCGTCGGCGTGCACGCTGACGTTGGAGACTCCTGCGATACGCTCGCAGAAGGGCGCGGCGTCGGCCGTCTCGCCATCGATCTTCGCGATGATGACGTCCGAGCCGATTGAGCGCTTAAGCTCCGTGGGCGATCCTTCCGCCACGATCCTACCCTCGTCGATGATGCCGACGCGTTGGGCGAGATGGTCGGCCTCCTCGAGGTACTGGGTCGTGAGGAACACCGTCACGCCCGTCTCGCCGTTGACGCGCCGGACCTCGTCCCAGACCTTGGCCCGGCTGATCGGATCGAGCCCGGTGGTCGGCTCGTCGAGAAATAGGACCTGAGGGCTGTGGATGAGACCGGCGGCCAGGTCGAGCCTCCGCTTCATGCCGCCGGAGTACGTGCCGATCAGGCGGTCCATGGCGTCGCCGATGTCGACCAGCGCCGCCATCTCCTCGACGCGTCTCTTGACGGACGCTCCGCGAAGGCCGTAGAGACGTGCCTGGAGCCGGAGGAGCTCGCGCCCGGTCTGCTTGGCGTCCAGGGCGGCCTCCTGTAGCGCGGCGCCGATACGGAGCCGCACGGCGTTCGGCTCCTTGACGATGTCGTACCCGGCCACCCGGGCGCTTCCGGCCGTCGGCAGAAGCAGCGTCGTGAGCATCCGCAGGACGGTGGTCTTGCCGGCCCCGTTGGGTCCCAGGAAGCCGTATATCTCGCCGTTGGAGACCGCCAAGTCTATCCGGTCCACGGCCTTGACGCTGCCGAAGTCTCTGGAAAGGCCGTCGGCCACAACCGCGAACTCGTCCAATGTGCCGCTCCTCCGAGTCATATGCAACCCGCCAATGCTAGCACGGCGGACAGGCGCTCGAATTGAATGAGGGCGCTGCCCTTTATTGAGACTGCCGCAGTCGATTCCAGTTTTTTTCCTCCGGAAACGTTCCATTCTGTCCTATTTATATCTGGCCGGTGGGGCATTTGGCCGGAAAATGAGACACGGTCTTCCGGCGCATTTGAGACTGGCCGCATGCACGACCACGTGACGCTCCCCCGGCCGGCCCTTTGCCGGGGCGCTACTATAGCACATACGTGCGGGTGCAGTCGGCGATTCTGAGCTTGGTCACTGTTCAGAGTTGAGGGCACGAATGTCCCTCCAAACACTTGGATGCCCGCTTTCGGAGATCTTTGCGTAACTCCCCCTGTGGGAGACAGCGTGGCGGAGATGGCTAGCATTCCTAGCGGGGAACCCCAAACCTGGATTCCCGCCTGCGCGGGAATGACGGTTGTGCAAAGGTCTCCTTTGGCGTGCATGACGAAGGGGTGTGTCTGTCGTGCCGAGCAAAGCACAGTCGTCATTCCGGCCCCCGAGCCGGAATCCAAGGGTTGGGGGTGGTCAAGCTCAACAGCGCAGTTGCTGCCGAGACCTATTACCACTTCTGAAGTTCTGCCAGGTCTCCGAAGGTGGGCGTGGCAGGCGTGCCAGGGTAGTCTTTCTCACCAAGTCTGAACAGTTACTGAGCTTGGTCACTATTCAGACTTGATGGGACGGATGCCCCTCCGGACCCCCCGGGATCCACGCGAAAGCGGAGATGGCGGTAGCGTGTATCTGCGTGCCGGAGTAGAGTGCTACGCCGCCAGTAGCGTGTTCCTGCCCGTGTATTCGATCCTGTGGGAGTAGTCGGTGACGCTGGTACGAGAGGCACCCGCGCCTACGGCGATGGGTTTGCGCAGGATGAGCTCGCCCCGGTCGAACAGGTTGTAGACGACATGGGCCAGATCGAATCGCGCGATGGCCAGGTCCGCCGTCGAGGCGAAGTCCGGCACGATGATCGGCCCTGTGTCGACCTGGTACCTGACCGGGCTCTTCAGCACGTTCATCGTCTTGACGGGGTATTCGAGCATGGCCCGGACACCTGACGCCTCGTCCGACAGCTCCGTCCTGGAGACGAGCGGCCTGTTCTCGAGAGTCGCGTCGACCACGGCCTGCCGGTCTTCCAGCTCGGTGAAGCTGTCGAAGCGCCCGATGTCGAGCCTCACCTCGTTCCACCTGTCGGCGTGTCGCCCCGCCTCGTCCAGGACCCGGCCGCCCGTCGTGTTCAGGCCGGCGTTGCCCAGGTAGTCCGGGTCGCTGACCCAGTGCTTGCGGAGTATGCGGTACTCGCTCCGGCCGAATATGCCCCGGAAGTCGTAGTTGGGCATGACGATGAGCTGACCGTCGGAGTGGGTGTGCTCCGCGCGGCACGGGGCAATCAGGTAGAAGTCGTCCTCCGAGCCCGTATCGTCGACGAGCGTGCAGGCGGCTTCGACGGCTATCCGCGAGATGCTGTCTCCGGGGGCGCCGAACCAGGTCATGTACGAGTTGGCAAAGTCGATCACGAGTCTTCCTCCACACAGGATGCGTCGCCCAGATGGTACACGTTGCGTCAGCGGCGTGAATCTCCACACCCCGGGGAGGACTGGCAGATGTTCACGTTTTGGTGCGACCTGAGTGCGCCCCTCGATACGCGCCGATGAAGCATCTGTGCTACTCGGGGTGAGCGGGTTGTGTGGTCAGCAAAATCGGTGCTGCTGCCCCCCGGCGTTTGGTGCAGAGTCCAAAGGCGGGGATGGGTTCCCGCCTTCGCGGGAACGACGGGTGGGGCGTGGCACGTCTATTTTCATAGCAATGACGGAGGTGGGGGACTTGCAGCAGGTCGCGTGCTTGACCGTCGGTCGGCGCCCACCTAGACTGAGGCCCGTTGGATGCGGCGCCGTGCGACGGATGTCACGCCGGCGGGCGAGGGGTTTGTAGATGGCGTTTTCGGAGGAGTTGGCCGAACGGGTCAGGGCGCAGCTACAAGAGACGCCGGACTACGTAGAGAAGAAGATGTTCGGCGGTCTGGCGTTCATGATCAGGGGACACATGTGCGCCGGGATCATCGGCGACGAATTGATGGTGCGCGTCGGCAAGGACATGTACGACGACGTGTTGGACCGCCCCCACGTCCGGCCGATGGACTTCACCGGCCGGACGATGACAGGGTTCGTCTGCGTGGAGCCCGAGGGGGTCGCAGAGGACTCCGGTATGGCCGACTTCGTAGACCTCGCGCTTGAGTTCAACTCGACCATGCCGGCGAAGTAGACCGACACGAGGGTAGATATGCCTCCTCAGTACGACGTAGAGATGGACCTGAACGTCAGGACGCCCATGAGGGACGGGGTCGAGCTGTCGTCCGACATCTACCGGCCCAGAGCGCCCGGGCCATTTCCGACGGTGCTGTTCCGGACTCCGTACAGCAACAACTCGGACGTCATGATCTCCAGGGCGCGGTCGCTGGCCAACGCCGGCTACGTCTGCGTCGTGCAGGATATCCGCGGGCGCTGGGACTCCGACGGCGACTACTACCCGTTCGTCAACGACGGCCCCGACGGGTTCGACACCCAGGAGTGGATCGGCGATCAGGAGTGGAGCAACGGCAGGATCGGCATGGCGGGCGGCTCGTACGTCGCCCTGGTCCAATGGCAGAGCGCCGTGCATCGCAGCCGGTACCTGACGTGCATGGCGCCCAGGGTAATCGCCACCGACTTCTTCGGCGGCCTGGTCTTCCCCGGCGGGGCGTTCCAGCTCAATGTCCTCGCTACGTGGGGCATGCGGACGAACGGACGGACTGGCCAGAGCATCGAGTACCACGACTGGACGGAGGCGTTCAGGCATCTGCCGATGATACAGATGGACCGCCTCGCGGGCCGCGACCTCGACTTCTGGAAGGACTGGATCGAGCATCCCACGTACGACGACTACTGGAAGGCGATGGACGTCGAGGGGCGCTGGGACGAGATCGCGGCGCCGGCGTTCAACATGGGGGGCTGGTACGACCTGTACGCGCCGGACAGCTTCACGAATTTCAACGGCCTGAGGCTGCACGGCGGCACCCCCGAGGCCCGGCAGAGCAAGCTCATCGTCGGGCCGTGGCCCCACGGACTCAGCGAGTCGTCCAAGACCGGCGACGTCGACTTCGGCGCGGGGTCACTGGCCGACCTGGACGGGCTGGAGACGCGCTGGTTCGACTACTGGCTGAAGGGGATCGACAACGGGATCGTCGACGAGCCCCCGCTACGCCTCTTCATCATGGGTGTCAACGAGTGGCGGGACGAGCACGAGTGGCCGCTGGCCCGGACGGACTGGCAGAAGTGGTACCTCCACTCCGGCGGCGGCGCCAACAGCGTACGCGGCGACGGCAGGCTGTCCCCCGACGAGCCCGCCGACGAGCAGGCCGACCGCTTCGTCTACGATCCGCGGTTCCCTGTGCAGACGATGGGCGGCGCGAACTGCTGCTCGAGCCACATCGTGCCGTGGGGCCCTTACGACCAGCGCAACGTCGAGATGCGGACGGACGTGCTCTGCTACACGTCGGCGCCGCTGGAGCGGGACATGGAGGTGACGGGGCCGATCACCGCGGTCCTGTACGCCGCCACGGACGGGCCGGACACCGACTGGACCGTCAAGCTCGTCGACGTGGCTCCCAGCGGCTACGCCATGAACCTGTGCGACGGCATCCTGCGCGCCCGCTACCGCGAAAGCCGCACCGATCCGACCCTGCTGACCGCGGGACAGGTCTACCGGTACGAGATCGAGGCTGGCGTGACCGGCAACGTCTTCAAGCGGGGCCACGCGGTGCGCCTGGAGATATCGTCGTCCAACTTCCCCAGGTTCGACCGCAACCCCAACACGGGACACGCCTTCGGCAAGGACGCCGAGCTCAGAGTCGCCCGCCAGACGGTGGAGCACTCCCGCAGCCATCCTTCCCACGTCGTGCTGCCGCTCATCCCAGCGGAATGACCAGGTCCGGCCGCTTCTTACTCCACACCCTGAGCGAGGTGCCGCTATGAAAGCCGGACTCTTCCTGATGCCTTCACATCCCCCTGAGCGCCTGTTGTACGACGCGCACCAGTTCGACCTCGACGTGATCGCGCTGGCCGACGAGCTGGGCTACCAGGAGGCGTGGATAGGAGAGCACTTCACCGCGCCGTGGGAGCCGATACCGTCGCCGGACCTGATGATCGCCCAGGCCCTCACGCGCACCAAGAACATCAAGCTTGGCGCCGGCGCGCACCTGCTCCCGTACCACCATCCGGCCGAGTTGGCCCTGCGGATAGCCTACCTGGACCACCTCTCTCAGGGCAGGCTGCTCGTCGGAATAGGGGCGGGCGGTCTGCAGACGGACGCGATCATGTTCGACGTCGACTTCGACGCCGGGGAGAACCGGGAGATGACCCGGGAAGCCCTGGAGATCATGCTCATGCTCTGGGCCGGCGGCGACGACCCCAAGGAGCACAAGACCAAGCACTGGAAGGCGGCGGTGCCCGATCCGAAGGAGTGGGAGTGGGCGAGCCTGAGGCACTTCCTGACGCCGTTCCAGAAGCCGCATCCGCCGATAGGGGTCGCCGCGGCGAGCCCGGGCTCGGAGACGCTGAAGATCGCGGGCGAGCGCGGCTACATCCCGATGAGCCTCGGCCTGGGGCCGGCCTACATCGCCAGCCACTGGGAGGCCGTGCTCGAGGGCGCGAAGCGGGGCAACCGAGAGCCGCCGTCGCGGAGCGGGTGGCGGCTGGTCCGCGACGTGTGGGTCGCGGACACGGACGAGGAGGCGTTGAGGGCCGCACGGGAGGGCATGCTGTTCCGCGCCTGGTCGGAGTACCTCTTTCCGCTGTTCAACTACGGCCCGTACCCGCTCGTCGCGGGGATGAAGCACGACGAGAGCGTCGCCAACGAGGACATCGACCTGGAGTACATGCTCGAGCACCTGTGGCTCGTCGGCTCCCCGGACACGGTCGCCCGCAAGATCCGCGGCCTGTACGAGGCCGCCGGCGGCTTCGGCGTCCTGCTGGGGATGGTGCTGGACAACAGCGAGGACAGGGAGGGCTGGTTCAAGTCGATGCGCCTGTTCGCGGAGCAGGTGCTGCCGCAGGTCGCGGACCTGACCGGCGACTAGGGGAAACGCCGTGGGCGAGGTAGACTTACATTTCCGGCCGTCGGTGCCGGTGTTCGACGCGAACATGGCGTTGGGGCGGCGACACGACCGCCGCGTCCTCTTCGACTCGGTGGAGGACGCGCTGCGGGAGATGGATCGCGCCGGCGTCGAGCGCGCGCTGGTCTACTCCACGGTGGCGGCCTCCGATCCGATCGGCGGTAATCGGCGATTGGAGGCGATGCTGGAGAGCGAGCCGAGGCTGGTGCCGCAGCTCATCGGCAGTCCGCCGTGGGACGACCTGCAACGCTTCGCCGATGGAATGAAGGCGGGCCGGGCGTCGTCGATGCGGATGCTGCCCGCGCTCCACGGTTACCCGCTTCGGCCGTGGTCGGTCGGGGAGTGGTTCGAGTGGGCGGCCGCCGAGCAAGTGCCGGTGTGGCTGCCCGTCAACTACGCGTCGCCCAGACGCGGAGCGGTCCAACGGTATCTCGACGAATTCGACCCTTCGGCGCTCTACGACACGCTTTCGGACTTCCCGGACCTGAACGTCGTGCTCTGTGAGGTGCAGTACCCGCAGGCGCCGTGGGCGCTGGCGCTGTTGAAGGTGCTGCCGAACCTGCACATGGAGATTTCGCGCTTCGTCAGCACGGACGGGGTCGCCAAGCTGCTGCGCATCGCGGGCGAGTCGCGGGTGCTGTTCGGGTCGAGGTTCCCGGACTCGCCCCTGGCGGCGCAGCTCTACCACCTGCACCGGTACGGCCTGCCCGAGTCGACCCTGCGGGCGATATGCGGCGGGAACCTGGACCGGCTGCTGGGGTCTTATCCTCCCTCCCCTGGCGGGAGGGAGTTAGAGGGAGGGGGAGCACCACGCCGTGAGGAAGGCTGTCAAACAGACTGAGCGGGCTCGCAACCTACGTAGAGAACAGACCGATGCAGAAAGTGCCCTCTGGGGCCAACTCAGGAAGAAACGGCTGGATGGACTGAAATTCCGGAGGCAGCAGCCGCTTGGATCCTTTGTAGTCGACTTCGTCAGTTTTGAACTACGACTCGTCGTAGAGGTAGACGGCGGCCATCACGATCAATCGGATATTCGCGCTAGGGACGACGAAAGGACGTTGTGGATCGAGCGCAGTGGGTATCTGGTGTTGAGGTTCTGGAACAATGAGGTGTTGGGGAACTTGGAGGGCGTGTTGGAGCGCATATCTGAGATAGCTGAACAGGGGCGGTCACCCTCACCCCAGCCCTCTCCCGTCAAGGGAGAGGGGGAAGATCACCCTCACCCCAGCCCTCTCCCGTCAAGGGAGAGGGGGTAAGACGCGAGTCGGAAGCGTGATATGCGGACACCTGTGATTGACTTTCATAACCACGTCGGGCGGTACGGCCATCTGGCGATGGACGACGACCCGGACCGGTTCGTGCGCATCATGGACGCCGCCGGGGTCGACCGGGCGTGTGTGTTCTGCATCTGGTACGGGGACGCGCGGCGCGCGAACGACATGACGGCGCGACTGGTAGCCACGCATCCCGGCCGTTTCATCGGCGCCGCCTACGTGACGCCCAACTACCCTGAGGAAATGCTTCCCGAGCTGGAGCGCGCCTTCGACAGTCTCGGCATGAAGTATGTCAAGCTGTACCCGGCGTACCACGCCGGAAGGGTTATCGACGACCCCGTCTTCTTCCCGGTGTTCGAGTGGGCGGACGAGCGCGGCCTGGCGGTAATGAGCCATCACAACGACTGGCCGCAGCCGCTGCGGTACGTCGGGCTGGCGAAGCGGTACCCGAACGTCAGGTGGGTGATTGCCCACGCGGGCAACGGGCCGATGGCACAGGAGGACGCGGTCCGGGCGGCGAAGTCGGCCGACAACGTCTACCTGGAGGCGTCGACGTCGTGGGGCGACCACGGCACGATCAAGTTCCTGGTCGAAGGAGCGGGCGAGGACAGGGTGCTGTTCGGCTCCGACATGCCCGAGCAGGACGCCCGCTATCAGGTGGGCCGCGTCGCGACGGCCGACATCTCTGACGAGGCGAAGCGCAAGGTGCTCGGCCTGAACGCGATCGAGGTCCTTGGTCTAGGTCGGGACGGCGGCGGCTAGCGGAACGTCAGGACCGTCCTCGCGGTCACGCCGCGGTTCATGTCGTCGAATGCTTCGTTGATCTCGTCGAGCGGCCGGTACCTGGTTATCAGCTCGTCGAGCTGCAGGCGGTCGTCCATGTAGAGGTCGACCAGCCACTGAAAGTCGACCCGGGGCCGTGCCGAGCCGTGGAAGGCGCCGATGAGGCTGCGGTCCATCATCAGGTCCCACGCGTCCACGGTGATCTCGGCGCCGGGCGGCTGAACGCCTACCATCACGGCGGAGCCGCTGGGCCGGACCGACTCGAACGCCATGCGGACGAGGTTGGGAAAGCCGATGACCTCGAAGGCGTAATCGGCGCCGCCGCCCGTGATCTCCTTGATGCGCTCGACGGGGTCCTCCGTGTCGGCGTTGACGAAGTGCGTCGCGCCCATCTCCTCGGCCTTCTGCAGCTTGAAGGGCACCTTGTCGATGGCGATGATCTTCGACGCGGCCGCCAGGACCGCGCCCTGGATGACGTTGAGGCCGACTCCTCCGCAGCCGTAGACGGCGACAGTGCTGCCCGGCTCCACCTTGGCGCGGTTCACCACGGAGCCGACGCCCGTGACGACGGCGCAGCCGATCAGGCACACCTGCTCCAGCGGCGCGTCGTCGCGTATCTTGACGACCTTGTCAGCGGGAACGACGGTGCGCTCCGAGAAGGTGGCGACCATCGAGTAGTACGGCGCGCCGTCCTTGCTGAACCGCGTCGTGCCGTCCGGCAGGGTGTACGACCGGCCGTACGTCTCGCACAGCGTCGGCCGTCCCTGGGTGCAGTTGCGGCAATAGCCGCACATCGTGTCCATCGAAAAGATGACGTGGTCGCCGGGGGAGACGCTCGCTACTCCCGGCCCGACCTCTCGGACTATGCCCGCGCCCTCGTGGCCCATCACGAAGGGCAGGTGGCTCGCGGTGATGTGTCCGTCGAGGAAGTGGTAGTCGCTATGGCAGACGCCGGCTCCCACGAGCTCGACCATCACCTCGGCCGCCCGGGGCGCTTCGAGGTCGACTTCCTCTACGACTGCCGGAGCGTTCGGCGCATGACATACGGCAGCTTTCATCGGGCAAGCCTCCTTCGCTTCAGGTCTGGCGGGACAGTCTCTCGCCTTGGGGCTGAGTATACGGCTCGCGCTGGCCGGCGTCCAACCCGCGCGTCGGGAGACAGGGCCTTTCGGTTGTTGGCCGCGGTGCGAGCGGAGCAGCGCCTATCGGCTTGGTCCCGAACTTCCTCGCCGAGTGCGGCCGCGGCCGATTTCGGGGGAAATGTGCCATTTTGTGCCATTCTGCGCCACGCCCTATCTGAGCGGTGTCCCACCGTGGCACAAAATGTCATACCGGTGTGTCACGGCATCCTGTGGATAGTGGGGGAATCGGCCCCGCGACGCGGTTCGACGCGCGCGGCTTCGATCTATCTGCTGGCGAGCGCTTGTCACGAGGACAGAGTAGCACGGATGTACTGCCCGGTTCAATTGCCTCTACGAATAATCGAAAGGCCCTGGTCGTGACCTCACAGGCTTGAAAGGCCGTCGAGAGTGCTGATATGCTTCCGTAGCTGCGTGAACGCCATTCCCATCGGGGCCGGCCGCGCCGCGAGCCGGCGATATTCAGGACGACCCCAGGAGGACGCAGGATGACAGAGTCGAAAGACCAGCCGCAGATAACGGAAGCCCAGATCGCCTCGCACTGGAGGGAAGAGGAGCTCATACATCCGACTTCCGGGTTCATCGCCCAGGCGAACATGGCTGACCCGGGCGTCCACGAGCGGTTCTCCGAGGAGAACTTCCCCGAATGCTTCCGTGAGTACGCGGAGCTGCTGACGTGGGACAAGTACTGGCACACGACCGTCGACACGTCGAACCCGCCCTTTTGGAAGTGGTGGGCGGGCGGCAGGCTGAACGCGTCGTTCAACTGCGTCGACCGCCACCTGGAGGAGCACCGGAACAAGGCCGCCTTCATCTGGGTGGCCGAGCCGGAGGACGAGCAGGACCAGGTCATCACGTACCAGGAGCTCTACGTCAGGGTCAACGAGTTCGCCGCCCTGCTTCGCGACTTCGCCGGGGTCAAGGCGGGCGACCGGGTGACCTTCCACATGCCGATGATGCCGGAGCTGCCCGTCTCGATGCTGGCGTGCGCCCGGCTGGGCGCGGTGCACTCCCAGGTGTTCGGAGGCTTCAGCGGCGCCGCGTGCGGCGACCGGATAGTCGACTCCGGCAGTCACGTGCTCATCACGATGGACGGCTACTACCGCAACGGCGCCCTGCTGGACCACAAGGTGAAGGCCGACGAGGCCGTCGCCCAGGCGGAGGCCGGCGGCCAGAAGGTCGACAAGGTGCTCGTGTGGAGGCGCTCTCCGGGGCAGTACTCGTCCGAGACGCCGATGGTGGAGGGGCGCGACTTCTTCGTCGACGAGGTGCTCCGGCAGTACCGCGGCGAGCGGGTCAAGCCCGAGTCGATGCCGTCGGAGGCGCCGCTCTTCCTGATGTACACGTCTGGCACGACGGCGCAGCCCAAGGGCTGCCAGCACAGCACCGGCGGATACATGTCCTACGTCGCCGGGACGTCGAAGTACTACCAGGACATCCATCCCGAGGACGTCTACTGGTGCTTCGCCGACATCGGCTGGATCACCGGCCACTCGTACATCGTCTACGGGCCGCTGTCGGTCGCCGCGACGAGCGTCATCTACGAAGGCGTTCCGACGTACCCCGACCCCGGACGCCCGTGGCGCATCGCCGAGCGGCTGGGCGTGAACATCTTCCACACCGCGCCGACGACGATTCGTATGCTGCGAAAGGCCGGCCCGGACGAGCCGCAGAAGTATAACTATAACTTCAAGCACATGACCACGGTGGGCGAGCCCATCGAGCCCGAGGTGTGGCGCTGGTACTACGAGGTGGTCGGCAAGAGGGAGGCCGCCGTCGTCGACACCTGGTGGCAGACGGAGACCGGTGGTTTCATCGGGACGACGCTGCCCGCGCTGGAGCCCATGAAGCCCGGTAGCTGCGGCCCCGGCGCGCTGGGCATCAGGCCGTTGATACTGGACGAGGACGGCAACGAGGTCGAGCCGGGGAGCGGCAAGGCGGGCAACATCTGCATCAGCAACCCGTGGCCCGGCTTCATGCAGACCGTCTGGGGCGACCCGGACCGGTTCATCGCCACCTACTTCGCCAAGTACAACAAGGACCCCGACAGCAAGGACTGGCGCGACTGGCCGTACTTCACCGGCGACGGCGCCATGCAGGCGAAGGACGGCTACTTCCGGATCGTCGGACGCGTCGACGACGTCATCAACGTCGCGGGACACCGGCTCGGCACCAAGGAGCTCGAATCGGCCGCGCTCACGGTCGAGGAGGTCGGCGAGGCGGCGGCGGTGCCGGCCTACGACGCCCTGAAGGGCAGGGTGCCGGAGGTGTTCGTCTCGCTGAAGCCCGGATACGAGGGCACGGCGGACGTCGAGGCGAAGGTGAAGCAGGCGACTGCGGAGATCATCGGACCGATCGCCCGACCCGCCCACGTGTGGGTCACCAACGACCTGCCGAAGACCCGCTCCGGCAAGATCATGCGCCGGGTCATCGCGTCGATCTCCAACTTCATCGACGTCGGCGACACGACGACGCTGTCGAACCCCGAGGTGGTCGAGGAGATCCGGGTGCAGGTCCAGACCGCCAAGGTCGATGCGGATATTGTGCCGGAGGGCGTGCCGGCCCACGTGATCGACGAGATCAGGCGCTTCGGCGAGGAGAGCTAGCGCCTCGGGGAGCTCCGTCGTTCTGGACCCCGAGCCGGAACCCGGAGTTGGGGAGAGGTGCGCCACCCGACCAGGTGCTACGACGAGTTGCACTAAGCCTGCGTGGCGAACAGCGAGGGTTGGGTTCTAGCCGCCCGCTTCGTTCAACTCGTTCTGAATTGCCTCAGGTACCGCTAGATCGACCCCGATCTGCCCGTCGGTTGCCACTTCCCTGTAGATCAGACAATTCCCAGCGTGGGCGACAGGGTCATAGCCCATCTCCCATGTGTAGCCCCTTATCGCGGCCGTTTCGCGATCCATGACAAGACCAAAGCTAAGCGATTCTTTGCCGTCCCAGTCCCACATGTTCACGTGGGAGGGCCCCAAGGTGGTTCGAAGGCTGAGGTCGCCGCTGGCGGTCTCCTCTACAACCGCGTCCTCCGGAACACCGTCCATGATCAGGCTGCGGAGCGTCCGCAAGAGTATGCCGTGCCACAGCCACCGTGACGAAGAGGCATCGACAAGTACCTGATATCCGACCTGCTGCCACGTCCCGTCTGCCGAGAGCTGCCAAAAGCGGAAGGAGGTCTCCGGGGAATATCTTAGGAAGAACTGAGTCGGCTGGAGGTTCAGGTAGATCAGGGCCGGGTCATCCGTCAATGGCCTGAAGTCCCCGATTGTCATCTCAATCGGGCCTCGGCGGACGCCGAAGGTGAAGCCGCAGTGCCTTTCGATCCAACCGCCGCTGAGCCGGAAGCTGGCTGAGTCGGCCTCGGCCAACGCGACGTAGGCGCGCCATATCAGGTCTAGGGGCTCGCGTGGTTCGATCGCCGCCTGTGGGGCGTCCAGGAGCTCGTCGTTCAAGACGATGGTCTGCCGGACCTCTTCCATCGTCATGCCGGGACGCAGCAGCCGGTGGGAGTTGAGCCTGATCAGCTCGAGGTCGCGTGGGCTCGGTTTGTTGAGGCCCGACCCTCCCATGATGCTGGCTGGTCGGGTGCTGTGGCTGATTGGGACCAGCGCATGCAGCGCCTCGTGGATGGTCACCGACCTGATCGAATCGATCGGTGATCTGAATGCGGCTGCGCCGATGTCCCATATCACGATATGCCCCGATGTGACCTCACCGCCGTTCACGTTGGCACCTGCGAAACCCCAATAGTCCACCCATTCCGGGTCGCGGTCGAAGCCGATCTCCGAGGCTCGAGAACGAGGTACGCCCACAAACGCCTTCAGGTCCGCTTCTTCCTCGCTGGACACCCACACAAACTCCAGGTCCAAGACTGGAGCCAGTTCGGTCAGTACCGTCTCCAGAACCGCGATGTGAGTCGTGTCTCCCGTTGCCCACACCTTTACAGGTACGTCATTGAGCCACTTTTGGACAGTCGGTGACTGCCAGCCGCCGCAGCCGCCTAGAAACTGGCCATTCACCACTCTGTCGCTGTAGCACTCCCAGAGGTCGCGGGCGACCCCGAGGATGCGCTCCGGCACGTCTACGTCTAGGGTGAGCGACTTGCCGTCACCGTAGCCGAACATCACGGTCGTAACACCCATCGGGACCCGGATGGTGAACTGTGCAGAGGCCGGGCGGTAGCCGTCCGGGAGGTCCAGGGTAATCTCTTGGTGGCAACCTTCGGTCGCCGGAGTGCAGGCCGACGTTATGGTCTGCGGCGCGTTAACTTGAAGGTTGCCTGTGTTGCGCAGCGTGGCGCTGACCGTCACGTTGGCCGTGCCGTCGGACCAGTAACCTTCGATCACCGCATCGGCCTCCAGCACGAGCACGGCCTTGGGTAACGGCGTCGGAGTGGGAGTGGGGGTGTTGGTCGGAGTCGCCGTCGGAGTCGGTGTGGGCGAGTTGGTCGGGGTGGCCGTTGGAGTCGGCGAAGGCGTGACGGTTGGAGTCGCGGTTGACGTCGGAGTCGGCGTAGGCGTAGCGGTGGCCGGTGTGGTTGCGGTCCGAGTGGGCGTCGGCGAATGAGGAGGGGCTGCGGTTCGAGTGGATGTCGGGGTAGACGCCAGAGCGAGCGGGACCGCCTCGGCTGTGGGCGTTGGGAGGAGGGCCTCGACGGTCGAGGCGATTGCAGCCTCGGTCGTAGCCCGAACGTCCGGCACGGGGCTGGACGGGGCTTGCGCCGTCGCGATTGCCGCCTGCACATGCCCCTCGATATCGATGGGCGTCTCGGTAGGGGAGGCTGAGGCTCCGCTTAGCCGTCCGATGAAATCGTCGACCCGGGATCTAACGTCTTCGTTGGTGGTGTAGACGACCCCTACGACCGCGACCGCGGCACCAAGCGCGATTGTTACGGGGAGCCAGTAGCCGCCGCCCCGTCTGTTTCCGGGTCTCTGATGGCTCCCGCCGGTTGTCGATCTTGGTGGCTGGCTTGCGCCGCCGTCCCTTCCGGTTCCCGGATGGCTCCCGCTGGTCGGCGATCTTGGTGGCTGACTTGCACCACTGCCCGTTTTGTTTCCGGATCCCTGGGGGTTCCGTACGGTCATCGATCCTGGTTGCCGGCGTTCGTCCTGGCGGGAGTCCTCGTGGAGGAAGCTCTGGACGGCTTGCCAGTCGACGGTCTCCGCGGGCGTCGCGGGGTCGCTTGCGCCCACCGTGTCCGGGTCGCCTCGCCCCTCGAGCGGACCCGGCTCGTCTGTGCCTGACTCCGCTTCGGTGTGCCCCTGTTCGGATCGCCGTCCTATGGGCAGGTCGACCCATCCGCGGTTGAAGCAGCGAGGGCATCTTATTGTTTGCCCGCCAATGGTCTCACTCCAATGGCTTATGATTTCTCCCAGCCCGTCACACGTCGAACACTCCACCCACTCATGTTCGGGGCGAGGTGCTCTAGTTGGTCTTCGCTTGCTGGATTCCACTCAATTACCGCGGTCTGTTCTGTCTTTGACACGGTCTCTGTCGTTACAAGCAACGCAGGTACACGCCGTGGGGTTAGTCCGACACGGCGGCGACTCCCCGCTCTGGGAGACTTGTATGTAACTCCCCTTTCGGGAAGCAGACGTGGTGGTGATGCGTTGGTCTCCTATCTGGGAAGCCCCACCCCTGGATTCCCGCCTGCGCGGGAATTACGAGTGTGTGAGGGGCGCCCCGCGCGGGAATGACGGGTTATGCAAGGGGTGTCCTATGGCTGGGGCCGTTCCCCCTGCTAGGCCGCTCTCTCGGCGGCCTTTGCGGCCGCGAGTTGGAACGGTGTTGCCGCTCGACCGCCTTCGGGCAGGCCTAGCGGGAGCCTGACGTCGAGGAGGAACGGGCGGGCCTCGGTCTCGTTGACGCGGAGGCCGTGGGTTATGGCGTCTTCGAGGCGCGACTCGTCGTCGACTCGCAGGCCCTCTACGCCGAACGCGTCGGCGATCTTGACCGGGTCGATGCCTCCGAGGACGACGCCTGCGTACTCTCCCGTCTCGCTCATCGTCTTCGCGCCGCGTTCGAAGGAGTTCGCCACGATGCCGTAGGCGCCGTTGTTCGAGATTATGTAGAGCACCGGCACGCGGTGATGCGCGGCGGTCCACAGGCCGGAGTCGGCGTAGTAGAGCGAGCCGTCGCCCACGAGGCCCACGACGGGCTTGTCGGGCGCCGCGAGCTTGACGCCGATGGTTGCGCCTACGCCGTAGCCTTCCGAGCCGCCGGCGGCGAAGATGTACTCGTTCATGTCGGGGCCGCCGTACTCTCCTACGGTGTTCATCGGCACCGCGAACTGCTCTATTGCGACGAGGCCGCCGCCGGCGCGCCTCAGCGACGAGTCCAACGCCTCGCCCAGCCTCGTGGGGCGAACGACGCCAGGGCGGGCTTCCCCTCCCATCGCGGCGCGGCGCCCTTCGGCCCGCAGCTCTGCGGCCGTCTCGCGCGCCCACGTACGGCGGGCGGCGAATCGCGCGGAGTCGTTGGGATCGAGCTCGACGCTCTCCAGGGTGCGTTTCTCGTCAGCCAGGATGGCGTGGCCGATACCCGGGAGGCCTCTCAGGTTCCTGGAGTCGGGGCCGATGGCGAGAATGCGCTCGGCGCCGGCGAACGGTGCGAAGTCGTTCGGCGACGACCGTCCGGGGTGTCGTACGCCGACGGCGATGACGCAGTCCGGGTCGACCGCTGGCACGGCCGCCGGAGACAGGCCGCAGTTCAGCGGGTGTGAATAGGGGACGCTCTGCGGGTAGGCGACGGCGATCGGGGCGCCGAAGTGCTCGGCGACGGCCGACAGCGCCGACCGGGCGCCGCTCTTCGAGACGCCGTCACCGGCGTAGATCATAGGACGTTTGGAGTCGTGGAGCGCCCTCGTCAGCGCCTCTACGTCGTCCTGGTCGGGATGGCCCGCCCGCAAGTCGGGGATGGGGCCGTCGGCGATTTGCGCCCGTATCGGGCCCATGTCCAGGATGCGGTCGTAGACGGCGAGGTGCACGGGGCCCATCGGGGGCGTCTTGGCGGCTCTCAACGCCCGCTCGACGGCGTGCGGCAGGTGGTCCGGCTCCATCACCGACCAGCCTGCCTTGGTGAAGGGCGCCGAGATCGCGGTCGGACCGAAGTCGTGGCTCAGGTCGAGCCCCATGCGGTCGGCATAGCTGCCCGTGTCGCCCGCGAAGGTCAGCACGACGACGGGGAGGCTGCCCTGCCAGGTGTTGATGAGCTGTCCCAGGCTCTGCGCGAGCCCGGCGCCGAGGTGTACCAGCGACACCGCCGGGTCGAAATTGACCTGGGTGTAGCCGGACGCCATCGCCGTCACGCTGCCCTCGTGCAGCGCGAGGATGCCGTGTATGTCGGGGTGCTCGTGGAGCGCGTCGAAGAACGACGCCTCCCGCGACCCGGAGTTGTTGAAGACGTACCGGACGCCCGAAGCGGCGAGCTGCTCGACGATGAGCTGCGCCGGCGTTGCCGTGATTTCTCTCATGCGCATCGGGGACACCTCCGTGCCGGCCGCGGGTCCGTTCGGCTGTGCGTATCCGGTACGAAGCGGTCGGCGCTGGAGAATGGTACCATCCGGCCACACCGTCCGCACGATCCTGTACTCTATCGAGCATCAGGAGATAGGGATGTGACCACCGCGCCCGACGAAGGCAGACTGGGAATCCTGGAAGGGCGCATCACTGAGCAGGCCGCCGCCATCCAAGGCTTGCGCGATGACATCCGCGACCTGCGGGCCGATGTCCGCGACCTGCGGGCCGGCCTCAGCGCCGTCAACAGCCGGATTGACCGGCTCTTTTTCGCCGTGCTGACCATCGGCGCGGGCGTCGGGGCCGCCCAAGTCGGCCTTCTCGTGACTCTGATTCTGCGGACGTAGACAGCAATGACTGCGACAACCGCCCTCGACACCGCCGACCGCCAGGGCTGATGCGTGATAGCATCCCGACGATGGCCCGGCGCGTCGTCGGACGAGGCCGGGTTGCCATGTTGGGGCTTCGCGCGGGCGGATCGGAGGCGAGACGTGGACTTCAGACGGACCGCCGTCTCGAAGCGTACCCTGGACACACTGAGGGCCGTCGGCACTCCGACGCTGACGGGGCAGCTCGACGGCGCCTACCGCAACAGTTACATGATCGGAGTGGAGCCGCTTGCGGTGGAGCCCGGTCAGAGGATGGTTGGCCGCGCGCGGACACTGCGGTTCATCCCGTATAGGGAAGACCTGGTGGAGGCGCAGTACGGCTCGCTCACGTCGTCGCCGCACCGGGCGGCGCTCGAGGACATCGGCCCCGGAGAGGTCCTCGTCATCGACGCTGGGGGCAGCCGCGAAGCCGCGGTGCTGGGAGACATGTTCACGCGGCGCGTGATGGAGCGAGGAGGGGTAGGGGTCGTGATTGACGGGGTAGTGCGCGACCTGTCGGCGATCCGGCAGGTGGGTTTGCCCGTCTTCGCCAGGGGTGTGCACGGGTCCGGCATACCGCGCGCGCTGATGTCCGTCGGACGCGACGAGCCCATTCGATGCGGCGGAGTCCCGGTCATTCCCGGCGACGTGGTGGTAGGCGACGAGGACGGTGTCGTTGTGATGTCACCGGCCGTCGCCGCGGAGACGGCCGAGGCCGCCTTCGTGCACCAGGAGGAGGAGATCTGGATACGCGAACGCCTGGAAGCCGGGGAGTCGCTCCACGACGTCTATCCGCCCACCGCGGAGAGACGCAGGGAGATGGAGGCGTGGATGAGGGAGCGGCGGGGTAGTGGATAGTGAGGATCGGGGCGGCTTGTATTCGCCGTCTCTCAGCCATCATCACCTGATCGACTCGTCGACGCCATCCATGGCCTACGACGGCGGCGACGTTGCCGACTGGCAGCGCCGGCTGCGCCGCAAGGTCAAGTCCCTCATCGGCATGCCGTCCGGCGACAGGGTTGAGCTCGACGTGCGCTCTCTGTGGAAGCGGCGGCACCCGTTGGGCACGATCGAGAAGATCGTCTTCACGAGCGAGCCGTACTCGGACGTGATGGCCTACGTCTGCCTGCCGGACTCAGCGTCGGCGCCGTACCCCTTCTTCGTCTGCGTTCAGGGGCACACGACGGGGGCGCACGTCTCCATCGCGGTGGACCGGGACGACAACGGCATACCGATAGAGGTAGAGGGCGACCGGGACTTCGGGCTGGGGTGCATGAGGCGCGGGATCGCCGCGCTGTGCATCGAGCAGCGCTCCTTCGGCGAGCGGCGGGAGCGGCTGCAGGAGCGCGTATCGCCTCACGGCTGCCACGACGCCGCCATGCACGCGCTGATGCTCGGCCGCACGCTGATCGGGGAGAGGGTGTTCGACGTCGACCGCGGGCTTGACTACCTGGCGACTCGCAACGACGTCGACTGGTCGCGTGTCGGGATCATGGGCAACTCAGGCGGAGGCACGATCAGCCTCTTCGCCGCGGCGGTGCTGCCGCGGATCAGGTACGGGATGCCGTCGTGCTACTTCTGCACGTTCCGCGACTCGGTGATGTCGATCTACCACTGCTCGGACAACTACGTGCCGGGGTTGCTGCGGTACGCGGAGATGGCCGACGTGATGGGGCTGTTCGCGCCGCGGCCGGTGGTCCTGGTCGCAGGACAGCACGACAACATATTCCCGATCGAGGCGACGAGGCGAGCGTTTGCCGACCTGAAGGCGATCTACGAAGCGGCGGGCGCGGGCGGCCGGTGCCACCTGGTCGTCGGCGCAGGGGGCCACCGCTTCTATGCCGCGGAAGCGTGGCCGGCGATGCTGAGCGAGTTGGATAGTGGGGATAGTGGATGGTGAATGGTGGATAGTTGGGGAGACCGGGGTTGCCTATTGCGCCAGCTCCTCGACCTGGTCCGAGTGGTTGATTATCATGTAGGGGTTGCCATCGCTTAACGCGACGCGGGCCACGGCGCACAGGCCCTTGCCGACGTAGTACGTTTCGGGACTCGGCGGCCAGACCCCGTGTCGGCGCTGCGGGTCCTTGCCGACATGGATGGTGAACGTTTGGTCCGGACTCGCCGTTTCGAAGTTGAAGACCCAGATGCGCGTCCTGACGGGGTGAGGCACGATCTCGGCGACCTTGCCGCACACCTTGACCGTCTTGCCCTCCATCGCCACTGCCTCTTCTGGGGTGATCGATTCCTCGAAGTCCTCGATCCTGGGCACCGCGCGAGGCACGGCGATGACCGATATCGAAGCCGCCTGCGTAGGATTCGGCGTCGGCGTAGCGACAGGGGCCGGGAATTCGGACCGTGGCGCAGTGTCCGTCGCCGGGGCCTCACCGGTCGCACCACAGGCTGCGGCGCCAAGCACCAGCGACGCGGCTGCGGCCACGGCTGCCAGCTTGACGTACATCATCTGCGAACCTCCCGGAGGGCGTCCACCGGACGTTTACGACCGGCCGTCCGGGCCGTCCGGTCCCCGCGTCCGTGGGTCGTCCTCGACTCTACCACAGACGCGCGTCGCCTGCCGCTCCGCGCTGTGGCGCCGGCCGGGCTGCCATCGACTCGACGGCGCCCAGGTCAGAGCACACGGCGCGTCCCTTGATGTTAAGATATGGCCCTGCCAACGCCGAGAGCGCACGTCGCTCTTCCCGCCACCCGAGGGCCGGTAGCTCAGTTGGTCAGAGCATCGGACTTTTAATCCGAGTGTCCTGGGTTCGAATCCCAGCCGGCTCATTTTCGCGGTGTACTGCTCGACCTGCAACCCGTGAACCGGTAACCCGTCGCTGTAGTCCGTCCGCAGCCTCTCGAGGCTCTGCTCAACCGAGGCGATGGCGGTGTCGGCGTCGTCCACCGGCGTTGGGTTCAGCCCCTGGCCCGACAGATCGTGGTTCCCCTTGGTCACCATGACGTATGAGTCCCTGGTGATGCCGGCTGGCGCGCGGCCGAGGGTATCCTCGCTCTTGCGATTCCTCCATGATACTCGTCGTCGCCATAGTCCAGGTCCTTCTGTGACTTGCGGAAGTACGGCAAGACCTTAGCGAAGGGTCATCGAAACTCGGTCGCCCTGACGAACCCCATCCACTCATACACACCCGCGGCGAACAGCTTGCGGTCGAGGTCGCCGCCGCCGGCTAGGAGTTGGATTCCCGGGTTGGGGCAGGACATCCGACGTCGGGATCGCAGGCGGCCTCCGGGTAGGAGAGAGGTTCGTCAATGAGGCGGGCGAGGGTGGCGCCGACGACGAGGTCGTCGATCTGGCCAAACGCGCTGAGGCGGATGCGTCCGGCCCGGTCGATGACCACCAGGCTCGGGGTGCCCCGCAGCTGGAACCGGCCCATCGTGATGGGCAGGGCGCCCCCGGGATCGTGGGCGTCGACACCGACCGGGAACGTGATGCGGTACTCGTACAGAAACGCTTCGAGCGACACAGGGGTCATGGCGTCGTGGTGTTCGAACACGCAGTGGAGCCCGAGCACGGTGACGGCGTCGCCGAAGGCGTGTTGGATGCGCTTGGCCTGTGGCAGGCCGTGGGAGACGCAACCGGGACAGAGCATCTGGAACGCCTCGATTACCACAACCTCGCCTCTGAGACCGGCCAGAGTCGGATTGTTGGCGGTGTTGAACCAGCGGGTGATAGCCAGCTCAGGAGCAGCGGGATACTTCGATTGCATAGCCAAAGGCGGTTGCATTCCCATCGAGCCTCGCAACATTGGGAGGATGCCAGGGGGGTGGGGTGACGACGCTTGATTCGAGCGATGATAGGATATCCGTCTCTGTGGACGGAGAGCAACACTCAGGTTGGAGGAATTGTGGTGGTTCGGTCCCCTGACCATTTTCCCGGGGTGGCGTCTATCGTGTCCGGTGCGCTGCCCAACGGCTAGCGGACAGTGGAGGCGGGCAGCGTGCCGGGGGCGCGGCGGAGGAGTTACAGATGGGATTTGATCCGACTACAAGAGCGGCGATTGTAGGATGCGGAAATATGGCCAGAGGGAGCGTCAGGGGCATCCTGGCAGACTTCCACAACACTCGCATCGAGGTCGTGTGCGAGCCTTCTGAGGAGTCGTACAGACAGACCGCGGATGTCTTCCTGGCCGCCGGGCGTGAAGCCCCGGCCAACGTTCCCGACCTGGAGCGTATGCTCGACGCGTGGGCGGGCAGTCTCGACGCGGTCTACATCGCAACGCCCCATGTGCTGCACTTCAGCCAGGCCAGCGCGTGCCTCGAGGCGGGACTGGACGTGCTAGTCGAAAAACCGATGGTCATGAACTCAGGGGAAGCGAAAGCCCTGATAGAAACCCGTGACCGAACCGGACGCCTCCTGGTCGTGGGTTTCCAGGGAAGCCTGTCACCACAGGTCCGAAGAGCCGTGGAGATGCTACGATCCGGGGAGTTGGGGCCGGTCCGGAGCATCTCCGGGATGCTCTGGCAGAACTGGAGCGACACGTTCGCCGAGGCGTGGCGTTCAAGACCCGAGGTCTCCGGCGGCGGGTTCCTGTTTGACACCGGGGCCCATATGCTCAATACGGTCTGCGACCTGGCAGGCGAGGAATTCGCGGTCATCAGCGCGATCCTGGACAACAAAGGAGGGCCGGTGGAGATCAATGCAGCGATCATGGGGCGTCTACGCTCCGGCGCGCTGGTGACGATCCACGCCTGCGGCGACACCGTCCGATCGTGCGCATCCGACGTTCGCGTCTTCTGCTCCAAGGCCGTTCTCCGGACTACTGTCTGGGGCCGTTCGCTGGAGATAATGCGACAGCCGCCGCCGGACTGGCGCCTTACCGGATCGAGCCTGGAAGAGGGATGGGAGCCGGTTGACGTAAGAGAGACCCGGGGCGTGTGGGAGGAATTCCTCTCCGCCCGTGAGGGACTGATAGACAACCCGTCTCCTCCAGAGCTGGGGCTGAGGATGGCTCTCATATGGGACGCGATAAAGCAGTCTGCCGAACAGGACGGAGCGCCCGTGCGGATGCAGACGTAACCACCGGAAGCTGGGCGACCCAACGCTCAGATCGAACAAGACTCGAGACAGGAGCGGGAGAGATGTCGAAACTACCCAGGGTAACGGTCTGGAACGAATACCGACACGAACGGCTGAAGGGCAAACCGGCCGACATATACCCGGATGGTCTACACGCGCCCATCGTCGCGTACCTGAAAGACCAGGGGTACCCGGTAAGGGCGGCGACCCTGGATGAGGCCGAACACGGGCTGACCGAACAGGCGCTGGACGAGACGGATGTCCTCGTCTGGTGGGGTCACATGTCCCACGCGGAGGTGCGCGATGAGGTCGTGGACCGCGTTCATCAGAGAGTGCTGGACGGAATGGGATTCGTGCCGCTGCACTCCAGCCACTTCTCCAAGATATTCAGGAAGCTGATGGGCGCCAGCTGCGGACTGACATGGCGCAGTAACCGTGAGAGGGAGCGTGTGTGGGTCGTCAATCCCGGGCATCCCATCGCGAGGGGGATCGGGGAGTACTTCGAGATTCCCAGTGCGGAGACGTACGGTGAGCCCTTCGACATACCGGAGCCCGACTCCCTGGTGTTCGTAAGCTGGTTTGAGGGTGGGGAGGTCTTTCGCAGCGGTTGTTGCTTCAAGAGGGGGAGGGGAAAGGTTTTCTACTTCCGTCCGGGCGATCAGGACTACCCGATCTTTCACCAGGAGGAGGTCCTTCAGGTGATCGGGAACGCTGTGCTCTGGGCCGCGCCCGAAGGCGGCATAGACGTCCGGCCCGATCGAACGACCGCCGTCGGGAGAGAGCGGCCTGAGCCCCTGGAGGACATTGGCGTCCGCTCCTGAGGCCTAGGTGGCGGTGCTGCCGGCGCCGAAGACGATCATGCTCGTCGTCCTTGCCTAACTAACGCAGCGGGTGATACAAAGACTGAGGCAGGTCACACGGACGATCCGACGCTGGCCCCCGATGGCGTCATGCCGTATTGGTGCAACGGACCCATTCAACGGGAGGTGCCCAGGTGACGCAGACTCTGATGATCGACGGTCTCAAGCGGCGTAAGGTGCCGATCAACCTCCGACAGAGCGGGAACAGCGACGCCCGGATGCTCATATCCGCCCGCATCAGGAAGTCTCCGTGGTGGCATCTCTCGAAGGCGGCTGGATGCTGGGCGTACACGACTTACAACCACACGTATCACCCCCGCGCGTACTTCAGCCCCGAGGATGGCGGCCTCTTGGCGGAGTACCGGTACCTCACCCAACACGTAAGCATGTGGGACGTTGCCGTCGAGCGTCAGATCCAGGTCAAGGGCCCGGACGCGGCCGACTTCGTCAACCTGTTGATCACCCGCGACGTTCATGACCTTGTGCCGACGATGCAGGCGCGATACGTGATCCTGTGCAACCAGTACGGCGGCATCATCAACGACCCGGTGCTGCTCCGGGTCGCGGATGACGAGTTCTGGATCAGCATCTCCGATTCCGACGTCCTACTCTGGGCTCAGGGGGTCAACGCCTCCGCCGGGTACAACGTCGAAATCAACGAGATCGACGTCTCGCCGGTCCAGATACAGGGGCCAAAGTCGGTCTTGCTGATGGAGAAGATGTTCGGCTCCCACGTGAGGAACATCCCCTACTACGGCCTCATTCACGAAAGGCTGAACGGCCGCGCGGTGACGATCTCCCGCACGGGCTTCTCCGCCGAGGTCGGCTTCGAGATATACCTGCACGACGCGACGCTCTACGCCGACGACGTCTGGCCGCACATCCTGGAGCAGGGCAGGGAGTTCGACCTGCGCGTCATCGCCCCCAGCCACATCCGCCGCCTGGAGGCCGGCATCCTGTCCTATGGCCAGGACATGGACATAGAGAACAACCCATACGAAGTCCGGCTCGGCTGGCAGGTCGACCTGAGCAAGAGCAGCTTTATCGGGAAAGACGCCCTGGTAAAGATCGCGAACGAGGGCGTCAAGCAGCGTCTGGTTGGACTGAAGGTGGGAGGCGAGCCGATCCTCTGGTACAACGAGGGCTTCTACCCGGTCAGGGACATCCACACCAGCGCCGACGTGGGCTACGTCACCAGCGCCTTCTGGTCCCCAAACATGGGATCGAACATCGCCCTGGCCGTCATGCCTTCATCGCACTGGAGGCGAGGCACCCGCGTCGAGGTGCTGCTCCCAGAGGACGGTGCCGTGGGCGCCGAGGTTACCCGTGTCCCATTCTTAGACCCGTCCAAGGAGCGCCCGAAAACCGCTCTCTGAGCCGGCTCAGCGCAGGTCACAGGACGTCTGCCACCGGCGCACAACTTAGCGGGCACCGGCGGCCTGTAGTCCAGCGGGGTTGCGAGGCCCCACTCCCTCGTCCCCGCGAGGCACGAATCCGGCTGGGAGCACCGACGCCCCTGCGAGGTCGACGCGACTACCCGCAGGTCACCCTCAGCCCCCGCTAGAGGGGAGTTTCCGTAGTGGCCGCGTGGATCGCCCGCGCAGTCCGCTCCGGGTCGGACGCCTCCAGGATGGCCCCGCGGACCGCTATCCCGGCTGCCCCGGCGGCGATGACGGCGCCGGCGTTGGTCGCCTCGATGCCACCGATGGCCAGCACCGGAAGGGGAGCTACCGCCCGTGCCGTCGCCTCGATCAGGCTGAGGCCGCCTCCGGGATGCCCGGGCTTGGAGTCGGTGGGGTAGACGGGCCCTACCAGCAGGTAGTCGGGGGCCTCTTCCGCGCGGCGCACGGCCTCCTCCGGCGAGTGGACCGAACGTCCCCAGAGGGGCCAGACGTGCTGAGCTGGGGCCGGTGCGTCCCCGGGCAGGTGCAGCCCGGCGCCCAGCGCTTTCGCCACCCCCGGCCTGCCATTGACCAGGACCACCGCTCGCCCCTGTACGGCCCGCTGCACCCGTTTGGCCAGAGCCGTCAACTCGTCGTCCGGAAGGTCCTTCTCACGCACCTGGACGGCGTCCACGCCCCCAGCCACTGCCGCCCCCACTATCCGCATCAAGTCTCGGCGACCCACGGTGTGGCGGTCGGTCACCAGCATCAACCGGGGGATCATAGAGGGCTCTTGGGAGCCAGTAGCCGTACGGGCCGGACTCACTCCGTCCACGACTCGCTGAAGAACCCGTGCTCCAGCCGCATCGCCTGCTGGTACCGATCTCGCTCCCGGTCGGTCCCCTCCCCGTAGCGGTCCATCAGACCCTCGATGCGGTCCACCAGCCGACCAAACTCAGGGTCGGCGTAGGTCTCTATCCAGGAGGTGTAGCGGTGCGTGGGGTGGCCCTCTTCAGCCAGGCACGACCCCAGGTAGTAGTAGAGCCTCATACAGGGCGCCATGGCCGCCACCAGCTCGCCCAGGGTCCCGCCGAAGGCGTTGGCCAGCAGGAAGTCCGTGTAGGCGCGGGTGGCCTGGAGCGGCGTTACCCGCGTCAGGTCGATGCCCATTTCCTTCGACGCGGCGGCGTGCAGCTCGAGCTCTTCGAAGACCCCGCTCTGGAGCTCATGCCAGACGCGCCTCCCTTCGTGGTCGGGTGCGCGAAAGACACCCGCGGCGTAGGCCCTGGCGAACACGTCCAGGAAGAAGGCGTCCTGGGCGATGAACTTCGCGTACCGCTGGGGAGACAGCGTGCCATCGGCCAAGCCCCGCACGAAGGGATGTTGGAGACAGCTCTCGGCAATCTCTGTGGAGCCTTGCCAGAGCTCCTGCGACAGGCTCGTCATTCCACCTACCCCTGAGCGCCTCGCACGGGAGGTACGGCCTCCATTCGGCCGCTCATGGAGCTTGTGGCGTCGGCGTAGAACTTGCGCGGCATCCGACCTGCCAGGAAGGCCTGGCGGCCGGCGATCGCGGCGTGCTTCATGGCGCGCGCCATGCTCACCGGGTCCTGGGCGCGGGCGATGGCGCTGTTCAGCAGCACGGCGTCGCATCCCAGCTCGAAGGCCACCGCGACGTCCGAGGCGGTGCCGACGCCTGCGTCCACGATCACCGGGACCTGCGCCCGGGCCTTGATGAGCTGTATGTTGTGCGGGTTGCGGATGCCCAGGCCGGAGCCGATGGGGGCCCCCAGGGGCATGACGGCCGCGCAGCCGATGTCCTCCAGCTTCTGGGCCAGGACAGGGTCGTCGTTGGTGTAGGGGAGGACGGTGAAGCCCTTTCCAACCAGCGTCTTCGCCGCCGCCAGCAGGTTCTCGCCGTCCGGGAGTTGAGTCTCCTCGTCGGCGATCACCTCCAGCTTGATAAGGTCGGTGCCCAGGGCCTCCCTCGCCAGCTCGGCGGTGAGCACCGCGTCCCTGGCCGTGAAGCAGCCAGCCGTGTTGGGTAGCACCGTGAGCCGGCGCTCGCGCAGCACGCGGTACAGATTCTCGTGGCCGGTGTCCACTCCCACCCGGCGCAGCGCGACTGTCACCAATTCCGTGCCCGAGGCCTCGAGCGCGTCCAGGAGCACCTGGAAGCTGGGATAGCGGGCGGTGCCCACTATGAGACGGGAACCCAGGGCAAGCCCTGGCAGCTCCCACCGGTCTTTCGGCTCTGTGTTGTTGTTCATCTCAGCCTCCTTGCACCGCTCTGACCAGCTCAACGCGGTCGCCGGCGATCAGGCCCTTCGAGCCCCACTCCTGCCTGGGTACGACCTCTCCGTTGATGGCGATGGCGACGCCCTTCTCCCCCGGCTCGACGTCGAGGTCGAGGAGCAGGGCAGGGATTTTGCCGTCATCAGGCACGGGCCGCTCTTCGCCGTTTACCAGGATCATATCCTCGCCTGTGTTGCTCATCGGCCCACTCCCGCCTATCCAGACCGGACCTGGAGGCGCTGCGCTCCGAACGGGGTCAGGAGCGACGATCCCCGGCCGTTCGCTATGAGGTCAGCCATCAGCCACGCCGTTGCCGGGGTCAGCAGAATGCCGTGCCGGTAGTGGCCCGTCGCCACGAAGACGCCTTCCACCTCTGTAGCGCCCATCAGGGGCATGTGGTCCCGCGCCGCCGGCCGCAACCCGACGGTGAACTCGGAAACGGTGAAGTCGTAGATGCCCGGCAGCACCCGCCAAGCCTTTCGCAGCAGGTCCATGACCGCCCCCGCCGTTGGGGTGGAGTCGAAGCCCAACTCTTCCATAGTAGCACCCACGACCAGCTCGCCGCTGCCGCGTCCGACGAGGTAGACCTCCGGGGTGCGAAGGACGTGTCGGATGAGGCGCGGTCCTCGAAGCCGGCAGATCTGTCCCTTTACGGGCCTGATGCCGAAAGCGCTTACCGGCGAGTCGATGGTCGTGCCGCTCCATGCCCCGGCGGCCACCACCGCCACGTCGCAGTCCACGGTGAACTCGCGGCTGCCGCACTGTCCCGACACCCGCCGAAGACGTGTGCCCTCAGACTCGAGCGCCTCCACCCGTGCTCCCTCCGCAATGATCCCGCCACCGCTTCGGATAGCGGTCGCCAGGGCCTTGACCAACAGCCGCGGGTCCACCTGGTAGTCTTCCGCCGCCAGCAGACCGCCGGTGACCCAGCCGCTCAGGTGGGGTTCGCGCTCGAAGACCTCGTCCGCGGTAAGGGGAATAGAGCGCAGGCCCCGGGACTGTTGGGCCTCACGCAAGTGTTCGAGCTCCTCTTCCTCGTCGCGGCCAAGCGCCACGACCAGGGTACCGTCCTGTCGGAATCCGCACGACAGCCCGGAGGCGGCTTCTACGGCGTCGACGAACTCCGGGTACCGCCGGTGGCTTTCCAGGGCGAGCTCCACCATTGCCGGCTCTTCGGCCTTGGCCTCCGAGACTGGCGCCAGCATGCCGGCCGAGGCCCACGTGGCCCCCGCACCGATGCGGTCTCGCTCCAGCACCAGCACGGACCTGTTGCGCCGGACCAACTCGAAGGCGATGGCCAGACCGATCGCTCCGGCGCCGATGATGACGATCTCGGCTCTGTCGGGCAGTTGCTCGTTCACCGCGGTTCGACTCGACTCGAGGCCACGGCACTGTCGACGGCATCCCGATACAAGCGGGTCGCGGCGCTCGGATCGGCCTGACCGACGACACCCGAGAGCACGGCGACGCCGTGGGCGCCGGTCGCCAACACGTCTGCCACACGCTCGGGAGTGATGCCGCCGATGGCGATGACGGGCTGGTCGCAGCTATCGACTATGCGGCCCAGTAGCTCGAGGCCCATCGTGGGCGCCGGATTCGCCTTCGAGGCCGTCCCGAAAAGGGGGCCCACGCCAAGGTAGTCCACGGACGTGCCCGCGACCTCCAAGGCCTCCTCCAAGTCGTTGGCCGTGCCGCCTATCAGCGCGTTTGGGCCCAGCAGATGTCGCGCCACCTCTACCGGCAAGTCGTCCCTGCCCAGGTGGACCGCCGGAGCTCCGATGGCCGCCGCCACGTCCACGCGGTCGTCGACCACCAGCAGAGCCCCTGAACCGCTGCACGCGGACGCGACGGCGGACGCGGACGCCATGAGCTCCCGGGTAGTTCTCGGCCGCTTCTCGCGGAACTGGATGACGTCGGCGCCGCCCTCCAGCGCCAGTTGCGCCAACTCCGCGTGTGTGTAACGCGACTGGATCACTTCGTCGGTAATGACGTGGAGGCGTCCGAGGGAGGGCTTCATAGCTCGTCCGCCGATTCCGTCAGCCGTAGGTCGCGGGCCCAGGCCGCTGAGTCGCCGTGACGCAGGTAGAAGAAATGGTCGGTGGGTCCGGCTCCCCGGCCGATGGGGATACCGTTGCGTATGGCCCCCGTGACGTAGGCCTTCGACACGCCTACGGCCTCGGACAGAGACTGGCCGCGCGCCAGGTGTGTGGCGATGGCCGCGGAAAAAGTGCAACCGGTGCCGTGGGTGTGCTTCGTGTCGACCCACTCGCCGGGGAAGACCTCTACGCCATCGGGCGTGACGAGGATGTCCGTCGCCCGGTCCGTCAAGAGGTGCCCCCCCTTGATCAACACGGCGCCGGGCCCGTCTTGCAGAAGCTGCCGCCCGGCGTCTTCAGCGTCCCTGCGGGACCGCACCTCTCGCTGTGTCAGCGCCTCGGCCTCGTGCACGTTGGGAGTGATGACGGTGGCCAGGGGAAAGAGTTTTTCTCGGAGAGCGCCCTTGGCCTCGTCTGCCAGCAGTCTATAGCCCGACTTGGAGACCATGACCGGGTCCAGGACGAAGAATGGCGGCCGGTACTTGCGCAGGGCGGCGGCGACCGTCTCGATTACGGAGCTGGAGGCCAGCATGCCGGTCTTGACGGCGGCCACGGAAAGGTCGCTGAACACCGCGTCGAACTGGGCCTCGATCAGCGCGGTCGGGAGCTCCTCGGCCATGGTGACTGTCTGGGTGTTCTGGGCCGTCACCGCCGTGACCACCGATCCGCCGAAGCCGCCGTTGGCCGAGATCGAGCGCAGGTCGGCCTGTATCCCCGCTCCGCCGCCGGAGTCCGACCCCGCTATGGTGATGACCACCTTCACTGCCCTGTGTCCTCGTCAGGCCAATGCTCTCCCCGGTAGGCTGCTTCCCAGAACAGGTACTCGTAGCGCAGCGCGGAGTGGAAGACGCGCTCGATTCTCGGTAGACGGCCGCCGTCCGTCCCGTCGAGGTGATTGCCCAGCCAGCCAACGAACTCTCCCAGCACCTGCGGGCCGTGGATATCGATCCACTCCCGGTAGGTCCGGTTGTCCGGCCTCTTCTCCTGCTCGATGAGGCGCGTTCCCCAGTCCAAGTACGTTCCCTCGGTAACGTACAGGACGGTGGCGACGTCGTCGAAGTCGCCCTCCAGGCCCACCCGCATCAAGAAGTCGCCGAACGCCCGGGTGGTGGGCGACGCTTCGGCCGAGGCGTATTCCTGCTCGGAGACTCCCATCTCCTCGAACGCACGTACAAAGAGGTCGTTCTCAGGATCGAGGATGCCGGTCAGAAAGCGGTTCAAGACGTTGGCGCCCTCGAAGTCGGGCGCCTTGGAGATTCCCAGCGCGGTCATGGAAACGAGGTCCTTGACGAACACATAGTCCTGCAGGAAGTACGTCCTGAACTTATCCACCGGCAGGGTGCCGTCGCCCATTTCGGTGACAAATGGATGGGTGACCATCCTGTGCCAGAGGTCACTATGTTTCCGGCGGAGTCCATTGGTCAAAGACACGTTCAGCCTCGGCGAGTCCTATTCGGGGATAAGGCGTACCTGGTCTTTCAGCTGGGAGTAGTCGTACACTCGGGCGGTCCCGATCTGCCGGGACAGGACGGTCAGCACCAGGCTCATCAGCGTGGAGGCTCCCAGGGCCAGGCCAAAGCTCACCACCAGTTGGGTGGCCCAGTCGATGTCGATGATCCATCCCGTCAGGTACGGCGCCTCCGGAGTGGGGAAGAACAGTGTGCCGACGACGAGGCCGACTACGCTGCTGGCCAGGGCCGCGCGTCCTCCGAAGCGCGCAGAGTAGAGGCCCCAGAACACCGGGAAGACAGCCGCTGCGCAGACCATGTCGGCTATCAGGAACAGGTACAGAACGCTGTAGCCCTGGGACGCAATGAGTATGGCTGGGAGCACCAGGACGACGGTGATTAACCTGGAGTATCTGAGCAGAAGGGCGCCGGAGAAGTTGGGCTTGAAGCGGGCGAGGTCGCTGGTGACCGCGCTGGCGATGCCGTTGAGGAGCGTGTCCAGGCTGCTCATGACCAGCACCAGCGCCAACAGCAGCACACCGATGACCGCCCAGGTGGGCATGACCTCCTGCACGAGCGAGAACAGCGCCACCGAGGCCGGCGCATCGTCACCCACCAGGCCTTTGCCGACGGCCATAATGCCGAGGAGCCCCGCGATAACGATGACGGGGACAACCGTTGCTCCCGCCACCGCGAAGCCCCTGCGCAGCGCCCGGTCGTCTTTCACCGTGTACACCCGCTGCCAGAACCCCTGATGGAACATGTTTGCGGCCAGAATGGCCACGATCAGCGTGAGACCGAACTCCAGGCCGGGACGATGGTCGAGCGCCAGAAGCTGCGGATTGTCGGCGCGTACAGGGTCCAGCGCTGCGCCGAAACCGCCCAGCTTCACGACTGCGACGACGAAGGCCAGCAAGAGCAATGGCAGGATAATGGTGAACTGGATGCTGTCCGTGAATATGGAAGCCCTGATGCCCCCGTAGGCGGTGTAGGCGACGGTGAGGACGCCGACGATCACGGCCGTAATGCCGAGGGGTGTGCCGGCTACGATATTGAATGCCAACGCGATACCGGTGAGCTCGGCGGAGAGAAATATGAACATGTAGAAAACTATGACGGCGAGGGCGAAGGCGTACATAGCGGGACCGTATCGGTGCCAGACATACTCGGTGAGCGAGTGGCCGTCGGGCATGAGCCGGCGCATGCGGGGGCCCACCAGGACGAACGCGGCAAGAGGCGCCGCCTGCCCTATTCCGTATCCGATCAGCGCCACAATGCCCGCCCAGGTGCCCGCTTCGGCGGGGCTGAACAGGATCCACGCACCCAGGACCGAGGCCACCAGAGTCGCGGTGGCAACCGGAGCACGAACGCTGTTCCGGGCCACCAGGTACTGTTCTATGTTCAGCTGGTGGCGCCTCACGTTCAGCACGCTGGCCACCACGAACACCGCCGCGACAACCACCGCGATCGCTATAGCTGCTCCACTATCGATCATTGCGCAAATGCCTCACTCTCTGAACACAAACAGGCCACCCAGTAAATCTGGGTGGCCTATGGTGGACACGAACTGTCATCTCTTCCCTTCGCTGGCATTACCCAGATCAGGTTCGCGGGGTCGTCCCGACACGTCGGAACCTCTCAGCCTGGCCTGCCAAGCTCCCCCAAGAATTATTTTTGCTGCTGGGCCGCAGTGTAGACGAGGGCGAACCCCTGTGTCAAATCGACCCTGAGGCCCTCCAACTGTTCAGACTCGATGAGGCGAACGGCCACGAGAGTGCGTCAACCCGCCTCCCGGCGGGGCCGCCGGCCGTCTCTTCCGCTCGAAACTGTCCCATTCTGTCCTATTCTGTCTCGTTTCTATCTGGCGGGTGAGACACCTTGCCTGGAAATGAGACACTCGGTATACGGCACCGTGGTCGGAGGCGCGCCGCCTGCGGGGGAGGCGTGATGAGCCTGAGTCTGTTCCATGCGGGCAGAATAGCACGGGCGTGCTGTTTCTCGCAACCCGGCCCGTTGGCCCTAGATTCCCCACCTGATTGGGCTGGCCGGCGTGACGGACGGATTCCGGGGTCATGGAGGCGCACCCTGTCGGGGATGGATTCCCGCCTTCGCGGGAACGACGGAGGTGGGGGATTTGGGTTGGCCTAGATTCCCCACCTGATTGGGTCGGGGGGGCGTGACGGACGGATTCCGGGGTCATGGAGGCGCACCCTGTCGGGGATGGATTCCCGCCTTCGCGGGAACGACGGAGGTGGGGGATTTGGGTTGGCCCTAGATTCCCCACCTGATTGGGTCGGGGGGGCGTGACGGACTGCTTCCGGTGTCATGGAGGCGCACCCTGTCGGGGATGGATTCCCGCCTTCGCGGGAACGACGGAGGTGGGGGATTTGGGTTGGCCTAGATTCCCCACCTGATTGGGTCGGGGGGCGTGACGGACGGATTCCGGGGTCATGGAGGCGCACCCTGTCGGGGATGGGTTCCCGCCTTCGCGGGAACGACGGGGGTGGGGGATTTGGGTTGGCCTAGATTCCCCACCTGATTGGGTCGGGGGGCGTGACGGACGGATTCCGGGGTCATAGTGGTGCACCCTGTCGGGGATGGGTTCCCGCCTTCGCGGGAACGACGGGGGCCTAGATTCCCCACCTGATTGGGTCGGGGGGCGTGACGGACGGATTCCGGGGTCATGGTGGCGCACCCTGTCGGGGATGGGTTCCCGCCTTCGCGGGAACGACGGGTGGGGCGTGGCACGTCTATTTTCATAGCAATGACGGAGGTGGGGGATTTGGGTTGGCCCTCCTGTGGGCAGGCTGCGTCGCCGAGCTTCTTGTGGAGGTCCTCAGCAGCGACACGAGAGGGGATCGGCTTGCATCACCCCCTTCGACGACTTTGAGCCGGGCTCAGAAGAGGTCTATACGCCCTTGACGTTGACGATCTGGCGGAACTGGTGGACCGGCTCGACGAGCGTCTCCGCGAGGCGCATCACGTCGTCGATGTCCTTGTAGGCGGCCGGCAGCTCGTCCAGGAACGCGTTGGAACGGCGAACCTCGATGCCCTCCATGTCCCTGTCGAAGTCGTCCATGGTCAGCGTTTTCTTGGCCGCTCCCCGACTCAGCCGACGCCCCGCGCCGTGGGGGGCGGACCGGAACGCCTCGGGATTGCCCTTGCCGCGCACCACGTAGCTCCGGGTGCCCATGGAGCCGGGTATGAGCCCCAGCTGTCCCTCTCGAGCCTCGATAGCGCCCTTGCGGGAGACCCAGATGTTCTCGCCCATGTGCTCTTCGCGCTGCGTGAAGTTGTGGTGGCAGTCGAACTCTTCCTCAATCTCCATGTCGGGGAAGCGGTGGGTCAGCAGCTTGACGACGCGGCTCGCCATCTCGTCACGGTTCAGCAGCGCGAATTTCTGCGCCCACCGGAGGTCGGTGATGTAGTCGTCGAACTCCCGGGTTCCCTCGACGAGATAGGCGAGGTCGGGGTTGGGCAGCGAGATGTCGTGCTGTTTGACGTAGGCCTGGGCGACCTCGATGTGGTGCTGCGCGATCTTGTTTCCGATGCCCCTGCTCCCGGAGTGGAGGAATATCCAGACGCGGCAGCGTTCGTCGAGGACGAGCTCGATGAAGTGATTGCCGCTGCCTAAGGACCCGATTTGCCTCCGCCAGCGCTTGTCCACCTTGTCGTAGAAGACGAGACGGCGGCTGTTCTCCGCGTCTGCCTCCAGCAGATCGACGTGGGTCTTGGCGGTCCCCTTGACACGAGAGTTGTACCGGCCAGCGCTGAGCGGGACCTGGTGTTCGATTGCGCCCCTGATGTCTGAGAGGTCGTCCGGCATGTCCTTCTCTGTGAGCGACGTGCGCGCCGCGATCATGCCGCAGCCGATATCGACCCCGACCGCCGCGGGGATGATCGCCCCGAGGGTCGGGATCACGGTCCCTACGCTCGCGCCCAAGCCGAAGTGGACGTCGGGCATGACCGCGACGTGCTTGAAGATGAACGGCATCTTCGAGAGGTCGATGATCTGCTCCATCGACTTCTGTTCGACGTGTTCGGCCCATGAGAGGGCGTGCTTGTTGACCTTCCAGGGTACCTGAGCCATGGTCGTTCCTCTTTGACGCTCGTTGCCGTCCTTGATTTCGCTGGCGCCGGAGCCTTTCCCGCTGTCGCGGGTCTCAGACTGTCCGGTCATGATACGCCTCGCCCTCATTCTTCGTCCGCACGAGAATCACAGCCGCACCGGACGGTTAAGCCTGATCGTGCGTTCCGCCGGGCCGTACCACCCCTGCGGCGCGTACTGCGACGTGTGCAGGTAGCACTGGACCAGCACCTCGTCGCTGCCGTCTTCGAAGGTTAGCAGGCGGCTCATGGGTACGTTGGTCGAGCCGTGGTACCGACTGAGCGCCGCGACGTTGATGAAGTTGCAGCCCCACTTCCGCTCGACGTGAGAGCGGCCGCCCTTGCGGTCGTCCGGGTGGGCGTGCGTGTGGCCCCCGAGCCACAGGTCCAGCGAGCCGGGATTCTCCGCCAGATGGCCTTCGAAGGCCTGGGCATCCGGTTTGTCTTCGATGAAATAGAGGTAGGAGGCGCCCTCCGGCCCGCCGTCGGGGAAGTAGCCGTGGTAGTGTGACTTCCAGCCGCCCTGACCGTCGGGTACGTATCCTTCCCACGGGCCGGAGGCGACGGTCGTCTCCTTCAGCATGTGATGGTGCGCGGCGACCAGCACGGAGTCCTGGTCTGTCGCGAGCATGTTTCTCCACCACTCGAATGTCTCTCCGCTGACGGCGCCCGACGGATAGCCGCCCCTCGAGGCGCCGCGGCGCCCCACGGGGCGTGGAAGGTCGTTGCGGTCGCTCATCATGAGGAACCGGATGTTGCCGACAACGAAGGTGTAGCGTTCCCACGTGCCGTCCACGTGATACGGCATCCTGGCGGCATGCATCTTCGAGTACTCGGTGCTCTCCCCGGTCGGGTCTATCCACTTTCTGGCCCACCACTGAAGCGGGGCGTCCCACTCTACAGGCGCGTCGTGATTGCCCACTATGGTGTAGAAGTGCTCGCGGGGATGCCTGGTGCTCGCCCCGAACTGGCGGACGATCTCGCGGCCCTCCTCGTCTGTCGGCGTGGTCTGGCCCCCTGAGTGGTCGCCAAGATGTACCGCGATGTCCCAGTCGAAAGGGGGGCCGCCCTCCGCTCCGCCCTGTTCGGACTGTCGGATGGCGTCGGCAAGGCTCTCACGTCCGAAATCGAGGTCGGTGCCGACATGGGAGCAACACATCGCCCAGAGTCTGAATTTCCTATTCGTCATTGCTCCTCCCACGAGTGCTTCGTGTTCCAGTTCTCGCCATCCGCTTTACCGGACGGACCTCTACAGACCCTCTCGCAAGACTATCCGTCCCTGGATTCCGGCAGGTGGCGCAGCGACCACACGGGTATGAGGAAGAGGGCGGCGGTCAACTCACCCCCCGCAGCCAGCAGTAGAGTAGGGCGGAGTCCGATGGTCTGTCCCAGCACACCGCCGATTGCCGTGAGAGGTAGGGCGATGAACGTGATCTGCGAGCCGAATCCTGAGACGGTGCCTCCCGCCCAGAGTTTGAGGAAGTCCGGGTTTCTCCAGAGGCCAGTGAAACGGAATCCCACTTACGACCTTCCCGTTGGATTGCAACATTCAGAAGGATATCAGACGCCAAGGCGGTCGGCGGGCCGGCTGCGTGACCACCTTCAGGCGGCTCCTGTCGCCCGGGATGACACGCCGAGAAGCGGACGGTGGGTCTGGACGGTCGAGTACACCGGGCCTGCGTGGTCCAGTGCGATGAGCACGCGAAAGGCGGCGGGCGTGTGCGGGGTGCACGGGAGGATTCCCTGCACCAGGCGCGGGGGCTCCCCGTAGCGGGGTAGGGCCGTGTTATTCTTCGGCGCGGGAGGATACGCTCATGGACAAGCTGGAGTTCGTCGATACCCACGTCCACTTCTACGACATGCAGCACCCGGAGCTGGTGTACGGGCACTGGCAACCCGGCGTACCGCATCCGTCCCTGGGTTGGCAGATACAGAAGCTCGCCAACAGGAACTATGTCGCCGAGGACTACATCGCCGAGACCCGGAACGCGAACGTGACCAAGGCGGTACACGTGCAGGCGGCCATCGGCAGCCCGGACCCGGTCACGGAGACCGAGTGGCTGCAGCAGGCGGCGGACCGTACGGGGTTTCCCCATGGGATCGTCGCGCACGCCGACCTGCGCGACCCCGGCGTGGAGGGAATACTGGAGCGTCACTGCGAGTCCCCCAACATGCGCGGCATACGGGATTTTTCGTATGGCGACTACCTGGTCGAGCCGGACTTCCACCGGGGGTTCGCCCTTCTCGAGAAGTTCAACCTGGTGGCGAGCATGGCGGTCGCGCGGCAGGACATGGAGAAGCTCAGGGCGTTGGCGAACAAGTTTCCCAATATCACGATTGTGGTCGACCACACCGGCATGCCCGCGGAGCGCACGGATGAGGAGTTCGAGAGGTGGAAGGGCAGCGTGGCCGTCGCGGCGACCTGCGACAACATCCGGTGGAAGATATCCGGCCTCGGCATGGGCGACAACGACTGGACGGTGGACAGCATCAGGCGGTACGTGCTCACGTCGATCGAGACGTTCGGCGTCGACCGCTGCTTCTTCGCCACCAACTGGCCGGTGGACTGGCTATGGAGCACGTACGACGAGCTCGTCCACGCCTACACGGAAATTATATCGGACTTCAGCCGGGACGAGCAGACCGCGCTCTTCTCGGCGAACGCCGAGGCCTTGTACCGCATCTGACGGGCGCCAGCCTCAGTCGATGCTGAACGCGGTGCAGCCACTTCGGAACACCTGGTCTTTGCCCGTGAAGCTCAGGAGCGGTTGCGGAGCTCCTCCAGGGCGCTGTTCGCCTCGCGGCGCAGCCTGTTGCCGTTGTCCCGCTCCCGCTCCACCGCTATGAAGGCGTCAACGGCGAAGGGTTGCCAGGAATTGCGCAAGGCCCGGACAGCGCCCTCTTCTCCTTCCACCGCTTCCACCAGCAGGTTATAGATGGGCAGCAGATAGCCCGGCTGGGGAAGGTCCCGCACCTGAAGCCCAAGCTCGCCAAGACGCGTGTCGAATTGGCCCAGCGACTGGAGGACTTCGCTCCGGTCGCATCCGCCCTCGGTCCTCCGCCATTCGTTGTAGCCCTCGTGGAACGCGTCCCACTTCGCCACGAGCTTCTTGTAGTCGCGGATGAACTCTCGAAGTTCCTCAAGGTCCGCCACCGCGCTTCGGTCAAGAGATTCCTCAATCTCGCGGCTGAGCTCCTTCAGGGTTGTCTCGACCCCCCTCATAGTGGCGTCCATCGCCGCCAGGATCGGTCCCGCTGTCCGGTCGGACTCGTCATCTCCCGTAGTATCAGTCTCCTCAGCGGCCTCAGCGGCCTCAGCGGCCTCGGCGGCCGCAGCGGCTGCCTCGGCTGTCGCGATGGCCTCGGCCAGGGCGTCACGTACACCTTTCAGGGCCGTGAGCTCGGCTTCCGCCGCCGCTTCGAGCGTTTCGGGCACGTCTCCGGCGGCGTCTGCCGTAGGTAGTCTGCTTACGGCCCGGAACAAGGCGCCGAACCGTAGGACAAGCTGCTCGAGCCGGGCGAGGGCCGCCGTGTCGTCCAGGCTGGCTGCTTCCAGCAACAGCTCGGTGTAGTCGTCGTGGAACTTCTCCCAGTCATCCCTGACGCGATCGAAGGCCGTGGAGAACTCCTCCATCGCCCGCAATTCTTCAGGGTCGGCGGCTTTCTCGAGCTCTTCTTGCAGCGCAGCCGTCAGATCTTCCACTTCCTTCTGGGCGCCGGCCGCCTTGGAACGTTGTTGCTCCACCGTCTCGAACAGGGCAGGGCTGTTGGGCTGCCACCGGTCCCGTAGCTGACGGAATGCGGCCTCCTCCGCCTCGGCAGCCGCTATCAGCATGTCGGCCAACTTCGGATTGACGGAGGCCCTGGGAAGGTCCCTGGCCTGCTCCGTCACGGCGTTGAAGCCGACAGCGAAGCCCTTCAGGGCCTCCTGCACCGAGCTCCTGTGGCATGAGGTCAGCCCGGCGCGCCACTGGTCGAACTCTCGGTGGAACCGGTCCCACTCCTGGCCCACGGTCTGCTGCTGAGCCGCAAACTCGTCGATCGCCTCCAGGTCGCTGGTCGATAGCGGCTTGGCGGATTGGGGAGGCGAGGTCGTGGGCAGAGTTACGGGGACGGTTGCGGGACTGTCAGCATCCCCGCAGGCCAGCACCAGGACCAGCGCGAATACCAATGTGGGTAGTAAGAGATAGGAGCCGAATTTTATCTTCATGGACTTTTGCGCATCCCCACGAAATCACCTACCAGGTCTGTCCTGAAATTTCCGCTGAGCAAGCCGTCTACAGCACCGGTCAACGCGTCCGGCGTATCCGCCAGCACCACCAGCACGTGCCGGTCCTGGTCCCGGTGGAGCAGGGTGATTGCCGTCCCTTCCCGGCTCAGGTCTGGCGCGAAGGGAACGCTCAGAACATCGCCGATACTTATTCCGGCGGCTTGGAGGTATTGGCTCACCGGGAGAGCGTCCTCATACAGCCCCACGAATACCGTGTTCCGGCTTACGTCTTCCACCCCGCGAATCCCGGAGGATAACCCATATGCGGCGAGGCCGTTTCTCATCGCTATGCCGACATCCCAAAGGGAGGGCTGCCCCAGCAAGATCTCTACGCTGTCGTCCGGAGCGCCTTCGAAGAAGTAGGGGAAGTCGGCCAGATCGAACTCTCGTTGGCTGTCAGTCAAATGGTCCGCCAGATTGGACAGGAGCTTGTCGTTGTCCAGCAGGGAGTTGTACGGAGGGACCATAAAGGTGAAGTCCCCTATCGCGAGCACGTTGAGGCTGTCGCCCCAGGCGATGGGATGGAAATCCTGACCGGCTTCCACCAAAGACGATTTCGTATTGGTGTCCGTGAAGGCCAGTCCGTGGCCGGAAGACCGGACCGAGCCGGCGATGTACAGGGTTATGGCGTCCAGGCCATTGGTGAGGGGGTCGGGCTGGAAGTCTCTCACGAAGATGTTCCGGAAGTTCAGGTCATACTCCACCGTGTTGTAGAGGTAGTCGGGCAGAAACTCCAGCCCGAACCTCTTGGCGAGGACATTTATCCGGTTGGGCCGGCTCGGGTCCGAAACGAGCAGCAGTTTTCCGCCCTTCTCGACGAACCGCTCCACCAGGTCGATTTCCGCCTCCGAGTAGATATCCTTGGGAAGCATGACAACGAAAGTGTCGGCCCGCCGCAGCTTTTCCTCGAGCAGCCTCAGCTTGACATCCGGTCCCACCCGGGCGAAGTTGCCGAACAGTTCCACGTCAAACCCGCGGTTGGCGACCCACGAGGTCAGCGTGACTATCTCGCTCGCCGTGAACGAGTTCGCGTGCAGGGCGTCGATCAGCAGCAGACCTCTCCGGACCTGGGCCGCACCCGAATCGACAGGAGTATCCGGGGCCACGGCAGGCAAAGTTATCTGCTGAAAGGGAATATCCACCGAGGCCGGCGGCTCATAGCTTCCTTGGTAGAAGAAGAGGAACGCTACCGCGAAGGTGGCGGCGGCGGATATGGGAAGCAGGGCCAGTATCGCTAGTCTACGGACCACGGCCCACGTACAGGTAATAGATATTGGGGCGGTGTATATCCAGGGGCAATTCGGGGAAAGGGTCTTCCCCATCCGATCCAAGACCTCCGGAGTCCATCAGCTCTCGCAGCGCTTGTAGCGTCGATATCTTGCTGTTGGCCTCGGCCCCCGTGAGGGCGCCCTCTACGTCGTTGGAGTTTCTCGAAAGCGAGGCCAGGGCAGCGACGAGAGCCGACTCGGCCCCGGGGACGACCTGTTCCAGCTTCTGGAGGCGTTCTCGCATTACCTCGAAGTTGACATCTACGAAGCCGTAGTTGGAGATTCCGGCCAGCTCAGCCGCCTTGCGGATGGCGTCGCTATCGCCGCCGATCTCGTCGGCCAAGCCCAGTCTCACGGCGACCATCCCCGCATAGACGCGACCCTCGACCAGCTCTTCCCTGGAAATGCGCAGCCTGTCCCCACGCTCGGCAACTACCATCTGAGCGAAGGCCTCCTTCAGCAGGTCCACTATCCCGATCCACTCTCGCCTGGTGCCACCGTCCAGCTTGCGGGGACTGCTGAACACGGTGGTCTCGTCGGGCAGGTTGGGGATCAGCGGCCCCGAACCGGAGATCACGCCTACGTTTCCGACCAGGGAAGAGGTCTGGGCGTAGGTATACGAAGCTCCCATCGACATCATGTACCCGCCGCTGGCAACCAGATCGCCCATGACGATCACGACAGGCTTCTCTTGTCGGAGGTTGCGGGTTTCGATGTACAGGCGTTCGCTGGCGGAGGCGCCGCCGCCAGGGGTGTTCAGCTTGATGACCACCGCTTTGACCGAGTCGTCTCGGCGGGCGTATTCGAGATACTCGCCAATCACGTAGGCCGAGTCCTCGGTGATGACGCTGAAGGGCACGTTTATGACGCCAACGTTGGGCTTGCCGGGAGACACGTAGACGAAAATCAGTGCGCCTGCTGCCACGCCCATGCCCACCGCAACCGGCGCGAGGACGTACCAGCCAGTCAGCACTCTTCCCAAAGCAGCGAGGATACTTATGGCACACCTCGGCAAACTTGCCAGGATGTCGACGACTCTTCGGAGGCCCTGGACCGGAGGCCCCCAAGAACGAGGGTTCACGAAATACGCGTCGTCCTCGGGTTTTCTTTCGGGGCAGGCCAAACGGTAATGTAGCCAGAACGGCCACGTCGCGTCAAGTTGACGAAATGCCAGCAGCCCAGTCGTCACGTGGCTTGGCGGCCGAGATCGTAGAATGCGCCGCCAGTCTGCATAGGGGCGTGTGTTGACCCGAATCTCGGGCTGCCTGGCGCTGGCCGCCGCAGAACTCGCTCTCCCGATAGCAGAACGCGTTCCAGAAGTTCATCGCCATGGTCCGCCCCCAATCCTACTGTGTCATCCTATGTCTCATGACACAGTAGACTCGTCGGCAGGCTTGACGCCCTTCGTTGCGCACGATGAGAATGGCGCATGGCTGAAGCGACGGAGGCGAAGTGTGGATCGGGTCGGGCTGCGAATAGGCGTGTGACCTCCCTTTACGGCACTCGGCCTGAAGAGATATTCCACAAGGAGGTGACGGTGGCAACAAACCGCTTCATAGCAATGGTCGGCATGCTGGTATGGCATCGGATCGACGGACGGTATCTCCTGCTCCGAAGGGCCCCGGACAAAGACTTCGCCCCCGGGCAATGGGAGTCCGGCTCCGGTCGGCTCGAACGGGGAGAGGGCTTCATCGAGGCTTTGAGAAGAGAGTCGCGGGAGGAGTTGGGGTTTGACGTACGCATCGAGTGTCTCCTGGGTACAGTTCACTTGTATCGCGGCGCCGTTGTACCGGACAATGAAATGGTTGGTGTCAGTTTCGGATGCTCCGTCGGTGATGCGTCAGGCTTGCGCCTGAGCGACGAGCATTCCGAGCACAGATGGGTCACGGCGGAGGAGGCTGCGGCGCTTCTTCCGCCCGACCACTGGCTGATCGCACTGATCGCTCGGGCCGAGGCGTTTCGGGAGCTGATGCCGGTCGAGCTGAGAAGGCTGCACTGGCAGGGTGACCTGGAGTTCTGAGAGTGAGAATCAAGCAGGAGGAGTGGGTGCGGCTATGGGCAACTCCAAGACCTGCGGACGTGTCCGATATTGGTCCGATCCCTGTCGAGGCGGGTTACTTGAGCGTTGAGAACTAGAGCCATGTCTAACGACCGGCGTCGTACGAAACTAAGGTCGTCGTGAGCCTTCCCATTGGGTTCCGTGAGCCGTCCGTCGAGATCGAGGGGCGCCAGTACGGCGGCCTGCTGCGGCGCTACCTGGGGCCCCAGCTTCCGTTCGTCGTCACCCTGGGCGTTCTGCTCTTCCTCAGCCTTGGGCTTCAGCTCGTCCTGCCGCAGATAATCCGCTACTTCATAGACGAGGCACAGAAGGGCGCCCCGGTGGAGTCGCTCGCGGTCGCGGCGGTCGCGTTCATGGCCATCGCGGTGCTTCAGCAGGTCGTGCAGGTCGTCGCCACCTACTTCTCGGAGCGGGTGGGCTGGACGGCCACCAACAACATCCGCGAGGACCTCGCCGCGCACGCGCTGTCGCTGGACATGTCGTACCACAACGACCGCACCCCCGGGGAGATGATCGAGCGTGTCGACGGCGATCCGAACGAGCTGGGCAGCTTCTTCTCGCTGTTCATCTTCGAGATGCTCGGGAGCCTGCTTCTGCTGATCGGCATCCTCGTGCTGCTGCTGCGCGAGGACTGGAGGGCCGGCCTGGCGCTGACCGTCTTCGTGGTTGCCGGGATGCTGGTGCTCACGAGCATCCGCAACATCGCCGTGCCGTACTGGAAGGCCCACCGGGCCGCCAGTGCGGACTCGTTCGGCTTCCTGGAAGAGCGTCTGTCCGGAACAGAGGACATCCGGTCGAACGACGCCAAGCCGTACGTCATGCGCCGCTTCCACGGGCTGATGAGGAGCTGGTACTCGAAGGCGCTCAAGGCCGGGCTCATGAGCAGCATCATGTTCAGCTCGACGATGTTCATGTTCGGCGCCGGGAGCGCCATCTCGCTCTCCCTGGGCGCCTATCTTTACTTCGGCGGCTCGATCAGCCTGGGCACGGTCTACCTCATCTTCCACTACACGCAGATGCTGGTGATGCCCATAAACCGGTTCACTCAGCAGTTGGACAGCTTCCAGCGCGCGAGCGCCGCGATAGCGCGCATCCTGGAGCTCGACGCAGTCCGCAAGAGGGTGCTCGACCCGCCGGCGGAGGACCGCGTCGAGCTGCCCGAAGGCGGGCCCCTGCGCGTGCAGTTCGACGGTGTCACCTTCGCCTACGGAGAGGACCCGGTGCTGTCCAACGTCTCCCTCGACCTGGCGCCGGGGCGCGTGCTGGGCCTGCTGGGGCGCACGGGCAGCGGCAAGACGACCATGACACGCCTGCTGTTCCGGCTGTACGATCCGGCGTCAGGCGTAGTCCGCGTGGGCGGAGAGGATATTTCCCGCATGCCCGTGACCCGGCTTCGGCGGCACATATCGATGGTGACCCAGGACGTGCGCCTGTTCCACGGGACCGTCCGCGACAACCTGACCTTCTTCGACGAGTCGATACCCGACGAGCGGCTGGTCGAGGTGATCGACGAGCTTCGGATGCGGCCGTGGCTGGACTCGCTGCCGGACGGGCTCGATACACGGCTGCTGTCCGAGGGAGGCGGCCTGTCCGCCGGCGAGGCGCAGCTCCTGGCGTTCGCGCGCGTCTTCCTGAAAGGCTCCGGCGTGCTGATTCTCGACGAGGCGTCGTCACGGCTGGACCGGAGCACCGAGCAGATGATCGAGCGGGCCGTCGACCGCCTCGTACGCGACCGGACGGTCATCGTCATAGCCCACCACCTGGCCACCATCCGGCGTTGCGACGAGGTCCTGATCCTGGAGCAGGGCAGGGTAGTCGAGCACGGCGAGCGCGAGCGTCTGGCCGCCGACGGCACGACCCAGTTCCACCGCCTGCTGCAGACCGGGCTGGAGGAGGTGCTGCCGTGAGCACCTGGCGGTACCTTCTCCGTCTGGCCCGGTACCAGCCGCGCTACTTCGCGATGCTCGCCGCACGCACCGTCAGCATCGCGCTGATACCGCAGGGCGTCGCCCTTACGACCCGGGCGATATTCGACAACATCACGAACGAGCAGGCCGCGACGGTCGGATTCTGGAGCCTGGCGGCGATACTCGTCGGTCTTGCGGTAACGCGGTCGCTCATCATCTTTGGCAACGTCGTGCTGGGCGTCCGGGTCGAGTTCACCTTTGCGACGCTGCTGCGCAAGAACGTCTTCGACCACGTCCTGGACCAGCCGGGCAACCGGGCGCTCCCGGAGTCGACGGGCGAGGCAGTGACGCGGTTCCGGGAAGACGTCGACTACATCACCCGGTACCTGCAACGCTTCGGGTTTGCGATTCCGCTCGTGGTGTTCGGCGTGGTGGCGCTCTACATCATGGTCCAGATCAGCCCGCTGATCACCTTCGCGGTATTTCTGCCGCTGGCGTTCATAATGGTCACCGTGAGCGTCGCGACCCGCTGGCTGCGCCGTTTTCGCATCGACAACAGGGAGTCGACGGGCGACGTGACCAGCCTGCTGGGGGAGATGTTCGGATCGGTTGAGGCGATCAAGGTCGCGAACGCCGAAAGCCGAATGCTGGGCGAGCTCAAGCGGCTCAACAGCCGCCGCAAGACCTACACGATCCGCGACACCCTCCTCACGCAGGCCCTCAACTCCGTCTTCCAGAACACGGTCACGGTCGGCACGGGTCTGATACTGCTGATCGCGGCGTCGGCGATGCGGGACGGCTCGTTCACCATCGGCGATTTCGCCCTCTTCGTGAGCTACCTGTACACGGTCGGGTGGCTGAACACGGAGGTGGGCGGCGTGCTGGCCGAGTACCGCCAGACCGGCGTCTCATTCGACCGGCTCAGGCGGTTGATGCCGAGTGCGCCGCCGGACGGTCTCGTGCGCCACCAGCAGGCCCACCTTGCCGGCCCTCTGCCGGAGGTGCCGTACACGGCCAAGACCGAGGCCCACCGCCTCGACCTGGTGGAGGTCGATGGCCTCACCTACCGCTACGGAAGCAACGGCCGGGGCATAGAGGGAATCCGGCTGCGCGTGCCCCGCGGCTCCTTCACGGTTGTCACGGGGCGCGTCGGCTCGGGCAAGACGACGCTGCTCAGGGTGCTGCTGGGGCTGCTTCCCAGGGACGCGGGCGTGGTGAGGTGGAACGGCGAGACGGTGGACGACCTCGCCGCCTTCTTCGTCCCACCGCGTTCGGCCTACACCTCCCAGGTACCGCGCCTGTTCAGCGAGCCGCTGAGAGACAACATACTCATGGGCATGCCCGATCACAGCACCGATCTCTACGGCGCCGTCCACGCCGCGGTCATGGAGCGCGACGTCGAGGAGTTGGAGGAGGGCCTGGACACGATGGTCGGCGCGCGAGGCGTCAAGCTCTCGGGCGGCCAGCTCCGTCGCTCGGCCGCGGCCCGCATGTTCGTCCGGGAGCCGGAGCTGCTGGTATTCGACGACCTGTCGTCGGGTCTGGACGTGGACACTGAGGGGGAGCTTTGGGCCCGCCTCTTCGCGCGTACCGACGCCACCGCGCTGGTGGTATCTCACCGACGCGCCGCGCTCCGACGCGCCGATCACGTCGTGGTCATGAAGGACGGCCGCGTAGAGGCGGAGGGCGCCCTCGACGAGCTGCTGGAGTCGTCCGAGGAGATGCGCCGCCTGTGGGCCGGCGACGTCGGCGAGCCTGCGGGGCTCGACTTGTGAAGACGCACCTGAGGGCGGTCCTTATCGGGGGATCATCCCACGCTGGAACATCCACGTTATCGGAGTCGTTGGCGGCGCAGTTGGGATGGCCCGACGTTAGGACTCAAGGGGCAGGCTCCGCCGAGAAGCACTGGCGGGTAATCGCCTTGAATTGGGGCAGGGAAGGCCCGCCGGCTGGGGCCATGTGTCGGTTCCACCGGCATGGCACATAGGCATGCACGGGATGTTCCACAACTCGGTGATGTGGTCGATGGTGTGGTCCGGGGGTTGGAGGTCGGCCGGGTACTGCAGGCCCCGCCGGAGCCAGGCTGCCCTCATGCCGAACCGCTTGGCGCCGTCTATGTCGGCGACGGGATTGTCCCCTACGAACAGGACCTCTTCGGGCGCCGTGAGTCCGGACGCCTCCAAGGCATCGCGAAAAATCCGCGGGTCCGGTTTTCTGTAGCCAGCCTCTTCGGAGACGATGATGAAGGGGGCTAGCTTGTCCAGGCCCGCCGCCCGGCACTTGACGTGCTGGTTCGGAGAGCCGTTCGTCACGATGCCCCAGGGCACCTGTCGCTCGTTGAGGCCGGCAAGCAGGCCGTTGATCTCCTCGTCCGGCTCCACCTGTCGTTCCATCTCGGATCGGTACCAGGCCGTCAGCGACTGCGTGTCGAGGCCGGCCTCGGGCCACGTATCGAGCCATCGTGCACGCATCGCTTTGCCGTCCCGGTAGCCGTCGTCGTCCCACCGGACCATCTTGGCGATTGCCTCGTCCCGCGCCACGGACGTCGTATCGCGGAGGTGCTCCTCGTAGAAGCTTTCGGCGACTCCGATGAAGGCTGTGACCCTGTCGAGCAGGGTGTTGTCCAGGTCGAACACCAGGCCGCGGATGGTCGTGCCCAAAGTCAACCTCCCTTCCTGCGGGACCCTATCCTTGCGGGAAACAAATGTGGTGGGGATTCGCGGGTTTCGTAGCTGCGGAGCCCCACCCTAGATTCCCGCCTGCGCGGGAATGACGGTTATGCGACGGTTTCCCTTTCGCGGGAATGACGGTTATGCAACGGTTATGCGACGGTTTCCCTTTCGCGGGTGACGGTTATGTCCCCTTGTGGAGTACAGCGTAGCATCTCGTGACCGAGGAGCGGCGTCTTACGACACCGGCGGCCTGCGCCCGGACCACGGCCGGGCGCGCTCGAACGCCGCGGATGCGGCGAGCACCGTCTCCTCGTCGTACTTGCGCCCGATAATCTGCAGGCCGATGGGCAGACCGTCCGGCGAAAAGCCTGCGGGCACGGACGCGGCGGGGTGACCGATGGCGTTGGCGTGCATCGTGAACGCCCCGTTCCAGTACTGTACCGGGTACGACGAGCTGCCCGTGATGCTGCCGGGGAAGGTCTCGTTCGGGAAGGCGGGAAAGCACGACACGGGCGACATGATGAGATCGTAAGTCTCGAACGCGTCGTCGAACGTCGCCTTCAGCTCGGCTATGCGACCCTCGGCGCGAACGTAGTCACCGGTCGTGACCCGCGATCCCATCTCGATGAAGAAGCGCGCGAACTCCGTCATTCGGTCTCCGTACTCGTCGAGGTACTGCGCGAAGCTGTGGTACGCGCCCGCCGACTGGATGGGCCCGAACGAGTCGTACGGCTCAGGCAGGACCATGTTCGCCTCTTCGACCGCGCAGCCCAGATCCTCGAAGGCCGTCGCGGCCTTGTAGGTAACGTCGACGACCTTCGGCAACACCGGGGCGAACCCGAAATCGGCGCTCCAACCGATCCGCAGGCCGTCGACGTCCCGCTCCGTCGCGGCCATGAAGTCGGGCGGAGTCTGCCGGATCGACGCCTGGTCTCGCCGATCGAAGCCGGCCATGATCTGAAGCAGCAGGGCGGCGTCCCGCACCGTTCGCGCCAACGGCCCTGGCTGCGAGAAGATGTTCGGTATGGGAGGCCCGCCGAGTCCGGTGTAGCCCGATACGCGGCCCAGCGTCGGCTTGATTGCGTAGATGCCGCAGACGTTGGCGGGTATCCGCAGCGACCCGCCGCCGTCGCTTCCGGTCGCCACCGGGCACAGGTAGGCCGCCACGGCCGCCGCCGCGCCGCCGCTCGATCCCCCGGGCGTCCGGTCGGTGTTCCACGGGTTGCGCCCCAGCACCCCGAGGGAGTTTTCGCACGTGCCCACCATGCCGAACTCGGGCACGTTGGTCTTGCCCAGCATCACGGCCCCGGCGTTCAGGACCCGCTCGACGACGGCGGCGTTCCGCTCCGGGACACGATTTTCGTACACGACGGACCCCATCGTCGTTCGAACGCCCGCAGTCATGTGCGTGTCCTTGATGGACACGGGCAGGCCGTGCAGCGCGCCGAGCTTGTCGCCACGCATTACGGCGTCCTCCGCCGTGCGCGCCTGCTCCATCGCTAGGTCGCGGGTCAGCAGGATGAAGGAATTGAGCTGAGGGTCGAGGCGGGCGATGCGGTCGAAGAACGTCTCCGCAAGCTCGACGGGCGAGACCTGCTTCGCCGCGATCAGCTTCAGCAGCTCGGTCGCCGGTTCGTAAGCCAGCCGCTCGTCCGCCATGGCGATGCCTCCACGCGTGTTTCATGCCGGAATGGGAGAGGGGCTCGTGTCACGAGCCACCCACGGGGCAATTGTAGAGCCATCCGCCGCCTGAAGGGGCGATGCAAGCATGTACCGGCGAGACGGGGATGGGTGATGCGACACGGACTCGGTCCCATCGGTCTCGATTGCACCCCATCGAGAAAGCTGCCACGATACCGCCGTCTGAAAGGGAAGGGTACCGGCCAGTGACGTTCCTGAACTTCTGGGTTATCTCCGTCTTTGCCGTCTACTTTGCCATTCTCATAGGCATCGCGGTGGTGCGGTCGCGGCAGATGCGCGAGATGCAGGACTACGTGCTCGGCGGCCGGAGGCTGAGCGCGGCTACCTCGGCCCTGAGCGCGAGCTCGTCGGCGGTCAGCAGCGGCTCCATGCTGGTGGTGCCGGCGCTGGCGTTCGTGGACGGAGGGATGACGCTGTGGCTGGCCGGGAGCGTCTTACTGGGGGCGGTGCTGTCCTGGATGGTACTGGCCAGACGGCTGCGCCGTTACACCTTCGCCGCCGAAAACTCGCTGACCATCTCGGAGTTCCTGGAGAAGCGGTTCGACGACCGTACGGGGGTGCTTCGGTCGCTCGTGGCGGCGGTCACGCTGTTCTTCGTCATCATCTACATCTCGTCCGGCCTGGTGGGCGGGTCGAAGCTGCTCGAAGAGACGTTCGGGCTGGAGCCCAACGTCGGGATAGTCGTAACGCTGATCGCGGTGGCGTCGTACACGCTGGTGGGTGGATTCCTGGCGGTGTCCCGCACCGACGTATTCCAGTCGCTGATCATGTTGGCTTCTTTCGCCATCATTCCCGCCATGCTGCTGCACGTGACGGACAATCCGGTGACGGAGATGCTGTCGGGGCGGTCGGAGTTTCTGAACCCGTTCAACGATGCGGAGGGAAACGCGCTGTCGTGGGTCTACGTGGCGTCGCTGCCGGGCTGGGCGGTGTCGGCTTGGGGGTCGCTACGGGTGCTGCAGAGGTACATGGCGATAGAGGACGAGACCCGGATTCCGGCGAGCCGCAACATCGGCGTCGCCTGGCTGTTCCTCATAACCGTGTTCGGGTTGCTCATAGGCTGGGCGGCCCGTCCGGCGCTGGAACAGGCGGGGACGCTGGCGGCGGCTGTGGCCGACCCGGAGAAGGTGTACTTCGTGGTGACCGAGGTGTTCTTCCATCCGTTGGTGGCGGGGGTGCTGCTGTGCGGGGTGGTCGCCGCGGTGATGAGCACGGCGGACTCACAGCTGCTGCTGGCCTCTGCGGTTGCCGCCGACGATCTGCCGCTGATGCGAAGGTTCGCCTACGCCATCCGGCTCCGGTCGCGTATCTGGCTGGGACGGCTGCTGCTGGTGGCGATAGGGGTGGTCGCCATGGCGATCGCCATGTACAAGCCCGATTCGATCCTGGAGCTGGTGGCGTACGCCTTCGGCGGCATGGGGGCCGCGTTCGGTCCGTGCATCATCCTGGCGCTGTACTGGCGGCGGTTTAACTACTTGGGAGTTGTGTCGGGCGTGGTGGCCGGGACGGTAGTATCGTCCATCTGGGGTTTTGCGTCCGGCGGGCCGGGCGGCGTCTGGGACATAATGGTGGGCACTCCCGGGTTCGCGGCTGGCTTGGTCGTGTCGGTTGCGGCTACGCTGTTGACGTCCGGCCCGTCGCCGGCGGTGGCGGCACTGTTCGACGAGGTGAACCCTCGGCGACGAGCGGGGATGACCGAAATGACGGGCTAGGGCAGGCGTCCTTTTTCCCTTGCCGCTCGTATGTATGCCGCCGCTGGCAGCGCGGCCAGCGCGACCGCCGCGCTCACGAAGAAGGGTGTGCCCAGGTCGACCGCCATACCCGCCACCATGCCGGACACCCCGGACCCGAGGACGACGCCGAGGGAGTAGACGGCGTAGAAGATGCCGAACGCGATACCCCTGCGGCGATTCGAGGCAACCTCCGACACTGTCGTGCCCAGGGATGGGAACAGCAGGCCGAAGCCGAGGCCGAACACGACCATCGCCCCAAGCGCGGGGGCCGTCGCGCCGTCGGAGACCGCCAGGACCAGGCCGCTGCCGCACAGAAGTGCGAGCCCCAGCGCAACAGCGAGCGAGCGCGAGACGTCGTCTACAGCGCGATGTGCCGGGCTGCCCATGACCACCGTAGCCACCAGCGAGAACGTCGCGAAGGCGATGCCCGACATGCGCGGGGCAGCGCCGGCAGTCTCGAGCGCTATCGGAAGATGGTTGATCAGCGCGCCGATGCCGAACGTCATCGCCATCACCGCGCAGAATACCGGGGCGAGCTCGCGCCACATCCGGGACGAGGGGCGCGCCCTGTCCGCGGACTGCCGTTCGACCGCCTCGGCGGGCGTCGAGGGCACCAGTGTCCAGAACATGACCGCGGCGAGCAGCATCAGGCTTCCGCTCGTCGCGAATACCGCCCCGAAGTCCCAGATGTCGCGGATGTAGGCGGCAACCGGAGGGCCGATGACGGCGGACACCGCTATGAGGGCGCCGGTCATGCCGATCGACCGGGTCTGGTGGCGGCTCGCGCGGTCGCCGAGCATCGCAAACGCGCCGGGGGCCAGCACGCCCGCGGCCAGCCCGTGGAAGGCGCGAAGGGCCAGAAGCTGGCCGGGGGTCGAGACGAAATCGTACAGGTACAACGACCCCGCCGTGAGCAGCATCCCGGCGACTATCAGGCGCTTGCGGTCCAGCTTGTCGAGGAGCACTCCCGCGCCGACGTTGCCGGCGAGATTGGACGCCGAGTACATACCGACAATCGCGCCGCCCAACGACGCCGTCGCGCCCAGCGACTGCGCGTAGGCCGAGATCACCGGGAGCTGCATGAACAGGTCGAGAAACGCGACGAGAACGACCGCGCGGATGGCCCAGGTCGAAGTTCGCGCCATTATCTGCGGGCGAGACGGCATGCTATCCAATGCGAGCAGAATCCAAGAAAAACGTCATCCTTGGAGAGTCCGGATCGGCCGGGCGGTGACACCCCGTCATCTGAAAGACTGTCGCGCCGCCCATAGCTTGACGAAGTCTTGTCAGACCGTCCATCGACCGGTGGGCAGAGGTCTGCGGTTCTTCGTACGAAGAGTCGATGGCGAGGCAGTCTACGGCTGTTTGGGACGTTGGCGTCATTTGCGAAACGAGGGCTAGCCGTCGATGCTCTGTCTGAGAAAGTGCGTGATTCTCGCTCGGTTGGCTGTCAGACTCGAATACTGTTTCTCGCAGACATCGCTGAACCGGGCGAGCACCTTCCGGCTGATCGTCTCTTGGTCCTCGAAGATCGCTAGCGAGTGGAATGGGACCTCCCATTTCTCGAATTGCAGGAGGGTGATCGTTGCATCGCGAGTCCTGCCGTCATTGGGCAGGGCGTGGACGAAGAGCGGCCGCTGCATACCGTTGACGCGACATTCGATCGTGTACATACCTTGTGGGTCGAACTTGGGATCGTGCCAATCGAAACTCCTGCGTGACTCCGGGACCGTGTCGGCGATCAGAGCCTTGAAATCATCCTCGAACGCGGACCGAACACGCTCTCTTGACAGGTAGGACACGTCGGCGATCTTGAGGAGTCCCTGGACAAACGAGTAGAGCGCGTCTCCGTACTGATCGTTCGGCACCTCGAGCACGAGCTCCCCGTCTCGGTCTTCAACCTGGAACATAGATAGGGCGTTGGATATGATCTTCTGGCGTGTACCGCGGTGAAGGTCCTGCTCTTCCATTTCGTAGGTGAGGTGCATGTAGGTATGTGCCTCGTCCGACAGTACCCAGCCCGACGCCTCTTTCTTCAGGACAATCGACAGGTAGTCGCCGTCCTCGAACAGGAAGGGCGTGAACACGCGATAGCGTTCGATGCCCTCTGGGGCGATGCGTACTTTCGCCGAGACCTTTTGATGGAATTCCTTCTCGATCGCGCCCATGGACATCACAGAGCCACCTCCCAGAACATGCTCATCTGTTCGTTGGGCGGAACGACGAGACTCGCGTCCCGGACAAGGCATTGAAGCGACTCGTCGTAGTTTCCGTATCTATCAGTCGGTTCCGCGTAGGCGTCTTCACGGGTTCCCAATTCCTGGTATCGAGCCGTGGCCGTGTGAATGTGGAAGTCGTAGAACGTCTCATTCTCAATGAGGTTCTTGTGCTCGTGGCTCTTCCCGTTGTGGCGCCTCAGTCGAAAGATCCGGTTTGATTGCGGAACTCGCACGGCCAATATGACCGAGAAATCGAGTAGGTTGTTCGAGTTCAGTCGCAGAATCACGTGAAACTCGTTACCCGCATCTCCTTCGAGGATCAGTTGCGCCTCCCGATGTCCAGGCTTGGGACGTAAGCGGGTTCGAGTGCGCCAATTGTCAGGAAGAGGCTTCCTCTCATGCACGAGAGCCGCAATTTCATCATCGGAGAACGTGATCGCCATCTAGGACTGCCTCACACCGCGGAGCTACACGATACGGTTCGCGTCGACGTCGAGCCCGGCTTCCTTCAGCTCTCGGACAAGTGCCATTTGCCACGCTCCTTGGTCGTCCATCGGAATATAGAGAACTCCATCATAGTCCGAGGGAATTTCCACGTCTTCTTTGAGTAGGGCGCAAGTTCCACGTCTACCCAGCTTTCCGAGGAAGAACCCGAGCTCGAGAATCACGTTCTGCCTCGCGCGGGGTTGTGGGTCGGTTGATTGCCCTCTCGAACCGCCCTCATCGTCCGGAGTAAGCAAGACTACGGCGAAGCCGACTTGGGCGTATTCTTCGAACTTCTCGATAATCGTACGCCCCTGGTTCGGCTGTTCGTGGAGGACCACTGGTTCGATATCCAGTTTCGTCAGCAGTCGGGCCACAGCATCCTTGGCTCCCTCGTCCGTTCCATGAACGACGAAGACCTGGTTGGTGGTCTGCTGCGCTCTCGCTGTCGTGGTGGCAGTGGCTGCTGGCTCGTCGCCGTCCCAGTATTCCTCGATTTCATCAATCATGGAATCGAGCACCGACGCCGCTGAATCCAAACCACGCAGATAAACGCGTTGGTAGTGGGCTTCGGGATTACCTACAAAGACCCCGCCTGGGAGATATCTGATTTGCCTAAAGTCCTTTACGTGGCTCGTATTGCCCCCGAACGTGTTGGAGATCGCCACTTCGGCGTTCCTACGCCACTTCTCGAACTGCGGCGCGCCGCGCCGTAGCTGCTTCAACTCGGAAATCGTATCCAGCGCCCGTTGCAGGCGTTCTATCGACTTGCCTTTGTGGGGACGGCCCATCTGAGTTGCCTTCGGTGTTCGTGTTCCGCGCTATCCTCCCGCACTCGCAATCCGCGGCCTCTCGTTGTCCGCACGAACGTCCCTCTATCCACTACATGAAATGGCTGTAGTGGCCGACGATTATCTCCATCTGCATCTGGTCCCAGGCCTCACGCTTCTCCATGATCAGCCGCTCCATGATTCCGGCGTCGCCGAGGAAGTGGTCTTTCCAGAGGCCGTCGCCGAACTGCATCCCGTCCACGAGTCGGCCGAATCCTTCGAGTATCATCCCGTTGACGCGTTCCGGGTCGATTATGGACAGGCACACGCCCTCGTACTCCGCGTCTTCGGGAGGCTCGGACAGGAAGTAGACGCGCATCTCGATTCCGCTCGATGCCGACTTCGTGTTCCGGAGGAGGACGCTCATCTCGGGGCCGCCCGTGGTCGGTATGCTCTCCCAGTCGCAGTCCTCGTCCTGCAGGTACCGCTGCAGCTCGGCCTCGTCCCTCCGCTTCATTATGTGGAGCGTCCCGAACAACGCCCCGACGATCGCCAGGGCGAACAGGGCTATTCCCAACACCACGTAGACTACCAGCACGACACCATCTCCTCTCGAAGGCCCTTCGCCTGCCTGATGGCCTGCGCCGGGCGCTCACGTCCGTATACGTCAACTCGGCGTCGGCGGAGTCGGCGCCAACTCCGCGGGACGCGCCTCAATGGTACCACCCAGCGGGGCAATCGCAATTGCCGTGGCCTGGTCACGACGGTGCGTGTTTGGTCTTCGGCAAGGTGCCGCGCGGTCGCGGCCCCAAATGCGCCTCACCGAAGCAGCGGCGCTGTTCGGGGTGATGGGGCTGTGCGGCATGAGGCATCGAGTCGCAGCCGTCGTACCGTCGCGGGGCCATGGAGGCTGGTCAGGCGATGCCCAACTCCCGCAGCTTGTCGGCCATGCGCTTCATGCGCGGACGGTCGCTCTTCAGGAAGACGTCCTCGTGGGCCTGTTCCCGATTCCTGTACTGGAGGGCCTGCTGCGCTCCCATAGACTGCTTGTGCATGTCTCTCAGCGCGTCCACCTGCGCCTGCGTCGTCGGGTTGGCGAAGTAGTTCAGCGTGAACATGCGCCGGCCGGTACGGCCGCCCCACGAGCCGTGGTACAGGTGCTGATCGAAGAAGACGACGTCGCCGGGGTTGGACTCGACGGCGTGGCCGGGCAGGTCCGGCTGCTCGACGCCGAACACGGGCTTGTTCGGGTCCAGTCCCTGCTCCAGGTATGGCTTCAACGCCTCCTCGCCCGTCCTGCCCTCGGCGATGACCTGTAGCGTCCTCCACATCCTGAGGGGCCTGAGCTGGTCGTGGAACGGCATCCGGTGGGAGCCGGGGATGAAGCGAATGCAGCCGCTGTCCCGCGTGACGGCGTCGAGGTAGAAGGCGATCTTGATGCGGCCGTGGCCCATCTCCGGGTCTGGCGCGTCGGGGTGCCAGGAGGTGTCGCCGACGTAGAGGTTGCCGTCCGAGCCCCACCAGAGGAATTCGGGCCCCAGTAGCTGCTCCATCGGCTCGTAGATGCGGTCGTCGTCGATCAGGCTCATCAGCTTCGGGCGCAGCTCGGCGAAGGCCATGACCGCCTGACGCTTCTCGCCGTGGAAGGCTTGCCCCTGCCGCTCCTCCTCCATGACCTCCTCGAACTCGCGCTCGATCTCGGCCATCTCGTCCGGGGGAAAGAGCCCCGGCAGGGCGACGAATCCAAAGGTCCTGAAGTGCCGTACCTGTTGGTCAGTCAGCATCTTGCGCTCTCCCTTCTACTGGTCGACGACCGAGCCGTCGACGTTGAGCCGCGTCCGCACCTCTCGTGGGGTCGGCGGGTACCTCTCGTGGGCGTCGTCGGCGAGCTCGATCCCGATACCCGGAGCGTCCGGGACGATCAGAAAGCCGTCCTCGAGCTCCAGCGGCGTCTTGACTATCTCGCTCTTCGGCGGCTCGTGCTCGCCCACCGGATACTCCTGTATCGTGAAGTTCGGGATGCACGCCGCAAGCTGAAGGCATGCCGCGGTGCTCACCGGGCTGAGTGGGTTGTGCGGCACCACGCCGACGTAGTGCGCCTCAGCGATGGCCGCGATCTTCTTGCTGTGGGTGAGTCCTCCGGCCAGGCACACGTCCGGCCTGACGTACTGCACCGCGCCCCGGCTGAGCAGCATCTGGAACTCGTGGATCGTGTGGAACCGCTCTCCAGTGGCAATGGGGATGGAGATGTTCTGCGCGACCAGCCCCATGGCGTCGAAGTTGTCGGGGAGTATGGGGTCCTCGTAGAAGAGCGGGTGGTACGGCTCGATGCCCTTCGCCAGCGTGACCGCCTCCGCCGGGGTCAGGCGGCGGTGGATCTCGATGCACAGGTCGACGTCGTCTCCGGCCGCCTCGCGGTACGCCGCGACCGCCTCTATGGCGCCTCGCATGTTCTCGGCGTGAGTCTTGAAGAACGGTTTGTCGACCGGTTCGTCCAGGAATGGCGTCAGATGCCCGACCGCCGTGAATCCGGCCTCCCTGGCGTCCTTGACGCCCTGCACGAGCTTCTCTCTCGTGTCGCCGAACACGTGACAGTAGACTCGCGCTTTGTCTCTCGTCTTGCCGCCCATGAGCTGGTACACGGGCACGCCGAAGTGCTTTCCCGCGATGTCCCACAGGGCGATGTCCAGCGCGCTGATCGCCCCCATGATGGCGGCGCCGCGAAAGTGGCTGAAGCGGTACATGTACTGCCAGTGGTGCTCGATGCGCAGAGGGTCCTCGCCGACGAGATAGCGTCCGAGCTTGTCGATCGCCGCCTGCGACGCCTCGAGGAAGCCCCACGCGCCCGACTCGCCGACGCCCGTCAGGCCTGCGTCGGTGTGGACCTTGGCGAACAGGTACCGGTCGACCGGTATCGACTCGACGGCGGTGATCTTCATGGAGTCCTGGCTCCGCGGCCGGGGGCTTCTTCCGCGCCGCCGGCCCAGCCGCATTATAGGCGAAACCATTTCGAAGGGCGCGCATCCCGTCCCACGTGAACCGCTGCGCCGCGCATGCCGTTGACAGTCCCGCCGCGAAAACCTAGAGTACGGTCTCCGACCATTCTGCCCGAGGAGCGGATTCGAACATGGCAAACGACGCAAACGGCGAGCCGCTGAGGCTTTGGAACTGGCGCGAGCTATTCGTCGATCACCACCTGATCGACCGGATGGATGGGACGTCGCTCAAACTGCACGAGCCGCGGCCGGCCGGCGCCGCAATCGAGTACGACCGCCCGTGGGAAGGCCGCGGCAGCGCGTACATGACGGTGCTGGAGGACGATGGCGTCTACCGGTTGTACTACCGGGGCGCTCCGGGTGAGGGGCCGCAGGTGACATGCTACGCGGAGAGCACCGACGGCATCGAGTGGACCAAGCCCGACCTGGGACTCTTTGAGGTAGCCGGCACACGGGACAACAACGTCATCCTGACGCCCGAGGTGGCCGGCGACGCGACCCACAACTTCTCGCCGATGCTGGACAGGCGACCGGGCGTCCCCGAATCGGAGCAGTACAAGGCCCTGGGCGGATCGGGTAGGGGAGGGCTGACCGCCTTCGCCTCCGCGGACGCCGTCACGTGGAGAAAGCTCGTCGAAGAGCCTGTCATTACCGAGGGGGCGTTCGACTCCCAGAACGTGTGCTTCTGGTCGTGGGCAGAGGGCCTGTACCTGTGCTACTTCAGGGTATTCACTAACCGAGTCCGCACGGTCGCCAGGACGACATCCAAGGACTTCCGCACCTGGTCGGAGCCGGTCGAGATGGAGTTCGGCGGCGCGCCGATGGAGCAGCTGTACACCAACGGCACCACGTCGTACTTTCGGGCGCCCCATATCTACGTCGCGCTGCCGGGGCGCTTCTGGCCGGCGCGGAAGGCCCTGAGCGACGATGACGCCGGCGCGCTTGATGTGTGGGCGGGCTCCGGGGCTGCCAACGACTGCTCGGACGCCGTGTTCATGACCACACGTGGGGGCAACCGCTACGACCGCACGTTCATGGAGAGCTTCGTGCGTCCGGGGCTCGACAACGAGAACTGGGTGTCGCGGGCCAACTACCCGGCGCAGGGCGTCGTCCCGACCGGAGATACCGAGATGTCGATATACGTCGGCCGCGCGATGGGCCAGACGACGGCCCGGATCGAGCGCCTGACGCTGAGGACGGACGGCTTCGCGTCGTTGCACAGCGGCTACGGCGGCGGCGAGATGCTGACGCGGCCCTTCTGGTTCGGCGGCAGCGAGCTTCTCCTCAACTACGCCACGTCGGCAGCGGGCAACGTCCGCGTCGAGTTGCACGACGAGACCGGGGCGCCCATCGACGGCTTCACGCTGGACGACTGCGACGAGATAATCGGCGACGACGTCGACCGGGCAGTCACATGGAACGGCAGCACCGACGTCAGCAAGACGGCCCGCCGGCCTATCAGGCTGCGCTTCGCGATGAAGGACGCCGACCTCTACTCGCTGAGATTCCGGTAGACCTCGCGGACCAACAAACTGCACGAACTCCAGAATCTTTACCCTAAGGTTCAGGTTCGGTGCTGTTGAACGATCGGCGTTGGGCAGTACCACGCAAGCGTGCTGCGCTGCGGGATCAGGCACCCGTCATTGTGCCCGGGACTCTTGGATAGCTGTGGAACTGGCTAGTTGAAATTGGAGAACGGTAGGGAGGGGGTCGATACTTGATGATGCGTTTCCTCAAATCGCTACTCGGAGGCGATACTACTGTGCATGCGTCCCGGCGAAGAGAAGACACCGGGTTGACGGTTGAGATTTCGCCAGGCTCACCAAGGAACGAGATTAGTGACCACTACTTCGATGCCATGTCGCGAATGCAAGCAGCGATTTCGAACAACGACTTCGAGGATGCCGCCAGGCTCATACGTCTGAACCTCCGTTACATTCCAGATTGGGTGAAAGAAACATGTCGGCAGTACGGATCTCTAGAGGTTTCGACAATTCCGGCCCTCCAACAGGGTGGGACAATCCTCGCGCTTGTCAGTGATGAAGACGGACTCGCGCAGATGCGGGATATCGTGGCATCCACCGTCGAGCTGGAACCATGGGCTGAGAACGTCGAGCGACACCAGGACGACCTTCGCTTGTTCAAGATGATCCTAGACGCGGTCACGAAACATCCCAACTGCCTACAGACCGAGGTTAAGGGGCTCGTCGGTGAAGAGGACGGGCGTCGGATCGCTACCCTCATTTCCTACCTCGAGAGGGCAGGAAGGATCATACGAATCAGGAAGGGACGCACATACGAGCTGGTACTCGCGGGATCACCAATTGCTCCGAAGCCCCCCCAAAAACGGGTCGTTGGGTCGCATCGTACGGATCGAAGGTCTCCGGAGCTACGAGAGATCGATCTCTCGGCTCTGAGCTATGTACCCTTGCCACATGCACCGTTACAGTGGGAGGAGGCACTGACGATCCGTGAAAGGGCGAAAGTTCCAGAGCCAGAGGGTCGCTTCGAGATTCGCGACACCGATTGGCAAATCGAGTCAATTGAGAGTATTCCCTTGGCCGAACGCCCAGATCCTGCCTTCCGCCAGATTCACCCAAGCGACTCCGGGTTTCTCATGATCGACGACCTCGCCAAGGCAGAGGGACTCGGCAACATTGAAGCGGCTGTCCTGCGATACGACCGAGCGGGCAATTTAGCAGCCAAAGCAGGATTGCAGCGTGGCACTTATCGTATTGGCGTACACCCTCTCGGTCGCGGCTTTATCGCCATGTCACGTGACTGTGAAATTCACGCCTACGATGACCTTCTCGCGCCTATCCTTGAGACAGCACTGGCTGAGGCTCCAGAAATCCTAGCGTTGAGGAGACGCTTCGATATATCGGACGATAAGCTAAAGAACCACATCCGCTGTGTCGCCCTTTCACGCGAGGCAAGTCGCTATCTCTTCACTGCCGTGGACGAGGCTTGGTGTGTAGACATAGACGGAAAAGGTCTATGGGGGGCAAAGCTACCGCTCAAGGAAGGATGGACACGTGTTGCAACTCCGTCCGGGGGCTTCCAGACGAGTGGCGGAGTGGAACGTGCGCTAGACGTCATGGGCCTATCGCTGCCCATCGTTCCAGACCAGGTCAAGCGGCGCTATCGTGCGCTTGCCAAACAGTGGCATCCTGACGTGAACCCAGGGCAAGACCAGTCCCAAGAAAAAATGAAGGCACTTAACTTAGCAGCAGAGACCCTTACAGGTATTGAAGCGTCGAGTCTCCCTCGTTACACAGGTGCTACATTCATTCAAGAGGAGAATCTAACAGAATTTGAAGTCGGTGGACTTACAGTCACAATGAGGATGGAAATGATGGCAGGAGAGATCCACGTCTCAGACTGGATATATGCTGCGTGTTTCGCGGCGAAAGCAGACTCAGTTTATCTCGCTGGCTACTCGGGCCGCGTTGTTCAAGTAGACGAACACGGGAAGGGCGTGAGAGCGTACGACATTGGCAGCGTGCCACGTCAAATCATTGATACCGGAGACCATTTGTATCTTCTGACGGACACAAGACTCTATATACTGCGCGATGATGCGCTGCACGCCCTGATAGACACCTTTGAAGCTGGGGACTTGGTCGTTGCCCAGACCGGATTCGGGTTGCTGGAAAAGAAGCGCCTTCGTTGGTTCCGCGAAGATGGTCACTACCTGGGAAGCGTAGTATCGAAAGACCCCATTCGCCGCGTATACTCGGCCGATGATAGAATGATCATGGAGACTCGCCAGCGGCGCGCGGTGATCCGCGGTGTTCCGGCCTTTTGGGCGTAACGCGCTTGGCATAGGCTTGACCAGAAGTTGGGCAAGGGATGGAGCGCATGGTCACCGCAGCGGCTTGATGGTAAGTCTTGGAGAACCGACGATTGTTCAGTCTACGTACACAGTTCTCGGACTGGACTTGTGAGCCGCGGGATAAGTGCCTACTGGATGACGCCCTGTAGGCGAAGTGCTTCGCGGGCCAGGACCACGAAGCTGGTCGCCAGTACCACGCCGACGACGCTTTGGCGGAACCGCGTCTCGGACATTCTGCCGACGAGCGCCGTGCCCAGGACGTAGCCGAGCAGCACCGGCGCGATCACGATCGCGATCAGCGCCAGCCGCTCCGTGGTGAAGAGGCCGGAGACCGCGTAGCCGACCACGGCGACCGACTCGACCACGAGGAAGTACAGGGAAAGCTGGCCTCTGACGGTCTGACTCGGCAGTTTTCGGGCCAGCAGGTACACGGCGACCAGCGGGCCGCCGATCCCGAATCCGGCCAGCAGCGCTCCCACGGACAGCCCTACGAGCGGCCCGGTCGACCTCCTGCGGGCTAGCACCACCAGTCCGCCGAAGCGCAGCGACGCTGTGAACAGCACCACCAGCACGATGATGCCGATGCGAAGCGCGCTGCCGCCGAGGGTGCTCAGTATCAGCACGCCGATCGGCGCTCCCAGCACTCCGCCCGCGATCATCGGAAGCAACTCGCGCACGCGCAGGTGGCGCCGCGTCTGGGCGATGATCAGGGCGAACACGGCGAGCGACACGGTGTTGACGACCACCACGACGGTCTGCGGCTCGATCACGAGAAGCAGCAGGGGGCTCGTCGCGATCCCGATACCGAAGCCGACGGTACTGAGCACCGTCGCTCCCATGAGCATCACCGGGACGGCGACGAGAATCTCGGTGACGTCAGGCATTCGGCCGTCGGTCCAGGCCGGACGCTGCGCATGAGTTGACGACGAGCCATCGTCGGCCGCGGCTGTTCAGGTTTGGCGAGACGCTGTGCGCGCCCCTCGATACCCGCCGATGAAGCATCGGCGCTACTCGGGGTGAACGGGCCGTGAGAGTATCGCCCCGGAACCGTTCCGAACGGCCGACCGCAGGTTCGTAGCTGTCACCCTCACCCCGGCCCTCTCCCGTCGAGGGAGAGGGGGTTAGCTCTGACACAGGGCGCTATGGAATGGCGCGGCCGGCGAGGACGCCGGTGCACCGCTCCTCGCCTACGGCGACCTGGCCGTTGACCAATACGTACGGTATGCCGGCCGGGAACTGCTTCGGATCGTCGTACGTGGCGTTGTCGATGATCCGCTCCGCGTCGAAGACGACCACGTCGGCGAAGTAGCCCTCCGTGACCCTGCCGCGGTCGGTCAGATTGAAGCGGCGCGCGGGGTTGTCGGTCATGCGCTGGACCGTCTGCTCCAGAGTCATCGTGCCGAACTGGCGGCGCAGTCTGCCCAGGAAACGCGGGAAGGTGCCGTAGCCGCGCGGGTGGGGGACGCTGCCGACGGGTACGGAGTCGCTGCCCACCATGTAGTCGGGCCGGGAGAGCAGCTCCAGCGCGTCCCGGCTCACCTGCCGCCACAGGGCCACACTGTCGGGCGGCGAACCCCAGTAGCAGACCTGTCCGTCCTGCTCGAGCAGCATCTCGCAGAGCGCGTTGCCGCCGGTGATGCCCCTCGCCTCGGCGATGTCGGCCAGGCTCATGCCCTCGAGCTCGGCGTCTTTGCCGAGATAGGAGAATACGGCGTCGATGAAGCGCTCCCGCGGGTTCTCGTCGAGGTCTCTGGCCATCTCGGCCCGGGCCACGGGGTCCCGAAGCCGGTCCAACACGCCGTCGATGCCGCCCTCGTGCGCCTGACTCGGCAGGTAGCTGAGCGGATAGGTGCTGCCGGTGGGGTAGGGATACAGGTCGGCCGTGACGTCGAGCCCCTCGGCCTTGGCCTCGTCTATCAGCGCCATGCGCTGCGCCACCTGTCCGGCGGTGGGGGCGTGGGTGCGATGGTGCGAGAAGTGGACCTTCACGCCGGACCGGCGGCCGATCTCCAACGCCTCGGGAATGCCGCCTCCGCCGAAGGCGCGGTCGGTGTTGACGTCCCTAAGGTGCGTCACGTACACGCCGCCGGCCTCCCGCACGACCTCGCACAGCGCGACGATCTCGCTCGTGTCACTCCAGGCGTGCGGATGGTAGGAGAGTCCCGTGGCCAGGCCCACGGCGCCCTGTTCCATCCCCTCAGCGACCAGCCTCTTTGCCCTGTCCAGCAGACCGCCTTCGAGCGGAACGTCGCGGAATCCCGCGACCTCCAGGCGCACGGCTCCGTGGGCGACCAGATAGGCCGTGTTGACGCCGACGCCGTCGTAGTGGGAGCGAAACGCCGCCACGGTGCTCATGTCGAGGTCCAGAGGAGGCATGCCGAGAATCCCGGACAGATAGCGCGCGTAGATGGCGTAGTTCTCCGGGGAGAGCGGCGCGTAGGAGAGGCCGTCCTGCCCAAGGATCTCCGTGGTGATGCCCTGGCGCAGGCCCTGGGCGTGCTGTGGATCGGTCAGCAGGGCGGCGTCGGAGTGGACGTGGGTGTCGATGAAGCCCGGCGAGACGGTCAATCCGGACGCGTCTATCGTCCGTCCGCCCTCGGCCGCGGAGAGGTCGCCGACGGCCTCAATCCGCTCTCCGGATATTCCGACGTCGGCGGCTCGGCCAGGACCGCCGGTGCCGTCTACGACTGTGCCGCCGCGAACTACTACGTCGAACGCCATGACTCCTCCTGTAAGCGCGTCATCCGGGCCTCCCGGAACGCACTCGGCTGAGGCTGGGTGTGCCGGCCTTACTCGATGATCCTGATACGGAGCTCGTCGAGCTGCTCCGCCTCCACATTGTCCGGGGCCTCGAACAGCGGGTCGATAGCGTTCTGGGTCTTTGGGAATGCTATGACGTCGCGGATGTTGTCGATGCCCAGCAGCACCATGATGAGCCGGTCGATGCCGGGAGCTATGCCCCCGTGTGGCGGCGCACCGTACTCCAGGGCGTCGAGGAGCTGCTTGAAGCGCTGGCCGACCTGCTCCTCCGTGTATCCCAGGACCTTGAAGATGCGTTCCTGAAGGTCGCGCTGGTGCACCCTGATGCTGCCGCTGGCCAACTCCACCCCGTTGCAGACCAGGTCGTACAGAGTGCCGATGACCCTACCCGGTTCGCTCTCGAGGTACTGAATCGTGTCGGCGTTCGGCATCGAGAAGGCGTGGTGCATGGCGTCCCAGCGTCCCTCGTTCTCGTTCCATTCGAAGAGCGGAAAGTCCACGATGAACGCGAAGTGGAGCACGTCGGGGTCCGCCAACTCGTAACGCCGGGCCATCTCGCCTCGAAGTGCACTGAGGGCGACATTCGTAGACTTGGCCGGGCCGGCGACGATGAGTACGAGGTCGCCCGGACCCGCGCCTGTCAGGGCCGCGGCCTCCTTCACCTCGTCGAGAGTGAGGAAGCGAGCGGCGGGCGACCTGAAGTCGTCGCCGGTCAGCTCGTCGAGTGACGGGGCCGACGCGTCCAGGGCGATGTAGACCAGCCCCTGCGCTCCACGCGTCTTCGTGAAGTCGACCAGCTCGTCGAGCTGCCGCCGGGCGTATCCCCCCGCGCCGGGCACGCTGAACCCCTTGACTATGCCCCCGCCGGAAGCGGCGGAGGAGAACACGCGGAATTCGCTCTTCGAGGCAAGATCGGTCAGGTCCGCCATTTCCAGTCCGAAGCGGAGGTCGGGCTTGTCGCTCGCGAAGCGGTCCATCGCCTCCTGGTAGCTCAGACGCGGAAAGGGCGTGACGACGCGCTTTCCCGGCACGAGCTCCTCCAGCATCGGCGTATAGAGGTCCTCGATGAGGCTCAACACGTCATCCTGCTCGACGAAGCTCATCTCGAGGTCGAGCTGGGTGTGCTCGGGTTGTCTGTCGGCCCTGGGGTCCTCGTCCCGGAAGCAGCGGGCGATCTGGAAGTACTTGTCCATGCCCGCGACCATGAGGAGCTGCTTGAGCTGCTGCGGCGACTGGGGCAGGGCGTAGAACTGCCCCGGATAGAGGCGGCTGGGAACGAGGTAGTCCCTGGCGCCTTCCGGAGTGCTCTTGATCAGGATGGGGGTCTCGATCTCGAGGAACCCGCGTTCGTCCAGGAAGTCCCGGATGTACTTGACCACCCGGTGCCGAAGTGCGATTGTCTCCTGCATGCTGGGACGGCGAAGGTCGATGTACCGGTACTTCAGACGCAGGAGCTCGTCCACCTCCGCGTCATCGCCAACCTCGAATGGGGGCGTCTTCGACTCGTTGAGCACCTCGGTTGAAGAGGCCGAGACCTCGATCTCGCCGGTGGCGAGTCCGGGGTTCGCCGTCCCCTCCGGGCGGGCGTTGACGGTGCCGGATACCTTCACAACCCACTCGCTGCGGAACCGCTCGGCGGCAGCGTGGGCCTTCGGCGCCAGCTCGGGATTGAATACCACCTGCACCAGGCCATACCGGTCCCGCAGATCGATGAAGATCAGATTGCCGTGGTCGCGCCTGCGATGCACCCAGCCCGCCAGTGTGACGGTCTGGCCGACGTGGCCGGTTCGAAGCTCCCCACAGCTAGTCGATCTGAGCAATCTTTGCCTCCCGTCTCACGGGTTGCCGTAGTGTATCCGCCCGCCTAGCCGAGGAGTACGAGTCCCCACACGACCGGCACGTTGATCAGGGCGACGAACACCGCGGCGGAGCCGATGTCCTTGGCCCGCCCGGATAGCTCGTTGCTCTCGGTACCCACGCGGTCCACCACCGTCTCGACGGCGGTGTTCAGCAGCTCCACGATCAACACCAGCAGAAGCGACGCCAACAGGACGGCGCGCTCCAGGCCGTTACTTCCCAGCAGGATGGCGGCCGGCACGAGAACGACTCCGACCAGCAGCTCCTGGCGCACGGCCATGTGATGTTTGACCGCCTCCCGGAGCCCCGCAATCGAGTAGCGAGCCGCGTTCCAGAGACGGAGCACGTTCAGTGTCCTAGCCAACGGTGGTCTCCAACGGTCGCTGAGCGCAGAGCCGACGCACCGGCCGCGCATCCGATCCTGTCGGCGCCCCTGGCTCGAGGCCTGGAAACCTGTGGATGATGTCCCTACGCGGGGTGAAATGCGGGCCGACTCGCTGCCGGCCCGTGCCAGTCTTTCGCGACAACCGGTCCGGCGGGTTCAGATGATCCTGCCGTTGCCGCGTTTCTTTTTCTCCAGATTGACGAAAGTCTCGGTCCGGCGCACTCCCGATATCACGCCAACCTTTGTTCGCAAGAACAGGCCCAACTCTTCGGCCGACTGTAGAGTCGCCCATGCGAAGATGTCGAACGAGCCCGTTGTGATGGCGACCCAGTTGATCTCGGCAAGGTCGGCGAGATCGTTGGCCACCTGGTCCACCTTGTCGGGATCGACCTGGACCCCTACCAGGGCCTGAGACTCGTAGCCCAACTTGATCGGGTCGGGGAGCGCGACTATCTCGATGTACCCCTGTTCCACCAGCCGCTTGAGCCGCCGGCGGACGGTGCCTTCGCTGACCCCGACGAGCCGGGCCATCCCGGCGTTCGACGCCCTGCCGTCCCCTTGAAGAATGTCAATGATCTTGGTATCCAGTTCGTCCATTCCAGCCTCGCCTCTTTGTGGTGTTTATCGTATCGAATAATAGCGTTATCGACGAATACTGTCAATGCCAAAACCGCCCAAACTCAGCGGCTGAGCGCCGGTTTGGGCGGGAGGCTACCGCAGGCGTATCCACGCCACGTAGACTGCCAGCGCGGCGGCGAGGAGGTCGAATAGAGACCAGTAGCCCAGGGTCGCGAGGCTAATGGCCGCGCTGATCAGGGCCGCAAGCACGACCCCGCCTGCCGCCACAACCTGAAGCCTCGTACCTCGCTTTCGACCGGCAGCAAGACCTACGGCTTCGGACAGGCCGAAACCGAGCCCCGCAAGAGCCCCGAGATGGAGCACGTCGCCAAGCGGCCGGACGACGATGCTCAGCGCCAGACCGCCGACGAGACCAAGTACGACCGCGGTCACTACGGCAAGGACCAGGCCCGAAGCGTCGACACGGTACGTAGGGGGCACCGTGCCCTTCCCACACTCGCGGCATCGTATCCCGACCGCGGCGTGCACCAGGCAACGCGGGCAGACGGGCGTGTCGCACCTGCTGCAACTCAGGTTCGTCGACACGCCGGGATGCTGTGCGCAGTCTGTTGTCTGGGACATGACGGTCTATTGCGGGCTACGGCTCCCGCCGGCTGATCCACGACTCCCGGGACGAGATATCCCTGTCCCACACGATACGATTTGCGACTACCCGGTACCACCGCTCCCCGGAGGACAGACCCTCCCAGTTCCCGGTGACCCGTTTCGCGACGATGACGAGCGCGATGGCGATGGCGGTGTAGCTGAGCGCCGCCGGCTCGGTGAAGACGTAGGTCAGCGGAGGCAGCGCCAGCAGGGCGAACAGCGTCCAGAGCGCGGTGTCCTTCAGGAGCAGACGGCCGATCAGACCGAACAGCACTCCGACAATCAGTACCTCACGCCACATCAACAGTCCGAGCAACGCGCCTATGGCCACCGAGATTCCTCTGCCGCCGGTCATGCGGATGTACGGAGACCAGTTGTGACCGGCTATCGCCGCAACGCCCACCAGTCCCTGCACCCAGGCATCCAGACCGACGACCTTGGCGAGGACGATGGGCAGCACGCCCTTCCCCAGGCAATCGAATGCCCCGATCGCCACCGCAGGCCAAACGCCCAGGGCCTCGGCGGCGTTCGAGGCGCCGACGTTACCGGAGCCGAACCGGCGGATGTCCAGTCCGCGCAGGCGACGCGCTGCCAGATAGGAGGACGGGATTGCGCCCCAAAGATAGGCCGCAATGACCGCGACTACTCCCTCCAGGCCTGTGAAGTATGGGATGTCGTACATCGCGAGGGCCTCGTGCCCGGCTGCTCGCCGGAACTATGGCGGTAAGAACACCGTCCACGCCATGGGACCGTTCATGCCACCGCGGGGAACCGCCGCGCGTCCTCCAGCGCGGCCACTGTCTCCAGGGGAGGGCCCGCGGCGCCGGGCTCCGGCTCCCCCGGATTGCCCGACGCGTGATAGTCTGTGCCGCCGCAGGGTATCAGCTCCAGGTTCCGCGCCAGCGCCGCCAGCGACGCGACCTGCTCAGGGGTGTAATCCTTGTAGTAGACCTCCACTCCCGCCAGCCCGGCCTCCTTTAGTCCGGCGACCACGCCCTTCAGGGCGGTCCCGTCGTCTTCGTGATCCGCCGGGAAGACAAAGCTGGGATGTGCGAGAACCGGCACGGCGCCGTTCGCGCGCAGCAATTCGATGGCTTCCGCAGGGCGGAGGCTCGGTCGGCCCACGTAGGCCGGGCCGTCGCGCCCCAGATAGAGATCGAACGCCTGCGCCGGATACGTGACGTAGCCCCGCTCGACCAGCGCCTTGGCGATGTGCGGTCTGCCGACGGCGCCGCCGGCGGATATTTCCTGGACCCGGCTCCACTCTATGTCAAGGCCGATGGCTCGAAGCCTCAGCACCATCTCCTGGGCTCGCTCGTCGCGCCCCGATCGCAGCCACTTGAGTTTCGCCTGGAGCGCCGCGTCCGCCGGATCGACGAAGTAACCGAGCATGTGAATCTCCATCCCCGGCGCGTCCGTACTCAACTCGATGCCCTGCACGAGGCGAAGACCGGGCGCATCCTCCGCGGCGGCGAGGGCCTCGGAGATACCCTCCGTGGAGTCGTGGTCCGTAATGGCGATTACGTCGAGCTTGTTCCCCGCGCACAGGCGCACCAACTCGGTGGGGGACAGGTTCCCGTCGGAAGCCGTGGTGTGCAGATGTAGGTCTACTAGGGCCACGGGGGGTAGATGGGCCTCCCTAACGGGCGGCTCCGGCTGACGCACGGGTACTTTGGCGGGCAAGCCATAGCCGGAGGCACTACGCCTGCCTCCGGCTATGATCGGTACACATCTAACGTGCGAACTCTACGGATCGGCTCTCGCGGATGACCGTAACCTTGATCTGACCCGGGTATGCGAGTGTAGCTTCGATCTGCTTGACGATCTCTCTGGCCATCTTGGTGGCCGCCAAATCGTCGACGCTCTCGGGCTCGACCAGGATGCGCACCTCGCGACCCGCCTGGATGGCGTAGCACTTTTCGACTCCGTCGAAAGCGAGGGCGACCTCTTCCAGCGCCTCGAGCCGCTTGATATAGTGTTCGACCGTGTCTCTGCGGGCCCCGGGCCTCGCGGCGCTTATCGCGTCCGCGGCCGCGACAATGAACGACTCGGCGCTGCTGTGGACGTCGTCGTGGTGCTCACGGATCGTGTCGCACACATGGCGACGGACATTGTTCTTGGTGGCGACGTCCGCACCGATCTCGGCGTGGGGCCCCTCCACCTCGTGGGTCAGCGCCTTGCCGATGTCGTGCAGCAGTCCGCCCTCCTTCGACACCCGGACGTTCGCGCCGATCTCCGCGGCCATCAGGGCCGCCAGGTGGGCGACCTCTATGCTGTGCTGAAGGACGTTCTCACCGTAGCTGTACCGGTACCGAAGCCTGCCCAACAGCGAGACCAACTCGGAGTTCAGCCCCCGGACGTCGACGTCCATGAGCGTCCGTTCTCCGGTCTTTCGGATGGTCTCGGCGAGCTCCTTCTCCGTCCGCGCCACCGTCTCTTCGATCCTGGCCGGGTGGATCCGGCCGTCCGCGATCAACTTTGTGACCGACAGGCGTGCAACTTCCCGGCGCAGCGGATCGAAGCACGAAAGCGTAACGGCCTCGGGCGTCTCGTCGATGATCAGGTCGACGCCGGTGGCCTTCTCTATTGCCCGAATGTTCCGTCCCTCGCGGCCTATCAGACGACCCTTCATGTCGTCGCTCGGCAGCGGCACGGTGGTTAACGTAATGTCTGAGACGACTTCTGAGGCGAGTCGCTGTATGGCCTCACCAAGGATGTTGCGGGCCTTGTCGTTGGCCTCGTCTCTGGCCCGCTGCTCAGCGTCCCTGTAGCGGATGGCCACCTCGTGCTGGATCTCGTCCTCGGTGCGACGCATCAACTCTTCTATCGCGTCTGCCACCGAGAGATTCGCGATCTCCTCGAGGCGTGTGAGCTCCTGGCCCTTCAGGTCTTCCAGCTCGGTACGAAGGCTATCGGTCTCTTGATTCTTCTTGTTTAGCTCGGTCTCTTTTCGCTCGAGGTTCGTCGCCCTCCGGTCTGCGTTCTCTTCACGGTTGGCGAGTCGGCGCTCGTAAGTCTGTAGCTCGGCGCGCCGCTCTCTCAGCTCGTTCTCCGCCGCCGCCCGGATCTGGAGACCCTCTTCCTTCGCTTCCAGAAGAAGCGCTCGCTTCTGTTCCCGGGCCTCGCTGAGTACTCCTGAAGCCTCTTGCTTTGCTGCCTCGTACCGTCTGCCTACTACCAGTCTCCTGACTACGTAACCAATCAGTGCGCCTATCGATAGGCCGATCAGGACGGCGAGTGCCATGATGGCGATATCCATCGCTACTCACCCTCCTCTTAAGTTTTAGGACCTCCTTGATCTATGTCCCATGGGCCTCATCTTAAAGCTACGGCGAATCTGGTGTCAAGCTGACAGATTGGGGCCCGACGGGCCCCAATCTGTCGCTGCAGGGAGGCCAGGACCGTACGCGAGGGCGCGCAATTGCGGCGATGCAGGACGCGCGAGCCGGGATAGAAGCTACACCCTGACCACGGACGTCAAGAAAGCGTCATCTATGACGGCTTTCCCATTCCATGTGCCTCGCGCTGGGCCATACAATACGGCTGTTTGTGATGAAATCCCGTTCGAGACCTCCCGCCACAAGCGTCCACCTGCCCGGCACCTTCCGGGCGTTCAGGGACAGCAACTATCGCCTGCTCTGGCCGGCGAACGTGCTTGCGTACTCCTCCCGCTGGATGCAGATGACCCTCCTCGGCTGGCTCGTGCTGGAGCTGACCGACTCGGAGCTGCGGGTGGCCCTGGTAGGCGTATTCGCAATGGCGCCCATGCTTCTACTTGGGCTCGTGGGCGGGATGCTGGCCGACGTCGTGGACCGCAGGCGCATGCTCATGGGAGTGCATGCCATGACGTTCGCCGCCGCTCTTGTCATGTCCGTCCTGCTGTGGACCGGCTCGGAACGTTTCTGGCACGCGTATGCGGTCATCCTGGTGGCCGGGATCGGCTGGTCGTTCGACATGCCGGCTCGACGCTCTCTGTTACACGACCTTCTCGGTAGGTCCGGAGTGACGAACGCCGTCGCTTTGGACTCGATGGGCCAGAGCGTGAGCATGATGGCGGGCCCGGCGTTGGGCGGTGGACTGATCGCCGTGCTCGGCGTGAAGGGGGGATACCTCGCCGTTACGGCCTTTCTGATGACCTCCTTGGTCCTCATCTATCGGCTGAAGCTGACATCGCCGCGGTCCCGCCGCGTTCGAGCTGAGGGCGCCGCGCCGTCCCTGGCGGACGGGCTTCGCTACGTTCTAGGCAACCAGGTGCTTCGGGCCACGGTACTGGTCACACTGGCGATGAACGTGCTGATGTTCCCATACGTCAACCTGATCCCGGTCATCGCCAGGGACGTCCTCCACGTGGGGCCTGGCCTCATGGGGCTGCTGCAATCGGCGGCCGGCCTGGGCGCGGCGGTGGGGGCGGTATCGATAGCGTCGTGGGTGGCCCTTCGATACCACGGCCGCGTCTATCTTGGAGGAGCCTGGATGGCATGTCTCGCGCTGCTCTTGTTCTCGTTCTCCGAATGGTACGCCTTGTCGTTTCCTCTGCTTCTGCTGGTAGGACTGGGCACCGCCGGCTTTTCGACGATGCAGAGCACGATCGTGATGCTCATCGCGGACCAGGACATGCGCGGCAAGGCGCTGGGAGTCATAACGATCGCGATCGGCACGGCCCCTTTGGGGGCGTTCGCTCTGGGATTGATGGCCGAGCGGATCGACGTTCAATTCGCCATAGGGGCGAACGCTACCCTGGGAGCCGTACTGTTGGGCCTGATCGCGTTGATGTCCCCCAGCCTGCGCAGGCCCTTCCGGGCGAGAAGATAGCGCGGGCCACGTCGGCCATAAGCAGCACCGGCCGCTCCCCATCGGGGAACGGCCGGTGCTCATGAAACGATGCCCTTGCGGGTCAGTTGAGGTCCTCGTCGTCGGCTAGCCGCTTGGCGGGACGCTCGACGTTGGTGGGGAACCTGGTCCCCCCGGCCAAATGGTCCAACGACACATCGTACCCCCACGTCGAGCCTTCGATGTAGTTCATGAACTCTCGTTCCCCGCCGCACTGCCTGCATGTACCCTTGCTGGACGGTCCATCCGGCGTGGCGATAATCCACTGGTGCCGGCAGGCCACAGCCTCCTCGACGGGTACCTCCTGTTTCTGCGTCGACGTTGATGTTTCCACTTTATCCCTCCAGTTGCCTCCTGCGTTTCCCCTGATGCCAACAGGCCATCGCGCATCAGGATTAGAACGCCTGTATTGCTGTTTGAGGGCGCAAGTCTAGCAAGCGGTTTCTTCGAGTGTCAAGGCGAATATTCGCCTTGATATAGCCCGTTTCGCCGCCGCTCGTCTTCACCCAAGACCGGACTGTTCACGATATGGACTCAGACTTACGCGGGACAGACGATATGCGACCCGGGACGAATGACAAGCCCGTGGACCGTATTGGCGCCATACGGGACGAGCGAGTACGACGCCAGATGAGTGCTGCAGCCGCTTCTCGCGCCGAAGCGTCGGGCGTGTGTCAGCCCTGTTCCACGGTGACGCCGGCGCCAGGGCCGACCGACTTGAGCACGGCGGCGTCGCCTTCGATATTCCCGAGCACGTTTACCGGACTCGCGGGTCTGATCTCGTCTCCACGGCTCATCGGTGTCGGGCCGAAGAAAAGACACAGCGCCTGACCCGGCGGCCAGTATCCAACGTCTCCGAGCTCCACCACCTCGCGGGCGTCGTCCTCGCTGGCCTCCAGATCGGTGCGAAAGTAGATCTCGTCGCCCCAGGTGCTGGCTTGCGCTTGGATAGGCAGCGCGCCCCACAGCAGGTCAGCGGTCGAGCTCTCGTTCAGGAGCGCCGTCACAGTCACGCCGCCCGCGGTGATCTTGATTCGTCGTCCCTGCATGCTATCCTCTCCGTCACCGGCCTCATTATACCGTCGCCGGACGCCGGCCTGTGTCAGACAGCGGCGGGCCGGACGGCCCGCGCCCCGGACGCCTTCGGCAAGTCACGTGAAGCGGGTAGGGCGGTGCACGGACGACAACCGGAGGAGCGAGACATGCCTACGGAACCAGCCGAAAGGCTCAACACGATTGCGGCGCGCCTGCTGCAGGGCGCCGGAGCCAGCGAACACGAGGCGGCGACGGTCGCCCGCCACTGCGTGGACGCGAACCTGGCTGGCCATGACTCTCACGGCATCATCCAGATACCGACCTATATCGACCGCGTCAACGAGGGCCACATCGTCCCCGGCGCCGAGCTTGAGATTGTCAAGGACACCCCCACGACCACGGTCGTCAACGGCAACTGGGGATTCGGCTACGTTGTCTCCGAGCGCGCCATGGAGGCCACGATCGCCAAGGCTAGAGAGAGCAATCTCGCGGCCGCGACCGTCTACCAACAGAGCCACGTCGGGCGCGTGACCGACTACCCGCTGATGGCCGCGGAGGCTGGAATGATCGGCATCATGACCGCCGACTCCGGCCGCACCAGCAAGTCGGTCGTACCGTTCGGGGGCAGGGAGCCCCGTCTCGGTACCAACCCGATCTGCATAGCGATGCCCAGCGACCTGGCGGGCCCCATGTTCATCGACGGCGCGACCAGCGCCGTGTGAACGACGTCAACCATTCTTGCCGGTTGCGCGACAATCATTTTTGCCGGTCTGACGCCTTGTCTGTCTGACGATTCTGGGCCGCGTTGGTCCTATAGCTCGGCAGGTCGAACTCCAGGATCACAGAGTGGTGGACGATCCTGTCTATCGCCGCCGCGGTCGCCATCGGGTTTGCAAACACCTTCTCCCACTCGCTGAACACAAGGTTGGAGGTGATGCCCAGAGACCTGCGCTCGTAGCGCTCTGCTATCAGGGTGAACAGCACCTCGGACTCGTCGGCTCCCTGCGGCAGGTAACCCAGGTCGTCGATCACCAGCAGGTCGAAGTTATCGAGCTTCCTGAGCATCCTGGGCAGTTCCAGGTCCCGCTTGGCTGCCAGCATGTCCTGCACCAGACGGTAAGCTGGGATGAACAGGACCGAGCGGCCGGACTCAACCAGCCTGTGCCCTATGGCGCACATGGCATGGGTCTTGCCCGTGCCGGGCATCCCGAACGCCAGCACGTTGACGCCACGGTCGACGAAGTCCCCCTCACCGAGTCTCTTGATCTGCTGTCTGAGCTGCACCGGGGTCCTGTCGTGCTCGAAGGTGTCCCAGGTCTTGCCGGCAGGCAGCTTCGATGCCCTCCTCAGACGGTCCACCCGTCTGAGCCGCCTGTCCTCTGCCTCCTGCTCCATCACCTCCACCAGGGTCACGAGAGCGTCGGCATGACCGGCCTGACTGAACCTGCCTACGGTCTCGGCCGCCAGGGTGGGCAGCTTGAACTGCCTGCACAGCTCCCTGACACGTTCTGCTACCGCGCTCGGTGTGTGAGTGTCTACCATCATCGTGCACCTCCCACCAGCAGCCGGTCGTACACACCGAGATCCACTGTCCCTGACAGCTTCAGGTCCGGCACCGGAGGCGGAGCAGGCGCAGACAGCCTGCGCACCATCGCGTAGTCGAAGCTCAGGCCCGACTCAAGCAGTCGCTTCAGCGCCCTGTCCACCTTGGACTCCATGGTTGTCGCAGCCAGGTGCAGGATCCTCACGTACTCCACGTCGGCACGCTCTCCTCTCCAGCCACGCAAAGCGTCATAGGCAAGCCTGAACGTGTGAGTCGGGAACATTTGCTCCCTGAAGCGATAGCGGGCGAACGCACCTGGCTTGCGCACCAGTGATCCGATAATGTGGCGGTAGTCGATCCGCGCTTCACCTGTGCCGTGTACCCGCTCCATGCTCTCGGCGAGATGCCCCTTGTAGTACACCTCGACGTGATCGGCGTACAGCCTGACGTCAACTACCATACCTATCAGTCTCGATGGCACCGAATACGTCCGGTTCGACACCCTGATCGTGCTCCACCTGCGCACTCTGACACGGTAGTTGGCGTACTCGGGGACCGGCGCTGGTGGAAGCGGCCGCAGATGGCGACGCTCTGTCTTGAGCTTGGAGCTCACCAGCCTGTTGCGCCGGTCGACGACTCCTCTGACGAACTCCCTGTACTCTTCCTCGGACTCGAAGTCACGGCTTCCCCTGAGTATCAGGGCCTGGTCAACGGCGTTCTTGAGACGGCGGTGTCTCTGCTCGACCACGCCGTTCTCATGCGACGATCTCGGGTTGGTCCTGGTGGCCTCCACTCCGTAGTGAGCCAGTACCGCCTCGTAACTGGCGTTCACGGCACGGCCCCTGCTGTCCCTCAACTCGTGTGTGGCAGCGGACAAGTTGTCCGTGCGCACCACCCTCGGCACGCCTCCCAGCTCCCATAGCGCTCCCTGCAGTCCCTTCACCAACGCCACGAACGTCTCTCCGAAGCACACCTCGGCATAACTCCATCCTGAGTGGCTCAACGCGAGATGGAACAGCAGGTGACGGAAGGGCTCCCCGCATATGGTCACCCCAAGCCCCGAGCAGTGTGTGAAGTCCACCTGTGCCTCCCGACCGGGCGGATGTTCCTGCTGGAAGTACACCTCCCTGTCGGGCCCGTGAAGTGCCCTGTAGTCGCGGATCCGGCGCTGCAACGTCCTCAGTTGGGAGTTGCCGAACCTGCCGGGGTGTCTCTCGTCGAGCCACTCAAGAATGGTTGTCGCAGAGAGTTCACCCTCTGGATCGGAACGCAGCAGCGGCACGACCTCACTCTCCCACACGTCCGCGAACGGGTCCGGTCTGCTTCTCCATCTTCGCCTGGCCTTCTTCCTCTCCGACGGCAGCGCTCCACCCTGCCACTTCCTTGCCGATCTCTCGCTCATGGCGGCTGATGCCGCCGCTCCCTGCTGTGTCTTTCCTTCCATTAGCTTCTGCCTCAGTAGAACTACCTGTTGATCCGTGATCAATCTGGCACCTCCTGGGTACCAGATCATCCCATCTACGGACCGGCAAGAATGGCTGTCGTCACCGGCAGAAATGATTGTCGTTGTTCACCGTGGCCGCTGGCAAGGTGGCCGTCGCCGCCGCTCGGCAGAAGCCGATACCGGAAGGCTGGATAGTCGATGCCGACGGTAACCCGACGACCGATCCGCACGACCTCAAGCGCGGCGGCGCGCTCCTACCGCTCGGAGGACCGGAGGGCCACAAGGGCTACGGCCTGTCGGTGATGGTCGAGATACTGTCGGGCATCCTCACCGGCCTGGGCTACGGCTACGATACGTCCGGCCGCCACAACGACGGCTGCTTCATGGCCGTGTTCAACGTCGAGGCCTTCCGGCCGCTCGACGAGTTCAAACGCGAGGTCGCCGAGTTCGCCTCCTACCTGAAGAGTTCGGCACCGGCTGAAGGCTTCACAGAGGTCTACTACCCCGGCGAGCCGGAGTACCTGCGGACGCAGAAGCTGATGTCCGAGGGGATCTACGTCGAGGACTCGACCTGGGCAAAGCTCACCGAGCTTGCGGCCGAGTACGGCATGGCCGGCGAGCTCGGGCTAGGCTGACGGAGGGGCAGCGGCGCGTAACTGATCAGGCCTGGTGGGCCCCGGCGCCCGCCCCGCTATGCGCACCGCTGAAGCAGCGGCGGTACTCGGGGTGAACGGGATGCTGGGGTACCAGGTCTGAACGGACAGAAGCCATTCGCAGTCTTGATCTCAAAGAGCCTTGCGGGACAGTCCCTGGCGCTTCGCCCTCCGGTCCTACACGAGGGTTTCCTTGTCGACCAGCGCCTCCGCGCGGGCTCGGTCGTCGGCGGCCAGGGCTACGGTGGTGTAGCCGTCCCGGCGGTCTACGATGTGCAGACTCTGCAGGTTCACGCCCGCGTCCTTGAACCTCTCGGCGACCCTTGCGAGGGCTCCCGGCTCGTCCCGGAGTCTCAGGACGAGCGCTTCGTCGGCGACGGTCTTGAAGCCCGCGTCCGTCAACGCCCGCAGGGCGTCGTCGCAGTCGTTGGTCGTCAGGGTGACGACGCCCTTGTCGCCGAGTGCCTCGGCGCTGATCGTCTCGATGTTCAGGCCCTTGTCGGCAAGCACCCTGCTTATGTCGGCGATCGTCCCGACCTCGTTCTTCGCCATCACGATGATCCTGTTCATGCCGTCTCCCTCCCGGTCCTATGGCTGATACTTCAGGCAATCGTCGACTACCGCGTCGATCGTCTCGCGCGTCACGTGCGGCATGGTTATCAGGTGGCCGATGTCCTCGAACGGGGCGATCTGCCATTTGCGGACGACCTCCGGCGGCGGTTTTGGGAAGACGACGGTCACGGAGTTCTTGTTTCGCCACGCGGGGATTCCGCTGTCGTTGAACCGGGCGACGGCGTATTCGGCGACCTCCAGGCAGCCGGCCACAGTCTCCCTGAAGCCGTCCATCCCGTGCTGGCGGAGCGCGTACCACATCATCAGCGGCGTGATGGCGTTGCGTGACCCGGCGATCGTCGTATCCAGCGCGCCGATGTACTCGATCGACCGCGCGATGCGCGTCGCGTATTCGCGCCTCGTGAGGGCCACCCCGCAGGGGATGGGGGCGCCGATCATTTTGTGGCCGCTGATAGCCACGCTGTCAAATCCGGCGTCGAACCCGTAAGGCTGGGGGTCGTCCACAAAGGGCAGTATCATGCCGCTCAGGGCCGCGTCCGCGTGTATGTACGAATTGGCGACCGCCAGATCGTCGAGGATGGCCCGGACCTTGCCGACGTCGTCGACCGCGCCCTTCATCGTCGTGCCTATGTTCGCGATGAGGATGACCGGCAAGTCCCGGTTGATCCTTATGGTCTCGTGCAGGTCTTCGTAGTCGATCTCGCCGTTATCCTGGCTCTTGATCATGATGTTGCGCGCCCTCAGCAGGCGCAGGATCTTGACGACGCTGTAGTGGGTGTCCTGCGAGAAGTAGACGACGCCGTCCGGGAACATCTCTCGCCCTATGTAGAGGCCGTAGATGTTGCCCTCGGTCCCGCCGGAGGTGACGTAGCCCCACGCTTCCTCCGGCGGCAGGCCCGTCATTTCCGCGAACTGGCCGATGACCTCTCGCTCCATCTCGTGGGTGTTGCTTCGAAAGTTGCTGTCGTGGAACGGGTCGCCGACGTTGTTGGCACAGTACTTCATGAAGGGCAGCAGCGCCGTGTAGTCGAAGTCCTGGTTGCACGGATAGCCGACCTGCTGTCGGTGCAACGCCTCAAGGTCGTCCTGCAGGGCGTCGAGGCGCCGTTGTGTATCTGCGCTCGGCTCGTTCATGTTGTCCCCCGCTGGTTTCTGAGGATGCCGGCCAAGACGGCCCGCTCGGTTTCGAACGGAACCGTGACTTCAGCCGTTAGCGTGCCCGCGGCGCTCCCGGACCAGCTCTTCCACCAGGCTCCGCTCCCGGGGAACATGCTGCCGGACGAGCTCCTGGGCCTGCCTGATCGCCGTCTGCTGGGTCATCAGCCGCAGCTCGTCTTTCTCCAGTACCACGACAACTTCGTCGCCGGCGTCCAGACCGAGCGCCTTCCGGTGGGCCGCCGGTATGACGAGCCGCCCCCCGTTCCTATCCGTGCCCTTGTTTCAAGCACAATTCACCTCACCGACAATATGGCACATTGGAGGCGCGGCATTCCAGAGATGTCGTATATCCCGCAGGGTCTTTCGGTTGTTGGACACGGTACGAGCGGAGCGGTGTCGATCAGCCTCATCCGGCCCTCTCGCCGAGGGTGGTCGGGGCCGATTGCGCGAAAAGGCGTGCCATTTTGTGCCATTCTGTGCCGTTCCTATCTGGGCGATGGCGCACCTGGCCGACAAATGGCACAGAAATGGCACACCGGATGTGCCACTCGTCCTATCTGAGGCGGGACACGCCGGTGTCCCACCTCGTCCGGGACATGGGCGCGTGAGGGGACTCAAACCATCTGGGGGCGAGTGCTTGTCACAGGCACAGACTAGCACGGATGTGCTGCCAGGGGCAAGGGCTCGCCCAGGACGTAACTGTTCAGACTCGAGGAGGCGAACGGTCACGAGAGTGCGTCGAGGCCGCCGGTCGCTCCCAGGGGCGGGGCCGTCGCCTGAGAAACCGTTCGCCCTGAGTGCCCCGACGCTTCGTCGGGGTGTATCGAAGGGCCCGCACGACGCAGTCCTTGGGTGGGTTCGACATCAGCATTGGCGACAAGGTTGCGTGCGCCCTTCGATACGCGCCGCTGAAGCATCTGCACTATTATTTCGCTTTTCAGATATGAAACGGTCGTGTCCCGTCGTGGTTTTTCCCTATATTCTTCCCCTAGGCTAGGGAAGAATATGCCGAGTAACTGCGGGGTTCTGCAAGCGTAAGCGGGCTGAATCGGAGGAATGGCGTCTGATGCTGGTTGATCGGAGTGGCATACCGCGACGTGCGACCGGAACGGAGTTCGCCCTAGGCCCGCCAGACTTATCGTATTGGGCTGCGACACACCTCCCCGTGACAGAATGCCACCGTACAGGATCTTATCTGGTGGTTCGAGTCCCGTCTAGTGGGCCGGACTTGACGAAATCAAGAACCGACGTCGATTCCGACATCGCGCCGTCGCTCGGCATGGGGACCGTGTACGTCAGCGTCGCCTCGTCTCCCATCACCTCGATGCACTCCACGAAGTTGCGGATGAGCGCCTTCCGCTCGGGGATCGTCCCATCCTTCAGGAAGTCCCGGAAGTCCGCAACGTACCGCGCTATCTCCTCGGTGTTGGGCAGCTCCACCCTCCTCTGCTCAAGCTGGGTCTCGGCGTCCTCTCTTGCAGCCTCCAGTTGCTCCTCACGGTGCCTCAGAGACATGATGCGTGGCGACAGGACCTCCAGGGTCAACTCGCTGGTCTCAATGGCCTCGTAGAGCTTCCCAAGGCGCTTCCTCACGTCCCCTAGCTCCGCCTCGACGACCTCCAGCCTGCCGGACAACTCACCCGCCATCGCGTCGATCTCCTCAGCCACCAGCTGCACCAGCGCCACGATGGTCTCCTCGGTGAGAATGCGCTCCCTGATCTTCTCCACCACGAAGGTCTCCAGCTTGGGGGCGTTCAGGTAACGGGCGCTGCACGTCCCCGCTCCCTCCCTGAACAGGGTGCCGCAGATGTAGTAGGCGAACTGGCCGCTCTTGGCTCCCTGGGCCGAGTAGGGCTTGCCGCACACCCCGCAGCGCAAGAGGCCGCTCAGAAGGTACGGGCTGCCCACCCTGGCGGGCCTCTGCACCTTCGGGGCTCGGTCGCTCATCGCCTGCTGCACGTCGTCGAACAGCTCCCTCGACACCAGCGCAGGCCAGGCTCCCTCCACCCTTACAGGGTCCTGGGCCTTCTCGCCCTTGCTGTTCTTGCCCCAGACGGCGGCGCCGGTGTACGCCTCGTTTCTCAGGACGTAGTGGAGTCCGCCCTTGTTCCACCGCTTGCCCCGGTTGGTGACGCCCCTCTCGTTCAGCTCCTTGCATAGCTCCTTCAGGCCGCTGCCCCGCAGGGACTTCTCGAATAGCTCCCTCACCACCGGGGCGGTGGCCGGGTCAACCTCAAGGGTGGGGCGTTCCTTCGCCCCATCGCTGACCTTGATCTTCCTGTAGCCGAAGGGGGCGTTCGAGCCTAGGAAGAAGCCTCTGGAAGCGGCCTCCCTCATCCCCCGGACGACCTCCTGGGCAAGATTTTCGCTGTAATACTCGTCCACGCTCTCGATGATGCCCTCAAGCAGCCTGCCGGTGGCGTTGTCCTCGGCCTGCTCGGTGATGGACACCACCCGGATGCCCTTGCGCCGCAGCTGGGATTTGAAGACTACGGCGTGCTCGCGCTTGCGGGTGAAGCGGCTGAATTTCCATACGAGAATCACGTCGAAGGGGGCCTTCGGCTTGCTTCCCTCCTCGATCATCTCCCTGAACTGGGGCCGGTCGGCGACGCGGCCGCTCTCGGCCTCGTCCACGTACTCGCGGGCAACGGAGTATCCGTTGGCCTTCGCGTACTCCTTGAGCGCCCGCAGCTGGGCGGACACGGACAGGTCCACGTCCTGCCGGTCGCTGGATACCCTGGCGTAGAGCGCCGCTGGCGTTAGCGGCTGTAGGTGCTTCTTCTTCATGCTGTCCTCCTTCAATCTCCCCGTGAGTCTTCCTGTTCGGCATGGCGAGCGCGGAGCCTCTCGTACCGGATGGTTCTGAGCCAATCCCGCTCTTCCATGTAGTTGCGAAGGGCCTCTCGGATGAGCTCGCTCATGGTGCGGCCCTCCTCGCGCATCACGTCCTGCACCTGCTCGGCCATCTCAGGCGGCAGAGAGAAGGTGATCGTCTTGGTGTTCCTGCTGATGAGCCTATTGGTCATATGCTGTCTTACTCAGTATCATGCGCCATCTGGCCATCGGCTGTCAAGATTGCTCTGGCTACTGGTCAACGATGGGTGGGCTAAGAGCACTCAGCACTTCAAGTAATACCAATTCGTGCTAATACCACCGTATTCTCGCTGACCGAACACTCTGGATTCCGGCCTTCGCCGGAATGACGGTGGGTGGTTTCTGCTATGCGGGCTGCATTTGAAGGATTATGGCGCAGTTATGACGAATTGGTATAACATAGGCGACTTGAATCGTCCTACCCTCTCTCTCAATAGACTTGTCGCTGCATCTTCCGGTAAGATCAGATCTGGTAGGTTGAGATCTGCGTCCACATATTCTCCAGTTCTCAAATTGACCGCGTGTCCTGCGATGATCCTAGGACCGTCATAGGAGTCGGACAGAATGACCAATCCGGCTACACTGCCAAAGTACAAGACTTCACCAATTAGCTTTCGATCTTCAGGTAAGCCGAAGATTGTCACCGCGTGGTAACTGGTCCAATCGTCAATGGTGCCCTCTAGAGAAGTGCCCGGTAGTGCCACCACCCCTTCTTCGTCGATTGTTTCGTCCCTCAAGTAGCGAACCGCCTTCTCGCAGGCCATAGGATTCACTCCTAAGGAGAACGCCATAGCCATAGCGGTCTTGACTAATGCACGGTAGTACTTCGGCATGTTCATCTGTAATGAGAAGTTAATCTCAGGCTGTGGAGTCTCATGGCGCGTAATGCGAGCATCGAACTCCTCTCGCGTCATCCGAGCCATGCCCTTCCTTTGTAGCAGTGTATTCACAGAATCGAATAGCCCATCCACTTGACTTGGGTCGCAGGCAAATTGAATGACCTCCTGACCCGACTCTGTTTGTGTTCTGACTGGTGAGTTGAAACCTAAGCGCATCTGAAGGCCGGCACCAATGAGCACGTTCATGCCAGTGTCGGCCATTTTCGCGCGGATTGGTCTTCCCTGTTGCGGATTGATACGCAGCATCGAATTTAGATTGAATTTCCACGACTCAAAGGTAGTCACTGCAGCGTCCCAGCCATGACCTGTCTCACTATTGCAGTCTCTGCATATGAAACCGCGCACCGTTTTTCTTCCGCCCATGCTCTCTGGGATAATGTGCTCCCTAGTTTCAGTCAATTCTTTATCGCACAGCCAGCATGTCTTCAATTTCTTACTCTTTCTCCGGAGGGTTCAGGCGTGCTGTGGATGCCCAGGATCCGGCCACCGCAGCGAACGGTCACTCTGGAGCATTCGAACTGGCTGCGATGGGACTCCTTTGAATGTGGTCATGGCGAACAGTATCCGCAACCTGCAATGTCGGAACGTCCTGTGCTATGGGCGAAGCGGTAGGCTGCGTCTCTGTCCGAGAAGGGGACATGCCACTTGCCATTCCGCTCGTTGTTTGTGCCATGAATGCCGCGGCCATGGTTGCAGTACGGACACTCCGCCCTGTGCACCCGCGCTCTATCGTGAGTCCAGTTCTCATAAACGTAGAAGCTGTTGGTCATGTTTGTCCTACCTGGCGCCTCCACTAGCTGTAGGTCCTTCCTTCACACTGTCCTCCTTGGCTGTCACTTATCTATTCGGTTTCGTTCCACTCCTCTGAAGCTGGACCAGGCCATCTTTCCGACACGAGCTCGGCCATTCGTAGGCTTCTGGATCGGATGGTCTCCTCGTCCCAAGTAGCCTGAGTCAACAGCTCGTTGTTGAGCAGTAACACGCTGTGCTCCTGGAGCTCGTCGCGTTTGTTGTTCCAAGGGTCGTTCGACATGGAAGAATTAAGCTTCTGAGTCGCGAGCGTGAGGTTGCCAATTGAGTGGATGCGTATATTGCGTTGGTAGGCCGCTGCATCCGAATCGACACCCTCCGGGAGCGGCCAGTCTCTCTTATCCCAGCCCACCGGCATTAGATGCTCGATTGTCAGATTCTTCGGCACGGCAGGCTGTTCAGACTTTCCCGAAGAACGCAAGCGGCGCTCAACACCTTCGAGCACCAGTCGCAGCCTTCCCCTCGTCAGCAGGCGATAGAGTGGAGATGACTCCAGGGCATGGGCCACTGCTTCGTTGCTGGGCCACTCTCTGGCGTCTGCCGTCTGCTCTCTCAGGAATCCGGCGGTAACGGTGTCGGCCTTGTCCAACTCACATCCCCGCAAGCGGGTGGCCAATTCCAGAACCAACCTGTTGTAGTCCTTCGTTGTCTGACGGCAAATCATTCTACGAACGAGGAAGCTCTCCAAGGCGTTGAAGGCCCCGATGCGTGTTCGTGCTTCAGCGGACAGGAGCAGTAGAAGTACAGGGGTGATCACGCGAGCCTGCATGACATCGACGTGGTAGTAGAACGACTTCTCCTCGGGACTGCGGCCTCCGGTCGATTCGAAATCACGGTAGTTCACTAGGTCGTGCTTGACCATGGACATCACCGCTTGGACCTCTCGGCCATCAACGTAGCTGCGATACACGTCAAACACCCTAGTTGGAGAAACGTCCGAACCCGTGCGCATCGCCAACCAGTAGTTGAGGAGCATGTCCAGGCGCGGCCTGAACAGGCGTCCTTGTCTAACCTCCATCCTCCACCAGCCATCGTCGAGGTTCCCCCAAACATCGCCCTGCCGGTCTCGCTGCTCAGAGAGGACAAAGTTCTTTATGAGGTCTGACTGTTCAAGCGGAGTGCCACGGGCATTGAGGGTCTCGAATATGAGATTCGGATCGTCCTGAGAGCCGAGGTCAATCACAACCATCTGGAGCATCGAGGTTGCCGCGGCCTCAAGTGCGTCGATCCTGTGTTCAATTGGTCCTGTTGCGTCTTGAAGCCATTTGCGAACTTGTAGTTGGAAGAACTCGTGCGCTTGGACAATCAGCGACTCCTCGAAGTCTTTTGAGGCGAGCCCGTTGTCCATGGCGTGCCTGAACGCTTCCCTGTCGCCCCTGGTAGGCCACAGCTTGAAGATGTGAAGCCTATCGTCCCCGACAATTTCTTCGTCGTTGGTAACAAGCTTGGCCAGACGCCTTGTGACTCTCTTGAAATATGGGTGGTCTGACTCCTCGCAAATCTGTTGAATGGCGTCCAGAAGCAGTTGCAGCGTGGTCACCCTCTGTTGGCCGTCAATCACTTCACGCTGGTCGATATCCTTGGCCGCCGTGGGGACCTGCTTGAGAACGACGGCGCCCAAGAAGTGGGGACTCGTCTTCTGCTCCGCTTCCACTCCGTCGTTATCTGAGCGGTCCAGTTCCTCAATATAGTTTTCGGCCACGTTGCGGACATCTTCCCAGAGCGGTTCCCACTGATCGTCCTGGGACCAGACATAGGGACGCTGGAAAGGCGGGATGGTGTAGCGGACCTCTTTCTGGAAGAGGTCTTTAGGAGTCAGAATATCCGTGTGCATCAGAACCCCCTGTATATTCTTGGATTTCCAAGGGCTAACGTCCCCGTCTGCTTCTATTCATTCACGAGGACGTCGATGGTGGTGCCAAGCGCGCCGGCGATGCGGGCCAAGGCCGAGGTCGATCCCGGTTTTCGCCCACGCTCAATCTCGGAAATGTACCCTGCGGCAATACCCGTTTTCTCGGACAGTTCCCTCAGGGTGATGCCCTGGTGGTTCCGAAACGCCAGGATGGGACCCTTCCCCCGCATAATGTCGAGGGCGACCTCGTGGGGAACACGCACGCCGTCGTCTGCGTCCTGGGCAGCCAGCATGTCCTCAAGTTGGGTGTTTCGCTCGATGAGAGCGTCGTACTCCCTCCGAGTCAAAGTGATGGTCTTTTCGCTAGTCATAAGCCTCCCTCCTGTGTCGAACTCTCAGGACTATCAGAGTCGAGGGCTCGCCATGTTTAGTGGTGAAGATGACGCGGTGGTGGCCGACTCTCAGCCGCCTGTAGTCGCTGCCGGTCAGTGCGGTCACTTGCCTGGCAAGCGATGCGGGGTTCTCGGCATACTGCTCAATCTTGGCGATGATCCGCTCTCTATCCCCTGCGTCGAGGCGGCGCATATCCCTAATCGCCCGTGTTCCCCATTCGATTCGCATTCCCTCATACACACCCTCCAGATTCTCATTTAGAGAACAGGTCGTCAAGGATCAATGCTTGGAGATGGAACCAGCGCCGCGCAATCCCCGCTCCAAAGTGGAGTGGCCGATTTCTGGTGGGCAACGGACCAAACAGGGCTCGCGCACAGCCCCCCTCACAGGGCGCGAGATTCGAGGGTACGTCGGCGGGGTCATACCCGTGTACAGGAGATCCCATGGAGAGGCAAGTTGCAGCTCGGGCGGTTCCATAGCTGAAATCGGGGTGTAAGGGACAGCCTGCTAAATCGGAGCGAGCAATTTGATTCCGGGGTTCCTTCCACGGTCATGGGGCAGTCGCAGCTACGAAATGGGGAGAGTGGAACATGGCGCTTTGCGGGGGTGATGGGGCAGCGGTAGCTACGAAGTGGGGAAAGTGGAACATGGACATGGGGATCGTCGGAAGACGGTTCCGTGAGCCGCTCAGTCGCCGTCTTCGTCCTCCGCTGGCGGCCTGAGCGCAGCCCTGGACCGGGACGCCTGACGACGCAGGTGGGCGCGGGCGATCATGCGGGCCAGGATGCGCAGACCGCGCCGCACCGTCTCCCGCTCCTCTGCGGAGTGCGTTGGTGATCCCCGCCTCGCCGTAGCCCGGCGATTGGTCGGTGGGTTCTCTCCGTTGACGCTTCTCATCCCGTTCCTTCCGCATCCGAGAGTTTCCCGGGCCAGGGAGTCCTCCACGACGGCCCAGGTGTCCGCCGTCCAGTGTGAGCGGTCGAAACGTTGGGCATAACTACCCATGAGGGCGCTCACGTGAGCGCCCCTATAAGACCTGGGCCGAATACCCTCATTGGCGATGCCGTCGGGGTGTACAGAGGAATGAAGTGAGTTGCAAAAATGCAAGTCGGGCCGCTTCGTAGCTGAAATGGGGCGGATTACCCCTCTACAGGACGGAAACAGTGAACACTTTGACTTGCGGGTACGTTCTGGACATGGTTTGCAAGTCCGTAGCTGAAAGTTGCATTTTTGCAGGCGAGTGAGGTCGGGTCCGAGTTGCAAATGCCCTAGCTGGCAGTTGCACTTTTGCGCGGCGTCGGGAGGGCTGGAATCGGAGGTTGGCGGGGGACGCCCGACCCCCAAGATGGGAGCGGTCGAGGATCCGGGCAGGGGAGACATGGCCCTCATAACACCCCTCACATGTGCGCGCCCCTATGCGGTTCGCCAAAACAGAGGGCGGCCACGCAGTTGTGGGGGTGTACAGGAGTTTGAGTTCCGTGACGGAGCGGCCAGAGTCGTGATTTCGTAGCTGAAACAGGGGTAAATCGCCCCCCTACAGGACCTAAACAGGAAACACTTTGTCGAATCATGGCGTTCCGGACTGCAATGACATCGCCAAACGTGGGGAATGACATCAGCGGTCCGGTTGGAGCGGGGTCCCAATGACATTTGGCCCCCGAAAAGGCGATTGAAGTGGGGGTGCGTTACGTCTCCCGAAGATGTGGATGGAGACCGGGGTGACGGGCCGGCGGCGCTTCCTCTACCTCAGCACAAACCACCACAGGAGAACGCTGCCGATCAGCAGCGCCAACAGCACCAAGGCGATCACGCGGACGACGTTGAGCACGTCCTTCGTCACCTTGTGCGCGGCGACCTCCTTCTGGTGCTCCCTCTCGAGCTCGTGGTACGGCCGTCTGGCGGTGGCTGCGGACTCCCTGGCCTCGTCCCGCTCCCGCTCCAGATCGGACGCTCTGAGCTTCAACTCGGATACTCTCTGCTCCAACTCCCGCACGGTCTGTTCAAGTTCATGTTCCCTGGCGACGGCCCGGCGCAGCAGCTCCTCGTCGGTGATGTACTCCCCCGCCATCCGCACGAACACCCGGCGGCCCTCCCTGCGGACCTCGACCTCCCCATTCCTGATCTTCCGGTCCAGGGTCGAGAGGGATATCTCCAGCTCCTCCGCAGCCTCCGCCTTCGTCACCCAGCGGACGTGCTCATCCATCGGTTTTCCCCTCCCATCGGCTGACACGTCAGGGGTTCCCAAAGTGCAATCAAATTGTCATCGGACTCGCCCTTTATTTTAGCGCAGCTTCCCATTCTTGTCCCTGACCGGTCAGGCGACACATCAAGCCCATTTCGTAGCTAAAACAGGGGTGATTTGGCCGTCGGCGGACCCCGGAAACCGGCCCGGTTGTGCCATTTTGTCCCACCCATCCAGCATGGAGGGAGATAGGGACGTATCGTCGCTATCTATCCCTCCCTACAGGACTCTGACGCATCCGGTTGTAGAGTGAGTCCCACTGGTAGGCTCTCAGTGCGGACAGGGGCAGTCGGGGAGACTCCGTTTCCCACAGTGGACGCCAGGACCGTCCGAGTATCCCTGTGTGGGACAGAGCGGGTATGCACGACACGAAGATGGGCAGCGACATCCGGCTCATGCGGGCTGCGGTGCGCACGTAGGTGTCCTCGACGTCCTCTGTGTCCACGACGAAGAGGGTGACGGGGTATGGGGGCTGGTCTTCCTTATGCTCGTTGGACCAGTAGTAGCTCTCATAGGGGTCCAGGCGGGCAATGACTCCCTGGGGATGCCTGGCGCGTAGCTCGTACTCGAAGTAGAACGGTATCCGAAGGCCCTGGGCGGTCAGCTGCCCCACGGCGTCGGGTGCGATGGCCGAATCGCCCCAGTTGTAGGCCCGGTCGGACCTGGCGGTGGGTACCGACCATAGCAGCTCGCTGTCGGGGTCCGCACGGGCTTCGGCCTGAAGCTGCGACAGGAACCAGGTGATGCCGTCGGCGTGCTTCGTCTGCCTCGCCCACGTCTCGATGCGGTGGCCCACGTGACGCCTGCGGCCCTGTTTGTCGGTGGTGAGGGCGGTGCTCCAGATGCCCCGCGTCGTCGGAAGCTGGGCGCGGTCCCGGTGGGTGACGTAGCGTATGCCCTCGGCGGACAGAGTGTAGCGCACGTCTCCGCGTTTGCCTCGGCGCTCGACCAGGCCCCACGTATCGACGAGGCTGCGCATCATCTGGCTGACACGTCCCTCGGAGACGCCGAGCCAGGTGGCAAGATGCTCACGGGGGATCATCGGGTGGTCGGTGATGAGGTCCAGCGTCCGCTTCTCAGCCGGGCTGACGCCGAAGGCCGGCGCAGCCCCCACCATCCGCTCGGGGTCGGGAATGGACGCCCGCTTCCGCTCCGGCGACTGGGCTCCAGGCCCTCCGCCGGGCCTGCCGTAGGCGCTCACCGTCTCCAGCGTGTAGTACGTGAGTCCGAACAGCCCCGTGGGTTCGCACCAGAGGCGCAGGTCCCGTCTTTCGAGGGCGTCCCTGGATTCCACGGCAACGTAGCAGTCACGGAGGTCGTTGTTGATGCAGAACCTCGCTGTCCGCCGAAGCTCCCATGCGCTCGGCACAAGGATCAGTACGGTGCCGGGACGCCGCCCGTGGCTGTACTGCGCTATGGCCCTCAACCGGTCGTAGAGAGACCGGCGACGCAGGGCGAGGCCCTGGCGCACCACGCCGAAGCCGCGGCCGTCATGGAGCGTGATCGTGGCGTCGAAGCGCCCCCTGCGGTGGAACTCCACGTGGGACCGGAGCCCGTCGATGCCGGGGGACATCGAGGCGGCGAGGCGGTAGATGGCGGCCACCGCGTCCATCCTGCGGATGAGCAGCGTCAGCCACTCCCTGGACAAGGGGTAGGCCCGCACGAAGTCCGAGAGAGTCGCGAAGCCGAGGAGTTCCGCGGCATGTCTGGTGCCGTTGGCCGTCAGGTAGTATCTCTGGCTCGAAGGCAGGTGAGCGGTCCCGTGGCTCACGCGCCCGGCGATGCCGTTGGCCAGCAGGTCGGACAGTACTCGGTGGACCGTGGCGTGAGGTTCGCCCAAGATGCCTGCCAATTCCGCCGAATCGACGAACGGCGTCCGGCTGAGAGGGTCAAATAGCTGTTGGTCGGACAGGGCCATGTTTCGAGCGTAGCAAAGGAGGGCCACGCTGTGCATCCGTCACATGGCAGCGCCGGTGTGTGGGAAGGCAGCGGACGCCGTTCTCCTCGGCCAAGGAGCGGTCAAACCGCCGTCAACCGGGAGGCCGACGGAAGGAGAGGCTGATACCCGTTTCTTGGCGGCGCCATGCGTCATAGCCAACACGCGCTCGGAGCGCCTTCCGGACGATATGCTGTCAGCCCCCGCCTGAGGGCGCGTCGCTTAAGCAGAAGCTAAGATCGGTGTCGATGGCAACGTTGGAGCCCAACTGGTCTCGCAGGCTTCTTGGTACGCACCCGCTGAAGTCGTTCTGGCCGAGGTACAGAAGTGTCAGGTTGGAGAGGCTGCCCAGCTCCGCCGGTATCTCCCCGGTCAAGGCGTTCTCGGTGAGCCACAGCACTGTCAGGTTGGAGAGGCTGCCCAGCTCCGCCGGTATCTCCCCGCTCAAGTCGTTGTAGGAGAGTTGCAGCACTGTCAGGTTGGAGAGGCTGCCGAACTCCGCCGGTATCTCTCCGGTCAACCAGTTGCCGCTGAGGTCCAGTATCTCCAAGTTGGAGAGGCTGCCCAGCTCCGCCGGTATCTCCCCGCTCAAGTCGTTGTAGGAGAGTTGCAGCACTGTCAGGTTGGAGAGGCTGCCCAGCTCCGCCGGTATCTCCCCGGCTAAGGCGTTCTCGGTGAGCCACAGCTGTGTCAGGTTGGAGAGGCTGCCCAGCTCCGCCGGTATCTCCCCGCTCAACTCGTTCTTGTTGAGGTACAGCTCTGTCAGGTTGGAGAGGCTGCCCAGCTCTGCCGGTATCTCCCCGAAGCCGTTGCCGCTGAGGTCCAGTATCTCCAAGTTGGAGAGGCTGCCCAGCTCCGCAGGTATCTCCCCGGCTAAGGCGTTGTGGCTGAGGTCCAGTATCTCCAGGTTGGAGAGGCTGCCCAGCTCCGCAGGTATCTCCCCGGCTAAGGCGTTGTGGCTGAGGTCCAGTATCTCCAGGTTGGAGAGACTGCCCAGCTCCGCAGGTATCTCCCCGAACAAGCGGTAGCCGCTGAGGTTCAGCCCTATAACGCGCCCATCGTCGTCAGTGGTGACGCCCCCCCATTCGCCGAGGGGTGCGTCGCTCAGCCATTTGGCATTGTCTCCGCCGTAGATCGCAGACGAAAGCCATTGCAAACCTGCCGCTGCGTTGTGGAGGGCAACCAGCGCCTCCCGGTCCTTTTCGACGGAGTCGGAGGCCGCGGGCGGCACTGTCGCAGCCGCTGGTGCATCGGTGGCAGTGGGCGCGTCCCCTGACCCTGTCGTGGTAGGCGTCCGTGCGGGGGAGACCGACGTCTCCGTTGGGGTGGACGCGGTCCGGTCGGGGCCGGT